>NZ_CAIWNQ010000001.1 GCF_903914075.1 Ruegeria sp. THAF57
CTCGCGCAAAAAACCAGACAACAACGTCCGACCCTCAACCTCACCGCTCACAGCTACGCCGTTCACAGTCATCGAGACCTGTGTCATGAATTCCTCCCATTTCGTGTTTTCCCTTAACGAGAGTTAAACACGAGGATTTTCATTTGAGAACAAAAAACTGCGATTTTTCTGTGGTATGGCGAATTGCCAGAGCTCAATTACGCTTTCGCGATGAACGTGGCTGTGGCCGTGTAGGAATTTCCTTGAGCAAGCCGCCAACGCCCATCCCCGCAATATCGACACCCGTTGTTTCGACCCCGCACGCCACGCGGGACAACACCCAGTCGGCCCCGTTCAATGCCGGAGATCGCGCACATCCCGGCAGCCCGATCACGGGCCGAGATTCCAATGATCCCAAAAACAACAGGTTTCCGGGATCTACAGGCATGCCAAACCGATCCACTTGCCCTCCGGCGGCGCGAACCGCTTGGGGTGCCACATCATAAGCGTCGGATGTCGCAGAGCCGGTCAAGATCATCACCAGATCACCGGACATTGCTGCAATCGCCTCAGCCAAGGGCTCGGGGCTATGCGGGACAATACGCACATCCGTAAGCTGCATTCCCAAGGTTTCGACCCGGTTCCGGATCGCCGCAATACCTTTTTCGTTGGGCGGTCCGCCGGGGATATCTGTCACCACAAGCCCCGCTGTTTTCAGCGTCGGTTGGACCAATCGAATGGAAGCCTTCGCAAGACGAGAGGCATGCAGCACATCAGCCCCCGGCACGGCATAGGAAATGATCTTGATTGTCGCGACCATCCCCCCTTCGCTCATCTGCTGATATTGCGGGACAGTCGCCACGGTAATCATCGGATTGACCCGATTGAATTCCTCAAGCGCATCGACATCCAAAACGACGACACCCGGCCCATCCGCAAGCAGGTTCACCCGACCGGTGAAGGGCGACGTCACGCGCAGCCCGACCGCGCCTGGGTCTGGCGCAAGCGAGTCCGCCAACATCTGCGCGGCATCGTCTTCATGGCAGTCACCCGGTTCCAGCCGCGCTACCGTAACCGAGGCGTGGCCCGCAGCCGTCAACTGAACAAGATGTTCAGGCGCAAGAACAATCCCCTTGCGTAGTTTACTTTCACCAACCTTGACCGAGTGGGCAAGTATCGCGCCGTTTGCATCAGCTACGGGAATGGGTCCGAATTTCACGCCTTGCCTCTTAGTACAGCGGTCATCTGAGCCAGAATTGCCACCGCAATCTCCGACGGGTCGGCGGCCCCGATATCCAAACCAATCGGGCCATGGATGCGGTCAATCTGGGCTTTGGTGAAGCCTGCCTCGGTCAGTCGGGCAACGCGTTTCGCATGCGTTCGGGTAGACCCCAAGGCACCGATATAGAACACCCCGGCCCGAAGCGCAGATTCAAGCGCCGGATCATCCAGCTTGGGGTCATGGGTCAGCAAAACGACGGCGGTACGCACATCCAACCCGAGCTTGGCAACGGCTTCGTCAGGCCAATCGGTTAGTATAGTTTCCCCCGGAAAACGCGAGTCCGAGGCAAACGCATCCCGCGGGTCGATGATCGCGGGGTCGTACCCGGCAATCCGCGCCATCGGCACCAGCGCCTGCGCAATATGAACAGCACCAACGATAATCAGACGTAGCGGAGGGTTATGGACTGCCACAAATGTCTTTCCGTCCTCCTCAAAACCCGATCGGTCCATTCGCACGCGCTGCGGATAGGCATCTCGTTTCAGGGCCCTTTGACCCGTTTCAACATTGACCTCGTAGATGACAGGCTCACGCCCGGCCCTCGCGTCGACCAGTTCCCGCAACATGGCTTCGGGCAGTACGCTTCCGATAGGTTCTACCAGAACCCGGATCGTTCCGCCGCAGGCAAGCCCAACGGCAAAAGCGTCTTCGTCGCTGACACCGAATTCCAGCAATCGCGCCTCTTTTTCGTCAATCGCTTCCAGTGCCTCGACGATGACCGCGCCTTCGACGCAACCGCCTGACACTGACCCTTCGATCCGGCCATCTCCACCGATGACCAATTGCGCTCCGACACGGCGCGGCGCGCTGCCCCAGGTTTCAACGACAGTGGCAAGAGCGGCAGATTTACCTTCATCATACCAACGCAAAGCCGTTTCCGGGCTGTTGTCGAATCTGTCCATGGCACCCTCCCGGCGTATTCTGATCCAACATAGGGAGGTTTGCCGCAATGAAAAGTGAGCCTAAAGGCCAATATGTTCGTGACCGTTCCTAACCTGTTGGATCTTGGCGCGTGTTCGGCGCAAAAAGGCTCAGTTCGCGGCGGATTTTTCAAACCGTTGATTGTCGTGTGCTCTGGTCGTAGCTTGGGCCCACCGCTGGCAGCATTCAGCGTATAACAGATCTCATTTTTACAACGGAGACAGAGAGTTGAAACGCATTGTTACACTGGGAATAGCCATTGGTCTGTTCACATCGACGATCGCATCTGCAGACACATTCCTGCGCTATGGCGAGGTTGAGGGCTGGAAAGTATTCATCGACCAAGACAAGAAGTCCTGCCTGATCGAAGCGGTGGATGACTCGGAAAATGTAGTTCAGATGGGCCTGACCGAAGATCGCGGTGTTGGATATGTTGGCGTTTTCACCAAAGCCAAGACCGATATCAAACGCGGCGACACCGAGGCCGTGGCCGTTCTGTTGGGTGATAACCTTTATATCGGCGAAGCGACCGGCATGAAGGGCAACATCACCAAAGGATACTCGGGCGGCTATGTCCTGTCGGACGACCCGCAATTTGCCGAGGACATCGCCAAGCAAAAGGTCATGGTCGTGTTCCCCGAAAAGGAATTCGCCTTTACCGTTGATCTGACGGGCACTTACAAGGCCATGGAAATGGCCCGCAAGTGCAACGAAGAACAACTGAGTTAAACATCATTCAGAAAGCGCGGACATGAGCCGCGCTTTCTCACCCACATCGTCAGGTTTCGAGATTACAGCGGCCAGGTCCTCTAGCGAGGCAATGGAATGTCCCGCACGAAAGCTGTCAACATGAGGCAGCATTGCTGCAACACCTTGCGCCTTGGGCGCAAACCCATCCCAGCGCAGCAACGGGTTCAGCCAGATCAGGCGGCGCGATGACAAGTGCAAACGCTCAGTTTCCTTCGCCAGAGCCTCGGGTTCTCCGCGGTCCAGCCCGTCGGAAATCAACAACACGACTGCACCCTGCCCCATAACACGCCGAGACCAGTCTCGATTGAAGATGTGCAGGCAATCACCAATGCGGGTTCCCCCTTCCCAATCCTGCGCTTCGGACCCTGCCGCAGCAAGTGCTGCATCCACATCGCGTTGCTGCAAATGCCGTGTGATGTTGGTCAGTCGGGTGCCGAAGGTAAACGCGTGAACCTTGGCCCAGCCCGCCCCCTTTGCGTTTGAAACCGTATGAAGGAAGTGCAGGATGATCCTGCTGTATTGGCTCATTGACCCCGAAATATCGCAAAGCACGACAAGATTGGGCCAGCGCGGTTTCGGCTTGAGATGCGCGATGTCCCGCAGTTCTCCGCCCTGACGCATGGCTGCGCGCAAGGTTCGAGCGCGGTCAATGCGGGTTCCCAAATGGCTGGCCTGCCCACGCCGCGACTCGATGGGTTTTACGGGCAGGGTCATCCGCGCCAACATGCGCTTCGCCAGTGCGATCTCGGCCGTGCTCATCTGCTCAAAGTCAAGGCTGTGCAGCCGTTCCTCAGACGACGCCGTTTGCGATGCATCGATTTCAAGTTCGGTCTCTTCCTCGGATTCAGACGTTTCAGGAAGGTCACGCTCGACACCGTCCAATAGAGCCTCGGCCGCGCGTTTTTCGCCCGCATCGGCCTTGCGATCCTCTTGAACGCCCCGCACGGCAGGCAGCATCATGGCCATCATGTGCTCCATATAGCGCGGATCACGCCAGTACATGCGAAAGACTTGCGCGAAAACAGTTCGATGTTCAGGACGGTTCACGAAACAGGCGTGCAGGGTCCAATAGAAATCCTGTTTTTCGGAGAAACCCGCCGCCTGAACCGCGCGAATGGCGTCCACCACACGGCCCGTACCAATAGGCAGTCCGGCTTTGCGCAGAGCCCGGGCAAAATGCGTGATGTTCTGCGCCAGCTTTGGATTTTCAGGGATATCCAGCGGGAGTTGTTCGACCATCAAAAATCATGGGGGCTCTGCCCCCATACCCCCGAAGTATTTTTGAACAGAAGAAGCATCAGGCCGGTTCAAGAGTGGCTTTGGCTTCGTCCAAAATGCGTTTCGCCTCGGACCCCTGAAGTTTCTGGATATCGTCCTGGTATTTCAGGATCGCGCCCAGCGTATCGCCAATAACCTCAGGACTTAGGTTGATCACATCGAGCGCCAGCAGGCACTTGGCCCAGTCAATCGTTTCAGCCACGCCCGGTTTCTTGAACAGGTCTTCGGTGCGCAGGTGCTGAACAAAGGCCACCACCTCGCGGCTGAGGGCTTCGGCAGCTTCGGGGGCACGGGCGTGGAGGATTTCGATCTCACGCTCGAAGTTCGGGTAGTCAACCCAGTGGTAGAGGCAGCGGCGTTTCAGAGCGTCGTGCACTTCGCGCGTGCGGTTCGAGGTGACAATGACAATAGGTGGCTCGGGCGCTTGCACAGTACCCAGCTCGGGGATCGTCACCTGAAAATCGCTGAGGGCTTCGAGCAGGAATGCCTCGAAAGGCTCATCCGTGCGGTCGAGTTCATCAATCAGCAAGACCGGCGCACCGTGTTCGTCCGGGCGCATGGCCTGCAGCAAAGGGCGTTCGATAAGGTAGTCATCCGAGAAAAGCTCGGTCTGAAGTGAACCCCGATCCGCGCCGCCTGAGGCTTCGGCAGTACGGATCGCAACCATCTGCGCCGGGAAGTTCCATTCGTAGACGGCAGAGGACGCATCCAGCCCCTCGAAGCATTGCAGCCGGATCAGGCGGCGGTTCAACCCGGAAGCCAGCGCCTTGGCGATCTCGGTCTTGCCGACCCCTGCCTCGCCTTCCAGAAACAGCGGGCGGCCCAGTTTCAGCGACAGGAAGACCACCGTGGCCAAGGCCCGGCCACAGACATAACCCTGTTCGCCCAGCATGGCCTGAACGGCGTCGATAGAATTTGGCTGCGTCATGGTTTTCTCCCCTTCGGCACAACAGTTCATGACCGCACGCGCGCGTCAAGACCATCAGCTTTCAGGTGACTTACGACGTTCCGACAAGTTGACAAGGGATAGCTGCAAAATCGAGGCCTTTCGCGGCCGCGCGCACTGTGCTAGCCGGGGGCCATGACCGACACCCTGACGATCCGCCGCCCCGACGACTGGCATCTGCATCTGCGCGATGGCGCTATGCTGGAAGCCGTCCTGCCCGAAACCGCGCGCCATTTTGCCCGTGCGATCATCATGCCGAACCTCGTGCCGCCCGTGGTGCGCGGCGATCAGGCCGCTGCCTATCGCGACCGTATTCTGGCCGTTCTACCTGATGGGATGACGTTCGAGCCCCTGATGACCCTGTATCTGACCGAGGACACAGACGCCGAGGACGTCGCTGCCGCCCATGCTAGTGGGCTGATCAAGGCGTGCAAGCTGTATCCGGCGGGGGCCACGACGAATTCGGCCTCGGGCGTGCGGGATTTCGACAAGATACGTCCGGTGCTTGAAAAGATGGCCGAGATTGGCCTGCCGATGTGTGTGCATGGCGAGGTCACGGATGCGGAGATCGATATTTTCGACCGCGAGGCCGTGTTCATCGACCGTGTTCTGGACCCGATCCGTAAATCGACTCCCGGTCTGCGTGTGGTGATGGAGCATATTACCACCGCGAACGGTGTAGACTACGTCAAGGCCAATGACAGTGATCTGGGCGCGACGATCACAGCTCATCATCTGATCATCAACCGCAACCACATTTTGGTCGGCGGGATCAAGCCGCATTACTATTGCCTGCCCGTCGCCAAGCGTGAAGAACACCGGCTGGCGCTTTTGGCTGCTGCAACCTCGGGCGATGCGCGGTTCTTTCTGGGCACCGACAGCGCGCCGCATACGGATGCCAACAAGGAGATGGCCTGTGGCTGCGCCGGGTGTTTCACCGCGACAAACACCATGTCGCTGGTGGCCGAGATGTTCGACCGTGAAGGCGCTTTGGACAAGCTGGAAGGGTTTACGTCGCTCAATGGCCCCGGATTTTACGGCCTGCCGGTGAATGAGGACACGATCACTTTGACCAAGGGCGCGCCGGTCGCATATCCCGATAAGATCGAATCCGGTGACGGCCCCGTCACTGTGTTCGATCCCGGTTTCCCGCTGCACTGGCGCGTCGTCTAGCCCGCCAGCAGCTCTGCCAGATCGCGGGCGCGGCCTCCGGTGCGCAGCATCGACCAGATCGCGTCCGCTTCGTCGCCGCCAATCAGCTTGGTAGCCTTGCCGCGCACCCGATCCTCGCGCTCGGACAAGGGCATTGGGGTCAGCAGATCATGGCTGGCTTCTTTGCGGATACCGTCGCGGCGCAGCAGGGTTAGGTGGGCTTGGGTTTCGGACAGCGTTTCATCCGCCTCGACCGTCACGCGGTCACGCAGCGAGAGCAAACGCGGATCGGCGCATGTTTTTTTGCAATAGCTGGCTGGTAAAGCCGTGTCATAACCCAGCGCTTGCATCGCAATCACTGTCCGATAGGAAAACTTGGCCCCTAACCCCGTTGTGGGCGACATCTGATTGCACACGCTCATCCAACGTGGGTGGGTCATGATCTTGATTTCGGCCACTTCCGGTTCCGCCATGTCCAGTTCCAAGGCGGCCTCAAGCGCCGCGTGCAGGCCATGACAACAGGCATGGAATTTGTGGCTGACCGACTCAAACAGCCAATCCTCCCCTAACCCGTTCAATGCTGCTTCTGCCGCGGATTGACCTTGATGCGTTGCACCGAAACCAAACGGCCCTTCCAACGCATCGGAACTGGGCTCAAAACCCTTGGCGACCAACAGCGAGGCTTCGACGCCCGCTGATGCAGCAAGCCCCGCATTATAGGGTTTGCCCATCGTTCCAAACTGAGCTTTCAAACCAGCCGCCCGGGTGGCCGTCAGACCCAAAGCCTTGCGCATCTGATCCACATCGAAGCCAAGCACCCGTCCCGCTGCAGTCGCCGCTCCAAACGCTCCGGACGTCGCGGTTTGGTGGAACCCGGCCTGATAATGGTCCCGCCCCAGCCACAGCCCCATCCGGATGGACAGCTCCATCCCGACCAAAGCGGCCTCGAGAAAATCTACAAGTATCCGGTCATCCCATTCACATAGCGCCAACGCTGCTGGCAGCACCGCGACCGACGGGTGCCCGATATGGGCGAAATGCGTGTCGTCGTAATCCAGCGCATGAGAAACTGTCCCATTAACCAGAGCGGCACCTCGCAAAGGCGCACGGCCGCCACCAAATAGATGCGCCTGCCCTGTGCCGCCTTCGCCCATAACAAGATCGCGCACCGTCATGGAAACGGGTTCGTCGGCGCCCGCACGACCAACGGCCATCCAGTCGAGTACCGAAAGGGACGTCACAATACGGGTCTGGGACGAGGTCGAAATTGGGCCGGATGCAAACTCGGCCAGAGCTGAAGTGAATTCGGTCATGAGGCGCAGTCTAGCGTGCGCCCATTCCTGGTAAAGGCTTAGCCGTATAAATCGGAAGCCCGGCTCTCGAACGCCTGAACAATCCGGTGCATGGCCTCGTTAAAGACGACGCCGATGATGCCCTGCAGGATCGCGTTCTTGAACTCAAAATCCACGTGGAATGAGATGTTGCATCCCCCCTCGGGCGCATCCTCGAACTGCCAATCGGATTTCATGTATTTGAATGGCCCGTCCAGATACTCGGTGTCGATCCGCCGATCCTCGGCGTGCAATGTCACACGGCTGCCGAACCGTTCGCGGAACACTTTGAACGAGATCACAAGATCGGCCTCAAGCACCTGGGCCTCGCCCGCCGCATAGGTGCGTCTGATCCGGGCAGCCGCGCACCACGGTAGAAACTGCGGATACTTGGCCACATCCGCGACAAGGTCATACATCTGCTGGGCAGTATACGGCAGGTGACGTGTCTCGGAATGGGTTGGCATGGCGGTCCGCTATTTGCAGGTGACAATGGCGCGTCATGTCGTATGTTGCGCGCCAAAGATCAAGGGGGCAGTGATGACAGACCGCGCATATGTGATAGACGAGATGATCTCGGCCAAGGCGATCGCCGCCCGGATCGAAGAGCTTTGCCGCGAGATATCACAGGAATTTGGGAATACCGACAAGCTGATCGTAGTCGGCCTGCTGCGCGGAAGTTTCGTCTTCATCGCCGATCTTGTACGCGAACTCGACCTGCCGATCGAGGTGGACTTCCTCGAGGCGTCATCCTACGGCGATTCAATGGAAAGCAGTCGTGAAGTTCGTATTCTCAAAGACTTGCGTGGCGCAATTGAAGGGCGTGACGTGCTGGTGGTCGAAGACATCGTCGACACAGGCCATACGTTGAATCATGTGACCAAGCTGTTGAACAGTCGAAAGCCCAGCCGCCTCAAGTCCATTGCTCTGCTCGACAAACCGAGCCGGCGCGAGGTTGACTTCCGCTCGGATTGGATCGGGTTCGAAATACCGGACGAATTTGTCGTCGGCTATGGAATCGACTACGCCCAACGCAATCGCAACCTGCCCTTCATCGGCAAAGTGCGCTTTGTTGAGGGTTAGAAGGCCAATATGAACCCACGCCATTTCTTGCGTATGTCACAATGGGCTCGCAACCCTCCATCACAGCGTCGGGTCAAGTACGTGTTTGGTGTGATCTTTCTTGTACTGGTGATCGGCGGTATTGAGCATTTTGGCTGGTGGCCTGACTGGGCGAAAACCCAATGACCCCGCTTTAATCCCTGACTCCGCCCAAAATCTGCTGGATAGAAGACAGGAATATTTTGGTTCCGATAGGTATCAAATCATCCGGAAAATCATAATCCGGGTTGTGCAATTGCGGGTGCGTCCGGCCTGCGCCCAACCAGAACATCGCCGTCTTTGCACCTTTGGAAAACTGGCCGAAATCCTCGGAGAATTTCTGCGGGCTTTGGACAAGCTTGCAAGGCACGCCATGCGTTTTGCATGCAGTCTGCAGATTTTCGACAGCCTCAGGATGGTTGACACAGGCTTCAAACACATCGTCATAAGTGATCTGGCACGCCAACCCATCAGACGCCGCGGCGTCCCGCACCAACGCTTCGGCGTCCGCCATCATCCGATGCATTCTGGCATCCGTCACAGTGCGCAAGGTCACCCATAACTCTGCTTGCCCAGGTGCAACGCCGAATGTCCGCTCGCCCAAATTCGCATGAGTGATCGTCGCCAGCGCAAATTGCTCGTCCAGATCGTCACCGCTGCTTAGGCTGGCCAATTTCGGGATCAACCCGGACAGCGCAAATGCCGGAGATACCCCATCTTGCGGCGCCGCGGCATGAGAGGTTTTTCCGACCAGTGTCACCTTCATTCCGCAAGAGGCACAATTTGCAGGCCCTTCGCACAGTTCAACCGAACCAAGGTTCAATCCCGGCAAATTGTGAAGAGAAAAAACATAATCTGGGGCGATGTCAGAAAACTCAGGCGAATTTCGGAATGCCTCAGCGCCTTTCCCGGTTTCTTCGGCGGGCTGAAAAATCAGCACGACGCGCCCTTTGGAGGGCCTATTGCGCTTTAGCGCCTCAGCAACACCCAGCACCATGACCATATGGCCGTCATGCCCACATAAATGGCCATTACCAGCGTTCTGCGACACATAGTCCACGTCGCTTATTTCTTGAATTGGCAAGCCGTCCAACTCGCAGCGAATGGCGACCGTCGGGCCGAGCTTGCTGCCTTCAAAGACCGCAGCGACTCCATAGCCGCCCAACCCTTGCAAGATACGGTCCGCACCAAGATCGGATAACAAACCGACCACGCGCGCCGAAGTTTCTCGTTCCTGCCCGGATAGTTCGGGGTAACGGTGAAGATCGCGGCGTAAGAGCGTGAGCCGTTCAAGGGCGTCCGGGGTCACCCTTGTTCCAGCATTTTTTGACGCGCAACCCGCAGGCGCGCAAAGTCATCGCCAGCGTGGTAGGACGAGCGGGTCAGCGGCGTTGCCGACACCATCAGAAACCCTTTGCCATAAGCCGCTTTCTCATACGATGCGAACTCTTCCGGTGTTACGAACCTGTCGACGCCGTGGTGCTTGGGCGTGGGTTGCAAGTATTGGCCGATCGTCAAAAAGTCGATGTCCGCCGCGCGCATGTCATCCATGACCTGTCGCACCTCTTGTTCCCTTTCACCCAGACCAACCATGATGCCGGATTTGGTAAAGATAGACGGGTCAAGCTCTTTCACACGCTGCAAAAGGCGCAAAGAATGGAAATACCGCGCGCCGGGCCTAACCTCGGGATAAAGCCCCGGTACGGTTTCAAGGTTATGGTTGAACACGTCCGGCTTGGACTCGACCACGACTTCCAAAACCGCGGGCTCGCATTTCAGAAAGTCGGGCGTCAGAATTTCGATGGTCGTTTTGGGGGACCGATGGCGAATGGCGCGAATGGTCTGCGCAAAGTGGTCCGCCCCGCCATCCGTAAGATCATCACGATCGACCGAGGTGATGACGACATGGTTCAAACCCAGTTTCTCGACCGCATGGGCAACACGCCCGGGTTCGAAAACATCCAGATCGTCAGGCCGCCCGGTCGCAATATTGCAGAAGGTACAGCCCCGTGTGCAAATTTCGCCCATGATCATCATGGTGGCGTGGCCTTGGCTCCAGCATTCACCGACGTTCGGGCAACCAGCTTCTTCGCAGACGGTGACAAGGTTGTTGTCCCGCATAATCTTGCGCGTATCGGCGTAGCCCTTGCCGCCCGGTGCTTTGACGCGAATCCAACTGGGCTTTTTGGGCTGCGCGTTGTCCGGGCGATGTGCCTTTTCAGGGTGACGTTGTTCGGGGATCTTCAGATCACGCACGGCTGGCTTTCCTGACTTTGGGTCAATTTGCTTTGCTCTAACATAGTACGTCAAACTGTACCATGCCACCGACACATAGCTGACATGCAACACAGTATCTGCATTTCGGAAACGCAGAATATATGAACAATTCCGGGCAAATTATGGACGTTTTTTCAATGACCTCGAGTAATTCGCGGTTGCAGCAATTCTGACGTTGAAGCCAATTTAGAACTATTTTAAATACGTGCCAAATCATCATGAATCACAGGAGCTTGTTGATGAAAACCGGCACAAAACTACCTGCTGTCACCTTCCACACCCGCGTTCGCGATGAAGCCATCGAAGGGCCGAATCCATTTCGTTGGGAAGACAAAACCACAGCGGATTACTTCGCGGGCAAGCGGGTCATCCTGTTTTCTCTGCCGGGCGCATTTACGCCAACATGCTCGACCTACCAGCTTCCCGGGTTCGAAAACGGTTTTGCCAATTTTGTGGAAAAGGGAATCGACGACATTTACTGCATGTCAGTGAATGACAGCTTTGTCATGAACAAATGGGCACAGGATCAGGGCCTGAAGAACGTAAAGGTCATCCCTGATGGTTCCGGCGAATTCACCCGGAAAATGGGCATGTTGGTAGACAAGGACAACCTTGGTTTCGGAATGCGGTCTTGGCGTTACGCTGCCGTTGTCAATGACGGTGTGGTCGAGGCTTGGTTTGAAGAACCCGGCCTGATGGACAACTGTCCCGAAGATCCTTACGGCGTGTCATCGCCCGACAACCTGATGAAGCATCTGGATGAGGCGAAAGAGCCCGCCCTCGCTTAAACGCATACGCGCAAAAATTAAGACCCGCCCCGGCGGGTCTTCTTACTTTCGCGTCTCAGCAACAATGTCTTCGCCAACCTGACGTATGACATCGGCCAGACTGTCGAACCAATCTTCCGCGCTGGTGGACATACGACGCACCAGACCGATTGTTCGGAATGGTTGGGGCGCACCGAAACGCTGCAGCTTTAGGCCGGGAACGGCCTCAGTCTCGGCGCGGGCGGCAAGTTCGGGCATCAGCGTCAGACCAAATCCCTCGGCGACCAGCCGGGATAAGGTGGCCAGCGAAGACGCGCCCATGTTGATCAACCCACTGCTTCGATCCTGTCCACACACCTCCAGCGCCTGATCCGTAAGGCAATGACCGTCATCCAGCAGCATGAGCTGTGTTGCCTGCAGATCCAGTGGATGCAGCGCCTCAGGATCTTGCGGCATGGACTGCAACCGCACGGCGCTGCCCGCCAAAAGAAAACGGTCTTCGAATAACGGAAGCTCAAACAACTCGGGACCTACAGCCGGCAATGCCAACAAACCGGCATCAACCTCCCCCGCACGAAGCATCGACAGCAGTCTCTCTGTTCTTGCCTCTCGTATCTGAACCTTCAAAGAAACATCCGCCGCGCGAAGTCCGGCAAGAACCCCTGGCAGCAGGTACGGGGCAATTGTTGGAATAATCCCAATCGAAAGCGATCTATGACCACCCGACTGATCCTTTGCAAATTGATCCAGTCGATCTGCGGCCCCCAGAACCTGCCTTGCATAATCCAGCACATCCCGTCCCAACGGGGTCAGCAGAATATCGCGGGCTTGCCGTTCAAACAGCGTTCCGCCAAGTGTCTCTTCCAACGCCTTGATCTGAACGGACAAAGCGGGTTGCGAAACATGGCAAACCTGCGCAGCCCTGCCAAAATTCCGCTGTTCGGCCACGGCGTTAAAGTACTGCAACTGCCTAAGGGTAAAATTCATAACCTTTGACTATCACATCGCGGCACTCCCGCAAGGTAGAACTATCGCTGGTCCGATCACCCTATAAGTCGGTGTTGCTCAGCCTTTTCCTCATAGTGTCGTTTGAGCCTTTGAAGTGCGATCCGCAGTACGATTTTTCCGGACCGAGCAGACCATCCCATCCGCTTTTCGGCCAATTCCAACCCTTCAAGATAACAACAGCAACGCAATGCAACGTCACTTAATCCGGGGCCAAGATCGGAAAGGGCACTCTCAACACGATTGCGGGCTTCCGATGACCCGCAACCGTCACCGCTATGGTTCCCAAAGCTGCCGCGCCCTCCGGCGGTCAGGAAGTGATCCCAGTTCTGCGCGACCTTTGGCCCGACCTGCGCCAACTCAAAATCCTCCCGCAGGCGTTCTCCGGCGCTGACCAGCGTTTCGTCCAGAAACGGCTTTCCGTCCCGATCACGTCGGCGCGCTAGCCCGATCAATGGGCTTTCCGCGGCACTGTAGCGAATTCTGCGGGGTCGATCCCCCGCCCCCTCAGCCTGAGCCTTTGCAGTCATTGGCTGGAACGGAGATTGCGCTTCGGACATTCCGATTTCATTGCGTGTCCTCGCCCGGTTTTCCACCTCGGCCATCAACTGACTCAGCGCGGTTCGCCCGGCAGAAGAGATACGGTACCGTGAGATACGGCCCGGATTGTCACAGACGATCCAGTCTTTTAGGGCAAGAGCCTGAGCAACCCTGCAATCGACGACAGCCGTTCGTGTGCTTCCCTGATCGCCCGTGCCACGAACGACCACGGCTTTGTCCATATCTTCGGCAACGGCTAAGACTGACCCGGTCTCGCAAAGCCGTCGCAGAACTCTTAATGCCTCACGCTCAAATTCTTCTTCGGCTGCGGCGATGTCATCGCCCCGAATGTTAGCCAATGGTTCATCTTTGGCTGCGTTTTCCGAAAAATGCTGGTCAGCCAAAGATTGCAGCGCGGCATCCACCAATGGATCGTCCCGACGCGACTCGATACGTCTTATCTGCCTGAGTATGGTTGACGCATGGCACCCTGCTGATCGCGCAATGTCGCGGATCGACTGTCCGGTTTCGGTATGTGCAAGATACCGCTGCGCCCCCTCAGGAACCCAAGCCGGAATGGTGAAAGCCATGTTATTTTCCATAGTTAGTTGCCCTCGTAGACAATGCAATTCTGTTCTCTATCGCCCCCGGTGAATTTGTTAACCAATTCTAACTAGAGTCGCTTTCGTTACTCGTTCGTTAACCAGCGAGGACAAGAACCAGATTTGTTTTAAAAACATAAACACTCATGAAGTCAGAGTTCGGCCAGACCGCGGTTGAGGCAACACCCGCTTAGGTTGTGTGACACACAGGGCAACTGCCACACAGCAATGGAACTTTGAAATGCAAGACCTGATGACAATGATCTCGACCCTACGCCGCCCGCGCCTGTTGGCTCGCGCTGCAAAGCACGGCGCGCAAGATTATGATCGGGATCGTCATCTACAGCGAATTTTGGGATATGGTTCATTGCCCGGAAACGGGGCGGCCCTCGTTCGCTTGATTGATATGGAGAAAGAATCCAACGCACAAAGAATGGCCGAAGACGCTGCCTATTCTCTGGTTCGGCATCTGGATATTCTGATCGCGCTGCTGGGAGAGGCGCAACTGTTCAAAGCCAGTCGCGCCCCTCAATATCACTGACTTAGGTAAAGGCGTCCGGCATGGATGCCTTTTTCTTTTCAATGTACTCATTCAGAGCGGCATGGACGCCTGGGTCGAGCTGCGGTTGCTGATAGTTGGCCAGCAAATGTTCGACCCGCGACGTCGCCAGTTGACGCGTGTCACGACCGCCCTCGTCCTCCCAAGTTTCGAACGGCTTGTAATCCAGCAGATCGGACTTCCAGAACGCCTCTTTGAAGTTGGCCTGCGTATGAGCGCATCCCAGATAGTGACCTCCGGGGCCGACTTCGCGGATCGCATCCATGGCCTGCGCGTTCTCATCATAGGCCACGCCTTTGGCGATACCGTGCAGAACGCCCAATTGGTCGGCATCCATGACGAACTTTTCAAAGTCGGCCACCAGACCACCCTCCAGCCAGCCGCAGGAGTGCAGCATGAAGTTCACACCGGCCATCAGACCCATATTCAACGAGTTCGCGGTCTCATAAGCGGCCTGTGCGTCCGGCAGTTTTGAGCCGCAGAACGACCCGGCCGAGCGGAACGGCAGCCCCAGACGACGTGCCAACTGGCCCGCGCCGTAGGTGACCATAGACGCCTCGGGGGTCCCAAAGGTCGGCGCGCCCGAGTTCATGTCGATCGACGACACGAACGCACCAAAGATTGCAGGCGCACCCGGACGGATGATCTGGCTATAGGCCACACCGGCCAGAACCTCTGCCAGAACCTGCGTCAGCGTTCCTGCAACCGAGACCGGCGCCATCGCGCCGCCGACGATGAAGGGCGAGATGATGCACGCCTGATTGTTGGCCGCGTAGACTTCCAACGAGCCCATCATCACATCGTCGAATGTCATCGGCGAGTTGATGTTGGTCAGCGAGGTCATGACCGTGTTTTCCTGCACGAATTCCTTGCCGAACAGGATCTCGCACATCTCAACCGAATCCTGCGCGCGTGACGGATCTGTAACGGACCCCATGAACGGCTTGTCCGACAGGGTCATATGCGCCATCAGCATATCTAAATGGCGCTTGTTTACCGGGATGTCGGTGGGTTCGCAGACCGTGCCGCCCGAGTGATGAAGCCACTTGGACATATAAGCCAGCTTCACGAACTTGTTGAAGTCGTCCATGGTCGCATAGCGACGGCCACCCTGCGCATCACGCACGAAGGGCGGGCCATAGACCGGGGCCAAAACCAGATTGCGGCCACCGATGACTACCGATTTCTCGGGGTTGCGAGCGTGCTGGGTGAACTCGCTGGGGGCGGTTTTGATCAGCTCGCGCGCCAGCCCACGGGGGATGCGGACGCGCTCGCCATCCACATCTGCGCCCGCGTCCTTCCAACGCTCCAGTGCGGCGGGGTTGTCGACAAAGTTGACACCGACCTCGGCCAGAATGGTTTCGGCGTTGGTTTCGATGATCTGCAACGCTTCTTCATTCAGAACTTCAAAGTTCGGAATATTGCGTTCGATGTATTTTGCCGTTTCGATTCGTACCGCGGTGCGCTCGGCGCGGCGGGCAGCACCACCGCCACCTCTCGCCCTGCGCCGGGTGTTTGCCTCAGCCATGTGAAGATCCCGTGTGTTGGTTGGTTTGAGAATTCTGTTACAGGAGCTGACAGGGGCAAAGCATATAGATTACGGCGCTACAGGTGAAAAAGCGACATTTCCGTTGGGCGCACTAGTTAGTTGATCAGGGTAACTTTGATATGGGCTTGCCCAATAGCAATCTGTTTTCGCTTTGTTTTTCCACGTCCCAGCCCAGATGTTGGTACATGGACACCGTCAAATGCATCAAACGGTGAGTCCGCAGCCTAAGGCGCGAAATTTTTCTGTCGCGCGCAACGCTTTCGGCTTGGTCCAGCAATCGTCCGGCGATCCCTCGGCCTTGTGCGTCGGGTGCCACCGCAAGATTGAATATCATCAGTGCATCGTCCACTTGCCCAAAAACGATGTATCCCACGATTTCAGCATTCATCTCGGCCACAACCCCGCCATGGGACCGGATGTCATCGGCCACACCCCCTGTTACATCCGGCAGATCCGGAATATCGCGCAATGCGGGTGCATAAGCGGCAACGAGACAATTCGTGACCTTGCCTACATCAGCAAGAGTGGCTTTTCGCAACGTGATCTCTGACATGTAAGATCCTATTCGCGTTATCCTGAGGCACAATTGCACAAATGATGTCATTGCGCTTGCACATGCAAGGCTTGCGACCTAATAGCCAACCATGACCCAGGACACCCATGACCGCCTTCTGATCATCGACTTCGGCAGCCAGGTAACGCAGCTTATTGCGCGACGCCTGCGTGAGCTGAACGTCTATTGCGAAATCCACCCATATCAGAATGTCACGATGGACTTTGTGCGCAAGATGGCGCCAAAGGCCGTGATTTTTTCGGGCGGCCCCGACAGCGTAACGCGCAAGGGCTCACCGCGCGCGCCGCAAGAGATTTTCGACTATGGCGTGCCGATTTTGGGCATCTGCTATGGCCAGCAAGTAATGATGCATCAATTGGGCGGCAAGGTCGAAAGCGGCCACGGCACTGCCGAATTCGGTCGTGCTTTCGTGACCCCCCAAAGTCGCCTAGATATCCTTGACGGCTGGTTTTCCGAGGGTGATGAGCAAGTCTGGATGAGCCACGGCGATCACGTCAGCGAAATCGCGCCGGGTTTTGAGGTGTTCGGCACCTCGCCCAATGCGCCTTTTGCGATCACCGCCGACAGCACGCGTCACTTCTATGCCGTTCAGTTCCACCCAGAGGTGCACCACACCCCCAAAGGCGCGAAACTGTACGAGAATTTCGTCAAACTGGCCGGGTTCAAGGGTGACTGGACCATGGGCGCCTATCGTGACGAGATGATCCGCAAGATCCGCGAACAGGTGGGCGACAAGAAAGTCATCTGCGGCCTGTCCGGTGGCGTCGACAGCTCGGTCGCGGCGATCCTGATCCACGAGGCGATCGGAGATCAGCTGACCTGTGTGTTCGTCGATCACGGCCTGCTGCGCAAGAACGAGGCCGAAGAAGTCGTCGGCATGTTCCGCGACAACTACAACATCCAACTGATCCATGCGGATGAAAGCGAGTTGTTCCTTGGCGAGCTGGAAGGCCAGTCCGACCCCGAGACCAAGCGCAAGATCATCGGCAAGCTGTTCATCGACGTTTTCCAGAAACACGCCGACACCATCGACGGGGCCGAGTTCCTGGCGCAGGGTACGCTCTATCCCGATGTCATTGAATCGGTGTCCTTTTCCGGCGGCCCCTCGGTCACGATCAAGTCGCATCACAATGTCGGTGGCCTGCCCGAGAAAATGGGCCTGAAGCTGGTCGAACCCCTGCGCGAGCTGTTCAAAGACGAGGTTCGCGCCTTGGGCCGCGAATTGGGCCTGCCGTCCAGCTTCATTGGCCGGCACCCCTTCCCCGGCCCCGGTCTGGCGATCCGTTGCCCCGGTGAAATCACCCGCGAGAAACTGGAAATCTTGCGCGAGGCGGACGCGGTCTATATCGACCAGATTCGCAAGCACGGCCTTTATGACGAGATCTGGCAGGCTTTCGTGGCCATCCTGCCCGTGCGCACCGTGGGCGTGATGGGGGACGGACGAACGTATGATTACGCCTGCGCGCTTCGCGCTGTGACTTCGGTGGACGGCATGACCGCCGATTATTACCCCTTCACCCACGAATTCCTTGGTGAAACCGCCACACGGATTATCAACGAAGTCAAAGGCATCAATCGGTGCACATATGATATCACCTCAAAACCTCCCGGAACGATCGAGTGGGAATGAAACAAAAAGCCGGGCTCTGTCCCGGCCTTTTTGTTTAACTTCGCCCAGAAACCCATAGGTTTCATGTCAGAAACCAAGATTCCTTCAGGCTGGTGAATGGATAGTAGTAAACCTCAGATCGGTAAGGCCGCGCTCTGGATGACGGGGGCGATTGCGTCGTTTTCGTCTATGGCAATCGCGGGCCGTGAGTTGAGCGTGACACACGACACGTTTGAAATCATGTTTTACCGCAGCCTTGTTGGAATCATTGTTGTGTCCTTGGTTCTTACGTTGTCCGGCACGTGGCATCACGTTACCACCAAGCGCATTGGCCTGCATTGTGTGCGAAATGCTATGCATTTCACCGGACAAAACCTGTGGTTTTATGCCGTTACGGTTATTCCTTTGGCGCAGGTTTTTGCGCTTGAGTTTACGCAACCGATCTGGGTCATTCTTCTGTCTCCTTTGCTACTGGGGGAAAGGTTGACAACTGTAAGGGTAATGTCGGCACTTATCGGGTTCGCGGGTATCCTGATCGTTGCCCGCCCCGGAGCCGCCCCCCTAAGCACCGGCCTGATTACTGCAGCTCTTTCGGCGGTGTTCTTTGCACTGACGACAATATCAACAAAGAAACTAACACAATTCGCCAGTATTGGATGCATCATGTTCTGGCTGACTGTCATTCAGGCCGTTCTGGGTTTGGCAGCATCCGGAATAGACGGACAGATCGCTTTGCCATCTGCACAAACGGCTCCGTTTTTGCTGTTGGTTGGTCTGGCGGGGCTGCTTGCCCACTATTGTATAACGAACGCTTTGGCGATTGCTCCGGCGACTGTCGTGGTGCCTTTTGACTTTGCGCGGCTGCCGACAATCGCAATCGTCGGCATGATTCTCTATCAAGAACCACTTGACCAATGGACCCTTCTGGGCGCGGCCGTGATCTTCTCAGGTATCTTTATGAATGTTCATGCCGAGAATCGTAACCGTTTAGCAACACTCCCCGGGCACCAGCCAAACAAGTAACGCACCGCCACCTGTTGACGATAAGGTAAGGCATCAGAGAATAACGAGCATCATGTAGGTGGTCAGCCTTATCCACTCAAGCCCTAGTGCTGACCGAACAAGTGACCTTTGAGGGAGGAACTAGATGAAAAAAGCGCTTCTACAGGCGTGCGCTGTGTGCGTTGGTGCTACTGGGGCCTATGCAGGCGGTTTGGACCGCAGCGGCCAGGGCGTCAACATTCTATTTGAAGAAGGCAATGTTGTTCAGTTGCGGCTTGGCTATGCTGACCCGGACGTGAGCGGGTCGCAAAATGGCGTTCCGTCCGGCAACGTGGCAAACAGCTTCTTTTCGCCGGGCCTTGCGTACAAGCATTCGTTCAATGACCGTCTGGATTTTGCGGTCATCTACGACGAGCCGTTCGGTGCGGATGTCAGCTATCCCAGCGCCTATCCGCTGTCGCAAAACCCGCTTGCTATTGCTGGCGGACGTAACAACGACGTCCTGCGCGCCGAAGCTGACGTAGACGCAATTACTGCGCTGCTTCGCTACAAGTTCGACGGCGGGTTCAGCGCCATTGGTGGTATCCGTGGCCAGCGCGCAGATGCGAGCGTTGCGGTCCCTGCTGCGGCTGGGTATTCGTTTGATCCCGGCGCCGAAGTTGACTTTGGCTATGTTGTCGGTGTCGCATGGGAACGCCCTGAGATCGCGGCACGTGTCTCGCTGGTCTACAACTCGAAGATCACGCACGACTTCACCGGCACCGAGACCTTCAACTTGCGCCCACCGCCGGTTCCCGCCCCGCTCGTTTCGGTTTCTTCCGAAACCGAGGTGGAAACACCGCAGTCGGTCAACCTGGACTTCCAGACAGGTGTTGCACCCAAGACTCTGGTCTTTGGATCGGTCCGTTGGGTTGACTGGCCGCAGACGGTTCTGGCTCCGCCAAGCTATGTTGCAATCACCGGTTCGAACCTGGTCGATTACGAAGACGATACCTTCACCTACACGCTGGGCGTAGGTTATCAGTTCTCCGAAGCGTTCTCGGGTGCCGTTTCCGTTGGTTACGAAACTTCGACCGACGCCTTGGTCTCGAACCTGGGCCCGACTGACGGGTTCTGGAGCCTTGGTCTGGGCGGCACTTACTCGTTCGAGCAGGCGCAGATTTCGGGCGGTATCCGCTACACCGACATTGGTGATGCGACGACCACCACTGGCGGTCAGTTCTCGGGCAACTCAGCCTGGAGTGTTGGTCTGCAGTTGACCTACGCTCTGAACTGATCAAGCGTCAAACGATCTAATCAAAGGCCTCGCCAATCGGCGGGGCCTTTTCGCATGTTTCGGGTCGCGTTTCCTTCGGCTGAATGCGAAACATCAGCATGGCACCGCAGAAACGCATATCCACTCAGGCCTGGGCCGAGCTTTTGCTTCTTGGGCTGATCTGGGGCGCGTCCTTTGTTTCTATCAGGATTGCGCTGGACACCATTCCCGTCATGACCTCGGTTCTTCATCGTGTCTTGTGGGCGATGTTGGCACTTTGGATCGTTGTATGGATCAAAGGAACAAAAATCCCGAATAACCCGCGTATCTGGGGCGCGTTTCTGGTTATGGGGCTTCTGAATAACGCGATACCCTTTACCCTGATGGCATGGGGGCAGTTGCATATCGAAACGGGCCTGACCTCGATCCTGAATGCGGCGACAGCGATCTTTGGCGTATTGATCGCGGCCATGTTTTTCAAAGATGAAAAACTGACTCAAGGTCGTGCCCTGGGCGTGGGGCTGGGCTTTACTGGCGTGGCGATTGCTATTGGGTTAAACAACTTCACCAGTTTCGATCTGCAAAGCGCCGCACAACTGGCGATCATCGCTGGCGCAATCTCATATGCATTGGCGGGTGCATGGGCCCGAAAGACTTTGTCTAGCCTCCCACCGATTGTTGCGGCAGCGGGAATGCTTACAAGCGCAACCATCGTTATCCTGCCGATAACGCTTGCAGTTGATGGTGTTCCATCGCTTGCTTTGCCGACCTCAACCTGGCTGGCCATCGGGTACTACGCACTGATTGCTACGGCGGGTGCATATCTGTTGTATTACCGCGTACTGGCCATGGCAGGCGCTGGTAACCTATTGCTTGTAACCCTCATAATCCCACCCGTGGCTATTGTTTTGGGCGCAATCCTTCGGGATGAAACACTGCAGCCTCAGGCCTATGCGGGGTTCGCTGTGCTCGCGCTGGGGCTGCTGATCCTCAACCGCTCATCCACTCCTGATTGACGCCGCCCCCTGCCCCATTTAGCAAGGTCGCAAAAAGGGATAGCGGACCATGATCTACAGCTCGGCAAAAGAGTGGCGCGAGGCGGCAAGAAAGAAAGTGCTGTTTTTCGGCATGTCGGGTCTTGGCAAGACCTATGTGTCCAATGTCCTGCGCGATTCTGGCGACTGGTTCCACTACTCGATCGATTACCGTATCGGAACGCGATACATGGGCGAGTACATCGCAGACAATGCCAAAGCGCAGGCCATGAAAGTGCCGTTTCTGCGCGACCTTCTGCTGTCGGACTCAATCTATATCGGCTCGAACATCACGTTTGAAAACCTAACTCCGGTTGCCGCTTATCTGGGCAAACCAGGTGATCCGGCGCTGGGCGGGCTGGAACTGTCAGAATATCGCCGCAGGCAGGAACAGTTTCGCATGGCCGAGGTTCACGCCCTTTTGGATACGGAATACTTCATCGACCGCGCAGAACGCCTGTATCAGTACCCTCATTTCATTTGCGACACGGGTGGTTCGATCTGTGAGTGGGTTGATCCAAACGACCCTCGTGATCAGGTCCTATCCGAATTGTCACGCCAGACGCTGATGATTTGGCTAAAGGGCGACGAGGAACATACAGCCGAGCTGATCCGCCGTTTTGACAAAGCCCCAAAACCAATGTCCTACCAACCCGAGTTTCTGACACAGGTCTGGGAGGATTATTTGGATGAACATGGGTGCCAGCCCGCGCAAGTTGACCCGGATGCCTTCGTCCGATGGACCTATGCGCGCGCGCTTGCACATCGGCAGCCGCGCTATCAGGCGATGGCCGAAAATTGGGGCGTATCCATCAACGCGAAAGACATGCACGACGTCAGAGATGCCTCGGATTTCGACGAGTTGATCGAACGCACCCTTGAGACACGCCCAAACCGCGCTTAACTATCGCTCTTACACCATAATTCCAAAGGCTAGCACCTGATGCCAATTAAGATCCCCGCCGACCTGCCCGCATTTGACGTCCTCACCAACGAAGGCGTCATGGTCATGGCCGAGGATCAGGCTATGCGTCAGGATATTCGCCCCTTGCGCATCGGGCTGTTGAACCTGATGCCCAAGAAAATCCAGACAGAAAACCAGTTCGCCCGCCTGATCGGCGCGACCCCGTTGCAGATCGACCTGTCGCTGATCCGCATGACTGAGCATCGGACCAAAACCACAGCAGCCGAACACATGGCCGAGTTTTATCGCCCGTTTCAGGAGGTCAAGGATCAGAAATTCGATGGTCTGATCATCACTGGCGCACCAATCGAACATCTGGAGTTTCAGGATGTGACGTATTGGGACGAAATCAGCGAAGTATTCGACTGGACACAAACCAACGTACACTCGACCTTTGGCGTTTGCTGGGGTGGGATGGCGATGATCAACCACTTCCATGACGTTAAGAAACACATGCTGGACGCTAAGGCGTTCGGGTGCTTCCGGCATCGAAACCTGGATTCGGCCTCGCCGTTTCTTCGAGGATTTTCAGACGACTGCGTGATTCCAGTCAGCCGATGGACCGAAATGAAACAGGATGAGATTGACAGTGCTGAGGGGCTGAAGACCTTGCTGGGCAGCGAAGAAGTTGGTCCCTGCCTTGTTGAGGATCCCGCGCACCGCGCAATCTACATTTTCAATCACTTCGAATATGAAAGTGACACGCTAAAGCAGGAATATGATCGCGACGTAGCGAGCGGCGCGCCCATCAATGTGCCAAAGAACTACTATCCGGATGACGATCCAAGCCAATCTCCGCAGAACCGGTGGCGTAGCCACGCGCATCTGCTCTATGGCAACTGGATCAATGAGATCTATCAGTCGACCCCATTCGATATGAATGCAATTGGCCGTTAAAACCGTCATAACCCTCGGGCTGTTCCTATCCGGCCTTACTCTGTTGACGGTTTGGCGCGCGTCACAAAACGAAGCGCGCGCCGAAGCGTCCTTCCCGCCCGAAGGACAGATTGTCGATGTGGACGGCATCCCAATCCATGCGGTCGTGATGGGGCAAGGCCCGGACGTTGTTCTGATCCACGGGTCCAGCGGGAATACCCGCGACATGACGTTTGCTCTGGCTCCGATTTTGGCTGAAAACTTCCGGGTGATCGTTTTTGACCGCCCCGGCCTTGGCTATAGCGGTAGCTTTAACCCCGACGGGGAAACGATTGAAGAGCAAGCGGAAATCCTTCAGAAAGCTGCCGCGCTGCTTGGCGCAGACAGACCGATTGTTGCCGGTCAAAGTTACGGCGGTTCAGTCTCGCTTGCCTGGGCTGTTACACGTCCGGAAAATATCACGGGTTTGGTCCTGATCGCCCCCGCTGCGATCCCGTGGGAAACCCCGCTGGATGGGTTCAACAGGCTCGCGTCAACTTCGGCAGGCAACACGCTGGCTTTGCCTTTGATCAGCGCATTTGTGCCGGACTGGTACGTAGAAAAAGCGCTTGATCAGGTTTTTGCCCCTCAGTCCGCACCAGACGGCTATGCCAGCCACTTTGGGCCCGGCCTGACCATCCGCCGCGCTTCGATGCATGCAAACGCCAAACAGCGCGCAAACCTTCTTGAAGAAATCCGCGCCCTGCAACCGCGTTACAAAGACATTTCCGTTCCGACCGAAATCGTGCATGGAACTGCGGACGACACGGTTGGGCTGGATTGGCATTCCGAACGCCTGATTGAACAAATCCCCGGCGCCGAATTGATCGAACTGCCGGGAATTGGACACATGCCACAAGTGGTCGCCGCACCCGAAGTGGCCGAAGCCATCGACCGGGCAGCGCAACGGGCGGGTTTGCGTTAAAGCCTCGGCTAATCCATAGTAGGAATTGGATTTTATCGAGAGGTAATTCATGGCCCGGTCTGAAAAAGGTTCCATCGAAAAGTACTTCCGCAAAGACGCTCCAAAGGACGTTCGATCCGCTATCGAGAAAGCAGACAAGGATGACATCCTGAATCCCAGCTTTCCGTATGACGAGCGAATGAAGCGCAAAGAATATGAAAAACAGATGGAGGCGTTGCAGATTGAATTAGTCAAGATGCAGTCTTGGGTGAAGGAAACCGAACGCCGGATCGCTATCATTTTCGAAGGGCGCGACGCGGCGGGCAAAGGCGGCACGATCAAACGCTTTCGGGAAAACCTAAACCCTCGGGGCGCCAGAAACGTTGCCCTTAGCAAACCCTCTGATCAAGAACGCAGCCAGTGGTATTTCCAGCGATATATCCCGCACCTGCCCGCAGCCGGCGAAATCGTGTTCTTCGACCGAAGCTGGTATAATCGCGGTGTCGTCGAGAACGTGTTTGGATTTTGCACCCCGGAAGAACGCGAGAGGTTCTTTCGGCAGGTGTTGCCCCTGGAAACCAGCCTGATCAACGACGGTATTCATCTGTTCAAGTTCTGGCTGAATGTAGGACGGGCCGAGCAGCTTAACCGGTTCTTGTCCCGCGAGACTGACCCGTTGAAACAATGGAAACTCAGCCCGATTGATATTCAGGGGCTTGGTAAATGGGATGAATACAGCCAGTCGATTTCGGAAACCCTGACACGCAGCCACACCGAACAGTGCCCATGGACCATCGTGCGATCGGATGACAAGAAACGGGCGCGTCTCGCCGCCATTCGAACGGTCCTGCACGCTCTGGATTATGACGAGAAAGACGTCAAAGCCATAGGCGAGGTCGACACAAAAATCTGCGGCGGCCCCGAAATTTGGGATTCGTGATGAAATTCACGTGTCTCCAACGCGATAGACATTGGACGAAGCCGCCAACTCGGATTATGTCAAGTTTCGCCCATTCACGACAACAAAGGCACCTGACCCAGGGATGACGAAACGCGGCTATCACCACGGCAACCTCAAGCAAGCCCTGATCGAGGCCGCTTTATCCCTGATCGAGGAAAAAGGCCCAACGGGTTTTACCCTGTCTGAGGCCGCCAAAACCGCCGGAGTGACGCCAGCAGCGGTCTACCGGCACTTTCAGGGCCGTGAAGACCTGATTGCCGAAGCCGCCAGGCAAGGGTTCGAGATGTTTGCGGACCTCATGCAATATGCCTATGACAAGGGACAGCCATCGGCACTTGCTGCGTTCGAAGCAACAGGGCGCGCCTATCTTGCCTTTGCGCGCAAGCACCCGGGCCATTACATCGCGATGTTCGAAAGTGGCGTTTCCATCAACCGCACGCCTGAACTTTCCTTGGCTGCCAACCGGGCAAAAAGCGTATTGGAAAAGGCCGCAGCGGACCTGTCGCAGCACATACCACCGGAAAAACGCCCTCCGGCATCCATGTTCAGCGCCCATATCTGGGCCATGAGCCACGGTGTCGTGGAACTTTACGCAAGAAACACAGGTGCAACATCGCCCTTCCCACCCGAAGACTTACTGGAGTCGGGGATTGGCATTTATCTCAGGGGTTTGGGATTGGTGCCGCAAGACGACTGATCAGAACACCGACCTTGGCTGCGGCATACTTAGGCCCGAGGTGACATTGATCAGATCCATTTCCCCCATCCCCTTGATGTCCACACGTCCTAACTCCGAGACCTGGAATTCATCAATCAGGGCGTATTTCATGTCTTCAGGGGCGACAATATTCATAGGGTTAGCAAAAACTTGCAGTCGCGAGGCGATGTTTACCGCCGGTCCGAACACGTCGTAGACATATTTCTGAATCCCGACAACAGAGCCCACTGCAGGCCCCATTCCAAGCCCGATGCGGGCCTGCCATTTATGAGGGTGGCTTTCGTTACGCCGTTCCAGATAACGCAAGAACCTGACCGCACAATGCGCAACCGCCGTTGCATGATCCGGGGTCGCGTCCGGCATCCCGGACACGGCAAGGTATGCGTCCCCGATTGTTTTAATCCGCTCGCATCCGAATTGCTCGACGATCCGATCAAAGGCTGTGAAAATGTCGTTCAACTCGCTCAACGTGACAGTGGGATCTGTTTTCGCCGCGAAATCCGTGAAACCGACGAAATCCAGCATGACCACTGAAACCTGATCATAAAGCTGCGGCGTGACAACGCCGAATGTCTTGAACTCCTCATAGACCGCGCGCGGCATCAGGTTCAGCAACAGACGCTCGACACGCTCTTTTTCACGCTCCAGCTCTCGCGTGTTGCGCTCGACCATTGTCGAGTAGCTGTCGATCATACTCTCCAACTCGCGGATGCGCGTGATGTTTTGGTATTCTACAACCAGCAACTGCTCTTCCGAGCCATTGGCCAGCGATACCGACATTGCAAAGACCAACGTCCGACGCTTTGGCTTGATCTGCATTTCAACCGAGTATCGCAGACCCGATTGCTTGACGTCCTCCAACTCGCGTTGATCCAGATCGGGGAACACGTCCAGCAACGTCTGCCCTTCGGTGGGCGTGCCGAACCACTCAATGAAGGGACCATTATAGAAAACAAACCCAAGGTCCGAGGCGCGCACGACCGCGATTCCTACACCAATTGCCCGCAGCAATTGCTCATTTATCGCCAGAATGCTCATGCTGCGTTGCGCGTCACGATGATTGCGCGCTTGGACTCAATGGCATTCAGCGCGATCTTGATATGAGCGTCCTGCATACCGTGCATCTCCAATGCCTGGCCGAACAAATCCGCCATTTCGTCAAAATCAGCATGCGAAATATTCAGGTGCCGATGAACGGCCTCAATCCTGTCATCGCTGAACGACGCCGGGCCGCCCACAAGTGAAGATACGAACTTGGTTTGATGATCGATCAGCCGAGGCATGTCTATGTCTTCGAAATGATCTCCGATCTGGTCGGAATCCAAAGCCATCTCATAGAACGTCATCACGATCCGGCTGATCGTTTTGAAGCCGCCATATCGTTCATAAATCGTCTGACTCATACCAAAAACCCAAGTGCCAATTGGAAACAACACCGCGAGGTTATATCAAAATGGTAGTTTTGTTAACGCTTATAGGGCAAATGACCTCGTTACGTGCAAATGACGCTGAAATCGTTGCGCGCTTACACCTTTAAGTCCTCTGCGCAGGGGATAAATCCAACGTAACCGCCCTGTTCCAACAACCGCTTTTCACCGCCCATTCGCCAATACAGTTTTCTCTTTGCTGCGCGAAGTTCACGCAGAATGCGGAACCAGCTTGGTCCTTTGTCCAGACCGGTATTCGTTTTGGTGTCTATCGACCGCTCACTGACTTTTACTTCTTCATCTAACTGATCCTGTTGCTTTGACCAGATCATCTGAACGCCCACGGCGGGAAAACACTGATACATGCGCCAATCTGTACGCGGATAGGAAATGAAGTCATCCAGATGGTCTGAATACTGCTCGGACCAGGAAAGAAGCTTCCGACACGCGGTTTGTGTCACAATATAAGCAGCTGAGCTCGGAGCCATCTCAAGCATAGGTCTGACCGGAACGTCCGAAATGTGGCTTACTTCCCCAAACCTCATTGACCTTGGGGAATAATCGAGCTTGACCATATCGTACTCAGCCGGATTACTCAGCAAGGTCGAGACTGTCCTGCCCGTTTCCGCAGACAATTCCACGTCATCTTCAAATATTGCAACCGACTGAAGGCCGCGATCCAACGCAGCCTGCCAAACCGCGCGGTGGCTTTCAAAGCACGCAATTTCACTTTGCTTCAGCCCCCAGCGGCTTCCTGCACCCGGCACATAGCCGTTATTGTCCAACGCACCCGGCACCTGACCATCGACTGCGCTGAACCGCGCGGCACCAGCCACACCCGCAGCGATAAACTGCCCTTCCATAAAGTTTCGCCGCGCCGGGACACGGTCCAGGTTGATATAGAAGATACCCGTTTCCGGGGGCAGTTCGTGATCACTCACGGTATTTCCTTTCCAGTCGCCCCGTCAGATAGACACCGGCAGCGGGGACATTCAACCGCCAACTTCATCTGGATGATCTATCCACCGACCAAGAACCCGGCTAGGTTTTGAACGGAAAACAAGAAACAGGTCTTCAGCTATGTCATCACATGGGTATTCCAGCGGACGCCTCAACCTGCCTTTCGTAGGTATTTCAACCTTTGGCAAGTCACCCTATGTCGAGGACTGGGATCAAATAGACGCGGACGTGGCCGTTCTTGGCGCTCCGTTCGATTTCGGCACCCAGTGGCGGTCGGGCGCTCGGTTCGGGCCGCGTGCCGTGCGCGAGGCCTCGACCCTGTTCAGCTTTGGTCACGCGGGGGCCTATGATCACGAGGATGACGCGACCTATCTGGATAGTTCCGTCCGCATGGTTGATATCGGGGACGCCGACATCATCCACACTAAGACCGAGGAAAGCCACGCCAACATCCAGTTCGGAGTGCAGAAAATCCTGAACGCAGGCGCCCTACCGGTCACTATCGGCGGCGATCATTCGGTCAACATCCCTTGCATCAACGCATTTGCCGCCAATTGTGCCGAAAACGGCCCAATCCATGTGGTCCAGATCGACGCGCATCTGGATTTCGTCGATGAACGCCACGGTGTCACCGCCGGACACGGCAACCCGATGCGGCGCGCGATCGAGAAAGACTATGTCTCGGGCATGACACAGTTGGGCATTCGCAACGTGTCCTCAACCGCGAAAGAAGGCTACGAGGATGCACGCGCCCGTGGGTCAGACATTCTGTCGGTGCGGCAAATCCGCAAACTGGGAACCGAGGGTGTCTTGGCGCGCATCCCCGAGGGCGCGCGGTATTATGTGACGATTGATATTGACGCCTTTTGTCCGTCCATTGCATCGGGCACGGGCACGCCCAGCCATGGCGGATTTCTGTACTATGACGTACTGGAAATCCTGCAAGGTCTGGCGCAACGCGGCGATGTGGTGGGCATTGATCTGGTCGAAGTCGCGCCGAATTACGACCCCACCGAAAGCACGCAGATTCTGGCCGCTCAGGTGTTGTTGAACTTCATCGGTTTCATCTTCCATGAACGTGGCCAGAGGGGCTAAGTGCCCCTCCCGCCTGTCCGGTCAGGTAATCGTGTTGTGTTCCGGCCCGTAAGGGAAGCCGGTGATGTTCTCTGCCCCGTCTTCCTCGACGACAAGAATATCATGCTCGCGAAATCCGCCCGCGCCGGGTTGGCCTTCGGGAATCCACAGCATTGGCTCGATTGACACGACCATGCCCGGCTCCAGCACCGTGTCGATATCCTCGCGCAGCTCCAGCCCCGCCTCGCGCCCATAGTAATGGCTAAGAACGCCGAACGAGTGGCCGTAGCCGAAGGACCGGTATTGCAGCAGGCCCTCATCAGCGAAGAACCGGTTGATCTCGGCGGTGATGCCCGAACAAGTCGCGCCGGGTTTGATCAGGCTTAGGCCCAATTCGTGCGCGGCCACGTTGGCCTTCCAGATGCGCAGGCTGTCAGCGTCCGGCTCGCCTAGGAACAGCGTACGCTCTAACGCGGTGTAATAGCCCGAGATCATCGGGAATGTGTTCAGCGACAGGATATCGCCCTTTTGCAGCGCCCGCTTGGTGACCGGGTTATGTGCGCCATCGGTGTTTAGACCCGATTGGAACCAAACCCAGGTATCGCGATATTCGGCATCCGGGTAGGCACGGGCAATCTCAGCCTCCATCGCGTCACGCCCGGCCATGGCGATCTCGATCTCGGTTGCGCCTTCGCGGATCGCGGCGTGAATAGCGGCACCGCCGACATCTGCGGTGCGGGCCCCACCCTTGATCAGCTCGATCTCTTCTGCGGATTTCACCATCCGGGCCGCCATCGTATCCGCGGCCACGTCCACCAACTCGGGCTGTCCCAGCATTGCAAGCGCCGTGTCGCGCGCGGCCAGCGTCATGTGATCGCCTTCAATACCGATCCGCTTAGCACCGCCGATCAGGTTGGCCACCGCACGCCAGTAATTGTCGCGTTTCCAGTCGGTGTAGATGACGTTTTCCTCGACCGAGCGTCGCCAAGGCTGGCCCGCGTCGATATTCGCCGACACCGTGGTGCAAGCGTCCTGCGTCACCACACAGCCGTAAGGACGGCCAAAGGCGCAATACAGAAAGCCCGAATAATAGGCGATATTGTGCATTGAGGTCAGTAACACCGCCGGGATATCCCGCGCAGCCATCATGGCGCGCAGGCCCGACAGACGTCGGTCATATTCGGCCTTGCTGAACGGCAACGGGGCCTTTTCACCATTGTGGCTGGTGAAAAACTCGGGGCGATTTGTCAGATCTGTCATCGTGCTCTCTCCTGCAATGCCGGACGAAAGGTGCCCGGCCACAAGTCCCGGCGTTCAGGACAAGCGGCCTCGGGAACCGAGAGCCATGCGCCCGATTGACTGTCACGACGCCATCGCGACCGGGCTGCATATCGCAATGGCTAAATCACGCCGTGGCGCGCGTCAAGCGGGGGAAAGACCCCGCAGACGTTCCGACCGACGGCGCAGCAATTCAACCGTGGTCAGCAGCGCGATTGAGATCACGACAAGGATCGTCGCCACCGCCAGAATGGTCGGGCTGATCTGTTCGCGCAGGCCGGTGAACATCTGCCACGGCAGCGTCTTCTGGCTGGCTGAGCCGACGAACAGCACCACAACCACCTCGTCAAACGAGGTGATAAAGGCGAACAACCCGCCTGAGATCACACCCGGCAGGATCAACGGCATCTGGATCTTGAAGAAGGTCCGCACCGGCCCTGCCCCCATATTTGCCGCCGCCCGTGTCAGCGACTGGTCAAAACCGACCAGAGTCGCCGTTACGGTGATGATCACAAACGGAATACCCAGAACCGCGTGGGCAAGAATGACCTTCACATAGCCCACAAAGTTCTTGTCCATTCCCAACGTGCCTTCAAGGAACCGGCCAATATCGCTGTAGAAAAAGAACATGCCGGTGGCCGAGATGATCAGCGGCACGATCATGGGGGAGATCAGGATACCCATAATCGCACGCCGCCCGGGAACATGACTCTGGCTAAGGCCGATGGCCGCCAAAGTACCCAGTGAAACCGAAATGAACGTCGCAATCGGCGCAATGATCAGCGAGTTTTTAAAGCTGCGCTGCCATTCATTATTAGTGAAGAAGTCGCGGTAGTGCTTCAGCGAATATCCTTCAGGGTCCAGCCTCAGCATCTCGGGCGTGAAGGTGAAGAAATCCTGCGCGTTGAACGACAGCGGCAGGACCACAAGGATCGGCGTGATCAGGAACACGAAGATCGCACCACAGATCACCCGGAACGTATAGTGCCAGAACACCTGTTGACCGGTCATATACGGCAGCAATTTCTGCCGGTAGCGGCCTTCGTAAAGCCAGAAGATGAAGAAGGCGAAGAACCATCCGGCCAGCAGCCCGACAATCAGCCCGGTAACTCCGGCGAACAGCAAGCCAAGCCCGCCCAGCCCTAGTATCGTGATCCACCGAGCCACGCTCTCATTGTCCAGAACGTTCATATAGACCCAGGCCAGGCCCGCCATCAGCGCGGCTCCGATCAGGATCCCCAGCAGGACGCTGCCCTGCCCGGCCCCGACGAACATGCCAAGAAAACCTCCGGCAATGGCCACCGCGGGCAGAACAACCGACATGGGTTTGCGGGATATAGGTGTAAGTGCTGCCATCGTCTTTATCCCAGCTTCACGTTGTCGATGCCCACAATCTTGTCATAGCACCAGTAGAGTAACAGAACGACCGCCAGCAGGATCGTACCCAAGGCCGCCGCCAGCCCCCAGTTCAACGAGGACGAGATGTGATAAGCGATCCGGTTCGAGATGAAGACACCCTTGGTGCCACCCACGATCTCGGGCGTGATGTAATAGCCGATGGCGAGGATAAACACGAGGATCGACCCCGCCCCGATGCCCGGAATGGATTGCGGGAAGTAAATGCGCCAGAAGGTTGTCCAGTTGGTCGCGCCCATGGATTTTGCCGCGCGTGTGTAAGAGTCGGGAATGGTCTGCATCACCGAATACATCGGCAAGATCATGAACGGCAGCAGGATATGCGTCATCGCAATGATTGTGCCGAATTGGTTGTTAATGATCACCAATCGCGCATCATCGGCCACCAGCCCTAACCAGACCAGCGTTTCGTTGATCACGCCCTGCTGTTGCAACATCACCTTCCACGCCGAGGTTCGCACCAGAAGTGATGTCCAGAAAGGTAACAACACAAGGATCATCAACAGGTTCGACACCCGCATCGGCAGCGTCGCAAGTAGGTAGGACACCGGGTAAGCCAGCAGGATACAGGACGCTGTAATAATCAGCGACATCATAAGTGTGCGGCCGAACAGTTTGATCAGGATTTGTTTGTCTTCAGGCTGCGCCTGCGCGCCTTCGGGGGTGCGGCGCATGTCGATTGCATTCAGGAAATACCCGTTGGTGATAGGCACCGCGTGCGTCTTGATCGTGCGCCAGGTTTCGACATCACCCCAGCCATCGTGAATTTCAATCAGCTTGTCTTTGAACGGGCCGTCTGTTTCGGGGTCCAGCTTTTTGATCTGACGACCAGACCGGCGGAACATCGACGACATACCGGTTTGTTCATAGTTCAGACGCGAGCCCAGACGGGTGTGCGTTTTCTCGTCGATCGCAGTGATCATGTCCTTGGTAAAGGCCGCATAAAGCGCCTCATCCGGAAGTTCACCACTGTCGGCATCCCAATTGCGCAATTCGACAACGGTCAAAGGAAGCGTGTCGGCCACAATGCTGTTTTCGACCGAGCGGAACAGCATAGACATGATCGGGATCACAAAGGAAAGCAGGACAAACAGCAGCAGCGGCGCAATCAGGGCCAGCGCCCTCAGCTTGCGGCGGCGCAAAGACCGCGCCAGAGATTTCTTCAGCGGCGTGCCATCGGCGGCCAGCATCGGACCGGATTGAGTTGCGTCAGTCATCTGCGTCCCTTGGTCTTTCTTGGTGGATCGGGGCCAATGGCGGCCCCGACCAATGACTTAAAGCAGGCTTATTGCGCCAACCACGCCTGGAACTTGGCGTCGATGTCGTCGCGGTAGTCAGCCCAGAACTCGTAGTTGTACAGGAACGTGTTCTTGGCGTTCTCCGGATCGGTCGGCATGTGCGGAGCCATGTCGATACCCAGATCGGCATGCTGACCCACCAGCGGCGCCGAAGAGGCACGGGCCGGACCGTACGAGATGTACTTGGCCTGATCCGCTAGACGCTGCGTGTCGGTTGCGAACATGATGTAGTCCAACGCGCGCTGCTGACGCTCTTCGCTCAGACCGGCGGGGATGATCCAGCCGTCCAGATCGAACACCTGCGCGTCCCACAGCATTGCGACGGGCTGTTTCTGCTCTTCGATCACGCTGAACAGACGACCGTTATAGGTCGAGCCCATGATGACTTCGCCGTCGGCCAACAACTGCGGCGTGTCGGCACCGGCAGACCACCAAACAACGTTGTCCTTGATGGTGCCCAGCTTGGCCAGCGCCTGATCCTGACCTTCCGGTGTTGCCAGAACATCATAGACGTCTTCTTTGGCTACACCGTCACACAGCAGCGCCCATTCCATGTTGTTGATCGGACGCTTTTCAAGCGAGCGCTTGCCCGGATAGTTCTCCAGATCGAAAACGGCGCAGATCTCGGTCGGAGGGTTATCGCCTACCAGATCGGTGCGATAGCCGAATGTGGTCGAATACACGATCTGCGGGATAAAGCAGTCGCTGACCAGAAGATCACCGAAATCTTCGGACGCCGGTGTCCCGTCCGGTGCAGCGGCAAGCTGGCTGTCAAAGTCGATTTCCAACGCCAGACCTTCATCGCACAGACGGATCGCGTCCGCGGCAACAACGTCCACCACGTCCCAAGTGATGTTGCCCGCTTCATTCATCGCGCGCAGCTTCGCAACGGCCTCGGCCGAGCTGTCATCGTTCAGGATGGTGACGCCCGTCTTTTCCGAATAGGGCTCGTGATACGCTTTGAGCTGCGACTTGGAATACGCGCCGCCCCAGGAGACGATGGTCATCTCTTCGGCCATCGCGCCACCGGCAACGGCAGCAACTGCGCTTGCCATCAGAGTGGTTTTAACTTTCATGTTTAACTCCCTGTTATACCCGCTAAATTTAGATTTTGAGACCGGGTCACGGGGCAACCCGGCCAACTCTTGCCCCGCAACCGCGGGGTATTCAAGTCTCAGGCGTCAAGCGCCCGGCAATCATGCGCCAGCCAGCCGATCTCGACCTCTTGGCCGGGGGACAGCCTGATGGCGTCAGGTGCGTTCCGGGTCTTGATAATGAAGTCATCATTGCCCGCCACTGACAGGCGGAAACGGAACACGTCACCCATATAGATGAACTCCTTCACCGTTGCCTTCAGAGTGTGGGCATCGGCGTGCAGGCGATCTTTGTTGAATTCAACACGCTCAGGCCGGATCGACACCTTGGTCCGCTCACCCGCCTTGGTGACGTTGACGGGCTTGGCGTCGATTTCTGAACCGTCGTCAAGTGTGACCACGCACGAGTCGCCGACGATAGATTTAACAACACCTTCCAAAGTGTTGTTTTCCCCAATGAATTGGGCGACAAAACTGTTTTCAGGCTCTTCGTACAGCAAATCCGGTGGCGCAAGTTGCTGAATGCGTCCGTCATCAAACACGGCGACACGATCCGACATCGTCAACGCCTCGGTCTGGTCGTGGGTCACGTAAACCGTCGTAATCCCCAGTTCATGCGCCAGACGCGTAATTTCAAACTGCATATGTTCGCGCAGTTGCTTATCCAACGCCCCCAGCGGTTCGTCCATCAAAACCAGCTCTGGCTCGAACACCAGCGCGCGGGCCAAGGCGATCCGCTGTTGCTGACCGCCCGACAACTGCGCAGGGCGACGACTGCCAAAGGCACCCATCTGAACCATATCCAAAGCGCGTTTAACCTTTTCTTCGCGCTCATCCTTGCCAATCTTCCGAACCTCAAGCGGGAACGAGAGGTTCTCGGCGACGGTCATGTGCGGGAACAGCGCATAGTTTTGGAAGACCATGCCAATGCCGCGCTTGTGCGGTGGGATGTTGTTGATCGGTCGCCCATCCAACATGATCTCGCCATGCGTTGCTGTTTCAAAGCCGGCAAGCATCATCAAACACGTCGTCTTGCCGGAACCCGACGGGCCCAGCATTGTGAGGAATTCCCCCTTTGGCATTGAAAGATTTAAATCTTTTACGACGAGTATTTCGCCATCATAAGATTTCTGGACACGCTGAAATTCGACGAACGCTGCGTCATTAGTCATTACCAACTTGGCTCCCCTGTGCCGTCCTTGGTTGCCCGGTTCATCCGGATCTCAAAGACCTGTCCGGCCCATTTAAGGACAAGCAGGACGCGTCGCGCAACCAAAATATGTCTAGAGAATGACAAAGAAATTGGCACGCGCCTGATATTCAGGCGGAATTCAGGTGCCGCATGTGCCAGGCAAGGCTCTGATTGCTGGAAAGAACGGGCTTTCCAAGCTGTTTTTCGATTTCCGGTATCGCGTCAAAAGTCCTGAGATTCGTGCAGCTTATGAAAACAGCTTCAACCGCCGAATCAGAACCCAGCCGGATGGCGGCATCGGTGACGGATTTTTGGGATATCCGCACAACTTTGGATTCCTCAGCCTCTCCAAAAGAGCCGAAAACATCCATCGAAATCCCATTTTGAGAGAAAGCATGACGAAGAGGTTCGTTCACTTCTTCGATATATGGCGACAAAAGCGCGAATTTCGAAACCCCCAGTTCTGCAGCACAGGCCGACGCTGCGCGCAAAGGATTCGTGACGGTAGCGACGTCACATGTGCGCTGAACCATCCGCTCGACCTGATCTGAGCCAATCACGGAACTGGCGGACGTACAGCCGTAACCGACAACCTTGTAAGGGCGAATTTTGGGCAATAAATCCGCAGCCACTGGCAGGGATTTCTCCATTTCTGACAGGGTGTCGGTCGTGACTTCTGCCCCGCTTGGTATCCTTGATACGTAAAGCGGAACGCTGCGATCCGCGAAATAGGCGCTGAACTCGGGCTCGATTGTTTCGTCTGTTTGCAAGACAATCAAACCAAGCGGATTGGCGGATGGGTCATCTGCGTCAAGAGTGTATGGTAAGTAACTCATATCTCAACCAACTCTGCCCCAGCCTTAGGGCTGATAAATCGCGGCGCGTCTTCGGTGATAACTATGTTTTCCTCGTGAACCAGAATTTTGTCATCAACAGCGATGCCAGGTTCAAGCGTCAGAACCATACCAGCCTCAAGAACTGTTTCATCGCCGGGTATGAGCGACGGCCACTCTGTTAGTGACATTCCAAGCCCATGCCCCAACCGACCTGCCCCGGTATCACCGCTTTGGCGTGACAGAACTGAGTTCATCCCATGATACAAGTCGCACGCGCGCGCGCCTGCACGGGCGACTTCAAACGCGGCGTCGGTCGCCTCAATCAAAGTTGCATAAGCCGATTTGACATCTGCCGTGGCCGGACCGATCGACCAGTTGCGGTCATAATCGCAAAAATAGCCGTCCCAAACCAATCCCGTGTCCAGCATCAGAACATCTCCGGGGGCCATTGCGGTGTCTCGGGCTGGTGAGATCACGTCTGCATATCCGTCCTGTTCCGCGCCTCCGGCGAGGTAAGGTACCCAATCCGCGCCTTCTTCCAAACACAACATCTGAAAGTGGCGAAAAACTGAAGCAACAGTGAAACCGGCGCCCGCGATTTCTGGAACACGTGCAAAGGCACGCCCTGCAATGGCACAAGCCGTTTCTATCTTGGCAATTTCGGCTTCGGACTTCACCATCCTGAGCTTGCGCAATATACCCGCGTCGCCCCCGAATACGCGATCATCTGCCAATTTGTTAAGGCGATAAAGATCGGCCAGGGGCATTCGGACATGTGTTTCATGACCGTCAGGCAATCCGATACGGTCACCGGGATGAGTCACATCTCGCAAAGTGTCGGCCAGTAGGCTGACCCCATCATCGCTCAAATCAGGCGAGCTCCAGGTACGGATATCATCAATCCACGTTTGTCCCATCAGGGCCGCGCCAATCGAAGGAATGACGGCAATGGGTTTGCCAGATGCAGGCACGATCAGGAACCAAGGGCGCGTCGGACTTTCCCAGAACCGGGTCAAATACCCCGTGAAATAGCGCACTTCGGGCTCGGTGGTTAGCAGCAATGCCGAAAGCCCATGCTCGCTCATCAAACGCTGGGCACGTTCGGTGCGTGCCGCGAATTCGGTATCCTCAAAGCCCCTCATTCGGCAATCTCGGACAGAAAGCATAGAACCCGTGCCTCGGGGCCCATACCCAATTCAGTGCGAACGTCGGAATTCATGACGACTGCAATCCCTGCCCCTCCGGACGCTGTTGTCGCGATGCCTGCCTCGGCCATTGCCGGCAGGTAACGCAGAACTTCTTCATCTGAGAGCGTCAGAAACATATCCGCATCTCGTGCCAGACCGTTCAAGGCGATCAGTGACGGCTCTTTACAGTCAAGGCGGCCCATTACGCTGTCTGGCCCATCGGCGAAGACACACGCGCCCGCCTCGATACTGGCCTGCAAAGCGGGTGCAGCCTCGGGCTCGACCACGATAATCTGAGGAGCATCTTTCCATACATGGCGGGCATAGGCGGCGACGGCCCCTGCCAGCCCACCTACGCCAGCTTGCAAGAAGATATGCGTCGGTTTCTGCGGGCATTGACGCACGGCCTCGGCCGCCATTTGCAGGTAGCCTTCCATCAGGATGTGCGGCAACTCGAAATAGCCGGGCCAGGAACTGTCAGACAGCAACGTCCAGCCACTGTCCCGAGCGGCCTGCGCCGCAGCCTCCATACTGGCCGCATAATCAGCCCCCTGTCGCACGACCCGCGCGTTTTGCGACCGCAAGCGATCCGCGAAGCTTTCGGGCACTGTCTCGGCAATATAAACGACTGCATCTGCACCAAAAATCCGCGCACCAGCCGCAACACTCATGCCGTGATTACCCGCGCTGGCGGTCACATAGGTCCGCCCGGTTAAGGTTGTATCGTCGGGGGCGTCGGAGATATCCGCAGCGTGGCGCGCAATCACATAGGCCGCGCCCAACGCCTTGAACGACCCAAGATTCATCCGCTCACGCTCATCCTTCACCCAAAGATTTGCGACATCGGCAAGGCCGCCAACCTCAGTCAGCGGAGTTTCAGCGGCCGCGGGGCACTGACCCAACAAGGTCGCAACGCGCGCGGCATCGGTTGCGGGGAATGGCGCCTCTGGGATCAGTTTCTGACCACCGCGATACGGGTTGGATGAGATCTTCAATTGCCTGCCTTTCCTGTGTTTCCCATTGACGTGACCGATTTCGTCAAGTTCTGTCAACAAGACTTCACACCAGACAGGAGCAGCCCATGGCCCACGCTGATCCGGCGTTTACTCAGGCAGAGTACGACCGCCGCATGACCAAGACGCGCGCGGCGATGGCGAAGGCTGGCCTGGACGCGCTGTTTGTCGAAGACCCCTCGAACATGGCGTGGCTGACGGGGTATGGGGGCTGGTCGTTTTACGTGCATCAAGGCGTCTTGGTTTTACACGATGCCGATCCGATCTGGTGGGGCCGAGGTCAGGATGCCAACGGCGCACGCCGCACGGTCTGGATGACGAACGACCGCATTCGCGGCTATGCGGACGAATTTGTTCAGTCGACCGTTTGCCACCCGATGCAGGACCTTGCAGCGTTGATTGCAGATTGCGGTCTTGCCACCGGGCGTATCGGTGTCGAATTGGACAATTACTATTATTCAGCCAAGGCTCACCTGACCCTTCAGGCAGAGCTTCCCAACGCCGAGCTGATAGACGCAAACGCGCTGGTCAATTGGCAACGCGCCGTCAAGTCCGGCGAAGAGATCGCCTTGATGCGCAAGGCCGCGCGTATCTCTGAACATATCATCGACGGTGTTCTGGAACGCGTCGAACCGGGGCTTAGGAAAAACGAGTTGGTGGCGCAGATTTACAGCGACGCAATTCATGGCGCCGACGGAAATTGGGGTGACTATGCGGCCATTGTGCCCTTGCTTCCTTCGGGGCCAGACGCGGCGGCACCCCACCTCACTTGGGATGGCGCGCCGTTCAAGTCGGGTGAGTGCACGTTCTTTGAACTCTCCGGCTGCTATCGACGGTATCACACACCTTTCTGTCGGTCCGTGTTTCTTGGCCAGCCACCCGATCACCTGCTGCGGGCCGAGGCTGCGTTGGTTGAGGGACTCGAAGCAGGGTTGAACGCAGCCCGCGCAGGCAATCAGGCCCGCGACATCGCGCTTGCCTTGGCCGCGCCTCTGGAACGCGCCGGGATCGAACGCGGCGCCCGGTGTGGCTATCCTGTCGGCCTCAGCTATCCGCCTGATTGGGGCGAGCGCACCATATCCCTGCGACCCGAGGATGAAACCGTTCTTGAACCCGGCATGACTTTCCATTTCATGCCCGGCCTTTGGATGGACGACTGGGGGTTTGAGATCACCGAGTCCATCCTGATCACCGAAACCGGGAGCGCAGAGTGTTTCTGTGACCGCCCCCGCAAACTGTTCGTAAAGCCATGACATTGCAAAGAACCAAGGAAATCCTGTCCGACTTGATCGCGTTCGAAACGGTTTCGGCGGATAGCAATCTTGAGATCATCCGCTATTTGACCGACTTTCTTACTGCACTAGGCGCGCGGTGCGTTCAGACTCAGGACGCGACCGGAACAAAGGCCAACGTCTTTGCCTCGCTTGGGCCAGAGATGGATGGCGGCATTGTTTTGTCCGGACATACGGATGTTGTTCCCGTGGCCGATCAAGACTGGACCAGCGATCCGTTCCAGATGGTCGAGCGTGACGGAAAGCTGTACGGGCGCGGTACCTGCGACATGAAGGGGTTCATCGCCGCGACCTTGGCTTTTGCGGAAACTCTTGATACGAAACAGTTGACCCAACCGCTGCATTTCTCGTTCACCTATGACGAGGAAACCGGGTGTCTTGGCGCGCGCAATCTGGTGGATGACCTGTCCGAGCGTTGCATCGTTCCAGACATTGCCATTATAGGTGAGCCGACAGAAATGCGCGTGATCGAGGGCCACAAGGGCTGCTATGAATACACCACGTCCTTTATCGGGCTAGAAGGGCACAGCTCGGCCCCGGATGACGGGGTGAACGCGGCTGAGTATGCGGCCCGCTACATCGGGAAACTGCTGGAATTGCGGCAAGTCCTGAAATCCCGCGCACCATCCGGCAGCCCGTTTGAACCACCTTGGACGACCGTGAATATCGGGCGTATTTCCGGTGGTGTCGCGCACAACGTAATTGCCAGCAAGGCAGAGGTTGCCTGGGAAATGCGGCCCGTTCAGTCCAGCGATGCGGATCTGGTCAAACGCACCCTGTCCGACTACGTCAAACGCACGTTGTTGCCTGAAATGCAGGCCGTGCACAGCGCCGCCAATATCACCCAACAGGCCGTCGCCGAAGTCGCCGGTCTTGAGCCGATGGACAAAAACGCAGCCCGCGACCTTGTGGCGGAGCTGACCGGTGCGAACGGCACGGGCGTCGTTTCATTCGCGACCGAGGCGGGGCTTTTTCAACAGCTTGGGGTTCAGGCAATTGTTTGCGGGCCGGGATCAATCACACAGGCCCATAAAGCAGACGAATATGTCGAGATTGAACAGCTTGATCTTTGCTGCCGGATGCTCGACCGCTTGGGGTGCCGAATAACCGCCTAGCCTGCGCCGTGAGACCGATCATAAGCTGATCGCGCAGGTTGGACATGCGCGTCGCGCGCGTCCTGTCCCGGGTCATACACCTCAATCAGCAGCGGATAGCAGGCCGCGGTATCCGACGAATGCTCGGACGAGCAATCCCCTCCTGGACAGGCCGAAAGCCCCACGATCAGATCAATCTCGGCGTAGAATTCCAGATAATCGCCGGGGCGCACCGGGCTGGCCTTCATGAAATACTGCCCGGTATCTCGCGTGAAGCCCGTGCACATGAACACATTCAGAACGTCATGAACGTGCATTTCCGCCTCATGAAGTGGCAGGTCGCAGTGGCTGGCCAGAGCCCGCGTCAGGTTCGAGTGGCAGCAATAGTGATAGTCGTCACCCGACAGAAGACGGCCCGTATAGGGATCGCAGCGCGTGCCGATCACGTCGTGGACGGAACCGCCAAACTCATCAAACCCGTACCAATCCAACGTATCTCCCACGATGGTCGCCATTGGGCGCATGTTGGGAAAGCTGGACCACATGCGATCCCCGGTCGACAGATGTGTCCCGTGCAGGGCGCGGGTTTTGCCGGAATAGAACCGCTCAGACAGGTCGTGTTTGTTCCACATATTCAGATCGCCGACCTGCGGGCCATCGACCGAAACAACCCGAACGAAAGCGCCGGCAGGCACATCAATGCAGGCCGCGTCCCGCGGTGCGGCAGTCACCTCGGCAATTTTGGACGCCTGCTGCCTAAGCGTGCTCAACGCGCCCAAATCCGGTTGCGGCAACGTGTCTGGCGAATAGCAGATAACCGGAGGGATACCCTTGCGCTGGCTTGCGTCTGTTGGCGCCCTGAAATGCGGGTTCTTCAATTTCACGGGCATACTCCCTTCCCTGTTTCTGCCCAGACTTAGCGCATTACAAACGGGTTCGCCATCGGCTCTTGCGCGGTGCTGATCCAAGTTGTTTTTGTCCGTGTATAATCCAAAACCGCCTCGACCCCGGCCTCGCGCCCATAGCCGGATTGATTGAACCCGCCAAATGGCGCGATGGGAGAGATTGCGCGATACGTATTTACCCAGCAGATGCCTGCTCTGATCCGCTTGGAAACCCTGTGCGCCCGCGCAAGGTTCTGCGTGAACACGCCAGACCCAAGCCCGTAGGGTGTGGCATTTGCCAGTGCAATTGCGTCGTCCTCGGTATCAAACGGTAGCAACGACATCACGGGGCCAAACATCTCAACCTTCAGGGTTTCCGTTTCGGGCGAGTTGCACTGGACCAGCGTCGGATTCATGTAATTCCCCGGCCTGTCTGCGGTTTCCCCACCGAACCGGATCACAGCGCCCTGCCCGCGTGCTGCGGCCAGCGTCTCTTGGATCTTGCGAACCTGAGCTTGCGTGCAGAGCGGGCCAACATGCGTGTCCCCATGCAAAGGGTCGCCAAGCCGAATTGCGCGAGATTTTTCTTCGATCCGCTCCATCAGCGCCTCCAAGACAGGACGGTGCACCAACCCACGGGTTCCCGCGACGCAGCTTTGGCCTGACGCGCCGAAGTTACCCGCGATCAAGCCGTTCGCCGCCCCATCCAGATCCGCGTCCTCAAACACCAGAATCGGGGATTTACCACCCAGTTCCAAAGAGGTAACTGCGAAATTCTCAGCCGAGTTTCGCACAACGTGGCGCGCGGTTTCCGGCCCGCCTGTAAAAGCTATGCGATCCACGTCAGGATGGCGCGTCAGGGGTATGGCGCAATTTTCGGCATCCCCTGTGACGACCGACACAACACCCGGCGGAAAACCGGCCTCGTCGATCAGACGGGCGAATTCCAGCATCGGGGCCGGCGCTATTTCCGAGGCTTTCAGAACCACGGTGCACCCAGCCGCAAGAGCGGGACCTAGTTTTGTTGCAGTCAGGAACATCTGCGCGTTCCACGGCACGATCGCGGCGACCACCCCAATCGGTTCGCGTGTCGTAAACACATGCATGTCCGGTTTGTCGATCGGCAGAACAGTACCTTCAACCTTATCCGCCAACCCAGCAAAATACCGATAATAGTCCGCAACATACCCCGTTTGCGCCGCCGTTTCCGCCAGCAATTTGCCACTGTCCGTTGTCTCAAGCTCGGCCAGACGCGATGCATTCTCTGCGACCAGATCAGCCAGTCGATACAGCAGTTTCCCCCGAGCGGTGGCTGACAGATCGCGCCACAGCGGATCGTCCAGCGCGCGTTTTGCTGCTGCGACAGCGCAGTCAACATCCTCGGACCCAGCGCAGGCAAAAGTCGCCCAACCCTGACCGGTAGCCGGGTTTTCAGACGTCATGACCTGTGACGACGCGCCTTCGGTCCGGCTGCCATCAATGAAAAGCTGAAAGTGCGGCAAGTTACCCATCGTGATCCTCACTGAAAAACAGGCATGACTTCGTCAATGAACCGAGCCAACGACGCGCGTTTGCGATCGTTGGTCATTCCACTGTCGATCCAGAACGAAAACTCATCATAGCCCAAATCTTCGTACCGTTTGATCCGGTCGATGACCTGTTGCGGAGTGCCGACGGTCAGATCGGCCGCCAGCTTCTCGGTCGTGTACATCGGGTTCGCGTCCATTTCGTCTGGTGAGATCGGCTGAATCAAGCCCTGAGTGATCGGACGCTTGTTCAAGAACCACGCTCCGAAATAGTTGTAATACCGACGCAAGTCCTGAACGCCCCGAGCAACATCATCTTCATCAGCGCCGACATATGTGTGATGAAGCAGCATGATTTTGGGGCGCGGCCCAGAGTAACTGTCGCAGGCATCGTTGAAACGCCCCATCAGGGTTTCAATCTCTTCCATGCCTTGCCACAAGGGGGTGACCTGAATGTTAAACCCACTATGGACGCCAAACTCGTGGCTGTTGGGGTCGCGTGCCGCGATCCAGATCGGGGGTCCGTCCTCTTGCAATGGCTTCGGCGCGGACGTCGTTGCAGGGAAGGAATAGAACTCACCATCATGCGCACAGTCCCCCCGCCAGATTTCTTTCAACAACGGCGTCGACTCGCGCATCCTTTGACCCGCTTCCCAAGCGTCCATTCCCGGCATCAGGCGTTCGTATTCAAAGGAATACGCCCCGCGCGCGATCCCCAGCTCTATTCGCCCCTTGGTCATCTGATCCGCCGCCGCTGCCTCACCTGCCAGTTTGATCGGATGCCAGAATGGGGCGACAACCGTCCCAGTCCCCAAACGGACGTTGCGCGTGTGATGCGCCAGATCGACCAACGACAGGAAAGGGTTTGGCGCTATGGTGAATTCCATCCCATGATGCTCGCCCGTCCAGACCGCGCGCATCCCGCCCTCGTCCGCCATTTTAACAAGCCCCACGAATTCATCGTAAAGAACGTCATGAGGCTGCTGCGGCGTCAGGCGTTCCATATGGGCAAACAGGGAAAACTCCATCAACGGGCTCCTTCATTCAAACTGTGGATGTCACCCTGTTTCGCGTCGCCAAGGTAGAGAGAGAAATTCCCCTCCTGCGCCTCGACCGCAAAGCGGGTCATCATGTCGTGGATGGCTTGAGTGGTATAGTTGAGCTTGGGCAGTGCATCGATCGGCACCCATTTGGTGCCTTCTACTGCGGGGGTTTCGTCGCAGGTTGCCAAAAAGAACGTATAGTGCATCGCGCTTCCCGCGTCGCTAAACGAGGAATACACCTGATCGACCCGTGCAGGCACACCACGGTCTGACAGCCCTTGCGCCAGCCTGTTGCGCTGCCCTCCGGGTTCGACACCTGCGATCTGAAACGGTTGGTGCCGACCGTTGTGAACCTCCAGCAAAACATGGCCGTTCGACCGCACCAACGCACCACAGATCGTTGGCTCTGTCGTGTCGATCTCGCGCTCCAGACCCAGGCTGAAATACGCCCCGCCGACATAACCCAGACCATTGCCCTTGGCGTGCGAAAACTCCTGAACTCGGCCGATCAAAACCGTATGATCCCCGGCAGGGACAGCGGTATGTGTTTCACAACAAAACTGGGCCAGTGCTCCTTGGATCAACGGCAGGTCACCTAACCCTCTGGAGTGGTCGACCTTTGCAAAGCGGTCGCCTTTATAACTGGCAAAGGTGTTGGACACTTCCTGCTGCCCCTCAGACAGGATGTTGACAGCGAAATGCGAGCACTTGGCAAAAACATCGTGGCTGGACAGAAATTTGCCCGGACAAACCAACAACAAAGGCGGATCCAGCGATACGGACGAAAACGAGTTTGCGGTGAACCCGACAGGGGCGCCCTTGGGATCAAGTGTGGTCACAACTGTTACGCCGGTCATGAAACTGCCGAAAGCGTCGCGCAGCGCCCTTGGGTCGATGGTTGTCATATCAGGCACTCCTGCACGAAGCCCAACAGAAAAGAATTGACCTGAACCGGATGAGTCATTGGCATCATGTGGGCCGCTCCGGGCACGATCTCGGCTCGTCCCTGCGCCACCAGATCTGCCATCTTGCGGGACATAGTGGGGGTTGAATTCGGCTCGTCCGCGCCTGTCATGAACAGCGCGGGACACGTGATTTTGGATAGGTCTTCATCCGACACCCCATCGCTTTCAGCAAAGACGCTGTAGGCGGCTTTATAGGCCGCCGGATTCACCTCGGTCAGCCATTGGGCGCAGGCTTCGCGTTCTTTGGTTTCTTGATCGCCGAACCAGCGTCTAAGCGTACCTGACGGATCGTTCGATACGTCGGCACTTAGTGAAGTGGCGCGTGCAATAACCGCCTCACGCGCCTTGGGATCACGTCGATAAACTGCATTCAGGGCCGCAACACCCCTGAAATGCTCATGTCCTGACGCGGCCAAGGACAACGCTATTAACGCGCCCATCGAATGTCCGACCAGAACGGATGGTTCGGACAACAGGGGTTCAACGGCTTTAACGTAGCTGAGCAGCCCATCAGGGTCACGGAAGGGTGAGCGACCATGGCCAGACATGTCCGGACACACCACGCGGAAGCCTGCCGCGCCGAATGCATCAATCTGCGCATTCCACGCTTCAGCCCGCAGACCTACCCCGTGCAGCAGGATGACCAGCGGCCCCTCGCCCGCCTCTATGGCAGCGAGATCGCCAGACTCAGACCGAGGCCGGGTTGTCCACGTCATGACCCAGATCCTTCAAATCCTGATAGCGGTCTCCGATACGATGATGTGGCCGTCCCGATGTCGCACCACCCAGAACCACAACGACCTCATCGGCGCGCGGCGCGTCGGGAATCGCAAATTGCAGCGTCAGGTAATGCGAGCGACGGCCCGCGTCGTTCTTATCCATCATCGGCACCATGATTGGCGTGTTCGCGGGCCCCCGTGTATTGGTGAAGGACAGATAGGATTTCGCACCAACCGCCTGCCGGAAAAAATTCCCGAAATGCAGGGTGTGGATCAGACCCGAGGCGTGCTCGACCTCTCCGTCCAGCCCGACAACGGCTGCTTTACCATAGGCTTCGATCGCGTCACCACCACCAGCCAGCGCGACCATTCGGTCGGTCAGCAGTTCACCCAAGATCGGTCCATAAGCAAGGATTTCAGCGCGCAAGTCGTCGACAAACCGCCCGGCCCACGGGTTCGACACAACAGCAGCAACGGCAAACATGCGCCAGGGACGGTCGGCCTTACGAAATCCTTCGACCAGAACTTCCTCATCATAGGTTACGATTTTTCGGATGTTTGGCTTCACGGTTGCCCCCTTCTTTCAGTCAGGGAAAATATCACCGCCGGAATCATCTTTTGACAAACGAAAGAACTTTGGCCTTAGGTATTACTATCACTAATAGGTAAGTTACCGATGGCAAAAGCACTGCCCCCTCTTACATGGTTCAGGTCCTTTGAAGCAGCCGCCCGCAGGCTAAGCTCTACCGCTGCCGCTGATGAGATCGGCCTGACGCAATCCGCCGTCAGCCAGCAAATCCGCGCGCTGGAAACGAGGTTGGGCGTGGTCCTGTTTCACCGTCACGCGCGTGGGCTGTCCCTGACGGATGAAGGCCGGAAACTGCTGCCACAGGTTGAAGCAGCGCTTGAGATGCTCGAGACCGCCGCATCGCCCTACCTGACCGAGAAAAAAGCACGGCATATCACCGTGGCGGCCTCGATCAGTATTATCGAATGGGTCATTGCTCCCGCCCTGCCAAGGTTCGGGACGCAGCACCCCGAAACATCAGTGCGATTTGTCAGCACGATCTGGCCCGACGAATACGCGGCCTCGCGGGCGGATATCGAAATCAGGTTCGGGTCTGAAAAGCAAGTCGGTAAGAACGCGGTTCCGTTGCAGCCGAACCGCCTTATCCCAGTCAAGGCACCTTCGTTAGTTGGTGATCTGCAAACCTTGCCTTTAATTGAATCTGTGGGAACCTCTGACAGTTGGGCTTCTTGGTCCGATGTAACTGGTCAACAGGTCGGGCACCCGACTTACTTTGTAGATTCCTATGGCTTGGCGCTTCAACTTGCGGTGGCTGGAAACGGTGTGGCCTTGGTAAACTCGATCATCGCAGCTCATGCCGTGAAAACCGGGGCCGTTCAGCCCGCTTTTGATCAACCCGCGGCGGCCAGCGAAGGGTATTTCCTGTCGGTCCAACGCGACTCTGCGTCAGTAACCGAATTTGCCGACTGGTTCTCGGATTTGGTGCGTTTTCAGGCAAGGGTCTGATTCAGACATGTCGATGTCGCATCTGAGGATATCCAACCGCCCCAAAATAGTGAATTCTGGCGAAAAAGGTCCGATTCATGCGATATTCCGGCTTTCGAGTCATCAAAGAGGCGTTGACCGGTCACAAGGGCTGGAAACCGGTCTGGCGCGAGCCTGAGCCTAAGCCCCACTACGACGTCATCATCATTGGCGGCGGTGGTCATGGTCTGGCCACGGCGCATTACCTGTCCAAGGTATATGGACTGCGCAACGTGGCCGTGGTCGAGAAAGGCTGGATCGGGGGAGGCAACGTAGGGCGCAACACGACGATTGTACGCTCGAACTATTTGCTGGATGGGAATGAGCCATTCTATGAGTTCTCGCTAAAACTGTGGGAGGGGTTGGAACAGGACGTCAACTATAACGCGATGATGAGCCAGCGCGGGATCATCAACCTGTTTCACACCGATGGACAACGCGACGCCTATATAAGGCGCGGCAATGCGATGATCCTGAACGGCGCGGATGCGGAACTGTTGGACGCTGATCAGGTCCGGGCCGAGCATCCCTATCTGAATTTCGACGACGCACGCTTTCCGATCAAAGGCGGTCTGGTGCAGCGCCGCGCAGGCACAGCGCGCCACGATGCTGTAGCTTGGGGTTATGCGCGGTCGGCGGATTTACACGGGGTCGACATCATCCAAAATTGCGAGGTCACGGGCTTGCGGATCGAAAACGGCACCTGTCTGGGGGTCGAGACCAGTCGGGGCTTTATCGGTGCCAGCAAAGTGGGCTGTGCGGTCGCCGGAAACTCGGGCCGCGTGATGGGCATGGCCGGGATGCGCCTGCCCATTGAAAGCCACGTCTTGCAGGCGTTTGTGTCTGAGGGGCTAAAGCCCGTTCTGCCCAGCGTCATCACCTTTGGAGCGGGGCATTTCTATGTCAGCCAATCCGACAAAGGCGGGCTAGTCTTTGGTGGCGACATCGACGGCTATAACACCTATGCCCAACGCGGCAATCTACCCGTGGTCGAGGATGTGTGTGAGGGCGGCATGGCCCTGATGCCCATGATCGGCCGCGCGCGATTACTGCGGATGTGGGGCGGCGTGATGGACATGTCGATGGATGGCTCGCCCATCATCGACCGCACCCCGGTTCAGGGGCTCTATTTCAACGGCGGCTGGTGCTACGGCGGGTTCAAGGCCACGCCTGCCTCGGGCTATTGCTTTGCGCACCTGCTGGCAAAAGATGAACCGCACCCCGTTGCCACCGCCTATCGCCTAGACCGGTTCCGCACTGGCCGAATGATCGACGAAAAAGGCGCGGGCAACCAGCCCAACCTGCACTAGAGGGGACCACGGATATGATCATCAACCACCCCCTGCTTGGGCCTCGGGATGCCTCAGAGTTCACATATCTGGGCGATGCCTCCCTGATCGACCGGCCTGACGGGATGGCCGAGAATGCCGCAGACGCGTTTTATGACTATGCCTATTTGCGCGACAACCCCGCCGGTGAGCATCAAGAGCTTTGGTATCACGAGGCCGGGGATCGGTCTTGGTTGGTCGTCACTCGCAACACTCTGACCCACGAGATTTCCAAGGTGGAACTGGCCCGCGATGTGGCCCGCGCGCGGGGGCGTTCGAAATGACACAGGCGAACCGGCTGAGCGGCGGGCAGATCGACCGCGACACCACCCTGAATTTCCAATTTGACGGGCGTAGCTATACAGCGCATCCCGGCGACACTCTGGCCTCGGCGCTGCTGGCCAACAATGTGCGGCTGATTGGGCGGTCATTCAAATACCATCGTCCGCGCGGGTTGCTGACGGCGGGGTCCGAAGAGCCCAACGGTATGGTGGAACTACGCAGCGGAGCGCACAAGGAACCCAACACACGCGCCACAACTGTCGAGATGTTCGACGGGCTGACAGCAAACTCGCAAAACCGCTGGCCCAGTCTGCGGTTCGATACGCTTGCGGTGAATGACCTGTTTTCCAACTTTCTGTCCGCGGGGTTCTACTACAAAACCTTTATGTGGCCCGCCGCGTTTTGGGAGAAGCTGTACGAGCCGATCATACGCCGCGCCGCTGGCCTTGGGTCGCTGTCGATGCAGGCCGACCCGGATGAATATGACAAAGGCTTCCGTCACTGTGATCTACTGATCATCGGTGCCGGACCTGCGGGGCTGATGGCTGCGCTGACCGCCGGACGCGCAGGCGCGGATGTCATTCTGGCGGATGAGGACTTCACGCTGGGCGGACGTCTGAACAGCGAGACCTTCTCGGTTGGCGAACAAAGCGCGTCCGATTGGGCAACGCAGGCCGTGGCTGAACTGTCGGCAATGCCCAATGTCCGGCTGATGCAACGTACCACGGTGATTGGCGCGTTCGACCATGGCATTTATGGGGCCGTCGAACGGACGGGCGATCATCTGCCCTCGCTGCCCGCTGGCAAACCGCGTCAAATCCTATGGCGAATCTACTGCCAAAAGGCGTTGCTGTGTGCCGGGGCGACCGAGCGGCCCATTGCGTTTGAAAACAATGACCGACCCGGCATCATGACAGCCAGCGCGCTGCGCACCTATGCCAACCGCTTCGCGGTGACGGCTGCGCCGCGCGTGGCGATCTTCACTAACAATGATGACGGTCACCGCACGGCCTCGGACCTGCACGCCAAAGGTGTGAAAATCGCCGCCGTGGTGGATGTGCGCGAAGACGCCCCACTCAGCTATGATTATGAGGTGCTGAAGGGTGCGCAGGTCGTGAACACCAAAGGCCGTTTGGGCCTGAGCTTTGTCGAGGTCGCCTTGCCCGACGGCTCGACCCGGACGCTGGATTGCGGCGCGCTGGGCGTGTCGGGCGGCTGGAACCCGAGTGTTCACCTGACCTGCCACCAACGCGGGCGGCCTGTTTGGGACGAAAACCTTGCCGCTTTCGTTCCGGGCGAGAACCTGCCGGTCGGCATGTCCGTCGCGGGCGCTGCCAACGGAGTCATGTCAACCCATGGCGCGCTTCGCTCAGGCGCCCAAGCAGCCGCCACCGCTCTGAACCTGGCCACCCTGCCCGACTTGCCCGAGGCCGAGGACGCGCCCTTAGCACAGACGCCGTTCTGGTATGTGCAGGGCTGCAAACGGGCATGGGTCGATCAGCAGAATGACGTGACCGTCAAGGATGTGAAACTCAGCTATCAGGAGGGATTCCGCTCGGTCGAGCATCTGAAACGCTATACAACGCTTGGCATGGCGACCGATCAGGGCAAGACCTCGAACATCACAGGCCTTGCGATCATGGCCGAGGTCGCGGGTAAGTCGATCCCTGAAACCGGCACCACCATCTTCCGCCCGCCGTACACGCCCGTTCCTATCGGCGCGTTTGCAGGACGGATGATTGGCAAGGAGTTCCACCCGACCCGCCTGACCCCATCACACCATTGGGCCAAGGAGCGCGGCGCGGTATTTGTCGAGGCCGGGAACTGGCTGCGCGCGCAATGGTTCCCCCAAGCCGATGAGACGCATTGGCGTGAGTCCGTCGACCGTGAAGTACGCCAAACTCGTGCCTCGGTCGGGGTGTGCGATTGCACGACGCTGGGCAAGATCGACGTGCAGGGCACGGATGCCGCCGAATTCCTCAACCGTGTTTACGCCAACGGTTTCGCCAAGCTGGCGGTGGGCAAAACACGCTATGGCCTGATGCTGCGCGAAGATGGGATGGTTATGGATGACGGCACCGCCGCACGGTTGGCCGAAGATCATTTCGTCGTTACCACCACAACCGCAAATGCTGTAAGTGTCTATCGCCACATGGAATTCGTACGCCAGTGCCTGTTTCCGGACATGGATGTGCAGCTAATCTCGACCACCGATGGTTGGGCGCAATACGCGGTCGCAGGGCCGAATTCGCGCAAGCTGCTGCAAAAGATCGTGGACCCCGAATTCGACATCTCGAACGAGGCGTTTCCCTTCATGGCCTGCGGCAAGATCACCGTCTGCGGCGGACTAAGGGCACGGCTGTTCCGCATTTCCTTCTCGGGCGAGTTGGCGTTCGAGATTGCCGTCCCCGCGCGCTATGGCGACGCGCTCATGCGACGGTTGATGGCTGAGGGTGAGGAGTTCGACGTCACGCCCTATGGCACCGAAGCACTAAGTGTAATGAGGATTGAAAAAGGCCACCCGGTCGGCAATGAGTTGAACGGAACCACTACCGCACTGAACCTTGGTATGGGCAAGATGGTCTCAAGGAAAAAGGACAGTATCGGGTCAGTTTTGTCCGAGCGAGAGGCTTTGACCGCACCGGACATATTGAAGCTGGTGGGACTAAAGCCGATCACTCCCGAAGATAAGGTAACTGCCGGAGGCCACCTTATGAACGTCGAAGGCCCCATCGATGCAGCTCATGATCAGGGATATGTGACCTCGGTGGCCTATTCCCCCAGCCTGAACAGCAACATCGGACTGGGCCTGCTGAAACGTGGAGATGAACGGCTGGGCGAGAAGATGCGCCTTGTTTCCCCGCTGACCGACCTGACGGTCGAAGTCGAAATCGTCTCGGCCCATTTTGTTGATCCCGAAGGAGAACGTCTTCGTGCATGATCTTGTCGCCAAAACCGCCCTTGGTGGGTCTGAGCCGCGTGTTGACACGGTTGGGTCGGTCACATGTACCGAAGTTCCAGGTGTGGCCTTGGCCTCGGTCGCTGCGCGCCGCGGGAAGGAAACACAGGCGCAAAAGGCTTTGGTCAAGCTGATTGGGGCACCAGCGCCCGAAGTTCAGCGATTTACCGGAGATCAGGTGCTCGCCTTTTGGTCAGGGCCAGACCAGTGGATGATCGAAGCACCCTTTGACAGCCACGAAGACCTTGCGGATCAGGCAAAGGCAATCTTTGGCCAAACAGCCTCGGTCACGGAACAAACGGATGCCTGGGCGCGGTTCGACTTGCTGGGCGATGGGATCAATGCGGTTCTGGAACTTCTGTGTCAATTAGACCTGCGACGGTTTGAGCCCGGGTACGCGGCGCGCAGTTCGATTCACCATATTGGGTGTTTCGCCCTGTGTCGCGGTACCGACCATGTCAGCCTTTACGGCCCCAGATCCTCGGCCGGGTCACTGCATCATGCGGTCACTACCGCCATGATATCGGCCCACTAATTCTACACAAAAAAGCGGTCAGCCTGAGAGTTAAGGCAGCCGTACGCTTTCAAGACTTAGGAAAATCTCAAACCCGCTTGGTCAAAACCCGAAGCCGCCACCCAAACGATCGCGACGCCGTTGAATCGACAAGCGAAACGCCCAGTCGCTCACCAAGGCAAGCGGGAACAAAACCCTCTCTCCCAGACCGTCGATGACAGTGAGTTTTCCGCCCCGTTCTTGTGCACGCACTATGTTTTCATAGCTCATGTCGCCAACGATGATGCGGCCTTTTTCGAGATCATCCAGAAGACCCATGAATTCCTGGCGCAGACGTTCCAACCCTTCGGGATCATTCCTCAGGCCCAACCGTTCCTTATGCAGCGTCGGTGCAAGATCACCATCCGGGCCTGTCAGTTTCTCGACCACAATTGCCGGCCCCAACGAGGTCGGAGCATAGCCCATGAAACGCGCCAAACGTTCAATCTCGGGGCGGCCACGATGCAGCGCCGCCAGATATTCGTTTGCCTCACGGTTCCATTGCCGCAGGTTCCCATAACGCCATTCGGCGTATCGAGGGATAAGGTGGTTGCGGACAGGCTCATCTACCCTGACCTTCAGCAAAGCCTTGTCATTTTCGGGGTGCTGAAAAATCAGGTAGTTGCGGCTTTTGCGCAAAGGGTTCAATTCGCTCAGATCTATCATTTTGCCTGCTACCTAGGGCCAGAAGCCGAATATCCCGCCACTGGATTAAATGCTAAACTGAAACCCGTTCATAAATCCTTCTTCTAAGTGTTACAAATTGCTTTTTTCCGCATGAGAAAAGTGCGCGAACTAAGGTCCGACCGGCGGGTAAGGCAACAGTATGAAGGTTTGATTGCCTTGGGTTTCGACAATTGGAATATGCGTCCAACCCCGTGGATCAATCGGCGGCTCGACGTCAGCACATTCGTCGGGTGTCTCATCACAAATAATAACGTCTAGCCCCGTCAGGTAAACCAAACGCAATCTCAAACCTCGGGGATACTGGATGCCTGCGGGTCCTGCGCCAGTCAGGCCCAGATAATGCCCGTAGATATATACGGTTTCCGTGATCTCAGGTATTGCGGCGGCCAAGTCCCGGGTGGCTTCTTGCCATGGCGGAACCCTGACATATGTCGCACGTCCAAACAGAATGACCTTGATCAATAGTACGTACATAATTGTGATCCGGGCGATGCTTGCCACCCTTCCCGGCGTCAACGACAGATGCAAAGTCGCGGTGGTGAAGGTGAACCCAAGCAATAGCCAAATCCAGCCAAATGCCCGGGCTGGCACCAATACCCCCGACATCAGTGACTTGCCAAGCAAAGGTCCAAGACCCGCCAACATCGCAACTAACACTGTAATGGCCACAAACCGCTGAGCGCGGAACAATATGCCCCAACCGATAGCAAAGAATGTTAACAGCACAGCCCCACTGCCAGCCGTTCCGCCCCCGAATTGTCTGATCGTCATGTGAAGATAGACGCGTAGTCTTCCGAGATTCTTCATTAGATCCTCGATTGACTGCACCTCGGTCGGGGCGCGCCAGTCGGCAATCGGTATGCCAAAAACACCATGATAGATGTAATTCAGACTGTAAACGGACAGCATCCCTACACCGAGGCTGAAAAAGAACACGAACAGAGTAGTTGCCATGCTCTTGTATGTTTTCGGTGCCTTGTAGGACATCAGCACCAAGGTCATCAAAAGAAATGGATATGTTGTATAGGCCATAAAAGACAACGGCACCGCGACGATCAGCAATGCGACCGATACCCGATGAGGCAGGAACACGACGCCCAACGCATAAAAGGTAATGGTCCAAACGCCTGGCAGTAGTGTGTTAAACCAAAAGGCGATCATGAATGCCGGGATCGAAAGCGCGACAAACAGCGCAAAATAGCCCTTGTACCACCCCGGTGCCTCGCGCCCGAGCATGGTGATTGATGTACAAGCGGAAAATGTAGCCCAAGCCATCAGGTACAAGACAAAGCTTACGGGCGATGACCAAAGTATCGGCCTGAACTGCCACCAATAATTCAGCCAACGCCCTTCATCCAGTGCCTTTTGATAGGCCATGAACTTTTTCCCCAATAGCGCGGGAAAATCGTCGTGGCGCACAAGCGGATCAACAACCAGGGGCGCGTAGATCACTAGCAAAGCCGCAAAAGCCAGCAACCACAGGCGCAATAGGTCCTGCCACAATGGTCTTACGTTCATCACTGGCTCCGGTGCGAGCGCGCGATGACGGATGCGCGGACCTGTGCTATTTTGGTGACCGTCGTTTGTGGCAATCTGCGAACGATCATTTTCCGCAAATTCCAGCCAAATGTACCCACCTCTTTCAACGCGCCTGGTTCCACTTTGGTCGCCAGAACCTCTGCAGGAAGCGTCGCGGCACCAGCTTCGTTTGCGTAAAGGACGCTGTTATAGCGATACCAGGGTTCGATCGAGGCATCGTCAAACAGAATAGGGCGCAGACAATCATAGGCCGCATAGCCCTGCTCGGCGAACAGTCCCTGCCAGAACGATAATGGCTGTTCATTGATGTGGAACTCGCCACCCTGCCCCGGCACGGCGGCTGAGAACAGAACCAGATTGCTATGCGTCGTTAGGCTTTGAACCAGACTGGCCGATGCCTCGTGGGGCAAATGCTCGCCCACTTCCAACGATTGAGCCAAGCCAAACTTTCGACCCAGATCGACAGGCTGACTCAGGTCTTTGCCAAAAAAGCAGTCCTTTGGAATGGCCAATGTCTCGCGATCGACATAATCCCCGTCCACACCTGCAACATCCTGACACCCGGCTGCCGCCCATTCGGACAACCAGACGCCGCGCCCACACCCAAAATCCACGACACTGTCTGGTTTGACATGGGATTGAAGCGTTTCGATCAGCCGAACGGCCGACCTGCGCGCACCGCGGTCGATGTAGTCAAAGAACTCGTTGGAATAGATATGCGACATGACCACTCTCTAAATTGAGCTTTCTTCGCGATAGACCCACAAACGCAGGATCACGAAATTTATGATGGGAAGAACAACTACGACCAAACCAGCGGCGACCGGTTCGGCAAGGGCCAGCCTGGGTGCAAGGATGCCCGTTATCATCGACGAAACGACTAAGCCGATCGCGATCATGCACAAAAAGCGGCCAAACTGACCCGGCGCGACCACTGGCCTACCAAACGTCCAAACGGTTTGGCCAACGTACTGGATAAGGATTGCAGACCCGAATGCCAGCAGGTTTGCGATCCAAGGGGAATTGAATATCTGCAGCAGGCCAAGATACGTGACAAAATAGTATGCGGCGACACCGGTTCCGACCACTGCAAACCGAAATATACGTTTGGGTTCACTCATGACGTCTTCTGCGCTCTCTCGGACAGCGTTTCGACGCCATTGCCAACCTGTTCATCCACAAAGAACAATGGCCGCCCCTTGGCTTCGACATAAAGCCGTCCAAGGTATTCTCCGATAATGCCAAGGGTCAGCAACTGAATGCCTGAAAAGAAGCTGATGACCAAAACGGTCGACGCCCAACCAGCAACCGTGCTGTACAGGATCAGCGACCAGAACACGTACACAGCCATCAATGCGGCGATGAGCAGAGTCAGAAAGGCCAGCCGGGTGGCCATCTGCAAGGGCTTGATCGAGAAGCTGGACAAGGCATCAAACGCCAGCCGGATCATCTTGGACATGGGATACTTGGTCTCACCCGCCAAGCGCGGGTCGCGAACATATTCGATGCCGATCTGATTGAACCCGGCCCAGGCGAACATTCCCCGGATAAACCGGGATCGTTCGGGCATGTCCAATACCGCATCCAATGCACGGCGGCTCACCAAACGGAAATCACCCGTATCGTTGGGAATAGGCACATCCGACAACCGATTCAGCACCCGATAAAACCCATGCGCGGTCATCTTCTTCAACCAGCTCTCGCCTTTGCGCTCGCTGCGGCGTCCATAGACCACGTCATACCCGCGATCCATCATGGCCATCATATCCTGCAACAGTTCGGGCGGGTCCTGCAAATCGGCGTCCAGCATGAAAATCCGCTGTCCCTTGGCCGCCATCAAACCCGCCGTCAAAGCGACTTGGTGCCCACGGTTCGTTGACAGCTTTAAACCGCGAACGCCTGCGTGGCTTTCGCTCTGCTTGCAGATTTCACCCCACGTGCCATCGGTAGAACCATCATCCACCAGCACGATCTCCCGATCAGTGGACCAGGGATCAGTGGCCGCGACCAAACGCTCGACCAGCATCGGCACAGAGTCCTCTTCGTTCATACAAGGAACGACTACAGACAATAACATTTAACCTCCGAACGCGAACTGTCCTGCTCGATTATTTGCGATGGGATCGCTTTTCTAGAACACGTCGCTTTGGTTTTTCTCGTTTTGGGTCGCTGCCCTTGATATCTCAACTGTCACATTTCGCTAATCGGTAAGTTCCAGTTTCCAAACCGTAGTTACCGCCGCGACACATCCTTGGGGTCAGTCGCCAACGACCAACCCAATGATGCAATACCGGAGTTATTGCCACCCCATGTGGCAGCATTGCGCCAATCTTGCGACAAAGGACGGAAAGCTGTCGAAATTCGGTGCCTTACGCGGCAAATGCACTCATGGAACAGAAAAATCCCACGCGAAAACAATATAGTTCCGTGGATGCCGCGAATTTTGGAACATTCTTCCCAGCGGAGCGGTGGCCAATCACTTTCAAATCACATATTCAGTGCCGCGAGTGTAAAACAGGCAGATATCAGACCCGTGTTCGACCTACCTGCGCAGCGTGCGCATCTTTCCGAAAAGTACGACCTTAGCCCCTCAGCGGAACTGGCAGCCAGCATGGAAGACATCTATGCGCGCATGTCCCGAGTCGTTTCGCCAATGGATTGGGCGATCTATGCGCCTTATGTCAAAGCGATCAACGACCTGAAAGCCGAACGCAATGCAGTTGTCCTTGGCCACAACTACATGACGCCCGAGATTTATCACGGCATCTCGGACTTCGGCGGCGACAGCCTGCAACTGGCGATCAAGGCAACCGAGGTCGAAGCGGACGTGATTGTGCAATGCGGTGTGCATTTCATGGCCGAAACATCCAAAATCCTTAGCCCGGACAAGACGGTTCTCATGCCCGATATGGAAGCAGGGTGTTCTTTGGCCGAATCCATAACAGCGGATGGCGTGGCCGAAATGCGCCGTCGTTATCCCGGTGCACCGGTGGTGTCTTACGTCAACACCACGGCCGAGGTCAAAGCGGCCTCTGACATCTGCTGCACATCGTCCAACGCGGCGCAGATCGTTGCCGCACTGGACAGCGACACAATCATTATGACCCCCGATCAGTACTTGGCGCAAAACGTGGCTCGGGACGTTCCACAAAAGAACATTGTCTGGTGGGAAGGATCGTGCATCGTTCACGAACAATACTCGGCCAGCGACCTGCGAGACTTCCGCGAATGGAACCCGGGCACCCGACTGATCGCGCATCCGGAATGCCCCCCAGACGTGGTGGCCGAGGCTGATTTCTCGGGCTCGACCAGCGGCATAATTAAATACGTCACGGATGAAAAACCCGAAAAAGCATTGCTGATCACCGAATGTTCCATGGCTTCGAACATTGCGGACGAACTGCCCGAGGTCGACTTTGTAGGTCCGTGCAACATGTGCCCATACATGAAGAAGATCACCCTCGAAAAAGTGCTTTATGCGCTGGATACCATGACCGGACAGGTCGAAGTTGACGCAGATGTGGCCGACCAAGCCCGTTTGTCGGTTCAGCGGATGATAGACCTTTCGCGCAAACTGGGTATCTGACCGGGCGGATGCAACACGTCAGCACCAAGCGCGTGGTCATCATCGGCGCAGGACTGGCCGCCGTCTATGCCGCGCTGAAACTGGCACCGCGACCCGTCGTGATTATCTCGCCCGAGGCGCTGGGGACAGGCGCAAGCTCGGCCTGGGCGCAGGGGGGTGTCGCCGCTGCGATGGCCGAAACTGACAGCCCCGAGGCTCATGCCGAAGATACCGTGCGCGCAGGGGCCGGTTCGGTTCTGCAAGAGGTAGCTGATTTCGTCACGCGCGCCGCACCGGATCGTATTCTTGACCTGTCAAATCTTGGCACCGACTTTGACCGAACCAGCGACGGGGCCTTTGTTCAATCCCGCGAGGCCGCCCACTCGGCCGCACGGGTCGTCCGTGTGAAGGGCGATCAAGCGGGTGCGGAAATCATGCGCGCATTGTTCACCGCACTACGTGCGACGCCGTCGATCCAAGTGATTGAAGGGGTGCAGGCCATCGGCTTTGACAGTGATGGCCAGCAGGTTCAGGGCGTCTACCTGACCCCGGCGGATGGATCAGATACGCCCCCGATTGCGTTGCACGGGGCGGCTTATGTATTGGCAACTGGTGGGTCCGCCGGGCTTTATGCCCAAACAACCAACCCGACCCGTATCCGAGGTCAGGGCATAGGCATGGCGGCACGAGCCGGAGCGAAAATTGCAGATGCAGAATTCGTTCAGTTCCACCCAACGGCGATCAGTGTCGGCGAAGATCCCTGCCCACTGGCCACCGAAGCCCTGCGCGGCGAAGGTGCAGTTCTGATCGACAAGACTGGTCACAGGTTCATGCCGGAGCTGCATCCGGATGGAGAACTCGCGCCAAGGGACATTGTCGCCCGCGCGGTCTTTCTGCAAACCCAGTCCGACTTGCAACCTGCGCTGGATACGCGGCAGGCCATCGGCGTCGACATCGCGTCGCAATTCCCTGCAGTTACCGAAGCCTGTCGTCGCAATGGCGTCGATCCTGTGCTGTCGCCCATACCTGTCACGGCCGCCGCGCATTATCATATGGGCGGCGTTGCGGCAGACCTGTCCGGGCGCAGCACATTGGGCGGGCTTTGGGTTTGTGGTGAGGCGGCCTCGACCGGGCTGCATGGGGCAAACCGGCTCGCTTCAAACGGATTGCTAGAGGCGTTGGTGTTTGCACGCACCTGTGCGCGGGACATTGCAAAGCATGTCCCTTGTGACGATGCCGAACAGGTAAATCTGAATTTTGCACCCATTTGCCGAACAGCGATCTTGCAAGCCACGGCAGACCTGCGCGGGATCATGACTGATCTGGTTGGCGTCGTCCGTACCGAAACGGGCCTGCGCCAAGCATTGAAGCGCATTGCGCTGCTCGAAGCCGAAAACCAGAACTCACCTGCCTTTCTGAATATGACGGCGACCGCGACATTGATCACAGCTGCAGCATTGATGCGAGAAGAAAGCCGCGGCGCGCACTACAGGTCGGATTTTCCGCGTACGCACTCCGGCCCCGGACAACGATCAATGCTGACGCTTGAACAGGCGCTGGCGTTTCGAGACAAATACACAAAGGAAAACGTATGACCGTTCCTGCCCTACCCGACCTGATCCTAGAACCGATTGTGCGCGCAGCGTTGATGGAGGATTTGGGATCCAATGGCGATGTCACCTCGTTGACGGTCATACCGCCAGAAACAACCTACTCTGCTCGGCTAAACGCACGTGAAGATGCGGTGGTGTCCGGCATGCAAGTGGCAGAGCTTGCCTTTCGTCTGGTAGACCCTGCGCTTGATATCGTTCGCCACGTGCAAGATGGCCAACGCTGCGCCAAGGGAGACACCTTGTTGGAGATACACGGCCGTGCGGCCTCGATCCTGTCTGGTGAACGCGTAGCGTTGAACTTTGCCGGACGCCTTACGGGGGTGGCGACGGCGACTGCCGGTCTGGTTTCTGAAACCAAAGGCACCAATACGCGTATCACCTGCACCCGCAAGACAACGCCCGGCCTGCGTATCGTCGAAAAACAGGCCGTACTGCACGGCGGTGGGTTTAATCACCGCTTCTCATTGTCGGATGCCATTCTGATCAAGGACAACCACATCGCCGCCGCCGGAGGAGTTCGGGCGGTCCTCGAAGCAACCAAGGCGCGTGCGTCCCACATGATGAAAGTTGAAATCGAAGTGGACCATTTGGAACAACTGGAAGACGTGCTTACGGTTGGGGGTGCGGATGTCGTCTTGTTGGACAATATGACCCCAGACATGCTGTCCAAAGCGGTTTCGATGGTAGACGGGCAAATCACAACCGAAGCCTCTGGTAACGTGACCAAAGAAACAGTGGCCGCGATCGCAGCCACGGGCGTCGACTACATCTCGTCCGGGGCGCTGACGCATTCCTACAGGACAATCGATCTGGGTCTGGATTTCTAGGCTGGGTGGCGGAGAGACAGGGATTCGAACCCTGGAGACGGTTTCCCGCCTACACACTTTCCAGGCGTGCGCCTTCGACCACTCGGCCACCTCTCCGTGGGCGCGATATTTGGACTATCGCTTGGGGATTTGCAAGGCCCGAATATAGCGAAAATTCAACCTTTTCGGATCGGGCCGAAACCGGCCTCAGACCTCATCCCCGTCGCTGTCGGGCATATCCGCCTCAGTCATCTCGATCGGCGAAGACTTGGCTGTGTCGGTCGGGGTGTTCCTCGCCTCATTTGCCGGTTCGGACGTAGGCGCGGGTGGCGATTCCCTAAGCGTTTCCGGATTGCGCAGCCAGACGTCGCGTTGGGCGAATGGAATCTCGATGCCTTCTTCGGCAAAGCGTCTGTTGATATCGTGATTCATGTCCGACTTTACCGAAAGCACCCAGTTCACGTCGCGCAGGATGGCCCGGATCTCAAAATCCAACGAATCCGCACCAAACCCCTGAAACACAACGCTGGGCGCGGGATTGGCCAAAACCATTGGGTGCGCATTGGCGACTTCGCCCAATATCTTTTCAACCAGTTTGGTATCCGTCCCATAAGCGACGCCGACCGGAACAATGACACGCCCGATGGTATTACCGCGCGTATAGTTGGTTACGACGCCGCTGATCAGGTCAGAATTGGGAACGATCACATCCGTACGATCAAACGTCTCAATCCGCGTAGACCGGACCGAGATGTCGCGCACATAACCCATCATCCCGTTAACATCGATCCAATCCCCTTTTGAAATCGGACGTTCGACCAGCAGGATGATCCCGGACACGAAATTCGAGACGATGGTCTGCAACCCGAAACCGATCCCAACGGACAACGCACCGGCGACAATGGCCAGCGAAGACAAGTCGAACCCGGCAACCATAATTGCAACCAGCGCGGCCAGAAAAATCCCGATATACCCGGTGCCGGAAACGATCGCGTTCTGACCGCCCGGGTCAATGCTTGTCTTTGGCAGCAAAGAGTTGCGCAAACCGCCTTGCAGCATTCGGGTCAGGCCGTAACCGATCAGGAACACGATCACGAAGACGAAGAAGTTGCTTGGCGATATCGTCACTCCGCCGACATCAAAACCCAGCAGCAGACGTGACCAAGCTTCAAGCAGATCAGTCTGACGCGCGCCCCAGTAAAGGGCAAGGATCGGCAAAGCAAAGATAGCCAAGGCGAAACCGACAAGTACCGAAAACAGCGAATCCCAGACAGCTTCGCCCTGCCCCGTGATCCAGCCGTAGACCTGCGTAATGAAGCGCTGAAAAATGACCAGTGCAGCAATCAGAACCAGCGTTTTTACTGCGGGAAAGACTATGGCTTCGGCCGCATTCGTATACCCGAAAGCAGCCAGAGCAGGCGTCGCGATACCCAAAAGGAACAAGGCGCGACGCAGGAATTCGACCAATTGGCTGAAGCCCGCCGCCCGGGCTGCACTTGGGGCTTCGGCCTCGTCTGGTTGCGTGTCGTTAGTCCGGATATGACGCACCCGAAGCAGCAACAAAGCTGTGGCCACGATGACAGGAAAGCTCACCACCGCACGCGTGGAATCCGAGATATTTTCGATTTGTTCGAACAGGATGGCCAGCTCGTGAAGGATGAGCATCAAGGCCAGCAGATCAATATAGACGCGAAGTTCCTTGATCCTGGCGGCGGACAGACGCTTGAACCCTCTGGCCTGCCCCATCAGGTATACTTGCCGCCCGATCCAGTCATAGAAAAAGATTATTCCCGCCCAGTATGGCACTTCCTCAAGCAGCAAGGTGCCCCGCACACCCAACACCCCGGTCAGGTTAATTGCGACAACTGCCGCCAAAACGCCCAACCACGGCAGGATGATCCGCAACAGGGATATCACAAAGGTCCAGACGCCCGTGCCAGAGCCCCCCAACTTCCGCAGGTAATCACCGCCCTTTTCCGACCAGTGCCGCCCGAAAATCAGCAACACCGCCGAAATGACCAACAGGACAAATATCCCCAACCCGCGCTCTCTCATTTGCTCGCGGGCGACATCCGTTCTCAGGTTTTCGGTTATTTCATTGATTAGGCCACGGGCGGCTTCTTTCACGTCCACCCAGGCAGGTGCCCAATATGTAGGATTAAGAGGCGACGGACCTCGTTCCAGCAGTTCTTTGGTCTGACGGTGCCGGATGATCTGGTCTATTTCACTGATAAGCCCGTTGGCCCTGCTATACGCCTCTTCGGACACAACACGCGGAACCCGAAGGCTGTTGAGCTGTTCTTCCAGATGCGCACGTATCGTCGCAATGTCTTCGGGTTCAGTGGCGTCACCCTCAGGTTCTGGCCCCAACGCCTTGAGCTGACTTTCCAGCGTCTGGATACGTTCCGTATTCGCACCACGCGCCCGATTAAAGTCTTCCCGGTACTCGTTGATTTCGGAACGCAGGTTTTCCAACGCGGCATTCGAAGCGCGGTTCGCTTCGATTACCGCTTCGGCCCGGTCCGCCGTGCTGATCCACCCCTGATAATACTCGCTTTGCCGATCCGTAAGCTGGGCGGCTACAGGGCCGCCCAAAACGGCCAAACAAACCGATACTAAGGCGAAAAACAGGCGGACCTGCCGCAGCATCATACGTCCTCGAACACGCCGGGGATGCTGCGGGGCGCTTCGGTCATCCAATCAGGAACCGGCAGTTCCTTTTCACGAAGGAATTCCGGGTTGAACAGTTTGGACTGATAGCGTGTGCCATAGTCACACAGGATGGTCACAATCGTATGCCCCGGCCCAAGGTCTTTGGCCAAACGCACCGCACCCGCCATGTTGATCGCGGTCGAGCCGCCCATGACCAGACCTTCCTCGCGCAGCAGATCAAAGATATAGGGCAGCGCCTCGTTATCCGTCATCTGATAGGCATAGTCGGGCTTGAACCCCTCAAGGTTCTTGGTGATACGCACTTGACCGATCCCTTCGGCGATCGAGCTTCCCTCCATCGCGATTTCACCGGTGGTGTAATAGGAATAAAGCCCTGCCCCCATCGGATCGACCAGCCCGATCTTGACGCCCTTGGGCTGCAATGCATCCGCGACACCTGCCAATGTTCCGCCGGAACCCACGGCAGAGACGAACCCATCCACCTTGCCGCCCGTCTGTTCCCAAATCTCGGGGCCAGTGGTTTCCACGTGGGCCTGACGGTTTGCCACGTTGTCGAACTGATTGGCCCAGATCGCACCATTGGGTTCGGTCTGCGCCAATTCCTCGGCCAGACGGCGCGAGTAATGCACAAAGTTATTGGGGTTGCGGTAAGGTGCGGCGGGAACCTGCACCAGTTGCGCCCCGGCAAGCCGCAACATGTCCTTCTTTTCTTCGGACTGGGTTTCCGGGATCACGATCACGGTCTTGAACCCCATCGACGCCCCAACCAGCGCAAGGCCGATTCCGGTGTTGCCTGCGGTGCCTTCGACAATGGTTCCGCCGGGCTTCAACTCACCCCGCGCGATGGCGTCCTTGATGATATAAAGCGCCGCGCGGTCCTTGACCGACTGGCCGGGGTTCATGAACTCGGCCTTGCCAAGGATTTCACACCCGGTTTCTTCGCTGATGCGTTTCAGCCGGATCAACGGCGTTTTTCCTACTGCGTCAGCAAGGTCTCGTGCAATGCGCATGGCACCCTCATTTCTTTACATATCAACGAAGATTTACAGTCGACGCGCGACAACCACAAGCCGCGATAGCTATGCCCGCAAACGGTTCCTGTGACGCGCCAGCCAATTGGCCAGCATCAACAGGGGTAAGTCCTTGAACCGGTTGTCATCCACACGGTCCATGAATTCGGCAAATGGCAGGATTTGAGTGCGAATATCCTCGCCCTCGGAAGCGACCCCGCCGTTTTCAACTGTCTTGGTCAGATCGGCCAGTCCGACATAAAGGTGAATGTACTCGGTTGACGACCCGCTTGAGGAATAAGCTCCCCCTACGTATTCCAAGCTGGTCAGGTTTACTTGCGCCTCTTCAAGCACTTCTCGCTGCGCCGCCTGTGCGGGGGATTCTCCGGGGTCAATCATTCCCGCCACCGGCTCCCACATCCAGGGCTCAGGATCGTCAATCAAGTAAACCGGGGCTCGGAACTGTTCCACAATTAAAACCGTGTCCCTTGCTGGATCATAGGGCAACACCACGACAGCGCTGCCCTGCATCAATGCGCTGCGGTTCAGGACCGGCCCCATGGTTCCGTCATGCTGGCGGTGCTGCACTCGAATCTCGTCCATGCCGAAATAGCTTAGGTAAGCCCGTTCATGCTGATGCAGAACGACATCTGACCTAACATCGCGCAGATCACCGGTCTGTCGACGCCGCGCGACCATTCGCGCCCACGCGCGGGTTCGGATCGACGGAAAGCAGCGTGAGACCGCCTTGGCATCCATCCGACCGTAAAAGCTCATAACCTCCTGAGCTGCGGCGATCGACAGCTCCCCCCACTGATCGATCCAGCCTTGCAAGGACCAACGTTCACCAGGAAACCACAGATCGGGTTCGGGGAAAAAGACGCTTGCCTGCGTTTGCGAACCGTCTTCCAATTGGATCGTTTGCGGACTCAGGTCATAATCGAACCCGCCTTCATAAAACACCAGACGCCGCAGGTCATCTGGGCTCAGCCCCTGCACCAGCAGACCGTCTGCTTGGCCGGATTTTTCTTTGACGATCATCGGAAATGGCTGCCCATCCACGCTGTACACTGCGTGCCCCGGCAAAGCAGCCTGCGTTACCTCAAGACGTGACAATGGACGACCCAATACCAATTCCAACAATGGCAGGTATCTGAGCGTTCCATAGAAAAAGAGATTGGACAAAGAAGAATCTCGTTTGCAGACAGGAATTTATCGCCAGCGGCGGCTGGCCTCTTCTGTGGCAAGGCCTGCCACTAGCCCACCGATGGCCAAGGTCAGCAGGATTTCAGAGGTCAGAAGCAATTGACCATACTCAATACCGATCTGGAAAATCGCCAACAGGGCTTCGAATGGGCCATTGTATCTGTGGCGCATCGCCAAGCTGATCATTTCGTAACAGCCTTGAAGGAACAGTCCCCAGAAAACCAACGTGGCAATTCCCGTCATGCCGTTATTGATCGCCGCAGTCCACCCTTTACCCGCGCGCTTACCCATGACGGTCCAGCCGCAAACAACGCCCAAAACCATGTTAACAAATGTGAAAGCGCCGTAATCTTTTCCCTCTTCCCCATTCTCGATGATCATGCTCGACACGAGAAATGCCACCACCAGTAGACAGATGGCGGCAATAAGACGTGAGGCGCTGGGCATTGGGCAGATCCGTTAACTATGCTGGTTTTGCTACGGTAATCTGTGTCACATCGCAATTGCCGGTGTCAAAGGCTGCGCCGCAGGCGGTCAAATAATAATTCCACATGCGGCGAAAACGCTCATCAAATCCCATTTCTGAGATGACATCCCATTTGTCGTTGAATGTCTCGTACCAGCGCCGCAGGGTCAGATCATAGCTTTTGCCGAATTCCTTTGATGTCACGACGTTCAACCCCGCTTGCGTGACCTGCTCTTTCAACACCGTAGGTGCCGGAAGCATCCCGCCCGGAAAGATATATTTCTGAATGAAATCAACACCATTTCGGTAGACATCCCACCGATGATCAGCCACGGTAATGATCTGCAATGTCGCCTGAGCACCCGGCTTTAGGCGCTCTCTCACAGTTTCGAAATATGCAGGCCAATATTTCTGCCCAACCGCTTCGAACATCTCAATTGACGCAATACCGTCATATTGGCCCCGCTCGTCGCGATAGTCCTGAAGCTTGAACTCAACCAAATCAGAAAGTCCTGCTTTTTCAATTCTCTGCCTGGCAAACTTCAACTGCTCTTGGCTAATCGTCAGCCCTGTGACCCGCAAGCCACGCTCTTTCGCAGCGTATTCCGCGAATCCGCCCCAGCCGCAGCCAATTTCAAGAATATGATCACCCGGCTTTGCGCCCATTTCATCGACCAGACTGGCGTATTTCGCCGTCTGTGCATTTTCGAGGCTTTCCTGCCCCGTTTCAAACAAGGCGCTGGAATAGGTCATCGTGTCGTCCAGCCATAAGGCGTAGAAATCATTGCCCAAATCATAGTGGTACGAGATGTTTTTCTTTGCCTGTTTCCGGCTATTGCCATGCAACCAGAACCGTAAACGTTCATAGGTCTGAACAAGGAGCTTACCGGTAAAGTCGTCATAGACCGTTTCAGTGCCCAAATGAACAAGATCCATGAAGGACCGAAGATCCGGGGTGCTCCAGTCTCCTTCCAGATAGGCGTCGGAAAAACCCAGCTCCCCTTCGCGGATCAGGCGCGCGAAAACGTCGGGGTTATGAATGTCCACCCGTGCGACCGGTCCGGGCTTGGCGCCCTCGGTTCGAAAAATGCGGCCATCCGGCAGAGCGATATCAAGCCGCCCGGATTCCATCTTGTTCAGCATTTTCAGAACTTGCGCGAAATACCTCGGCAGGCCCTTTTGCCCTTCTGTTGTCGTATGGATCATCCGCTTTCCCCTATGCGGTTGTTGTTTTAGGCTAGGACGAGTTTGTGTTTCTGGCAAGTTTTCAGTTCCTTAGTGGTTTTTCAGGCCTTCATAAGCCGCAAGTGCACGCGCGCGACCGGCAGGCAATTCAACAATCGGGTTGGGATACAAATCGTTCTCAGAAAGGCCCCAGGAACGTGGAACAGCCTCAAAATACGCACGCGCTGTCGCGGGTGGCATTGGCTGCCCTTCGGCAATCCAACAGCGCACATATTCCCCGCTCGGATCGAACTTTTCCTGCTGAGCCAGAGGGTTAAAGACACGAAAAAACGGAGAGGCATCAGGACCCGAGCCTGCGACCCACTGCCAGCCCATCGCGTTACAGGCCGGGTCCCAGTCGATCAGACAGTCAGCAAACCACTCCATCCCAATTTTCCAATGCGTCATCAGATGCTTGGTCAGGTAACTGGATGTGATCATCCGCGCCCGGTTATGCATCCTTCCCGTGACGTACAACTGACGCATCGCCGCATCCACAGCCGGAATACCGGTTCTGGCCGTTTGCCAAGCGATCACCTCGGGGCGAGTGGCGTCCTTATTCCACGGAAACATCTCCCACTTTGGTTTCCAATTCTGCGTCAGAAGGTGTGGCGTATGGAACATCAGGTGGTAAGCGAACTCTCTCCACACGAGCTGGCGCAAAAAGGCATCAGTCCCTGACACTCCGGTCATCGCCGCGTTTTGAACGGCGTGCCAAACGGTGCGAGGGCCTATTTCCCCCAAAGACAGGTATTCGGACAGATTGGACGTTGTATTACGATCCAGCCGATCCCTGTTTTCAGAGTATTGCGCTATCCGGTCCAGAAAGCCTTGAAGCGCTTCGAACGCTGCGGCTTCGCCTGCCTGCACATAAGGAGTCACGATTGTCGCCCCACGGTTCATACCTTGGGCCAGATTCCAATCTGACAGATCGTCTGAATCCGGCCATGTCTGCGGACCATGCAACGTTACAGGCGCAGGTTCAGGCGGCGCGACGGCCCGAACCCGTACTGTCCGCCACATCGGTGTGAAAACACGGAACGGCTGGCCCGCTTTGGTCGCTACGGTCCAAGGCTCGAACAGCAGATGACCGGTGAAAGACTTTGCCTCGATGCCCTGCTCTGACAATCGCGACTTTACATCCGCGTCCCGAGTAATTGCATCGGGATCATATGCCCTCGTCCAGTGCACGGCCGTTGCACCTGTCTGCGCGATAATATCTTGTAGAACCGCAAGAGCGCGCCCGCGACGCAGAACCAAACGATTGCCAAGATTGTTCAGCGCCCGCGCCAGCGCATCTACGCCCAATCCCAAACGCCATTTGGGTGCAGCCCCAAGTGCTTCGGCCTGATCGTCCAGAATAAATAATGGAATAACCGGCCGTCCCGAGGCGACCGCAGCCGTCAGCGCGGGATGGTCCGACAGGCGTAAATCCCGTCGGAACCAAACAATAATCGGTTGCCGCTCGTTTTCCATTTTTGCCCTGTTTTCTTCGATCTACGAAACAGGGCTGAAAGTGGATCACAAAACAGCGTCAAGTGCATTCAATAATTGATCAATTTCCTGTTTAGAGGTGTAGTGCGTAAAGCTGACGCGCAGCACGCCTTGGGTCAGGTCAACCCCCATCGCTTGCAATGGCCGCACAGCATAGAAGTCGCCCCCGCCTGCCATGATACCGTATTTCACGAGATCCGCCGCCACCACCTCGGCGTTGCGCGTAAGAGCCAGTGCCACCGTCGGCGCGCGCCGAGTGGCATCGGAGGTTCCGATCAGCCGAACGGCATTGCGATCCTTGACTGCGTCCAAAACCGACTGAAGCAAGGCCACTTCCTGCCCACGCATAAGGTCATGCACAAAGGCACCGCGTTCAGTGGCGTCGTCGTCCGGCCCGTTGTGATGGTCACACAGCAGGTCGACATAATCCGCCATACCTGCGCTCGCCGCGATTTGCGCATGGTCGGGGCCAGCGGGTGTAAAGCGTTTATACAGCGCATCCGCGTTGAAATAATGCGCCTGATTGGGCAGCAGTTCTCCAAGAGATTTCCGGATCACCATGCAGCCCTGATGCGGCCCATAGGTCTTGTAGGCGGAGAACAGATAGATATCCGGCCCAAGGTCCCCAACATTGGGAAACCCGTGCGGCGCGTATGAAACACCGTCGACGCAAACGAAAGCACCCGCCGCATGTGCGATGGCCGTGATTTCGGTGACAGGGTTGATTTCACCGATCACGTTCGAGCAGTGGGGGAAACAAACCAGACGCACCGTTTCATCCAGCAAGTGGTCAAGATCGTGCGGGTTAAGCGACCCGGTCTCGGGGTCGATCTGCCATTCGCGGACCTCAATGCCTTCGTCTGCAAGCCGCCGCCATGGACCTGAATTCGCCTCGTGATCCTGGTTGGTCACGACAATGGCGTCGCCGGGTTTCATCCACTGGCGAAATGCCTGTGCCAGAACATAGGTGTTTTGAGTGGTCGATGGGCCAAAACTGAGTTCATCAGTTTCAACACCCAGAATGGCCGCCATCCGGCTGCGCGCCTCGTCCATTTCTTCCCCCGCCAAACGGCTGGCTTCATAGGGGCCATAAGGTTGAACCTTGCGTTGGGTATAGTATCGGTTCAGCCTGTCGAGAACCGGTTTACAGGTGTAAGAACCGCCTGCATTCTCAAAAAACGCCTGCCCCTGCAGGCTGGGTTCGGAAAACGCCGGAAACTGTGACCGAACAAAGTTGATATCCAGAGTGCTCATGGCACGGGCCTCCCTGATCATGCACTTAAATCCATGAGGAGCCCGCGCATGATTTCGGTCCCCTCAAAAATCATGGCAGGTCTTCCAGCCCAGCCTGTGCTTTGGAAACACCGGCAGCCCTTGCGGATTACAAAGACGGGGCCAAATTGCCCAGAACACCGTTAATCGTCAAGCGGGCCTTCCTTCACGACAAAAAAAGCCGGGCGTTTAGACCCGGCTTTGCAATGTGATTTGGATAATTTAGCCTTGAACCTTGGTGTAGGTCCCCTCGCCTGCAAGAATACCGCGAAAGCCGCCCGGCTCATCCAACCCGAAAACGATCAGCGGCAAGTTGTTATCCCGTGCAAGCGCGATGGCCGATGCATCCATCACCCGCAGTCGCTTGGCCAGTACATCGTCATAGGTCACCGTGTCATAGCGCACGGCATCTGAGTGTTCTTTGGGGTCTTTGTCATACACGCCATCGACACCGTTTTTACCCATAAAGATCGCCTCGCACGCCATTTCGTTGGCGCGTAGCGTCGCGGCAGTGTCGGTGGTAAAATATGGGTTTCCGGTTCCGGCCGCAAAAATACAAACCCGCTTTTTCTCAAGGTGACGCACGGCGCGGCGGCGGATGTAGGGCTCGCAGACCTCATCCATCCGAATGGCCGAGATAACGCGGGTAAATACGCCGACCTCTTCCAAGGCGGACTGCATCCCAAGCGCGTTCATTACTGTCGCCAGCATTCCCATATAATCAGCGGTCGTGCGTTCCATCCCCTGTGCCGAACCGCTCAGGCCACGGAAAATATTGCCGCCGCCAATGACCATGCAGATTTCGACGCCTAGATCGTGAACCGATTTCACCTCTTGCGCGATACGCTGAACGGTCGGTGGATGCAGGCCAAAGCCTTGATCCCCCATCAGTGCCTCGCCGGATATTTTCAGCATCACGCGCTTGTACTTTGTTTTCGGGGGTTCAACTGTGTCGGTCGTCGGGGAATGGCTCATGTTGCGCTCCGGGCTGGCACGGGTTTAATTCCGGCGCAAAATGAAGCAAAACCTCGGCAGGTTCAATGCGGATGGTAAGGAATGAGGCGTGCCGGGATGAACAGTGCCAAAACTCTGCAGACCCTGGGTCGCCTGCCCAAGATTCCGGATGGTGTTCCGGTGCTGATCGCAGGCCCAACCGCATCTGGAAAATCCGCCCTTGCGTTAGAGATCGCCGAACAGTTCGGCGGCGACATCGTCAATGCGGATGCCAGTCAGGTATATGACTGCTGGCGTGTAATCTCGGCCCGTCCCTCAGTCGAAGAGGAGGCGCGCGCACCGCACGTGTTATACGGCCATGTCGCATTCGATCAGGACTATTCAACGGGTCACTGGCTGCGCGACGTCAAACCGATATTGGCGGGCGGTCAACGCCCGATCATCGTAGGTGGGACCGGGTTGTATTTCTCGGCCCTCACCGAAGGTATGGCAAATATTCCAGCCACGCCGGCTGATGTGAGGGCCGAAGCGGACGGGCTGGACCTGTCCACCCTTATGGATGGGGTCGACTCCGAAACTTTGGCGGGCATCGACACGCAGAACCGTGCCCGTGTTCAGCGTGCCTGGGAAGTGCAGCGGTCCACAGGCCGAAGCCTGCGCGACTGGCAGGCAGACACTCCACCCCCGATACTACGGCTACAAGACACCGTACCCATCGTCCTTGACGTGGACAAACAATGGCTTCTGGACAGGATCACGCGCCGTTTTGACATGATGCTGGACACTGGCGCGCTTGAGGAGGTGGAAGCAATGCGCGATAGGTACAATCCCGTGCTTCCAGCCTGTAAAGCCATCGGCGTACCCGAGCTTATGGCCTACCTTGAAGGTCATATGTCGTTGCAGGATGCGCGTGAGCGCGCGACCATCTCGACCCGGCAGTTTGCCAAGCGGCAACGGACATGGTTTCGCGCACGAATGAAAAACTGGAATCGGGTAGATTTCTCAAAGTGATACCTTGTGCAGGCTGAACTCCAAGACCTGCGTTTCCAACTGCCCCAAAAATTTCCCCGAATCTCTGCTGCTGACGCTGCCAGAGAGGAACAATTACGCGCGTTCGCCGGACATTATTGCTGACAAACTCGGGCCACCGATGTCGCTTTTGTACCTCGAATGACGATTTCGAACATTGACCTGATTTAAATTCTGGTGCCGAATGTCCCCATGGGGGTGTTCAAATTCCAAAAAACAAGAACCCGAGAACCTGCTGCCCGACGTGTTCGGGTCTGAGCTGTTCGAAACTCTATCAATAAAAATACTATGTCACAGGGAGAGACATAAATGGAAAACCAAACAATCACCGGAGCACCGATGCACTGGGCGGCAGAAATGCATGCGCAAGAGTATCGGGACGGTAAACTTAGTCGGCGCGAATTCATGGCGCGCGCAACTGCATTGGGTGTCGCCGTTCCAGCCGCTTATGGCATGATCGGCCTGCAGTCACCTGCGGCAGCCCAAGAACCCCAGCGTGGCGGCACCATTCGCTATCAGATGGAAGTCCGCGCCCTGAAGGACCCGCGCACCTATGACTGGACACAGATTGCCACCTTCACCGCGGGCTGGCTGGAATATCTGGTCGAATACAACAATGACGGCTCGTTCAAGCCCATGCTGCTGGAAAGCTGGGAAGCAAACGATGACGCGACCGAGTACACGCTGAATGTCCGCAAGGGCGTCAAGTGGAACAATGGTGATGACTTCACCGCCGAAGACGTTGCACGCAACATCGAAGGCTGGTGTGACGCAGGGCTCGAGGGTAACTCGATGGCGTCACGCATGGCATCGCTTGTAGATGAGAGCACCCAGAAAGCCGCAGACGGGGCCATCACTGTTGTCGACACGCATACCGTTAAGCTGAAATGCAGTGCCCCGGACATCACGATCATTCCGGGCATGGCCGACTATCCGGCGGCTATCGTGCACAGCAGCTTTGACGCAAATAACATGCTGGCCAACCCTGTCGGCACGGGCTTCATGATCCCAGAAAGCCACGAAGTTGGCGTCAAAGGTGTTCTTGTACGCAACGAAGAATTCGAATGGTGGGGCTATGAGGCCGGCAAAGGCGGCTACATTGACCGGATCGAGTTCATCGACTACGGCACCGACCCTGCGGCGTTCCTGGCGGCTTATGAGGCCGAAGAGATCGACATGAACTGGGAGTCGGTCGGCGAGTTTGTCGATATTTTTGACAGCATCGGCCTTGTGCGTTCGGAAATCCCGTCGGGCTTTACCATCGTAATTCGTCCCAACCAATTGGCCGAGGATGAGAACGGCAACAAGATCTATGGCGACAAGCGTGTCCGCCAGGCTCTGGCCATGGCGGTCGATAACGAAGTCTGTCTGGAACTTGGCATGTCAGGTTACGGCATTCCTGCCGACAACTGCCACGTTGGCCCGATGCACCCCGAGTATGACTCGGCTATAACCCGCATCCCGTATGATCCTGCGGCGGCGAAAGCCCTGATGGATGAAGCGGGCATGGGCGACTTTGAGCATGAAGTTCAGTCCATTGACGATGACTGGCGTCGCAACACCACAGCGGCCGTCGTCGCGCAGCTTAACGACGCGGGCATCAAGGCCAAGCATACGATCCTGCCCGGCTCGACCTTCTGGAACGACTGGACCAAGTACCCCTACTCGTCGACCAACTGGAACCACCGTCCGCTCGGCACGCAGGTTCTGGCTTTGGCTTACAAGTCCGGGGTGGCCTGGAACGAGTCCGGCTTTGCCAATGACGAGTTCGATACGCTGCTGGCCGAGGCAAACTCGATCGCGGATGTCGACCAGCGCCGCGAGGTGATGGCCAAGCTGCAAGCGATCATGATCGACGAAGGCGTCGTCATCCAGCCATACTGGAGGACCGCAATGCGTCACCACCGTGACAACATGGTGGGTGTCGAAAAGCACATCGCGGATCTGCCGCAACTGTATAAGTTCGGCATCGTATCCTAAGCCAAAAAAACACAAGGCCGCGCCTACCAGGGGCGGCCTTTTCGTCCTGACCACGGCGACCAGAAAAACAGCGATGCGTGCGGCGAAAACACCGACACGCTAGCCTACCAACAGGGGCTACCATGGGACTTTTCATACTAAGGCGCGTCGGCATTATGCTGTTGACCGCACTGTGCCTTACCTTCCTGGTCTTCTTTCTGACCAACCTCTATCCGAATCTAGAAAAGCTGGCGAAAACGCAGGGCAATTTCAGGATGTCGGACGAGCAAGTCGAAAGCTTTCTGGAAAAAGGCGGATACCTTCAGCCAACGCCCATAAAATACGGCGAGTGGTTGGGTGTTTTGCCTTCCTACAGGCACACGAATGAAGACGGCACCGTACAAGGCAGATGTATCCTGCCGGGCAAGACTGCCGAAGAATCTCCGAATTTCTGCGGGATCCTGCAGGGGTATTGGGGGTATTCAACGGTCTTCAAGGAAGAAGTCTCAACTGTTGTTGGTAACCGGCTTGCCCTGACGGGCCGCTTGATGTTCTGGGTCATGCTTCTGATGGTCCCATCCGCTTTGATCCTTGGGATTTTGGCTGGCATGAAAGAAGGGTCAGCCACCGACCGGACTCTTTCGACCTTTGCGATCACCACCACGGCAACACCGGAATATGTGTCAGGTGTTATCTTCATCGCGATCTTCACCTCGTCTGCCGTCGGGCTGAAATGGTTCAAAGGGACCGCCACGCAAGCGATGGAAAATCCAACGTTCGAGAACTTTTTCCTGCCGGTGTTGACCATTGCCCTATACGGGATGGGTTACATTGCCCGCATGACCCGCGCCTCGATGACCGAGGTGATGACGGCGCAATACATCCGAACCGCGCGCCTGAAAGGTGTCTCGTTCCCGAACATCGTCATGAAACACGCGCTACGGAACGCTCTGATCGCGCCGTTCACCGTCATCATGCTGCAGTTCCCATGGCTGCTGAATGGCGTGGTGATCGTCGAGACCTTGTTCAACTACAAGGGTTTTGGCTGGGCGCTGGTACAGGCCGCTGGCAACAACGACATCCAGCTCTTGCTGGCGATATCGGTCGTGTCGGTCTTTGTGGTGCTGGTGACGCAGCTGATCTCGGATATCGGCTATGTCTACCTCAACCCGCGCATCCGCATTTCGTAAGGAGGGATAGATCATGGAACCACTTACCTGGACCGGCTCTATCGCCTTCCTGAACCCGTTGCTGGCCATAGCCTTGGCGCTGATGGTTATTTCGATCTTGGCCTGGATACTGGCCAGCATCATCCTGCCGGAACCCCAGATGACCGTGAACCCAGATGGGACGCTGACATCCGGATCGGGCGTACGGAACCTCATTCAAACTGTGCTGCGCTTTAGTTTTCTGGCAAGCGTCGGGCTGGGCGTTGCCTATATCGTTCTGGGCGTCCTCATGGGTACAAGCGCCGGTATCATCGGGGCCATGTCCCAGCAATTTCTGCCCGTCTGGTTGTCGCTAGTCCTTCTCTATGCCATGTCGATTGCATTCAAGCGCAAGCTTGGGCTCTACGGAAAACTGTTTGACAGCCCGATAGGTATGATCGGTTTTGGGCTTGTGATGTTCTGGGTGTTTACCGGCATCTTTGGCGCTCTTGACCTGATCGTGACGCACGACCCGCTCTCGCAGGTTTCGGGGATGAAGAACAAAGTACCCGGAACGCCTCTGCCCAGCATCGAAGACGGGGAATACGCCTGGTACCTGCTGGGGGGCGACAATCTTGCGCGCGATGTGTTCAGTCGCATGGTCAAAGGGGCGTGGATCGTCGTCCAGATCGCGCCGTTGGCGACAATGTTTGCCTTCATGGTCGGGATCACGCTTGGATTGCCTGCCGGGTATTACGGCGCCCGTCTGGACACGCTGTTGTCGTTCCTGGCGAACCTTATCCTAGCCTTCCCGGTGATCCTGCTGTTCTACCTACTTGTAACACCCGAGATCGTGGCGACAGGTGTGCCGAACTATATGGCGGCTATCCTGTTCATCTTCCCGATCATATTCCTTGGTGTGCTTTTGAACTCGCGCTATTACACAAGGCCGACGTTCCGCACTCCGCTTCTAATTGGTGTTCTAGGTGTTGCGCTGTGGCTGTATCTGTCGCTGATCTCAACGAATGGCTACATCGTAAACACGGACAACTACAGCATTTGGGGACTGCCCACCTATCTGGACCTTTTTGATGTGCCCGGAGGGATTTTGGTCGTCTTTGTCTCGGTGGTTTTTGTAAACTCACCAACCGTGTTCCGTATCGTGCGCGGTTTGGCGATGGACATCAAAACCCGCGACTATGTCGCTGCGGCTCAGACACGCGGCGAAGGGCCATGGTACATCATGCTGTGGGAAATTCTGCCAAACGCGCGGGGTCCGCTGATCGTCGATTTCTGTCTGCGGATTGGCTATACCACCATCCTTTTGGGGACTTTGGGTTTCTTTGGGCTGGGATTGCCACCGGAAAGCCCAGACTGGGGATCAACGATCAACGAAGGGCGTAAGCTGTTGTCGATCTATCTGCACCCCGCCCTGCCACCTGCCTTGGCCCTGTTATCTTTGGTTCTGGGACTGAACCTGTTGGCGGATGGTTTGCGCGAAGAAAGTCTGAAGGACTGATTGTGATCGAAGGGGGGGGGGGGTGCCCCCGGACCCCCAGGATATTTTTAGCCAGATGAAGGGGATTCCCTGACTCTCGCGAGGAGTAAGCAAGATGAACAAACTGGCGGATTATGACGGGCCAATTCTTGAGATCGACAAGCTGTCGATTTCGTTCTTTACCCGTCTGCGGGAAATTCCGGCCGTTATGGATTTTTCGGTCAGCGTCCAGCCCGGAGAGGCTGTCGGACTGGTCGGTGAATCCGGCTGTGGCAAGTCCACTGTCGCGCTGGGGGTCATGCAGGACCTTGGCAAGAACGGGCGCATTGTCGGCGGTACCATCAAGTTCAAAGGGCGCGATCTAGCCGAGATGACGTCGGACGAGCTGCGCGATATTCGCGGCAATGAGATCGCTATGATCTATCAGGAGCCGATGGCTTCGCTGAACCCGGCTATGAAGATTGGCAAGCAGTTAATGGAAGTGCCGATGATCCATGAAGGCGTCGGCGCGGAGGAAGCTTATGCGCGCGCTCTGGAGGTGGTCACCGACGTGCGCCTGCCCGACCCTGAGCGGATGCTGAACTCATTCCCACATCAGTTGTCGGGAGGGCAGCAGCAGCGGATCGTGATCGCTATGGCGCTGATGTCGAAGCCCGCGCTTTTGATACTGGACGAGCCGACAACGGCGTTGGATGTGACGGTCGAGGCTGCCGTTGTCGAGTTGGTCAAGGACTTGGGCAAGAAATACGGCACTTCGATGCTGTTCATCTCGCACAATCTGGGGCTGGTGCTTGAGACCTGCGACCGGCTTTGCGTGATGTATTCCGGTGAGGCGGTTGAGCGTGGTTCGATCCATGACGTGTTCGACGAAATGCAGCACCCTTACACACAGGCGCTGTTCCGCTCGATCCCCCTGCCGGGGGCTGACAAGAACGCGCGGCCTCTGGTGGCCATACCCGGAAACTTTCCTTTGCCGCATGAACGCCCGCCGGGGTGTAATTTCGGGCCGCGTTGTGACTATTTCGAGGAAGGCCGGTGCGACGCGCAGAACATTCTGATGGAGGCCGTTCCGGGCAATGACCGCCACCATACACGGTGCCTGAAATTCAAGGAAATCGACTGGAACGCGCCGATCACTGTGTCTGAGCAGAAGGAAAAAGCCGAAATCGGCCGTACCGTTCTGAAGATGGACAACCTCAAGAAATACTATGAGGTGGCTGCGAATGCCCTGTTCGGTGGCGGTGAGAAGAAGGTTGTGAAAGCCAATGAGACGCTGAGCTTCGAGGCTCATGAGTCTGAGACCTTGGCCATCGTGGGTGAGTCCGGCTGTGGTAAATCCACTTTTGCCAAGGTTCTGATGGGGCTTGAAACAGCGACCGATGGTCAGATTTTGCTGGATAACCGCAACATCGAAGCTGTGCCGATCGAGGAGCGCGATGCAAAGACCGTTGGCGAAGTGCAGATGGTGTTCCAGAACCCGTTTGACACGCTGAACCCATCCATGACCGTCGGCCGCCAGATCATTCGGGCGCTGGAGATTTTCGGCGTTGGGAATTCCGAGGCTGAACGCAAAAAGCGAATGCTGGAGCTTTTGGACCTGGTGAAGCTTCCGCGCGCCTTTGCCGATCGAATGCCGCGGCAATTGTCAGGTGGGCAGAAGCAGCGTGTCGGTATCGCCCGCGCCTTTGCCGGGGACGCGCGGATCGTGGTTGCGGACGAACCGGTCTCGGCGTTGGATGTGTCGGTGCAGGCAGCGGTCACGGATCTGCTGATGGAGATTCAACGCGAACACAAAACCACGCTTTTGTTCATCAGCCATGACCTGTCCATTGTGCGGTACCTGAGCGACAGGGTGATGGTGATGTATCTGGGTCATGTGGTCGAGTTGGGGACGACGGACCAGGTCTTCTCACCGCCGTATCACCCATATACCGAGGCCCTGCTGAGTGCGGTTCCAATTGCTGATACGTCGATCGAAAAACAGCATATCGTTCTTGAAGGCGACATTCCGTCGGCAATGAGCCCGCCTCCCGGCTGCCCTTTCCAGACGCGTTGCCGCTGGAAGTCTGAGGTGCCGGACGGACGGTGTGAGCATGACGTACCGCCCGTCAAAACCCTTGCTGACGGTCATCAGATAAAATGCCATTTGGCTGATGATATTTTGGCGCGGATGGAGCCCGTCATCAAAATTGCGGCGGAATAGACGATCATAACGAAGGAACCGGTCATCGTGCCGGTTCTTTTGTCCCTGAATCGTTTAGATTACCCGCCCCAGATGACCTTTACGTAGTTCTGGGTTTCTTTGTACGGCGGAACACCGCCGTGCTTTTCAACCGCCTTTGGCCCCGCGTTATACGCCGCCAGAGCCAAGCGCCACGATTTGAACTTGCGGTACTGCCACGACAGGTAACGCGCACCACCTTCAAGGTTCTGTTTGGGATCATGCGGGTTTACGCCCAAAAGCTGCGCAGTTCCGGGCATCAACTGCGCAAGACCCAGCGCGCCCTTGTGCGATACGGCATGGGGGTTCCAGCCACTTTCCTGCTGAACAAGTCGAAGAAATAGATCTTCAGGCACATTGTGTTTGCGGGCCGCTTGGCGTGCCAAGGACAGGTATTGGCCGCGGTACTTACCGTTATAGCGCTTACTGAACGTCCCCGAAGCTGTTTTTCGCTTGGGCTTCAGCCGTTCGGAATCGCGATACTGGGTTGCCGCACGGGTATCCAATATCTTGGCCTGCTTGAGAAAAATGTCCTTACGGCTTTTGGTAGACAATGTCTGAGCCGCAGCCGGAACTGAAACCAGCGCAAGGCAAACCCCTAAAAACCAACCAACCAGAAAACGCATTAATGCCAATCCCGCTCGTCCACGAACCCGACTGAGTATAGATATTTCAGTAAAAAATGAAAGCTTGGTAAAAATTTTCTGAGTGATTTGCTGCTCAGCGCGGTCTTCATCAACTATGTTTTAACCGCGCGGCAGGCCGTATAGGGTCGGCAACAGAACACAAGCGCCAGATTCGGGCGCGATCCAGTCAGACAAGAACGAGGACATACATGGCGGGTTCAGTAAATAAGGTCATTCTGGTCGGAAATCTGGGCGCAGACCCCGAGGTCCGATCGTTTCAGAACGGTGGCAAGGTGTGCAACCTGCGCCTTGCCACGTCGGAAACGTGGAAGGACCGCAACACCGGCGAACGGCGTGACCGGACACAGTGGCACTCGGTCGCGATCTTTTCGGAACCTCTGGCCCGCATTGCTGAACAGTACCTGCGCAAGGGCAGCAAGGTTTATATCGAAGGCCAGTTGGAAACACGTAAATGGCAGGACCAGTCCGGCCAAGACCGATATACGACAGAAGTTGTTTTGCGCCCCTATCGCGGCGAACTGACATTGCTGGATAGCCGTGGCGACGGCGGCGGACAGTCTGGCGGTTACGGCGGAGGCCAGTCTGGCGGCTATGGCGGCGGTCAGGCGGGCGGCGGTTACGGCGACCCCTACGGCGCGCCCTCTGGATCCCCTGCCCCTGCATCCGGCGGAATCGACGACGACGAGATTCCGTTCTAAGCAAAACGGAGATTGGTGATGACATGGTCCTTCTCACTCGGCCGATTATTTGGGTCGGAACTGAGGGTCCATGTCACCTTTTTCCTATTACTGGCGTGGGTCGGGTTCGCGGCCTATTCCAGCGGCGGCGTATCGGCGGCCGTCCAAAACCTGATCTTTGTACTCGCGCTGTTTGCGTGTGTTGTGGCGCATGAATTCGGCCATGCGCTGATGGCTCGGCGTTACGGGATCAAGACCCCTGACATTACCCTTTTGCCAATTGGCGGGCTGGCTCGACTGGAACGAATGCCGGAGAAGCCAATGCAGGAAGTCTGGGTCGCCCTTGCGGGCCCTACTGTAAACATCGTCATATGGATCATTCTGATTGCGTTCGGGGCCGGAATGCCTTGGGAAACGATGGCGCAAATCGACAGCACGGCCCCCGGCCTTTTGAACCGGCTGGCCTATGTCAATCTGCTGTTGGCTGCCTTCAACATGATACCAGCCTTTCCGATGGACGGCGGACGGGTCTTTCGCGCCCTGCTTTGCCTTAAAATGGATCGCGTCAAGGCCACTCGGATTGCGGCGCTTGCCGGGCAAGCGGTCGCTGTGGGTTTCGGCTTTTTGGGTCTCAGCACAGGAAATCCGCTGCTGGTTCTGATCGCTGTGTTTGTCTTCGTTGCAGCCAACGCAGAGAGCCAGGACGTGGCCATGCGATCTGTCGCGCGGCGGGTTATGGCGCGCGACGCGATGATCACCGAGTACCAATCTCTGTCGCCGTCAGATACTCTGGCGACGGCCGCCCAAGCCGTTATTCATACCACACAGCATGAATTCCCAGTGCTGGACGCAGACGGAACGCTAAAGGGTTTCGTCACCCGCAACCGCCTGTTTGCGGCTCTGGCTGCGGAAACTCCGCGATCAGACCCTGCCACTTCCATAATGGAAGCCGATATTCCGCAGGTCGAACTCACCAGCGGGTTGGAGACTGTTCTGGAACGTCTGCACAAAGGCGCGCCAGCCATAGCGGTTTGTACCAAGGCCGGTCACATGGTGGGCTACATTACGCGCGAAAACATCGGTGAGTTGATGGTCATCCGGGGACGCTGATCAGGCGACTGCCAGAGCGTCCTCGAGCACCGACAAGACAGCTTCGCGCGGGACATCCGAAGTTACGAATGCCTGACCGATTCCTCGCGCCAGAATAAAGCGCAGCTGCCCGTCGATAACCTTTTTGTCCTGCGCCATCAGATCGACCAATGCCGCTGCCCCCGGAAGATCGCCCGGAATGTCGGCAAGGTCCGTCTTCATGCCCATCTGACGCAGGTGCGCGCGAACGCGGCTGGGGTCTTCTTGCGCGCACAAACCAAGGCGCGACGACAACTCAAACGCAAGCGCACAGCCAATGGCTACACCCTCACCATGCAGCAAGCGATCGGAATAGCCGGTTGCGGCCTCCAACGCATGACAGAACGTGTGGCCAAGGTTCAGCAACGCGCGATCGCCCTGTTCGGTTTCATCGCGCGCGACGATATCAGCCTTCATCTGAACCGATCGCGTCACGGCCCGGACGCGCGCGGCCATGTCGCCGCCCGACACTGCGGTGCCGTTGGCCTCGAGCCACTCAAAGAACTCCGCATCGCCCAGCAGACCGTATTTGACGACCTCACCATAACCAGACAGGAAATCCCTCTGGGTCATTGTGCCCAAAACCGAGGTATCAGCCAGAACCAGCGAGGGTTGGTGAAACGCCCCAATCAGGTTTTTCCCCTGTGGCGCGTTGATCCCCGTTTTTCCCCCAACCGAACTGTCAACTTGTGCCAGCAACGAGGTCGGGATCTGCACGAACCGCACGCCACGCCGCAAGACGGCAGCAGCAAAGCCGGCAAGATCGCCAATGACGCCGCCCCCAAGGGCCACAACAACATCGCGGCGTTCGACTTTTTCGGCCAGCAGCCATTCGACCGCGCGCTCAAAATGCGGCCAGCTTTTGGTGGCTTCTCCGGCAGGTAGAGCCAGCGCCGACATCTCGATACCCGCATCGGCCAGACCTTCCCGCAGCTCGTCCAGATGCAAAGCTGCGACGTTTTCGTCCGTCAGAACCGCAACTTTGGGACGGTTGAGCAAAGGTGCGATCAATTTCCCTGACTGGCCCAGCAAATCAGGTCCGATCTCTACATCGTAGGATCGTTCACCTAGCTCAACATGTACGGTTTGGTGCATTAATTCCGTTCCAAAACATCCGGGCGCGTCATCAAGGCATCGACGACCCTGTCCACCATATTTTCTATCGACGTCTCTCCGTCAGAAGTCACCGAGAGGTCGGCTTGCGAATAGACCGGCACACGTTCCTCGTACAAGGCGCGCAACGTCGCATGAGGGTCCGCTGTGCGCAGCAAGGGCCGCGTGTCCTTGTGCTTGACCCGGTTCCACAGCACGTTCAGATCGGCCTTTAACCAGACAGAAACCCCGCGATCGGTAATCATCTGGCGATTCTGACCAGCCAAAAACGCCCCGCCGCCGGTGGACAGAACACCTTTTTCTTCGTCCAGAAGCCGCCCGATGACCTGACTTTCCTTTGCACGAAAAAACGGCTCACCGTCGCGTTCAAAGATTTCCGGGATGGTCATATTGGCCGCCGATTCGATCTCGGCATCGCTATCGAGGAACGGAACACCAAGCCTTGCAGCCAAAGCACGGCCAACGGCTGTTTTACCAGCCCCCATCATACCCACCAAAACCACTGTTTTGTGCAGTTTGAAGCTATGATCGGGTTCGGACGTCACGGTGTTATGCTTAATTTCGCTCATTTCAACGTGAATGACGTGATCTTAAGAAAAATGCCAGTTATAACTTGGACAAAACACAAAATTGAGGCAGCGTTGAGCAATGGGTCGTCTGATCAAGTTCCTGATATATCTGGTTTGCCTGTGTTTCATCGGGCTGGTGGGCTACGCCTATCTGGGCCCTCTCTTCGGCGTGGATTTTTCCTCCCCGCAACAAGAGATACGAGAACCGGTAATCCTGAATGTCGAATAAGGCCGCAGTTGCTGCGCTGTTTCTCGCCACTTCGGTCCACGCGCAGCAGGAACCTCTTTCTGTTATTGAGTGGCTGAGCGAGCCACCCGAAAACCTGCCGGGTACTGTCTTGCTGGAACCCCCGGTTACGCAAACAGGTCTCGGACCTGAGGTCGAGGTCACGCGTCTTGAGGCGCTGTCGCAACCCTTGGGCCTTGTTTCATCGAACGTAACTGGCCTGCCTGTCGGTCTTTGGCAGAACAGCGAAACGGATCGTCTGGCAGAACTGATCGCCCGTGTCCCGGTCAAGTACAACCCGGCCATGCAACGCCTGCTGTTTACCTTGCTGTTGTCCGAGGCGCGCGCGCCGTCCGGACCCGAGGCCGAAGAAACACTTTTGCTGGCACGTCTGGACAGGCTGATGCAACTAGGGGCGGCTGATCCGGCGCAATCTCTGGTTCAGCTTGCCGGCCCGACCAACAGCCGCGAGCGTTTCAAACGTTGGTTTGACGCGACATTGCTGACGGGTGACGAAGACCGAAGCTGCACCGCGTTGATTGCCCAGCCCCACTTGTCACAGGACTATGCCGCGCAGATTTTCTGCAAAGCCCGCCGGGGGGATTGGCCCTCTGCCGCGCTCACCCTGGAAGCCGCGCACGCGCTTGAGGTTCTGCCCCCCGAGGATCTTGATGTCCTTGACCGCTTTCTAAGCCCCGAGCTGTTCGAAGACGCAGAATACCTGCCGCAACCGGAAAACCCCGACCCGCTGAGCTTTCGCCTGTACGAAGCCATTGGTGAGCGTTTGCCCTCTGCCCCGCTGCCCCGGGTCTTTGCGAACGCCGACCTGCGCGACGTTGCAGGCTGGAAGGCACAGATCGAAGCGGCCGAGCGTCTGACTCGTGTGGGCGCCCTGACACCGAACCAGTTGCTTGGCCTCTATACGGAACGATCCCCGGCCGCCTCGGGTGCCGTGTGGGACAGGGTCACAGCCGTTCAACGATTTGAAACCGCGTTGAACTCGGGCGACCCGAACGCCATTGCAACGGCATTGCCCATCGTATGGGAGCAAATGCGCAGCGTCGGGCTTGAGGTGCCGATTTCGGAACTGTTCGCAGGTCAGTTGTCGCAGATCACATTGGACGACGAGGCGGTCGAGCAATTGCGATGGCGGATAGTGCTGTTGTCAGACCTTTACGAAACCGCGGCCCTTTCCGCCCCCGATCAGTCAGAGGAAAGTCAGTTTCTGGCGGCGTTGGCGCAAGGTGATCCCGGGCGCGCCCCGTCCCCCTCTCCGTTGGCGGATGCTGTGGCCGAAGGGTTTGCATGGGCCGCGCCAGTGCCTTCGGACATCAATGCCCTGCTGTCCAATGACCAATTGGGCGAAGCGATCCTTGAGACAATGGAGCTTTTTGCGCATGGCTCGCGCGGGAACCTTGTTGATCTGACGGCGGCTATTGCCACGTTGCGCCGCGTGGGCCTTGAGGACACCGCGCGACGCGCTGCACTGAACCTGTTGATCCTGCAGGGCACCTGATCATGGCCGCCCCCGCCACTCAGGAGCTTTGGATTTCCACGTTTCTACAGGCACAAGCGGCCGAGTTAGGTGCAGCCACGAACACGCTGTTGGCATATGGCAGGGATCTGAAGGACTTTGCCGAATGGTTGGATCGGCGAAAAACCGGTCTAGCAGAAGCAAGCCGCGACCAGATCGAGAGCTACTTGATCTACTGTGACGCGCAGGGGCTTTCCCAATCTACCCGTGCGCGCAGGCTTTCAGCGATCAAACAGATTTACCGATTTGCGTTTGAAGAAGGCTGGCGTGAGGCCAACCCCGCAATTCAGATCAAAGGACCGGGCCGTCAAAAGCGTCTGCCAAAAACGCTGGACGTGCCCGAAGTCGACCGGTTGTTGCAAGCAGCGCGCGAAACCGGGCGTACCAAGGCAGATCGCGTGCGCAACACCTGCCTGATGGAACTGCTATACGCCACCGGAATGCGCGTGACCGAACTGGTTTCTTTACCCGTGTCATCGGCACGGGGCGATCCACGCATGCTGCTGGTTCTTGGCAAGGGCGGCAAAGAGCGGATGGTCCCGTTGTCCCCACCGGCACGAGAGGCGCTTGCCGCGTGGTTGAGTGTGCGGGATGAGACCGAGGATCAAAAAGTTTCAGATGGCGCTCAGCGCTCTAAGTTTCTGTTTCCCTCGCGTGGTAAATCCGGGCACCTGACGCGGCATATGTTCTTTCAACTGATCAAGGACCTTGCGGTTCAAGGGGGCGTTTCGCCCGAAAAAGTCACGCCGCACACCTTGCGCCATGCCTTTGCAACACATTTGCTGGCCAACGGCGCAGATTTGCGTTCGATCCAGACCTTACTTGGTCACGCTGATGTTGCGACCACGGAAATTTACACGCATGTACTGGACGAACGGCTTGCCGAACTGGTGTTAGAGCATCACCCGCTTGCCAAAGACCCTAGCGATAAAGGCTAACCCCTTGATCCGCAGGGGCCGCGCCCCCATAACCATTGCAGCAACACGAACAACCAAGGACCGATGGAACCCTCTTCTTCTCTGATCGACGGCGCATTCTGGTTTACGACCGGCGCCATTTTGTTTTTGCTTGTCCTATCAGGCTTTTTCTCGGGTTCTGAAACAGCATTGACCGCCTCATCGCGCGGCAAGCTGCGTGCACAGGCCGACAAGGGATCACGTGGAGCGCAAAAAGCGCTGGACATCACCGATGACAACGAGCGTCTGATCGGTTCGGTCCTGTTGGGCAACAACTTGGTGAACATCCTTGCGGCGTCTTTGGCCACCGCTTTGTTTACGCGTCTCTTTGGCGAAAGCGGCGTCGCATTGGCGACACTGGTCATGACCCTTCTGGTTCTGATCTTTGCCGAAGTTCTTCCCAAAACCTACGCCATCACCAACGCAGAAAAAGCGGCCTCGGCCGTGGCCCCATTGATCAGCGTGGTGGTGACCGTGTTTTCCCCGGTCGTTTCCGCGGTGCGCTTGTTGGTGCGCGGCGTTTTGCGCCTGTTTGGGGTTCAGATCGATCCTGACAGCAACATCCTTGCGGTACGAGAAGAGATCGCAGGCGCGCTGCAACTGGGCCATTCCGAAGGGGTTGTTGAAAAAGAAGATCGCGACCGCATTCTGGGTGCTTTGGATCTGGGTGATCGAACGGTGGAAGAAATCATGCTTCACCGTTCGAACATTGAAATGATCGATGCAGAAGATACGCCCGAGGTTATCCTGCAGCAGTGCCTGAAAAGTCCCCATACCCGCCTGCCCGTTTTCCGGGATGAGCCCGAAAACATCGTGGGCGTCGTTCATGCCAAGGACCTGTTCCGCGCCATGTACGCGCATGCAGGCAGCAGCGAAGGGGATGCAAACCGGCTGAAAGAATTCGACATCTCAAAGGTTGCCAACGACCCATATTTCGTTCCCGAAACAACGACTTTGGACGATCAGATGCGGGAGTTTCTACGCATGCACAGCCATTTTGCGCTGGTCGTGGATGAATATGGCTCTCTGCGCGGTCTGATCACACTGGAAGATATCCTTGAAGAAATCGTGGGTGAAATTGCCGACGAATTCGATCTTGAAGAGGACGTTCCCGTTACCCGAACCGAGGACGGCCAGTTTTTGGTCGAAGGCGCGATGACCATCCGCGATGTGAACCGCGCGATGGAATGGTCCCTGCCGGACGAAGAAGCCAACACCGTCGCAGGTCTGGTTATTCACGAGGCGCAGATGATCCCGGTCACGGGTCAGGTTTTCTCGTTCCACGGCTTCCGCTTCGAAGTCACGGCGCGCGAGGGGAACCGAATAACCGAGTTGAAAATCCGCCCTCTCTGACGCGGCCAGCGACACAGCATGTCGGGAACGGAACAGTAAACCCAAGCCTTCGCTTGCAGGCTCGGGCCGAAACCGGATGGAGGCAGCAACGTGAAGACGACAACGCAGGTGGCAGTCATTGGGGGTGGTGTTGTCGGGTGCTCTGTCCTGTATCACCTGACCAAACTGGGCTGGTCGGACGTGATGCTGTTGGAGCGGTCCGAACTGACCAGCGGCTCCACATGGCATGCGGCAGGCGGTTTTCACACGCTCAACGGCGACACCAACATGGCCGCTCTGCAAGGCTATACGATCCGTCTTTACAAAGAACTGGAAGAGATCACCGGCATGTCCTGCGGCCTGCATCATGTGGGCGGTGTGACGCTGGCAGACAATCAGGATCGGTTCGACATGCTGCTGGCCGAGCGTGCCAAGCACCGCTTCATGGGCCTTGAAACCGAGATTGTCGGCCCCAAAGAGATCAGGAAAATTGCTCCGATCACCAACACGGATGGGATAATCGGCGCGCTTTATGATCCGCTGGATGGCCACCTGGACCCGTCGGGTACAACACATGCCTATGCCAAGGCTGCCCGCATGGGCGGTGCGACGATCGAAACGCATTGCATGGTGCAGGAAACGCTTCAACGGCGGGACGGAACTTGGGATGTCGTCACCGACAAAGGCACAATTCATGCCGAACATGTGGTCAATGCCGGTGGTCTTTGGGCGCGCGAGGTCGGTGCCTTGGCAGGTGTGTATTTTCCGCTGCACCCGATGGAGCATCAGTATCTGGTCACCGACTCGATTCCTCAGATCGAAGCAATCATTGATGCAGGGGGTGAACACCCGCACGTCATGGACCCCGCCGGGGAAAGCTATCTGCGGCAGGAAGGTCGGGGCTTGTGCATTGGGTTTTATGAACAACCCTGCAAACCCTGGGCCGTGGATGGGACCCCTTGGGAGTTTGGGCATGAACTCCTGCCGGACGACTTTGACAAGATCACCGACAGTATCGAATTCGCCTATCGCCGCTTTCCTGTTCTGGCCGAGGCCGGAGTGAAATCGGTGATCCATGGGCCGTTTACCTTTGCGCCAGACGGCAACCCTTTGGTCGGGCCCGTGCCGGGATTGCGGAATTACTGGTCGGCCTGCGGTGTGATGGCTGGGTTCAGTCAGGGCGGTGGCGTTGGACTGACGCTGGCCCAGTGGATGATCGAAGGCGAACCCGAACGCGACGTCTTTGCCATGGACGTGGCCCGGTTCGGCGACTGGATCAGCCCCGGCTACACCCGCCCCAAGGTGATCGAGAACTACCAGAAGCGGTTCAGCGTCGCCTACCCGAACGAAGAGCTACCAGCCGCCCGCCCGAACCGAACGACACCGATGTACGATATCTTCAGTGATCTGGGCGCGGTCTGGGGCCAGCAATACGGGCTGGAGGTGCCCAACTATTTCGCCCAAGACGATGAGCCGGACTATGAGACACCTTCCTTCCGACGCTCGGATGCATTCTCGGCGACGGGCCGCGAGGTCAACGCTGTCCGCAACGGCGTAGGTATCAACGAGGTGCACAACTTCGGCAAATACCGCATCTCCGGCGCCAATGCGCGGGCATGGTTGGATCGGATCATGGCGGGGCGCGTTCCACAACCAGGACGATTGTCACTGACCCCCATGCTTTCGTCTAAAGGCAAGTTGATTGGCGACTTCACCATATCCTGCCTTAGCGACGGTGAATTTCAGCTCACCGCCTCTTATGGCAGCCAAGCCTTCCACATGAGGTGGTTCCTGCAAAATCAAACCGACGGCGTGATCATCGAAAATGTCAGCGATCATCTGAACGGGTTTCAGATCGCCGGTCCCAAAGCCGCCGAGGTGTTATCAGCCTGCACCCGGGACGAAGTCGCAACCCTCCGCTTTCTGGATGTGCGGCGCATGACAATCGGCATGACGGACTGTATCGTTCAACGGGTCAGTTATACCGGCGACTTGGGGTTTGAAATCTATTGCAATCCTATGGCGCAGAGGCAACTTTGGTGGACTTTGTGGCAGGCTGGGCAGCCTCATGGCATGGTGCCCTTTGGGATGCGCACCATGATGAGCCTGCGTCTGGACAAGTTCTTTGGGTCCTGGATGCGCGAATACTCACCAGATTATACCGCGGCAGAAACAGGGCTGGACCGCTTCATTGCGTTTTCTAAAAACGTGGACTTCATCGGCCGTGCGGCGACCGAGTTGGAACGTGCCGAAGGCCCGGCACGCCGACTTGTGGCCTTTGAAGTTGACGCGGACGACGCAGATGTAAACGCATATGAGCCGATCTGGTTGGGCGGTCAGGTTGTCGGCTTCTGTACATCTGGCGGATATTCCCACTATGCCAAAAAGTCGGTGGCGATGGGGTTCCTGCCAATCGAAGAAATCAGCGACGGGCTGGAGGTCGAGATCGAAATTCTCGGCCAGTTGAGGAAGGCTCGCGTGATTTCGGAACCACTATTTGACGCAGATGGCGCACGCATGCGGGGATGACATACATCCCTGGCAGCGGCATTCTAGCTCCATGATTCCGTTACCCATTATCCTTTTGGCCGCCGGACAGTCACGTCGTATGGGTGGCAAGGACAAACTGTTGCAAGCTGTTGACGGTATGCCTTTGTTGCGTCGTTCACTCGAAACGGCGCTGAAGGCCGGGCCGACCATCGTCGCCCTTCCTCCAAAACCGCACCCGCGTTACGACGCGATCAAAGGTCTGGACGCGCAGATGGTAGAAATTCCAGATGCTATCGAAGGAATGAACGCCAGCCTGCGCGGAGCGATGCGGCACGTCCCACCGGAAGCCACCGCCGTCATGGTTTTGTTGGCTGACTTACCCGATATCACGCCCGGCGACCTGAAAGCAGTGATCCGCGCGGTTCAAGAACATCCAGACAACCTGGTTTGGCGCGGCGCGACGGCTAACGGAAAACCCGGCCATCCGGTTGTTTTCCACCGATCTCTATTTGATGACCTTGCAAGACTTACGGGCGATGAAGGCGCACAGGCTGTTGTCCGGGCACATGCCGACCGTGTGTGCCTTGTTCCTCTGCCCGATCAAAACGCGTTGTTGGACTTGGACACCCCGGAAGACTGGGATGCATGGCACCAAAAAAGAAACGCCTGAAAAGAACACGGCCCGGTCTTTTCAGACCGGGCCGGTGCCCAAAACAGGACTACCACTTTTCATCAATCCTGAAAGCGCGGCCATTTGTGCCATGTAGCACGCTGGCTATTCCGCCGCTGAACCTAAACAAGACCCCCTCGTTAACATGCCGCTCAGCGCTTCCAGTGACTGTGACGGCCGTTGGCACCCCCTAGTGCCTTCGGCTCCCCTCGCTTGGGCATGATCATCGTCACCCATCACACCGGTTCAGACAACGGGAAACTGGAAAGAACGGTAAATTTTCGACGTATCAGAATGGTTTTTGCGCAACATCCCGCCGAAGAAAAAACAATCATTGAGGGAACCGGAATTTGTGCTAACGGCGCCGAAACTGCCCTTATGAACGCTCTTATTAAACTAAAGACCAGTCAATTTTAGGCTTGTTGAGGGCAACAAAGACTAAACCTTACACCTGGTCACAACCAAAACACGAGCGATTGCCAAAGGATCTGTGGATCTGTTCCTTTGTTAACCAAACTGTTTCAATTCAGCGCTTTTCAGGTATTGCCCGCGTGTGCGTCAACAATCCAGTGATTCGAGCCGTTGATTCGCCGGGGCGCACGAGGTCGTGCTGCCCAACCCGCGTATAGGACGGGCCCAATGTGGCGAAATTAAGATTTCTTAATCTTTCAAACAGGAAACACAAAGACTGATACGTCATCTGCTGATTTAACGCGCGGCCGCAACCGCGTGATACAAACAGGAGACCAATATGAGCATCCGTAAATCCTCTCTTCTTACGCCACGCACGTCCAATTGGATGGGCGTCACCGCGCTGAGCGCCGCTCTGCTTGCGACGACCGCCCTGCCTTCGAAAGCGGACGAAGCCCTGGCCGATCTGGTTGAGAGCGTGTCACCATCCGTCGTGACGATCATCGCGGAACAGGACGCCACCGCGGTTCCGGCCAGAGGACAGGACTTTGATTTTGAAAGCCACCCGTTCGGCGAATTTTTCAAGCGGTTTGGTACGCCAGAAGGGTTCAACGCCCCGCAACGCGGCCCGGCACAAGGTCTCGGTTCGGGCTTTGTTCTGGATGAGGCAGGATACATTGTCACCAATCACCACGTTGTCGACAACGCGTCCAATGTCACCGTACGCCTAAACGACGATCGCACCTTTGACGCCGAGGTTGTCGGGACCGACCCCCTGACGGACATCGCTGTTCTGAAGATCGACGCGGGTGAGTCCCTGCAAGCCGTTGAATTGGGCGACAGCGACGTGATCCGCGTGGGCGAAGACGTTGTTGCAATCGGCAATCCCTTCGGCCTGAGTTCGACCGTGACAACGGGTATCGTTTCGGCCAAGGGTCGTAACATTTCTCAAGGACCGTATGCTGAGTTCATCCAGACCGATGCGGCCATTAACAAGGGCAACTCAGGTGGACCGCTGTTCAACATGGAAGGCGAAGTTGTCGGCGTGAACTCGGCGATTTATTCACCCAGCGGCGGGTCTGTCGGCCTGGGCTTTGCGGTGACCTCAAACATCGTGGAACATATCGCAGCCGACCTGCGTGATGACGGTCAGGTCAGCCGTGGCTGGTTGGGTGTTTCGATCCAGAATGTCAGCCCTGAAATTGCCGCAGCAATGGGAATTGATGCCTCAAAAGGTGCGCTGGTTTCCGAAGTGGTCGATGGAAGCCCGGCCCAGGGGATTCTGGAACAGGGCGATGTCATTCTGACCTTCAACGATGAAACCGTCGACTCCAGCAGCGACCTGCCCTTGTTGGTCGGCACGACGAAGGTGGGGACTGACAGCACCTTGACAGTTCTGCGCGATGGCAAGGAACAACAGCTTGAGCTAACCATCGGCCAACACCAAAGCGCCTCGGCAGACATCGACAAGTCCGTTGATGAAACCATCTCGGGGACCGCATTGGGTGTTACCGTCGCTCCGCTGACCGATACGACCCGCGCCGAGATGGGAGTGGGTGAAAACGTCAACGGCGTCGTCGTGACCGATCTTTCGCCCGAAAGCCCAGCGGCCAAGGCTGGTCTGCAGCGTGGCGATGTGATCGTGAAACTCGGCGGGCAGGAAACCGTTTCGCCAGATGCACTCAAGGCCGCGCTTGACAGCGAAAAGACCGATCCTGCGCTGGTTTTGATCAATCGCGGCGGCAACCAGATCTTCGTCGCGGTGGAAATCGCCTGATCAGACACCCGCGCGCGCCACGTGATGGGGAATATCTGGCGTGCGCCTCCCTGGCGGATTGAATTGTCCGCTATCCGCCGGGACTGCCGGGTGCGCAACGACGCACCCGGCACGTTCTTTCCCTAAAACCAGTGCTTTACCCGAAATTTTGTGTTTATATACCGGTAGAAAGGAGTTCGGACCATGAGCCGTCGCCTGCTGATCGTTGAAGACGATGAAGACACCCGCGAGTTCATCGCCAAAGGGTTTGGCGAAGAAGGCTACGTGGTCGAACAGGCCGCTGATGGCCGTGAAGGTCTGTATCATGCCACAGACGGTGGATTTGACGCCATTGTGCTGGACCGGATGCTGCCGGGGCTGGACGGGTTGTCGCTGATCCGATCCCTTAGGGCCGCGGGTTTGAAGACCCCCGTCCTGATGCTCACAGCGATGAGCGCAGTTGATGAGCGGGTCAAAGGGTTGCGTTCGGGCGCGGACGACTACCTTGTAAAACCGTTCTCTTTCCAAGAGCTACACGCGCGGATCGAAGCGTTGTTGCGGCGCCCCCAAGAGGCCGAAGAAAACGCGACCTTGACATGCCGCGACCTTGAGATGGACCTGCTGACCCGTAAGGTCACACGCGACGGGCACGAGGTTTCGCTGACCCCGCGCGAGTTCCAGATCCTAGAGTATTTTCTGCGTAGAAAGAACCGCGTGGTGTCGCGCACGATGCTGCTTGAAGGTGTTTGGGATTACCATTTCGACCCGAATACGAACGTGGTTGACGTCCATATCTCAAAACTGCGCCGTCAGTTGGATGAAGGTGGCGGACCGCCTTTGATTGAAACCGTCCGGGGTGCCGGCTACATGATCTCTGATGGATAACCTTCAACTTTCCTTCAATAATTCCCGAACGAGATTGGTTTTCGCCAGCATGGTCCTCAGCACCTTGCTGACCGCGACGGTGCTGGCTTTGGTCTATGTCACGGCGAACCGCAGTATCGAAGGTGAAACACGATCGGTTGTATCCGCCGAACTGACCGGGTTGGCCGATGAATACGAAAGGCGCGGCCTTATCGGTCTGTTGACGGCCATCGAACGCCGCTTGCCCTCAGCGTCCGAGAGGGATGCACTGTACCTGTTAACCGATCGCTTCGGCGCGAAACTTGCAGGTAACCTCAAACAATGGCCTGCGGACGTCACCGCCGGCAGCGGATGGGTCGATCTTGAGCTTCGGCGCGCCGACAATGATGAACTGGTCCCCATTTCCGCCGCCTCGATCCGCTTACCGGGTGGTGAACGTCTGCTGGTCGGACGGGACGCCCTGGCGCGGCAGCAGTTTGACAGAGTTCTGTTACGCTCGGTTGGCATAGCACTGGCGATTGCCCTTGCGCTCAGTGTCTTAACAGGGTGGTTGTTTACACGACTGGTGTTCTCTCGCCTGTCAGACATAGCCAGCACCGCCGAGAATATCGTGTCCGGAGACTTGTCCCGGCGTATGCCCCTACGCGGGACAGGTGATGAGTTTGATCAGGTGGCCCGCACGCTCAACACCATGCTGGACAAAAACGAGGAACTGATCAGCAACCTGCGCACGACCTCAAACTCGATCGCACACGACCTCAGATCCCCTCTGTCGCGCCTGCGCCAGAGAATTGAAACCCTGTCCGACCCAAGCAAAACTGATCTGGACCGCGAGATTGATGTGGCACGAGCCACAGCGGAAATTGATCATGTTCTCAGGGTGTTGGGTCAGCTTACTGACATCTCGCGCGCCGAGGCCGGTGTGGGACGCGAGCAATTTGAAACCGTCGACCTGCAACAACTCGTTGGCGATGTTGTTGAACTTTATGAACCCGTGGCCTCGGATCAAGGTGTTCAGATCACCGTCAATGGAACGGTAACCCCAATTCAAGGTCACCGCCCTTTGCTGTCGCAGGCCCTGTCAAACCTGCTGGAAAATGCATTGCGCTATGCACCTGAAGATACATCCATCGACATAACAATTTCCGAGGATGGCCCGTTCACCTGCATGAGCGTCCGCGATCACGGCCCCGGCGTTCCAACCGAAGAGTTACACCGCCTTCAGGTGCCTTTTGTCACGCTTGATCCCGCACGTACCGAGAGAAACGCGGGGCTTGGGCTGGCACTGGTTGCCGCGATCTCGCACATGCATGGCGGTGCTTTCATGGCCTCAAACAGCAACCCCGGCCTGCAAGCGACCATCAAGCTGGGACGCCATTAGTCGCCATTGTCTTGTTCTTGTACCGGTTGTCCGACGTCACGTCCGCGCCGAACCAATCCGGGGGCGTAAAGGCAAGCGCCTCGGCCTCGGTCGAAAACTCGACCTCGACAAGTTGCAGCGGGGCTAGGTCCCCTTGAAACACATCCAGTTCAAACACACGCCCATCCGAGAGCACGCCGGTATGGCGCTCTTTCTCGACCCGGCGTCCTGCGGTTTCAGGCCAAAAGGTTTCGAACTGCTCGGCTGAAATTTCCGTCTCACGCTCGACCCGAACCATTGCGCCACCGCCCTTGAGGGTCAGGTAGTACCGATCGTTCTTTTGCCTAAGGCGCAACTCGGCCGAGTCGTTGGGCGATGTCAGATAGCCTTGTCGCACGATGGCCTTGTCCGCGCGGCTTAAGTCCGGCAGGTCAGCCACAAGGAATTTGCGTTCGATTTCGGTAGTCATTTGTCTGAAACCACTCCGTTTTCCAGCTCATCATAAAGCGCGCGATATGCGGCACTGGCCGCGCTGCGTCCCGCATAGACGCTGACGGGTGCCCTATTTTGCCCCATCCGCTCGATATCCGCCGCAAACGGGACCGACGCCTGCAAGAACCGCTTTCGATACAGCTTTCGCATCACCATCATCGTTTCCACATGCAACGTCTTTCGGCGTTGGACCATCGAAAAGAAGGCCCGCAGCTTTTTCTTTGGCAGTCCTTTCTGATCAAAGAAATTCACCAGTTGATCAAAGGTCCTTTCGGACAGTGTCGTCGGTATGACGGGTACAACAATCTGGTCTGCGGCTTTGAATATGTTCTCGGACAAAGTCGAAAAATTTGGCGGACAGTCCAGAATGATCACGTCATAATCGCTGCCTGCCGCGACCAGAGCTTTCTTCAACCGCGATCTCTTGTTGCGCATCCGAGACAGAAACACATCAAAGTCGCGAAAGGTCATATTCGCCGGCAGAACGTCCAGCCCTTCGAAATCACTGGCACGGATAGATTTGGTAAAGCGTTCTACATCCTCGAAGAACCGGGCATCCGTTAGCTTCTTCGAAGGTTTGACGCGCAGATAAAACCCCGACGCCCCTTGCGGATCCAGATCACACAGAAGAACCGTATTCCCAGCCTTCGCATAGGCATATGCCAGATTGACTGCTGTCGCAGTTTTTCCAACGCCGCCCTTGTTGCTGTAACAGGCTATGATCTTCAATCCCTAGTCCTCCTTGTGGTGAAACAGACTGCGAAACAGGTGTCGGATGTTCGGGCTGTCGAAATGCTGAAAATTGGCAATGACGCGGGCGCGCTCTGATTTCTGCCGCTGATACAGCATGGTAACTAACCCGCCGACAGACATGGCAAGTTGAGCGTTTGCACGTTTTTGAGAGTTACTTTGCCGTGCAACAAATTCCAAAAGCGCCTCTTGCTGGACCGAGCAGTCATTAAACAATCCAAGGTTATCTTGCAGCTTTTTCAACGGCTTGATGATTGTTTTGAAATCCCCTGCGTCGAACAAAGGCCCAAAGAACTCCATCAAATATCGCAGCTTCTTGCAGTCGATCCGCAAGTCATGAACCAATTCGTCCGGGGTCTCGGGGGTGATCTGCCGCGCCAGTTTGCAAACCTTTCGGTAACGTTTCCAAATCAGGGCGCAAGCATACCCATAGGCCCCCCGACTTGCGTTGGGCCCGGGCGCAAGGCTTCCAACATCTGAAAAGAGTACGGTCAGATCATTCAACTGACGATCATATTCAGCAGATTTGAACCGTCGCGAAAGAGTGCCGAGGGCTTGCAAACGCTCTTTTTCAAACTGCGCGAACATGGCCTCGGCGCCTAAGTGAAGTTCGGAAGGTAATATTTTGAAATATTTATCTTTATCCAGCAAATATACATCAAGATCACGAACCCGTCCCGTCGGGGCCATCAACTCTGAGAACGTATGTTTCAGCGCAATCGTCTGCTCAGTTGAAAACACACCTTTGAACAGGCTTAACACCGACCTGACACGACGCAGGGATACGCGGTAATCATGCAGATATTCGGTGTCGATATCTGCAATTACGCCTGCCTCATTCTGGCGTGCGACGGCTATGAAAGTTCTAATGATGTCCGTTGCCACCTCGATGGACGGCTCTTCCTTGCCCAATGCGATACCCGGTTTTGCGCGGTACGGAACCGCGTCAGGAAAGAGCGTCCCGAACAAAGCGTCTGCTCCGTTCGTCTTCGCGGCCAGCCCTTTCAGCTTTGTGCAAACGGCGCTGAATGCACTATCGTATCCTTTCAGCCGTTGAACGGACACGATACTTATTTTGTCAGCTTCTGAGTCCAAGGCATACACTCGTCCACGGACCTGAGTTTTTTGCAAGCCATCCAGAACCGAAAACTCGTGAACTCGGAGCGTTCCCGTTCCAATGCTGGTCAACGCGCGCAATTTGGGAAAGCCCTGCAAAGCCGACTTTACAGCCCCGTCTGGAAGATCTTGAACAAACGCGCCGTTCCCCCGGGCGTTCTGCGCAAATACCGCACCACTGAATTGAAAAAGCAGCAGCGACCCAGGTGTTTCAACCAAGGCATCTCCGGACATCCTGATTGACTGATCAAAGCAGTCCAGTATCTGAAATTTCTGAGCTGCCTTTGCGGGCTTAACCCGAAAGCAAAGCTTCTTTAGCGGCTTCGTAAGCAAAGAAGGCTCAAACGCGCCATGAACAACGAACAAAGCGTCCGCCCTTGTCATAGCGTGCGTTCCTTCCGGGGCGCTGCAAGGTGCTCGCTCACAAGGACTTCCACGAAGTTCTGCGCGCTTTCACCTTCTTCAATCGCGCAAAGCTTGAGGGGGTTCCCATCCCGCAGCAGAGATTTATTCTTTTTGCATTGGTTTCGTTCTCTGCGGATTCCTTGTTCTTGGACATCGGCACCTCGCTTGACAGGACGATGTCATGCAATCGCATACGTCCATCAAAAGCAAGCCTGCCAAACCCCACCTGATCTGGCTGACCTTACATGCGGGGCCGGAACAAGTGGATGACAGCAGCAACTAGCCTCGCTAAGACGCATGTATGACTGACCCGGTTTCATCCATCCGCAACCTTGGCCCCGCATTTGAACAGGCCTGCGCGCGTGCGGGCATACACTCGGCTCAGGACCTGCGCGAGATGGGCGCGGATGCTGCGTATACCAAGTTGCTGCAGTCCGGATCACGCCCGCATTTCATTGGCTATTACGTGCTGGTTATGGGGCTGCAGGGTCGTCCTTGGAACGATTGCAAAGGTGATGAGAAAAAAGCGCTGCGCAAACGGTTTGACGCAATCAAGGCCAGTGTTGGAACGGCGCCCGAGGCGCAAATGATTTCCGACCTTGATGCGATCGGCGTGCGGGTGTCACCGGACGATTTGAAACCCGCATAGAAAAAGCCGCCCTCAAGTTCTGAGGACGGCTTTTAAAGTTGTTCCGGCGACGATTTAGCCGACCAGTTCGATACCCGAGAAGAAGTAAGCAATCTCAACCGCTGCAGTTTCAGGTGCGTCCGAACCGTGGACCGAGTTTTCGCCAACCGATTCAGCGAACTCGGCGCGGATGGTGCCAGCGGCCGCGTCTGCGGGGTTGGTTGCGCCCATGACTTCGCGGTTCTTTGCAATGGCGCCTTCGCCTTCCAGAACCTGAACAACGACCGGAGCCGATGACATGAATTCACACAGTTCGTCATAGAACGGACGCTCGGCGTGGACTTCGTAGAACTTGCCAGCTTGTTCCTTGGTCATGTGAATGCGCTTTTGCGCGACGATGCGCAGGCCCGCGTCTTCGAACTTGGCGTTAATCTTGCCAGTCAGGTTGCGGCGGGTTGCATCGGGTTTGATGATCGAGAATGTGCGTTCCAGTGCCATGTCGGCCTCTCCTTCGTGTTTGGCGCGCTGCGCCGAAATCCATCGCGCGCCGCCTAGCACGGTATTTGACCCAAGAAAAGCGTTATGATGACCTGACCGTCAGATCGCGTCGGGCAACGGCTCTACACGGTCGACCCAGCGCACGTACAAAATGGCCAACAGCCCTGCAAAACTGCACGCGCTCATCATGCCCAGCACCAGGTACGGACCGTTTTCGGGGCTAACCAGCGCCCCGGTCATTGACGTCAGAACCGCCCCTAAAGCGACAATCATCGCGCCAGATAAGCCCGCCGCGCTGCCCGCCAGTTTCGGCCGAACCGACATTACTCCGGCTGATGCATTTGCGTTGGTCAAACCGTTTCCAAAGCCAACACAAATCGCCGATCCAAAGAAGACCCAGACAGACCCCAAGTCTGCCAAAAATAACAGCAGTCCGCAGAATGGACCGGTCGATGCCACGACCCGCCCGATCAGGATCATCGTCGTTAGACGTGTTCGGGCCGCGATCCGCCCGGTGATGAAATTCCCCACCATGAACCCGCCAGTGATAATACCAATACCCAGCCCCAACGACGCCGGGCTAAGGTCGAACCAAGCGGCGGCCACAAGGGGCGCTCCGGTGATAAAGGTAAAGAACCCGCCGATCGAAAATGCCGCGCACAAGGCGTATCCCCAGAATCGGCGGGCTCGGAACAGATGTGGGTATTCGCGCAGTTGGGCCGCAAACGTTGCCGATGGCGTGCTGTTCGTCTCGCCCATATCCAGCCAAAGCAGCGCAAACATCCCTGCCCCCAGCATGGTGTATAATATGAATCCGGCCCGCCATCCGAACAGCATATCCAAAGCGCCACCCATCATCGGACCCAGCATCGGCGCCAAGGCCATAGCCATGGCGACGTATCCCAGTTTGCTGGCAGCTTCATTCGGGGCGTATCTGTCACGGATCGACGCGCTTGATAAAACCGGCCCGGCCACCACTGCCGCCTGTAGCAATCGAAAACCCAGAAAGACCCAGATCGACTCCGCCAGCACGCACCCCAGCGAGGCGATTGTGAATATCCCCAACCCGATCAACATTATGGGCCTGCGCCCGAACCGGTCGGACAACGGGCCCACGATAAGTTGCAATATCGCTGAAACCGCCAGGTAGCCTGCGACCGAGAAGTTAACCAGCGCGTAGTCGACCTGAAAATCCCCGGCCATCTGTGCCAGTGACGGTAGGAACATGTTTAGCGACAGCACCGACAGCGCCGTCGCAAAGATCAAGGTGACCAAGGAAGGGGGCGTCTGGGCCGCTCGCATGGGTCAAGAAACCGTCTGAAATCCAATCGGACCAGCGCTATCACATCGGACCCAGAAAGAACATGCCAAGCCGCTGGCGGCGGCAACACGGCTCTGCTAAGAGCGGCTCATGTTACGGATCGAAGACATCAACTATGCCGTCGAAGGCCGCCCCCTGTTCGATGGGGCCAGTGCGACCATTCCCGATGGGCACAAGGTGGGCCTTGTGGGGCGGAACGGCACCGGCAAGACCACCCTGTTCCGCCTGATCCGGGGGGAGTTGGCACTGGAATCGGGCAATATCGCACTGCCGAAACGCGCGCGGATCGGTGGCGTGGCGCAAGAGGTGCCCTCGTCCGATATCTCGCTGATCAACACCGTTCTGGCCGCCGATACCGAACGCAGCAGCCTGATGGCCGAGGCAGACAGCGCCGAGGACCCCGCCCGAATTGCCGAGATCCAAACTCGTCTGGCCGATATCGACGCATGGTCGGCCGAGGCGCGCGCGGCTTCGATCCTCAAAGGTCTGGGGTTCGATGACGAGGATCAACTGAAACCCTGCTCGGATTTCTCGGGCGGCTGGCGGATGCGCGTGGCGCTAGCGGCGGTGCTGTTTTCACAGCCCGATCTGTTGCTCCTGGACGAACCGACCAACTATCTGGACCTTGAAGGTGCGCTGTGGCTGGAAAGCTATCTGGCCAAATACCCGCATACGGTCATCATCATCAGCCACGACCGCGGGCTGCTGAACCGTGCAGTGGGGTCGATCCTGCATCTGGAAGACCGCAAGCTGACCTATTACGCGGTGCCTTACGACAAATTCGCCGAACGCCGCGCCGAACGTCTGGCACAGGCGGAATCGGAAAACGCCAAGGCAAAGGCGCGTATTGCCCATCTGCAAAGCTATGTGGATCGCTTTCGGTATAAGGCATCCAAGGCTGTTCAGGCCCAGTCGCGTCTGAAGATGATCGAACGCATCCAGCTTGTTTCCACCCCGCAGGAGGCCGCCTTGCGCGCGTTCTCCTTCCCCGAGCCAGAAGAACTGTCGCCCCCGATCATCCATCTTGAAGGCGGGATCACAGGCTATGGCGACACCGAGGTACTGCGCCGCCTGAATCTGCGCATTGATCAGGATGATCGCCTCGCCCTGCTGGGTAAGAACGGTCAGGGAAAATCGACGCTGTCCAAGCTGCTGTCGGACCGCCTGCCCCTGATGGCGGGCAAAATGACCCGCAGTTCCAAGCTGCGCATCGGCTATTTCGCACAGCATCAGGTGGATGAGCTGTATGTGGACGAAACCCCTCTGGACCATCTGCGCCGTCTGCGCCCGGATGAGGCACCGGGCAAGTGGCGATCTCGTCTGGCCGGGTTTGGACTGAATGCCGATCAGGCAGAAACACAAGTCGGTCGTCTGTCAGGCGGTCAGAAAGCGCGGCTATCGCTGCTGATCGCGACGATCGACGCGCCGCATATGCTGATTCTGGATGAACCGACTAACCACTTGGATATCGAAAGCCGCGAGGCGCTGGTCGAGGCGCTGACCGCCTATTCCGGCGCGGTGGTTCTGGTCAGTCACGACATGCACCTTCTGTCACTGGTGGCGGATCGGTTGTGGCTGGTCTCGGACGGGACGGTCAAGCCGTTCGACGGTGATCTTGAGGCATATCGTGCCATGCTGCTGGCCCGTGACAAACCGGTGAAGGAAAAGCCCGCAATCGCCAAGCCCAAACGCCCGTCACGTGACACGATGCTGGCCCTGCGTGCCGATCTGCGAAAATGCGAGGACCGGATTGAAAAGCTGACAGACATGCATGAAAAGCTGTCCGCGAAACTGGCAGACCCGGCGTTGTATGAAGATGACCGGATCAGCGATCTGGAATCGTGGAACCGCAAATTCGCCGAGGTGGTCGAAGCCATGCAAAAAGCCGAAGCGTTGTGGGTCGCAGCCGCCGAACGCCTGGAACAAGCAGAGAGCGCGGCATGATTGATCTGGCCTTTTTCGTCACCGCATTCACGACCCTGTTCGTGGTCATTGACCCGTTCGGCACCACGCCCATCTTCGTGGCGCTGACGCAGGACATGGACGCTGCAACCCGTCGCAAAACTGCGATCCGCAGTTGCCTAACCGCCGTCTGCATCCTGATTGCCTTCGCCGCCTTTGGCGAGGCCGTGCTGGGCTTTGTCGGTATCTCAATGCCCGCCTTCCGCGTGGCAGGCGGCGCGCTGCTGTTCCTGACCGCACTCGACATGCTGTTTGACCGCCGCACCAAACGGCGCGAGGACCGGGCCGAAGAGGAAGAACACCCCGACCCGTCTGTCTTTCCACTGGCCATTCCTCTGATCGCTGGGCCGGGGTCGATTGCAACGATCATTCTGCTGGCCGGTCAACACCCCGGCGTTCTGGGAATTGTCGAGGCTTGCGTGGTCATGCTGGCCGTTATGGCCGTGGTATTCGCCTTTTTTCTGTCTGGAGGCGTTATCGCGCGCATTCTGGGTAAGACCGGCCTGAACGTCCTGACCCGCCTTCTTGGCATGTTGCTGGCCGCCCTGTCCGTTCAGTTCATTCTGGACGGCCTCAAAGCCTTTGGATTTGCGTCCTGACTCCCCATATATCACTCAAGCGCATGGTTTATGGTGAAAGTATGGATGGCGACAGCATCGCACGCATAGCGTATCTGGGACTGCTTGGCGCGGCTGTTGTGGCCTGGTTTATCTCGCAGAACAGGCAGACGCTGAACAAAACGCTGCAACAGGCGATGGCCTGGGTGTTCATCTTTGTCGGCGTGATTGCCGTTGTGGGTCTGTGGGAAGACATTCGCACGACCGTCGGCCCTGCCCCACAGATGACTGTAACGGGCGAAACGATCGAGGTGCCGCGCGCCCATGACGGTCACTATTATCTGCCCGTCGTGGTGAACGGAGAGCCGATTACCTTCCTTGTCGACACCGGTGCCAGTCAGATTGTACTGAGCGCACAGGACGCCACCCGCGTTGGTATTGATCCCGATCAGTTGAACTATTTCGGCCGCGCGGCTACCGCGAACGGTGAGGTCCGGACAGCACCCGTTCGGCTTGAAACCTTTACGGTTGGTCCGATCACCGACCAGAATGTCTCGGCCTGGATCAATGAGGGTGAACTGCACAAGTCCCTTCTGGGGATGGACTACCTGCACAGGTTCTCGAACATTCAGTTTGCCGACGGTCGAATGATTTTGTCCCGCTGAGGGCATTTCCAAATTGAGAACAAAGTGAGAACATGCTAGATTGAAAGCATGTCTACTCATCTTCTTGGCCGCAAACCCGCGCGTGAAGCGCCGGGCATAAATCTTGATCCGCAAATCACCCTGCAACTGGGTCGCGTGCACGAAGCCTGCGGTCCCGCCCGGCGCAGCTTTGCCATGTGGCTGGCGGGTCAGGCGCAGGGGCCGGTGCTGTGGATTTCCCCCGCGTGGGAGCCCGGTCAGCTAAACCCCGACGGGATGATGCCCTTTGCGGATCCGGCCCGGTTCATCTTTGTCCACCCCACCCGTGCCGAAGACGTTCTGTGGTGCCTTGAAGAGGCGCTGCGCAGCGGGGCCATTCCGCTGGTGATTGGTGACCTGCCCGGTGCGCCCGGCCTGACACCCGTGCGCCGGATGCATCTGGCCGCCGAACAGGGCGGCGCGATGGGGCGGGCTCCGCTGGGGTTGCTGCTGACCCCCGGCGATGGGGGTGCGCAAGGCGTCGAAACGCGCTGGCACATGGCGGCTGCACATAAGGGCGAAGCCCGCCGCTGGACCCTGACCCGCAGCCGTGCCCGCGCCCTGCCCCCGGTCAGTTGGCACGCCACTCAGACCAAACCGCGCGTGGGGCTGAACCTGCGCCAGATAAAAACCAAAGACGCCCGCGTGTGACACTGGCGGAAGATCACGCAAGATGTGACTAGCCAAAACCAAACCTGCGCCCTAGCGTGCCGGGATGAGCCACGCGATCCACGACAGCCGCTATTCCTGGCTTCGCCTCTTGATCACGCTCGCCATTGCGACGGTGGCGAATGTAGGCATGTGGGCCGTGATCGTGGTGATGCCCGCAATCGAGGCGCAGTTCGACGCTGGCCGCGCCGAGGCATCGTTCCCGTATGTCCTATCCATGATCGGCTTTGCGTTGGGCAACATGTGGCTGGGCCAACTAGTGGATCGGCTGGGTGTGACCAAGGCGCTGATCGGGGCCGCGGCGCTGAGCGCAATCAGCTACCTGCTTGCAACATGGGCGCCGAACATGGCGCTGCTGTCTGCGGCTCATCTATTGCTGGGTCTGGGAACCTCGATCGGATTTGGTCCGCTGATCGCCGATATCTCGCACTGGTTCATGAAGCGGCGCGGCATTGCCGTGGCGCTGGTGGCCAGCGGGAACTATCTGTCTGGCGCAATCTGGCCGACCCTACTGTCCGGCATTCTGGCGCGTGAAGGGTGGCAACAGGTCTATCTGACATTGGCGATCATAACGCTGGTCGTCGTGATCCCCCTGTCCCTACTACTGCGCCGTCAGGTTCCGGTCGAAGCCCATCAAACCGCAGCCGCAAACGCGCAGATCAACGCGCGTAGTGTCGGCATATCCCCACGAACATTGCAATACATTCTGGGTCTAGCCGGGATCGGCTGTTGCGTGGCGATGTCGATGCCACAGGTTCATATCGTTTCATACTGCGTTGGGCTTGGTTATGGCCCTGCTGTCGGTGCCGAGATGCTGTCGCTGATGCTGCTTGGCGGTGTGGTCAGCCGGGTTATCTCGGGGATGGTCGCGGATAAGCTGGGCGGTCTGTACACATTGCTGATCGGCTCGGTCCTGCAATGCATCGCCCTGTTCCTGTTCCTGCCTTATGACGGGATGGTTTCCCTTTATGTCATCAGCCTCATGTTCGGGCTGGCGCAAGGTGGGATCGTCCCCAGCTATGCTTTGGTCGTGCGCGAATACATGCCTCCGCAAGAGGCCGGAGCGCGGGTCGGCTTTGTCATGATGATGACAATCATGGGCATGGCCCTAGGCGGGTGGATGTCCGGGTGGATTTACGACTTTACCGGAAATTACCAACTGGCATTTATCAACGGCATTCTCTGGAATGGTCTGAACATCGTCATTCTTTTGACCCTGCTCAACCGATCACGCCCGCGCAGGCAAGAGGTACCCGCATGACCATACTGTCACGGCGTACCTTACTGGGCGGGCTTGTCACCCTACCGATGGTCCGCCCCGCACTGGCCGCGTTACAGCCTTACGAACTGCTAAAGGACGGAACTTCTGTCGATTTTACCTTTGCACTCTCCGGCATCACCCAATCTGGCACGATGCCGATTCAGAGCGCCGATATTCAGATCGACCTTCGCAACCTGCCAAACAGCCGTGTTGCAGTTGTCCTAAGCGTTGCCGAAGCACGCACCAAAGTCCCGTTTGCACGCAAACCGATGCTAAGCGAAAGCGTTCTGGACGCCGGCGCCTTCCCGACCATCCAATTCGAGTCGACCAGCATTCTGTTAGGCGAAGGTGGGCGTATCTCTCACGGGGCGATGGTGGTCGGCGATCTGACTTTGCGCGGTGTCACCCGCCCGATCGCGCTGCAGGCAAACCTGTTTCGGGAACGCGGCAGCGACACCGGCAATCTTGACGATCTCTCAATCAACTTGACCGGAGCACTGAACAGGCACGACTTCGGCGCATCCGGCTATGCTGATCTGGTGCAGGATACAGTCGGGCTGGACATTCAGGCCCGCATCAAACGCATCGGATAGGTGAAAAACGACGTGACAAAGTCGATAAGCTGCGCGCGTCCCGCTCAGGATGCGCCAATCTGAGGCCATTATGCGCACCATCATTTCCTTTGCCGCCCTGTTCCTCTCGGTCATACTGTTGCAGCTATCCACAGGTGGCGTCGGCCCGCTGGATGCCATCTCGGGCCTGACGCTTGAGTTCACGACCGAGCAGATCGGTCTTTTGGGATCCGCTCATTTCATCGGGTTCTTTATCGGCTGCTGGTGGGCGCCGCGTCTTATGGGAAGCGTGGGTCACTCGCGCGCTTTTGCGGTCTGTACGGCCTTGGGTGCAATGGGTCTGTTGGGGCATACGTTGACGGAAAACCCATATGTCTGGGCAGTTCTTCGCATCGCATCGGGTACCTGCGTCGCTGGGTGTTACACTGTGATCGAGGCTTGGCTTAACGCCAAGGTAACCAACGAAACACGCGGGCGCGCGATGGGCACTTACCGGATCGCGGATATGGGCGCGTCATTATGCGCGCAGTTGATCATCGCCGTTTTGCCGCCTGCCTCTTATGTCTCGTACAATCTGTTGGCGATATTGTGTTGCGCGTCCCTGTTGCCCTTGACCCTGACACGGGCAAGCCAGCCGAAAACCCCTGACGCGCCGCGATTGCGACCCAAGCTTGCCTGGCGCAGCTCCCCCTTGGCGGTGGCGGGCGTGATCGTGGCTGCGTTAAGCTCGGCATCATTTCGGATGGTCGGGCCAGTTTACGGGCAAGAAGTTGGTTTGGATGTAGATCAGATCGCTTTCTTTCTGGCGTCCTTTGTCTTGGGTGGGGCGCTGGCGCAGTACCCTCTGGGCTGGCTGGCGGACAAATATGACCGCCGCTGGGTGTTGATCTGGCTGTCGGTCGCCGCTGTACTAAGCTGTGGTGTGACCATGGCAGCCAGCGGAGCCGGGACGTTGGGCGTGATGCTGGCCGCAGGATTGTTTGGCCTGACAACCTTTCCCATCTTTTCGGTCTCGTCCGCCCACGCCAACGACTTTGCCACAACGGAACAACGGGTCGAACTTTCTGCTGCATTGATGTTCTGGTACGCGCTCGGGGCGATCGCCTCACCATTCATCTCATCCACCCTGATTCAACAATTCGGACCGGGTGCGCTGTTTGCGTTTGTGGCGGTTGGTCATGTCGGGCTGATCGTCTTTGGTCTGGCCCGGATGCAGTCGCGCCCAACGCCAGAAGAGCGCACGAATTACGTCTATGCACCGCGCACCTCTTTCACAATCGGGCGGCTACTGAAGAAGTCGCGGGAAGAGCATAAGTCCGGTCCCTGAACACTGGATTTTAACATCCAAACTGGCAAGTAAGCAAAAGCCGGGGTTTTGCTGGCCGGTCACATCATGTAGACGGGCGCGCAGACAGTTACGTGGAAGCACAAAATGGCTCGGATTCTCATCACCTCGGCGATCCCCTATATCAACGGGATCAAGCACCTCGGCAACCTGATCGGCTCGCAATTGCCTGCCGACCTGTACGCACGTTACCAACGTGGCCGCGGGAATGAGGTCATGTTCCTGTGCGCCACCGATGAGCACGGCACTCCGGCGGAACTGGCCGCCGCCAAGGCGGGCAAGCCAGTAGGAGAGTATTGTGCTGAGATGCACGGCGTGCAGGCCGACATTGCCAACCGGTTTGGCCTAAGCTTCGATCACTTTGGCCGGTCCTCCAGCGATCAGAACAAGCACCTGACGCAGCATTTCGCGGGTAAACTGGACGACGCGGGCCTGATCCGCGAGGTCAGCGAGAAACAGGTCTATTCCAACGCCGATGGCCGCTTCCTGCCCGACCGCTATATCGAGGGCACCTGCCCCAATTGCGGATACGACCGTGCTCGTGGGGATCAGTGCGAGAACTGCACCAAGCAGCTGGACCCTACCGACCTGATCGAGCCGCGCAGCGCGATCAGCGGCTCGACCGACCTTGAGGTCCGCGAGACCAAGCACCTGTATCTGCGCCAATCCGCAATGAAGGATCAACTAGATGCGTGGATCGACAGCAAAACCGACTGGCCGATCCTGACCACATCCATTGCCAAGAAATGGCTGCACGACGGCGACGGCCTGCAGGATCGCGGCATTACCCGCGATCTGGACTGGGGTGTTCCGGTCAAGAAAGGTGATCAGGACTGGCCGGGGATGGAAGGCAAGGTCTTCTATGTCTGGTTCGACGCACCGATCGAATATATCGCCTGCGCCAAGGAATGGGCCGATGCCAGCGGCAAACCGGATTCCGAATGGGAACGCTGGTGGCGCACCGACAAAGGCGCGGATGATGTTCGTTATGTGCAGTTCATGGGCAAGGACAACGTGCCCTTCCATACGCTCAGTTTCCCCGCCACCATTCTGGGTTCAGGCGAGCCGTGGAAGATGGTCGACCACCTGAAATCCTTCAATTACCTGAACTATGACGGCGGCCAGTTCTCGACCTCTCAGGGCCGTGGCGTGTTCATGGATCAAGCGCTGGACATCCTGCCTGCCGATTTCTGGCGCTGGTGGCTGCTGAGCCATGCGCCCGAAAGCAGCGATAGTGAGTTCACATGGGAGAATTTCCAGCAATCGGTGAACAAGGATCTCGCCGACGTGCTTGGCAACTTTGTCAGTCGGATTACAAAGTTCTGCCGCTCGAAATTCGGTGAAGCGGTTCCCGAAGGCGGAGCATTTGGTGAGCGTGAACAAGAGCTTATCGCGGAACTCTCCCGCCGTGTCCGCACCTATGAAGGGTTCATGGAGGCGATGGAGGTCCGCAAATCGGCACAGGAACTGCGCGCGATCTGGGTGGCGGGCAACGAATATCTGCAATCTGCAGCCCCTTGGTCGACCTTCAAGGAAGACCCGGAACAGGCCGCAGCACAGGTACGTCTGGGCCTGAACCTGATCCGGCTCTACGCCGTGCTTAGCGCCCCGTTCATCCCCGAAACCTCGGCCAAGATGCTGAGCGCGATGAACACGCTGGACACAAGCTGGCCTGATGACGTAGCCGAGGCGCTGAACGCATTGCCAGCGGGGCATGAATTTTCTGTTCCCGACGTTCTGTTCGCCAAAATTACCGACGAACAGCGCGAAGATTGGCAAACCCGCTTTGCCGGTACACGCGACTAAAGCCACGCAACAGCATTGAAAACGAAGGGGGCAATTTGCCCCCTTTTTGTTGTCAGGTTTCCGCTCAGACACGTCCTTCAACCTGCCCGGCACGCGATCTTCCGCGCAAGCGCGCTCGTAACCCTGTGCGTTGCCGCAAGAAATTCCGCCAGCGATCCGATGGAAACGCGTCAACATGCTTGAGAAAAAGAAACAAACCCGCCATCCTGCCTAAAAGTTCACTCGACTCGGATCGCGGTCGGCAACCCGGGTTGCGTACAGTTTAATTTAATGAGGCAATTGCCATGTCCCTTGCATCGACGTTGTTGAAACTTGGCCAAAGCAAAGCGGAACCCAGTTTTCTGAGGCACGCCGTGGCTTTGACTGTAATCGGACTGGCACATCCTGCACTCGCTCAGGATCAGGGCGACGCGCCGCCGCCCAAAGTGTCCATCGCCGCGGCCTACACGCAGGAAATCACCGAGGAAGCCGCGTTCATCGGACGGGCTGAGGCGCTGAACAAAGCCGATATCGTTGCACGCGTTAGCGGGTTTCTGGAATCTCAGAACGTGGAAGATGGTGCGCTGGTGAAACAGGGCGATCTGTTGTTCACCATTGAACCCGATCTGTATCAGGCGACACTAGACGCCCGTAACGCCGATCTTGACCGTGCCGAAGCCAATCTGGAGCTTGCCAAGGTCGAGCTGACAAGAAAGCAAGAGCTGTATGAGCGGGATGCCACGCCGGAATCGGAACGCGACATTGCGCGGGCCAATGAGTTGGTTGCCGAAGCTGAGGTCAAAGCCTCGAAAGCTGCTATTCAACAAGCCCAACTGGACCTGAGCTATACTGAAATCCACGCACCCTTTGACGGTCGAATTGGCCGCGTCGGCATAAGCGTCGGGGACGTCGTTGGTCCGACCAATCCACCCTTGGTCAATATCGTCAGCGAAGCGCCGATTTACGTGAATTTTTCGGTAAACGAAAAGCAATTTACCTCGGTTTTGGAAACGGTTGGCGAAAATCCCGCGTCCCTTGCAGAAAGCGACAAAAGCCCGAATGTTCACATCGACCTTCCGAACGGAACAAAACTGGATGAGACCGGCAAGATCGTGTTCGTCGACAACCGGATCGACCCATTGACCGGCGCGATTTCGATGCGGGCCGAGTTTGCGAATGCCAAACGGCTGATCGTCGATGGGGCATTTTTGAATGTCCGGATCGAAGCCCTGCAACCCACGCTCGAAGTGCTGATCCCGCAAGCTGCGCTACAACGTGATCAACGGGGTGAGTTCGTTCTGGTCGTCAACGATCAGCAAATGGTCGAACAGCGCTATATCACGACTGGCAACAACGAAGGCACCGCCGTGATCGTCAAGGACGGGTTGCGCGAAGGAGAAAGCGTCATCGTCGAGGGCCTGCAAAGGGTCCGCCCCGGCGTCGCGGTCGACGCTGTCGTGGCGTCTGAGCAGCCGGGAGAATAACCCATGTTCTCTGCCCTGTTCATCAGCCGGCCAAAGCTGGCCCTTGTTATTTCGCTTGTCCTCACAATTATGGGCGCCATCGGCTATATGGTTCTGCCTGTCGCCCAGTTCCCCGACATCACGCCCCCGGTGGTCAGTGTGACGACAACCTACACCGGGGCCAATGCCGAGACTGTTGAGAATACCGTAGCCGCCCCGATCGAGGCGCAGGTAAACGGCGTGGACGACATGATTTACATGACGTCGACCTCCTCGGACAACGGAAGCTATTCGCTGAATATTACGTTCGAGGTGGGCACCGACCCGGATATCGCTTCGGTGAACGTGCAAAACCGCGTGGCGCAGGCCATGTCGTCGCTGCCGACCGAGGTGACATCATCTGGGGTGGTTACGCAAAAAGCGTCGACGAACATGCTGTTGCTGGTCACGCTGACTTCGCCCGAAGGTACATATGACAGCGTGTTCCTGTCGAACTATGCTTCTATCAACCTGAAAGACGCGCTGGCGCGGGTTCAGGGGGTTGGTAAGGCCGATGTTCTGACCAATCTGGAATACGCGATGCGGATCTGGATGGACCCAGATCAGATGGCTGCGCTGTCTATCACACCCGGCGATGTGATCAGCGCCATTCGCGAGCAAAACGTCGAAGTGTCTGCGGGCTCGATCGGTGCACCGCCGGTGCCGAAGGGACAGACATTCCAATACACGATCAAAACCAAGGGTCGACTGACGTCGGCGGAAGAGTTTGGTGACATTGTCATTCGAACCGGGGAAGCGGGCTCGATCGTCCGCGTCAAGGATATCGCACGGGTCGAGCTGGGGGCTGAATACTACGCCGCTTCAGGTTATTTCCAAAGCGTCCCCGCGACCGTTATCGGCATTTATCAGGCCCCCGGCGCGAACGCACTTGCCGTATCAGAGCGCGTTGAGGCGGAGCTGGAGCGCCTATCCCGCTCGTTCCCGACGGATGTGGAATATCAGGTTCCGTTCAACACCACCGACTTTGTCGAGCAATCTCTGAAAGACGTTGTCTCGACCTTGATCCTGACCTTCATTCTGGTGATCTCGGTCGTGTTCGTGTTTCTGGGCAGTTGGCGCGCGACTATTATTCCTGCCGTTGCGATCCCTGTCTCGCTTATCGGGACGTTCGCGTTCCTGCTGGCCTTTGGAATGTCGCTGAATACGATCTCATTGTTCGCCTTGGTGCTTGCGATCGGGATTGTGGTCGACGACGCCATTGTTGTCGTGGAAAACGTGGAACGCATTATCGCGGATGAGGGGTTGCCCCCGGCAGAAGCGACCCGCAAGGCCATGGGGCAAATCACCGGGCCGGTGATTGCAACCACGCTGGTTCTGCTGGCGGTGTTTGTACCTGTGACCTTCATGCCCGGAATTTCAGGGCGGCTGTACTCTCAGTTCGCCGTAACGATTTCGACGGCTGTGGTCATCTCGTCGATCAACGCCCTTACGTTGTCGCCGGCTTTGTGCGGACTTGTTCTGCGCGCCCGCTCTGGCCCGCCCAAGGGGTTGCTGGCCCTGTTCGAAAGGTTGATTGGCACGGTTCGATCCGGCTATGTCGCGATCGTGCGCAAACTGCTGATCCTGCCGGTCATCGCTTTGGGGATCGTTGTTGCCCTTGCGATGGGGACAGGGACAATCATGTCAAAAACTTCGAGCGGCTTTATCCCGCTTGAGGATAACGGTTACCTGTTCGTTGACATCCAGTTGCCCGACGCCGCAACGCTTGAACGCACCGAGACGGTCTCAAGCCGCGTGGACGACCAAATTCGGCAAATCCCGGGCGTCGCAAGCACGGTTCTGATCAACGGCTTCTCGCTGCTGAATGGAACGATCACCAACGGTGCCGCAATCTTTGTGAACTTGGACAACTGGGATGAGCGTCAGGAAGACGACCTGAGCGCCAATGCCATCCTTGGCAAGGTGCTGGCGATTGCAAATGGAGAATCCGCAGCCTCGATCGTGGCCTTCAACCCACCGCCTATTCAAGGTTTGGGCATGTCGGCCGGTGTCGAGATGGAAGTCCAGCAAACCGGCGGTGGCTCACCTCAGGATCTGGCATCTGCCGTGGGCTCTTTTGTGTACTCAGCCAACCAACGGCCAGAGATCGCACAGGCCTACACGACCTTCCGGGCAAACGTGCCTCAATTGTTTGTTGATCTGGACCGAGAGAAAGCCAAGACGCTGCAAGTGTCGGTGGCCGAAGTCTTCCAGACCATGCAGGCGCAATTGGGGTCGTATTACGTGAACGACTTCAACCTGTTTGGGCGGGTCTACCGCGTGATGATCCAGGCCGACGGAAGCTATCGCGACAACGTCGAGGATATTTCTAACCTCTATGTACGCTCCACCAAGGGCGAGATGGTGCCGCTTGGAACACTGGTTGATGTTGAAAACGTGCTTGGGCCGGTTCTGCTGAAACGCCACAACCTGTTCCGGTCTGCGACAGTTACGGCGGTTCCTGCCGCAGGGCTATCAACCGGGGACGCAATCAATACGATGACCGAAGAGTCCGCGACCGCCCTACCCCCTGGGTATGCCTTCGAATGGACCGGCACAGCGCAGCAACAGCTTGCGTCTGGCGGGTTGGTCATCGTGATCTTGGGACTGGCAATCCTGTTTGGGTATCTGTTCCTTGTCGGGCAATACGAGAGTTGGACGCTGCCGGTCTCTATCCTTCTATCCGTGGTGGTTGCCCTGTTCGGGGCCGTTGCTGCGGTGGCTATCGTGGGCAGCGACATCAACCTGTATACGCAGATCGGGATGATCATGCTTGTTGGGCTTGCATCCAAGAACGGTATTCTGATCGTCGAATTCGCAATGGAACAGCGCGCAAACGGCTTGCCGATTAAAGAAGCCGCCGCCGAAGCCGCGTTTCAGCGTTTCCGCGCGGTCATGATGACCGCCCTGTCTTTCCTGCTGGGCGTTGTGCCCCTATTGGCCGCAAACGGAGCGGGTGCAGCCAGTCAGAAGGCAATCGGTGTCGCGGTGTTTGGCGGTATGCTGGCAGCGACATTGGTCGGGGTGATTGTTGTTCCGGTCCTCTACGCGCTGCTGCAAGGGTTGCGAGAGTGGCTGAAAGGCACCAAGAACGATCCCGGGCCGTCTGAAAAAACAGCCTGAACATTGAAAAAGGGCCCCGCTGAAACAGTGGGGCCCTTTTAGAGTGTAGAGGATCACAAAGCAGATCTTTGCCGCTTGTCCAACCATCGCCCGATCTGGTCGATTTGGTCCGTGGTCAGCTTCAACCCAAGCTTATTGCGCCGCCACGCAACGTCTTCGGCGGTTCTTGCGTATTCTTTTTCGGCCAGCCACTCCAACTCGCGCTCAGTCAGTGTCGCACCAAACTCTTGGCCTAAGTCACTGGCGCTTTTGGCGTCTGCAAGAATGACACGAGCATCGGTGCCATAAGCGCGCACCAGCCGCTCTGCCCACGCCCTGTTCAGGAAGGAATAATCGGCTTCTAGCCCGGCAATCAGTTGCTGCACACCGTCAACCGGAAAGTCACCGCCGGGAAGTGCGACGCCAGCCGTCCAAGGGCCCGGCAGGTTCGGAAAATGTTCAGCCACCTTTTCCAACGCGCTTTCGGCCAAGCGGCGATAGGTGGTGATCTTTCCACCGAACACGTTCAATACTGGCGCACCACCCTGCGCATCCACCTTCAAAGTATAGTCCCGCGTGGCGGCCGTGGCGCTGCTGGCCCCGTCATCATATAGCGGACGTACACCGGAATAGGTCCAGACGACGTCTTCCCGCGTAACAGGCGTTTTGAAGTATTTCGACGCAAAGGCGCACAAATAATCCTGCTCGGCCTCGGTGCATACCGGTGGTTCCGAGGGATTCGGATGGTCCTGATCTGTGGTGCCAATCAGGGTAAATTCACGCTCGTAAGGGATAGCGAAGATGATGCGGCCATCTTCGCCCTGAAAGAAATAGCACTTATCATGGTCGAACAATTTGCGGGTCACGATATGGCTGCCGCGCACCAGCCGCACACCCTCGCGCGAGTTCACACGGATTTTGGTCTGGATGATGTCGCCAACCCATGGACCTCCAGCGTTGATCAGCATCCTCGCCTGTATCATCCGCGTCTCGCCGCTGATTTCGTCGCGGATTGTAACATGCCACAGACCATCGACACGTTCAGCCGACATCACTTTGGTTCGGACCATGATCTGCGCACCGCGGGCCTCGGCATCGCGGGCGTTCAGAACGACCAGCCGCGAGTCTTCAATCCAGCAATCCGAATACTCGTAAGCCGTTTCAAATCTGTCCTGAAGAGGGCCGCCTTCTGCCGCTGTCCGAAGATTCAACGAGGTCGTACCCGGAAGAATTTTCCGCCCGCCAAGGTGGTCATACATGAATAAGCCCAAGCGGATCAGCCACGCCGGTCGCTGTCCCCGCATCCATGGCATGAAGGTACTTAGCAAGCGTGACGTCGGCGTATCCGATTCAAACCGCATATCCTCGTGATAGGGCAGCACAAATCTCATCGGCCAGCTAATGTGCGGCATGGCCCGCAACAGGGTTTCCCGCTCAACCAATGCTTCTCGGACCAGTCGGAACTCAAAATACTCAAGATACCGCAAGCCTCCATGAAACAGTTTGGTCGAGGCCGAAGATGTTGCCGATGCCAGATCGTTCATCTCGGCTAATACAACAGACAAACCGCGCCCTGCTGCATCTCTGGCGATTCCGCATCCGTTGATCCCCCCACCGATGATGAAAAGATCGGTTACCTCTTCGCTGCGCCCAGCCATATCCAGTCGATTCCCTTTGCCGGTTTAATCGCCGCCATTAACCCGGTGAGCGCTCGGTTCGTCAATGTTGATATTCGTTTTTATTCGTATTTGGCGACGCAAACACTCTAGGCGTCAAATTTTTTGACATATATTGCAAGCTCATAACCAGACCCTTGCATTTTCACCCAAAGCGAACAAAAACGAATACGCCATATAGTTGGAGATGCCCGTGTCACTTTCATTCCGCCAGTCTGACATCCTGAAAATTGCCAAGCAGGACGGGCGCGTCATGGTTGAGGAACTGGCCGAAACCTTCAATGTCACCGTGCAAACCATTCGCAGAGACCTGTCAGAGCTTGCAGATATGGGAAAGCTGGACCGCGTGCATGGCGGGGCTGTGTTGCGGTCAGGTGTTTCGAACATTGGGTATGAAGACCGCCGTGCGCTGAATGCGGATACAAAGACCCGCATCGCGCAAGCCTGCGCACAAGACATCCCAGACGGCGCATCCCTTTTCATGAACATCGGCACCTCGACCGAAGCGGTTGCGCGACAATTGCTGAACCACAAAGACCTGATGGTTGTGACGAACAACATGAACGTTGCGAATATCCTTGTCGAAAACACGGATTGCGAGATCGTGGTCGCCGGGGGCGTCCTGCGTAGGTCAGATGGGGGCTTGGTCGGAAACCTGACGATATCGACAATTGAACAATTCAAATTCGACTATGCGGTTATTGGATGTTCGGCCCTTGATGCAGAAGGCGACCTGCTGGATTTTGACTTTCAGGAAGTACGGGTCAGCCAGACAATCATCGCCCAAGCACGACAGACCCTGCTAGTAGCGGACCATTCCAAGTTCCAAAGAACCGCTCCGGCAAGGATAGCTTCACTCGCTGAGGTTGATGTTTTCTATACAGATTTACCGGTGACTGATGATCTTCAGCACAAATGCGTGGAATGGCAGACTCGGCTGAATATAGGTCAGTAAGGCGCTGCATTCCCGTATTTGGGGCTTATTCCAAAACCGGTTCTTGTCAGGTGCGACTTAGCCTGACACTATCACAACATATTGCAATCGTTGCACGGCAGGGAGGGTCCGGGCCATGATCGCGCTTTTGTTTGCGTTGCTTACTGCCACCATGGGGCTGAATTACTTTCGATTGACCACAGCGGCCAATGTGTTGTTTTTCATCACTCTTGCGATGAGCGTCTACTGGTTCAAATTCCATGCAACCAGCCAATTGACGATTCAACTATAGGGGGCTGCGTTGACACCTGATCTGTCCCGAAACCTGAACGCCCTTGGCACTCTGGCCGTCAGTCTGGTTTTGCTTTTGGCCTATATCTATCAGTTGACCCTGTACGAACTGCCCTGCCCCCTTTGCCTGCTTCAACGCGTTGGCTTTGTCGCCGTAGGGGTCGGGCTGGGTTTGAACCTTTTATACGGCGCGCGGCCCCGACATTATGCCTTGATGCTGATTGCCGCGCTCTTTGGTATCAGCGTATCTGTGCGCCAAATCCTGCTGCATATCGTGCCGGGCACAGGTCACTATGGCTCGCCCGTTCTGGGCTATCACTATTACACGTGGGCGGCGATCTGCTTTTTCCTGATCCTGCTGGGAACTGCCATCATGCTGATGTTCGACCGGCAATATGCTGACGACACATCCGATCAGCCGCGGTTCGGTGGCAGCACATTGGCGAAGGCTGCATTTTTCATAATGCTGGGCTTGGCCGCCTTGAATGCGATCTCGACCCTGCTGGAATGCGGCCCCGGCATCTGCGCCGACCCGCCGACGGACTACAAACTGATTGACGAACTGGGGACCAACAACTGAGGATGGGTCAACCGTCCCTCAAGGAGGCACGAGCATGGGACTATTGGGGCAGCCGCTTGGCTACTATGACTACCTGACTTTTCTGGCACTGATACTGCTGCTTGCTGCGGTTATGGGGCTGTTCCTGTTCCTTATGGGGCTGCCGGGCCGTATCGCCATCAAACGAAACCATCCTCATGCCGAGGCGGTCAAGATCATGGGCTGGATGGGGTTCCTGGCGATTGTACCTTGGGTCCATGCCTTTATCTGGGCTTTCCACGATGGAACAACAGTCGATATTCGCCGTATGCCAGACGACGAGCGGGACGCTGTGCGCAAAGAAATCAAACGGTTGGGCGGAACACTGACCGACGAATACCGCGATCCGCTTGATCCTGACGAGACGCAGAAGAGCTAAGCCAAAGGAACTGAAACACCATGTTTGTCGCCCTCGGCATTACGCTTTTCTACATCATTTTCGTCTGGTTCATTTTCTTCAAAATGCAATGGCTGCGCTTCAACATCGCCTGGGGCATCGTGTCCTTTTGGGTGGGCGCACACCTGCTGCTGATCTTCCTTGTTGCTTTGCGGTTCTTTCAGCCGTTTTCCATCGACAGCCATGTTGTCCGCTCGACCATCCAGATTGTCCCACGCCTGACCGAGCCGACAATCCTGACGGAGGTTTTGGTTGAACCCAACACCGAGGTCAAAAAAGGGGACCCGCTTTATCGTTTCGATGACACCGTTTTCTCTTTGGAGGTCAAGGAAGCCAACGCGCAACTGGTTGCCGCGCAGCAAAACGCGAAGATCCTTGAACAGGACGTCATCGTTGCTGCCGAAGCCGTAGAACGCGCGAACGCCAAGCTGGCCTATTCTCTGACACAGCAAACGCGGTACGAAAATCTTGTTCCCGCGGGCGGCGCGCGACAGGATGAGCTGGATCGCTGGAACGAGCAGGTCACCGAAGATCAGGCTTCGATAAAGGAAGCCGAAGCGAACCTTGAAAAAGCGGAACTTGCGCTGAATTCTCAGATCGACGGGGTGAATACGGGTATCCTGCAAGCGCGGGCACAGTTGGAAAAGGCCGAGTACTTTCTTGAAAACACCACGATTTACGCCCCAGAAGATGGGATGATCGTGTCGCAACAGGCGCGCCCCGGTCTTGTTGTCGGGGATATTCGTCTAGGTGCGATCGCCAGCTTTGTGACCAAGGATAACCCCTATCTTCTTGCGACTTATCGTCAGCAGAACCTCAAATTTGTCGAACCCGGTCAAGAGGTCGAGGTCGCGTTGGACCTGTATCCCGGCGAAATCCTTACCGGCAGGGTCGAGGCGATCTGGTGGGCCACTCGCCAAGGTCAATACCTGCCATCCGGCCGCCTGCCCGGTTTTGAACTGCCCAAATTGCCGGGTCGCATTGCGGTGCAGATCACGGTCGATCTTCCCGACGGCCACACTTTGCCCGCTGGTGGGCACGCTGCTGTGGCGATCTACACAGGCCAGGGCAAAAGTTTTGAGTTCCTGCGACGCATCAATATCCGGCTTTATTCCTTCGCCAACTTCATCCGACCACTGGACATCTGAGGACGCACAGCATGAACCGGGCCAACTTCCGCAGCAGGATCATCGGGACAGCACTAAGCGCGGCATTGCTTGTGGCGTGCACACCAGTTGGCCCCGATTTCGTGCGGCCGAACTCTCCGGTCGTGAAGGAATGGATCGAGGTGAACAGCCCAAGCACAGGGCCCAGTGGCTTGACCTCGCGCAGCGCCCCCGTGGTCCGCTGGTGGGAGACATTCAACGACCCCACCTTGAACAAGCTGATCGCAGAAGCCTATGCCCAGAACCTTGACCTGCAAGTGGCAGGTGCCCGCGTTTTGCAGGCCCGCGCGCAGTTGGGTATCGCGTTTGGCGAGCTTTATCCGCAATCACAGGCTATCGGCGGCTCGATCGAACGGCGTCAAATCAGCGAAAACCTTGGGCCGATTTCGGACATCAACCGGATCATCCCTTTGGATACCGAATTTTCGACCTCGCAAGTCGGCTTTGATGCACAATGGGAGCTGGATGTCTGGGGGGCACAACGGCGGGGTGTGCAGGCAGCACGATCTAACCTTGCGCTTCAGGTCGCCAACTATGACGACGCCTTGGTTACTTTGACGGGCGATGTTGCCGCGCTTTACGTCAATATCCGTGCGTTGCAAGAGTCGCTCTCTGTCTCACGTGAGAACATTCAGTTGCAGCAGGAAAGCGCGAACCTGACCGAACTGCGGTTCAAGAACGGCGTCACGACTGAGCTGGATGTACAGGAGTCTCAAGCGCTGCTGAACAACACCAAGGCTCTGGTCCCCGCAATCGAAAGCGACTTGCAGCAAACAAAGAACGCGCTGGCGGTGCTGCTGGGCGCGACCCCGTCACGTATGTCCGGCCTGTTGGGAAGTTCTGGCCGCATTCCGTCCGCTCGGTCCAATGTATCCGTTGGCGTACCGGCAGAGCTTTTGCGGCGCCGCCCGGACGTGCGCGCGGCTGAATTGGCGGCAGCTACGCAATCGGCGCAAGTTGGGATTGCTCTCGCGGACCTTTACCCACAGTTTATCTTGTCGGGTTCTATCGGAGTGCAGGCATCGGGCGGCCGCGATTTGTTTTCGGCGGCCAGCACGACCGGGCTTGCCAATGCCGGGGTGGTCTGGAACGTCCTGAACTATGGCCGGATCAAGAACAACGTCCGCGCGCAGGACGCGGCCTATCAAGCCCTTATCGCAAATTACCAGAACACTGTCCTGACGGCCTATTCCGAAGTCGAAAGCGCGATGGTCGCCTATTCTCAGTCCCGCAAGCAGGTCGGCTTTTATGAAAACAGCGTCGCGGCCTCACGCAAGGCGGCTGAGATTGCGGTGGATCAGTACCGCGATGGGGCTGCCAGCTATTCCCGCATCCTGAACACGCAAACCGCGCTGCTGCGGTCACAGGCCAATTTGATTGAAGCCAGACAGCAGGTCTCCAGCAATCTGGTCGCAGTCTACAAGGGTCTGGGCGGTGGTTGGCAGATTCGTCAGAATCAGGAATTCCTGCCCGAGACCGTATTGGCAGAAATGGCATACCGCACGGATTGGGGCGACCTGCTGCAAGAAGCACCGACTGGGGTCAGCCTGAATTGATCGCTATTTCGTCAGGCCCCTCAACCCGCCTGAGATAAGGATGTTCACCTCATACAATATTCGGGGGGCCGCCAGACCGCCGGGGCTGGCCAGATAGTTCGGGCTCCAGTCCGGATCGAATTTCTGTTTGAAGGACCGCAGCCCCTCAAAGTGATAAAACTGTTCACCATGTTCATACACGAACCCACCAATGCGGTTCCAGATCGATGCAAGCTGACGGTTTTCGATCCCTGAAAATGGCGCGGCACCCAGCGAAAACCATTGGAACCCCTGCTCTGCCCCCCACGACATCATCTCGGCAAACAAGGCGTCCATGACAAAGCTGGGACTGTCGGGTTCATACCGCATCAGGTCCAGTGACAGTTCAGACTTGTGCCCGCCCTGAAACAGATTGGCAAACGCAACGATTTCGCCTGTCGCCCCGTTACGCAGAACCGCATGGTCAAAATACGAAAGGTATTCGTCGTCAAACCCACCGAGGGCGAACCCCTTTTCTTCACCTGCTTTTTGCGCGAGCCAATCATCGGAAATCTTCCGCAACTCGGGCAGAACCGGTGCAAGCTGCTCTTTCGGGATGATTTCGAACACATACCCCTCACGCTCGGCCCGGTTTTTGGCCTGACGGAAGCGTTTGCGCGACTTTCCGTCCAAGGAAAAGTCATTCAGCGGCACACGCGCGACCTCACCGATTTTCAGAATCGACAGACCCAGATCAAGAAAAGTCGGCAGGTATTTGGTCGAAACACTGTAAAACGCACAAAGCTTGCCCTCACGATCCGCCATTTCACGAAGTTGCCAAATCAGTTGCTGGCCGGCGGTCTCATCACCGACAGGCTCGCCCTTGCTGATCAGGGCATTGCCAGTATCGGCGTAGGCCAGAAAAGCGTTTTCCTCGGGCGACATCAAAAACTGCTTGTCGCCAGTCAATGAGATTTGCGCCTCGGTATCTTCGCTTTCCATCGCCAGACGTTCGACCGCTTTGGGGATCTCGGTGCGAACTGGTGGTGGAATCTCCCTTCCAAACAGCGTGTTCACAGCAACCACGCCCAAAATAACCGCCACAATCAGGCTGGAGCGCAGGAAACGAGACGCGTCACCGTTCCACGCGAACTCCCACCATAGGGAATTTTGATATTCCACGTGGGAATAGGCGAACAAACCGATCCAGAAAATGACCGCCAGCAGGGCAATCACACTGACAAGCCATGGGATATTCAACCTGAAAATCGACGCACCGCTGACGCGATAGAATGCGCCTCGGAACATGGCAAGCAAACCGATTGTACCCAGCATACTAACGGCTTCATGCGTATCCAGGCCCTTGGTCAGCGACGCAAAAAAGCCGACAACCATCAGCAGCATGGCCACGATCCAAGCACGATAGAGTTTTCGGAACAGCCCGCGCGAGACAAGGATCAACAGAACGCCAACCGCGCTTCCTGCAAGGTGCGACGCCTCGACAAAAGATAAAGGCAAGAAGTCCCGCAGGACCCCAAGGTTTTGGCTGCTGGTCGGAAGCGCCCCAGAAACAAGCAGGATCACCCCGGCAACGGCTGACACACCCGCAGCGACCATCGGCACGATGGGGCGCAGGACGCGGTAAACCCACGTGGCGGCTCCGCCAATTCTGCGACGATGCGTCATGGCAGACGCGACCGCGATTGAAAGGCTGGCGATAGCAAACGGCAGGAACGTATAAACCAACCGGTACAGCAACAACGCAGCAATGACGTCCGAGCGGCCCGAGGCCCCCAGCCCTGCGATCAGCGTTGCCTCAAACGCGCCTATTCCGCCCGGAGCGTGGCTTAGAATACCGACCGCGATGGCGCCAATGTACACAGCAAAAAAGAACGGGAAACCGATGCCCAGATCATCTGGCATCAGGACATATAGCGTCATGGACGCTCCGAACAGATCACCAATGGCCGCTAGGGTTAGCAATCCGGCCAATTTCCCACCGGGCAGATTGAACCCCAGCCCACCATAGGCCAGCCTGCGCCCGCCCTTTGCCAACCAAATCAACAACGTCGCAAGGCCGATAAGAAGACCGATACCTATGACAGTTTCGACAGTTTCGTTGATCGGCAGTATCTTGGAAATCCCGTCAGGATGAAGGGTCAACAGGCAGCCCAGCAACAAGACCATACCTGACCAGAACGCTATCCACGATGTAGCGATAACACCCGCAACCCGCCCAAGGTCCAGTCCAAGTGAGGCATAAATGCGGTACCTGATCGCCGTTCCCGTGATGTAGGAAAAGCCCAAACAGTTCGACACGGCATAACCACATGCCCCCGCCATCCCCGCGACGGGCAAGGGAACTTCACCATCCGCCACGCTTTGCACTGCAAAAACGTCGTACATGGACAGGGAAACAAAGCTGAATGCCGTCCAGCAGACGGCAAAGAACATCAGTTTCCAAGACGTATTCGCCACGTCTGTCTGAACGTCTGACCATTTCACATGCGACGACAGCTCATGCAAAACGACCAGCGCGATCAATGTGACCAACACCGGAATTGCGATACGGACCAGAGGTCGCTCAAGAAAACCTGTCGCACGTTCGGCCCAGCGAACCGCCCACAGTTCTTCGCCTGTGTCCTGCGTCGTCATGATGTTCCCCTGCTCTCAGGCCCGGCTATGGTCACTCGGGCGTATCTCTACGCTGGGAAACTGTTGCACAATTTCATTGAACGTCAAAGCACTACGGGCGTCAGACGCGTCCCTTGCGGGTCGAGAGCAGCAGATTGGTTTCAGAACGGGTGATCCCTTCCATCCGCCGAATTTGAAAAAGGATCTCATCCAATTCGGCCAAGGTTTCGGTCCCGATTTCCGCAATCAAATCCCAGCTTCCGTTGGTCGAATGCACAGCGCGAACCTGCGGCAAAGCCGCGATCCGCGACATGGTCCGTTCGGTGCCACGACCTTCGATCTCAAGCGTCATCAAGCCTCGAACCGGGCTTTGCGCCACATCTTGCCGGGTCAGCACGGTAAAACCCACGATTTCACCCGACTGCTTGAGACGCTGCAAGCGGTTGCGCACTGTCGCGCGCGTTACACCCAGCGTTTCGGCAAGCTCTGACAACGACGCACGCGCATCACGGTGCAAAGCACTGAGCAATCGACCATCCAAATCGTCCATACTTACTTCTCACTTTGTATTGACAGATACCTTTTTGAACACTTTGCAGTCTATTCGCAACCCGCAACGAGTGATTAGATAGTAATATGGATACAGGAAACGTAATATTGGTCGGCGCTCCGATGGATGCGGGGAAACGCCGGCAAGGTTGTCGAATGGGTCCTGACGCTTATCGGGTGGCAGGATTGGAACAGGCTCTGGCAAACTTGGGACATACGGTTCAGGACGTCGGTGACATCCGGGCAGACGACACTGACATACCGCCGCATGATCACCTCTTTGCCCTGCCGGAATGCGTGGGCTGGACGCACGCGCTAAGTCGCGTTGCCCAGGAAACCGCGGCAAAGGGACTGCCTATCTTTATGGGCGGCGACCACGCTTTGTCGATGGGCACGGTCAAAGGCATTTCTGAATATGCCAACGGAATTGACCGGCCCCTTTTTGTGCTCTGGCTGGATGCGCATAGCGACTTCCACACCCCCGGCAGCACCGACAGCGGCAACCTGCACGGCACACCGGTCGCCTATTTCACCGGTCAGCCGGGTTTTGATGGCTTTCCGGCGGTAACAGTCCCAGTTCCAACCGATCGCGTTGGCATGATCGGACTACGTTCTGTGGACCCAGCCGAGCGGCAAAGGCTTGAGCAGGACAACGCGATGCTGGCCGACATGCGCAGCATCGACGAACATGGAATCAAAGCCCCTCTGATGGCATTCCTTGACAGGGTACGCGCAGCAAACGGAATCCTGCATGTTTCGCTCGATGTGGATTTCCTCGACCCCTCGATCGCACCGGCCGTCGGCACGACCGTTCCCGGCGGCGCAACCGAACGCGAAGCGCATCTGGTTATGGAGCTTCTACACGAAAGCGGCCTTGTGTGCTCATTGGACTTGGTTGAGCTGAACCCCTTTTTGGATGAACGCGGTAGAACCGCAAAACTAATGGTCGATCTGGCCGCCTCTTTGCTGGGGCGTCGAATCTTTGACCGCCCGACCCGGAGTTTTTGATGACACAACCCTCTGACAAGGCACTGGTGCCATTTGTTTCTGTCGACAACATGATGCGATTGGTGCACCACATCGGCGTCGAGCGCATGATCACGCAGATCGCGACCCAGATCGAAGCCGACTTTAAGCGGTGGGAAAGTTTCGACAAAACACCGCGTATACCTGCACACTCACCGCATGGCGTTATCGAGCTTATGCCAACATCGGACGGTGAGGCCTACGGGTTCAAATACGTCAACGGTCATCCTAAAAACACGTCAGAAGGGCTGCAAACCGTCACGGCCTTTGGTCTGCTGGCCGACGTGTATACCGGCTATCCCACATTGCTGACCGAGATGACCCTTTTGACGGCATTGCGAACCGCGGCGACCTCTGCGCTTGTGGGCAGCTATCTGGCTCCGAAATCGGCCAAAACGATGGCTATGATCGGCAATGGTGCTCAGTCCGAATTCCAATGCCTGGCCTTCAAGGCAATGTGCGGAATTGATACGGTGCGCTTGTATGACACCGATCCAAATGCAACTCAGAAATGCGCCTCGAACCTCAAGGCGTCTGGCTTAACGGTCGTCTGCTGCAAAACGCCTGAAGACGCCATTGAGGGTGCTCAGATCATCACCACCTGCACCGCCGACAAGAAGTACGCAACAATTCTGACCGATAACATGGTCGGGCCCGGCGTTCACATCAATGCCATCGGTGGTGACTGCCCCGGCAAAACCGAACTGCACCGGGATATCCTGTTAAGGTCAGAGATTTTCGTCGAATATCCTGAACAAACCCGCATTGAAGGTGAAATTCAGGCGCTTGATCAGGATCACCCCGTTACCGAAATGTGGCAGGTCATAACAGGTCAAGCGCTGGGTCGACGCGACGACCGGCAAATCACCCTGTTTGACAGTGTCGGTTTTGCAATCGAGGATTTCTCGGCCCTGCGCTACATCAAAACCGCAATCGACGGGACAGGTTTCTACGAGCCGCTCGATATGCTGGCTGACCCTGACGATCCGCGCGACCTGTACGGAATGTTGATGCGAGCAGGTTGATTGGGGGCTCTGCCCCCGCCGCCCTGCGGGCGACTCCCCCGGGATATTTAGAGCCAGATGAAGTGCGGGATCCGTTCTTCATCTGGCCAAAAATATCCCGGAGCGCGAGGCAGAGCCTCGCAAAATACAAGTTGCTAACTGGCAAGCGACGGAAGATAGAGAACTATGCCCGGGAACGCGACAAGCAATGCGATAGTGACCGCGTCTGCGACAAAGAAGGGGGTCACCCCTTTGAAAACGTCCTGAACACTCAGGTCTGGGCGTACACCTGCAACAACAAAGCAATTCAAACCGATCGGTGGTGTGATGAGGCAGAACTCGGCCATCTTGACCACAAGGATTCCAAACCAGATGGCGCACATCGGCCCGGACATGCCAAAAGCACTATCTGCTGCGCTAACAGTCTCGCCACCGTTCAGTGCCATGACCGCCGGGTAAACAACCGGCAAGGTTAGCAAGAGCATCCCGATGGCATCCATGAACATCCCCAGCACCGCATAGGCGAGCAGGATACAAATCAGGATCAGCATCGGGGACATTTCCAACCCGGTGATCCAATCTGAGAATGCGCCTGGCAAATCGGCAAAACCCAAGAAGCGCACATAGATCAAAACACCCCAGATGATCGAGAAGATCATCGCCGTCAGCTTTGCGGTCTCAAGCAGCGCGGACTTCAACTCGGTCCAGCGCATCCCGTGGAAAAGAGCGAAGCAGAACACGATAAACGCGCCGATTGCTCCGCCTTCGGTCGGTGTACCCCAGGCTTTTTCACCAAATGGGTTGTAGACGAAACAGATGATGATCAGGATCACGGCGACGATCGGAAAGGCACCCGGCAGCGCGGCAAAACGCTGTTTCCATGTAAAGCCGGTGACCGGTGGGCCAACGGTCTTGAATACCACCGCAATCCCCACGATCAGCAAACCATAGACCACAGCCGAGAACGCGCCCGGAATGAAACCGGCTAACAGGAGTTTTCCGACGTCCTGTTCAACGATGATGGCATAGATCACGAGGATCGCAGAAGGTGGGATCAAAGACGCCAAAGTTCCCCCAGCCGCCACTACACCTGCAGCGAATTGCTTGTTGTATCCGACCTTCAGCATCTCGGGGATCGCGATGCGCGCGAATACTGCTGACGTCGCAACCGAAGCTCCGGATACAGCCGCGAAGCCCGCCGTGGCGAATACGGTAGACACCGCCAACCCCCCGGGCACCCAGGCGATCCAACGCTTGGCCGCCTCGAACAATGCGCGGGTCAGGCCTGCATAGTAAGCAAGGTACCCGATCAGGATGAAGGTCGGGATCAGGCTAAGGGTGTGGGCTGCGACTTTGGAATGCGGCACCTGCCCCGCCGTTTTGACGGCAACCGTCAGAGCCTTGCCGAACCGGTCCGGGTCGTAACCGAACTTGGCCCAGAAAATCCAGACCAAACCCACCAAGCCAGCCAGCCCAGCGGCAAAGGCCACGCGCATACCGGTAACGACCAATACAAGCAGGCCACCGGTGACCCAGAGCCCGATGTCAATACTGTCCATCTACCCGTCCTGCCCCTCAAATTGCTCAGCTTCGGCTGCGGCTTGCGCGGCGGCATCCTGAATCAAGGGCACGGCCACGGGGTTTTCCAACCCAAGAACAAAGGCCCGCCCATATCCCCAGATTTGCAGGACCAAACGCACGCACAGCACAGAGAACGCGACCGGCGCCAACAATTTTGCAGGCCAAAGCGGGATACCAATGTCGATCGAGCTGTCGCGGCTCCACAATGGTGCACCGAAATCGAACGAACGGTCGAAATGCGACCAGCTTCCCCAGACAAGTGCCAGCATCAACACAAGGATAAGAATGACTGAGATCAGTTCGAACAGCCAAAGCGCCCGACCGTGCAGGCGAGAGATCACGATATCCATGCGGATATGGCCCCCGTCGCGCTGAACGAAAGACACGCCAAGAAACGCAATCAGTGGCATGGCCTGTTCGATCCAGTCCACATAGCCGGGTAAAGGCGCGTTGAAAGCGTTGCGTCCGCTAACTGACACAACCGCAAGAACCATCAGGCCAAAGACGGCAAGGCCGCTTATCAGGGCAAGAAACCGCTCTATCCTCAGCAGATGGTGATCGAGCCGGCTCAGGCGACTGCCATCTTCCAGCACCGTGGCCTGTCCTGCCATTCCGGTGATCCCCTTATTTTTTATTGGTATCCGGGTGCCCTGTCAGGCACCCGGAACATGCAGGTCAGTTTCCGCTGCGCTGCTGTTGCAGCGTGGTTTGAACCAGATCATACAAGTCCTGTGCAGGCAAACCCTGCGCAGACATGTCAGCAATCCACTGTTCACGGATCGGATCGGCGGCCTTCGTGCGGAATTCTTCGATCACCGCATCGTCAATCATGACCTTCTCTACACCCTTTTCGGACAAAACGCCGTCCCACTGCTCCAACAGCCCGCCATAGTTGGCAAGGTAATGCTCAATCGCCTCGTCGATCGAACTGTTGAGCGCTTCACGGTGCTCGGCCGGCAGGGCCTCATACGCGTCGATGTTTACGACAACGGGACAGTTAACAGTGCCGGGGTTCAAGTTGGCAGTCCACCAGTCAGCTTCGTTGATGGTTCCAAAGGACAGGTGTGCGTGCTGGGCAAATGCAACAGTGTCAACAACACCTGATTCCATCGCGTTGAACGCCTCGGTCGCGGGAACCGATGTCGGTACGCCGCCAACGGCCTCGAATGCCTGCCCCAGACCGCCCGTCGCACGGACCCGCATGCCATCGAAGTCCGCCAAGGTTGCGCGCGGATCGCCCGTGCCAACAAGGTTATACTGCGGCATCGGCGAAGTCATGATGATACGCGCGTTCCACTGAGCCATCTCATCCTTGACCGCGGGATGGTCGTAAACGGCATGGCTGACGGCCACTTCTTCGTCCAACGTGTTAACGCCAAGGAACGGCAACTCCAGAACCGTGATCGCCCGGTTCTTGTCGCGGTGATACCCAGCGCAGAACTGAGCCATCTCAAAGGCTCCAATCTCGATCCCATCCAGGTTTTCACGCGGCTTTGACAAACCGCCATAGCTGACATTAATCGTAAATTCGCCGCCTGTCTTTTCGCTGACCAGCTCGGCCAGCTTCTCAACATGCTCGGTAAAGGCGCGGCGCTTGCCCCAGACCGAGGCGCTCCATTCGGTTGCCGCGGCTTCGGACACGAAAGCAACGGTCAAAGCGGCGACGGCGGCACCGCTCAACATCTTATTCATCATGATTTCTCCCTTTGTTGCGCCTCCTACCGGGGCGCTTGGGAACAAAGCTAGCGCCAACATCTGAACGTGCCAACCCCCGGCACACAGTACATCCTCTTGTTCCTCGAATCTGTTGGGCGCTAACAACCAAAAGATGATTTTCTAATACCTATTGCCTATGGCTCAGATGTCAGCTTTTACATGTCAATTCTGTTACATCTAAGTATTTGTTTTTGCTCTATCTTTAAATGAGATTTCTAATTTCATTTTCTAACATCCACGATGCTCAGAAATTTATTTACAAACTAGTCCTTAGTTTTCTGTAATTTATTCCCTTGTTTTCAGTTCTCCGTATTATTCGGTACCGGGAGGATGCGGGTCGACATTGCTAAATCAGCAGGCAAAATCGGGCCCGTAAATTTCAGTCCTAGAGGGAGGAGCCTCAGAATGACAACCGCTGCCCAGGCAGATGCCAAAGTTTATCCGCCATCCGCAGAAACCGTTGCGCGTGCACATGTCGATGCTGACAAATATTCCGAAATGTACGCAGCCTCCGTCAACGATCCTGACGCCTTTTGGGGCGAGCAGGGAAAGCGTATCGATTGGATCAAACCTTTCACACAGGTCAAAGATGTCAGCTATGATTTCGGCTCGGTTGGAATCAACTGGTTTGCTGATGGAACGCTGAACGTTTCAGCCAACTGTTTGGATCGCCACCTTGAAACCCGCGGCGATCAAACAGCGATCATCTGGGAGCCGGATGATCCGAATGACGCGGCCCAGCATATCACCTATTCAGAACTGCACCGTCGCACCTGCCGGATGGCAAATATCCTCGAGTCGATGGGTGTGCGCAAGGGCGACCGCGTGGTGATCTATCTGCCGATGGTCCCCGAAGCAGCCTATGCGATGCTGGCTTGTGCGCGGATCGGCGCGATCCATTCTATTGTGTTTGCAGGTTTCTCGCCGGACGCTCTGGCGGCGCGGATCAATGGCTGCGACGCGAAGGTTGTAATCACAGCAGACGAAGCGCCGCGTGGAGGCCGCAAGACCCCGCTGAAATCCAACGCCGATGCGGCACTGCTGCACTGCAAGGACACCGTAAAATGCCTCGTGGTCAAGCGCACTAACGGCCAGACCACGTGGATCAGCGGTCGCGACTTTGACTATAACGAAATGGCGCTTGAGGCGGATGACTATTGCGCTCCGGCGGAAATGAATGCCGAAGACCCGTTGTTCATCCTCTATACCTCTGGTTCGACAGGTCAGCCCAAGGGCGTTGTACACACCACTGGCGGCTACATAGTTTATGCATCGCTGACCCACGAGGTGACGTTCGATTACCACGACGGCGACATCTATTGGTGTACGGCGGATGTGGGCTGGGTTACCGGCCACAGCTATATCGTGTATGGCCCGCTGGCCAACGGCGCGACTACACTGATGTTCGAAGGCGTCCCGACCTATCCTGATGCAGGCCGCTTTTGGGAGGTTTGCGCCAAGCACAAGGTCAACCAATTCTACACCGCCCCTACCGCGATCCGCGCGCTGATGGGTCAGGGCAACGAGTTTGTTGAAAAGCACGACCTCAGCGACCTGCGCCTGCTGGGCACGGTGGGTGAACCAATCAACCCAGAAGCGTGGAACTGGTACAATGACGTGGTCGGCAAAGGCAAATGCCCGATCGTTGATACTTGGTGGCAGACTGAAACCGGCGGTCACATGATGACCCCCCTGCCCGGTGCACATGCGACCAAGCCCGGCTCGGCAATGAAGCCCTTCTTTGGCGTGCAGCCGGTGGTTCTGGACCCCCAGTCGGGTGTCGAGATCCAAGGCAACGGGGTCGAGGGTGTGTTGTGCATCAAGGACAGTTGGCCCGGTCAAATGCGCACCATCTGGGGCGATCATGAGCGGTTCGAGAAGACCTATTTCTCAGATTACAAAGGCTACTATTTCACTGGAGATGGTTGCCGTCGTGATGAGGGTGGCGATTACTGGATCACCGGGCGCGTGGACGACGTGATCAACGTCTCGGGGCACCGCATGGGCACCGCCGAGGTGGAGAGCGCACTGGTTGCCCACGCTGCCGTGGCCGAGGCCGCTGTGGTCGGATATCCCCATGAAATCAAGGGTCAGGGCATCTATTGCTATGTCACCTTGATGAATGATCGCGAGCCTTCGGATGAGCTGCTGAAGGAACTGCGCACTTGGGTACGGACCGAGATCGGGCCGATCGCCTCACCGGACGTGATCCAGTGGGCACCAGGGCTGCCAAAAACCCGCTCGGGTAAAATCATGCGCCGAATCCTGCGCAAGATCGCCGAGAATGACTTTGGCTCGCTCGGTGACACCTCGACGCTGGCTGATCCGTCGGTGGTCGAAGACCTGATCGAAAACCGCGCAAATAAGTGAGGATGTGATGGACGCTGCCACGATCACCACACCCGCTGTTCTGATCCTTCTCGGCCCTCCGGGTGCCGGGAAGGGAACACAGGCCCGGATGCTGGAAGACAAGTTCGGACTGGTTCAGCTTAGCACCGGCGACTTGCTACGCGCAGCGGTCGCAGCGGGAACAGAGGCAGGCAAAGCCGCCAAAGCCGTCATGGAAGCTGGCGAGTTGGTCAGTGACGATATTGTCATCGCCATCCTGCGCGACCGTTTGGCCGAGCCGGACTGCGGCAAGGGTGTCATCCTTGACGGCTTCCCGCGCACGACAGTTCAGGCGCAGGCACTGGATACGTTGCTGTCCGAAACCAGCCAGAGGATCAACGCCGCAATCAGCCTCGAGGTTGAGGATACGGAAATGGTCACGCGCATATCGGGCCGTTACACCTGTGCAATGTGTGGTGAAGGGTATCACGACACGTTCAAAATCCCGGCGACCGACGGGAAATGCGACAAGTGTGGCAGTTCCGAATTCAAACGTCGCGCAGATGATAACGCCGAAACCGTCGCCTCTCGCCTTGCGGCCTATCACGCGCAAACTGCGCCTCTGATCACGTATTACCGAGACCATGGCGTTCTGAAAGGACTGAACGCCATGGGCAATATCGACGACATCGCAAGCCAGCTTGAGAAAGTTGTCAGCAGCGCGATGAACTAAGGGAATGCAGCCCGCCCTGAATAAGGGCTGAATTCCTAAACGGATACTTCATCGGACCCGCCTTGGCGGACCGGAGAGGTTTTGCCTGATGCCAACCGGCCTTGGGCGTATCGGAAAGCGGCCCTAAGCACCGGTGGATTGGGCAAAGGGTCGCAACAGGAGGAAGCGAAGGAGGACCCCGCGATGGCGGATCAATCAACAAACTCCGCGCAGACTGCCGAGGCCGACAAGGGCTATTGGCAGGCCAATCTGCGTCTCATCTACATCAGCCTCGTGATCTGGGCGCTGGTGTCTTTTGGATTCGGCATTCTGCTGCGTCCGCTGCTGTCGGGTATTTCCGTGGGCGGCACCGATCTAGGCTTTTGGTTTGCCCAGCAGGGTTCGATCCTGGTCTTTCTGGTGCTGATCTTCAACTACGCCTGGCGCATGAACAAACTGGACGCCGAATACGGCGTTGAGGAGGAATAAGTCCCATGGACCAGTTTACCATCAACCTGCTGTTTGTCGGCGCATCCTTCGCGCTGTACATCGGCATCGCGATCTGGGCCCGTGCGGGTTCCACATCCGAATTCTACGCTGCTGGTCGCGGCGTTCACCCGGTCACCAACGGTATGGCGACAGCGGCGGACTGGATGTCTGCGGCCTCGTTCATCTCGATGGCGGGTCTGATTGCCTTTACCGGCTATGACAACTCGACCTACCTGATGGGGTGGACGGGCGGCTATGTGCTGCTGGCCCTGTTGCTGGCACCTTATCTGCGCAAGTTCGGCAAGTTCACGGTGTCCGAATTCATCGGCGACCGGTTCTACAGCCAGACCGCCCGTATCGTTGCTGTGATCTGTCTGATCGTCGCGTCGGTGACCTACGTGATCGGTCAGATGACCGGCGTTGGCGTTGCCTTTGGCCGTTTCCTTGAGGTCAGCAACACCGCCGGTCTGCTGATCGGTGCCTGTGTGGTGTTCGCTTATGCGGTGTTTGGCGGCATGAAAGGTGTGACCTACACGCAGGTCGCTCAGTACTGTGTGCTGATCACGGCCTATACGATCCCGGCGATCTTCATCTCGTTGCAACTGACCGGAACACCTGTTCCGGCGCTGGGTCTGTTTGGCGATACCGCCAGCGGTGAGCCGCTTCTGGCCAAACTGGACGCCATCGTGACCGAGCTGGGTTTCAACGAATACACCACTCACCATTCGGACACCCTGAACATGGTGCTGTTCACGCTGTCGCTGATGATCGGTACCGCCGGTCTGCCGCACGTCATCATGCGCTTCTTCACCGTTCCCAAGGTGTCTGACGCACGCTGGTCCGCCGGTTGGGCGCTGGTGTTCATCGCGCTGCTGTACCTGACTGCGCCCGCAGTTGGTGCCATGGCCCGCCTGAACATCACCGACATGATGTGGCCCAATGGTGGCATCGAAGGTGGCGCCGTTTCGGTCGAGCAGATCGACAATGACGCACGCTATGACTGGATGCAGACATGGCAGAAAACCGGACTGCTGGACTGGGAAGACAAGAACGGCGACGGCAAGATCCAGTACTACAACGACGCAAATGCCGACATGCAGGCACTTGCCGAGGAAAAAGGCTGGGTCGGAAACGAGCTGACCAAGTTCAACCGTGACATCCTGGTTCTGGCTAACCCCGAGATCGCAAACCTGCCAAGCTGGGTGATCGGTCTGGTCGCTGCCGGTGGTCTTGCGGCCGCTCTGTCGACCGCTGCGGGCCTGTTGCTGGCGATCTCGTCGGCGGTATCCCACGACCTGATCAAAGGTGCGATCAACCCGCAGATCTCGGAAAAAGGAGAGCTTCTGTCGGCACGGATTGCAATGGCTGTTGCCATCGCGGTTGCAACCTATCTGGGCCTGAATCCTCCGGGATTTGCGGCGCAAACGGTGGCGCTGGCCTTCGGTCTGGCGGCGGCCTCGATCTTCCCGGCGCTGATGATGGGGATCTTCTCGACCCGCATCAACAATGTCGGCGCGGTCGCAGGTATGCTGGCCGGTCTGGTTGTGACCCTGATCTACATCTTCCTGCACAAGGGCTGGCTGTTCATTCCGGGCACCAACTCGTTCACAGATGCTGATCCGCTGCTGGGTCCGATCAAGTCGACCTCGTTCGGCGCGATCGGTGCCTTGGTCAACTTTGCCGTCGCCTACTTTGTAGCAGGCGCGACCAAAGAGACCCCGGAAGAGATCAAAGATATGGTCGAAAGCATCCGCATTCCCCGTGGCGCGGGCGCAGCTCAGGATCACTGAGCCATGATGCAGCCTCAAGGCCTCTTGCCAAAGGCTGCATCTTTCGACTGACTACTCCCGCCCGGCACACCACCGGGCGGGATTTTTCAACCCCGAAACCGTGGAGTATCCCATGCCCCTGTCCCATGACGAGATCACTCGGTTTCTGAAATCCGTACACCCTTATGACGCCCTGCCAGCGGATGTTCTGGACGCGATAGCCCATCAGATCGAAGTCTGGGAAGTTGAAGAGGGTTACCCGGTATACGAACTGGGTCACACCCTGCCCGGCGTCTTTGTGATCTACGAAGGACAGGTTGAGATAAAGGATGGGAATGACGCGGTCGTGTCTCATCTGGGATTGCGCAACTCCTTTGGCGAACGGGGCCTTTTAAAAGGTGGAAAGGCCGCAACGAAGGCCAAGGCGCATACGCCCTCGGTGCTGTTGGTTTTGCCGCCCGATCTGGTACGCGAACTGATCGACGGGCATCCGGTCGTATCCAAATTTTTCAATCGAACCCGCGACACCCGGTCTGGCCCTCAGAGTTTGGCGACAAGCGCCATAGACGTTTTGATGGCGCATAACCCAGCCACCTGCCCGCCTGACACAACAGTACGCGAGGCGGCGCAGATGATGCGCGACAAACACATCTCGTCGCTCTGCGTGACCGAAGGCGGGGCGCTGCTTGGAATCGTAACGCTGCGCGATATCTCGGGTAAATTCGTGGCCGATGGGCTGCCGAACGACACACCTGTGTCGGGTATCATGACGGCTGATCCGATTACCTTGTTACCCTCGGATATCGGCTCTGACGTTCTGCATATCATGATGGAGCGCGGGATTGGCCATATCCCGATCTCGGAAGGTGGGCAGCTTGTCGGTATCGTCACGCAGACCGACCTGACCCACTATCAGGCGGTGAATTCCGCCGAACTTGTCCGCCGGATCGCTTCGGCGCAGACAGCGCAGCAAATGGCGGTGGTGACCGAGGAAATCCCGCAGCTTTTGGTGCAATTGGTCGCCGCCGGAAACCGCCATGAGATCGTGACGCGCCTGATCACGGACATAGCGGATACGGCAACGCGCAGGTTGTTGACACTGGCCGAAGCAGAACTTGGCGCACCACCCGTCCCTTACCTGTGGCTGGCCTGTGGATCGCAGGGGCGACAGGAACAAACGGGTGTATCGGATCAGGACAACTGCCTGATGCTGGATGACAACGTCGCGGATGACGACATGGCCTATTTCGCGGCTCTGGCCAAATTCGTTTCGGACGGGCTGAACACCTGCGGGTATTTCTATTGCCCCGGCGACATGATGGCGACGAACCCGCGCTGGTGTCAGCCGGTGCGCGTATGGCGCGACTATTTCAAAGGCTGGATCGCCAAACCCAACCCTGAGGCACAGATGCTAGCCTCGGTCATGTTCGACCTACGCCCGATCGGCGGCGCTTTTGAATTGTTTGACGACCTGCAAGCCGACACACTTGCCGCGGCCAAGGCAAATTCGATCTTTGTCGCGCACATGATCTCGAATTCACTGAAACACACGCCGCCGCTGGGGCTGCTGCGCGGCTTCGCGACAATCAGATCAGGTGAGCATCGCAACACGTTGGATCTAAAACTTAACGGTGTCGTTCCTGTTGTGGATCTGGCGCGCATCTACAGCCTGCAGGGGGAATTGCCCGAGGCCAATACCCGCGCCCGGCTCAAGGCCGCAGCCAGCACCGGCATCCTTAGCGAATCCGGCGCGCGTGACTTGTTGGACGCTTACGATCTGATTGCCGAAACCCGGCTAGAACATCAGGTTCGACTTGTGAAAGGCGAAAAGGCACCGGACAATTTCCTGCCCCCCTCTGACTTGTCTGACTTTGAGCGAAGTCATCTGCGCGACGCCTTCGTTGTGGTAAAAACGATGCAATCCGCGGTAGGCCATGGAAAAGGAATGCTCGGCTGAACCAGCCGAAATTGGGAGAGAATGAATGTTCCTGGAACTGATCGCCACAATCTTTGTCGGCATCGCCTGTGCGGGCGTCGTGATGCTGGTGAACAAGCTGGTCAAAGGGCGTCTGCCCAAATGGATAGCCCCTGTCGCTGCTGGGCTGGGCATGATCGTGGCGACGATCAGCAGCGAATATTCGTGGTACGACCGCACGTCTGACACCCTGCCCGAAGGCATGGAGGTCATCCAACAAGTTGAAAGCCGCGCCTTCTATCGCCCGTGGACGTATGCGGTGCCTTATGTGGAACGCTTTGCGGCAATCGACACAGCCTCGGTCCGCAGCAACGAACAAGTGCCGGATCAACGGCTGGTAGATATCTATTTCTTTGGCCGCTGGTCACCGGTTTCGAAACTGCCGGTCGCCGTCGACTGCGCTCAGAATCTGCGGGCCAATTTGGCAGACGGCGCGGAATTCAGCGCGAACGGCCAGTTGCTGAACGCTGACTGGATCAAGGGGGAAACCAACGACCCGATCATCGAGGCCACCTGCGGAGTGTAACATGCTGACCCGGCTAAGCCTGCGCTTGCGCATTTTCCTTTTCTTCTGCCTGCTGGCTGTTGGTGGCTTAGCGGTCAGTTCGACTGCGCTTTGGATCAGTTATCGGCGTTTCGCTGACCCCGAACTTATCAATGCGTTTGTCTTTGCGGAAACCCTCATGGCGTTCGGCTTTGTCGCTCTGATCGTCGCGGTGTGGCTGTTGTTCGACGACAACGTCGCAAAACCGATTGAGCGGCTCTCGGCTGAACTGCGTGCCCGGGCCCATGCGGGGGTCAGCACCGACATGGACGTTCAGGCCGCAAGATATCTGGGGGATCTGGCCCCAGCCGCCGCCGGGTTGGCGGGCCAGTTGTCGGAAAAAACCATGGGTGTCGCCGAAGCTGTCGCTGCCGAAACCGCTCATTTGGCTGCCGAAAAGCAAAGACTGACCGCCCTACTAACCGAAATCCCGGTTGCCATGGTTCTGGCAAGTCCGACGCATAAGATCGTTCTGTACGATGGACAGGCCGCGCAAGTTCTGGCGCAAATCGCCCACCCCCGCCTGAATTCGTCGCTGTTTGAATACTTGAAGCCGCGCCCGTTGGAAGACGCCTATGCTGCTTTGGCCAAAACAGGGCGGGAAGTCATCTGCGACCTTACGAGTATTGATGGAACGCAAACATTTTCTGCCCGGATGAAACCGCTGGGGGATGCGCCGGGATATATGCTGATCCTCGAAGACAGCGCGGCCAACATTTCGCCCGAGGCAGCCCGACCACTTGTTTATGATTTTGACCTGTTGAACTCTGACGCTGATACCGAGTTTGACTCCAAGGCGTTGCGGGACTTGTGTTTTGTCGTATTCGATACCGAAACCACGGGGCTTTTACCACATAAGGATGAGATCGTTCAGATCGGAGCAGTCCGGGTTGTGAATGGGCGCATCGTGGCGGGTGAAAACCTTGATATGCTGGTGAACCCCGGCATTCCCATCCCGCCGGCCTCGACCAAAGTGCACAAAATCAATGACCGGATGGTCCAAGACTCGCCGGACATCACGGAAGCCGGGCGCGTATTCCACAAATTCGCGCGCGATGCGGTCATCGTCGCCCATAATGCACCGTTTGACATGGCGTTCCTGCGACGGCACGCGAAACGGATGGATGTGGATTGGAACCACCCGATACTTGATACGGTTCTTTTGTCGGCCGTGCTGTTCGGTGCCAGCGACAAACACACGCTGGATGCTTTGTGCGACAGGCTAGACATCACTATCCCGGTTGAACTGCGCCATACGGCACTAGGTGATGCGGTGGCGACGGCTGAAGCCCTCGTCAAAATGCTGCCGATGCTACAAGCACGCGGGATGAACACGTTTGGGGCGGTGATCGAAGCAACGCGTCAGCACGGTCGACTGCTGGAAGACCTGAACTGAGCGGGAAAAATACGCCGCAGACTCAGCTTTTCGTGGACAATCCCCACATGCCGTGGCACCTGATGCGCGGCCACGGATTGAGCGGAAGATGACGGAAAACACCTTTACACCAACCACAGACCAAAGCACCGCGTTCCGCGAGGCCTTGGGGTGCTTTGGCACAGGTGTAACCGTTGTAACCACCAATACGGCACAGGGGCCGCGCGCAATCACGGTGAATTCGTTCTCATCCGTGTCTTTGGACCCGCCTCTCGTGTTATGGTGTCTGGCCAAGGACTCGAATAGATACGATGCGTTCAAGGATTGTCGGCACTATTCCATTCACGTGATGGCCGAGGAACAACAAGAACAGGCTGTGAAATTCGCGCGGAATGGCGAGGATTTCTCGCATGCGGATTGGGTTTCTGACCATATCGGCCGCCCGCAACTAGAGAATTGTCTGGCGCGGTTCGACTGTCACCTGCACGCCTGTCACGAAGCGGGGGATCACTTGATCCTTGTGGGTCAGGTCGAAAAAGTCATGTATCGCACTGGTAAAGGCCTGATCTTCAAACGCGGTCAATTTGGCGGTTTCGCCGACCTGCTTTAGGCGTCAGTCGTCAAGCGAGCCGTGAACGGCCAATGCTTCAAGCTGCGTTTCTTGTGGCGTGATTATCCGGTACGCCTCATGAACACCTGTGTCTGACAATTCACGGGCAACCGTCAGCAACGTATTGGGCGCGTGTTCTTCACACAATTCGGTCATGTGCGCGATTTCGGACCGCGCGACATCCAACGCGGCATCGACGGACGGTGCCCCGTAGAGGTGCACGAAGTGTTCAGCAAGGTATTGAGTGATCTGATCAATCTCGGCCTGTTCAATCTGCGTGACGGCAACAAAGGTCACACGACCAAAGGTTTCCAGCCCCAACCACCCGTTTGCAAAGGCCTGCCGCGCCTTGCCTTCCAGATCGCCGTCGCCCCAATTCGAAAACTCGAACCCACCTGAAATGCACCACTCACCCGTTCGGGCCGGAGAGTGGAACACATTCAAGTCACTTTCATCGAAATGGATGGCTCGGGCCAGTTTCATCATCCGTTCTCCAATAACTTCGTCAGCGGCACTAGGTGCGTGTCTGACCCATCGCGGATCAGCATACCGAATCTTTCATCCGTTCCCAGAAATACGCCCTTATCGCCATAAGGCTCACCAACCCCACGCAATAGACCCATCCATTCAGCATGGAGCGACGCGTTACCGTCCTCTTGCCAGCGGTTGAGCCATGTCAGCGTGTGGCGCGACCAGCTTTCGACCAACTGGGGCGCCGTGACCTCGGCACACCCTTCGTCATAAAGTGCTGTTATGTCGGGGTTTTCGCCCGGCGCGTCGCTGGTTTGCAGCAAGGCCAGTTCCCAACCAACAATCAACCAATCCGGTTCGTCATCTGGGACATCCGTTGATGCCGCGACGTGAAACACGCCGCACGTGGCGCCGTTCACGCGGATCGGTCCATCCCAATCCAAATGCACCGCGACCTCAGGCGGGGCCAAGGCACCCAGCGCATTCTGGAATCCCACCGAACAAAGCGGCAGCATAGCCATTGCATCCTGCAAAGAAACTTCGGGCGCAAAAACAATAGCAACCCGCAGGCGGTCGGCCTGGATGTTATAGACCACCGTTCCCGCATCACATCCCAGCGCGGCCATGGCCTGAGCACGCTGGAACGGGTCCTCTCCGCCCTGAACCGGGTGACCCGTCAGCAATGGGGGAAAGACCGGTTCGCTCATGCGTTGCCCTTGGCAATCAGGTCGCGGGCAATCTTGCGGAATGCCTCGGCCTGAGGGCTGTCGGGTTTACTGACCACGATGGGGGCACCGCCATCTGCCGCGACCCGAATGTCCAGGTGCAAGGGAATTTCCCCCAACAACGGAACACCCAGCGCCTCCGCTTCGGAGGCAACGCCACCGTGACCGAACACATGTTCCTCATGCCCGCAGTTCGAACAGATATGAGTGGACATATTCTCAATCATCCCGACGATCGGTGTCTTGAGTTGGTTGAACATGTCGATCCCCTTTCGGGCGTCGATCAGGGCAACATCCTGCGGAGTCGACACGACGATCGCTCCATCCACCTTGAACTTCTGGCTCAGCGTTAGCTGGACATCACCGGTACCCGGCGGCAAGTCGACGATCAGCACGTCAAGCGCACCCCACTGTACCTGGTTCATCATCTGTTGCAGCGCGCCCATCAGCATCGGCCCGCGCCAGACAACCGCCTGACCTTCGTTCGTCATCAATCCCATCGACATCATGGTGACGCCGTGATTGCGCAGCGGCAGGATCGTCTTACCGTCTGGGCTGGCAGGACGACCGGAAACACCCAGCATCCGGGGTTGCGACGGGCCATACACATCAGCATCCAACAGGCCAACACGCCGCCCTTCTGCTGCAAGTGCGCAGGCTAAGCTTGCAGAAACAGTAGATTTACCGACGCCCCCCTTGCCCGACGCCACGGCAATGATCCGGTCAACTCCCGGCACAGCTTGCGGTCCGGACTGCGACGGTTTGGGCTTGGGCTTGAGATCGGGCGGTGCCTTGTCCGAATGCGCCGTCATAAGCGCCGAAACCTTGGCAACCCCGTCCACCATCTGCGCGGCCTGTTCCGCAGCGGCGCGGACCGGCTCCATCCGCTCGGCCTGTTTCGGGTCGATTTCTAGAACAAATCTGACGCTATCGCCTTCGACATTCAGTGCCCGTACAACACCCGCGCTGACGATATCCTGCCCGGAAACAGGATCCGTGATCTTCTTCAGGTTCGCCAGTACCGCGTCACGCACGCTCATGCCGAAAACCCATTCTGTTGACCTACCATGTGTCTTTGTCTCTTTCTGTTTATTTGACGCATCCGGGGCAGTGCCCTTAGGCTGCTGCCATGCGCCTTGTCCTTTTGTGCCTGAGCCTGACGCTCTCCGCTACCCCCTCTTGGTCGCAAGAGGCGTTGGGACTTGCTGCCCCCGCCGAGGTTACAGACTCTGGTCTTTTGCAACATATCCTTCCGCGCTTCTCTCTCAAGACCGGGATACGCGTTATTGCGGATGACACGGGCGTTCTTGTGTTGGAAACGGAACCGCCGGGCGATCCTGTCTTTGCCCGGAACAGCGTGATTTACCATTTGCGCATCCAGGATGACGCCAAACACGAAAGGTTCCGCGACTGGCTGCTTTCGGATATCGGCAAACGCACCGTGGAAGGGTTCAGCCCCAACAGCGGCCCGCCGTTTTCTGCCAGCTTCGAAGTCACCTCCATGCCGCAGGAAACCGTGATCGACGGCAATGCAGCATTGGGCGAAGAACTGTCGATGACACATTGCGGGCGGTGCCACGTGATCGGCCCCAGGAACCGAATGAACGGTCTGGGCTCTACACCATCTTTTGCGGTGCTGCGCGCAATGCCCGACTGGTCGGAACGGTTTGAGGCATTTTTTGCCCTCAACCCCCACCCGGCCTTCACGCAAATCGAAGGGCTGACTGCTCCGTTCGATCCTGAACGCCCATCCCCCATCCATCCGGTCGAAATGACGCTGGATGACTTAGAGGCTATTTTGGCTTTCGTATCCGTCATAAAAGCCGCCGATCTTGGCGCGCCGCTTCAGCTTCAGTGATCCTTTCTTTTTGAAAAATAGTCGTCGGTGGTGACGACCTTTGGCTTCGGATTGGACTGGAAGGGGTTGTCCTGCTGCTGAAACTGCGCATTTACGCGGCAGTTGTCGCACATCTGGATCATCCGCGCCTTGTCCGAGGTTGCGAACATCGGGTGCGTGCCCGACAGTTTTTCCATGATACGCTCGACTGTCGATTTGACCCCAAACAGCGCCCCGCATTCGACACAGGCGAACGGCTCTTCTTCATTCAACACCTGCTGGGACAGGGCCGCATCGCTGAGGTCCAGTTGCGGAACAAGCGTTATCGCATTCTCGGGGCAGATCGTTTTGCACATCCCGCATTGCAGACAGGCGTCCTGCTGAAAGTTCAACTGCGGCTTGTCCGGGTTGTCGATCAATGCACCGGATGGGCACAACGACACGCAACTCAGGCACAAGGTACAGGCGTCGGTGTTGACCGCGACGGCCCCATAGGGCGCGCCTTCGGGCAATGGCAACGGTGCCTCAGCTTGTGGATTTAGGGCCTGAGCTGACAACCGCGCAATCTGCCGGCGGTTGCCAAGCGGTAGAACCGGATCAGCCAGCGGAGCCGGGGCGTTTTGTTCGTACAATACATCACACAACGCGTCTGGATCGGCTTCGTCAATCAGACCAAACGCGTCCTTTCCGGCAATCGCCTGCGCCAGTTCAAGCTCACGACCCAGAGCCTCCCGTTCCGTTGTCGGCGCAAGCACGACATCTACCCGAGCAAATCCGTGTGCCAGCGCAGCCAGCATTTCGGCATGACCAAAACCGGAAATCACAGCCAACTCGATCGGGATCACATCAGACGGTAGCCCCCTACCGAAACGCGCAGCTAACCGGATCATTTCCGCCCCATGTGCATCGTGGACCAGCAGCCGAGGGGCCAGCCCTCCGGCCCGGCGATAAGTCCGCGCAAGGATATGCATACGCGACAGCAAGGCCGATACAGGCGGGTCTTCATACGTGATTGCAGTCGATGGGCAGAGTGCAGCGCACGCCCCGCATCCCGCGCAAATCATTGGGTCAATTGCCACATGTTCACCTGCCGGAGTGATTGCTCCGGTCGGGCAGATGTCCAGGCAATTCGTGCACCCGACCTGTTCGGCCCGGGAATGTGCGCAAAGGCTTTCCTCAACCCGAACGTAAAGAGGTTTCTCAAACGTGCCGACCAATTGCGCGGCGTCGAACATCATCCGTTCGACGGCGACAGCATCCTTGGGGTCCACACTCAGATACCCCTCACGTTTGGCGGGGGCCTGCACAAACGGGGTCCCGCCTGTAAGGTCCAAAACGATGTCGCAGGACGATTTGGCCTTATCGCGCGGCTCGCTCCAGGCAAAGGCACCTCGCCCGCCAGGTTCAAGTTGCTGCAAGGCGTCCAACGCCAACGTGAACCCGCCCAATGCCCCATTCAGCGATTTGATGCGCCCCCGAACAACGTCGTAGGCGCGCGACATTGGTTCAGCGTCGTCCGTCACCAACACCGTTACAGCCAGCGCGGTTGCCAGCCGCTCGGCCGCGTCAAAAGCGACAGCTCCGGGTCCGATAATAAAACAGGTCCCTTCGCTGAAAACATCCACACTTGGCGTTATGGGTTGGGGCAGCATAGCCTCGGCCGCAAGGGCCGCCATCTTGGGCGCTGCATCTTTCCCTTGCTCGGACCAGCCTGCGCGATCTCGCAGGTCGACGAACCCTGGCGCCTCCAATTCCAATTCTTCCGCTAGCGCACGAAAAACGTCCTGCTCCTGCCCGCAGGCGATAAGTGTGTCGCCTTCTTGCATTAACGCAGCCGCCGCTTCGATCTCACGGGTACATAGGGCGGTGTGAACCTTTGAGCACGCCACATCACAGGCCGACGCAAGCTTTTCGGCGTCAATGGATTGAGACCCCGCGCAGTCACAAAGAAGTATTTTGGTGCTCATATCCCCTCCCCGGACGTCGCGCCTTTTCTCAGCACAGTAGGCTGTATTCCCAAACTGGCAATGTAAACCCCACCTCAAAAACGGTTGGGTTCAGGTTCATGATCCCATTCAAGCCTTAAAACCAAGGCATCCCGCGGGTTCCTCGCAAACTTGCGATCACGGTCTACGACTAAGGTCGTAGATGTCGGGCTTGGCACAGAGCTATTTTGTGTACCATAGTGGACCGAGGGGAAGGCAGGGGAGAGCCTTCCGGGGAGGATTAAGTGGCGAAGGCCGCAAGCCAGATCGAAATGCCAATTGGCGTCGTCGTGCGCAAAACACCCGGTGTAACCCGCTGGGCCAAATGGAATTGGCGCGCCGTTGCCGTTCTGCCCGGTGCGGGTCCGGCTGATTGGCTTGAAATGCGACGCGAAGGTGAGGCCATTGAATACCATGCCGCCACCTTGCCACTGACCCTCTGGGCAGATGAAACCGAAGCCTACATGGTGAACCTGTCGGACGGGCAACCGTCGATCTATCTGGTTTTGCGTGATGCGCTGGATGGCAAGCGCCCGATGGACGCAGTTCTGGTCACCGCATCCCCGTTCGAGGGGCAGGACTATGCGGATACCGGAGAAGAGATAGTAGAGAAGATTCCGATGACCGAAGGATTGATTGCCTGGGTTCGGGATTTCGCGTTGGAACATCACCGCGATGAGGTTTTCGTCAAACGCAAGCGCGACAAGAAACGCACTGATCTGGTCGAAGATGGCAAGGGCGATGCGCGCATTCGACAAACCTCGGACGTCTACCGTGCACCTCGGAGGATCCTGCAGTGACCGAAGCGCGCGATTTCTGGTCCCGCCGCAAGGCTGCAGTTCAGGCCGAAGCCGATGCCGAACTGCTGTTTGCCGAGGAACAGGCCGTTTCTGCGCAAAAGGCCGAACTGGAAGAAAAGACAGACGCCGAAATTTTGGCAGAGTTCAATCTGCCCGATCCCGATCATTTGCAGGCCGGAGATGACGTGTCGGGCTTTATGGCCAAAGCTGTGCCTGACCGCCTGCGTCGCCGTGCGCTGCGTCGGCTGTGGCGGCTGAACCCGGTGCTAGCCAATGTCGACGGACTTGTTGACTATGGCGAGGATTACACAGACGCGGCCTGTGTTATCGAAAATCTGCAGACCGCTTATCAGGTCGGTAAGGGAATGCTGGCTCATGTCGAAGCATTGGCAGCCGAGGCCGAAGCTGACGAGAGCAAGGCTGAAGAACCTCAGATCGAGTTGGAAGAAACCGACACGCCCGATGCGGAACCCGTTTTGATGGCGGCCGAAATAGAACTTGATGAGCCGGACGAGGTCGAACTGACCCCTGCCCCGCGCCGTATGAAATTTGAATTCGAAGGGTGACCGAATGACCGCAAATGAAGCGCAACAGATGGATGCCTCGGCCGAGGATCGCCTGCGCGCGGATTTCTACAATTTTCTGGGTCTGCTTTTGGCCGGCCCACCTGATCAAATGCTGCTGGATCAGGTGGTAGGACTCAGCGGCGATGACAGCGATCTAGGTCAGGCCATACAAGCGATGGCGCGGGTGGCAAAGGTCACCAAGCCCGCGTCGGCCGAGCGCGAGTTCAACGCCCTGTTCATCGGTTTGGGGCGCGGAGAGCTGCTGCCCTATGCCAGCTTCTACCTCACCGGGTTCCTGAACGAAAAACCCTTGGCGCAGTTGCGCAATGACATGGCCGCGCGGGGGATCACGCGGGCGCAGAATGTCTATGAACCAGAAGATAACATCGCATCCTTGATGGAGATGATGGCGGGCATGATCGTCGGGCGTTTCGGCCCGCCTGCCACGTTGGACGACCAGAAAGCGTTCTGGAACAAACATATCGGCCCTTGGGCCACGCATTTCTATTCTGATTTGGAAGGCGCCGAGAACTCGGTTCTTTATGCCTCGGTCGGTACTGCCGGTCGGGTCTTTATGGAGATCGAGCGCGAAGCCTTCCGAATGTCGGCGTAACCCGCCGCTCACCGGTGCCCGATGGGCATCAAACCGCAATTGGGACAGGAGGAGCCCATGAGCAAGACCAAGGAAGAAGGCGCAACGCGCCGCGATTTCCTTAAACTGGCCGGAACCGCAGCGCCCGCTGCCGTAGCCGCCGCCAGCCTGACCGGGAAAGCCGAAGCAGCAGAGCTGCCGACGGACGAAACCCGGATGCAGGACACAGCGCACACACGCGCCTATCTCGACAGCGCCCGGTTCTAAACCGGACGACGTCACACCCGACTGACGGTTGCGATTGGCCCTGACGTCGGCACCAACAGTACCAAGCCAGCCATGGCTTACATGGCCAGCAAGGGAGGAAAGAAATGCTTAGGAAAAAGACCAACGGGGTTGCGAGACGCCCCCAGCGGACAAGTATCCTGTCCCAGGTCGGCGAGAAAACCGTCGATCGCCGCGCATTCCTGCGTGGCTCGGGCCTGACGATCGGCGGCCTAGCCGCGATCAGCGCCACGGGTGGAACCGTGACGCCAGCCAGTGCCCAAACAGCGGCCAACACCGCCGTTGAGAATATCAAATCCGTCTGCACCCACTGCTCGGTCGGTTGTACCGTCGTTGCCGAAGTGCAAAACGGTGTCTGGGTCGGGCAGGAACCCGGCTGGGACAGCCCATTCAACCTGGGTGCGCACTGCGCCAAGGGGGCATCAGTCCGCGAGCACGCCCATGGCGAGCGCCGCCTGAAATACCCGATGAAAAAGGAAGGCGGAGAGTGGAAGCGCATCAGCTGGGAACAGGCGATCGACGAGATCGGCGACGGCATGATGAACATCCGTCAGGAATCCGGTCCGGACAGCGTGTACTGGCTGGGGTCCGCGAAACATAATAACGAACAGGCCTATCTGTTCCGCAAGTTCGCTGCCTACTGGGGCACGAACAACGTGGACCATCAGGCCCGTATCTGCCACTCGACCACTGTTGCGGGCGTTGCGAATACATGGGGCTACGGCGCCATGACCAACTCGTATAACGACATGCACAACAGCCGGGCCATCTTTATCATCGGTGGTAACCCGGCCGAGGCGCACCCCGTCTCGCTGCTGCATATCCTGCGCGCGAAAGAGCAGAACAATGCCCCCCTGATCGTCTGCGACCCGCGTTTCACGCGCACTGCGGCCCATGCGGATGAATATGTCCGCTTCCGCCCCGGCACCGACGTCGCTCTGGTCTGGGGTATCCTGTGGCATATCTTCGACAACGGTTGGGAGGACAAAGAGTTCATCCGCACCCGTGTCTGGGGCATGGACCAGATCCGCGAGGAAGTTGCCAAGTGGAACCCGGATGAGGTTGAGCGCGTCACCGGCACGCCCGGCTCTCAGCTACGCCGCGTCGCACGGACCATGGTGAACAACCGTCCCGGCACCGTTGTGTGGTGCATGGGCGGCACACAGCACACCAACGGCAACAACAACACCCGTGCCTACTGTGTTCTTCAGCTTGCGCTGGGCAACATGGGCACCTCGGGTGGTGGCACCAACATCTTCCGTGGCCATGACAACGTGCAGGGCGCGACGGACCTTGGTGTTCTGTCCCACACCCTGCCCGGCTATTACGGCCTGTCCGCAGGGGCATGGGGCCATTGGAGCCGTGTCTGGGGTGAAGATCTGGATTGGCTGAAAGGTCAGTTCGCCACGATCAAGGACAAGGAAGGCAAGGACAAGCCGCTCATGAATGAGCGCGGCATCCCGGTTTCCCGCTGGATCGACGGTGTTCTGGAAGATCCAGCCAACATGGATCAGGACAACAACGTCCGTGCCATGGTTCTGTGGGGCCACGCGCCCAACTCGCAGACCCGGATGACGGAAATGAAGACGGCGATGGAAAAGCTGGACATGCTGGTCGTGATCGACCCGTATCCCACCGTTTCCGCCGTGCTGCATGACCGCACCGACGGTGTCTACCTGTTGCCCGCCTGTACGCAGTTCGAAACACGTGGTTCGGCCACGGCATCGAACCGGTCGCTACAGTGGCGCGACAAAGTGGTTGATCCGCTGTTCGAAAGCTTGCCGGACGAGGTCATCATGGCCAAGTTCGCCAACAAGTTCGGATGGGCGGATCGGTTCTTCCGTAACATCGAAATGGAAGACCCGGAAACCCCGAATGTTGAAAGCATCACGCGTGAGTTCAACTCGGGTCTCTGGACCATCGGTTACACCGGTCAGTCGCCGGAACGTCTGAAAAGCCATATGGCCAACCAGCACACGTTCGACAGAACCACGCTGCAAGCCATTGGTGGGCCCAACGACGGCGAGTACTACGGCCTTCCGTGGCCCTGCTGGGGCACACCGGAGATGGGTCATACGGGGACACCGAACCTCTATGACATGTCCAAGCCGGTGGCCGAAGGCGGCCTGACCTTCCGCGCCCGTTTCGGTGTGGAGCGGGATGGTGACAACCTGCTGGCCGAAGGGGTCTATAGCGTTGGATCGGAAATTCAGGATGGATATCCCGAATTCACGATGCAGATGCTGATGGATCTTGGCTGGGACGGCGACCTCACGGCCGAGGAACGCGCGGCAATCGACGCCGTTGCGGGACCAGAGACCAACTGGAAAACCGACCTTTCCGGCGGTATCCAGCGGGTTGCGATCAAGCATGGCTGTGCGCCCTTCGGGAACGCCAAAGCCCGCGCGGTCGTCTGGACCTTCCCGGACCCGATCCCACTGCATCGCGAACCGCTTTATACAAACCGGCGCGATCTGGTCGAGGACTATCCGACCTACGAGGACCGTCAGGCCTATCGCCTGCCAACCCTTTACGCTTCGATCCAAAAGAACGACTTTTCAAAGGATTATCCAATGATCCTGACGTCTGGTCGTCTGGTCGAATATGAAGGCGGCGGTGATGAGACACGGTCGAACCCGTGGCTGGCTGAACTGCAGCAGGATATGTTCGTCGAGATCAACCCCCGCGATGCCAACAACCTTGGTATCCGTGATGGGCAACAGGTCTGGGTCGAAGGTCCCGAAGGCGGAAGGGTTAAGGTGATGGCGATGCTGACCAACAGGGTCGGTGCCGGCGTTGCCTTTATGCCGTTCCACTTTGGCGGCCATTTCCAGGGGGATGATCTGCGGTCGAAATACCCCGCAGGAGCAGACCCCTATGTCTTGGGCGAAAGTTCAAACACCGCCCAGACCTATGGCTACGATTCAGTGACCCAGATGCAGGAGTCCAAGTGTACTCTCTGCAAGATCTGGGCAGCGTAAGGAGGAAAACGAATGGCTAGAGCAAAGTTTCTCTGCGACGCTGAACGCTGCATCGAGTGCAACGCCTGTGTCACCGCGTGTAAGAACGAACACGAGGTGCCATGGGGCATCAACCGCCGCAGGGTGGTAACGATCAATGACGGCAACCCGGGCGAACGCTCGATCTCGGTGGCCTGTATGCATTGTTCGGATGCGCCTTGCATGGCGGTGTGCCCGGTCGACTGCTTCTATCAAAACGAAGAAGGTGTCGTCCTGCACTCCAAGGACCTGTGCATTGGCTGCGGCTATTGCTTCTACGCGTGCCCGTTTGGCGCGCCGCAATATCCGCAGGCGGGCAACTTCGGATCGCGCGGCAAGATGGACAAATGTACCTTCTGCGCCGGCGGCCCCGAGGAAACGCACTCGACCGCAGAGTTCGCCAAATATGGTCGCAACCGGATCGCCGAGGGCAAATTGCCCATCTGCGCCGAGATGTGTTCCACCAAGGCCCTGCTTGCCGGTGACGGCGACGTGGTCTCGGCCATCTACCGTGAACGCGTTGTGGCGCGCGGGTTTGGCTCGGGCGCGTGGGGTTGGGGCACTGCCTACGACCAAAAAGACGGCTAAGGTCTTAAAACAAAACGACAGTCCCCGCGTCACGTCGGGGGCTGTCGCACTAATTTGCGCGGCATCCACTGATTGGATCCGCCGTACGACTTGACCGTGACGGAGTTGAAATGACCGAAGATATCTACTGGCTGCTGAAGCTGGACCTGAACCCCGAAAAACAATCTGATTTCGAGGCACTGATGGCCGAGATGGTGGCGGCCACCCTTCAGGAAACCGGCGCCAAAAGCTATGAATGGCACCAGAGCGGCAATGCGATCCATATCTATGAGCGTTACGCCAGCTCTGACGATGCCCTGATCCATATGCAGAATTTCGGCGCCAATTTCGCCGAGCGGTTCATGTCGCTACTGACACCCGTTCAGCTAGAAGTCTACGGACCTGCGAAAGACGACCTGCGTGCGGCCCTATCCCCGGTTGGCGCGGTTTTTCACCAACAGATCGGCGGGTTCGACCGCTAAGACATTAACCCACAGGAGGGTGTACAAATGCGCCTGATCTACTTCCTGCTTGTTTCGATATTCCTAACAGGGGTCGCTTGGGCGCAGGACACTTCCGAAGCTCAGGCGCCCGAGCGCGCCTCGACCGGTGGGGCAACCACGCTGGAGGACATCCTTGCCCGACAGCGCGGCGAAAAGGTCGATAACACGTATCGGTCCGAAAATACCGGCCAAGGAAATGCAGAAGGCCTTTTGGGTCAGCTTGGCACGCGAGGCGTTGCGTCCGACAGCGATGTATATCGCGCGCTGCGCTATGGATCGGCCGATGTCACTGTATCCTCGAAGGGACCCGCCGCCAGTGTCCTTATTCAGGACGGAGGTATGTGGTGGCTGAACTTTCGCACCGGCCCGCTGCGCGAATATGGTAGCTATATCATTGCTGGCATGGCCGCGATCATTTTTCTGTTCTTCCTGATCCGTGGAAAAATCCGCATCGACGGAGAAAAAACGGGCCGCACCGTTCTTCGGTTCAATGGGTTCGAACGCTTTGGCCACTGGCTGTTTGCCGGGTCGTTTCTGATCCTTGGGATTACCGGGCTACTGACGCTTTATGGCCGCGATTTTCTGATGCCTATTTTCGGCAAGGAAGGGTTTGCGACGATCGCACAGGGGTGCAAATGGCTTCACAACAACCTTGCCTGGGCCTTTATGATCGGGCTTGTGATTGTCACTATCAACTGGATTTCGCACAACATCCCGAACCGCGTCGATCTGAAATGGCTGGCGGCAGGCGGAGGGCTTTTCACCAAGGGATCACACCCGCCCGCCAAGAAGTTTAACGCGGGCCAAAAGATTATCTTCTGGTCCTGTATCCTGTTGGGAATTTCGATCAGCCTCTCGGGTCTGTCCTTGCTCTTCCCGTTTGAGATGCCGCTATTTGCCAAGACCTTCTCGGTTGCCAATGCGACGGGCTTGCCACAACTGCTAGGTTTGGACCTGCCGACGCAGATGTCCCCGCAGGAAGAAATGCAATATGCGCAAGTGTGGCACGTGATGGTTGCCTATATCTTCATCGCCATAATCATCGCCCACATCTACCTTGGCTCCGTCGGCATGGAAGGTGCGTTTGACGCAATGGGCACCGGAGAGGTCGAAGAACAATGGGCGCGGGAACACCATTCTCTATGGCTGGAAGAGGTGCGGGAAAAAGAGGCAGGAAAAGCAGCGGCCTCACCTGCGGAATAGATGCGCGCTCTGGCCTTTGCACTGGTATTGCTACCCCTGCCCGCCTGGGCCGAGTTCTTTACGCTCAAGGGTCACGGCGGCCCGATCATGGGCATAGCCACGGCACCGGACGGGCGCATCGCAACGGCAAGTTTCGACAATTCCGTGGGTCTTTGGTCTGACCAAACCCCCGAATGGCTGGAAGGACACGAAGCGGCAGTAAATTCGGTCGTGTTCAACGGTACGTCCATTTACTCAGCCGGGGATGATTTCACTCTCAGACGTTGGCCCGGCGGTGAAGTTGTGGGGCGGCATCAAGGCAAGATCGTTAATATCGCGGCCTCAAAAACCCATGTTGCAACGGCAAGCTGGGACGGCACGATAGGCGTTTGGCCGGTGGACGGGTCAGCCCCCATGGTGCTTGGCCCGACTGGAAGCGGTGTGAATACAGTGGTGTTTTCACCTGACGGATCAAAGCTATATTCCGCAGGAATGGATGGCGCGCTGCGGGTGTGGGACCTGAGCACCGGTCAGGAAACCCTGCGTTTGGTGGAACATGGTTTCGGCATCAACGAACTGATTCTAAACTCTCAGGACAATTGGATCGCCTATGGAGCCGTTGACGGCGTCACCCGCATCCGGGACCTAACCACAGGGGAAGAACGGGACTTTACCCTGGATCGCCGCCCGATCCTCGCCTTGGCCCTTAGCCCAGACCGGAGCCTTTTGGCGGTGGGCGACGGCGAGGGCTATATAATGGTCATCGAAACGGTAGAATGGCGCATTGCACAGGATTTTCGCGCCACCCTGCGTGGCCCGGTCTGGGCCTTGGCCTTTTCCGCGGATGGCCGCAATATCCACGCCGGTGGCATTGATGAAGCCATGTATAGCTGGCCGGTTTCAGATCTTGGGGAGCAGGAACAGATGGCATCGTCCGAACCAAGCTTTCTGAAAAACCCCAACGAAATGGGTAATGGTGAACGCCAATTCGCGCGCAAATGCTCGATCTGCCACAGCCTGACACCCGATGGTCAACGCCGCGCCGGACCAACGCTACACGGTGTCTTCGGGCGCAAGGCGGGTACGCTGCCGGGGTATTTCTACTCGGAGACGCTGCAAGACTCTGATATCGTTTGGAATAGCGAAACGATAAATGCTCTTTTCGATGAAGGGCCTGACCACTACATTCCGGGGTCAAAGATGCCGATGCAGCGGATCACGCAACCCAGCGACAGGACTGATCTTATCGCGTTCCTGCGTCGTGCCACGGCACCCGAAAACTGAGCCGGAGGAGAACATGAAAGCCTTTCTTGCCGCCGTCGCCGCGATGGTCGTGATTACCGTGGCAGCCCCGTACGCTTTGGGCCAGCTTGGTTTCAGTGCTGCAGATGCCGGGACCGGCGCGTCCGTGCGATTGGACTAGATGCCCGAATACCTGACCACGAAAGAACTGGCCGACCTGCTGCGCATTGGCGAGCGTAAAGCCTATGACCTTGCCTCTTCGGGCGAAGTGCCTTGCGTGCGCGCCATGGGTAAGCTGTTGTTTCCGCGGGCCGAGATTATCGCCTGGCTGAACGCCTCGCGAACCGGCCCAAAGGTCGCAGAACCGTCCCTGCCCCCGATTGTCGCAGGCAGCCACGATCCATTATTGGATTGGGCCCTGCGCGAAAGCGGTTCGGGCCTTGCAGCGTATTATGATGGCTCATTCGACGGGTTAAATCGGCTCAGGGATCGAACAGCACAGGCCGCAGCTTTGCACATTCACGAAGATGAGGGATTCAACGAAGGCGCATTGCGGGATCAATTGGGCGAGGCTCCTGTTATCTTGTATGAAATAGCGCAGCGACAGCGCGGATTGCTGCTTGCCCCAGGCGTCACCGGAATTTCGGAATTTGCCGACCTGAAGGGGCGAAAGGTAGTTCTGAGACAAGACAGCGCAGCCAGTCAAAGGTTGTTTGATGGCCAGCTCGCCGCCCTAGGGCTGACGCGCGATGATCTGGACGCCCTTCCAACCTGTGCCCGAACCGAAGAGGAACTGGCCATTGCCCTGCATGACGGCAAGGCCGAAGCGGGTTTTGGCCTTGGTGCATTGGCCGGTCTTTATGATCTTGAGTTTGTGCCAACCCACAGTGAACGGCTGGACCTTGCTATCTGGCGGCGCGCCTATTTTGATGAGCCTATGCTCAAGCTCCTAAGCTTTGTTCAATCCGACAGGTTTGCCACACGCGCTGCTGAGTTTGGCGGATATGACCTGTCAGGGTTGGGTTCGATCCATCATAACGGGGCCAGCGGTTGATCTTACCGCGCGTTCGGGAAGAATAGCTGCTGACCGTCTAGTTTGTAGGACTCGATCGCAGCCTGCCCGTCAGGACCGATCAACCAGTCAATGAACCGCTGCCCTGCGGCAGCCCGAACGCCTGGATGCTTTTCAGGGTTAACCAGTATAACTCCGTACTGGTTGAACAAGCGCGGGTCGCCCTCGACCAGAATATCAAGGTTTCCCTTGTTCCCAAACGACTGCCACGTCGCGCGGTCCGTCAGGACATAGGCCCCCATTCCGCTTGCTACATTAAGCGTCGCGCCCATACCGGACCCCGTTTCGCGGTACCAAGTGCCCGACGCCTCGGTCGGGTCAATTCCTGCTGATGCCCAATGGTCCAGTTCTGCCTTGTGCGTCCCGCTGTCGTCCCCACGCGAGGCGAACGGAGCCTCCGCCTGTGATACAGCCGTCAAAGCCGCGGCGATATCAGTCCCGCCTTTGACTTTTGCAGGATCCGATTTTGGCCCAACGAGGACAAAATCGTTATACATCACGTCAAACCGCTCAACCCCCCAACCGTCGGCCACGAACTTCTGCTCGGCTGGCTTTGCATGGACCAACAAAACATCACCATCCCCGTTGATCGCATTGCGTATCGCCTGCCCCGTACCTACGGCTACAACCCTGACGTCGATCCCGGTTTCTGCCTCAAACCCCGGCAGGATATAATCCAGCAAGCCCGAATTTTGCGTCGAGGTTGTTGATTGCACCACGATAAACGGTGCTTCGGCCACGGCTGGCGTAACTGTCAGGCCGAGCGTTACCAATGCTGCCCGAACGAATTTCCGGATCATTCTGATCTCCGCTAATTGATTATGTTACCAACCCACCGGCAAGATAACGGCGCGATGCATCGCTTTCCGGTGCATCCAGTAATTGTTTGGCGGCCCCATGTTCAACCACGCGCCCGCCTTGCATCATCACGATATCAGCGGCCAACCGGCGCGCTTGTCCAATATCGTGGGTGACCATGACGATCCGCACCCCCCGGTTCGAGGCCCGCTGAATCATTCTTTCGATCGTTTGTGTGGCACCGGGGTCCAGTGCGCTGGTTGGTTCATCCAGGAACAAGGTTTCAGGGTCCAACGCCAAGGCACGCAGAATGGCAAGGCGCTGTGCTTCTCCCCCAGATAACGATCTTGCAGACTGGCGCGCCTTGCCTTCAAGCCCACCCTCGTCCAGCAATTCCTCGATCCGGGTTTTGCGGATACGGCGTGGAACGCCTTGTCGCTTCAAAACAAAATCCAGATTGGCCGCAACGGATCGCCGCAACAATACGGGTTGTTGAAATACCATCGCCTGCCGTGCTTTGTGTTCCAGACCAAGTGGCGCTCCGTCCTGTTCGACTTGCCCCCGATCCGGTGCAATCAGCCCATGAAGGCACCGCAAAAGCAGGCTTTTCCCCGACCCGTTCGGGCCAAGGATCAAAGTCGGCCCCGGGCCATCCAAAGACAGGCGCGGCACTGTCAACAGAGCCTTGCCGTTGCGCGCTATCTCAAGATTGCGAACGGACAGACGCCGGACTATCTCGAGGGTCAGATCACGCATGGCGCAGCCCCTCTTGTTCGGCGCGCAGGCTAAGCGTGCTGACTATCGCATTCACAGCCACGGCTATTCCGATCAAGATCGCGCCCAAGGCCAGCGCCAGTGCAAGATTGCCCTTGGATGTCTCAAGCGCGATGGTCGTGGTCATCACCCGCGTCACATGGTTGATATTTCCGCCGACAATGATGACCGCGCCCACTTCGGCAATCGCGCGTCCAAACCCGGCCAGTAACGCAGTGATCAAAGCCAGCCTTGCGTCCCACAAAAGTACCGGGACCGACGCCAGACGCGACACCCCAAGCGACCGCAACTGTTCCGAGTATTCTTCGGCCAGCATTTCGATCACCTGCCGGGTCAGCGCGGCGACGATGGGTGTGACCAAAACCACCTGAGCGATGATCATCGCCGTCGGCGTATAAAGCAACTCCAACACACCCAACGGCCCCGATCGTGACAACATCAGATAGACCAAAAGGCCAACAACAACCGGAGGGAACCCCATCAAAGCGTTCATGACTATGATCAGAACCCTTCGTCCCGGAAACCGTGCAACGGCCAGCGCCGCCCCAACCGGCATCCCGATCAACGCTGAAATCAGCACCGCAAATACCGAAACCTTAAGGGAGAGCAACACAATCGACCAAAGCTCTGAATCGCCTTCAAGGATCAGAGACATCGCTGCGCTGAATTCTGATGCAAAACCCTGCATATTCTCCCTTTGACGGTCAAATACTCGCTAAACGACACCAATTTCATGATAATACTAGGTCAATATTGGCTTAAGTACACGCACATTTACGACACTGAAAAAAGAAACGCGGCCCCGAATGGGACCGCGTAATGTTACTCTAATGAAAAGGTTCAGTTCAGGGCTGCATCGGTAATTTGATGGGTCCAGGCACCATCAGGCTGCTTGGTGATCACCGGGTCTGAACCACCTGCCAGCAGTGTGCCAACAGTACGCTCAAAATCCGCCGGATCCAGCGCGCCATTCGAACCTGCGGTCAGCTTGGCAATCTCGCCCATCATGCGCTTTTGATGTTCTTCGGTCTGAGCGCCCGTCGCATCGTTTTCCAGAACGATGTCCGCAGCTTCATCCGGGTTTTCTTCGGCGTATTTCCAACCCTTCATCGAGGCGCGTACGAACCGCTCCATCTTATCAACGAATGCATCGTCACTCAGATTCTCTTCCAGAACATACAGACCGTCTTCCAGCGTCGCGACGCCCTGATCTTCGTATTTGAAGGTCACCAGCTCATCGGGGCTGACGCCTGCATCAATGACCTGCCAGTATTCATTATAGGTCATAGTGCTGATGCAGTCGGCCTGACGCTGCAACAGCGGGTCAACGTTAAAGCCCTGCTTAAGAACTTCGACACCGGACTCGCTCTTGCCGCCTGTGTCGATACCAAGCTGGCTCATCCAACTCATGAACGGGAATTCATTGCCAAAGAACCAGACGCCCAGCGTGCGGTTTTTAAGATCTTCGGGTGAGGAAATCCCTGCATCCTTCCAGCAGGTCAGCATCATGCCCGAGCTTTTGAACGGCTGGGCAATGTTCACCAGCGGCAACCCCTTTTCTCGCGCAGCAAGCGCCGCAGGCATCCATTCAACGGTTACATCCGCACCACCGCCCGCAATCACCTGAGTGGGCGCGATGTCGGGACCACCAGGCAGGATTGTGACGTCCAACCCTTCTTCCTCGTAAAACCCTTTGTCCTTGGCCACATAGTAACCCGCGAACTGAGCTTGCGTGACCCACTTCAATTGCAATGTCACTTCATCTGCCGCAAGTGCAGCACTGGCTGCCAAACTAAAGGCGGTAACCGCCCCGCTAAGTAGCTTTTTCATCTTCATGTCTCCTAGTTGCTGTTGATGCCCCATTTTCGGGGTCTGTTAAGGTTTTGTTGTTATCCACGTTGCGACGGGTGCCAGAATGTCACCGCCTTTTCGATCATCGCCATCAGGCCATAGAACGCTGTTCCCGCCAAAGCCGCGACCACGATTTCCGCCCAGACCATATCCAGCGAAAGCTGACCAACGCTGGTCGAAATCCGAAAGCCCATCCCCAAAGTCGGCGAGCCAAAAAACTCGGCCACAATAGCACCGATCAAAGCAAGGGTCGTCGAGATTTTCAAGCCATTGAAAATAAACGGCATTGCGGCAGGCAGGCGTAACTTGAGGAAACTCTGCCAATAGGTTGCGGCATAGGTCTCCATCAGGTCGCGTTGCATGGCAGTCGCCTCGCGCAGCCCTGCGACCGTGTTTACCAACATTGGGAAGAACACCATGACAACGACGACCGCCGCCTTGGACTGCCAATCAAACCCGAACCACATGACCAGAATGGGCGCCGTCCCCACAATCGGCAGGGCCGCCACGAAGTTCCCCACAGGCAGCAGGCCCAGACGCAGAAAGTCCCACCGATCCACCGCGATTGCTGTCAGGAAGGCCGCGCCGCACCCAATAATATACCCGCTCAAGGCCCCTTTGATGATGGTCTGCACAAAGTCAGCCCACAGGATGGGCAGACTGTCGGCAAATCGCACGGCGATAACCGACGGGGCCGGCAGAATGACCAATGGCACCTCAAGCCCGCGGACGACCAGTTCCCAAATACCGATAATCGTCAGGCCAAAGATCAACGGTGCAAGGAACCGAACCATTCGCGTATCCGCATAAGGCCCGCTGGCGAGGCGACTGTTTAGCCACCAGCCAAACAGCCACAGCAGGATTGCACACAAAACCAGTATCATTGCGCCATCCCCATCCGCTTTAGAACCGTCCGTTCGATCAGCCCAAGCAAACCGACAAGACAGGCCGCCAATATTGCGGCAGCGAACAGCGCTGACCAGATTTGCACCGTCTGACCATAGTAGCTGCCGGCCAGCAAACGCGCGCCCAGCCCGGCGACCGCACCGGTCGGCAGTTCTCCGACGATGGCCCCAACCAGCGACGCGGCGATACCTATCTTCAATGAGGTAAACAGGTACGGCATCGATGCAGGCAGGCGCAGTTTCCAGAACCCTTGCGACCGACTGGCGTTATAAGTGCGCAACAGGTCAAGCTGCATCGCATCGGGGCTTCGTAGACCTTTGACCATACCCACGACGACCGGGAAGAAACTCAGATAAGCCGAAATGACGGCCTTGGGGATAATCCCCTGAATGCCTACGGAATACAGAACCACAATGATCATCGGGGCCAAAGCGATGATCGGGATCGTCTGACTGACAATGGCCCAAGGCATCACCGACATATCCATAACGCGGCTATGCACAATTCCGACCGCCAGCAAAATGCCCAAACCTGTCCCAATCGCAAACCCTAAAACCGTCGCGCTGAGCGTCACCCACCCGTGATAGATCAGCGACCGCTTCGAGGTGATCTTTTTCAGAACCGTCGTCTCCCACATCTCGATCGCAACTTGATGTGGCGCGGGCAGACGGGGACGATCCTGTTCCCATGTTGCGGGAATGGCAAAGCTGTTGTTCAGCACCAGACCCAGCTCGGACATATCCCGCCGATCCTTGGCCGAAGGCGGCTGCACTTCGGCACCTGCGCGTTCCTGCTCGGTCAGAACCCCTTTGATATTCATCGGAACACACGCCACGTACCAAAAGGCCACGATCACGGCGAGGACAGCAAGAACCGCCCAGAACGCTTTGAATCCAGACCTATTCATCCGAATGCCCCGCCCGCAGCCCTTCACGCACGCGATGGGCAACTTCGATGAATTCCGGCGTGTCGCGGATATCCAAAGGCCGCTCTTTGGGCAGAGGGCTGTCGATCACATCCGTAATCCGACCCGGCCGGGGGCTCATGACCACGATTTTGGTGCTGAGATAGACCGCCTCGGGGATCGAGTGCGTCACAAATCCAATGGTCTTTTCGGTCCGTGCCCAAAGCGCCAGGAGTTGCTCGTTCAGGTGGTCGCGCACGATCTCATCCAGCGCGCCAAAGGGTTCGTCCATCAACAGGATATCAGCATCAAAGGCCAATGCCCGCGCGATACTTGCCCGCTGCTGCATCCCGCCTGACAATTGCCACGGAAATTTCCCACCAAACCCTTCAAGATCAACGAGTTCCAAGACCTTCTTGACGCGCTCTTCCTGCTCGGACGCGGAATAGCCCATGATCTCAAGCGGCAGCTTGATGTTCTTGGAGATGGTCCGCCACGGATACAGACCCGCCGCCTGAAACACGTAGCCATAGGCCCGGTTCCGCCGCGCCTCATCCGGGGTCATGCCATTGACGGTCAACGTCCCGGCTGTCGGCGTCTCAAGCGCCGCGATGCAACGCAGGAAGGTGGTCTTGCCACAGCCCGAGGGGCCGATAAAGCTGACGAAATCCCCCTTGTCGATGGTCAGGTTCACGTCCTTCAGCGCGTGGACGGGGCCGTCGTTTGTCTGGAAGGTGAGATCCAGTTGTTTCGCCTCTATTACAGGCTGCGCGGTGCTTTCAGTATTCATTCCAGTGCCTTGAAAAGATTCGGTTATGGGCCGCTTCCAAAGCAGCCCACCCAGATCACACGCCCGTCGCCGGGATGCCCGTCCGTTCAACGGGCCGCGGGGCCGTCAATTCCTTCCACGTACTCAGCGCGCGGTTCACATGCCCGTTCGGTTCTCGTGCCACAAAGTCACCATGTCCTTCCTGAGTACGAATTTCCCCATCATGAACCGCAACCTGACCCCGTGTCAGGGTAAAGCGCGGCAGGCCCTTGACCTCTTTTCCCTCGAACACGTTGTAGTCAATCGAGGATTGCTGCGTGTCGGCAGTGATCGTCTTGGTCTTTTTAGGATCCCAAACCACGATATCCGCATCCGCGCCTACGAGGATCGCGCCCTTTTTTGGGTAGCAATTCATGATCTTGGCTATGTTGGTTGATGTAACAGCCACAAACTCATTTGGTGTCAGACGCCCGGTATTCACCCCATAGGTCCACAGCATCGGCATCCGATCTTCCAACCCGCCAGTTCCATTCGGAATCTTGGTGAAATCGCCCACGCCATAGCGTTTCTGCTCGGTCGTAAAGGCGCAATGGTCCGTCGCGACCACGCTCAGCGTTCCCGAATGCAGCCCGTTCCAAAGGCTGTCCTGATGCTGCTTGTTCCGGAACGGAGGGCTCATGACCCGCCGCGCGGCATGATCCCAGTCTTGGTGAAAATACTCACTCTCATCCAGGGTCAGGTGTTGGATCAAAGGTTCCCCCCAAACCCGCTTGCCCTGCATCTTGGCCCGGCGAATGGCCTCATGCGCCTCTTCACACGAGGTATGGACCACGTACAAGGGTACCCCCGCCATATCCGCAATCATGATGGCACGGTTCGTCGCCTCCCCCTCAACCTGCGGAGGGCGGGAATAAGCGTGCGCTTCCGGCCCGGTATTACCCTCGGCCAGCAGCTTGGCGCTGAGCTCAGCTACCACATCGCCATTCTCGGCATGAACCATCGCAATCCCGCCCAGTTCGGCCAGACGCTTGAACGAGGCGAATAGCTCATCGTCATTCACCATCAGCGCGCCTTTATAGGCCATGAAATGCTTGAACGTGTTAATCCCCCGTGTCTCGATCACCGTCTTGATGTCGTCAAACACCTGCTCGCCCCACCAGGTGACGGCCATGTGGAACGAATAATCACAATTCGCGCGCGTAGACTTGTTGTCCCAGCGTTTCAACGCATCCAGCAGGCTTTCGCCCGGATTAGGCAGCGCGAAATCGACCACCATCGTGGTGCCCCCAGCCAAGGCCGCCCGCGTCCCGCTTTCGAAATCATCGCTGGAATAGGTGCCCATGAACGGCATCTCCAGATGCGTATGCGGATCAATCCCGCCCGGCATAACATAACATCCGGTCGCATCCAGTTCCTTGTCACCCTTCAGATCCATCCCGATTTCAGTGATCACGCCATCTTCGACCATCACATCCGCCTTATAGGACAAATCTGCGGTCACGACGGTCCCGTTCTTGATAACAGTGCTCATTTTGTTCTCCCTGTTGCGGTCTGCGCCGCTTGCTTCATCTGGCTAAAAATATCCCGGGGGAGTCGCCCTCGGGCGACGGGGGCAGCGCCCCCTATTCCACGATTTCCGCTGTCTCAACGACCGCATGAAACAGAACATCCGCCCCGGCAGCCGCCCAGTCCTTGCTGATCTCTTCAGCCTCGTTGTGGCTCAACCCATCCACACAGGGGCACATCACCATGGCCGTCGGCGCCACCCGATTTATCCAGCACGCATCATGCCCCGCGCCCGAGATGATATCCGTATGCGAATAGCCCAGCCGTTCGGCCGCATCCCGCACCGCCGCCACGCAACCGTCGTCAAACTTCACCGGGTCAAACCCACCAACCTTTTCGAACTCAATCTCAAGGCCCATCTCTTCCACGATGTCCTCAGCCGCAACCCTAAGGCGCGCCTCCATATCGTTGATCACCTCCAGTTCAGGAGACCGGAAATCAACCGTAAACACAACCTTGCCGGGGATCACATTGCGAGAGTTGGGGAAGACATCAATATGCCCCGCCGCCCCCACCGCATGAGGCGCATGGGACCACGCAATCTCATCTACTTTTTCAAGAATGCGCGCCATTGCGAGGCCGGCATTCTTGCGCATCGGCATCGGGGTCGAGCCAGTATGTGCGTCCTTTCCGGTGACTGTGACTTGCGTCCAGCTTAGGCCCTGACCGTGGGTAACGACGCCGATGTCTTTATTTTCGGCTTCGAGAATCGGGCCTTGCTCAATGTGCAGCTCAAAGAAGGCGTGCATCTTACGCGCTCCGACCTCTTCATCGCCGCGCCAGCCGATCCGCTGCAATTCGTCGCCGAACTTCTTTCCCTCGGCATCCTCGCGATCATACGCCCAGTCCCGCGTGTGCATCCCGGCAAACACGCCCGAGGACAACATCGCCGGTGCATAGCGTGTGCCCTCTTCATTCGTCCAATTAGTCGCTACGATTGGATGCTTGGTCTTGATCCCCAGATCATTCAGGGTTCGGATAATCTCCAGCCCGCCCAGAACCCCTAAGACACCATCGTATTTTCCGCCCGTAGGCTGAGTGTCCAAATGCGAGCCGACATAGACGGGCAAGGCTTCGGGGTCCGTCCCCTCGCGACGCGCAAACATGTTGCCCATCTGGTCCAGCCCCATCGCACACCCCGCGTCCTCGCACCATTTTTGGAACAGCGAGCGGCCTTCGGCATCCTCATCCGTCAGCGTTTGACGGTTATTCCCGCCCGCCACACCGGGGCCAATCTTGGCCATCTCCATCAGGCTGTCCCACAACCTTTCGCCATTGATCCTGAGGTTCTGCGCCGGAGCTGCCATCTTGTTTTTCCCTGTTGCTTGCGATTTGGCTCGCTTTTGGTGTCTTGATTTGACCATCTGGTCAAACTCACGCTATCACGGGTTCGAGATCAGTCAAGAAATTGCAGGACTCAGCCAGATTTTTTGCCCTATTCAGCACCCGCCTGCCGGAAAAAGAGACACCCTGAAAAAATGCCTGAAGACCGCGCCCCGACCAGAATTCAGAAAAAGAACCGCGCCGCAATTCTCGACGCCGCACTTAATGTGTTCTCAGCCCATGGATTTCGTGGCGCAACGGTTGACCAGATTGCCGCCGAAGCCGGACTAAGCAAGCCCAACCTGCTGTATTATTTCCCATCGAAAGAAGCGATTCACACCGCGCTATTGTCTGGCCTTCTGGACACATGGCTGGCCCCTTTGCACGATCTGGACGCCCAAGGCGACCCGATGGAAGAAATCCTGGCGTATATCCAACGTAAGCTGGAGATGAGCCGCGATCTGCCCCGCGAAAGCCGTCTGTTTGCAAATGAACTGGTACAGGGCGCGCCGCGCATTCACGATTCGCTGTCCAATGACCTGAAGGCCCTAGTCGACGAAAAAACGGCGATTTTGTCGGATTGGATGGATCAGGGCAGGATTGCGCGACTGCACCCCTATCACCTGATTTTTTCCATCTGGGCACTGACCCAGCATTACGCGGATTTTGACGTTCAGGTCCGGGCGATCCTAGGGGACGAAGACCCGTATGAGGGGGCCGAGCCGTTCGTTGATACGCTCTATCGCAAGCTCCTGACGCCATAAAAAAAGGGCCAAGCGCTGGCCCCTTTCTTGCTTACTCGGCTGCTTTTGCCATGGGGTTGTTCGGGTGCGTCGTCCAGTTGGCATAGTCTGGCTGAACCTCGCGCCCTGTACGTGGGTCAACCTCTCCGGCGGCCATCGGCACCATCGAGATACAGCCGTCCACGGGGCAGACATCCACGCAAAGATTACAGGCGACACATTCGTCATCCATGACCTCGAACACGCGGTCATCGGACATGGAAATCGCCTGATGACTGGTGTCTTCGCAAGCCGCATAGCAGCGGCCACACTTGATGCACTGGTCCTGATCAATTTTGGCCTTCGCCACGTAGTTCAGGTTTAGGTACTGCCAGTCCGTGACGTTCGGCACGGCAAGACCGACGACTTCGGAAACGTCCTTATAGCCCTTTTCGTCCATCCATTTCGACAGGCCTGCCGTCAGTTCATCAATGATTTTGAAGCCATAGGTCATGGCCGCCGTGCAAACCTGAACGGTGCCACATCCCAAAGCCATGAACTCTGCAGCGTCGCGCCACGTGGTCACGCCGCCGATACCGGAAATCGGCAGGCCGTGCGTTGCTTGCGCTCGCGAAATCTCGGACACCATCGACAGCGCAATCGGTTTCACCGCAGGGCCGCAATACCCGCCATGGCTGCCCTTGCCATCAATCGAAGGCTCGGGGCTGAACGTGTCCAGATTGACGCTGGTGATCGAGTTGATCGTGTTGATCAGCGACACCGCATCCGCACCGCCGTTCTTTGCGGCCTCGGCAGGTTTGCGAATGTCAGTGATGTTCGGCGTCAGCTTCACGATGACCGGGCGGTCATAGTATTTCTTGCACCAACGCGTGACCATCTCGATATATTCCGGCACCTGCCCCACAGCGGAACCCATGCCGCGTTCGCTCATCCCGTGCGGACAGCCAAAGTTCAGCTCGATCCCGTCTGCGCCGGTTTCCGCCACGCGCGGCAGGATTGCTTTCCACGCCTCTTCCTCACACGGAACCATGATCGAAGCGATCAGCGCACGGTCCGGGTAATCCGATTTAACCCGCGCCATTTCCTCTAGGTTCACCTCCAACGGGCGATCAGTGATCAACTCGATGTTGTTCAGGCCCAAAAGCCGCCGATCCGCACCATAGATCGCACCATAACGCGGCCCGTTCACGTTCACGACCGGAGGCCCCTCGGCCCCGAGCGTTTTCCAGACCACACCACCCCATCCGGCCTCGAAAGCGCGGCGGACGTTGTATTCCTTGTCGGTCGGCGGCGCCGAGGCCAGCCAGTACGGGTTTGGGCTTTCGATACCCAAGAAGTTTGTTTTCAAATCAGCCATTTATCCGGCCTCCCTGATGCAGATCAGCATCTTTATCTGTGGGTTTCACGCATTCAGGCTTGCGTGGATATCCATTGCGGCATCGCGGCCCTCGGCCACTGCAGTCACGGTCAGGTCTTCGCCACCAGCAGCGCAGTCGCCCCCAGCCCAGACACCTGCGATCGAAGTACGCCCGGCCCCAGTGACGGCAATCTTGTTTCCGTCCAGTTCCAAGCCCTCTGGCGCGCCTTCCAATGTCTGACCAATCGCCTTGAGCACTTGATCAGCAGGAACGCGGACCATCTCGCCCGTGCCTGTCAGTTGACCATCATGGCTGGCAGTATACTCCAGTTCGATCTCAGCGGCTGCCCCGTTTCCATGGACGGCCACGGGCTGAACGTTGGTCATGATCTTGACCCCATGCGAAGCAGCCAAGTCCTGTTCGTATCGGCTGGCCCCCATCGCGTCGCGACCGCGCCGATAAGCAATGGTGACATGCTCGGCCCCAAGCAGCTTGGACTTCACCGCTGCATCCACGGCCGTCATACCGCCACCGATGACCACGACATTCCGACCGACCGGCAGGTCAGCCAAGTCACCAGCCTGACGAACATCGGCGATAAAGTCGACCGCGGCCCGCACACCATCCTTGTCGACACCACCCGCGCGCAGGGCGTTCACCCCGGCCAAACCGATTGACAAAAAGACAGCATCGTAATTTGCAGACAGACCTTCTAGCGAAACTCCCTCGCCCAGAACCGAACCGGTCTCGATGGTGATCCCGCCAATACCAAGCAGCCAATCCACCTCGGCCTGCGCGAAATCGTTGGTCGATTTGTAGGCCGCGATTCCGTATTCGTTCAATCCGCCCGGCTTGGGTTTGCTTTCGTGAATGACAACGTCATGACCCAGCATGGCCAAACGATGCGCACAGGCCAGACCCGCAGGGCCAGCCCCTACAACTGCCACTGTCTTACCAGTAGGTGCGGCACGCTCAAACGGGTGCGCACCACCGGCCATCACGCTATCTGTCGCATAACGCTGCAAACGACCGATTTCCACTGGCGAGCCTTCTGCGGTTTCGCGCACGCAGGCTTCTTCACACAGCGTTTCGGTCGGGCAAACGCGGGCGCACATTCCACCAAGGATATTCTGCGCCAGAATAGTTTCACCCGCCGCTTCGGGTTGTCCCGCCTGAATCTGTCGCATGAACAGCGGTATGTCGATGTCCGTGGGACAGGCCGTCACACATGGCGCGTCATAGCAAAAATAGCACCGATCAGCAGCCACAGCAGCCTCATGCGGGGCCAATGGCGGATGCAGATCCGTGAAATTCGAGGTCAGCTCATCGCTGGAAAGCCGCCCGGAAACTATGCCGGGGACCATCTGGCCCTGTGCCATCGCTCTACTCCCTGTAGATATGTTCGTTATGACCTCAGCTTGCCACAATCAGATTTTTTATCAATTGGTAAAATTTGCCAATTGGTCAAAAAATGAAAAAACCGGGCCAAAAAGCCCGGTTTCACCGTTCTACTGCCTGTTATTAAAGCAATTGCGGAATTCAGACCATCTGGTTCAGGTGGCCGGATTTCATCCAAACACGCGCGCCAGATGCCCCGGCTTGCGCGCTGGACTTGTCACCGGGTGGAAGTCTGAGCCAGTCCCAGGCCGCAAATTCCTCGGACGATTCCTGAACCGAGCCTTCGATTACGAACAGCTCAAGCCCTCCGACGGCATCCAATTCCATCGATTCGCCGGGCCCTAATGTCAGAACGCGCACATCCTCTTGTGTGTCTTTGAAGAGCTGCATGTTGCCCTCTCCATTGATTGAACGCCGCACTTGGGTCCGGTCCTCGGGATCGAACTGGTGCAGTTTGACCAATATCGTCGCCCCTTCCTTTGCCGAAGGCGTATGGGACGATGTCGGCGGGTTCCGCACGTAACTGCCCACAGGGAAGTCACCCGTTTCATCCTGAAAGACGCCGTCCAGAACAAGGTATTCCTCACCCCCGTCATGGGTATGCGCGGCAAACGCGCTGCCCGGTGCAAACCGAACAATGGTCGTTGCGCGTGCGACTTCCTCGCCGATCCGATCAAGCATTTTACGTTCAACCCCAGCAGCCGGGGACGCGATCCATTCGTTTTCGTCGAAATGAACTGCCACGCGCCTGGTGAAATCTGCGTTGACCCTCATGAGGCTTCTCCTGTTTCGTCCCGTCTCCAATAGATGGGCGTGCCGCCGCCGATTTCAAATTTCCCGTTTCCGGTGCCGCGTGAACTCTGGTTTTGACGGGCCTTGATGCGTACAGTACGTGCAACACAAATAAGCGCCAATGAGCGGCCAAATTCCGAAAGTCCCTCGATGCAGGCCAAGACCCCAAAGTTCAACGTCGTTATCGTCGGACATAACAACCGCCTCCAGTATGAGGCGCTTTTGTTTGCTGCTTCGTTGCGGCACAGCTCACCGGATTTTGCGGGCAGATTATTCGTTGCCTCACCCAATTCCGGGCCGCGTTGGACCCAAAACCCCGGGCTACAAGACGAGGATGTCCTTAAGGCTTTGAAGCAGTTGGACGCCAAGGTTTTGCCATTCGACAACCATGTATTTGGTGAAAGCTATCCTAACGGCAACAAGATTGAAGCCTTGTTCGCGCTGCCCGAGGGTGAGCCGTTTGTGTTTTTTGACAGCGACACGCTGATCACTGGAACCCTGAACAGCGTCGCATTCGATTTTGACCGTCCCAGCGCCTCGCTAAAAGTCGAAGGAACGTGGCCCCGCCCAACGCTATATGGTCCCGGCTTTGATGGAATTTGGGGCGCATTGTACCGCCAGTTCGGGCTGGATTTTGACAGCTCTTTGGACAGATCGCAGCCGCACGACTACTGGCGGCGGTATCTGTATTTCAATGCCGGTTTTTTCTATTACCGCTGTCCCAAAGAGTTCGGGGAACGCTATTTGGAATATGCCCGCACCATCCGGGACGAAGACATCCCCGAACTGGCCGGGCAAGTGTTGACCCCTTGGTTGGATCAAATCGCACTTCCCCTTGTCATCCATTCGCTTGGCGGAGGGCGCGACACCCTGCCCCAAGGTCTGCTGGATGGATCGGTGAGCTGCCATTACCGCCTGTTTCCACTGCTATACGCACGCGAGAGTGACCACGTGGTCGAGGTGCTGGAAACCGTCGTCGCACCGAACAAGATCAAGAAAGTGCTCAAGGGGTATGAGCCGATCAGAAAGTTGGTGATCCAGCGCAAAGGGCATAAGATCCGTCAGATGTTCGACCGCGACAACCTGCCCCAACGCGAACAAGCCATTCGCAACAGGATCAAAAGTAGCGGCCTTTGGATGCGTTGACTGGGTTGTTGTGCGCAAGCGCCCAATCGCCTAGAGAGTCAGCAACACACATTCCAGAGGGAGAGTTCAACGATGTCAGACGGTCCAACCTACGGCTTTGACACGCTTCAAATTCACGCTGGTGCGCGCCCTGATCCGGCAACGGGGGCGCGTCAGACCCCGATTTACCAGACAACGGCGTATGTCTTTCGTGACGCAGACCATGCGGCCGCCCTGTTCAACCTGCAGGAAGTCGGCTTTATCTACTCTCGCCTGACTAACCCAACCGTGGCAGTTCTGCAGGAACGTATCGCCACGCTGGAAGGTGGTGTGGGCGCTGTCTGCTGTTCTTCGGGCCACGCGGCGCAGATCATGGCGTTGTTCCCGTTGATGGCCCCGGGCTGTAATATCGTTGCTTCGACGCGCCTTTATGGGGGGACCGTTACGCAGTTCAGCCAAACCATCAAACGCTTTGGCTGGTCCGCCACATTTGTGGATACAGATGACGTAGACGCGGTGAAGGCCGCCATTGACGACAACACCCGCGCCATATTCTGCGAATCCATCGCCAACCCAGGCGGATACGTCACCGATATCCGTGCGCTGGCAGATGTCGCCGACGAAGCGGGCATCCCTCTGATCGTCGACAACACCTCGGCCACCCCATACCTGTGCCGCCCGATTGAGCATGGCGCGACGCTGGTGGTGCATTCAACCACCAAATACCTGACCGGCAACGGCACAGTAACGGGCGGCTGCGTCGTGGATTCGGGCAAATTCGACTGGTCGGCGAATGACAAATTCCCCTCGCTCGGCCAGCCTGAACCCGCCTATCACGGCTTGAAATTCCACGAAACTTTCGGCCCGCTTGCCTTCACCTTCCACGGCATCGCCATCGGTCTGCGCGATCTTGGCATGACGATGAATCCGCAGGCCGCCCATTACACATTGATGGGGATCGAAACCCTGTCGCTGCGGATGGAGCGCCATGTCGAGAACGCGCAAAAGATAGCGGCCTGGCTCGAAGCGGATGACCGGGTGGAATACGTGACCTATGCCGGGCTGCCCTCTTCGCCCTACCACGACCGGGTTAAAGCGCAGTACAAGAAGGGCGCTGGCGCGCTGTTCACCTTTGCCGTCAAAGGCGGGTATGACGCCTGCGTCAAGCTGGTGAATGCGTTGGAGATCTTTAGCCATGTAGCCAACCTGGGCGATGCACGGTCGCTGATCATCCACTCGGCTTCGACCACCCACCGCCAGTTGACCCCCGAACAGCAAGAGGCCGCAGGTGCCGGCCCCGGCGTTGTGCGCGTATCCATCGGGATTGAAGACGCTGGCGATCTGATCGCTGATCTGGATCAGGCACTAGCAAAAGCGTCGGCCTAAATCATGGTCGAGCACGTAAAGAACGACTTGGGCCAACCTATCGGATTACCGGTTTCGGGCGAGTTTCCACGCCCGACTCCGCCCTACACGCCGATGGAGGGGCGCTATTGTTCGGTCGTGCCACTGGACGTGAACCGGCATGCGCCCGGATTGTACCGGGCGTTTGCCAACGATACCGACGGACGGAACTGGACCTACCTGCCCTACGGTCCGTTCGAGGCTGAAGAAGACTTCGAACTTTGGGCGCGTGCATCGTGCATGGACGCTGATCCGATGTTTCACACGGTACTGGATCACGAGGGCACCCCGGTTGGGATGGCCTCGTTCCTTCGGATTGACCCCGCTGCGGGCGTCATCGAGGTTGGACACATCCACTTTTCGCCGTTACTGCAGCGTAAACCGCCTTCTACCGAGACAATGTTCCTGATGATGCGCCGCGTGTTCGACGAGCTGGGATACCGGCGCTATGAATGGAAATGCGACGCATTGAATGCCCCGTCACGCAGCGCGGCCGAGCGTCTGGGATTCACATTCGAAGGGATATTCCGGCAGGCCGCGCATTACAAGGGGCGCAACCGGGATACGGCTTGGTATTCCATACTCGACACTGAATGGCCCCGCGTCCGTTCCGCGTTCGAAGCATGGCTGTCGCCCGACAATTTCGACCAAACGGGCCAGCAACGCCATCCGCTGCAGGCCCGCGCCAAAAGCTAGGGTTACTCTGAAATCCCGAACTCCATCGAAACGGTGACAGAGATCGAGATTTCCCCGCCTGCGACCGGCACACCACCTGAGTCTGCCATGTTGAACTCGCGCATCTGAGCGGCAGGCCGGACGCTTGCGACCTGCTCATTGATCGTTTGGACCGGGCCCAAAGTCAGGTTCGCAGCTTGTGCCAGTTGTTCAGCTTTGGCGGTCGCTTCGGCGACGGCCTTGGCGCGCGCTTCGGCCTCAAGGGGTTTCGGGTCTTTGACACCGAAACTGAGGCCGCCGAAGTCATTAGCCCCATCCTGAATGACGGCGTCCATGAGCGACCCAAGTTGCGAAAGGTCCTGAACACGTACGATCACCCGGTTCGAGGCGACAAATCCCGTGATCTCTGGTTTGTCTGTGTTTTGACTACCGCGTCCTGACCAAACCGGCGACAAAGAGATGTCACGCGTCTGTACGTCCCGCGCTTCGACGCCCAGTTCTTCAAGGCGTTTCAGGATTTGAGATACAGCGTCAGACGTGGCCTGCATCGCGGTTGACGCTTGCGCATCCTCATTCGTGACACCCAGACTGATCGTCGCCATATCTGGGGCCGCCTGAACGGTGCCAGCGGCGGCGACTGAGATGCGACGTTCTTCCGCATGTGCCATTCCCGCGGCGGTCATGGCCAGAACGGCGGCCAGAAAAGCAAGGTTCTTCAAGGTCTTCCCTCCAAATTCATTTACACTAAGATGGGGTGGCAACGGTCTGCCGAACAAGGGGAAGGATTGGCTTTTTCTTTCCCTCGGCGGGATCCTGCTTTAATGTCAGTCTGCGGACGAGACATCGCCCGCGTTGATGATGACAATTGTGGTTCCTCCGGAATATGAAACCTGCCTTTGCGCTGTCTTTTTCTTCTGCCGGGATTTCTTTGCACCACTTCGCGGACGATGAATGGTTCTGCGTTGGCGAAGTTTCCTTGGGTGCAGAAGACCTGAACACGCAGATCGAAGACCTGCGCAACAAGGGTTTCGCGCTGGAAAACGACCTGAGCTGCAGGCTGATCCTTCCAACTGATCAGGTCCGGTTCCTTTCTGTCGAAACCGATGCGTCTGATCCCGCCGGGACGGATCAGCGCGTTCGAACTGCTTTGTCCGAGGCAACGCCCTATGAACTGGACGAATTGGCATTCGACACCGTCAACAGCGACACAACCACATATATCGCCGCGGTTGCCAAGCAGACCCTGAAAGAAGCGCAAGCATTTGCTGCCGATCACGGGTTCATCCCGGTAGAATTCACAACGCAAGTGGACGATCAGGATTACCCGGCCGACCCCCTGTTTTCCTTGGCAGACCAATCGATTGCGCAACCTACCGCCCCCATTGCCCCGGAGGAGCCAGACGGCCCTGCGGTTCATGCGATAGCCGCATCTTCGACCCCGGCTGAATTCCGCTCGGCCCCGGCGCAAACGACCGCTGGTCAAGGTCCAGCTTCAGGAATGAAACTGCCGCAAGGCCTTGCGATGCCATTGGCAGCAGCGGCGGTGATCGCGGTGGTTTTGATCGGCTGGGGCGTTTTCGGCTCTGATGGCGACGCGCCGTTGGATACGGAACTTGCCGACGTTCAGAAAGAACCAGCCGAACCTGCGCCGTTGCCGTTGCAAACCGAATCTTTGGACGCCGAAGATTCGGAAACGGCAAGCGTCACCCCACCGGAACCCGAAGCGCCGCTGGCAGATGAAGACTTGGGGAGTGAGATTTCCCCAACCGACGCCGCGATCCTTGAAGCGTTGAACGAGACACCGACAGACGCCGCGATTCTTGAGGCGCTAAAAATCGCCCCGACGGTCGTTGAAGATGTCGCAAAAGACCCAGAACCGGAGCCCGTGCAGGCACATGCCGGTGCGCGGATCGTTGTCCCGACCCAACTGCTCGATCCCGAACCCGCCGTACCTGAGACGGTCTATCTTACGTCAATCGACAAATCCGACCTTTCGCGGGATGCGATCGCCCTGCCGGAGGTCGGCAGCTTTGACACAGACACCCCGTTTGAGCAGGTCGCAAACCCGACCAAGCCCGGCACGCGTTTCGATCTGGACGACCGGGGGCTTGTTGCGGCCACAGTGGACGGCACACTGAATCCCGATGGCATCGTGGTCTATTTAGGGCGTCCAGCGAAGGTGCCGCCAGACGTTCCGGTACGCTTTGAACAAGAACCCGTCGTCGAAGAGCTGACCTCGCGCTTGGCAGAGTTACGCCCGAAACCCCGGCCCAGTGACTTGATTGAGCGCTTCGAGCGTCAGCAATTGGGTGGACGAACGCGCGAAGAACTGGCCAGCGTCAGGCCCAAGCTACGTCCCAAATCTGTTCAAGAGCGGCCACAGGTTGATCACACGCCGACGGCGCTGGCGGTGGTGCGCGTACCGCGCCCCAAACCGCGCCCGGCAGGGCTTATTCAGAAACCGGAAACAAATACGGCCCGGTTGGGGTCAGCCGCAGCAATTCCACAGAATAACGATGAGGCGGGTTCTTTCCAGGCACGGGCCGTTGCTCCGAAAATTCCGTCTTCTGCATCGGTTGCCCGTCAGGCGACAATCGACAATGCGATCAACCTGCGCAAACTTAATCTGATTGGCGTCTACGGGTCCCCAGCAAACCGGCGCGCGCTGGTACGGCTTCCCAGTGGCCGCTACAAAAAGCTGAAAGTTGGGGATCGGCTGGATGGTGGAAATGTGGTCGCCATTAGTGACAGCGAGTTACGCTATCAAAAACGCGGCCAGAACGTGACCCTGCGAATGCCACGAAGCTGACGAAAAGGCTCAGAGGCTGGATCACACCCTCTGAGCATTACGTCGGCCAGCCTTTTTAAGCTGCGGAAATTTCTCCGCTTTCGATCTGCTCACGCTCGATGGATTCGAACAGGGCCTGGAAGTTACCTTCGCCAAATCCATCATCGCCTTTACGCTGAATGAACTCGAAGAAGATCGGACCGATGACGGTCTTTGAGAATATCTGAAGCAGAATGCGGGTCTCGCCCCCATCCAGAACACCTTCTCCGTCGATGAGGATTCCGTGTTTCATCATCTGGTCCAGTGGCTCTTCGTGGTCGGCGACCCGATCCGTAGACATCTTGTAATAGGCTTCGTTCGGACCGGGCATGAATTTCAAACCCTTTTCCGCAATTGCGTCGGTTGAGGCGTAGATATCTTCGCTGCCCACGGCGATATGCTGAATGCCTTCACCCTTGTACTTTTTCAGGTACGACACGATCTGGCCCGTTTCGCCACGATCTTCATTGATCGGAATGCGAATGCGTCCACAGGGCGACGTCAATGCGCGGCTGAAAAGGCCCGTGAACTTGCCCTGAATGTCAAAGAAACGAATTTCGCGGAAGTTGAACAAATCGCCGTAGAACTTGAACCATTTGTCCATGTTGCCCTTGTAGACATTGTGCGTCAGGTGATCGAGGTAATAAAACCCGTCACCGCGCGGCTTTGATTGCTTGGTCCACGTGAATTCTTCGTTATAGGGCGAGGTATCGTAATACTGATCAATAAAATAGATCAGCGACCCACCAATCCCCTTGATCGCCGGGACGTTCATTGTCTTGTCTTCAGCGTCATAAGGCTCTGCCCCTTTGGACACAGCGTGTTCATACGCTTTTTGGGCGTCCACCACCCGCCACCCCATCGAAGGGGCGCAGGGGCCGTGCTCGGCCACAAATTTCGCGGCATAGCTATCTTCGTCTGCATTCAGGATATATGTCACATCCCCCTGCTGCCACAGCTCAACCGCCGGTTTGTCCTTGTGATGCCCAACCAGTTCGAACCCCATCTTGGCGAACAGGTCACGCAGTTCCTGAGGGTCGGGGTGAGCAAACTCAACAAACTCGAACCCGTCGGTTCCGGCGGGATTTTCAGAGCTGATGACAGATTTCGGGGCGTTGTGCGGGAAAGGACCCATGGCGCATCTCCGTAAATAACAGGAATTTCTTTGCTGATTCCAAAATACGCCTTATCCAATGCTTTTTCTGCGCATTGTTTTCGTGTAACCTAATAAAGAACGCGCGATTTGCGCATGGTTTACGAATATTTTAGAGAATTTACGCATATGCTGGACTCCACCGACACACGCCTTTTGTCCGAGCTGCAGAAGAATGCGCATCTGACTGCGCATCAGTTGGGGGAAATGTTGAACCTGTCGCCCAGTCAGGCAGGGCGGCGACGACAAAGGCTTGAGGCTGAAGGCTATATCACAGGCTATGCTGCCCGGCTGGATCCGCTGAAATTGGGGCTACAGGTTCAGGGCTTCATTCAGGTTCATCTGGGCACCCACGGTCCCGAGCAATCCGAAAGCTTTTCCCGCATGGTCGACACCCGCCCAGAGATCACCAGCGCGTGGACGATGACTGGAGAAGCGGATTATTTGCTCCATGTTTATTGCGACGATCTTTCTGCCCTGAACCGCTTGCTTCACCAGGTGATACTGCCGCATCCTGCAGTAGCCAGAGTGCAAAGCCAGATTGTGATGGACCAGCTCAAGCGCGACGCGCCGCTGCCCACCTGACCCGAACGAAAGGACCAAAATGGACGACTTCCTTTATCAGGCGACAATCTATCTGGCCGCCGCGGTGATCGCCGTGCCTTTGTCGGCCCGTCTGGGTTTGGGATCTGTTCTTGGATACCTGGCAGCCGGGATTGTGATCGGCCCAATGTTCGGCCTTGTCGGGGCTGAAACAGAAAGCCTGCAGCATGTCGCTGAATTCGGCGTCGTCATGATGCTGTTCCTGATCGGGCTAGAGCTTGAGCCGCGCGCCCTTTGGGATATGCGGGACAGGCTGTTGGGCTTGGGCGGCCTGCAAGTCCTGCTATCGACGGCCGTGATCGCAGGCGTTGCTGTTTATGCAAATCATCCGTGGTCTGTCGCCTTGGCCGTGGGGCTGACTTTGTCCTTGTCTTCAACGGCGATCGTCTTGCAAACCCTTTCGGAAAAGGGGCTGATGCAAACGAACGGGGGGCGCGCCACCTTTTCCGTGCTTTTGACACAGGATATCGCGGTTATCCCAATTCTGGCGTTGCTGCCGCTTTTGGCCCTGCCTGCCATGCCCCATTTCGAAGATGACGGCTCTATCGACCGTGGGGTGAAGGACCTTCACGACACCGCGCATCACAGCTTGTCGCTGGTTGAAGGGCTACCGGGTTGGGCCGTGACGCTTGTCACCATCGGCGCGGTTGCATTTGTCATTCTTGCCGGGATCTACCTGACACGGCCCCTGTTCCGCTTTATCCACGCCACCCGTCTGCGCGAAATGTACACCGCGCTTGCGCTTATGATCGTCGTTGGCATTTCCTTCCTGATGGCCCTTGTGGGCCTATCCCCTGCCCTTGGCGCGTTTCTGGCCGGCGTTGTTCTGGCCAGTTCGGAATTCCGTCACGAGATGGAAAGCGATCTTGAGCCGTTCAAAGGCCTGTTTCTTGGCCTGTTCTTCATCACGGTCGGCGCCGGAATTGATATCGGTTATTTCTTCAATGACCCGTTTGATCTGATCGGGTTGGCCTTGCTGGTCATCCTGGCCAAAGGGATCATCCTGTATCTGGTTGGCCGCGCATTCAAACTGCGGGGACGGGATCACTGGCTGTTCACCTTAGGTCTGGCGCAAGCTGGTGAGTTCGGCTTTGTTCTTCTGGCCTTTTCGACCCAGCAGAATGTGATCCCCCCGGACCTGTCGCAAAAACTGTTGATGATCATCGCGTTGACGATGCTGATTACACCGCTTTTGTTTATCATCTTCGACCTGCTCTCGCGGCATATCGGCGAAGGAACACCAACCCCTGAACCCGACGAGATCGACGAGAAAGGCCCAGTGATCATTGCAGGCATCGGTCGCTTTGGTCAGATCGTGAACCGTTTGGTGCGCGCCAGCGGTTTCAAGACGATCGTTTTGGATCACGACATCGAAACGATCCAGCTTATGCGCCGCTTCGGGGTCAAGGGGTTCCTAGGCGACCCCACCCGACCCGAACTTTTGCGGGCCGCAGGGCTTGAGAAAGCTGCGGTTCTGGTTGCGGCGATGGACGATCCCAAGACGGTTACCCGTCTTGTCAGTTTTGCACGCCGCCAGCGCCCCGACCTGCACATCGTCGCGCGCGCGCATGATCGTACCCACGTTTACGAGCTGTACCAGGCCGGCGCAGACGATATTGTCCGCGAGATGTTCGACGGATCACTACGTGCGGGCCGGTATGTCCTAGAAAACATCGGACTTAGTGAGTACGAAGCGGCCCACGCCGAACAGACCTTTTACCACCACGACCGGATGTCCGTCCGCGAGCTTGCTGAACTTTGGGTTCCCGGAATGCCGACGGCAGAAAACAAGAAATACATTGAACGCGCACAGCAACTGGAAAAAGACCTTGAGACCGAATTGCTGGAGCTTTCGGAAAAGCACGCGAAAAAGTCTGCCTGATCCGTCATGGATCAGGCTGCTTTGATCAACCGTCGGATACGCCCGCTTCGGCAAATGTCGCCATTCCGGAATGGCAGGCCACCGCGCTTTTCAGAATATTGATTGCCAGCGCCCCTCCGGAGCCTTCGCCAAGACGCAGGCCAAGATTCAAGAGCGGCTCTTTACCCAGCTTTGCCAAAACGGCCCCATGCGCGCCTTCGGCACTTTGATGGCCTGCTACGGTGTGGTCCAAGGCGCCTTTGGCTGTCTCAGCCAGACAAGCTGCGGCAGCAGAACAGATGAACCCATCCAATATGACAGGAACACGCAATACTCGGGCGGCAGCAATAGCTCCGGCCATTGCCGCGATTTCCCGCCCCCCAAGTCGGCGCAGAATTTCCAGACCATCGCCCGTGCCTGCATGCAAGGACACACCTTCGGCAACGACCCGCGTCTTGTTTGCCAGACCCGCATCGTCAACGCCGGTTCCACGCCCGGTCCAATCGGACGCCTCGCCGCCGAACAACGCACACGCAATCGCAGCCGCCGGGGTGGTATTTCCTATCCCCATCTCACCAACAACCAAAAGGTCAGCATTGGGGCTCACAGAGTTCCACCCGGCCTGCAACGCCTGCAGCAGCTCATCTTCGGACATGGCTGGTCCGGTTGTGAAATCCGTTGTTGGGACATCCAGATTCAGCGCGTGCACGTCCATGGTGGCACCTGCGGCCTTAGCCAATTGGTTGATCGCCGCTCCGCCATGTTCAAAATTCGCAACCATCTGAACGGTCACTTCGGGCGGAAAAGCTGATACACCCTGCGCGGTGACCCCGTGATTGCCAGCAAATACGATGACCTGGGGCGCGGCGATCTGAGGGCGCGAATCCTGACGCCATCCGGCATACCAGATCGCCAGATCTTCCAGCCGCCCCAACGCTCCCGGTGGTTTTGTCAATTGACCGTTTCGTTCAGCCGCACCTTGCGCGGCATCACCGTCAGGACCGGGGGCCCCGCTCAGAGCTTGACGAAAGGAATTCAGATCGGTCAGTTCGGGCAGCATTCAAAGCCTCGTTGCATCAGAGTGGTCCTGCGTGTTTAACCAAAGCGATCAATCCGGCAAGACCCAGAAAGGCATAGGAGTGCAAAAAACCGACACCAACCTCATTTCCAGATGGGATATTCCTGTGGCGCTGGTTCTTTTGACACGCCTGCCGCTTCCCCGACTGCCTGAACACGTTTTTGAACGCCAGGCAGATGCGGCTTGGGCCTTCCCTGTTATTGGACTGCTCGTCGGCCTACTTGCCAGCGCTATCGGGTGGGCCTGCGTTGCAGTAAACCTTCCGCCCTTGGCAGGTGCGATACTCGTCGTTGCCGTTCTGATACTTTGCACGGGTGCCATGCACGAAGATGGGCTAGCGGACACGGTAGATGGGTTTTGGGGAGGGTTCACCCCCGAACGCCGGCTTGAAATCATGAAAGACAGCCAAATAGGGACCTATGGCGTCCTCGCTCTGTTGATATCGCAAAGCCTGCGCGTCGTTTTGATAGCGGCACTGCTGTCCCAAGGTGGCTTTGGAGGCATCTTAGCCGCATGCATCGTTTCCCGCGCAGCGATGCCGGTTTTGATGGCCTCACTTCCAAATGCACGGCCCGCGGGCCTCAGTCACTCGGTCGGGGCACCCAGTGCTGGTTCAGTCGCTTTGGGCGCGTTGGTTGCACTGGTATGCGCAATGGTTTTGGTCGGTGCCCCAGCATTGGCCGCGATACTGGTTATTGCCATATGCCTGTTTGTTGTCGCTGTTGTCGCAAAAGCCAAGATCGGAGGCCAAACCGGAGATGTTCTGGGCGCGACGCAACAAGTGTCCGAAATCGCATTCCTTCTGGTTCTGGTCACAGCGTCCTAAGAAACGCCTCCGGTTTCGATTTTCAGAACGTCGCCGCAATGCTTGCAATGCACTGCGTCGGGATCATGGCGAAACAGACCACAGCTTGGGCACTTGTGACGAACTTTCTGCGGCATAAAAATCGCTTGCGCCAATCGAACGAACAGCGCGACGCCAACGACCATAATGAACACTGAGAACAGCTTCCCCCCCGGTGTCACCAAGGTGATGTCACCAAACCCGGTGGTCGTCAGCGTTGCCATCGTAAAATACAACGCGTCGATATAGGCCGTCTGACTGTCCTCGGGGATAAAAAAGACCAAAACGGCAGTAGAGGTCACGAACACAAACACCAACAGGTTAATGGCCGCTATCACGGCGTCTTCGTGGGTTCGGAAGAACTCAACATCTCGGCGCAAATCCCTGAGCAGGTGATAGGAGTGAATCAACCGCAACGCGCGCAGAATACGCAGGAACGCCAGATTGCCGGAAACGAATGGATCCAGCATCAGCGAAATGATCACGACCAGATCGGCAAGCGTGTAGACCTTGAAGAAAAGTTTCCACCGGTCTTTTGATATCCATAGCCGCGCCGAGAAATCGCACAGGATCAACAGACCGATGAACAGGCTCAGAACCGTCAGCCCCGGCCCGTGCGGAACATGGGCCGTAGCGACAAAGAACACGATCGTCACCAGATCAAACAGGATCAGCCCATAGCGGAACCAGACGGAAATCGGATCGCGCCCGATATAGAGATACTTGAGGGTCTGCTTTACCTTGGCCATGTACCCGCCTCTGTTTACAGAGAAATTACCCGCAATCAGGCAATTCACCAAGCGCTCGGGCACGAAAAAGGCCGCCCAGTTACCAGAGCGGCCTAAAATCGACATTCTGCGAGGTCAGGCGGCGGCTGCGCGCGAGGTCAGAACCTCATCCACTTGTTTGGCGGCAGACACTTCGCCGGCGCCAGAAACAGCAGCAACTTCGCGGGTCAGACGCTCCAGCGCGGCTTCGTAAAGCTGACGCTCGGAATAGCTCTGCTCACGCTGGTCGTCTGTGCGGTGCAGGTCACGGACCACTTCGGCGATCGAGATCAGATCACCCGAATTGATCTTTTGTTCGTATTCCTGCGCACGACGCGACCACATGGCCCGCTTTACCTTGGCCTTACCCTTTAGGGTCTTCATCGCCTGACTGATCACATCGGGCGAACTCAGCGAGCGCAAGCCGGATTCAGTGACCTTATTGGTTGGGACCCGCAGGGTCATTTTGTCTTTTTCAAACGAGATGACGAACAGCTCAAGCGAGTATCCCGCGACTTCCTGTTCTTCGATCGAGATGATCTGACCCACGCCATGGGCAGGGTAAACAACGTAATCGTTCGGGCGGAACTCAAGCTTTTTCGACTTAGACATACAGGTTCATCCTTGTTTCCAGAGCGAAGGACAGACAAAACAACACACCAGCCCGCGCCATCTTCGGCCCGGTCAGGCGGTGTATTTGTCAATAAATCAGAACTCCAAAGCGCACATACTTACGGAGCACATCCCCAACTCAGTCATCATTCAGCTTTCGAGTATATCACAAAACTGAGACATACGAAAGCAGCACAATTCAGGTGCCTTACAAAACTATTTGTATCCAATAGTTTAGGTGGCAATTCCGATATTGACTGACCGGTTGATAAAAACGAATCGGTTAGCCGCCCTCACCCGGAGCTTCAGAGAAATACTTCTCCATCTTACCTTCTTCGCCATCACGTTCTTCGGCCTCGGGCAGCGGGTCTTTCTTGGTCACGATCACCGGCCACATTTCCGAGTATTTCCGGTTGAACTCGACCCATTGATCCATCCCCGGCTCGGTATCGGGACGGATGGCGTCTGCAGGGCATTCGGGTTCACACACGCCGCAGTCGATGCATTCATCGGGATGAATGACCAACGTGTTCTCACCTTCATAGAAACAATCCACCGGGCATACCTCGACACAGTCGGTGTATTTGCAGCCAATGCAGTTTTCAGTGACAACGTAGGTCATGGTCGGATTCCCGTTTGCGCTTTGGGCGTCTAGCTAAATCAGTCTGGCGTCAGCTTCAAGATAGGATCAGCTATCTTGGGTGCGAGAAAGATCAAGAGCACGCCGATCTTTCTTAGTTGGACGACCTTTTCCCTCGAACCCGGGATTTCGTGGAGGTGTGTCCTGTTTTTCGGTCAAATCAGCATAAAGCGTTTGGGCTTCGGTCGCAGGTCCGCGACGATCACCCAGCTTTTCCACGCGGACAACCCGAACGATGCGGCCCTGCGGGAAGGTCAGAACGTCACCGGGGCTGATGGCTGTCGCCGGTTTCAGCACCCGGTTGCCGTTCACGCGAACATGGCCGCCGCTGACCTGTTTGGCAGACAGGCTGCGGGTCTTGAAGAACCGCGCCTGCCACAACCATTTGTCGATCCGCAGCTTGCCCTCGGACATCCGCGCTTAGTTGCCGTCCTTCAACCCCATCAGCGCAGCGGCGAAGGGGTTGTCGGGATCAATGGCTTTTTCTTTCTTGGGCGGACGGGCCGAGAAGGATTTCGCGCCCTGCGGCTTGCCACCCTTCTTGCCGTGGGGCTTGCCACGACCGTCCTGAGGTTTGCCACGTGGCTTGCCCTTACCCTGCCCCTGCTCGCGGCGCGGACCACGGTTCGGCTGGCGCTGGCGACCCCATGTGAAGGTGTAGAACACCTCGACCTCGGGCTCATCGCTCGCGGGTTCTGCGGCCGAAGCTTCGGTTGTCGCCTCAGTGCTGTCGGTGGCCTCAGCTGGTGCCTCGGCGGGTACGGTTGCATCGTCTGTCGCGCCCACATCTGCCGGGGTTTCTTCGGCGGCAGGTTGCTCGGACGCATCTACCGTAGATTGTTCCGCAGGCGTAACTTTGATCTTTTCACGCTCGCCACGCTCGGCCTTGTAGCCAAGACCCTGCATCAAGTCCGCGAACTGATCCAGCGTCATGCCGGTGATCGAGAGCATGTCGGGCTTGGCTTCAAAGCCGCCCCGGCTGTCCTCAGAGCGCAGCATATCGGCCAGACGCTCCAGCATGTCGATGCGGATCGAGCGTTCACCTGCGTCACGATAGCCGCACATGGTGTCATAGCCCTGCGGCGCATCCTTGGCGACGGGTACAGTGACCAAGCCCGGAGGCGGCGCTTCGGGGAATTCCTGCAAGCCGCTGGACAGCGCCCACAGAACCAGACGCAGGCGCGTCGGGGCGGGTTTCAGCAGCAGCGGCATAAAGATGGTGAATTGCCCGAACCGGATACCGTGTTTACGCAGCGCGCCGCGGGCATCCTGATCCAGATCCTTCACCTCTTGCGCAACCTGCGCGCGGGGCAGCACGCCCAGCGCCTCGACCATGCGGAAGGCAAAGCCTTTGGCCAGACCGGACAGTTCTTCATCCCGCGATAGGTTCAGCAGCGGCTCGAACAGCGCGGCCACCTTGCGGTCGATGAAATGCTGCAACCGGCGCTGCACCTTTTGTTCGACATCGGGGCCTGCGGCTTCGTCCACGAAAACCTCGACCATGGGCTTGAGCGGTTCAGCCCCGGCAACCAGTTTGCCGACGGCGTATTCGCCCCACATCAGGCCACCTTGTTCGGTGAAATCAATTTCGGTATCGGGCGCGTTGTAGAAGCGGTCGGCACGCAGATGGAATTGCGGCGCGAGAGCCTGCAAGGACGCCGATTTCAAGGCTTTCGCCTCGGTCCCCTGCGCGGCTTTGTCCGGAATAAACCGGAACCCTTCCAGACGACCGACGAATTCGCCTTCGACGGTCACTTCACCCTTGTCATTTACTTCGGCCAAAAGGGCCTCCTTCTGTTTGAGCCGCCGCAGCAAAACGGATGTGCGCCGGTCCACAAATCGTTGGGTCAGACGGTCATGCAGAGCGTCCGACAGCCTGTCTTCTACAGTGCGCGTTTCCTCACGCCAATGGGATTCGTCACGCACCCATCCGTTTCGTTGCGCAACATATGTCCAGGTGCGAATATATGCTAGCCGTTTGGACAGTGCATCAATATCTCCGTCTGTCCGGTCAATCCGGCGGATTTGCCGCGCCATGAAGTCGTCGGGGACCGAGCCGCGTTCGTGCAGATGGCCGTAGATCACCTCGAGTAGGCTGGCATGTTCGGCATGGCTGATGCCGCGAAAATCGGGGATTCGGCAGACATCCCACAGCAGACGGATAGATTGCGGATCGCTGGCGCGGGCCATGACCTCGGTCACTTGTGACAGCGATTTCAGCGCGTTCAGGTCGTCGGCCGGGCGCGCCTTGAGCAGGTTTTCATTGTCCGGGCCAACCTCAAGCGATGTGATCAGCGCCTCGATCGAGCCAAACCGCAGGGCGGCATTCCGCCAGTTCAGCTTTTTCATCGGCGTAAAGCGGCTGTCCATGATCGCCTGCACCACACCTTCATCCAGCGGCGGGGCCTCGCCTGTGACGCCGAACGTACCGTCCGACATGCCACGCCCTGCCCGGCCAGCGATCTGGGCCAGTTCGTTGGGGGCCAAGGGCCGCATCCGCCGACCGTCGAATTTGGTCAGCGAGGAAAACGCCACATGATTTACATCCAGATTCAGCCCCATGCCGATGGCGTCGGTGGCGACCAGATAATCGACCTCGCCATTCTGATAGAGGTCCACCTGTGCATTCCGCGTGCGCGGGCTAAGCGCGCCCATGACGACCGCCGCCCCACCCTTTTGACGGCGCAGAAGTTCCGCAATGGCATAAACGTTATCGACCGAGAACCCGACGATGGCGCTGCGTGGGGGCATCCGGCTGATTTTTTTCGACCCGGCATAATCAAGCTGAGACATGCGTTCGCGCCGCACAAACTGCACCTCGGGGACCAACGCCGCGATGGGACCGCGCATTGTGTCCGAGCCCAGAAACAGAGTCTCGCTTGTGCCACGCGACCGCAGCAAACGGTCGGTGAAAACATGGCCGCGCTCGGGGTCGCTGCAGAGCTGGATTTCGTCGATGGCAACAAAATCAGCACCCATGCCCTCGGGCATCGCCTCAACCGTACAGACCCAATACTGGGTGCGCGGCGGCACAATCCGTTCCTCGCCCGTGACCAGCGCCACGACGGACGGCCCGCGAATGGCGACGATCTTATCATAGACCTCGCGCGCCAGCAGGCGTAGCGGCAGACCGATCACACCTGTCCGGTGACCCAGCATCCGCTCGATCGCGTAGTGGGTTTTACCTGTGTTCGTCGGGCCAAGTACGGCCACAATTCGGGATGACCCGCTCACTCTTGCCCCCCGCCCCTTAGAGGGCCGAGCCCTCGACCTGAGGCTTCAGTCGATTCACGGCATTGGTTACTTCTTCGTGATGGGGATGTATAGCCAGAGCGCGCTCATAAGCCGCAAGTGCCTTATCAGGCTGGCCGACAATCTCGAAAATCAGACCCAAGCCGTAAATCGCCTCGTAATTGTTGGGATTCAAAGTCAGGGCCTGCTCCAGATCGGCCGCAGCCATTCCAAAACGCTCGATCCCGAAAAACGCCGAGGCACGGACATGCCAGCCCTCTGCGAACTCGGGCGCGTGGTCGGTCAAAGCCGTCAAGTGATCAATTGCTGCCTTTGTGTCACCGTCATCCAATGCCTCACGCCCGCGTTCCAGCAACAGGTCCGCCGACGCAGACCCGGACAAAGCCCACAGCGCCTTAAGCTGCCGGTCTAACCCTAGCGCCTGTTCCGGCGTCGACTGCGCCAGTTGTTCAAGCAATTCGGTTTCATCCCGGGAATCGGCGGTCTGAGCGACACAAGGAATGGAAAACGTGACTAGCATTGCGGTTGCCGCAACGATACCTTTGAGATTTGTGTAATTAGTGCCCATAACAACGTTCAGTGTAGCGTAGCGCAGAAGGATGTCCATTCCTCGCGCTCAAATCAAAGTGAGGAGAATCATGAGCGACACTCTGGAGAAAGCCGCAGCAGCGCTGAACGAAAAACTGGACGGCAGCGGTTTTGGCGCATCGGCCAAATTTGCCATCGAAGGTCTTGGTTCGATTGTTCTGGACGGCAGCGGTGCACGCGTTGGCGATGAAGAAACCGACGTAACCATGAGCGCGGATGTCGACACGTTCGAACAAATTCTCAGCGGTGAGCTGAACCCGACCGGCGCGTTCATGGCCGGAAAACTCAGCGTAGATGGCGACATGAGCATCGCCATGCAGCTGGCATCGGCTCTGGCCTGATGAAAATGTCGCCGGCCCCTTTGTTTGAAGACGTGGCCGGCGCACCCTCCGGCGGTGTGGCACACTGGCTGGACACCGAAGATGGCGTACGCATTCGCGCCGCTCACTGGTCGCCCAAAGACGAAGCCCGCGGAACGGTAATGATCTTTCCTGGGCGAACAGAATATGTCGAAAAATATGGTGAAGCCGCATCCGAGTTTGTGGGCCGTGGGTTTGCCGTTCTTTCGGTTGACTGGCGCGGTCAGGGGCTGGCGGATCGCCTGCTGGATGACAATCGTGTTGGACATGTGGACAAGTTCACCGATTACCAACACGACGTAAGGGCCGTTCTTGATCTGGCCCAGCATCAGAACCTGCCAAAACCCTGGTATGTCATCGGCCACTCGATGGGCGGCGCAATCGGTTTGCGGGCAGTAGTGGAAAACGACAGCTTTGCCGCCTGCGCCTTTACCGGACCGATGTGGGGGATTTTCTTTACGCCCCTGATGAAACCTCTTGGCCGATTGACGGCTTATTGGGGACCTCGTTTTGGCCTTGGTGAAAAGACACCTCCAACCACGTCGCTGGAAAGCTATGTTCTGTCCCAACCCTTTGACGGCAATGTACTGACCCGCGATCCTGACATGTACAAGATGATGCAGGATCAACTGGTCGCGCATCCTGAGCTGACCTTGGGCGCGCCGTCGACCATCTGGCTGCGCGAGGCGCTGGATGAGTGCTCGTGGCTGATGGCGCAGACCGCCCCTGCCACCCCTTGCCTGACCTTCCTTGGCTCGCATGAGCAGATCGTCGACCGCAAGGCGATCCGTGCGCGTATGGCGAATTGGCCAAATGGAACTCTGGTCGAAATTCCAGACGGTGAACACGAAGTGATGATGGAAGCGCCGGATGTCCGCGGCCCCGTATTTGACCAGCTTGCAGCCCATTTCAGCGCAGCCGGCACCGACCCTGAGGCAAAAGCCGCCCTGTCGAGCTAAGACCCTGCTTGTGATCCTTGAGCGTCGCGCCTAGATGTTTGCAGATGCAGATTTTCGAGGTGATCCATGCGCGACCTTCCCTTTCCCGTCCGTGACGCAAATGCAGTCGGAGGAGCTGACAATCTTGGCGACCTGCCGGAATGGGACCTGACGGACCTTTACAGCTCTGAGGACGCGCCTGAACTGGCCGCCGATCTGGAATGGCTGGAAGGGGAATGTACTTCTTTCGCCGTCGATTACGAAGGTAAGCTGGCTGATCTGGATGCCGATGGCCTGCTGCAATGCGTGCTGCGCAACGAAAAGATCAACGCGATAGCCGGACGGATCATGTCCTTTGCCGGGCTTCGCTATTACCAACTGACCACAGATGCCGAACGTGCAAAGTTCCTGTCGGACATGCAGGAAAAGATCACGATCTTCACCACCCCGCTGGTCTTCTTCACCTTGGAAATCAACCGCATCGACGACGATGCGCTGAAGACGCATTTCGCGGGGAATGCTGATCTTGCCCGGTATGAGCCTGTTTTCCGCCGTATCCGAGCGATGAAACCCTACCAACTGTCTGATGAAATGGAAAAGTTTCTGCATGACCTCGGTGTGGTTGGCGATGCGTGGGAACGGCTTTTCGACGAAACCATCGCCGGGCTGATCTTTACGGTCGACGGCGAAGAACTGAACATCGAAGGGACGCTGAACTTCCTGACCGAGCAGGACCGCAACAAGCGCGAAGCCGCAGCGCGAGAGCTGGCCTCGGTCTTTCAGGACAACATCAAGACCTTTGCTCGCGTTCACAACACGCAGGCCAAGGAAAAAGAAATCGTGGACCGCTGGCGCAACATGCCAACTGCCCAAACTGGACGCCATCTGTCAAACGACGTCGAGCCCGAGGTGGTCGAAGCGCTGCGCGAAGCGGTTGTGGCCGCTTATCCCAAGCTGAGCCATCGCTACTACGAGCTAAAACGCAAATGGCTGGGGCTGGACGTGATGCAGGTCTGGGACCGCAACGCACCGCTGCCGATGGAAGACACACGTGTCGTAGGCTGGGACGAGGCCGAGAAAACGGTGATGGACGCCTATAACGCATTCGATCCCCGCATGGGTGAGATCGCGGCCCCCTTCTTTTCTAAGGGCTGGATCGACGCGGCGGTTAAACCGGGCAAGGCACCGGGCGCGTTCGCGCATCCGACCGTAACCGACGTGCACCCCTATGTGATGCTGAACTATCTGGGCAAACCGCGCGATGTGATGACGCTCGCGCATGAGCTGGGCCACGGTGTTCATCAGGTACTGGCCGCAGATCAGGGTGAGATGCTGTCTTCGACCCCGCTAACTCTGGCCGAGACAGCGTCGGTGTTTGGCGAAATGCTGACCTTCCGCAAGATGCTGGATCAGGCCGAGACGCCAGAACAGCGCAAGGTGCTGCTGGCTGGAAAAGTCGAGGATATGATCAACACGGTCGTCCGCCAAATCGCGTTTTATGACTTTGAATGCAAACTCCACGCAGCCCGCCGCAAAGGTGAGCTGACGCCCGACGACATCAACGCCCTTTGGATGAGCGTTCAGGCCGAAAGCCTTGGGCCCGCATTCGAGTTCATGGAAGGGTACGAGACCTTCTGGGCCTATATTCCGCACTTCGTCCACTCACCCTTCTACGTTTACGCCTATGCGTTTGGCGATGGTTTGGTGAACGCTCTCTACTCGGTCTACGAAAACGGCTCGGACGGATTTGAGGACAAGTATTTCGAGATGTTGCGCGCAGGGGGATCAAAGCACCACAAAGACTTGCTGGCCCCCTTCGGGCTGGATGCAAGCGATCCAAAGTTCTGGGATAAAGGTCTAAGCATGATCTCGGGCTTCATCGACGAACTGGAAGCGATGGAAGACTGATCACGTCTGTTTCTTGGTCGTCAAAAAGACGGCGACCACAATCAGCACAGCACCTGTGGCCGCGATTGGCGTGATCGCGGCCCCCAAGAATATCGCCGCATTGATGAATGTGAACACAACCGAGGCCGCGAACATAAGTGTCGCGGTCAGGGTAGAGACACGCGCAGCAGCCTCGTACCATAGGTAATAAGCCAACGCCGTCGGTAGAACGCCAAGAAGGATCAGGAACAGCAGATCCGTTGCTGTCGGTACTTGCAAAGACAAAGCCGCCAACGGCAGCAACAGAACACCCGAGCACAGAAAAATTCCAAACAGAAAGTTCAGACGCTCGCCAGTGGAGTTCGAGTTTCGCATTGCCCGGCTGCTTGTGATGAGGAATACCGCCCAGCTCAGGCCCGCGCCGATTTCAAGGAGATCGCCGAACAACGGTTCGCCACCGCCCTGGAAGTCTTGAAAAACCGTTAGAAACACGCCCAAAATCGCGAGGCCCGTCGCCAGAACATCGGTTCGGGTAACCGGTGTTTCGGCGAAAAAGTACAAAAATACCAACACGAAGAACGGCGCCGTGTTCTCGAGCACCATGGCATTTGCGGCCCCGGTATGTTCCAGACCTATGTGAAAGAGGATGTAGTTGATAACGGTCGACAAGACAGCAAGCTGAAAATAACGGTCGCGCCATCGGACCGACACCGGAACGTTCAAAACACGAAGCAGGCCATAGATCGCCAGCGCAGCAATAAACAGGCGTGACACGGCGATCTGCATTCCACTAAGATCGTTGGTCAGAAACCGGACGATGACACTGTGCGTGCCCCAGAGGAACGCCGCCATGAACCCCAGACACAGCCCGTTTTGCCAAATCGACTGCTGGGTACGGATGTCGGACAAGCGGTACCTCCGCCGTTATTTAAGCTGGCTGTCTTTCGACCCGCGCCGATTGATCCCGGCGCGCGACTTGTAGGTCCCGTCGCGATCTTGCTGACAGTCCAGACACAGTTTCACGCCCGGTATGGCGACCCGCCGCTTTTCAGGGATCGGTTCTTCGCACTCGGCGCAATGGGTCAGGCTTTGCCCCGCAGGGCGCTTTTGGGCCTGCATACGGGCGAGCTCGTCTGAAATTGACGCCTCGATCTGTTCACTAACAGCGCCATCGCGCGCCCAGCCGCCAGCCATTTGCACCCTCCTGACCCGGTACCTGTCAGGTTAGTCCAGTTGGGCGGCGGCGTGCAAGTCAGAGGGGTTCCGCGCCCTCGAAAACACGGTCGATAACCTCTTGCGTGCCGCGTGAAAACTCAAGTGGGCAAGGGTAATCCGCCTCGTCACGGACTGAGCGGCAGAACGCTTCGACCTGCAGCTTGTAGTGATCATCGCCGGGGAAACGCGTGACTTGCACTTCCAGACCGGGGCGATGCAATTCCACGCGCGCCTCGCCGAAAACCCGCGCGTTAAACGGTGCCGTAAGGCGGATTACACCCCCTTCGCCGTGAAACACCATTTCCTGATGCGGGTGCATTCGGATGGAGACATAGCTGGAATAGGTGAAATCCGGGAACTGCGCACGAATTTCGGTAAAGGCATCAATGCCGTCTTCCCAGCGGATCGCGGACTGCACCGAAACGGGTTCCTGCCCCGTCGCAAACCGGGCACTTCCAATCACGTAAACGCCGATATCGCGGAGGCCACCGCCGCCAGTCTCGGCCCGATTTCGGATATTTCCGGTGTCGGTTCGATTGTCGAAACTGAATGCGCCGGTCACATGCGCTAGCTTCCCGATCGCTCCATCCGCAATGAGCTTTCGCGTGAACTGCCACTGGGGGTGGTGCACGATCATATACGCTTCGGCCGCGAGCAGCCCAGTTTGGTCACGTTTCGCAATCAACGCATCGAATTCAGCGGCCTGCATCGTCATCGGCTTTTCGCACAATACGTGCTTGCCAGCTTCAAGTGCCTTCAGGCTCCAATCCACGTGCAGATGATTGGGCAGCGGTATATAGACGGCCTCGATGTTCGGATCCTCCAGCAGGTCTTCATAGTCGTCATAGATCTTCAGATCGGGGCAAAACGCCTGAAACGGTTCGGCCTTTTCTGCGCTGGACGTGGCAAGCCCGGCTAAACGCGAACCGTTTGCCGCATGGATCGCCGGAGCCATATAGCGACGTGCGAAATTGGCAGCGCCCAGAACGCCCCATTGAACAGGTTTTTGCATGTGTCTCCTCCCAATCCAGTCTCAGCCGGTCAGTACCGCCGTGACCTCTTTATCAACCAGTGGACGCTAAGTCAGGCTTTTCTCGGCAGGCATTCTCCGTAACCTAGCCGCCAATAAGGAGAGGGAGAGCAAATGCGCAGGTTTTTCAAATGGGTTGGTATTCTGATCACCGTCACGGTGATTGTCGGGGCGTTGGTTTTCTTCGTGTTTCTACCGCCTTACATCGAAGCGGAACGCAACAATGTCATCGCGCACGCCCCCTATGACGTTACGAATGATGCCGCCGCCTTGCACGAGACCCTCATCGTCGGTGATCTTCACGCCGACCCTTTGCTGTGGAGCCGGGACCTGACCGAGCGTGGGACACGCGGACAGGTCGATATCCCGCGTCTTATCGAAGGAAACGTGGCCCTGCAGGTTTTCACCGCTGTAACGAAATCTCCGGCGGGCCAGAACTATGAAGCCAATTCCTCGGACTCGTTTGACAACATCACCCTTTTGGCCGTCGGCCAGTTATGGCCGCTGCGTACATGGGGCAGCCTGAAGGAACGCGCGATATATCAGGCAGAAAAGCTCCACCAGTTCGAGGCCGCGTCCAATGGCCAGCTTAAAGTCGTTAAGACACGAGATGATCTGGAACAGGTGCTTGAAGCGCGCGCCGCGGGCAAGCCAATCGTAGGCGGAATTCTGGGCATCGAAGGTAGTCATCCACTGGAAGGTGATTTGACCAATCTGAATGACATTTTCGACGCCGGGCATCGGGTGTTCGGGCTTCACCACTTTTTCGACAATGAACTGGGTGCCTCGCTTCACGGGCAGGCAAATACCGGACTGTCGGATTTCGGGCGTGAGGTCGTAGCAGAGTTGGCGGCGATGCCAGTTGTGATCGACCTTGCGCATTCCAGCCCGCAGGTCGCGCGGGACGTGATCGCGATGACAGACGTCCCCCTGATCGTCAGCCACGGTGGGTTGCATGGGTTCTGCCCTGTCAAACGGAACTATCCTGACGATCTGATGCTGGATATCGCCGAAACCGGGGGCGTCGTTGGCATGGGATATTGGGCGGATGTCACCTGTGGGGACATCACGCCAACCGGTATCGCCAAGATGATCAAGGCCGCCGTTGAAACACTTGGCGAAAACCATGTTTCGCTTGGGTCAGATTATGACGGGTCGGTCGAGACCGCATTTGACACCTCCGAACTGGCGGCTCTGACCTCTGCCCTTCTGACCGAAGGGTTGACCGAGGATCAAGTCCGCAAGGTGATGGGCGGAAACATGGTGCGCGTGTTCAGGCAACAGCTTGCCCAGTAACAAAAAAAGCCCGCCAACTTCGGCGGGCTTTTACAGAATTAGGATGGCTTAAACCGTTCCCAGCATTCCCTTTTCACGCGCGAGATCACGCATCTTTTTCTGCAGCTTTTCAAACGCGCGCACCTCAATCTGACGAATGCGTTCACGGCTGACATTGTACTGCGTGCTCAACTCTTCCAGCGTGACGGCCTGATCCATCAGACGGCGCTGAGTCAGAATGTCCTTCTCACGGTCATTCAGAACCTCCAAAGCAGCAGCCAGTAGCTCGCGCCGTGCGTCCAATTCATCACGCGCCTCATAGTCACCAGCTTGGTCGGCATCTTCGTCCTCAAGCCAGTCCTGCCACTGCATGGTGCCTTCGCCTTCGGACCCAACCGTCGCGTTGAGCGAAGCATCGCCACCGGACATCCGGCGGTTCATGCTGATCACTTCCTCTTCGGTCACGCCCAGATCGTTGGCGATCTGTGTCACGTTTTCGGGACGCAAGTCGCCCTCTTCCAACGCGCCGATACGGGCTTTGGCCTTGCGTAGGTTAAAGAACAGCTTTTTCTGCGCCGAAGTCGTACCCAGCTTTACCAGCGACCACGACCGCAGGATATACTCCTGAATCGAGGCACGAATCCACCACATCGCATAGGTCGCCAGGCGGAAGCCCTTTTCAGGGTCAAACCGTTTCACGGCCTGCATCAGACCCACATTGGCCTCTGAGATCACCTCGGCCTGTGGCAATCCATAGCCGCGATAGCCCATGGCGATCTTTGCCGCCAACCGCAGGTGCGATGTGACCATTTTATGCGCGGATTCAGTATCTTGCTCCTCCACCCAACGCTTGGCGAGCATATATTCTTCTTCCGGCTCCAGCAGGGGAAACTTGCGAATTTCCTGCATATAGCGGTTCAGTCCGCCTTCCGGCGTCGGCGCGGGGAGATTTGCGTAATTTGCCATGTTTCATGTCCCTCCGACAAATGTTTAGTTCGTTAACATAGGATATGGGAGGTCATCCCGATCCATTCAAGAGGTACCGTTAACAGTTTGGAATTAACGATCTATAAAGGAAAGATAAGAACGCGTTACTCACAATGGTTTGCACATTATGACAGTGGCGCGCGAAGCCGATCAATCAGATTCTCCATGTCTTCGGGAAGTTTTGCCTCAAACCGCAAAGATTCGCCTGTGACCGGGTGCTCAAAACCCAATACAGCCGCGTGCAAGGCCTGTCTGGGAAAGGCGCGCACCGCCTCGGCAGTTGCGGGATCAAAGGCTTTGGCGGCCAGCTTTCGCTTGCCTCCATAGACCGGATCACCGACCAAACCATGCCCCACATGCGCCATATGGACTCGGATTTGATGCGTGCGTCCCGTTTCCAGCCAGCATTCGATAAGAGCCAACCCAGCAGGAGCGCCAAAGGTCTCAACGACCCGCGCCCGCGTCACCGCGTGCCTGCCGCCATGAAACAGAACGGCCTGCCTTTGACGATCCGTCTTGTGGCGGGCCAGTTGCGTGGTCAAACGCATGACATTGCCGGGCTCAAAACTGACACCCTTGACCCCGCGCAATCTGGGATCGTTCGCATCCGGCACCCCGTAGCAGATGGCGCGGTAGTATCTTTCGACCGTATGCGCCTCAAACTGGGCGGCCAAACCGTGATGCGCGGCATCTGATTTAGCGACGACCAGCAAGCCACTGGTTTCTTTATCAATTCTATGGACGATGCCGGGGCGTTTTACACCACCAACGCCGGACAATTCTGATCCGCAATGATGCAGCAGCGCGTTTACCAGCGTCCCGTTCGGAGACCCCGGCGCTGGATGAACCACCATCCCTGCCGGTTTGTTGATAACGATCAAATCATCGTCTTCAAACACGACATCCAAAGGAATATCTTCGGGGCCGATATGGCTGTCCTCGGCTTCTGCAACGGTGACTATGACCATGGCCCCTTCTGTGACCTTGGCCTTAGGATCCGTGACCTGAGAACCGTCAACCAGAACAGCGCCGCTTTCGATCAGACGCCCCAATCGGGTACGCGAAAGGTTTTCCTCGGCTGGCACATCACGCGAAAGCGCCTTATCAAGGCGTGACGGCGGATCAGCCGCGATGTGAAATTCAATCTGGCGAGTGCCCATGACTGTCCCTTCCGAACCCCAAGAACCGCTGGAAACGCCGCAGATCAGATTGTTGCGGCGAATGGTCATGCTGCTGACCGCGGTGATGATTGGCGGCGTTCTAGTGACATTCGCCCTGATTGTCATCCGGCTATCGGACAGAACCCCCACCCTGCCCGACCAGATCGAACTGCCGGGCGGCGCAAAGGCACAGGCTGTGACAATTGGCAACAATTGGTACGCGGTCGTGACCGATGACAATCGTATTTTGATATTTGACAAAACAACCGGAAAGCTGCGCAGCGAGGTTCAGGTCAAGTAACGCCTTAGAAAGACGGGATGTGTTCTGCTTGCCCGACGTCACCAGATCGAGCAATTGGACATCCTTTCCAGTCTGCGGTGCAACTTGAACCATCAGGTTCCTTTTGGAAGTTCAAAAATATCCGTTTCCTCCCGATTGTGGAATTTAACTTGAAGATTGAATTTGCTACAAAATAACCGTGACCTTCACCATGCCTGAAATGCCTCGAACGTCCTGGATTGCGGAAAACCCTCGTAAGACCTGATAATCGCCGAAACAAAAGGCGCGGAGAACTAATGCCCAAACACCGCTTCACGATCATGTCCATGATGAAGGATGAAGGTCATTCGTTGGTGGAATGGGTCGCCTATCATAAGCACATAGGTTTCGATAATATTGTTGTTTACACAAACGACTGCACCGACGGCACAGACGACATGCTGATCCGTCTGCAAGAGCTGGGATGGGTACAACACTTCCGCAACGACGTACCCGAGGGGCGCAAACCGCAGCCAAATGCCCTTGCGCTTGGAACCAGAAATCCGGAAGTGACCGACAGCGAATGGATTCTGACGATGGACGCGGACGAATTCCTTTCGATCAAAGTTGGGCGCGGCTGGATCACAGACCTTGTAGAGAACATTGACCCCAAGGCGGACGGGATTGCCATTACTTGGCGCTTCTTTGGATCGAATAATCTGACTCGATGGGATCCGGGGTTGGCGATCGAAGCCTATACGCGATCTGCGCCGGATAAGTTTCCAAAAGGCTGGGGGGTGAAAACCCTCTTTAAGCCATATCGGGACATGAAGCTTGGCATCCACCGACCGCACATAAAGAAAGCCAAGAAACTTCCCGCCAATGCCAAACTGCTGTTGGACCAGTTCTGGTTAAACGGATCAGGCGATCCCATGCCGCACGAGTTTTCTTTGTCAGGCTGGCGCTCTACGAAACCGACCTTGGGCTACGACTTGGTCGAAATGAACCACTATGCGGTCAAGTCCTACGAGTCATATTTGCTCAGGCGCATTCGCGGCAATGTGAACAATAAACCTGATAAATATAACGCCGCCTATTTTGCGTTGTTTGACCGAAACGAGTCAGAAGCCACCAACGTGAAGCGCCATGTTCGTGCAACCAAACGAAAAATCGAAGCAATCCTGGCCGATCCGATCATGCGGGAACTGCAGGATAAAGCGATCCACCACCATGAAAACCGCGTTCGACAACTGCGCGAAACCGAAGAATACGAAGGATGGCTGGAAGAATTGAAGGCAGCAGGTCAGGTTCCATTGAACAAGCTTGACGAAGTTCTCTTTGTTCAACACCTGCCAAAAGAATGGCAGTTGAAGGTCAAAGAACTGCAGGCACAAGGAGTATCCGACGGCGAGATTGCCAAAATGATCGCTCAGACCCAGACGGCGAAGAAAGGTCAAACACGCAAAGAGTTGCTTGAGCTTTCAGGCAAGGCCCCGGCAAACAACCTTGAAGGCGAAGAACCGGGGAGCAATAACCGAATGGATGACGAAAACGGCCCGGACAATCCATTTATGAACACTGAGGCTGCCGCAGGTTTGGGTGTACCATTGTCTAAGGACCGCACTCTTAAAATGGCGTTGGCCGCTCAAGCGGCAGATGAGACCGACAACCGCGTTTCTGACGTGGTAGGAAAGGCCCAATCCGTGAAACACGCAGTTGGCAGATGCAGTGCCAAGCAGGCATTGATACGACCGACCAACGGGGATGAGGATGAAAACTGAAGACACCCCCCCGAAGGCAGGCCGCAAGCTGTTGCTTTCTACGGTAAAAAACGAAGGAATATACCTGCTGGAATGGCTTGCCTATCACAAGTCAATAGGCATTGACGATTTCTGCATCTTTTCCAACGACTGCAGCGATGGCACCAATCTAATGCTCAACCGCCTTGATCAGCTGGGGGTGGTCCGTCACTTTGATAACCCCATCGGCCCGAGGATGGACCCACAGCGCGCTGCCTACTCACGAGCGAACCGAATGGACTGGGTGCGGGATGCCGATTGGGTGCTCATACTTGACGCAGATGAATTCCTGAACGTCCACGTAGGTGATCGCAGCATAGATGCACTGATCGACAATTGTGGCGCGCCAGACGCGATATCTGTCAACTGGCGCCTTATGGGATCATGCGGGCTGGAACAGTGGGATCCAGAAGCCCTGGTCACGGAACGCTTCACGCGCGGATCAACTTTCGAGGCCCCTGAAAACGGTTTGGTTTGGGGCTTTAAAACGCTGTTTCGCCCTGCAACGTTCGACTATTTCGGAGTGCACCGCCCCCGCTTTTTCAAACACCGTGAGATCGAACCTGACATGGCGCGCTGGACAAACGCGGACGGAAAGCCAATGGGCGGGAATATTCTTCAAAAAGGATGGCGCGGCAGCCGAGACAACGTCACAGGTAAATCGGCTCAAGTAAATCACTATGCGGTCAAAAGCCGGGAAGAGTTTTTGCTCAAGCGGTTACGTGGAACCGCCAATTCCAAAAACAAAGACCGCATCGACATGGAGTATTTTGGGAAATACGACATCAACACAAACCATGACGATTCAATCGACACGGCCGCTATTCGTTCGATTGTGTCAGATTGGCTGACAGATGGAGATTTGGCGGCACTGCTTCGATCCTGCCACGACTGCGCGCGCCGTGTTCTGGATTATCAACTTGAGGCTTCCGAGTTTCGTCAGTTTGTTGACACCGGGCACTATCCTTCCACCGACGCAAAGTATTAGTGAATTTCTTTAATCCCCCAAGGGAAGTATCATCAAGCTCTGAAGGTTGCGTTTGTTATTTTTTCGGGGCTGTTAGCATTTAGAAACTTCCATGTGGGTCATTTGCGCTCAACGGGATTGCGCCAGGTCTGCAGCTTTCGCTTGTTTGACAGAACACAAGACGCTGCCGTCTATCCTATTTCTGGGAACAATCGTATTTTCGAAGAAAGCCTCGAACATATAGCTTTCAACCTTCACCGAAACGACAAGCAGAGACCGGTCTTTCTGAAAGTACTGGAACAGGCTATTGTAACATTGAAAAGACGAACTTACCCACTGTCTTACCTGTTCCCCCCCTTAGTCTGAGGTTTCAAATGAAGTATCACCAATTTCGCGAGAGGATGGTCTCAAAACTTGTGGCAAAAGGGGGCGTCATAGCTGAAATTGGTGTGTTTCGCGGGCGTTTCAGCGAGCGGCTTCTTGAAATCGCTGAACCAAAAAAGATTTATCTTGTGGATCCTTGGAACAATAAGGACGACCCTGACCTAGAAGAAAGCTGGTATCATTCATCCTCTCCTAATGACATGAATTTAATTTTTTCTAGTGTCTGCGAACGATTTTCCGAACGCATTGACAACGGGCAAGTAGAAATTCTTCGAGGCACCTCTAACGACCTTGCAGCCCTTGCGGTTGAAGAAAGCCTCGATTTTGCATACATCGACGGGGACCACAGGTTCGAGGGCGTACTCAAAGACCTAAACACACTAGCAAGTCTCGTCAAAGTTGGCGGCATTTTGATGCTGGACGACTACAATACGGGTAAATGGTGGGGTGACGGCGTCGTACGTGCTTTGAACTGTTTTCTTGGCGAACATCCCGCCAATTGGAGAATAGTCCGCGTAGCAGGCACACAGATTGCAATTCGGAGGCTGCAATAAGGCTTTACGGCTAAATTGGCTACTTATGTGGAGCCAAAAGGAAGTGGTTAAACTATTCGCAGCGGACACTGTGAAAGTACATTTGCGAACTTGTTCGTAACACCTTGTTTCCAAATTTTCCCGTTTTTAGCTTTCGGCGACAGGCGTAGCCTTCGGTGAACGCAGTTTTGACCCACATTGTGTCCTGTTGACCGTTTCGTCGTTAGCTTTACCGAGCTTATCATGGCACCTTGTTCAGGGTCTGCAGCCCTGGGTTGCGTGCGACGTATCGTTTAATTCGTGCCAGTAGAGATTTGACAGCTTTTTGTTCTCTTAGTTCATTTATTAGTTTATGCGCTCCGTTGACGGCCGCGTAGTGAAGCTGTCTCAATTCCGAATCCCGCAGCAAGTCTGCTCTTGCAGCTCGTAGATCGTCAACATGCCGCGAAATCGAACTGTCGTAGTAGTCGTTATGGTCGTATCTACGCCAATACTTCATACCGTACGATGTGTCCGGATGAGCTGAAGAACCTCTGGCCACTTTGAGAAGAAAACTTTCAACGGAGCGCAGTGCATAGTGGTTTAGCTGTACCAAATCAAAGCCGTAATCCGGCCTGACCAGAGCTTTTACAGTCTTCGTCATGTCTACATTAGACAGATCAAAACCCGAACCGTTGACAGGGTGCAATTTGTTCAATTTTTCGGCTGCAAACAGGGGCGAATGGTTCGACCAGGAAATTGGTTCCGACGATTTGTGCGTTAAAGTCTTAGTGCCTCGCTTGTTTAATTCTCTAGTGTAAACCGAAGTTTGATCCCAACCATGATCAAACAAGGAAGTTTGGAGTTCGTCGGCGTAAATCCAATTGCCGCTATGCCCAAAGTTCTGTTGCGACAGGGAAATCAAGTTGGCGTAAGGCAAGGCGTCAAACAGGTCTTTCAACATTCCGTTACCAACTTTGACATTTATGAACTCGTCTACATCAAGGGAAGCCACCCAATCGGACCGAGCAAGTCGATTGCCAGAGTTTAGATACTTTAGCGCCGCGATAATGTGCATTTTACCGCCAGTCAAAGCCGTTGGGTTTGGCAAGTGACGAACCAAACCAAGTTCATCCAGTCTCTCTAGCATTAGGTCCGTGCCATCTGTGCAAGAATTGGAGAATACAATTGGATCATTGATTCCGATCATCCTATGGTAAGCGACCCATTCCAGAATGAACGGAGCTTCATTTCGCATGCAGGTGACCGAAGTAATTCGCATCAGTTATATCTTTCAATTTTAGGAGCTCAGATGTAACGCTCTGGATATCATCCGTCAAAAATGCAGACTGTTTTCATCTGCCTTGCGGTTCGCGTGCTACGTACAAAAGTGATGTTAAACGTCCAAATGAAAGGTTCATCTGAACGCTGCAGATCGCCAAACCTCTCGCCAATCTGGGGGCTGGTACAAAGGCGCACTCGCAGTTGACGAAGTATAGCCAAAATTGGCAATCTCGCGTGCAAAACGTAATCGAACTGCGTTATCCATCTCATTGTCGAAGGTTAGGTTGACGTTAGTTTTCTGGGGGCGAATCCCAGACTTGCTCCGCACATCACTCAACTTCACTGAAACGGGCAATCCAAGACTCTTTGCCACGCGGCTCAAGTCTTCCTCAATGCACTCGTACCGAATAAGGTTGTCAATAAGTGGGACCCATTGATGGGAATACATATGAAATGCTTCGCAAGGATCTTTCACTGGAGAAAGTACAAACTTTCTAAACAAACCCTGCATCTCTGTCGGTCCCAGAGCTTCCAAAGTCTGGTCAGGCTCCAGCACCTGCTCAGGCGTTTGATGCAGCTTCCAATAAAAACTGGAAACCATTTTTTCCCAAGGATTCCTTTCGCTTGTAATGATTCGGTAGTCGCGAATTTTGCTCCCCAAAATACTGATTGCGCTTTTCAATCCAGAGTGCTGTCGAATGACCCGGGGTTTACCAGATCGCCTATCAGGAATCTTTGCATTCCGAAAATTCAACCACGGCATCTGATTTAGCTCTGGTTCGGGAGGAACAATCCGAGAAATTATGTCTTCGGGCCCACAAGCCCGGGCCAGCGCCACTTCTAGGCTTGTACCAGCCGTTTTCATCGTTTTTATGAAAACAAACTTGTAGCTGTGACAAATAATCATGCCCAAACCTTGCCTTATTCACTGACCTCGCTTCAAATGCGAAACGTCTATTCCGAGTTTGCTTTGCATCCGCCCAACAAAACTGTTCGGATGGGGTCTGCGAGTTTTGTGAAAGTTAGACAACGCGTGCGACCATAGGTGCACAGCTTCGGTGTCGGCCGACATCCAGCCCTCGGCTCCCCCATAAGGGTTAAACAAGACATCCGAGTATTGCCATGGAACCGAGAAGAAGGCTTCCCGCCGTCGTACTTCCGAGATTTCGTCAGTTTGTCTTAGAGCATATGACAAGGCCATCGGCCCCATGGATGACCGTTTGACCTTGTAGAGGCCACTTAGCAGCTGCTGCTCCGGAAAGTCTGCCAACTTGGCGCGGAGAGCAGGTCTTAGCCAGGGAGGTTGATGGTGGGGTTTAGCAATGAAATCGAGTAGCAACTTTAGTGATCCACTATCTGCTGGCGTACGCAAAACGGCGTTGCAGATCTTGTGGTTTGGACTTTCGTAGCCGACTGCGAAACCATTCTCATTGAGAGTGATTGGTTTCACAGCAACCATATCGGCATCAATCCAAATCTCGTCTCTTTTCTCCATGAGATGTAAGCGGAATATATCCGCCACCATGGACGGGCCGACGTCTTGCAGAAATTCTTGGTCCGGTGCAAAAATATCTGAGGCATCAGCCACTTCAACCCCGTCCGGCACACCGCTGATTGCTGAATATGTGTAGAGCTTCACGCTATGACCAACCGCCAGAAAGGACGTCAGACTAAGTTGTTCGATCCATGACAAGGGTCGGCCAACCCACAATGTGGCCACGGCCGGAAAACTCTTTGTTATCATTTACTTTTCCCTACCGAGACTTTACGAAGAACAACTCTGCTCCCTAAAATACAGTTCAGCGCACTATTACTCATACTACACAGTTTGGGGTGCGCAACGGGCTTAATCTCTATCCGACCCGATTTGATGGGATAATATTAATTTCCGGTCGTTATATTGATTTTTTCCCCTATACCTCAATCCAGCCATATCCACTATGTGCGTAAAGTTTGGGGCTAATTTTTGATTTTTGAAGCAGGCAAACACTCCTTTACCCACTTTCGATCTGTAGCGTATCCAAGTTCGATCAAAGCATCTCCAAATTTTTGAACGTAAACCTCTGCTACCTCTCGAGAGAGCTTACTACGCCATTGTTGTGTAGCGCCGCTGGAGATATGAGATTTAACTCTACCAGTCCGATCAGACCGGTCTGAAATTCCCCCAAACAGGCTGTTTGCCCAATACGATTTAACTAGGCCGTCTGCGTCAAAACCATCGACACTCATATGAACAAGAGCGCCCCTAAAGCGCTCGCAATCTCTGTCTTCGATCAAATCCTCGTACCGTAGATCCACCACTTGTTCGTGCCCGTATGGCCAAGCAAGCATATCGCGTACCGTGCTCGCATGCTTTCCGTCCATCTCAAAAACCATTTGAGAAATAAGGTCAGGTTGTGAGGCAAGTTTCTGATGATATGAAAGCCCTCCCAGCCCGGGATCAGGACGATGGAGCCAACTTTCGTGAGAGTGTTTGGGCTTGAGGTGGTAGCGATGCCCAGAAATCAAGACATCTCGCGGATCCCTAATAACATGGAAGAAACGAGCGCGAGAATCGTTAAATAACTGCTTTGGAAACCGAGAGTCCCAGTTTACACAAAGCGCAGGGCCCTCTTCCGGTAGAACATCTTCAATTTTCGTTCTTGCTGACATCCGTACTGTAGGAATGCTGTTGGCATCCGTGTACTTCCGGAAAGTTCGGCGCATCCAAACGGTACCTGTTTTATGATGCGTTCCGAGGCAAAGAAAACGTGGCACAACGGACCTATTATTGTTCTTGCAACTCAGAGAAACCCCGGGAATCACAGCTACTTCCACCGATCGAATGTCAACTCAACGAACAGACAAGTCTCAACCTACATTCAGTAACCAGCTAGATTGTTTTCAGAAGCGTGGTCAAGAGTCGCAATACAACAAAACTAATTCAGATATCACTACTTGCACAGGCGAAAAACACTTCTCATTCCGGACGCACAGAATAGCTCCTTCGCCTTCAAACCTTTCATAGTCAGCGATGAGTTCTGATTGTAGAGTGGATTCTCAACAGGGCTTCTTGCATCGCTGCTCGGAACTACACAGTGCACTAAAGCTTAAGTTGAGCATACAAGATGAGGCTGCCATTATTGGGATTAGCTTTCCGAAGCCTTTTTCAAAAAACAACCAAGAGAAGAACACCAGTGGAGCAGCCGGTAAAAAAACCTTCCCATGCTGATCAGCGACGAAAAGTACTGACATCACAACTTAAACCATCAAGACTTGTTCGGATTTGCGACGTGGGGGCAAATCCACTATCTGAACCACCCTACAGCGGTCTGTTAATGGATGGAGTAGCAGAGATAATTGGTTTTGAACCAAACCCGGACGCGTTTGCAAAGCTTCAGCAGACCAAAAGTGAGTATGAAACTTATTTTCAGCAAGCTGTAGGAACACAGGGGCATCGGACTTTATATCTGCATCCTCTTTCAGGTTTTTCTTCCCTGTTTCCCATGGATAAGACCGCGCTGGCACAAATCGGTAAAGAAAAGTGGTTGCGAGAAGGAAAAGTGCGCCAAATGGACGTGCAAACTGCACCTTTGGATGCAATAGAAGGTCTAGAGAAAGTTGATGTCCTAAAGATGGACCTTCAGGGTGCAGAACTAGAAGTCATCCAAGGCGGCGCACGGACTCTTGAGGATTGCGTTACTATCGTGACCGAAGTTCGTTTTCACCGTATCTACGAGAACGAACCACTATTTGGCGACGTCGATTTGGCGCTACGAGAACGAGGCTTCAAACTACATAAGTTCTTATTCACCAAATCCGTGATGATGCCCCACGCTCATGAGCATGACGTACGTCGCCCTCAACTAACAAGCCAACTACTTGATGGTGATGCAGTTTATATTCGCGAGGGCGATCTAAAGGTAATTCTAAACTCAGACCAACTAATCTATTTATCCTTCGCGGCGGACTCGATTTTTGACAGTCCCGACTTAGCATTGATGTGCCTGGATGTTTTGGTTGCTCGTAAGAATATCGACGCTTCTTTGCCCAGAGAGTACATAAGCCATTTTCGAACAAAGCAGCGTAATTTTTAGGTCCTTTGACAAATGAATGGATCGAGGCGCGACATGGCCCTGAATAGCGGTTTGTGCAAACCAAATCAGATCTAGCGCTTACGCAGAAATTGAACAGTCATTCCATCGCGAACCCAATCTAAGTATCTGGAACAAATTTTCTTACGGGATTGAATGGTGCGGTCGAGAAGACTCGAACTTCCACGGGTGTTACCCCACAGCGACCTCAACGCTGCGCGTCTACCAATTCCGCCACGACCGCACTGTATGTGACTTGGTAGAGGCGCATATAGACGGTGCGGAACGGGATGTGAAGAGGCAAAAAACAAGCCGGATTGAATTCCTTTTCGACCTTCATATCTGTATCACAGATTTCACTTTGCCACCTGATCCGGAGATGCATCATGACTTCATCAGACACGCGCCCGATCATCCAGATCGACATTGTCTCGGATGTGGTATGCCCGTGGTGTATTGTTGGCTTCCGGCAGCTTGATCTGGCGCTGCAGCAACAGGGGGTGCTTGCGCAACTCCGATGGCACCCGTTTGAATTGAACCCTGCCATGGGGGCCAAAGGGCAAAACCTGCGCGAGCACATGGCTGAGAAATACGGGTCTACAGCCGAGCAAAGTCAGCAGGCGCGTGATCGGTTGACGCAGATCGGCGCAGAGTTGGATTTCTCGTTCAATTTCGACGATGAGTCTCGGATCTACAATACCTTTGCCGCGCACCAGCTTTTGGACTGGGCCGAATCCCAAGGGCGTCAACACCCGCTGAAGATGGCTCTGTTTGAGGCATATTTCATTGACCAGAAGGATGTTTCCGATCCCAAAGTGCTTCTCGAAGCTGCTGAAGCCGTCGGATTGGACAGGGTCGCCGGACAGCAGGCTCTTTCCTCTGGTGCCCACGTCCAACCAGTGCGACAGAAGCAGGAGTTCTGGACCAGTCGCGGCATCTCGGGCGTGCCTTCGATGGTGTTTGGCGGCAAGTACCTTGTAACGGGGGCGCAGGGTCAAGATACCTATGCGCAAATCCTTAGGCGCTGTTTGGCAGAGGCGGCGTAACCCCTTTTCCTGCCTGATACCGCGCGGTAAGAGACCTCATGGAATGGAAAATCACTGACGGCTTGACCGACTATGACGATGCCGTCGCCTTTATGGAGGCGCGGGTAGCCGCTATCGCCGCCGGTGAAGCAGATGAATGCGTCTGGCTGCTCGAGCACCCCCCGCTTTATACCGCAGGAACATCCGCACGGATCGAAGATTTGACCGACCCTGATCGGTTTCCCGTCTACGAAAGCAAGCGCGGCGGTGAATACACGTATCACGGCCCAGGCCAGCGGGTTGCCTATGTCATGCTTGATCTGAACAAACGCGGGAAAGACGTACGGCGCTTTGTAAAACAGCTGGAAGCCTGGGTGATCGCGTCACTTGCGGAATTCAATGTCAAAGGTGAAATCCGGGATGGCCGCGTCGGTGTATGGGTGCGCCGGGATGACAAGCCGTTGACGGCTTCGGGCGCGCCGGCCGAGGACAAGGTCGCAGCGATTGGGTTGCGCCTGCGAAAATGGATCAGCTTTCACGGAATCTCGATCAACGTGGAACCTGATCTTGATCATTTCTCAGGGATCGTGCCCTGCGGGATTTCCGAACATGGTGTAACGTCTTTGGTTGATTTGGGGCTGCCTGTCACGATGGCAGACATGGATGCCGCACTACAGAAAACGTTTTCCCAAGCATTCGAAACGATCGGGACGTGATGTCATAGACCGAATCGCCTCATGACTCCAAATGGTTTACAATTCGCAAATCAGAATGCGCACTGTTTCCAATTGAGGCCTAAAACTCGCGCAAAAGCCGAGTGAATCATAACATTTGGCGGTTCAACCCCACTCAAACAAATACAGAACTGAGATTTGCGGGTACACTGATTGCACCGTTCTAGAGTGAGTGGTGTGTTAAACCGGTAATCGTAGGATTTCTGCGAAAACGGAAAAGTTCTTTATACGAGTCTGCCGTTCCGACCCCAAATCGGAACGGCAATTTTTTTCTGGGCCTTTCACCTTTCGGACTTTGCGCATCCGGCTTTCCCAAACTTTCTCACTTTGGCCGAAGCCGCATCAACTGCCCAAGGCCCGCAAGAAGTTTCGGCTACTCGGTGATCAAGTGCGTAACGTTCAGCCAACAGCAGTTCTGATTTTTTCGGCGTGCTCCGCGATCAGGTCGAAATCCCCCATTGTTCCGGGCGCACGCAAAGCAACATCTTCGTGACGGGGAAGAACGTGGAAATGCAGATGGAACACCTCCTGCCCCCCGGCCGTTTCGTTGAATTGCTGGATCGTTACTCCGTCAGCGTCAAAAGCCTTCACCACCGCCTTGGCCAATTTCTGAACAGTGGCCATCACTGATGCCAGTTGCTGCGGAGATGCATCCAGCATATTGCGGCACGGCGTTTTGGGTATCACCAACAGGTGACCGTCCGATCGGGGCATGATGTCCATGAACGCAAGTGTATCGTCATCCTCGTAAACGCGGTTCGCGGGGATTTCCCCCTTCAGGATCTTGGCAAAGATGTTTTCTGGATCGTAGGCGGTCATGTCAAATCTCCGATTTCGGCGTTACGCCCAGTTCTGCGTTTCGTCCGCACCAGGGTCAAGCGAAGAAACCTCTGTCACGCGCAGCGCTTGAAAATTGGCAGCCAATACCCAACTGAAAGGTGAATTTAGCCGACAATGCGCGTTTCGGGCCCCTGCCCGCGACAATTAATCTTGATCCAGATCAAACTCGACCATTGAAGGCGTCCTCTTCGCATTCTAAAACCAGCAGGAATCCCGCGCGCCGGAGAGGTCCGGCTGCGCGGTAGAATTGTAACAGGAGGCACCTAATGGCAGACGCAGCCATTCATGGTCACGATCATGAAGACCAGCGAGGGTTCTTTACCCGCTGGTTCATGTCGACCAACCACAAGGACATCGGGATTCTGTACCTGATTTTCTCGGCGCTGGCCGGGTTTATCTCGGTGGCGATGACCGTCTATATGCGGCTCGAGCTGATGCACCCCGGTGTTCAGTACATGTGCCTCGAAGGGTTCATGGCCGATCCATGTACACCGAATGGGCACCTGTGGAACGTGATGATCACCTATCACGGTGTTCTGATGATGTTCTTCGTTGTCATCCCGGCGCTTTTCGGCGGTTTTGGCAACTATTTCATGCCGTTGCAGATCGGTGCGCCGGATATGGCGTTCCCGCGGATGAACAACCTGTCCTTCTGGCTGTATGTCGCTGGTACCTCGCTGGGCGTGGCCTCGTTGCTGAGCCCCGGTGGCAATGACCAGCTCGGTTCAGGCGTTGGCTGGGTGCTTTACCCGCCGCTGTCCACGACAGAGGGCGGCATGTCCATGGACCTTGCGATCTTTGCCGTACACGTATCGGGCGCCTCCTCGATCCTCGGCGCGATCAACATGATCACCACGTTCCTGAACATGCGTGCCCCGGGCATGACCCTGTTCAAGGTGCCGCTGTTCAGTTGGTCGATCTTCATCACTTCGTGGCTGATTCTTCTGTCGCTGCCGGTTCTGGCGGGCGCAATCACCATGCTGCTGATGGATCGCAACTTTGGCTTCACCTTCTTTGATCCGGCCGGTGGCGGTGACCCGATCCTGTATCAGCACATCCTGTGGTTCTTTGGCCACCCGGAAGTGTACATCGTGATCCTGCCCGGTTTCGGCATCATCAGCCACGTGATCGCCACCTTCTCGCGCAAGCCGATCTTCGGCTACCTGCCAATGGTCTGGGCAATTATCGCGATTGGTGTTCTGGGCTTCGTCGTATGGGCGCACCACATGTACACCGTTGGCATGTCGCTGCGTCAGCAGGCCTACTTTATGCTGGCAACGATGGTCATCGCGGTTCCAACCGGCGTTAAGGTCTTCTCGTGGATTGCGACCATGTGGGGCGGATCCATCGAGTTCAAGACACCGATGCTGTTCGCTTTCGGCTTCCTATTCCTGTTCACCGTTGGTGGTGTAACCGGTGTGGTTCTGTCGCAGGCCGGTATCGACCGAGCTTATCACGACACCTATTACGTCGTGGCGCACTTCCACTACGTGATGAGCCTGGGTGCCGTCTTTGCGATCTTTGCGGGCGTATACTTCTACTTCTCGAAGATGACGGGCCGTCAGTACTCCGAGTTCTGGGGCAAGGTTCACTTCTGGCTGTTCTTTATCGGCGCCAACCTGACCTTCTTCCCGCAGCACTTCCTGGGCCGTCAGGGGATGCCGCGTCGCTATATCGACTACCCCGAGGCATTCGCTCAGTGGAACTTTGTCTCTTCGATTGGCGCGTTCATCTCGTTCGCTTCGTTCCTGCTGTTCTTCGGCATCGTGATCTACGCCCTGCTGCGCGGCGCGAAGGAAACACGTCCGAACCCGTGGAACGAATACGCAGACACGCTGGAATGGACCCTGCCCACCCCGCCGCCCGAACACACGTTCGAGCAGCTTCCCAAGCAGGAAGACTGGGACAAAGGCCACGCGCACTGATCCCTTCCATTAAGAAACAAATAGAGCCCCGCCTCGTGCGGGGCTTTTTCATTACCCCCTTACGATGCTCTTCCGAGTTCCGTGGACAGGTGTGCCAAGATGTCGATATTATTCAAAAATTGAATTTCATGACGTTTCAACGGAAACACAAAAGACATGTTACTTCACGATAGCATCTCGGTCCGCAAACTGCTCAGGGGATCGGTCGGCTTTATCTCAATTGTCCTTGCCTGGATTTTGTTGGTTCAGGTGGTTGATGAACTCACGCCTGTAGATCTGATTTCGAACCCCAGCCCTCCGGTGGCAATGCTGGGGATCGCGGTCGCGTTCTTTCTGGGTTTCAAAAACACCTCGGCTTATGGACGTTGGACCGAGGCAAGGCGGGTCTGGGGGGATATCGCCAACGCAAGCCGAGACTGGGGAAATACGGTTGCCACGCTGGTTCAAACCAATGGCTCTCCTCTCGACGCCAACTTGCGCACCGAACTGATTGAAAGACACATCGCCTGGGTGACCCTATTGGCCTACCAGTTGCGACAACCTTCGGCCAATGGGCGTTCGGTCAAGCCGTGGATGTTTGGACACACACTTTCACCAAGCCACACACCCAATTCGCCTGGCGACTGGAAGACCAGCCAATTAGAGGCAGACCTGCCCCGGCTTGACGGAAAAGCCAACAAGGCCGCATATCTTTTAAACCTACAGGCGCGGAAACTGTCCGAGATGGCCCAACAGGGTAAGATCGACCCATTCTGGCATGTCGCCCTGATGGACAGGTTAGCCCGTCTGACGGCGGCCCAAGGCCAGTGCGAGCGGATCAAGAACACTCCGTTCCCCCGACAGGTGGCTGAAGTCGGTCGCCTGTTCAGCTGGATTTTCATCTTCATGCTGCCACTTGCCTTCAATGATGAGCGTTCGATCGTGGCCGGGACCAACACTGCAATGATCCAAACAGTTCTGACGGATTGGCTGACCTTCGCTCCGGTCGGGGCACTGGTCTGCTGGATTTTCTTTGTAACCGAGCGGGTAAGCGCTTCGATGGAAGACCCATTCGAAGGAGATGTCACCGACGTGCCGATCTTGGCGCTGTGCAGAACGATTGAAATCGACATGCGTCAGGCGACAGATTGCGGGGTCGTTCCCGACCCCGTTCGGCCCGTGAACAAGACGCTATTCTGATCGCGGCGGTGCTTCGCCAAACGGCAGAGATCGAAAAAATCAAAAAATTAGGCTAGAATGGAAACTGAAACTCTGAGATCGGGGTGATCCAATGCCCGAAATTGATTTTTGGTATTCCATTGGCAGTACGTACAGCTTCCTGACGATCATGCGCCTGGATGACTGGTGCGCTGAGAATGACGTCGCAGTTGCGTGGCGCCCTTTCAATGTCCGCAGCGTCATGTCCGAACAGAAGAACATCCCATTTGCAGGTAAGCCTGTTAAATCAGCGTATATGTGGCGCGATATCGAGCGGCGAGCTGCCAAGTATCATATCCACGCCCATCTGCCCGCGCCCTATCCGATTTCCGACCTAGAACTTGCCAATCAGGTCGCCTTGATGGGAATACAGGATGGATGGGGCAAGAGTTTTACACAAAACCTCTACCGGATCTGGTTCGAAGACGGCATCGAAGCTGGCAGCGAGGCGGCAATTTCCGAGGCCCTTTTACGGTGTCAGCAAGACCCTCGCCTGACTCTGGCACGTGCCCGCAGCCCTGATGCGGTTTCAGCTCTGGAATTCGAAACTGACCGCGCCTCACGCCTTGGCGTATTCGGTGCACCCAGCCTTGTCGTACGGGGCGAGGTTTTTTGGGGCGACGACCGTCTGGACGATGCCTTGTCATGGTCGCGCGTAGGTCACGTTGTGTGATCAATTGGCGTCGACTTTGCATTGCAAGACGTTATTTTTTGACCATGCCCTATCGATGGAATCAAACCTCTGGATCGGATCTGGAATTGCGACTGTGGCCGCATAACTCACTGCCGCCAAAATGGGCCATGCGTGTTGTTCTGGCGGTCTTTTTGTTCGGTCTCATCCCCCTGATGGCGGTTTTGGGTTCCGTGCTGCTATGGGGTTTGCTGCCATTCCTGCTGCTGACAGTGGTGGGATTGTGGTTGGCGATCCAGTCGAACTACCGTTCCCGCAGTGTTTTTGAGGTGTTCACTCTGACAGGGACTCAGGCCCGGCTTGTCCATCACCATCCCGGCCGAGGGTCACAGGAATGGACCTGCAACCGATACTGGGCGCGCCCTGAGATGCACAAGCATGGCGGCCCCGTACCCAACTATGTCACTCTGAAGGGCGACGGGCGCGAAGTGGAAATCGGGTCTTTCCTGACCGAAGAAGAACGGATCGCCCTGTATGACGATCTTACACAAAAACTGCGCGACCCGGTCGCGCAGTAATATCGTGTTTGAGGCGAAAGCGGTCAGCAGCCGCCGCTTGCAGCCGCGCAGAGCTGATCTTTGACCATCGGTCCCACTTTGCCGAAATCCATTTGGCCAGTGTAGCGCGACTTCAGCTCGCCCATCACTTTGCCCATATCCCGGATCGAACCAGCGCCCGTTGACGAGATGGCCGTCTGGATGGCCTGAGAGACCTCATCTTCATCCAGTTGTTTGGGCAAAAATTCCTCGATCACTTCGACTTCGCGAAGCTCACGCTCGGCAAGGTCCAACCGTCCGCCCTCTTCATAGGCGCGCGCGCTTTCCTTGCGCTGCTTGGTCATTTTGCCAAGGATTTCAAGGACCTCGGCATCGCCGCAGCCCTTCGCCTCTTCGTTGTCAGAGGCACGTGACGCGATGTCGCGATCCTTGATCGCGGCATTAATAAGCCGCAGCGTCGACAGACGCTCGGCCTCCTTATCTTTCATTGCCTGCTTCAGGGCTGAGTTCACCCTTGATCGCATATCCATATGATCTGTCCATCCCCATGGAAAAGGAACCACGACCATATCTAAACAAAAAGCGTGATACAACAGGGAAGCAATATGGCTAACCTATTGATTTTTAACAATAGCACAAAATTTGAACAGACTTGACCCAAGCGCTCAAGCCCCTTAGGTATGCGCCGATTTACCCTGCAAGAGAGTCGCCCCATGTCGCAGAACGCCCCGACCAAGCCCACCGCATGTCTGGCATTGGCCGACGGCACATTGTTCTACGGGATGGGCTTTGGCGCCACCGGACAGACCGTGGCCGAACTGTGCTTTAACACGGCCATGACCGGATATCAGGAAATTATGACTGACCCGTCCTATGCCGGTCAGATCGTCACCTTCACCTTCCCCCATATCGGCAATGTCGGGGTGAACCCCGAGGATGACGAAACCGCTGACCCTGTTGCAGCCGGGATGGTGGTCAAATGGGACCCGACCGAGCCGTCGAACTGGCGCGCGGCGGAAGAACTGAAAACCTGGCTGGCCCGTCGCGGACGTATTGCCATAGGAGGCGTGGACACACGCCGTCTGACCCGCGCGATCCGTCAGCAGGGTGCGCCGCATGTCGCGCTGGCTCATGACCCCGAGGGGAATTTCGATATCGAGGCTCTGGTGGCGGCCGCGCGCGGATTTGCCGGACTTGAAGGTATGGACCTGGCCAAGGAAGTGACCTGCGCCCAGAGCTATCGGTGGGACGAGATGCGTTGGGCCTGGCCCGATGGCTACGCCCGTCAGAACGCCCCTGTGCACAAGGTAGTTGCCCTGGACTTCGGTGCCAAGCGCAACATCCTGCGCTGCCTTGCCACCGCAGGATGCGACGTCACAGTTTTGCCGGCCACGGCAACAGCAGCCGAAGTGCTTGCGCATGAACCCGACGGGGTGTTCCTGTCGAACGGTCCGGGCGATCCTGCGGCGACCGGCGAATACGCCGTGCCGATGATCAAAGAGGTTCTAGAGACCACCGACCTGCCCGTCTTTGGAATCTGTCTCGGTCATCAGATGCTGGCGCTGGCGCTGGGTGGTCAGACCGTCAAGATGAACCACGGCCACCACGGCGCAAACCACCCAGTCAAGGACCTGGATACTGGTAAGGTTGAGATTACCTCGATGAACCACGGTTTTGCTGTCGACGCGCAATCGCTGCCCGAAGGTGTCGTGGAAACCCATCGCTCGCTGTTTGACGGGTCGAACTGCGGTATTCGCATGAAGGATCGCCCTGTTTACTCGGTGCAACACCACCCCGAGGCATCGCCTGGTCCACAGGACAGTTTCTACCTGTTCGAGCGGTTCGCCGAGGCGATGGCGAACAAAAAAGAAAAGGTATAGCGGCTGCTTTAGTCAGCATTAACCCGCTGTTAACCTTAATAGAACAACCCTGACACCGGTTTCACGTGTCAGGGTTTTTTTATGGTTGAACTGAACCTGCAACACTTTGCGCGGGCGGCGCCTATTCCTGTGCAGGTCAGAAAACCTCTAGGCATCTGCCTGCTTGAAAGTGGCCTGATTACACAGGCGCAGTTGGAAAAAGCGCTGCATCTCAGATCCCGGCAGGACGTACCACTGGGTGAGATTCTTGTGGCCGAAGGCTGGGTCGACCGCCGGGACGTCATGAACGCGCTTGCAGACCAAAACCATCTTCAATTCGCTGATCTGATCGCATCCCCGCCATCTCTAGAGCTTTGCCAGCTAAAACCCGTTCGCTTCTGGCTTGAACACAACGTGATCCCTTGGAAACGGGTGGGTCCTTTCCTATTGGTGGCGACTGCCCGGCCGGATTGCTTTGAAACGGTTCGAGCGCAATTGGGTAAGGTCGGCCTTACTGTCCTGCCCGTTCTTGCGGCGTCTGATGAAATTGACAGCGCGATCGCTGCCACGTTTGCGTCCCAACTGGCAGCGGACGCCGAGACCCGAGTGGACGTAAAGCATAGCTGTCGATCCTGGGCACCCCGTGCACGGGTTAAACCACTTGCAGCCCTGATCGCTGTGGTGGCGGTTTTCGCAGCGTTACCAAAATTAGGGCTGATGTTCTTCGTAACACTCGCGGTCAGCTCACTGATCTTGTTTTTTGCGCTACGGTTAAGCGGCTTGCTGAGTTTTCTGCACCAGAGTTTTCAGCCCCCTAAAGGCGCCCCGAAGCCTTTACCGCAGCCCCTTCCCCGCGTGTCGATCATGGTGCCGCTGTATAAGGAAGAAGAAATAGCAGACGCCCTGATACGACGGTTGCAACGCCTCACATACCCCAAGGCCCTATTGGACGTCATTTTGGTTCTTGAAGCATCCGACGATGTTACACGCGCGGCGCTTGCGCATGTCGACCTGCCGTCTTGGATCAGGTCCGTCGAAGTTCCGACATCAAGCGGGCTGACAACAAAACCCCGGGCAATGAACTATGCGCTCGATTTTTGCAGGGGTGAAATTCTGGGCGTCTGGGACGCCGAGGATGCTCCACAACCCGATCAGATCGAACGTGTGGTCACGCATTTTACGCATGCAGACGACAGCGTCGTCTGTCTGCAAGGGGGATTGGACTATTACAACCCGCGCACCAACTGGAGGTCGCGCTGTTTTACAATCGAATACAATAGCTGGTTCCGCATTCTGTTGCAGGGTATCGCGCGCTTGGGTCTTGTGGTTCCGCTGGGCGGCACGACCTTCTTCTTCCGCCGGGAGAAGCTTTTGGAAATGGGCGGATGGGACGCCCACAATGTCACTGAGGACGCAGATCTGGGTGTGCGGTTAAGCCGTGCGGGTTATAGAACCGAGATGGTCGACACCACTACCTTTGAAGAGGCTAATTTCCGCGCTTGGCCTTGGGTGAAACAGCGTTCGCGCTGGCTAAAGGGTTTCATGGTCACCTATCTCGTTCACATGCGTGACCCTGTCCAGCTTTGGAACGACCTCGGAGCCTTGAAATTCCTGGGCTTTCAAGCGTTCTTTCTTGGAACGGTAGGGCAATTTCTGTTGGCACCCGCTCTTTGGGTGTTCTGGCTGACTGCGCTGGGGATGCTTAGCCCGATGGAGGCACTGGTGCCGCGTTGGGCGCTGCTTTCGTTATTTGCCCTCTTCCTTGCCGCAGAACTCACAAACCTTTTCGCCGGAGTCCTGTCGGTCTGGGCGCGGGAAAGAAGGTTTCTAATACCTTGGGTGCCAACTATGCCCTTGTACTTTCCGCTTGGGGTTGTCGCAGCTTACAAAGCGGTGTGGGAATTGACCGGAAACCCATTCTTCTGGGATAAAACCCAACACGGGCAAGCCTGCGAAGAGATTCCGCCGGAATAAACGTCAGTTTTCGCGGCGCACTGCATCCTGTTTCAGACGCGTCATGAAGGCGACGGAAATATGTTCTTTGAGCGCTCGGGCGGCGGCGGCTTCGTCACGGGCGGCGATGGCCTCGACAATGCCTTTATGTTCGCTTTGGGCGATCTCGCCCCGGCCCTGCACCGCCAAAGAAGTGGTTGCCATCAAAGCCATCGTTCGATGCACCAAATCCAATTGCTGAACCAAATAGCGGTTGTGCGAGGCCAGATGGATCTGTTCGTGGAAACGGCGGTTGGCACGGGACAAAGCGGTCGGGTCATCGACCAATGCATCGTCGGCGGCAACCATATCCTGCAGCACCTTGATCTCTTCCTCGGTCGCGTGTTTCGCCGCCAGACTTGCGGCCAATCCCTCTAGTTCGCGACGCACCACGTACAGCTCGGCCATCTGGTTATGATCCAGCGAGGCCACGATCAGCGACCGCCCGTCCCGCTCTAGCAGAGACTGGGTTTCAAGCCGCTGCAACGCTTCGCGAATGGGGGTACGCGATACGCCGAACCGCTCGGCCAGTTCGCTCTCGACCAGCCGATCACCGGGTTTGTAGACGCCCACGTCAATCGCTTCGAGTATCAGGCTGTAGGCGTCCTTGTTGGACTGTTTAGACTGGGGCATGGGATGGTTCGTCTCCTCGTTCGAACCTGTGTATCCGCCTCAGACCCCCGCAATCAAGTCCGGCATTGAAAACCGGGACATAGCGGCCTAAACCCAAGCCATGGTCAAACCTGCATTTGCTCACGTCACCCAATGGGTGTTCGACCTCGACAACACGCTTTATCCGCCGCATATGCGCCTGTTCGATCAGATCGAGGTGCTGATGACGGACTACGTGGTTCAGGCCATCGGCGTCGACCGCGCCGAGGCGGATCGGCTTAGGTCGCATTACTGGCGCGAATACGGCACCACTCTGGCCGGGCTGATGGCCGAGCACGATCTTGACCCGGAGCCATATCTTCATGCCGTGCATCAGGTCGACATGAGCCATATGGACCCGGACGCCGATCTGGCCGATCACATCCGTGCCCTGCCGGGCCGCCGGATCGTCTATACGAACGGCAGCGCTCCTTATGCCGAACGCGTATTGCAGGCGCGTGGCCTGAGCGGATTGTTCGATGCAATTTATGGCATCGAGCACGCGGAGTATCGCCCAAAGCCGCAGAAAGCTGCGTTCGAAGCAATCTTTGAGCGCGACGGAATTGACGCTGAAAAGGCCGCGATGTTCGAAGATGACCCGCGCAATCTGGCTGCCCCGCACGCGATGGGAATGCGGACGGTTCACGTCGCACCCGAGCCGCACGAGGCCGATCATATCCACCATCATACCGACGACCTAACGTCATTTCTGTCCCGCCTGCGGTAGGCTGTCACACTACGACTTTCCGCGTATTTCGCATACGCAGCATCGTCCCTATATGCGCCTCAGCGACGAATAGAAACGGAGACACCCATGACCGCGATCGAGGCCCCTCGGCGCCTGCCAATCTGGCAGCGCCTGTTGTTTGCAATTCCCCTGTTTGGCTGGATGGCCAAAGACGTTGCCCATGGCGAGGCCGAGGATTGGGGCTATGCCGCCCTTGCGATCTTCAGCATGTGGGGCTGTTCGACCCTGTTGTTCGGCCTGCCGGGCCTTTATATCCCCGCCGTGATGATGGTACCGGTGATGTTCCTGATCCTTTTGCTGATTACCCGAGGTTAAGACACGGGACAGGATGTCACTTGGCACGCGCCTTGGAACCGCACTAGGGTCTGCCCAAGATACGGAGACCAAGGCCATGACTGAAAGCTGTGACATCCTGATTTCTGGTGGCGGGATTGCCGGTTTGACTGCTGCGGCAGCCTTTGGGACAGCCGGGTTTGACGTCGTGTGCGTCGATCCTGCCCCACCTGTTACCGAACGCGATGTCGACGGCTCGGACATGCGAACCACGGCGTTTTTGCAACCTGCACGCGGGTTGCTTGAACAGTGTGGGTTGTGGGAAAAGCTGGCCCCGCATGCCGCCCCTCTACAGATCATGCGTATCGTGGATGCAGGCGGCGACGTGCCTGAACCACGTGTGGTGCGGGACTTTAACGCCGCCGACATTTCGGATCAGCCTTTTGGCTGGAACCTGCCGAACTGGTTGCTTCGGCGCGAAATGGTGAACCATCTGGCTGAACTTCCGAATGTCGATTTCCGCCCGGGCACCGGAACCGCCAGCCTGTTCACCCGCACCGCCCACGCCCGCGTCGGGCTAAGTGATGGCAGTCGTGTTTCCTGCAAACTGGTTGTGGCTGCCGATGGGCGCAGCTCTCCGATGCGCGAAGCTGCTGGAATTTCCGTGCAAACAACGCGCTACGGGCAAAAGGCGCTGGCCTTTGCAGTTACGCACCCAATCCCGCACGACAATGTCTCGACCGAGATTCACCGGTCCGGTGGGCCCTTTACTCTGGTCCCTCTACCGGACTGGCAGGGTCAGCCTTCTTCCGCAGTTGTTTGGATGGAACGTGGACCGCGCGCGGTCGAATTGCTCAACACCGAACCGCAGGCGTTTGAGGCCGCCATGACCGAACGCTCTTGCGGGTTGTTCGGCCCGCTGAAACTTGTCTCGCAGCGAACCATTTGGCCGATCATCAGCCAGTCGGCTGAACGTCTGTCCGGGGAACGGATCGCATTGATGGCCGAGGCTGCGCATGTCGTTCCGCCCATTGGCGCACAGGGCCTGAATATGTCACTAGGTGATCTTCGCAGCCTGCTGGACCTTGCCACTGCACGGCCCGAGGGCCTTGGTGACGTACAGATGCTGGATGCTTATCACAAAGCCCGACACACCGAGATCGCGATGAGGGTAAAAGGAATCGACCTTCTCAACCGCGCCTCGATGATCGAAACGCGGGCATTGCGTGACGCTCGGGCGATGGGGCTGAACGCCCTCTATTCGCTGCCGACGGTGCGAAAGACTCTGATGCAGATGGGCCTTGGCGTCCGTTGAGCACCGACGCTCAGAGAACCTGATCCAAGACGCGTTTCAACCGTGCGATGGTCCTATCTACATCATACAACTTATCCAGTCCGAACAAACCCAGGCGGAATGTGCTGAACCCTTCCGGTTCATCGCATTGAAGGGGCACACCAGCCGCGATCTGCATGCCCAAAGCGGCGAATTTCTTACCGTTTTGCACGTCCGGATCCGATGTATAGCTTACCACCACCCCGGGAGCGCCAAAGCCATCTGCCGCAACAGAGATCACACCCTTTTCCTTCAACATCGCGCGGACACCGTCACCCAGCGCCCATTGCGCGCGGCGTAGCTTGTCAAACCCATAGTCGCGGGTTTCAAGCATCGTGTCACGAAAGGCGCGTAAAGCATCCGTCGGCATCGTCGCGTGATACGCGTGGCCACCGTTTTCGTATGCGGCCATGATCTGACGCCACTTTTTCAAGTCTATCGCAAAGCTGTCCGAGGTGGTTTCTTCCAACCGTGCTTCTGCGCGCTCGGACAACATGACCAAACCAGCGCAGGGCGACGCGCTCCACCCTTTCTGAGGGGCCGAGATCAGAACATCGACACCTGTAGCCTTCATGTCGACCCACGCGCATCCCGACGCGATGCAATCCAGCACCATCAGCGCACCAACCTCATGAGCGGCCCTAGCCATTTCTGTCACGTAGTCGTCGGGCAGAATAACACCCGCCGACGTTTCCACATGCGGGGCGAACACCACATCCGGGCGCTGATCGTGTATGGTCGCAACGACGTCTTCGATTGGAGCTGGTTCGAAAGGCGATGGACTGGAGTTCCCGACCTGCCGCGCCTTGAGCACCGTTGTCGAGGCTGTCAGACCGCCGGTTTCAATGATCTGACTCCAACGATAAGAAAACCATCCGTTGCGAACGACCAGAACATTTCGGTTCCGGGCAAACTGACGCGCGACGGCTTCCATACCATAGGTGCCGCCTCCGGGGATAACCGCGACGCCGTCCGCGTTGTAGACATCTTTCAGCATCGCCGAAATGTCCCGCATGACCTGCTGAAACTGTACCGACATGTGATTTAGAGAACGGTCCGTAAAGACGACCGAAAATTCTTCAAGCCCATTTGGGTCAACGGTATCCAATAGTGCTGGCATGACGGGTCCTTTCACTTTGCATTGACGGCCCCAAATATGGGCACTTGGCGGCAAGTGATACCTGCCGAACGCAATTGACGTCAGGGAAGCCCATAAGTTCAATAGAAAACTTGATTTTTTTGGCGAAAAACACTCGAAAATGTGACGCCAAACAGTGTCAGCGCCCTTTACACCGATACGTGTTTCTGACCAGATACACTCACTTTATGGAAGAAAGGTAATTCGGATCGTGACGGCGCAAAAACGGGTCAGCTTTCAGGTTGTTCGGGACGAGGTTAAAAGGCGAATCGAAACTCGAATTTGGCCACAGGGATCCTTGCTGCCGACGGAAACGCAACTCGCTGAAGAGTTCAATTGCGCGCGCGCAACCGTGAACCGGGCCTTGCGTGAACTGGCAGAACAAGGCTTTGTCGAACGAAAGCGCAAAAGCGGGACGCGCGTCAAAAAAGAACCCAGCAAGCACGCGAAGTTGGAATTTTCGCTGGCGCGTCAGTCGGTTGAAAGCCAAAACTCTACCTACCGGTATTCTCTGGTCGAACGGAACGTGGTTGCAAGTCCGGGTTGGCTGGCATCACAGCTAAGCGTTTCGCCGGACGTGCGAGTGCTGCACGTGATTTGCATGCATTACGCCGACAATCGCCCCTTCCAACTGGAAGAACGCTGGATCAACATAGATGCCGTCCCAGAAGTTGAGCACGCCGATCTGAACGCACATGGCCCGCACGAGTGGTTGTTGAATGCAGCTCCTTTCACCGAGGCCGAAGTCGCATTCTGCGCGGTGTCTGCGGATGGTCGTCTGGCTGAATTCATGGGGACCACAGCAGGGGCATCCATGATTCAACTTGAACGTACCACATGGAAGAACGGTCAGCCCATGACCTTTGCGCGGATGACCCATCATCCGGGGTACCGCATCCGCACAAAATACTGATTTAGCCGATTGGTCCGGGCAATCTCTCTTCGCTGAGAAGCACATTGGCCTCGACATCTCCGGCTCCGGGCAAGGTCATGATCCGCCGTCGCAGGACACGCTCAAAGTCAGCAAGGTCGCGCGCAACGACCCGCAACCGATAGTCATACAGACCTAGTACGTGCTCGACGGTTTGTACTTCGGGGATTGCACTGACGGCGCGTTCAAAGTCCTCAAGGCTCACCTGCCCTTTGCGGGCCAGTTTGACGCCAAGAAAAACCGTCACGCCAAAACCCAAAGCTTCGGCGTTCAAACGCAAGCGGCGACCCTTTATCACCCCAGCATCTTCCAGTCGCCGAATACGGCGCCAGGTGGCGGGTTGTGACAATCCCAGCTTGCGCCCCAACGCCCCTGCGCTTTGCGATGCCTCCTGCACCAAAGCGCGCAGGATATTGCGGTCGATCTCATCCAACTCGATCATACTGGAAGAGCCACTTCGCTTTTGACGCGCGCGATGTGCATCAGGGCCTCGATATCCGCGATATGCGGCAGAGTCAGAATCTGATCCCGATAGAGTTTCTGATAGTGTGACATATCCCGCGCCAAAATCGACAACCGAACATCCACACGGCCCAGAAAGGTTTGAATCTCTATCACTTCGGGCACCTGACGGGCGGCCGCTGTAAACTCGTCAAACGCGCGGGGTTGCGTTTTATCCAGTGTGACCCGAAGCGACACCTCCACGGCATATCCCAGCGCGGCCCAGTCGATGATAGCCTCCTGCCCCTCGATCACGCCAGATTCCTGCATCTTTTCAATGCGACGCCAGCACAGGCTTGCGCTGATGCGGCTACGCTCGGCCAATTCCGCAGTCGACAATGTGGGATCAGATTGAAAATGGCGCAGGATTCGCCGGTCGACGTCGTCGAGCATGATTTTTTCCAATTGCGGCAATTGAGAGAATAATTTCTCACAACCTACACGCAATAACAAGGAAAACGCTATCGCCATCCCGAAAGATCGCAAGTAGAACCGTCGCCAAGTCAAACAGAAAGGACCAGCGACATGCGCGTCTATTACGATCGCGATTGCGATATCAACCTGATCAAAGACAAGAAAGTAGCCATCCTGGGCTATGGTAGCCAAGGCCACGCCCACGCACTGAACCTGCGTGACTCGGGCGCCAAGAACCTGGTCGTCGCGCTGCGCGAAGGCTCGGCCTCGGCCAAGAAAGCCGAAGCCGAAGGTCTGACCGTGATGGGCATCGCCGAAGCAGCCGCATGGTGTGACCTGATCATGTTCACCATGCCCGACGAATTGCAGGCCGAAACCTACAAGAAATACGTGCATGACAACATCAAGCCCGGCTCGGCCATTGCCTTTGCCCACGGCCTGAACGTGCATTTCGGCCTGATTGAGCCGAAAGAGGGCGTCGACGTCATCATGATGGCCCCCAAAGGCCCTGGCCACACCGTGCGCGGCGAATACGTCAAAGGCGGCGGCGTGCCCTGTCTGGTTGCCGTTGATAAGGACGAAACCGGCAAGGCGCTGGAAATCGGCTTGTCCTATTGCTCGGCCATCGGTGGCGGCCGCTCGGGCATCATCGAAACCAACTTCCGTGAAGAGTGCGAGACCGACCTGTTCGGCGAACAGGCCGTTCTGTGCGGCGGTCTGGTCGAACTGATCCGCTGCGGCTTTGAAACGCTGGTCGAAGCAGGCTATGCGCCCGAGATGGCCTATTTCGAGTGTCTGCACGAAGTGAAGCTGATCGTGGACCTGATCTATGAAGGCGGCATCGCCAACATGGATTACTCGATCTCGAACACGGCTGAGTACGGCCAGTACGTGACCGGCCCGCGTATCCTGAAATACGACGAGACCAAAGCGCGCATGAAAGAGGTTCTGAACGACATCCAGCAGGGTAAATTCGTTCGCGACTTCATGCTGGAAAACGCTGTTGGCCAGCCGACCATCAAAGCATCGCGCCGTGCCAATGACGAGCACATGATCGAGGAAACCGGTGCAAAACTGCGCGCCATGATGCCCTGGATCTCGGCCGGCAAAATGGTCGACAAGGAAAAGAACTAATCCCTTTGGGATAGTGCGAAAGGGCGGCCCACGGGTCGCCCTTTTTGTCCGGGCCGGAGAGCATAAATGGTCGATCAACCCACATCCCGCGACTGGAGCGGTGTATTCTCTCTGGGCCTGATCTGGGGCGGCACATTCATGGTCGTCGCCATGGCGCTTGAGGGGTACGGACCGATCACAGTCGCAACCGCGCGCACCACTTTGGGCGCGGTAACATTGCTGGGGCTTATGGCCGTCACAAAACGTCGGATGCCGGGATTTTCTGCGGCACTGTGGTGGTCGATTGTGATCATCGGCATCCTGTCCTCGGCCCTGCCTTTCCTGTTGCTGAGCTGGGGGCAGCAATTTGTACCATCGGCTTTTGCAGGTCTGTCGATGGCTGCAATTCCGCTGATGGTTCTGCCGCTGGCGCATTTCTTCTCGGATGAGCCTCTGAATACGCGCCGTCTTGTTGGAGTCTGCCTTGGATTTTCGGGCGCGCTTGTGCTCATCGGACCGGGCTTGGCGCAGATCGGGCAAGGCACGGAACCTTTGGCGCAATTGGCCTGCGTCAGCGCCGCGCTTTGCTACGCCTGCGCATCTATCTTCACACGACGGTGCCCACCGATTGACCCAGTGGTTCTGGCCGCCCTGACCCTTTTGGTCGGCGCGATCATCTTGCTTCCGATCATGTTGATGACCGAAGGGCTGCCGACATGGGAAGGCACGCGGCCAAGCCTAGCCATCATCGCACTTGGCCTCGTGCCAACTGCGCTTGCCACATTGCTGCGCGTTTCGATCATTCGCAGCGCAGGATCGGTTTTTCTGACGCTGGTGAATTACCAAGTGCCAATCTGGTCAATGGTTTTTGGCGCATGGATTTTGTCCGAAGCGCTGCCCCTTAGGTTCTTCGTCGCCCTTGCCATGATCCTGACCGGCTTGGCGATCAGCCAATGGTTTAGCCTGCGCAAGATGCTGTTCGGTTATTAACCGGTAACAGCCTCGACTTCGGCCACGATACCGTCGACGACCTGACCCAACAGGGCGTCGTCCTCGCATTCTGCCATGACACGGATCAGCGGCTCGGTCCCGGACTTGCGGATAAGAAGACGCCCCTGCCCGTTCAAACGCGCCTCGGCATCCGCGATTGCGGCCTGAACGCTTGCGGATTCCAACGGCGTCTGCCCGTCTGCATAACGCACGTTCTTCAACAACTGAGGCACGGTTTCGAACTGCGACGAAAGCTCGGACGCCTTGCGGCCAGAATGGACCATCTCGGCCAGGAAATGCAGTCCCGCCATAAGACCATCGCCGGTCGTCGCGAAATCGCTCATGACGATATGGCCGGATTGCTCGCCACCCAGATTGAACCCGCCTTCACGCATCCGCTCAACTACATAGCGGTCGCCGACCGCCGTTCGCTCAAGCCGCAACCCCTGAGCGGTGAGATACCGCTCCAACCCAAGGTTTGACATGACCGTAGCAACCAAAGCGCCGCCATTGAGCCTGTCGGCCTTAGCCCACGAGGTTGCCAGCAATGCCATCAACTGATCACCGTCGGCCACTTGCCCGTGTTCGTCGATCATGACGACGCGATCCGCATCACCGTCGAGGCATATCCCAACATCGGCACCATGCGCCACAACCGTTTCTGCAGCCAATTGCGGTTTGGTCGAACCACAGTTCAAATTGATGTTCTTGCCGTTGGGTGCAACGCCAACGGGAACGACCTCGGCCCCTAGCTCCCAAAGAACCTCGGGCGCGGTCCGGTGCGCGGCACCGTTTGCGCAGTCCACCACAACCTTCAACCCGTCCAATCGTAAATCGCGTGACAATGACGACTTTATACGCTCACCATAGCGGAAACGCGCATCGTCAACTCGCCGTGCGCGCCCGATGTTCTGCGCTTGGGCTGGGCGCACACCTTCTTCGATCAGTTTCTCAATCTCGATCTCGGCCTGATCAGACAGCTTGTACCCGTCAGGACCAAAGAACTTGATTCCGTTATCTTCTGCCGGGTTGTGGCTGGCCGAGATCATGACCCCCAGATCAGCACGCATCGACCGTGTCATCAGACCCACCGCCGGAGTCGGCACCGGCCCAAGCAACAGCACGTTCATACCTGTCGACGTCAAACCGGCCGTCAGAGCACTTTCCAGCATATAGCCTGACAGACGCGTATCCTTACCGATTACCACCCGGTGTGCTCCGGATTGACTACGGCGGAAATACCGCCCAACCGCCGCACCGATGCGAAGGGCCATCTCAGCCGTTATCGGATGCGTGTTCGCAGTGCCCCGCACCCCGTCGGTTCCGAACAGCTTGCGCATAGATGTCACTCCGTAAATTCTTGCCTGTAGATGGCTTACCGGACGGCAGCCCAAAGACGCAAGGCTTGAGCCGTCTCGGCGACGTCATGTACCCGCAGGATCTGCACCCCTTGTGCCAGACCAGCCAACCCAACTGCAATCGACCCCGGCGCTCGGGCATCCTTGCGCGTCTCTTTGCCGATCCGACCGATAAAGCCTTTGCGCGATACACCCACCAGAATAGGGCAGCCCAGCCCGTGAAACAGGCTGAGGTTCTGAAGCAGTGTCAGGTTATGGGCCTCGGACTTGCCAAAGCCAATTCCCGGATCGACCAGAACCTTGCTGCGGTCCAGCCCCAATCCCTCCAGATACGTCACTTGGCTATCCAGAAAATCATACACATCCAGTAGCACGTCGTCATAAGTGGGATTATCCTGCATCGTGGCCGGATCACCCTGCATATGCATAACGCAGACCGGCGCACCGACCTCGGCACAAAACGGCGCCAATTGCGGATCAAAAGTGAAGCCCGAAACATCATTGATCAGCCCCGCGCCCGCCTTCCACGCGGCCTTTGCAACCGAAGATTTGCGCGTATCTATGGAAATGAGCGCGCTCGTTTCAGCCCGAATTGCCCTGATCAGCGGTTCGGTCCGCGCGATTTCTTCGGCTTCAGGCACAAAAGAGGCACCGGGCCGCGTGGACTCACCGCCGATGTCCAGAATGCTTGCATCATGGTCAACCATAGTCCGCGCAGCCGCCTGTGCCGCATGGACCGAGTTGTGAAGCCCACCGTCCGAAAAACTGTCGGGCGTGGCGTTCAGGATACCCATGATCTGAGGGCGGTCCATCGCCAGACCAGCAACCGGCTGCCGTGGTCTCGTCAAGCGATCCAAGTCCTGATCCGGTACTTCGCCTACCGGAAGAACCACAGGGGCAACCACGCGGCTAAGTCGCTCTACGTGAGAAAACCAAAGCTGCTGCCCAGCCAAGGCTACTGCCCCATCGGGACGAGCCGGGCCATGCTGAACCAAAGGGCGGTAGTATACTTTCACAGTCGTGCCTGATCCACGGGCACTGCACGCAACGGGGTTTTCGGCGCTTCGGGCAAGCCCCCGCCAATCACCATCATCTCGCTGGCCTCAAAAGTCGCGGCGAACCATGCCGCCAATGCAACTGCATCAGACGGAGCTGCAGACGGTCCATCCACCGCGTCCAAAACAATCTTGGACGGTGCCCATACGCAAATCTGGCCGTTCTTCATCGCCCAATCCAGTTCCGTTCGGGTCGACACAACGACACAGCGATGATCCCGCGCAGCCAGAACCCACGCATTTTGTTCGATGGCCAGCAAGTCAATCCGACGCTGTGTCATCGCATGCCCTGTTTGCGAAACCGCCATATCTGCGGCCCCGACACACAGGATCAGCGGGCGTTTTCGGTTTTCCAACTGATCAATCCAACCGGTCAGATTGTCGGACGCAATGGCCTCGTTCGACAAGAATACCAGCCGGGGGTGCGGACGCTCTTCCTCGACCAGATCATGATGGGCCATATCCCGACCACGCACGATCTCAACACCTAAGGCACCTGGACCACGGTCCAGTTTTTCTATTCTTACAAAGGCCCTTACAGCCTGAGGCTCAAGTAAAATCCGTTCCGCAATCCGGTTGGCAAGTGTTTCCAGCAGGTTCAGACGCTCGGCGGCCAGTTCATATGCGATTGCTTCGGTCACCCGGTCATAGGACAGAATCCGGTCAACATCATCATCGATAGGATCGGTCAGCGGGCGCACCTCGACTACAATGTTAAAGCAGATGCGCTGCGTCGTACCGCGTTCCGCCTGAAACGCGCCGATCTCAACCTCGACAATATGGTCGCGCAGAGAAATGCGATCCAACGGCCCCAGAGTGGCAGTTGCCTCGGACCGCTCAGAGGGGTGCGCAAAGGCAAGGCGGATTTCGGAACTCATGCAGCGGACCTTTTCGGGCTTTTGGGACAGGCTTACCCAAATTAAACGATGCGGGCGCGTATAACACCGCAACAAACGCCTTTCTAGTCGTCGAATGCGGCGTCAGGTGACACGGAACCAGCTCATCATACCCGAAGCAGCATGTCCCAGCATATGACAATGCAGCAGCCAATCGCCCGGATTATCCGCCACAAGTGCGATTTGACGGGTTTGACCACGCTCAACCAAAACTGTATCGCGCCACGGACCCAAAGTCCCGTCCTCAAGGATCAGGCGAAAATGGTGACCGTGTAAGTGCATCGCGTGTGGAAACGCAGTCTCGTTAACGAACTCGATCCTATAGGTCGTCCCCTTTTGGACATCCAAAAACGGCTCTGCCGGTCGCTCGGCATTGCCGTTCAATGCCCAAAACCGCCCGAGCTGTGCCAGTTCCTGCCCCGAAAGCACGTTTTCGCCGATCTTTGCCGACTCCAGCCACCGCATCGCACCGCCCTGCATCGCCATCTGCTTCAATGGTACATCCTCAAGCAAGACCTCAGGCATTTGGTTTGGGACCAATGGCGTAATTCCGGTTCGCGCGGTTTTCGACTTGCCGGAAACGTCGAACCGAACCAGCCCATAGCTACCGTCCCTTTCAAAACTCACGAGGTTCGCAATACCAGAAGGTGCTGCCCGGACATCCACGATCAGATCTACCCTTTGCGCCGGAGCCAAAGGAAATCTGTCGCTGACCTCTAGCGGAACCTCTAAGGGCATACCGTCAAGTGCAACGATCCAACCGGTCAGGCCATCCAGCCCAAGATCAAATATCCTGGCATTGGACGCATTGATCAGACGCAAACGCAACCTCTCGCCACCACCCACCGAATAGGCAGGATCAAACCGGCCATTGACGGAAACAAGGTTTCCCAGCCGTCCCGCATGGCTCAGGTCATGACCATTCCCAAAATCGTCCATGATTTGCGCGGTTTCAGAGTCGAGCCGCCAATCATCCAACATCAATGTCAGATCGCGATCGACATCCGGCGCGACGGCTTCTTCAACGATCAGCGGCCCGTAGAGCCCCCGCGCGATCTGTTCCATCGAGCGATTATGCGCGTGATACCAATATGTTCCGGCATCTGGGACCTCAAAGTCATAGTCAAAGGAAGACCCCGGTTGAACAACATCCTGAGTCAGACCCGGTACACCGTCCATTGCATTGTCAATACGAATCCCGTGCCAGTGCACAGTCGTCGGCTGCGGCAGAGTGTTCGACAATCGACGCTGGACGCGCGCACCTTGAGGCACCCGAATTTCCGGACCGGGCACCTGACCGCCATAGGTCCAGACGCGTGTCTCAGAAAACCCTTCCGGGGCAATCTGTTGCATAGCTTCCTGTGCCACAAGCGCGGGGTAAGAAGCCCACCCAAGTTTGGGCAACACGACCGCCGCAGCGGTCGTTTGCATAAATTGTCTGCGGTTCAAAGTCATTGCGGGCCTCCCGGCCCGCAACATAAGGCAAAAAACATCCCGCGCCAGCAAGCTTCCAGCGCGGGTGCGTCAGTTAGTTGCTCGCCGTCCGATAGTTGTGACGGTAGAAAATGTGCACGCCAATGCGTGCCGTTTCCTTGTACACACGCGACCAGGACGGGCGAACCGCAGTGGTGTGGTAATGCGTGGCACCTTCGGTCATTTCACCGACAACACCGTCAATGGCCGCCCGCGCGACTTTCGACACACGCTCGTAGGCCTTCTTCTCGTGGATCACTTCCTTGCGCCCATCACAGGTATAAGTGAACTGGCATTGGTATTTTTTGCCTGTCCCCTGCTTGATCACACCGCACAGCGAGTCCGGAAACCGGCTGCTTTTGACACGGTTCAGAATGACTTCGGCCACGGCAAACTGGCCGCGAACGCTTTCACCGCGGGCCTCAAAGTACAGCGCCTCGGCCAAACACTTGAAGTGTTCATCACCCGCAGCCGCAGGCTGTTCGTCCAGCCATGACTTTGAGTAAGACATTTTTTGTGGTTCAACCGTTTTTCGCGGTTTGAACAAACTCAGATATTCACGGAAATTCTGACCGGGCAATTCGCTCCGCGTCACAAGTTCCCGCTTGGCAGTATCAGTGGTTTCCCTCTCAGCGACGGAAACACTCGGCAGCACGGTTGCTGCCAATGTGGCAACAGCCAGTATGTATCGTAGCATCAGATAACCTCGCACAGGCACATTCCGCGCCATACCCTCCCCCGGCGGGCGCGACGAGGCTCATACCGAATTGAAACGGAAACGTCCAGTTTTGGCGGAAAAGCAAGTGGAAAATCGCCGTAACGTCAAAAATGATCGACGACGGCGCTTTCTGTTTCCTACTAATCCTAGCGGAATGGGTAAGTGTCAACCCCCAAGTCTGGACGAAATTGCCAGTTGAGCGGCAGCCAGCCGAGCCACCGGAACGCGGAACGGCGAACAGGACACATAATCGAATCCAAGCTCTCGGCAGATAGCAATTGATTCGGGATTGCCCCCGTGCTCGCCGCAGACGGACAAAGTCACGTCTGGTTGGGCCTGTCTGCCGCGCTCGGCTCCCAATCTTAGCAACTCGCCCACACCGTCCGGATCAAGCACGTGGAACGGGTCTTCGGCGAAAACACCTTGCCGAACGTAAGCTGACATAAAGCGCCCTGCGTCATCTCGGGAAAGCCCATAGGTCATCTGGGTCAGGTCGTTCGTTCCAAAGCTGAGAAACGAGGTCTGGGGCGCGATCTCGTCCGCTCGCAGACATGCACGAGGCGTTTCGACCATGACCCCCAAACGGTACTCGAACTCCTGCCCCTGTTCGGATGCAACCGAGGCTGCGACGGAGTCAATACGGGATTTCACAAGCTCGACTTCACGCTTGGCCGAAACCAGCGGGATCATCACCTCGGGCACAACGGGCGCACCGTTCTTGCTGGCCTCAAGCGTTGCTTCGAAGATCGCTCGCGCCTGCATGTCATAGATTTCGGGAACAGTGACACCCAGCCGAACCCCGCGCAGACCCAGCATCGGGTTATACTCTGTCATGGCGGCAACGCGGCGCTCGACATCCGAGACTGGAAGGTCCAACGCCTCGGCCAGCTCGCGTTGCCCGCTGCGGGTGGTGGGCAGAAACTCGTGCAGAGGCGGATCGAACAGTCGGATACAGACGGGTTGCCCCTCCATGATCCGGAAAAGCTGCACGAAATCGTCGCGCTGCATCGGCAATAGCCGTTCCAGCACCGCCTCTCGGCCAGACGAGGTTTGTGCAAAGATCATCTCGCGCATCACGATCAGGCGGCCGGGGTCAAAGAACATATGCTCGGTCCGGCACAGGCCGATCCCCTGCGCCAGAAAATTTCGCGCCGTTTGCGCGTCGGCGGGTGTATCGGCATTGGCGCGTATGGCGATGTCGCGTTCGGCATCGGCCCAACTCATCAGCGTTTGAAAACAGTCATCCAGCGCAGCCTCTAGCATCGCGGGCTGCCCGGCCAGAACCTGGCCGGAGGTCCCATCAATGGTCAGCGTGTCGCCAGTCTGGAACACACGCCCGTCAGATGCCGTCAGCAGTTTCTTTTTCGTCTGAAATCGCATCTCGGACGCGCCGACAATACAGGGCAGGCCCAGACCGCGCCCGATAACGGCTGCGTGGCTGGTCATTCCGCCCTTCTCGGTCAAAACCGCGACAGCCGCATGCATCCCGCGCACATCTTCAGGCGCGGTTTCGCGGCGGACCAGAATACACGGCTCGCCCCGGGCGGCGCTGGCCTGCGCTTCGGCGGCGGTGAATACGATTTTTCCTGTGGCTGCGCCGGGGCTGGCTGCGATGCCAGTGGCCAGCACGTCCCGACGCGCTTCGGGATGAACCTGACGGTGCAACAGTTCGTTCAGAGAATGCGGATCAACCCGCATGACGGCCTCTTGCGGTGGGATGATACCATCCTCGGCAAGCCGCACGGCAATCCGCATAGAAGCCCTTGCGCTGCGCTGAACGCGAACGCCATCCAGAATATGAACGTGGCCGTTTTCAATGACGAACTCAACCTGCATCTCTTCGCGCAACTTGATGCGCATTAGGGCAGCGTGCGCTTTGAGTTCGGCAAACGCCTCGGGCGCGACATCTTCCAAAGACGTCCCGCGCGGGTCCTTTTCCAGATACAGCGCGGAAACGCCTTCGCCCAATGCATCGCGGCCCTGGCTCTGACTAAGGTACCGGCCAGTCAATTGCGGCATTCCGGTCGTGGGATCAACCAGTTGCAGCACACCCGATCCACACTCGCCCTGCCCGACACCGGGGATCATTTCCTGAATGACTAGCCCCAGCCCGGCATCCGCAGGGGCACCCTTGGCCTGCCGCAACAGGCGCGCGGACGTCCCGTCCCAAGCCCGCGCCATCGAGCGGAGAACGGCAACCAGTTGCTCTCCTCTATCCTGGGGAAAGGCTTCGTCCGTTTCATCTTCGTACGCGCGAAGCGATAGCTTCAGACCTTCGCGGCCGTCAGAGTCGATATCGTCAAATACGTCGGCATCCAAACGTGCGACATGGACGGCAAAGCTTTGAACAAAACGCAGGTAAAGCGCCGCCGCAGCTTCGACACCCATTGAATCGGACAGGTCCACATAGCGAGCGTCATTCATGCCGATATTCAGGATAGCGCCAGGCCCGCCCCAATCAGGGTCCTCAGAGCTTGGGCGGACACATAGCAACGCAGCCTGATCAAACTGTTCGAGAATTGCGTCAATGTCAGGAACCTGACCGCTTGCGATCTTTTGCACGGCATCAAAGGACAAAGCCACCGTGCGCGGCACAGGCAAGTCCAGACGAACAAGGCGTTGCAGACATTTCGCCCGGCCACCATGAGATGTGGTCGCAACGGGCGCTGTCGGAGTAATAAGCGTAGTATGCGGGTTATTCTGCACTGCGGCACCTTTTGGTTTCACCGCAGCATAAGCCCCTGCACCAGTGGCGCAAGGGCGATCTGGCTTAACCTTCGATCTTGCTGAGGTCAGCCACGCGCGCGCAAACCTGCCGGATCTGACTGAGCAGGTTCAGGCGGTTGCGGCGCAGGATATCGTTGTCGGTGTTAACCTGAACATCCTCGAAAAACGCATCCACAGGACCTCGCAGAGCGGCCATAGCGGTCATGGCGGTGGGGAAATCCTCGGCCTTTTGCGCGGCTTCAATCTGACCTTGCGCCGTATCCAAAGCAGCGAATAGCGCCTTTTCGCTGTCGGTCTCGGCGAATTTCACATCAGCGCCGTAGGAGTATTCGACGCCGTCCTTTTCCTCGGCCTGCGTCAGGATGTTGTTGGCGCGTTTGAACCCTTGCACAAGGTTCTCACCATCCTCGGTCGCGATCACCGCATTCAGCGCACGGGCGCGTTTGACCAACAGATTAAGGTCGTCGTTGCCGTCCATCGCGATACAGGCATCGATGATGTCGTGACGGATGCCTTCATCGCGCAGGAACACCTTGAGGCGGTCGTGGAAGAAAGACAGCAAATCTGCCGGGGCATTGGTGACGATCGCAGTCGCCGCTTCGACCTGATGGGCCAGCCCGTGAACCTCTTGCGCGGCGGCTTCGGCATCCTCGGCCTTGGCTTGTTTTGCCTTGGCCTCAAGCAGGGCGGCCTGCCACTCGGGCAATTTCAGCAAGGTCCGCAGCGCCGTTGCGAAGGTGTCGCTCAACGACAGGCGCAGATCGTTGGTCAGGATCAACCGGATCACCCCCAACGCCGCACGACGCAGGGCAAACGGGTCTTTTGATCCGGTGGGCTTTTCGTCGATCGCCCAGAACCCGGTCAGCGTATCCAGCTTGTCGGCTAGAGCGACCGCCACGGAAACCGGCGCGGTCGGCACATCATCGGACGGGCCAAGCGGAGAATAATGTTCCTGACTCGCCTGCCCCGCCTCTGCTGGCAGATCAGCGGCATCGGAATAGTAGCGGCCCATCAGGCCCTGCAATTCGGGGAATTCGAACACCATCTCGGATGACAGGTCGGCCTTGCACGCCTGTGCAGCCATCATCGCCAGCGCGGGCGTCGCGCCCGTAGTCACTGCCAACTCATGCGCCAGCGCGGCGATGCGCTGAACCCGTTCACCCTGCGAGCCCAACTGTGCATGGAACGTGACAGCATTCAGCTTTTCGACCCACGGTTCAAACCCGTCGGATTTGACGATGCGCAGGTCATTCTCCCAGAAGAATTTCGCGTCAGCCAAACGGGCCGACAGCACCTTTTGGTTCCCCGCCAGAATGGTCGCGCCGTTGTCGGCAGTTTCGCGGTTGGCTACGGTGATGAACTGTTCGATCCGGCCGGTCTTGGGGTTCATAACCGAAAAGAACTTCTGATGCTCTTTCATCGAGGTTTGCAGAACCTCGGGCGGCAGATCCAGAAATTCGTCGTCGATCTTGCCCATCAGCACCACGGGCCATTCGACCAGCCCCGAGACCTCGGCCAGCAGGCCCTTGTCCTCGACCACTTCCAGACCAGCGGCGAACGCCATGTTTTGCGCGTCGTTCCAGATATGCTCGGCCCGGTCCGCAGGGTTCAGGACGACGAACGCGCGTTTCAACTTGGCGGCATAGTCGTCAAACGACGAGACCGAGAAACGATCCGGCGCCATGAAACGATGACCGGCCGTTGTGTCACCGGATTTGATCCCCTCGACCTCAAGCGGAACAACCGTCGTGCCCGCTTCATCGCTCAGAATGCAAAGGATCGAGTGCAGTGGCCGCACCCAGCGCAATGGTCCACTGCCCCAGCGCATAGACTTGGGCCACGGGAAGTTGCGGATGGCGGCTTCAAGTACTTCGGCCACGATCTCGGCCGCAGGGCGGCCGGCTTTTTCGATGGTGGCGAAATAGACTGCGCCTTTGGGGGTTTCGCGTTCTTCCAACTGATCGCGCGCCAGACCTGAACCACGCAAAAAGCCCTCAATCGCCTTGTCCGGGGCACCCACTTTGGGACCCTTGCGGTCTTCACGAATTGTGGGGCTTTCCGCCAGCAAGCCTTCGATTGCCAGCGTCAAACGGCGCGGCGTGGTCAGGGCGGCGGCCCCGGCATAGGTCAAACCGGCATCGACCAGACCGTCGGTGATCCGCTTTTTCAGGTCCTCACCGGCGCGGGTCTGCATACGCGCGGGAATCTCTTCAGAGAACAGTTCGATCAGCAGGTCGGGCATTGTCAGTCCTTAGAAATTGACGATCGTCTGGATGACGATGGCATTGGCGATATCCACAAAGAAGGCGGATACAAGGGGCAGCACGATAAAGGCAATAGGCGATGGACCATATCTCTTGGTCACTGCGGTCATATTGGCAATAGCGGTAGGTGTCGCACCCAAGGCGAACCCTCCGAACCCGGCGGCCAGAACCGCGGCGCGGTAGTTGCTGCCCATCACCGGGAACAACACCCAGATTACGAACATCACCGCAAACAACGTCTGCGCGGCCATGATCACGACAATGGCCATTCCAAGTTCAGCGATAGTCCACAGTTGCAAGCTCATCAACGACATGGCCAAAAACGCGCCCAGCGAGAATTCCGAGATCAAAGCCAGTGATGGTGTCCGCGACACGGGGGGCGCGTTGGGGGCTAGGGCCGTGCGGATATTTGCGATGACGATCCCCATGATCAGGCAGGGCACGAACAGAGGCAGCCTCAGCCCCGTCGCCTCAATGACCCCATTCAGCATATATCCAAAGATGATCGCCAAATTCAGATACAGCAGAACGCGCATGATAGTCAGGTGGTCGATCTTAGTTTCGGCCTCGGTGGCATCATCAGGCAGGCCGACCGTATGCTCTTCGTTTGGGCGGTCAGGCGTCAGGTTCTTGCCTTCAACCAAAAAGCGGGCAATCGGTCCGCCAACCACCGCCGCCAGTACAAGACCCAGAGTCGCCACGGCGACCCCCAATTCGGTGGCGCCGCTTAGACCGGTGACCGCGCCGACCTCAGGCGCCCAGGCGATCGCAGTTCCATGACCACCGATCAGGGCAGCCGAACCGAACAGAACACCTGCCTGTGCCGGATAGCCGAACGCCACCGCGCCTGCCGCTCCAACCACATTCTGAGCGACAATCGTAACTAACGTCAAAATAAGAAGCAGAAACAGAGGCTTGCCGCCAGAAATCAAATCGGACAGCCGAGCGTTCAGCCCGATCCCTGCGAAGAACACGATCAACAGGAAATCGCGGGCAGACAGATCGAAACTCAGCTCAAGGCCGGTGACGAGGTACAAAAACAGCAGAGTGAACGAGGCAAGCAAACCGCCCGTGACCGGCTCGGGTATGTTGAACTGACGCAGCAACGCAACGCGCGCGTTGATCTCGGCCCCGATCAGGTAAACCGCGATGCCCAGCGTGGCGGTCAGGAAATTGGGAACGTGCAGCGCGGCGTCAGTCATGGGGCCCTCAACTCTCGGGTCGGGGTGGGCATTCCTCACCCACTACCGTTCCGTCATAGGCTTTTTCACCGCAATTATTCAGCGCATGCCAGACAAAACCTTTGCCGTCTTCTGTAATGGCAACAATGCGATCAACGCCGTAGTGGATGTTTTTGACCCCTACAAAAGCGCGGGCCTGCCCCGATTTCAAAGCATCTGCGATGGCTACCGCATCATAGCATTCGAACCAGCTTGGGGCCGTCAACGGCTCGGGGCTTTCGGCGGGCAAGAAGGCTGACAAAGTCGAAGCGTTCTTTTCTGTCTCAAAACAGGCCCGATATCGGATCGGAGAGCTGTCGGCGTCAATCGCCTGAAAAGCGGTGTGTTCAAGGGGAATGGACGTTTCACCATCTGCGGACAAAAGAACGACATCCTGATCCGAACCGGGTTCGACCGAATAATAGAACCCATAGACCTGTAAGTAGTACATGGCCGCACCAGCGATGCCAGCTGACACAAGCAACAAAATAGCAAGCAGTTTTCCGGTCATAGTTTCCACATCCCGATCACGCGGCCTCTTTCAAACTTGCCAAAAATGCGACAGGTTTCAATCCAGTACAGGTTGAGTTGAGGCACACGGAATGGACCCCACCCTTGCCGCCGGTTTTTTCGGCGCGTTGTTCGCAATCATGAACCCCATCACCAACCTGCCCGTCTTCCTGAGCGTGACAGATGGCCTGTCGCCCGTCGATCAAAGAAAGGTCGCGACCAAGACCGCACTTTATTGCCTGATACTGGGTGGAGCGTTTGCCGCTGTTGGCAACAAAACCCTTGGTCTTTTCGGCATCAGCGTGGACGACCTGCGTGTCGCGGGCGGGTTGGTTGTTCTCATGATTGGGCTGAACATGCTGAACGGGAACGAAAGCACCTCTCATCACGGGACGGAAGGGGAAAAACAATCCTACCCCAAGCCCGAAACCGTGGCTTTCTATCCGTTGGCCTTCCCCATTCTTGTTGGGCCCGGCACGATCACGACGCTGATCCTGTATGCGCACCACGTTTCCAAACCAGTTGACGCCATGATCTACTCGGGCGTTTTTCTGGCGGTGCTGTTCTTGCTGTTCATCACCTTCTGGAACGCGTCGGCATTGGCCAAGCGGCTGTCTGCAAACGCCCGCGTCATCATGAGCCGTTTCATGGGCATGATCCTGTCGGCCATCGCAATCGGGATGATTGCAGACGGCCTGAAGGTTCTGTTGCCCGGTTTGGCGTGATCGAGGCATCAGGCCTCGAACCCGGCGGCCTCAGTCATCACAAAGGCGTCGGCGCATTGCTTGGCCAGCGCCCGGACACGGCCGATATAGGCCTGGCGTTCCGTCACCGAGATCACCCCGCGCGCATCCAGCAGGTTGAAAATGTGGCTCGCCTTGATGCACTGGTCATAAGCCGGATGCGCCATCACAATCCGCTTGCCGGTTTTCGGGTCGTCATGTTCCTGCGCTAAAATGGTGGCGCATTCGGCCTCGGCCTCTTCGAAATGACGAAGCAAAACCTCGGTGTTGGCCACGTCAAAGTTCCAGCGGGCGTATTCCTCTTCGGTCTGCTTGAAGATATCACCGTATTTCAATGGGCTGGGGGATTGGGGATCGTTGAACGGCATGTCCATAACATGATCGATGCCCAGCACATACATGGCCAGACGCTCAAGGCCATAGGTCAACTCTCCTGAAACAGGCGCGCAGTCATGGCCGCCAACCTGCTGGAAATAGGTGAACTGGCTGACTTCCATACCGTCACACCAGACTTCCCAGCCCAGCCCCCACGCGCCAAGGGTGGGGCTTTCCCAGTCATCCTCGACAAAGCGGATGTCATGCAGATCCATGTCGATCCCAATCGCCGCAAGCGACCCCAGATACAGCTCTTGCAGATCGGGCGGGCTGGGTTTGATCAACACCTGATACTGATAATAGTGCTGAAGCCGGTTCGGGTTTTCACCGTATCGCCCGTCTGTGGGGCGACGAGAGGGTTGCACATAGGCGGCTGCCCAAGCCTTTGACCCCAATGCGCGCAACGTGGTCGCCGGGTGGAACGTACCTGCGCCAACCTCCATGTCATAGGGCTGTAGAATGGCACACCCTTTCGAGGCCCAATAGGTTTGTAGCCGCAGGATTATCTCCTGAAAAGAACGAGGTACGCTGGACTGTTCGGTCATGACTTTCCCTTTGGGCGGATTTGCGCCCGGTTCCGATGGGTTTTGCCCTTCCTATGCAAGGGGCCAATGGGCGTCAACGTCCCAGTGCACCTTGGCTGTCACTGGACCGCCACACTGGAAATTCCCCGTAATCGGGGCATAGCGTTCAATGGTGCAAATCGCTTAGTCTGACCCAAAGATAAAACACTGCGGACACGGGCAGACAATGACACGCATATTCACTGCAATTCTGTTTCTATTCTTCTTTGGCGTGCGCGCTGTATTTGCGCAGCAGGACGCTGGCGTCTGGGTTCAGGTCGAGGCACAGCCCTCACTTCGTGAGGCGCAGGAAAGAGCGCAGGCTTACGCCAACGTATTGCCAGACGTGAACGGATTTCGCCTCAACTCTGGCTGGTATGCCATTGTAATCGGACCGTATTTGCAAAACGACGCCGAGCAGGTCCTGAGGGTTTACCGCGCTGAAGGCCAAATCCCCGCTGACAGCTACATCGCGTTCTCGAACTCATTGGAGCAACAGTTTTGGCCCGTCGGAGTCAACATTCTGGATCGCGGGGTCGTCACGCCACCTGTCGAGCCTACGGCCGAGCAACCCGTAACCGGGCTGACACCGCAAGTTTCTGATGAGACCCGCGCGCAAGCCCTTCAGAGCGAGCGCCTGTTGACCGCACAGGAACGTAAAGACCTGCAGACGGCGCTTCAGGCCGCAGGGTTCTATAACTCGACAATCGACGGCGCGTTTGGTCCGGGCACACGCCGGTCGATGGGCGATTGGCAGAGATTCAACGGCTTTGAGGCCACAGGCGTTCTGACCTCCACCCAAAGGCAGGCACTTATGGATGACTATAATGCGCCCCTGATCAGTGTAGGCATGGCACGCAATTCCGACCCGCAGGCCGGGATAGATATGGACATGCCACTGGGCGTTCTTGCATTCGACCGGTACGAGGCACCGTTCGCTCATTTCAACGGCACCTCAAGTCTGGGCGCCAAAGCCCTGCTGATCAGTCAGAATGGCGGCAAGGACACGCTCCGCGCGCTCTACGAGGTTATGCAATCGCTTGAGATCATCCCCTTGGATGGCCCAAGACAGTTGCGTGCAGACAGCTTTATGATCGAAGGGCGCGGAAACGGCATCGTGTCCTACACACAAGCACAATTGAAAGACGGCGCAATCAAGGGCTTTACCCTTGTCTGGCCCGACGGGGACGAGGCGCGCCGCGCCCGCGTCCTGGCCGCGATGAAAGCCAGCTTCACGACAACTGATGCCGTTCTGGACGCCGGTGCAGGGGCGAACGCAGATCAGCGCGTCGACCTTGTATCTGGTTTGCAGGTGCGCAAACCGCGTCTTTCACGCTCGGGGTTCTTCGCGGATTCCAGCGGTACGGTTCTTACCGTTTCCGAGGCAGCCGACACTTGCGCACGCGTGACACTGGACGATGAGCAAGAGTTGCAGGTTGCCTGGACCGACGCGGATTTAGGTGTCACTGTCTTGCGGCCCAAAAACAATCTTGCGCCGATCAGCATTGCGGAATTCAACTCTGACACACCCAGAATTCAATCCGAAGTGGCGGTTTCGGGGTTCTCGTACGAGGGGGCATTGGGTGCTCCGACGCTGACATACGGCCAAGTGGCAGACATCCGCGGCCTGAACGGTGAAGAAGGTGTGAAACGCCTGGCATTGGCCGCCCTACCCGGCGACGCGGGCGGCCCGGTTTTTGACGATAGTGGCCAAGTGGTTGGCATGTTGCTGCCAACACCGTCAGACGGGCGCACCCTGCCCTCCTCGGTCAGTTTGGCAGCGTCAGCGGCACGTCTGAACGAAATTTTGGATAAGGCTGGCGTATCGGGGCAGTCCGGGCAGGCCACGGCACAGGTTACCCCGAATGAACTGAATCGCCGGGCCACGGGAATGACGGTATTGGTTCACTGTTGGGACTAACCAAGGGTCCAGTAAAACAAAGCGCCGCTCATTCGAGCGGCGTTTTTTTCAGACAATGTCCGGAGTGACCCGGATCAGCGTCGGGACCGGAGCGTCGAGTGCTGCCCGCACAGCCTTTTGCATTTCATCCAGACTGGATGGTTCTGCTGACAACGCACCAAATGCCTCGGCCAGTTTACAAAAGTCGGGATTGTGCGCAACAACCGCATTGGGCGCAATCTGACCACGGACCATGCTGTCCTCAATCTCTTTTAGCTTACCGTTATCCCACAGGATTATGGGCAGTGAGAGCCCCAATTCAACCGCAACGCCCAGCTCCATCATCGTGTAGTGAAAACCATAGTCGCCCGCGATGACGGCTGTCGGCTTTCCGCGGCGGGCCACGGCTCCGCCGATCCCCGCGGGCAGAGCATACCCAAGGGTGCCGAACCCCGTGGGGTGATGCCAGAGATAGGGATAGGCCATGTCCCAGACCTCTTTCGCAACATAGGCGAACTGGGTCATGTCTGAATAAATCATCGTATCAGCCGGCAACGCGTCGCGCAGCGCCTCCATCACGGGCACAACACCCGGACGCACGGCATCCACCTCTGCTTTCCAACGGGCCCGGGCCTCGGCAACCTCTTCCTTTGCCCAGCCAGTTGCAGGTTTCACGTGGTCAATCGAGGCCCACAAGGCATGTGCAAAACTCTCACCATCCATCTGAAGTTTGACCGCAGCGCGATGGTGATCCGATAAAACCTTGGGGTCCAGATCGACACGGACAAGGCTTGCCGTGTTACCCAATTCGTTGCGCCATAAGTCAACTTCGCCCAGCTCTGCCCCCACAGCGACGACCAGATCGGCCGACGCAATCACCTCGGCGCTGCCCGGTCGTGACAGGTGGGCCCCAAAATCCAACGCATAATTCAGACCGGCCATGCCCCGACCTGCAAAAGTCGTAAAACAAGCGGCCCCCAATTGCGTCAGTATCTGACGCCAAAGGTTCGACCGAGTGCCCCCACCCAAAATGAACAATGGCCGTCGCGCGATGTTGAGCATTGACAGAACCGGGGCAACATCCGGCGGTTTAACGCTGGTCCTGAGCCCGAACTGGTTTGGAAACGGCGCGGGGTCTGCCTCAGCCTCAAGCTGGGCAATCGGTACCTGAATATGTTTGGGCCGTGGACGAGCAAGTGCAAACTCCTCAAACGCGCGCTCCACCAAACCATAAGCGGCCTGCGCGGTGTTGGCCTGACACGACCAGTCAGCCACGGCCTCAGCCGCGGCGCGCTGATCTTTCATCTGGTGCAACTGACCGCTCGCAGCCTGCGTTTCATCCAGACAGGACGAGATGACCAGCATAGGGACTGAATCCGAATAGCCCTGCCCCATCGGAGTCATGATGTTGCACAGGCCCGGCCCGGTTATCACATAGGCCACGCCGGGTTTGCCTGTTGCGCGGGCGTAACCGTCCGCCATAAAGCCCGCACCCTGTTCGTGCCGCGCCAATACGTGCGTTATGCCCGCCTCTTCGATACCGCGGTACATCTCTTGGTTATGGACGCCCGGAATACCAAAGATCACGTCGACGCCGCGATCTTTCAGCATATGCGATATCTGCGCACCAAGCGGTCTTTTCATCAGTTTCTCCAGAATTGAACGGTGAACAGGGCATACACGGCCAACAATTCAAGACGCCCCACCAGCATACCGATCGAAAGCAGCCACTTAGCCGTATCGCTTAGCCCTGCGAAATTGCCAGCCGGACCGATCTGTTCCCCCAGCCCCGGCCCCACATTGGCCAACGCAGTCGCCGCCCCGGACACCGCCGTGATAAAATCCAGCCCGGTCAAGGCCAGCGCCCAGGCCAGAATGCCCATCGACAGGACGAAGAACATGAAAAAGCTCATGACAGAGGTCAGAACGTCCGTTCCAATGGGTCGCCCATCATAGAGCGGCATGAAAACCCCATGCGGCGATCGAATGCGCCTGATCTGGGTTTTGATCGAGGCGAACAACAACTGATAGCGGAAAACTTTGATGGAACATGCGGTTGATCCCGCGCACCCGCCGATCAAGCCGATCAGGAAGAAGACCATCACCGGAAAGCTTCCCCAGGTCATGTAGTTCACGCTGGCGTACCCGGTGCCCGAGATGATTGAGGTGATATTGAACAGGGATTGCCGAAACGCCTGCTCCCAGTGATGCGGGAAGACCCACAGCAAAAACACCGTCATCACAAGCACCAGCACAATGATCATGATCAGGAACGTCCGTATCTGGCTATCCTGCCAAAGGGACCGCGTATTACCATTTGCAAGCTGCACGTACCGCACAAAAGGAAGCGCGGCGAGGATCATGAAAATTGCCGCAGCATACTCGGTCGGCCCAGAAAACGCCGCGAATGAGTCGTCATAGTTCGAGAACCCGCCCGTTGCGATCGTTGTCATCGCATGCACCAAAGCGTCGAAAAAGCTCATGCCAAAGCCCGCGTAGACCAGAACGCAGACGAAGGTCAGAAACACGTAGATCAGAGAAATCTGCCCGGCGATCTCCTGCGCGCGCGGCAGGATTTTCCCCATAGTTTCAAACCCTTCAGAGCGGAAGATCTGCATTCCTCCGACACGAAGTTCGGGCAGGAACACCATCGCCACCACGATGATCCCGATACCCCCAAGCCACTGAAGTACACCACGCCACAACAGCAACCCCTGAGGAAGGCCATCCAACCCCGAAATAACGGTAGAACCGGTCGTTGTCAGACCTGACATCGCCTCAAAATAGGCATCAACGAAGCGCAGTTCAGTCTCGCCGAACAGAAACGGAATTGCCCCAAAGAAGGGCAGAGCCACCCACACTCCGGTGGTCAGCAAAAAGGTCTGTCGAATTGTCAGACCTTCCCCGACGCCGTTCGAACAGCTCATTGCCAGAACAACCCCGGTCAGGACAGTGATGACGCCGCTTTCAAGGAAAACGTGCCATTCGCCGCGCCCCTCGATCAGGTCCGCAATCAACGGCAAAATCATGGTCGCCCCAAGAATGGCGACCAAGAGGCCAATCACATATCCAACCGGGCGCATATCCGTCATGAGGCGCAGCGTTGGCGCGCCTGCACGACGGTGTCAAGCAATAGTCCGGTTTTACTTGGTCGTTTTGCCCGTCGGCACAGGCATTGCCGGAGGTTTGGACGGGGCACGTGTTCGCCGCACGGGGGCCGCGGGCTTTTCCGCCTCGACCTTCTGCGCGACAGTTTTTGCAGCCACTTTGCTTGGTGCTGCCGGCTTTGCAGCCGCACGTTTTGCGGGTGTCGGTTTCACGGTGGCTGTTTTGGCTGCCGCAGGTTTGCTGACCGCCGGCTTTGCCGCCACAGGCTTTGCAGTCGCGGGTTTTGCGGGTGCAGGTTTGCTGGCCTTAGGTTTCGGGGCAACCGGTGCAGCCGCCACCTTGGGCGCAGGCTGTGCAACAGCAGGTTTGGCCTGAACAGCCTTAGTGGCGGGTTTCCGCGCTGCAGGCGCTTTCGGTGCAGCAGGCTTTGCGACTGTTGTCCGACCAGCGCGCGCAGCAGGTTTGGCCGCAACACTTGCTGGTTTAGCTTTAGCCGCCGCTTTGGGTTGAGATGATTCGGCCTTGGATTTTGCAACTGTCTTCGCAGCCACAGCGGGCTTTTCTTTCACAGTCGGCGCGGCCTTGCGCGCCGTTCTCCGCACGGTTGGCTTTGCCTTTGGCTTGGCTTTTGGCTTGGGTGTAACCGGCTCAGGTGCAGACGAAGACGTGTGCAACGCATGCACCGAGACAAACGGCAACTCCAATGCCGATTGCGTCAAAATATGCATTATTTTCATTTGGTTACTAACCGCATAGCCCGCCATCTTGATGGCGGCAGCCTGAAATTCCAATGGCTGGATAATCGGGTTCATACGTAGTCTCTCCTCTGAAAACAACGCAGCCAGCCGAAGAGTAATAAGCCCTGCCCGCCGCGAAGTTTCGGGCGGAAAGCGATGTCGCGCAGTTTCAGGCGTCGCACGTCTCAGCTTCCTTCAGGAGTGGCCCGTACCGCCAAGAAACGGCCCTGCCACGGCTGCATTCCACATGAGCCTACTTCAAAGATTGTGCTGTTGCAGCATTTTTCGCTGCGATGCGGCAAAAACATGCCGTAAGGTCAATACTGAAACCTTAAAACCTCACCCGACGTGAAACAGAGTTGAAAACAGCTTTGGATCCAGGCTGGCTGACACAAATGTCGGCCCTTCCGTCAGGACAGACACTGCGTCATGGCTGTGCAGGCTTTCCTGATGGCTGGCGATAACGCGGAAATCACCCACGTGATGGTCCGCCAGCAACTCGGCGCAGAATAGCCGCGCGGCATCTTCGACAAAAATCGGGTTGGCCGCATTAAGCTCGGCAAAGGCCTGCTCGTCCTCACGCTTGACCATGACCTGCGTTTCGGTCGGGACAGCCCGGCGGCACAACGCAATCAGGTCTTCGAACCACAGGCAATCGGCGTCACAGTCCACCACAATGGAAATGCGCGCAACCGAGCGTTGCGAATGTGGTGTCGCCAATTGGCCGCGCGTGGATCGCGCGTGTTCGCTCAGTTCCAGCGAACAGGGACAGGTCGAGGAATATATATAGTCCAGATGCATGATCTTCTGGCGCAAGCCGTTCTGTTCGACGAGCTCCAGCGCGATATCGTAATACTGGTAGCCTTCAAGCCCCGAACGTAGGCTTTTCACTTTGTCGGGATAAGAAAACCGCATCTGTATGCGTGCGTCAAAGCTGTCCAGGTCAGTCATGTAATCGCTTAACGCAGCCTCCATGACTTCAAAACTAAAGGTCCGCTCGGCATGTCTGTAAAAGGACCGCATGATCCGGGACATGTTGATGCCCTTTTTCTCGGCATCCAGACTGACCGTGCCCGTGACCGAGGTCTCAAGCGTCAGGTCGTCGCCCTGTTTGCGGTGAAACCGGATCGGCAGGCGGAAGTTCGAGATACCAACGTGCTGAATTTGCTGCTTTGCCCCACGGATCAGGCTGGACGGTCCGTTTTGAAGATCGGGCAGCGTGGCGCGATAGGCCGCGTCAACCTCGAACCCTTCGGGATACTCGCGCGACAGAGAGGGATAGTTAACCGGCACCAGCCCCGGCACAAGACGCGCGATTGCGGGATCAAGCTGGCTAATCTCGGCCTCGGTCGCGGTCTGGGCCCATTTGCGCAGCGTCTTCAGCGCGGCTGCGGCCTCATCGTTGTTTGGGGCGTCGTCAATGTCACGGGGATGCACGTTCATCGATCGGGTTTCCTTGGGGTTGGTCGCCGGACTATATACAGCTTTGGCGTGTTTACCAATTACTCTCTATACGTCGGAAAACACAGTCCGGATCGAATTTGGGTGCGGGAAAAGCAATTTACCATCCCGCACACTAACCTTTGAAACGGCCCTATCAGGTCTGAAAGCACGCTTATCGCTGAGAAGCGTCCAATGCCTGCCTGATATCGGCAAGCAGGTCGCCTGCGTCTTCAAGCCCAACCGAAAAGCGGATCAGGCCCGGTGTGATCCCCAACTCATCCTTCTGCGCGTCACTCAGGCGCTGATGGGTCGTCGTCGCCGGATGGGTCGCGATCGACTTCGCATCTCCAAGATTGTTTGAGATCACCGGAATCGTCATCGCGTTGAGGAAGGCAAACGCTGCCTCTTTCCCGCCTTTGATGTCCAGCGACAGAACCGTGCCGCCTTTGCCGCCCAGTTGAGACTGAACCAAAGCGTTCTGCGCGTGTGTCTTCAGGCCGGGATACAATATGCGTTCCAGCGCAGCATCCCCCTCTAACGCCTCGGCAATGATCTGGGCAGACTCAGCCTGCGCGTTGACCCGCAAGGTCATCGTTTCCAGACCTTTCAACATCACCCACGCGTTGAACGGGCTAAGCGCACCCCCAGTGTGTTTGAGATACGGCTCAATGGTTCCGCGAATGAAATCCTTGGTGCTGATGATGACGCCGCCAAGCGCCCGCCCCTGCCCATCAATGTGCTTTGTTGCAGAATAAACCACCACATCTGCACCTTGCTGGATCGCACGCGAGAAGACCGGGGTCGAAAAAACATTATCGACAATCACGGTCGCGCCGACAGCATGAGCGAGTTTGGCAACAGCCGAAATGTCGATCACTTCGAGCGTCGGGTTCGACATGGACTCGAAAAACACGGCTTTAGTGTCCGGGCGGATCGCCGCTTGCCACGCGTCCAGATCGGTGCCGTCTACGAACGTCACCTCGACACCATAGCGGGTCAGGATGTTTTCAAGGATATACAGGCAAGAACCAAACAAAGCCTTGGCCGAAACCACATGGTCGCCCGCTTTCAGCATCGAGGTCAAAGCAGCATTCACCGCCGCCATGCCAGACGCGGTGGCAAAGGCGTCCTCGCCCCCTTCCAACGCGGCGATGCGCTGTTCAAACATTGACACTGTCGGGTTGCCGTAGCGGGCATAAATGAACTCATCCGGGCCGGCTTCGATGAACCGCGCCTCGGCCTGTTCAGCGTTTTCGTAAACGAAGCCCTGCGTAAGAAAAATCGCCTCGGACACTTCGTTATATTGGCTGCGACGAATGCCGCCATGGACGGCCTGTGTGCGTTTGTTCCAGCTCTCGCTCATCTCATTCCTCTCGACCCTTGTCTGGCAAGGGCATCAAAAAAACCCCAGACGCGGTCAAGCGAAAGGGGCCTTTCATCCTGACCTTTTAGCGGTGTTGTTTAGCGTGGCCCGCAATCCGGTAACAAATCGCCACGTATTACCCTGCGCTTACGCCTCACTTGCCAGCGCGTCAACCCTGACCAGTGCAACGTCATGGGTCCGCTTCGCCCCGCTCACCCAAGCGCCATAGCGCCAAAGCAAACCGACGCTACAACATCTTGTGCCGGGCATTCCGCCGCTGGTCACATCTTTTTGCCTTGCCCCAGTCACAACGGCTATTGCCCTTCAGTCAGAAAGCCCCATGATCCTCTCAACCTGAGGAGACATCATGATCGACTTGTATTTCTGGCCCACGCCAAATGGTTGGAAGGCCTCTATCGCGCTGGAAGAGATGGAGTTGCCCTACACAACTCATCTGATCAACATCGGTAAGGGCGACCAGTTCGACCCCGAGTTTCTGAAGATCGCTCCGAACAACCGGATGCCTGCGATTGTCGACCCGGACGGACCGGACGGTCAGCCGATCTCGGTTTTTGAAAGCGGTGCGATCCTGATGTATCTGGCCCGCAAGACCGGCCGGTTCTATGGCACGACGGAGAGAGATCGTGTGGCGGTTGAAGAATGGTTGATGTGGCAAATGGGCGGCGTCGGCCCGATGGCGGGTCAGGCGCATCACTTCCTTAAATACGCCCCCCAATTGCACCCACCGCAGGACCTGCCCTACGCGAAAGATCGGTATCGCGCTGAGGTTGGCCGCTTGTACGGTGTGCTCGATCGTCGACTGGCCGAGAATGAGTATGTTGCAGGTGACTTCTATTCCATCGCCGATATTTCAATCTGGGGATGGGCAAGCTTGTGGGAAGGACAACAGCAGGTACTGGACGATAAGCCCCATTTCACCCGCTGGCTCGAGACCGTCAGCGCCCGCCCCGGCGTTCAGGCCGGGCGGGCGTTACATGCCGAACTGCGCGGTGATCACCGGGACAAGCAATCGCAGGGGGTTTTGTTTAAGCGATAATCCACCTCGTACGAATGTCTTCTTTGAGTCCTAAGACGACACTGGGTTTACAGTTAATCGTTTGTTACCATTAGCTTGTATGAAACGAAGTTCCCATCCACAACCTACCGAGGAAACCGCCTGTTCATCTCGTTCATGGACATTCTGGCGGTTTTTTGCGTGGCACTACATCGAACGCGACTTTGGTCCCAAAATGCAAGATCGAACGCGACTTTGGTCCCAAAATGCAAGTTGGTAGACTATTCCCCACTACACACCTGAGGTTTGCGCAGCGACTAAAGCACTTGTTGCACTGCCAAGGGCAAATATGTTCTTCTGCCAAGGATCAACTTGGCCATGGCAAACGATACTCACCAATGAGCGCTACACTTTTTTCCACGGTAAGAGATGAAGCGCCGTTCCTTCTTGAGTGGTTGTCATACCATAAGGCAATTGGTTTCGACCGTTTCGTCATATTTTCTAACGATTGTAGTGATGGAACCGATTTGATGTTAGATGCACTTTCGAATGCTGGTGAAATCACTCACTTCCCGCATCAACCTCAACTAGATCGGCCTATAGCGGAGCAAGTTAGCGCTATCGCCATGGAACGTGAATTGTTGCGACCAGGCGATTGGGCGATCTGGCTCGACGCGGATGAATTCTTGAATATCCAAGTTGGATCGGGCCGCATAGTAGATCTCATTGACACTATAGGCGAGGCGAGAGGTATTTGCGTCTCGTGGCGAGTCTTCGGGGATGCAGGACAGAACGGAATACCGAGTGCTTTTCTTGCCGAGCCATTCGTGCGGTGCGCCATGGAAGGGGAGCGTTGGCAGAATGTGAAGACGTTCTTCCGGGTGGAGCAAGATGTTGTTGAGCTATTTCAGCACAAACCGATACTAGAACCGTCTTTTTGGAAAAACGGAGGCTACTTCCTTGCGTCTTCCGGATGCGTCATGAAAAACGACAACCAGTTTATGGCACTGTGGCAAGACGGCAAGAAACGCGGCAAGATTGCCGAGCACGAAGCAGGTTGGAATATCGCCCAGATAAATCATTACGCCGTACGCACTCCGAAACTTTTCAAGTTCAAGCAGGCAAGGGGGCGTATAGGGAAAGCAAACAATGCAAAAGTACAAAGATATAACGCAAGATATTACTCCGAGCTGAACCTGAACTCGACCGAGGATCGCTCAATTCTTCGCTGGTCTCATGCAACCAAGAAAGGAGCCGCTGTTTTGCAAGAAAAGATCCGACTTGATCTGGATGTGCCCGCTCTGCTCAAGAAGCAGTATCCCGATGATGTTTTGGGAACTGAGCCAAGCGACATTGACGACAAGAACTCGGAACAAGTAGCCGCCAACGCAGACGTCGATCGCTACAGAAAAATGCACGAAGCGCACCACGACGAAATCGACCAGCGCCGCTATTCCAATTCGCGTCTTGCGCAAGAGATTTTCGATGTGCTCAAGCCCAGATCTGCGGTTGATGTAGGTTGCGGAATTGGTCTTCTGATCAGCGATCTCCGAGAGCTAGGCGTCGAAGTTCAAGGGCTTGAGGGCACGTGGTTAGATGATGATGCGCCAGTTTTGCCCGCCGCATACTACACGCTGCTGGATCTAGAGAAACCGTTCACCCTGGAACGCCGTTACGATTTGTGTAGTTGCATAGAAGTGGCAGAGCATCTTGAGCCTGCACGCGCGGACAGTTTTGTGGCGGATCTCTGTGCTTTGTCGGACGTAATCGTTTTTTCGGCCGCGATTGGCGGGCAAGGCGGAAAAGGGCATAAGAACGAGCAATGGCAGGAATACTGGTGCCACAAGTTTGAGGCCCAGGGTTACGGAACTTACGACCCATTCCGAGATCGCTTAAGGCGAGATGAGAAAGTCCTTCCTTGGCTCCAACAAAACGTATTGATGTTTGTACGTAAAGGTCAGCCTTTGTCAGAGAAGTTGTCATCCTTCAGAATTAAACCCTCTCAGGCAAACATGATACTGCCAACCTATCATCACAAAATAATGAAACGTTCGCGTCGCCGGTTCAAACGCCGTTTGGCAGAAGCAAGAGCCGCGAATTGATCTCTTCTCAAACTAAAGTAAAGTTACGTCGACTTTGGCTGGAAAGTGTGCATTTCAAATCGCAATTTGTAAGTGACGGAGACCGCCGCTGTTCTGCATTAAGGTGAACGACAGTTTCGTCCGCTTAGCTGACTACCCCTCCCCCCGCACCAACACATCCAGCATTTCCGAGATATCTTCGATCTCTTCGGCGATCACATGGGTCACCGAATGCGCGCGCTGCATACGTCCCGTGACCCGTAATAACCGACCCGAGATCACGGCGCGGCGAAAGCGTTCGTAGATCGCACGCCAGACCACCACGTTCACGATACCGGTCTCATCCTCAAGCGTCAGAAAAATCACCCCCTTGGCCGTCCCCGGCCTCTGCCGCAGGATCACCAACCCGGCAACGGCCACCCGCGCGCCTTCGGGTGGGTCGTCCAGCCGCTTGGCTGGCAGACAGGCAGGTGGGCGCGGCCAGTCTCGGTTTGAAACCGTAGGGCGAACAGGGGCAACAAGCATGAGAACAAAAATAGAACATACAGCCAGAAAGTCCAGACATAGCGCGCCAAGTCGCAAATGAGGCTGGTCAGACCTAAATGCCTTCACTAAGGAATAATTCGACAATCGAAAAAGGAAGACGCACGCAATGGCAAAGATCACCTATGTCGAGCATGGCGGTACCGAGCATACTGTCGAGGTCGCCAACGGACTGACCGTCATGGAAGGGGCCCGCGACAACAACATCCCCGGCATCGAGGCGGATTGCGGCGGCGCCTGCGCCTGCTCGACCTGCCACGTCTACGTCCATCCCGACTGGGTCGAGAAAGTTCCCGCCAAGGATGACATGGAAGAGGACATGCTGGACTTTGCCTTTGAACCCGACCCTGCCCGCTCGCGCCTGACCTGCCAGATCAAGGTCACGGATGAGCTGGACGGTCTGGTCGTTCAGATGCCGGAAAAACAGATCTGATGCACTCCAAAGCGCCGCGCCTGCCTGCTCGCCTATGGCAACGCGGGACCCGCGGCGCGCTGCTGACCTTTGGGCTATGGTGTTCCGGAGTTGGCTTCGCCACCGCCGCCGACACCGTAACTGCCGCACGGTATACCGAACCCACCACACGCTATGCCCATGGCGTTTTGGGTGACGATATCGAATATGGTGCACTGGAAATCACCGTTGAAAGCACCGACCCCAAGGAACGGTCGAACGAACAGTCGGTACTAACGATCCGACTGCCGCAGGACCGGGTGTTCGAGGACCTGGCCCCCAGATTGTCAGACGTTGATCTTGATGGAACAAACGAGGTCATCGTCGTGGAATCGCAGGAAAACACCGGTGCACAACTCGCCATCTATAATGCACGCGGCGAAAAGATCGCTGCCACGCCTCATATTGGCACGCGCAACCGCTGGCTTGCCCCCGCAGGGATCTGGGATCTGGACAATGACGGCCAAATCGAAATCGCCTATGTAGATCGCCCACACTTGGCCAAAACCCTACGCATCTGGCGCTACTCGGACGGCAAACTTACTGAAATCGCAACTCTTCCCGGCCTGACCAATCACCGTATCGGAGATGCATTTATCGCTGGCGGTCTAGTCTATTGTGCGACAGGTCCCGCACTGATCCTGGCCAGCGCCGACTGGTCCCGCATCATCAGTGTCACCTTTAAAAACGGCTGGGTAAAAACCGATCTCGGTCCGCTCAAAGACCGCAAGACCATTACCCAAGCCCTGAGCTGCTGATCCGCCCTTCATCTGGCTATAAATATCCCGGGGAGGCGCCATTGGTGCGAGCGCCAATGGCGGTGGGGCAGCGCCCCTCGCCCCAAGAATTCAAGACGGGCGCAGCCCGGCAATTGGATTACAACGCGCGCCAGCCGATATCGCGGCGGAAAAATCCGCCGGGCCAGTCTATCCCGTTCACCATCGCATAGGCCCGGTCACGCGCGTCCTGCAAAGTCTCCCCCCGTGCCGTCACGTTCAACACACGACCGCCCACTGCCAGAATTTGACCATCCTCGGCTTTGGTTCCCGCATGGAAGACCATGTTCTTACTGTCTTCAGGAAGCGCGTCCAAACCGTTGATCACACTTCCCTTTTCATAAGACCCCGGATACCCGTTCGCCGCCATCACAACGGTGATCGCATGGTCATCCGCCCAATTCACGCGCGCCTCTGCCAAGCGTCCCTCGGCCGCGGCATGCATAAGATCCATCACCTGCGCGCCCAGACGCATCATCAGCACCTGGCACTCCGGGTCTCCAAAACGCACGTTGTATTCCACCAGCCTCGGCTGTCCATCCTTGATCATGAGACCCGCATAAAGCACGCCCTGAAAAGGCGCGCCGCGACGCTTCATCTCATCCATCGTCGGGCGCACGATCTCATCCATTGCGCGCGCCTCAACCTCGGCACTTAGAACGGGTGCCGGAGAATACGCCCCCATTCCGCCTGTATTCGGGCCGGTATCGCCTTCGCCGACGCGTTTGTGGTCCTGCGCTGTGCCGACTGAAAGGATGTTCTCGCCATCACAAAGCACAAACAGAGAGGCCTCCTCGCCCTCCATGAACTCTTCGATCACCACCTCGGCCCCAGCCCCGCCAAACGCGCCGCCGAACATATCGTCGATCGCCTCAAGCGCGGTTTCTTCGTCCATCGCGACGATCACACCCTTGCCTGCGGCCAGACCATCGGCCTTGACCACAATCGGCGCACCCTGCTCGCGGATATAGGCTTTGGCGGGGTCGGCTTCGGTAAACCGTGCATAAGCCGCAGTCGGAGCACCGGCGGCATCACAGATTTCCTTGGTAAAGCTTTTAGAGGCTTCCAACCGGGCTGCTTCTGCCGACGGACCAAAGACCAGAACGCCTGCCTCTCGCAACCGATCTGCAACTCCGGCTGCCAAAGGCGCCTCGGGGCCGACAATCACGAAATCAATCGCGTTTTCTTCGGCAAAGCTGACCACCGCGCCGCCATTCTCGATTTCAAGCGCCGCGCACTCGGCGATCTGCGCGATTCCGGCATTTCCCGGCGCGACGATCAGTCGATCACATTTTGGATTCTGCATCACTGCCCAAGCCAAACTGTGCTCCCGCCCACCACTGCCGAGAATGAGGATATTCATGACTGCTCTCCGATCTGCTTGGCCTTGCCTTCCGCGCGTTCTAAGCTGGGCAGGCATTTGACACAAGGCGCTGAAATGTCCGACCTGCTTGACGACCCCATTCCCGGCCAAAACACCCCCGAATACAGCGTTTCGGACATCTCAGGAGAGGTTAAGCGCACGCTTGAAGGCACGTTTGGGCGAATCCGTGTGCGTGGCGAGGTAGGACGCGTGTTCAAAGCGCGGTCCGGCCATCTGTATTACGACATCAAGGATGACCGAAACGTGCTGGCATGCACCACGTGGAAGGGCCAGATCTCGGGCCTGTCCGTGGTGCCGGAAGAAGGATTAGAGGTTGTTGTCACCGGTCGCCTCACAGCTTTCGGTGCACAATCCAAATACAACCTGAATGTCGATGAGGTCGCCGTTGCCGGACAAGGTGCCCTGATGGCGCTGCTGGAAAAACGCAAGAAACAGCTTGAGGCCGAAGGGCTATTCGCGCCAGAGCGCAAGAAGGTTCTGCCCTACCTGCCGCAGATCATCGGCGTTGTGACATCCCCGTCCGGCGCGGTGATCCGCGATATCCTGCACCGACTGCGCGACCGGTTTCCGCGCAAGGTGCTGATCTGGCCTGTGGCCGTACAGGGATCAAACTGCGCACCCGAAGTGGCGAACGCCATTCAAGGCTTCAACCAAATGACCCCCGGAGGCGCCCTGCCACGCCCCGACCTGATCATTGTCGCCCGTGGCGGCGGGTCAATCGAAGACCTGTGGGGCTTTAACGAAGAAATCGTTGCGCGCGCCGCCGCCGCCTCGGACATTCCGCTGATTTCAGCCGTGGGGCACGAAACCGATACAACACTGATCGACTTCGTTTCTGACCGACGCGCACCCACGCCGACCGCCGCCGCCGAACTCGCGGTTCCCGTTCGTATGGAACTGTTGGCATGGACCGGAGAGCAAGGCGCGCGTCTTTCCCGTTCAGCCACGGACGCGGTTCAACGCCGCGCGCAACGTCTGCGCGACCTGTCCCGCGCCTTGCCACGCCCGGATACCTTGCTGAACACTCCACGCCAACGCCTTGATCTTGTTGCAGATAGACTGGCACCCGCGCTTGACCGCAGTGTTCAGAACCGGCGTTTGCGTGTCGTTGAGATCTCTGCACATCTGCGCCCGGCCACGCTGCGCAATCTGGTGGCAACGCGGCAAGAGGCCGTTCGCAACCTGTCTTCCCGGCTGTCCCTGCGGCCAATCCAGCGCGAGATCGAAGCGCAGCGAAATAACGTAACCCGACTGGCGGAACGCCTGAGCAGCGCGCAAACCGCACGGCTCGACCGGATGCGCCAGAATCTTGAGGCGACAGACCGTCTGCGCGAAACACTCAGCTACAAAGCGACGTTAGAAAGAGGCTACGCAGTGGTGCGCGCAGAAGGCCAAGTCCTGACGACCAAAGAGCAGGCTGGAAAGCACGCGACCTTCGAGATCGAGTTCGCGGACGGTGTGCTAAGTACAGGTCAGTCGAACCCGTCACGTCCATCACAGAAGAAAACGCCATCCAAGGATACTCCGGACCAGGGATCGCTATTTTAAGGGGCGCGCTAAACGCCGACGTCAGGGCCGTGGCAGACCATTTCTTCGTCGATCTCATCGGCTTCATACAGCTCGGTTCTGTCCGGGTTTCCTTCAAACTGAGCGATCAAGCCACTCCCCGAATCTGTGAACAACCAGCATTGCGGGTCCAGACGGTCCTCGTACAGGAAACATATCTGGCCGCTTTGCTCGTACCAAACACCTTCCTTGCAGTCTCCATCCAAAAAAGACCATATAACTCTGCGGTTTGGCAGGTAACGTTCAACTCCGTAAACCTGCCCCTGAAACCCGTAGAACAGAGTTTTCCCACGGGTATATGCATCAAATTCCGATCCCGAAAGACCAGGCTCCGCGCCCACGGCCGGACCGAACATTACCATCAGAATCGCGATAGACCTCAGCATATGATCATCATCGCAGATGTGGTGCAGCAACGCCAACTCTGCGCGCAACGCACGACTTACCCCACGTAACCGGTTGAGGTATTGCCGAGTTCCCGGCGACGCTGTTGAAAAACACCATACTACGGGAGAGCCGCCAAATGACCGCCCTGTTTCTGATCGCCGCAGCCTGCGCGCTTGTGTATCTGCCGATGTCACCGAAACCCGCAAGTGGGCTGAGGTCAGTTCTAAAGACGCTGTCGGTTGCCATACTTGCGCTTATCGCAGCCCGACAGGGCGCGCCACTGTTGCTGACTACAGCTCTGGCTCTCTGCGCAGTCGGCGACGCATTACTGTCTCGGGACTCCGATTCCACATTCATGGCTGGCATCGGTGCTTTTGCTGCCGGACACTTGGCCTATATCGCTTTGTTTCTGTCCCATCCGTCCAGCGAAACTGCACTTATTCTCGACAGGCCCGGTTTCTTCTGGTCGCTGATCATATTGGGCATCATTGCCGCAACCTTGCTCGCGCCCCGCGCCGGAGAATTAAAGGTGCCCGTCCTTGGATATATCCCGATTATCCTCGGCATGGGTCTTACCGTTTTGGCAGTGCCCGACATCGGCCCTTTGCGTTGGGCGTTGCCCGCAGCGTTGGCCTTTATCGCGTCCGACCTGATCCTTGCGACGGAAAAGTTCCTACTACCCCCAAATCATCCAAGCCTCCGCTTCACGCCTTACATGGTGTGGATATTTTACTGGGGCGCTCAGGCCGGGTTGCTGATTGCCTTCCTGTGACCCTTTGCAACTGGTTCAAATCCGCATTAGGTGAGAGGAACATCTGCGGAGACCAAAAATGGCGTTTTTCTCAAAGCTCAAGGACAAGCTGTTCAAATCCTCGTCCCGCCTCGAACAGGGACTGGAAGCCATCGTCGAAGATGGCGGCGAAGAAACAACAGCCCCTGACCCTGTCATCCCCAAGCCAGAGCCGCAGCCAGAACCCGTACCCGAAGTTCCGCAGCCACAGCCGGAACCGCAGCCTGTTGAAACCCCTGAACCAGTTCCAGCAGACCCAATGCCAGCCCCCCCGCCACCAGAGGCTGCACCGTCCAAATTTGTTCTGGCGCGGATGTTCAGCCGGAACGAGGCAAAAACCGCTATTCGCCGCACGCTTGACGACGACATGCTGGAACAACTCGAAGAGTTGTTGATCGCCTCGGACATGGGCGTAGACACCGCCTTGCGCGTCACCTCCAACATGGCCGAAGGGCGTTTGGGCCGCAAACTTTCGACACAGGAAATCAAACAGCTACTGGCACAGGAAGTTTCCCGCGTGATGGAGCCTGTCGCCAAACCGCTGCCGATCTACCCCAAGCGCCCTCAGGTGGTGCTTGTAGTCGGCGTGAACGGGTCCGGAAAGACCACAACAATCGGCAAACTCGCAAGCCAGTTCAAAGCAGCAGGCAAAAAGGTCGTAATTGCCGCGGGCGACACATTCAGGGCTGCGGCGGTCGAACAGCTTCAAGTCTGGGGAGACCGCGCAGGCGTGCCCGTCCTTACAGCGCCCGAAGGATCCGACCCCGCCTCTCTCGCATTTGATGCCCTCACACGCGCGCAAGAGGACGGAGCAGACCTGCTGATGATCGACACCGCTGGCCGCCTGCAAAACCGCGCCGATTTGATGGAAGAGCTCGCCAAAATCGTCCGCGTCATCCGCAAGGTTGACGAAACCGCTCCGCATAACACCCTTTTGGTGCTGGACGCGACCACCGGGCAGAATGCGCTCAGTCAGGTCGAGACATTCCGCAAGCTGGCCGATGTCTCGGGCCTTGTGATGACCAAACTGGATGGCACGGCCAAGGGTGGCGTTCTGGTGGCGCTCGCGGACAAGTTTGGTCTGCCGATCCACGCGATCGGCGTCGGGGAACAGATCGACGACCTCGCCCCCTTTGACCCGGAAGAATTCGCCGCCGCCCTCACCGGCCTTGACCAAAGCTGATCCGCCGCTTCATCTGGCTAAAAATATCCTCGGGGGGTGTGGGGGGGCAGACAGCCCCCCACCCTCTCCTCCCAACGCAAAGATCTGACACTTGAGCGACTGGCTGATCTCACTCGAAGGCACCGAAGCAGGCCATCAGCTCGCGCTGGGATTGGCATTGATGGCGGCGTTCCTTCACGCGGCTTTCGGGGCATTGCAGAAGGGTCGTCACGATCCCTGGCTGTCCCGCGGAGCAATCGACGCTTGTTACTGCCTGATGGCCGCGCCCTTTGCCTTTTTCGTCGTGCCGTGGCCAGAGCCCTACATGTGGCCCATCTTCGCCGTCGTGTGGTTGATTCACATCGTCTACAAAACGCTACAGGCTATGGCCTATACCAAAGGCTCATACACTGTCGTTTACCCGGTCGTCCGTGGGACCGGGCCCCTGTTCACCGTTATCGGCGCCTACCTGCTGTTCGGGGAGACCTTTACCGGCACGCAATGGCTTGGGGTCGCCGTGTTGCTAGCCGGTATTTTTGGATTGGCGGCCTACAACTTCCGCTTTCTCGAAACCAACCGCGAAACGCTTGGGATAGCTCTGACGCTAGCGATCGCCACAGGATTATTCGTCGCGCTTTACACAACTTACGACGCTTACGGGATACGTGCGACTGCCGACCCTTTCACGTTTTTGGCCTGGTTCTTCATGATCGACGGCGCCACCATGCCAATTTACGCCTTCCTGAGGTGGCGTGCGATGATCAACCGGCCCGCGATCGGTCCCTTGATGCTGCGCGGTTTGGCTGGCGGCATCATTGCCCCGCTGTCCTTTGGCTCTATCATGCTGGCAACGCGATTGGATAAAGTTGGCGAGGCCGCCGTTCTGCGCGAAACCTCGACCGTCTTTGCTGCCCTGATCGGCTGGCTGATTCTGAAAGAAACCGTTGGGCCAAGGCGGATCGCTTTGATGGCATTGATTGCATTAGGCGCCGTAATCGTTGAAATGGGCGGGTAAACAGCAGGAAACTGACATGACAGGCAAGAAAGAAGTCAACCCATTTCTAAAGCAGGTGCTGGAACTCGGTCCTCCGCTGGCGTTTTTCTTCATCTACCTGCGCTTGCGGGATGACAGTTTCGAATTCGCTGGAACCGAATATTCCGGGTTCATTGTTGCGACCATCATCTTCGTGCCCCTGATGCTGTCTGCAATGGCCGTGCTATGGTACCTGACCGGGAAACTCAGCCGGATGCAGATATTCACCGCCTTCATGGTCATTTTCTTCGGTGGCCTGACAGCATGGTTTAATGACGAACGGTTCTTCAAGATGAAAACCACGCTGGTCTACGGATTCTTTTCAATCATCCTTGGAATTGGGCTGCTGCAGGGAAAATCCTATCTCGCCTATGTTCTCGATGAAATGCTTCCCATGCGCAACGAAGGTTGGATGATCCTCACACGTCGACTGTGCGGGTGCTTTGCAGTTCTGGCCGTTGCAAACGAACTGGTCTGGCGCACCATGTCCACCGACCTGTGGGTCAAAATCGAAACGTTCGGGTTTCCGATCGCGTTGATGGTCTTTCTCATGCTTCAGTTCAGCATGTTGCAAAGCTATATGGATGACCCCGACCATCAGTAAACCGGGTGGTCGAACCGGTCCTGTGGAGCGCCAACGCATAGCCAACTTTCGGAATTCGCATAAAATCCTTGGCTAAACGTCATAGCTGTGGAAAGTTGTGGGACCACTCACCATTGGCAGCCGGAGCACCACATCCACATGACGGCCATCCCAAACAGCGGCTTTTTGGCCGAGGCGTCTGACAGGCTCAGGGCCATGCTTTCTGCCCAGGCGACGGAAATTTCGCTTGAACAGGGTGAGACCCTGTTTGAACAAGGCGACGAAGGTGACTCCCTCTACGCCCTCAGCGAGGGCACACTGGAAGTGTCCTTTCTGGCGATGAGCGGTCGAAAACTATCATTGAGCCTGATGAAGCCAGGTGAAATCTTCGGTGAAATCGCCCTGTTCGACAACGGGCCGCGCACCGCTACGATTGCGGCGGCCGAACCGTCCCGCGTTCTACGCGTCCGGCGCAGCGACGTTATGAACCAAATCCGGCAGCATCCCGATCTTGCGGTCGATTTGATCCGACTGGCGGGTTTGCGCATGCGCTGGATGGGGTCGCAAATGAATGAGCAGGTCTTTCTGCCGATGCCCATCCGTTTGGCGCGTAAGCTGCTGCACCTGTCCGACCTTCAGGACGACCCTGCCAAACGGATCACCCTGTCGCAGAGCGAACTGGCCGAGTTCGTTGGCGCGACAAGGGAAGCGGTATCCAAAACAATCTCGACCTGGAAGCGCGATAACGTGGTCGAGGCATCACGCGGCGGCCTTATGATCCATGACTTCGAAGCCCTACGCGAATTGGCGGAATCCGATCTGATCTGATCCGTTGTGACCTGCTTCACATACGACCGGCTGCGTTAAGACTATCTTCGTAATTGTTACCGTAGGAGGTCAGAGAATCATCCCCGATATCTGTCCACTGACCTCTCCCTGTATCAGAGCCACGCGCCTTCCCCGGCGTGTGGCTCACTTCTTTGCGGAACAGAAAAAGGCCGGAGCAAACGCCCCGGCCCGTTCATTCAAGTAGACCCGAGTATCACTCTTCCAAGCTTAGGGCCACAAAGCGCGGGTCACCGCCACGGCGCACCAAAAGCAGCAGGGATTTACGCCCAGCCTCTCGCGCTTCGTCCATCCGCGCCTCAAGATCTTCGACCGAAGTGACCTTTTGCTGGCCTGCTTCGGTAATAAGATCACCCGAGCGTAACCCTTTGGCATAGGCTTCCGAGGCTTCGTCCACTTGGGTTACAACCAACCCTTCGGCGTTTTCATCCAAGCCCATGTCGGTACGCATCTCATCCGTCAAAGGCGAGATTGTCAGCCCCAGTATATCGGCGTCTTCGTCAACCGGTGCTTCTGACGTTTCTTCTTCGCCGTCTTCGGACCGCTCGGCGTCTTCGCGCCGCCCAAGGGTCACCAGAACCGTCTGCGTTCCGCCATCCCGGTGCACAACCACGCGAACCGACTTGCCCACAGTGGTTTCGCCAACCTGACGGACAAGGCCGCGCGTATCCTCGACCTCGACCCCGTCGAAGCTGAGGATCACGTCACCAGCCAGCAAACCGGCGTCTTTTGCCGGCCCGTCCGGCACATCGCTGATCAAAGCGCCACCCGGTTTGTCCAGCCCCATGGCTTCGGCCATATCCTCGGTCACGTCTTGAATGCGGACACCCAACCAGCCGCGGCGGGTCTCACCGAACTCACGCAGTTGGTCCACAACCTTGACGACAACATTCGATGCCATCGAAAATCCAATCCCGATCGAACCACCATTGGGCGACAGGATGGCCGTATTCACACCGATCACTTCGCCGTCCATGTTGAACAACGGCCCGCCCGAGTTCCCCCTGTTAATCGCTGCATCGGTCTGAATGTAGTCGTCATAAGATCCGCTCAGCGCACGGTTGCGGGCCGATACGATCCCGGCTGAAACCGAAAACCCCTGCCCCAACGGATTGCCCATCGCAATAACCCAATCGCCTACGCGAGCCACGTCGCTATCGCCAAATTTGACATATTGCAGCGGCCCCGTCGCCTCGACCTTGAGCAGCGCAATATCGGTTTTTTCGTCCGTGCCAATTACCTTGGCAGGCAATTCCTTCTTGGGCTGTCCGTCACCCGGAAAGAACTCGATCAAAATCTCATCCGCTTCGGTGATCACGTGGTTGTTGGTGACGATGTAACCATCCTCTGAAATCACGAACCCCGACCCAAGCGCATTACTGCGTCGCGGGGCGTTCTCTCCATTATTACCCCGGTCCTGAAACTCGCGGAAAAAATCTTCGAAGGGCGACCCTTCGGGAACGATGCCCTGCGGCCCGGTCTGATTTTCGATCAGGGTCGAGGTGGTGATGTTCACCACCGCCGGGCTGATCTTTTCGGCCAACGGCGCAAGGCTTTCCCCGCGCGCAAATGCTGCCGATGTCTGCGCCAGGATTATCAACATCCCCGCAAATGCAAGCCACATCAGCCGCAAAAAACCAACCCTGTCGTCCGCTCGGACGGAAATACTGCGCGCTTGTGCCTGCACTTGGGTACTCCTTGTCGTCAATTCTGCGGGATCGCGCATGAACGCCTCCCTCTTGGCAACCAATGTAGTCGGTTTAATCAGGCCCGCAACTGAGGATCGCGGGGAAATCACCTGCAATTGAAACCACGGCACTAAAACCCGACCTGATACGCGCCCCAAAGCAGGATAAAGCCGCTGACCACGCACAACAGCCCCGCCAACCGCCGTGCCTGTTCAGGCAGCGATCGCAATGCTTCCAGCATCCGTTCAATAAGCGAAGGGGCCAGCGCATAGGCCAGCCCCTCGACAATCAGTACCAGCCCGAGGGCCAGAAGGATCATACCCATTACTGGGATGCCTGCCCTGTTGGTGACTTCAGATAGTTAAAGAACTCTGAATCCGGGCTCAGAACCATCGAACTGTTGCTGCCGCCCAACGCGCGCTCATAAGCGGACAGAGACCGATAGAATTCAAAGAACTCTGGGTCCTTGCCAAACGCTTCGGCGAAGATCGCGTTACGTTCAGCGTCAGCTTCACCGCGGATGATCTCGGCCTCACGGTTGGCGTCTGAGACCAGCTCGACCACGGTACGATCCGCTTGCGCGCGCACACGCTGCGCCGCCTCGTTACCACGGGCGCGTTCGTCCGTCGCTTCACGCTCACGCTCGGCCTTCATCCGGTCGAATGTCGCCTCAAGGTTGGCTTGCGGTAGATCAGTCGCTTTCAGGCGCACGTCGATCACGTTGACGCCCAGCGCACGGGCTTCGGCAATTGCACTGTTGCGGATACGCAGCATCAGCGCCGCACGGTCCGAGCTCAGGATGTCGCGGGACGAGACCGAACCCAGAACCTCACGCGTTTCGGCGCGCAGGATACGGTCCAGACGATCTTCGGCGACCGGAATTCCGCCGACACCAACGGCTTGACGGAACTGCTCCAGATCGGAAATCCGGTAACGGGCAAAGGCATCGACCACCAGACGGCGATCATCCAGAGGCGTGACCTCAAGCGGCTGAACGTCAATCGAAAGGATGCGGTCGTCATAGCGAACAACGTCCTGAATCAACGGGATTTTGAACGCCAGCCCGGGCTCTTCTTTGACGGCGACCACGCGACCGAACTGAAGAACCAGCGCACGTTCACGTTCATCCACGATGAAAATCGAAGACAGGCCAACGACGCCAATGATCACCAAGGCAATGAGGATAAGGGGTGATTTACGCATCAGTTGCTCTCCTCAGCCTGATTGCGGCGCAACTCGTTGAGCGGCAGGTAAGGCACGACGCCCTGCCCCTGCCCGGTCGAGTTTTCGTCCAGAATGATCTTGTCCACGTCGCCAAGCACCTGTTCCATCCGTTCCAGATACAGACGCTTGCGCGTCACGTCCGGTGCTTTGGAATATTCCTCCAGAACCGCGCTAAAGCGGCTGGCTTCACCCTGCGCGCTGTTGATCTGTTGCGCGCGATAGGCTTCGGCCTCTTCCAGAACCTGCGCGGCTTCACCACGTGCTTCGGCCAACACGCGGTTGGCATAGGCGTCAGCAACGTTCTGTAGGCGGTCACGTTCCTGCGCAGCAGCCTGAACGTCGCGAAAAGCGGCAATCACGTCCTGCGGCGGGTCGGCCTTGTCAAAGTTGACGCGGATGATGTTCACACCCGAATCGTAGCTGTCCATCGTTGTCTGAATCAGTTCCTGCAGGCGTTCGGCAATGACACCACGGTCACGGTTCAGGATCGGCGCCAGCTCGCTTTGCGCAATAATCTCACGCATGGCTGATTCCGACACGGCGCGGATCGTCTGGCGTGGGTCACGCAGGTTAAACAGGAACCTGGCGGGGTCGCTGATGTTCCAGACAACCTGATAGTCGATGTCGACCACGTTTTCGTCGCCGGTCAGCATCAGGCCATCATCGCTTCCGCGCGTACCTCCCATATCTTCGGTTTGTTCGCGCGTTACCGGGATGACCTCAGCTGTAACAAAGGGCCAAGGCGCAAAGTTCAGGCCCGGATTACCGACAGCAGAAAACTCACCCAGAAACAGTTCAACCGACTGTTCTTCGGGTTTGACGGTATAAAAACTGGCCGCACCCCAAAGAACCGCCGCAACGACCACGCCGATCAAAACGGTTCCCTTGGTGAAAATGGGACCGCCCCCTCCAGAGCCCTGCCCGTTTCCGCCCCGGCCTGAACCACCGCGACCGCCCATAAGGACGCGCAGTTGCTCCTGACCTTTTTTCATCAACTCGTCGATCTCGGGGATCTGCGGGCCGTCGCCTTCGGGCGGGCGTTGCCCGTTCCCGTTGTTACCCCGATTTCCTCCGCCACCCGAAGAGCCTCCGCCCCCCCAGGGGCCGCCGCTGTTGCCCGCCATATGTATATATTCCCTTGTGTTGGACCGTGTGATCACGGGTTCCCTTGTAACTTGTGTGCCCGCAGTTGCAAATCAAGCAGTACGAACAGGTTGCCGCATTGTCACCAGTTCCTCGGCCATGACCGGATGAACGGCGACGGTGCGGTCGAAATCCTCTTTGGTTGCGCCCATTTTTACAGCGATACCTGCAAGCTGGATCATCTCGCCCGCGCCCGGTGCCACGATATGACAGCCCAGAACCTTACGGGTAGCCTGACTTACGATCAGCTTCATCAAAACCCGTTGTGTTCCGCCTGCAAAAGCTTTCTGCATCGGTTTGAACGACGTGGCATAAACTTCGATCGGTTCCTGGGCGGCGGCCTCTTCTTCGCTTAGGCCGACGGTGCCCATTTCGGGCTGTGTGAAGATCGCCGTTGGGATCAGTTCGTGATCTACTGGGGTCGGATTGCCCCGGAAGACCGTTTCAACAAACGCCATGCCTTCGCGAATCGCTACCGGCGTCAGGTTCACCCGGTCAGTCACATCCCCAATGGCATAGATCGAGGGCACAGCGGTCTGGCTGTATTCATCAACGACGATTTCACCCTTGCGTCCGCGCGTAACGCCCAGCGCCTCAAGGCCAAGGTCGTCGGCATTTGGGGCACGGCCTGTTGCGTACATGACCACGTCGAACCGGTCCTCGGTACCGTCAGTGGCTTTCACACGGATCTGCTCGCCCTCTTTGGTCATCTCAAGCACGTTGGTCCCCAAACGGACGTCGATGCCGTTCTGGCGCATTTCTTCACAGATCAGGCCACGGGCTTCTTCGTCAAAGCCCCGCAGGATTTGCGCGCCCCGATAGAACTGAGTGGTCTTCACGCCCAATCCATTCATGATCCCGGCGAATTCACTGGCGATATAGCCGCCGCCGACAATCAGGATGCTTTCGGGCAGCTTCTCCAGATGGAAAATCTCATTCGACGTGATCGCCAGATCCGACCCCGGAAACTCCGGCACAACCGGGCGACCACCAGTAGCAATCAGGATATGCTTGGCGGTCTTGCGCGTTCCGTCCGCCAACTCGACGGTATGCGGATCAACTACATGAGCGCGCTGGTCAAAGCTTTCGACGCCGTTGTTCTTCAGGATATTGCGATAAATACCTTCGAGCCGGTCAAGTTCGGCGACCAGCTTTCCGTGAAAGGTGTTCCAGTTGAATGCACCGGGCTGAATGTCCCAGCCATACGCCTGCGCGTCGTCGACCGTGCCCGAGAATTCGCTGGCAAACACCATCAGTTTCTTGGGCACGCATCCCCGGATGACACATGTACCGCCATAACGGTCTTCTTCTGCAAGTGCGACTTTTGCCCCGGTTTCCCCGGCTGCAACGCGCGCCGCGCGGACCCCGCCCGAGCCTCCGCCGATGACAAACAGATCATAGTCAAAGCTCATCCTGAGTTCCCTTGTTCTTTCAAGCCAAAATTCGTTGAGTATCTGGGGTCGATTACCAAACTGCCAACCCTTGATGTTTCAGAAAGTTCGCTGAGCTCTTCGCGATCGCGCAAAGTTCAGCTTCACCACCTTGTTAGTCCGCAAGATCCGCGAACAGGTTTTCACCGCCTTCAGTGGGCTGATCCATTTCGGTTGTCCCTTCGTTGATATCGCGCAGTTCGACACGGCCATCCCCATAACCGATCACGACCTGGTCACAGATATCCACGAACAATCCGTTCTCAACCACACCGGGGACCTGGTTCAAGACCAATGCCAACTGCCGCACATTTCCAATACGCTGAAGGTGCAGGTCCAGAATGTGGTTGCCTTCGTCAGTCACATACGGCGCCTGTCCGATCATGCGCAACGCGGTCGAGGTGCCCAACACATCCATTGTATCCAGCACTTCTTCGATCAAAGTGCGTGTTGTCTGCCAGCCGAACGGAATGACTTCGATCGGCAGGGGAAACGCACCCAGCGTTTCAACCTCTTTGCCGGCATCTGCGATCACGACCATCTGATCACTGGCTGTGGCGACGATCTTTTCCTGTAGCAGCGCACCGCCACCGCCTTTTATGAGGTTCAGCTCGCCGTCAAACTCATCCGCGCCATCAATGGTGATATCCAGCCATCCAGCCTGATCCAGTGAGACAACGTCAATCCCGACCTCACGGGCCAGTTGCGCCGTGCGGGTCGAAGTTGGCACACCCTTGATCTTCAGGCCCTCTCGCTGCGCCCGTTCCCCCAAACGACGCACCATCCAATCGGCAGTCGACCCGGTGCCAAGCCCGACGCGCATTCCGTCCTGCACCATGTCAGCCGCGCGGCGCGCGGCGACATATTTGGCTTTGTCGATGGGTGACAACTCTCCGATCATCGCCGTAGATCCTTATTTTGCTGCCGGACTTATACGGAATGCCTGCGGCAACTGCGAGAGCGAATAAAACATTTCGCAATACTTGCACGGCTGAAAACTACGCGTTTCCGATTGGAAACGTCGCAATCGAAGGTTTCGCCTTCTGCGCTGCGGTGTACACAGGCGTCATGAACGCGCTCTACTGTCTGCACTATGCCCCCGACAACGCCTCGCTGGTGATCCGGCTGGCGTTGGAAGAAATGGGGCTGTCTTACGAAACGGCTCTGGTTGATCGCCGCCAGAACGCACAGGACGGTGCGGCCTATCGCTCGCTGAATCCCAACGGTCTGATCCCGGTTCTGGAAACACCGCAGGGTCCGATTTTTGAAACAGCCGCGATTTTGCTGTGGTTGGCCGACACCCATAAGCAGCTTGCCCCGGGACCAGACAGCCCGGACCGGGCCGCGTTCTTGAAGTGGCTGTTCTTTGCATCGAACACTCTGCACGCTGACCTGCGCATCCTTTTTTATGCAGAAAAATACATTGAAGCAGCACAAACCGAGCCGTTACGCGAAGGAATGCGCCAGAGATTGCGCCAGCACCTTCAGGTTCTGGAAGCCACAGCAGAGCAAACCCCGAACTGGCTGCACCCCGAGAAACCCTCGGTTCTAACGTATTACCTTGCTTGCCAGATGCGTTGGATGGCCCTGTACCCGATGCAGTCCGACCGCAGTTGGTATCAGGTGCACGATACACCGCGCCTGCGGGACGTGCTTATGCATCTGGAAACCCGCCCCGCCACTCGTGCAGCCATCAAAGCCGAAGGGTTGGGGGTTACACCGTTTACTTCTCCGACTTATGCTAACCCTCCAGAAGGCTCTGCTACCTGATATGTTCCTGTCTGTCTTCGATATGTTCAAAGTGGGCATTGGCCCATCCTCGTCGCACACAATGGGTCCGATGGTGGCCGCGGCACGTTTTCTGGACCTTATGCGAGATTCCCCGTTCGAGTTTGCGGGCCTGCGCGGCTCGCTGCACGGTTCTCTTGCTTTTACCGGTGTCGGGCACGCCACGGACCGCGCGACGATACTGGGGCTGGCTGGATTTGTTCCGGATACTTACGACAATGAAAAAGCCGAAGCCGCGCTGCTGGCCATCAAAGAGAGCCACAGCGTAACCCCCGATGGTTTGCCGACGCTGCATTTCGACCCCAAGGCAGATTTGGTCTTTGATTACGATCACACCCTGCCCGGCCACGCCAACGGCATGATCCTTATGGCTACGGACGCACAAGGCGACGTAATCCTCCGGCAGGTCTACTATTCGATCGGGGGCGGATTTGTCCTGACGGAAGAAGAACTGGCCGCAGGCAAAGCCACTGACGAAGGCGCCCCCGTCCCCTTTCCGTTCAAATCGGCGGTCGAAATGCTGGACATGGCCAAGGCCAGCGGCAAAAGCATCGCCGAGATGAAGCGCGCCAACGAGATCGCGCGCGGGTGTGCCGACAGTTTTGCCAAAGGCTCGGCCCGACTGTGGCAAGTCATGAATGACTGTATCGAGAGGGGCTTGCACACGGATGGCATTCTGCCTGGTGGCCTGAGCGTGCGCCGACGCGCTAAGGGTATTCACGACGCGCTTCAGGCCGAACGCGGGATGAACCTGAATGCCCCGCACACAATCAACGATTGGATGAGCGTTTACGCCATGGCGGTAAACGAGGAAAACGCGGCCGGGGGGCAGGTCGTAACAGCGCCAACAAACGGCGCTGCCGGGGTTCTGCCTGCGGTCCTGCGCTATTACCTTGATCACGTGCCCGGTGCTTCGGAAACGCATATTGAGGATTTCTTGCTGACTGCGGCTGCCATTGGCGGGCTGGTCAAGTTCAACGCGTCGATCTCGGGTGCCGAAGCTGGGTGTCAGGCCGAGGTTGGCAGCGCCTCGGCAATGGCTGCCGCGGGGCTGTGCGCTGTGATGGGTGGCACGCCTGAGCAAGTGGAAAACGCGGCTGAAATCGCGTTGGAGCACCACTTGGGCATGACCTGCGACCCGGTCGCGGGGCTGGTTCAGGTTCCCTGCATCGAGCGCAACGGCCTGGGCGCAATCAAAGCAGTTTCAGCAGCGTCTTTGGCGTTGCGCGGTGATGGTCGTCACTTTGTCCCCTTGGACGCAGTCATCGAAACCATGCGCCAAACCGGGCATGACATGCACGAAAAGTACAAGGAAACGTCGTTGGGTGGTCTGGCCGTGAACGTGCCCAACTGTTGATCCCCGAGTCGGAGGAGCGTCATGCGCGGACATTGCCTATGTGGCTCGATAACCTTTGAGGTCGATCCCCCGGCCCTGTCCTGCGTGACCTGCCACTGCGACAGTTGCCGGCGGCAATGCGCCGCGCCTATGACAACATATTTCGGGGTGCGCGACGGCCAGTGGCGCTGGACGGGCAAGAAACCAAAGACCTTTAGGTCTTCGCCCGGCGTTGAACGCAGTTTCTGCCCGAAATGCGGCACGCCGATTTCGTTTCGGTCTCAGGCGATGTCCGGCATCCTGCATCTATACGTCGCGACGCTGGACAATCCCGACGCATTGCAGCCGACGCTACATGTAGCCCACGAAGAAAAGCTGGAATGGCTTAAGCTGAATGACACTCTGCCGATCTGCATTGGACCGGACTACACCCAAGTACAGCCCTTGCCCGAAGACCCCCATTCAACTTAGCGTCGCGGGCATGACACAAGATCGCCCCGTCTTCGGTATCGTCTTGATGCTTGGGTTTTGCGTGCTCGCCCCCTTGGGCGACGCAATGGCCAAGCTTTTGGGTGAGACAACGCCCGTTGCGATGCTGGTCTTTATCCGTTTCGCGGTGCAGGCGGTGGTTCTGATCCCGTTGGTTGCTTTGACGGGACGACATTGGCGGATGCGGGGGCGCGTACTACGCCTGACGGCCATTCGAACGATTTTGCACATTCTCGGTATCAGCGCGATGTTCACCGCCCTGCAATATCTGCCGTTGGCCGACGCGGTGGCCATCGCCTTTGTCATGCCCTTCATCATGCTGTTGCTGGGTCGTTACGTGCTGGGCGAAGAGGTCGGCCTGAGGCGCCTTGTGGCCTGCGCCGTAGGTTTCGCCGGGACGCTGATGGTTATCCAGCCAAGCTTCATTCAAGTCGGAGCGGCAGCCCTTCTGCCCCTTGTCGTCGCCGTCGTCTTTGCACTGTTCATGCTGGTCACGCGACAAATAGCGAAAGAGGCCGACCCGATTGCCCTTCAAGCTGTTTCGGGTGCGATGGCCACCATCATCATGTTGCCCGTCCTGATCGCTGGAACCGCGACGGAGGTCTGGCACCTTTCGCTGGTCGCCCCAACTGAAGGCACCCATTTCCTGTTCTTGGCGATAGGCCTGCTTGGGACAGTCGCGCATCTGTTTATGACGTGGTCACTGCGCTATGCGCCCTCGGCGACGCTGGCCCCGATGCAGTACCTTGAGATACCAGTCGCCACCCTGTTCGGCTGGCTGATCTTTTCGGACCTGCCCGACGGCATGGCCGCGATCGGTATTGCGGTCACCGTTCTGGCCGGCCTCTATGTCATTCTGCGCGAGCGGGCCAGCGCCCGGTCTGCCCCGACTGAAACGCCTGCATAACCGCATCCAAGGCCGTCCTCGGGACCATCATCAACAACCCCGGCGCGTCCATGGTTAGCGTAACCTCAGACACTGCCCGGTTCGATGTCCCGACCACTCCGTCAGGTTCCAGAACCAGCGTGTCGATCGGCCATTCCAATCCCTTACTCTGCCCCGTTACCCGCTGAAATGGAAACAATGAGACGACGTCACCCGGCGCAAGCGCAAGCCTGATGTTTAGCGGTGCGTGAAACACGACCTCATGCTCTCCCAACAGGACGCAGGGCCGATCCTGCCGCCTGACCAACCCGTTAAGCACAGCCAATTGGTGATCCAAACGCCCGCCAAGAAACCCGACGCCCAGGATCAGCGGCGCGTCTACGCTGCGCAATGCCTTGTCAAAATCCGTGCTGTCTTGTTCACGAATTGGAAACAGACGGTCGGATGGAATCTGCGCTTTGTGTGATGCCTCCAGCGAATCGAAATCTCCGATCACGGCCTCGGGGATATGGCCGGCCTCAAGCACTGGTATCGCTCCGCCATCGGCGGCCACGACCTTACCCGCGCGAATCAGCGCGGTTTCCAGATCGCGGGGCCCAATTTGCCCGCCTCCGACCAGCACAATTGGCTCGTCAGAGCGCACAATTGGCATATTTTTTCTAAGATTGATCATTTTTCCCGGTTTTGGACACATTCAGACCACAAAATGATAGGTTTATAAGCAAAGTTTCGAACCAATAGGGGTGCCCGGACCTGGGCAGGTTGGTTCAGGTAGTTTGTAAAGGACGTGCGTCTGATGGTACAGAATAACAAGGTTTTAACCGTTTCCTACGGAACCTTCTCATGCACTTTGGAAGGCTTTGACGATTCATTCGAAACGATGAAGGCCATTGCTGAGTACTTTCGCGACCTTGCTGCGGAAGACCGGTACTTTGGGTCAGAACCTCCCCAGCCCGACGCCGAGATGTTGGCCCGCATCGCGCAGCGCGACGCATCTACACGCGTGGAAGCCCGCCAGAACGAAAGCGGCCTGTTGCTGCGTGCAACCGAAGTTGCGGCAGCGCCTTCCGAACCTGCAACGCCAGTAGAACAAGCGCTGAGCGCGGCAGAGCCGGAACAAGCCCCCGCTGTTTTCTTTGATGACGCGGAAGAGGTTGAAAACGCCCCTGCCCCGGCGGCTGACAGCATCGCCGCCAAGCTACAGCGCATTCGTGCCGTCGTATCCCATACCGACGAGAATTCGGTCATTTACGCTGAGGACGAAGAAACGACACTGATGAGAGAGGCCGCTGGCCCTTCGGACGCCGTTGCAGCAGCCTTTGAAGCCGGTTCGCTGAGCGCGGAAGACCTGCAGGAAGACGTCTCGACAGAAGATGTTGCCCAAGCCGACGCAGCACCGTTCGAAGCAGAGAACACCGCACCGATTGCCGAAGACGACCATATGCCCACGGCCGAGGCGGCTCCTGAAGCCGTTGAACCGGTTGCTGAACTGGACGAGCCTGTCGAAGAATACGATCCGTCCATTGAGGCGGTGATTGAAGCCGTCGAAGATCTGGAAGAAACCCCGGTGTTGCCAACCGAGGACGTGATCGAGGAAGAGATTGCCGAGACTGAAATCCAGCTTTCGGATGACGAACAGGACAAAGACGAAGAGATCCTCAATATCCTCAGCGAGGATGCCTCGGACGACGGCGAACTCGAAGTTGAAGAGACCGCTGCCGAAGAAGGTGTTCTGAGCGCGCAGGACGAAGAAAACCTCCTTAGCGAAATCTCTGAGGTTGAGGCGTTCCTTGCCAATCGTGCGAACGAACCCGCAGCCGATTCCGCGGCATCGGATCAGGATTTGACGCGCCTGATGGACAAAGCCGGTGTTCAGATGGACGATCCGGCGAACACACAGCGCGAGACCTATTCTCACCTCCGTGCTGCGGTGGCCGCGACCGAAGCAGAGCGTAAGGACCAGCCCGAGGCAGACGATGAGGAAGAAGAATATCGCAACCTGACATCGTCCGTAGTCAGCCCTCGCCGCCCCGAGGTTCAGGTGACCAGCATGCGCCCGCAATCGGATACGCTGGCTCCGTTGAAGCTGGTGGCGGAGCAACGCATTGACAATCACGACGAAGATGCCAGCCCTGTTACGCCCCGCCGTGTAACGTCCGAGGGTGAAGATCAGGCGAGCGAGGAAGGTGGATTTGCATCCTTCGCGCAAGAGCAAGGCGCGCAGTCCCTGCCTGATCTGCTTGAGGCCGCAGCGGCCTACCTGTCGTTCATCGAAGGTCAGGAGCAATTCTCGCGTCCACAGTTGATGAACAAGATCCGCTCTCTCAAGCAAGATGAGTTCAACCGCGAAGAAAGCCTGCGGTCCTTCGGTCAGTTGCTGCGCGACGGCAAGATCGAGAAAGCAGGCGGCGGACGGTTTGCAGCGTCAAACCAGATTGGCTTTCGCCCGAATGACGAACGCGCCGCTGGCTGACCGTTTACAAGCTTGAAATCAAGGGGCCGGTGCAATGCGCCGGCCTTTTCTTTTGCCTTTTCAGACAGATGCCCTCGCGGCTGATTGTGACGAAACGTCATTTTTGCTGCACTGCAGAAAAATGGTAACCTATCCCCGTCTAATTTGATGTTCACAATTCGTTAAAACAGGAGTCGTGCCATGTATGAACTCCCAATACGGCGCCTTCGAATATACGACAAACCAAAAATAGTAAGCCATTATAGGAATTTAAACGAAGACACGCTGACCTCTCGGTTTGGCGTCCCGGTCAGACAGGAATTCGTGCAAAACTATCTGGACGGAATATTTGACAATGCCGCGCTTGTTTTCGGGGCCTTTCCAGATTCCTGTCTGCGAGGTGTTGGCGAGCTTCGGACTGTACCCGATAGCCAGAATTTCGTGGCAGAAGTTGCGATGACAGTCGAAGCATCCTGGCAAGACCGCGGTATCGGCGATGCCCTGCTCTCTCGGATCATTGCAGCCGCGCGAAACCGAGGCATTCGCGAGGTTCATATGCTGTGCCTGGCGACGAACCAGAAAATGCGCCGTCTGGCGGAAAAACACAAAGCTGAATTGAAGCTTGTCACCGGACAGGTCGAGGCCACACTGACCACACCATGGCCAAGCCCGTTCAGCCTCGCCGAAGAAATATCGGGCGAGTATCACGCCTTAGCGCGCGCAATCCTGACTTGGCCATTACCCGAGCACGGAAACAGGCAGTGAACACCTATTCCGATGGCTGATCCGGATCTTCTTTGCCGACGCCTTTAAACACGAACTTAAACGGCAAAGCCCACAAGACGCCAAGCACGACATAGACCAGCAGTTCCAACCAGATCGGCGGTCGGTCGAGCCAATTCACAATTGTCACCACCGCCACGATATAGGCCGGCAGACCAACCAGCAGCAACACCATCGACCAACGACGGCGTGCCTTATAGCTGAGGCCTGGTTTCTGATCGGTTCCCATCAATCTGCAAACGGGTCAGTCACCAGAATGGTGTCGTCCCGCTCCGGGCTTGTCGACAATAGGGCTACAGGGCATTCGATCAGTTCTTCGACTCGGCGCACGTATTTGATGGCGTTTGCAGGCAGGTCTGCCCAACTGCGGGCACCCTCGGTGGATTCGCTCCAACCCGGCATTTCTTCATAGATCGGTTTACAGCGGGCCTGCTGATCTGCGGCGGTCGGCAGGTAATCCAGTCGCTTGCCGTCCAGATCATACCCCACACAGATTTTCAGCGTCTCAAACCCGTCAAGCACATCCAGCTTTGTCAGCGAGATGCCGTTTACACCGCTGGTGGCACAGGTCTGCCGAACAAGGCAGGCATCGAACCACCCGCAGCGGCGTTTGCGTCCTGTCACAGTTCCAAATTCATGACCCCGAGTGCCCAGACGGTGGCCGTCCTCGTCATCCAGCTCGGTCGGGAAAGGTCCCTCACCGACGCGGGTGGTATAGGCTTTGACGATACCCAGAACAAAATCCACCGACCCCGGCCCAATGCCTACGCCCGTTGCGGCCTGCCCTGCGATCACGTTCGAAGACGTCACGAAAGGATAGGTGCCAAAATCAATATCCAGCAGTGCCCCCTGCGCCCCTTCAAACAGAATGCGTTTCCCCGCCTTGCGCTTTTCATTCAGCACTTTCCAGACCGGAGCCGCAAAAGGCAGGATTTCCGAGGCGATCTCTTTCAACTGAGCGATCAGCGCGTCACGATCCACTGCTTCGATCCCCAGACCTTTGCGCAACGGATCATGGTGTTGCAGCGCCCGGTCAACCCGTGCCTCAAGCGTCGCCTCATCAGCCAGATCAGCAACGCGCACCGAGCGGCGCCCCACCTTATCCTCATAAGCCGGGCCGATGCCGCGCCCTGTGGTTCCGATCTTGGTACCCTTGCTTGCCGCTTCTTCCCGCGCTCGGTCCAGCTCACCGTGAATGGGCAGGATCAAGGGCGTGTTTTCAGCAATCATCAACGTTTGAGGGGTGATCTCGACCCCCTGTTTACGGATCGAGGCAATTTCGTTCACCAAGTGCCAAGGATCCAGAACAACACCGTTGCCGATCACGCTCAGCTTTCCACCACGCACCACACCAGAAGGCAGCGCGTTCAGCTTGTAAACTTCACCATCGATCACCAGCGTGTGCCCGGCATTATGCCCACCTTGAAAACGCGCGATGACATCTGCCCGCTCACTGAGCCAGTCGACGATCTTGCCTTTTCCTTCGTCACCCCACTGGGCGCCGACAACAACCACATTGGCCATATCCGGTCCTTTTGCGCTGAGATATCAAACTCGGCTCATATAACGAGGAGAAAGCGGCAGGGAAACCGGTAATTCGCCGCAGATCAAAACCGCGCTCCGCGCGATGCCTCCGGCGGGGATATTTTGAGCCAGATGAAGAACGGATCCCCTGCTTCATCTGGCTATCAATATCCCGGGGGAGGCGCGCGGAACGCGCGGCGGGGGCAGAGCCCCCTAATCGGCACTCAATTCAACAGGGCTGCCATGGGGTGTGGTCAAATACGCTTTTTCCCAGGCCGCTGATACAGCGTCGATATCGCCAGCGTTGGTTTCACCGCCATCTACAAGAAGCGTTTCCAGTGTCTCAAGCCAAGCGCGAAAATAATCCTCGCCGCCATCGAGTTCCTTCTTCAACCCGTGACGCTTCAACGTAGCAGAAAATCTTGTCGCCCATTCCGGCCAATCGAATCGCCCCGCTTCGTTCAGCGCAACTGTCACGGCAAAGACCTGAGCGTGCCATGGTTCGGCAAACACCGGCTCGGGAGCTGTATGCGCGATGCAATCGGTCATGAAGGCTCCAGATAGCTTTGCCAGAGGTCTAGTACGACCTCGTCCTTGGGGTTTTCGGGCGCTGCCCAAAGTTCCGATGCGGCGAAAACCACTGCATAAAGCGGCTCGGGCGCTTCGCCAAGGCCATGCGCGTTTGAGTCCGGTAAGACATGGGTGCCGTGAACACGCAGAACCCGCCCCTCGGCTCCAGCGGCGTAGGCTGGCAATCGTGTGTGACCGCCATCCACCAACCGATTGGAAGCAGGGTGAACGGTCCGAACGCTCTGGCCGATTTCGTATCGCACTGGCACGTTGGACGGTCGATCCGCGGGACCACCTTTGGATAGCGCGGTACTAACGGCTTCGGCTTTGAGCGTCCTTGATGCCAGAGGATGCGGCCCCTCTTGTTCCGCCCCCTTCAAGTCGGCCAATGTCAGAACACCTTGCTCGACCAACAAGTCAGCCAAGGCAGATATCCACTTTTCGTAGTAGGAAAACCGCGTGTAGTCCTTTGGCGATAAACGCTCACGCGCATGGCGCGAAATGTCGATGTTCCACTGGCCTAGAAAGCCTGCTGCCAAAGTTACGGCCAATGCGCGACCATGCCACTCCTGGGGAAATACCGGCGCACCGTCGGCATCGGGGACTATTGGGCCATCGCCAAACCGCCCACCCATGTCGTGAACCCGTGTCATGAGGGCACCTTGGGCAAACCGGTTCCGATCATGCTGTCGCGTGTCACCAAGGCGGTCAGAGCGTCTTCGTCAAGCGATACGGTGCCTTTGGGCCGCATTGGAAGAACCAGATAGCGGATTTCGGCGGTCGAATCCCAAACCCGAACGGCAGTTTCGGATGGCAGTGCCACACCAAACTCGGCCAATACTTTGCGCGGCTCTCGAACGGCACGCGCGCGATATGCGTCGGACTTGTACCACCCCGGGGGGATACCAAGCAACGGCCACGGGTAACAACTGCACAAGGTGCAAACCACCATATTATGTTGGGCGGGCGTATTCTCGACCACGACAATGTGTTCGCCCTGCCGCCCATAAAATCCAAGATCAGCAACAACCGGGGTCGCATCCTCAAGCAAAGCGCGTTTGAATTCCGGGTCCGTCCACGCCTTTGCGACGACACGCGCACCGTTCTGAGGGCCTATCTTGTTTTGGTAGGTGTCGATGATCTCATCCAAAGCCGCCGGGTCAACCAGCCCCTTGCGAGTCAGAATCGTCTCGAGCGCCTTGACGCGCAAGGCAGGTTCGGGCGGCAAAAGAGCGTGCGGGTGGTCGTGATCATCATGAGGCATGGCCGCAGGTTGCGCCACGACCCGCCGATCTGTCCAGTCCCCTTGCCGTGATAAGACACATCATTGATCCTGATGGAAACTCGTGACTTGCCCCCGGAACCAAACTTGCATAAGTACCTCGCGATACACGCCACGCTGTACAGGACCACCATGGAAAACGTCGTTCTCATCATCCATCTTCTTCTGGCTCTGGGCCTGATCGCTGTCGTCCTAATGCAGCGGTCCGAAGGCGGTGGTCTTGGCATGGGTGGCGGCGGTGGCGGCGCCGTTAGCGGCCGCGCGGCTGCAACTGCGTTGGGCAAGGTCACGTGGATTCTGGCGGCGTGCTTTATCGTCACCTCGATCACGCTGACGATTCTGGCGGCTCAGAAATCCTCGGGCAGCTCGGTTATTGACCGGTTGGGCGTTCCTGCCCCGGCTGCGACTGAAGAAAGCGCACCGGCGGTTCCGTCGGCGGACGATCTTCTGCCTCCGGTACAGGGCGACAACGCGCCGCTTATCCCGCAGGCCGACTGATCCACAAAACCTAGAAACCTGACAGAGAACTGCAACAGCATCTTGCGGTTCTCTTGCGCTTTGGGCGCGAATCCTTTATGTATGGAGTCCCGTGATGCAACGGTTTTTCGGAACCGTCGGGCAGCTGATTTTGACGTCTCACGGGAGCTAGCCGAACAACATGGCGCGTTTTATTTTCATCACCGGTGGTGTGGTTTCGTCCTTGGGCAAAGGGCTGGCCTCGGCAGCTTTGGGTGCCTTGTTGCAGGCACGCGGATACTCGGTCCGGCTGCGCAAGCTGGACCCCTATCTGAACGTCGACCCTGGCACTATGTCGCCGTTTGAACATGGTGAAGTGTTCGTCACCGATGACGGGGCCGAAACCGATCTGGACCTTGGCCATTATGAGCGCTTCACAGGTGTCGCCGCGCGCAAGACCGACTCGGTCAGCTCGGGGCGGATCTATTCGAATGTGCTCGAGAAGGAGCGCCGTGGCGACTATCTGGGCAAAACCATTCAGGTGATCCCGCACGTCACCAACGAAATCAAGGATTTCATCGCCATTGGCGAGGATGAGGTTGATTTCATGCTGTGTGAGATCGGCGGCACCGTCGGCGATATCGAGGGCCTGCCCTTTTTCGAAGCCATCCGTCAGTTTAGCCAGGACAAGCCGCGCGGCCAGTGCCTGTTCATGCACCTGACGCTGCTGCCCTACATCAAGGCGTCGGGCGAGTTGAAAACCAAGCCAACCCAGCACTCTGTCAAAGAGCTGCGCTCCATCGGTCTGGCCCCTGACATTCTGGTTTGCCGGTCGGAAGGTCCGATCCCAAAGAAAGAACGCGAAAAGCTGGCCCTGTTCTGCAACGTGCGCCCTGACAGCGTGATCGCGGCGCAGGACCTTGGCACGATTTACGACGCGCCGCTGGCTTATCACAAGGAAGGTCTGGATCAGGCGGTTCTGGATGCGTTCCAGATCAGCCCTGCCCCGAAACCCGATCTGGCGAAATGGGAAGACGTCAGTGACCGAATCCACAATGCCGAAGGCGAGGTAAAGGTCGCCATCGTCGGTAAATACACCCAACTGGAAGACGCCTATAAGTCGATTGCCGAAGCGCTGACTCATGGTGGCATGGCCAACCGCGTCAAGGTCAAGGTCGAATGGGTCGACGCCGAGGTGTTCGATACAGAAGACGCCGCGCCCCATCTGGAAGGTTTCCACGCCATCCTTGTCCCCGGCGGCTTTGGCGAGCGTGGTACGGAAGGCAAAATCAAGGCCGCGCAATACGCTCGCGAGCACAAGGTTCCCTATCTGGGTATCTGTCTTGGCATGCAGATGGCTGTGATCGAAGCGGCCCGGAACGCGGCTGGCATCAAAGAGGCGGGTTCCGAAGAGTTCGACCACGAAGCCGGCAAAAAGCGTTTTGAACCCGTGGTTTATCACCTGAAGGAATGGGTTCAGGGCAACCACAAGGTTGAACGCAAAGTGGGCGACGACAAAGGCGGCACCATGCGTCTGGGCGCGTATGATGCGGTTCTGGCCGATGGCTCGAAAGTGGCCGAGGTTTACGGCGGCACCAATATCGAAGAGCGCCACCGCCACCGCTATGAGGTCGACATCAAGTACCGCGAGCAATTGGAAAAGGCCGGGCTCAAATTCTCGGGCATGTCCCCTGACGGACGTTTGCCGGAAATTGTCGAATGGTCAGACCATCCGTGGTTCATCGGTGTGCAGTATCACCCCGAACTGAAGTCAAAGCCGTTCGACCCGCATCCTTTGTTCCGCGAGTTCGTGCGTGCGGCCAAGGACACCTCTCGTCTGGTCTGACCTTCGTGGGATCACTGCCTTGTGACAGTCGGTGCGAAAAAATCTGTACGCATCGGCTGTTTGCGCCTTTAACTGTCGTGACAACAACGACAGGAGACCGGCCATGACAGATCAGATCACACGCGCAGAGACCTTTGCCGCCCTGCACAAGAAGGGCGACCCTGTAATTCTGTTCAATATCTGGGACGCTGGCAGCGCCGGAGCCGTGCGTGATGCCGGGGCCAAGGCGATTGCTACGGGCAGCGCCCCGGTCGCCATGGCGCAGGGGTTCGGGGATGGCGAGAACATTCCAATGGAGGCCGCGCTGGACAATGCCCGTCGTATTGTGGCGGCCGTCGATCTTCCTGTGACGCTGGATTTCGAAGGGGCTTACGCTTCGGACGTGCTTGGCGTCGCTGCAAATGTCGAACGTGCGTTGGAAACCGGGGTGATCGGCTTCAACTTCGAGGATCAGATCGTGGGCACAAAAGATTTGTATGACGTCGAGACTCAGGAAGCGCGGGTACGCGCAATGCGCGAAGGTTGTGATGCCGCCGGGATTCCCGCCTTTATCAACGCGCGCACGGATATTTTCCTCAAGGCCAAGCCCGATACACATAGCGATGACATGTTGGACGACGCAATCGCACGTGCCAAAGCCTATGCCGAGGCAGGTGCCAGCGGCTTTTTTGCGCCGGGGCTGAAGGATGAGGCACTTATCGCGCGGTTATGCGATTCGACCGAACTGCCTGTAAACATCATTGCCCTGCCCGGCACACCGGACACCGCAACATTGGCCTCTCTGGGCGTGGCGCGCATCAGCTATGGCCCCGTGCCCTACAAACAGATGTTGGGATGGCTGCAAGAACAGGCAGCAAACGCTCTGAACTAAACTTCAGGGCCTTATGGCCCGCTGAAACCCACACAGCGGAATTTTGACGATTCCAGTCCATGACATGTAGTCCGTGCTTGGCGGGCTACAAAATATGGAATATTCTAAAATTATGTTGAAAAAGCTCTTTCAGGCGTTTCGCCCACCACAGCATACGAATCTGCCCGACCCGGACGCTGAATTGGCGTTGGGTGCGTTGATGGTGCGCGTGGCGCAGGCGGATCGCGACTATAAGCTGGAAGAAATCAGCCTGATTGATCGGATACTTGCCCGTCTGTACCAGCACAACGCGATTGAGGCCGCCAAGGTCCGCGCCACTTGCGAAAAACTGCACGCGGCGGCCCCCGAGACAGACACGTTCGGCAAACTGATCCGCGAAACCACGGACCTGCACGAGAGACTGGCCGCCCTGGACGCCCTGTGGGAGGTCGTTCTGGCCGACGGCAATTCCGACGAAGGTGAGATGAAGATCGTCGAGGAAGCCCGTATCGCGATGGGCCTCAGCTTTAATGACAGCCAAGTTGCACGCGGCCGCGTGCAAAGGCGCTTGGAAGAAACCTAGTCGGCCTCTATATCTTTCGATATGTTCAGTGATTTCCTGTCCCGGCTTACTCAGCCTCAGCCCGACCCGCTTGCCGATGACGATGCGCGATTGGCGTTGACCGCCCTATTGGTCCGCATTGCACGGTCAGACAACGACTATGCCGACAGCGAGATGGCGCGGATCGACCGTGTTTCCGCCGAACGTTATGGCCTGTCCCCGTTTGAAGCCGCCGCCCTGCGCGCCCGCGCCGAAGATCTTGAGGCCGAAGCCCCGGACACCGTCCGCTTTACCCGCGCGATCAAGGAAGCCGTCCAATATGAAGATCGGCTTGCCGTGGTTCAGGCAATGTGGTCGGTTGCGCTGGCCGATGGGCACCGCACTGGAGAGGAAGATTCCGTTTTGCGGCTGGTGGTCAGCTTGTTGGGGGTCAGCGATGTCGACTCGGCCCTGGCGCGGCAAAAGGCAGCTAAGGCGTGATCGCTGCGTTGGGCATGTATGACATGCCCGCTGTTCGATCCGCGAATGATCGTTTCTGGCTTTTGATTCGTGAAAACCTTGGCTTCGGCCCCACCAGCCTGACACGGGACGAAGATGCATGGAACATCTGGCAGAGTCCCGACCTTCTGTTCGCCCAGACATGCGGGATGCCCTACCGCACCCGATTGCACGGCAAGGTGCAACTGGTTGGAACACCGGATTACGGGCTGCCGGGATGTCCGCCGGGGCATTATCGTTCGGTCTTTGTTGCCCGGCAGGATGACCCCCGTGGGTTGAAAGAGCTAGCAAGCGGGACATTTGCCTATAACGAGGCGCTTTCACAATCCGGCTGGGCTGCCCCTATGGTTCACCTTGCCAAAGACGCCCGGTTTCCATCTGAATTGCTTATGACTGGCGGTCACGCGTATTCAGCCCAAGCGGTTGCGGATGGTCGCGCCGAGTATGCCTGTCTGGATGCCGTCACTTGGGCACTGTTGAAGAAACACACCAACTTGGGGACAGCGTTACGCGCGGTCGAAGAAACATCCCCGACACCCGCCCTTCCCTTCATCACCGCCATCGGGCAAGACGCAGCCGCCATCGCGCGGGCAACTCAAAAGGCGATAACCGAACTGTCTGATCAGGACGCCAAGTTGCTGCTTCTGCGGAACCTTGTCGCCATCCCGGCGGATGACTATCTGGCTGTTCCCAATGCACCGCAAGCGGCTGCCGAGATGCTCAATCCCTGACCGATTTGGCCAGAACGTCTGGTCATTTTGACAGTTTCTGAGCGGTAACGCGTCATTTGCGCATTGCATTGCTCAAAAATTTAAGCCCTAGTACCGCACCAACACCAATAACACTCAGGGCTCCCGTGACAGATTCCACTCCGGTCATCGAGATCAAAAACCTACACAAGAGTTTCGGCAATCTAGAAGTGCTGAAAGGGGTGGATATTACGGCCAGACGCGGCGATGTGGTGTCTTTGATCGGGTCGTCCGGGTCAGGTAAATCCACGCTTCTACGCTGTTGCAACCTGCTGGAAGACAGTCAGCAGGGAGAAATTTTGTTCAAAGGCGAACCCGTCCGTTGGGCAGGCCAAGGTCAACACCGCCGCCCCGCCGACGCGAAACAGGTTCTGCGTATCCGCACCAACCTGTCGATGGTTTTTCAGCAATTCAACCTTTGGGCCCACATGACAATCCTGCAAAACGTCATGGAAGCCCCGGTCACCGTACTGGGCCGCGACAAGGCCGAGGTTGAGGACAGCGCGCGGAAATATCTGGAAAAAGTCGGTATCGGCGACAAGTGCGACGTATATCCGGCGCAACTGTCAGGTGGTCAGCAACAGCGTGCCGCAATTGCGCGCGGCTTGTGCATGGAACCCGAGGCACTGCTGTTTGACGAGCCGACCTCGGCGCTTGACCCCGAGTTAGAGCAGGAAGTCATCAAGGTTATCAAGGATCTGGCCGCTGAAGGCCGAACCATGATCATCGTGACCCATGACATGAAAATGGCGGCCGATATCTCAAGCCACGTGGTGTTTCTGCATCAAGGGCTGATCGAGGAAGAGGGCCTGCCGGAAGACATCTTCACCACCCCTGAATCCGCACGGCTTCAGGGCTTTCTATCCGCCACCAAGGCGGCATAAACTCAGGACAGAACTAAACTGGGGAGTTACCAATGAAAAACCTGATTCTGACCACAGCAGCGCTGGCGCTTGGCGCGGGCATGGCCATGGCGGACACGATCCGTCTGGGCACGGAAGGTGCTTATGCACCTTGGAACTTCGTCAATGACGCTGGCGAGATCGACGGCTTCGAGCGCGAGCTGGGCGACGAGCTGTGCAAGCGCGCCAGCCTGGATTGCGAATGGGTCAAGAACGACTGGGATTCGATCATCCCGAACCTGGTCTCGGGCAACTATGATGCCATCATCGCCGGCATGTCGATCACCGACGAGCGGGACGAGGTCATCGACTTCACCCAGAACTACACCCCGCCAGATCCGTCGGCTTATGTTGCCATGTCCGATGGCGTTGATCTGGAAGGCGGCGTAGTCGCGGCCCAAACAGGCACCATTCAGGCTGGCTACATTGCTGATTCCGGCGCAACTCTGGTGGAGTTTGCAAGCCCCGAAGAAACCATCGCGGCCGTCCGCAATGGCGAAGCTGATGCGGTTCTGGCTGACAAGTCCTTCTTGGTGCCCTTCACCGAAGACGGTTCGGGCATGATCTTTGTCGGTGACGAAGTCCCGCTGGGCGGTGGCGTCGGCATGGGCATCCGCGAGTCCGACGGCGAGCTGAAAGAGAAGTTCAACGCCGCCATCCAGTCCATGAAGGACGATGGCAGCCTGAACGAGCTGATCACCAAGTGGGAAGTGTCCTCGACCTTCTAAATTGCTAATTGCGGCGCGCCTGATAACCGGGCGCGCCGCATTCTGAGCCTTTGCCAGTCAAAGAGGCCCGCCATTTTCTCGTTCTGCACTGATCCCGAAACGCTCGGCACTGTCCGTTGGTTCTCTTGCTATTTGACCAACGGCGTTCATTGGCTGTTTTACCTGTCCTTCTTCAAGGTTCTGCTGCTGCTGGCCATTACCGCGCCCGTAGCCTTGGGATTCGGTTTTCTGGGGGCCATGGCTGCCCGGTCGCATATCCTGCCGCTGACGTGGTTGGGAAAAGGGTATATCGCCATCGTGCGTGGCGTGCCGGATATCGCGTTTTTCATGTTCTTCGTAATCGCGCTGGATCAGGCGTTTGAATGGACGCGGCACAAGATACTGTGCCCTGAATGGACGGACCCAATCCGGCAAGGCAATGATTTTATCGTCTGTCAGGCGGCGAAACTGCCGCTGGGCACAGCCCCCGAATGGGTGCACGAAACCTATGGCTTCTTTCTGGCCGTGATCACCTTTTCCATCGTGTTCGGGGCTTTCGCCGCCAACGTCCTGTTTGGCGGGATGCGCGCGGTGCCGCACGCGCAGCTGGAAACGGCGGCGGCTTATGGGATGACACATCGCCAGACCTTCTGGCGTATCCTTGTACCGCAGATGTGGGTCTATGCCCTGCCCGGCCTGTCGAACCTGTGGATGGTGCTGATCAAAGCTACGCCGTTGTTGTTCCTGCTGGGTATCGAAGACATCGTCTATTGGGCACGCGAGCTGGGCGCGTTCAAGAACCCGAAATTCACCCAATACCCGCATGGCGACTGGCGCATGTGGTATTTCCTGGCCCTGCTGGTGTTCTACCTGGGCATGACCCGAGTTTCTGAAATTGGTCTCGAACGGCTGATGCGCCGCCTGTCCCACGGTCAGGCCACATCAGGTGGAGAGCTGCTGCGCAAGGAGACCACCGCATGAGCTGTATCCAGACCATTCAGGACTATGGCCTGCGCTCGATCGGTATTGGCGAGCGGGCCATACCCAAGGCTGATTTCACCCTGTGCGAACAGTTCACCCTGATCGGTTCAGGCATGATCTGGAACATCTATTTCGGAATCATGGCGCTGGTCACGGGGTTCTTTCTGGCCACGGCACTGGCACTGGGCAAAGCGTCAACAAATGTATGGCTGCGTAAACCGTCAGAATGGTTCATCTTTCTGTTCCGGGGCTCGCCGCTGTTCATCCAGTTCTTCTTTGCCTATTTCTTCTTCTTGTCCCTCAAGCAGAGCTTTCCGCTGCTCGATGCGCTGACTTCGGCCTGGCTGGGCGCCCTAATCGTGCTGTTTTTCAACACGGCTGCCTATTCGGGCGAGATCTTTTACGGCGCGCTGCGTTCAATTCCCAAGGGCGATATCGAGGCTGCAGACGCCTATGGCATGACAGGTTGGTCCCGCTTCCGTCGCATCATCTGGCCCACGATGCTGCGGCTGGCGTGGCCTGCCTATACGAACGAAGCAATCTTTCTGTTCCACGCCACCACGCTGGTCTTCTTCTCAGCCTTTCCAGTCTGGCAGCAACGGGGCGACGCGCTGTATTACGCAGGCTATTTTGCGGACAAAACATTCAACCCCTTCATTCCCTACCCAATTCTGGCCTTCTACTTCATCTTGCTGACACTGGTGGTCATCTGGGCGTTCGGGCTGGTCAACAAGCGCCTGAACCGGCACCTGCCTGCCGCCAAGCGCAGCAAAATGAAGCTGAGGCTGAACCTGGCGCGCTGAATTTCGGCGCGCTACTTCATTTTCGATGCATGAATGAACGGCCTAGTCTGCCGTGTTACCAATCTCTGATCAGGGATAAGTGGTACCGCCTCCCTGGCTTGAACAGGGGACCTCTGGATCCACAATCCAGCGCTCTAACCAACTGAGCTAAGGCGGCACTCGTGAGGGGCGATTTACCGAACGCGCCCAGGGAATGCAAGAGGATTAAAGCCGAATTTTCCAGCTTTGTTCGACAAGATCGACACCGAAGGAATGGACCGGTTTGCTGTCTGTCAATTGCCAGCCCGTCGCCTTGTAAAGCGCGCAGGCGGCGCGGTGACTTTCGTGCGTCCACAACGACATCTGAGCGAACCCTACAGCGCGCGCGTGGTCCATACATGTATACAACAGGCGTTTGCCCAGCCCCATTTTCCGCGCCTCGGGCACAAGGAAGAACAGGCGCAGCTTCGCGGTGCTATCGTCCAATCTGACGCAGAAAATACTGCCTAAACGCTGACCTTCATGTTCGGCAATCCAGCCCCGCTCAAACTCGGGATCATGGGTTTCTACGAAATCCTCAAGAATCTGTTGAACCAACGGCGCGAAGGTATCGTCGAATCCTTCATCACGCTCGTAGAGGGTCCCGTGCTGTTCAACCAACCACGGCACGTCCGAAGCGCGAAAGGGTCTGATCATTGCATTGTTCATACTGCATCTGACCGCATCAGCGTCTTGATTCTCAAGCCTTTGCGCGATAGCACGAATGCTCATCCCCGGAGGCGCATATGGGCATCAACACCGAACGTGACATTCAAGCCAACTTGCAGATCGGCCCGACCGATCAGGGCATGGTGCGCCTGTTCATCGAAGCCGACGGCCTGGAAGTCCCGATGGACTTTGACCCCGAAGAAGCCGAAGAGATTGCGGATGAAATTCGAGCCGCTGCGCAAGCCGCACGCGCGGTAAAGGGCTGATCTTTCAAAGCCTTGGATCGCGAAGCGCGTGCAGTCTACGAGCCGCGTCCGTTGCAAATTTCTGTATCATTTTCTTGCGTCGCGCCGGGGCCAGCTTGTCTTCGGGCGCCATGCGCACAATCTCGGCATCATAGGCGTCAGCAATAATAAGGCCGGTTTCCTGAGGTAGTAGGTCTGTTGGAAAATCAGTATCCACGGCCCAGAAAAACCGATCACACCATTCAAGATAGCCCTGCCATTTGGAATCCGACTGATAGTCCGCGCGGCTGGACTTGCACTCAACCACCCAAAGCTCACCCTTGGGACCCAGCCCCATAACGTCAACGCGCAACCCGCGCGCGGGCACAAACTCTTCAACAGAGACAAATCCATGCGCGCTGAGATGGCGCGCGACACCGCGTGCCAGTTTCTGTCCGGGCTGCAAGTCCAATACCATCCGGGAAATGTGAACAATTAGCGAACAAAAATCAACCCGCCTCCCCTTGCTTATCCAGTCAGCAACACCTAGTTAGACCCGTGGCGGGTTCTGCCCTTCTTGTGATTGGTAGCATTCTGGTGGCCTTAAGCAATTCCGAGGGGGCTGGCTCTGTTCAGGTCCTGGCCTGATTACCTGGCGCCCACCTGTACATACAGGTCCTCGGGAATCACACCGCACGGTTGACTGGCGGTCCCGCCACATTTTTCCAAGCTTTGGTTATTTTCCCGCAGGGGCGTCCTGGTGAACGACAGCAGGCTCATAACTGTGCACAACCGGAGAACCGCGGCGCGGGCCACCGGGTTTTTCAGCCATGCTCATGATCTTGTAAGCGAATTGCACACCGGCAAAGACGATGCCGTTCATGAACCAGATCATCAACAGCGCAATCAGTCCTATATCCGACCCAGTGATGAGGCTTCGCAGATTGGCCACGTTAAACGCCAGCAAGACACCGACAAACACCGCCGAGATCACGAAGCCCCAGGCAACCTGAGTAATATAAAGACGGATCAGTTTGGGCATTGCGGGCCTCCTTGCGCTCTGGCGTTCAGCCTAGCGCATATGGGCCCTGCGTAAAGGCGTCAGAACGCCTCGGGCTGGGCTTCGCGCGCCATGTGGTCCAGAACCGCGTTGACGAATTTTGGCTCTTTCCCTTCTGGGAAAAACGCCCGTGCGACGTCGACGAATTCGGTGATGACAACTTTGGGCGGCGTGTCGCTTTGGGTCAACTCGGCCCCTGCGGCGCGGAAGGCGGCGCGCAGGGTCGGGTCGATGCGTGCGATAGGCCATTTGGCCACCAGCGCGCGGTCGGTCATCTGGTCGATGGGGGCCTGATAGTTCACGGCGTCTTCGACCAGTTTACGGAACAGGCGGATATCGCCGTCCAACATTTCCTCACCCTCATAGACGGCGCCAAACCGGTGATCCAGAAACTCATGCACAACCTGTTCGGTCGTCTGGCCTGACTGCTCCATCTGGAACAACGCCTGCACGGCATACAGCCGGGCGGCGGATTTCATCAGGCGTTTCTGGTTGGCCGGTTTCGGCGCGTCTGTCTGGGTCATGCTGTCGTGGGTCCGTTGCTGTCGCCCGCCACAAGGATGGACTCGGACGGTGGCTTGAAGCCCACGCCCTTTTTGGAAGAGCCCCACTTACGGCTGAGCGCGATCAGATGCAAGGCCGCAGCGGCTGCTCCGCCTCCTTTATTCATCTTTTCTGGGTTCGCACGGACCTCGGCCTGTTCGTCATTCTCGACGGTCAGGATGCCGTTGCCGATCAGCAGACCCTGAAGGCCCATCAACTGAATGGCACGGCTGGAATCGTTGCAGACCGTTTCATAGTGCGTGGTCTCGCCGCGAATGACACAGCCCAGCGCAACATAGCCGTCATAGTTACACTGGCGGTCTGCCATGGCGATGGTGGTCGGGATTTCCAGCGCGCCGGGTACTTCGACCACGTCACAGGTACCACCTGCGGCCTCAATCTCGGCCTTGGCACCGGCGACCATATCGTCGGCGATAGCGCGATAGAACGGGGCCACCACCAACAGCAGTTTCACCGGCTTGTCGAAGGTTGGGGTCGGCAGGACGCCGTGTTTGTCTTGTTCAGCCACGATCAGTCTTCCTTGAGGATAGAGCGGGTGCCGACGATGGACAGGCCAAACGCGTCGAGCCCCAGATATACGGTTTCGGGCGAGTCGGTCAGCAGCACCAGTTCCTGAATGCCCATCTTGGACAGGATCTGCGCGCCCAGACCGGTTTGCTTGATAGTGCGCGGCCCTTCATCCTCGGCCGCGTACAGCGAGTTGCGCGGCTGGCGGAACAGGCAAACCACGCCGCGGCCTTCTTCGGCGATCTTCTCCATCGCGCGGGGCAATTCGCGCGAGGATTTGGGGCCAAGGCCCAGAATATCGGGCGCTTCATGCAGGGCATGGGTGCGGGTCAGTACCGGTTCAGGCGTGGTCACATCACCTTTGACCATGACGACATGTTCGATGCCATGGGTTTGATCAGTGAAAATCCGCATCTCCCATTCGCCACCATATTCGGACGTGACAGTTTCGCGCGAGGTCTCGACCACCAGATTGTCATTGCGCGAGCGGTAAGTGATCAGGTCGCTGATCGTACCGATCTTCATGTCATGGGCTTTGGCGAACTCTACCAGATCGGGCAGACGGGCCATGGTGCCATCGGCTTTCATGATCTCGCAGATCACGCCCGAGGGATTCAGCCCGGCCAATCGCGAAATATCCACGGCGGCCTCGGTATGGCCTGCGCGCACCAGCACCCCGCCCCGCTTGGCGCGCAGGGGGAAGACATGGCCGGGGGTGGCGATGGCCGCCATGGTGTTCTGTTCGTTGATCGCGGTCGCCACGGTCAGCGCGCGGTCAGCGGCGGAAATCCCGGTCGACACACCTTCGCGCGCCTCGATAGACACGGTGAACGCAGTTTCATGACGGGACGAGTTGTTCACCGCCATCATCGGCAAGCCCAGCGCATCCACCCGTTCGGCCGTCATCGGCAGGCAGATCAATCCGCGCCCATGGGTCGCCATGAAGTTGATCGCCTCGGCATCCGCGAACTCGGCGGCGATAACCAGATCGCCCTCATTCTCGCGGTCCTCGTGGTCGACCAGAATATACATCCGGCCTTTGCGCGCCTCTTCGATGATCTCTTCAATCGGGCTGATCGCGTCGCGCAATTGCGCCTCGACGGGTCCGGGGGTTTCAAAGCTCATTGGGCAGCCTTTCGCTGAGCAAGTTTGCACGGGTGGATAGACCACCACGCGCGCAAAGGCCAGTCTGCAAACGCCCCGAACCGGCCAGAACGCGGCGTCTGGTCAGGACATTTCGGCCAGACGCGCGACATAGCGGGCCAGCGTGTCAATCTCGAGGTTCACTTTGTCACCGACAGAGACGCCGCCCCAAGTCGTCACCTCCTTGGTGTGCGGGATGAAGTTGATGCCAAAATCGCAACCTGCCACGTCATTGACTGTCAGGGACGTTCCATTCAGAGCGACCGAGCCCTTGGGCGCAATGAAGCGCGCGAGGTCCTTGGGCGCACGCAACGTCACGCGGGTGCTGTCGCCCTCGTCTTCCACCGCGACAACTTCGGCCACGCCGTCGACATGACCGGATACAATGTGTCCGCCCAGTTCATCCCCGACTTTCAGAGCGCGCTCTAGGTTGACGTGCTTGCCTACCTGCCAACTGTCCAGATTGGTTTTCGAAACGGTTTCAGCGCTGATCTGAACATCGTACCAGTCATCGCCCAACGCGATAACAGTCAGACAAACACCATCGCTGGCAATCGAGGCACCGATATCAATGCCAGCCGTATCATAGGCCGTTTTGATCCGCGCTCGCAGATCGCCTTGCTGGTCCAGCTCGGTAACAGTGCCAACATCTGTAACGATCCCGGTAAACATTGCTTTAACCCTCTGCTTCTAACCTGTGACCAGTTTTCCAAGCCGAGGTAAGCGTAACCGACTGTAGGGGCAAGCCCCGCCTTGCCGTGAAGGACACAAATAGGCATAATTTCCGCACCAAAATGAAACGAGCAGCACCAATGCCACCACTCAATTCCGGCGCAGACGGCCGCGTATTCCTGTTTCTACAGGGCCCGCATGGACCGTTCTTCAGCGTACTGGGTCGCGCGCTGCGCGGAACCGGGGCTAAGGTCTGGCGCGTAGGATTCAATGCCGGTGATGAGGTGTTCTGGTTCGACCGGGGCAGCTTCGTTCCCTTCCTCGACCCTACCGACACATGGCCAGAGCGGTTTTGCAACCTCGTCGAATCCCTGAGCGTCACCGATATCGTGTTGTACGGAGACACCCGACCCGTCCACGCCCAAGCGGTCGAAATCGCGCGCGCCCGCGGCATCACCGTGCATGTGTTCGAAGAAGGATATCTGCGCCCATGGTGGATCACTTATGAGCGTTCGGGTTCCAACGGCAATTCGCGTCTGATGACACTGAATGTCAGGCAGATGGAGCGGGCGCTGGATCGCTCTGACACGCCGAAGCCGCCGCCTCCGTCGCATTGGGGTGATATGCGGCAGCACATTTTCTATGGCGCGCTCTACCATTGGTTCCTTTTGTTTCTGAACCATCGTTACAGCAACTTCCGGCGGCACCGAGAGTTACCGGTCTCAAAAGAATTCCGCTTGTACTTTAAACGGTTGATGCTGATGCCGTTTCACAGGGTTCAGCGGCGATGGGCCACGGCGCGGGCGCGCAGAAGTGGATTGCCATATCATCTGGTCCTGCTTCAGTTGGGGCATGACAGTTCGGTTCAGACCCATTCGGAATACACCTGCATGTCCGACTTTCTCGAACATGCGATCCAAGGTTTTGCTGAAGGCGCACCCCGGCATCACCAGCTTGTCGTAAAAGAGCATCCGCTGGAAAACCATCGCGAACCCTTGCGACGCAAAACCCGCTTTTTTGCCGAGAGATACGGGATCGCGGATCGGGTCCATTATGTTCCGGGCGGAAAATTGGCGAAACTGCTGGATGATGCGAATTCCGCAGTTACGATCAACTCGACAGCAGGTCAGCAAGTTTTGTGGCGTGGCATCCCTATTCGCACCTTCGGCACATCGGTCTATGACAAACCGGATTTCGTGTCAGAACAACCTATTGCAGAGTTCTTTGCCCGTCCTGATCCGCCCGGCCACGACGCCTATCAGGTATATCGGGACTTTCTTTTGAAAACCTGCCAGGTGCCGGGCGGCTTCTATTCCAGACACGGTCGACGCCAGTTGCTGCGCCGCGTCGCGGATATGATGCTCAATCCACACGATCCTTACCATTCGGTCCTTACTGAGACAGAGACTCAGACGACACAGTTAAGAATAGTGGAAGGAAACGAACAGGTTGATGCTGGAAGTTGCGAGAAGAAACAGATAGCGTAACGCAAACAAAAAAGACTGAGGATATTCGGCAGTGCAGAGCTTTCCAATCCAATGGATACGGGGGGTTTCCCTTGTGGCCGCGCTTGGCCTTCTGGCGGCGTGTCAACTTCCAAAGTCCGGCCCCAGCAAGAACCAGATTCTGGCCGGGTCCGTCGAAAACGGTGGCAACGCCTTCGTTGTAGAAGTCGATGATCGTGTCGCGCAGGCCACGTCCGCGATTCCACAATTCGGTTTTCCCGCCTCGTTTCAAAGCGCGCAGAGCTTGGCCGCCGACACGGTGCGACCGGGTGACGTGTTGGGATTGACCGTGTGGGAAAACGTCGATGACGGCCTGTTGACGGGACCAACCGGGGCCGCAACTGCGCTGAACGAGGTTCAGGTTGACAGTGACGGGTTTATCTTTGTGCCCTACGCGGGGCGCGTCCGTGCCGCCGGGAACACTCCGGAGCAGTTGCGCATGCAGATCACCCAAGAGCTCAAGGATCAAACACCCGACCCGCAAGTCGAAGTGCGCCGTATCGCGGGTGATGGATCAACCGTTTCACTGACAGGCACTATCGGGGCGCCGGGCATCTACCCAATTGAACGTCCCACGCGCACCCTGACGGGCATGCTGTCCCAGGCTGGTGGTGTTGCTGTTGGGTCGGATATTGCACTGGTGACGCTTATTCGCGGCAACGAACGGGGAACGGTTTGGTACGAGGACCTGTTCAGCAACCCTCGGATGGATGTGGCCTTACGCGGCGGCGACCGTATTCTGGTTGAGGCTGACGCGCGGTCTTATATCGCATTGGGTGCCACTGGCGGACAGTCGCGTGTTGCCTTTGACAGTCAGGACCTGTCCGCGCTGGAAGCGCTTGCTCAGGTTGGCGGCTTGCAGTCCTTGTCTTCGGACCCAACAGGCATTTTCGTTCTGCGGCGAGAGCGGCAGGACATCGCACGCACAGTTATGGGGCGAGCGGATTTGCAAGGGGATCAACGTATGATCTATCTGCTGAACCTGACTGCCCCGAACGGGCTTTTCGTGGCCAGAGACTTTGTCATTCGCGACGATGACACGATCTATGTGACCGAGGCGCCCTACTCACAGTGGAGTAAGTCAATTTCCCTTATCGCGGGCGGGCTGACACCCTTCGCGAACGTCGCCACGCTTACGGGCGGCTGATGTATCCCGAGACATCGGCCGGGGCGGATCGCACCCGACTGTTTGTTTACAACGGCGGTTTTCTAACTGAGCGGCGCATACGCCGAATTCTGACGCTTGCCGGATATGACATCCGACTAGGTCTTCCCAAGGACGGCGATGTTGTCGGCATTTGGGGCAACAGCCCAACGGCCCATCGCGGCCTAAACATAGCCGAGAAGCATAACGCGCCCCTTCTCAGGGTCGAGGATGCCTTTATACGATCGCTGCATCCTGGGCGAAGTGGCGAGGCGCCGCTGGGCCTGCTGTTGGATCAAACCGGGTTGCACTTCGATCCGGCCCAACCGTCGGATCTTGAAACGCTTCTGAGTTCGCATCCGCTGGACGATACCGCCCTGCTGAACAGGGCGCGTGGCGGGATCGCCCGTATGAAAGAGCTCCACATCAGCAAGTATTCCGCGTTTGATACGGCCCTTTCACCGCCCGACCCCGGATATGTTCTGGTCGTGGATCAGGCGCGCGACGACGCATCCGTCACCGCCAGCAAAGGCGACGCTGCCCGGTTCCGCGAGATGCTTGTCATGGCGCAGGAAGAAAACCCGGGCGCACGCGTTTTGATTAAAGCCCACCCAGAAACGATCGAAGGGCATCGCCCCGGGTATTATTCTGAACAGGACTTGTCCGACCGGGTCACACTCTTTGACGCACCACTCAGCCCCTGGACGCTGTTGGAAGGTGCCGTCGGCGTTTATACTCTGTCGTCCCAACTGGGGTTCGAAGCCATCCTCGCCGGGCACAAACCCCGCATATTTGGCGAGCCGTTCTATGCCGGTTGGGGATTGACACAGGACGAACATTTTTTTCCCCGCAGGCAGCGCACCTTGACCCGCGCGCAGTTGTTTGCAGCCGCGATGGTTCTGTACCCAAAGTGGTATGATCCGTTTCAGGATCAATTGTGCGAGTTCGAAACGGTTCTCGACATTCTTGAGGCGCAAACGCGCGCTTGGCGGCAGGATCACAAAGGTTGGACAGCCTCAGGTATGCGGCTGTGGAAGCGCAAACATCTGCAACAGATCTTCGGGCGCGAAAAGAAAATGCGGTTCACGACCGAGGCCCCTGAAAATCCAGACCAGCCGCACATGGTGTGGGGCAATCACGCACGCGATGCCGGGCATGTTACGCGGGTCGAAGATGGTTTTCTCCGGTCCCGAGGGCTTGGCGCGCGTCTTGTGCCACCCCTGTCTCTGGCAACCGACGACATCGGAGTCTACTACGACCCTACCCGTCCGAGCCAGCTTGAGGAGATGATCGCCCGGCGGGAAACCCTGCGTCCCGATCAGCAAATCCGAGCTGAAAAACTTATCTCGCGCATCGTGTCTGCGAACGTCAGCAAGTACAATACGGGTGGGTCATGCCCGGAATTGCCCGAGGGTCACCGGATACTCGTCCCCGGTCAGGTAGAGGATGATGCGTCAATCCTTCTGGGCACCAACAACGTGCGGACAAATCTCGAACTGTTGCGAACGACGCGCGAGGCGAACCCAGACGCCGTCATCGTCTACAAGCCTCACCCGGATGTCGAAGCTAAGCTGCGCGAAGGCGAGATTGACACGGCAGGTCTTGCTGACGTCGTTGCAGTGAACTCAGACCCCGCACTGTTGCTTACCCAAGTGCAAGAAGTCTGGACCATGACGTCGCTGCTGGGGTTTGAGGCGCTTTTGCGCAGTGTCAGCGTTACGACGCTTGGCGGGCCTTTCTATGCCGGTTGGGGGCTGACCCAAGATCTGGGGTCCGTTCCTGCGAGACGCGGAGCGCGCCCATCATTGTTGGGTTTGGTCCACGCGTCTTTGATTGACTATCCACGCTACCTGGACCCCGTAACTGGCCAACCCTGCCCCGTTGAAGTTGCCTTACAGCGTTTGGCGGACGGTTATGGGGCGACAGGCGGCGCGTCTGTTCGACTACTGTCTAAACTACAGGGTGTTTTTGCCACGCACGCGCATTTCTGGCGCAGAGGTTAGCGGAAAGATCGCGTCCAGCGGTGCAGCACATCCGGCCCAACGGCCCGCGCCTCCAACAATTCGAACCGAGGTGCGGAGTTCAAAGTCTCTAGCCCCAGTGAACCGATTGCAGACAAGCCTTCTGCACCGATTGTCAGGCCAGCACTGAATCCGACTAACTCATCGACAAGGTCTTCGGCCAATAGTGACGCCGCAAGCGCCGACCCTCCTTCGCAGAAGACACGGGTCAGACCGGCCTGCCCCAACTGCTGCAAAAGGTCCGTGGCATCAATCTGGTGATCATTCAACGCGCAAGGGATCAGCGTCGCGCCAAGCCCTTCCCACGCACGTGCACGCTCGGGGTCCGGCGACGGGCCATGGCACAGCCACAACGGAATCTGAGCTGCGGTTCTGGCAAGTTGGCCGATCAACGGAATGTCCAGATGGCGCGAGACAACAACCCTGACAGGCTGGTTGTCTATTCCAAGATCGCGGACATTCAGCGACGGGTCATCTGCCCGCGCGGTTCCTGCCCCGACCATCACCGCATCATGCCGGGCCCGCATCGCATGAACCACACGTCTTGCCTTGGAGCCGGTTATCCACTGGCTATGACCGCTTGAGGTCGCGATCCGGCCGTCAAAGCTGCTGGCCAGTTTGAGGGTCACAAAAGGCCGCCCCTGTTCAGTTTTCAGGAAGAACCCCGCATGATCCCGGGCCGCTTGATCGGCGAGAACCCCGGTCGTCACCTCTATTCCCGCATCACGAAGCATCGCAAAGCCCTGCCCGGCCACGCGCGGATCGCTGTCTTCGATCGCAGAAACAACGCGTGAGACACCAGCCGCGATCAGGGCTTCGGCGCAGGGCGGCGTCTTGCCATGATGTGAGCACGGCTCAAGTGAAACATATGCTGTCGCTCCGCGCGCTGCTTCTCCGGCTTGCCTCAGAGCTTCGGTTTCGGCGTGGGGCCGTCCGCCCGGTTGCGTCCAGCCGCGCCCGACGATCCGACCGTCGTGCACGACAACGCAACCAACAGCCGGGTTTGGCCAACACGTTCCTTGACCGCGCTGACCCAAGGACAGGGCCAACGCCATATATCGCTTATCTGTTTCGATCACTCGTCTGACGAAGGCTGCGGCGGTCGCAACTCGTGGACGAACTCCTCAAAGTCATCGGCCGCCTGGAAATTCTTGTACACGCTGGCAAAGCGAACATAAGCCACCGTGTCAATCCGCGCCAGAGCCTCCATCACGATCTCGCCGATCTTGCTTGAGGGGATATCGGTTTCACCCATGCTTTCCAGACGGCGCACAATGCCAGAGATCATCTGGTCAATGCGATCCGGCTCAATCGGGCGTTTCTGCATCGAAATGCGGATCGAACGTTCCAGCTTGTCACGATCGAAATCTTCGCGCTTGCCGTTGGTCTTGATCACAACCAAGTCGCGCAACTGTACGCGTTCATACGTCGTGAACCGTCCGCCACACGCCGGACAGAAGCGACGTCTGCGGATCGCAACGTGATCCTCAGCCGGACGTGAATCTTTGACCTGAGTGTCGATATTTCCGCAAAACGGGCAGCGCATCCGCCGTCTCCTCGTCCCTTTGTCCACCTCTTTTTGTAAGCGCTACGGCTTACTTATCCACAACTATAGGGCAGCCGCTAGGGTTTGGGTAGTCGGAAATTTTCACCGCAAGATAAAGGGTTCAGGCAAAATGCGCGGCGACCCTTCTATTGTGTGCCATCGCACGATGCTCGAACAGGTAAACGCCCTGCCACGTTCCCAACATCGGCTGCCCGTTCGTTACCGGAATGCTGAGGGAAACCGGTAAAAGAGCGGCCTTGATGTGCGCAGGCATATCGTCGGGGCCTTCGTAGGTATGACGCAGGTAAGACATAGACGGATGATCAGATGGCGGCACCAGCCTTTCAAAGAAGGCTTGCAAATCGGTCCGAACCTCGGGATCTGCGTTTTCCTGTATCACTAGTGAACAAGACGTATGCCGAACAAATAATGTCAGCAAACCGTCACCTGAGACCGAGTTAAGCCAGTTGCGCAGGTCCAAGGTGAATTCATACAACCCCGGCCCCTTCGTCGAAATAATAAACTCGGTCTGCATTTAGTGGTTCACTTAACCTCAGTTCAAGAAAGGACGGACATTACAACGCCCATTGGCACCCTGAACTGACATGCTTTCGCCGGGGTTGAAACCCGAAGTTATGAAGCTGCCTTGCTGGGGCACACCACCCGCAGGCGGTTGGGTCGAGAACTGGACGGCTGTACGGCGACCCGTTGCCTCGCTGGGGCCATAGCCACGCACGACATAGATGCGATCTTGCCAGCCCGCGCCCAGAGTTCGACGCGCAAAATCCGCAGCCGCGCACCAATATCCATCAACATCCCTGCGCGAGCGCGGGATCACTTCGAAAACCGAGTTGTTCAGCGCAACTGTCTGAAATCCGTTCCGCGCCGCTGAGGCAGAAGCAGGTGTACTCAGCAAGACCGCAGCGGTCACTGCAGTGGTGATAAACTTTTTCATAATCATACTCTTTCCTGTTACGAGGTGAATTTTGAAATAGTGTACATTCATAGCGAGCAAGACCGGTTCACAATCAATTCAGGCGCGCCCAAAATTCACGTGAGCACGCGTTAGAATGGTATCAAGTTGCGCGTGTTCTTTACAGGGCTTAGCCCCGATAACGCCAAAGAACACTGGATAATTGGCAGGTCACGTGTCGGGGAGCCTCTGGTCGTCTACGCGACAATTTGGCTGGGCTCTGACCTTCATCCCCATAAAGGTACGGACCCGACAACGCGCGGATATTAGTTGGATCGCCAACACAGGTCTTGCTGAATCCTGCCAACCTTTTACGATTTACAGTCAGTTGAAAGACTGTTCACACGGGAACCCCAGCGGGTAAACTGGTGGAAATCACAATGTATGCGCTAAAATCACATTATGGACGTTGATATTGCTCGCCTTCAATTGTTGACCAGAATGCTTGAAGATCAAGCGAACGATCCGGCTATTGTGGATCAGGTATTGGAAAAAAGTGGCCTCAGTCGCGACGACCTGACATCAGCAACTTATAGCGCTCAAAAAGAGGCGCTTTTTGTGCGGTTCGCCTGCGATGTGCTGGCCGACGCTACGTTTGCGGCCAGGGCCGGCCTACAGTTCAAATCGTCATCAAGCCTGACAGCATATATCAGTAAATACTCGCGCGATCTGAAGCAGGTACTGGAAAACGCGTCTCGGTTTCACGGCCTGATAGATCCTGCCCTAATGTTCAGCCTAAGGGTTGCGGGAAATTTCGCCGCGATCGAGGCTGAATGGAAAGATGCAAGTTATGCCCGCTATCATCGGCGAACCGAGTTTCTGTTGTTCGCGGGTCTTGCCCGCCTGCGGGACCTGACGCAATCAAACTTCTTTCCTATTGAAATTCGCTTTCAGCACGAAGTTGGAAGCAGCAGGAACAAATACCAAAGACTGGCGGGCTTTCCCGTGTTGTTTGGGGCTGAGAGGGTGGAAATCGTTTTGGCGCTGTCTTCGCTGGATCTTCCGGTTCCAACCTACGACCCAAAACTGCGCGAACATCTGCTGGAATACGGCGACCGTGTCATCGCCGAAAAGCGGCAACCGAAACAAAAGCTGCGCGCTCAAGTCGAAGGGCTGATCACCCGCTCATTGCCCGGCGCGATCATTCAATCCGAAGACGCCGCCGCAAACCTGGGACTAAGTGCCCGGACCTTTGCCCGTAGGCTCAAGGAAGAAGGCACAAGCTATCGGGAAATCGTCGAGGACCTGAGGTGCGATCTGGCCCAGACCTTTATCACCAACGGAATGCCTCTGTCCGAGATTGCGTTCTCGTTGGGGTATGCCGATCAACCTGCGTTTTCTACGGCATTTAAAAGATGGACAGGGCAAGCCCCCAGTGCGTTTCGAAGCAGGCTGGATGTGTCGGCCAAAGCCTGAGACCGGGGGTCATTGGCGCAAACGCCTCGCCCCGGCCCGTCCCATGAGTGGACAAGCGCGATATAGAAACCCCGAGACCCTATGACTTGTGAGTTCTCGCCAATTTGAGGTTTGAACAAGACTTCGTGTTTGTGACGGATGCCCAAAGAAAAAGGCGCCTGATGTCAGGCGCCTTTTTTGATCACTGATCCAGGAAGGACCGCAGTTTGCGCGATCGGCTGGGATGTTTCAGTTTCCGCAGGGCTTTCGCTTCGATCTGACGGATACGTTCGCGGGTCACGCTGAACTGCTGGCCGACCTCTTCCAGCGTGTGATCGGTATTCATGCCGATGCCAAAACGCATCCGTAGAACCCGTTCCTCACGCGGGGTGAGCGAGGCCAGAACCCGTGTGGTGGTTTCCTTGAGGTTTTCCTGAATGGCGCTGTCCAGCGGCAGCACGGCATTCTTGTCCTCGATGAAATCGCCCAGCTGGCTGTCTTCCTCGTCGCCAATCGGCGTTTCCAGAGAGATCGGCTCTTTGGCGATTTTCATCACCTTGCGAACCTTCTCCAGCGGCATCTGCAGCTTTTCGGCCAGTTCTTCCGGCGTCGGCTCGCGACCGATTTCGTGCAGCATCTGGCGACCCGTCCGAACCAGCTTGTTGATCGTTTCGATCATGTGCACCGGAATACGGATCGTGCGCGCCTGATCCGCGATGCTCCGCGTGATCGCTTGACGAATCCACCAGGTTGCATAGGTCGAGAATTTATAGCCACGACGGTATTCGAACTTGTCCACCGCCTTCATCAGGCCGATGTTACCTTCCTGAATAAGGTCAAGGAATTGCAGGCCACGGTTCGTGTACTTTTTGGCAATCGAGATCACCAGACGCAGGTTGGCTTCGACCATTTCTTTCTTGGCCTGCCGCGCCTCTTTCTCGCCCTTCTGAACCTGCTGCACGATGCGGCGGAATTCCGGGATATCCAGACCAACATATTGGCCGACCTGAGCCATATCGTTGCGCAGTTCTTCAACCTTCGCGGTCGAGCGTTCGATGAACATTTGCCAGCCCCGGCCCGGCTTTTCGGCCATATCCGACAGCCAGTTCGGGTCCAGCTCGCGGCCACGATATGCGTCGATGAATTCCCGACGGTTGATCCGCGCCTGATCCGCCAGTTTCACCATCGCGCTGTCCAGAGACATGACCCGACGGTTGATACCATATAGCTGGTCGATCAGAGCTTCGATCCGGTTGTTATGCAGGTGAAGACCATTCACCAGCTCAACAATCTCGGCCCGCAGTTTCTGATAGGTTTCTTCGTCCTTTTCGCTGAACGAACCGTCCTCGTTCAAGGTGGCCGAAATCCGGCTGTCCTGCATTTCCGACAGCATCGAGAAGTCGGTCGAAATCCGCTCCAGCGTCGTCAGAACCTGATCTTTCAGCGCGGCTTCCATCGCGGCCAGCGACATGTTGGCCTGATCGTCGTCGTCGTCGTCGTCGTCGTTGTTCAGCGGGTTGCCGTCGGCATCCAGTTCGGGGCCGGTATTCTCTTTCGCGGGCTTGGCGGCCTGCACGTTCGAGGTATCGACCACCGGTTCTTCGACATCGCCGTCTTCGTCCATCTGGTTGCCGAACGTGGCCTCCAGATCAATAACGTCGCGCAGCAGAATGTCTTCGGACAGCAATTCATCATGCCAGATGGTGATCGCCTGGAAGGTCAGAGGACTTTCGCACAGGCCGGCGATCATGGTGTTGCGGCCGGCCTCGATCCGCTTGGCAATGGCGATCTCGCCCTCACGGCTCAGCAGTTCGACCGAGCCCATCTCGCGCAAATACATCCGCACGGGGTCGTCAGTGCGGTCCAGCTTTTCGGTCGCCGCCCCCGACAGCGCAACCTCACGATTGCTTTCCGTCGTTATCAGTTCGGTCGAACCTTTGTTTTCTTCTTCTTCGGCTTCTTCATCCTCGATGATGTTGATGCCCATCTCGGACAGCATAGACATCACATCTTCGATCTGTTCCGAACTGACCTGATCCGGCGGCAGCACCTGATTAAGCTGGTCGTAGGTGATGTAACCTTTCTCGCGGGCCTCGGCGATCATCTTCTTGACCTGGGCCTGGCTCATGTCCAGCGAGATTTCCTGTTCCTGCTCGTCGGATTTGCGGTCTTCGTTGGTATCCTTGGCGGCCATTCAATGCTCCTGCAGGGATGGGTGATTCGTACTGGCCGAATCATTAGCGCGTAGAAGTGATTCGGCCACCCGTTTACCCGTTTTTCTTTTCCAGTGCCTTACGAAAACACCACTTTACCGGCGTTTTCGCTCAAAATTGATTCCGGACATGATTGCCTCGAACGCGTCTTTCTCGTCGCGGTTGATTCGCGCGCCATTGTCGGCCACGTCGAAAACAGCCCTGTCTTCATTCTGACTGCGGCTTGTGCGGTTGCGCTCTTCTGCGGCCTGAGCCAGCCGATATGTCAGCGCCTCATCCGGCAGTTCAGACAGTTCCTCCTCGGCTTCGGCAATCTCTGCGTCCAACCCCCTGAGAGCTTTGATTTTTGCGAGTTCCTCGGCCAGTGTCATCTCGGCTTTTTCAACGTCGCCCGGTTTGAACACACAGGGGATCACTGCGACATGGCGAAGGCGCAAGAGGTTTTCAAGGGCGTCCGGCCCCAAAGTTTCAGCAATGTGGTCTTTCAAGTTATCGGGATCATCAATCGCATGGCGCAAGATCGCACCTCGCAGGGCAGCGTGATCAGGGTCACGACACTCCATCTCTTCCAATTGATGTTCAAACTGCACAACGACCTGCGGGTTCAACGCGGCAATCGCCAAGATCGCACCTTCACGCAGTTGGATTTCTGCTCCTTCCGACGAAGCTAGAAACGACGCGCGCGCACCCGGTGTTGCCGCCGGTTTGGGCTGCCATTTGCCGCGCGGCTGCCACGGGCGGTTTTGCGGCTGGCGCTGAGGCCGGAATAACTGCCAGCGTAGGTCTTTGATGGCTTGTTGATAGTGCGATTGTATGGACTTGTCTTTTATGACTTTGATCTTGTCCCAAAGTATTTTGTCCAACGCAGCCTTCCGCTCGGGGCTGTCGAATACTTTGCCCTGAGTCTCTCGCTGCCACAGCAGTTTGACCATGGGGATCGCACTCTCCAACACCGATTGCACAGCCCCCAGCCCTTCGGCACGCAGCAAGTCATCAGGATCTTTGCCCTCGGGCATCAGCGCAAAGCGCAGGGATTTGCCAGCCTCAAGCAACGGCAGCGCCAGATCAACCGCGCGCATTGCGGCGCGCAAACCGGCTGTATCGCCATCCAGTGCAATGATCGGCTCGTCCGATATCCGCCACAGCAATTGCAGCTGATGTTCGGTAATCGCCGTTCCAAGCGGAGCGACCGACGCGCCGAATCCAGCCTCGGCCAGCGCAATCACGTCCATATACCCTTCGGCAACGATCAGAGGTTGCCCCTTACCCGCAGCCTGCCGCGCGGGACCCTGATTATAGAGATTGCGCCCCTTGTCGAACAGCTCAGTCTCGGGCGAGTTCAGGTACTTGGCGTTGTCATTTGGGTCCATCGCCCGGCCGCCAAAAGCGATGCAGCGCCCGCGCGGGTCGCGGATCGGGTACATAATCCGATTGCGGAACGTGTCGTAAGGTTTTTTGCCCTTGTTCGACGGCTTCGCCAGACCTGCCCCAAGGATCAAGTCCTCGGCAACGTTCTTACCTGTCAAATGGTCCCACAACGCCTGCCATCCATCGGGGGCAAAGCCGATCTCCCACCGGTCCAACGCCTGCGCATCTAGCCCCCTGCCGGTCAGATAGTCGCGCGCAGCACTCCCTGCACCGGTCTTAAGCTGCAGGCGGAAGAACTGCACCGCCTGCTCCATGACCTCAGCCAGTTGGGCACGGCGGTCCTGCTTTTCCTGCGCCTTGGGGTCACGCTGTGGCATCGGCATTCCTGCCTCACGTGCCAGAATCTCAACCGCTTCGATGAACGAGACATTCTCGGTGTCTTTCACAAAGCTGATCGCGTCGCCTTTGGCGTGACAACCAAAGCAGTAATAGAACCCCTTTTGATCATCCACATGGAACGAGGCCGTCTTTTCATGGTGAAACGGGCACGGCGCCCACATGTCGCCCTTGCCCTGATTGGACTTGCGTTGATCCCAAATGACCTTACGCCCAACGACCTGAGACAGGCTAAGGCGTGTGCGCAGTTCATCAAGAAATCCGGGGGGCAACGACATGGGTCAAACCTGACAGAAATGAAAACGCGCGCCAAGGGGATGACGCGCGTTTGTCCACAGCGAATTACAAAACTTGTGGATTATTGCTGCAAACACAGCTCCAGCCATGCGGCAGCAAGGTCCTTTTTGCGGATATCGCGCATCTTTTGCTCATAGACCCACGGTGTGATCAGCGGAATTGCGGCATTGTAATTGTCCGGCCATGTCGGGGCTGATGCAGCAACGGCATCCGGCACGTCCCGCTCTTTCACCTTATCAAGCCGCGCTTTCTGAATCGCTGCGACGACGTCGGCCTGATATTGGCAGTCTTGTTTCTTGGCTTCCTGCGCGGCCAAAGGCGTGGCCGCAAGAAAGACAATTATTGCTAATCGCAACACGGTAGTCTCCCGGATTTGATTCCTTCTGGGCAGCTTACCCGCCACTGGGCATCCCCGCCATCGCCCATTTGCACCTGCCCGGAGTACTTTCCGAAGATACAGGGGCGGACGAACATGCACTCGACCGCCCCGATTTCATATGCGTCAGAGACCTTTGGCGCGATAACTTTTCGCCACACGGTCCACGGCCACGATATAGGCCGCTGTCCGCAGATCCTCGACATCATCGCGGTTGTGCCAGACTTCGCGCATGGACTGGTAGGCGATACGCATCGTGTCATCCAGACCCGAGCGCACAAGCTCCAATTCGTCGGCACCCTTCAAGTACTTGGACTTAAAGTCCGGCGACATCGACCAGGCATCCCCCAGATAGCGATCCAACCGCTCAAGCTCGCTGACGATCAGTTCGTGACGGGCTTCTTCCTGCCGGCGCTGCATTCGACCAAACCGGATGTGGCTGAGGTTCTTAACCCACTCAAAATAGGAAACGGTCACACCGCCCGCATTAGCGTACATGTCGGGGATGATCACAGTGCCTTTCTTGCGCAGAACTTCGTCCGCCCCCGCAGTCACCGGACCATTTGCAGCCTCGATGATCAGGGGAGCTTTGATCCGGTCAGCATTGGTCAGGTTGATGACACCTTCCAAGGCGGCGGGAATCAGGATGTCGCACTCGGCCTCAAGAACCGCCGCACCGTCTGCCGAATGGGTCGCATCGGGATAGTCGCTTACGCCACCGTGTTTGACGATCCACTGCCGAACCGATTCAACATCAATTCCGTCCGGGTTATAAAGTGCTCCGTCCCACTCAATGATACCGACAATACGGCTGCCATCCTCCTCGCTCAGGAACTTGGCGGCGTGGTAGCCCACGTTGCCCAGCCCTTGTACGACAATGCGCTTCCCAACCAGCTTTCCGGACAGGTTTGCCTTTTGGACGTCCTCGGGATGCCGGAAAAACTCGCGCAGCGCATATTGGATACCCCGGCCAGTGGCCTCGACCCGCCCGGCGATCCCCCCAGCGTTCAGGGGTTTGCCAGTCACACAGGCGCGCGCATTGATATCGGTGGTGTTCATACGGGCGTATTGATCCGCCATCCACGCCATCTCACGCTCACCCGTGCCCATATCCGGCGCCGGGACGTTCTGCGACGGGTTGATGAGATCACGCTTGGCCAGCTCATACGCGAACCGGCGCGTGATCTGCTCCAACTCGTGTTCCTCATACTGCCGAGGATCAATGCACAATCCCCCCTTGGACCCGCCAAAGGGTGTTTCGACCAAAGCGCACTTATAGGTCATCAGGGCCGCCAGTGCTTCAACCTCATCCTGGTTCACGGCCAGCGCAAAGCGGATACCGCCCTTCACCGGCTCCATATGTTCTGAATGAACAGAACGGTACCCTGTGAACGTGTGAATATCGCCCCGTAGCCGCACACCAAATCGCACGGTATAGGTGGCGTTACAGACCCGGATTTTTTCCTCTAGCCCCGGAGGGAGGTCCATCAGGGACGCTGCCCTGTTGAACATCAAATCAACACTCTCTCGAAAGCTGGGTTCGTTTGTGGCCGTCATTTAATCCTCCGTGCCAAAGAGCGATCTACGCTCTGACTTTTTGTCGCACCCCTTGCGTAAACGATCAATATTTAAGCAAAAATAAAATTCCAAATCCTCACACTTTTTTTATCGAACCGCGGTGAGTCGCGGTCTTTTTGACCATCGGCTGGAATTGTCCCCAAACAGAATACAGAGCGGCGCGAACCTAGAGAATTATCCGCCATTCGACAGGAAAAGGGCCTAATCTACGGTTTTTTCGCCCAATTCCCGCCACGTTTCCCAGCTAATTTTCTGGCGTTAACTTTTCCTTAGCAGGGCTAGGCCACTGCTCAGCGAGGTCAGCAATATGATTATGAGCGCTATTGTAAGCGGAATTGGAAAATTTGGAAAAAAGAGTGCACGGCTCCGCGGCTTCGCTGAACGCGAAGACGGGACGTTCACGATTTTTGTACTTCTGGGTTTCTTGATAATCTTCGCCACCACAGGGATGGGTGTCGATTTGATGAACTATGAGCGTGACCGCGCGAATTTGCAGTCAACGCTGGATCGCGCCGTGCTGGCTGCGGCCGACCTTGACCAGAAGCTGCCTCCTAAAGAGGTCGTCGCGGCCTATTTGGAAAAGGCTGGATTGGAAGGCAAACTTGTCGGCGAACCCGTCGTGATTGAAGGGTTGGGATCAAGAACCGTTTCGGCCACCGCCGAAACCGTCGTCAAAACGCATTTCATGAGCTTTTCGGGGGTCAACTCACTGACCGCACGCGCCGCGAGCACGGCGGAAGAATCGGTGGGTGCCGTCGAAATCTCGCTGGTTCTCGACATGTCGGGTTCGATGGACAACCCGTCCGCCGAAGCTGGCAAAACCAAGATCGAAGTTCTGCGGGATGCCGCGAAAGAATTCGTTACGCTGATGCTGTCGAAGCAGGACGCGACAGAAGTTTCCATGTCAATTGTTCCTTACGCGACTCAGGTAAATGCGGGCGAGGATATTCTAAGCAAGTTCAGCAATGTCACCTCTGAGCACAGCTACTCGCACTGCGTGAACTTTTCGTCGACCCAATTTGACGACCCGTCAATGGATCCGACTTCGGCTTTCCAGCGCACCGCGCATTTTGACCCGTTCCGCTACACCAATGGTGCAGAGCAATTCCCAAGATATCCGGTATGCCCAACCCGCGTCGGCAGTGAAATTACGGCCGTCACAGACGATATCGGTGTTTTGCACGACCGCATTGATGCTCTGACCGCGAAAGGCAACACGTCGATCGACGTTGGAATGAAGTGGGGATCCGCCATGTTGGACCCTAAATTCAAGGGCATTATCAAAAGCTTGTCGACCGAAGGTGCGGTTCCTGTGAAATTCGACGACCGTCCGCTGCGCTATGAGGATGATGTTCTGAAAGTTATCATCGTCATGACCGATGGTAAGAACACCACGCAGTATATGCTGAAATCAAATTACCGCAGCGGCAATTCGAATGTCTGGTTCAACCCTGAGTACGACCGGGGCGATGGTAAGTTCGGTGAATACAGTGTTCGCTATTCGACCAATCCGGAGCGCTGGGTTTGGATGCAGCACACAGAAAAGGCAGGCAATTATGTCACGGCGACGCATCCGTTTGGCAATCCGCCCGACGAAAACGCCTCCAACGAAGAAGTTGGTACATCTGTGCGCCTGACCTATCCTGAACTCTTTAACCTTGCTTCGACCTGGTGGAATGCCAAGAACAACTATTACTGGCAGAATAACCACGAGAATAACTGGCACTATAACATTCGCTCATCGGTGGGTGCGACAACCAAGAACACGCGCACCAGCAACATCTGCGGCGCTGCCAAAGACAAGGGTGTGATCGTTTACGGTATCGCGTTCGAAGCACCGGACGAAGGTTTGACGACCATCAAAAGCTGCGCGAGTTCGGACAGCCACGTCTACAAGGTCGACGAATTCGATGATCCAGAGGGAATTTCGCTGGAAGACGCCTTTGTCTCTATCGCCTCGTCGATCAAGAAACTGAGGCTGACACAATGAGCATGAAAGCCCTGGCGAAACTCCTGAAATTCCGAAGATCAGAGTCCGGCTCTGTGACGGTAGAGTTCGTGCTGATTTTTCCCGCGTTCCTGTTTTTCATCCTGAGCGCGGTGGAGTATTCGCTTGTCACCCTGCAACAGGCGATGCTGGAACGCGCGGTCGATCAGTCCGTTCGGGACATTCGCCTGGGCACGGGGTCAAACTTGACCCACGATCAGATCAAAGACTCGATCTGTAACAAATCGATCATGGTCAGAGAGTGCGGGAAAAACCTACGACTCGAGATGATCATCCAAAACGCGTTTGTTGGTGTTGACCTGCCCCCTGCCCCGGACTGCACTGACAATTCTGAAGAAGTGAAGCCGGTTCGCCAATTCAAACAAGGCCAGTCAAACGAACTGATGATCCTGCGCGCATGCGCAAAGATTGATCCAGTGTTCCCGACCTCTGCGATGGGTCGTGCGCTTTCGGACGAAACTGGCCAGATCGCGCTGACCGCGACCACAGCATTTGTTCAGGAGCCTTGATAGACCCATGTCCTTTCTGACCAAGTTCAAAAAGTTCTTTAGCCGCACCGCGCGTGACGAAAGCGGTCTGCTGACCGTCGAAGCTGTTTTGATATTCCCCATGCTGGTCTGGACTGTGACGGGGGCCTTTACTTTTTTCGACGGGTTCCGTCAAAGCGCGGCCAATCTGAAGGCGGCCTATACGATCGGCGACCTCATCTCACGGGAAACTCAAACAATTACAGACACCTATGTGGATTCTCTGTATGAGTTGATGCTGCGCATGGTCAACAATGGCTCGGAAATGAAGTTGCGAGTCACGCTCATTGTTTTTGATGAAGTGGATGATCGTCACTACGTCCGGTGGTCAACCGAACGTGGTTATAATCAAATCTGGACCGACGGGAACATCAAGAACATGCGGGAAAGCCTGCCCCCGATGCCCAATCAGGACACGTTGATTATCGTCGAAACTGCCAACAACTATGTACCTGTTTTTGGGTCCGGTTGGGTTTCTGACGACTATACGTTCCGCAACTTTGTGTTCACCCGCCCCCGTTTCACCAACGAAATCGCGGCTGACGTCTGATTTATGCTCTGTCTGCGATCATCGCAGCCAGCATCTCGGACATGAATTTGGTTTCTGCAGCGGCAGTCATTCCTCCGATACCGACGCGACGCCCAAGTCGCCACCACAGACCCGGTGCCCAAACGTTCTTTTCCTTGGAATTTGTCCGCACAAGAAAACCGTTTGATGGTTTGAACGCAAAGACCCCTCGGTCAACTGCCTCGACGTCCTGAACGCGCGCAATGATGCGCCCTTTTCCAGTGCGCAGTTCAGTCTGTGTCAGCTCAATCCAGTCTTCAGTCGCATTCCACATGCGATACGCCAGCCAAAACGAAGCAGCGCCCACAGCGATCAGGAACACCTGCCAATGGGGTTCGGGCGGCGCGGCCAAGGCCACGTACAGAACCATGGCACCGACCACGGCCAACATACCAACCCCAAGCCACCGCCTGGGCGTCGACGCTTTTACTGTGGCCAGAACTTCCTGCTGCATGTCCATCCCCTGCATGATTTCGACCGGGTTTAGCGGCTTTCCACGGTGAAAGACAGAGGCGGTTTGACTACTAATTTTTGCACACAGCACGTGCCCAATCGCAAATTGACGCACATTGCGCACAGACTACATGATCGACCAAGTAACAGGAGGCCGCGATGTCGCTACGACCCACTTTGGAAATCAGGAAATCCGTCCCGACGATGGAGGGCGCAGGCGTAAAGTTGCATCGTGCCTTTGGATTTCAGGACCCATCCGAACTTGACCCGTTTCTTCTGTTTGACGATTTTCGCAACGAACACCCGCAGGATTATCAGGCTGGCTTCCCGTGGCACCCGCATCGCGGGATCGAAACGATCACATATGTCTTGTCGGGAACGGTCGAGCATTCGGACTCACTTGGAAATACCGGAACGCTGGGCGCAGGCGACGTGCAATGGATGACCGCAGGTTCGGGTATCCTTCACCAAGAGATGCCAAAAGGGAACGCTGTGGGTCAGATGCACGGGTTTCAACTTTGGGGAAACTTGCCATCCGGCCAGAAAATGACGGCTCCGCGGTATCAGGATGTAGAAAGCAAGGACATCCCAGAGATCACGGATGACGACGGCACGAAGGTCCGCGTCATCGTTGGCGAATTCTGGGGAAAGACGGGTCCCGTAGACGGTATCGCCGCCGATCCGCAATATCTTGATATTCAGATCCCAGCCGGTGTGAAGAAAACGTTTCGCATCGACACCTACCGCAGGGCGTTTGCCTACGTTTTTCAGGGGCAAGCGGCATTTGCGGATGCGTCTCAACCCACCGGGGTTCTGCTTGAAAAGGAAATCGCGGGGCAAGAGGTCAACATCCGCGATATGTCAGGCGACCGAACTTTGGTTCGTTTCGGAACCGGAGACGAGATCACGGTTCAGGCAGGCCCCGAGGGTGTGCGATTTCTGCTGATTTCCGGCGCACCGATAGACGAACCAGTCGCATGGCACGGCCCGATTGTCATGAACACACGGTCCGAGCTTGAGCAGGCTTTCCGGGAATTGCGCAACGGCACCTTCATCCGGCCCGCGCATTGATCAGGCGGTCACAGATCGCCGGACCATGTCCCAATAGACTTGCTCGACCTCATCCAGCGAAAGGCGTCCGCCTGCGCGATACCACGTCATCACGCCGTTCAGCATGGCAATGACGGCCAGGGTCGCCATCTTGGTGTCTGCGACCAAAAAGGCCCCCACCTCTTGTCCATCCTTTAGGATTTGTTCGAGTGAGTCTTCGTAAGCCCGGCGTAACGCCTCGATTTCACCGAAATTTTCGGGGGTCAGGTTGCGCAGCTCCATATAGGCAATGAACACCTCATCCGGACGCTCAAGATGGAACCGGATATGGAAACCGACAAACTGGTGCAGCGCCTCAAGGGCGGTCGCTGGCCTTTCAAGCTTTGCGTAGGTCGACAGAAGATCCTGCATGTGATCGTTCATCAAGCGATACAGAAGGCTCTGCTTGTCCGGCGTGTAATTATAAAGCGCGCCGGCCTGCACTCCGACCTCTGCTGCGATCTGGCGCATGGAAACTGCGGCATAGCCCTGCTGCGCGAACAGGCGCAAAGCCGCCTTTCGGATGCGGGGGCCGGTAATATCGGAATGGGAACCTTGTGTGCGTGCCATGCCCCAACCGTATATGAACGGATGTTCAGATAGAACCCCGCTTGAATGCCCACGGTAAAAAGTGCATCACGGGGGCAATGGTATTCGAAAGAGCAGTATGAAACCCCTGCCCCTGCTGATCCTGACACTTTGCTGCGCGGCGTGTGCAGACTTTCCTGAATTGGAAGGAAGCGAACCAGCCAGCCTGAAATCAGCGCGCTATCCAAAACTGATCCCCCTACAGGACAACCTTGGCCCTCCGATTGACCCGATCAGCGAAGCATCTGAGGTGGAGGAAGAGCTTGAGACACGGCGCGAAGAACTGCAGAAAAAGGCGGACCAGCTACAAAGCGAACAAATCAACTGACCAAGTGATTGCTGCGGCTCACCACGCATTGCACCCCTTCGCCGAACCCGCTAAGGCAGCGTTGAACGGGGCAACCCGGCATTCAAGAATTACGAGCGGAAAGGAACCCACGGGATGACACAGGCGCTGCGGCTGGGAATTGCGGGCTTGGGAACTGTCGGCGTGGGCGTCGTCAAAATCGTGCGCCGTCATGCGGACCTGTTGCAGGCGCGGACAGGCCGTGCGGTGGAAATCGTGGCTGTCTCCGCGCGGGATGCAAGCAAGGATCGTGGTGTCAACCTGTCGGACTACGCTTGGGAAACCGACCCGGTCGCTTTGGCCAAGCGCGATGATATCGACGTGTTTGTCGAGTTGATGGGCGGTGAGAACGGCCCCGCCAAAGCCTCGGTCGAGGCGGCGCTAGCAAGTGGCAAGGACGTCGTCACCGCAAACAAGGCTCTGCTGGCAATCCATGGTCAGGAATTGGCGGAAAAGGCAGAGGCAGCTGGCCGCGTCATTCGTTTCGAAGCCGCCGTCGCAGGCGGTATTCCCGTCATCAAGTCCCTGACCGAAGGGCTTGCAGGCAACGAGATTACCCGCGTGATGGGGGTGATGAACGGCACCTGTAACTATATCCTGACACGAATGCAGTCGCAGGAACTTGGCTACAACGCTCTGTTCGAGGAATGCGCGCAGTTGGGGTATCTTGAGGCCGACCCAAATCTGGACGTCGGCGGAATCGACGCCGCACACAAGCTGGCCCTGCTGTCCTCGATCGCTTTTGGCACCAAGCCGAATTTCGACGGGATCGAGATCGAAGGCATCCAGCAAATTAGCCTCGACGACATTCATCAGGCGGATGATATGGGATACCGGATCAAACTGCTGGGCGTCGCGCAACGAACCGCGCGCGGGCTGGAACAGCGGATGCAGCCCTGTCTGGTACCCAGCGGTTCACCTTTGGGACAGCTCGAAGGCGGAACGAACATGGTCGTGATCGAAGGCGATGCAGTGGAACAGGTTGTTCTGCGCGGCCCCGGCGCAGGCGAAGGGCCCACGGCCAGCGCTGTGATGGGTGACGTCTGCGATCTGGCACGCGGACTGCAAATTCCGACGTTTGGGCGCCCGGCTACATCCCTTCAGGATGCAGCCCCGGCGATCACGGGCCTACCTGCCCCCTATTATTTGCGTCTTGGGTTGTTCGACAAACCCGGCGCGCTGGCTAAAGTTGCCGCTATTCTGGGCGATGCAGGTGTGTCGATCGATCGGATGCGCCAATACGGGCATTCCGAAAGCACCGCGCCGGTTTTGATCGTTACGCACAAGACAACGCGTGCCACGCTCGACGTTGCGCTGGATGGCTTCCGCGAGACAGACGTTGTTGCCGGAGAGCCTGTCGCCCTGCGGATCGAAGAGGTTTGACCCTTGCGGCCTGCCCAAAACGCAGGCTATGCCCAAGACAACGCCGATACTGAGTCAAGGATACTGAAAAATGAGTGCTGCCAAGATTGATTTCAACGACCGCCTGCTGTCACTGGGCCTTGCACGGGTGGCAGAACAGGCCGCACTCGCGTCAGCATCTTTGGTGGGCCGTGGGGATGAAAAAGCTGCGGATCAGGCTGCTGTGAACGCCATGCGTGAACAGTTGAACCTGCTGGACATCGCAGGTGTCGTTGTCATTGGTGAGGGCGAGCGTGACGAAGCCCCGATGCTGTATATCGGCGAAGAGGTTGGCACCGGCAACGGCCCCGGCGTTGATATCGCGCTGGACCCGCTGGAAGGCACCACGCTGACCGCCAAGGACATGCCCAACGCGCTGACTGTGATCGCGATGGGTCCGCGCGGTTCGATGCTGCATGCGCCTGACGTCTACATGGACAAGCTTGCCGTTGGCCCCGGCTTCCCCGAGGGTGTCGTCAGCCTAGACATGAGCCCGCGTGAACGGGTTGAAGCGTTGGCTAAGGCCAAGGGGTGTGAACCCGCCGACATCACTGTCTGCATTCTTGAGCGCCCCCGGCACGAGGCCATGATCGCCGAGGTGCGCGAGACCGGCGCGTCCATCCGTCTGATCACCGATGGTGACGTTGCGGGCGTGATGCACTGTGCCGAAAGCGAAGTGACCGGCATCGACATGTATATGGGCCAAGGCGGCGCGCCCGAAGGTGTGCTGGCTGCGGCTGCCTTGAAATGCATGGGTGGTCAGATTTTTGGCCGCCTGCTGTTCCGCAACGATGACGAGCGCGGACGTGCGGCCAAGGCGGGTATCACCGATCTGGACCGTGTCTATGCGCGGGATGAGATGGTGACCGCGGACGTGATCTTTGCCGCGACTGGCGTGACCGGAGGGTCGCTGTTGCCGCGCATCAAACGCGAGCCGGGCTGGGTTGAGACCACCACCCTGCTGATGCGGTCGAAAACCGGGTCGGTCCGGCGCATGTCCTACCGCACACCGATGTGGTCGCACGACAACGCATAACCGCGTGCGCAAGTCCATCCATACAATAACAAAGGCCGGGTCCGCGAGGGCCCGGCCTTGGCATATCAGGGGCAGGTCATGAGCTTTCTAGGGGTTGAACAGTCTTTGTCCGGGCGGCGCTGGGTCGGCCCTTCGGCGGATGTAGAACGCGCGACCGAGATGCTGGTGCAACAAGCAGGCCTGCCACGTGCGGTCTGTCAGGTTTTGGCCCGGCGCGGCGTTCCTGCGATGGAAGCCCCCGGGTTTCTGGACCCCAAGCTGAAGGAATTGCTGCCCGATCCCCGCGCGATGAAAGACATGGAAACCGCCGCGACCCGGTTTCTGGCCGCGGTACGCGCCAAACAGCGGATTGCCGTCTTTGCCGATTATGACGTGGATGGGGGCAGCTCGGCCGCTTTGTTGCTGGTCTGGCTGCGTCAGATGGGGCTTCAGGCAACGCTCTATGTCCCCGACCGGATTGATGAAGGCTATGGCCCCAACGTACCCGCCATGCAGGACCTGGCCGCCAATCACGACCTGATCATCTGCGTTGATTGCGGCACCCTCAGCCATGAACCGATTGCGGCGGCCAAGGGTGCGGATGTGATCGTTCTGGATCACCATTTGGGGGGCGAGACCCTGCCTGATTGCGTCGCTGTCGTGAACCCGAACCGGCAGGACGAAAGCGGCGATCTTGGCTATCTCTGTGCGGCGGGCGTAGTGTTCCTGATGCTGGTCGAGGCCGGCAGGCAACTGCGCGAGGCCGGAGTCAAGGGGCCAGACCTGATCTCACTGTTGGATCTGGTGGCGCTGGCGACGGTTGCTGATGTGGCTCCTCTGATCGGGGCGAACCGGGCACTGGTACGGCAGGGGTTGAAGGTGATGGCACAGCGGCAGCGGCCCGGTCTGGTGGCCTTGTCGGATGTGGCACGGATGGATTCGGCCCCCAACAGCTATCACTTGGGGTTCCTGCTTGGCCCGCGCGTAAACGCGGGCGGGCGGATTGGTCAGGCCGATCTGGGGGCGCGGCTACTTAGCACCGAGTCGCAGCCCGAAGCCGAAGCGCTGTCCCAGCGACTTGATGAACTGAACACCGAGCGCCGCGACATCGAAAACGCCGTGCGCGCAGCCGCCATGGAACAAGCTGAAGAACGCGGCTTAGATGCACCTTTGGTCTGGGCAGCGGGTGAGGGCTGGCATCCGGGCGTCGTCGGCATCGTCGCCTCTCGCCTGAAAGAGGCCGCGAACCGCCCTGCCATCGTGATCGGCTTTGACGGGGATGAAGGCAAAGGCTCGGGCCGTTCCGTCTCGGGCATTGATCTTGGTGCGTCGATTCAGCGACTGGCTGCCGAGGGGCTGCTGGTCAAAGGCGGCGGGCACAAGATGGCCGCCGGTCTGACCGTGATGCGCGATCAGTTGGAACCGGCCATGGCGCGGCTGTCTGAACTTCTCGCCAAACAAGGCGCAGGCGACAGCGGCCCGGCGGACCTGAAACTGGACGGCACATTGATGCCGGGCGCGGCCACGGTGGACCTGATCGAACAGATCGAAAAGGCAGGCCCATTTGGGGCAAGTGCCCCTGCCCCACGGTATGCCCTGCCTGATCTTCAAATACGCTTTGCCAAACGAGTGGGCGAATCTCATCTGAAACTTTCACTGTCCGACGGCGTAGGCGCCGGGCTGGACGCCATTGCGTTCGGTGCGTTCGACGGGCCGATGGGCGAAAAGCTGTCCAACCATGGCGGCGCGCGGTTCCATTTCGCCGGCAGGCTTGAGGTCAACACATGGGGCGGACGGCAATCTGTGCAGCTTCGGCTGGAGGATGCAGCCGAGGCCAATTAGGCCAGCACCCGGCCCCGCCAAAAAACTTTCACATCCCTGCATTTTTCGGCTTGCGGGGGTGATAGGTAAACCGTAAAAGGCGCTCCACAAGCTAACGTGGCCCGTTCGTCTATCGGTTAGGACGCCAGGTTTTCAACCTGGAAAGAGGGGTTCGATTCCCCTACGGGCTACCACTTGTGCTTGTATCGCCTAAATGGCCCGTTCGTCTATCGGTTAGGACGCCAGGTTTTCAACCTGGAAAGAGGGGTTCGATTCCCCTACGGGCTACCACTTGTGCTTGTATCGCCTAAATGGCCCGTTCGTCTATCGGTTAGGACGCCAGGTTTTCAACCTGGAAAGAGGGGTTCGATTCCCCTACGGGCTACCACTTTCCTACACTCCGAGCTTTTCGCGACACAGATCTTCTATCTGACCCCAAGTCGATTTGAATTCTGGTGTGTTTTCAGCCGCATAGTGGAAGTTCTTCATTAAGCCGGTCAATTGCGTAAAGACCTGCCGAACCTCGGCTTTATCGGCGAATTCGGCGGTGGATTGTGTCACGCCATAAACCAACTTGAAGGTCATCTTCTGCCGCTCCAGCGGCACGGTCGCGTCCACCTTATCGAACGCATCTTGTTGCAGGTAGACCATGTCCACGAACAGGGCCTTTTGCTGGGTGACAAAATCCTCGATCGTGACGCCCTCTTCGCCCGTCACCTGCATCATCTGGTCGACCTGTTCGCCCTTTCCGATCAACGCCAGAAGATCACGAACCTTGCTGGTCCAACCCATCTCAGCGTTCTTGTCATACCAGTCGGACAACTGGTCCAGATAGCGCGACCAACTGAGCATCGGATCGACCGCAGGGTAAAACCGTTTATAGGCACGTTCGGAAGACAGACCGAGGAAACATTTAACCGTGGACAAGGTCGATTGCGTGACCGGTTCGTCAAAGTTGCCCCCGGCAGGTGAGACCGTTCCGATCAGGGTCAGACTGCCCAGCGCGCCGTCATTGGTTTTTAATGCGCCCGCGCGTTCGTACAACCCCTTGATCGAGCTTTCCAGATAGGCCGGAAACCCTTCTTCTCCGGGGATTTCTTCCAACTTGCCCGAGGTTTCGCGCATGGCCTGTGCCCAGCGGCTTGTGCTGTCGGCAATCAACAGAACATCATACCCCATCTGGCGATAATACTCTCCCAGCGTGATGCCGGTGAAAATCGACGCCTCACGCGCCGCAACGGGCATGGACGACGTGTTGCAAATGATGATCGTCCGGTCCATGAGGCTGCCGCCTGAGGTCGGATCAGTCATCTTGGGAAATTCACTAATGGTTTCAACCACCTCGCCCGCGCGCTCTCCACAGGCGACGACGATGACGATGTCCACCTTGGCGTTTCGCGCGATCAGGTTCTGCAACACTGTCTTACCCGCACCAAACGGCCCCGGAATACAGGCTGTTCCACCCCGGGCAATGGGGAAGAATGTGTCGATCAGGCGCTGAGATGTCAGCACTGGCTCTGTTGGATAAAGCCTTTCGGACAGAGTGCGTTTCAGAACGCCTTCGGGCAATGGACGACGCACCGGCCATTTCTGTGAGAGGGTCAGAGTATGCTCTCCGCCGCGCTCGTCCTCAAGCCGCGCGACGATATCGTGGATCGTGGCCGCGCCCTTCTGGACCCAGACAACTTTATAGTCGCCGACCCAATTGAACGGCAGCATGATTTTGTGCTCAAACCTGCCCTCGGGCACCGTTCCGATACTGTCCCCGGCTCGAACGGTATCGCCGACTTTGACGGTCGGTGAAAACGACCACTTGGCCTGGTCATCCAACGGGGCCACATCCGCACCGCGCGGCAAAAAGGTGCCAAACTCAGCCGCGACTTTCGGCAAAGGAGATTGTAGGCCGTCAAACACCTGACCCAACAATCCCGGCCCAAGCTCGACCGACAGCAACTGTCCGGACTGTTCGACCGGATCGCCCACGGCGACGCCGTCCGTGCTTTCATAGACCTGCACGTCCGCCGTTTTCCCACGCACACGCAGAACTTCGGCCTTCAGGCGTTCCTGTCGACCTCCGGGGCCTGCGCGAGTGGGCAGAATAAACACCACCTCGTTTTTGACCAACTGCCCGGGGCGACCATCTGCATCGGGTTTTGCTTCGATCTGAACCAACCCCTCCTGGACCGAGACAACGCGGGCGGTGGCTGTTTGGATGGCGGGGGTTGGGGCGGTCATGCGTAAGCTCCCTCAAAGTCGATATCGGCTACGTCGGCCATGGCCTGTTGCGCCAGTTTTTCAAATCGTGCCGCCGCCTCCTGCGCGCTGCTTTGCGCCCAACGGTCGAAAATATTCCAGATCAGCACATAGATCGCCACGGCCTCAAAATCGAAAAGATGTCGTGCGGAGTGGCGCTTTAACTGCTTGTGACTAATCGACAAAAGAAGCCTTTCCAGCCCGAGTGGATCGTTGGATTCCAGCAATTGACGCGCGTCTTTGATCCAAGGCATTGCCGCATCCAACCCGAAACCGGGGTCAGTCCAATGGGCAGGGATATGGCGGCTCCATCGTCCAAACCCCAAAGGCGTCGCAGGCGGTGGTTCCCCTCGATGCCGAAGTCGCAACGCGGCAACGACGGTGCGCAAATCCATCCGTTCGACAAGCAACTTTTTCAATGTTGGTTGCGGGATGTCATCCAGCGCGGTCTTGCAGCGCGCAATCGCCTGATCGTCCGTGACATCCATGTCGTAATCGTTCCAGTTCAGAGCGTGCTCCAACACGCGCAGAACCCGGGCATCTTCGGATGCCAACGCCTTCAATCGTCGATCAAGCCGCAGGCGTGACAGCGGTGGTTGCTTGGCAACAAACAACCGTTCCGAGCCCGGCAAACTGCTGATCAGCGCGATATAGGCGTCCGGGTCCGACATGTCAGCGGATCACGCCTTCCAGCACGGCGCGGAACCTGGGTTGCAGATGCTCCATCAACAAAGAGGCCACGGCTTTGTCCGTAAGGTCCAGAACAACGCCCTGCTCCTCGGCATGAATGCGAATGCCATCCTGCGTATCCTCTGACGCGTGCAGCTCGACTTGTTCCCGCAGCATTTCGGCGGTCAAACCCAGCACGTACTTGGTCAATTTACCAGACTGGATATCGTCGGCGTTCTGCTTGATATCTTCCTGAGTGGCCACTTTCGCGGGCAAGATCACCTGCACTTTACCGTCCAGTTTAGCGCCCGCTGCGGCCCGCCCAACAACCTCAAGGATCATCTGTTTCAACATCTCGGGATCGGCCATTTCCTTGGTGACAAGGCGCTCGACATCTTGGCGAAAGCGGTCGGTCAAGCCAGCTTTCATCGTCAACACGGCATCGCGCATCGCGGTGTTCAGCGCCTCTTCTCCGGCGGCGCGGTAATTGTCGGCGTCGGCGCGGGCTTTCTTCTGATGCGCCTCAACTTCGCGTTTGGCATCTGCCAGGATTTTGGCGGCCTCAGCCTTAGCCTCGGCACGCAGCTTCTCGGCCTCGGCCTGACCTGCGGCAACGCCGTCATTTCGCAACTTGTCGATCAGGGCATCAACACCATGAGAGATCATTCCATCCTGTGCCATCAGCTAATCCCCGCGCTGATGACCAAAGCAAATACGAAGGCGAAAACGCCAAACCCTTCGATGATTGCCGCCGGAGCAAGCGCAAGGCCGAAGATTTCGGGTTTCTCTTTCGTTGCGTTGATTGCCGCGGCGCAGGCCCGTCCTTGCCAGATACCGCAATACATCAGCGCAATGCCCGAAAGGATGCCGATCCCAAACAGCCCGCCCGCATTTTCCGGTGTCACGTCCCGGTTCAGGGTAAACATGATGACGATCCCGTAGATCACCATCGTTGACGGAAATGCCGAGACACCGACGAACCGACCATAACCGCCTTCGGTTTCAGTCATAGCGCCGATGCTGGCCTGCCCAGCGATTGCGCACCCAATGGCACTTGCCGCCGCGCCCAACGCCATTGGCGCGTAAATACCCAGCCAACCCAATGTCAATACAAGCTCATTCATTCCTGTACCTCCTTGCGGGCGAACGGGCGAAAGACGATGCCTTCATCCGGCAGACCCCATTTAAAGAATTCGATGTAATTGAGACGCAAACCGTGAACGACGCCGCTCATCATCGCGAGTGCGAAGTTCAGAATATGGCCGACGATCAGGATCAGCAGGCCGAACAGTATGCCCGGCCCCTTCATCGCCTGCATCACAGAAACAGCCAGATCGTTGAACGTGATCGCCAGCGAGGCCGAGGCCAACCCCAGCGCAAACAGGCGCATATAGCTCAGCACATCGCCAAAAGCACCCATCGCACCAGCTAGGCTTTGCAGCCCATCTATCAGCCGCCACAGCCAGTCGATTGGTTTGCGCACCACCCGCTCGCTTGAAAACAGGACAATGGCCAGAACACCCGCAGCCAATACACCTGACCCCGGCAGCATCGACCCGTCCTTCATATAGCTGAGCCACAGGATAAACCCACCGATCAAGGCTCCGATCCAGCCGAGGTTTGCAACGGCCCTTCGCTGCCCCCACGCCGCGCGCGCGGCCAAAGCATTGGCCAACACCAGATGCAATACGCCAACCACGATCGAGATCATCATCATCGCACCAAAGTTGTTGAGGTCCAGTATCTTGAGCTTCGCCCAAACCGTGCCTTCGGCTGGTGATGCACCGAAATAGCTGCCGACCAACACGCCATAGATGATCGTAGCGCCGGAAATGATCACTCCATATCGGCGCCACGACCTTTCACTCGGCGTTTTTCCCATCCGTTTCCAGAATGCCAAAAGACCCAGCAGAATGACTGCTCCGTACCCTGCATCCGCCACGATCATGGCAAAGAAAAACGCGAATGAGGCGGCGACGATGATACTTGGGTCCCAGTCCTTGTACCCCGGCACCTGATAGAACAACGCAAGATCAACGGCCGCGCTTCGGTCCTCCGGTTGCTCCAGCAGAGTCGGCGGATTGTCATCCGGCCCCGGTTCTTCAATCAGAACGGCGGCATCTTTGGATTTGGCCATGTCCAGAACCGCTTCGATACGGTCCTCGGGCACCCAGCCCTGCAAGGCGAACATTGCCTCTGCGTCGCGGACCTTCTGGGTCGCATGAGCCAGTTCCGCGGCGCTTTCTGCTGACGACAAGTTACGGCGCATCAGGGTCAGATAACGTGTTTGGGCAACCCGTTCAGCCTCCAACGCCTCTATCGCGATCTCGGCTTCTTCCAGTTGCGCTTCCAATTCGTGAATCGGCAAAGAACCGGTATGCGTACGCGGCACCGGCAGGATGTCGTCGCCCGGATCATCGGGCGCGATCAGGACAGCGTAAATGTACCGATGGTCCTCTTGCAAAATCGCCCAAGGCAGATTGATGCCTGACAATGCATCGCGATGTTTCAGGGGAAGCTGATAGAACCACAGCCGATTGCCAGCCAGCACATCGGTCGGCGGAAAGTCCAAATCCCCCCAAGGACGTACCTGCGCGATCCGGTCGGCCAGAAAATCCCGGCGGTCTGTCATATCGCGGATGCGCTGCATCAGGTCCAGCACGTCGCGAACGAGCTGATCCATTTCGAACGCCGGATCACGCTGTATCTGTCGGCGCGGCTCTGGCACATCCGTCAAAAAGCGCAGCGCCTTATACGCATTGCGCGCGCCGCGTTCGCTGATCTTTTCCGGCTCGGCGGGCGGAGGCGCAAGTGGCAGCACATGCATACAGCCCAGAGCTTGCAGAGCCTCCAGCGTATCGCCCTTCTGCGCGGCTGGTCCGACGAGGGACAGTTTCTTCAGCCGCGCAACGCTCATGACAGCGCCTCCTGTGCGTGTTTACGCTTGGAAATCTTCGAGCGCACAACCGCCTGCATCTGCTCATCGCTCAGGTAGATGCGGATCTTCTTAATATTGGCCTTTGCGCGCGGGATCAGAACCTTTTCGAACAGGTTAACCCGCTGCGTGATCGTGGCCACGGCCTTGTCAAAGATGCGTACCCGTTCCTCGGCGACTTTGACGCGCAACCGCGCCTCAATCATGTCATGCAACAGGCTGGCGGCGGTATCGACCCAATGGGGTTTGGCCAAAAGGGAATAAGGCCGCACAGCAACCTCGATCCGATCCAGATCGGGCATTTTGACACCGACCACGTTGGCCTCTTTCAGCTTATAGTCCTTCAGTTGAACCAACCCGTCCAGATCGACCCCCTGCTGCGCCAGCATCGGCAGCTTTTCCCCAACCTGCTGCGCCAGATCATGCACCTCTTGCTGCAAGCGCTGCACATCCTCGCGCGCCTTGGCACGTTCCGCCATCAACTGCTGCCGCTTGAGGTCCAGCGACGGCAGAAACCGCTCATAGCTTTTCAGCTGGGTCTGCTGGCGGGCCAGCGACGATTTATTCAGCTGCAACCGCGCCATCGGCATCCTTTGGGAAATATTTGTCGACCAAAGCCTGCTTCATCAGCAACTGTTCCGGCTGGAAACACTCGGCCAGCGTCTTCCACCCCAGATCCAGCGCGTCCTCAAGCGGGATCGAGACGTTGATATCCATGAACCGCGCCCGGAACAGCGCGCCGAATTTCAGCAATTGGTGATCGTAATCCGACAGATCAAAGGCCATCGCCTGTTTCTGCGCAGCATCGCGGCTTTCCGAATAGAACCGGATCATCGTATTCATGATCTGCCCGTGATCCTCGCGCGTGGTCTTGCCGATAACGTTCTGCTTGAGGCGCGACAGGCTGCCGAACGGATCAATCACCCCCGAATGCAGGTAAAACTGCCCCTCGGTGATATAGCCCGTGTTATCCGGCACCGGATGGGTCACGTCATTACCCGGCATCGTCGTCACAGTCAGCACCGTGACCGAGCCGCCCTTGGCATAATCACACGCTTTCTCATACCGCCGCGCCAGCTGGGAATAGAGATCTCCCATATAACCGCGCTGCGACGGCACGCGTTCCTGACTGATCCCAACCTCTTTCATCGCGTCGGCATAGGCGGTCATATCGGTTAACAGCACCAGCACGCGCTTGCCTTCCTCGACCGCGAATTTTTCGGCCACAGCCAGCGCCATATCGGGCACCAACAGCCGTTCCACCAGCGGGTCCATCGCCTGATTGACAAACATCACTGTGCGGGAAAACACGCCCGCGTCCTCGAATGAGGTGCGGAACGTGTGGTAATCGTCAAAGATCAGACCCAGCCCCCCAAAGACCACGATATCGGCATCCGCCTGAATACCGATCCGACTGAGGAACGCATTGAACGGCTCGCCCGAGACCGAAAAGATCGGGATTTTCTGGCTTTCAACCAGTGTGTTGAACACGTCAATCATCGGCACATCGGTGCGGATCATCTTGTTCGGCACGGCACGCTCCGAGGGGTTCACCGTTGGCCCGCCAATGTCGATCCGCGGCTCGGACGACAGGTCCGGACCACCGTCAATCGCCACCCCAGCCCCGTCAAAGACGCGACCCAGAATGTTGGCCGAATAGGGCGTCTGCATCGGGTGGCCTAGAAAGGTCGCGGTCGCCTCGGTCGAAATACCTTTGGTGCCGGAAAATACCTGTAGGGTCACAACATCGCGGTCGATCAAAATCGCCTGCGCCAGCGTCTTGTGCCCATCCACCGTTTCGATCACGGCCAGGTCGTTGAACCGAACCGCTGCATCGGCTTCGCCGTCCAGCGGGACCCTGACCTTGATCGTGTCCCCGACAATTTCCAGAACACGAGTGTACTTCAAAAGACTTTGGGACATCGTCGAACCTCAGTCGTCTAAAAGAAATAGCGAATTCACTGGACAAGTCATCCGCTCGAAACCAGTGAAATCACGATCAGCTTACAAAGAATCAAGGACTTGGCAAGGAAATATAAACCTGAAGATCGAATGAGGCGCGCTTTAATCCGCGGCCTCATCAGACTGCGCGAGAACGGTGCGTTTCTAATGCAAAACAATTACTTACCGAAAAATTACGCCATTTACTAAAAAATTAGTTTGACAGTTAAGCGCGAAATCGCTGATGCTGTTCGTCATCCGGTCAATACCGGAACTCATAATCTTTGGGAGGAGACAGATGCGGAGACATCTACTTTCCGCAGTGGCGGCGGCTGCCGTCATTGCGGGGCACGGCCCTGCTTGGGCTGACGAAGCCGCAGCACAACGTTGGATTGATGACGAATTCCAGCCATCAACGCTGTCGAAAGACGAGCAGATGGGTGAGATGAAGTGGTTCATCGAAGCTGCACAGCCCTATGCCGGCATGGAAATCAACGTCCTGTCAGAGGGTATCCCAACCCATTCCTATGAATCCGAGGTTCTGACCAAGGCGTTCGAGGAAATCACCGGCATCAAGGTCAACCACCAGATCCTCGGTGAGGGTGAGGTGGTTCAGGCTGTTCAAACTCAGATGCAAACCGGACGGAACCTGTATGACGGCTATGTCAACGACAGTGACCTGATCGGCACCCACTCGCGTCTGCAACTGGCCTATCCGCTGACCGACATGATGGAAGGCGACTGGGCGGCGACAACCTCGCCGACGCTGGATCTGGATGACTTCATGGGCATTCAGTTCACCACCGGCCCCGATGGCAAACTGTACCAATTGCCTGACCAGCAGTTCGCGAACCTCTACTGGTTCCGCAAGGACTGGTTCGATGACGAAGCGAACAAGGCAGCCTTCAAAGAAAAGTACGGCTACGACCTGGGCGTTCCGGTCAACTGGTCGGCATACGAAGACATCGCCGAATTCTTCACCAACGACGTGAAAGAAGTCGACGGCGTCGCGATTTATGGCCACATGGATTACGGTAAACGCGCGCCTGACTTGGGCTGGCGTATGACCGACGCATGGCTGTCAATGGCAGGTGCCGGTGATGTGGGAGAGCCGAACGGTGTTCCAGTCGACGAATGGGGCATCCGCATGGAAGCGGGCACCTGTAATCCTGTTGGCGCTTCGGTGTCGCGTGGTGGTGCTGCAAATGGCCCAGCCGCGGTATACGCGATCCGCAAGTGGGACGAGTGGCTGCGCAACTATGCGCCTCCGGGTGCGGCGTCTTATGACTTCTACCAGTCGTTGCCCGCGCTCAGCCAGGGCAACGTGGCCCAGCAGATCTTCTGGTACACCGCGTTTACCGCCGACATGGTGAAGCCGAAATCCGAAGGTAACAACACCGTGGATGACGAGGGCACGCCGCTGTGGCGGATGGCCCCCAGCCCACATGGCCCCTATTGGGAAGACGGCCAGAAGGTTGGCTATCAGGACGTGGGGTCATGGACCTTCCTGAAATCGACCCCCGAGGATCGTGCTCAGGCGGCTTGGCTTTACGCTCAGTTCGTGACGTCCAAAACTGTCGATGTGAAAAAGTCCCATGTGGGTCTGACCTTCATCCGCGACAGCTCGGTCAACCACGAGTCGTTCACCCAACGCGCCCCCAAGCTGGGCGGTCTGGTCGAGTTCTATCGTTCGCCTGATCGCGTTGCATGGTCGCCGACCGGCATCAACGTGCCGGACTATCCGAAGCTGGCCCAGATCTGGTGGCAGCAGATCGGTGACGTGAACTCTGGCGCGTTCACCCCGCAAGAGGCGATGGACCGTCTGGCCGAGGAAATGGACATCACCATGGCCCGGATGCAGGCTGCGGATGAAAGCGCCGGTGTGTACGGCGGCTGTGGCCCGCGTCTGAACGAACCGCAAGATCCTGCCTTCTGGTTGGAGAAAGCCGGTTCGCCAAAGGCCAAGCTTGAGAACGAAAAGCCGCAAGGCCAGACCGTCAACTATGACGAACTGGTCGCGCGCTGGCAGGCTCAGTAAACGCAACATCGTAGGCCGGGCACAAGCCCGGCCTGCCCCCGGAATACCCCGCGAGATTCCCCGATGATCGAACTTCAAGACGCCACCAAACGGGTTGGCAACGTCATCCACATCAAGCCCACAAACCTCACGCTTCAGACCGGCCATTTCAATGTGCTGCTGGGCGCGACGGGATCAGGCAAGACCTCTCTGATCAAGATGATGGCCGGGCTGGACCCGATCGCCTCTGGCAAAGTGCTGATGGACGGACAGGACGTGACCCGGCTGAACACGCAAAAGCGTCAGATCAGCCTGGTGCACCAGTTTTTTGTGAACTACCCGCATATGACGGTATTCGACAACATCGCCTCGCCCCTGCGCGTGGCGGGCATGGCGAAATCCGAGATCGAGGGCCGCGTGGAAGAGGCCGCCGATCTGTTGCAACTGCGCCCTATGTTGCACCGCCGCCCGCATGAGCTTTCGGGCGGACAGCAACAACGTACAGCGCTGGCCCGCGCCATTGCCAAGGAAAGCCGAGCGGTGTTTCTGGATGAGCCGCTGGCCAACCTCGACTATAAACTGCGCGAAGAACTGCGCGAGCAGTTGCCCGATCTGTTCGCGGGGCGCGGGGCAGTGGTGGTCTACGCGACCTCGGAACCCGAAGAGGCGTTGCTGCTGGGTGGCTACACCGCCCTGATGGAAGACGGACGTGTAACGCAGTTCGGCCCGACCGCAGATATTTATCGTAACCCCGAAAACATCGCGGCTGCGCGCGTCTTTTCGGACCCGCCGATCAACGTGGCGCGGATCACCGTATCAAGCGCACAGGCGCAGCTTGCTGGCGGCGGAGGCTGGGCTGTCTCGGACATGGCCGATGGCGAATACATGGTCGCCGTCCGCCCGCACCGGGTGACCCCATTCCGTACATCTGACACCGATGTAGAACTGACGGGCCGCGTGATCGTGACCGAACTTTCGGGCTCGGATTCCAGTGCGCATTTCCAACATGGGGACGACGCCTGGGTTTCTCTGGCGGCAGGTGTTCACCCTTATCAGGTTGGCGAAGACCATAGTTTCTACATGAATCCAGCGCATTGCCGGTACTTCAGCCAAGACGGGAAAAGGGTTGTCTAATGGCGCAGATCAAGCTTTCAAACCTTAGGCACAGCTATATGCCGTCCCCGAAAGGCCCCGAAGACTATGCACTGAAGGAAATCGATGTCACATGGCGCGACGGCGGGGCCTATGCGCTGTTGGGTCCGTCGGGTTGCGGCAAGTCAACTCTGCTGAACATCATCTCGGGCTTGCTGACCCCATCTGAGGGGCAGATTCTGTTCGACGGTCAGGACGTGACTGCCCTGCCCCCAGATCAACGCAACATTGCGCAGGTGTTCCAGTTTCCGGTGATCTACGACACGATGACCGTAGGCGAAAACCTGGCCTTTCCGCTGAAGAACCGAGGGGTTGACCCGGCAACGATCAAGCGGCGCGTTGATGAGATCGCCGAGATGCTGGACGTCACAGATATGCTGGGCACCCGCGCCAGTGGCCTCAGCCCGGACAACAAGCAGAAGATCTCGATGGGGCGCGGGCTGGTCCGTGATGACGTGAACGCGGTGATGTTCGACGAGCCGCTGACCGTTATTGACCCGCACCTGAAGTGGAAACTTCGGTCCAAGCTGAAAGAGCTGCACCAGCGCGTCAAAGCGACGATGATCTACGTGACCCACGACCAGACCGAGGCGCTGACCTTTGCCGACGAAGTGGTGGTGATGCAGGAAGGCGAAGTTGTGCAGATTGGCACGCCGGTTGAACTGTTCGAGCGGCCCCAGCACACGTTTGTCGGCCATTTCATCGGATCGCCCGGCATGAACGTTCTGCCGTGTGAGGCCAAAGGCGACCGTGCCGTTTTCGAGGGTCATGAGGTCATGCTGGAAGGCCCCACTCACGGCGATGGAGGTCGCACCGATCTGGGCATTCGCCCCGAGTATGTGGGTTTTGGCGACACTGGTATCCCGGCCCATGTGACCAAGGTGGCTGATATCGGCCGCCACTACGTGGTCAGCGCCATGGTCGGCAATACGGCCCTCAAAGCGGTGACGGAACACAGCGTGCCCGAGCCGGGTTCGCAGGTCTTTCTGCAATTTAAACCAGAACAATCCCGCGTCTACCGCGACGGCTGGATCGCAACCGAGGAGCGGTCGCAATGAGAACGGAAAACCAAAAAGCGTGGTTCTTTGTCCTGCCCGTTCTGGCGCTAGTCGCGTTCAACGCGTTGGTGCCGATGATGACGGTGGTCAACTATTCGGTACAGGAAACCTTTGGCAACAACCAGTTTTTCTGGGAAGGACTGGGCTGGTTCGAACAAATCCTGCGGTCGGACCGGTTCCAAGCGGCCCTCGGTCGGCAGTTCCTCTTTACCTTCCTGATCCTGCTGATTGAGGTGCCCTTGGGCATCATCGTCGCCCTGTCCATGCCCCGCAAAGGGTTCTGGGTGCCGGTCTGTCTGGTGCTAATGGCCTTGCCGATGCTGATCCCGTGGAACGTGGTTGGCTCGATGTGGAACATCTTCACCCTGCCGAAAATCGGCCTGATGGGCTATTTCCTGAATGACGTTCTGGGCATCAACTATGACATGACGCAGCAGCCGCTGTCAGCGTGGATCACAGTCATCACTATGGATGTCTGGCACTGGACCTCGCTGGTTGTCCTGCTGTGTTATGCGGGCCTCGTGTCGATCCCGGATGCCTACTACCAAGCCGCCAAGATCGACGGCGCAAGCCCGTGGTCGGTGTTCCGCTATATCCAGCTTCCCAAGATGAAAACCGTTCTGACCATCGCCGTTCTGCTGCGCTTCATGGACAGTTTCAACATCTATACCGAGCCCTTCGTTCTGACTGGAGGCGGCCCCGGAAACTCGACCACCTTGCTGTCGATCGACCTTGTGAAGATCGCGTTGGGACAGTTCGACCTTGGCCCTGCAGCCGCGATGAGCCTGATCTATTTCGCCATCACGCTGCTGGTCTCATGGCTCTTCTACACTCTGATGACAAAGGATGACGCGCAATGAAGAAGCGGTCCCTTATCCCGATCCTGTATATCGCGTTCCTGATGCTGCCGATCTATTGGCTGGTGGCGATGTCCTTCAAGACCACGAACGAGATCCTGTCGGGCTTTTCCCTGTTTCCCCAGACCTTTACGCTGGACAACTACATCACGATCTTTACGGACCCGACGTGGTACTGGGGGTATATCAACTCAATCACCTATGTGACCCTGAATACGGTGCTTTCGGTCTGTGTGGCCCTACCCGCAGCCTATGCGTTCTCGCGCTATCGGTTTCTGGGGGACAAGCAATTGTTCTTCTGGCTGCTGACCAACCGAATGGCTCCAGCAGCCGTATTCGCGCTGCCATTCTTTCAGCTCTACTCGTCGATTCACCTGTTCGACACCTATCTGGCCGTGGCGCTGGCACATACGTTGTTTAACGTGCCGTTGGCCGTGTGGATTCTGGAAGGCTTCATGCGCGGCATCCCCAAGGAACTGGACGAAACCGCCTATGTGGACGGCTATTCCTTCCCGCGGTTCTTCGTGACGATCTTTCTGCCCAACATCAAAGCGGGCGTCGGCGTGGCCGCGTTCTTCTGCTTCATGTTTTCTTGGGTGGAAATGCTACTGGCCAAGACGCTTACCGCAGTCGAAGCCAAACCCATCGCCGCCGTCATGACCCGCACCGCGTCCAGCGCGGGGTATGAGCTGGGCCTGCTGGCCGCTGCCGGGACGTTGACTATTATCCCCGGCGCCATCGTCATCTGGTTTGTCCGCAACTACATCGCGCGTGGTTTCGCGATGGGCCGTGTCTGAGGTTCGATATGCGTAAACTACTACTTACCCTCCCCTTCCTGCCTTCCACAGCCTTCGCCCAAGCCAAAGCCGGATGGGGCAATGTCGGGCAGGAAGAAGAGAAAGGGTTTTCCTGGACGGATCCCCTTTGGCCCGATTTTTGGATGGCATGGACACCGGCCACACTGGCCGTGTTTGTTGGCATCTTCTCAGCTATTGCTTTGATCGGCGTCCTCGAAGCCACCAAGTTCCGCGACGGGATCGAACGGCGCGGCGTTCTGGGCCTGACGACCACACTGGGCGATCGTCTGTTCATCACCCTATTGGGATCGGCCTACATCTTTCTTGCCTGGCTGGGATTCGTGGGACAGCCCGTCTGGACACCGCTGTTCCTGTCAATCGGCTGGGGTATTTTCGTCTTCTGGAAAGTTTGAGCTTTGCGAAACAGCGAAAGGATGCTTGTCTGTCAGGCATACTAAAAAATGCGACACGAAAGACCGATGCGAAAGAAAAAAACAACAAACCTGCTGACCGAAGTAGAGCTGGAGTTCATGAATGAGCTTTGGGCACTAGGTCAGGGCTCGGTCCGTGACGTGCTTGATCGTCTGCCTGCTGAACGCAATCTAGCTTATACATCCGGCGCCACCATCCTGCGAATTCTCGACGAGAAAGGCTTTGTCGAAAGCCGCAAGGACGGAAAGACGCTGATCTATACGCCGCTGCTGGAGAAAGACAGGTATCAGGCCCGGTCGCTGCAGAACCTGTCGCGAACTTTGTTCGACGACACACCGGCCACGCTGGTCGCGCGTCTGGTGGACGACGCCGGCCTTAGCGAAGCCGATCTAGAGGAAATTCGGGCATTGGTAGAAAGGAGACTGCAAAATGACGGCGGTTAAACCGGTTCTCGATGCCTATCTCGAACTGAACCTTGTTCTTGTTCTGGCAGCATTTGTATGGTTGGCGGTCAGAGCTGCCCTTGCAAAGACGCCTTTGCAACATGGGTTTGTGATCCAGCTTCGCGCGCTCAAGGCGCTGTGCCTGTGTGTTGTTCTCAGTCCTGTGCTTGCCCTTGGCGTTTTCGCGCTGGCCGCTCAGACATCGGCCCGCGGTGTTGTCGCGATCGGGGATATCGCTGTCGCCGCGTATTTGCGGGGCGATATTGCCATGCCAGCCACTCAGTTTGAGGCGCTGCTCAACACACGTCAGCGCTGGGGCGATCTGGTATTCTCGGGCGAGTATCCGGTTGTGTCTGCTATGCTTGTCCTTCTTGCAATCGTCTCGGTTGGGTACGCGGTTCGGATTGCGTATGACGCTTTGGCGATACGCAACACAATCAACAGCAGCTATCTATGGCGGCGTTCTGCCAAAGTCGATATCCGGCTATCTGATCGCATCGCCGTACCTTTTGCAGTGCGCGGTCTGCGCAGACGTCATGTTGTCTTGCCCAGCCATCTTCTTGATACCCCGCGCGAATTGCGCTTTGCGCTGGCGCATGAATTGCAGCATGTGCGCGCCGGAGATGTTGAGTGGGAACTGGGGTTTGAATTGATGCGCCCGCTCCTGTTCTGGAACCCGGCCTATGTTGTTTTGAAATACCAGTTTGACCGGCTCCGCGAACTTGCCTGCGACCAATCCGTTGTTGCCCGCAGGGGTATCAACGCGCGCGAATATACAACCTGTCTATTGGACTATTGCGCCAGAACCGTTGTTCAAGGAAGCCCACGCGTCTTGAACGTGGCCTTGGTAACGGGAGGCAAGGCAAAACGAGTGCTGCGTCAACGGGTAATCGCCTTGGCCGAAGCGCCCTCGGTTCAATCTTCCGTGCCGCTTCTGTTTCTCGGCCTGACAATCGCGTTTGCGATGGTGCTTGGATTGGCCGCAGCCTCGGTTCGTCAGGCAGATGATTGGAGCCACGACCGCATCATGCTGTCCACTGTGGTGAACCTTGAAAGGTTGGAAGCGCGCAGCAGTCAGTCCGACTGACCTTCCCTACCAACCGCGCCGTCCAAATAGAGCCTGAAGCCGTTTTTGTCCCGAAAACGGATCAACTGGCTGAGGTTCCTTCAATCGCGACACGACGCGGCGGACTAGAACGATACAGATCGCCGCGAATATGACGCCCCCCAGTGCCTGCCCGATCAACACGCCGGGCGCGCCTGCGATATAGGCACCAGCTACGGCGAATGGCCAGGTTCCCAAAGTGTGTCGCCCCCAGTTAACCCAGGTCGAATACACGGGATGGCCCAAATTGTTAAAGCTGGCATTGGAGACGAAAATCACCCCATTGAAGAATGACGCAAGCGCCAGAGGCCCACAGAAAAGATATATCAAGGCCCGCGTTTCCCCCTGTGCGCGGAACAAATCCGCGATAGGTTCCCGCAGGATATACAATGTTGCGGCCATGAGACAAACGTAGACGGCCGTAAACTTGACCCCGGACCAAAAGGCTTCTTTTACGCGGTCGTGTTGCCCGGCACCGAAATTCTGCCCTACGATCGGCCCGATTGCCCCCGACAGGGCAAAGATGACCGAGAATGCAACAGGTATCAGCCGTCCAATCACGGCCATACCAGCAACGGCGTCTGTGCCGAATTGGGCGATTTCACGGATGACGATTGCATTTCCCACCGGGGTTGCAACATTCGTCAAAACAGCAGGCACAGCAATTGCCCGTACCGAGCGGAAATCGCCAAGAACCTGTTGGAACGACGGGCGCGCAAACGCACGGTGGACACGCACGGCGGGCCTGATCGCAGCGATCAACATGCAAATACGTGCGATCACTGACGCAATGGCCGCGCCGTCCAGCCCGAGTCCCACAGCGAAAATCAGGATCGGGTCCAGGACAGCGTTTGTGATCCCACCATAAATCGTCGCCATCATCGAACGCCGGGCGTCCCCGTTCGCGCGCAGAACGGCCATGCCGGCCATCGCCATGGCCATGACCCACATGGTCGGCAAAATGATCGACACGTAGCGCGCCGCCAGACGCAGCACCTCACCTTCTGCCCCCAAAGCAGACAGAAGAAAGCGTATGTTAATCATCACGATGGCGGACACGATTAAACCAAACAATATGCCCAGAATTGCAACACTGGTCGCGAACTGCCTTGCACGTTCGGGGCGCCCAGCACCCAGTTCTCGCGCCACCAACGCACCTGCGGCGATCGAAAGACCGACATTAACGGAGTTCGTAAAAAACAGCAGAGTGCCCGCGTATCCCACGGCCGCGGCCAGCGCGTCATTGCCCAGCATCGAAATGAAGACCATGTCCACGAAGTCGACGGCAAATATTGCCATCAACCCGATACTTGTGGTCAGCGACATCCGTGTGACGTGCCGCATCAGGCTGCCTGTCAGAAAAACAGCCTTGCCCGACGATCCTGATTGCATGTGCTCGATGTCCCCCCGCTTGCGACAGCAATTTGCCAGCGGATACCGCAACTACGCAACCGTTTATTGAGGCCATCAGGTCTTTTGCGGTCTGCGGTACCCTAGGCAGTTGGATCAGCCAAATGCTCGGCCAGACGTAGTGAAAGCTGAACAATCGTGAAGGTCGGGTTTGCATGCCCACTGGTTGGGAAAACCCCTGACCCCGCAACATAAAGGTTGGGCGCACCATGCACCTTGCAATTGGCGTCGACCACGCCGGTTTCAGATGTCAAAGACATACGCGCGCCGCCCATATGGTGACTGGAATAGTCAAGCGGCAACTGCTCCAGCGGCTCACGGTTCCAAAGAGACGGATCGACGCGCATTCGACCAAGTCCGCTGCGGATCAGGAACTTGGCAGCTTCGGCTGTAGAACCGCGCAGGGTTTCGATATCTTTCTCGGTCAACCGCAGGTCCAGCCCGACGATGCCCAAGCCAAACCTGTCCCGATTTTCGGTCAGCACAATTCGGCTGGCGGGGTTGGGTTGCTGTTCCCCCATCACAAAGGACGTCCCGGTAAAGAAGTAGTCCTCTTCGAATTGCAGGCCCTTGATAAACTCGGCGTCGCCGATTGCTTTTTCTCTGATCGGCAGAGGGTTGAGGCGTTGCAGCCGCACAGCAGAATTCAGCCAACCGTTCTTGAGCATGTGATCGTGGCTGGGGCTCAGCAAAAGTTCAGGCCGGGACCGGCGCAACAGGCGTTCAAGCTCCCACGTGGGTGAGTGCGAATAGAGCCGCTTGGTAATAAAGTAGGTGTCGTTGTCGATAATCGGGTGTTCCATGAAACACCGCCCGACCATATCGTTCTGGTTGCCAAAACGATTTTCGTGGCCCGCATTCAGGTGCAGCAACATGCGGCTGGTTTCGATGCCGCCCAATGCCAACACAAACCGGTTGGCCTTGGCCACGCCTTGCCCATCTTCATAATTGCGAACCTGCGCCTGGGTGATACGGCCTGTATCACCGTCGACCGCAAACCCCACGACATTGGCGTTCAGGATCAGATCAATATTCGGAGTTTTCTTCAGTCTGTCTTTGAAAGAGACACCAAAACGAACGGGGTCTTCGTTTCGAACATCATGAAACTGACGATCGGAACTGAAACGCTGTTCAACGACCTCCAGATTTCCAAGGTCATCAACAGGTTTTCGAATATCCGCGCTGAAGCGACCGGTTTGCAGAAGGCTGGCAGCCTCTTCCAGATAGGGCTCCAGATCTTCAAAGCGGATTGGCCAGCCACTTAGCGGAACATCATCGCGCGGCAGGAAATCAGAACGGTCCAGCAGCAGGCACACCCCGCCCCAATGCCCCGTGCTTCCACCCAGGGCTCGAAGACGCGGGGCTGACAGGGGATAGTATTCCAACCCCAGATTTTCCCCTTCGTACAGGTCCTGAGATTCCCAGGTCACGTCCCAATCGCCAGCTTCAAGCAAAAGAACACGTTGGCCGGATTCTGCCAGCTTGAAGGCAAGCGTCATTCCAGCAGGCCCGGCACCCACGATGCAGCAATCGTAACGGTCATCCATTGCGGGAATGTCGCCTCGTGCGTCGAGGATCATGACACCTCTCCACCCTCGAGATCGCTTTCGTCCAACAACCAGCCATCGACAAGGACAGGCTTGGGGTCTGCAACTGGTGGAAGGGGGTTGTCCTTAATCCGCAGAAAACCAACCCGTGTGATCGGCGGTATCAAAACAATGGCGGCCAGCACACCAAATACGTGCCGCCGCTTAACAGTTCGTTTCTGTGAAGCCATCGGTAACCACAATACTCTTACAAACAACAAATGCGCGAATGGCCAAAACCAGCCATAGCAACAGTAAGCCCAGTAATTATACTTTCTTTAAGTGGGTTTTGGCAAAACCTAAAAATTCGCCTCGATTTAGCGCGACCTTTGCAAAAATCAGGCGGGAAACGGCACGCGTAAAACTAAAGCGAAGTTGCAGTTAAGGCAGCGACTTAAACTCAGGCCGACCAATGTGCAGGCGAGTGAGCGACCCTTTGGATGGGCGCTCGCGGGATCAAAAGATTGTTTTCACCTAGGGTGGTGAAATTATCCGCCTTCTCCCGGATCAAAGTGACCTATATTATGAGTAGCAAAAGCAAGTAATGCGGGAAAAGTCGTTGTTATTGAAGAAATGGGCTCAAGGTTTGGCTGTCGCGATTGTCGCGCTATCACTTCATGCGAGCGGTGCGTCGGCTGGTGTTTCGGTTGACTGGGCGGACCTTCCCGACCCGGTCGCCCAAGTCTTTGAAGACCCCTACAGCGACCTCAGCCCCGAGGAATTCGATGATGTGCTGTTTGTCGTCCGACTGCGCGGCAGGCTACAACAGGATAGCGGAACCAGAGAAGAACGTCAGAACTGGCAAGAGATGCTGGACGAAACCGAAGCTGCCTTGGCCGCAGGCGGCATCGACATCGACTGGTTGCTTGACCAGCGTCACGTCGTCATGGAGCGTCGGGAAAAAGCGGCGAATGCGGGAAATCCGGTATTTGATGGCAAAAACATAACCGTTGCGGGATTTGCTATCCCGGCACCGCCCGACGCAGAAGGTCGCCAGATTGCGTATCTGGTCCCCCAACGGGGAATGTGCAGCCACATGCCCCCTCCTCCTCCGAACCAGATGATCCGGGTCAGGCTGAACAGTGATTGGACACCTGCCTATTTTCACGAACCTGTCCGTTTGACGGGTCAATTGAACATTGATCCGACCGACCACCAGATGGTTGTCGTGGACGGTCTTATGCCAATGCGAGCGACGTTCATGCTGGATGCTGATCGGGTTGAAACACTGGAAAGCCGCGAGGATCGTTTAGAGTGGAGCGACAGCGCAGCCGACAAACTCCGCGCGGCTGGCCGTCGCAAGACCGGTGGGCAGACGACGCCTGACTAGGTCCGGGGGTAAGGTTTGTGCTTTATCGCAACCCAGATACAGACTTTTGCACTGAAACGATAAGCGCATCGCGTTTTCTGGACAGTTCAGCAGGCGTCTGTCCCTGTGACGCCGCCTGAACACCCTCGGTCATGTGCCGTTTCACATCATCTGTCAAATGGACCTGACCTAGATCATCCCACCATCCGTTGAACGTGTCCGAGAAGTGGTCGCAGAACGCTTCCAGACCGCCCTCTCCTGCCCCGAGGTTGAACAACATGGTCGGTCCCATTGCCGCCCATCTCAGGCCCGGTCCAGCCCAGACCGCCTTATCGACGTCCTCGACCGATGCAACGCCAGAGACAACAAGGTGAATGGCCTCGCGCCAGAGTGCAGCCTGCAGGCGGTTGGCCACATGCCCCGGAACCTCTTTGTTCACTCGGATCGTCGTTTTGCCGAGGCTTTCGTAAAAACCCTGTGCAGCTTGGACAACGCCGGAAGCCGTCTTGTCGTTTCCCTGCACTTCAACCAGCGGAATCAAATGCGGCGGGTTGAACGGGTGCCCCAAGACAAAGCGTGAGGGGTCCGCCCATCCGGTTTGCATCTGTCCCAGCGTCAAGCCGGAAGCAGAGCTTGCGACAATTACATCCTGCTCTAACGCAGGTTCGATCAAGGCGAAGGTTGCGTGCTTGATGTCCAACCGCTCAGGTACATTTTCCTGCACAAAACCAGCACCTTCCACAGCCTGCGGCGCATGGTGACAAAAGGTGATCGCGTCCGGGTTTCCGTTCCGAACAAGGCCCAGTTCTTCCATCGAAGGCCAGGCGTCCGCGATATAGCTGCGCACCTTTCCTTCAGCTCGCGGATCAGGGTCGAACATCGCAACGGTCCGTCCCGAAGCCAGGAACAATGCGGCCCAACTTGCGCCAATAACACCGCCACCAAGGCAGGCCGTATGTTGAATATCCATCAAAACAATCCCGGATTTAGGGGCGAAGCCGCAGTCATGCCACCGTCAACAGTGAACAACTGACCAGTCGCGAAACCTGCCTCGTCCGAAGCCAGCCAGACCGCCATGTTTGCAATATCCTGTGGCTTGCCGAACCTTCGAACAGCGTGCCGCGCCAGCGCGTCGCGACGCGCAGCGTCGGGGTCATTCGCCAGATCAAACCCGGCGTCCAACATCCCTGTTTCAATCCAGCCGGGGCAAATCGCATTGCAGCGCAACCTCGGCCCGTGATCGACCGCGATTGATCTGGTGAGCCCGTGCACAAAAGCCTTGGATGCGTTGTACAAAGCCATCGAGGGATCCGCGGCCATCCCGGAGATAGAACCGATATTGATGATCGAGCCGCCCTCTGCCATTTGGGGGATAAATGCGCGGCAGAGGTTGAATACGCCTTTGCAATTCGTTCCAATCACTGCGTTCCAATCTGCGTCCGAGCTTTCGACCACGTTCTTTTCGACCTGCACGCCTGCGTTGTTCACAAGGATGCTTAGGTCTTTGACCGATGTTGCCAGATCGTCCACGGCAGAAGCGTCGGTGACATCAAGCGATATCCAGACGATGTCGTCCTTCAACCCGTCCGGCCTTGGCCCACGGCCGCATGTCGTCACTGACGCGCCTTCGTTTGCGAAGGCTTCAACAATTCCACGGCCAATTCCCTGTCCCCCACCAGTCACAAGTGCTGTTTTTCCTGCTAACCGCATCACTGCACGTCCCTCATGCGCTGCACCAATGTGCGGGCTTCTGACATTTCGCCGAACATACTGCGGCCCGAACCCGCTGAACCGTCGCTTTGGCGATATCGGGGATTTGTTTGCTCATAGTTTCATCTGCTGAACCTGCGCGCTCAGCCCTCCGTCCAGAACCCAAAGTTGTCCACTGGCATAGCGCGCCTCGTCCGAGGCCAGCCAGTTGACCAGATTGGCGATATCTTCTGGCGTTCCGTAAGTGCGCATGGGGTGCACGTCCCGAACGGCCTGTTGCAACTGGTCGATGGACTGACCGCCCCCGCCAGAGCCTTCGCCTGCAAAGAAACTTTGCAGCATCGGGGTATCAACATATCCCGGGCATATGGCGTTGACGCGAATTCCTTCGGGTCCGTGATCGCAGGCCATTGCCTTTGTCAGCGCATGTACCGCTCCCTTGGTTGCGCAATATGCGGCAAGACCGGGATCGGCAATAAATCCGTCATAACTGCCGAAATTGATGATCGAAGCGGTTGTCCCTTGTGCCGCCTTTCGCAACAGCGGCAGCGCGTGTTTGGCGGTCAGGAAAGTCCCTGTCACATTCACCGCGAACGAAAGGTTCCACTCCTCCAGCGTCGTTTGCTCGATGGTCTTTTCGATCTCGATTCCAGCCGCGTTTACAAGCACATCAAGCTGCCCCGCTTCGCGCCCGACTTGCGCCATTGCTGCAACCGCGTCGGCCTCTTGCGTGACGTCCAGTTTAACGAAGATGCTGCCATCGTGATCGTGGGTGGCAAGCGACCCCTCTGGCGTCAAATCTGCGGCATAGACCCGCGCTCCTTCCCGCAGGAACCGGGCCACGATCGCCCGCCCGATTCCACCGCGCCCGCCTGTGACCAGAGCGGTTTTACCCTTCAGCATCATTCAGAGTTCTCCTTCAACGGCGGATACCGGTACCGTTTGGCGGCCACCGTCCAATCCATGTGATTGCGCACATATTCCTGCGAGGCATCGCGCGGTGGATTGAAATCCCACGCTTCGCCTGCGCCTGCCTCCATCGCCGCATGAAGCGCACGCCGTGATTTTTGCGTGGCGATCACATCGGCGCGCAGGCTCTCGCTGTCCCAACGCTCTGCGACCTCTGCAGCGAATTGCTTGGCGTCAGACGCATAAGCAGGATCAGCGGCCAAGTTGGTCTTTTCGTGCGGATCCAACGCCAGATCATAAAGCTGCGGCGGATCGGGATCACAATGAATGTATTTCAGCGCCCCTCTGCGGATCATGAAAACAGGGTATGGTGTCATCTCTGCGCAATACTCGCCAATGGCTTCGTCCACTGGGTCGTACTCTCCGCGCGCAAGGGGCAATAGCGAACGGCCGTCTACTGGCTCTCCAAACATGTCGGCCGTACCACCGGCGATATCGACAAAGGTTGGCAACAGATCGACCAGTGAACATGCGTTGCCTGCCACGCCCTTAGCCACACCCGGCCCTGCCATGATCAACGGCACGCGGGCCGAGTGTTCAAAGAAATTCATCTTATACCACAGACCACGTTCCCCCAGCATGTCGCCGTGATCTGCTGTGACGACAACCAGCGTATTGTTCAGTTCACCAATATCCTTCAGCGCACGCACCATCGCCCCGACCTTGCTGTCGAAATAGCTGACATTCGCAAGATACGCGCGGCGCGCCCGTCTAATTTCCTCTTGGGTCAGAGGAACATAGCTTGCCTCGATCCCATCCATTACGCGGCGAGAGAACGGGTCTTGTTCGTCCCGTGCGAGCGTAAACTCCGGCATTGGCACATCTGCATCGGAATACAGATTCCACCACTCTGGCTTTGCGACATAGGGGTCATGCGGATGTATGAAACTGGCCACCAGACAAAAGGGCGCGTCATCCCCCCCTGCGCGCTCTCGCCCGCGGTCGATCAGCCAGCGGCGGGCTGCGAACTCAACCTCGTCGTCGTAGTCTGTCTGGAAGGTTGCGATTGCCTCGCCGCTTTCCTTGACGGTCTGCATGTTGTGATACCATTTGTCGATCCGCTCGTCCGGTGCTTCCCAGTCCGGCGTCCACGCAAAATCGGCGGGGTAGATGTCGGTCGTAACCCGATCTTGGAACCCGTGCTTCTGGTCCGGCCCCACAAAATGCATCTTGCCGGACAGGCACGTCCTGTATCCCAGAGACATAAGGTAATGCGCAAAGGTCGGGACCGAGGCGCGAAACTCGCTGGCGTTGTCATAAGCCGCGATCCGGCTGATCAGTTGCCCGGACATGAAAGCAAAGCGCGACGGAGCACACAGCGGCGAGTTGCAATAGGCCGCATCAAACCGCATCCCGCGCTGCGCCAGCGCATCAATATGCGGAGTTTTCACCGTTGCATGGCCGTAGGCGCCGCAAAAATGGGGCGCCAACTGATCGGCCATGATCACAACGATGTTGGGCCTGTTCACGGCGCGGCCTTCGCATAGGCATCAAGCACCAAGCCGTGAAAGTGGTGAACGGCATGTTCCGACTTGCCCGAACCGCTGGGGTCGTGAACGATACGGCCCTGTGTAAAGGCCGGAGTGCTCATCCCGCGTTGGACGCTTTCGACGATGTCGATGTCTTCGCGTTGTAGAACTTCATCCAGATAGCGGATCGCCTCTAGCTCGACCTCGTCAGGCTCGGGAGTTTCCAAATAGAAATCATAAGTTTCCAGCGTCCGGTCCGGGCCCACCGGGATGATGTTCAGCACGATCATGGACGACCGCCCCGGATACCGCATCAGACAGGTCGTAGGCCACAGCCACCAAACCGCATGCGTTCGCACGGTTGCGTTGGACACGTCATATGCGGTGTTACTGTTTTTACCGGCTTCGGCCATGTGGCTTGAGTAAATGCCATAGGTCGTCACCTTGTAGGTGTCCATATCGACCAGATCACAGAAATCCTTATGAGCGGTTGGGCAGTGGTAACATTCCAGAAAATTGTCGACGACATTCTTCCAGTTCGACTTGATGTCATAGGTCAGCCGGTGCCCAAAGGTTAGGTCTTCGATATCCGGTGCCCAGTGGCGTATCTCGGTCTGCAAGTCGCCCGAAACTTCGGTCAGCGAACGCGCGTCATTGTCGAGGTTCACAAACACAAAGCCTGCGAATTCCTCGACCTGAACCTGATCCAGACAGATGTCCGACGTACTGAAGCCTGTCAGGTTCTCGGTTTCGGGCGCACGGACAAGCTGTCCGTCCAGCTTGTAAACCCACGCATGGTACGGGCACATGATCCGAGTGGTCTCGCCCTCGCCAGACAACAGGTGATGCGCGCGATGCTTGCACACGTTATAGAATGCGCGAAGCGTACCCTCTCGGTCACGGACAACGGCAATCGGGCGGTTCCCAATCTCAACTGTCACAAAAGACCCCGGCGCCCGCAGCTTTTCGACATGGCACACCCATTGCCAATTTTTGGCGAGGATTTCGTTCAGATCCACCTGGTGCCAGGCCGGATCGACATAGGCTTCGGCCTTCAAGGAACTGGTGTTCAAAGGATCAGGGCTGAAGCCATCTGAAATTCGCGCAAACTGGGTTTTCGAGGGAAGCTCGCTCATCGGTCACTCCACTTATCTGGGCCGCTGTTGAACATGGTGTCGGATAGTCGCCAATATATTCGGCCGAATATCCGCGACTTTCTAAACTTTTCTCGCCGCGAAAGTGATAATTTCCGACATCAACCGATTTGCAATCACCCCGCCTGAGGCTTGCGATGCATAGGCCAGGCGCGAAATTCAAAGGGTACGCGGCCTTCGATCCGATCCTGACTTGGGGGCAGCCCAAACCTTTGCTTGTACGACCGGCTGAAATGCACTTGGCTGGCAAATCCCGAAGCCATCGCAACTTCGGCGATCGGCAAGTCCGTTTGGGTGACCAATCCGCGCGCGCGGTCCAGACGAATGTCACGGTAATACAGGGCGGGCGTTTTCTTGATGTAGGTTGAGAATAACCGGTCAAGCTGACGCTGTGAAAGGCCCGCCGCCCTGCTGATTTCAGGAATCGGTAGAGGTTCTTCAAGATTGGCTTCCATCACCTGAATTGCCATTCTCAGCTTGGGCGGAACGGTTGTGCCCAAGGGCTCGCGGCCCTCAGGCTGCTGCATGTCTGCGGGGCCGCGCAATCTGGCGTGGAAAACGTACCGCGCCGCCGCGTTCGCCAAGGCGCTGCCATGGATGCCCTGCAAAACTTGCAGCCCTAAATCGACTGCAGCAGTCCCTCCGCAACAAGTGATACGGTTACCATCCAGCACAAACAGGTTTTCGACAACCTCTACGTCCGGAAACAATTCCTGAAAGGCGTCGATATGCTCGTAATGCACTGTGGCTTTCTTTCCGTTTAACAACCCCGTCTCCGCCAGAATGAAGGCACCCGTGTCCAGCGCCCCTATCGTCGCGCCACCGCGCGCCCACTGTCGCAGAGCTTTCGCGATATGCGTTGTGACGTGCTTTTCCGGCGTCCAACTGGACGAGATGATAACAACGTCATAGCCCTTGGTTGCGACTTGATCCAACGCCACAGTGTCGATCCCGCTGCCGTTACTGGAAACACAGTAACCACCTGTTTCCGAGGCAAATTCCCACTTGAAATACGGCTTTCCATCCAAGTAGTTGGCGGCCCGAAAAGGATCAATGAAACCCATTGTTGCAGCCAAATTGAAACTTGGCGCCACAACTACTAGCAACCGAGTTTCCGTCCCGTGAGACTTTGTCATATGACCACCTCTTGCAAGCAGGGCTCAGACCGCCAGAAGAAAGGTTTTGGCTGGTTCGCGCAAGAGAGGCACAAAACGCGGCAGGACCAGCGGGTTCGTCCACGGCAACGCTTTGGGTAGGCCCCGCAAGCCGCTTACCCAACTGTCGACAAAGCGCCGCGTGAGCGGCGGGAAAGACTCATCAAGCGGCGTCAGGCTTTCTTGAAAACGCGCGACTGGAGCCTCTTTTCCCGTCAACAATCGGGAACTCTACGAAAAACTCCGTCCCCACTCCTACGGTACTATAATAGTCGATCGTTCCGCCGAACTGTTCCACGATTTCCTTGGAAATATTCATCCCAAGCCCGGTGCCTCCGGCGTGGCGCTCATCGGACGAGTCAATTTGAGAGAAGCGATCAAAGACCTTGTCCCGACTGCCTTCGGGAATGCCCACACCTTGGTCTTTCACGAACAACCGCACCCGAGGTCCGATCTTCTTGAACCCGACTGTCACAGTTCCGCCCTCGAACGAAAACTTGGCCGCGTTAGATATCATGTTGGTCAGAACCTGATTAAGGCGGGATGCATCGCCCTTGATCAACAGGTCCTGCTGCTCGGGTACGTCCTCAACCAGTTCCACGTTATGCGCGCTGGCAAAGCCAAGGTTGCAGGCAATGGCCTCTTGAACCAGTGGGGCGACCTCGATCGTCGTCTGGCGCATGACCATTTCGCCGGCTTCCATCTTTTGAATGTCCAACACGTCGTTAATAAGGGACGCCAAACGCTCGCTGTTTTTGCTCGCCAAGGCGATCAGGTTTTGCATATTCTCCGGGACCTCGCCCATGACACCGGAATTTATCAGGTCCAGCGAACCTTTTATCGAAGTCAGAGGCGTTCTTAATTCATGGCTCACAGTCGAGATGAACTGAGTTTTTGCGATGTAGGCCGCTTTGGTACGCTCGTGTTCCTCTTTCAGTTTTTCAAGCTGTTCGAGGTTTTTGCGGTAAAGCTTGAGAAAGACCAACGAGCAGTCGATCAAAAAGTACATCACGAAAACGACTGTGAAGAAGTGCAGCCACAAATCCGAAGACAAGTCAGGTTGTTCAACCCAAATATCCCGAACCACGATGACCATGAACGAAACACCGTACATGGCCAGTCGCACGATCATCGCCCACACAAACTGGTGGTTGTTCATCGCGGCAAACAGAGCTGCGGCAAAAAGGAAAAACAAAGGGGTGAAGTGGCCGCCGGTAGGCTGCTCAAGCGCCACCGAAACAGCGTACAGGCAAATCGCGGTGGAACTGAGGATTGTATTCAACAAAATCCAGGCGACCATCACCGCGATTGCGCCGCGTTCCTCCGGGTTTAGGCGCGCAACCCGTTTTGCCAAGTACAGGTCCTGCGCTTCGCAGATCAGGATTGTTCCATAAAACAGCAGGGCGTTGAGAGGGTCGAAGAAAAAGCCTGTAAGTATCGTGGTCGCCAAAAAAATCGCTTGCCGCTGCCACAGCAGCGCAAAGCTCATGGCTGTATAGTCTTTGATATTTTGCAGCAGCTTGTCGTCGGGCTCACCCGTGCCGCGAACCTGTTGCGATGCGTCGATTGCCGTCATCCCGGTGTCTTCATTACTTTGCCTCTCAGGATGTCTGTACAGGCACAATGAGGACGTAGTGGGTCGGAATTTCGTTCACAGTTTGGCAATACTCCCGAACCTAATGAGGAATTGTTCGGCCCCGTTGGACGTTGCACAATTGCAAACGTCTTGAATTGTTTCCTCAAAATAGGCCCATCAATCTCGTCAAAGATCACTAACTCATTGCTTTTTTGCACTTTCTCCACATAAATATCTTCAATGACCGGCGAAAAGCGAAAAGGGACCGCGTTTTGACCACAATTGGGAAACGTCAGATGGAACAGTTCGACGTGACGCCGGTTTCCGCGAAGCTCGCTGAAAAACCGGTGACGTTGCTCCAGTTCGCGCGATCCGCTGGTCGGAACATGTTAGAAGTCATTCCGGCCGAAACGCTTCGGCAGACCTATGTGCGTGGACCTCTGAACATCCACTACATTTGCGATCCGGAAATGGTCACCGAACTGCTTGTCGGAGGCGGTCGTTATTTCCCAAAGGCAAAGTTTACAAAGGACATTATCGGATCTGCGGTCGGCAACGGCCTAATCCTGTCAGAGGGGAAAAAGTGGCGCAAACAAAGACACCGGTATTCCCCGCTTTTTGCAGCCAGAAACCTGCCTGTATTGTCCCGCCACTTTGCCGAGACAGGCTATGAAGTTGCCGCATCGCTTGCCGAAAACGAGGGGCCGGTCGACGTTTCGCAGATCGCGCCAGCGTCTACGCTGACAAACATTTCACGGGTCATCTTCTCGGGGAACGAAGAAGTCAGCTCCGAGCAAATTCGCGTCGGTCTGATCGCCTATTTCAACTATATTTCAGACCTGTCCTTGTTCGATTTGATGGGGCTTCCGAAATGGCTTCCACGCAAGAAATGGCTGAGCAGTAAGGCTCCGGTTACGGACATGCGCGATCTGGCCCGGCATGTGATTGAACTGCGCCGGTCGGAAAACCGCGAAGAACCAGAAGACTTCCTCGACCTGATGATTGATGCGCTGAAGGAAGACTTTGAGGATGCCGAGACAACCGTCGATAACCTGCTGACCTTTGTTGTCGCTGGCCATGAAACCTCGGCCAACGCCTTGGCGTGGGGATACTACCTACTGGCACTGAACCCAGAGATGCAAACCCGTATCCGGCGCGAAATTCGGACGGTATGTCCCGAAGGCAAGCTTGAGTTTTCTCATCTGGAACATTTGCCGCTGCTTCGGGCGCACATCAAGGAAACCCTGCGCCTTTACCCGTCTGCGGCCTTCTTTGCCCGTGATGCCTCCGAGGCCATTCAGGTTAAAGATGTCAAAATTGAAGAAGGGGATGCGCTGTTCTTCCCAGTTTATTCGCTGCATCGGAATGAAGTGTTGTGGGAAGATCCCGCGCAGTACCGCCCCGAGCGATTTATGGGAACTCCACCACCCCGCGGCCAGTATATTCCATTCGGAGCCGGGCCCAGAATTTGCATTGGCGCGCAGTACGCAGAAACCGAGATTATGATATTGATGGCTTCAGTCCTGAGGCGGATACATTTTTCGCTGTCAGATGTAGAAATGCCGGAACCTGTTCTCACATTTACAATGCGGACCAGCGGTCCAATGATCTTGAACGCGGAAGAAGTCCCCGCAGGATCCTGATGGAAACAAGGATAGCGAGTCTATTTACCCGCCAGATAGGTTTCGTTTCCGTACATCTCGCGCAAAACCGTGTCGAAAAGTCTTTTCTGAGATTTTTCTTTGCGCCCTACTCGGACTTCGCATCTTTGTTGGGGCTCGACTTCGGTCCCCTTTCGAAGAGCCTTTTCGCGACCGTCAACTTTTTCGATAGCATTATTCATTGCAGCAAACGCACCTGTCTTGGAAATTGAACGCATTGAAACCGGCGGGCTCATCACAGCCCTCATGTAGCCAGAGGCACCCCGCCGACCGAGTGTGTCACTGAAAACATGATTGAGTTGGTCTTCCTTGGGCAGCCCGGCCGCCCGATCCCGCCCATGAACAACCACAAGGAAGGCCCCGCCTCCCCTATAGGAAAAGACGGCCTCAGAGTTCCCGGTTGTCAGTTCGATGCTACGGCCCAGATCGGCCATCGTGCGCCGGAAGCCTCCGAAATCGTTCAGATCAAAGCGGAACTCTGCATCCTGAAGTTTGATGGCGGTCACCCAGGACTCAAAAAGACGACCTCTTGAAAGTTGTTCGATGTAGTTGTCGAACTCGACATATTTCAAGCAGCGTTCAAGACCATCTATGGTAAGCGGGTCCTCGAAGCTGAATTGCTGATTATGGTCCAGTTCTTCGCGCAGGTTTTTCACCGACGCAGATGTCCTGCGCGCCTTGATCCGTTCCTGCATCAGCAGGTGGGCTGCGTGCATACGGCTGCGCAGCTCAAAGAAATCAAAAGGCTTGCTGACATAGTCAAACGCGCCCTGCAAAAACGCGTCTTCCACGTATTTGCGGCCACTCATTGCAGTCAGCATAATGGCCGGGGTTTCCGCGTGTTCCGGGATTTGTCGAATGCGGCGCAACAATTCGATGCCGTTTGTTTCAGGCATCTGAATATCAAGCAAGAAACAATCAAACGGTGTCTCAGACGACTCTATGGCCTGCAACGCTTCGCTGGCTGAACCCGCTACCGAGATTTCATAGTTTTCGAATTCAGCCAGTGCCGCCTGCAGCAACTCCAAAATGCTCGGCTCGTCGTCGACGGCAAGCACTCTTAGTGTTCTTTTCTGCAGCGCGCGGGTTTCCAACTTACGCTGGAATTGTTCTTTCCCCGGGTTCGTATGTTTCATGACTGGTGAACCGCATTTGACCTCGTTAACGCCTCTAGCCTAGGCAGTGAGTGGGACGAAACAGCGGCAAAAAGCCCGGAAAAGCCCCTAAATGTTGTTCATTTCTTGACGTTATTTTGGCGGGCAACGGGCGGATTTTGAAAAGGCCGCGCCCCGGTTGTATTTTTTTAAAGTTAAATCAAATAGTTAATTCAGGTCGAAAGTGCACACCTGTGTACGTCGGACAAACGGCCTGACCATACCGCATATCCTTGCAGATCCGGGCGCCGTCGAAAAGCGCCAGAACTCACTCTTGTTATTGAGAAATCGCTGCGGGTCAGTCTGAATCGTTCTTAATATTGAACAGCACAGATTGGCTGTAACTTCCTTCGATCGCAAACTTGGCACCAACTGGTGCGGCCCCTACGCCCAAGCGCCGCGACCAACGCGCCCAGATAGATGGCACGATCCCCAGTATCCGTGACGCACCGGCTTCTTCGGCGTTCACCGTCATCTGATAGAACAGTTCGTGCTGTACGGCCATCCTACGCGCAGACGGAACGCTGTCTGTAATAAAAAAGCGCGACGCCTCCCACACTTTCGGATTCACCGGAGCCTCAAAAAACAATACGTCTGTCGGCATTCCCGGAAGGATGCCTTTCTGCGCGTCTCGCAGCATATACGTGTACATGCCACAGCGCGCCGAAGTCGGCAGCAACCGCACCCCGCCGATCACCTCGCCAAATTCGTGCAAGATCACCCAGCGGCAGGCTGGGGTATCGTATTGATCAAACTCCATCCCATCAACTTCGCCGATCTGCCATTTCAACCGATCGATGAAGATTGACTTTCTGGTCTCAAGGTACTTTGCAAGCAAAGTGCCATGCTCGTGCATATTGCGGAAATTCAATGTGGTCGTACGAATACTACCGAGCTTGCTTTGTCGCTCGGACAATCCACGCTTGAGCGCGAACATCTTCTGCCGCGCCGATACTTTCGGCCCAGCCGGAATATCATTGGCAGGTTCAAGGTCCGGCAGAAGTTGCGACGCCGGGTATGCCTGCTCGTACCTGAGTGGTCGGTCCATATTTTGCTCTTAATTTTGCCACACTTATGCCAAGAAGCTGAACGGCAAGTCTATGGTTTAGTGGCGCTCTCCTTATGATTGTATGGCATGTGTGACCAAATCTCCTCCCATACCTTGGGTTGAACAAACGCAAGATACCTATATGTATATTTGCCTGACCATTTTATGCTCTAGGCATGAGTTTTCCGGGCATGATCATTCTCGCAAGAGGTTGACTTACCTCCCCTTTTCTTTGCGGTCGCCAAACTCAGCCAGAATTTCAGGAAACGTTAAGGAACGCGTCACAGTCGAGGGCTACGACTGAGCATCATACACAACCTGGAATGCCTGGTTTTCGTGCGGTCAAATCTACCAATAGCGCCCCATGGCCTATTTCACCTGTGCCAAGATGTAACACGGAAAAAATGTAAGGTGGGACACATGCGCGCCCTTCAAGTGTCAATGTTTTGCCGCTTTTGTCCGACAGGCTGACCAAACCTAAATAATCCACTCGCCAACCGGTCTTTGCCATACGTCTGCAATGCCCAAAGGTCGGTTCGGTGGCAAAACCTGGTGAATAGTTATGCGGATACTTGCTGTAGACGACGACCCAAGCATTCTGGAGCTGCTAATCTGCGTTCTGGGTGCGTTCGGCTACGAAGATGTTGTGACGGCAAACAGCGGTCACGAAGCAATTGGAATTTTGTCAGAAACCGATCAGCCATTCGACTGCCTGCTGCTTGACGTGCAAATGCCCGAGATGAACGGCATTACATTGTGCGAAGAAGCGCGCAAGTTGCCCGATTACAAGTTTACGCCGATCATCATGGTAACTGCCATGGTGCAAAAGCAGTATATCGACGAGGCTTTCGAGGTTGGCGCAACAGACTATGTGACCAAACCCTTCGAGTTTGCCGATCTGAAGCAACGGCTTTCTGATGCATACAGGCTGGCGGCGGAACGACGTGCAGCGATCGAAGTGATGGAAGCGGATGTCTACGCGAATAACGACTCGGAAGTTAATCCTAATTTCAGCCTGACCGACCCGCTCTATTTTGGGGATCTGACAGGTTGCATTGGATTGGCCGAGTTCGAAAACTACGTTGTTCAGCTGGCGACAATGCACTCCAGAACCTCCAAGATCGTGGCCGTAAAAGTCGCAGATGTCGAAGAGATTTTTGCGTCATGCACGTCCAGCGAATTCCGGGAATTCCTGGCTTCGGCAGGATCGTCGCTTTTGTCCGTCACACAGGAAGGGCGCAACTTTGCGACCTATTGGGGCAACGGGGTATTCCTGCTTATCCATGACAAGAAAAAGGGTATGGGCGCGCAACAATTGACGCACCGACTGTCCCAGATTCCGGCAGGTGAACTTGCAGGTGTGCATTCGCCGACCAACTTCTCGTTCCATGTTGGGGATGACGTTTCTTTGCTGGCCCATTCCAAGATGGAGGCGCTGTTCCTGATCGACAAAGCCGTGGAACTGGCCGATATCCAGCAAGGTCCGATTGCACGGTTCGGCTAGAGAACAAAAACTATCCAAAGTCAGGTGCGTTCAGGAAAACTGAGCGCACTTTTTTTGTTCGTGCGCGGCTCCGATGTCGCGCAGTTTTGGTTCCGCCCCTTCCTCTTGGGCGCCTGTTCAAGAATTCATTCGGATATATAAGAAAAATAGAATATCCTTGGGTTAGGGCTGAATCGCCTGTCTTTTTTGAATTTTTTGGGGGAGATTTCGATGGTCAGACTACGTTCGTGTTTGGTGGCTTTTATGTCGCTGCCCACCATTACTTTTGCTGACGCTGTTCCGAGCAAGCAAGCCGCCGAAGGCACGTTTGCGGAACGCCCCTTTTCACCTTACGCCAATCGCACGTTCCCCGAGCGCCCCTTATGGGGGGATACGCACCTTCACACCGGGCTGTCGTTGGATGCTGGCGCATTCGGGAATACCTTGCTGCCCGACGAAGCCTGGCGGTTTGCAAAAGGTGAGCAAGTCATTTCATCCACCGGCCAACCCGTCCGGCTGGCACGGCCGTTGGACTGGATGGTTCTGACGGATCATACCGATCTGATGGGGTTTGCACCTGACCTGCAAGCCGGGAAACCCGGTGTTCTTTCCGATCCGAAAGGGCTGGAGTGGTACGAGGGGTACAAGGCAGGCGGCGAGGACGCGGCCAAGGCTGCTTTTGACATCATTACGAATTTTTCGCAGATGACCCTGCCGGAAATCCTGCTTGAATCCTACAGCCCTGGCGCGGATGCCTTTGCGTTTACCTGGGAACAGATCGTTTTGGCGGCAGAACGTCATAATGATCCGGGCAAGTTCACTGCATTCATAGGCTTTGAATGGACCTCGGTTCCGAAAGGGTTCAACCTGCACCGGAACGTCATGCTGCGCGATGGTCCAATTCGTGCGCTGCAAATGGTTCCACCTGTCACGCAACCGCCCTATGGGGATACGGACCCAAAGGCATTGTACGCCTGGCTGGAAGAGTATCAGGAAAAAACCGGTGGGCGGGCCGTTGCCTTTGCCCATAACGGAAACCTGTCCAACGGCTGGATGTTCCCGACCGAAGATACCTATCACGGCGGAAAAGTGGACGAAGAGTATGTTCAAAACCGCGCAAAGTGGGAACCACATTACGAAGTCACACAAATCAAGGGCGATGGTGAGGCTCACCCCTATCTCAGCCCAGATGATCCGTTTGCCGATTACGAAAACTGGGATGTCGGCAATCTGGATATCACCGAACTCAAGACCGAGGACATGCTGGCCGGTGAATACGCGCGCGAGGCGTTGAAACGCGGCTTGGCGCTTGAGGAAAAGTTCGGAGTGAACCCCTACAAATTCGGCATGGGTGGCGCCACGGACAGCCACACCTCACTGACGACCGCGGAAGAGGAAAACTATTTTGGCAAGTCGGTAAGTGCTGAACCTTCGGCAACGCGCGTCCTGCATCCCTTTGTGGAAAGTGAACTGGGCGCATTCGAAGGTCACACGCTTGTCGCGTCCGGGTACACTGCGGTTTGGGCGTCTGATAACACCCGTGCGGCGATCTTTGACGCCTTCAAACGCCGGGAGACCTATGCCACCACCGGGCCGCGCATCGGGCTGCGCTTTTTCGGCGGCTGGGATTTTCAGGACGACGACCTGCTCACGCGGCTGGTCGCGGATGTTGGTTATACCAAAGGCGTGCCCATGGGCAGCGACTTGCGCCCGCGTGAGGGTGACGGCGCGCCGTCTTTCCTGATTGGCGCTCTGCGCGACCCCATTGGTGCAAATCTGGACCGCGTACAGGTCGTAAAGGGCTGGCTGGATGCTGAAGGTGAACTTCAGGAGAAAGTGTTCAATGTCGCCTGGTCCGGCGATCGCGCGTTGGACGCGAATGGCCAGTTGCCTGAGGTTGGCAATACCGTCGATCTCGACACCGCAAGCTGGAGCAACACGATCGGGACATCTGAACTTCTGACCGTGTGGACCGACCCCGAGTTCGATCCGGGCCAAAGAGCATTCTACTATGTTCGAGTGTTGGAAATCCCGACACCGCGCTGGGTTCTGTATGACAAATTGCGCTTTGGAATTGATCTGCCAGAAGAAGCCCAGTTGGTTCATCAGGAACGCGCCTATTCCTCGCCAATATGGTACACCCCCAGCGAGTGATGCGCGGGCCTAAGTCATCAACCAGTCAACACTATTAAGTCACCGGAAACAGAGCCGCTGGTCAGAAATGACCACGGCCCTCCGCTTCCGAGAAAGAGCCCATGCGTGTATTGAAAGACCCCCTGTTCCACTTTCTCTTGATCGGGTGCGGAATATTTGGATGGTTCTTCCTCGTTGCCCCGGAAGGTGAAGTTGTCCCGCCAGCAGAAACGATAATTGTCGACCAGGATGATGTGGATTTGCTGGTTGCACGTTTTACCGACAGTTGGAAACGGCCACCGACGGACACCGAACGACAGGCGTTGATTGAAGCGCTGATCCGTGAAGAAATCCTTGTTCGCGAAGCGCGCAAACTTGGACTGGACCGTGGCGATCAGGTTATCCGGGCGCGGCTGGCGCAGAAGATGGATTTTCTGACAGATGCCATCGCGTCCTCGGTAGAGCCGGAAACAGACGTACTGCAAGCGTATCTGGAGCAGAACGCGGAACGCTTCACCACACCTCGGCTAATCGCATTTGATCAGGTGTTTCTGGGCGAAGCGCCGACGCCTGCTGACATAGAATCCGCGCTAGCAAAGCTAAGAGCCGGCGAAGACTGGACTGACGTTGGCGCGCGCACGTTGCTGCCGTTGTCCCTGCCCTTAGCTGCCGCGCGCTCAGTCGATGCGGCGTTCGGATACGGGTTCTCTGGTGCCGTAAACCAATTGAAGCTCGGTGAGTGGGAAGGCCCCATTCAGTCGGGTTATGGTCTTCATCTGGTTCGGGTCACCGACACGCAACCTGCCAAACTGCCCAAACTGGAGGATATCCATGACGCCGTTCTGCTGGAATGGCGGCGGGACACGGGTGAAGAATTGGCGCAGGCCCAGTTCGAAGACTTAGCCGCAACCTATCAGATCGTCACTCCGGAAACCGAAAAGGCGCAGGAATGAAGGCTGCGCTGTTTGTGTTGCTGTCCGTTTGGGTCGCACTTTCGGGGGCACCGGCGCAGGCACATGCGCTGGACCCGGGGTATCTGGAGCTTAGGCAATTGGCTCAGAACACATGGCAGGTGTCGTGGCGAAAACCTGATGTGACAGGCCGCCCCATGACGATTGATGCGGTTTTGCCAGAGTCTTGCACGCCCGCGCGTGGGCCTGAACCGACCTCAGACGGGGTTGCATGGGTATCGGTTTGGGTCGCTGAATGCGAAACCGGTCTTGGGGGAAATTCCGTTAAAATTGATGGGCTGGAAACACAAAGAAATGACGTACTTTTGCGGCTTCAACCCCTTGATGCACCGACAACAACTCTCAGGTTCACGCCTGACACTGTAGAACTGGAAATTCCCCAACAACCTACGACGTTCGCCGTCTTCACAAGCTATTTTCGCCTAGGGTTCGAACACATTCTAGAAGGTTGGGATCACCTGCTATTCGTTTCTGCCCTGTTCCTTCTGGTGCGTGACAAGTGGCGTCTGGTCGGCGCGGTGACAGCGTTTACAGTTGCCCATTCGATCACTCTGGCTTTTGCAACTCTGGGCGTGCTGAACGTCCCCGGCCCGCCTGTGGAAGCAGTAATCGCTCTGTCGATCGTTTTCCTCGCGCTGGAAATCCTGCGCCGAAAGGACGGGCAATTGCGCTTGTCGGAACAGTACCCGTGGATCGTGTGCTTTTGCTTCGGGCTGCTGCACGGCTTGGGGTTTGCCGGGGCATTGGCCGAAATCGGCATCCCCCCTCAGGACGTTTTCGCCGCCTTGCTTTCTTTCAATCTGGGTGTTGAAGCTGGTCAGCTTTTGTTTATCGCGGCCCTGTCAGCGGTTCTGATGGCATGGCGTTTCATGACACCCTCTGGATCGGGGCGACTTGCGACGTATTCCATCCCAGTCGCAGGCTACGCGATCGGTTGCGTGTCGATATATTGGTTGATTGAACGCGTTAGCGGATTTTGATGCTAAGGTGGACGCAATGAATCGGTTAACGAAAAGCCGATAATACTGGATCTGGAATACGCACTGCGAACCAAGCAACAGTGTCCGCAAGAATAAATTGAGAGGGGCATATAGTGCGAGTTTTACTAAGAGGCGCACTGATAATTGGCGCAATTATCCTTTTCGTCGTTGCCGCCGCATGGCTTTTTTTATCATCCCCGTTTCTGTCAACCCCGCGCACCGCCATGGCCCAACAGGTCCTGACCAACAAGCTGGGTCAGCAACTGGTTATCAACGAAAACATAAGTGTTGGGCTTGGCTCACAATTGTCGATCACAGCCACCGGCGTTGTGATGCCTTCCGCGTCGCTGGAGGGGACCGACCTTGCCAAGATAGATACGCTCAGCTTTTCGGTTGCCGCTGCGGATCTTGTGAAGGGAAAACTGTCGATCAGCAATTTAATGGTGGACGGAATTCACCTGAACCTGATTGCAACAGAAAACGGTAAGACAAGCTGGTCGACCGATCAAAAGACAGACGACGCAAGCGCCCCAAAACCTTCGACGAACGCAGTTTCAGAGATTTTTGCAGACCGTGAACTTAGCCTAACCAACATCACGGTTCTGTTTCAAAGTGCGAAGAATGGTCTCGATTTGGATTTACGTCTGCCGGAATTGACATTGACGTCTGGCGACGGGGTTGCGGTCGCCTCGGCCAACGGGCACGGCACATTGAATGGGCAGGCATTTGACCTAAGCGCCGAATTCCCTGACCAAGACCCTTTTCAGGTAACGGCCAAGTTCGATGAGGTTTCACTTACCGCGAACGAGGTTCAAGCCGAAGCTGGCTTGGCGATTGCTACCACCGCGACGATTGATGAACTTGGACAACTTCTCGATATTCTAAAGCTGAACCGCGTTCTTGAAGGCTCGGGGTTTGTAGAAGCGGTGCTGAAAGTCTCTGGCGGCGTGTCACGTCTGGACGATCTTAACATACAGGCACAATTGGAAGGCGGGCAAAGCCTGGGACTCACCGGTCAGATCGGTGAGCTTGGCAATCCAGAAGATGTGTCCCTGACGACCCGGATTCGGTTGTACCCCGAAGGGGCCGAGCCCGCCCCAGCTGCATCGCGTTATGACTTAAAACTGATTTCGGTGGACATGGTCATGGACAGCGTCCCCGGTGAAATACCGCAGCGTCAGATGGTCATTGAAACCAATGGTTTCACACTGGACACATCGGGCGAAGGCCCGCCCCCGGTTAAATTCTCGGAAGTGTCCAGAACGCCGGATGGAAAACTGCGAGTTGGCAATGTGAACCTGCGGATCGGTGACCCCGCGAACCCGTTTGTCATTCTCAACGGATCGGTGGGGGACGCGCTGCAATTACAGGAGGTCTTAGGCGAAGGAATACTTGAAATTCCGGCAAGCAGTTTGATTTCCCCCGAACTATTGGGCGAAGACGATCAACTTGGACAGTTCTCGGGCGCGTTTTCCCTGACTGGCAGTATCAAGCAGCTTAAGCTCTCGGACCTGAACGGAAGCACAAGTGACACGGATGTCTGGTCTCTGGACGTTCATGGCTCTGTCGAGAATGTTCTTAAGTTCGAAAATCTGGACCTTGGCATCGAAATCGACGTCCCATCCGGTGCCGACCTTTTGCAGGCATTGTCGCTAGAGCCGGTAGATACCGGACATACAGGATTTTCGATCGACCTTCATAGCGATGGTACGGATTGGAACGCACAGGCAGATGTCACCGTGGCCGATTCCGGCCTGACCTTTACAGCCACTCTGGACGACGCGACCTCGGACCCTGTCCTAAAGGGGTTAATTGAAAGCGACCTGATCCGTATTGACCAGATCCGCAGCATCGTTCTGGCGACCGCTCAGTTACGCAAACTGGGTGTGGCCGACGAGGATACCACAGCAGAAACAGACGCACAGGCGGAACCCGGTGCCCTAAGGGACGTAACGCTGAAACCGATTGGGCGCTCTATCCTTCTGTCTGGAATGAATATGGATGTTGATATCGACCTACGCCACATTGAAGGCTCGGACGGTATCAGCACTTTGCAAAGCGAACTGACCCTGAACGAAAGCGAACTGAAAGCGGGGCCGTTGAAATTTGAATATGGTGGCGCCAATTTCGACGTCAGTGGCCGTATGGACTTGTCGGGCGAAGATCACCGGCTGAACCTTAAAGGTCAGGCTGGGGGGTGGCGGCTGAACGACATTCTGCACAACCTGAATTTCAAGAAAGGCGCCAGCGGAACTATTTACGCGGATTTCGACGTCACCGGCGGGATCGACTCGGCCAAACACTTCGTCAAATCCATGAGCGGTAACGCCACCGTTTCCATGCGCGACGGTTCGATTGAAACCCAGCTATTGGATCTTGCGGGCCTTGGGTTGCTACCTTGGGTCTTTTCAAAGGAAAAGCAGAAGGTTGCGCCAATCGTGTGTTTACGCGCACCTCTGGCTATTGCAAACGGCAATATCTCGACCAAACAAACCACCTTGGAGACCGATCAGGTTCAAGTCGTCGTATTTGGTGCGGTGGATATGAACAACAAGGCACTGGACCTTAACCTGCAACCTCGCAAAATCGGTGATCCCCTGTCCCGCAGCCCGTGGCCAGTGACGGCGACCGGTCCGCTGGCAAAGCCAAACATTAAGGTCAAGGACGGGCCGAAGCGCCTGAAACGGTCGGACGGGGCCGATCAGATGCCCGCCAAGCGCAAACTGTGCGTGCCCGATATCTTGCAGTTGCAGTAATTTGGTGGACTGAGGTTCCTTAACCCCAGCAAGACTATCCTGCGCCGTATAGCCGTCGCATGACGGTCGGTGTCAGATACATCGGAATTTGATACGCGCCGATGAACACCATCAGTGGCGCGGTAACCTCCGGAGGCAGCGCCACAAAGAAGATGGCAATATTCCGGTTGCCTGCAATCAAGGCCATGGCCGTTCTTTTAGCCGCGGACAGCTTGTTGCGTGTCAGGACATATGTCACCGCCTGAGCACCAAAATTTGCGCAACACGCGAAAGCGATCCAAAACAAAGCAGTACCGGGCTGGCCCAACATTGTGCTGCTGACCGAAGGCATTAACCCCACGACAAAAACGGCCAAAGTGATCGTGCCCAACCCCTCAAGGTTCATCAGTGTTCCTTGCGACGGGGATTTTAGCACCGTTCGGCGCAGAGCTACCGCCGCAAATGTCGCAGCGAAAATCGTCACGAACAACTTTAGCACGGCGTGCAACACCGTATGAAAATCACCAATCTCGGGCATCAGCCAAAAGATGGGAAACACGGTCACCGGTAAAATGGCGGTCCCGGCCACAAGCAAACGCATCGCGAATTCCGCCGGGTACCCCATCATCAGGCACAGATTGGGGCTGCCTGCGATGGATGGCGCTGCGGTCATGATTAGCAAAGCCAAAAGCGCGGGCTCCGTGTTCCAACCAAACAGAAAGCCAACAGCAAGCACAGCCAATGGAATGGCGAACTGAAATCCCAACACAGTCCCGGATACAAGACGCCAATCGCCCATCGAGCCCAGAATGGACGACGGCTCCATCCTCAGGACGGTCACAAACAACAACAGAACCACCAGCGGGGGCAGCAAGGGGCGCATCGGCTCCGCCAGTCCCGGCAGCAGCAACCCGCCAACCAGTCCAGCCACAAGAACAAGCGGGCCGTTGCGCGCGGCCCAATGCAACGGGTTCAAAACCGGCTACCCACCGGGGCTCTGACGTAGGTTGTCCGGAAGCCATGTGGCCAGTTCCGGGAACCAAATCAGCACGAAGACCATCAAGACCATGATCAGGAACATCGGGATCGCGGCGCGCGCAATATACCCCATCTCGTGATTGGTCATGCCCTGCATGACGAACAGGTTGAAACCGATCGGAGGGGTGATCTGCGCCATCTCAACCACAACAACGATGAAAATTCCGAACCAGATCAGGTCGATACCGGCCTCTCGGATCATCGGTTCCACAACGGCCATGGTCAGAACGACCGATGAGATGCCGTCGAGGAAACAACCCAGAATGATGTAAAAGACCAAAAGCACCATGAGCAGCTCAAACCGCGTCAACTCCCACCCTGCGATCAGGTCGGCCAGACCGCGTGGCAATCCCGTAAAGCCCATCGACAGTGACAGAAAGGCCGCCCCCGCAAGGATTAACGCAATCATGGCACTTGTGCGGGTTGCCCCCATCAGGCTTTCCGTAAAGGTCTTCCAGTTCAATGACCCCTGCCCCGCCGCAAGCAGAAGCCCCCCGATTACCCCAAAAGCCGCGGCTTCGGTGGCAGTTGCATAGCCAAGATACATCGAGCCAATCACAACCATGATCAGCAGGATCACGGGCAACAAAAACCGAGAGTTCCTGATTTTCTCGGAAAAACTAAGCTTGCCCTCGTCGTTAGGATTCCAATCCTTACCCAGCTTGGAATAGACCGCGACATAGCCCATGAACATCGCGGCCAGAACCAGCCCCGGAAGGATGCCAGCGAAAAACAGCTTGGTAATGGATTCATTTATCGTCACGCCGTAGACGATCAGGGTCAGGGATGGCGGGATCATCAGGCCAAGCGTCGCCGCCCCCGTAAGGGTGCCGATGATCATGCGCTCGGGATAGTTGCGTTTGCGCAGCTCAGGAATGGACATCTTGCCCACCGTCGTCAGGGTCGCGGCGGACGATCCAGACACCGCAGCAAACACGGTGCAACCCACGATGTTCGTGTGAACCAACCCGCCGGGCAGCGGGGCCATCCAAGGCGAAAGTCCCTTGAACATGTCCTCTGACAATCGCGTTCGATAGAGGATTTCCCCCATCCAAATGAACATGGGCAACGCGGTCAAAGTCCACGAGGACGAGGCTGACCAGATGGTGGTGATCATCACATCGCCGACCGGCCGTGTGGTGAACAGTTCCATCCCCACCCAAGCCACGCCCATCAGGGCAAGGCCGACCCATACGCCCGTGCCCAGCAATGTGAACAGAACGAAAAGAAAAAGAATGATGACTGAGATATTTTCCATGCCGTCACTCCCCGTGGCTCTGATCTGCGAGATCACGGGTGATACGGTGATCACCTTTCACGACGACATGGATCAGGTGATCCGTGAGGGCGATTGCAAGGATTACTGCCCCGATCAGCATAGATGACTGGGGGATCCAAAGGGCGGTCTTGTCCTGCCCCTGACTGACGTCGTTGAATTTCCAACTCCAGTAGACAAAGCGATAGGCATACCAGCAAAAGTACCACATCACGGCAGCACCAACCGCAAAGCACCAGATCTCAAGTACCCTGCGCACACCACTGGGAACGGCGTTCAGCAGGATCGACACGCGAATATGGCTGCCCCGGTTCAATGCGTTTGCAAAGGCCAGAAAGGACGCCGCAGCCATGGCATATCCGGCATAATCAGGGGCGCCCGGGAAGACTTCGCCCGTCCAGCGGGCCAGCATCTGCACCACAATCAGCAACAAGATGGCGATCAGGCTTAGCGCGGCCAGTACGCCTGCGGCCTGATAAATGAAATCCAATACGGACCGAAGCCCTCGCAATGCTGCCATACCGTCCCCGCGATGTTATGATTGGTCAGACAAAGGGCGGCAGGATACACCGCCGCCCGTTTGAGGGATTTATTGCGACTGGAACGCGTCGACGATGGCCTTGCCTTCGTCCCCTGCCGCCTCAAGCCACTCGTTTGTCATGGTCACACCGATCTCTTTCAGCTCGTTGACCATCTGCTCAGAGGCCGGACCAACGGTCATACCACCATCACGCAAGCCTTGAAGGGTGAAACCGGTATATTCCTTGGCACGCCAGTTGCCGGCATATTCCGCCAGCTCCGCGCAGGCCTTGATGACATTCTTGTTGGCGTCAGACACACCACCCCAGACATCTGAGTTGACCATCACATAGTTGCGCGGCAACCAGGCATCCACCTCGTAGAAATAGTTCAGGCTTTCCCAAACCTTACGGTCATACCCGGTGGACCCCGACGACACCATCGAGTCGGCCACGCCGGTTGCAAAAGCCTGGCTGATTTCTGCCGCTTCGATCGTGACTGGCAGCATCCCGGTTAGCTCTGCAAGGCGCGAGGTCGCGTTGTTGTAGGAACGGAACTTGATGCCTTCCATGTCCGCGACCGAGTTCACCTCGTTCTTGAAATAGAGACCCTGCGGCGGCCAAGGCACCGCGTAAAGCAGCGTCAGATTCTGTTCGGCCAGCAGGCTCTCAATGGATGGTTTGGCCGCTTCCCACAGTTTTGCGCTGTCATCGAATGACGTCGCAAGGAAGGGGATCGAGTCAAAACCAAACAGCGCGTTTTCGTTCTGGTGCCCCGACAACAGGCGTTCCCCGATTGGCGCCTGTCCGGTCTGAATTGCGCGTTTGATATCCGCGCCCTTGAACAAGGACCCCGACGGATGGGTTACGATTTCAATCTCACCGCCGGTTCCGGTGGTAACGCACTTAGCAAACTCGGCCCCCGTAGCGGAATGGAAGTTGGAAGCAGAATATGCCATGGGCATATCCCATTTTTCCGCCACGGCCGGAGCGACCGAAGCGGCTGTCAAAGCGGTTGCCGCCAAAAGACTAGTCAGTTTCTTCATCGTATTCTCCCTATTGAATATCGAACCGCCGGTGTTTCTCACCGACATTATTGTGTTGCGTAGCGTGAGGGCGCGTAGACACTCACGTCTGTGTTCGGAGTTCTGTCCGCGATCATCTGAGCCAACAGGCGTCCGGTTTTCGGCCCACCCGTCAAACCGATATGATGGTGTCCAAAGCCAAGATACGCACCTTTGATATTAGGTACTTCGCCGATGATCGGGATCGAATCCGCCGGGGCGGGCCTGTGCCCCATCCATTCAACTTCCTCCTTCCATGTTACACCCGGAAAGGCAGCTCGGGCGTTTTTCTTCAGCAATTCGAACGGCGCGCGTGACGGCGCCGCATCCAGCCCTCCGAATTCGACGATACCCGCCAAACGAATTCGCCCATCCATCGGAGTGGCCACAAACTTGCCCGAAGCCACCATCACCGGGCTACGTGGCATCGCAGAAGGCTCTATCAATTCAAGATGATAGCCGCGTTCGCTTTCCAAAGGAACAGAAACCCCAAGACGCGCGGCCAAGGGGCCGGACCAAACACCCGCTGTGATCAGGGCTGTATCACAGGCGATGGTCTCCCCACCTGCCCGCACACCGACAACCTGATCGTTTTCATAGGCAATGTCTTGGACGGTGGCCTGGATAATTTGACCGCCCTGCGCTTCGACATGCGCCGCAAGGTCTTTCACATATCGCCCCGGATCAGTGATATGACCGTGATCTGACAGCTTTGCCGCAAATCCGATGTCCTGAGCAAAGACAGGGTCATAGGCGCGAAATGCATCGCCCTCCAATTCCTCCCATTGGAAACCGTGCTTTCGACGTATCTCCCACCCAAACGCGTCACCTTCGAACTGCGCCCGGTTTTCATAAAGAAACAGATAGTCGGACGGCACGATCCACTTTTCGGCTCCCGTCCCTTTGGCAAGGGCTTCGTGGTCATTCAAACTGTCCCCTACGATCGGGGTCAGTGCAGCCGCAATACGTTCCACATCATTTGCATTCGCGTGTTTGAGATACTGGGTCAGCCACGGCAGAAGCTTGGGCAAGTACCCCCATTTCATGAACAACGGCTGAGAGGGGCTAAACAGCATTTTCGGAGCTTTTCGTAGCAGCCCCGGAACGGTTACCGGCACGATTGAGCACGACGCCAACACCCCGCCATTGCCGTATGAGGTGCCTTCGCCCGGCCCCGCCTTGTCAATCAGGATCACCCGGTGCCCATCGCGCTGAAGCCAGATTGCAGCGGACACGCCGACAATACCGGCCCCAATGATCGCAATGGTCTTTGCGTCGCTCATGCTGCCACCGCCTTGGTTTTTGCATAGTGGTTCAGTTTCCCAAGATCGGGGCACGCGCCCAGCCCCGGGCCATCAGGAACGGTCACGCTGCCGTCGGCTGCGCGGAAAGGGTCTTGCAGAATGTCTTCCGCAAGGAAGTATGAGGACTGATAGAACTCACACCCCAGAGTTATCTCGGGCGTTGCCGCAATCATGTGGGTGCCCGCCAGATGGGCCAGCCCTGCTTCGAACATGTCACCGCCATACGCGCTCAGCCCATGGGCTGCGGCGATACGCGTAACCGTCTGCGCGCGGTGTAGCCCACCGGACTTCATGATCTTCACCGAAACACCGTCGCATATGTTTTCGCGCGCGGCGCGCTCCATATCTTCAGGACCAAAAACGCTTTCATCTGCAAGCAGGGGCACATCAATTATCTGCCTTAAACGGGCCATCATGCCATAATGATGTGCCCGTACAGGTTGCTCGATAAAGTCAGGTGAAAATTGCGCGACGTCCTGCACCCGTGCAGCGGCATCCGTAATTTCAAGCCCCTGATTATAGTCCACTCTGACAGACATATCCGGATAGTTCTGCGCCAGATATTCCAGCCGCATAATGTCAAAGGCATGATCCTTGAACCCCGTCTTCAGCTTGACGATCCGAACGCCGTCGTCCTGCAGCCGATCCAACAGTTCCTTGTCCCGCGCGAAATCAGGGTTGGCGATTGAACAGCTCAGTGGAATGGTATCCCGGCACTTTCCGCCCAACAAAGCCCACACGGGCACGCCGCTGATCCGACCAGCCAAGTCAAGCAGCGCACTGTCCAACGCGGCCTTTGCTTCGGTGCAATGTGCGACGACGCGGGACGCCTGTTCCATGATGGCGGCACGGTCAGCAATGCACGAGCCAATCACCAGCGGCCGGATATACCGGTCCAAAGCCGCATAGGTGGCCTCGGGCGTTCCTGTGAACACCGACCAGGGCGAGGCCTCGCCGAATCCATGACAGCCGCCCTCGGACGTCAGGCGCAAGACGACAACTTCGCAACTTCCTTCAACAGTTCCAATTCCATGATCACGGCGTGACGTGACCGGCAGTTCCAGATGCCACAGGTCATACCCAACAATTTTCTGAAACAGGTCGCCCATGCCGCATCCCCTTGATGAGCAGAAGCCTGCCTTGACCTGCATATCATTTCAAATACTATGTTTTCGCTATTCCATCAGAAAAAATGATAGGGTGAACCATGTCTCTGCGCTTTCGCCAATTGCAGGCTTTTCACGCCATCATGGAAACCGGAACCGTCACTGGCGCGGCGTCTGTGCTGGGCATTTCGCAGCCGGGCATCAGCAACCTTCTGGCCCAGCTTGAACGCGAGGCCCGACTGCCGCTGTTTGAACGCAGCAAAGGCCGATTGTTACCCACGCCAGAGGCCGAGCTGCTGTACCGAGAGGTCGATACCGTCGTGCGCGGTCTGGACCACGTCGCCCAAGCGGTCTCTGACCTGCAAAACAAGCATCCCGGCCAGCTTCAGATCGCGGCCCCTCATTTGTTGTCCTTCGGCTTTATCCCGCGCGAGGTCGCCCGCTTTGCCAAAACTCGGCCAAACCTGTCCGTCAGTTTTCAATCGCAATATTCGTCTAAAATACAGGAATGGGTAACCTCTGGCCTTTTCGAGATCGGAGTTGTCGAGATGCCAATTCTTCACGACACGCTGAACTATCAGGTGTTCCGCTTCGAAACTCTGGCCACGTTTCCCGAAGACAGCCCACTGGCCGTCCACGATGTCCTGACGCCTGCGTTGCTGGAGAACGAGCCTTTCATTGTCATGGGGCCGGAACATCAAACGCACCGGCGCACTAGGGATGCGTTTCAAACGCAGGGGCGCACGTGGCGAACACAAATCCACACGCACCTGTCCGAGAACTTACTGAGCTTCGTCAAACAAGGCATGGGCGTTGCCCTGATTGATCCCTTTACAGTGAATTTCGATGAAGAGACCGGCTATCAGACGCGCCCCTTCCGGCCGGCCGTGATGCTGGATTTAGCGATCATAACGGCCAAGGGTCGCCCCCTTTCGACTGTTGCGCAGGACTTTTTGGCCCAACTCACAGCGTCAATTGCGACTTACGCCACCCATTCGGACACCGGCGCGGCGGCCTCGTGAAGGGGTTGGGAATGGATATCCACCAAGGTTGGCCCGTCATGTTCCACAGCCATCGCCAACACCCTGCGCAGGTCGGCCGGGTCTTTCACAGTCCACGACTTGACCCCAAAGGCCGAAGCAACCGCGGCATGGTCGGTGCGATCAAAGTCGACGTTGTAGTACCGCTGCCCGAACCCGGCATCCTGACCCGCCTTGATCCACCCAAAGACCGAGTTTGAGAACACGATCGAAGTGATCGGCATTTTGTGCCGTACCATCGTTTCAAACTCACCACATGTGAACCCGAAAGAGCCATCTCCCATGACGGCCAGCGTTTTGACGGACGGCCTGCCGATATGCGCCCCCATCGCGGCCCCTAACGAATATCCCAAGGCACCATGCGCTCGGTTCGTGATGAAGTGGCGACCGGCGCTTTGCCACCGGTAGTGTGCACTGAAGTAGGGGCACGGGGTCCCGGGATCTGCGACAATCGTGGCATCGTCATCAAGAACATCCATGAGCGCAGCCATGACGGCCTCGGGGCGGATCGGGGCTTCGCGGCTTGCTGCTAGCGGGGCAAAGGCGGCGGTTTTGGCGGCCCAGGCGGCCTTGGCCTTGGCTGCACCGCCTTGGCCGGGCAGATCATCATATTCCTCCAGCACGTCCGCCAGCGCTTCCAGCGCCAGCCGCGCGTCGGCGCAGATCGCCACCTCGGTCTGATAGTTCGCGCCGATCACCATCGGGTCGCTGTCGATGTGGATGATCGTTGCGTTTCGGGCCGGGCTTCTCCAGCGTTCTGTCGTAACCGACCCTGCGCGGCAACCGATAAACAGAACCACGTCTGCCTGATCGACAACCGCCCGAGTCGCTGGCACGCCCCCGTTTGACCCCACGACGCCCAGCGCCAGAGGCTCGGTCTCGGCCAGCGCGCCCTGTCCTGAAACCGTTGTTGCCACAGGCATATCCAAAGCCTTTGCCACCCGGCGCAGCGCATCGCTGGCCCCCGACAGAACAGGCCCGCCCCCGCAAACGGCCACTGCCGATTTTGCCTTAGCCAAGACTTCCGCGGCCGCGTTTATCGCGTCAGGATCAGGCCCCGCCCGTTCAGCCGGATAACTGCGATGCCGCGCGTTCGCCCAGATTTCAGATTCGTCCACCGAGGCCTTTTGAATATCAAAGGGCAAAGCAAGATGTGCCGCACCGGGTGTTCCGGTCGTCATAACCCGGAACGCCGCCCGCATCATCGCAGGCAACCGCAAGGCATCGTCGATCGAGGCATTCCACTTGGACAGCGGTTTAAACAAAGCTGGCTGGTCCAATTCTGTCAGTGGGTATTTGCCCCGGCTGGTTGTCGCCACATCAGAAGTGATTGCCAGAATAGGCACCGAGCTTTCATTGGCCTCAACCACACCCGGCAGGATATAGGTCGCCCCACCGCCGGATGGCCCCTCGCAAACACCGGGTTTGCCTGTAACGCGGGCATAACCGTCGGCCATATAAGCCGCGTGTCGTTCGTCGCGGGTTAAGATGTGCTGAATGCCGTGATCCATCCGCGCCAAGGCATCATAGAACGGTAGGGTTGTATCCCCACACAATCCAAACATGTGGGTCACGCCATGGGCTTCAAGCATTCTTACCATCGCCTCGGCCCCTGTCAGGTAGTTCACGCCCGTCATATTTGCCCCTATCTCAAATTGAATACATAACTGTATACAGTATTGCATATTGAATTCAAGATCGACCTGTGGCACCTCTGAAAAGAAGCAGAGGAAGGCAAAATTTGATGGCGAGTCCGCGGGTCGATGACATTTACGATCAGGTAAAGGCGATGGCGGTGTCATTTCGCCTGCGTCCAGGTGATCGCCTGAACGAAGTTGCACTCTCCAAAGAACTCGGCGTAAGCCGAACTCCTCTGCGCGAGGCGCTGAACCGTCTAGTCGCCGAACGCCTATTCGACTTTCGCCCCGGTCAGGGGTTCTTTTGCAGGACCCTGGATGCCCCAAGCGTGTACGACCTGTTCGAACTGCGCCAGATCATCGAAGTGGCCGCAGTGCGCGCAGCGTGTACCAAAGCAACGGATCAAGAACTAAAGGCGCTTGAACAGGAACTGTACGACACAGGCATCGACATAACTGGCCTGACGGTCGAAGAAGCCGTGGCGCGCGATGAGGCATTTCATATCGGAATTGCGCGCCTGTCGGGCAATCGCGAATTGCTGCAGACCCTCAGCCGGATCAATGACCGTATCCGGTATATCCGGTGGGTTTCGATGACTGCGGACCGCATTCGTCGCTCGAAAGATCAGCACAAGGGTGTGATGAACGCCATGCTTGAGCGAAACGCGGACGAGGCCGCGCGGATAATGGGGGCCCATATCTCCAAGCGGATGGATCAGGTACAGGACGCTGTACGTCAGGGAATTTCCAGCATCTATATGGAAGGGCCCGACGAAATCGCGACCCGCATCATTGAGGAGGCATGAGGCATGATCGCGCAAGGTGGAAAATCCATTTACGGTGCCTCGGTGGGTATTCTTATGCTGGATGCGCAGTTTCCACGAATTCCCGGAGATATGGGAAACGCACTGACATGGCCCTTTCCCGTGCTCTACCGAATAGTGCGCGATGCGTCACCGGACCGAGTTGTTCGCCAAAAGGCCGAAGGCATGTTGGGCGCGTTTGTCGATGCGGCTCTGGATCTGGTCAAGGACGGGGCTGACGGCATCACCACAAATTGCGGTTTTCTTTCGGTCTTTCAAAAGGAACTGTCCGAAGCCATTCCCGTCCCCGTCGTGACATCATCTTTGATGCAAGTGGAAATGGTAAACCGCACCCTCCCAGCGGGCAAACGTGCGGGCATCCTGACGATTTCAGCGTCCACCCTGACCGATGAACATCTGTCTGGCGCTCATGTCCCACTCAGCACTCCAATCGGAACAACTGAGGGGGGCGACGAATTCACACGCGCCATTCTTGGCAATGAGCTGACGATGGATGTGGACAAGGCCCGTGCGGATAACATCGCCGCTGCGTTGTCCCTGAAGGCGGAGAACCCTGACCTGGGCGCGATCGTTCTGGAATGCACCAACATGTGTACCTATGCGGCTGACATCCAAACGGCAACGAACCTGCCGGTCTTTTCGATGGTCACCTTCGTCAATTGGTTTCAGGCCGGGCTCAACCCGCCACATTATTGATGCCTTCCGAAAACTGCGCGTTTTGATGTCGCTTACATGCAATCACGTCGCATTTCCGCTAGTAAGGCACCGCCTGCGCCTGCAACCTTCCGGTATGCGTATGGCTTGTATTTCTCATCCGATGAACCGTCGCACGACGGGTTGTGATCTGGTGGTTGCCGCCTGAGCCAGGGGCTTTGTGCCCTTTGCGACGGACTGCGATTACTCTGACTTCGGACGACAGAATGACCTCTGATGCGCTGCGCCTCGCCATTGATATTGGCGGCACATTTACCGACACGGTTCTATTCTCGGGTGAGGACACGATCCTTGCCTCGACCAAGACGCTGACCACTCATCAAAACCCCGCTGACGGCGCGATGGACGGCGCGAGGCGGGTTATCCAGCGATCTGGACGCGCATTATCCGACATCTCCAGCTTCATTCATGGAACAACTTTGGCCACCAATGCCCTGATCGAGCGGCGCGGGGCCAAGGTTGCAACGATTACGACAGAAGGCTTCCGCGATATCCTCGAAATCGCTTACGAGCGGAGATATGCGCAATACGATATCAACCTGGAAAAGCCCGACCTGCTGGTGCCCCGGGAACGGGCGTTTACTGTGCGTGAACGTATGTCGGTAGACGGTGATGTTCTGATCGCGCTGGAGCAGTCCGCAATCGACGCGGTGCTGGAAGAGATCGACGCAAGCGGTGTGGACGCCGTCGCCATCTGCCTTATGCACGCTTACGCCAACCCTGCGCACGAACGGCAGTTGCAATCAGCTCTGGCCCAAGAACGCCCCGAACTGGTCATCTCAATCTCGTCCGAGGTCAGCCCCGAGGCGCGTGAGTTTGATCGCCTCTGCACCACGGTTGCAAACGCCTATATCCAGCCCTTGATGCAGACATACCTGACGCGCTTCGCAGACCGTTTCCGTGACGAAGGTCTTGCCTGCCCGATCCTGATGATGACGGCTGGTGGCGGAATGTGCACCCTAAACACCGCGGCGCAATTCCCCATCCGTCTTGTTGAATCCGGCCCGGCTGGGGGTGCCATTTTGGCCGCCCGGATCGCCGCACGCGCGGGTCTGGATCAGGTTCTGTCCTTTGACATGGGCGGAACAACGGCCAAGCTCTGCCTGATCGACAACGCGCGCCCGCAAACCTCGCGCCAGTTCGAAATCGCGCGTGCGGCCCGGTTCATCAAAGGCTCGGGCATGCCTGTGCGAATTCCGGTGATCGAAATGATCGAAATCGGAGCGGGCGGCGGCTCGATCGCCGGGGTGGATCGGTTGGGGCGATTGACGGTTGGGCCGAAATCGGCTGGCTCGGAACCCGGTCCCGTCGCGTTCCTGCGCGGCGGCAAAGACCCGACCGTCACAGACAGCGATATCGCACTGGGCTACATCACCCCCGAGACCTTTGCCGAAGGGCACATCGCGATTGACCCCGAGGCTGCAAAACACGCATTGGAACAAGTGATCGGGTCCAAGCTTGATCTGAACGCGACCAATGCCGCAGATGGTGTCAGTCGCATCGTAGATGAAAGCATGGCCAGCGCCGGACGCATGCACGCCGTCGAAAGCGGCAAGGAACTGAGCACCCGCACGATGATCGCGTTTGGCGGCAATGGCCCCCTGCACGCAACACGGGTTGCCCGGTCTGCCGGGGTCAACCAGATCGTGATTCCACCAAATCCCGGCGTCGGTTCGGCTGTTGGCTTCCTGTATGCGCCGGTCAGTTTTGAGATCGTGCGATCACGATATTCCATGTTGGAAAGCATCGAAACTGACGCCATCAACACGCTGTTCGCCACAATGATTTCCGAAGCACAACAGGTGGTTTCCCAGGGCGCAGGCGATGCGCCAACACAAACGCGGCGTACCGCGTTCATGCGCTATAGCGGTCAGGGCCATGAGATTGAAATCCCCCTGCCCGACCGCATCCTTTCCGCCACAGACATTGCCCCCCTTACCCATTCGTTTGAAGAGGAGTATCGCAAGCAATTCTCGCGCCCAGTGCCGGGGATGCAGATAGAAATCCTGAACTGGTCGGTGCGCGTGGCAACTTTCGGAAGCGAAGCGCCCACCTTGGCGGATACGCCGATATCTCGTCCAGCAATGCCGTCACAGACGCGCCCCATCACCTGCGACCTGACCGGACAAACCGTACAGGCCGCTTTGATCGCCCGCCCCGACCTGCGCGCGGGCGACTATGTCCCCGGACCCGCGCTGATTACCGAGCCACAGACAACAACGTTGGTCTCCTCCGACTTCGAATCCCGTGTGGACGCGATCGGGAACCTTGTCCTTACCCGGAAAGGAACAGAATGATGACTCTCTCTCCGGCCCGACTTCAAGTTATGTGGAACCGTCTTCTGGCAGTTGTCGAAGAACAGGGGCAAACCCTGATCAGGGCGGCCTTTAGCCCGATCGTGCGCGAGTGCGGGGATATTTCAGCCGGTATCTTTGATGCGAATGGGCGCATGCTGGCGCAGGCCGTCACCGGCACGCCCGGACATATCAACACAATGGCCGAAGCGGTTCAGCACCTGCGCGCGGCCTTCCCCGTTCAAGACATGAAGCCGGGTGACATCTATATGACCAATGACCCCTGGCTGGCCTCGGGGCACTTGAACGACTTTCTTCTGATGATGCCCGCCTTCCGGAACGGACAGGTCGTTGGCTTTACCTCATGCACCTCTCATCTGGTCGATTTGGGCGGGCTTGGAATGGGGCCAGAGGGGTCCGATATCTATGACGAAGGTTTGTTGATCCCGCCCTGCAAACTGGTCGATCAAGGCGTGCCAAATGCCCTGCTTCTTGACATCATCCGCGCCAATTCCCGCGAACCCATCGCGAATGAGGGCGACATTTACGCGCTGATCGCCTGTTGCGAAGCCGGGGTCGACCGTCTGTTAACCATGATGGAGGAATTCAACCTCGACGATCTGGATACGCTGGGCGCCTATATCATCGGCACGTCGCGTCGAGGCACCCAAGCTGCAATCTCCGAAGTGCCTGATGGTGTCTATAAAAACGTCCTGAAAATGGATGGGTATGAGAATGAGCTGGAACTTCACGCCACGCTGACCGTCTATCAGGACAGGATGCATGTGGATTTCGCTGGCACCTCTGGATGTTCGCGCAAAGGGATCAACGTACCGCTGAATTATGCCACGGCCTATACCGTATTTGCGCTGCGCTGCATCGTTGGGTCCGACATACCGAACAACGCAGGATCGCTGGAACCCTTCACCGTTGATGGGCCGAAAGGGTGCATCCTGAACGCCCAAAGGCCCGTTCCCGTCGCCATGCGGCACACTCTTGGTCAGGTAACGCCTGACTTGGTATTGGGATGCTTGCATCAAGCCCTGCCTGATCAAGTCCCGGCAGAGGGCGCAAGCTGCATGTTTGACCTGCCCATGCGCCACGCGCCCGAAGTGGCCCGCGACGGTGGACGGGAGTTTGCGATCGAACCTGTACATAATGGCGGAACAGGTGCGCGGCCTCATTCGGATGGCTTATCAGCCACGGCCTACCCGTCCGGCGTTTTTGGCAGTCAGGTTGAAATCACCGAAAGTGTCGCGCCCGTTACGATTTGGCGGCGCGAGCTTAGGCCGGATTCCGGTGGCGCAGGGCAATATCGCGGCGGGCTGGGTCAGCGCATAGAAATGACATCGTCCAACGGCGCGCCTTTTGTGGTGTTCCTATCGGTTGAACGGCTGAAATTCCCCGCCCTTGGCAGGATGGGTGGTGGTGCCGGAAGCCCCGGCCGCATTCGCCTTCGGGACTCTACCGGGGATATTCCGGGCAAAGGTGAGCTGCGCGTTGAACCGGGTGACTACCTGATCTTTGAGACGCCCGGCGGCGGCGGGTTCGGAGATCCGAAGCTGCGCGATCCCCTGTCCCTCGACCTCGATCTGAAACGCGGTTTGGTGACCCCGGAAGGGGCAAAAGCCTATGGAGGTGACACATGATCCGCCCAAATGCATATGTCGCTAACATGGCGGCCTATGCCCTTGCCGATCTGGGCGGGGCGCACACAATTTCGATGGCACAGAATGAAAGCGCGTTTCCAGCCAGCCCCGCCGCGATGCGCGCAAGTCAAGCTGCGGCGTCTGACCTGACGCTTTACCCTGACCCCGAGTGGACAGAATTACGCACAACGATCTCGACCGTGCACCACCTGGACCCAGCGCGCATCCTATGCGGAGCCGGATCAATGGAGCTGATAGGTTGCCTGATCCGCGCATTCGCCGGACCCGGCGATCAGGTTCTGGGCACGCAGTACGGATATGCTTTTGTGGCATCGGCAACCGCACAAGCGCAGGCGGACTATCGGACGGCACCCGAGGCTGGCCTGACGGTCAGTGTTGACGAAATTCTTGCCGGGGTAACGCCTGCGACACGCATTGTTTTCATTTGCAATCCAGGCAACCCGACTGGAACGCTTATCCCGAACTCCGACATACTTAGACTGCGCACCGCCCTGCCGAACGATGTGCTGCTAGTTGTTGATCAAGCCTATGCCGAGTTTTCGGACATGGCCAACAACCCTGCGGACATCTTCGCGCTGGTGGACCGAGGTGACACCGTCATCACCCGAACTTTTTCCAAAGCCTATGGCTTAGCCAGCGCCCGCGTCGGATGGGGATATTTCCCTCCGCGCATCGCCGCTGAGTTGCGGAAACTCCTCAACCCAAACAACATATCATCAGCATCTCAAGCTGCAGCCGCCGCTGCTATGCGCGACCAATCCCACATGCGCGATGTGGTCAGCCAAACGGCACGCCTTCGCGACCAATTTGCGCGGGATTGCCGTGCCCTTGGGCTGATCGTGCCGGACAGCCACACGAATTTTGTCTTGCTCCGCTTTGGCTCCACACACGACGCTCAAAAAGCCGACGCCGCATTGCGGACCGAAAACCTACTGATGCGCGGAATGGCAGGCTATGGCTTGCCGGACTGTCTGCGCGCAACGATTTGCGCTCCTGCGATTATGGACAAGGCCCTGAACGTGTTGAAAGGAGTGTTGGCATGACCGAGACGCGAACTGCAGCCAAGATCGGTGTGCTCGTCCCCTACACAAACACCAATCTTGAACCTGATATGCAGATGTTGCGCCCGCCCAATACCACCGTTCATTTCCAACGCATGGGTGGCTATGACGTGGATGAGATTCCTGGGGCTGAACAAATGGCGGGTTTGGGGGCCTCGGATATCAGCCATGATCTACGGATGATCGCGGGCGTTCGGCCAGACATTGTGCTATACGGCTGCACGTCGGCCACCCTGACACATGGTCCTGCATTCGACACAGACCTCGCAGGTCAGATAAAGACACAATCAGGTGCAGACTCGCTGACAGCCGCGGGGTCATTGATCGCTGGTATCAAAGCTCTGGGCGCAACAAAGGTTGGGTTTTCCTCGCCTTATCTTGGCGAGATCAACACTCAGGCCGTAGATTTTCTGTCGCAAAACGGGATTGAGACCGTGTGTTGCGCGGATATAGGCCGCGAATTGGGAAATTACGGACAAGGCGAACTGACCCCAGATGAGGTGTTCGATCTGGCCTGCCAAGCGGACCATCCAGAGGCGCAGGCTATCGTCCTGAGTTGCACCGACATGCGCGCGGTCGAGGTTATCGAACGGATTGAAGCGCATCTGGGAAAGCCTTTGGTCACCTCCAACCAAGCAATGATCTTTTGCATGATCCAAAGGTTGAAGCTTGGCCGTCACCCCGCATTACCCGGCCGCTTGTTCGACCACATTTGAGCCTTTCTACCCAGCGGGCGAGAGGCGCCCTAGGCCGAGGAGGGGTCGTCGTCGTATTGTAAAAGAGAAATCTGCCGCAACAGGGCATATCCGAAGATTACCATTCCAAGCATCTCAAAGGATTCTTCGATCGTCGCCAGCAAAAAAAACCTCCAGCCGCGGTCGTCATTGTAGAAATCCACCCAACCGCCCATTGTTTCGATCATCAACGCACCAAACAAATAAGTGGCACCCGCGAGAACCATCAGACTGGCGACTGCTTTTGGCAGGCGCATGAGAAAGGGCAAATAGAACCCAGCCACAACAAGTGCGACAAAAGCCCCGATCGGCGTCCAGGAAAAATGCCAAAGCGGGCTTTCGGGCAGGATGGAGCGCATGGGCTGCGTAAATTTCTCATGAACCTGGGCCGCTTCATCGTACCCCATCAAAAACATGACCACGGCGAGGATCAACCAATAGATCGAGTCGCGATCCGTTTGGGTTCGTTTAATCAAAAAAACATACGTTAACAGGCCAAAGTTCGAGACGAGCAGAAAGTAATTGTAAATCGTTGGGACGCTGTGCTCGACATCGTGATTAAAGCGCCAGGCGAAGAACTTGAGAACCCGGTTATCCGTGCTTTCAAGGATTAGAATCGAGATCATTGAGAGGAAAAATAAACTAATTATAATCAACGAATTGATACGAAAGTACTTAGAACGAACCGACGCGCTCTGGCCAAGAGGAACGACAAATTCTTCTCCCGGCATTTTGGGCCTCCTGCACTCATTAACACAATAGCTGACCACGCCTCGGCGCTGTCACAAAAATCAAAATAATACATCGTTTTAACCCGACGTTTACTTCAAGTAAACAAGGCCACGGTCCGCAAACCCGCAGAACGGCGATATGCGGCAAAGGGCCGAGACTCTGAATACCCAAACAAAATGTTGGCCGCATCGGGACTAAAGGAAAAAGCTGGGGCTTGGGTGGATGAGTGGCGGGGAGACAGGGATTCGAACCCTGGGAACGCTCTCACGTTCAACGGTTTTCAAGACCGCCGCATTCGACCACTCTGCCACCTCCCCGCGTGACGCTGGGTCTAAGGCGAACCGAAACCGGTGGCAAGACCAAATAGGGAAATCTTGCCGAAGCGGTTGCAGCGGCCTTTCCATGACACCTTGTGCAGGTTATGATCTAATCGAAAGACCGTAACAGGCCGGCAATTCAGAACCGGCAATCGGCGGGGCTCGGGAAACGAGGCCCCTTCAGGCAAGGGATGACAAAATGAATCGAGCGACCCAGACACGCGCAAAACCGCGAGCGTTGGCGGTTCTGGCCGTGTTTTCCGCAACCCTCGCAGGTTGTGATGAGACACTTTCCCCTGACAACGCGTCATCCGAAGCGGCCGCAGAAAGCCTTCAGGATGACAGCAAGGTCGAACTGTTCCCGGATGCGACAGGAAATCCCCGCGACGATGTCGAAGCGCCCGAGGTCTTCGAGGTCACCGAGGCTGGGTTGTGGGATGGACGCCCATCGTTGGGTGGCGTTTGGGTGGCTCACCCGGACGTCACACAGCCCGAACGGGTGCGGATCAAGAACGCCAGCAATAACAAGACCGTAACCGGTGCGCTCTTCCGTCGGGAAAGAAACCTGCCGGGGCCGGCCTTGCAGCTTTCTTCGGCCGCTGCCGCGGAATTGGGCATTCTGGCCGGGTCTCCGACCAAGGTTCAGGTCGTTGCGCTGCGCCGCAAACCTGCGGAACCCCCGAAACCCGAGCCTGAAGATACTCCGGCGGAAGCGAGTGAAGACGCCCCTGCACCACAGGATGAGGAAACACAGTCCGCATCCGTTGACGCGGCAGAGGATGGCGCAGAAAAGCCCGCCAAGCGGAAATGGTGGCAAAAGAAAGAAACCGCCGCAGTCGCGGCCGGTGCAGCAGGCGCTGCTGCGGTCGCGGCAGACGCGGCCACAGACACAGCCACCGAAGCCGCAGAGGAAACCATTGAAGCTGCCGCCGAAGCCGCACCAACCGCAACCCTGAGCGATCCAGAGGTGACCCCGCCCAGCGATCAACCTGCAAAGCGAAAATGGTGGCAGAAGAAACCTGCAGACGAAATCACGGAAACACCGCTTGATCCGATCGCAGGTGCCGCGGCCGCGATCGACGCCTCGGAACCTACACCAGCAAGTACGGCAAGCCAGCCGGAACAGTCTTCTGGCCCTTTGTCCAAACCTTATGTTCAGGTCGGGACATTCGGGGTTGAAGCCAACGCCAAAAGCGCGGCTGACAAAATCCGCCGCAACGGACTGCCTGCCGAAGTACGCGAACTAGCAACCGACGATGATTCCGTCTGGAGGGTTCTTGTAGGCCCCGCCTCAACCCGTGGAGAGCGCACCGCACTTCAAAGCGACGTAAAGGACCTAGGCTTCTCGGATGCCTTCCTGGTCAAGAACTGAAACAAGGGAGGCCCTGATGCTGACCTCATTGCGATCTTCTGTTTTGTCCTTGGGGCTGGCGCTGTTTGCCCTGCCTGCCCAGGCTTTCGATACAACGGCCCGCGCAGCATATGTGATGGACCAGACAACAGGCACGGTGCTGCTGTCCAAAGACGCAGACCAGCCGCTGCCACCGGCGTCGATGTCGAAACTGATGACCTTGTATGTTGCGTTCGAAGCGCTGCGTGATGGCCGCCTGACGTTGGACGAAGAACTGCCCGTTTCGGAACACGCGATGAGTTATGGCGGCTCGACCATGTTCCTGAATACGCAGGACCGGGTCCGAGTCGAGGATTTGTTGCGGGGCATAATCGTGTTGTCCGGCAATGACGCCTGCGTGGTGATTGCCGAGGCACTCAGCCCGGATGGAACCGAAGCCGGGTTCGCACGCTATATGACGCAGCGCGCCGAGCAGATGGGGATGAACAGCTCGAACTTTGCCAACTCAAACGGCTGGCCTGCGGCTGGACACATGATGTCCGTGCATGATCTGGCGGTTCTTGCGGACCGACTGATCACCGATTTCCCCGAATACTATCCCCTGTTCGCCGAGGAAGAGTTTGAATTTGACGGTCGCGCGCCGTCAAACTCGCGCAACCGCAACCCCCTGCTCAAACTGGGCATTGGGGCAGACGGGTTAAAGACTGGCCACACGCAAGAAGCTGGATACGGTCTGGTCGGTTCAGCCAAACAGGGTGATCGCAGGGTGATCTTTGTCTTGTCCGGTCTCGACAGCACCGCCCGCCGCGCAGAGGAGGCTGAGGCCGTGGTTAACTGGTCGTTTCGCAATTTTGTCGAGAGGACAATTGCCAACGCCGAAGCGCCGATAGCCGAAGCCAAAGTCTGGATGGGTGCGGAAAAGACGGTTGGACTGGTTCCCGATGGTGATCTGACAATTCTTCTTCCTGTTTTGGGCGACAAGGATGTAAAGGCCGAAGTGGTCTATGATGGGCCTGTCGATGCATCGAAAGAACCGATCAAAAAGGGTCAGAAACTGGCCGAGTTGGTTATCAAGCCAGAGGGTCTTCCGGAAATTCGCCGCCCTCTGGTGGCCGCGAATGATGTTGCGACCGGCGGGTTTGTTGTTCGGATGATGACCGTAGGCAGCATCGTATTGACTGACGTTATCGGCAATCCGTTGGACGCCCTGTGACAAGCACCGGGTTATTCCTGACCTTCGAAGGTATTGACGGATCGGGCAAGTCATCGCAAGCGCGCTTGCTGGCCGATCACCTGCGCGGCATGGGTCACGACGTTGTCCTGACCCGCGAACCCGGCGGGTCTGCTGGGGCTGAGGAAATTCGCAGGCTTGTGCTTGAGGGCGACCCCGATCGGTGGTCCGCTGAAACGGAAATTTTGCTGTTCACTGCTGCGCGCCGCGACCACTTGGAACGCACAATCGAACCCGCTTTGGCCGCTGGCAAAGTGGTGATATGTGATCGCTTTGCCGATAGCACCCGCATGTATCAGGGCCTTTCTCGCGGTGACCTACGCGGATTGGTGGATCAGTTGCACAATCTGATGATTGGTCGTGAGCCTGATCTGACCCTTCTGATCGACATGGACCCCCAGACCGGTTTGAATCGGGCAAAAGGGCGTCAGGGAACAGAGGAAAGGTTCGAAGATTTCGGCCTTGACCTGCAACTCAAGATGAGAGCCGGATTTCTTGCCCTTGCCGATGAGTTTTCTGAACGATTTCGCGTTATCGACGGCAATCGGGACATGGACAGTGTCGCCAGCGATGTGACAGATATCGTTAAGCAGGCTTTGCGGTAAACTATTGATGAGCGACGAAACCCCGCCCCCGGATCAGGCACCCGGTGCCCCACACCCGCGCGAAACCCGGCAGCTTTTCGGGCAGGCCGAGGCCGAAAGCGCCTTTCTGACGGCCTACAATTCGGAACGGCTACACCATGGTTGGTTGTTGACCGGCCCTCGTGGCGTTGGGAAGTCGACCTTGGCGTGGCGCATCGCACGGTTCTTGCTCGCGACACCTCCAGCCGAAGAGGATGGCCTTTTCGGAGCGCCCCCACCCCCTGAAACGCTGGATATTGACGAGGATCACCCGGTCTCTCATCGCATTCTGGCCGGGGCTGAGCCCGGACTTGCCTCGGTCACCCGGTCCGAGAATGACCGCGGCAGGATGCGAAACGAAATCGTGGTCGAAGATATCCGTAAGCTGGGCAAGTTCTTCGGACTTTCTTCAGCCGACGGTGGGCGGCGCGTTGTCATCGTGGACTCTGCGGATGAGATGAATGTCAGCGCAGCCAATGCCCTTCTGAAAATGCTCGAAGAGCCCCCTGCCCGCACCACACTTTTGTTGGTCTCGCACCAACCATCGCGGCTGTTGCCTACAATCCGGTCGCGGTGCCGAACGCTCAGGCTGTCACCGCTGGGCACCGAAGATATGATGACGGCTTTGGCACAAACCGGGGCCGAGCCGCCAAGCAACCCGGATCATCTGGCCGCTCTCGCCGCTGGTTCTGTGGGCAGTGCCGTTCGCCTGATCAACCTGGGTGGTCTGGACATTTACGCAGAACTCATCGCCATTTTGGGCACGATTCCAAGAATGGACCGTCAGCGTGCCTTGGCCTTGGCCGAGGCCGCAGCCCAACGCGGCGCGGCCGAGCGTTTCGAGTTGTTGCTGACTTTGATAGACATTGCTTTGTCTCGGCTTGCCCTGACCGGTGCAACAGGTGCCCCCCCTATGCCAGAGGCCGCGCCGGGCGAGGCGGAAGTCCTGTCACGCCTGTCCGCGTCCCCACATATGGCGCGTCAATGGGCGGATACCGCAGCCCTGATCACGGCCCGTACGCGACATGGTCAGGCGGTGAACCTTGACCCTGCCGCGCTGGTCCTAGATACGGTGTTCAAGATACAGGAAACCGCCGGTCAGAGCAGATGAGCGATACGCCCCAAATCACAGATAGCCATTGTCATCTGGACTTCCCTGATTTCGATGGCCAGTTGGACGAAATCGTGACCCGCGCAGCCGAAGCGGGCGTGACGCGGATGGTCACAATCTGCACCCGTTTGCGCAATGAACCCACCATCCGCGCGATCGCAGAGGCGCATGCTCCGGTGTTCTATGCAGCTGGCACGCACCCCATGAGCGCCGCGGATGAGCCGATGGCAACCGTTGATGAACTGGTGCAACTGTCCCAGCAACCTAAATTCGTGGGTATTGGGGAAACCGGGCTGGATTATCACTACACCGCCGACAGTGCAGAGGTGCAAAAGCAATCCCTGCGTATCCACATCGAAGCCGCGCAGCGAACAGACTTGCCGCTGATCATCCACGCCCGCGCGGCTGACGATGATATGGCGAGAATTCTAAGCGAAGAATATCGCAACGCGCCCTATTCCTGTGTGATGCACTGCTTCTCATCTTCAGCGGAACTGGCCAAGGCCGCATTGGACCTGGGATTTTACCTTTCCATGTCCGGCATCGCTGCATTCCCCAAAAGCCAGGACCTTCGGGACATTTTCGCCAGTGCCCCGGTCGATCGCATCCTTGTCGAGACCGACGCGCCATATCTGGCGCCACCGCCATTCCGCGGCAAGCGTAACGAACCCGCTTTTACGGCCCATACCGCCCGAAAAGGGGCTGAGGTTTTCGGGATGGGGTACCCGGAATTCGCGGCACAGACGCAAGCAAATTTTGACCGGCTGTTCACAAAGGCCGCAACTTACAAGGCGGCTGCATGACAGAACTGCGCTGTACGATCCTTGGCTGCGGGTCTTCTGGCGGCGTCCCACGACTGGGCGGTCACTGGGGCGCATGTGACCCCGACAATCCGCGCAACATCCGTCGCCGCTGCTCGATGCTGGTGGAACGCGACGGGCCCGAAGGGACGACTTCGGTTCTGATCGACACGACCCCCGATATGCGCGGTCAGTTGCTGGATACAGGCACGGGCCGTCTGGACGGGGTGGTCTACACCCATTCCCACGCCGACCACGTGCACGGCATCGACGACCTGCGCATGATCGTTTTCAACATGCGCGAGCGTGTTCCCGTCTGGGCTGACGGAGATACTCAGAACGATCTGCTGGGTCGCTTCGGATATGCCTTTATTCAGCCCGAAAATTCGCCCTACCCGCCCATTCTCGACCTGAAAACTATTGATGGCCCGTTCGAGGTTACAGGCCCAGGCGGTCCGATCCCCTTCCATCCGTTAAAAGTGAACCATGGGTCGATTGATGCTTTGGGATTCCGACTGGGCAATCTTGTCTACCTGCCCGACGTAGCTGAGATTTACGACGATGCATGGGCGATGCTGGAGGGGCTGGATTGTCTGGTTATCGACGCATTGCGCCGGTCTCCGCATCCTACTCACGCACATCTGGAAAAAACGCTGGGCTGGATTGAAAAGCTGCAACCCAAGAAGGCCGTCCTAACCAACATGCATATCGACCTGGACTATGCCACGGTCGACGCGGAAACCGCGGATCACATCACGCCAGCTTACGACGGCATGGTGATCCATCAGGCGCTTTAAAGCCCTGACGACCCGCTCTGCCATATCCTCGCCCCGGTTGGCGACCCCGGTGGAGCCTTAGATGCTGCAATCCCTTATCAACGTCATCCTTCCGGTTTTTCTGGTTATCGGGGCTGGCTATGCGTCGACCCGGCTTGGGTATTTCAAAGAGGTCCATGTCGACGGGCTGATGAAGTTCACCCAAGGGTTTGCAATCCCTTGCCTGCTGTTTCTGGCCATTTCCAATCTTGACCTTAGCGCCAGTTTCGATCCGCGTCTGCTGGCCAGTTTCTATACGGCGGCCGCGCTGTGTTTCTGCGCCGGATTGTTCGGCGCACGGCTGATATTTAACAGGGATTGGGAAGACTGCGTCGCAATCGGGTTTTGCTGTCTCTTCTCGAATTCAGTTCTGTTGGGCCTGCCAATTACCGAGCGCGCCTATGGCCCCGAAAACCTAACCGGAAACTACGCGATTATCGCGTTTCACTCTCCCTTCTGCTATTGCGTGGGCATCACGGTGATGGAGTTCATCCGCAATCGTGGGCACGGTGGCACGCGTATGGTGCGCTCGGTCCTGTCGGCGATGTTCCGAAACGCTCTGATCTTAGGGATCGCGCTGGGCTTTGCCGTCAACCTGTCCGGGATCCAGGTTCCTGCCGTTGTGGATGAGGCCCTTGGCCTAGTGACCCGTGCCGCTCTTCCGGGGGCGCTGTTCGCGTTGGGCGGAGTTCTGGTCAAGTACAAACCCGAAGGCGATCTGCGCACGATTGCCTTTGTGTGTGGCGTGTCGCTGATGCTGCACCCCAGTCTTGTCTGGCTTTTCGGCTCTACCGTCGGTTTACCGCAGGACTTATTTCGATCGGGCGTTCTGAACGCGGCAATGGCGCCCGGGTTCAATGCCTATATCTTTGCCAACATGTATGGGCGGGCCAAAAGAGTCGCCGCGTCCTCGGTTTTGGTTGGAACCGGGGCGTCTATTCTTACGGTCTGGTTCTGGCTCATGTTGTTAGGCTAACTCTATCCAAATGCATGTTGACTTTGCCCCGGTACAACACACCTTTCGATAATTCAAAACGGGAAGGCCCTCATGCCCTACGCCCTTATCGTCGCTCATGGTCAGCCCTCTGATCCAAATCCCGCTGAAGCCGCGCTTGCCCGATACGCGGCTGAGGTGGCTGGCATGTGCGACGACGTCACGGTGACATCAGCGACTTTGGCAGCACCCGGCGCGCTTGAGGCGAAACTACAGGACTTGCCCGATGACACAGTGGTTTTTCCGCTGTTCATGGCGAAAGGATGGTTTGTCACAAGTGCCCTGCCCAAACGCCTTGGGGCAAAGCCGCTGCGCGTTCTTGACCCATTGGGTACCGAAGCCATCCTGCCTTCGCTGATTGCAGCCGCACTAGGCGACGCGGTTACGGATTTAAAATGGGTGTCCTCAACCACCGATATCGTATTGGCCGCGCATGGCTCTGGGCGCAGCCGCAACCCGTCCAAAGTTGCCCGAGATTTCGCTAAGAAGCTGGAGGAATTGACAGATTTTCACTCGATCCGGGTCGGGTTTGTGGAAGAACCACCCTCCATCGCCGAGGCCGCGCAGGGCACAGGGGCAAAGGCTCTCTGCCTGCCATTTTTTGCCTGTACCGGGGGCCACGTTCTTGAAGACATCCCGCAAGAGTTGGATCGCGCCGCTTTCAAAGGCCGGGTTTTGCCCGTTGTCGGCGAACTTCCCCGCGTGAAGCGTCAGATTGCCAACGTACTTTCGCAAGCCTTCGAGGGCACCTAGCACTATTGCCCAGAGATACCGGGCCGCGGCTGTGGGGAACCCTGCAAACTTGGGGGATCGGTTATCGAACCTGCTGTTGGTGAGAAAAAGCTATAGCGGGATCTGCCAGATCGTTTAGCGTCATACAGAGCTTGGTCAGCAGCCTTAAGGATTTCTGCAGCCTTCAAGGTACTGAATTGGGTCGACAAGGCTATTCCAACGCTTGCAGATACCTTACAGGTTTCGCTTTCAAATATCGTCGGCTCCCTCAGCCTGTCTATCAAGCGGCCCGCAATTGAGCACAACACCTTCTGATCAATCAAGCCCTTGATAATTATAACAAACTCATCCCCGCCCACGCGCGCGACCATATCGTCGCTGCGGGTTTCTTCCTCCATGATGCGCGCTGCCTGCTGCAGAACAAAATCACCCGCCGCGTGCCCAAGTCGGTCGTTCACGGACTTGAAGAAATCCAAATCCAGATGCATCAACGCAAATGGTGCGTTGCCCGACGCCATGTGGCCCAGAAGTACATCCATAGCCCTTCGGTTCTTCAAACCGGTAAGCATATCCGTAAAGGCCTGTTCCTCGGCCGCAAGCATGGCACCTTGCAAGCGCAGGTTCAGGGAACGTGATGCCTCCATCGCGGCTGACTTGGCTTCGACCAGGTACAGCAGTTCAATTGCAAGATCGGTGCCCGAGAAATCGGCACTTGTCAGGGCATAGTCACGCACGGCATCCAAAATCGAGATGCCGAATGACAGATTGATGATCGCGCCCTTGTTCCCCGGCAGCGGTGCAACCAGCCCCTTTAACGCGGTGCGCGGTTCGTCCCTTAGTTTTAGGTGCAGTTTGGCACCCGCCAGTGACAACAATGCAGCAGTCGTTGTGATTGAGCGTGGACGAACCAATTCGAACAGGTCCAAAAAGCCTTGGCCTTGCATGGGCTGCTCTGGGCGGAGCTTTTGCAAAGTGGGTCCAACGCTTGTGATTTGGCCCTGTTCGTCAACAAGCACAAACATGGGGCACAACAATCCAAGCAATGAAGAAAGATCCGATGTTTCCATCATCAACCGCGCGCCCCCAGATCGAATTGCCGCCCCTCGGTAAACGCGCTTTCGATCAGAACAATTGAAATAATCTCAACCTCTCCCTCAGTGCCTGCATGGGACAGCATCGCCAAGGCGCCATAGTCATCGGCGATGGCGCGCAAGACCCCGACCATGACGCTCGAATACCCTTTCAAGCCGGGATAGCAGTAGAGTTGGAACTCCGCATGCGACACCTCTCTCAACTCGAGCACAGGCAAGGTCAGATCGCTGACCGCCAAACGAGCGCGGTCAGACAAGTCATCGAGCGAGTGCAGGAATTCGACATAAGTTTCGCCCCCAAACCGCAGAAGACGGCGCAACCCTTCCATTTTGGGATGCGAGACCAGATAGGTGCCAAGGTCTTCAAGCAGTTCCCCGCGCGGCCGCTTTAGCTTCGCGCATAAAATGTCCAGAACACGCAGGGTCATTTCGTCATCGTAGACCAGCATGGCCTCAAACTCGGAAAACCCCAATTCAGCCGCCTCGGTCACGTTTATCCAGCACGATTGTCCGTAGGTCCCGCAAACAAATGACTGTACCGCCCGATTAATCAGACCATGCATGAGATGCCCCAAAGTGGTTACATGCGTAGTCTGGTCCGAGAAACCTTAACAAAAAGCCAAGATGGCCAGCCCGATAGGTAGAATTCAGCCTAGTCTCAATGTGAAAAGGCCCGCCTCTGCCTAGAAATCTGTTGGCGCGCCGCCTTCAGCCTTACGACGCGTAACGAAGTCGGCAAGTTCTTCCCGAATCCCGTCGTCAATCGCCGGTGGCTCAAAACTGGTGATAATCTCTTTGAACATGTGATGGGCGCGCTCGGCCGTCCAGACACCACCAGCGACGTTCCATCCTTCATAGTTCTTCCAGTCACTCAGGAAGGGTTGATAAAATGCTGTGGTGTAGCGGTCCTGCGTATGCTGAATGCCAAAGAAATGGCCGTCGTTTCCGACTGCCTTTATTGCGTCTAACGCAATTTCATCAGGTCCGGTCGCCGTGATCTCGGGCTGCATATACCTTTGAATTTGCTGCAAGACCTCGCAATCCATAATGAACTTTTCGGGGCTGGCGATCAGCCCGCCCTCCAGCCAGCCAGCGGCGTGGTAAACCATGTTCGTCCCCGATTGCACGGCAGCCCACAAAGAGTTCGACGTCTCCCAAACAGACTGACCGTCAGGCACATTTGCGGCGCACACGCCCGAAGACCGCATGGGCAGGCCATAGTACCGGGCCATCTGCCCTGTCATTTGGGTGGAGCGCATGTATTCCGGGGTTCCAAACGCAGGCGCCCCGGATTTCATGTCGACATTCGAGGTAAATGTTCCGATGACGCAAGGAATGCCCGGCCGCACGTACTGAAACAAAGCAATCGCGCACAGCGCCTCGGCCAAAGATTGCGCCACGGCCCCAGCCATTGTTACGGGCGCCATGGCACCCGCCAATGTAAACGGAGTAACAACAATCGCCTGACCGCGCCGGGCCAGCCGCAGGCATCCGTCAATCATCGGATGATCATGCTTCAGTGGTGAGGTCGAGTTGATGTTGGTGTACATCCGAGGCTCGGCCTCGAATTCCTCATGGGTCAGGCCACCTGCGATGCGGACCATCTCCATGACATCCTCAACCCGCTCCTTGCCCAGCGAATAAGCGTGCATGGCTTTGTCTGTCAGGGTCAGCTTGTCATAAAGTACATCCAGATGCCGAACGCTGGCATGGATATCGACCGGTTCCACCGGGTATCCCCCGGCAAAGTGAATGCAGTTGAAATACTGCGTCAGCTTCAGCAAATTCCGACACATTTCGCGGTTGCCCGGAACCTTGGTCCCAATCTCCATATCCCAGTAATTTGGCGGAGAGGATACGTTCCCGAACAGCATATTCCTGCCCCCGATTTCGATCTTACGATCGGGGTTGCGCGGCGTGATCGAGAAGGATGACGGCGCTTTTGCGACCATCTCCATCACAAAATCCCGCCCCATTCGGACGTTATCGCCGTCAATCGTACAGCCAGCTTCACGCAGAATGCCGATAGCTTCTTCGTTGTAGAATTCGACCCCGATCTCTTCGAGGATACGCATTGCGCCTTCGTGGATCGCTTCGATCCCGGCGGCATCCAGCGGTTCGGTGGGATTGTCGATATTGACCGGCGGATTCCATGGCATCTGATCAATCACGGCGGTGCCTCTGCGCTCGGCTGCACCAGCACGTCCACCGCTGCGGCGTCTGCGCGTTTTTGTGTCGGCCATTGGACCCTCCCGAAACTGGCGTTGCTTTAAGCAAGCCCCGAAGTCAGAAGGCAGGCCGCTCTGTCTGCGACAAGCTATGTCGGTTTCAACACTCAGATCGGCGATTTTGACCCGGCTTCGTTCAGTCCTTGGCCAGCCAGCCCGGTATATGCCCGATATTGGGCAATACAACATCCGCAAATGGTGCCAGCGTCTCGGCCGGGGCCAATCCGGTCAGAACTCCGATCGTGGTCATACCCGCAGCGCGCCCGGCCTGTAGATCGTGCAGACTGTCGCCAACCATCGCGACCCGCTCGGGGGCGACATCGACGTGTGCAGCGAAAGCCAAAAGCTGCCCCGGCCCGGGCTTGAACCCGTGTCCACTGTCATAACCCGCGACAAAATCGAAATGATCTCTTATCCCGGCTGAAGCCAAATGCTCGAGCGCGGGCATCTCACCGTCGTTCGTGGCCACACCCAATTTTAACCCCACATCACGCAATCCTTTCAGGAAAGGCGCCAAGGGGACAGCGGGGACCTGCGGTGCCGAGGCGGATTCGACGTTCAGCAAGTCAATCAGCTCCTCGTGCTCCATGTCGGGTAGATGCGGAACCAAGACCTCAGCCACCTCTTCCACGGTTCCGGCGATCACAATGCTGTCTTCGGAATAGGTCACGGTTTCCAGATCGAACCCGATGATGCGGCCCAATTCCGCCGCGCGCTGATTGTCTCCATCCGCCAAACGCAGCAACACGTTGCGCCCAAAAGCGCCCCACGTATTCGCAAAATCAAACAGAGTGCCGTCCTTGTCGAACAGAATCGCGTCAATGGGCATTACGTGCTCCCGCAGGGAAAAAGCTTCAGGTCCAGTGCATGTCCGAGCCGCCAGACAAAACCGCGCGGGCTTGACCGGGCAGTTCATAAGGCACGGAATTGGCGTCACAAAAGGACATCACCCACGAATCGTCAAGCACAAGAAAATCAAGTACCGACCCAAGGAAATCCGGATCCTCTGCCCTGTCTTTTAGATCCTGAACGGACGCCCCGGTTGACCCAAGAAAAACCGGTAGCAATTCCTCGTTCCCAACGAGCCAACCCAGCACGTTCAAGGCCAAAGTTTCAGCGGATTGGGCAGATATTACCATTAAATTGCCCCGGATCAGACATTGGAAAGGGTTTGTTAACCAGACTCATAAACACTTTGGCAACGCATGCAATCAACGGTGACACAAATGTCGGTTCAGGGAACCATCCTTGTCCTAGACGGGACCTCGACCAATCGCATCATGCTGAAGGTTCAGCTGACGGCGGCCTGGTATCACATTGTGCAGGCTGAAAAGCTGGACGGTCTGGCCGTGCTGTTACGGCGCACACGCCCGGACCTTGTGCTGACCGCGCAATCCCTGCCGGATGGAACAGCGGCAGAGGTCAAGAAACTAGTGGCAGCCGATCCTGACCTTGCCGATGTGCCTGTGGCCGCAATTGCTGCTCAGAACGACAAGGCGGCCAGACTGAAGGCGCTTGCGGATGGGCTGGATGATGTCATTGCCCCACCTTTCAAAGATACGCTCTTGCTTGCCCGGGTCCGTAGCCTTTTGCGTGCACGTGCCGAGACTCAGGAGCTCAGAATAGGAAGTGGGTCGCAACCGATAGGGTTTGCCGAACCCGCAACGGGTTTCACGCCAGCACAAAAGCCTGCCCGGGTTGCGGTTCTAACACAATCCACCAAGACAAGCGCGCTGTGGCACAAGGCGTTGTCCGGGAAAACGCGGCACGCGCTGGCCGCGCATACCTGTTCGAATTTGCAGGGGCTTTTGTCAGGCCCTCTGCCCGCTTCAATTGTCATTGAAATCAACCAAAAGGCCCTAAGCACCCTCGCCGATTTGCGATCAAGGGTCGGTACAAGGCGAACGGTGCTGATTGGCGTTCTACCTCAGGACAACGCGCAGCTTGCCGCCGACGCGCTTGATCGCGGGGTGGATGCGATTTGCCAGGGCGGATTTTGCGCCGACGAAGTTGCGTTGCGGCTTGAAAATCAAATCGTCCGGAAATCCCGATTAGATCAGATGCGTGCATCACTGTATCGCGGGGTTGCCGAATCCTGGATCGACCCCCTGACCGGACTTCACAATCGCCGGTATGCCATGCATGCCATGGATCAAATTGCGCGCAGGTCATCACAGGTTAACAAGGGGTTTGCGGTGATGCTGGCGGATTTGGATCATTTCAAATCAATCAATGACCGTTACGGTCACGTCGCTGGTGACTTTGTGCTGACCGAAGCGGGCAAACGTTTGGAACGCGCGATTGGATCAGCTGGTTTCGTCGCGCGCATCGGCGGAGAGGAATTTCTGATTGGCCTGCCGGAAACAACGCAATCTGGCGCCCTTTCCATCGCCCGAACCTTGTGTGACTGCATCCGTCAGTCCCCGTTTTCACCCCCGGACAATCGGAAATTGGTACAGGTCACAATCAGTATCGGACTTATCGCGACAAAACCTCAAAAGTCCCCTGTTGCGCCGCTGGATGGCTTGATCCGGTCTGCGGATTCCGCCCTGTACGCTGCAAAGAAAGCAGGCAGAAATCAGGTGCGGGTCAGACAATGTGCTGCCTGAAACCCTTAGTCCTTTTTCTTGCGGCCATGTGGTCCGCGACGAACAACCTCTTCCAGACGATCGGCATAAATCAGACGCTCGTCGCTGGTCATCGACGTGACGCGGTCAAGCCACTGCTCTTGTAGGGCCACTTGCAGATCGGCCATGGACTGCGCCTGTCGGGACAACAACGTCTGAACGGCGACGGGATCAAAGGGATCGGCGCGCAATGCCTCACTCAGCGTTGCGAAATCCCTGGAGCGGCTGCTTGACCCTTTTCTGTGCCGATCCGACAGATCACCACGTAAAGCCTTCCGATCATCCTTCGGCAACGCGCGATAAAGAGCAGAACCAAACCCGGGCGGTGCCTTGGCGTGATCATTGCCTTTGACCCGTAGAACGGTTCCAACAGCCATCCCAACAATCAAAAGATTGAGCGCAAGGGACACGGCCAATAGGATCGGCATCCACCGACGCTTGGGTTGCGGGCTATCGCTCATTCGGTGTCCTCCAGAAATGATGTGTCGAGGTCGGCGAGTACAAAGCTCGTTTCCTGCCCATAAATGTAGGTGGCGGGGTCAGGCAAAAAGCCCGGAGCGGCAAAGCCGATCCACACACCCGCTGCACTGGCCGCGACCAGCCCACCCATGCCCCGCCAGCCTCCAACACCATCAACAATCCGCGTCCAAAGCGAGCGAGCGGGTTTGCCTGCTAGTGTCTTCTGACCCAAACGCACTTCTTCGGCGTCTGTCAGGATGCGTACTGCAAGTGTATCCGGCAGCTCCGGTCGGCTCTGACGAGCTTGCGTAAGTAACTGATCCAGTTGCTTTTCGTCTTCAGTCATCGTCATACCCCAATTCACCACGCCTATCTGACAGAATGGCCACCAAGCTCCGTTTTCCACGCGCGGTCAGGCTCTCGACCGCTTCTACAGAAATACCCATGATCCCGGCGATCTCGGGGTTGGGCAATTCTTCTATGTGCCGCAAAACTACGGCTTGCCGCTGTCGCTCGGGCAGTTGCGACAAGGCCACCTGCAACGCATCCTTGCGGGCTTTGTCCTGCATACGCTCAGCGACACTGGCCTGACCATCTTCTGGCTCTGGTACATCGGCCAGACGGTCGGGTTTTTGCTTGCGCAGGTAATCCACGCACAGGTTCATCGTGACGCGATACAGCCATGTTGAAACCTTTGCCTGCCCCGAAACCCAATCCGGGGCCATCTTCCAAAGGCGCATCATTGCCTCTTGCGTGATATCTTCGGCCTCCGCCCGTGATCCCAGCATCCGAAGGGCAACCGAAAAACTTCGCGGCCCAAGCCGGTCGGTCAGAACGCGCGCGGCCGCTGCGTCGCCACGGGCAAACTGAGCCAACAGGACATCATCGCTGGGCGTGTTCGCGGTGCAGGTCGCACCACGAACATCCTTCAGTGAAGAGGTCAGATCCTGCATTCCGCATCAGCTATCGTCAGAACCACCCTTGTCGCGTTTCTTGTGGTGCCGACCCATCTTCTTTTTTGCATCCGCAAATTCCTGTTCCGAAATCGCACCGCTATTGTCCGCGTCTATACGGTCAAACATCTTGTCAGCACGGCGCGGTTTGGGCAACTCATCCTCGCTCAGAAAGCCATCCTGATTGGAATCGTGCCGCTCAAACATCTTCGAGACACGTTCGTTCACCTTCTTCTGGCTGGCCGCCTGCATCTCTTCGACGCTGAGTTGACCATCTCCGTTGGCATCCGCATCCAGGAACCGCTGGCTTCGATGGGCCTGCATTTCCTCCGGCGTAACCTGCCCATCATTGTTCGCGTCCAATTCCTCAAACGTCACAGGTTCGTGACCGCGCTGACCTGCCGCCAGAACCGAGGTGCTTGTAATCGCGACAGCCGAGAGAACAATCGCCGGGATAAACTTCGCGCTTTTCATATCGGTTTTCCTTTGTTTGTGCGGCGTCGTTGCCGCTGCTCACATAGGTTCAAACGCCGCTGCGCTTGGGTTCCGTCGCAGAATCTCAAAAAAATCATCACTCCCTTTAAGGACACAAAGCGACGCACCCCCCTTTTCTACACGTCAAAACATGCGCAATATCCCAAAAATCGGAACGCACGAGTATCATGATGACAGATCAAACGATCGACACCACGGCTCAGGAAGACCGGCCCACATGGCCGGCTTTGGCCAAGGGTTTTCGTTGCCGTTGCCCAAAATGCGGTGAAGGAAAGCTGTTGCACAACTATCTGAAGGTGAACCACACTTGCTCGTCCTGCGGGCAAGAACTGTTTCACCACAGGGCGGATGACGGCCCGGCGTACCTGACGATTCTGCTGGTCGGGCATCTGCTGGCACCGGCGCTGCATGTCTCATACGTGCATTGGCGGCCCGAACCTTTGACGATGTTCCTGATATTCGCGATTGGATGCACGGCGTTGTCCCTTTTCCTGTTGCCGCCTTTAAAAGGTGCTGTTGTCGCCTATCAATGGGCGCGCCGTATGCATGGGTTTGAAAAATCGCAATGACCCCGATGATCCAGGTGTTCAAAGTATGACGGTTGACAAAACGGCGATCCGCGACGCGGCGACGGTCATCGTTCTGCGCGACCGTATGACAAATCCGTCCATCCTGATGGGACAACGCGGCGCCAAAGCTGCGTTCATGCCCAACAAATTCGTATTCCCCGGTGGCGCGGTCGACAAAGAAGATGCCGAGATCCCTCTGGCCTCTGACATGCCAACCCTGTGTCAGGACCGTCTGGCAGAAAGGTCCGAGTCGAACCTGCAAAACGCGCTCGCCGCCGCTGCAATTCGTGAATTGTGGGAGGAAACCGGGCTGGTTCTGGGCCACCCCGAAGCGTGGCCTACGCCCGCCCCTTTGGATTGGGCCGGTTTCGCTGACCTGGGCTATCGCCCGGCCGCCGAGGCGTTGCAGTTCGTGTTCCGCGCTGTGACCCCTCCTGGGCGTCCCCGCCGGTTTGATGCGCGGTTTTTCCTTGTCGATGCTTCAGCAATTCAAGGAGATTTGGATGACTTCAGCCGCGCGTCCGACGAGCTGTCCCATCTGCAATGGGTTCCCTTGCAACGCGCGCGCGAGTTCGACCTTCCCTTCATCACCGAAGTTGTCCTGGCCGAAATAACAGCGCGGGTGACAGACACCTCGCCGCCAACATCGGTCCCTTTCCTGCTGAATCGGGAAGAGGAAAGCCTGTTCCTAAAGCTCAAAGGTTATCCGATGCCCGAAAGCGACTGACCGTCGCTTACTTCATCCTGCTGATAACAGTGGTGACTTCGGGCTTTTTGCCGATCTCTGCTTTGGCCGTCTGACGTACGATTCGACGCATTGCCTCTTCCAGCTTGTCGTCGTCACGCAGCGTCTTGGCATCGGCGCGCATCAGGAACTGGTTCAGGTCTTCTTCAAGAACCTCAACCAAGGCAGCACGAGAGGTTCCCAAGTCAGGCAATCCCATCGTATCGCACCACGGCTCGCCCAGCGGTTCATCCTCTTCGTCCAGAATAACTGTCACGGTCACATGACCGTTCAGCGCCATTCGAATTCGGTCACGCACAACGCCATCCAAAGCGCCGACTTTGACTGTGCCGTCCAGATAGGTCCGGCCCGTTTCGACATAATCCACCACTTTTGGCGCATTGCCGGTCAGATCCAGCATGGTACCGTTCACGGCCAAAACACCAGTCCGACCACCCGCTTCCGCAAGTTTCACGTGCTCTCGCAGGTGCCGATGCTCACCATGCATCGGGATCACGATCTGCGGGTCAATCAGCGCATGCACTTTCTCAAGATCCGGCCGGTTGGCGTGGCCTGACACGTGATAAAGGCCCGAACTGTCATCCACGACATCCACGCCTTTTTCGCTGAGCTGGTTAATGATGAAGATCACACCGCGCTCGTTCCCCGGAATTGTCTTGGACGAGAACAGGAACAAGTCGCCCTCTTTCAACTCAAGCCCACGGTATTTTCCACGCGCCAGTTGCGCGCTTGCGGCGCGGCGTTCACCCTGACTGCCCGTAACAATCAGCATCAGGTTTTGGCGCGGCACATCCACCGCCTCCTCCGCGCTGATCACTTTCGGAAAGTCCGACAGAATTCCGGTTTCGGTTGCCGCTTCGATCATGCGACGCATCGCGCGGCCCAGCAATACGACCGAGCGCCCAGCCTTTTGCCCCGCTTCTGCCAGCGTCTTCACCCGCGCGACATTCGACGCGAAGGTCGTAGCCACGACCATGCTACTGGCATTTTCGACCAGTTTTGTAATTTCAGGTCCGACCTCGGATTCTGATCGACCGCCATGAGGGGAAAACACGTTGGTACTGTCACACACCAGCGCCTTCACGCCAGGCTTTGCAACTTCGGCCCAGAGGTCTGGGTCGAAAGGTTCACCCACAACCGGATTGGCGTCCAGCTTGAAGTCACCGGAATGTACGATCCGCCCCTCGGGTGTATCAATAACCAACGCCGCGCTTTCAGGGATCGAGTGTGAGACCGGCAGGAATGCAACCGTGAAAGGGCCAACCGATACCTGCTCGGGCCAGGCGGAAACCGTCCGCACGGCGTCTTCTGGGTGGCCATGCTCTTCCATCTTGCGGCGCGCAATATTCGCGGTAAAGGCGCGAGCATAGACCGGAGCCCCAAGCGCCTCATAACAATGCGCAACCGCGCCAACGTGGTCTTCGTGGGCGTGGGTAACAAACACCGCGTCCAAACGATCCGCTCGTTCCTGCAGCCACGAGATATCGGCATGAATCAGATCGACGCCCGGCGTTGTGTCCATATCGGGGAACGTCACCCCGAGGTCGACGAGGATCAGACGCTCCTGCCCCGGCCTCCCATAGCCGTAGACATAGGCATTCATGCCGATTTCGCCTGCACCGCCCAGCGGCAGATAGATCAGTCGTTCACTGCTCATGTTGAGCCATTTTCCTTGTTATAGCGATGGATCACAGTCAGGCCGTGCATCGTCAGGTCATCCTCGATCGCGTCAAACCCAACGTCGGCCTGATCGAACAGCGGAGCAAGTCCACCGGTTCCAACGACCTTCATCGGCATTCCGTATTCCGCTTTGATGCGGGCAATCAACCCTTCGATCAATCCCGAATAGCCCCAATACACGCCGGATTGAATACAGCCAACCGTATTCGTACCAATCACCTTATCAGGGCGGGTAATATCGATATGCGGTAGCGCGGCCGCGCCCTGATGCAACGCCTCAAGGCTCAGGTTGACGCCCGGCGCAATGATCCCACCGACATAGGCCCCATCCGAGGCGACTACATCAAAATTCGTGGCCGTTCCGAAATCAACCACGACGACATCGCCACCGTGACGGTCAAACGCGCCGACCGCATTGGCCAGCCGGTCCGGTCCGGGAATGGTGCCTTCGTCGATACGTGGCGCGACGGGCAGCAAGCATTCGGGCTTGCCAACCACCAGCGGCCTGCAGCCAAAGAACCTGTCTGCGAATATACGCAGGTTGAACACCACACGCGGCACGGTAGAGGCGATAACCACGTCTGTAATGTCCGCCTCAATCCCATAGTGCTTCACCAGCGTGGAATACCATGTGAAATATGCATCCGCCGTCCGAGAGTGGTGCGTTGACGTACGTAAAGTGCACAGAAAGGTTTCCCCGTCCCAGATCGAAAACACCGTATTCGTATTGCCGCAGTCAATTGCCAGAAGCATTTGAGCCTCCTTCAGAAAAACACATCCGCCGCCGGAATGCTGACGCGGCCTTTGGCGGTGTTTAGGACAAGGTTGCCACCCGCGTCCACTGTTTCAAAGGTTCCAACCGACTCGGACGTTGCGGTACGGGCGGTGATCACCTCACCCAATCGGGCCGCACGGTCCAACCAGGCTGTCCTGATCGGCTCGAACCCATAAGTCACAAACTGCGTCTCGTATTTCGAATACGCGGCGGCCAGTTCCGTCAAAAAATCCTCTGGCGTGACGTCAACACCCATTTCTGACAGCAAGGAAACCGGACGCACCGCACCTGGTTCAACCGCTTGCGGGAGGGGCGCTTCGGACAGGTTCACGCCGATCCCAATAGCCAGATGCGAGACACCGTGACCGTGGCCGGTGCTTTCCAGCAAAATCCCCGCCAATTTCCCGCCGTTCAGCAAAACGTCATTCGGCCACTTCAGGGAAAAACCACTCGCGCGCCCTGTGACTGCAACACAGGCATCAAACAGTGCAAGCGCCGCCACGAAGCTGCGTAGCGCCGCCCGCTCGGGGTTCCCTTCGGGGCGCAAAAGCAGGGTCGCCGCAAGATTTCCCTTTGGGTTGGCCCAAGCCCTGCCCCGTCGCCCGCGAGCCGCTGTTTGGTGATGCGCCAGAATCCAGACGGGCCCCTGCGCGGTTGGAGCGATCCTAGCCGCCTCATTCAGCGTGCTGTCGACCTCCTGCAGAATATGCAGGCCATATCCTTGCGGCCATTGGGTCATTGTAAAAAGGCCCGGTCTGCTGACCGAGCCCTCCAAAAGTGTGTGATGCGCATCTTAGTTGACAAGCGTTGCCGCCGCAGCCGCAGCTGCGCCTTCGATGCCAAACTGATATACGACCCCGACCAGCATCAGCGCCGCCGACCCCATCAGAGCAGTCCACAAAACGGGCGAAGAATGGGTTTCGACCGGTTCATCATTCTCGTCCCCGAAATACATGTAGAAAACGATCCGCAGGTAGTAGAACGCCCCAATAACCGAAGCGATGGCAGAAACGATCACCAAACCGGTCAGCCCCGCGCTGACGCCAGCCTGCCAGACGCCGAACTTGGCGAAGAAACCCAGCATCGGGGGCACGCCTGCAAGGCTGAACATCAGGATCAAAACAGCCAGCGCCTTACCCGGATCACGCTTTGCAAACTGACGTAAAGCGTCGATATCGGTGACGGGTTTACCGTCACGCTCCATCATAAGGATGAAGGCAAAGGTGCCGATATTCATGGTCACATAGATCGCCAAATACATCAGCATCGCCTTGATACCCAATTCCGTACCCGCCGCAAGACCAATCAGCGCATAGCCCATATGGGCGATCGACGAAAACGCCATCAGTCGCTTGATGTCGCGCTGTCCAATCGCGGCAACCGCGCCCAAAAGCATCGACAGAACCGAGAGCAGAACGATCACCTGCTGCCAATCCTTAACCACTCCGCCAAAGGCATCATGCAGCAGACGCGCAAACAGCGCCATCGCTGCAACTTTCGGTGCGGTGGCAAAGAATGCGGTGATCGGCGTGGGTGAGCCCTCGTAGACGTCCGGCGTCCACATGTGGAACGGAACAGCCGAGACTTTGAACGCCAGACCCGAGATCAGGAAGATCAGACCGAACAGCAGCCCGACCGAAACATCTCCGTGGTGGACCGTCTGAATAATGCCCGAGAACAGCGTGGTCCCGGTAAAGCCATAAACCAGCGACGCACCGTACAGCAGCAGGCCCGAGCTGAGCGCGCCCAGCACGAAATACTTCAGACCGGCCTCGGTGGATTTCGCACTGTCTCGGCGCAGGGCGGCCACGACATAAAGTGACAGGGATTGCAGCTCTAGCCCCATGTAAAGCGACATCAAGTCGCCTGCGCTGACCATCATCATCATGCCCACTGCGGCCAGAGCGACCAGCAACGGGTATTCGAATCTGAGCAAGCCGCGCCGCGCCATATAATCCTGGCTCATCACTAGAACGGCAGCGGCAGAGAGAAGGATCGCAACCTTTGCAAAGCGCGCGAAACCGTCATCCACGAACATGCCGTTGAAGGCGACATTGGTGCCATCACCGTTCGTCGCGATCCAAATCGCGAGCAAGGCCATCAAACCAGCGGTAGACCACACCAAAACAGGCGCTAGCCCATCCTTTGATGTATACACTGCCCCGATCAGCGCCAGCATCGCATATACGGCCAGAATTATTTCCGGCAGGATTATCGTCAGATCAGCCTGGATCATGTCTCCAAAGCCCCCTTAATGCGAAGCGGCTGTCTGGGTCACGGCCTCTGCCGCGGCCAGAGCCGTGTCATAGTTCGAAATCAATGCCGCAGTCGAGTTGCCGATCACATCGGTCACGAGCGACGGGTAAACGCCCAATAGGATCGTCATCACGATCAGCGGCGCAAAGATCAGCCGCTCGCGCGAGCTCATGTCTGTCATCGCCTTCAGGCTTTCCTTGATCAGATCGCCAAAGACCACCCGGCGGTACAGCCACAGCGCATACCCGGCCGAGAAGATCACGCCGGTTGCAGCCACAGCCGTCACCCATGTGTTCACTTGGAACGCGCCCATCAGGGTCAGGAATTCGCCGATAAAGCCCGAGGTGCCGGGCAAGCCGACATTAGCCATGGTGAACAGCATGAAGACCAGCGCGTAGGCAGGCATCCGAATGACCAAACCGCCATAAGCGTCGATATCGCGCGTATGCATCCGGTCATAGATCACGCCGACACACAAGAACAGCGCCGCCGAGATGAAGCCGTGGCTGATCATCTGGAAGATCGCGCCATCTATGCCCTGCTGGTTCGCCGCAAAGATGCCCATGGTCACAAAGCCCATATGCGCAACCGAAGAATAAGCAATCAGCTTTTTCATATCCTCCTGCACCAGCGCCACCAGCGAGGTGTAGACAACGGCAATCGCCGACATCCACAGCACCAGATCGGTCATCACCGCCGAGCCCACAGGGAACATCGGCAAGCTAAACCGCAGGAAGCCATAGCCACCCATTTTCAGCAGGATCGCCGCCAGCACCACCGAGCCCGCCGTCGGGGCCTGAACGTGTGCGTCTGGCAACCACGTATGAACCGGCCACATCGGCATCTTCACCGCAAAGGATGCGAAGAATGCCAGGAACATCAGCGTCTGCATTCCGCCAACGATGTAGACGCCCAGCACGCTGAACCCCTCGGACGAGAACTGATGGCTCATCAGCGCCTCGATATCCGTAGTGCCCGCATCCGCATACATCGCAACCATCGCCACCAGCATCAGAACCGAGCCGAGGAAGGTATAGAGGAAGAACTTGAAGCTTGCATAAATCCGGTTCGCACCGCCCCAGATACCGATGATCAGGAACATTGGGATCAGACCGGCCTCGAAGAACAAGTAAAACAGCACCAGATCCAGCGCCATGAACACGCCCAGCATCAGCGTTTCCAGCAGCAGGAAGGCGATCATATATTCCTTGACCCGGTCGGTCACATTCCAACTGGCCAGAATAGTCAACGGCATGATGAAGGTGGTCAGCAGCACGAACAGAACGCTGATCCCATCCACGCCCATCTTGTATTTCAGGCCAAGCAGCCACTCACCCTCTTCCACCATCTGAAAGCCGGTGTTGGATGGGTCAAAGCCCGTATAGATGCCGATGGAGACAAGGAACGTCACCGTGGTCGCCACCAACGCAACCCATTTCGCGTTGCGCTGCGCCGCATCGTCATCGCCATGCAGGAACAGGGCAAGAATACCTGCCGCCACAGCGGGGATGAAGGTAACGATCGAGAGGATATTATCCATTAGTGTGCGCCTCCGCCGATCGACATCCAGGTGACAAGGGCTGCTATCCCCAAGACCATCCAGAAGGCGTAAGTAAAGATGTAGCCCGTCTGCGCCTTGCCTGCGAGGCGGGTGAAGAAGGGAACAACGCCCATGGCAATCCCGTTCAAGAAACCGTCGATGGTGTTGCCATCGCCGCGTTTCCACAGGAACCGGCCGATCGCCAAGGTGGGTTTGACGAAGATCGCATCGTAGATCTCATCAAAGTACCATTTGTTCAGCAGGAACAGGTACAGCGGGCGCTGGTTCTGCGCCAGACGTCCCGGCAGGGATGGGTTCACGATGTAGAACCAATAAGCCACAACAAAGCCCAGCAGCATGGCCACAAAAGGCGATACCTTGACCCATTTGGGAGCGGCATGCGCATCGTCCAGCACATGATTGTCCGGTGCCATATACAGCGCGCCCTCGCCCGGCTCTCCTGCGAAGACATAGTGGTGATCGCCGTGGGCGTCCTTTTCACCATGACCGTCATCTGCATGCGCATCGCCGTGACCATCGTCGGCGTGGCTGTCGTCGCCATGCGTATCAGCTTTGCCGTGATCGTCAGCCCCGGCATGTTCCGACGCCTCAGCCACCGGGATGCCATAGAACTTGCCGACCTTGTCCGCGTGACCGAAGAAATTGCCGTACCAGATCATGCCCGCAAAGACCGCGCCCAGAGACAGAACGCCCAGCGGCACCAGCATGACCATCGGGCTTTCATGCGCGTGATCATGTGTATGCTGATCGCCGCGTGGTTTGCCGTAGAAGGTCAGGAAAATCAGACGCCAGCTATAGAAGGACGTGAACGCAGCGGCGACCACCAGCAGCCAGAACCCATAGGCCGAACCGCCTGCATAGGCGCTCTCGATTATGGCATCCTTGGACAGGAAGCCTGCAAATCCGAAGGTCGTCAGCGGAATGCCGACACCGGTGATGGCCAGCGTCCCGATCATCATCGCCCAGAATGTATAGGGGATCTTTTTGCGCAGCCCGCCATACTCGGTCATCTCTTGTTCGTGGTGCATGGCGTGGATCACTGAGCCTGCACCAAGGAACAACAGCGCCTTGAAGAACGCGTGCGTGAACAGGTGGAACATCGCCGCCGAATACATGCCCACGCCTGCGGCCACGAACATGTACCCAAGCTGAGAACAAGTCGAGTAGGCAATCACGCGCTTGATATCGGTCTGCACCAGACCCACGGTCGCGGCAAAGAACGCTGTCGTCGCGCCCAGCACTGTGATGAACCCGGTCGCACCCGGCGCGAACTCCATCAGCGGCGACATGCGGCAAACCAGGAACACACCCGCCGTCACCATTGTCGCTGCGTGGATCAGGGCCGACACTGGCGTCGGGCCTTCCATCGCGTCCGGCAACCACGTGTGCAGGATCAACTGTGCCGATTTCCCCATCGCACCGATGAAGAGCAGCACGCAGATCACCTCAACCGCGGTCCATTCGCCCCACAAAAAGTGCAGCTTTTCTTCGGCCAAGGCGGGGGCCGAGGCGAAGATGTCCGAGAAGTTGATGCTGTCGGTCAGCAGGAACAGCGCGAAAATACCCAGCGCAAAGCCAAAGTCACCGACACGGTTGACAATAAACGCCTTCATCGCTGCCGCGTTGGCCGAAGGTTTGCGGTAATAGAACCCGATCAGCAGGTAGGATGCGACGCCCACGCCTTCCCAACCAAAGAACATCTGAACCAGATTGTCAGCCGTCACCAGCATCAGCATGGCGAAGGTAAAGAAGGACAGATAGGCGAAGAAACGCGGCTTATAGCTCTCGCCCTCGCGCCATTGCGGGTCGTGATCCATGTAGCCGAAGGAGTAGAGGTGAACCAGCGCCGAGACGGTCGTCACCACGATCAGCATGATCGCGGTCAGCCGGTCCAGACGGATGGCCCAACTTGTCGACAGCGAACCGCTCTCGATCCAGCGCATGATCTCGATCTGTTGAGTGACGCCATCAAACGAGAAGAACACGATCCACGACAGCAGACAGGCCAGAAAAAGCAGGCCCGTTGCGGTCCACATCGCGGCTTTCTCACCGATGAACTTCCAGCCGAACCCGCAGATCAGTGCGCCCACCAGCGGGGCAAAAAGGATGGTGGTTTCCATGTTCCCTTACCCCTTCATCATATTGACGTCTTCAACCGCGATCGAGCCACGGTTGCGGAAGAAACAGACCAGAATGGCCAGACCAATCGCCGCCTCGGCTGCCGCAACGGTCAGGACAAACAGCGTAAACACCTGCCCGACCAGATCACCGAGGAAGCTGGAGAACGCCACGAGGTTGATATTCACCGCCAGAAGCATCAGTTCGATGCTCATCAGCAGGATGATGACGTTCTTGCGGTTCAGGAAGAGACCGAAGATGCCGATGACGAACAGCGTCGCCGCGACCGTAAGGTAGTGTTCGAGTCCGATCATCGTCTTAAAGCCCCTGCCCCGGTTTCACGTCCTTCAACTCCATCGCCTTGGCCGGATCGCGCATCATCTGGCTGATAATGTCCTGACGCTTGATGTCCTGACGGTGGCGCAGGGTCAGCACGATCGCACCGATCATGGCGACCAGTAGGATCAGGCCCGCAAGTTGGAACAGAAGGAAGTATTGATCGTAAAGAATGACGCCCAGCGCCTCGGTATTGTGGCGGTCGGTTGGAACCGGCTGCGCCAAATTGGCCTCCGCCCCTTGCGCGCTGTCCCACGCGCCAAAGGCCATAACGAACTGCATCAGGATGACCAAACCGATCAGCAGGGCCAGCGGCATATAGCGCGCCATCTCGGCCTTAAGCTCGGCAAAGTCCACGTCCAGCATCATCACCACGAACAGGAACAGCACAGCAACCGCGCCGACATAGACGATGATCAGCAACATCGCCACGAACTCGGCCCCCAGCAGAACGAATAGCCCAGCCGCAGACAGGAAGGACAGGATCAGCCAAAGCACCGAATGTACCGGCTGACGGCTGATCACCGTGAACAGCCCGCCGGTGACAGCACTGATGGCAAACAGGTAAAAGGCAAAGACGGTCATTGATCCTCATCCTTGTTATCGCCCATGGCCTCTTGCGCCAGATCCAGCGCACGGGTCATGGCCGGGATGCCGGCAAAGACCGACATCTGACCGATCGTTTCCACGATCTCTTGTTTCTTCGCACCCGCCTCGAGCGCATGGCGCACAGTCTGGCGCACCGCCGAGTCCGCCTGAGCGCCCTGGCAGGTCAGCCCGGCCAGCGTCAGCAACAGGCGGGTCTTGGCGTCCAGCCCGTCGGTGTTGACGGTGTTGCCGAACATCATCTCCATGACCTCTTTGGGCATGGTGGGCCACAGCGCCTCGAACCCTTTGGGCGAGAAATTCTCCATCGCCGGGTTCATCGCCTTGGCCATGTCCTGAGCCTGCTTCATCATAAGCTCAAAGGGATTTGTCGGACTGTCTGTCATCGATACGGCGCGTCCATTTCCAGATTGCGAGCGATCTCGGCTTCCCAGCGTTCACCGTTGTCGAGCAGTTTTTCCTTGTCATAGAACAGCTCTTCGCGGGTTTCAGTCGCGAATTCAAAGTTCGGACCTTCGACAATGGCATCGACCGGACAGGCCTCTTGGCAGAAGCCGCAATAGATGCACTTGGTCATGTCGATGTCATACCGCGTGGTGCGGCGGCTGCCGTCCTCGCGCGGTTCGGCGTCGATGGTGATGGCTTGCGCCGGGCAGACCGCCTCACAAAGCTTGCAGGCGATGCAACGTTCCTCGCCATTGGGATATCGACGCAGGGCATGTTCACCGCGAAAGCGCGGGGACAGCGGGCCCTTTTCATGCGGGTAGTTCACGGTTGCCTTGGGGGCGAAGAAATACTTCAGCCCCAGCTTCATGCCGACCCAAAAGTCTTGCAGCAGAAAGTACTTAGCAGCGCGGGTATAGTCGATTTGCGTCATATCAGCCTCCTACGCTCCAACGGGCGAACGCACCCCAGAACCAGTCGAACTTTGCAGCGAAGGCCACGAACACCACCCAGACCAGCGAGAAGGGCAGAAACACTTTCCAACCCAACCGCATCAACTGGTCATAGCGGTAGCGGGGCGTGATTGCCTTGACCATCGCAAACAGGAAGAAGAAGAACGCCATCTTGGCGACCATCCACAGCACGCCATCGGGCAAGCCCGGGATCGGCGACAGCCAGCCACCGAAAAACAGCAACGAGATCAGCGCGCACATCAGGAAGATGGCGATGTATTCCCCAGCCATGAACAGCAGGAAAGGCGTGGCCGAGTATTCGACCTGATAGCCTGCCACCAGTTCCGATTCCGCCTCGGGCAGGTCAAACGGCGGTCGGTTGGTTTCAGCCAGCGCCGAGATGAAGAACAGGAAGACCATCGGGAAATGCGGCAGCCAGTACCAGCTGAAGAAGCCAAACCGACCGTCTTGTGCCTCTACGATGTGTCCAAAATTCATCGACCCGGTCGAGATGATCACACCGATGATGATCAAGCCCAGCGAAACCTCATACGAGATCATCTGCGCCGCAGACCGCAGCGACCCAAGGAACGGATACTTTGAGTTCGACGCCCAACCGCCCATAATCACGCCATAAACCTCCAACGAGGATACGGCAAAGACATAGAGGATCGCGACGTTCAGATCAGACAGGACCCAGCCATCGTTGAACGGGATCACCGCCCAGGCAATCATCGCCAGCACGAAGGATGTCAGCGGCGCAAGCATGAAGACCGTGCGGTCTGCACCCGCCGGGATCACGACCTCTTTCACCACGTATTTCAGTGCGTCCGCCACGGATTGCAGCAGGCCGTAGACGCCAACGACGTTGGGGCCCCTACGCATCTGGACGGCGGCCCAGATCTTGCGGTCGCCATAAACAAGGAACAACAGCGAGATCATCACAAAGGCAACAACAGCGAGAACCTGTGCCAGAATGATCAGGGCGATGCCGCCCGGGGTGTTAAAGAAATCAGCCATTGGTCCTCACACCGTGGGTCGTCAGGGAAGTGTCAGCGGGTCGGATCATTCTGCGGCCATCCTGTCAGTCTTGAGGGCCTGCGCCTGCGCCGACAGCTCGGCCATCAACTGCGAGGCCCGTGCTATCGGGTTTGTCAGGTAGAAATCCTTGATCGCGGGGCGGAAGCTGGCCTTGCCCAGTGGCCCGGCCTCAAGTGGTTGAATTTCATTTTCAATCACTTCGTCAATGCGCGCCAGATGTGGCACCGCTTCGATCAGGGCCATGCGCAATTGCGCCAGCGAGTCAAATGGCAGCGCAGCACCCAATTCGGCTGAAAGCGCGCGCAAAACGGCCCAGTTCTCTTTCGCCTCTCCGGGTGCGAACCCGGCCCGCATCGCCAGTTGCGGGCGGCCTTCGGTGTTTACGAACAACCCGTTTTCCTCGGTATAGGCCGCGCCCGGCAGGATCACATCGGCACGGTGCGCGCCCCTGTCACCATGGCTGCCCTGATAGATGACAAAAGCGCCTTCGCCGATCTCGACCTCATCCGCACCAAGGTTATAGATCACGTCCGCCGCATTGACGGCGTCCATCCCTGCATCGTTCGTCGCGTCTACATCCAAGGCGCCCACACGCGCAGCGGCGGTATGCAGGATGATCAGCCCGCTTTCGGTATTGGCGGCAATGGCTTGCGCTGCGGCCAGAACGGCGGCTCCGTCAGCCTCTTGCAGGGCACCTTGCCCAACGATGATCAGCGACGGCTTGCCCTTGATCTCATCATCACCGCCCATATCGACGACTTCTTGCAGCGCCGCCCGGTCTTCGCCCATATGGTGATAAGGGTAAGTCAAATCTGCAGCAGGCCCAACCAACGCAATGTCTGCCCCATGAGCCCAAGCCTTGCGGATACGTGCGTTCAGAACCGGAGCTTCGTCCCGCGGGTTGGTGCCGATCAGCAGGATACGCTCGGCCATGTCGATGTCTTCGATGGCAGCAGTCCCGGCATAGGCCCCACGGTTGCCCGCAGGCAGCTTGGCCCCATCGGTGCGGCATTCGACAACACCGCCCTGCCCCTCGATCATCTGTTTCAGTGCAAAAGCGGCCTCAACCGGGGCCAGATCACCTACGATCCCGGCCGGTTTTTCGGCCCCTTTCAGCGCCTCAGCAGCTTTGGTCAATGCCTCGGGCCAACTCGCAGGGCGCAGCTTGCCATTCTCGCGCACATAAGGCTTGTCCAGCCGCTGACGGCGCAGGCCGTCCCACACAAAGCGCGTCTTGTCGCTGATCCATTCCTCGTTCACGCCGTCATGGTTGCGCGGCAAGAAACGCATCACCTCACGCCCCTTGGTGTCCACCCGGATGTTCGAACCCAAAGCGTCCATAACATCAACGCTCTCGGTCTTGGTCAGCTCCCACGGGCGGGCGGTGAAGGCATAAGGTTTCGAGGTCAGCGCCCCAACCGGGCACAGGTCGATAATGTTGCCCTGCAGGTTCGATTGCAGCGTTTCATTCAGGTACGAGGTGATCTCGGCATCTTCGCCACGCCCGGTCTGCCCCATCTGAGTGATCCCCGCAACCTCGGTCGTGAAGCGCACACAACGGGTGCAACTGATGCACCGGGTCATCGCGGTACCGACCAGTGGCCCCAGATCCAGATCATCCACCGCGCGCTTGGCCTCTTTGAAGCGTGAGCCCGACACGCCATAGGCCATCGCCTGATCCTGAAGGTCACATTCGCCCCCTTGATCGCAAATTGGGCAGTCCAGTGGGTGATTGATCAGCAAAAACTCCATCACCCCTTCGCGGGCCTTCTTGACCATGGGCGAGTTTGTTTTGACCTCAGGCGGCTGGCCTTCCGGACCCGGACGTAGATCACGCACCTGCATCGCGCAGGAGGCGGCGGGTTTCGGCGGCCCGCCCACGACTTCAACCAGACACATCCGGCAGTTCCCGGCGATCGAAAGACGTTCGTGATAGCAGAAACGCGGCACCTCGACCCCGGCCTGCTCACAAGCCTGGATCAGGGTCATCGCACCATCGACTTCAATTTCCTGCCCGTCGATATTGATCTTGCGGAGGTCAGACATGGTCTAGTTCGCCCTCAAATACACGCCGATGGCGCTGTTTCTTTCGATTTCCTTCTGCCCCAATGCGCAGAAAGTTGTGGGGTTGTCATAAGAGACACCGTTCTGCGCCAGGTATGCTTCGCCTTTTGAGCGCATCCTGTCTTTCTCAGAATCGGATTCCACATAGGCCCGGATTTCCTTGTCCGAGTACCCCAGCTTGTTTGCTTTCGACCGCAAATCCCACATCACGCCAATCGCCTTCAGGCGGCGCCCACTGATCGAAGGGCAAACCTCTGAAATCTCATTCGCTACCGCGATATAGTACAACTCGTTGTCGATCTCTTTCACATCTCGCAAAGGCGGCTTTGCGTCAGCCGGCACCGGTGACGCAAACACGCATATCGCTGCAATCAACGTCACCGCGCCCAATACGGACCCTCGCAGATTTGCTGGCCCCCGGCATTCAGCGCGCATAGCTGCGTGATATGCGAAACTGCGTGTCATGGGCGGAGGCATTTTCCTGCGAAAGTCAGTTTGTCGTCGGTGATCCGCAGGTTTTGCGGTTCGGTATCCGGCCCGACCTTCCAGTCAATTCGCGAAGACCCGTATTTTGCGATACAAAACTTGGTGCCTTCGTACCGTCCCGCCTCGCGCGCTCCGTCCAATGAAGCTGAAACACCGTTCACCACGACCGTGAAATCTGTAGGTGCTGTTTTCTTGTCCACGACTTTCGCTTTAGCGCGGAAGTATTGACCGTCAAAAACCACGCGGTCTGACGATGGGGTCACCAAACCACAGGACGCGACAAGTGCAGCCGAGGCACAGACCACCAATGCCCGACCACAGGTTTTCATCCGGCGCGTTTTACCGGTGACATGATGAACAGCGCTTAACATCAGAACGCGGCCACCATTGCCATAACCCCCATGATGAACATGCACGCCCATCCCAGAACATAAAGAACACTCCGCAAGCCCGTGTTAGGTTTGCCAATTCCCTGAATGTGAATGACCAGCATCACCAATCGTGCCAATAGCGCGGCCGAGGTCAGCAGATTTACCCAAAACGGGCTTACCGCCATCAGAATGGCCGCAATGGTCACAGCCGCATATGCCGGAAGGGTCTCAGTTCCGTTCAGATACGCTCGGTTCAGGCGATAGGTTTTATCGGCATAGTCCTGCTCGGGCGTGGAACCCGGAGCCAAGCCTTTTCCTTGCTTTGCCAAAGCCGTGAATGGGGCAAGTAACAACACAACCAGGGTGAAGATCATCAGCGAAACGATCGCATGGCCATATTCTGCAAATGCTTCCATAGGTTCTACTCCGCAGCCATTGCACCAAGGCGACCCGACTTTTGGGCCTTGATACGGTCTTCGATTTCGTCCCGGAAATTGCGGATCAGGCCCTGGATGGGCCAAGCCGCAGCATCGCCGAGCGCGCAGATCGTGTGCCCTTCGACCTGTTTGGTGACGTCAAACAGCATGTCGATCTCTTCCAGTTCGGCCTCGCCACGCACCAGTCGATCCATCACACGCATCATCCAGCCTGTGCCTTCGCGACAGGGCGTACACTGACCACAGCTTTCGTGCTTGTAGAACTTGGACAACCGCCAGATCGCCTTGATGATATCGGTGGACTTATCCATCACGATCACCGCCGCCGTCCCAAGGCCCGAGCCCAAATCGTTGCGAAGATAGTCGAAATCCATGATCGCATCGCGCATGTTTTCACCGCGCACGCAAGGAACGGACGAGCCACCGGGGATCACCGCCAGCAGATTATCCCAGCCGCCGCGAATACCACCACAGTGGGTCTCGATCAGTTCCTCGAACGAGATCGACATCGCCTCTTCGACCACACATGGGTTATTCACATGGCCCGAGATCGCAAACAGCTTGGTGCCCGCATTGTTCTGACGACCAAAGCCCGCGAACCAATCCGCGCCCCGGCGCAGGATGGTGGGCACAACGGCAATGGATTCCACGTTGTTCACCGTGGTCGGGCAACCATACAGCCCCGCCCCCGCCGGGAACGGGGGTTTCATCCGCGGCATGCCCTTCTTGCCCTCAAGGCTTTCGATCAGGGCGGTTTCTTCGCCGCAGATATACGCACCCGCGCCGTGATGCAGGAACAGGTCAAAATCCCAGCCCGAACCCGCGGCGTTCTTGCCCAGCAAGCCAGCGTCATAGGCTTCGTCAATCGCAGCCTGTAGCGCCTCACGCTCACGGATATATTCGCCGCGCAGGTAGATATAGCAGGTATGCGCATTCATCGCGAAGGACGCGATTAGGCAGCCTTCGATCAATGTATGCGGATCATGACGCATGATCTCACGATCCTTGCAGGTACCCGGCTCGGATTCGTCCGCGTTCACAACAAGATAGGCCGGGCGACCGTCGCTTTCCTTGGGCATGAACGACCATTTCAGACCGGTGGGAAAGCCCGCACCGCCACGACCACGCAGGCCGGAATCCTTCATCGTCTGGATGATCCAGTCGCGGCCCTTCTCGATCAGGCCAGCCGTGCCGTCCCAATGCCCGCGCGCCTGTGCGCCACGCAATGTGCGCTCGTGCATCCCGTAGATGTTGGTAAAGATCCGGTCCTGATCCTTCAGCATCGTGTATTACCTTCAGCTGTCCTGACGCATGCGCCAGAGTTGAAAAATGTTGACGCCCGCATAGATGAATCCTGCCAGAGCGGCAAAATCAAAAAGCAACGCATAGCGGCCCGGCAGTCCCAACTGCGGGCCAACAAATGTCATGACAAGCCACAGCACCATCGTCGCGGCGATGACTATGCCGATGTGACGGCCCTTTCGGGCTATGGCCTGTTCCTTGTCCTTGTCCATCTCATCCCGATGCCCCGAGTGGGCACCTATCTTAGTCCTCGTTCCCCGCGGCAAGGCTGGTTGCCTGCTCGACCCAGCCGTCGCGTTCGATCCGGCCCTTGAACTTCAGCTGCGTGTCCACCCAGGCAATATTCCCGGCCGTCCAGGTTGAGATCTGGTCGTAGTGATAGATCCCCAGATCGTTCAGCTTTTCTTCCAGCTTCGGCCCAACGCCCTTCAGCACTTTCAGATCATCCGCCTTCCCGTCGCGCGCTTGCGTCAGCGTTTCGGGCTTGTCTTCCGTAGCTTCCTGGGCCTGCTTCGCCGCCGGTTTGCCAACCTCACGCTCTTTGGGTGGTTTCGGAGCTGCCTTGGTCGCCGCCGCCTTGCCATCCTTACCCAACCACGGGGTCAGGATCGGTACCTCGGTCCCGTCGATGCGTTTGACCGTGTCGCCCAGATCAACAGCCAGTTCGACACTCGCATTATGCTCGGGCTTGTCCGTTGCATACTCGGTCAGGCTGCTCAAACCTTTCAGCGGCTCCGCGGCATAGCGACCGTTCTGTGGACCCGGCACCGGCACCTTGCCCGCGGCCAGATCGTCGATGATCTTGCCAAAACTTTCGGCTGTCAGATCTTCATAATAGTCCTTGCCGATCTGTGCCATCGGCGCGTTCGCGCAGGATCCGAGGCATTCAACCTCTTCCCAACTCAACTTACCATCAGCGGACAATTCATGAGGCTTGGCAGCAATCTTTTCCTTGCACACCGCGATCAGATCTTCGGCCCCACAAATCAAACATGAGGTCGTGCCGCACACTTGGATATGCGCAACTGTTCCAACGGGTTGCAACTGAAACATGAAGTAGAATGAGGCCACCTCAAGCACACGGATATAGGCCATACCCAGCATGTCGGCGACAGACTCGATCGCCGGGCGAGACAGCCAACCTTCTTGCTCTTGCGCGCGCCACAACAGCGGAATAACCGCACTGGCCTGACGGCCCTCGGGGTACTTGGTGATCTGCGCTTCGGCCCACTGCTGGTTAGCAGCGGTGAAGGCAAAGCTTTCGGGTTGATCGGGGTGAAGACGGCGGAGCATTAGCGGTCAATCTCTCCAAATACGACGTCCATGGTACCGATAATCGCGGCGACGTCGGCCAGTTGGTGACCCTTGGCGACGTGATCCATGGCTTGCAGGTGCAGGAAACCGGGGGCGCGCAATTTGGCGCGATAGGGCTTGTTGGTGCCGTCGGCGACCAGATAGACGCCGAACTCGCCCTTGGGGGCTTCGACGGCGGCGTAGACTTCGCCCGCGGGGACGTGGAAGCCTTCGGTGTAAAGCTTGAAGTGGTGGATCAGGCTTTCCATCGAGGTTTTCATGTCAGAACGTTTTGGCGGGGTGATCTTGCCACGCGCCAGAACATCGCCGGGGCAATCGCGGATCTTGGCGATGGCCTGACGGATAATGTGCAGCGACTGGCGCATCTCTTCCATTCGAACCAGATAGCGGTCATAGCAATCACCATTCTTGCCGACTGGGATCTGAAACTCGAACTCGTCATAGCATTCATAGGGCTGCGCGCGGCGCAAATCCCAAGCCAGACCCGATCCGCGCACCATCACGCCCGAGAAGCCGTATTTCTGGATGTCATCTTCGGTCACGATGCCAATATCGGCGTTACGCTGCTTGAAGATGCGGTTTTCAGTCAGAAGACCATCAATATCGTCCAAAACGGCAGGGAATTCGTGACTCCATGCCTCGATATCGTCCAGCAGTTCTGGCGGCAGGTCCTGATGTACGCCCCCGGGGCGGAAATAGGCGGCGTGGAGGCGCGCACCACAGGCACGCTCATAGAACACCATCAGCTTTTCGCGTTCTTCAAAGCCCCACAGCGGTGGAGTCAGGGCGCCAACATCCATCGCCTGCGTCGTTACGTTCAGCAGGTGGTTCAGGATGCGCCCGATCTCGGAATACAGAACCCGGATCAGCGAGCCCCGGCGTGGTACTTCGACCCCGGTCAGCTTTTCGATTGCCAAGCACCAGGCATGTTCCTGGTTCATCGGTGCCACGTAATCCAGACGGTCGAAATACGGCAGGTTTTGCAGATACGTCCGGCTTTCCATCAGCTTTTCGGTGCCACGGTGCAGCAGACCGATATGCGGGTCGCAACGTTCGACGATCTCGCCGTCCAGCTCAAGCACAAGACGCAAAACCCCATGCGCCGCAGGGTGTTGCGGGCCGAAGTTAATGTTAAAGTTGCGGATCTTCTGTTCTCCGCTCAGCGCGTCCGTGCTGCCGTCATCGTATCTTGAGCCGTCCATCAACGCCCTCGTTTCTTCTTCGCTTCGGCCCGAACCCGGACCTTTTCGGCCTCGGCCGCCTTCGCTGCGGCCCCTGCCAGCAACACTCCCAGCACGCCCAGAACAATCAGTTCGCCTGTCATATCAGCGTCGCTCCATCTCTTGCAGCTTCAGCGCCATCATCCACAGCAGGACGATCACGACCGGAGAGATGATGCACGCAAACGCCCAGTTCTTGTTGATCCCGAAATGCGGTAGCAGCTTGATCATTGGCACAACCGTCGCCACCACCAGAACAATCCAGATCAGGAACTCAAACATGGCGGCTACTCCTGCTTCTCATCCCCTGGCAGAATATAACTCGCACCTTCCCAGGGGCTCATGAAGTCAAACTGCCGGTACTCCTGCACCAGGCTGACCGGTTCGTAAACGACACGCTTCTGCGCCTCGTCATAACGCACTTCGGTATAGCCGGTGGTAGGGAAATCCTTGCGCAGCGGATAGCCGCGGAAACCATAATCCGTCAGAATGCGCCGCAAGTCCGGGTGACCCGAGAACAGAATGCCGAACATGTCGAACACCTCACGCTCGAACCAGTTGGCCGAGGGGTGAACATCTGCGATCGAGGGCACCATGTCTTCCTCACGAATGGAAACCCGCAAGCGAATGCGCTGGTTCTGATACATCGACAAGAAGTGATAGACCACGTCGAACCGCTTGGCGCGCTCGGGATAGTCGACGCCCGTAATGTCCACAAGGGTCGAGAACTTGCAATTCTGATCAGACCGCAGGAACTCTACAAACTCCACAAGGCTCGACGGTGCGACATCGACGTTCAATTCGTCATGGGTCACATCCCACGACACAACACAATCAGCCCGTTTAAGCTCCAACTGCGCGCCGAGTTCTTTGAGTGCTTCGCTCATCTTCCCTCTCCCTCAGCGCACGATGGTTCCGGTGCGGCGGATCTTCCGTTGCAACTGCATTAGACCGTAAAGCAGAGCCTCGGCGGTCGGAGGGCAGCCGGGGACGTAGATATCCACCGGAACGATGCGATCACAGCCCCGCACAACGGAGTAGGAATAGTGATAATACCCACCCCCATTCGCGCAGGACCCCATCGAGATCACATAGCGTGGCTCGGGCATCTGGTCATAAACCTTGCGCAGCGCCGGGGCCATCTTGTTGGTCAGGGTTCCGGCAACAATCATCACGTCGGACTGACGCGGCGAGGCGCGCGGTGCGATGCCAAACCGTTCCGCATCATAGCGCGGCATCGAGGTGTGCATCATCTCAACCGCGCAGCAGGCCAGACCAAAGGTCATCCAGTGCAATGACCCGGTGCGAGCCCAGTTGATGATGTCCTCGGTCGAGGTCAGCAGAAAACCTTTGTCCTGCAATTCAGCGTTCAGGGCCTGGGTTGCAACTTCCTTGTCGACGCCTGCGGTATTTGCACCCGTCATCACTCCCATTCCAGGGCCCCTTTCTTCCATTCATAGGCAAAGCCAATGGTCAGAACGCCCAGGAACACCATCATGGACCAGAACCCAACATCGCTGATGTCTTTGAAACCGACGGCCCAGGGGAACAGGAAAGCAATTTCCAGATCGAAAATGATGAAGAGAATCGAAACCAGATAGAACCGAACGTCGAACTTCATCCGCGCATCATCAAAGGCGTTGAAGCCACATTCATATGCGCTAACCTTTTCAGGGTCTGGATTGCGGACGGCCAGAACCACAGCAGCCAGAATCAGAACGATTCCAAGGCCAACGGCAACGGCCAGAAACACCAGAATCGGGAGGTACTCCCGCAACAGGTCTTCCACGTAAAGCTCCTTTCCTGTGCAGCGCTCGCAGCGACGCACCGTCAATTGGCGTGTTGACTGGACATTCTCTATCCCTGCGTGATCAGAGGGTCAACCGAACAGAAGCGCGCAGGCACCTAATATTCCGTTTCCCTCGTGGGATATTGAGTATGTTGGTTCTGTTTGCGCGTTAAGTGACTGTTGGAATTCAGACCTTACTGTTCCAAACAGGTTTTCTTTTAGCAAAAAACGCGCCGATTCCTTCTTGGGCTTCTTCAGTTTCCCAACGATCCACCAGCGCCCGGATCGTCCCGTCGATCACAGTATTGTCAATCGTCGGTCCCAGCATTCGCACCAAAGCTTTGGCCGAGGCCACGGCCCCCGGCGCACAGGACAGGTATGGCTCGACCTCGGCCTCGACCGCCCCGGCCAGATCATCGGCATTGACCGCCCTGGCAAGCAATCCCAGTTCCACAGCCTCGGACGCTTCAAAAAGACGTGCCGACATGACTACGCGCCGTGCCCGCGCCTCGCCCATGCGTGCAACAACATAGGGACCAATGGTCGCCGGGATCAGGCCCAATCTCGTTTCTGTCAGGCCCATTTTCACTGACTGAACACCAATTGCCACGTCACACACTGCGGCCATTCCAACGCCCCCTCCAAAAGCGTTGCCCTGAACAGCGCCGATCAACGGTTTCGGCATCGTGTTCAAAGCCTGCAACATTTCGGCCAGCTTACGCGCTTCGACAAAGCGCGTTTCGGGGTCGGCGGCCATTTGATCCTGCATCCAGCTTAAATCGCCTCCGGCGCAGAAGCTTTTGCCCGCGCCTGTCAGGACAACCACCCGCACCGCGTCGTCCCGTCCCAACTGTCCTGCCGCCTGTGTCAGTTCCGATATCATCTGCGCTGACATCGCATTGTGTTTTTCCGGACGGTTCAGCGTCAGCGTCGCGACGCCGCGCGGGTCCACTGCGATTGAAATGGTGTCGAGCATGGCCTTTCTTATTCCCCTCGCATGGCGCGCGCCATCTGCCCGGCCTGTTCCACGATCTCTGGGGTGATGCCGGTCTCATATCCCAGCCGATGTAAGTGCGACACAACCGTTTCGGTCGCTACATTGCCGGCCGCGCCGGGGGCGTATGGACACCCCCCCAAACCGCCAACCGCAGAATCGAACGTGCGCACGCCCAGCGCAAGGGCAGCGTCTATATTGTCGATCGCCCGCCCGTTGGTGTCGTGGAAATGGCCCGCCAGTCTGGTGACGGGCACCCGCTTTAGCACCGCCAACAGCATATGCGCGACAGTATCAGGCGTGCCCTGCCCAACCGTATCCCCCAGAGACACTTCGTAACAGCCCAGCGCAAACAGCGTATCCGCGACTTCAGCAACTTTTCCAGGGTCTGTCGGGCCATCATAGGGACAGTCCGTCACGCAAGAGACATACCCCCGCACGGGAAGGTCAATATGCCGAGCAGCCTCTAGAATCGGGGTAAACCGTTCGATCGACTCCGCGATCGAGGCATTGATGTTGGCCTTAGAAAAACCCTCGGAGGCTGAGGCGAAAACAGCAATCTCATCCGCCTTGGCCGCAAGCGCGTCGTCGTACCCGCGCATGTTCGGTGTCAGCGCGGCATAGCGCACACCGTCGGCACGGGAAATCCCGGCCAGCACTTCGGCACTGCCAGCCATCTGTGGCACCCACTTGGGCGAGACGAAGCTGGCCACCTCGATCCGGTTGAAGCCGGCGCGGCTCAGACAATCGACCAACGCGACCTTTTCGGCCACCGGGATTTCCCGCTTTTCATTCTGCAGACCGTCGCGCGGCCCCACTTCGAAGATTTCAACCCGATCACCCATGGCTGCGCCCCTCCCTTATTGCCGCTATGAACCCGACCTTGCCACGTTGCGCCCGCACGGGACAGATCATTCCTCCTCCAACCGGACCAGAGCGGCACCGGCTTCGACCTGCTCCCCGGCTTCGGCGAGCACTTCGGCAACGACGCCATCGCGTGCTGCCAGCAAGGAATGCTCCATCTTCATGGCTTCCAGAACGGCCAGTCGATCGCCTTCCTGCACCGTTTGCCCCACTGTCGCGAACATGGCCTTTACCAATCCCGGCATCGGTGCCTCGATCACATTGGTGTCGCCAACGGCGCTTGCGTCGCGGTCCAGAGGATCGACGATATCGAACGTCTGACCGTAGCATTCAAAAACCGTGATCCTCGACCCTGCCACAGCAACGCGCGGCATGGGCTGGCCGCCCACTATCCATCTCCCGGTCTTTCGTTCGGCCAGAACCGAGTCGTCCCCCACCTGCCAAAGCTGTCGGTCCGGCCCTTCGACCTGAACATCCAGATCAATCACGTCTTCCGCCTTCAGTTGGGCCGCCCGGTGCAAGGGTGCCCAAAGAGAGAACCCACATTCTTCGTTCGTATCCACCAGCCCCAACGCCGTCATCGCCGCCGAAACACAGGTAGACGCCGCAACCGGGATGGGCTTGATCAACGCGTCCAAGTCCCGCCCGATCAGTCCTGTATCCACATCCCCCGCCGCAAAACCGGTATGCCGTGTCAACGCCCCCAGAAACCCGAGGTTTGTAACTGTCCCGGCAACTTCGGTACGCGACAACGCCCGGTGCAGTTGCTCCAACGCAATCTGGCGTGTTGGCCCATGCACGATGACTTTGGCGATCATCGGATCGTACCAAGGGCTGATCGTATCGCCCGCCCGAACGCCGCTATCTGCCCGGCACGCCGCCGGGAACTTCAGATGAGTCAGCTTGCCCGTCGCAGGCAAAAACCCTTTGGGCACATCTTCGGCGTATAGCCGCGCCTCGAACGCGTGGCCGGTGATCGACAGTTCACTTTGTTTCTTTGGTAGCGTCTCGCCCGAGGCAACGCGCAATTGCCATTCGACCAGATCAACGCCCGTAATGGCTTCGGTCACAGGGTGTTCCACCTGCAACCGTGTGTTCATTTCCATGAACCAGAACCGATCCGGCCGCAGCCCTTCCGAGGCATCGACGATAAATTCAACCGTGCCTGCACCCTTGTAGCCAATCGCCTCGGCTGCCCTGACACCCGCCTGCCCCATCGCCTCGCGCATTTCGGGCGTCATACCGGGCGCAGGCGCTTCCTCAATCACTTTTTGATGTCGCCGTTGCAGAGAGCAGTCGCGTTCGAACAGTTGCACAGCGTGTGTGCCATCTCCGAAAACCTGCACTTCGATATGGCGCGGTTTGGCGACGAACTTCTCGACCAGCACGGCATCGTTACCAAAGGCTGTACGCGCCTCGCCACGTGCGCTGTCCAAGGCTGACGCAAATTCCTCGGGCTGCTCAACCAGCCGCATCCCCTTGCCGCCACCTCCGGCAACAGCCTTGATCAGTACGGGATAGCCGATGGTTTCCGCCGCACCGGCCAAATGCTCGGGGTCCTGATTGTCACCGTGATAGCCGGGCACAACCGGCACGCCCGCCTGCTCCATCAAAACCTTGGCCGCATCCTTGAGACCCATCTTGCGGATCGCATCCGCAGAAGGCCCGATAAACGTCAACCCAGCGGCTTCGACCGAATCCACGAAATCCGGATTCTCGGACAAAAACCCATATCCGGGATGGATCGCCTGCGCGCCGGTATCCAGCGCTGCCTGAATGATCACATCACCTTTCAAATAGCTCTCAGCCGGAGCCGCACCGCCGATATGCACCGCCTCGTCCGCCATTTGTACATGTTTGGCCGAGGCATCCACATCGGAATATACCGCAACGCAGGCCACACCCAACTTCTGAGCAGTTTCCATCACGCGGCAAGCAATCTCACCCCGGTTGGCAATCAGGATTTTGTTGAACATGTTTCTTACTCCTCCGACGCCAAATCTTCGATCAGCCGAAACCGTTCGCAAAGAAGTTCCATCTCTGGGTCAAATCCACCGTTGCGCTCAAAGTATCGACGGTGATCCTCGCGCCATCCTTCAAGCGTTTCATTCTCGCCCTCCGCCAGGGCAAACGCCTCGGTCATATCGCAAAACCGGCTGACCGTGACCTCAAGCGTCTCGATCACCAACGCCGGACGACCATCCCATTCAAGGGCGATATCACGCCGCCCGACCATTGGTGTCTCTGTGCTGCCATCCGGATAGTCCCGCAACGCGCCACAGGTTGCTGTTTTCCGCCCTGCACGAACCAACCCCAACAGTTCAGCGCTCATCGACGCGCTGTCACCAAACTTGAAGGTTTGCGCCCCGGGATAGCGGGTCAAAACGTCCTTTAAGGTCATGACGATCACATCCTGAACACGCCGAAACGTGTCTCTTCAATCGGCGCGTTTAGAGCGGCGCTCAATGACAATGCCAAGACATCGCGCGATTTGCGCGGGTCGATGATGCCGTCATCCCATAGCCGGGCCGAGGCATAGAGCGGGTGCGACTGTTCCTCGAACATGTCCAGCGTCGGACGCTTGAACTCGGCTTCTTCCTCGGGCGACCACGTGCCACCCTGCCGCTCGATCCCGTCGCGTTTGACCGTGGCCAGAACGCCCGCCGCCTGCTCGCCCCCCATCACCGAGATGCGCGAGTTCGGCCACGTCCACAGGAACCGAGGCTGATAGGCGCGACCCGCCATGCCGTAGTTTCCCGCGCCGAACGAGCCGCCCACCAGCATCGTGATCTTGGGCACCGAGGTTGTCGCCACAGCCGTCACCATCTTGGCCCCGTGGCGTGCAATCCCCTCGTTTTCATATTTCCGACCGACCATGAACCCGGTGATATTCTGCAGGAAAACAAGCGGCGTTTTGCGCTGCGAACACAGTTCGACAAAATGCGCGCCCTTCTGCGCGGCCTCGGAAAACAGCACACCATTGTTGGCGATGATCCCAACCGGGCAGCCTTTGACATGGGCAAAGCCAGTCACCAACGTCTCGCCAAAACGCGGCTTGAACTCATCGAACCGAGAGCCATCGACCAGCCGCGCAATCACCTCTCGGATATCGTAAGGCGTGCGCAGGTCGGCAGGGACGACACCCAGAATTTCCTCAGGATCATAAGCAGGTTCTTCCACAGCCTCGAACCGTAGGCCGGGCTTCAGCCCGGCACCGCCCAAAGACCCAACGGCGCGCCGCGCCAAAGCCAATGCGTGCGCATCATCCTCGGCCAGATAATCTGCCACGCCAGACAGACGCGTATGCACGTCGCCGCCGCCAAGGTCTTCGGCGCTCACCACCTCTCCGGTCGCGGCCTTGACCAAAGGCGGCCCGGCCAAAAAGATCGTACCCTGTTCTTTCACGATAATTGTCACATCCGACATCGCAGGCACATAGGCTCCGCCCGCCGTACATGACCCCATCACCACGGCGATCTGAGCAATGCCTTTGGCGCTCATCCGCGCTTGATTATAGAAGATGCGGCCAAAATGATCGCGGTCAGGGAAGACCTCATCCTGGTTGGGCAGGTTCGCGCCGCCGCTGTCGACCAGATAGATGCAGGGCAGATGGTTTTCCTCGGCAATCTCCTGCGCCCGCAGGTGTTTTTTGACCGACATCGGATAGTACGTGCCGCCCTTCACGGTGGCATCGTTGCACACCACCATGACCTCACGCCCCTGCACCCGGCCAATCCCCGCGATCACCCCAGCACAAGGCGCGGCGCCCCAATACATCCCATGCGCCGCCGTCGCGCCGATCTCCAGAAACGGAGACCCCGCGTCCAGCAGGTTCGCCACCCTACGCCGAGGCAACATTTTACCCCGCGATTCATGCCGTGCACGGGATTTTTCACCGCCGCCCATGCGGGCCGCTTCGGCGGCTTCGGAGATCTGTGCCAGTGCGTCCAGATGAGCGCTGCGGTTTGCCTTGAAGCCCTCAGAGGCGGGCATGGCTTTGGATGTGAGTTTCATTTACGTTGTCTCCAATTCCAACTTCGCACGACGCTTCAATTCCTTCCGAATGACCTTCCCAGTCACCGTCATCGGCAATTCCTCTAGAAACGCCACCTCGCGCGGGTAGGAATACTGCGCCAGACGGTCCTTGACCCAGTCTTGCAACTCCGTCCCTGACGCCTCGGCTCCCGGTTTCAGCACCACATAGGCCTTCACGATCTCGGTCCGCAGCGGGTCGGGCTTGCCGACTACGCCGACCGTTGCCACCGCAGGGTGGGTCAGCAGGCAATCTTCGATTTCGGCGGGGCCGATACGGTATCCGGCTGAGGTGATTACGTCATCATCTCGGCCCACGAAGCGCAGATATTCGCCCTCCCAAACGCCGCGATCACCGGTGATCAGCCAATCGCCCCGGAACTTCTCAGCCGTCGCCTCGGGCCGGTTCCAGTATTCCAGCAACATCGAGGCCGAGCCGCGCCGGATGGCCACGTCGCCCTCGTCCCTCGTGGGTGTGCCGTCCTCATCAATCACCGCAACCTCATGGCCCGGAACCGGTTTGCCGATGCAGCCGGGACGCACTGGAAAATCCTCGGCACAGGACGAGACGACCATGTTGCACTCGGTCTGGCCGTAGAACTCGTTGATTGTCAGGCCGAACGCCTGCTGCCCCCAGGTCAGCATCTCGGCCCCCAGAGGCTCCCCACCCGACGCGACCGAGCGCAGGCCGGGGATGGCCTGATCCGCCGCTTTCAGCATCCGCAGCGCGGTGGGCGGAAAGAACACGTTATGTACGCCACCGCGCGCGATCACGTCAGCGCAGATTTCTGGGGCAAATTTCTCAAGCCGCGCGGCGACCACCGGGATGCCCAGCGCCAGACCGGGCATCAGCACATCAAACAACCCGCCAATCCATGCCCAATCGGCAGGGGTCCAAAGGCAATCGCCGTCGCGCAGGTGATTGTGGCTTATGGATACGCCCGGCAGATGCCCCGTCAGAACCCGGTGCCCGTGCAGCGCCCCCTTGGGGCTTCCGGTTGTGCCCGAGGTATAGATCAGCACCGCAGGATCTTCGGGGCCCGAATCAGCAAAGGAAACCGGGTCATCCGAAGGTGCAATCTGGTCAACCCGCACCGAGTGAGCCAAAGCGCCCAACAGTTCCTCGCCTTCTGCATCCGTCAAAACTATCTGCGCACCTGCATCCCGAACCCTTGAGGCCAGCGCATCATGTTTGAATAGCTTGAACAGCGGAACCGAGATCGCGCCGATTTTCCAGATCGCCAGATGCGCTGCCGCGCACCATGGCGATTGGCTGAGAAGTACGCCCACCCGGTCGCCGCGTTGCACAGATATCAGAAGATGGCGCGCGATACCGTCCGCCATTCGTTGCAAGCGGTCAAAGGTGACGTCGTCCTGCGTACCCCCGGTTAGGTCGCGAATAGCCACGCGATCACCCGGTTGCGACAGACATTGCCGCGCAATGTTCAAGCGGTCGGGAATCGCCCAGCCACCATCGGGATGCAATCCGGGTATGCGCCTAGCGGGACACATTGCCGAAACCCCCTGTTTTCATGGCATTTCTTTGACGTCGGGCACGTTCGCCAATCACACGAACTTGACACAGATCAGAGTTGGCAGCGGCCCGTTCGCGCAAAACGCCTGCATCAACAAACCTAAAGGCAGTACAATGACCAACAAACTCGCCGCTCTGACCCTCTCCACCGCGCTTGTTGCGCTGGCTGTCCCAGCTTTCGCCCAATCTCGGGGTGATTGGACCGTCGGACTTGGTGTGGGCTATCTCGACCCGAAATCCGACAACGGCACGCTGAGCAATGGCGCCAGCGTCGAGGTTGACTCGGACACGCGCCCGATCTTCACGGTAGAATACTTCGTTCGTGACAACCTTGGCGTCGAATTGCTGGCCGCAACGCCCTTCAGCCATGACATTACCCTGGCTGGCAGCATCGACGGCGGGACCGTCAAGCACCTGCCGCCCACACTGTCGCTGAACTATCACTTCCCGACCAATAGCGCGTGGAAGCCTTACGTTGGCGCTGGTATCAACTATACCATCTTCTTTGACGAAAGCTCGGCTCTGGGCGATCTGGAACTGGATGACTCGGTTGGTGTCTCTCTGCAGGCTGGTCTGGATTACATGGTCACCGAAAAAGGCGCCGTGCGTCTGAACGTGCGCTGGTTCGACATCGACTCGGATGTCAGCCTCGACGGAAACGACCTCGGCACTGCCGAAATTGATCCGTGGCTGGTCGGCGTTTCCTACGTCCATCGCTTCTGATCCTTCGAAGAAACGCCCCGCAGTTCCCTCGTCTGCGGGGCGTTTTTTCATCACTCCATCCCGCTCATCAGTTCCCGGCCGATCAGCATCCGGCGGATTTCACTGGTGCCCGCGCCGATCTCCATCAGCTTGGCATCGCGGAAAATCCGGCTGACGGGAGAATCCGACAGGAACCCGGCCCCGCCCATTGCCTGCACCGCCTGATGCGCCTGCGTCATCGCCGCCTCGGACGCGTAAAGGCAGCACGCCGCCGCATCCTGACGCGTCACATCCCCGCGATCACACGCCTTGGCCACTTCGTACACATAGGCGCGGGCTGAATTCATCGCCGTATACATATCCGCGATCTTTCCCTGCATAAGCTGGAAGCTACCGATGGGTTTCCCAAATTGCTTACGCTCGGCCAGATAGGGCATGATCTCATCCAGACAAGCGGCCATGATGCCGGTGCCGATTCCGGCAAGCACCACACGCTCATAGTCCAACCCGGACATTAGAACCGCGACACCCTTCCCTTCTTCGCCAAGCACGTTGTCGAAAGGCACTTCGACGTCTTCAAAGATCAGTTCGGCCGTATTCGACCCGCGCATCCCCAACTTGTCGAAATGGGGTGAGGTGGAAAAGCCGGTCATCTCTTTCTCGATCAGAAAGGCGGTGATTCCACGCGACCCGGCCTCTGGGTCAGTCTTGGCGTAAACGACCAGAGTATCCGCGTCCGGCCCGTTGGTGATCCAGTATTTGCTGCCATTCAGACGATAGTGATCATTGCGCTTCTCGGCCCGCAACTTCATTGACACCACGTCGGATCCTGCCGACGCCTCGGACATCGCCAGTGCACCCACATGTTCACCCGAAATTAGGCGCGGCAGGTATTTCGCCTTTTGCTCATCCGTTCCGTTCAGCTTGATCTGATTGACGCACAGGTTCGAGTGGGCACCATAAGACAGTGATACCGAAGCCGAAGCCCGGGCAACCTCTTCAACGGCGACGGTATGGGCCAGATACGACATGCCCACCCCGCCGAATTCTTCGGGCACCGTAATGCCCAACATCCCCAAATCGCCCATTTCCTTCCAAAGCTCATTGGGAAACGCGTTCGAGGCGTCAATCTCTGCGGCCATCGGCTTGACCCGCTCCTGCGCCCAGCGGTGAACCATTTCACGCAGAGCATTCACATCCTCGCCCAGATCAAACTGCATGGTCGCCGCGAACATATGCGATCTCCTCCCTCGCATTAATGAACAGTTGTTCAATAAGTATCAGCGAATCTTTTCCGGGTCAACGACGGCCAAGCAGAAACACACCACCGCCCCGTCAGGGGTGGTGGTGTCAAAGCATCAAGCGTGCGCCTTCAGCGCACTCCTTTGGATTACGATTGGTAGACGGCCCCGACCTCGGCCCGGATGATCCGCGCAATCAGGCGGCAATCGTCCAGCGAGAATGTCAGCGGCACGCGCATGTCCATGATCCCGGCCAACACCCGGTCACTGGCAGGCAAAGGCGCGCTGTCGGCGTAGCGCCAGCTATCATAGCGCGAGGTAAACCCGGTGGGCTCGGCCCCGCCAAACCACTTCAGCTCGACCCCGCGCGCAGCACAGCGGCGGATCACTTCGGCAATGCGCTCGGGTGACCAGTCCAACAGCAGGAACTGAATGGACGAGCCCACATAGGTCTCACCCTCGGGCCGCTCCACAATCGTCAAGCCAGGCGTGCCGCACAGCCCCTTTTCAATCTCGGCATAACGCTCATTCCACCGTGCGACCTGTCTATCCAGATCCCGTAGCTGAGGCCGCAGGATCGCCGCCCTCAGATTATCCATCCGACCCGAGACATTGGGCGTAGTATATTTGATCCGTTCGAACACTTCAGGTCCCGGCGCGGCCAGATGGCGTTCATACAGCATATAGGATCCCGACAGCATTGTGGCCTTGGCCGCCAACTCCTCATCATCGGTGATCAGCAAGCCGCCCTCGCCCGAGTTCACGTGTTTATAGGTCTGACAAGAATAGCACCCGATGGCCCCCTGCCGCCCTGACAGTTGCCCACGCCACGCGGCACCCATCGTATGCGCGCAATCCTCGATCACAGTCACACCCGCGGCGTCGCACATCTGCATCAGCCGATCCATGTCACACAGATGCCCGCGCATGTGGCTAAGCATCAGCACCCGCGCCCGATCCAGCTTGGCCTCTAGATCCTCCAGATCAATCACCAACCCCTCGGTGACGCCCACGAAAACGGGCTTTGCCCCGACCGAGGCGATGGACCCCGGCACTGGGGCCAGCGTGAAGGCATTGGTCAGAACCGGATCACCGGGCCGCACACCCACCGCACGCAATGCGGTCGCCAGCGCATAGCCGCCCGAGGACACAGCCAGACAGTATTTCGCCCCCATCTGCGCGGCAAATTCTTGTTCCAGCAAAGCAGTTTCACCCAGCTCTCCGGGCGTCACGTTATAGCGATGCAAACGACCGTGACGCAGAACCGCCAATGCGGCCTCGATCGCTTCGTCGGGGATGGGTTCCTGCTGCGTGAAACTGCCAGTGAATGTCTCGGTCATATGCCCGTTCTGAGGCCGCGCGTGCGCAGCGTCAAGGGTTTACGCCACCGCTCCGATAAGGCTGGTCACAACCTCGGGCAGATCATCGAAGTGATGCAGCAACGCTTCGGGTTCCAGCGCAGCCATATCCGCGCCCGACGGACCAAACGTTACCAACACCGAAGGAACCCCAGCTGCACGCGCTGTATTACGGTCGGTATCGGAATCTCCGATCAGAACACAAAGATCGGGATGCCCCCCAGCCCGTCGCGCGGCCTCGCGCAGCGGTTCAGGATCGGGCTTGCGAACCGGCAGGGTGTCGGCCCCCACCAATGATGAGAACTGATCCCGCACGCCCATCTGGGTCAGCAACTGATCGGCAAGAGCTTCGGGCTTGTTCGTGCAAATCCCCACGCCGTACCCCGCGACCTTCAATGCCTCAACCGCATTAAGTGCACCGGGGTAGAATTGCGTATGGGTATCAATGGCCTGCGCATATGCGTCCAGCAGCATCGGATAATATGCGTGAATCGCCTGTTCATCATAAGCCCCGACACGCTTCAATCCGTGCGTCAGCATCATCCGGCCACCCCGCAGCGCGACCGCAGCATCCTGCCCGTGAACCAGAACATCCCCGTGCCCCATATGGCGAAAACAGTGGTTCGCGGCCTCAAGCAAATCACCCGAGGTATCGGCCAATGTCCCATCCAGATCGAAGATAACCGTTCGCATCGTGCCTCCTGCTTCGGCGGTTTTTCGCCGTATCCTGTTGCAAACGGCAATCTTGTTTGATGGCTGAACCGCTTGCGCCTTTGCACTCAGCGGATAAAACGGACCGCAACAAAACACAAAGAGAAAACGATTTCATGAGCACCGCCCTTGTCATCCTTGCCGCAGGTAAAGGCACCAGGATGAATTCGGACATCCCTAAGGTCCTTCATCCGATTGCCCAGACACCGATGCTGGCTCACACCATGCGCGCCGGATCGGTCCTGTCGCCCGAGCGTACCGTGATCGTCACCGGACACGGGTCCGAGGCCGTGGCGAAAGTGGCGACCGCCGAAGACGAAACAGCCCGGATCGCAGAGCAGACCGAACAGTTGGGCACCGCTCATGCCGTCGCTCAGGCACGCACTGCGCTGGAGGGGTTCAGGGGTGACGTGGTGGTGTTGTATGGCGACACTCCGTTCCTTCAACCCGAGACACTGGAGCGGATGATCGAGGCGCGCGCTCAAAACGATCTGGTTATCCTCGGGTTCGAAGCCGCCGATCCCGCGCGCTACGGTCGCTTGGTCATGAACGGAGATCATCTTGAACGAATTGTCGAATTCAAGGATGCCTCAGATGAAGAGCGCGCGATAACTTTTTGTAATTCTGGTCTTTTGGCGTGCAACGCAGAGGTGTTGTTTTCCCTGATCGACGCGGTGAGTAACGATAATGCGGCCGAGGAATACTACCTGACCGACGTCGTGGAAATCGCCCGCAGCCGTGACTTGAAAGTCACCGCAATTGCCTGCGACGAGGCCGAGACGCTGGGGATCAACTCGCGCGCTGATCTCGCCGCTGCCGACGCTGTATTCCAAACCCGCGCGCGGTCAGAACTGCTGGACCTTGGCGTGACTTTGATGGCCCCTGAGACCGTTTATCTTGCCTCGGACACGATTATCGGACGCGACACGGTTATAGAACCGAATGTGGTATTCGGCCCCGGCGTCACGGTCGAAAGCGGCGCGACGATCCGAGCCTTTTCGCATCTGGAGGGCTGTCACGTCAGCCGAGGCGCTATCGTCGGCCCCTATGCCCGCCTGCGCCCCGGCACCGAATTGGCGGAAGACACGCGCATCGGAAACTTTGTGGAAATCAAGAACACCGAGATCGCTGAGGGCGCAAAGGTCAACCACCTGAGCTATGTCGGCGACGCGATTGTCGGCGCGGCCACGAATATCGGTGCGGGTACGATCACATGTAACTATGACGGCGTAATGAAACACAAAACGACCATTGGTCAGAACGTGTTCATCGGATCGAACACGATGCTGGTGGCTCCTGTGACCATAGGCGATGGTGCCATGACAGCGACCGGAACAGTGGTGACGCGCGACGTAGAGCCTGATGCGCTGGCACTGGCCCGAGCCAAGCAGGACAACAAACCCGGCTATGCGCGCAAATTGTTTGAGATGCTCAAGGCGAAGAAGGCTCGCCGCGATAAAGGAGCTTGACCTATGTGTGGAATTGTAGGCGTTTTGGGGCGGCACGAAGTCGCCCCCATTCTGGTTGAGGCGTTGAAACGTCTGGAATATCGCGGTTATGACAGCGCCGGGATCGCAACAGTGAACGGTGGTGATCTGGGGCGTCGCCGGGCCGTGGGAAAGCTGGTGAACCTCAGCGATCTGCTGGTGCATGATCCCCTACCTGGCAAGTCCGGCATCGGCCATACACGCTGGGCCACCCATGGCGCGCCCTCGGTAACAAACGCGCACCCGCACAGGGCAGGTCCGGTGGCCGTGGTGCATAACGGCATCGTCGAAAACTATCGCGATCTGCGTACAGAGCTAGCCGAGCACGGCGTGGGCTTCATGACCGAAACCGACACCGAAACCGTCGCGCTGATGGCCGAGCACTACCTGTCTACGGGGCTATCCCCGGTTGAGGCCGCCTTTAAGACAATTGACCGTCTGGAAGGCGCGTTTGCGCTGGCGTTTCTCTTCGAGGGGCACGAAGACCTGATCATCGCCGCGCGCAAGGGATCGCCGTTGGCGATCGGGCATGGGGATGATGAGATGTTCGTTGGTTCGGATGCGATCGCGCTGGCGCCGCTGACGGATCGCATCACCTATCTTGAAGAAGGCGACCGCGCGGTGCTGACCCGTACCACGTTGGAAATTCGTAACGAAGCGGGCGATCTGGTCAACCGCGACGTCCGCCGGATCAAGCTAGACACTGCGCGCACCGACAAAGGTGGGCACAAGCACTTTATGGCCAAGGAAATTGCGGAACAGCCCGTGGTCGTGGCCGAAGCGATCCGTTCGTATTTGCCCACCGGCGGAGATGAGGTCACCCTGCCAGCAGAACTGGACTTTACCAAGCTCGACCGTCTGACGATGGTTGCGTGCGGCACCGCCTTTTTTGCCTGTCTGACCGCCAAGTACTGGTTCGAGAAGCTGGCCAAAATGCCGGTCGAAGTCGATATTGCCAGCGAATTCCGATACCGGGAACCTCCGATCAGTGACCGGACCGCGGCGCTGTTCGTTAGCCAGTCCGGGGAAACAGCAGATACGTTGGCGGCCTTAAGGTACTGTGAAGGCAAGGCGGACAAGATCGTTTCGGTGGTCAATGTCCCCGAAAGCTCGATCGCGCGCGAGAGCGATGTGGCGTTGCCCATTCATGCCGGGGTCGAGATCGGAGTGGCATCGACCAAGGCTTTCACATGCCAATTGAGCGTGTTGCTGATGCTTGCATTAAAAGCCGCCTCGGATCGCGGGACGTTGACGGCAGAAGAACTGGCCGACCACGCCGCCGCATTGCGCGGCTTGCCTGCGGTGCTCAACGTCGCGTTAGAGCAGAACGACGCGATACGCGCATCAGCCCAACGACTATCTGAGGCGCGGGACGTTCTGTTTCTGGGGCGCGGCCTGATGTATCCGCTGGCCATGGAAGGCGCGCTAAAGCTAAAGGAAATCAGCTATATACACGCCGAAGGTTATGCGTCTGGCGAGCTGAAACACGGCCCCATCGCCCTGATCGACAAACATATGCCGGTGGTTGTGATGGCGCCGCGTGACGCGGTTTTCGACAAAACCATATCGAACATGCAAGAAGTGATGGCGCGCAAAGGCAAGGTCATTCTGATTTCGGATGGCGACGGGATCGCCGAGGCTGAGGACGGCGTCTGGAGCACGATCCGCATGCCGCTTGTTCACGAAAGCCTCGCCCCGATCCTCTATTCGGTTCCTGCGCAGTTGCTGGCGTATCACACGGCCGTCGCCAAGGGCACAGACGTGGACCAGCCACGCAATCTGGCAAAATCTGTTACGGTGGAGTAGCGACACTTGGACGCCTATCTGGATCAGATCAAAGAACATGCCGATCCCGAGCGCGCTACGCAGATGGCGGCCTATCACAAAGCCGCCCGTCCTTATTTAGGGGTCGCAAACCCTATCTTGAACGACCTGACAAAAGCGTGGCGGCAAGACCTCGACGTGGCCTCTCGGGTTCAATTGGCCGATGACCTTTGGCAGACAAACATTCATGAGGCTCGCTTGGCCGCCGCCAAATTGCTGACTCAGGCGCGCATACGGCCGGATGATGCAGTTTGGGATGTGCTGCAAAGTTGGTTGCCGGATTTCGATGCCTGGGCCGTTGCGGACCACGCGTGCATGGCCATGCAAAAGCGATTGTCAGCCGACCCAGACAGGCTGATTCAGGTCGAAGGTTGGACATCCTCAGACCACATGTGGACACGTCGCGCAGCATTGGTGGCGACCCTGCCGTGGACCAAGCAAAACCACCCCAAGCCGGATGATCTGGACCGTCGGGATCGCATTTTGACCTGGGCCGCAGGATATGTCCCCGACCGTGATTGGTTCATCCAGAAAGCCATCGCATGGTGGTTGCGCGAGCTATCCAAGCACGACCCATCCCGCGTTGTCGCGTTCCTGCAGACATATGGGGATGCAATGAAACCCTTTGCGCGCAAAGAGGCCGGAAAGTACCTGAAGGATCAGTTTGAGTAGACCTCAAGCTCGACCAATTCATCGAAAGGCAGCAGCAATGCCCGCATCGCATCTAACGACAACCGGCTGCCCCCGCCTTCCGGCCCAGAAGCAGGCACCAGCGTAATGTAGGCCTGAGCGCCAGTTTTCGGAACCACCACCCGCCCGGTGAATTCGGTCTCGACCAGCGGTGTTTCCAGCCAACGCCCCGGTGTTGTGGGGTCGCCTAGGCTGGCCACAGTGGTTTTCGGTCCAGCCCAACTGGGGGCAGACACAGCAACAGGCTCGGGGTCAGCTTCGTCTGCGACTTCTACTGCTTCGGGCTCGGCTTGAGCCTTCTCACTGTCGGCGCCAAAGACGCGATCTGTCGTGGATCGGACGGTGTCGCACCCCGCAACAACCGCGAACAAAACAAAAAATGCAATCCTCATACCGGTAATCTACCGTTCCAACGGCCTCTGATCTAGACCAAAGCACAGTTCGCCCTTGTCGCAGCGGGGTCACCGCTTTACCTATGGTGCATGACTGCTGCTCCACTAATCGACCCGTTTGCCCGTGCAATCACCTACTTGCGTGTTTCCGTCACGGACCGCTGCGACTTTCGCTGTGTTTATTGTATGTCCGAAGACATGAAGTTCCTGCCCAAAAAGGATCTTCTGACTTTGGAGGAACTGGACCGGATGTGTTCGACCTTCATCAACATGGGCGTCGAAAAGCTGCGCATCACGGGGGGTGAACCTTTGGTGCGCCGGAACATCATGGCGTTCTTCAACGCGATGACACGCCATCTGGAAAGCGGGGTACTTAAGGAGTTGACCCTCACAACCAACGGATCGCAACTTCATCGTTTCGCAGACGACCTCTACGCAGCCGGCGTGCGCCGCGTGAACATCTCGCTGGATACGCTGGACGAGGACAAATTCGCCCAGATCACACGCTGGGGACGCCTGAAACAGGTCTTGAAAGGCATTGACGCAGCTCAGAAAGCCGGGCTGCGCATCAAGATCAACGCCGTTGCCCTTAAGGGTTTCAACGAAGAGGAGCTCCCTCAAATCACGCGGTGGTGCGCCGAGCGCGACATGGATCTAACCTGGATCGAAGTCATGCCCATGGGTGATATCGGCAATGAAGACCGCCTTGATCAGTACTGGTCGCTGAAGGACGTGCGCAAAGAGTATGAAAACCACTACACAGTCTCTGATCTGGCCGAGCGCACGGGCGGACCGGCGCGCTATGTACGGCTTGAAGAAACCGGACAGAAAATCGGGTTCATTACACCGCTGTCCCACAATTTCTGCGAAAGCTGCAACCGTGTACGCCTGACCTGCACCGGTGAATTGTATATGTGCCTTGGTCAGGAAGACATGGCCGACTTGCGCAGCTCACTTCGGGATCATCCAAACACCGAAGAGCCGCTGGAACACGCAATCCGCGCGGCCATCAATCTGAAACCCAAGGGCCACGATTTCGACTATTCCCGCCAGTCCGTCGACGGAAAGATGAGCCGTCACATGAGTCACACAGGCGGCTGACATGCCCGATCATTCAGAACGACCAACGCTGCTATACACCCTGTATTGCGGCCTGACCGGCGTTGCCGCGCCAATCGTTTGGCAGACGGTTCGAAAGAAACTACAGGCGGCCGATGTCCCGGTCGAGCGTCAGCACGAACGGTTGGGCCATGCAAGCCTGCCGCGACCAAATGGCCAACTGATCTGGTTTCATGCGGCAAGCGTCGGCGAAACCCTGTCCGTCATCACCCTGATCAAACGCCTGGGTCAACGCCTGCCCCAGGCCGAGTTCCTCATAACGTCCGGCACGCCGACCTCAGCCTCGTTGATCGCAAAGCGGATGCCCCCGCGCACGCGCCACCAATTCCCACCGCTTGACACGTCCGGACCCGTTCAGCGCTTCCTCAACCACTGGCGACCGGACGCTGGTATTTTCGTCGAAAGCGAAATCTGGCCCCGGCTCATCGTTGAAAGTGCAGATCGCAAAATCCCACTGGCCTTATTGAACGCCCGTCTCTCAGACAAATCTGTGGAGGGATGGAAAAAGCGGCCAGTAACCGCACGTTTCATTCTGGATAAGTTCAGTCTGTTCCTGACCCAACATGACAAGGCGGCCGAAAACTTGCGCCAAATGGGGGCTACACCCGAACGGGTTCAGTCAGGCACCAACCTCAAAGCTATGTCCGACCCCCTGCCTGTTGACCAGAACACAGTATCGCAAATCCAAAACCAGATTTCAGGCCGCCCCATGTGGATTGCCAGTTCCACCCATCAGGGCGAGGAAGGCGCCGTTCTTGGCGCACATGCACAGTTGCTCAAACATCGCCCCGACTTGCTATTGCTTCTGATCCCCCGCCACCCGGAACGACGGGACGAGGTTGCCGCCCTTATCAAACAAGCTGGACTAACAGCCGCCTTCCGGTCCTCTGACCAAGCGATCACGGACACAACACAAATCTACGTGGCCGACACTTTAGGGGAAACCGGCACATGGTACGCAATCTGCCCCATCGTGTTCCTCGGCGGCTCATTGAAGGAAATCGGAGGGCACAATCCCTTTGAACCCGCGCAAGCTGGCGCTGCGGTCATCACCGGGCCCGGCTACTACAATTTCGCTGAAACATTCGCGCCCCTGATCGAAGCCGGAGGTGCGGTGGAAATAAACTCTGCCCCGCAACTGGCAGCTATCGTTGACAAATGGCTATCGGACCCAAGCGCACTGAATTCAGCCCGAGCAGCCTCAAAATCCTGCGTCAATACACAGAAATCGGCCCTGAATGATGTCGTTGAAACCCTCCGTAACAGGCTTAATCTGGGGCCAAAGGATCCCTCTTCATCTGGCTAAAATATCCCGGGGGTGTGGGGGCAGCGCCCCCACCTACGCCGCCATTCACGCAGCGGGCATTCGCTGTTCCACAATCTCCGCCCACCAACTGCACCCCGCAGGAATGGCCTCATCGTTGAAATTGTATTCAGGGTGATGCACAGCCGCTGAATCGCCGTTTCCTACAAGAATATAGGCTCCCGGTCGCTCCTCTAGCATAAAGGCAAAGTCTTCGCCCCCCATGACCAAAGGTGCCTCGGCGCACTCACCGGCCACGGATCGCGCGACATCCGCTGCAAAATCAGTTTGCTCTTCGCTGTTCACCATCACGGGATAACCGCGGTAATACGTGACTTCTGCCGCTCCGCCGAATGTGGCGGCAACCCCGTTGCAAATTTCGCCGATCCGCTTTTCAGCCAGCCCCCGCATTGCTTCGCTCATCGTGCGCACCGTACCTTTTAACCTGACCGTCTGGGGGATCACGTTGAAAGCTGTCGAAGACGTTTCAAAAGAAGTGACCGACACGACAATCTGATCAATGGGATCGGCATTGCGCGACGCAATGGTCTGCAAGGCCATGACCGCTTGCGCGGCAAGGACAGTCGTATCGACTGTTTCATGCGGCTTGGCCGCATGGCCCCCTTTACCTTCAAATACGATATCGAACTGGTCGGTCGCTGCAAAAAAGGCACCGGGGCGTATCGAAAAGCTTCCGACCGGACGTCCGGGCCAGTTGTGCATCCCATAAACTTCCTGAATGCCCCAACGGTCCATCATCCCGTCTTCGCACATCTCACGACCACCGCCGCCGCCCTCTTCGGCGGGCTGAAAGATGACAGCCACAGTGCCATCAAAGTTTCGCGTCTCCGAGAGGTATTTCGCCGCCCCCAACAGCATGGCCGTATGCCCGTCGTGACCGCAGGCATGCATGGCGCCCTCGGTCTTGGACGCATAGTTCAACCCTGTCGCCTCATGAATCGGCAGCGCGTCCATATCAGCCCGCAATCCGATCACCTTGCCCTTTGTATCGACCTTGCCTTTGATGATGCCCACGACACCCGTGCGCCCGATCCCGGTCACGACCTCGTCACAGCCAAATTCCCTCAGCTTTTCCGCGACCAAAGCACTGGTGCGATGGGTTTCGAACAGGATTTCGGGATTCTGGTGGATATCACGCCGCCACTCGGTGATTTCGTTTTGCAGTTCCGCGAACCGGTTCTTTATCGGCATGTCTACCTCCCATATTGTTCTTGTTCCCTGCTCTTGGCAGTCAATCCAGTGCAGCAGGTCGCAACGCACCGGACAAGATAACTATCATGATTGCAAGCGGCAGCAGGGCCATAAACGCCAACCGCAATGTAAGCATCTCTGCCAAAAACCCAATAAGCGGAGGCCCGATCAACAACCCGCCATATCCCAGTGTGGCTACGCTTGCGATGGCTTGGCCGGGCGGGACATTTGGATCGTTGGCCGCTCGACTAAACGCCAAAGGCATAATGACCGCATAACCGATGCCCATCAGCGCAAAGCCTGCCAGCGCCAATTGGGGCTGCACCGCGGAAACGACGCCTAGAACACCCAATGCCGCGCACACGCCACCAAATCTGGCCGTCGCGACAGGCCCAAACCGGGCGATGACGACGCCTCCGGCCAACCGAAAGGCAACCATGGTGACTGAGAATACAGCGTACCCCAAGGCCGCGACACTCTCGGCTGCGCCCGTCACGTCCCGCAAGAAAATCGCGCTCCAGTCTGCAACTGCGCCCTCTCCCAATGCACCGCAGAGGGCTGTAAATCCAACAAGGATCAGGGCCCCGGATGGCAGGGCAAAAACCGCCCCGCCGGGCGAAGCCGACCGGCGCGACGTCCAGCGCACCCAAGACAAAACCAGCGCCAAACCAACCACGACGCCGCCCGCAAGAAGAAAGTGCTGCATTACAGTCATTCCAAGCTGAACGGCACCGTACCCACTCAGCGCACCCAGCCCGGCCCCAAGGCTCCACATCGCGTGAAACGAAGACATGACGGGCTTATCATAGGCTTGTTCAACTTCAGCAGCCCATGCGTTCATCGCAACGTCCATCGATCCGTGAAACGCCCCGAATATGAATAGAAAGGCCGCCAGCGCCCAAAAACTACCGGCAACAGCCAACAGAACCAGCGAAAGCGTGTAGAGAACCGCGATGACACGCGTGATGGAAACCGCCCCAAACTTATCCGTCAAACGACCGGTTATCGGAAAGGAACAAACGGCCCCGGCCGCCATGAACAGCAAGCCAAGACCCAAAGCCTCGTGCGTCAAGTCCAGCCTGTCCCGTACCGCGGGGATACGGGACGCCCATATGCCAAACAACGCACCATTCAGGATGAACATGGCGGCTACAGCCCGCCATGCGGCTACGATTCCAATCACCGGTCTACCCTCAGCTCTCCGCCTGCCCCGGTCAGTACTACAGACACGGCACGGAATGGCAAACGAGGTTTACTCCAACCGTCTGCGAATTTGCCGGATCGCAAACCAAACGATAAGCACAACCGGGATCGTGACAATCGCCGTCAGCATGCCTTTGCTTATCCCGGCCTTGGTCAAAGGGTACAAAAGGTAGCTGACCAAAGAGACCGCATAATAGCTGATGGCAACCACCGACAACCCCTCGACCGTATGCTGCAAACGCAGGGCCAGATCAGCGCGACGGTCCATACTTTCCAACAGCGCCTGATTCTGCGCACTGCGTTCCACATCCACCCGGGTCCGCAACAGCTCTCCTGCGCGGATGGCCCGATCCGACAGGGCCTGCAAGCGTCGCTCGGTCGACTTCACGGTGCGGATCGCGGGGTCATAGCGCCGCATCATGAAATCGGCAAAGCTCTGACGGCCCTCAAACCTCTGCTCGCGCAACACCTCGATGCGTTGATTTACGATGGCTTCATATGCGCCCGTTGCACCGAACCGAAACGAACACCGGGCAGACAATGTCTCCAGCTCAATCGACGTGGCAAGCAGGTCCGGCAAAAGCTCGTCAGGATGGGCCGAATTGTCGGTCATCTGCCCCATCAAATTGGTAAGTTGCGCGTCCAACTCACCAATCCGGGGCGTCAATTGCTTGACGCGGGCAAAACCCAACATCGACATCGCCTTATATGTTTCGATCTCGCACAAGCGCTGAATGATCCGCCCCGTCCTGCGCCGCCCGGTGCCTTGGTTCACAAACAGCGCGAAGCGCATATGTCCAGCCGGATCAATCCGAAAGTCGCTCGCGCATATGGCCGCATCATCCAACACTCTCGCCACAGCAAGACTTTCCGGTTCGAACCAATCGGCCAAGGCGTCCTTGGCCGCCGCATCGCTTTCCAGGTCCACCACCCGCATCATGGCCGAGGTGACACGCTGACCCGGACTCGCCATCAGCCAGTCCTGTGGGAACACCTCAAAATCGGCAGGATTGAAGGCACGGTCGCTGACATTCTGCGTGATCGCAGTATACGTCACAAACTCGGTATGCTGCTCCCACTTGAGCCAATGACGGCCAATCTGACCCGCATAATGGGTGGCCTCAGGCTGCGGATGCGGCGCGCCATGGCGATCCAGCAGATTGATCAAATGCACCATATCTTCGTGCCGATCCCGCCCGACAGCCTCAGTGGTTTTCTTTATGGCCAGAAACACCACCGTGCAGGGCGTCGACGCCACCGGAAATGGGCGCGCATGCAGTTCGTTGGCCAGCGCATAGCGCAGCGGATGATCATCAATAGGCGTCATTCAGGGCTCCGGGTCTGACCAGCGCACTATACGATACCTTAAAAATACATCAATTCTCTTTTTATTTCATATGCTTACAAGGATACTACGGTATACAAATCCGCTATCTCATTGATTTGGTTGCCACAGCTCGATCGGGTTGCCCTCGGGGTCGTGAAGTCTGGCGAATTTTCCGACCTCGCTGTCCCATTCGGCCCGAGTCTCCACAGGGATACCAGCGGCCTCAAGCTGCGCGATCATCCCGCCCAAATCGTCCACTCGAAAATTAATCATCCATTGCTGTTCGGAGCGCCCGAAATAGTCCGTATCCTGAGCGAAGGGCGCAAAGACCGTGTACCCAGCGCTCTGTTTCCAAGGCAGCGGGTTGAGCTGGTTCACACCAAGATGTTCTTCATACCACCGTCCAAGCGCCTCCGGATCACGAGCGCGAAAGAACACACCGCCTATGCCATTTACTTTCTGCAAAACCTACCCATTCGCGAACACCTTCTCCCCAAAGATACCACATCTCGCCCGCTTCATCTGGCCAAAAATATCCTGGGGGGTTTGGGGGGCAAAGCCCCCCATCATTCACCAAAAAGAAAAGGGCGCCCATCGGCGCCCTTTCCAATCTACCTGTACGAATAGATCAGTCGATCATCGGCAGCAGCTTGTCCAGCGAAGCCTTCGCGTCGCCATAGAACATGCGCGTGTTTTCCTTAAAGAACAGCGGGTTTTCGATGCCCGAATAGCCAGTACCCTGACCACGTTTGGACACAAACACCTGCTTAGCCTTCCAGCATTCCAGAACCGGCATCCCGGCAATCGGGCTGTTGGGATCTTCCTGCGCCGCAGGGTTCACGATGTCGTTCGACCCGATCACGATGGCCACATCCGTGTCCGGGAAGTCCTCGTTGATCTCGTCCATTTCCAGAACGATGTCATAAGGCACCTTCGCCTCGGCCAACAGCACGTTCATGTGACCTGGCAGACGACCCGCAACGGGGTGGATCGCAAAGCGAACCTCTTTGCCCTCGGCACGCAGCTTGCGGACCAGTTCGGAAACCGACTGCTGTGCCTGCGCAACCGCCATGCCATAACCTGGAATGATGATCACACTGTCAGCGTCGTTCAGGGCTGCTGCAACGCCATCGGCGTCAATCGCCACCTGCTCGCCCTCAACTTCCATCTGCGGCCCCGAAGTGCCACCAAAGCCGCCCAGGATCACGCTGACAAAGTGACGGTTCATCGCCTTACACATGATGTAGGACAGGATCGCACCGGACGAGCCAACCAGCGCACCAACCACGATCAGCAGATCGTTGCCAAGGCTGAAACCAATCGCTGCCGCAGCCCAACCCGAATACGAGTTCAGCATCGACACAACCACCGGCATATCCGCGCCACCGATACCCATGATCAGGTGATAACCGATGAACAGCGCCGCCAGCGTCATCAGGATCAGCGGGAACAGACCACCCGACGCGGTGTACCAGACCAGACAGATCAGCGAGAGCCCCGCCGCCGCCGCGTTCAGCGCATGACCACCAGGCAGCTTGGTCGCCGCAGATGTCACTTTGCCCGCCAGCTTGCCATAAGCCACGACAGAACCGGTAAAGGTGATCGCACCGATGAAGATTCCCAGGAACAGTTCCACATGCAGGATCGTCAGTTCCGCCGCCGTTTTCTTGGCGATCAGCTTGGCAAATGCGCCAAGATCGGACAGGTCCGCTTCTTTCGCACTGTCGGCAATCGCCATGACCTGCGCAACGTTGCCGATCTCAAAATGAGCGTTGAAGCCAACGAACACAGCCGCCAGACCCACCAGTGAGTGCATCGCGGCCACAAGCTGCGGCATCTCGGTCATCTGCACGCGTTTGGCCACGTAGGAACCAATCAGACCGCCGCCTGCGATCAGCAGCAGCGACAGCAGCCACAGGCCGGAACCCGGACCAACCAGCGTGGCGAAAACCGCCAGCGCCATACCGACAATGCCGTACCAGACGGCGCGTTTGGCGCTTTCCTGGTTCGACAACCCGCCCAGAGACAGGATGAAAAGGACAGCCGCGACAACATAAGCGGCAGTGGTGAAGCCAATCATCTACCCGGCCTCCTTAAGATTTCTGGAACATGGCGAGCATGCGCCGGGTGACAAGAAAGCCGCCGAAGATGTTGATCCCGGCCATAAAGACAGACAGCGCCGCCAGCAGAATGACCAGGAAAGAACCCGACCCGATCTGCATAAGCGCCCCAACGATAATGATCGACGAGATCGCGTTGGTGATCGCCATCAGCGGGGTGTGCAAGCTGTGTGCCACGCCCCAGATAACTTGGAAGCCGACGAACACGGCCAGCACAAACACGATAAAGTGCTGCATGAAGCTGGCCGGAGCGACCAGACCAACCAGCAGCATCAGCGCGCCGCCGACACCCAGCAGGGTGAACTGCTGCTTGGTCTGCGCCTTGAACGCCGCAATCTCCTGCGCCTTTTTCTCTTCCGGGGTCAGCTCCTTGACCTCGGGCTTTTTCTGCGCCGCGATGGCCTGCACTTTCGGCGGTGGCGGAGGGAAGGTGATCTCACCCTCAAAGGTCACGGTCGAGCCGCGGATCACGTCATCTTCCATGTCGTGATTGATCTGACCGTCCTTCTCGGGCGTCAGATCCGACATCATGTGACGGATATTGGTCGCATACAGCGACGAAGACTGCGCCGCCATCCGGCTGGGGAAGTCGGTATAACCGATGATGGTCACGCCATTGTCGGTCACGATCTTCTCATCCGCGACGGTCAGCTTACAGTTGCCACCCTTTTCCGCCGCAAGGTCAACGATAACCGAACCCGGCTTCATGCTTTCGACCATATCCTTGGTCCAAAGCTCGGGCGCTTCGCGGTTCGGGATCAGCGCGGTGGTGATCACGATGTCCATTTCAGGGGCCAATTCACGGAATTTGGCAAGCTGTGCGTTGCGGAATTCTTCCGACTGAACCGACGCATAGCCACCGGTGGCTGCGCCATCCTGCTGCTGCTCTTCAAAGTCCAGATAGACGAACTCGGCGCCCATGGATTCGACCTGCTCGGCCACTTCGGGGCGCACGTCGAACGCATAAGTGATCGCACCCAGCGAGGTCGACGTCCCGATCGCGGCCAGACCGGCCACACCGGCACCAACGATCAGGACTTTCGCCGGGGGCACTTTGCCCGCAGCTGTGACCTGACCGGTGAAGAAACGGCCAAAGTTGTTGCCGGCCTCGATCACGGCACGGTAGCCTGCGATGTTCGCCATCGACGACAGCGCATCCATCTTCTGCGCACGGGAAATACGCGGAACCATTTCCATGGCGATCACGTTCGCGCCCTTGGACTTGGCCAGCTCCATCCCTTCTTCATTGCCCGCCGGGTTGAAGAACGAAATCAACGTCTTGCCCTTGGTCAGGCGCTTCAGCTCGGTTTCATTCGGCTGACGTACCTTGGCAACAATATCCGCCGCCTTCCAAAGGGCCGCGGCGGTTTTGACAATCTCAACGCCTGCGGCTTCATAGGCTGCATCCGAAAATCCGGCCGCAGCACCCGCACCGGTTTCAATGGCACAGTCATAGCCCAGTTTTTGAAGCTGAACGGCAGAGTCCGGAGTCATCGCGACCCGGTTTTCACCGTCCATAATCTCTTTTGGTGTTCCTATCTTCACCGGCATTATCCCCCTAATTTTCACTCACATTGAGCGGGTGGTCGGTATTGTTCATCAAGCATCCATGTATCCTGCGCAATATTATTTCGCAAGCGCAGCAATATTAACGTGGTGTCATTTTACGTGAGTCCTCAGATCCATCGGCGCGTGCTGCGCTCATATCGCGCGAAGTCTGCGCGGAACGTTCTGCGCATTCTATCTTCTTCGGGAAGAATAAAACGCCGTTCCAGCAGCCAGACAAAAACAGGTATCAGTGCCAGCGATAAAACTGCATCAAAGCGCAGAACAAGCCCCGTCAGAATCAGAACGTCACCCAAGTAGATCGGATTGCGGCTGCGTTTGAAAATACCGCTTTGAATCAAAGAACTGGGCGTTTCATGCGGGATAACTGTTGTCCGGTGTTTGCGGAACTCGGTAATGGCAAGCAGGATAAGGATAAGCCCGCCTCCGATCAGAATGCCACTAAGCAAATCCGTGAAGCCACCGTCCAGCGACAATCCCATCGACAGGTATCGGGCCTGTAGCCACGCCAGAACCGCGCAGCCCAACAACCAGACCGGAGGAATGTCAATTTTGCGCATGGTCAAGTAACTTTCTGCTCGGTAGCGAGGCTAAATGTCGCTTTTGCAAGATGATCTATCGCTTTCCGACAGGAATCGCAAAATCGCAGAAAGTCGCAGGAAATTTATCTCACCCTTTGCCCTCTCCGCCCCCGATAGACAGACAAGGTCGGATGAGCTAGCCGTTGGTCGACACACAGAGACGAAGGCCCGCCAATGACTGACTTCAAAGCAACCAAGGCTATGTTCGACCTGCCGGATGGCGTGGTTTATCTGGACGGCAATTCGCTGGGCCCCGTACCCAAGGCAGCGACGTCGCGCGTTGCTGAGATGATGACCGAGGAATGGGGCAAGATGCTGATCACCGGCTGGAACAAGGCCGGATGGATGGGGTTTCCGATCGGATTGGGTGATCGCATCGGCCGACTGATCGGAGCAGAGCCCAGCAGCGTGGTAACCGGCGACACCTTGTCGATCAAGGTTTATCAAGCGGTGGCCTCGGCGCTGGAACTGTGCCCGGATCGCAAGGTCGTGTTGTCGGACAACGGCAACTTCCCATCCGACCTTTATATGGTGGACGGGCTGCTGCGCTCTTTGGGGCCGGACTATGAATTGCGCGTTGTCGCACCCGAGGATGTGGCTGCGCACATCACCGAAGACGTGGCCGTTTTGATGCTGACCGAGGTCGATTACCGGTCGGGCCGGATGCACGACATGAAGGCGCTGACGGAACTTGCCCACGCCAACGGAACCATAACGGTCTGGGATCTGGCCCACTCTGCCGGGGCGATTCCTGTGGACTTGTCTGGCTGCAATGCCGACTTTGCGGTGGGATGCACCTACAAATACCTCAATGGCGGCCCCGGAGCGCCTGCGTTCATCTACGTCGCACCACGCCTGACTGACCGTGTTCGCCCCGCGCTCTCAGGTTGGCTTGGGCATGAGGCACCCTTTTCTTTTGACCTCGAATATCGTCCGGGCAGCGGGATCGAGAGGATGCGGGTAGGCACCCCTCCGATCATCCAGATGACCGCCCTGTCCGCTGCAATGGATATCTGGGACATGGCTGACATGGCAGACGTGCGCGCCAAGTCCATCGCGCTGACTGAATTGTTTATCAACCGGGTCGAAGCCACCTGCCCCGAGTTGCGCCTTGCCAGTCCGCGCGACGCAAAGCAGCGCGGCAGCCAGGTCTCATTCCGCTTTGAAGAAGGCTATGCGGCTATGCAGGCGCTCATCGCACGCGGTGTTATCGGAGATTTTCGTGCGCCCGACATCATGCGGTTCGGATTTACGCCGTTATTCATCGACGAGCAGGATGTTGAACGCGCGGTGGACATTCTGGCCGATATTATGGCGAACCGGTTGTGGGACACCCCGGAGTACAAGCAACGCCAGCGGGTTACCTGACCACAAGCCCAGCACCGACAATCGTGGCAAAGTTCGTGTTCATGCGGTCGAACTGCTGGTAATCAGTGGCGGCGATCTTGTTACCGCGCAGCGCAGCGCCAATCATTCTGGCCGTTTCTCGCGGGCTGTCGAACAGGCGTATCCGCCCGTTTTCTGCCTCGCGTTCAAGCCAGTTTGCGTAAAGCTCCAGCAACTGCGCCTCGCCTTGCGTGACAATGTCAGATGCCATTGAAATACCTGCGTCCAGCAGTTCGAGCCCATGTGCTGAAGACATGATCTCTGCCATCCCGTCCGTCTGAACGCGGATCGCGTTTCCGAAAACCTGTGACACAGGCCCGTCCACATTCAGCGCCTTGGCAACGGCCGCTGCCTTTTCCTCGTAGTGCAGCTCTGTCAGTTTTCGCAGGATGGCTTCTTTGTTCTCGAAGTACAGGTACAAAGCTGGGCGCGACATCCCCGCACCTTTGGCTATGTCATCCATCGAGGTCTTCTTGAATCCATAGGTCGAAAAGACCCGCAGCGCGGATTCAAGGATAGCCCGGGTTTTTTCGTCGAGCGCAAAGTCTCTCATCTGAACCTTTGACATTTTTTGTTTCATTTGTCAGTTGACTGACTGACATCTCGTATTAAATATGTCAGCACGTCAGCAAAGCCAAGAGGGGAACACCATGGCGACCAATTTGAACGTTAACGGTACGTCGTATCAGGTAGATTTGCCTGACGATGTTCCCCTGCTGTGGGTTCTGAGGGATGAGGTCGGCCTGACCGGCACCAAATTTGGCTGCGGTGTTGCCGCCTGTGGTGCCTGTACTGTCCATATCGACGGCGAGGCCGTGCGGTCCTGCCAGGTTGCGTTGTCTGATGTCTGGGGCGACGTAACAACCATCGAAGGTCTCGGCACGCCGGACTCGATGGCCAAGATCCAGCAAGCCTGGGTCGACCATCAGGTTGCGCAATGCGGATACTGCCAATCGGGTCAGATCATGCAAGCGGCGGCCTTGCTGGCCGAGAACTCCTCTCCGACCGATGCTGACATCGACGACGCGATGCAGGGCAACCTGTGTCGTTGTGGAACCTATCCACGCATCCGGGCCGCAATCCACGATGCGGCTTCCAAGTTGAAGGAGGCGTGAGCAATGGCATCTGTTGGTAAAATCCTTCGCCGCACATTCCTGATCGGTTCGGCAGCTATCGTCGGCGGCGTTGCCTTTGGTGCGTATTACGTTACCCGCCCGGCAGCGAACCCGCTGAAGCCGGCAAAAGGTGAAACCGCACTCAGCCCGTTTATCCTGATTGACCAGCAGGGCGTGACCTTGTTCGCCCCACGCGCCGAGATGGGACAGGGCGTGATGACCACCTGGGCTGCCCTGATCGCAGAAGAACTGGACGTGGAAATGGACGATATCCGCGTTCTGCATGGTCCTGCTGCGGCAGCCTACTATAACTCTGCTCTGGTTGGTGAAGGTCTGCCGAACAAGGGATATGACATCTCCGACTTCCAGCACAATCTGGGTGAAGCCCTTGGTGTCCTCGGCAAAACCCTCAGCTTGCAAGTCACCGGCGGCTCGACCTCGATGAAAGACGGATTTGAGCGTATGCGCGAGGCCGGAGCAACCGCGCGGGAAACCTTGAAACAGGCGGCGGCGGATCGGCTGGGCGTTGACCGTGCGCAGTTGAAAACCGAAGCGGGCGTGGTGATCGCACCGGATGGCACACGCATCCCCTATACGGAACTGGCCGAAGCCGCAGGCCGGATCGACCCGCCTCATGCGGAACTGCGCGATCCATCGGACTGGCGTCTGCTGGGGCAGAATCTGCCGCGCGTGGATATCGTAGGTAAAACCACCGGCACCGCCGAGTACGGCATAGACGTGCGCCCCGAAGGTCTGAAATTCGCTTCGGTTCGGATGAACCCCAAGCTGGGCGGCGCGATGAACAGCTTTAACGCGAGCGCGGCCCAATCCATGCCCGGCGTTGAAATGGTCGTGGATCTGGGCAATGGCGTTGCGGTTGTCGCCACCAACACATGGCTGGCCATTCAGGCGGTCGAGGCGATCGACGTCGATTGGGCCGACGCCCCCTACCCGTCTGAGACCGACGACCTGTTCGCCACGATCGCCCAGGCGTTTGAAGACGCGCCGAACTCGACCATGCGCGACGATGGCGATGTGGACGTGCTGCCCGACGGCGCGACCGAGATCACCGCCGAATACCGCGTGCCCTATCTGGCGCATTCCACGATGGAGCCGATGAACGCCACCGCGCTGTTCACCGGCACCAAATTGGACCTGTGGTGCGGCAATCAGGCCCCGACCCTGTTGCAAATCCGCGCCGCAAACACCGCCAACCTGGACAAGGAGGCGGTCGAAGTTCACACCACTTATCTGGGCGGCGGCTTTGGGCGGCGCGGAGAGCTGGATTTTGCGGAAATCGCCACGAAGGTCGCGATGGCCATGCCCAACGTTCCGGTCCAGACCACCTGGAGCCGCGAAGAAGATATGCGCCACGATTTCTACCGCCCCGGCGCGCTGGCGCGGATGCGGGGTGCGGTAAAGGATGGCGCGGCGGTTCTGATCGACGGCAAGGTTGCGGCCCAATCCTGCACCCAGCAAGCTGTCGAGCGGTATACCGGTATGCCGGGCGGCGGCCCTGACAAGGTGCTGGTCGAGGGGCTGTTCAATCAACCCTATGCGGTTCCGAATTATCGCATCAGCGGTCACATTGCCGATCTGGACGTGCCTGTGGGTTTCTGGCGTTCGGTCGGCAACAGCCATAACGGATTCTTCCACGAGACGTTCATGGACGAGATGGCCCATGCCGCTGGCCGCGACCCGTTGGAGTTCCGTCTGGAACTGGCCAAGGCCGAATTCGCCCCGGCTGCGGGTGTTTTGCAGGCCGTAAAGGAAATGTCGGGCTGGACCGGCCAAACCCCAGATGGCGTCGGACGCGGCGTTGCGATGACCTACAGCTTTGGTACGCCAGTCGCACAAGTGATCGAAGTTGTTGACGAAGATGGCACCATCCGCATCGCTAAGGCGTGGATCGCCTGTGACGTCGGCCTCGCGCTGGACCCCGGCACGGTCAAGGCACAGATGGTCGGCGGCATGATCTATGGACTGTCGGCGGCGGTAACGGGCGAGATTACTTTCTCGGACGGTGAAGTCGAACAGTACAACTTCCCCGACTATGACGCCCTGCGGATGCACAACGCTCCGCTCACCGAAGTTCGGGTTCTTGAAACTAACCCCCGTCTGGGTGGTGTTGGTGAGCCTGGAACACCTCCGTCCTTGCCAGCTTTGGGAAATGCGCTTTTTGACCTGACAGGTGAACGCGCGCGGACGCTACCCCTGATCAATCAGTTCAATCTGCTGGTTTGATCGCGTTGCGCCGGTCTGGTTCTTCCCTCCCGGACCGGCGCACGAATTACGCGCTCTGCTGGATGAGCCTCGCGCCGGACCCTTCAGACCAAGCATGAACGGCTGCTCCGAACGCTTTGAACAATGGGCGCGACACGGGATCGTTTTCAGCATCCCATTCCGGGTGCCATTGAACCGACAGGGTAAAACCCGGCGCATCCTTAACATAGATCGCCTCTGGCGTCCCGTCCGGCGCATGGCCTTCAATCACGATCCTATGTCCCACGGTTTTGATACCCTGCCCATGCAGCGTGTTTGTCATCACCTCACAAGCGCCCATAAGTCGGTGGAACACACCACCATCGGACAGGGTCACGATATGGCGCAGCGCGAATTTCTCCTCCAGTGTTCCATCGGGCGGCATACGGTGGTTCATCCGACCAGGCAGCTCGCGGATTTCCGGATACAACGTCCCGCCCATTGCGACGTTGACCTCTTGAAACCCCCGGCAGATTCCAAAGAACGGCTGCCCTCGCTCGACGCAGGCTCGCACCAACGGCAGGGTGATCGCGTCACGGGCACGGTCAAATTCACCATGTGCTTCAGTCTCGGGTTCACCGTATTCTTCCGGGTGCACGTTGGGCCGACCACCCGTCAGTAGAAAGCCGTCGCACACCTCAAGCAATTCCTCGACCGAGACATAACGCGGATCAGCCGGGATCAGCAGCGGCAGACAGCCCGACACGTTCGCCACGGCTTCAGAATTCATCGTCCCGCCCGCATGGGTCGGGTATTCATCGTTCATAAGGTAAGAGTTGCCGATGATACCGACGACGGGCCGAGACATTCCGTTTTCCTAATCTGTTGCGCGTTTCACGAAAGCTATCCGCAGGGTCAAAAGCGTGCAATAGCACACCCCCTGTGTATCAGCGCAAGTACTTGTTCAACCCTGCACATTGGGGCACCTGCGACGGCACTTGCCCATTTCTTCGTCGTTCCGCGAACTCCGCAGATCAAAGAGCATCTGCTGCTCGCGGAAAATTTCAACCAATCAGACTTCGCCGACCAGACCAGCAGCCTCAATCCCAGCCATCGCCGCAACCGCATCATTGTCCGAGGTATCGCCAGTCACGCCAACAGCCCCAATCACAGCGCCCTTCTTATCGCGCAGCAACACGCCGCCCGGAACCGGGACGACCTGTCCCCCATACACTCCGTTCACGGCGGCCATGAAATAAGCCTGCGCCTCGGCCCGCGCCATCTGCGCCGTACCCGCCATGCCCAGCATGACCGAGCCATAGGCCTTGCCCTGCGCAATCGCAAAACGACCCGGCGCAGCACCATCTTCGCGTTCAAACGCGATAACATGCCCGCCGGCATCCAGAACCACAACCGAAAGCGGTTTCAATTCCAACTCACGGCCCTTTTCCAAAGCCTTGCGCACAATGGTGCGCGCCTTACGCAATGTAACAACCATCCCTGATCCCTTTCATCTGGCTAAAAATATCCTCGGGGGAGCGCGAGGGGGCAGACAGCCCCCTCGTTCCCGCCGTACCCACTCACGCCAGGCTGGCTTTCAGCTCCAAACGGCGGGCGTGCAGGACCGGCTCGGTATAGCCCGAGGGCTGCACCCGACCTTTGAAAACCAGATCACAGGCCGCTTGAAACGCAATACCGTCAAAATCAGGAGCCATCGGGCGGTAGCTTGGGTCGCCCTCATTCTGACGATCCACCACGGCGGCCATCTTCTGCATCGCGGCCATCACCTGTGCCTCGCTGACCACATCATGATGCAGCCAATTGGCTAGCGCCTGAGACGAAATCCGGCAGGTCGCGCGGTCTTCCATCAGGCCGATATCGTTGATGTCGGGCACTTTCGAACAGCCCACCCCCTGATCGACCCAGCGCACCACATAACCAAGAATGCCTTGCGCGTTGTTCTCGACCTCACGCGTGATTTCATCATCGCTCAGATTGCGGCCTCCCAGCAACGGCACGGTAAGCAGATCATCCAGAGTGCCCCGTGCACCGCCTGCGGCCAGTTCGTCCTGACGGGCCAAAACGTCGACCTTATGGTAATGCGTGGCGTGCAGGGTCGCAGCGGTCGGTGACGGCACCCAAGCGCAGGTTGCGCCGGATTTCGGATGGCCGATCTTCTGATCCAGCATGTCCCCCATCCGGTCGGGCATCGCCCACATACCTTTGCCGATCTGCGCCTTGCCCTTCAGGCCACAAGCCAAACCGATATCGACATTGCGATCCTCATAAGACGCAATCCACGGCGTCACCTTCATATCGCCCTTTGGCAACATCGGGCCCGCCTCGATCGAGGTGTGAATCTCATCCCCCGTGCGGTCCAGAAAGCCGGTATTGATAAAGGCGACGCGCGACTTCGCAGCGCGAATACATTCCCGCAGGTTGGCCGAGGTGCGGCGTTCCTCATCCATGATGCCCAGCTTGACGGTGTTGCGCGGCAGGCCAAGGATGTCTTCGACCATATCGAAAATCTCGACCGCAAAGGCCACTTCGGCGGGGCCGTGCATCTTGGGCTTGACCACATAGACCGACCCCTTGACCGAGTTCCCGCCCTCACGCTGAAGGTCATGCATCGCAATCAGCGTGGTGCAGAGCGCGTCCATCAGGCCCTCGCCAATCTCATTGCCATCACCGTCCAGAACGGCCGGATTAGTCATCAAGTGACCCACATTTCGGATCAACATCAGCGAACGGCCTTTTAGTACGTCCTGTTCGCCGCCTGCGGTGATATAGGTCAGGTCGTCAGACAGCTTCCGAGTGAAGGTCGTGCCTCCCTTGGTCACCTCTTCGGCCAGATCGCCTTTCATCAGACCCAGCCAGTTGCCATAGGCCACGACCTTATCCTCGGCATCCACACAAGCGACCGAGTCCTCGCAGTCCATGATGGTAGACAGCGCCGATTCCAGATGAACATCGGCAATCCCAGCCGGATCAGCCGCGCCAATGTTGCTCGAGGCATCGACGACAATTTTCACATGCAGGCCGTTGTTCTTCAGCAGAACGAAATCGGGCTTCTCAGCCTCAACGCCAAAGCCCACAAACGCCGATGGGTCGGCCAGCGCGGGTACCAGCGCGCCGCCTTCGACGCGCAGTTTGGGCACATCGGCCCACGACCCTGCGGCCAGCGGCACAGCATCATCCAGAAAGCCTTTGGCCCATGCAATCACACGGGCACCGCGCGCTTCGTCATATCCTCCTGCAGAAGGCAGATCGCCCATGGCGTCGGTGCCGTACAGGGCATCATACAGGCTGCCCCAACGTGCGTTGGCGGCGTTCAGCGCAAAGCGGGCATTGGTGATTGGCACAACCAATTGCGGGCCGGGCGTTGAAGCTATCTCGGGGTCGACATTGGCGGTTTCGATCTGGAAATCTTCGCCTTCTTCGACCAGATAGCCGATCTCACGCAGGAAGGCTTGATAGGCGTCGGCGTCGTGATCCTGACCTTTGCGGTCCACGTGCCATGCGTCGATCCGGCCCTGAAGCTCTTCTCGTTTGGCTAGAAAGTCTCGGTTCTTCGGCCCCAGCTCGGCTACCATCCGCGACAGACCATCCCAGAACGTATCGGCGGATACACCGGTTCCCGGCAGGGCCTTGCCCTCGATGAATTCGGCCAGAATCGTATCGACCTGAAGTCCGCTGCGTGCCTGTCTGCTGCTCATTTGGTGTCTCTCCGCCATTGTGCGCCATTGTATGCAGCCAGCATTTAGGCCGATTGTTTCCGATAGGCAACTTTCGACGTCACATTTAAAGCCTTCGGCGTTGCACGAAGCTGCTTCAAATACGACAAGGCAATGAAGCCGCGGTTGCAGCCCATCGCCTCAGACCATAACGTCGCGCCAGTTATCAAATGATGCGAGGTCCCGATGCGCGACGCTGCCCCCCAAACGATCTACCTGAAAGACTACACGCCATTCGGCTACATCGTGGATAGCGTGCATCTGACCTTTGATCTGGCGGCCCATGCGACCCGCGTGACCGCGCGCATTGCGTTCCGCCCCAACCCCGAGGCGACGGACCCCACATTCTTCTTGCACGGCGAAGACCTGACCCTGATACGCGCGACCATTGACGGCGTCGATGTCACGCCCGAGATCACCGACAAGGGCCTGACCGCCCCCGCCCCCGATGCGCCCTTCATCTGGGAGGCCGAGGTTGAGATCGACCCCGGCAACAACACCGCGCTTGAGGGGCTTTATATGTCGAACGGCATGTACTGCACCCAGTGCGAGGCCGAAGGGTTCCGCAAGATCACGTATTACCCCGACCGGCCCGATGTGATGTCCACCTTTACCGTGCGCATCAATGGCGATCTTCCGGTATTGCTGTCCAACGGCAACCCAAGCGGCAAGGGCGACGGATGGGCCGAATGGACCGACCCATGGCCCAAACCTGCCTATTTGTTCGCGCTCGTCGCGGGCGATCTGATCGCGCATCCCGGCCAGTTCACCACCATGTCGGGCCGGGACATCGAACTGAACCTCTGGGTCCGTCCCGGCGACGAAGGCAAATGCGCCTTCGGCATGGAGGCGCTGAAAAAGTCGATGAAATGGGATGAGGACGTCTATGGCCGCGAATACGATCTGGACGTGTTCAACATCGTCGCCGTGGACGATTTCAACATGGGCGCGATGGAGAACAAGGGGCTGAACATCTTCAACTCCTCCGCAGTTCTGGCCAGCCCCGAGACCTCAACCGACATGAATTTCGAACGGATCGAGGCGATCATTGCCCATGAGTATTTTCACAATTGGACCGGCAACCGCATCACCTGCCGCGACTGGTTCCAACTGTGCCTGAAAGAGGGGCTGACCGTGTTCCGCGATGCGCAGTTCACCTCAGACATGCGATCAGCCCCGGTGAAACGCATCCACGACGCCATTGACCTGCGCGCACGGCAATTCCCCGAGGACAACGGGCCTTTGTCCCATCCGGTTCGACCCGAAAGCTTTCAGGAAATCAACAACTTTTACACCGCCACCGTCTATGAAAAAGGCGCTGAAGTCATCGGGATGCTAAAACGGCTGGTCGGGGATAAGGCGTACGCGAAGGCGCTGGACTTGTATTTTGATCGTCACGACGGTCAGGCCTGCACCATCGAAGACTGGATCAAAGTGTTCGAGGATACGACGGGCCGTGATCTGTCACAGTTCAAACGCTGGTACAGCCAATCCGGCACCCCCCGCGTGACCGTGGCCGAGGATTGGGCCGACGGCACCTATACTTTGACCCTGTCGCAACGCACCGAACCCACGCCGGGGCAGGACGAAAAGCTGCCTCAGGTGATCCCGGTTGCCTTGGGCTTGTTGGGCCCTAACGGGGATGAGGTCCGCGCGACCGAGGTGCTGGAACTGACAGAGGCCAGCCAGAGCTTTACCTTCACAGGGCTGGCCGCCAAACCGACGGCTTCGATCCTGAGGGATTTCTCGGCCCCGGTCATTCTTGAACAAGATCAGAGCAATAGCGAACGCGCCTTCCTGCTGGCCCATGACACGGACCCGTTCAACCGCTGGCAGGCCGGGCGTTCGTTGGCCGAAGACACTCTGTTGGCGATGATCCAAACCGGCGCGTCGCCTGATTCCGACTATCTTGACGGGCTGCTGGCCGTGCTGCGCGATCGTGATCTTGACCCGGCCTATCGTGCACTGATGTTGGGCCTGCCGACACAATCGGAACTGGCGGCAGCTCTGCACGAACGCGGTGTAACACCTGATCCAATGACGATCTGGACCGCCATAGAAACCCTGCGGCAGGTCACGGCGCAACACGTGCAGGACTTGCTGCCGCGCCTGCACAGCGAAACCATGATTGATGCGCCCTTTAGTCCTGACGCCGATCAATCAGGCAAGCGTGCACTGGGTGGGGCGGCACTGGCGCTGACCACGCGATTGGACAGCGGAGCCAAGGCCGCTGACAGCTATGAGACCGCCGACAACATGACCCTGCAACTTTCCGCCCTATCCTACCTTTTGCGCGCTGGCAAAGGTGAGGCTGAGTTGACCGCCTTCTACGATCAGTGGAAGCACGATCGGCTTGTGGTGGACAAATGGTTCGGTCTACAGGTCGCTATGGCCGCGCCTGAATCCACTGCGGATGTGGCACGCAAACTAACCAAGCATCCGGATTTCAACTGGAAAAACCCCAACCGATTCCGCGCGGTCATGGGGTCTTTGGCGATGAACCACGCAGGCTTCCACCGCGGAGACGGCGCTGGGTATGCGTTGCTGGCCGACTGGCTGATCAAGCTGGACCCGGTCAACCCGCAGACTACTGCAAGGATGTGCTCGGCCTTTCAGACTTGGAAACGCTATGACGCGGACCGTCAGGACCTGATCCGCACACATCTGAGGCGCATTGCAGATACAGCGGACTTGTCGCGCGATACGACCGAAATGGTCTCGCGTATTCTGGGCGCATGACACCGTTCACTTATACACGTCACAACCGAACACCCCGGACGGTCGTGATCCTGATCCTTGTGTATGCGGCATTGATTTCGCTGGTGATCCTGTTTGACGCCGTCTGGTGGCTGATTGGCTTGCTGGCGCTTCCAACGCTGCCGGCCCTTTGGGACGTTGTACGGGATACAAGCGCGGGCCTGTCGCTTGATCAGAACAAGCTGAATTGGTTCACCGGCAACCGAACAGCCGAGGTGAAATTGTCGGAAATTGACTATGTCCGCTTTGACACCCGCTGGGATTTTTCCGTGCGCGTTTCGTTGATTACGATCTCGGGAAAACGAATTCGGCTGCCGGATGAGTCGATCCCCCCACACGCAGAGTTTGAGTCCATCTTTGAGCAGGCTGGGATCCGAGTGGAACGGCATCACTTCAGTGTATTCTGACAGCAATACCGGGAAAAAAGTCTCACTGTTCACCAAAACGACACAAATACTCCCCCAAATCTTGAATTTGATGCAAATTCCAGAGAAGCTTGGTTCCTAAGTTACCAGTTTTTACAGTTCCGAGTTTCACCATGTTACGGTTGTTCCGCACCTCTTCATCCAATGCACAGGCTTCTTCTCTGACGATGCCGTCCGACATGGCGTTTTCGCCTGAGGTCGCTGCGGCAATGCCTGATCAGGGGCAGTTGAATATCCCTGTAGCAGAGCTTCAGGCCGAAGATCTGGTGGGGCGCAAGACGATCGAATCCGGGCGTCATCTGGCGCGTCAGGGACGCTGGTCCGAGCTGTCGCGGCAAATGCGAGCCGCGGACGATGCTCGGGAGTCGGCGCCTGACGGTATGCCGATCGCAGACCTTCTGGCCTTTGGTGCCCGCGCCGACGTCGTTTTGGCGGTCGAGCACGCGCTTTCTGATTGGAAAGCGCTGTCTGACTACGACGTGCTGTGTGGCATTTCCGAACTGGAAGATGAAATGCGCGATCACGAAGGCGATCCGATGATCGCGTTGGTTGTTGCTCTTGCGCATATTGATCTGGCCTGGGCATGGCGCGGAACGTCCACGGGCACCAAATTGCCGCCCCTGCACCAATCGCGCTGCGCTGCACATTTCGACCGGGCGGCAGCAATCCTTCCGAAATGCCGCGAGGCCGCGCCCGAAAGCCCGCTGGTTGCTGCGGCTGACTGCGCTCTGCTGGCCGGGCAACGTAAGTCGAACATCCGGGTGGCCGACAAATACGAGCGTCTGATTACTCTGGACCCGCACAATCAGCGTCACATGCGTGCTATGGGCACACACCTGCTGCCGCGTTGGTTCGGCAGCTATGAAGAGCTTGAGGTTCAGGCCCTTCGCAACGCCGCACGGACACACGAAATCTGGGGTGCTGGCGGGTATACCTGGGCGCAGTTCGACGCGATTGCCCTTGATCCGGAGGCATGTGCCCGGCTGGACGTGGAATATTTCCTGGAAGGGCTGCGTGACATCCTGCGTCAACGCCCCGATCAGGAGACCGTCAATATGTTGGCCGCTTATTGCGCCATCACCATTCAGAACGGGCGTGGCCTGAACGAAAAGGCTGATGAAGTACGCGCGCAAATTCATGAGGCCGCGAACTGGCTGATCCGCGATCACATGACCGAGCTGCATCCGTTGATCTGGGCGCATGCTGCGAATGGGTTCAACAACTCGGTCCGCATCACCTCGCCCGAGAGGTTTGCGGCGCGTGGTCACCGCGATGCCCTGCGTGCGATTGGCGATTTGTTCCGTGAAGAATTGCGCAGCGGCATGGACGTCACCTTTACGCCTTCGGGTCTGCACCTGTCAGGTCACTGATTCCCCCTTGCTCCTTTGGCGCAGCGCGCCTAATACGCAGGCTTAGACTTCTGCGGAAATAGAGGCGCGCCATGCTCGACCTGACATACGAAATGCCCAAAATCAAAACCATTGCCGGGGCCAAGCACGATTGGGAACTGGTGATCGGGATGGAGGTGCACGCGCAGGTCTCATCCAATGCCAAGCTGTTCTCCGGTGCCTCGACCCAATTCGGGGCCGAACCGAATTCGAACGTGGCCTTTGTGGACGCCGCGATGCCGGGGATGCTGCCGGTCATCAACGAATATTGCGTGGAACAGGCGGTGCGCACCGGGCTGGGCCTAAAGGCGGATATCAACCTGAAATCGGCCTTTGACCGCAAGAACTATTTCTACCCCGACCTTCCGCAGGGCTACCAGATCTCGCAGCTTTATCACCCCATCGTGGGCGAAGGCGAAGTGCTGGTTGAGATGGGCGACGGCACTGCGCGCATGGTCCGTATCGAACGTATCCACATGGAGCAGGACGCGGGCAAGTCGATCCACGACATGGACCCGCATATGTCCTTCGTCGATCTGAACCGGACGGGCGTCTGCTTGATGGAGATCGTCTCGCGCCCCGACATCCGTGGCCCCGAAGAAGCCGCCGCCTATATCGCCAAGCTGCGCCAGATCATGCGCTATCTGGGCACCTGCGATGGCAACATGCAGAACGGCAACCTGCGGGCGGACGTGAACGTGTCGATCTGTTTGCCGGGGGCGTATGAGAAATATCAGGAAACACAGGATTTCTCGCAACTGGGCACACGGTGCGAAATCAAGAACATGAATTCGATGCGCTTTATTCAACAGGCCATTGAGGTTGAAGCCCGCCGTCAGATCGCCATTGTCGAAGGTGGTGGTGAGGTCGAGCAGGAAACTCGCCTGTACGACCCGGACAAGGGCGAAACCCGTTCGATGCGGTCCAAGGAAGAAGCGCACGACTATCGCTATTTCCCCGACCCTGACCTGCTGCCGCTTGAGATCGAGCAAGCGTGGGTCGACGACATCGCCTCCAAACTGCCCGAACTGCCCGACGCCAAGAAAGCGCGCTTCATTGAGGTGTTTGGCCTGACCGATTATGACGCCTCGGTCCTGACCGCCGAAGTAGAAAGCGCCGCGTATTTCGAAGAAGTCGCCAAGGGTCGCAACGGCAAACTGGCCGCGAACTGGGTGATCAACGAACTGTTCGGCCGGTTGAAGAAAGAAGACCACGATATCACCGATAGCCCCGTGTCTCCGGCACAGTTGGGTGGGATCATCGACCTGATTTCCTCGGATGCCATCTCAGGCAAGATCGCCAAGGACCTGTTCGAGATCGTCTATACCGAAGGCGGCGACCCCGCGCAGATCGTGGAAGAGCGCGGCATGAAGCAGGTCACCGATACCGGTGCGATTGAGGCTGCGCTGGACGAGATCATCGCCGCCAACCCTGCGCAGGTCGAAAAGGCCAAGGTGAACCCCAAGTTGGCAGGCTGGTTCGTGGGTCAGGTGATGAAAGCCACCGGCGGCAAGGCCAACCCCAAGGCTGTGAACGAGCTGGTGAGCAAGAAACTGGGCGGCTAAGTCATCGAAAATTAGTGCAAGGGCGGCAAGGGGCATCCCCTCTGCCGCCTTTCTTTTGCGCTGTGCCGTGGCAACACACGCTGCGGACTGCGCGAAGATGACTTTCCCAATAGCCTCAACATGCTAGATTGCCGGGAACGAACAGGTAGGAAGAACCGATGCCGCGCTACGAATACAAAGTTGTCCCCGCCCCGCAAAAAGGCGGCAAGGTGAAAGGGGCCAAAACCGCCGAAGACCGGTTCGCCGTCTCGATTGAACAGGTGCTGAACCAGATGGGTCAGGACGGCTGGGAATACCAGCGCGCGGAATTACTGCCCAGCGAAGAGCGTTCGGGCCTGACCAGTTCCACCGTGAACTGGCGCAACGTTTTGGTCTTTCGGCGCGAAATTGAAGTGAACTTTGTCTCAACCCGTGGCCCGAGCGAAACGCCCGAGGGTGTACCGCTGGCGCAGCCCTTGCCCGGACCCGAGACCGTTGTAGCCCCGGCCCCTATTGCCGAAGAGGTGAAAGAACCCCCACTGTCGCTGAAAGGGGCAGAAGCACCCGAGCAACAAGAGAAACCCTAGCGAAGTTCGAACTTATCCGCAGCACGTCTGCCCCGCCTGAATCGGCGGGCATGGTACTGTCGCGTAAGAGCAATAGACACAGCAATCACCTTCCAGCGGCTTCAGAACTTCACGACACGATTTGCATTCGTAAAACCACTGGCACGCGTCTGTTGGCATATTTTCCGTTTCGGCGTGTCCACAAGCGGGACAAGTCAAAGTCGACTCGAGAATTATGGTTATCTCTGTTGCTTCCATTTACCCCTCACCGCTCAGCGTATTGGCGCGTTCACACCCCAATATCCAGCGCCAGCGCGTGAATACGTGGAACGATATCGCCGAGCGCCTTATGCACAGCCCTGTGACGCGCGACGCGTGATTGCCCCTTGAAGGCAGCCGCGCGGATACGGACGTTGAAATGGCTCTCGCCGCCCTCTTGATACCCCGAATGCCCACGATGGCTTTCGCTGTCGTCAACCACCTCAAGCTCATGCGGATCAAAGGCCGCTTGCAGGCAAGTACGGATTTCGTCGGTCACAGTCATTTTTACGCCTAGCGGCAAAAATTTTACCGCTCCCCTCTTCTACTTTCGGCTGCTTAGACTAAACTGCTGCCTCCGAGTCGAGAAGATGCGTTCTTAAGGATCACAGCATGACGAAATCAGACCCTTTCGGATTCGATATGTCCGTCTCCAGCGCCAAGAAAAAGAACCCGCGCGGGCGTCGGGGGATGTCGGGCGCGTCTGAGACATCGGTGCGAATCTGCGATCATCCCGGTTGTGAAGAGGCCGGTAAGTTCCGCGCGCCCAAAGCCCCGGATGTACTGGATGATTTCTTCTGGTTCTGCCAGCAACACGTGCGCGAATATAACCAGAAGTGGAACTTCTTCGACGGCACGACCGAGGCCGAACTGAACGCGCAGCGGTCGAAGGACAAAGTGTGGGAACGTGAAACCAAACCCATGGGTGACCCCGAAGCCCGCGCATGGGCCCGTCTGGGCATCGAAGACCCGCATCAGGTTCTGGGCGCAAACGCCACCAAGAACCCCGGGCGCACTTCGGGCGGTGGTGGTCGTCGTTTGCCCCCCACGGAACGCCGCGCGATTGAGATTCTTGAAGCGAATGACAGTTGGACCAAAGCCGAGGTGCGCAAGGCCTACAAGAAGCTGATCAAGGTGCTGCACCCGGATATGAACGGCGGCGACCGGTCCCAGGAAGAACAGCTGCAAGAAGTCGTCTGGGCCTGGGATCAGATCAAGGACAGCCGGAACTTCAAATAAATCGGCAGATCACCACTACAAACCTTGCAATGGGTTGGCTTCGGCCCGCTCGAGGCATGGCAACCGCGCTTGCAGCTTTGACGTGACGCGCTCCAGAAGGCGAAGGGCGCAAGAAACTCGGCCGTGTCATCACGATCGAAGGCCATCAGCGACATTTCTCAGTGACGAAAAATACACGACTTTTGGGCTGGCACCGAAGAAACACCTGCCTGCGCCACCGCACAGGCGGCTTTCCCTTGCCCTTGCTCTCAATATGTTGCACCACACACAGTGTCGAAGGCCCCTCGTGAGGCTGCGGTATCAGGATAAGGACGACAGGCATGGATTGGCCGATTGACGCAAACGCAAAACCATCAGAAGAGATTTCGGTTCGCGAAGTCTTCGGCATCGACACCGACATGCAGGTCAAACGCTTCTATGAGTCGACCGAGCGGGTGCCCGAGATTGATCCGACTTACAAGTTCGACCCTGATACCACGCTGGCGATTTTGGCAGGATTTACCCACAACCGCCGGGTCATGATCCAAGGCTATCACGGCACGGGTAAATCGACGCATATTGAACAGGTCGCCGCGCGTTTGAACTGGCCTGCCGTGCGCGTTAACCTCGACAGCCACATCAGCCGGATCGACCTGATCGGCAAGGATGCGATCAAACTGCGCGATGGCGTTCAAATCACCGAATTCAGCGAAGGCATTCTGCCTTGGGCCCTGCGCAATCCGGTTGCGATCGTGTTCGACGAATATGACGCCGGGCGTGCGGACGTGATGTTCGTGCTGCAGCGCGTGCTGGAAGCCAACGGCAGCCTGACCCTGCTGGATCAGAACGAAATCCTGACGCCGCACCGGTATTTCCGTATGTTCGCCACCGCCAACACTGTTGGTCTTGGTGACACAACGGGCCTGTACCATGGCACCCAGCAGATCAACCAGGCGCAGATGGACCGCTGGTCTCTGGTCGCAACGCTGAACTACCTCAGCCATGATGCCGAAACCATGATCGTTCTGTCCAAGGCCCCCCATTATAACACGGCGGAAGGACGTAAGATCGTTAGCCAGATGGTCACCGTTGCAGACCTGACGCGAACCGCCTTCATGAATGGCGATCTGTCCACAGTCATGAGCCCCCGAACGGTCATCAACTGGGCACAGAATGCCGAGATTTTCCGCAATGTCGGCTACGCATTCCGCCTGTCTTTCCTGAACAAATGTGATGAGCTGGAACGTCAGACGGTTGCCGAGTTCTACCAGCGCTGCTTTGACGAAGAACTGCCTGAAAGCGCGGCAAACGCCTCATTGGGGTAAGCCGTAAATGCTGTTCGGATCTGACCCGCGTCCGTCCACCGGGCTAGGTGTCTTTGAGGGCATTGTCGACCGGATCATTGTCCTAAGCCTACCTGAGGCTCAGGAGCGTCGCGATCGCATCCCCTCTCATCTGGCAGAGTTCGGGATCACTGCATTTGAATGGCATGACGCTTTTACGCCGGATCATCCAGCCGTTCAGTCGCTCTATGAAGAACAACGCATAGCGACGTTCCCGCCGTGTTTTCGGTGCGGGATGGACGATTGCGACTGCCCGAACAACGTACTGATTCCTCAGCAAGTTGCCAATTTTGCCAGTCACCTGGACATTTGGCGCCTGACCAGTCGACAGGACGGTCGAATCCTCGTCATGGAAGATGATATTGTGCTCCACCCGTGGACGCGCCGCGTGTCGCGCAAGCTTTGGCAGGGGATCGAGCGTGGAAACATCGACTTCACTCCAAAATCAACAACGTTGCTGCGACTAGGGTGGGCGTTGTCCAAGGATCATGGCCGTTTCAAACGGTTCCGCACAAGTCACAAGGTCAGGATGTCGAACCCGTGCTATGCGTTGACCCCGGGGTTTGCGGTTAATCTGATTAATCACTTCGACCGGGTGGAAACGACGTCGGATGTGTTTCTGCATGACGAAGTCGCGACATCCGAGGATTCTCTCACGATTTTCCCGCCTGTTGCTTCGGATTTGTCCTGGTCCGAAGGCGCAACGGATTCCTACATTCACCCCAAGAAAAACCGCTTGGAATACCTGAAGAAACACAATCGGGACACTGAACTTGCCGAGTTTGAGCGTCGGTTGAAGCACCATGTTCAGCATGTATATCAACGAGCAATTTTATGCGTAGGTCATCCTCGAACCGGAACTGGTTTCGTGGCTGAACTGTGTACCAAGTCCGGGGTGGAAGTTGGCCACGAAGCTGACGGTAAGGACGGCATTAGTTCATGGATGTTTGCGGTGGACGCGGCTGAAAACCCTTGGGCTGCTGACCCGGTCGCCCAAACACGCAAGGCCTTGAAGTGGCAGTTCATGATCCAGACGGTTCGGGATCCGGCCACAGCCATTCCCTCGATTATTCGTGAAAACGCGCATGCCCCTGCATCATACGAGTTTCGCCGCTCGCACATTCTTGCAGAAACAGGGATTGATCTGAACGGCTTTGAGACTGACATCGAACGGGCTGTCGCGTCGCTTTGCTTATGGGCGTCCATCATTCGTGGGCAGAACCCGGACTATGTATTCCGAATTGAAACGGGCTCTGAGGCTCTGATCGACTTTCTTAGCGAGAATGGTTTCGAGGTTCACAAAGACAATTTGGATATCGGCCCTGTTAACGCCGAGAAGCTGTATAAGGGCAAGCACCACGAAAAACCTCAGATCGACGCGGAACAGTGGGAAATGATCGGCCCACAAGCCCAGGCGCTTCTGAGTGAATACTGTGAGGAATACGGCTACAACTCCCCCGTGGGAGCAACCTAGTCAAATTTTCCGCCTTATCGGGCCCCGATTTAGCGTTCACATTGGTTAAAACCATATATCAATGTTGTGTTTTGATCACGTAGCGCGATGTATTTTGTATAAGTAAAGTATATACAATCAATATCCATACTACATTCACCACATGTCATGTTTCAGATTACTTTTAATCGTGGTCACGATTGCCGTTACGTTTTCCTCACCGGTTGCGGGCCTCCCTTCCAAGCCCACTGACCGGGCAGAGTTGTTTGCCGTATGTTCAGGACGGCTCGAAGCATTGGCCGCGCGTCAAAAGGCTCACTTGGGTGAAACGGCGGGTTCGGCAGAGACCCTTCACATTCAATTCGACCAGATGCTCGAAGCGGTCTTGCCATGGGCACTGTCCGAAGGTGTTGAAGAGCATCAGCCCAAACGCTGGCGTGTGCGAGGCTGGGTTGAGGTCGCGTATCTATTGGCCGATATGGATTACAGCTTTGACGCCCAGATCGCTGCTGGAGCTGAACGCCAGTTGGAGCACCACATATCCGAATGCCGCGCTATCCTGTTGTAACCCTGTTTGCATGAAAACAGGGCTGGCCCTATGGTCAAGACCCCGGAATGGTTCTAGGTTGCCGGGACAGAACACAACCGGACCTGCCGCCGATGAGCAAACCAATCGATAACCCCGCTGATCCGTTCAAGAAAGCTTTGGCCGAAGCCACGAAAGTGATGGCCGATGATCCCGAGCTGAACGTCTCATACACGGTCGATCCGTCGGGCATGTCGGGTGAATCGATGCGCCTGCCGCAAGTCAGTCGTCGCATGACGCGCGAAGAGGTTCTGCTGGCGCGCGGAACCGCCGACGCGCTGGCGCTGCAACGCAGGTATCATGACGACGCCACCCACGCACGCTATGCTCCTCCGGGAGATATGGCGCGCGATCTGTACGAAGCGATGGAGACCGCCCGGTGCGAGGCGATGGGCGCGCGGGACATGCCCGGCACTGCATCCAATATCGACGTCAAAATTGAACATGAAGCCATCCGCCGTGGGTATGACCAGTGCAAACAACCTGCTGATGCACCTTTGGCCGTCGCGGCAGGTTACCTGATCCGCCATCTGGCCACTGGTCGCGACCTGCCCCAGGCAGCAGATAACATCATGAACCTTTGGCGCGGATTTATCGAGGAACAAGCTGGGGGAACGCTTGAAAGCCTCGATGATATACTCTCGGATCAGGCAGAGTTTGCAAAGTTTGCCCGCCAGATGATCAAGGATCTGGGATACGGCGACCAATTGGGGGATGACCCTGACGAGCTGGACGAAGAACAGGAAGATCAGGCCGAGGACGACGCGGAAGAACAGCCCGATCCTGATAGCACCGGCCAAGACGATCAGGATGAACAAGAAGCCGATGCCACCCCTGAGCAATCTCAGGAAGAGCAGCAGGACCAATCTCAGGCCCAGGTCTCGATGGACGAAATGGCCGACGACGAGATGGGCGAAGAGGCAGAGATGCCCGAGGGCGAAGCCCCGCTAGAGCCGCCCGCGCCGCCTCCGGCCTCTGAGGCGGACCCTGATTACAAAGTCTACCTGAATACCTTTGACGAAGAAATTGCCGCCGAAGATTTGGCTGAACCGGCCGAGCTGGAACGCCTGCGCGCTTATTTAGACCAACAGCTTGAACCCTTGAAAGGGGCAGTCAGCCGTCTGGCCAACAAATTGCAACGCCGCTTACAGGCTCAGCAGAACCGCTCATGGGAATTCGACCTTGAAGAAGGAATTCTGGACGCAGGCCGTTTGGCCCGGATTGTAGCTAATCCCACGACTCCGCTGAGTTTCAAAGTCGAGAAGGATACCGAATTCCGCGACACCGTCGTGACGCTTTTGCTGGATAATTCCGGGTCGATGCGCGGGCGTCCGATCTCGATAGCGGCGATTTGCGCTGATGTTCTGGCGCGGACGCTGGAACGCTGCAACGTAAAGGTCGAAATTCTGGGCTTCACCACCCGTGCTTGGAAAGGTGGACAGGCGCGCGAGGCGTGGTTGAACGACGGCCGCCCCCAACAGCCCGGTCGGTTGAACGACCTTCGCCATATTATCTACAAGGGCGCGGATGCTCCGTGGCGTCGCGCGCGCCCCAATCTCGGCCTGATGATGAAAGAAGGTCTGCTGAAAGAAAACATCGACGGCGAGGCGCTGGAATGGGCGCATCGTCGGATGATGGCCCGGCGCGAACAGCGCAAGATCTTGATGGTGATTTCCGATGGTGCACCGGTGGATGATTCAACTCTCAGCGTTAACCCCGCGAATTATCTGGAAAAACACCTGCGCGACGTGATTGCAATGGTTGAAAAACGCAAGATGGTCGAACTACTTGCTATCGGGATTGGCCATGATGTGACGCGTTATTACGACCGCGCGGTTACAATTACGGACGTCGAACAACTGGCCGGTGCAATGACCGAACAATTGGCAGCACTGTTTGACAGCGACCCAAGGGCGCGCGCCAGGGTCATGGGGATGAGGAAAGTAGGCTAACGCGCCTAATCCTAAAACTAAACGGAGTGCACTCCGATCTGAATGAGGTGAGACATGTTTCAATCCTTTGCCGTGACCGCACGTCCGGAACAAGGCCCCCCGCGCTTGGCTGCGCTACGGGCCGAGCTAGCGCAAGCGGGGTTGGATGGGTTCCTGATCCCGCGTGCGGACGCGCATCAAGGCGAATATGTCGCCCCCCGGGACGAGCGTCTGGCGTGGTTGACTGGATTTACCGGATCGGCCGGATTTTGTGTTGCCCTGTCGGACATCGCGGGCGTGTTTGTTGACGGACGCTACCGCACTCAGGTCAAGGCTCAGGTCGCATCCGACTACACCCCGGTGCCTTGGCCCGAAGTCGGCCTAAGTGCGTGGTTGAAGGAACAACTGCCGAACGGGGGAAAAGTTGGCTTTGACCCTTGGCTACACGCCGCCGGGCAGATCTCAGCCGCCCAGAAAGAACTGTCCGGCAGTGGTATCGAACTGGTGCGCAGCGATAACCTCGTCGACCGTGTTTGGAACGACCAACCGGAGCCGCCGTTAAACCCCATCAAGGCTCACCCACTGGAATTCGCCGGAGAAACCGCAGAAAGCAAAATCACGCGTTTGGCCAAGGGCCTGCGCGATGCAGGATGCTCGGCCGCTGTGATTACCCTGCCGGATTCGATCATGTGGCTGCTAAACATTCGCGGCTCGGATATCGGCTACAACCCCGTGGCACATGGTTTCGCGATCCTACATGCCGATGGGCTGGTGGATCTGTTCATGGCCAAGGAGAAACTGGTCATTCCTCTGGGTGACAGTGTGAATATCCACGAACCGAACGCGTTCTTGGACAGCCTCGCTGCGCTTGATGGCAAGGTACAGGTCGATCTGGGCACGTTGCCACAAGCCGTAGCGGATATCTTGTCAGATCGGATGATAGACGGCGGCGATCCATGCGCCCTGCCCAAGGCCTGCAAAAACCCGGCCGAAATCGCTGGCAGCGCCGAGGCGCACTTGCGCGACGCTGTGGCGGTTGTGGAAACCCTGTGCTGGCTAGATGCACACTCCCCTGGCACAGTGACCGAGACCCAAGTCGTTACCCGGCTGGAAGAAAACCGACGCAGGGACAATGCGCTGCAGGACATCTCGTTCGACACGATCGCCGGAACCGGACCGAACGGTGCGATCATGCACTATCGGGTGACAGAAGAAACCGACAGTCTGCTGAAAGACGGGCACATACTGGTTCTGGACAGCGGCGGCCAGTATTTGGATGGTACAACAGACATCACCCGGACCATCGCCATCGGAGAGGTTGGCGAAGTGGAAAAAACCTGCTTCACCCGCGTGTTGAAGGGCATGATTAACATGTCCATGTTGCGCTGGCCCGTTGGTTTGGCAGGGCGCGACATTGAATGCATTGCGCGCGCGCCGCTCTGGGCGGCGGGGCAGGATTTCAATCACGGGGTCGGCCACGGGGTTGGCGCTTATCTAAGCGTTCACGAAGGCCCCCAGCGCCTGTCGCGTGTCAGCTCTGTCCCGCTGCAACCCGGTATGATCCTGTCGAACGAACCGGGCTACTACCGCGAGGACGCTTTCGGAATCCGGATCGAAAATCTCGTGGCTGTGCAAGAAGCCCCCGCCCTGCCCGGTGGTGATGCCGAACGCGCGATGCTGAACTGGCGTACTCTGACCTTTGTCCCGATTGACCAACGATTGATTGTAGTTGAGATGCTTACCACTGACGAGCGCGATTGGCTGAACGCCTATCACCGCGACGTTGCGGAAAAAATCAGGCCTAGGCTGGGCGCAGAGGCGCAGCTGTGGTTGGATGCCGCAACAGGGCCGGTCTGACACCGGACTGTTACAAACACCGGGCAGAGGAGAAGCCCAGAACAAAGGGATGGAATACGTATGACCAAGATCACAATCCGTAAAGCGCCGGGGAAATGGAGCGTCCGTTCCGGCGGCGCTGTCCTTGGTGAAAGCACGAATGCGCTGGAGCTTTTGGAAGGCGATCTTGACCCTGTAATCTACTTCCCTCGGTCAGACATTGCCATGGCGTTTCTGGATCGCACCGAAAAACGCACACATTGCCCGCACAAGGGCGATGCCACGCATTTTTCGATTGTGAACAAATCCTCTGTCACTGAAAACGCAGCGTGGAGCTACGAAGACCCGATCCCATCAGCCCTGGAGATCAAGGGCTACGTTGCCTTTTATAAGATCGATTCGGTCAAGGTCGAACAAATCTAAATCGCCTCTTTCATCGCCTCGACAGTTGCCATGTCATGACGGACACGTCCGAACGCCTGCGCCATTGACGTCAACGTATGCGGAGGGCACCCAATCTCAGGCAGGCAGGATGCGTCGATCACACGGACCTTGCCGTTGAAAGCAGATCGCACGACCTGATCCACGGGATCATTCCGCTGCCCTAGGGTCAACCTGTGATAGTGAAACCCTTGACCGGGGTCAGTGATGCCCAATGCGCTGCGCACGCCGTGAGAGGCGAGCCAGTCGAGAAGATGCTGCAAGTATTCGTCCATATCCGGTTTCGGCGTCTGTATCGCCTCAATCCGGCCCTGCCCCGGCAAATGGCGAAACTGTACTAGCGTTTTGGGTGTCCAGATCCGCACTGGCTGAACAAAATCAATAATGCGTCCTATACGTCGACCACGGAAATGAGGCCCCAGACCGAACCGGGTCGTCAGCATACTCAGCGGGGCTTGGGACACCGTGTAGACCGAGGCAAACAGCTTACAAAGTCCGTCTTGTTTCCACTTGAGTGTTAGCGCGTTGAAATTCCCCCGGTTCGTATAGCTGCGCGGCGACCCAAGTATACGGGCGAGCCTGAGGCAATTGATCGTGTAGGGTGCATGATCACGAAATCTGATTTCGGTAGCCGCCCTTAGGCTACGTGCCAGCAAAGTTGCCGTGCCAAGAACACCGGCAGCCAGAAACACACGGCGAGCCTTAATTCTGGTACCGTCGTCAAGCTCTAACCGAACAAGTTCCTGTTCGGTTTCTATACGCTGTACGCGACCGTTGTGGATTTCGACATCCGGCATTTCACACAGGCGCTTTTCCACCGCATTAGCCATAGCGCGCAATCCAGACCCGGGCTTGTCCTTGGTTCCCGTCAGAAGACGCGGTGCGCTTTTTTCAAATCCGTTTTCCAGTTTCTGCCGACGAACGCCGCCAACCACTTCGAAATCGGATTGGACTGCGTCGCACGCATCGCGGTAAGCCTTCCAGTTTTCAAGGAATCGTCCCTGCCCCCAAGGGTCATCCCTGTCATAGACCTGAAGCTGTTTTCCCCAATAATTGGCCAAACCACCAATTTCTGCGGCAACAAACATCGGTGGGGCATCTCCGGACACGGCCGTTCGTTCGGCCAAATAGGCGGGCTCGCGCCGTTCATAGGCCACCGAAACTATTTTGGCCGGCCCCCCCTCAAAGGGTTGGGACGTCGCACCCGTAACAACAACCAACGATCCGGAAAAACCCTTCATCGCGGTCAGGGCGGCATAACCAGCAGGGCCAGCGCCGATCAATGCGGCATCAAAAACGCGCATGCAACGACCCTTTTCTACACGAAACCGGATTTTGAATCCGCTTTCCGCCCCGGCAATTCATCGGAACACGGGCGTGAACCAAAGGGTACTCTGCGCATCTGAAAGGTTCAAAGCGGAGTATTCGGAACTTCCACAGGCAATAGATGGCCCAAATTCTGCCAAGCGGCCGCAAAAGGGCCAAACACCATGCGCGCGCAGAGGCAGTAGTGTAATTTGATGAACACAAAGCGAGACGCAGTAAAAACATAATAAGTTGCCCCCAAATCTCATGAGCCTTGGTGCAAGTTCGTATATTTGTCGTCTAGTCGTTTGAAATTACGTGTATTCGTAGTGCCAGATACCCGGTTAAGAAGAACGAATACTAATTGAACTCAATAAATTATCCGGGCCAACTTTGCCGATAATAGCTGAAAATTGCTGTTTGAATCAAGAAAACAAGCCATTTCAAGGGGCGTCGAACATGTTCCACAACGGGTTCGGTGCGTTCTTAAGCACGCAAGAAAGCCCAAAGCCCAACTTTGCGGTCATTACTATTACCAAGCAAAAGTCCGTGCAGCTTAAGACGCGCCCGAAGCCTTCATTCACCCGAACATCCGAGGTTATTCAGCCTGCTCGCGCAGAGAAATCAGGATATCCACCAAGGCGTTAATAACCTCTGGGTCGCCCAGCGCCGGGTCAGGCATCGAGGTGTCCTGGGCCACAGATTGCGGATTGTCCAGAAATGCGACCAACTGCTCGCGTGTCCACTCTCCTCCAGCCGACGAAAGCGACTGCGAATAATCAAAATCCGTGAGACCCGCGATCTTTCTGCCGTAGACCTCGCCCAATGACGGGGCGCTTGCGCTTGGAAGTACGCCAAAGCCGTGACATTCGGCGCAGCCGTCCAGCGCGGTTTCGACCGCGCCGGCGGTTCTGTTCGACAAACCAAGATCGCCAATTTTGGCAACGGCGAACTGGTAGCTTGGATCAAACTCGCCGACCGTCAGATGCAGCACTTTCTTCTGATCGGTCCAAAGTGCGATCGTGTCACCATGCTGATGGACATAGCGGATGCGAAAGCCAAGCGGAATGCGCTCGGCGAACAGGATGCCTTCGCCGTTCGTGCGGATGCGGAACAGGCTGTTTCCGGCCAAGGACCCCGCCAGCATGTCACCGTCCCACGCCGGATGGAAATCGTCCACCGGCGCCAATGAGCTTACGGCGACCGAGGGCAACCACGAATAAGCTGGAAGCTGAAATTCTGGGTGGCGTCCATAGTCGAGCGTATCCGGCAAAGGCAACTTATTGTACCGTGTACCCAGCGAAACCTGCGGCCACCCGTAATCTGAGCCCTCACGAATGAGGTTCAGCTCATCCCCTCCGCGACGGCCATGCTCGACCGTCCACAATCGGCCATCGGCATCAAACGCGATCCCCTGCATGTTCGAGTGGCCCTGACTGAAAACGCGGTGCTCACCGGTTGCCGTATCGATGGCAAGTACCTTGCCGTACATCTGGTCAGGATCCTGCGACAGCGCCACCGGCGAATAGGTTCCGTCCATCGCATAGTCGCCAGCGGCCAGATACAATGTCCCATCATCGTCCACACGGAACCGACCACCCGCCATATGGCCCTGAATCGCGCGCCCGTCCGGGTTGGGCGCAAGACAGGGGTCCGTCGCGTACAGAATGGTCCAGTCATCCGGACTGATAGACACCGCATCGACAGAGGTGCCGTTCAGCGGAGCAGTGGACAAGGTCGTGCGATAGCAATTGTCTGCTTCTACCCACTCGGTGAATGAGACAATCAGCTTACCGTCCACGACGTCTACGTCGTTGTAACGAAAATAGAAATGCGCAAAATTGTAATCCGGGTTGGCCTCTTCGAAATCAAGCATGGCCTGCCACCCGTTGGGCGGCGGCGCAATATCAAGCGTCACGGCTTCATCGCCGCTGACTTCGAAAAACCCGCCTTCATGGGTCATGACGATCAGGTCATTTCCCAAACTGGTCAACGCTCCACCGCTGCCCGCACGGTCAACGGGGACGTCCAGTTCTTTCATGTTGAGGGCGGTGAAAATGGTTTCGACTTGCGCAACGCGATCCCCAGACCAGACCGGAGCGGAATGAGTTATCCCAACATGACTTGTGCGCAGTTGGTGCACTTCCCACATCATCAGGCCCAGCGAACCTGCCAATGTCACCGTGATAACGGGGCTTCTCAACAGTCGTTTCGCGATGCTCATTGCCTGACCTCAACCAAGTTTTTTTGTTATCCGCAATTACTGCGGGTGCTGCTCGGGCTCATAGAAACCGGAAATTTCATCAGTATCAACCCGGCTTGCCAATTCCTGCGAATGATTGCGGCCAATAGACTTCAACCACACCCCAAACCGAACAAACTTCACGCATTCCTCACGCGCCTGTTCAATGCAAGTGAACCGATTTGCGGGCAAAATGGCACAAAACACCATCGGAGGATGCCATGTCGATCACCCGCCGCAGTTTCGTCGGAGCACTTGGCGCTGGGTTTGCCCTGCCCACAGCGTTGTGGTCGCAATCCGATCCTGTTTTGCAAGCCGTGCGCTCCACCCTGTATGGCAGCAATTCCGAATTTGCCGAGGGTATGGCCTATCTGGTCGCGCGCGGAAATCCGGATGTCGTCCCTGCCCTGCTGACCGCGATGCGGTACGGGCGGCAGCGAAGTAACGAGATCACCGGCGTGATGCGCGATCTCACGGGCGAGACTATCGGAACCGATTGGTTCGATTGGATGCTCTGGCAAGAGAACAACCCGCAGCTCACCCCGCATCCGTCGCTGATCCCATTCAAGCGCGAAGTGCTATTGGGGATCGACTCAAATTTCGACGATTTTCTGCGCCCTGAATACCTGCAGCCCGAGAAGATGAAAATCCGGCTGGAAGAGATCACTTGGGGTGGGGTTCACAAGGATGGAATCCCTTCACTAGACAATCCGGCACTGGTGCCGGTGTCTCGGGCGGAATACCTGAACGACAGCGATCTGGTTTTCGGCGTCTCGATCAACGGGGACACACGCGCCTATCCGTTGCGGATTATGGGCTGGCACGAAATGTTTAATGAGGTCATCGGCGGCGTACCTGTCGCGTTGGCCTATTGCACGCTGTGCGGCTCGGGAATTCTGTTTGAAACGCAAGTGGCAGGGCGAAGCAAGCCTCTGGTCTTTGGCTCGTCAGGTTTTCTGTACCGTTCGAACAAGCTGATGTTCGACCGCGAGACACACTCGTTATGGAACCAGTACACCGGCAAACCGGTTGTTGGCCCCTTGGTCAGCAGCGGTATTGAGTTGAAGCAGCGACCAGTTGTGATCACCACATGGCAAAGCTGGAAAACCTCGCACCCCGACACCAAGGTTCTGTCCCTCAAAACCGGGCACCGCAGAAACTATGGATCAGGCGTGGTCTATCGCGACTACTTCGCATCACCCGAGTTGATGTTTCCGGCGCTGGTTGATCAATCCAAACATCAGCAAAAAGACTATGTGTTCGCCATCCGTCAATTTGGCGCGGCACGGGCCTGGCCTTTGGACGCGTTCAGTAAGACCCGCGTGATCAATGACGCAATTGATAACAAAGCGCTGGTTCTGGTTGGAAATCCGGACAAGCGCGCAGTCCGGGCCTATGAGCGGAAGTCAAACCAATTCACGGCATCTGACGGCGGTTTGGTTGATCAGGCGGGCAGGAAATGGACAATGACCGAAGAGGCCTTGATCGGCCCTGATGGCACGCAATTGCCACGCGTTGCGGGACATATCTCATACTGGTTTGCGTGGGACAACTATCTGGGGGACGCTGCGACTGTGTATCCCGGTTAAGAATGCTCCTCGGCCGCCGTCGCCGCCAAAGCCCGATTATAGGCTTTGAGCGCGTCAATGTGGTACAGGGCACCAACGGGGTTTTCGCAGCCGTCCTCATCCACCACGACGACCGGAATGCACGGGATGTCCACCCGATCAAAGTAAGGCATTGCGGCCTCTAATGTGGCGCTGGCCTGAACGCACAGGCCTTGTTCTATCAGCTCCTGTGCTTCGTCCTTGGTGATTGACCGTGGATCACCGATGGGGCGCATCACTGATCCGGCGCGTAACATCGCCAACAGGTAAGCCTGCGGGCCAGCGGCCAGGTGAACATCGCGGCGCTCAAGCTGTGTCAGGAAGAACGACCTGTCGACTAGGCGCGAGGCCAGCGCGGTCGACATGGACACCGAAACCATAACGGCCAGACCGATCTGCCAGTCTCCGGTCAATTCAAAGACTATCATCGTGGTCGATATCGGCGCACCCAGCACCGCGGCGGCAACGGCCCCCATTCCCGCAAAAGCATAGAGGGTATGTGTTCCCGATACATCCGGCAGCAACCCGGTTGCGATCAGGCCGAACGCCAACCCGGTCAATGCGCCAATCATCAAAGAAGGCGAGAAAACTCCGCCCCCCATCCGGCCACCCATCGTGATGGCCAACGCAATTGTTTTAACCACGGCAAAGACGATGGCGGCGGTGAGCACCAAATCTCCGGTCAAGGCACGGACCGTGGTTTCGTATCCAACCCCGATGATGTGCGGGAACCAGATCGCCAGAAGCCCCAGCATCGCGCCTGACACGGCTGGCCGCAACCAACGCGGCAGGGACAATCGGGCCTGAATGTGGTTGCCGAAGTCCTCGGCGAAAAAGATTGATCGCATCAGCAGCAGGGAAACAAGGCCGCAAATCAAACCAAGGATCAGAAAGGCGGGTAGCTCGACATAGAATTGCAGCGAGCCGGGCGTTTCCAAAACGAACTCGGTGACGTCGCCATATTCCAACCTGTTGATCACCGTGCCCGCGACCGACGCGATGACGATCGGCGCAAATGCATGCACCGCAAAATGCCGCAAGACGACTTCGAGCGCGAAAAGCGCACCCGCGATCGGAGAATTGAAGCTGGCCGATACCGCAGCCGCCACTGCACATCCCAAGAGGTCGCGCCCGGTAATGCCGTCGGCGTTAATACGGTCGCTGACCCATGTCGAGATGACACCGGCCATATGCACCACCGGTCCTTCGCGGCCTGTCGATCCACCCGTACTTAGTGTAATCAGGGACGCAAACAAAGACGCAATCCCGGCCTTGCGTTCAACCCGGCCATCCGTAAGCGCCGCGCCCTCAATCACGTCGGCGACAGAACGAACGCGCCCGTCATCAGTGAATCTGTGCAGGATGATGCCAACAACCAGACCGCCAATGATCGGCGTGATCAGGATCACGAACCACGGCAGCTTTTCTGCATGACTATGCAGCAGCAGGATATCTTCGGTGTCATAGACATAGGCCTGAAGTGCCCGGATTGCCTTGCGAAATCCCAGCGCCATGAAGCCAGCCGCGATCCCAATGGCCAAAGCAATGAACCAGAATTGAATTTGACTGGGCCCCCGACGCCGCATCACCCGCCACGCATCCTTCATCGCGGCCAGAGCCTGATTGAGCTGGTTGCGCAAAACGGTGCGGGTCGACTGAGTCATGTGCCCTCGGGGGTCAATTCATATGCCTTACTAAGCCACGGTGGGCACATATAAAAGGCGGATCGCGCGGGTGTGAGCAGCTATGCGTCCAACAAGGCACGGGCGGCGGCGCGTGCTTCGTCAGTTATGGTATCGCCGGCAACCATTCGGGCAATTTCGTCCACCCTGTCAGGATCAGCCAGCGGGATCACCGTCGAAAGCGTCTGACCGTCCGTGACATGTTTCTGAACCCGCCAGTGATGCGCGGCTCGGGCGGCAACCTGCGGTGAATGCGTCACCACAAGAACCTGCCCACCATGCGCCAAAGACGCCAGTCGACGGCCAACAGCATCCGCCGTGGCACCGCCAACACCCCGATCAATCTCATCAAAGATCATGGTGTGCGCACTGTCTTCCCCGGTCAAGCACACCTTGAGTGCCAGCAGAAACCGACTGAGCTCCCCGCCGGACGCGATTTTGTTCAGCGGGCCGGACGGGGCGCCGGGATTGGTGGCAACCGTGAAGGCAACCGCGTCAACACCTTCGGGGCCGGGTTCGCCTGGGATCACTTCGGTCCGAAACACCGCACGCTCCATTTTCAACGGCGCCAATTCAGCCATTACGGCTGCGTCCAACTCGGCGGCGGCCTTTTGCCGTGTGGCGCTCAGAGCCGCAGCAGCCGCGTCATAACATTCCTGCGCGGCCGCAACCGCAGCGCGCTGATCGACCAGATCTGCATCCCCTGCTTCCAGCCGGTTCAATCGATCGCGCAAAGTCTCGGCAAAGCCACTCAGATCATCGGGGGCAACGTCGTGTTTTCGGGCCAGCGCGCGAATAGCAAAAAGACGCTCTTCGGTCAGCTCCAATTCGGCTGGGTTGAACTCCAGCGCGTCAAGACAGGCACTGACACCGTCTTGTGCCTCACCCAATTCGATCAAGGCACGGCCCAACGCGGCAATCGGTTCCTCCAACTGCCCACCGGCATTGTCGGATACACCTTCCAACCAACGCACGGCGTCAGACATCGCACCCTCTGCGCCGTCGCCGCCCAGAAGATCAAAAGCGCGGGCAACGTCGTCACGGATACGCTCGGCACCCTGCATCAATCGACGACGGGCATCCAGTTCGGCATCTTCGCCCGGTTGCGGGTCCAACTGGTCAAGTTCGGCTACCGAATGGCGCAGAAACTCTTCTTCGGCGCGCATCGCTGTCAAAGCAGCCTCGGTCTGGGCAAGAGCTTTGCGGGCGCGCGACGTCTCAGACCACGCGGTACGAACGTCGGCAAGCTGCTCATCGGCGCCCGAATAGCTGTCCAGCATGGCCCTGTGACCGCGCGGGTTCAACAATCCGCGATCATCGTGCTGGCCATGCAATTCCACCAGAGTCTCAGACAGCGCTCGCAGCACCTCGCCCGAGCAGCGCCTGTCATTGACCCAGGCTGTCTTGCGCCCTTCGGCTGTGTTTACGCGGCGCAGGATCAACTCCTCTCCGGCAGGCAATCCGGCCTCCGCCAAGATCGTATGGGCTGGATGGTCCGGGGACAGCTCGAATTCGGCCACAACTTCGCCCTGCACAGCGCCCTGACGCACCAGTTCAGCCCGGCCGCGCCACCCCAGAACGAAGCCAAGGGAATCCAGCAGGATCGACTTGCCTGCCCCTGTCTCGCCGGTCAACGCGTTCAAACCCGGCTGGAACGTCAGTTCCAACCGGTCGATGATCAGCATGTCGCGGATATCGAGGGCGCGCAGCATCGGGTCTTAGCGTCCCACGCCTTTGGTCATGGCGATTACAACCACTCACCCTTGATCGTCTGGCGATAGATCTGGCTGAGCCAATTATTTCCTCGGCTCTTCAAGTCCAGCCCACGCGAGGTCAACAGCTTGTAACCCGCGTCGTACCACTCGGACGACTGATAGTTGTATCCCAAAATCGCACCGGCCGACTGCGCTTCGTCCACCAGACCCAGCGACAGATAGGCTTCGATCAAACGATACAGCGCCTCGGCGGTGTGCGACGTGGTTTGAAAATCCTCTACCACGACACGGAACCGGTTGATGGCTGCGGAATAATGATCTTGGCGCAGGTAATAGCGGCCAATCTCCATTTCTTTTCCGGCCAGATGGTCAAAAGCCAGATCGAATTTCAGCACCGCCGACGTTGCGTATTCACTGTCGGGATAAACTTCGATGACCGTGCGCAAGGACTGAAGCGCCTGAAATGTCAGGCCCTGATCACGCCCGACCTCGTCAATCTGATCATAATAGCTCAGCGCAAGCAGGTACTGGGCATAGGCCGCATCTTCATCCGTGGGGTAAAAGTCGATATACCGCTGCGCCGCTGCGCGGCTTTCTTCATAGTTCTTGTCCGAATGGTATGAGAACGCCTGCATGATCAGCGCGCGTTTGGCCCAATCGGAATAAGGATACAGACGTTCGACTTCCGAGAAGTACCACGCCGCATCATCCGAACGATTCTGCGACAGCTCATATTCGCCGCGCGTGAAAATCTGTTCCGGAGTGAACCCTTCCAGGTTCTGATCGCGGTCTGCGCCTTGTCTGCCGCAAGCCGTCAAAACTGCTGCCAGAAGAATCGCCCCTGCGAATCTGACTGCCGCTTTGGTGCCAACCATTCCGCCTATCCTCGTCGTCTTGATTATTGGGGCAAACCCCGGATTTGGCCTTGGTTTAGCACATATAATTGCGGGGCAAAACGCCTTAGTAAGCCCTCTGGCGCAATTGTCGACAGAGTTGATCCAATCAGGCGACTTCGGGGATTTCGTCCCACACAAGGCCTTGCCCCGGCAGACGCGCGGCCTGTTCGGGCGTGCAAAGGATCGGACGAACGGCCCCTGGCGTTTCAAACAGTTTGCGCAGCAAGGTGTTTGTCATCGCATGGCCCGACTTATCGCCTGTGAAATGACCCAGGATCGGCCCTCCGGCCAGATAAAGGTCACCCAGAGCGTCCAGCATCTTGTGACGCACGGCTTCATCAGCGTGGCGAAGTCCGCCGGGGGTCAACACTTCGTCCCCCTGAACAACCACGGCGTTTTCCAATGTTCCACCAAGCGCAAGACCGTTCTCGCGCATTTCTTCGACGTCTGTGCGGCGGCAGAACGTACGGCAATCACTCAGTTCGCGCGCAAAGGATCCGTTACGCATATCCAACGTCTTGGTCTGGCTGCCAATCGCCGCGTCTTCGAAATCTATATGGAAGTCGATGATCAGGCCATCGGCGGGCGCGATTGAGGCGCTTGCCCCTTCGCGGGTCGCTGTTACGGGCTTGAGCACTTCGTAGGCCAGAACCGGGCTCGCCTGCCGACGCACACCTTTGGCCATGATGCCGCGCACGAAGTCGATCGACGATCCGTCCATGATCGGAACTTCGGGGCCGTCAATCTCGATCAGAGCGTTATGAACACCGCACCCGGCCAAAGCTGCCATGATATGCTCGATGGTCGACACCGACACACCCGCGTCATTCACCAGACGGGTGCAAAGCGGGGTGCGTTCAACCACGTCGTAGATCGCCGGGATCAGCGCGTTGCCCAGTTCGATATCCGACCGCTTGAACCAGATGCCGTGACCGGCAGCCGCTGGTTTCAGGACCATCGTCGCTGGTTTGCCGCTGTGCAGCCCGACGCCTGTAAACGTGATCGGAGTTTTGAGCGTATGTTGCAAAGTGAACCTCAGTGAGTGGTGTCCGGCCCATCCCGACCGTGTTGGACATTCAGTTAAGGAACACGGGCAAAAGGCTCAACTCACTCTTTGTAACTGAATGAAACATGTATGTAACAGATCGGCAAAAGACTGCTTACAGCCGTTTAAACTTGCGTTTTTAAAAGAAAAAGGGCCGCCAAACGGCGACCCCCTAAACGTATATTGTTACCGCGATCAGTTCGCTTGACGCCGCAGAAATGCCGGAATTTCGATGCGATCCTGTTCGGGATCGGCCTCATCCTGTGCTGGTGCCGTAGCGTCAGATTGGCGCATAACCGGCTGTTGGCGCGGTGGTTGCGCCGGTGTATCGGCCGCGTGACCGGTCATCCGGTCGATCAAACGGTTGAAGCCAAACCGGGGGCGATCAGCCTCAGTATGGGCCGTCGGCTGAGGTGCGGGCTGCGGTGCCGCCGGGCGCGGCGCTGGGTGGCCACGCTCGGACGCCGGAACGTTCTGAACCGCGGCTTGCAGGCGCTGCAGGGCCTCTGGCGACGGGGTGCCCGCCGCTGGTTGAGGCTGAGGCGCGACATAGTTTTCCGGAGCAGGTTCAACCGGCTCGGGGGTCGGTTCGAACTCAGCGACCTGCGGCTGATAGGCCGGGGGGGGCAGGCCATCATCGTCTTGCTCGGCACGCGGCTGGTACTGTGGTTCCGCCGGTTCCTCGGTCGTTTCAAACAACGAAGGTTCGCGGTTCACTTCGGGCAGCGACTCAGGGGCTGCCTCTTCCGCTGCAACGGGGGTCTCTTCTTGCAGCGGTTCCTCTGCCGAAACTGTGCGTGTCAGTGGGGCTGACATCGAACGGCGGGCAACGGGGACGTCATCGTGCTTTTCACTGGCGTCAATACCGGTTGCGACAACCGAAACGCGCATGCCGCCTTCCATCGCGGTATCCAGGGTCGAACCAACGATGATGTTCGCCTCGGGATCGACTTCTTCGCGGATGCGGTTGGCGGCTTCGTCCAGCTCGAACAGGGTCAGGTCGTGCGAACCGGTAATGTTGATCAGCACGCCCTTGGCACCCTTGAGGCTGATTTCGTCCAGCAGCGGGTTGGCGATTGCTTTCTCGGCCGCCTGAACTGCGCGATCTTCGCCAGTGGCCTCGCCCGTGCCCATCATCGCCTTGCCCATCTCGTCCATCACGGCGCGCACATCGGCAAAGTCGAGGTTGATCAGACCGGGACGGACCATCAGATCGGTCACGCCTTTGACGCCCTGATACAGAACATCATCGGCCATCGAGAACGCTTCGGTGAAGGTGGTCTTTTCGTTAGCCAGTCGGAACAGGTTCTGGTTCGGAATGATGATCAGCGTGTCGACGACCTTTTGCAATGCCTCAACACCGTCTTCGGCCTGACGCATCCGCTTGGCCCCTTCGAACTGGAAGGGCTTGGTGACAACACCAACTGTCAGAACGCCCAACTCACGCGCAGCCTGAGCGATGATCGGAGCAGCGCCCGTACCGGTCCCACCGCCCATGCCGGCGGTGATGAAACACATATGCGCGCCCGCCAGATGATCGACGATCTGTTCGATGCTTTCTTCTGCAGCCGCAGCCCCAACCGTCGGTCGCGCACCAGCGCCCAGACCCTCGGTCACTTTGACGCCCAATTGCACCCGCGCCGAGGAATGGCTTTGCTGAAGTGCCTGTGCGTCAGTGTTGGCGACCACGAAATCCACGCCATCCAACTGTTTTTCAATCATGTTATTGACAGCGTTACCGCCCGCGCCACCAACGCCAAATACAGTAATCCGAGGCTTCAGTTCGTCGTGCCCGGGCATCGAAAGATTCAATGTCATGCTCTGTCCGCCTGTTTATATGATCCGCCAAAGCGGTGTTTTTCTTACCTATCCTTCAACAATCCTACCGACCGAAACGCCAAACGTCACGCCAAAAATCGCCAGAATCCACAAAATATGGAGGAAATAAGGCGGATCACCGCCGTATTTTGCATTGATTGTCAGATGTTGCGGATTGAACTCAAAGCACCACGAAAAATGCGACCGGCACACCGCAATTGATGGGCGCGTCACCTGAAAAATCATCATCTTCTGTATGCGGAAAACTGCTCAGTTCCTGCCGCGGGACCTCTGACGGGCCTTGTGGATATTTTGCGGGATTTCAGCGGCGTCCGCAACACATTTCTTTAGCCAATTGGGGCACTTGGACAGTTCAGGCCGTCTTCGGAAACATCACGAACTTCTTGGATTTCAGTATAGGCGAATGTTGCCAGACGAACCATCAGCCGATCCTCATGCACAAAGGGCCACCAGCAAACCGGAATGCCGTCGACGTCATCATCATAGAGAAAGCAGATCTGCCCGTCAGGAGTTGTAATCTGGCCATAGACACAACCCCTGCCCTCCATTCGCCAAACGGAGAGAGTCGGACTGAGGAATTCTTCGGTCCCCACCAGATCGCCGCTCGGGTAGTCGTGGAACTTGACGGTTTTGCCCTCGACCGCACTTAGAAACGCCTCGGGCGAGATGCGTGTCTGAGCTGATGGGGCAGTGGGAATCGCAGCGACAAGCGCCGCGACCAGAACCCTACCAATTGTCACGGAACCAGCGCACCGCGCGCTTGAAAGGGCGCGCCGCATAGGTATCGACCGGGATTTCAAAGTCCCACCATTCATCCTGCGGATGCGCCGCGAACAGGCTAAGGCCGACCGCCGAGGAAAATCCAGGCCCGGTTGCCGATTGCGGCAACCCATGAACGCGAAGGGGGCGCCCCAAGCGGACGCGCTGACCCAGGATACGGGTCGCAAGCCCATCCAGGCCCATGATCTGACTTCCACCGCCCGTTAGCACAATCTGCTGACTGGGCATGTGTTCGAACCCCGCAGCATCCAGACGAATGCGGACTTCTTCGAGGATTTCTTCCACACGGGGACGCATGATCCCGATCAATTCGGCCCGGCTTACGGTCCGGCGATCGTGTTCCCAGTCGCCAGTATCGCCACCGATGTCGATCAGGTCCCGGTCATCTGCGCCGGTCGCATGAACCCCACCATTGAATGTTTTGATACGTTCAGCCACATGGGCCGGAACACCCAGCCCCATCGAGATATCCGAGGTCACGTGATCACCGCCCATGCGCACGCAATCGGCGTAGATCATGTGTTTCTTCATGAAGATCGACACGCTGGTCGTGCCACCACCCATGTCAATACAGGCCGCGCCCAGCTCCTGCTCGTCCTCGACCAAGGCCGAAACACCCGACACATAGGCCGAATTCGCGATTCCAGCGAGCTCCAGATCGCAACGCTTGATACAGCGCACGATGTTCTGGATCGCAACGGCGTCAACCGTGAGCATGTGCATGTCAACGGCCAGCGATTGCCCCATCTGACCGCGTGGGTCGATCAGACCAGAGCGGTTATCCAAAGCAAAGTTCACCGGCTGCGCATGCAGCACTTCGCGCCCCGCACCGTAATCCGGAACGTCGCAAGCATTCAGAACGCGACCGACCTCGGCCTCGGTCACGACCTGCCCTTCCAGATCGACCTGAGCGTCCAAACCGTAAGATCGGGGATTGGCCCCCGAGAAACACGCGATCACGTGATCCACGCGGATATCGGCCATCTTCTGCGCTGTTTGCAGCGCCGTCCGAATGGCGCGCTCAGTCTCCTGCATGGCCGTAACTTCGCCGAACTGCACGCCACGGGACCGGGTCGTTGCAGCACCGATCACGCGAAAGCCGGACTGACCGGCGAGCGATCCGATCCCGCTGTCTTCGTTCAGGCGACTGGCACCATCAAACCGAAGCACAAGGCAGGCAATCTTTGAGCTGCCGACATCCAGAATGGCAACCACCCCGCGCTGCATCGCCTGTCTGCGCATTTGCCGCATGGCCCGTTGAGACTGATAAAGGTCGGTCATCATAATCGTTACTGCCCGCTACTTACATCTACTTTTGTATTCCACCAGTCTTCGCTGGCAGCTTTGGTCATTCGGATGGTTGGTCGCTGACCCAGACGCATGTCGACCACGGCCACGTCGCGTTCCAGCAGATCCTGAACTTCGTTTACGGCCAGTACGCGCTCCAACGCCCGGACGGGGCGTTCGGTTGGCAGCATGATGCGCTGACCCCGATCCAGCACCAGATCCCAGCGGCGTTCGCCTATACGCACAAGCCCGCGCACCCGGTTGCCAAGGCTGCGCGCCGTCGCCAACAGTTCCAACGCTTGCTGCACATGGGCATCGGCACCCTTGCCCGCGATCAAAGGCAGGCCGGAATGGTCCTTGCGCGAGACAATTCGTTCGACATGCGCGCCAGTGTCATCCAGCAGTTCGATACCGCCACGGGTTCGCCAGACGACAACAGGCTGTCGCTCGACAACGTCCACCTGAAGGATTCCACCTGGGCGCACGCGCACAGTCGCTGATTTGACAGGGTCCAACCCCGTGATCGTGTCGCGGATCTGATCGGCATCCAGATCCCAAGAACTGATCGGGAAATCCAACGGCACCACCGCACGGATATCATCCGCCAGACCGGGGCCTGCCCCATCGATCGCCAACAGGTTGACCATGAATTCGGGGCGTTGCTGGATAGAAGTCTTGATATCGTTGGCATAAGCCACCAACGCGTCGCGCCGCTCTGCCGCGCTGAAATAGAGGCCAACAGCCGCGCAGATCGCAAAAATCGGCAGTCCAACCTTCAGGCCACGCCGCACACCCGGTGTCAGCATCCAGCGCTGCATCCGGTAGCTGAGGCGCGAGGGCGCAGGGTCAAAGCGACGGGACTTGCGGCCAAACAGCTTTGCGCCTTGCAAACGCAGTTTCGGCTCAACATCGTGATGTTCGCCCGACGCGAAATCCGCATCCGGCCCTGACAACGGTTTTGATCGGTGTATGACAGGTGCGCGGGTGGCTCTTAACGGTCGCATGAAGCATCCTCCACCATCCAGGCGCATAGCTGTCCGAACGTCATACCGCAATGTTCTGCCTGCTCGGGCACCAAAGACGTTGGCGTCATGCCCGGTTGCGTGTTGGTCTCAAGCAGGAACAACCCGTCCGCGCCCATACTGTCATCCCAGCGATAGTCGGTACGGCTTACGCCCTTGCAGCCCAAAGCGTTGTGGGCCTTCACCGCGTAATCCATACAAAGTTGGAAGATGTCCCGCGGAATATTAGCAGGCAGTACGTGCCACGATCCGCCCGGCTTGTACTTGGCGTCATAGTCGTACCAGCCGCCATCCGTCATGATTTCGGTCACGGTAAGGGCGCGATCCCCCACTACCGTCACCGTCAATTCACGCCCGGCCACGTATTTCTCGACCATGACATGCTCGGGCATATCATCCGACAGTTGCGGCGGTCCGTTGGACCCTTCGTGAACGATGTAGATCCCTACGCTGGACCCTTCGTTATTGGGCTTGGCCACGTAGGGTGGCTCCATCACGTGAACTTCGACAACCTCGACCTTGGGCACGATCACGCTGGGTACGATAGGCAGACCCTCGGTCTGGTAAATTTCCTTGCTGCGCTGTTTGTCCATCGCCAAAGCCGAGGCCAGCACGCCGGAATGCGTATAGGGTATCCGAATCCATTCCAGCAGACCCTGCACGCAGCCATCCTCACCCCAGCGGCCATGCAGGGCGTTGAAAACAACATCTGGCTTGATGTCCAAAAAGCGCGCGTAAAGGTCGGGACCCGCGTCCAGCTCGACCACTTCAAAGCCTTCTCCCCTGAGGGCGGCTGCGCATTCGCGCCCGCTGCTGAGTGACACCTCGCGTTCTGCCGAGGGGCCACCCATCAATACCGCCACCTTGGGGTGTGTCCTGCTCGACTTACCCACTTAGCGCCTCAATGTCCCCGGACCTTATCTGGTGGTCCGTATACGTTTATACCCTTGATCCGTCGCCTGAATTTGCCTGTTTTGGTCTGACGGTTGGGGTCTTAATCTGTCTGCGGATCACCGACCCGCATGATTTCCCACTCTAGCGTGATGCCGCTTGTTTCGTAAACCTTTTTTCGCACCTCTTCACCGAGACCTTCGAGGTCGGCGGCGGTTGCGGTGCCAGTATTGATCATGAAATTCGAATGCTTGGAGCTCATCTGCGCGCCGCCTCTGGTCGCACCGCGCATTCCCGCATCGTCAATCACCTTCCACGCCTTCAGATCATGCACATCATCGGCTTGGCCAGTCGAGGAATAACCCGCCGGATTGCGAAAAGTGGACCCCGCGCTGCGGTCCTTGGTGGGCTGGGTTTCGTCACGTTTCTTCAGTTGCGCGGTCATGCGATCATGCAAAACCTGCGGATCAGCAGAAGGCCCCTCAAACGTCGCCGAGATCAGCACCGCGCCTTCGGGCAGGTCCGACTGGCGATAGCTGAAGTTCAGCTCGTCAGGGGTCAGGTCCACAACGTCGCCCTTACGGGTCACGATGGTCGCTTTGCGCAGGACATCCGCCGTGTAACTGCCATAACACCCCGCGTTCATGCGCACGGCACCACCGATGGACCCGGGAATGGTGCGCAAGAACGTCAGATCAACCCCCGCATCCGCCGCTTTGCGCGCCACATGCGCATCCAGCGCAGCAGCCCCTGCCGTTACGCGGTTGCCTTCGACGGAAATGCCATTGAAACCCCGCCCCAAACGGATCACAACCGCCCTCAGCCCCCCGTCGCGCACAATGAGGTTAGAGCCGACACCCATCGGAAAAACCGCCATTTCGCCGGGAAGCCGCCGCATGAATTCCCGCAGGTCCTCCAAATCGGCTGGCTGAAACAGATAATCCGCCGGCCCACCAACGCGCAGCCAAGTGAGATCGTTCAAAGGTCGGTTTTCAGAGAGTTTGCCGCGTGGCGTGGGAAGAGCTGTCATGCCTGCTAATTCGCGGATTTGCCCCCGCAACGCAAGCTGTATTGGTCAGAGCGTCGCGCGAAGTACTTTGCGCACCCACCGCCCCAGATAGATCACCGGCCAGCGCAACACGGACATTCCCGCCGCCAGAACGACCAAGCCAATCCAGGGACCGTTTTGCAAAGTCACGTAGCCAAGGATCGGAATGCCAACAGCAATCAGAACATAAGCCCTGGTCCAGTGGTTGTCTTTGCTTGGTATCATTGCCAGCACATTCGCAGCAATCCCCCAGACGAAAGCAAGGGCAAGAGACACGTTCACTCTTCTACCTCCTGCCCGGTCCAACGGTGCCAGTAATGACGGATTGGATTGCGGAACATTGACGCAAAGGCAGCAAAGGCCAGCACTGAAAAGAACCAGCCGAAATCATGGCCTAACCAGACGATAAGTGCAGGTGCGGCCACAAACAAAACAACGCCGGGTGGAAATTGCAGACGCATCGGCAGCATGGCCACGACGGTCGAGGCCACCACCCACAATCCTGCAAATACCACTGAATAAACCATTCGCCCCTCCAAGGACGCTTTCTGGCGAGTCCGACCACGCTCTTTAAGGTTGCGCGCCGGCAGAGTCCATTACCTTATCCAGCCTGCTTACGCAGCAACCGTTCCGGCAAACCATTGGCCCATGCGCTGATCGTACCGGCCCCCAAACAGACGACCATGTCGCCGGGGCGGGCTTGTTCGCGGACCAGCCGTTCCAGATCGTTTTCATCCAGCAGCGCGCGGGCATGGCGGTGGCCGTGACGGATCAGGCCCTGCACCAGATCATCGCGGGATGCCCCCTCGATCGGGTCTTCTCCGGCGGCAAAGATTTCGGCAATGGCGACCACGTCGGCGTCATTGAAACAGGTGCAGAAATCATCAAACAGGTTCGACAGGCGTGAATACCGGTGCGGTTGATGCACTGCGATTACGCGGCCTTCGGAAGCCTGACGTGCTGCTTTTAGTACGGCGGCGATTTCAACCGGGTGGTGGCCGTAATCGTCGATAATGGTGACACCGTCGACCTCTCCTACCTTAGTAAAACGGCGATTGACGCCGCCGAAATTGGCCAAAGCCTCGCGAATTTCCGCGGTTTTCATACCCAGATGACGGGCAACGGCCACGGCGCTTAATGCGTTCGAGACATTGTGGTCGCCCGGCATTGGCAGCGTGCAGCCTTCGATCACCGTGTCTTCATATTGCAGATGAACATCAAAATGCGCGACTCCGCCCTTATAGGTCAGGTTCACAGCCCGCACGTCGGCCTGCGCGTTAAACCCATAAGTGCGCACGCGGCGGTCGGTGATACGACCCACCAACGTCTGCACCTCGGCATGATCCGTGCAACAGACCGCGAGGCCGTAGAAGGGAAGGTTCGAGACAAACTCATAGAACCCGTCGCGAAGCTTGTCGAAATCGCCCCAATGCTCCATATGCTCGGGGTCGATATTGGTGACAATAGCAATGGTCGCGGGCAATCGGTTGAACGAGCCATCCGATTCGTCGGCCTCGACCACCATCCATTCGCCCTGCCCCATCCGCGCGTTGCTGCCATAGGCGTGAATAATACCGCCATTGATCACGGTGGGGTCGAAATCGCCCGCCACCATCAACTCGGCCATCATTGTGGTGGTGGTGGTTTTGCCATGGGTTCCGGCGATAGCGATGTTGGACTTCAAGCGCATCAGCTCGGCCAGCATGTCGGCACGGCGCACCACTGGCAGTCCTTGCGCGCGGGCCCCGTCCAATTCGGGATTGCCAGCCTTGATCGCGGTAGACACCACAACAACGGCTGCGTTTTCAAGGTTTTCGGCGCGCTGACCCACGAAAATCTCGGCCCCCAAACTGGCCAGACGGTCGGTGATCTTGGACGCTTTCAGGTCCGAGCCCTGCACCCTGTAGCCCAGGTTCAGCAGAACCTCGGCAATCCCGGACATCCCAATCCCGCCGATCCCCACAAAGTGGATCGACCCTACGTCTTGCGGCAGTTTGGTTGCTGGATTCATGTGGTCTCCTTCTGCGCCAACTGTTCGACGAGGTGCACCAGACGCTCGGTCGCATCGGGCGCGCCAGTCGAGAGGGCGGCGTGGGCCATCTTTTGCGCGGCTTCGGGGTTTGTCAGAACTGCGGTGATTTGCTGCGTCAGCGCGGGAACGTCAAGCAGGTTTTCTGGGATCATGATCGCGCCCCCGGCCTGCACCAACCCACGCGCATTGGCGGTTTGGTGATCTCCGGCAGCAGCGGCAAATGGGATCAGGATCGAAGGCCGCCCGATTACCGAGATATCGGCAACGCTGGAGGCACCCGAGCGGCTTATGACAAGTTGCGCATCGGACATGCGTCGCGGGACGTCATCGAAGAATGGCAGGACTTCGGCGCGAATTCCGTTGTCAGCATAAAACGCGGTGACACGTTCGCCGTCCTCATCCCGCGCCTGATGAGACACCCGGATATGAGCACGCAGGTCTTCGGACAATGCCGCAATCGCACCGGGCACAACGTCGCTGAGGATACGTGCCCCCTGCGAGCCGCCCATAACAAGCACAGACATCGGGTAGTCGCCGGGGGGGATGTACCCAGACGCTGCACGCTCTAACACGGCTGCACGGACCGGGTTGCCGGTGTGAACCCCCTGCGCGCCGTCTGGCAGGTCCGTGGGCCACACGCCGCAAGCCACCTGCGCCACGCGCTTGGCGAACAACTGGTTCACGCGGCCCAGCACACCGTTCTGTTCGTGGATCATGCGCGGGATGTTCAGCAACGTTGCCGCCCCCAACGCAGGGATTGAAGGGTATCCACCAAAGCCAACAACCACGTCTGGTCTGTCGCGCATCATCTGCATTGCCATGCTGGTCACGCCGCCCGCGATCTTTGGGCCCACCATCGCTTTGGCGGCCAAACCGCCCCGCGCGAACGTGGCCGAGGATGCCTCGACTATCTCGGTCGAATGGGGAAAGCCACCTGTATAACGCGCACCGCGCGCATCAGTTGACAAGCGGACGCGCCAGCCTTTGTGCAGCATTGCCTCGGCCAGCGCCTGTGCCGGGAACATGTGCCCCCCGGTGCCGCCCGCCGCAATCAGAAGGTAAGGTGCTGTCATCAACCTCGTCCGCGCAGAATATCGCCCAGTTCGCCCTGTGGCCGGGTACGGGTAAAGGCCAGCAGCATGCCGACTGCAATACCACCCGCAATCAGCGAGGAACCACCATAGCTGACGAACGGCAGCGTCATGCCTTTGGCGGGCAGCAGACGCACGGCCACCCCCATATTGATCATCGCCTGAACACCAAACATGCAGGCCAGACCTGTCCCTGCCAGACGGATAAACATGTCGCGTTCACGCATCAGCCGCAGGAGCGAACGCACGACGATCAGGGAATAAAGCGCGATGATGATCAACACCAGGATCAGGCCATATTCCTCGGCCGCGACAGCGATGATGAAATCCGTATGCGCATCGGGCAACGACCATTTCACCTGCCCCTCACCCACGCCCACACCGAACAGCCCACCCTCGCGGATCGCATTGGTGGCATAGCCAAGCTGCGTGGTCGGATCGACCTCTTGGTTCAGGAAACCGTCAATGCGGCGCGCAAAATGTTCCGAGTTCGAGTAGGCGAACATCCCGCCCAGAACGACCGCGCCCGCCATGCCGACCAGCAGCAGCATCGGCGCACCGGCCACGAAATACATTACGCCCCAGCCAAACAGGATCAGGCAGGCCTGACCAAAGTCGGGTTGCAGCACCAACATCGCCACGATCGCCATACACAGCGCAAAAGACCACAACCGCCCCGGAGGGCCGTTGATTTCCTGCGACGCGGCCAGCAGCCATGCAGCCACGACGATGAAACCGGGTTTCAGAAATTCGGACGGTTGCAGCGAGGCAAAGCCCAACGAATACCAGCGCACCGCCCCTTTACCGAAATCGGTCCCGAAGACAGGCAGAAAAGCCAGCGCCACAAACGCGCCGAGAAAGCCCAGCACGGCCAGTCGCCGCACCAAAGTCGGCGACATCATCGAGGTCAGCAGCATCGCAATCAGAGCCAAGCCGCCGAACAGCGCCTGCCGCTCAACGTAGTGAAAAGGATCAAACCCATTGCGGCTTGCCAGCGGCGGCGAGGACGCCAACCCCAGCAACAAGCCAATGACAAACAGGATCAGAACGCAGGACATCGTCCAGCGGTCAATCGTGCGCCACCACTTTGGTAGAATCGGTTCGCCGCGCTGGTCCTGGACCGCGCCATACACCATCTCAGTCATGAGATACCGCCACTCTCTGCCTCGTTCACGTCCCGTTTTCGGGATCTAATTGGGAGTCTATCCCGGTTTTTACCTTTGGGCCAGTAAAATGAGGGGTTTGAGCGAAAACAAACCGCCGTCAGCAAAGTCCCGCCGGGACGGGGGTTTGCAGAATGATGTTGGCCTAAATCTGACTACTCAACTTCTTCAACCGGTGAACCGGACTTGGCCCAAGCGGTAAACCCACCGTCGATATGAACAACCGGCTTTAGCCCCATCTCCATCGCGATTTTGGCACTAAGCGCCGACCGCCACGCGCTGGCGCAATAGAACACGTATGTCTTGTCCTGATTAAAGACGTCCTTGTGATACGGGCTTTCGGGGTCAATCCAGAATTCGAGCATCCCTCTGGGGCATGAGAATGCCCCGGGGATCTTGCCAGACCGCTTTAATTCACGAAAGTCGCGCAGGTCGATCAGAACGTAGTCCTCGCTGTCTAGCATGGCTTGGGCCTGCTCAACCGATACTGACGAAACAAGTGCATTCGCTTCGGCCAGCAGTGCCTTGATTCCCTTTGTTATTGTCTGGGGCATATTGGACCTTTCCTGAAAACATCATGCGCCGATACAGAGAATACCTGACAGTTCATAGCATCAAAGAAAGGGACGCGACATAAAAGGCACGCACCATGTCCCCCTTGCCATCCCCGGTAATCCGCGCCATGCGCAGCACATGGACTTTGACACGATCATCCTTGGTGCCGGGGCAGCCGGTATGATGTGCGCTTTTCACTGTGGAGGGCGCGTATTGGTGATCGACCATGCGAAGGCCGCTGGTGAGAAAATCCGTATCTCCGGCGGTGGACGCTGCAACTTTACGAACATGTACGCAGAGCCCGGTAATTTCCTGTCGCATAACCCGCATTTTTGCAAGTCCGCATTGGCACGGTACACCCAGTGGGATTTCGTCGATCTGGTCGGGCGGCACAAGATTGCGTGGCACGAGAAAACGCTGGGGCAGTTGTTCTGCGACGGTTCCTCAAAACAGATCATTCAGATGCTGATGGATGAGATGGCGAATGCAGGGGCCGAATTGTGGGTCCGGACCGAGTTGCGGGACCTTCGCAAAACCGAAACCGGCTTCGCCCTTGATGTTGATCGTGAAGGACAGCGCGTTTCCCTGACCTGCGCCAATCTTGTGCTGGCCACGGGCGGCAAGTCGATCCCCAAAATGGGTGCGACGGGGCTGGCTTATGACATCGCGCGACAATTCGGGTTAGGCATTACTGATACAAGGGCGGCGCTGGTGCCATTCACGTTTTCGGACGAAAAATTCAAAGAGCTTTCAGGCGTTTCCCTGCCTGCCCGATTGTCGAACACCCGCACCAGTTTTGACGAAGCGCTGCTGTTCACCCATCGCGGCCTAAGCGGTCCGTCTGTTCTGCAACTGTCCTCTTACTGGCGCGAGGGCGAAGACATCAGCGTCAATCTGATCCCAGATCTCGCTCTGTTTGATGTGCTGCGCGATCAGCGGCAGGCTGGGGGGCGCAAAGCTCTGACCACTGAGCTGGCCCGGCACCTGCCCGGTCGTCTGGTGGAATTCCTCAGCCGCATCATCCCCATGCAAGGCAATCTGGCTGACCAATCCGATGCCGCGCTGAGCGAACTGGTCAAAGCCCTGTCAGACTGGCAACTGACCCCATCCGGCACTGAGGGCTACCGCACCGCCGAGGTCACATTGGGTGGGATCAACACCGACGACCTTTCGTCCAGAACGATGGAGGCCAGGGATGTCCCCGGCCTCTATGCAATTGGCGAAGCAGTGGATGTCACTGGCTGGCTGGGCGGATACAACTTCCAGTGGGCGTGGTCATCGGGCCACGCCGCCGGAACTGCAATCGCAGGCCGTTAACCTACGACGTTATACCCACGTCCGCGCATACAATTGCGCACGATCACTTCCTGATTTTGAGTATTGTTAATCGCGCTCGCACCCGCACCTACAAGCGCACCCGCAACGGCGGCACGTCCCAGATCGCTGGCGCTGTCGTCAATGATCGCCTTGGTGCCAGCAGCACCCGCCGCGCCGATGGCAGCAGCGCCAGCCGTCCGGCTATCCACTGTCGGCTGAGACCGTGCAAGCGCCTGACACTGGGCCAGATCTGCATTGTAGTTTGGCCCAACCGGTCCATCGACAACCGGCTGGTAATTGGCACCGACATTGGAGCAGGCTCCGACCACCAAAATAGCAGGCAGGATCAAAGAGAATTTACGGTATGGCATAATCATAACCTCACGTTGAATTTGAAGGCAGGCAAAACCAATAATCTTGGCGCGTCAAGCTGATAGCAACTCAGCTTCGCTCAACCGGCGATCAATTGCAAACCTCTATTCTGACAGCCTCTGCCGAACCTGCGCCTCAAAGTCTTCTCCGCGTCGCTCGAAACTGTCGTATTGGTCGAAACTGGCCGCCGCTGGTGCCAATAGCACAGTTTCGCCCGGCTGGGCGTCCGACATGGCCTGCGCCACGGCCTCGGCCATCGTCGTGCAAACCAGCGTTTCTGCGTCAAGTTGCATGGCAAATCCGGCCGCCTCGCGCCCGATCACATAGGCTTTGATGACCCTGTCCGAAGCTGCGTTCAATGCCGACAATCCGCCCTCTTTCTCTAGCCCACCGCATATCCAGCGGATTTTGCCAAATGCGTTCAGCGCCTTCAGAGCACTGTCCACGTTGGTGGCCTTGGAGTCATTCACAAAGGTAACGCCATCTGCCTCGGCGATGATCTGGCTACGATGCGGCAGGCCGGGATAGCTGTGCAAGGCGTCCTCGATCACGCGAGGGGCCAATCCCAGCGCGCGACAGGCTGCGTAGGCTGCGCAAGCGTTCTGGTGGTTATGCGAACCGGGCAGTCCCTTGATCCCACGCATGTCAATCGACCCGGCCTGCCGACCTTTGCGGTATTCCGACAAGAACCCCTTGCGCGCGAAGACCTGCCAACCGGGGCCCGTCAATTTGCGTGCGACCGATACGCGGATCACCCGGTCGTCAGAAGGCCCCTCGGCAAGCTGACCAGCCAAAAACGCTCCTTCTTTCTCGTCGATGCCAATCACAGCGCGATCCGGTCCGCCTTCGGCGAACAGCCGACGCTTGGCCGCAAAGTACCCGCCCATCCCGCCGTGTCGGTCCAGATGATCCGGCGAAAGATTGGTGAACACCGCGACATCCGGCGTCAAAGCGCGGGCAAGTTCTGTCTGATAGCTGCTCAGCTCCAGCACCACGACAGAGCCATCCCCGCCCGGCTCAATATCCAGGACACCCCGCCCGATGTTCCCCGCCAACTGAGCCTCTCGCCCCGCTTCGGTAAGGATATGATGGATCAAAGCGGCCGTGGTCGATTTACCGTTCGACCCCGTCACCGCAATCACGCGCGGAGGCATATCGTAGTTGTTCCATTCCGCACCCGCGAAAGAGCGGAAGAACAGCCCGATGTCGTTGTCTACCGGCACGCCCGCATCCAATGCAGCGGCCACCACAGGGTTCGGGTCAGGATAAAGATGCGGAATACCCGGCGAAACGATCAGCGTGGCGATGTCGTCAAACACGCCGTGGCGCAAAAGGTCGGCGCAGGCAAAACCTTCACCTTCGGCCTTCTCGCGGGCCGCTGGGTTGTCATCCCAACAGACCGGCTCTGCGCCGCCAGCCCTTAATGCGCGTGCAGCGGCCAGCCCTGACCGACCAAGCCCCAGAACCGCAACTTTATGTCCTGAAAACCCTTTGACCGGGATCATGCTGCCCACCCTTTTTTGACTTTGGCTTGGGCGTCACCCTGCGCAGAAGACCCCCTCATTGGCAAGGGAATAGACAGGCTCGCGCCAGCGCGAGCCGGGCCCAACAGGTGGCAGGTGGACCGGAGGTCCGCCGAACCTGGCGGGAGCGCTACCGAACTTTCAGCGTTGCCAGACCGATCATCGCCAGGATCAGGGAAATGATCCAGAACCGGATCACGATCGTCGGTTCCGCCCACCCCTTTTTCTCATAGTGATGGTGGATCGGCGCCATCAGGAACACGCGGCGACCGGTGCGTTTGAAGTACAATACCTGAATGATCACGCTCAGGGCTTCGACGACAAACAGGCCGCCGACAACAGCCAGCACCAACTCGTGTTTGGTGGCAACTGCGATAGCACCCAGCGCGCCCCCCAAGGCCAGTGACCCGGTATCGCCCATGAACACAGCAGCAGGCGGCGCGTTATACCAAAGAAACCCAAGCCCCGCGCCGAAAAGCGCCGAGGTAAAGATAAAGATTTCGCCCGTTCCCGGCACATAGTGCACGTCCAAATATTCGGTAAAATCGACCCGGCCCACCGCATAAGCGATGATCCCCAACGTCGATGCCGCGATCATGGCAGGCATGATCGCAAGCCCATCCAACCCATCCGTCAGGTTCACGGCATTCGCCGCTCCCACGATCACAATAATCGAGAACGGAATATAGAATATCCCCAGATTGACCAGCGTGTCCTTGAAGACCGGCACGGCAAGCTGGTTCTGCAAAGCCTCGGGATGGTGCAAAGTCGCCCATAGCGACGCCAGAACCGCAATAATGATCCCCAGAGCAAGCCTCATTTTACCCGAAACACCCTTGGTGTTCTGCTTGGAAACCTTGGCGTAATCGTCGGCAAAACCAATGGCTGCGTAAGCCAAAGTCACGAACAGCACCATCCAGACATAGGGGTTGTCCCACCGTGCCCAGACCAAAGTCGACGTCACAAGCGCCCCGACGATCAGCAAGCCGCCCATGGTTGGCGTTCCCGCCTTTGAGAAATGCCCTTCGGGACCGTCATCCCGGATCGGCTGACCCTTGCCCTGCTTCTTGCGCAACACGTTGATCAGCGGTTTTCCAAACAGGAACCCAAAGATCAACGCAGTCATGAAAGCCCCGCCTGCACGGAACGTGATGTACCGAAAGAGGTTAAAGAAATCCCCCCCGTCCGACAGGCCGGTCAACCAATAAAGCATCTTAAAACCTTTCTCGTGCGGCGATCATGGGTCAGGCGCGCTCCCTTGCCCCATTTTCCGCAAACCGTCAACAATCTGCGCCAATGCCATGCTCAGAGAGCCTTTGGCCAATACGGTATCACCGGCTTGGATCAGCTCTGGCAAATGCGCGGTCATTTCAGTGCTGGTTTCAAACCAAAGGCCGCGTTTTTCGTCCGGCAAAGCGTCGTTAAGCGCCTTCATCAGCGGGCCAATACAGTGAACGCGATCAACACGTTGCATGGCATCCACGTTGGCCATATTGGCGTGCATTTCGACTTCTTGTGCGCCCAACTCTTTCATATCGCCCAAGAACGCGATCCTACGGTCACCCTGCGACGCGGCCAGCACATCCAGCGCGGCCTCCATCGAGGTTGGGTTGGCGTTGTAGCTGTCGTCCAGCAATTCGACCTGACCGCCCCCAATCAGCGCAATCTGCTCTCGCACCCCGCGCCCCTTGACCGGAGACCACCTGGCCAACCCAGCAATCGCGTCGTCCAGTTCAACGCCCATCTCGACACAAGCGGCCAATGCCCCCAGCGCGTTCATCGCAAAATGCGTGCCGGCAGATTGTACGTCAAACGTGAATTGGACATCGCCAACGGTCGCCGACGCATGTATAGAAGCCGAGGCCTGCGTGACATCGTTCAGCACATAGTCCACTGCGGATCGTCCGAACTCCACGACCCCAGCCCCATTTTCCATGGCACACTCACGTAGAATTTCTGCGTGTTCCACATCCGCGTTGACAATCGCAGCGCCACCTTTGGTCAGACCTTCGAAAATCGCGGCCTTTTCATGGGCGATCCCGGCAACAGATTCGAACGCCTCTAGGTGGACAGCCGCCACAGTGGTCACCAACGCCACGTGCGGGCGGGCCTGCCGCGCCAAGGGCGCGATCTCTCCGGGGTGGTTCATGCCAATCTCGATTACCGCATACTCGGTGTCGCGCGGCATCCGAGCCAATGTCAGGGGAACACCCCAATGATTGTTGTAGCTGGCTACGCTGGCATGGGTTTTTCCCTGCGTTTCCAAAATAGTAGAAAGCATTTCCTTGGTTGAGGTTTTCCCGACGCTGCCAGTAACTCCCATAACCCGCGCGTGCGTGCGCGCGCGCGCGGCCTGCCCCAGCGCCACCAACCCTGCCTGAACGTCGTCCACGATCAGCAGGGGCGCATCTTCGGGCACACCTTTGGGCACACTGGACACAAGCGCCGCACCTGCCCCTTTTTCCAATGCCTGCGCAACGAACTCATGCCCGTCGCGCGCCGCTTTCAACGCTACAAAAAGATCGCCGGGCTGCAGGGTTCGCGTGTCAATGGACACGCCGTTTGCTGTCCAATCCCCCGTCGCACGCCCACCAGTAGCTTGAGCGGCTTCGGATGCGGTCCACAAGGTCATGCAACCCTCCCGTCAAGTGCTGCGACGCTTATGCTGGCCTGTTCCACATCGTCAAATGGCAGAACCTGATCGCCAACAATCTGGCCTGTTTCATGCCCTTTGCCTGCTATCAGCAGCGCGTCGCCGGGTTGCAAGGCATCGACACCGCGCAGAATGGCCTCGGCCCTGTCTCCGACTTCGGTTGCACCCGGTGCCCCTTGCATCACGGCCTCGCGGATCACTGCGGGGTCTTCGCTGCGCGGGTTGTCATCCGTTACAAATACCACATCGGCGTTGTTCGCCGCAGCCTTGCCCATCAAAGGGCGCTTTCCTGCATCCCGATCGCCACCGGCACCAACGATAGCAATCAGCCGACCCATGACATGCGGGCGCATCGCCTTAAGCGCGGTCGCAACCGCGTCCGGAGTATGGGCGTAGTCCACGAACACTGCCGCCCCGTTCTCTCGTGTTGCGGCCAGTTGCATGCGTCCACGCACGGTTGTCAGGTGCGGCAAGGTTTCGAAAACGCGATCGGGGTCATCTCCGCCCGCGATCACAAGCCCGCAGGCCAAAAGGACATTCTCGGCCTGAAACCCCCCAATCAGGTTCAGGCGCGTTTGAAAGACCTTTCCTTTCCACGAAAAGCGCAGGTCTTGACCCGTGGCATCGAAACGCTGGTTCATCAGACACAGGTCTGCATCACCCAAACCAACGGTCAGCACATCCTGCCCCCGGTCTTCGGCGATCTTGAGGACTTGCAGTCCTTTGGGGTCACTCATGTTGATAACGACCGTTCCGTCCTGCGGCAGAACGCGATCGAACAAACCGGCCTTGGCCGCAAAATAGGCCTCAAACGTTTCGTGGTAGTCCAGATGGTCCTGCGTGAAGTTTGAAAAGCCCGCCGCAGTCAGATTCACCCCGTCCAGGCGCCGTTGTTCCAAACCGTGCGACGACGCCTCCATCGCGGCGTGGGTCACGCCGTTTTCTGCCGCTTCTGCCAGACACCGATGCAAGGTTATAGGCTCTGGCGTAGTATGGGCCAGTGGCGCGGTCCAGGCACCTTCGACACCGGTTGTGCCAAGATTGACCGCAGCGTGGCCCAGTTCCATCCAGATCTGACGTACAAAGGTTGCGACCGACGTCTTGCCGTTTGTCCCGGTCACGGCAACGATGGTCTGCGGTTGAGAGCCAAACCAAAGCGCCGCACATCCCGCCAGCGCCTGACGAGGGTCTTCAACGACGACCAGCGCAGCGTCCGAACCCGACAGCTCATCCGCTGCGATCGCAGCCCCCTCGGCATCCGTCAGGATGGCCGCAGCGCCCATCCGCAAGGCAAACTGAATAAACTCGCCCCCGTGAACCCGCGTACCGGGAAGGGCTGCGAACAAATAGCCGTCCTTGACCTCTCGGCTATCGACGGCCAACCCGGTAATTTCCGGGTTTGCACCACCTCGGGCGGTCAGGGCCAGTTGGCTGAGTTTCTTTGTCCTTGTGCCCATCGCCCACCTCTTGCCGGACAGTCTAATTTGAGGTCAGCGTTATAGCAGCGCGCGCCTCAGGCTCAAGCCGGGGACGCAAGCCCAGCAAGGGCGCGACACGACCAATCAATTCGGCCGCCACGGGCACCGCTGTCCAGCCCGCCGTGCGGCGCTTTTCGCCGTAGGCTACGATGGAAGGTTCATCCAACGTGACGATCAGAACGTATTTGGGATCATAGGCCGGAAAGATCGTCGCGAACGTCGCGATGACCTTGTCGTCATAGTAACCGCCGCGTGGCTTCGGCTTGTCGGCTGTACCGGTTTTACCGGCGACGTCATACCCCGCCACGTCCCCAAAACTGGCCGTCCCGTCCGTGACCACCTTGCGCAACATCTTTTGCGCCTGAAGCGCGGCACCATGTGACAGCACGCGGGGACCATACTGAGGGCCGTTCTTACGCAACACCGTTGGACTGACGTAGTGCCCGCCATTGGCGATCGCCGCGTAACCGGCTGCCAGATGCATTGGGCTGGTCGACAGCCCATGACCATAGGAAATGGTAACGGTACTCAGCTCGCCCCACTTCTTGGGCTTGAGGGGCTCGCCACCCGCGGCTTCGACAATCTCAAACGGTGTGGGTTCGAACATACCAAGCGCGCGTAAGAATTCCTGTTGACGCTGCGCGCCGATCTGCAGCGCCAGCCGCCCGGTCCCCCGGTTCGAACTGTGGACAATCACGTCCGCGACGCTGATCTTGCCATAGTTCTTGCCGTTGAACTCACCAATTGGAAAGCGTCCGATCCGCATAGGCCCAGACGTGTCGATGATTGTCTCAGAGTTCACCAGCCCCAGTTGCACCGCCTGCGCGGCCGTGAAAATCTTGAAAACTGATCCCAGCTCGTACACGCCCTGCACATAGCGGTTGAACAAGGGGCTGTCAGACGGATCAAACCCCGAGGTCGGCGGGCGCGGACGGTCGTTTGGGTCAAATGACGGCAACGACGCCGCCGATATCACTTCGCCCGTATGCGCGTTCATCAAAACGGCCGAGGCACCCTTGGCGTTCATGATATTCATACCGCCGTACAAGACCTGCTCGACCGCGGCCTGAATGGTCAGGTCCAGCGACAGTTGCAGCGGCTTGTTGCCGTTCGCCGGGTTGCGCAGATAGTCGTCGAACTGTTTCTCGACCCCGGCAACACCAATCACCTCGGCTGCGCTGACGCCTTCACGCCCGAAACCCGAGCCGCCCAGAATATGGGCAGCCAGCTTGCCGTTGGGATACAGCCGCATCTCACGCGGGCCGAACAGGATGCCGGGGTCACCAATGTCGTGAACGGCCTGCTTCTGTTCCGGCGAGATACGTTTTTTGATCCACAGGAACTTGCGGTCGCCGGTGAAATCCTTGACCAGACGTTCTTTTTCTAGATCAGGGAAAATCGCGACCAACTGATCTGCAGCAGCCACCGGGTCGATCATCAGGGGAGGTTGGGCATAGACTGAATAGGTATCCAGATTGGTTGCCAGAATACGCCCCTCGCGGTCGACGATATTGGCCCGCTGCATGGCGATCGCGGCACCAGGGGCGCTGGCCAGCGGCTCTTGCGCCTCGGATGTTGCCAGCATCCCCATGCGAAACCCAACCACTGCAAAGGCACAGAAGAAGAACAGGCCAAGCACCAGAAGTCGCCCTTCCGCACGGGCGCGGGCGTGGTCCTTCATGTCTTCGTGGCGCTTCCTGATGTTTTCACGCTCGATGGCCTTGGGGTTTTCCCCGCGCGCGCGCGCGTCCAGGACACGGGCCAAAGGTCGGAGGGGCGTGCGCGTCATGGAATCTGCACCTCGCCCAAAGCCTGAATGTTGGTCAGCGACTGCAGCTCAATCGGGTCTACGATCGGCAAGTCGGGGTCTTCTGCATATGCAATCTGGTCGGCGCGCCCGAACTGCTCGGCACGCAGGGGAAGCAAACCCAGACGTTCAAAATTCAGATCAGCCAGTTCGCGCAGACGATCGGGGCGATTAAGATACGCCCATTCCGCGTTCAAAACCGCAAGCCGGACCTGAGCCACGCCAATCTCGCGCTGTAACTTCTGCGTTTCCTTAACGACCTGCTGGGTACGGTAGTTCTCTTGATACGCCCAAAGCGCCAATCCGAACACGGCCAAGGCAGTCAACGCATACAAAACACTTTTCATTTTGCCCTTCCCCCAAGTTGCGGCATCCCAATGGCGCGGGCATCAATTTCCCCCGCCGGTGCCTCGGTCCGCACAGCGACACGCAGCTTAGCCGAGCGCGCGCGCGGATTTTCCTGTAATTCCTGTTCATCCGGTCCAACAGCCTTGCGCGTCTTAAGCGTAAACTGCGGCTGGTCCTGCTCCACCTCAGGCGCATAGCGGTTTGCACGCCCGGTCTTGCCAGCACGCGACTGAAAGAACCGTTTGACCATGCGGTCCTCAATAGAATGGAATGTCACAACGGCCAGTTGCCCGCCCGGCTTCAAAGCACGCTCCGCAGCCATAAGGCCTTGGAACAGCTCTTCATATTCCGCGTTCACCGCGATCCGCAGACCCTGAAAGCTGCGTGTAGCTGGATGCGATTGACCCGGTTTCGGACGCGGGAGGCAGGATTCGATAATCTCAGCCAGTCGCAGTGTTGTGGTAATCGGCGCCTCGGCCCGCGCCTTCACAATCGCCTTGGCAATCCGGCGGCTAGCACGTTCCTCGCCAAAATGGAAAAGGATGTCGGCCAGTTGCGCCTCGGTCGCCGAATTGACCAGATCGGCGGCACTCTCACCTTCCTGACTCATCCGCATATCCAACGGACCGTCCTTCATGAAGGAAAAGCCACGCTCGGCCTGATCCAACTGCATGGACGAGACCCCAAGGTCCAGCACCACCCCATCCAGACCCTGCGCGTATTCATCCATGCGAGAGAACACACCCTGCTGCATCACCAGTCGGTCACCGTATTCGCCGACCCAATCAGCGGCCATCTCAAAGGCCAGCGGATCACGGTCCACACCGATAACCTTCTCGGCCCCAGCTTCCAGCAAGCCGCGCGTGTACCCTCCCGCTCCAAAGGTGCCGTCGAGCCAGATGCCCGAGACAGGCGCCACGGTCGCAAGTAACGGGCGCAGAAGGACAGGGATGTGAGGTTTGTCGGAAGGGGTCTCAGCGCCGGCCATGCCGTTACGCATCCCCGGTGCCGTCTAGGAACTCCAGAGGGTCAAAGTCCCCCGGCTGTTCGTCCAACCATTCTTCGGCCGAAGCCAGTTCTTCCGCTTCATATGTTTCGGGCTTCCAAATCTGGAACGTATCCCCGGCGGCAATAAAGAACGCTTCGCCCTCAAGTCCGATCTTGTTGCGCAGCTTGGCCGGCAACACCAGCCGACCGGTCTCATCCACCGTGGTCGGGAAAGACTGACCATGAAACATGCGTTGCAACAGTTTCCGCTGCATCGAACCGCGCGGCAGCGCGTCGATCTTGTCATCAACCTCGTCGATTGCCCGCATCGTATAGCATTCAAGAAACTTCCGGCGGTGATCGCCGTAGACAATTACAAGTTCTGGATTATCGCCGGGCTGCCAATTGGGGTCGCAGGATTCAAGCACACGGCGAAAAGAGGCCGGGATCGAGACCCTGCCCTTCGTGTCCACCTTATGGTGGCTTTCACCTCTAAACCTGCGCGCCAAGACGACTGTCCCTTTCGCTTGCGCCCCACCTAAAATTCACGTTCCCCCGGATGAAAAACGGCGGGTTGATCTGCTGCCACTGATCAACCCGCCGCATTGACCCGCTGAGCGGGAAGTCCAGCTGCGCGCGCCACCTGGGGGGATGTCTGCTCGCCCGCGCGCCGGATCTCTTGAGTGATGAAAGCGAGATGCCTGTATGAAACCTGAATTTTTTTGGTTCGGGGTCGTTTGGTGCCCCATGTGCCTCGTCCTCATCGGATGAATAAGGGATGACATGGGAATTCATGGAAATCAACAGAAAAAATCACCATCGCAACGCGGAAGAACCATCCTAATAAGGTCACAGCTAAAAGAAAAGATCACTTATTGCACTACAATTTGACTACTAGCGTAGGCAGAACACCACATATAGACAAAGTTGCACCAACCCAATCTATCCCACGATTTCCCAAAAAATTTTCACTTTAGGTGATTCTTGGCCCAGTCACACAGCAACGCCACACAAAATCAGTCGAATCACCCAGCCTCAGACACGGCTACTCCACCCGAATTCAACTGCAGCCCAAAGCGCGGCCCATGAATTCCCATAACCCTGATTTTCGCCCAACCCGCGCCTCAAGTCTCAACACGGGATTTACAATTTGCACAAATTTCGGAATATGCCGCCCAATCAAGGGGCAAACCCAAGCGCCCTGAAATCGCGCCAAGGCTATGCCCCTCATGCGCAAGCGGCCAAAAGTCATATTTTAAAGGCACTTTCACCGCCAGGTTTACAACTTGTTGATATCCATGCGTTTGCTGCATAGCAGCAATGATCACGTTGGCTATTGTGCAGGCGCAGCATTTGCCTATTTTTGTAATCAAGCAAGCGCTGGAACACTCCGGCGACAACATACAAACCGGGTTACGCACATGGCTGTAGCAACACATCATACTGCGCTGAAGAACGCGCCCGCAACCGGCTTGGCTTCGCTGATCGAGGTCGCGAAAGCCCGGTACGCACGTCACCGCGTCTATCGCCAGACCGTAAATGAACTGTCTGAACTTTCGAACCGCGAACTGGCTGATCTGGGCCTGCACCGTTCGATGATCCGCCGGCTGGCACTTCAGGCCGCAGAAGAATTCGCCGCGCGTTAATCGCGGCACGACATAACCGAGATCAGGTCCTTCCTCCTCCCTTTAGGACCTGTATTACAGCAGCGGCATCTCTCCTCCTCCCTGATGCCGCTGCACCAAATACCGGCCCAACCTGCCGGAAACCGACACACCGGGTACTCCTCCTCCCTTTCCCGGTGTTGAAAGCGCGCGGCGACGTCTCTCCTCCTCCCTGACGTCGCCGCGTCTTACAGATACCGGGGTCAGACCCGGAGACGGATACATCGGGGCTCTCCTCCTCCCTGCCCTGATGTTGAAAGAGCGCGACGACACCTCTCCTCCTCCCTGGTGTCGTCGCGACTTACACATACCGGGATCAAACCCGGGTTCGGATACATCGGGACTCTCCTCCTCCCTGTCTCGATGTTGCAAAGAACGGCGGTTTCCTCTCCTCCTCCCTGGAAACCGCCGTTTTTCTTTGCCCAAAAACAAAAAAGGGGACGCAAACGCCCCCTGCTTCTTCTGTTCAAAATACTTCGGAGCGCGAGGCAGAGCCTCGCAATAACTCAGAACGGCACGTCATCCTTGGCAGATAAGAACCGCGAGACGACCTTCTTCACCCCGGCCTTGTCGAAATCGACTTCGACCTTGTCACCCTCAATTCCGATCACCGCGCCATAGCCGAACTTCTGGTGAAAAACCCGTTCACCCAAGGTAAAACTGGCCACCGCTGTCGCATCAATCACAGTGCTCCGGCTTTCGCGGGGCTGAGACGTCCCATATTGCCCCTGACGCGCCTGCATCCTTTTCCAACCCGGGGAATTATAGACATTCGCTTCGGCTGCCCGGCTTTCGATGCTGGCCGTTACCTGCCCGCCACCGTAAAGACCCGGAGGCGTCAGAACCTCCACGTGATCTTCAGGCAATTCGTCGATGAATCGCGAAGGCATGGAGTTCTGCCACTGCCCGAACACCCGCCGATTGGCGGCAAAGGAAATCGTGCAAACTTCTTCGGCGCGGGTAATTCCCACATACGCCAAGCGCCGCTCTTCCTCGAGCCCCTTGATCCCGGATTCGTCCATCGACCGCTGCGAAGGGAACAAGCCATCTTCCCAGCCCGGCAGGAATACGGCCGGAAACTCCAACCCCTTGGCCGCGTGCAGCGTCATGATTGAGACTTTGGCCCCGTCGCTGTCCTGCTCGTTATCCATAACCAGACTGACATGTTCCAAGAACCCTTGCAGATTCTCGAAATTGTCCAACTGGTTGACCAGTTCCTTGAGGTTTTCCAACCGCCCCGGAGCCTCGGGCGTTTTCTCATTCTGCCAATGGGCGGTGTAGCCGGATTCATCCAGAATGATCTGCGCCAACTCGATGTGCGAGACCTCGGGCTCGCCAAACCGCAGCGGCGCGCCGTCGTCGATGACTGAAACATCCTCAACCTCGATACGCGGCCCGCGCGTCATCGCGTTCCAGCGCGCCAACCCCTCGATTAACTCGCGCAGTGCCTTGCCACCTTTACCCTTGATCAACCCGTTATCAACCGCGATCCGTGCCCCGTCGACCAATGACACGCCATGCTCGCGCGCAGTCATCTGGATCGTCTGCTGCGCCTTGTCACCCAAACCGCGCTTGGGCGTATTCACGATCCGCTCGAACGCCAGATCATCTCCGGGGCTGACCACCAGCCGGAAATAGGCCATTGCATCGCGAATCTCCATCCGCTCATAGAACCGAGGGCCTCCGATCACCTTATAAGGCAACCCGATGGTCAGGAACCGATCCTCGAAGGCGCGCATCTGGTGCGAGGCGCGGACAAGGATGGCGATCTCGTCCAGAGTCATCGGACGAATCCCGCGCGTGCCGCCCTGCAAGGCGTCGATTTCCTCACCGATCCAGCGGGCCTCTTCCTCGCCGTCCCAATGGCCGATCAGATTGACCTTGTGGCCGTCCTCGGCATCCGTCCAAAGCTCCTTGCCCAGACGGTTTTCATTGCCACGAATGACATTCGAAGCCGCGGCCAGAATATGCGGGGTCGAGCGGTAATTCTGCTCCAGTCGCACCACAAATGCGCCGGGAAAATCCTTTTCGAACCGCAGGATGTTGCCCACCTCGGCCCCGCGCCAGCCATAGATCGACTGATCGTCATCGCCCACGCAGCAGATGTTCTTATGGGCCCCGGCCAGCAGCCGCAGCCACAGGTATTGGGCGACGTTGGTATCCTGATACTCGTCCACCAGAATGTACCGGAACCAGCGCTGGTATTGCTCAAGAACATCCGCGTGGGTCTGAAAAATCGTGACCATGTGCAGCAGCAGGTCACCGAAATCGACCGCGTTCAGCTCGCGTAGGCGGGTTTGGTATTGGGCATAAAGCGCAATACCTTTGTTGTTATACGCCCCCGCATCCGCAGCTGGCACTTTATCAGGCGTTAAAGCACGGTTCTTCCAATCGTCGATAATCCCCGCCAGCATCCGCGCAGGCCAGCGTTTGTCATCAATATTAGCGGCCTGGATCAGTTGTTTGAGTAACCGAAGCTGATCATCCGTATCCAGAATGGTGAAGTTCGATTTCAGATCGACCAGTTCCGCAAGACGGCGCAGCAGCTTGACGCAAATCGAGTGGAACGTCCCCAGCCACGGCATTCCCTCGGCAGGCTGCCCAAGCAGGCGGCCCACACGCTCTTTCATCTCGCGCGCGGCCTTGTTGGTGAAAGTGACCGACAAAATTTCGTTGGGTCGTGCGCGCCCAGTACTGAGCAGATGTGCAATCCGCGCCGTCAGCGCTTTGGTTTTACCTGTCCCGGCACCGGCCAACATCAGCACAGGACCATCCAACCGCTCGACAGCTTCACGCTGCGCTGGATTCAATTCGTCCAGATAAGGCATAGGCCGCGCGGCCATGGCCCGCGCAGACAGCGATGCGCCTTCGAAGGCGTCCATTTCGTCGAAACTGCTCATATCGTCAAACTACGCTGGTTATGTCGCGAGGGAAAGAGTTTGTTCACGCCTTGTTCACAAGACATTCTGCATTGATTTCACACCAATTCTACGCGGATTGGTATGGTGGCCCGACAGACCGTTGGCCTTCTTTCAACGCTTGTGTGCGATGTTTACCGTCGGATTTACGGGTGCCAGAAAGTGAAACCAAACGCGCCAAAAGGCTAATGTCCTTGCCGAATCGCGCCTTAGGTCTGATCAATCCGTATGGACCTACACAGCAGCTATCCCGGAATTGCCGACCTAAAACACCGCGCCAAACGCAGGATTCCGCATTTCGTGTGGGAGTATCTGGATAGCGGAACCGGGTCCGAGGCAACTTTGCAGCGCAACAGGGTCTCACTGGATCGCGTGGGCTTTTTGCCGTCGATCTTGCATGGCCCGTTGGAGTTTGACACACAGCGTCAATTTTTGGGTCAAACCTATCCATTGCCGTTTGGGGTCGCACCGATCGGCATGGCGGGGTTGATCTGGCCCGACGCCGAGGGGTTGTTGGCCCGGGCGGCAGCGACGGCTGGCCTTCCCTTTACCCTGTCAAACGTCGCCACGCAAAGCCCCGAGGATGTGGCCCCTCATCTGGGGCAGAATGCGTGGTTTCAGCTTTACCCGCCAAAAGACCCCGACATTCGCCGGGACTTGCTGGATCGGGTAAAGCAGGCAGGATTTTCGACACTGGTGATGACTGCTGATGTTCCGGTCGCCTCACGACGCGAACGCCAGACGCGGTCTGGCCTGACCAACCCACCTAAACTGACCCCGCGCCTTCTGATGCAGATTGCGCAGCGTCCGGCATGGGCCATGGCAATGGCACGTAGTGGCCCGCCAAGGATGCGGACACTGGACAAGTACACCGACAACTCCAGCAACCTGCCCCCGACGGCGCATGTCGGATATCTGCTTAGAACATCGCCGGATATGGAGTATGTGCACTGGCTGCGCGATGCATGGGATGGCAACCTAATCGTCAAAGGCGTGATGCGGGCCGAGGACGCAGGGCCCCTTAAGAAGGCCGGCGTTGACGCGATCTGGATTTCGAATCACGGGGGGCGGCAGTTTGATGGCGCACCATCCAGCATTGAGGCCCTGCCAGCGATCCGGGCGGCGACAGACCTTCCCCTTATCTTCGACAGCGGGGTTGAAAGCGGGCTGGACATACTACGTGCGCTGGCACTTGGGGCTGATTTTGTCATGCTGGGCCGTGGTTTCATGTATGGTTTGGCAGCATTGGGTCAGAATGGACCGGCGCATGTGATCGACATATTACGGCAGGATCTACAGGCGAATATGGGCCAACTGGGCGCCGAAAATCTGGAACAAATCCGACCCATCCTAACACTGGATTGATGCCGCAGCGCAGCACGTGTAATAAGATAGCGCTAACAGAAGGCGTTTGCGAGCGTTAACATGCCGGTTCTACCCAGAACGACTGATATACGTGCGCGTATTGTCCGCCTATCAACACGGCCAAAGAAGTAGGACCGGGAACTGACATGACCGACTTTAACAAGATCCTGATCGCCAATCGCGGCGAGATTGCCATTCGCGTGATGCGCGCGGCCAACGAGATGGGCAAACGCACCGTCGCTGTCTTCGCCGAAGAAGACAAGCTGGGCCTGCATCGCTTCAAAGCGGATGAGGCATATCGCATTGGCGAAGGGATGGGCCCGGTAGCGGCATACCTCAGCATTGATGAGATCATTCGCGTCGCCAAGGAATGCGGTGCTGACGCGATCCATCCCGGCTATGGCCTGTTGTCGGAAAACCCCGATTTTGTGGATGCCTGTGTGCAAAACGGTATCACCTTCATCGGCCCCAAGGCCGAAACAATGCGCGCCCTTGGTGACAAGGCCAGTGCACGGCGCGTTGCGATCGAGGCGGGCGTGCCGGTCATCCCGGCGACCGAGGTTCTTGGTGACGACATGGACGCGATCCGCGCCGAGGCCGCCGAGATCGGCTATCCTCTAATGCTGAAAGCATCTTGGGGCGGCGGCGGACGCGGGATGCGTCCCATCGAATCCGAGGATGAACTGGAAGAAAAAGTTCTGGAAGGCCGCCGCGAGGCCGAAGCCGCCTTTGGCAATGGCGAAGGTTATCTGGAAAAGATGATTACCCGCGCCCGTCATGTCGAAGTGCAGATTCTGGGCGATAAGCATGGTGAGATTTACCACCTCTATGAACGCGATTGTTCGGTGCAGCGCCGGAACCAGAAGGTCGTGGAGCGCGCCCCTGCCCCGTATCTGTCCAACGAACAGCGCGCGGAAATATGTGAACTGGGCCGCAAGATCTGCGCCCATGTGAACTACGAATGCGCGGGCACGGTCGAATTCCTGATGGATATGGAAACCGGAAAGTTCTACTTCATCGAGGTAAATCCCCGCGTACAGGTCGAACACACCGTCACCGAGGAAGTCACCGGTATCGACATCGTGCAGGCGCAAATCCTGATCGCCGAGGGGAAAACTCTGGCCGAGGCCACCGGAGCAGCCAGCCAGTCGGATGTGCATCTGAACGGCCACGCGCTGCAGACCCGCGTCACCACCGAGGACCCGCAGAACAACTTCATCCCCGATTATGGCCGCATCACTGCTTATCGCTCGGCCACTGGGATGGGCATCCGTCTGGATGGCGGCACGGCCTATGCAGGTGGGGTGATCACGCGGTATTATGACTCGTTGCTGACCAAGGTGACAGCCAAGGCCCCCACACCGCAGGCCGCAATAGCGCGGATGGACCGGGCCCTGCGTGAATTCCGTATTCGCGGCGTCAGCACAAATATCGACTTTGTCATCAATTTGCTGAAACACCCGACCTTCCTGTCGAATGAATACACCACCAAATTCATCGACACGACACCTGACCTGTTCAGTTTTCAGCGCCGCCGCGACCGGGGCACCAAGGTTCTGACCTATATCGCGGACATCACCGTGAACGGGCATCCTGAAACCAAAGACCGGCCCGAACCCCGCGCCGACCTGAAAGAGGCCAAGCCCCCCGCACTGAAGGCCGAGCCGCAGATGGGCACGCGTAACCTGCTGGAACAAAAAGGTCCGCACGCCGTGGCCGACTGGATGAAGGCCCAGCGGCAGTTGCTGATCACCGACACGACCATGCGCGACGGGCATCAGTCGCTGTTGGCGACCCGGATGCGGTCAATCGACATGATCAAGGTCGCTCCGACTTATGCGGCGAACCTGCCGCAACTGTTCAGCGTTGAATGCTGGGGCGGTGCGACCTTTGATGTGGCTTATCGGTTCCTTCAGGAATGCCCATGGCAACGACTGCGCGACCTGCGCGAGGCGATGCCGAACTTGATGACCCAGATGCTGCTGCGTGGCGCGAACGGGGTTGGGTACACCAACTATCCCGACAATGTGGTGCAGGAATTCGTCCGGCAAGCATCGCAGAATATCGACGTGTTCCGCGTGTTCGACTCGCTCAACTGGGTCGAGAATATGCGGGTGGCCATGGATGCGGTCGTCGAGAACGGCAAAATCTGTGAAGGCACCGTTTGCTATACCGGCGATATTCTGGACCGCGATCGCGCCAAGTACGACCTGAAATACTATGTCGGCATGGCGAAAGAGCTGCGCGACGCGGGCGCGCATGTCCTGGGCCTGAAGGATATGGCGGGGCTGATGAAACCGGCCTCGGCCAGGATCCTGATCCGCGCGCTGAAAGAAGAGGTTGGCCTGCCGATCCATTTCCACACGCACGACACTGCAGGCATTGCCAGCGCCACCATTCTGGCGGCGTCCGAGGCGGGCGTAGACGCGGTGGATTGCGCCATGGACAGTTTCAGCGGCAACACCTCTCAGGCGACGTTAGGCACCGTGGTCGAGGCCCTGCGCCACACGGATCGCGACACCGGGCTGGACATCAAGGCGATCCGCGAGATCAGCGATTACTTCGAGGCCGTGCGCGGCCAGTACGCGGCCTTCGAATCCGGCCTTCAGGCTCCTGCGTCTGAAGTGTATCTGCACGAAATGCCCGGCGGTCAGTTTACCAACCTCAAGGCACAAGCGCGGTCATTGGGGCTGGAGGAGCGCTGGCACGAGGTTGCACAGATGTATGCGGATGTGAACCAGATGTTCGGCGACATCGTGAAAGTGACGCCCTCATCCAAGGTGGTGGGTGACATGGCGCTGATGATGGTCAGCCAGGGCCTGACACGCGCCGACGTGGAAAGCGCGGATACGGATGTGGCCTTCCCCGACTCGGTCGTCGATATGATGCGCGGCAATCTGGGTCAGCCTCCGGGCGGGTTCCCCGACACGATCATCAAAAAGGTGTTGAAGGACGAAGCCCCCAACACCGAACGCCCCGGCAAGGACGTGCCCGCCGTCGATCTTGAGGCCACCCGCGCCGAGTTATCCAAACAGTTGGAAGGCAAAGAGGTCGATGATGAGGATCTGAACGGGTACCTGATGTATCCCAAGGTGTTCCTCGACTATATGGGCCGCCACCGGGTCTATGGTCCGGTCCGAACCCTTCCCACACGCACCTTTTTCTATGGCATGGACCCCGGCGAAGAGATCACGGCCGAAATCGACCCCGGCAAGACGCTGGAAATCCGCTGTCAGGCGATCGGTGAGACTGACGAGAATGGCGAGGTCAAAGTCTTCTTCGAACTCAACGGTCAGCCCCGTGTGATCCGGGTTCCTAACCGTCTGGTGACGTCATCCACACAGGCCCGACCCAAGGCCGAGGCCGGCAATCCCAACCATATCGGTGCGCCAATGCCGGGGGTTGTTGCGACCGTGGCCGTATCCGCCGGTCAAGAGGTCAAAGAAGGTGACCTACTGTTAACCATCGAAGCCATGAAGATGGAAACCGGCATCCATGCCGAACGTGACGCGGTGGTCAAGGCCACTCATGTCCAGCCCGGTGGCCAGATTGACGCAAAGGACCTGCTGGTCGAACTGGAGTGAACGCTCTAGTTTCATGATCAAGTGACGGGCCGCTCGGACAACCGGGCGGCCTTTTTCGTAAGCTAAGGAAGGAAACCATGTTGTCCATTACACCGATCTACGCCGCTTTGCTGGCAATCGTTTATGTCTTTCTCAGCGGATGGGTCATCAATACGCGCCGGACACAGAAGATTTCCTACGGCGACTCTGGTGACGACAGTATGCTCAAGTCCATCCGCACGCATTCCAACTTTGCGGAATACGCGCCGTTTGCCTTGTTGCTGATCGCGATGGTCGAGCTTCAGGGTGCCGGGGCCGTATTGGTGAACATTCTGGGCCTTGGCCTACTGACGGGCAGGGTGTTCCACGCCTATGGGTTCGGCAAAACCCCGCAGATCGTCATTCTGCGTCAGATGGGCATGATTCTGACATTCGCTGTTTTGCTGATTGCTGCTGTCGCCAACCTTGTTCTAGCGCTTTGAGTTGTTCTCGGGCTGAAACGCCGAAAGGCGTTCAGCCTGTCAGAGGTTTGGACACTATCGTATGGGCTGACCTCCAGACCTGAGTTGGCTCGGCACTCTGTTCTGCAGGAATATGCGATAAGATCGCGGCAATTGTCATCAAAATGGCCAATGCCGTGATTTTATATCTTTCTTTGGGTTTCACCTGTCACCTCCGTCGTTTTTTACAACTCTCTGAACCTTCAACGCATTCACAGAAGAGTTCCGTCGCCGAAAAAGAAATTTTCCAAGAGATGCGTTTTTCCGCTTGCAGCCCCGCTTGGGAATTTATACATCCCTCCTCACTCAACGGCGCGGGCGTAGCTCAGGGGTAGAGCATAACCTTGCCAAGGTTAGGGTCGGGCGTTCGAATCGCCTCGCCCGCTCCATTGAGAGGTCTTTAGGACCGACACATATGTATCTGATGCGGGCGTAGCTCAGGGGTAGAGCATAACCTTGCCAAGGTTAGGGTCGGGCGTTCGAATCGCCTCGCCCGCTCCATTGAGAGGTCTTTAGGACCGACACATATGTATCTGATGCGGGCGTAGCTCAGGGGTAGAGCATAACCTTGCCAAGGTTAGGGTCGGGCGTTCGAATCGCCTCGCCCGCTCCAGATACGATTGTTTCCTAAACTTTTCTGGTTTCCTGCCGAATGTTGCGCCATTGTATTGGCATTAACGATTGCAGGATTTTAACGATGTCAGATTATTCTATCCGGCCCCTTTCGGCCGCAGAGTTGCAGTATGCCGTCGATTGGGCAGGCAGCGAGGGATGGAATCCGGGCCTGCGCGATGCGGAATGTTTCCGCTCCACCGACCCAGATGGGTTCTTGGGCGGGTTCCTTGATGGGGACATGATCGCCTCGGTCTCAGCGGTGAACTACGATGACGCGTTTTCCTTCCTGGGCTTTTACATCGTGCGCCCCGAGTTTCGTCACCACGGTCACGGGCTAGAGATCGCGCAGCACGCTCTGGCGCATTGCGAAGGGCGCAACATGGGGCTGGATGGCGTGGTGGAGCAACAGGACAACTACCGAAAGTCAGGCTTTTCCTTTGCTTATAACAATTATCGGTTCGCCGGGACCATCGGTGAAGTCCTGCCGGAACTTGGTCAGGTGCTGGGTAACGGCGTTGCGCCACTGGAATCTGCCTCAAGTGCGCTGCGCGCCTATGATCGCAAATTGTTCCCTGCCCCGCGCGACGCGTTCCTGCAAAGCTGGCTGGGCGCATCGGATCATATTTCACGTGTTTATTCCGAGAACGGTCAGATAAAGGGCTATGCCACCCTGCGCCCCTGCCAATCGGGTTACAAGGTTGGTCCACTTTTTGCGGATGAGGTGGGCATCGCGCGGGCGCTTTTGGCCAGCTTACTGGCCGCTGTACCCCAAGATCATCACGATCACGACGTCTTTGTCGACATGCCACAACCCAACGATGCCGCGTTTGCAATGGCCAGACAGTTAGGGTTGACCAAAGTCTTCGAAACCGCCCGGATGTATTCTGATCACGAACCGGAAATTGACCTCAACCGAATCTTCGGAGTGACCACGTTCGAACTTGGCTAACGCCAGATTTCGAGACCCCTACTTCGACGTCCAACCTTATGCGCAGGGACTTTATGTATGCTGGGAGAACACCAAAAACGGTTGTTGCAAGACATGTTCGAGAACCTGCCGGGGATCAGCTTTTTGATCCTGTCCCGCGCCACTGACGATTTGCGCCTGGCCGGGTGGGTCGGAACCGTGCTCGCGACCCTTGTGTGCCTGGCGTATGTTAAACGGGTTCTGCGCGCGCATCCCATCTTGTTGGGGATCAATATTTTCATGGTAGTTATAACCCCGCTGATAGAAATTCTGGTGCTGTCAGGCAGTCGGAACTCGGCTGATCTGTTGATCGGCAATATCGACTCACTTGTGCTGGGCAGTGTTTTCGTAACGGGCGTTGTGTTGACCCTATTCACAGCCAAAGGCTTTCTGACCTATGACGCAAAAAGCGCCAAGCAAATGCGCATCCATTCCACGGCGATGTTGACGCTGTGCGTCGCCGGGATTGTCTGGTCCGCAGCCATGGGACAGAACTACCTGATAACGCTGGCGGTTCCGCTCATGGTGCTTTTTGGATGTCAGCGCTTTCTGCGTGCGGGCGCAACAGACCGTCAATCGCGCGGAGGCGTTTTACTAGGCGGGACCATACCGATAGACCCGCCCGCCGAGACCGTCGCCTGACCTAGAACGCCTTGAAGGTCATCGTGGTCAGCGACCTTTCTATGTTCGGTATCACCAGCAGATGTTCGTTGATGAAATGCCCGACATCTTCGGTCTCGGGGATATAGAGCTTTAGCAGCAGATCGTATTCGCCGCTGGTCGAATACAGCTCGGAATGGATTTCGCGCAGGGCGATTTCCTCGGCCACCTTGTATGTTGTGCCGGGTTTGCAGCGGATTTGGATGAAGACGCAGGTGGACATGGGCCGAGCCTTGGTTGTTCAAGTTGCTTGCAGGCTGGCACGGGCCGCGCCGGGGTGCAATCCCCTGCAACAGTTTGGCGGGAATGACAGATGCGGTCTGGAAAGTGCTGCCCCTCCGCGTCTATAAGCGCGGCTGTAGCAAAAGGAATTCGCCCATGCGCAGCGCAAAGATCAGCCGTCAGACCGCCGAGACCGAAATCTCGGTCGAGGTCAATCTGGACGGCACCGGCCAGTATGACAACCAGACAGGCGTCGGGTTCTTCGATCACATGCTGGACCAGCTTGCGCGCCATTCGCTGATCGACATGACGATCCGCGCCAAGGGTGATTACCACATCGACGACCACCACACCGTCGAGGATACGGGGATTGCGCTGGGTCAGGCGCTGACGCAGGCGTTGGGTGACAAGAAGGGCATCCGCCGATATGGCGAATGCCACCTGCCCATGGATGATGCGCAGGTACGCTGCGCGCTGGATCTGTCTGGCCGCCCGTTCCTGATCTGGAATGTCGAACTGCCCACGCACAAGATCGGCACGTTTGACACCGAGTTGGTGCGAGAGTTCTTTCAGGCACTGGCCACCCATGGCGGCGTCACGCTGCATATCGACCAATTGCACGGGTTCAACAGCCACCACATTGCCGAGGCCGCGTTCAAGGCGGTCGCGCGCGCGTTGCGTCTGGCGGTTGAAACCGACCCGCGCAAGGCCGATGCGATTCCGTCCACCAAGGGCGCGCTATAAATGCTGACAGCCATTATCGACTATGAAAGCGGCAATCTGCACTCGGCAGAGAAGGCGTTTCAACGCATGGCGCGCGAGTTGAATGCGGGCGAGGTGGTTGTGACCGCGGACGCAGACGTCGTTGCGCGCGCGGATCGTCTGGTTCTGCCGGGCGACGGCGCGTTTCCCGCCTGCGCTGCCGAGTTGCGGGGCCACAAAGGTATTTATGACGCCATGGTCGAGGCGGTCGAACAAAAGGGAAGACCGTTTCTGGGTATCTGCGTCGGGATGCAGCTTATGGCGTCAAAAGGCCATGAATACACCGAGACTGACGGTCTGAACTGGGTTGCCGGGGACGTAGTGCGTATCACCCCTTCGGACAGCGTGCTAAAGGTGCCGCATATGGGCTGGAATAATCTGGTGCTCGAAATTGATCACCCGGTCTTTGACGGGGTCAGGTCGGGCGACCATACATATTTCGTCCACTCCTACCATTTTCGCGTCACCGATCCGGCGCAACGGCTGGCCTATGTGGATTATGGTCAGGAAGTCACGGCCGTGATCGGCCGCGACACGATGATTGGTATGCAATTTCATCCCGAAAAAAGCCAGGATGTGGGCCTGCGTATGATCGGGAATTTCCTGACCTGGGCCCCCTGAGCCCTTATTGAACGCGGGTCCAGGTCTGACCACGGCAGACCAGACCACCCGCGACACAACCCTTGACGGTCAGCGCATTCTGGCTGTCCAGCGTCATCTTCGAGTTATAGGTCTTGTCCCGGTCCGGCGCCCAGATCTTGCCGTTGTCATAAGCGCCGTTGCCCTCGGGCTCCATGTCCCAGATGATCTTTTTGCCCAGATTCTCATAGGAAAGTTGCTGATTGCCGTTGCCATCAAACGCGGTGTCGATGGTGCCGCAGATCGCACTGCCGCACGGCGCGATCGTCACGTGCAGATAGCCGCCTTCGTCGCCGGGTTCGGTCTTCCACAGGCCGTCAACTGGGTCAGCCGATGCAACCGTGGAAAAAACGCACAGGGCTGCCGCTGCAATGATTGAGTGTTTCATGATGTTCTCCCTTAGATGGCGGTACTGTGTCGCGCAGCAACCGAACCAGCAAGATTAACCCCACGTCGCGTTGCATCCCCTGTCCGGCTTGTGCGATATCCCGCGCGTACAACTCTGATATAGGGCCGCCCAAAATGATCCTCTACCCCGCTATCGACCTCAAAGACGGCCAGGCCGTGCGCCTGCTGCGCGGTGAAATGGACAAGGCAACCGTGTTCAACGAAGACCCTGCGGCGCAGGCCAAAGCCTTTGTTGATGCCGGGTGTGACTGGCTGCATCTGGTTGATCTGAACGGTGCCTTCGCGGGCGAGCCTGTCAATGCTGCACCGGTCGAGGCGATTCTGGCGGCCTGCAACGTACCCGCACAACTGGGCGGCGGCATCCGCGACATGGCCACCATCGAAACATGGATCAGCAAAGGACTGGCGCGGGTTATTCTGGGCACTGTGGCAGTGGAAAACCCGGACCTGGTGCGCGAGGCGGCGCGTGAATTCCCCGGCAAGGTCGCCGTGGGCATCGATGCCCGCAACGGCATGGTTGCCACCAAAGGCTGGGCCAAAGAAACGGACGTGCAAGTTACCGATCTTGCCCGCAGCTTCGAGGACGCCGGCGTCGCGGCCATCATCTATACCGATATCAACCGGGACGGAGCCATGCAGGGCCCCAATATCGAGGCAACTGCCGACCTTGCCCGGGCCGTGTCAATTCCAGTGATCGCGTCAGGCGGCGTCAGTTCTTTGGACGATCTGATCGCTCTGCGTGATTGCGGCGTGGAACTGGACGGCGCGATTTCAGGGCGCGCACTCTACGACGGCGCGATTGATCTGGCCGAAGCCATCCGCGCCCTGAACTAGGCTATTGCGCAGCCGCAGCGGTCAACTTGGCCAATGCGCCGCGCATTTTGTCGATAACCGGCGAATCCTCGACCTCGTCCAGCTCGTCCATCGTCTCTTTCGGGTCTTCGTAGGCCAGCCAAACCTGACCATCAGCGTCTTGATAGGCTTGAACCTTCAACGGCAGGAACAGTCCGGCCCTTGGGTCGATTTGCATCGCGGGTGTGCCCAACGCAGGGTTGCCAAAGATCAGAACCTGATTGGCGGGAATCGGGGTACCAACTTTTTCGGCACCGGCTGCATGGTCGACCCGGGCGAATACAGTTGCACCCGCATTGCCGACGGCTGCCTCGAGCGCATCCAGTGCTTCAGCGACAGATTTGTCTGTAGGGATTTTGATAATATCGTCAGCCATAGCGGACAGAGCACCTCCGAAAATCAGAAACGTTGCCAGTATCAGTTTGTGCATATCGGAATTCCTTTGTTGAATTTCACCCCAGTTTTCACAGCTTTGCGCCGTGCGGCAATCACAAGTCTGGCATCGGCGGGGCTTTGCCGTTAGAGGTGCCGACTATAGAGGATACCACATGCTAAAAACCCGCATCATTCCCTGTCTGGATGTCGCCGATGGCCGGGTGGTCAAGGGCGTCAATTTTGTTGGCCTGCGTGATGCGGGCGATCCGGTGGAGTCGGCAAAAGCTTATGACGCAGCCGGAGCTGACGAGATCTGTTTTCTCGACATCCACGCCACCCATGAAAACCGAGGCACCATGTTCGATGTGGTCCAACGGACTGCCGAACAGTGTTTTGTGCCTCTGACCGTGGGCGGCGGTGTGCGCACCAAAGAAGACGTGCGCGCCCTGCTGCTGGCCGGTGCTGACAAGGTCAGCTTCAACTCGGCGGCTGTGGCGAACCCGGATGTGATCGCGGAATCGGCGGATCAGTTTGGCAGCCAGTGCATCGTCTGCGCGATCGACGCCAAAACTGTCAGCCCCGGAAAGTGGGAGATATTCACCCATGGCGGGCGCAAGCCCACAGGTATCGACGCAGTTGAATTCGCGAGAACCGTAGTCGCCAAGGGTGCCGGGGAAATCCTGCTGACTTCGATGGACCGCGACGGCACGAAAGCTGGGTTCAACCTGCCTCTGACCCGCGCCATTTCCGACGCCGTAGACGTTCCGGTTATCGCTTCTGGTGGTGTTGGCAATCTTGACCATCTGGTCGAAGGCGTGACCGAAGGTGGCGCAAGTGCTGTTCTTGCCGCCTCGATCTTTCATTTCGGCGAATACACGATCCGCGAGGCCAAAGAGCATATGGCCGCCGCAGGCATACCGATGAGGCTGACATGAGCATCCTGCAAGATCTGGCCGCAACCATTGAGACCCGCAAAAAGGCTGATCCAGACAGCAGTTGGACCGCCAAGCTGCTGGCCAAAGGCCCGGAAAAATGTGCCGAGAAGTTCGGAGAAGAGGCCATCGAAGCAATTATCGAGGCTGTCAAAGGTGATCAGGCAAAGCTGACCTCCGAGGCTGCGGATGTGTTGTATCATCTTCTCGTAATGCTGGCCGCGCGTGACGTCGCTTTGGACGATGTGCTTGATGAGCTGGCGCGGCGCCAAGGCGCCAGCGGTCTGGAAGAAAAGGCAGCGCGACCAAAGGGGTGACGCCTGCCCTCGCAATCTCGTAGTGTGGTTCGGCAAGGTTCACGGATTGAAGGCGCGGATATGATCAAAGCTTTGGCGTTTGTATTTGCGCTTGCAATACTGGGTGCCTGCTCAGTCGCACCGTCGTCAACCGGAGACGAGGTTCAACGGCTTGCGGCCGAAATTCGCAGCCTTGGCCCGGATATCGACCCCGAAGAAGCAGACCGCGCGGCGCGCATCGCTTATTCCTATACCGCGCAGTTAGCACAGGAATACGAAATCACCGATCCCCCACTGATTCACAACGCCAAGGTCAACAAGGGTTTGCGCCCCCGGGGGTTGTGCTGGCATTGGGCCGAAGACATCGAGCGGCGGCTGGATCAGGAAGGCTTTCAAACGCTGGAGATGCATCGCGCCATCGCCAATGCGGACAATCCGTTCCGCATCGACCACAGTACCGCCATCATCAGCCGCAAAGGGGAAACTATGTACGATGGCGTCGTACTGGACCCTTGGCGATATGGTGGCACCTTATTCTGGTCTCCGTTGCCGGAAGATACGAAATACGAATGGGTACCGCGCGAAATTGTTTTGGAAAAACGGCGGCTAGAGCAGGTCGCACGACTTAAGCCCCTGCCCGGCACCTGAACTTTCAAAGCTTGGACGATATGAGCCCGGTCGCGAAGCCGCCCATGCGCAGCTCTCCGAATAGGCGTTGATATTCGATTTTCGGGCAACGATTCATCACAACATCAACACCACGTGCTTCGGCTACGGCGGCGGCATTGTCATTTTCCACGCCGATCTGCATCCAGATTGTGCGTAGACCAGGAAACGCCCCAAGCGCATCATCAACGATTGGCGGAACTGCTTCTGAGCGCCGGAAGATATCCACCATATCCACCTGCTCTGGAATATCAGACAGCGAAGCCCGCACTGTTTGACCAAACAGTTCCTTGCCTGCATGGCCCGGATTCACAGGAATAACGGTGTACCCCTTGAGCGAAAGGTAACGCGCCACATAGTAACTTGGCCGCACCGGATTCATCGAAACACCAACAACGGCAATCGACTTGGTTCGCTGGAGGATGTCTTTAAGAAACGCATCAGAGTATTCGGTCATGCGCCCACCCTATTCGGACCATACAGAATAAAAAAGCGCCCAGGTAAAAACCTGAGCGCAAGTTGTTGGAACGAGGGACAGTGAAATGACCCGCGGCAGTTCCGTTCCGCGGTCACTGTGACATTTAGGCATAAGTTGAGAGAAAAAAAGAGGGGGTGCGCGATTTTGTGATGACAGATCACAAAAAGCGGAAACCCGCCTATTGCTCGTACAGGGCGGTGGGCCAATGTGCTTCGGCCATGCGGATGTATTCTGCGGTGTCGGTGTTCCATACTTGCTCGATCCCCGGTGAGTGCGTCAGGTACAGTCGTCCGTCAATCACTGTCCAAAGCTTGGGGTCTGTACTCACCAACTCTCCCATCGCCATGGCATATGCGCAGTATCCGCCGAACTGCGGCGCATAGGCCCGTGGGTTCATCTCGAAAGCATCGCGATTCTCGGCCGAGGCAAAGTGCCATTCGGCACCCTTCCACTTTACCGAAAATTCAGGAAGCCCAAGGCGCGGGGTGTCTTCGGTGAAATACGAAACCGCATCATACCCGGCCATAACTGCCCCGTCCGTCTGAAAAAAGACGGGCATGTCCTGGGCAAACGCCGCCGGAGCAAACACGGTGGCGGCCATCGCGCCAAGTAGGAAACGTCGGTTCATAATCACCAAGTCATGGTTTGAGGTTCAGTGTATCAATTTGCAATTTTTTGACACATCCGAAACCCCCATTAACGAGGTTGTGATCGCCTGAGATGCGAATACGTCCCCTCAATCAAAGATATCTTCAACCACGTCCCAGGCTTCATCCAGAACGCGCGAAAACAAACCCTTTTTCCTTTTTTTCTTCTTGTTCTTGTACGGGTGCTGGTTTTTCGCGGCACTGCGAACCGGCTTGGTGTCCGAAAGTTTGCGCTTGGGCACCATTTTCAGGTCGTGCAGAGGTGCGCCGCAGCTTGAACAACTTAGCTCATGACGCTGCTTTCCTTTTAGAACCAGCGCCGCGCGGGTTCCACAATAGCAGCAGGTGGCGATTTTTGAGGGCGTGGAAATGGTGCTCTCCTGTTTATCTGTGCCTTGAGGCATATAGGGCAATCGCAGCCGCATTTGAGACGTTCAAGGACCCAAACCCACCCGCTGCGTCGATTTTCACCAGATGATCAACGGTTTCCTTGGTCTTCTGGCGCAAACCCGGCCCTTCGGCGCCAAGCACCAACGCCACCGGTTGATCCAGTTTGCCGTCCAAAGTGGCCTCGATCGTAAGGTCCGCTTCGCCGTCCAGCCCCAGCACCAAAAAGCCCATGCCCTGCAACTCGACTATTGCGTCGGCCAGATTGCGAACACGAAGGTACGGCTGCCTTTCCAGCGCCCCACTTGCAGTTTTTGCCAATGCCCCCGTTTCCGGCGCCGAATGATGGCGCGTTCCGATAACTGCGCTAGCCCCCAGCACTTCGGCCGAGCGTAGAATCGCACCGACGTTGTGCGGGTCTGTAACGCGGTCCAATAGGATCACACGCGGGTGCTCGCGCCCGATACAGTTCTCGGCCAGCCCACCCCAGTCCAAAGGCTTCACTTCCAACGCCGCGCCTTGATGCACAGACCCCGGATCAATCGGGGCGGTGAATTTGCGTGGATCGACCATCTCGGGCTCAATCCCTGCAAACTCAATGGCTTCGGTCAGCTTGTCCCGCGCGTTTCGGGTCACAATCAAGCGCAGTTTCTGCCTATCCGGGTTCATTAGGGCGTCGCGCACAGCGTGTAGACCAAACAGCCAGACGGTTTCCGACGCCGCAGCTTTGCGCGCCTGCTCCTTTTCAACGACCCACTTGGGTTTCTTCATTTCTTGGGCCTCCGGGCCGGGAAATCGGTTTCCTGCGTCAAAGCGATATTTTCCTGTTGACGCTCCTTTAAGGCGCTAGTAATCACGCCTCCACGTCAGGTGCAACGCCTGACAGTGGGCGACAGGCCGCAAGGTGTGGCAGGGGACTGTAACTCCCTCGCGGAGACGCACGCCTGGTTCGATTCCAGGGTCGCCCACCATCTTCTTCAGATGGCGGGAAAGTTCAACAGGCCGTTAATTCGGCAGGCATTGCCATTCATCCACCACCTGCCCTCCTTTCAAAACCAAAAGCGGCCCGAACTGGTTCAGTACCGCCTCGCTTTGCGTTGGTCGCAATAGGGCGATGTCCCCGGGTTTCACGCTGGAATCCAAGGGACCGGTCCATACTTCCTGATTGCTTGATCGGCCGAAAATCGACGAGTAGGAAAAACCGTCTGGAGACACGGGCTGCCCAAGAAAGTGCCCGCCGAATATCGCCAAGTCCGTCTTCCGTCTGGGCAGAAAGTCCAAACCCGGCAACGCGTTGCCCTGCATCACCTTCAGGATTGGCGAGGCGATAAAGGCCGCTGGTTGGAATGCTGCCGTCGTCGGGTGGTCAAAGTCCGTGGGCTTGACCAGAACGGACCCAAAGGCGACCTCATTTGCGGCGCTGCCAGCAGCATAGGACTGGAACGTCAGGCTGCCCCCTGTATTCAGGCAAAGCCCCTCACCTGCATTTGGCAGCCCTGCTATCGCACGTTGGAAGGCGTTTGCGCTGGACCGCATGGCGCGGGATTTCAGAACATGCGGCAGCTTGGCCAGATGCGCCTCATACCCCATGACCCCGGCCAACGTCGCATAAGGATGACTGCCAATACGTTGCGCGATCTGAGGAATGTCTTCAGGACGCAACCCGCCCCGGTGTAAGCCGATATCAACTTCAAGCGACAGACGAAGCCGAAGATTGAGAGCTTGGGCCAACCCCAGATAGGCATCCAGATTTTCAGCCGTGTCGATAAGCCATTGGACGCGTTCCGCCGCGGTCGGGTTCTTTTTCAGCACACGTGCCGCCGAACTGATTGGCAAAGGCTTACCGATCAAATGGTCGGTATCAGGCTCTGCATCCAGCAGCGCCGACAGCATGGGCTCGGAAAAGGTCATGAGCCCTGACGCCGGAACCTTCGCCCGAATGTGATCCAGCAGCGGCAGACAAGGCAGGGATTTAGCCACAAGACGGCTTGCCAAGCCCGGAGCAACCAAACCAACCGCCAGCGAGCAATTTGCGTCGAGCCGATCAAGATCGACGACGGCCACTGGTTTATCTACCCCATAGTCACGCAGTGCTGCGGACAAGTTTTGCAAATATTCCGCCGTCATGGTCGGAACAGTTTGCTCAAAGCGGGCGTAAGAAACTTTCCGTTTGGGTCCAATTGCTCTCTCATCGCGCAGAAACGGTCGAAGTCGGGATACAGGCGTGAAAGCTCTTTATACGTCAAACTATGGATCTTACCCCAATGCGGGCGCCCTCCGGCCTCAAGGAGAATTGGCTCGATATCGGCAAAGTAACGCGTGTGATCTTCGGCGGCGTCGGTATGGATCGCAACCGAAACACGCGGGCCACCCTGAAACGGTGAAATACAGGCCGTATCGCCAGCGGTCTGTCTGACCTCAATCGGAAAATATATGTCCGGATGGTCACGGTGCAGACGCGTGAACACCTCCCGAAGCGCATCCCCGGCGACATCGGGCGGCAGGTGATACTCCATCTCATTGAACCGAATGTGGCGATCACTGCACAGCACGCGCCAGCTTTCGCCGACATAATCCTCATCCGACTGGGCCAGCGTCAGCAGCTTGAGTAGCGCACTGCGCAAACCGCTGCTGTAGCGTCCCGCGTTTCTAGCCAGCTTCAGCACCTTGACCGCAATCATGTCCAGATCGCGCGGGGCCTTGGTCTCGGACGCGTCGGTCATTTCATGGCGAATCTCCACGGCCTTGCCGGTGAAGGGAATGTAAAAAAACTCAAAATTCCGAAACTCCGCCCATTTTCGGTGCATGCTGGCAATCGTTTCTTCAAGCGGTGCCAAAGTTACACGACGACGTAAGTTAAACTTCGGAATTACGGCGATTTGCGCGTCGGTCAGTACGCCAAGTAACCCAAGCGAGACCTGAGCCATCTCAAGGGGGATATCCTCGGTCGACAGGATGTCTCCGCATGCCCCGACAAAACTGGCCGCCGTGATTTCGGCGGAAATGCAGGGTAATTCCCGGCCGGTTCCGTGTGTTGCGGTCGCAGCCGCACCCGCCAGCGATTGCGCGTTGATGTCCCCAAGGTTACGAAAGGCCAACCCGTGATCGGCCAACGCCGGAGAAAGATCGCGCAAACGCGCGTTGGCGTTCACCCAGACACGATCTTCGCTGACCTGACCCAATGTCGGTAAATTCAGATTGGACAAATCCAGAATGCGATCCGCACCAACGACGATCGGCGTAAAGGAATGCCCCGCCCCAACAACGCGCATACCGTCTGGCTGTGCGACGGCGTGTTGTACTTCAGCAAGGGTAGAAGGGCGCAATATGGGTGCGCTTGAGCTTTGGCCACCTGACCAGTTGGTCCACATCTGCAATCTCCTCCCAATTGAAGGATTGCAGCACATCAGCCCCAAAACAAGTCAGGTTTCCAGCAAGTTACCCAACGGCAAGTAAGATCAGGCGGCCGCCGCGCGCTCTGCTGTTACGCGGGCGAACCACTCAATGATCGCGTCGACCTCGGGTGCGATCTGTTCGGCTGCGCCATCGGTGAAGGCTTCGAATTTTTCCCGGTTCAACCCGTTCACCCCGACCAGAACCGGAATGTCCAACGCAAGCGCCTCGGCGATAACAGGGCGAAAACCGCGCCCGTCGGCTTCGTGTTTGCCGAACTTGTTCACGACCAAGAGTTGAGGTGCATCGGCCAGTGACGAAGTGACATACCCCACGGCCTGCTCTAGTGCGGCGGGGTCCAGACGACATCCGCGCGACTGTTCGCCCAGCGACTGAGAAATGCGGATCGTTTCGCCTGCGGGCAGAACACGTACATCCATGTCGCATTTGCTGCTGTCCGCGCATTCGGTGTTGGTTTGCACGACACCCGATAGCTGCGCACCGGTTTTTAGCAACTGCTCAGCGGCCGCGCTAAGCAGTCGATCGGTTGCGCCACGCTCTGTCGTGGTTACGTAGGCCAGGTACATTCAAAGACCCCTTGATAAAACTGTGACATTCCAGATAGCACGCAAGTCGCCTTCGGACCACTCTTTGCATTATGGCAGCGGTGAAAGTCCGATCACAGACTCGTGCGCGCCAAGCAGAACCAGGTACGCCACCAGTGACGCGACCCAAACCCAAGCACGTGGCCATGGCTGCGGGACTAGCAGAGACAGCCGCGCAGTGTTGCGCGACAAACGAACCCATTCCGGTCCCATCTCCCGAGACTTGCGGCGGTCAATCACGGCCATCCCCATGGCTGCGAACCCAGCGAACAGACCAAATAGGATCACATGTGACAAGCTGCCATTGGCCAACAGATGCGCCACAGCCCACAGCATCAGGGCGGCCAGAACAGGATGGCGGGTGGTGCGCAATATGCCGGGGTTCTCGGGATCAAACGGACGATGACCCAAGCCACCGAAAGAGAACGGGTTTTGCACAGACACACCACTGACAGCCAACCAGCACACAACGGGCATACACAATAGCGGAATCCACCTCAGGATCGCGAGTGGCGGAATGACCTCAACATAGGGCGCGTGGGCGGCTGCGACGATCAGCCAGACGAGAACCACCAGAGACAGGACAGAATATGCGCTGTAATACCCCCGCCGACCAAGCAATGAGATCAGGTATCCGCGCACAGCGGGCCGCGCTGGAATCATATGGCTCAGAAGAAATACAATCAGCGCGGCAAAGAATGGTCCCCAGCCCATCATCATAGACTCCGTAAGTTCTGCACCTGATTTACGGCAGCGCGGCTGGGCGAAACTTGTCCAAAATCAAGTCGGGGCGGGGCAGTCGCGCTGCCCCTGCCCTTTTTTATAGGCCCAGCGCCTTGCGGCGTTCTTCGGCAAAGCCCTGCACCATGCGGTCGGCGATCAGCGCCAGAATCGCCATTGCAGCACCAGCCGAGATGCCCAGACCGACATCCGCCTGCCCCAGCGCCAGATAGATCGACTGGCCCAGACCGGTGGTGCCGATCAGCGCCGCAATCACCAGCATCGCAAAGGCATAAAGGATGGTCTGGTTCAGCCCCAGAAGGATGGTCGGAGCGGCATAGGGCGCACGCACATCGCGCATGATCTGCCACTCGGTCGCGCCGCTGGAGATCGCGGCCTCCATCATTTCCTCGGGCGTGTTGACCAGCCCATGCCGCGTGTAGCGGATCATCGGCACGATCGCGTAGGCGCAGATCGCAAGGAAGGCCGAGAACTCTCCGATCTGGAACACCATCAGCACCGGGATCAGGAACACGAACAGGGGAATTGTCTGCAACATGTCGCAAACGGGTCGAACGACCTTCCACACCGGCGTCCAGACCGCGCTGGCCAGACCGATCAGCCCGCCGACCACAGCGCAGGAAAACACCGCCGCACCGCTGAGGTAGAGCGACAGCAAAGCGCGCTCCCAAAGCCCCGAGACAAGGATGGTGCAAAGCAGCCCCACCGACAGCACCGCCAGCCGCCAGCCGCCCGCCACATAGCTGAGCGCGGCCGCCCCGGTCAGAACGAAGGGCCACGGCAGGTTTGCGATGCCGGTTTCCAACATGCCGATCAGGATCAGCACGACCAACCCTCCGGTCAGATGCCCGCGCCATGCCATCAGTGCGGCGATGACGGCGGCAACGATGAACAGGCCATAGCTCATGCCCGGCGTCCACTGAAATCCCCATGTGAACGGCAGCACCGCTTGATCCAAGCCAATCCGCAGCGGCAGCAGCACGTAGAACAGAGAATTGTTCTTGAGCGCATCCAGCCACGGGCCGTTGGCCTGCGTAAAGGCGGTCAGGCCACTGTCGATCGCCTCGGCCATCGGGTCCAGCAGGGTCAGCTCGGACGGGTTCGGCAGCCACAGCCAGAAGGCGGCCGTGAACAGCACGGTAAAGCCCAGAACCGCCCAGACGACACGCTGGTCATATCGTTTGCGCTCGGTCGCCAGCGTCCCGCTCATCCGGTCGATGACGACGGCAAAAACCACGATCACCAGACCGGCCATCAAGGATTCGCCGAACTGCGCCTTGCGCATGGTCAGCAGAACCTCCCAGCCGATATCATTGAAGCCACCGATTACCGCCGCGATGATCACCATCGAAAGCGCCGCCATCAGGCATTGGTTCACACCGACCATGATCTGCGTTGCCGCCGCCGGGATTTCCACCTGAAACAGCTGCTGGAACCGCGTGCCGCCGGACATGATAGCGGCTTCTTTGATCTCGGGTTCGACCCGTTCCAGCCCCAGCATCACATTGCGCGCCATCGGCGGAGCGGCGTAGATGGCCGAGGCGATCAGCCCCACCACCGGGCCAAAGCCAAAGAGCAGAAGCAAAGGCGTCAGATAGGCGAATGTCGGCACCGTCTGCATGACGTCCAGCACCGCCTGAACAAAACTTTTCACGCGGGGGATTTCATTGGCCAGAATGCCGATCCCCCCGCCCGCAACCAGCGCCACGGGAACTGAGACAGCGACCAGCGCCAGCGTGTTCATGCTCTCGGCCCAATAGCCCGAGGCAAGTACGAATGTCAGGCCAAAAAATCCAAGCGCCGCCATGGGCAACCCGCCCAGATACCAGCCCAGCGCGGTGACAAGCCCGATCAGGATCGGCCACGGGGTATTCCCCAGCACGAAATTGGCCGCATCCATCGGATAGGTCATTAGGTCCGAGAACAACCGCATCGCCGGTTTGATGCCGTTCAGGAACCAATCAAGAAAGGCTCCGACCCACTGGGTTGCGGGCAGCTCCCACGCGGTGGGCCATTTGACCAGCCACGGGGCAATGCCCTCAAGCGCAAGACACAGCGCGCCAACCACAGCGGTTATCAGCGCGGCCTTGGCCCCGACCGTCAAACGCGCCTGCGCGGGAACGTCGGTCATCGCGGTCATGTCTCGTCCACCTGAAGTGCCGCAGCCAGATCGGACGGGTGTACCGTGCCAACGATATTGCCCGCCTCATCACGCACAGGCACCGGTTCATACAACTCCATGCAATGGGCCAGCGCGGCGTCCAGCGTCATACTGGTGGTCAGACCGGGATCATCCGGGCCACGCTCGGAATCATCACGCATGACCGAGGCGACCTTGGCGTGCTGACCCTTGGCAACATCTTTCGAAAATTCGCGCACATAGTCATCGACCGGGCGTAGAACGATGTCCGTCGGTGTCCCGATCTGAACGATCTTGCCATCGCGCATGATGGCGATGCGGTCGGCCAGCTTCAGCGCCTCTTGGATGTCGTGGGTGATGAACACGATGGATTTCTTCAACGTCGCCTGAATGCGCAGGAACTCATCCTGCAACTGGCGACGGATCAACGGGTCGAGGGCCGAGAACGGCTCGTCCAGAAACCAAATATCGGGGTTCACGGCCAAAGACCGCGCAATGCCCACACGTTGCCTCTGACCACCGGAAAGCTGCCGGGGGAAGCTGTCTTCGCGCCCCTCCAGACCCACCAGCGAGATCACCTCTTGCGCGCGGGCCAGACGTTCCTTTTTGCCGACGCCCTGAACGCGCAGCGGATAAGCCACGTTTTCGGCAACAGTCATATGCGGGAACAGGCCAAAGTGCTGGAACACCATGCCCAGCTTTTTGCGGCGCAGATCGGTCAGCACCTTTTTCGACGCGCCCATGACATTCTCGCCATCCACGCGAATCTCGCCACCCGTACCGGGCAACAATTGCGAGATACAGCGGATCAACGTCGATTTACCTGAGCCCGACAGGCCCATGATGACGAACAGTTCGCCCTCTTTGACCTCGAAATTGGCGTCTTGCACGGCGGGGATGAAGCCTTGTTCCCTCAGATCCGAGGCGGCCTTGTCGGCGTCATTCCCTGACCGAGACAGCGCGTCGGTCAGGGCCTTGTCAGCACCTTGGCCAAAAACCTGCCAGAGGTTCTGGCAGGCGATGGCTGGCGTTTTAGCGTCAGTCACTTAGGCTGGCTCACTGCGTTGCTGCGTCAACGACCGGACGCCACTTGCCTTCGTTCTCGGCCATCCATGTCGCGACGACCTCTTCGACTTTACCGCCGTCGACGTCAATCGCGCCCATCATCGGCTGCTGGTCTTCGACCGCCAGTTGATAGTTGGTCAGAATCTCATAAGCAGCAGGCCATTTGTCTTCCATGCCGCTCCAGCTTGCCTTGAAGATGCGCGAGGGCGAGAAATCACAGTCGTTTACCGCGTTCGGGTTCGGCCCCCAGGATGGGTCATTAAAGCATGCTTCTTCACCTGCTGGCAGCTCGACGAATTGCACGTCATAGGCCGACATCGCCCAATGCGGCTGCCAGAAAGTGATCAGCAACGGCGATTTACGCTCGGTCGAGGCACGCAGTTCTGCAATCAACGCGCCTTCAGACCCGGCAGGAACGGCTTTGAACGGCAGCTCCAGGCCAGTCATCCGGTCCGCGCCGGGAGTGCCCCAATCGGCTGGGTAATCCACCAGTCGACCGCCGGGCAGCGTTTCCGCCGTTGCAAAGACCTGTGCGCAATCTTTCAAGGCTTCCCAGGCAGGCAGCCCCGGGCACAATTCGGCCACGTGCGCGGGATATGCAATGCCTTCCTTGGCATCGAGGCCCAGATCACCGATTTCAACGACGGTGCCTTCCTCGACCTTCTTGGCATATTCATCCGAGACATTCGACGACCAGATTTCCAGCGTCGCATCGATGTCACCATCGGCCAACGCCTGGAATTGGTTCATCATGCCTGCAGTCACATATTCCACGTTATAGCCCGCAGCCTTGAGCATTTCACCGGCAACATGTGTCGTGACATGCTGACCGGTCCATTCATTGATCGCCAGTTTGATCGGTTCGTCCACAGCGCCCATATCGGCTGCGTATGCAGATCCAGCTACCGTCATCGCCAAAAGGCTTACACTCAGTTTTTTCATCGACATTCTCCCTGTCTTCTATTCTTTGCCCAGACCGGCGCGATCACGCGCCGGAAAGCTTGTCGCATGACAATACCATGTCGCAACATGCACAAATTTGGCTGGGAAAGGAAAGTGAACAGTTTGATGCATGGTCGGATCGCCATGATCGAAATCCCACCTGATTCCCTGCCTTTCACTATGCGCCGTGCCCCACCCCTTGTGTTTACGCCCTATTCATCGAGGCGGGAAGTTGATTGACGAGTCAATCACAAACCAAAATCCTACAGTTTGTCGAGCATTTCTTTTAATTGATGTGTGATTTTCTGACCCTCGCCCAGGAATTGATCTTCCGTACATGCCTTGCATCACCAGCACTTAAACGCGACCCTATGGTCGGAGGGCGTTTTTCATGCATCATTTCGACGAGATCTTTTCCATAGCAGCCAAACGGCATGGCGGTCACGACGCGCTGGATCAAAAACTCAGCAAACCCAAAACCATAGATGAACTTGCTGCGCTTCCGGATGACCGCTGGCTTGCGATCATTACCAAGTGCATATTTCAGGCTGGGTTCAACTGGAAAGTCATTGAGGCCAAATGGGATGGTTTTGAAGCGGCCTTTGATGGGTTTGATGTCGGGCGCTGTGCTTTCATGGATGACGAAAAGTTCGACTCGCTGCTGCAAGACACCCGAATCGTGCGAAACGGTACAAAAATCGCGACCGTCAGAGACAATGCGGCCTTTCTTCTTGAACTGCGGCAAGAAGGAGGTGCAGGCAAGGTGCTGGGCGGATGGCCTTCGACAGATTTCATCGGATTGCTAACGATGCTGGGCAAGCGCGGGTCGCGCCTGGGTGGGGCCTCTGCCCAATACGCCATGCGGTTTGCCGGGCGCGACAGCTTCATCCTTTCGCAGGACGTGACCGCCCGGCTGATTGCAGAAGGAGTTGTGGACAAGGCTCCGACGTCCAAAAAAGCTATGACTGCCGTTCAGGATGCGTTCAATGTCTGGATGGACCAATCGGGTCGGTCGCTAACCGAAATCAGCCGTGTTTTGGCAATGAGTGTATGAAAACGGGTTACAGAGCGATTGCAACGCATTAGGCTTTGAACATGACGCGCCTTATTTTGATGACGTTTCTATTGCTGTTTGCCTCCTGTGGGCGGCCGCTGACGGATCAGGAGGTTGCCTTTGCCAGCGCTGTTCAGGGCGACACGCTGAATCTTGAAAGCGTGCGACTTGTCGAGGGCGCCCCGGTCGCGCCGATTACGTTTTATCGCGAAAAGCGACCGCGCCTTGCCTGCCGGGAACGTATTCTGCCCCCCGCCGAAGAAGGTGTCGTTACAGCGAAGCCCGCAGCCGTTGCCCTGTTCAATCGCGTCTACTTCACACGCGAATGGTATCTGGAAGACTATATGTCTGACTTTCCGGAACAAATGAACCTGATCGCCGCGATGCTTCTGGCCCACGAACTGACCCATGTCTGGCAGTGGCAGAACCGCAAGACAACGGGATATCACCCCTTGCGGGCGGCGGCCGAGCATGGCGGCAACAAGGACCCATACCTGTTTGATCTGGATACCTCGCCTGATTTTTTGTCCTACGGGTTTGAACAACAGGGCGCGATTGTCGAGGAATATGTGTGCTGCCGGGCGCTGGACCCGACCGCTCCGCGTACAATGCGGCTGCACGAAATGCTGGGCCAGCATTTCGACCTGTCGCCATTGCCACAGCAGGAACGGGAACGGGCCGTGGTTATCCCCTGGTCCGAGGCAAAGGTTGAAGGCATCTGCCGCTAATAATCAGCCACCCTGTATCGTCTCAAGATACGCGACCAGATCAACGATCGGCTGGCTGGTCAGGATAGGCTGACCTTCGGGCGTTTTCATTGAGGTATCCTGCCCGTCAAAATAAGGCCCGTATACCGGCATAGGGCTGCCGTGGCTGACCAGAGGGTCGCGCCCGTCAATGCGGGCCACAACCCGGGCCGTCGGGAACACACCGCCGTCACCGGCAAGCTGGGTCAGGTCGGTCGGTTGAATAACCAGAACACCGGCCATAGGCCCATGACCAGTTGCGTCGATCCCGTGGCAGGTCGCGCAATAGTGTTGATAAAGTTCGGCCCCGGTCTCAACGTCCTGGGCGACTGCCTGAGAGGCCACCGCCATCAGCCCTAAAGAAACAGCCCCGAGTATCTGTCTGGTCATCCTATCCTCCTGTCGTGATTGACATTTGCAGGCTTGCCCGAAGCCCCACTTGGCGCAATGATCCAGATCAACGAAGCAGGAGGGTTCGGGCGATGACACAATACGCAGCTATTATGCTGGCAGCCGGGATTGGTGTGCCAATCCTTGCGGCCCTGAACGCGGCATTGGGAAAACTGATCGGCTCACCTACCACAGCCGCAGTGATCCTGTTTGCCATCGCCTTTCTGTCATCCGCTTTGGTGATGCTGTTGTTTCCCGGTGTCAGCGCATTGTCCAAAGTCACTGACGCCCCCAAACACCTTTTGCTGGGCGGCGTCCTGATCGCCTTTTACGTCCTGTCGATCACCCATGTCGCGCCACATTTCGGCGTTGGCAACGCGGTGTTTTTCGTGCTTGTGGGGCAGTTAATCAGCGCGGCCGCCATCGACCACTTTGGGCTGTTTGGCGCGCAGGTCGCACCTTTGACCTGGATTCGCGCGGGCGGCATCGCAGTTATGGCGGTCGGGGTCGCAATTACTCAACTGGCTTAAGCACACCACTGTCCAGCCGCAGCTTGCGGTCCATCCGCGCCGCAAGATCCATGTTATGTGTCGCGATCAGGGCTGAAAGCCCTTCGTCCCGCACCAACGCCATCAGCGCGTCGAACACCTGATCCGAGGTCTCGGGGTCCAGATTGCCCGTGGGCTCATCGGCCAGCAAAACACGGGGTTTGTTGGCCAAAGCACGGCAAAACGCCACCCGTTGTTGCTCGCCCCCGGACAAGGCCGCCGGACGGTGATGAGCGCGTGCCGAAACGCCGACCCGATCCAGAAGGGTCATCGCTCTTCTCTGAGCATCTTTTTCCGAAACGCCATTGGCCAGTTGCGGCAGGGTAATGTTCTCAAGCGCCGTGAACTCGGGCAACAGATGATGAAACTGATAGACGAACCCGACATCCTGCCGCCTGAGTGCAGTACGGGTGCGGTCGCCTTTTCCGGTCACGCTTTGCCCGGCTATTTCCACCGTCCCCGCATCAGGCGTGTCCAACAGCCCGGCGATATGTAAAAGGGTCGACTTGCCCGCGCCCGACGGCGCGACAAGCGCAACCGCCTCACCCGTGCGCAGGTCCAGATCAACGCCGCGCAGAACCTGCACCTCGCCCGGTGTTCCTTTCAGGTAGGTCTTGGTCAGACCATCCAACCGCAACGTGACATCACTCATAGCGCAGCGCCTCTACCGGGTTCAGCCGCGCCGCGCGACGGGCCGGGAAATAGGTGACAAAAAAGGACAGACCCAGAGACAATCCAACCGCCTTTAACACGTCGGCCAGGTGCAACTCGGCGGGCAAAGCGTAGATCCCGCGTATGGATGGATCCCAGACCCCGCCGCCCATGACAAAGTTCACAAAACTGAAAATCGGATCGATATAGATCGCGAACAAACACCCCAAGGCCACACCTATCCCGGTGCCGATGATCCCCGTAAAGGCCCCGCAGATAAAAAACACCCTGAGCACCGACCCTTCGCTCAGGCCGATTGTTCGCAGAATTCCGATGTCGCGACCCTTGTTTTTGACCAGCATGATCAACCCAGACACAATGTTCATCGCGGCAATCAACACAAGGATCGACAGGATGATGAACATGACGTTGTCCTCGACTTCAAGCGCGCGCAGAAACCCGCCCGACGCGTCCTGCCACGTCCAGATACGGCTGTTTTCTCCAGCGGCCTGCAAGATCAGATAAATGGTCGGGTCCAGCTCTTCGGGCTGGTCCACCATGACTTCGATCTCGTCAGCAACGCCTTCGCGGTTAAAAAAGCCCTGCGCCTGTTCGAACGGCATGTAGACCCGTGTGCGGTCAATGTCATAGCGTCCCGCCGAGAACACATAGACCACGCGATAGGCATTGACCCGCGGCGACGTACCAAACGCGGTCTTCACGCCGTTGGGCGATGTCAGTTTGACCGTGTCCCCAACGGTCGCGCCGATGCTGCGAGCCACCCCTGATCCGATGGCGATCACGTCCTCGCCGTTCTGAAATTGCGAAAGATCCCCGGCGGCCTGCTCACTTTCGGCCACACCCGGCAGATCAAGCAGGTCATCAGGCTGGATGCCAAATACCTCGACGCCGCTGCTGCGGTCGCGGTTGGTGATCAACACCTGTCCTTTGACCAAAGGCGCGGCTCGGTTCACTCCGGGGACCTCTGCAATACGCCCAGCCATGTCTGTATAATCCGCGATGGTGCGATCCAAGCGGCCCTGCGCATCCAACTCTCCGGCCGAGTAAACCGTGACATGCGCATTAGCCCCCAGAATGGTCCCCACAAATTCAGACCGGAACCCAGACCGCACTGCCAATGTCGCAATCAGAGCGAAGACTGCCAGTGTGATCCCGATCAGCGAGATCCACGTCATGACACTTACGCCACCTTCTGCACGCCGCGCGCGCAGGTACCGCCAGGCGATCTTCCATTCAAAGGGGGCAAAGGGCGGGGGCGTCGTGGCCATGTCTGCTCCGGTTCTTATTGCTTGGCGCGACCCTTTCGGCATTTCACCCGATGGTCAAGTTCGTTATGCGCCACGTGGGCGCTGATGGGCAACAGCACCTTCTGACCCAACGCGAATCACCCGCGAAGCCAGATCACCCACTCTGGCGAAAGGAGAGAGGTGCGGCATTCCCTACACCCTTGGTTGTGACGCCCTTCACAGACAGACAGCAATTGTTTCAGCTATGAAGCTAATGTGGCAGTTGCGTGAACGACTGAACTCGAAATGCAACATTCATCAAGCAACTTTATTTCGCCTTTTGCTTATTTTCAGAAACTTTGTCACCCTGAATGTAAGGGGGATACCATTTTCAGAGCGGGAGACGCTCATGTTAGTAAAGAGTAGTACGGAATTGATGGACCCGATATTGGTCCGAAATGCATCTTCAGAGTTGGATTGCGAAACCGCTGCGCTATTGCGCGCAACCATCCGCCCGATATTCGACACTGCGGCAAGCTGGGCAAGTTTGTCCGATATCCTAAGAGATAAAGGTTACCGCCTCGCCTTTCGCGAAGGGCGGATGTGCATCACAGATCGCACGACGGATGAACGTGTCTGCGGGATTCGTTTTCTTGGGTTCGAGTTCAAGGAACTGGTCAAACGTCTGGGACGCCCGATTGTCGTTGCACGTGGCAACAACAGCGCGGATGGCGACATTCTTTCTGAACGGCCGGACGCACAGCGCGGCTAGTAGCTGCGCCAGAATTGAGCTTTGCGTCTTAGTGTCTTTGACAGGCTGTATAGCGCAGCGCGTGCGATCGCTGGATTCGACAGGGAATTCATCAATATCGCACCGGACACCCGAACCGGCAGATGGCCTTGTTTGTACCACCCCACTCGATCTTCATCGGTATATCGGGACATATCGCAGAACTGGCTATAGTTCTTGAGCCAACTCGCGGCCATTTCAGCACCCGCGGCATCTGTGTCCGCAGATACCCCACCAATCCGAAACAGAGACACCGGCATCTGTAACCGATGACCAGAATGGCCGGACAAAATCATCCGCAAAACCATGTCGTAATCCGCAGCAATCTGAAACTGCAGGTCATGTCCACCCATTTCCAGAAACAGAGATCTTTTCAGGACCATCGCATTGTGACCGAATGGCAGGCGTAGAAGAATGGACTTTGGTGTCAGTCGGCGCGCGTGGCGCCGGTTGCCTTCATCGTCAAAGAAAACCGTTTCGCCATAAACGAAATCAGGCTTCCCGGGCACGATGGCTTTCTGGACATTCGCCAGGCTGTCTGCATCCGCGATCAAGTCGTCCGAATTCAGAAACAGCACATATTCCCCGGTACAACGCGCAACCGCTTGGTTCATCGCATCATAAAGGCTTTTGTCCGTCTCACAGAAATACCGCACCGGGATCGGATCGCCTGAGTTTTCGATCTTTTGAATCGCGCCCTCAAGCAGCTCTTGCGTGCCATCGGTGGACTGGCCGTCCCAGACCACATGCTCAACGTTGCGGAACGTCTGCGCCTGCACGCTGTCGAGCGCGGCGAGGACTTGGTCACCCCGCCCCGCTTCGATCAGGTTTCTGGTAACAGTAACGACCGAGATCAACGAGCCGGGATGCTGTTCAGGCGAATTGCTCATAGATTTCGGCAACTTTCGTAACGGCAGCCTCTGGACTAAGCTCTTCGCTTTCACCGGTTCGGCGGCAGGTCAGTTCAACCACACCGTTTTTCAAACCGCGCGGGCCAACGGTGATGCGCCACGGCAGACCAATCAGGTCCATAGTCGCGAACTTGCCCCCTGCCCGTTCGTTGCGGTCATCATAAAGCGGCTCAAGCCCCAGAGCGGTAAGCGCGGCGTAGAGTTTGTCACAAGCGGCATCCGCCTCTTCATCGCCCTGTTTTAGGTTGACGATACCACAGTGGAACGGGGTCACGCCCTCGGGCCAGATGATGCCCTTGTCGTCATGGCTGGCTTCGATGATCGCGCCAATCAGGCGACTGACGCCGATGCCGTGGCTGCCCATGTGAACGGGGGTCGGTTTGCCATCGGGACCCTGTACCGTTGCGCCCATCGCCTCGGAATACTTGGTGCCGAAATAGAAGATTTGCCCCACTTCGATCCCGCGCGCCACGCGGCGGCGCTCTTCCGGTACTTGGTTGAACAGCCCCTCGTCGTGAGTTTCATCGGTGCGCGCGTATTTCGAGGTGAACTCCTCGAGAATGGCCTGACATTGATCGCGGTCGTCATAGTCGATCTGACGATCACCAAAACTCAGGTCGGTTACGGCGCTGTCATAGAAGACCTCGGATTCGCCGGTATCGGCCAGCACAAGGAATTCGTGGGTATCATCGCCGCCAATGGGGCCAGAGTCCGCACGCATCGGGATGGCTTGCAGGCCCATACGTTCATAGGTGCGCAGATAGCTGACCAGATGGCGGTTATAAGCGTGCAGCGCGTCCTCTTTGGTCAGGTCGAAATTATAGCCGTCCTTCATGTAGAACTCGCGCCCCCGCATCACGCCGAAACGCGGACGGATTTCATCGCGGAACTTCCACTGAATTTGGTACAGGGTCAGCGGCAGGTCTTTATAGCTGTTGACGTGACCACGAAAGATGTCGGTGACCAACTCCTCGGCGGTGGGGGTGAACAACATATCCCGATCATGCCGGTCCTTCATCCGCAGCATTTCCTGACCGTAATCGTCATAACGCCCGGATTCGCGCCACAGGTCTGCCGATTGGATGATCGGCATCTGGATCGCGATGTGACCCGCGCGCGCCTGCTCTTCGTGGATGATGTTCTCCAGCTTGCGCAGCACTTTGAAGCCCAGCGGCAGCCACGAATAAATCCCGGCGGATGCCTGCTTGATCATCCCCGCGCGCAGCATCAGCCGGTGGCTGACGATCTGAGCCTCGGAGGGGTTTTCCTTGAGAACGGGCAGAAAGTATCGGCTCAGGCGCATTGGGTGACCTTCAAAGGTGAGAATTTCGCTGCAAGGTGATTATGCCAAAGCCTCGCCGGGGGCAATCACGCATTGGCGTTTTTGCGACCTCGGGTCAGTCGCATTTTTTATTGACCCACCAGTCAGGAACCTCAAATGTGACGGGAATGTAAAAGCAAGAGGCCGCGATGCAGACAATCTCGGAACCCGCCCGCCAAATTCCTGTTGTTCACCAGACGGATGTTCTGGTTGTGGGTTCCGGCCCTGCTGGACTTGCCGCTGCGCTGGCCGCCGCACGCGCAGGGGCCGAAGTGTCGCTGGTCGACCGGTTCGGCTGTATGGGCGGCAACATCACCGCCGTGGGGGTCGAAGGGTTCGCCTGGTATCGCCATGAACAAACGGTCGAGGCAGGCGGTATCGGCATGGAGTTCGAAACCCGTGCCAAGGACATGGGCGCGGCGGTGCCTGAAAGCCAATCTCTCAGCTATGAGCTGGACAGCGAAGGGTTCAAGCTGGTGGCTGATAAACTGGTCGAAGAAGCAGGCGTGCATCCCATGCTACATCGTCAGTTCGTTGCGCCCATCATGGAGGGCGACCGGATCACCGGCATCATCACCGAATCCAAAGCCGGACGCGAGGCGATTCTGGCGCGCGTGGTAATCGACGCCACCGGCGATGCCGACGTCGCCCACCGCGCAGGCGCCCCCACCCACAAAACCGCGCGCGAGGATATGATGGCGGCCTCGGTCATGTTCCATCTGGCCGGTGTCGACAAACGCGCGTTTATGGAGGGCGTAAAGGCCGATCCCCAGACCTATAAAGACTGGGGTGGCGGTGGTGAGTGGAACATCGAGACCTCGGGCAAAGAAGACGACATGTTCTCGCCCTTTGTTCACAAACCCTTCCAACAGGCGATTGATGCGGGGATGATTCCGCCGCACCTGAATACGATCGCAGGCACATGGGGCGCGATGCACGACACGGGTGAGCTGACCTATATGAACCTCATCCATCTGGCTGAAATCGACGGCACAGACCCCGACAGCCTCACAAAGGGTGAGATCGAAGGCCGGCGTCAGTCCATGCTGGCCATCGAAGCGCTGCGCCGTTTCATGCCGGGGTGCGAGAACGCCCGTCTGCGGAATTTCGGGATGACCATCGGCATCCGCGACACGCGCAAGATCGACGCAGTTTACAACATGACCGAGAATGACGCCCGCCATCAGGGTCGGTTCGAGGATACGATCGGCATCTACCCCGAGTTTATTGACGGGTACGGGATCCTGATCCTGCCCACCACGGGGCGGTATATGCAGGTGCCCTATCGCTCGATGCTGCCCAAAGGCATCAAGGGGCTTTTGGTTGCCGGGCGCTCGCACGGGGCCGACAAGGTGGCACATGCGGCCACGCGCAATATGGCGTGCTGCGCCGTGATGGGGCAAGGTGCGGGGATCGCCGCCGCGCTGTCGTTGAAAAGCAATCAGGACGTTCACGACATGAACCTGGCCCCCGTTCACAAGGAACTGGACCGCCAGGGCGTCAGGATTCACTGATGGATCACATCCCGACGATAGACATCGCGCCGCTGTTTGAACCGGACCACCCGCTTTATGGGCAAAAGGTGGATCAAGTCATCGACGCCTGCACCGGCATCGGTTTTCTGTCCATCACCGGCACTGGAATTGAGCCCGAAACAGTAAAGACGGTACGTGCCTGTGTTCGGGAAATCTTTGCTGTCGAAGAAACCTCGAAATGGGATCAGGCGATCACGCGCGAGAATTACAGGGGGTATATCCCCATGGGGTTTTTCACCCCAAATGACGGGACGGGTAAAGCCGACAAATACGAAGGCTATAAGCTGCACTATGACGTTGCCCCTGACGCAACTGTCCGGACGGATTGCAGTCTGTACGGCCCCAACATCTGGCCCAGGGAAGTGCCAGAAGCCCGCGGGATCATTCTGGACTATTGGGCCCAACTGGATGGTGTCACTGACGTGTTACTGTCCGCGCTGGAAGCCGGGTTTGGGTTGGAAGACAAGGTGTTAGGCAAGGCATTTCACACTCCGATGACCAATATGACCCTGCTGCACTATCCGCCACAGGCCGCCGACGAAGCCGGTTATGGCATTCATCCGCACAAGGATACTGACGCCTTGACGATCATCGCGCCAGATCCGGTCGGCGGCTTGGAGGTGCAGACCCGCGACGGAGGATGGATCACCCCGGACTGCCCACCGGATGGGTTTATCGTGAATATCGGCGACATGCTGGAGCTGTGGTCAGGCGGCAGGCTCAAGTCGACGCCTCACCGAGTCGTCAATCGCTCGGGAAAAGAGCGATACTCGTTCCCCTATTTCGCGGTGCCACGCCATGATGTAGTTGTCTCACCCTTGCTGCGCCCCGTCGACGGCTTTGATCGTCCCTCGGTCCATTGTGGCCATTGGTCTGCTGAAATCTGGCGCACCAACTGGCCCGACGAAATAGCCCACGATCAGACGCCCGAACTGGGCACGCTAGGCGGTTAACCGCGCCAATAGTCCAAAGAAATGAAACGCTTGCATCACGGGCGTTCATAAGCCAATAACTTGTCCAAGAACCGATAAAAAGGGGATGAGCATGGCTTTGCCCGTGAAGGATCAACTCAGATACTGGGGCATTGCAGCGGCAATTTTTGTGCTTCTGTTATGGGCACTTGGCGACGTTTTGCTGCCTTTTGTGATCGGTGGCGCAATTGCTTATTTTCTGGATCCCGTTGCCGACCGGCTTGAGGGGTGGGGCCTGTCGCGGATCGCGGCAACCGGCCTGATAACCGTCGTTGGCGTATTGGGATTCGTCCTGATGGTGCTGATGGTCGTGCCAGCGCTTGTCACGCAGTTGATCGAACTGATCGAGGTCCTGCCCAGCCTGATCAAGCAGCTGCGCGGTTTCATCGAACAACAATTCCCCTCACTTCTGGACCGCGAATCCAGCTCGCACCAGTTCCTTGTGTCGTTGGGGGAAACACTGAAATCCAAGTCCGGCGACGTGCTGCAGTCTGTCGCCGCATCGTTCAGCTCGGCCATCAATGTGGTTGTCCTGCTGGTGATCGTGCCGGTTGTTGCCGTTTACCTGCTGTTGGACTGGGATCGCATGGTCGCCCGTATCGGAGAACTGCTGCCGCGCGATCACGCCCCCACCATCAAACGACTTGCTGGGGAAATTGACGGCGTCCTTGCCTCGTTCGTGCGCGGCATGGGCACGGTCTGCCTGATCCTTGGTACATATTATGCCGTGGCGCTGATGGCCGTTGGTTTGCAATTCGGCCTTATCGTCGGATTCATCGCCGGGCTGGTTACCTTTATTCCCTATCTCGGCGCGCTCATCGGCGGCATGTTGGCCATTGGGCTGGCCCTGTTTCAATTTTGGGGAGATTGGGTGCAAATTGGCCTGGTCGCCGGGATATTTGCATTGGGTCAGGTGACCGAGGGGAACTTTCTGACCCCGAAACTGGTCGGTAATTCAGTCGGACTGCACCCGGTGTGGTTGCTACTGGCCTTGTCGGTATTCGGGGCCTTGTTCGGATTTGTCGGCATGCTGATTGCCGTCCCGGTGGCTGCGGCGTTGGGCGTATTGGCACGGTTTGCCACGTCGATCTATCTGGAAAGCCGACTATACACCGGTTTAGAAAGCCCCGAACCGGCTGACCAGAAAGACGAATAAATGGCCCAACAACTGAGCTTTGATCTTCCGGCCAAGACTGCGCTGGGGCGAGAGGACTTTTTCGTTTCCCCGGCAAACGCGCTGGCCGTTGCCATGATCTCTGCAACGTCATGGCCGGGAAACAAGCTGGTCCTCAGCGGCCCCGCCGGGGCAGGCAAGACGCATCTGGCCCATGTCTGGGCTGCCGAAACGGGCGGGCGCATTGTACAGGCCAAGGACATCGCGCACGACGACGTACCAAACCTTGCCCAATCAGCGATAGCCATCGAGGATGTGCCCATGATCGCTGGTGATATCGAGCAGCAGAAAACGCTGTTTCACCTGCACAATCTGGTTCTGGCCGAAGGAAATGCCCTGCTGATGACAGGGCGCATGGCTCCGAAGTTCTGGGAATTGCCCCTGCCCGATCTGCAAAGCCGGATTGAAGGCGCACATCATGTTGCCCTGGACCCGCCGGATGACGCGCTGTTGGGGGCGGTTCTGGCCAAGCTATTTGTCGACCGGCAACTGAACCCCGGCCCCGAGGTCATAGCATATCTGGTCAAGCACATGGACAGGCGGTTCGAAACCGCCGCCAGTGTCGTCGCACAACTGGACCAATTGGCGTTGTCGGAAAAACGTGAAATTACGCGGGCTTTGGCCGTACGTGTCCTAAGTTCAGAGCGTAATGAATTCCAATCTGGTAATTGACCCGCACACGGCGATTTCGCATTCTAAGCCCGGAATATCTGGAAGAAACATGGATCAGACCGTCGAAACCGACATCCCCGATTGGGGACCTTTCGGAAAACCTCTGTTCGACGACCCCGAGGCTCGCGCCCTGTCGCGGGTGGGTGTCGTTGATGTCGGCTCAAACTCGGTCAGGATGGTGATCTTTGACGGGGCCGCGCGATCTCCGGCGTATTTCTACAATGAAAAAGTCATGTGCGAACTTGGCGCTGGCCTCTCTGAAACTGGTCGCCTGAACCCGCGCGGACGCGTGCGTGCGCTGTCTGCCTTGCAGAGGTTCAACCAACTGGCCGAGGATCTGGGCCTTCCGGGGTTGCATGTCGTGGCCACCGCCGCCGTACGCGAGGCCGAAGACGGACCTGAGTTTTGCGCAGAGGTTTACGACCAAACCGGCCTGACGGTATCGGTTATCGACGGCGAAGAAGAGGCGCGCCTGTCTGCGCAGGGTGTCCTGTTGGGGTGGCCCGGCGCCTATGGTTTGATCTGTGACATTGGCGGGTCTTCCATGGAGCTGGCCGAAATCGGCGGAGGAGAGGTCGGACGACGTGTCACCTCGGCCCTTGGCCCGCTTAAGCTGAGGGATATCAAGGGCGGTCGACGCGCGCGTAAGGCCCATATCAAAGAGACAATGGAAGACCTGCGCGCCCGGATGGGCCCGCAACGTGACCGTCTGTTTCTGGTCGGGGGTAGTTGGCGGGCCTTCGCACGTCTGGACATGCTGCGGCGGGGGTATCCGCTGAACGTCTTGCACGAATACCGCATGACGACGTCGCAAGTTCGCGAAACCATTAAGTTCATCGAAAAGAGCGACCCTGAGAAACTGCGCAGTCAGGCCGGGGTTTCGGGATCTCGGATGTCGCTGATCCCCTATGCGATGGACGTGCTTGCGCGGCTAGTTCGGACGTTCAAACCCAAGGACATCGCCATATCCAGTTATGGCATCCGCGAGGGCCTGCTTTACGAACAGATGCCGCAAGTCTTACGGGACCGTGATCCGCTCATTGAAGCCAGCCGGTTTTCCGAGGCCAAAGACGCGCGTCTTCCCGGGTTTGGCAAACACCTCTTTGATTTTGTGATGCCGCTTTTCAAATCGGCCCCCCCTGCACAGGTCAGGCTGATCAAGGCTGCGTGCCTTCTGCATGACGTAAGCTGGCGCGCCCATCCCGACTATCGTGCGGAAGTCTGTTTTGACAATGTTACACGTGCCAATCTAGGCGGGCTGAAACATTCTGAACGCGTTTTCATCGGCCTTGCGCTGCAACATAGGTACCGCAACAAACGAGAAGGCAACAGGTTCGCGCCTCTCTATGAATTGCTGGGCGAGAAGGACCAGAAGCAGGCCGAAATTCTGGGCAAGGCCATGCGGTTTGGCGCAATGCTTTGGATGCAAAGCAACGCAAAAATGGGAACATTGCGGTTCTATCCCAAAAAGCGGCAGCTAGATCTGTATCTGCCGAAATCAGCCTGTCTGCTGTTCAACGAAGTTGCCGAAGCGCGGCTAAATTCGCTAGCGTCCGCGCTGAAATCTGACACGCGCGTCATCACAAAAGGCTAAAGCTCAGATATCGGTCGCGCCTTCGGGCAGGTCCTCGGATTGATCGGGGGCAATTTCTGGTTTCGGAGTATCTTCGGAAACGGGCGGCTTTTTCCTGATGATGATATCGCCATTGGGCAGAATTTCCGGAGCTTCATACGCGCTCCAATCCTGAATCTCGCTCGCCAGCTCTGCCAACGCCGGCCCCATTTCTTCAAAGAAGGACTGCATGGCCGGACCAAACTGATCGGCCAGTCCCAGCAAATCCTCCAGCGCCGGTTCCATTTCCTGACGCAGCCCTTCAAAGAACAGTTCTGCGCCCTGCTCCATCAAGGACGGCCCGGCTTCATCCTCTGCGTACGCAGGCGTCGCCAGAGCCAGTGTGACTGCACAAATCGAAACAAGGTTTTTCATACTAAAAGATATATGCGTTTGAGGCAGTTGATTAAAGATCAAAGGTCTATATCCAAAGTGACCGGGAAATGATCCGACGCTGTCAAAAGCGCGTCGTGCAGGTCTGTTTGGGCTTTACAGATCGGATCATGAAATGGGTGCCAGATACGCCACTCGGGGCGGTGCGCGCGTAATCTGTCGCAGATCATGATGTAGTCCAGCAGCGCCTCAAGATGCCCACCAGTATTGGGTCTTGGAAAACGCGCGGTCGAGGGCGCGACACCCGGCTCTGGCCCATATGCCGTGGTTGCATTCGGATCGAACAGCCCCGCCCCAAGCAGAATCTCGACCGAAGACCGCCCAAACAGGTTCTCAAACTCATCAAGTCCCGGCCCGTCATTCAGGTCACCCAAAAGAATGACGTCTTCGTCATCGGCGATATGGGCCTTGATCCGCCGCGCTAACCAAACCGCTTGCGCAAGTTGCTTTCGGCGATTGGCGATAGAAATTCGGACCGCTTCATCCCGACTGCCCGCCCCGTGCGGGGCCTTAGACTTCAAATGCGCTCCGATTAAGCGAAACGAGGCACCGGCCCGAGTCCTGACGGCCAATTCCATAGGAGGCTTAGAAAATTGTACCTGATCCTCGGTCGCGTCGATATCGAGGTCAATTTCAAACACCGAATCGAAACGGGGCGCATCCGATCGCGCGCCATCATCACCGATCGGATCGTGGCGTACCGAAAGACAGGCCGGATCATACAGCAAGGCCAGTTCCTGATGCGTGTCGTTCGGAAAACCCATGACCGCATGACTTGTCCGAAGGTCAAAAACCTCGGCAAACCGCTGTAAGGCACGGACAGTATTCTGAGTTTTTCCGGTATTCGGCGCTTCCACGATCAAAATGGCGTCGGCGTCTATTGCGGTCAGGACCTTGGCAATCGCTTCGACCTGCTGGGCGGTCGTGACATCATGTCTGCCTGACCACGTATCGTCGCAGATCAACCGGTCTTTGCGATCAAAAAGATTGGCAAACCACTCGATATTGTAGGTCGCCAACCGCATGGGTATCAGGCTCGGGCGCCGTTGATCTGATCCCAAGCGCGATTGATGTCGATCATCTTCTTTTCGGCCAGGCGAATGGCTTCTTCGGGGACCCCGCGGGAAATCATTGCATCGGGATGAGTTTCGCGCACCAACTGCCGCCAGACCTTGCGGATATCGGGCAAAGGCATGTCGCGCGGGACGCCCAGCACCGTATAAGGATCCTTGGGCGCATCCGGTACAAACCTTTCCCGCAGCGCAAGAAACTGGGCTTCGGTCTGCCCGAATATACGGCTAACCTCTTCCAGAAACTCATTTTCGTTCGGGTGATAGAACCCGTCAGCCATCGCGATATGGAACAGCCCTTCCATCAAATCGCAAAGCGTGGTGCTGTCATCGGCGAACATTCCGGCGATCTTGCGGGCATATTCCTGATACCCGGCGACGTCAGTCCGGGCCATGTCGAAAACGCGGGCAGCGTTGGCTTCATCTTCGCGCGCGATCTGGAACACATCACGAAAGGCTGTGACCTCGTCCCGCGTCACCTGCCCATCGGCCTTGGCCATTTTTGCGCCCAGCGCAATAACAGCAATGGTAAACGCGACCGACCGTTCAGGCGGTGTGCGAAGAATTTCAAAAACAGCGGTCAGGCTTTCGCCCTGTGCAAGCGCGCTTAGCGCGTCGGATATGCGGGTCCAGATCGACATGAGGGCACCCTAGCGCCCCAATTCGCCGGTGTCAGGTGCAACCAATGGGTCTGCGGCAAGAATTTTCTGCATCAGCACAAGATCCAGCCTTTTGCCCCACTTGGACCCAACTTCTGGCATGCACCCAACTTTTTCGAATCCGATGGCCGCGTGAAACGAAATTGCCGCCGGGTTTGCCGACGATATTCCTGCAACCAAGACATGAACGCCCTCGTCCCTTGCCGCGGCCTCTAGCGCGGCCATTAACGCTCGGCCGGTGCCATGCCCACGCGACTTGGGAGCGAGTTGGACGGAGTGTTCCCGGCATTGGGCGTATCCGGGGCCTGAGCGAAACGGGCCGTAAGTGGCAAAACCCACAACCTGCCCGTCCAACTCGGCCACCAGAAAAGCGGGCCCACGGGCTTGGATGTCGCTTGCTATACTGCCCACATCCCGCTCGGCTATGGTAAAGGTCACAAGCGTATCCCGAATGATCTGGTTGGTGATCTTGGCAACGGCATCAGCGTCCGTAACTTTTGCCTTACGGATGATCATTCCAACACGCGTAGGCCATGGGGCGTTTCAAATTCCGCACGCATCGCGGCTGGGCCGGAATCAAATACCACGCGGTCCAAAGCGCCAAGCAGTCTTGCCAGCTCCAGTGCTTCGGGATGGAACACAATCAACTGCCGCAGGCGGCATCCGCTATCTTGCAACATCTGTGCCGGGTGAAGGTCACCGCGCCATTGGATTAGCGCGGGAAACAGATTGTCAAAAGGCAGCCGTCCGCTGGGGGGAACAGCCATACGCCAGCGCAGCGCGCCTCTGGTCAGGTCAATAGGATGTCCGACGCCATCCGGGAACACATCCAGCGATGCTTCGATGTTCGGAACACGACAAATCCAGTTCGTCAGCCGCGGGCTTCCCTGAAACCGGTCAAGATCGAACCAGCGTGTCCGTTCGGGGCGAGGTGCGGACGGGTCAATCGCGATCGCCTCAAGGTACAGGCCATCCGCCAGACCCAGAAGCCGATTATAGGTTCCGAATTTTTCGTGCTTTCCGCCGTCCTGTAGGGAAATACCCAACGCCTGCTCGACATGAGCAGCGGCTTCTTCAAGCGTTTCACCCGCAACAGCCAGATGATCGAGCAACATGCGCGCCCTCCTGCAAAAAAACGACCAGACCCAAGCGGATCTGGTCGCATGTTTCCGTCAAAGACGCGGGATCACAAGAGGTTTCGGCAGGAAACCCGTATTATCCCTTGGTCTTGCCGATCAGGCCCAGAATGTCCTGCGCCGCCTCGGGGATGTTTGTCCCCGGACCAAAGATCGCCTTGACGCCGTGATCGTAGAGGAACTGATAATCCTGCTGCGGGATCACGCCGCCACAAATGACGATGATATCCTCGGCCCCAGCCTTTTTCAGCTCTTCCACCAGTTGCGGCGCGAGCGTCTTATGTCCCGCCGCCTGAGATGAGATGCCGACCACATGCACGTCATTATCCACCGCATCCTGCGCCGCCTCGGCGGGTGTCTGGAATAGTGGGCCAACATCCACGTCAAACCCGATATCGGCAAAGGCGGTCGCGATCACTTTGGCACCCCGATCGTGACCGTCCTGCCCCATCTTGACCACCAGCAAACGCGGACGGCGGCCTTCAGCCTCGGCGAATTCCTCGATGGACTTCTGGATCGCGGCAAAGCCTTCGTCGCCCTCATAGGCGGCACCGTACACACCGGCCAGCGTTTTCACTTCGGCGCGGTGGCGACCAAATTCCTTTTCCATTGCCATGCTGATCTCTCCTACGGATGCGCGGGCGCGCGCGGCTTCGACCGCAGCAGCCAGCAGGTTTCCGCCCTCTTGGGCAGCCTTCGTCAGGGCGTCTAGCGCCTGTTCGCACGCGGCCTCGTCACGGGTAGCGCGGATGCGCTCCAGACGTGCCACCTGCGCTTCGCGCACGGCGACGTTGTCGACGTCCAGAATGTCGATCGGGTCTTCCTGTTCCTTGCGGTACTTGTTGACGCCAACGATCACCTCTTCGCCCCGGTCGATCATGGCCTGACGGCGCGCAGCGCTTTCTTCGATCCGCAGCTTGGGCATGCCTGAGGCGACGGCCTTGGTCATACCGCCCATCTCTTCGACCTCTTCCATCAAGGCCCAGGCTTTTTCGACCAGCTCATTGGTCAGGCTTTCGATGTAATAGGACCCCGCCAACGGATCGACCACATCGGTCACGCCAGTTTCTTCCTGCAGCACCAATTGCGTGTTCCGCGCAATACGGGCTGAGAAGTCGGTAGGCAGGGCAATCGCCTCATCCAACGCGTTGGTGTGCAGCGACTGTGTGCCGCCCAGAACCGCGCTCATCGCCTCGTACGCCGTGCGGATCACGTTGTTATAGGGGTCTTGTTCCTGCAACGAAACGCCCGAGGTTTGGCAGTGGGTGCGCAACATTTTCGAGCGCTCGAATTTCGCGCCAAAATCGGTCATCACGCGATGCCACAGGGTGCGGGCGGCGCGCAGTTTGGCGATTTCCATGAAGAAATTCATGCCGATAGCAAAGAAGAACGACAAACGACCAGCGAACTTGTCTACGTCCATCCCGGCCTGCGTCGCGGCGCGCACATATTCGCGACCATCGGCCAGCGTATAGGCAAGCTCCTGCACGAGGTTCGCGCCAGCCTCTTGCATGTGATAGCCCGAGATCGAGATCGAGTTGAACTTGGGCATCTCGTTCGAGGTATAGTCGATAATGTCCGAAATGATCTTCATCGAAGGCTCGGGCGGGTAAATATACGTATTCCGCACCATGAACTCTTTTAGAATGTCGTTCTGAATGGTGCCGGACAGGACGGATTTGTCGTGCCCCTGCTCTTCACCAGCCACGATGAAGTTTGCCAAAATCGGGATCACCGCACCGTTCATGGTCATCGAGACCGAGACCTTGTCCAACGGGATGCCATCGAACAGGATTTTCATGTCCTCGACACTGTCGATGGCGACACCAGCCTTACCCACATCGCCCACAACACGCGGGTGGTCGCTGTCATATCCGCGGTGCGTAGCCAGATCGAAGGCCACGGACACACCTTGCTGACCCGCAGCCAGATTGCGGCGGTAAAAGGCGTTCGATTCCTCGGCTGTTGAAAAGCCCGCATACTGGCGGATCGTCCACGGACGACCTGCGTACATCGTGGCCTTCACGCCCCGTGTAAACGGGCCGAACCCCGGCAGCGTGCCCATATGCGGTAGATCGGCGGTGTCCTCGGCTGTATAAAGAGGTTTGACGTCGATGCCTTCCAGCGTTTCCTTGGTAAGGTCGTCCAACGGACGCCCGCGCAGCTCTTTCTCGGCCAGTGCCTGCCAGTCTTTGGTATCGGTCATGGCGATTTCCTTTTCCTATTTCGGATCGCGCGCAGAGAGGAACCTGCCCGCAGTTATGTATCGGATTGCCCGGTCCATTCGGGCTGCGCGCAACAAATTGAGCGCACAGTGCATTTCACTGGTCGCATTCATCGGCACAGGGGCTATATTCGATGGGACAGGAGGCCCAATGACACGAACGCTTGCCCTTGTTTTCTCGGCACTAATCCCGCTGGCGGCCCTTGCCGCTGACGGGTCTGCGCCTGCCGAAGACGAATTCGTCCGCCCCGCTGGTGACAGCGACCTCAGCGAGTTTTTGTGGGTCAGCCGACCCATCGTCGTCTTTGCCGACACCCCTGCGGATCCACGGTTCCAGCAGCAGATCGACATGCTGGTCGAGGGCGAAGCCGCCATGCGGGACCGCGACGTCGTGGTATTGACCGACACCGACCCATCGGCCCGATCCCCGATCCGGTCGCAGTTGCGCCCGCGCGGGTTCCAGATGGTATTCGTCGACAAGGACGGCGTGGTCAAACTGCGCAAACCGTCCCCGTGGAGCGTGCGCGAGATTGGCCGGTCCATCGACAAGACCCCGCTGCGCGAACGCGAAATTCGCGAACGGCGCGAGGGCGGTTGAGCGTCTTCGTCACGCCCCAGCCCCCCGGCGCAGAACGCCGGGACACCAAAGGGATATGACAAAAACGCCGCCATGATCACTCGAACTCGATGATCACATCGTCCACGGCAAGGCTGTCGCCGGGGCCAGCATTGATCTTGGCGACAACGCCTTTCTTCTCGGCGCGCAGGATGTTTTCCATCTTCATCGCCTCGACGGTGCACAGCGCCTGACCTTCCTGCACTTCCTGCCCTACTTCGACGTCGATCTTCACGATCAGGCCGGGCATCGGGCAAAGCAGCATTTTCGAGGTGTCGGGCGGCAGCTTTTCAGGCATCAGCTTGGCCAATTCCGCCTGATGCGGACGGCGTACATGCACTTTCAGGTCCGCACCCCGGTTGCGGATGCGGAACCCGCCCGAGATTTTTCCGACCTTCATGACCAGCGGATCACCATCGACATCCAGCACAGCCAATTGGTTGCCCGGCGTCCAGTCCGAAGCGACGCGAAGGGCCGTGCCATCGGCAAAAGCGACAGTCGCGCCCTCTTTGTCGGCCTCGATCTTGACGTCAAACTCGTGCCCTTGCAGCGCGACATTCCAATGTGCGCCGACCTTACGTTCGTGGTTATCCATACGGCCCGACACTCGGGTCCGGCGGATTTCAGCAACTCGATACATGGCCGCGCAAGACGCTGCGATACGACGCAAGTCCGCTTCGGGCAAGGTCACGCCTTCGAACCCCTCGGGGTATTCCTCGGCAATGAATGCGGTGGTCATGTCGCCGCTAATGAATTTCGGGTGATCCATGACGGCAGACAGGAACGGCAGGTTATGGCCGATGCCTTCAACCTCGAAACTGTCCAGCGCTACGCGCATCGCCTCGATCGCCTGATCGCGGGTCGGGGCCCAGGTACACAGCTTGGCGATCATCGGGTCATAATACATGCTGATCTCGCCGCCTTCATAGACGCCGGTATCGTTGCGCACCGCGGCCTCGCCTTCGGGCGCGTCGCCTTGCCATTTTCCATTCACCAGCATCGGACCGGCCGCCGTTTCCATCGGCGGACGATACCGGGTCAGACGACCAATCGAGGGCAGGAACCCGCGATACGGGTCCTCGGCATACAGGCGGTTTTCAATCGCCCAGCCGGTCAGGGTCACATCATCTTGGGTGATGGTCAGCTTCTCACCAGCCGCCACACGGATCATCTGTTCCACCAGATCGACACCAGTGATCAACTCGGTCACCGGGTGTTCCACCTGCAGGCGGGTATTCATTTCAAGGAAGTAAAAGTTCTTTTCCCCATCCACGATGAACTCAACAGTCCCGGCGCTGGCATAGTTCACGGCCTTAGCCAGTGCGACCGCCTGTTCGCCCATCGCTTTGCGGGTTTCGGGATCAAGGAACGGCGACGGGGCCTCTTCCACAACCTTTTGGTTTCGGCGCTGGATCGAGCATTCGCGCTCGCCCAAGTAAATGCCGTTGCCGTGGCTGTCGCACAAAACCTGAATTTCAATATGGCGCGGCTGGGTAACGAATTTCTCAATGAAAATCCGGTCGTCGCCAAAGGAGTTCGCAGCCTCGTTCTTGGAGGATTGGAAGCCTTCGCGCGCTTCGTCGTCGTTCCACGCGATCCGCATGCCCTTACCACCGCCACCGGCGCTGGCCTTGATCATCACCGGATAGCCGATGTCGTTGGAAATCTTCACCGCCTCATCGGCGTCTTCGATCAGCCCCATATAGCCGGGCACTGTCGAAACGCCTGCATCCTGAGCGATCTTCTTCGAGGTGATCTTGTCACCCATGCTTTCAATCGCACCAACCGGCGGGCCAACAAAGGCCACGCCCTCGGCCTCCAGCGCCTCGGCGAATTTGGCGTTTTCCGACAGGAAGCCGTAACCAGGATGAACCGCCTGTGCGCCACTTTGACGGATCGCATCCATGACCTTGTCGATCACGATATAGGACTGGTTCGCGGGGGGCGGGCCGATATGGACAGCTTCATCCGCCATCGACACATGCAATGCGTTCTTGTCCGCGTCCGAGTAGATGGCGACAGTGCCAATACCCATTTTACGCGCGGTCTTGATGACCCGGCAGGCGATCTCGCCCCGGTTGGCGATCAGGATCTTGTTGAACATGGGACGTCCTTTGTCTTGGTGTTCTGGGAACGCAAAACGCCGCCGCAGGGCCTAAACCCCACGACGGCGTGTTGCGCGATGACGGTCGAGGCGACGCGCGCCCCGAAGACTACGTTAGTAGCAGTTTCTTTGTGTTTTGCAGAAAAGCACGTTGCCTGCGGCACCGACCGCAGCCCCGACAAACGGGTCGGCGCTGAGGACGGCCGCGCCCAACGCGCCGGCGCCGCCACCAAGCAGCGCCTGTTCGCCCGTGTTTTCGCCGCAGGCCGCAAGGCCCGCACAGGTCGCCAATACGAGGACGACTTTTGAAATTCGCATGTTATCTGCCCCTTCAGGTTATTTGATGCATTCGGGGGCACATGTCGGATTTGCGCCTTGTTATTCAATATCAGGCGGATCAAACTTGGTGATTGCGCAGAACTATGCCGCTTTTTGCGCAATTCATGCGCAAAGAAAAACGCGGGCAGGGAATTGTGAGTTTCACAAGCCTGCCCGCGGAAGGAAGGGGTACGGAATAGTAGGTGCATGTGCGGCGCAGGCAAAGTAGAGCCGCACGGCCTATCAACCATGCACGTCGCCAATTCGGCCGCCAACCACTCATCGTTTCCATTTGATTTTCCGGCTGAATCCTGCCCATACACCGAAACCTCGCGCAAATATGCGCCGACGGGAATTTGTAGACATGTGTTCACGGACGCTCTGCTAGTCGTCACATAGCCGTTACACAAAGCTATCAATTCGACACTTCGCGCCAAATCGATCTCACGGCGTGCTGCGGCTGCGAAGATAACAAAATCCATGTTTTGCAACGCATTGGTATTTGCGTTCACCCCGCCGTGAAAACCGGCGAGCGAAATAACACAGTCGCATGAGAAATCCGGCCCAAATCCTCCCGACTTGGTGATTTCCCTCCGCAAAGCTTGCGTGAAACCTTGGCCTTGCACACTCGCATACAAGGAATTATCCCCATGAAAACAAAGGGTAAATACGCTCGCCTGCTTGCTGCCAGCGCGCTCTGCGCGGCTGGTGTGCCGGCCTTGGCGCAAGATGCTGAAACCCAGGCCGAACTGGAGAACCTGCGCCTCCGGGTCGAGGCGCTGGAGTCGCAGGATCCGAACTCGACCCCCGGTGAGTTCCGGATTGGGAACACGACCCTGGACCTGTACGGCTATGTCAAAGCCGATTTCTTCTACGACTTTGACTTTGATCAGGGCGACACGGCCTTCGTGAACGTCGTGGGTGAGCCCTCTGCCGCAACCAGCGGGACGTTCGGCGCAACCGTTCGGCAATCCCGGCTCGGGCTTCTGACAAGTACGCCCAGCGCGATTGGCGATATCGGCGGGCAACTGGAACTTGACCTGTTCGCAGGTGGAGGTGCCGCCGAATTGCGCCTGCGTCACGCCAACATCCGCATTGGCGAACAATGGTTGATCGGTCAGTTCTGGACCAACTTCCAGCCACTGGACACTTACCCGACCTCGGTCGAATTCAACGGCCCGGTTGGTATTGCCTTCGCCCGTGTTCCACAGGTGCGTTATACCAATTCGTTCTCCAGCAACGCTGAATTCGCACTGTCCATCGAGGAAAATGTCGGCGGTTCGAATTCGGATGATCCGGTCCTGACGGCCTCGGCCGAGTATAATGATGGTGGCAGGTTCATCGCACGCGGTGCCCTGCTTTACGGTAAGGCCGAGGGTGGCGGTGTCGAAGTCGATCAGACCGGCCTGACCCTGTCTGGTTCGGCGCGCCTGTGGGAAGGCGGCCTGTTCCAGGTCAACTACGTCACCGGCGAGGCGCTTGGCCCGTGGCTGATCGGCCTTGGTGATGCGGTCGTCGGAGGCGAGGCGAACGACGTCGACGGATTCACCGTCGAACTGCGTCAGCAGCTGAACCCCAAATGGAATGTGGGTATCGCCTACGGCTATGAAGACTATGACTTGGCAACCTCGACCGGTACGCTGGCCTTTACCGAGCTTGAGACGATTCACGTCAACGCCTTCTATCAGGCGACCGACAACCTGACGCTGAGCGCCGAATACATCTTTGGCGAACGCAACGACGCCCCCACCGGACGGACGTTCGACGCCAACCGTGTTCAGGTGGCCGCGCAGCTTAACTTCTGACGCACGAACCTGACCCTGCCCCACACGGGGCGGGGTCAACCAGTCAGGACCTGACGTCCGCAGATATGTAGCGGCCAAAGGCACGTTCAGCGCACCCCATCGAAAATATCGGGAAATGACTGCCGCGCAGCGTCGACGTCAATCACCAAAAGCGCATCATAGCTGGCGGGGTCAAACGGATCTTCGGCCGGGATCACCTCTCGCTGGAACAGCCAGCTCAGCCGCCCTGCATCCAGATTTCCACGCTCAAATGGCTGATCCCCGAAATGCTCCCACAGTGCCTGCATGAAAGCTGTATCCGCCCGCCTGTCCGCCGGTTTGCGGTCGCGAAACCGCTCGCGGGGGGTTATCGGGGTTACCCCCTTCGGATTGGCCCGACGAATGGTGAACTGAAAATCTGTTCCGGCCAGTCGGCCCGGGAAACCGCGATGTTTCAACATGCTGCCACCTCGCGAAAATAAGAACAAAACACACATCCGTTGCAGGACGAAGCCATTTCAAACACCCCCATAGCATCTTTGCTGGTCAGAAATGCTTTGACTGGTTTAAACGCGGTCATCATGGTCAAAGCCCCTCCCAGATACACCGGGACTGTTCCAGCCGGTAGGCCTCGAAAAACTGCGTGGCATCAGGCGCAGAGCGGCCAAATTCCGTGGGACGATCAGATAGGGAAATAACGACGCGGGCCGGCTCAAGCTCGTAGTGTGCGACGTAGGCAACAGCCAGTGTCTGACATAGATGCTCCATATCGACCGAAGCGACATCATAGCCAATTCGCCCGACATCGGACCCGATCTTTGGCGCAATAAACCGAAACCGCACCCACAGCTCTCCGGGGTTGTTGTCCAGAAGAACGTCGCGCAGGTGTACGGGCTGACCTGACGGGACCGGCAACAGCGCCGAAGTCTCGGCAAAAGTCGTCGCGGGTTGTGCAAGAAGGGTCAGAATAAAGGCACGACCCCAGACCCGCCAATGGCAAGCTCCTCTCTCCGGGGTCGTGCGCGCATGGCTTTTGGCCCGCGCTTTCCTATTTCTGATAACCACATTCATTTAACAGCTTTGACCTCAAAGTCAAACTTGACTTTCATTAAGCCTAGTCGCCCAGTTCGAGTTCTGCCCTCGAACCAAGCAACCTGTTCTGCACCAATACCTTACAGCGGGATATTGTCGTGCTTCTTCCACGGGTTCTTGAGCTGCTTGTTCCGCAGGCTGGCAAAGGCACGGGACACGCGGCGGCGCGTTGACTGCGGCATGATCACCTCGTCAATGAAACCACGCTCAGCAGCAACAAAGGGATTGGCAAAACGGTCTTCATAGTCCTGCGTATGCTGTGCAATTTTCTCAGCATCCCCCAGATCAGCGCGGTGAATGATCTCGGTCGCGCCCTTGGCACCCATCACAGCGATCTCGGCAGTCGGCCACGCATAGTTAAAGTCGCCGCGCAGGTGCTTGGACGCCATAACGTCATAGGCCCCGCCATAGGCTTTGCGGGTGATCACGGTAACCTTCGGCACGGTTGCCTCACCATAGGCAAACAGCAGCTTTGCACCGTGTTTGATGACGCCGCCATATTCCTGACTGGTCCCCGGCAGGAAGCCCGGCACATCAACCAGCGTCAGGATCGGAATTTCGAAGCAATCGCAGAAACGCACGAACCGAGCCGCCTTGCGGGAACTGTCGATGTCCAGACAGCCTGCCAAAACCATTGGCTGGTTTGCGACAACACCAACGGTCTGGCCTTCCAAGCGGATAAAGCCGGTGATGATGTTCTTGGCGTAGTCTTCCTGAATCTCGTAGAAATCGCCCTCATCCGCCACTTTGGTGATGAGTTCCTTCATGTCATAGGGGGTATTCGGATTATCTGGAATCAACGTGTCCAGAGAAGCCTCAATCCGGTCAGGTTCGTCAAAGAAGGGGCGGACCGGCGGTTTTTCACGGTTGTTCAGCGGCAGGAAGTCGACCAGACGGCGCACTTCGGCCAGTGCTTCAACATCATTCTCGAACGCGCCGTCCGCGACCGAGGATTTCTTGGTGTGGGTCGAAGCACCGCCCAATTCCTCGGCAGTAACAACTTCGTTGGTGACAGTTTTCACAACGTCGGGGCCCGTCACGAACATGTAAGACGTGTCTTTGACCATGAAGATAAAGTCGGTCATCGCCGGGCTGTAGACCGCGCCGCCGGCACATGGCCCCATGATCACGCTGATCTGCGGCACCACGCCCGAGGCCATGATGTTGCGCTGGAAAACTTCTGCATAACCGGCCAGCGACGCGACGCCTTCCTGAATCCGCGCACCACCCGAGTCATTGATACCAATCACTGGTGCGCCGTTCTGGATCGCCATGTCCATGATCTTGCAGATTTTCTGCGCGTGGGTTTCCGAAAGGGATCCGCCAAAAACGGTAAAGTCCTGGCTGAACACATAAACCATGCGGCCGTTGATCGTGCCCCATCCGGTCACGACACCGTCGCCAGCGGGCTTTTGGTTCTCCATCCCGAAATCAGTGCAACGGTGGCTGACGAACATGTCGAATTCTTCAAAGCTGCCTTCGTCCATCAGCAACTCGATCCGCTCACGCGCGGTAAGTTTACCCCTTGCGTGCTGTGAATCGATACGTTTTTGCCCGCCCCCTAGACGGGCATCGTTGCGGCGGCTTTCTAGTTCGGTCAGGATGTCTTTCATGACGATGATCCCCTCTAAAATTTGTCGGGACACTATACGCATCGCCCCAAGGACCAAAGCACCATTCGGCAAATTTGCAAATCTTTGGAAATATCCTTTCGGAAAATTGTAAATTTGCTAATATTGTATCGAGTTCGGCAAGACGGATGGTAATTGCGACGCCGCTCACTATACATGTGAACCATGCAGTTCAGTTCACCTTCGACGCGACGTTCGCCGCCCACGATTGCCACGCTCGTCCTTTTGTCGGGACTGTCTGCGCTAAGCCTGAACCTGTTCCTGCCCAGCCTTCCGAATATGGCACTGTATTTCAACGCGGACTACAAGGTCATGCAGTTGTCAATTGCCCTGTACCTGCTGGTCAACGCAGTTCTGCAAGTTCTGATCGGACCGATCGCGGACAAGGCCGGTCGCAGGCCAGTGCTCCTTTGGGGATTATCCTTGTTCCTGCTTGCCACACTCGGCAGCATCTACGCACCCAATGTCGAAGTTTTCTTGGCCTTCCGCATGTGTCAGGCGGTCATTGTGGTTGGAATGGTGCTTAGCCGTGCCGCTGTGCGCGATCTTTATGATCAGGCCCAGGCTGCCTCGATGATCGGATATGTCACGATGGGGATGGCCGTCGTCCCCATGATCGGCCCTGCAGTTGGTGGCCTTCTGGAAGAGAGCTTCGGCTGGAAGGCAAACTTTTGGCTGCCATTCGTCCTTGGCGCGTTGACTCTGCTTCTTGTATATTTCGACTTTGGCGAAACCAGCGCCAAAAGCGGCAAGACGTTGGGACAGCAGTTCAAGGAATACCCCGAGTTGCTGACGTCGCCGCGGTTCTGGGGATATTCGCTGTCATCGGCCCTGTCATCTGGTGCCTTTTTTGCCTATCTCGGCGGCGCACCCTTTATCGGCACCGAGCTTTTTGGCCTGACCGCATCCGAGGTTGGAATTTACTTTGGCGCACCCGCAATCGGGTACTTCTTCGGGAACTTTATCAGCGGGCGGTATTCGGTTCGATTTGGCGTAAACCGCATGGTTCTTTGGGGGAGCGCATTGAACGCCGCGGGCGTCTTACTTTCTGCCGTATTATTCCTTACCGGTTTCGGCACTGCGCTCAGCTTTTTTGGCTTCATGACTTTCGTCGGTGTTGGCAATGGCATGACGATACCGAACGCCACCTCGGGCGCACTGTCCGTTCGTCCCCATTTGGCCGCCACAGCCTCTGGACTCAGCGGCGCTATCATGCTCGGCGGCGGCGCTGGCCTTAGCGCACTGGCTGGCACCATGTTGACGCATGAGACCGGCGCGATGCCCCTGTTGTGGCTGATGCTCGCCACCGCTGCACTCGCGGTTTGCGCAATCGCAACGGTGATCCGACGCGAGCGGCAATTGGGCCTATAAGACGGCTTGCACCCAATAGTTTGCAAAGTTAGCCTAGCGCGACAGAAAAGTTGCAAAGGCAGGCCATGGCGACCCAAAAGCTATATGCTGGTGCGAAACTGCGCGAAATGCGCACACGTCTTGCGCTGACCCAAAAGGAATTCGCAACCAAACTGGGTGTTTCGCTGCCATACTTAAACCAGATGGAGAACAACAACCGCCCGATATCGACGACGGTTGTTCTGGCTCTGGCGCAAGAGTTTGGAATGGACGTGACCGAACTCAGCACAGGTGACAGCGAACGGCTTGTCTCGGACATGCGCGAGGCTTTGGCAGACCCTGTGTTCGATGACGCGACCCCTCCGCTGGCGGACCTGCGCTTGACGGCGTCAAATGCACCTGCGCTTGCTCGTGCGTTTATCGCGCTGCACCGCACGTACCGGCAGACCCACGAAAGACTGGCGTCGCTTGATGAAGCGCTGGGTCGTGAGGACGCCCAGATACAAGCAAGCCCCTGGGAAGAAGTTCGTGACTTCTTTCATTACTGCGACAACTACATCGACGCCGTCGACCGCGCCGCTGAAAGGTTCTCCAGCCGGGCTTCAGACGCCGGCGATATTCGCACAGCCGCCATAGAAAGCCTAAGCGAACGCGGTATCAGAGTTCAGTTTCCGGATATCGCAGAAACACGGAAATACGACGCAGACAGTAAAACGCTATTCCTATCGTCGCGAATTGCGCCCCAGACGCAGGTGTTCCAGCTGTTATTGCAGGTTGCTTTGATCGACCAGGACAAGCTGCTCGAAGCGACATTGGATTTTGCAAAATTTCAAAGTGACGAGGCCCGCGCAATTGCGAAAATCGGTCTTGCCAACTACTTCGCGGGCGCCTCCCTGATGCCATACAGCAAATTTCTAGCGGCGGCACAGGAATACAGGCACGATCTGGAATTGCTCAGCAACAGTTTTGGCGCGTCGATTGAACAGGTGGCCCACCGGCTTTCCACCCTACAACGCCCCGGGGCCAAGGGGATTCCGTTCTTTTTCGTACGTGTGGATCAGGCCGGAACGATTACCAAACGCCACTCGGCCACCCGACTGCAATTTGCCCGGTTCGGTGGCGCATGTCCGCTGTGGAACGTGCACCGTGCCTTTGAAACGCCCGGCCACTTCCTAAGACAACTTGCCGAAACGCCGGACGGCGTCCAGTATATCTCCCTCGCGCGGGACGTGTCCAAATCGGGGGGATCGTTTGGCGCGCCGGTGCGCCGCTACGCCATAGCGCTTGGATGTGAAGTGCGCCACGCCGAAGCGTTGGTCTACGCCGACAATCTGGATATCAACAATGCCAGCGCATACGAACCAATTGGCATATCGTGCCGCATCTGCGAACGCCAGAATTGCCACCAACGCTCGGTACCACCGCTAGAGCGACGCCTTTCAATTGACGCTCATACCCGCGGCACACTGCCATACAAAGTCACCTGAACTTCACCTGGCACATAAATATCCCCGGGGAGGCGCGTCCTGCCGCGACGGGGGCAGGGCCCCCGCCCTTTTGGTTCAGGCTTTCGACAAGATCGACCAGATCTCGTCCTTCAGGGCTGCGCGTTTCTTGCGCAGCTCGCCTTCAGCCAGTTCCTCCATCGGTTCAACGTTGGTTTCCGCGCGGTGAACGCTGCGGTTAATCTCGTGATACTCATCTGCCAGCCGCGCGAAATGCGCGTCCGACTGCTTGAGCTGGCTCATCAGGTCAACTTTGTCTGGGAACTCTTCGGCCAGTTCATGCGGGGTGTGGGACATTCCTGTTCGCTCCTTGAATATGTCGTTGCGATTCAGACTATAGATGATTCCCATACCCCGCTTTGACGCGGATCAAATTACCGTTGTGCGGTAGCCCATTGCGGGTGAATCCACGGCCGGTCATTGGCCTTTGGCAATGGGTCACGGCCCAGAAGATGATCCGAGACTTTCTCACCCACCATGATCGACGGCGCATTCAGGTTCCCGTTGGTGATCTGCGGAAAGACCGAACTGTCGGCGACCCGCAGCCCATCCACGCCAATTACACGGCCCTGCGGATCTACGACAGCATTTCTGTCATCCGCCCGCCCCATGCGACAGGTGCCGCAGGGATGATACGCGCTCTCGGCATGCTCGGCGATAAAGCCGTTTAGCTCTTCATCGCTTTGAACGCCGTCACCCGGCTGAATTTCCTTCCCGGCAAATGGCTTGAAAGCCTCCTGCCCGAATATTTCACGCGTCAGTCGGATACAGGTCCGGAAATCCTCCCAGTCCTGCTCGTGGCTCATGTAGTTAAAGCGGATCACGGGTGCATCCTCGGCCCGCGCTGAACGCAAGGTTACAGACCCGCGCGACGGAGACCGCATCGGCCCCACATGTGCCTGAAACCCGTGCCCTTCGGCCGCCGCCTGCCCGTCATACCGCACAGCGATCGGCAGGAAGTGGTATTGGATATCAGGGTACTCGACCCCTGGCTTCGACCGAATAAAGGCCGCACTTTCGAACTGGTTCGATGCCCCAAGCCCTGTTTTGGTGAACAACCACTGCGCCCCGATCAAACCCTTGCTGATCAGATTCCAATGCTTATACAACGTGATCGGCTGCAACGACGCTTGCTGGATATACAGTTCCAAATGGTCTTGCAGGTTTGCCCCCACACCGGGGCGATCGGCGACAACCTCGATCCCATGTTCAGCCAATTGTGCTGCAGGGCCAATTCCCGACAGCATCAACAGCTTGGGTGAGTTGATCGACGACGCCGCCAGAACCACCTCGCGCCGCGCGCGGATGATCTCTGTCTTGCCGCCGCGGATCAGTTCGACGCCCGTGGCGCGGCCATTCTCAATCACGACCCGTGAGGCAAGACCGCGGACAATATCGCAATTCTCACGCTTGAGGGCGGGCTTCAGATAAGCATTAGCCGCCGACCAGCGCCGCCCCTTCCAGACGGTCTGCTCCATCGGGCCAAAGCCTTCCTGCTTTTCGCCGTTATAGTCGCCCGTGACCTCGTACCCGGCTTGCTGACCCGCATCGACAAACGCCTTGAACAGTGGGTTCTCACGCGGGCCGCGTGACACGTGCAACGGACCATCCGTGCCGCGCCACGCGGTGTCACCTCCATGACCTCCGTCGTGCCACGTTTCCATGCGCTTGTAGTAGGGCAGCACATCCGCATAGGACCAGCCATCCGCTCCCATTTCGGCCCAGGTGTCAAAGTCCCGCGCATGGCCACGTACATAGACCATGCCGTTGATTGAGGACGATCCGCCAATCACCTTGCCACGTGGACAGGCCAGCCGGCGGTTGTTCAGATGCGGCTCGGGCTCGGACTGGTAGCCCCAGTCATACCGCGCCATGTTCATCGGATAGCTGAGCGCGGCAGGCATCTGAATGAACGGTCCGGCATCGGTGCCGCCATGTTCTATTACCAGTACCGAGGCCCCGGCCTCGCTCAGTCGATATGCCATCGCGCAGCCAGCGGAGCCTGCGCCAACGATGACGAAATCTGCTTCCATTTTCGGGTCTCCATTGCCGCTTCAGCGCCAAGAACTCTTTTGAATACTCTCAGCAAGATTGAAGGGGGTATTTCTAAATCAGTCAGTTATTCTCCTCGGGGAAAGCGCTGGCTTTCCTCGACGATGTTCAGGTCCATGTGGTTGCGCATGTAACGTTCGGACGCCTTCTGCAGCGGCTGATAATCCCACGGGTAATAGCCGCCCTGCCGCAACGCCTCGTAGACGATCCAACGGCGTGCCTGGCTTGCACGGACATCCGCGTCAAAGCGGTCCAGATCCCAGCGAGCCTCGGACTTGGCGCGCAAAGTTTGCAAGGTGCCTGCGTGTTCGGGCTTGTCAGCAAGGTTGTCCAACTCGTGCGGGTCGGCCTCAAGGTCGAAAAGCTGATCGGAGTCCAATGCACAGCGATTGTATTTCCACTTGCCATAGCGCAGCGAAACCAGCGGGGCATAAGACGCCTCGGCCGCGTATTCCATTGCAACGGGGGCCGTGCGCTCTGATCCCTGCGCAAGCGGAACAAGGTTCTCACCATCGGTCCACGGCGCAATCTCGGCCATATCTACACCAGCCAACGCACCCAGTGTTGGGGTCACGTCGATGGTTGAAACAGGCGTATCAATTCGGCCCACCGGAAGGTCAGGCGCTGAAATCATCAACGGCACACGGGACGAGCCTTCAAAGAAGGTCATCTTGAACCACAAACCCCGTTCGCCCAGCATGTCACCATGGTCCGAGACGAACAGGATGATCGCTTCCTGGCGCGTGGTTTCCAGCACCTCAAGAATCTCGCCGATCTTGTCGTCCAGATAAGAGATGTTTGCGAAGTAAGCCTGCCGTGACTTGCGGATATCATCCTCAGTGATATCGAAGCTGCGCCAGTCGTTTGCGTCGAAAATCCGTTTCGAATGTGCGTCTTGATTGTCGTATCCGAGGTCCGCGACCTCGGGCATCAGATGCTCGCAATCTTCGTACATGTCCCAGTATTTTCGGCGGGCCACATAGGGATCGTGCGGATGGGTAAAGCTGACGGTCACGCACCAAGGCCGCTCATCCTTGCCTCGCGCCAGATCATACAGTTTGGCCTTGGCGTTGTAGGCAACCTCGTCGTCATATTCCATCTGGTTCGAGATTTCGGCGACGCCCGCGCCCGTCACCGAGCCCATGTTGTGATACCACCAGTCGATCCGCTCACCCGGTTTGCGGTAATCCGGCGTCCAGCCGAAATCGGCAGGGTAGATATCGGTGGTCAGGCGATCCTCGAACCCGTGTAGCTGATCGGGGCCGACAAAATGCATCTTGCCAGACAAACAGGTGTAATACCCCGCCCGGCGCAGATGATGCGCATAAGTCGGGATGTCGCTGCGAAATTCAGCCGCGTTATCATAAACACCAGTCCGAGAGGGCAACTGCCCGGACATGAAGCTTGCCCGCCCCGGCGCGCATAATGGCGATGCCGTATAGGCATTGGCAAACCGGGTCGAACGATCAGCCAGCTTCTTCAGGTTCGGAGCATGAAGCCATTCTGCGGGACCGTCCGGAAAGAGGGTCCCGTTCAACTGATCCACCATCAGGATCAGAATGTTCGGTTGTGTCATTTTTCAGCCTCAAGAAAGGTGTTGAGCACCCGGATGGCATGATTGACCGCCAGTTGCGGTTCTTCCGGGGCACTCAGCGCTGCGCGGATATAAAGTCCGTCGATCAGCGCGATCATGTTTTCGGCCGCTTCGACCGGATCAGACAACAGCGGCCGCAGCGCAAATATCAGATTTGACCGGATGCGGGCCTGATAGATCTGCCACAATCGAAGCGCGTCTTCGTTTGTTTGCGCAAGGACATAGAATGTCATCCATGCAGCGATCACGTCTGGCGTGAAACAGGACGGCGCAAAGCAGGATCGGATGATGGCTTGGGCACGCTCATCAGGTGCTGCTGACTTGAGCTCCTCCCGCGCCTCGGCCCCGAAGTCGGACAGGATTTGGCGCATCGCTGCAAGGAATATCTGATCTTTCCCACCGAAATAGTGATGGGCCAGCGCGCTGGACATCCCTGCCCGTTTCGCAATCTGGCTTACAGTCACATCAAGGGATTTCTTGGAACCAAGCTCGGCAATCGTCGCCTTGACGATCGCATCACGACGAATTGGCTCCATTCCGAGTTTCGGCATCACGGCCCCCTCACCTGCTACTGGTAAGGAAACGCTATGCGGTTTTTATTGACTCGTCAATCAATAACGATTTTTCGGCCGCTACACGCTTAAAGTTTGGGCGCGATACTGGGCGTGGTCAAGCTGCTGCGGTTCAGAACAGCTTCGCGCCATGCAATGAAACTTACGGCTGCAAGAATCAAAGTTCCCCCGGCAACGACCCAGATGTCGACACTCTCGTGGAACACCAATGCGCCAAGCAATGTGGCCCAGATCAGTTGCAAGAACGTCACTGGTTGAGTGACGGCCACAGGTGCTGCCTGAAGCGCAAGCGTCATGAAATAATGACCAAGTGTCGCAAAACTGGCGACCAGAAAGAGAACGCCCAGATCATACAGACTGGGCGGGGTCCAGACCGCAGCGGCAAAGGGGATCAGCGCAAGCGTGACCCAAATCGACATATGCGCGACAACGACCGAGGGCGGTAGGTCCCGCACCAGCGTTTTGGCCAACAGGTATGACGCCCCCAGCATCAGGGATGTCCCCAACATCGCCAGATGACCGGCCGAGATTTCACGAAAACCCGGGCGCAGAATGATGGCAACCCCGATCATGGCAACAAGGATCGCTGCAATCCGGCGAAAGGCCAGCTTCTCGCCCAGAAACAGCGCCGCACCCAGAGTCACATAGACCGGCGTCATGTAATTCATGGCCGTGACCTCGGCCAACGGGATTTGCGTCATGGAAAAAAACCACAGCATGACCGCGACGGCATGGACCAGACCACGCACACCGAACATCGCAACATGCTTGCGTGTCAGATGCGTGGTAACGATCAGGCGTAGCGCAGGCAGCAAAAAGACCAACCCAAAGGCAAACCGCAAAAAGGCCGCTTGAATAGGGTTCATGGAAGTCCCCAGCGATTTGACCAGCGCTGTCATAACGACAAACGCCAAACCGGCGGAAAACATCCAGAACATGCCCGCGACGGGGCGATACAAAGCGGCTTGAGTTGTCATGTTAACGATTCAATACCGAATTGCCGTTGGGAACAACCCTTCACATCGCAACAAGCTTTGCCGCAAGCGTCAGCATCACGACCCCGATTACCACGTCCAGCACTTGCCACGCTCTGGGTCGGGCAAAGACAGGGGACAAAAGGCCCGCCCCGTATCCGAGGGAAAAGAAGAAAACGAAACTGGCAGACATGGCCCCCAACGCAAAAGCCAATTGATCTTCGTACTGGGCGGAAATCGAGCCGATCAACACAACCGTATCCAGATAGACATGGGGGTTGAGCCACGTAAACGCGAGCACTGTCAGCAAAACAGATTTCAGGCTGGCTGTCTGCCCCTGCCCGACCTCCATAACGGCCCCGCCACGCCAGGCCGAACTGAGGCTGCGTAACCCGTACCACGTCAGGAATATCGCACCGCCATAGCGCATGGCCGTTTCAAACCAGGGAAAAATCTGCGCCAGTGTGCCGAAACCCGCGACGCCCGCCGCGATCAGAATTGCGTCTGAAACAGCACATGTCAGACACAAGGGAAACACATGTTCGCGCCGCAGCCCCTGACGCAGCACGAATGCGTTCTGCGCACCAATGGCAAGGATCAGACTAAAGCCAAGCACAAAGCCTGCAATCAGAGATGTGGACATGTAACCTCCTGTGTTTGGACGTTGACTATGCCCATCCTTGCGATCTATCAAATTAAAGATGTTGACGCTGATTAAGTCTTACTAATGATACTGGATCCCCATCACCTGTCTGCATTGTCGGCCATTTTGCGACACGGCAGCTTCGAGGCCGCGGCCGCTGATCTGTCTGTAACGCCGTCGGCGATTTCTCAGCGGATCAAGGCCTTGGAAGATCGTGTTGGGGCGGCTTTGATACATCGCGGCACGCCTTGTACGGCCACCCCAATGGGCCTGCGGATCGCGCAACACGCCGAGGATATCGGATTGCTCGAGGCGAAACTGGCACGAGAGCTTACCCTCGATCGCAAATCAGGTCCGGCGCGGGTGCGTATCGCAGTCCCGGCAGATTGTATGGCAACCTGGTTTATTGATGCGATGGCCCGGGTCGACGACCTGCTGTTCGATCTGGTCATTGACGATCAGGACTACTCGGCCGAGTGGTTGCGGCGTGGCGAAGTTAGTGCAGCGGTAACCGTCGGCGGGCAAACAGTTGCCGGATGTGATGCGATTGCCTTGGGCGCGCTGAGGTATCTTCCCACGGCCAGTCCGGAATACCTGCGGACGTGGTTCCCAAACGGTGTCAATGAAGCCAGTTTAACCCGCGCGCCCTGTCTGACCTTCAATCGAAAGGACAGTTTGCAAAAGGAATGGATCGCCCTGCAAACGGGCCGCCGTCTTTCTCCGCCTTCGCATTTCCTACCCTCTTCACAGGGGTTCGTGGATGCGGCCATTGCAGGATTGGGATGGGGGATGAACCCGGTGGGTCTGGTGGACACAGCCTTGTCGGACGGACGGCTGGGATTGCTGGTTGAAGATGCGCCGCTGGATATCCCGATGACGTGGCAGGTCGGGCGTATTCTAGCCCCAGCGCTCAGGCCGTTAACCGCCGCTGTCCTGAAATGCGCCCAGCGCGCCCTTCGGCCTGACGTATAAATCGCTGATCAAGACTGAACCGGAACTTTGGAACGCGGAACAACCACGCGATAACATGCGATGGCTGCAAAAAGGCTTACAATAACGATGAACAGGATCGCCCAGGCCACTTCGTGCATATGAGCGACTGCAGCGAGGGCTGCCGAAAGAATAACCCCGGAAATTCTACAGATGCTCTTGATTGCTGCCGCCCCTTTCACCCGCTGATCTTTGGGCGCAACGTCCAGAAAGTACAGCTTTCGCGCGCTGCTGATGCCCGTAACGGCGACCGTCACAATAAACAACGCAACCGCGTGCAGGTGAACGTCGTGATCGAAATCCAAGTAGTGAACGGACAAAAGGGCTGCTCCGGTCACAGCGACCATCAGGTTTCCCGTGACCATGACCGCGCGATGCGATTTCATATTTACCAATTGCCACAACGGGGCCGACACCAGGTAGCCTGACGCCGATGAGATTATCATCGCGGTCAGACCCTTGGCCGAGCTGTGGTGTGCCTCGGCTGCGATCAGGGCGAAGAACGGCACGGACAGGGACACCACGACAAGCGGCAGACGCATGATCATATAACGCCGGAACCACGCCTCGTTAAACATGGCTGCGATGTCCGTGAAATTCTCGGTGAACTTCCGTTTTCTCACGGAAGAGCCTTGGTCGCCCATATCTGGCCGCGAGTTACCTTCGGACATTGCCAAAATGGACAAACCGGACAACACAAAGAACGTCACAGACACCGCAATAATTGCGGAATGGCGCGAAAATGGTGGGTTTTCCTTTGTAATTTCGTGAACCAAAAGCGCCAGCCCGATGGCACCCAACCCACCAACGCCAAGCTGCAGATAATGCATGATCATCCGCGACCTTGATTGAACGTGATCGCCCAGAAGATCCGTGTACATCAGCGATTGGATCTCTTCGATCAGACCGATCAGAAAGAACGCGGACACAAAGGCAATCGCGATAAGGGGAACCTTTCCGGTCGCGGCAATAACAAGTGCCACAACAAGGCATGCGCCTATTGCGATTTCCGTCATTGCGATACCGCGCTTCTTGCGCTCGCGGGCTGAAATTGGCTGGGCAAGGAACACGTCGGAAATCATGCTGCCGACCATGCGCACCGATACCAGCGCACCCGCGACGAACATCGGCAATTCCAGCGAGACGGCAAGAAAAGGCAAAACGATGGACGGGCTGCCAAGTGTCCAAGCGACCTGAGACAGAATGCTCTGCCCGGTCAGAACGGGGATGTTCCGTTTTGAAGTATTAGCAGGGCTGTTCGTCATTCACTCGATCATGTGGCGCCCCTTTTTCGGCCTGAATTAAACCTAGGGGTCGGTTGCGTTTCATGGCAGCTTACCGAGTTTAACAGCACCGGCCAAGCATCCAGAAAACACAAACAAAAAACCCGACCAATGGCCGGGTTCTTGCAGAGTAATTCAGGTTCGGATCAAAGTTGAGCCATAACCTCGTCCGATGCCTCGAAATTGGTTGTGACGCGCTGGACGTCATCATCGTCTTCCAACGCATCGACCAGCTTCATCAGCTTCTGCATATCGTCCAAACCCAACTCGGTGGTCGTAGTCGGTCTCCAAACCAGCTTGGTCGACTCGGTCTCGCCCAGTGCCGCTTCCAATGCGCTCGACACGTCATTCAGATCGGTATCGGCGCACCAGATGATGTGCCCCTCTTCCGAGCTTTCGACGTCTTCGGCACCTGCCTCGATCGCCGCTTCAAACACGGTATCAGCGTCGCCCACGGTTGCGGGGTAAACAACTTCGCCCTTGCGTTCGAACATGAACCCGACCGAGCCGGTCTCGCCAAGGTTTCCGCCGTTTTTCGAAAAGGTCGAGCGCACGGTCGACGCGGTCCGGTTACGATTGTCGGTCATTGTTTCGACAATTACAGCCACACCGTTCGGGCCATAGCCCTCGTAGCGGATTTCTTCGTAATCGTCGCCTTCACCTGCGACCGATTTCTTGATTGCGCGGTCGATCACGTCCTTGGGGACCGAGTTCGACTTGGCTTCTTTCACCGCCAGACGCAGGCGCGGGTTCTTGTCGGGATCGGGGTCGCCCATCTTGGCGGCAACGGTGATCTCTTTCGACAGCTTGGAAAACAGTTTGGACCGCGCGGCGTCCTGACGTCCCTTGCGGTGCTGGATATTGGCCCATTTGGAGTGGCCTGCCATGGTGCGTCCTCGTGATAGTGATTGCGTATTCGGCGCTCATATAGACGTTTGCGGGCCTCGGGATCAAGAGAGCGGCTTGTCCGGTGGCCACTTGCGGGTATGGTGTCGGCATGACGACGGATCAGATTATTCTTTTTACCCTTTTTGCAACTGTATTTGGAATGCTGCTGTGGGGGCGTTACCGGTATGATCTTGTGGCGTTTTCCGCCCTGTTGATCGGGGTCGTGCTTGGGGTCGTGCCAGTAGATGATGCCTTTGCCGGGTTCGGTCATCCCGCCACGATTATCGTGGCGCTGGTTCTTGTTGTTTCCGCCGGGCTTGTGCGGTCGGGTGCCGTGTTCATGATCACACGCACGTTGGTCGATGCGTCGCGCGGCCTTGGTGCGCACATCGCCTTGATGGGCGGAATCGGGGCTGTCCTGTCTGCATTCATGAATAACGTGGCAGCGCTGGCCCTTCTGATGCCGGTCGACATTCAGACGGCGCGCAAGGCAGGGCGATCTGTCGGGCTAACGCTGATGCCGCTCAGCTTTGCGACCATTCTGGGCGGTATGGCCACGCTGATCGGCACGCCGCCCAACATCATCATTGCCTCGATCCGCGCGGAAACACTGGGCGAGCCATTCCATATGTTCGATTTTGCCCCGGTTGGCGGTCTGGCGGCCCTTGCGGGCCTGGCTTTTGTCTCGTTGGTTGGCTGGCGGCTGATCCCCAGTCGCGGACCGCAAGAAGAAAGCTCCGAGGCGCTGGCCGAGTATATTGCCGAACTCACGATCCCGCCGGATTCGGCCCAAATCGGCAAACGGGTCAGCGAACTGTACGAGGTCGCCGAAAAATCGGACGTCGCCATAATCGGCTTAATCCGGGATGGCAAACGGCGGTACGGCCGTTCGGCACATGCTACCCTGCACGAGGGCGACGCGCTTGTGCTGGAAGCCCGCCCCGAGGCGCTGGACGAATTCCGCGCGGCACTGAACCTGAATTTCTCGGACACGCGCCGACAGGAATTGCTAACGGCCGAAGGTGACGGGCTGGAAGTGATCGAAGTCGTCGCCACCGAGAGCGCGCGCATCACCGGGCGTACCGCGCAAGGGTTGGGTTTGGCGTGGCGTCAAAGCACGGTTCTCATGGGTATCTCGCGTCAGGGACGCCGGATCACCCAGCAGGTTCGGAAAACCGAAGTCGAAGCCGGTGATATCCTTTTGTTGCTCTGCCCACGCGACCGGAGCGCGGATGTCACCGAATGGCTCGGATGCTTGCCTTTGGCTGAACGCGGGTTGAATGTCACCGCCAATGACAAGGCTTGGCTGGCGATTGGCTTGTTTGCTGCTGCCGTTATTGCGGCCAGCGTTGGGCTGATCTACCTGCCGATTGCGCTGGGGCTGGTGGTTGTTGCCTACGTGCTGACCAAAATCATGCCCATTGCCGATCTCTACAACCATATAGAATGGCCTGTGGTCGTCCTGCTGGGGTCAATGATCCCCTTGGGCAGCGCGCTTGAGACCTCTGGCGGCACAGAACTGATTGCAAACGGGCTGATCCAGCTTACCAATGGAATGCCCGCTTGGGCTATCCTGACGGTGCTGATGGTCGTCACGATGACACTGTCCGATGTGCTGAATAACACGGCAACGGCGATCGTCGCGGCCCCGGTCGGCATCCAGATGGCCCGCACTCTTGAGGTTTCACCCGACCCGTTCCTGATGACGGTCGCCGTCGCAGCCTCGGCTGCATTCCTCACGCCGATTGGGCATAAAAACAACACGCTGGTGCTGGGCCCCGGCGGTTATCGCTTTGGCGACTACTGGCGCATGGGGTTGCCGCTGGAAATTCTGATCGTCGCGGTTTCGATCCCCGCAATCCTTGTGTTCTGGCCGCTGTGACGGGTAAAGGCTGCGTATGAAACGATTTCTGATCCTGCAATTGCGCCCTGAAACCGATGCATCTGACGCTGAGTATGCCTCGATCCTGGACAAGACCGGGCTGACACCCGACCAGACGCATCGTTTCCGGCTGGACCGCGAAGACCTGCCCGAAGGGTTGAACGTGACGGATTATGCGGGCGTGATCGTCGGCGGCGGCCCCGGTTGTGTCAGCGACGACCCGGCGACAAAATCTGCGGTCGATGCGCGGGTTGAGGCGGCGATCATGGGACTGATGCCGCAAATCACCGCGCAGGACCATCCCTTCATGGGGTGCTGTTACGGCTTGGGGATACTGGCGGCCCATCTGGGCGGAGAGGTCAGCAAGGATCGCTTCGGTGAACCCGTCGGCCCATCTACTTGCCGCCTGACGGAAGACGGAATGAAGGACCCGCTGACCTTGGGGCTAGAGCCACACTTTGACGCCTTTGTTGGCCACAAGGAAGCGGTTCAGGCCTTGCCCGAGGGTTGCGTGCATCTGTTGGCCTCTGACCCCTGCCCGTTTCAGATGATCCGTTGGGGCCAGAACGTATATGCCACTCAGTTCCATCCCGAAGCCGACGCGCGCGATTTTGAAGAACGGATCAACATCTACAAGCATCACGGCTATTTCCCGCCCGAAGATGCCCAGCGCCTGATCGACATCTGCCATGCGGCGGACGTCACCCAGCCGCGCGAAATCCTGCGGCGGTTTGCACAACGGTATGGATGACCCTACGGCGCTGTTGCCTGATCGCGCGCCCCTCGCATAGGCTGCCGGAACGGCTTTGGGAGGAGTTGTTCTTGGATCTCATAATTAATGTCGGCCTGCCCTTGTCGCTGGCCATCATCATGCTGTCATTAGGCATCGGGCTGGAAGTCGCCGATTTTCGCCGTGTTCTAAGCAGGGGCTACCCGTTCGCGATCGGCGCCATATCGCAGATAATCCTGCTGCCCGTTGCGGCCTTTGCGACGGTAAAACTGTTTGCCTTGCCTCCGGAAATCGCGGTCGGCTTCATGCTTCTCAGCTTTTGCCCCGGCGGGGTCACAAGCAATATCCTGTCCAAACTGGCCAAGGGCGACGTCGCGCTTTCCGTTAGTCTGACAGCGGTTATAAGCCTGTTGTCCATGCTGACCGTTCCCATTCTGGCCGCTTGGTCCATTGCTCATTTCATGGGAGAGGACGCGCCCGAAGTCTCGATCGCCGGGTTGGCCATCGCCCTGTTCCTGATCACCACACTGCCCGTCGCCATCGGCGTCAGCATCCGACATTTCGCAACCGGGTTCGCAAACCGGGTCGATGCGACGTTATCCAAGCTTGCCACGGTCTTGTTTGTCCTGATCGTCATTGCCGCGCTTGCAGGTAACTGGCAGTTGTTCGTGGACAATCTCAGCATTATGGGCGCAGGCTTGATCACACTGAATATCGCCTTGCTGTTGATTGGCCTTGGTTTAGCGCGCGCTGCAAATCTGTCGTGGGATGAGAGTAAGACGGTCTCAATCGAAACCGGCATTCAGAACTCGACCTTGGGAATAACACTGGCCGCATTGATTACAGGCACGGAAAGCGGGTTCAGCCCGCTTGCACTTCCATCCGCCGTTTACGGGATCACGATGTACGCGGTCGCCCTTCCCCTGATCCTTTGGTTCCGCCGCCGCTGAGAGGAGTTTTCATGTCCAACAATACTGCTGACGCCATTGTCGTCGGGGCTGGTCTGGCTGGTCTGGCCGCCGCAGCCGAACTAGGGGATCGCGGTAAGAAAGTGATCGTAGTGGATCAGGAGCCGCAGCACTTTCTTGGCGGACAAGCGTTCTGGAGCCTTGGCGGACTGTTCATGGTCGACACACCAGAACAGCGGCGGATGGGAATCCGCGACAGTCATGAACTGGCCATGAGAGATTGGCTGGGCAGCGCCCAGTTCGACCGGGACGACGATGCATGGCCGCGCAAATGGGCCGAAGCCTATGTCGAGTTCGCAGCCGGGGAAATGCGTCCGTGGCTACATGATATGGGTCTGCGTTGGTTCCCGATCGTCGGCTGGGCAGAACGCGGCGGCTCCTATGCGGACGGTCACGGAAACTCGGTTCCTCGGTTCCACATCACATGGGGTACCGGTCCGGGCGTTTTGGAGCACTTCATCCGCCGCGTGAAGGAGCATGTCGCCACCGGACTGGTCGAGATCAAGTTCCGCTATCAGGTCAGCCACATCATCATGCAAAATGGCTGCGCCAAAGGTGTCTCTGGCGAAGTACTGGCCGATGACCCCGCCCAGCATGGGGCCAAAACCAACCGCGACGAAGTCGGAGAATTCGAAATCTACGCACCATCTGTCATCGTTAGTTCCGGCGGGATCGGTGGTAATTTCGAAATGGTCCGCAAAAACTGGCCCCGCGACCGGCTTGGGGAGCCCCCGAAAGATATGGTTGCGGGCGTGCCCTTTCACGTTGATGGCCGAATGATCGCGATCAGTGAAAAGGCTGGTGGGCACGTGATCAATGGCGACCGGATGTGGCACTATACCGAAGGGGTGCGAAACTGGAATCCGATCTGGCCGTCCCACGGAATTCGCATCCTGCCCGGCCCAAGTTCGATGTGGTTTGATGCGCGTGGAAACCGGATGAAACCACCTTGTCTGCCGGGGTTTGACACGCTGGGCACCCTTAAGGAAATCCTGAAAACCGGGTATGAATACAGTTGGTTCGTCCTGACCCAGAAGGTGATCAAAAAGGAATTCGCTCTTTCGGGGTCCGAGCAGAACCCAGACATGACCGATGGTGGTTGGCGCGAAGTTCTGTTGCAGCGCATTTTGACCGGCTCAAAGGCAACAGCCCCGGTTGAAGCATTCAAAGAACACGGTGAGGATTTCATAGTCGCCAATACATTGACCGAGCTGGTGAGCGGCATGAATCAAATGGGCAGTGGCCTGATCGACGAAGCCCACCTGCGCGCCCAGATCGAAGCACGGGATTCACAGATCGACAATCCTTTCACCAAAGATGCCCAGATGGCGGCGATTCTGGCGGCGCGCAACTATCGCGGCGACCGCCTGATCCGAACCGCCAAACCGCACAAGTTTCTTGACCCGGCCAATGGGCCACTGATCGCAGTTAAGCTGCACGTTCTGACCCGCAAAACACTGGGCGGGCTGCAAACAAACCTCGACAGTCAGATGATCGGAGCTGACGGTCAGGTCGTTCCCGGCCTGTTTGCCGCCGGAGAGGTCGCCGGGTTCGGTGGTGGCGGCTACCACGGGTACAACGCGCTGGAGGGCACGTTCCTTGGAGGCTGCATTTTCTCTGGCCGCAATGCCGGGCGCTCTCGGGCCGTCGCTTGACGGCCCCGGCTATTAACTCGCCCGTGCGAACTGAATGACAGCCTGTCCTGCGCTGTCTAGTAGCACAAGCGTATCGCCTTTGAACGCATAAGCCGTCACGCCGGACAGGGCTTTGAAGAACTCGCGCTCGATCTCATCCAGCGGCGGCGGGCAAGCCATCAGGGTCGCGGCCATGTTGTCAGGGAAGTCAATCTGACTTCCGGCAATCTCGGCCTCGCCTGCGAACCGGTTGCAGCCGCCGCTGCCTGAAAACGCCCCACCTTCGGCAAAGGCCAGTTCCGGGCGTTTTTCTGTCTCAAGCGGTTTTCCGTTCAGCCCGGTCGCCATCCACTTTGTGTTTTCCAACGTGGCGACCCCCTGTGGTTGGGCTTGGACCAGAACCAGATCGACAGTGTTTCCTTCCTCGTTCGTCAGAACCGGATACGCCGTGTCCGTAGTGAACAGCAGCTTGTCACCCTGAAAGATAGACCCGCGCACGACATACCGCATCCTGTCGCGGATCAGCGCATCATCATAGCTCAACTCGAATTGGGCAGGCACTCCGGTCAATGCGTAGCGTTTCGAGGACAGTGTCACTGACGGTGCATCGGCGCGCGAGACATCTTGCAACTGCACCAACAGGGTTGCATCAGGCGGCACCGCAATACGTTCGCGATAGGTGGCCGTGCCTTCAATCGTTCCGGCACTCGCAGCGCCCCCCAGAACCGTGGACAGCACGACAACGGCCAAGGCAGAATATCCGGATTTGAGCATATGTTTGCTCCTTCCTGCAAAATCATTTCCAGAAACATTGTAATAGAGGTCGATTTTACAAGGACTTCGCCGGAAAACCAGCGGTAATACGCCGATCTTACAAAGGCCAGATCAGAGGGATTAGAAGCGACGCCAGCAAGCCCACGGTCAGGTTCAGTGGGATACCCACCTTCATGAAGTCGACGAACCTGTAACCGCCCGGACCATAAACCATCATATTGGTCTGATACCCAATCGGCGTTGCGAATGACGCCGAGGCCGCAACCATTACCGCAACGACAAGCGGGCGCGGGTCAATACCAACGGCCTGCGCCAACCCAATGGCGATGGGCGTCACAACGACAGCAACCGCATTGTTGGACACCAGTTCGGTCAGCACTGAGGTCAGCAGGTACACGGCCCAAATGATCAGGAAAGGCGGCAGCGCGCTAAGTCCCGGCGCGATAGCTTCGACGATCAACGAGACTGCGCCCGATTTGTCCAGCGCGGCACCAATGGCGAGCATGGAAAAGATCAGCGCCAGCAGGCGGCCTTCGACAAAGGAAAACGCCTCGTCCGCGTCGATACACCGTGTCAGCAGAACCACGGCAACGGCCAGAACCGACAACAGCAGAATTGGTGCAATGCCCAGCGCGGCCAGCACGACGATGCCTGCAAGTGCACCGATCGCAATTGGCGCATGGCTACGGCGGAACGCGCGGGCCGAGGGTTGTGTGACATCAACCATCTCCATATCTGCCGCAAGCCGCTGAATATCCTCGGGAGAACCTTCCAGCAGCAGAGTATCGCCTACCCGCACCACAAGTTCATCCAGTTGCCGCCCGATATTCTGGTTCCGGCGGTGTACCGCCAGCACATAGACGCCATAGCGCCGCCGCAAGCGCATCGCGCCCAGCGTACGCCCAACCATGCGACAACCCGGAGTGATCAGAACCTCGACCGTTTTGGTCTCAACGGCTGAAACCTGATCCACGCGCTTCAGTTCCTTGTTGCGCTGCAGGCTTAACAACTCGGTCATCTGGGTACGCAAAACCACGCGATCACCAAGCTGTAGCTGAACGCCTTTAAGGTTCCGACGCAGCGATTCGTCACCACGGATGACGTCGATCAGGCGCACGCCGGGGCGTTTGAAAAGCTGAACACCGGTGACTTCGCGGCCGATCAGATTGCTTTCCGGGGGGATAACCGCCTCGGTGAAGAACTTCATCTTGGACCTGTCGCTTAACAGCGACGCCATGCTGTCCCGTTCGGGCAGCAATCGTGGTGCGATGAATCGAAGATACACCATTCCATAGATCACCAGAGCGATCCCCAGCGGCGTAACCTCGAATATCGTGAACGGAGTCATGCCCTGCGACCGGGCGACGCCGTCTACCAAAAGGTTGGTCGACGTGCCGATAAGGGTCAGCGTTCCGCCCAGAATGGCCGCATAGCTGAGTGGGATCAGCAGTTTTGAGGCTGGGACGTTAAGCGTCCGCGCAATCTGCACAAATACCGGGATCATCACGACAACGACCGGTGTGTTCGACACAACGGCCGACGCCAGCACCACAAAGGCCATCAGTAATCCGATAGCGATACGCGGGTTCACCTGCGCCTGTTTCTGGGCAGTCGAGGTGAACGCATCCAACGCTCCGGTACGTACCAGCGCCCCCATGATGATGAACATCGCGGCGATGGTCCACGGCGCGGGGTTCGACAGGACAGCCAAGGCGCTTTGGTATGGAAGAATGCCTGTCACCAGCATCACGGCCACGCCGCCAATGGCGACGACCTCGGTCGGATAGACCTCTCGCAGGAACATGACGAACATGCCTGCGACGACCAACAGCGCCAGTATCGCGCTTCCTGTTTCTGTCAGTTGGTGGAATTGCATTCTTGGTATTCTGTCCGAACCCTGGCTTGGCATACGCGCCCGGCACGCAGTTTCCCGCATTGCGCGGGTCAGAGCAAGCCTTACTGCGGCCCCGCCTGCTGTAACCGCCCGCCAACGCGTACCATTTGAACAGATTTTGCCTGCCCGTTCTGATCGTCGGTCTCAACGAACACCCCGCTGAGAGTCGCCTCACCATTGGCCGGAGTGAATCTTGCCTTGGGCATTCCGGTGATAAAACGGCGCATGGGTTCGACCTTGTCCATGCCGATAACCGAGTCATAATCCCCGCACATACCCGCATCGGTCAAATAGGCTGTGCCACCCGGAAGGATCTGCGCGTCCGCCGTTGGCACATGCGTATGCGTGCCCACCACAAGGCTGGCGCGTTTGTCGCAATAATGACCCATCGCCATTTTTTCCGAGGTCGCCTCGCAATGCATGTCTACGATGATTGCCTGAGCTTGCCCACCACGTGGATGTGACTTCAGGATTGGCTCAACAGCCGAAAACGGGTCATCAAAGGGCCGCTTCATGAACACCTGCCCCAGCACCTGCACCACCAGCACCTTGCGTCCCCCCGGCGCGGTATACAGACGATGCCCCCGTCCCGGCGCGCCTTTAGCAAAGTTCACGGGGCGCACAATGCGCGGCTCATTTTCGATGAACTGCAGCATGTCCTTTTGGTCGAATGCGTGATCGCCCAGCGTCAGGCAATCCGCGCCGGCATCCAGCAGCAGTTTGGCATGATCCCCGCTCAGCCCCATCCCGTTCGAGGCGTTCTCACCATTGACCACAACAAAATCGAGCCGCCATTCGTCGCGCAAACGCGGCAAGTGCTGCTGAACGGCCGAGCGTCCCGCCCGGCCCATGACGTCACCCAAAAACAGAATCCTCATTTCAACCGTCCTAAGTGTGGCATTCATCAAGCACAAGTGGTTAAACTGGCGCCATAAACAGCAAATTCCCATTCAAAAGGAGCTCTTGATGAACCGATTCCTTGTGTTGGCTGCAATTCTGACGCCGCTTGCCGCCTGTGACCCTGTGCCTGAACAATCAGCAGAACTGGCTAATCCCGCAGCGACATTCTGCGTTGAAAGCGGTGGAACATACGAAATCCGTGACGGCGCCGACGGGCAGACCGGGGCCTGCAAACTGGCGGACGGTCAGGAAGTCGATGCCTGGGATTATTTCCGCGAGAACCACTCGGGATAATGCACCATTCACGACGGAAAGGTCAGTACACGGCTTTCTGTAACGACCATGTCCAACGGTTGATCGGTTGACTCAAGAGGCAACCGATCGGCCTGTTGCGCATCGAACGCAAAACCAACGGCAAGTGTTGGCCGCTTTGCCCGCAGCCCTTCCAGCGTGCGGTCATAAAAGCCGCCGCCATACCCCAGCCGCCCCCCTTGTGTGTCAAATGCGACCAGTGGGACGATCAGGATTTCCGGTTCAAAATAATCATCGACCTCGGGAACCATGGCCCCGAATGGCCCGTCCTTCAACGCACCCTCAGGTGTCCAGCGAGAGAACTTTAAGGGCTGCCCTGCGGCCTGTATGACAGGCACTCCAACCGGACCATAAGCCGATGCCTCGGCCATTGCAGGAACTGGGTCAATTTCGGTTCGGATCGGCATATAGCCAGACAGCGGCACACCCCGGTGACCCGCCAGAACTTCGGACAGGCGCCCGGCCGCACCAGGTAAGCGCGTATCAAACGCGGCCTTTCGGCGGGCGAACGCCTCTTTCCGGGCTGCGGCCTTAATTTCAGTCAGATCGGTCACAATAGCACCACGCTGGCAAGTCCAAGGAACAGGAAGAACCCCATGACATCCGTCGTGGTTGTCACAAAGGTGCCGGACGCAAGCGCCGGGTCAGCGCCCAGACGGTCCAGCACAACCGGTACTACCGTACCAACGAAACCGGCGATGATCATGTTCACGACCAAGGCGGCCCCGATCACGACACCCAATAGCGGCGAATCGAACCACAGCATCCCGACCGTTCCCAGCACGATGGCGAAGCACAGGCCGTTCAACATACCCACCAGCAATTCACGGCGGATCACCCGCAACACGTTCGATGGCGTCAGGTCGCGCGTTGCCAGTGCGCGCACGGCAACGGTCAACGACTGTGTCCCGGCATTACCGCCCATCGACGCCACGATCGGCATCAGGATCGCCAGCGCCACCAACTGATCAATCGCCGCCTCGAATTGCGAGATCACCAGAGAAGCACAGATCGCCGTGCACAGGTTCACGGCCAACCACGGCAGACGCCGCTTACTGGTTGCCGCCACCGAGTCGGACAGCGAGCTTTCGTCGCTTACCCCCGCCAGACGCAGGATGTCCTCCTCATGCTCTTCGTCCAGAACGACCATTGCGTCGTCGATTGTGATGACCCCAACCAGCCGACCGTCGGCATCGACAACCGGGGCCGAAATCAGGTGGTACTGGTTGAAAGCATAAGCCACATCTTCCTCATCCTGATCGACGGGAATTGTGTGAAATTCCTCTTCGGTGATGTCCAGCAACGGCACGTCGCGCCGCGCCGCCATAAGCTTACCCAACATGACCTGAGCCGAGGGCTTCAGGCGGGGATCAACCAGCACGACGTGATAGAACTGCTCGGGCAGACCATCATTGGCGCGCATGAAGTCGATGGCTTGCCCAACCGTCCAATGCTCGGGCGCCATGACAACCTCGCGCTGCATAAGACGACCGGCCGAGTTCTCGGGATAAGACAGGGCCTGTTCCGCCGCGATCCGCTCGGAATCCTCCAACGCGTCCAGAATGGCTTCTTGCTGCGGTTCTTCAAGGTCCTCGAGCAGGTCAACGACATCGTCGCTTTCCATGTCGCGAACGGCGTCGGCCAGAACGTCCGGCTTGAGGATGCCGATGATCTCCTCTCGAACGGCCTCATCGAGTTCCGACAGAATATCGCCGTCGAATTCCTTGTCATACAGCCGGATCAGCCGGGCGCGGTCATAGGGGTTGATCTGCTCAACAAGGTCCGCGATGTCAGCCGGGTGCAACGGCTCCATCAACTCGATCAGCTTGTCGCGATCATCCACATCCACCGCGTAAAGGATCGAAGCCACGGTTTTGCGATCCAGCGCATAGACGTCTTCGTCGCTGTGCGTATCGATTACGGGTTCATCAAAGCCTGTGGTCATATCTGCCCCCGTTTCGCTCGGTCATTGCCCCCTAATTAGAAGAAGCAGCTACCGGAAAACAATGACAATGCGCCGATTTACCGGCAAGTTTCCCGCCCTTATGCTGTTTCGCAGTCCCATACAGGCGGAGATGAATGAAAATGGCGCAAAAAACGCTGCTGAAAGGGCGTGTTCTGAGCTTTACCGGTTCCCCCTTCGAAGGAGAGCCGACCGAAGCCGTCAAGATCAGCGAGGCCGTTCTAGTCGAAGACGGTCGGATTTCGGCGGTGGCGGATGCTGACAGCCTGCGTTCCGCACATCCTGAGGCCGCCGTGGTTGACCACGGCAATCATGTTATCATGGCTGGGTTCGTGGATGCGCATGTGCACTATCCGCAGACCGCGATGATCGCCAGTTGGGGAAAACGCCTAATAGACTGGCTGAACACCTATACCTTCCCCGAAGAGATGAAATTTGGCGATCCGGCCTATGCCTCGGAGATTGCGAACCGCTATCTCGATCTGACGGCGGCCCATGGCACGACGACGATGTGCAGCTTTTGCACCATCCACCCCGAAAGCGTCGACGCCTTTTTCACGGCGGCGCAGCAGCGCAATCAGCGCGTGGTTGCGGGCAAGACCTGCATGGATCGCAACGCGCCCGCGCGACTGCGGGACACAGCGCAGACGGCCTATGATCAGTCCCAAGCGCTGCTGGAGAAATGGCATGGGGTCGACCGCCTGTCCTATGCCATCACGCCCCGCTTCTCTCCGACATCCACGCCCGAACAGCTTGAGGCGATGGGTGCACTCTGGGCTGAACACCCGCACTGCCTGATGCAAACTCATCTCAGCGAGCAGACAGACGAAATCGCGTGGGTTCGTGAGCTGTTCCCCGAGGCGCGGGATTATCTGGATACATATGAGAAATTCGGCCTGTTGGGATCGCACGGTGTCTATGGCCACGTGATCCATCTGGAGGCGCGCGAGCGCGACCGACTGCGCGAAGTGGATGCGGCCCTGATCCACTGCCCGACGTCAAACACGTTCATCGGTTCAGGCTTGTTCGACATGACTGGCCTGATGCAGGACGGCCACCGCGTCGGCTTGGCGACGGATACAGGCGGCGGGTCGAGCTTTTCGATGCTGCACACCATGGCTTCGGCCTACGAGATTGGCCAACTGCGCGGCGCTCCTTTGCACGCGGCGCAACTGCTATGGCTGGGCACTGTCGGTTCTGCCCGCTCGCTGCGACTGGATGACAGCATCGGCAACGTCGCGCCGGGGATGGAGGCGGATTTGGTCGTGCTTGATCTCGCCTCAACCCCCGCGATTGCCCAGCGTGAAGCCTGCGCCGATGATCTATGGGAAGCCATTTTCCCAACCATCATGATGGGCGACGACCGCGCCATCGCCGAGGTTTGGATCGGCGGGCGGGCCGTATCGCGCTGAAGGGAATGGGCCTACGGCCCATGCCTCCGGCGGGGATATTTTTGGCCAGATGAAAAGCGGACCCTCACCTAGCCTGCCAAAGAGCGGGCGAGGCGGTTTTGGGTTTCGATAGTTCTGGGCAGGTCGAGCGTTGTGATCTGCCCGTCACGCACGATCTGGCGGCCTTCAACAAACAGGTGCTTGACCTTCATCGGCCCCGCCAGCAGCAAGGCTGCCGGGTCCCAACTGCCGGCGCTTTCGATGCCGCGCGTATCCCAGATGGCAATATCGGCGCGTTTGCCGGGCTCTAACCGTCCGCAATCAGGGCGGTTCAGCACATCTGCGCCGCCTCGGGTTGCGATTTCCAGTGCCTCGCGCGAAGACATTGCATCTGCTCCGTTAGCGACCCGTTGCAGCAACATGGCCTGCCGTGCCTCAAGGACCAAACTTCCATTATCATTGCTGGCGGACCCATCCGCGCCGAGCCCGACTGGTACGCCGCGATCTCGCATGGCGCGCACTGGTGCGATGCCGGACCCAAGGCGGCAATTCGAACAAGGGCAATGAGCCACCCCGGTTTGTGTGCGGGCAAACAGGTCGATCTCAGCCCCGTCCAGCTTGACGCAGTGGGCGTGCCAGACATCAGATCCGGTCCAGCCCAATTCTTCGGCATATTGCCCCGGACGGCAGCCAAACTGCGCCTGCGAATAAGCGATATCCTCGTCGTTCTCAGCCAAATGTGTATGAAGCATTACACCCTTGTCGCGGGCCAGAACCGCGGAGTCCCGCATAAGGTCGCGACTGACCGAGAAAGGTGAACAGGGTGCTAGCCCCACCCGGCACATGGCTCCGTCAGAAGGGTCGTGGAATGTATCAACCACGCGGATCATGTCCTCGAGAATGGCGGGTTCGGCTTCGACCAGAGAATCCGGCGGAAGGCCACCATCGCTTTCACCTATGCTCATCGCGCCGCGTGTGGGATGAAACCGCATACCGACCTCAGCCGCCGCAGCAATGGTGTCGTCCAGCTTGGCGCCGTTCGGATACAGGTACAGGTGATCTGAGCTCAGGGTGCATCCCGACAGGGCAAGCTCTGCCAGTCCAATCTGTGCTGAGACAAACATCTCTTCCGGTCCGAACCGGGACCAGATTGGATAGAGCGTTTTCAACCAGCCGAACAACAGCGCATCCTGCCCCCCCGGAACAGCGCGCGTCAGGGTTTGATACAGGTGGTGATGCGTGTTCACCAGTCCGGGGGTCACAACGCAACCCGAAGCATCGTGGATATCGCCGCCCGTCTGCAACGCATGCCCGACCTGGGCAATCTGGCCGTCACGGATCAGGATATCCGCGCCCGAAAGCTCTTGGCGCGTGTCATCCATTGTCAGGATTGTGTCGGCATTTTTGATAAGGATTTCGGTCATTTCGCCCTCCTTGCACAAGCCCGTTTCATGCATGGAGTGCGAAGGCTGGCGGAAAACGGGCATAAGAACCAGCCGGACAGAACTTACCCGACCGGCCCCACCACGGCAACAGGTTTCAATAGTTGCGCAGGATTTTCAAAGCTGCGGCGTGGACATCCGCGTTTGCCGCGGCCAGTGCCCGCCCACCATTATGGGCAGCGCCGCCTTGCCAGTCGGTGACGATACCGCCTGCGGCCTGGATCACCGCAATTGGGGCTTGGATGTCATAAGCGTTCAGACCCGCCTCGATCACCAGGTCAACCTGACCGGCGGCCAGCAAGGCGTAAGCGTAGCAATCCATGCCGTACCGGGTCAGTCGTACGTGCTGTGCGACAGCCTCGAACCCTGCACGATCATGCAAAGATCCGACTTCGGGGAACGTCGTGAACAGGATCGCCTCATCCAACGTGCGTGTCGACCGTGTGCTGAGCTGCATCGTCCCAGTCGGCCCGACCGCCTGAGCGACATCTGCGGAACCCAAAAACCTTTCTCCGATATAGGGCTGATCAATAACGCCCATTATCGGGCCGTCCTGACCGCTCAACGCGATCAGAACACCCCATGTCGGCGTGCCGCTGATGAACCCCCGCGTACCGTCGATCGGGTCCAGAACCCACGTACGACCTGTGTTGCCTTGGACCTGTCCGAATTCCTCGCCGAAAATGCCGTCATCGGGCCGGTGACGGGCAAGAACTTCGCGCATGGCTTTTTCAGCCTCGCGGTCGGCAATGGTGACGGGATCGAACCCACCAGACAGTTTATTGGATGTTTCCAGGTTGGATTGCCTGAAATAAGGAAGAATAGCCCCGCGCGCGGCGTCGGCCATTTCTTCAGCGACTTCCAAGTCATTCAGCGAAGTATTTTGCATGCGCTACCCGTGCGGCCCGCACGCACCGAAGTCAACCCGGCAATTTACGCGACATCGCTTAGGACACGCGCCAGTTCGAACAAACGGCGGCGCTGATTTTCGGGGATCGCGTAATAGGACCGGACCAGATCCAGCGCTTCCTTGTCGCCCATCAGATCGGCAGGAACAGATTTCTTGCCGGCTGTATCTTTCTCAGTCTCTTCCAGACCTTCAAAGAAAAAGCTGACTGGAACATCCAATGCTTCGGCAATATCCCACAGGCGAGAGGCGCTGATCCGATTGGCGCCGGTCTCGTATTTTTGGATCTGTTGAAACTTAATACCAACCTGCTGCGCCAGCTGCTGCTGGGTCATGCCTATCAGCCAGCGGCGATGCCGGACGCGTTTGCCCACATGGACATCGACGTGATGAGTCATTGGTATTCTCCTCTCCTACACACACAACCACAGGGAGCGCGCGACCGCTTTCACTGCCGCATCACTAGTGAGCTGTGCTTAACCACTCCCTAATTTGGATCATGCCCCCAAATCAGCACCATAGCGCAATATTGCTTCTTTTGGTTATTTTTTCAAGAAGGTTGAATCTTCGTCCGGTAACAAAGGTTTATGGTTGTACGTACCAGCCAAAGCCTGCACGTGTACTTATTACAAATTATGTTCAATTTTGAGATTTCCGCCCCAATTGTCTCGTGGGGTAAACGATTGACATTCGCAGGCCAAAACGAATCTATGCACATAAAATACGGAGCGTGATCATGCTGGCCTATCGAATTCAATCCAAAGGGGCTGAGGCCCAACTTTGCAACATGCCCCAGCCCGAACCCGGCCCCGGCGAAATACGCATCCGGATCAAGGCCTGTGGTTTGAATTTTGCCGACCTTCTGATGCAGAAAGGCACGTATCAGGACACACCTGATGCGCCGTTTACTCAGGGCATGGAAGTCGCAGGAGTCGTGGATTCATTGGGCGCAGACGTCACGCATCTATGCCCCGGAGATCGCGTGGCGGTGTATTCCGGCCAAGGCGGACTGGCTGAGTTTGGTGTTTTCGACGCCGCCCGCGCGATTTCTTTGCCCGACTCGATGAGCTTTGAAGACGCAGCGGCGATCCAGATTGCCTACGGCACAAGCCATATCGCGCTGGACCATCGCGCGCGCCTTCAGCCCGGTGAAACGCTGTTGGTCACCGGTGCGGCTGGGGGCGTGGGTCTGACGGCTGTCGAGATCGGTAAACTGATGGGGGCGACGGTCATCGCGCAGGCGCGCGGCGCCGACAAGCTTGAAGTGGCCCGGGCCGCTGGCGCTGACCATCTGATCGACGCATCGGAAGACCTGCGCGAGAGGGTTCGGGAATTGGGCGGGGCAGACGTTGTTTACGACGCGATTGGCGGAGAGGTTTTCAAAGCGGCGTTTCGCGCGACAAACCCCGAAGGCCGCCTGCTTCCGATCGGTTTCGCCGGTGGGGATGTTCCCCAAATCCCCGCAAACCACCTGCTGGTCAAAAACCTGACCGTGATCGGCTTCTACATTGGCGGATACCTGAAATTCCGCCCCCAGATCGTTCAGGACAGCTTTGACACTTTGTTTCGGTGGCATACCGAAGGCCGGATCAAGCCCCACATCAGCCACACCCTGCCTCTGACCGAGGTCGAAAAAGGGTTGCAGCTTTTGCGGGACCGCACCGCGACAGGCAAAGTCGTGATAACCCCCTAGCCCACTACGGCCTTCAACTGCGTCCCGCCAACCAGACGGAAATTCTGCCGAACCAAAGAGGCCAATGCCTCAACAACCGCGCCGCGACCGGCTTCACCGCCGTAGAGGTTGATCATGTGCGCCGGGAGTTCCGGCAAAACACCCCCGTCGTCTATTTGCGCAAGATGCGCCGCTTCGGTTCCGTCCAGCATCGCATGAACGGCCAGATCCGCGCTGACCGTCGCTTCGATCGTGCGGTCGTTTTCGGTTTCGACTGACAGCTCCCACGGGATTTCTGCCTCGTCCAAGGCTGCGATCACCTGCGGGCGGAACAAACACCGACGACCAAGCGCCAAGGGTAAGGGGCGTTTGCGCCAGGCAGAGCCGCCGGGGGCCCCAATCCAACGCAGCGGAAGCTCGGCAATTGTTTCGGCCCCATCGCCGACAGACGCTTCTGTTGTCAGGATTAGGTCGCACTCTCCCTTTTTGTACATATCCTTCAGTTGCAGCGAATAGGACGACACCAACTGAACACGCACGCGCGGGAAATCGGCATTGAAGCGTTGCAGTACCCGAGGGATAGCCGGGTAGACGATGTCATGGGGCACACCCAAAACAACCTCTCCTTCAAAGGCCTGATCCGTGAGCTTTGAAATCACCTCATCATTCAGGGCGATCATACGACGGGCATAGGCCAGCAACTGTTCTCCAGACGCGGTCAACGCGATCGTCCTGCCGCTGCGGTCCAGCAGTTCAAGGCCCAACAGTTCCTCCAGACGTTTTAACTGCATGGAAACGGCGGATTGCGTCAGATGCAAAAACCCTGCCGCCCGCGTCACACCGCCCTGATCGGCAACCGCCACGAATGAGCGCAACGTGGTGATGTCCAGATTTCGCATGTTCACGATTCCTTATGCATGGGTTCATAAATATTCATTTTTAAAATGTGTCATATCGAGCCATATAAATCAAGGAAGTTGATAAGACAGAAGCAAACCATCGAAATTGACGGAAAGGACAAAAGCTATGACCCAATTGACACTCGCTTCGAATTGCAATCCACGCAGCCGTTTTTCAGTAACTTCTCTTTGGGACGCGCTGTCGCTCATGCGTCAACGCCGCGCCCTTGGCCAACTGGACGACCGGGCGTTAGAGGATATTGGAATCACAAGAGAACAAGCCCAATCAGAGGCAACCCGTCATATTTGGGACGCGCCGGAGTTCTGGCAAAAGTGACCATAGGATGCATCTTTTTTCGCTGAATGGCGGCTCGTGTCAGCAGGCCGCCATTTTTGTAGCGTGTTTTAGCCAGTTTCCGGTGTTAAACCCTTGAAACGTAGCTCGCACTTGCCGATATTTGCGGGGAACGCGCACTGATTTCAGGGCGCAACAAGAATAAGTAAAGGGAGACCCTTTAATGGCACAATTTGACACGATCCGGACAGCGACCGGTGCCCGCGCTGCCGAGATTGATGAGGGCCTGCGCGCCCATATGAACAAAGTCTACGGCACCATGTCCGTCGGCATGCTGATCACATTTGCTGCGGCTTGGGCGATTGCCGGTCTGGCAACGACAACCGACCCGTCGGCTGCTGCCGCTCAGCTAAGCGCCAACAAATACCTGACCTCGTTCGGTGCAACGCTTTTCGCGTCGCCCCTGAAGTGGGTCATCATGTTTGCACCGCTGGCCTTTGTTTTTGGCTTCAGCGCCGGAATCAATCGTTTGTCCGCATCGGGTGCGCAGTCGGTATTCTACCTGTTCGCCGCCGTCATGGGTGTGTCGATAAGCTGGATTTTCCTGGTCTTTACCGGTCAGTCGATCATTCAGGTCTTCCTGATCACGTCGATCGCCTTTGCCGGTCTGTCGCTATACGGCTACACCACCAAGAAAGACCTGTCCGCAATGGGCACGTTCCTGATCATGGGTGTTATCGGCCTGATCGTCGCGTCCATCGTAAACATCTTCATCGCCTCTTCCGCGGTGGCCTTCGCAATTTCGGTGATTGGCGTTCTGATCTTTGCTGGTCTGACGGCCTATGACACGCAGAACATCAAAACCACCTACCTGCAGATGGCGCACTCGGGCGATCAGGAATGGTTGGGTAAAGCCGCGATCATGGGCGCGCTGAGCCTCTATCTGGACTTTATCAACATGTTCATGTTCCTGCTGCAACTCTTCGGCAACCGGGAATAACATACGAACAAGCTTCGGCTTTTTGGGGCGGGCCATTGGGTCCGCCCTTTTCTTTTGGCCAGTGGTGCAAGATTTTCCTGTGGCGCACTGCCCCCAATTACGTCAAGCAATACAAGAAAAAGCCCCCACCGATTGGTGAGGGCTTTTCTGAATTAAGTGACTTGCTCTTAGCTACAGTTCAGAGGAACCGCGAAGCCCGAGCTGCGCTGCGACGACCCCTTGCGGAACACGTCACCTGCTGCAAGGCATCCGGTAAACTGTTCCGCGTTCTGGCCGAACGCTGCGCCAATTTGATTATCGACCCGGGTACTGTTGTTTTCCGTGCGCAGGACGCCATAGAGCGTGCCGTTTACGCTTACAGTGCTCAGGAACATGTTCGTGGACAGTCCGGTCAGAACAACCGAGTTTGTGTCGCTGCGCCCGCCATTATCAATGGCAACCCGCGCAACTTTCTGCGGATCGGTCTCACCGGAAGTCACGCGGATCGGCGGCAACACGGCCAATTCTGCGGGGACGTTGGTTGCCCGAGGCAGGAAAGCCACGGCTCCGGGGACATCAGACAAGGTTCGTGGTTCACCATCGATACCCGTGAACCCGACCCCCTGACGGTTGTAAGGGTCTTCACAAGCCGCAAGGGCCAACACAGTGATTGTGGATAACAAGATTTTTTTCATGACGGCCAACATTTTGGAACGAGTTGTTGAAGCGTAGTGGCAAGCCATTCAAAAAAGCAACCCATGCCCCATTCGATTGATCTGACCGCTGATGCTTCGTTGCAACGCGTACTTTTCGATCGAGGGTCCGTTTTTTGTCTACCACCCCATTATACAGCAAAGAAAAAGGGGCCTGCAGCAGCAGACCCCTGAACTTTGTCCAAGCTGGACGGCAGATTACTTAATCTTGCCTTCCTTGTACTCGACATGCTTCCGAGCGACCGGATCGTATTTACGAACAGTCATCTTCTCGGTCATGGTGCGCGCGTTCTTCTTGGTCACGTAGAAGTGGCCCGTGCCCGCGGTCGAGTTCAGGCGGATCTTGATTGTCGTCGGCTTCGCCATGGTTATCTCCTGCGTCCGAAAAGGCAGGGCCTTTCGGTTGAATTCCTATGAGCGTGCGCTTTTACGCCCTGCACCGCCCATGTCAAGCGCAATCGCACTTGATAACCAGCCTAAGCGGGATTGGCATCAGACGGACGGGTTGGTGGGCTGAAACAAGACTGAATCTGACCTGAATTAACTGCACGCAGTGCACTCCGCAGCACTTTCTGCATCAAGTCCGATGCTCCATGATCGGTACCCGCCCGAATCGCGCACTGCTCTCAGGATGTCAGATTTGGCGATCCGTTTTGCCTTAGAGGCCTCGCGAAAAGCGGCATCTCAATAAAACGATTTACGGCGAAACCCTCTAAGTTTGTGACAATCACTTAACCGTGATAACTTCCCCTCAGTTCCAAAATCGAAGAAGCCACTGAACGGCTCGTTTTCGAGGCACCAAAAAACAGGCAAGCACGAATGACAGCGGTGTTTGTAGCTTTATTTGGGGGACATTATGACGGAATGGACAATTCAGGGCGAAGAACTGGCCAATTGCAACTGCAACTTCGGGTGCCCATGCCAGTTCAGCGTGTTGCCGACACACGGCAATTGCGAGGCGGTCGTCGCGTATGACATTCAATCCGGGCATTACGGAGACACCGATCTGGCTGGGCTGCGCGCGGCAGGCGTCTACTACTGGCCGGGCCCCATCCACGAAGGCAATGGCCAGATGCAATTGATCATCGACGAAAGCGCCTCGGCGGATCAAAGGGCTGCTTTGGAAGCCATCATGAAGGGCGAAGACACGGACGAGATGGCGACCTTCTGGTACGTCTACAGCGCGATGGCACCGAAAAAACACGAAACCCTCTACCTTCCGATTGAGCTGGATTGGTCCCGAGAAGACCGCAAGGGTTATGCAAAGGTAAAAGGTATCTTCGATCTTGAGGTGAACCCCATCCCTCATATCGTTTCCGGGCTGCCGCATCGGGCGTCCATCCAACTGCCCAACGGTTTTGAGTATCGGCACGCTGAGTCCGCATCCGGGACAACAAAAACCACGGGTGGGGAAATCAGCCTGACCTTTGATGCGACGCACGCGCATCTGGCCCACCTCAACATCTCTGGCCACGGCGTAATCGGCGCGTGATCCCCTGCCGATATGACCTCTGAGACAAATCAATCGCACGCAGGAGCTGTGGATTACGTTCTGCGGCGGGACAGCGGCGTCGTATTGCTTTGCGTCGTCCTGATCGTGTTGGCGGCCGCGTGGTACACCATTGTCGGCATCGGGATGAACATGACCGCCGTCGAGATGACCCGCATGGCCGGGCCAATTGGCGAACCTATGCAGATGGGCGGACCAGTCGTCTGGTCCCTGCCCTACACCATACTGATATTCCTCATGTGGTGGGTCATGATGATCGCGATGATGACGCCCAGTGCCGCCCCAACCGTGCTATTGTACGCAGCCATCAAGCGTATGGGGCCAGATAAGAAGCGCACAACATGGCTCAGCCTGATATTTCTAAGCGGCTACCTCGTCGCTTGGGCTGTGTTCAGCGCGCTTGCGACTGGTGGTCAATGGGGGCTGGAGCAGATTGGTCTGTCGGACGGTCCCATGATGACGATCCGGTCCAAGGTGTTTGCCGGGTGTGTTTTGCTAGCAGCGGGTCTGTATCAATTGTCCAGTCTGAAGTCCGCTTGTCTGCGACACTGCCGTAGCCCAGCCCAGTTTCTGGCCGAGCACAATCGACCCGGCGCAACGGGTGCATTTCGCGTGGGCGCAGTGCACGGCGCATATTGTCTAGGCTGCTGCTGGGCCTTGATGCTGCTGCTGTTCGTCGGAGGCGTGATGAACCTCTACTGGATCGTCGGTATTGCGATTTATGTGGGGCTGGAAAAGCTGCTGCCACGAGCGCGATGGCTAGGCCCTGCAACTGGGATTGCCCTGATCGTTGCGGGTCTGTGGCTGATTGGAAGCGAGGTTACGGTCGCGACCTAATGGAAGAATACGCGCGGAGGGCCTGTAAGCCGGATCTTGTTCCGGGGTTGCCCCCTTCGATGACCATTCCTCTAGGCCGTGCATTGCTGCGCGGCTCAAGCTGCCAACCCGGTCCCTCTCGGCCAAGACGCGCTTAGCGGCGGTATCGGCTTGCGCCGACCGGCCCGCGCGGGGACCCTATTTGGCATTGCTCCCGGTGGGGCTTGCCGTGCCGCCCCTGTTGCCAGGGGCGCGGTGGGCTCTTACCCCACCGTTTCACCCTTACCATTGACCGAAATCGCAGGCGGTCTGATTTCTGTGGCGCTTTCCGTCGGGTTACCCCGCCCGGGCGTTACCCGGCACCGTTGTCTTGTGGAGTCCGGACTTTCCTCTCGGGCCAAGGCCCCAGCGGCCATCCGGCCCTCCGCGCAGTGCGGTGGGTATGCTTTGGGTTGGGTGGCGTCAAGGGGTTAGGACGTGAAGGGGCCAGCCCCTTCTTGGCCTACGGCCAATTCAACCCCGGGATATTTCCAGCCAGATGAAGAACGGATCAGCTTGATCCGGTTTTCCTAATTAGCGGAGTGAGGTCGTGAGGTGTCAAAGGGCCCGTGGCCCAAGGTCGATATCGAAGGCGAACTGTATTTAGAAGTGTCTGATCGTCGACGTTTGCGGTGAAACCAGCTTTGCGGGCCAAGTTTATGAACTCTGGCAATTCAACTGTCTGTGGGAGCTCGCCACTGCCTCGCGGCTTTGCCAGTCCCTGATGCTCGAGGCGTAGCCAGTCAAATCGGGAACCCGGGTCCAGCTTGCGGCCGGGCGCCATATCAGAATGGCCGATGACGCCATTGGGGGGGATCTTCCACCTATGCAATAGAGCGGTCAGCAAACGCTCAAGAACCATCATCTGCGGCTCTGCGAACGGGTGGTCGCCGCGATTATCGAGTTCGATACCGATTGACCGCGAATTGATGTCGGCCTGACCATGCCACTCTCCTGCTCCGGCGTGCCAGGCGCGATCCTTTTCGCGCACCATCTGCCAGAGTTTACCGTCTGAACCGATCAGGAAATGGGCGGACACTTCGTGTTGGGGATCGCACAGGCGCTGCAACGCCTCCTGCGCGCTGTCCATCGCGGTGTAGTGGATAACCACCATCGACGGCTTCAAACCGCTCCGGCGTTCCCCGAAATTGGGTGACGGGTACCAGATCGGATTGAGGTCAGTTATTGACGGCACTGCGGAACGCGCTTGGGTCCCAACCACATGCGTAGCCGTCCCCGTCCGGGTCCAGCCCTTTGCGATCGCGCTGGGGGCCGCCGCTTGCGAGGAATTCGATCTGTGCCTGATCTGACGACGGATACCGGGCGCAATTGCGTTGCGCTTTGGCCTGCAAGTTAAACCCCGCGCGGCTGTAAAGCTGTGTGCCAACCGGGTTCGATGTGTTCAGAGCGTATTGCACGATATTGGGCTGACCATCTGTGCCCCGCTGCGGCACGGCGGTCGGAGTTACAACTTCGTAGGTTTGGCGGTTTTGCTCGATCCGGGCCGCGTCGGATTCGATGGTGCGGCGCCCGGACACAGCCTCAAAATCCTGCTCATCGGAAATCGCGTTATTGCTTGCGATTGGCCTCGTCGCAGGAACAGAGGTGTTGGCCAGGGCCACGGCGGTTGCCGACGCGATATCCGCGTTCTCTCCGGTTGGTGGAAGCGGATCACCGGGGGCGCCAAGCTGTTGTTCTGTCACGTCGACCGGTCCCAGCAATGGGTTACCGGTCAGCCCCTGCCCTGCCAATTCAGCCTCGCGCTGCGCCTGATATTGCGGCGTATTGAAGCTTGTGCTTTGTATCGGGGCCACCGTATTGCAGGCGGCCACCAAGCCAATGGCGGGAATCAGAAGCGTAAGGCGCATTCGGCTGCTCCGTTTTAAGTCGTCTTGCCTGAACCGAGATTTACCACCATTTGCCCGGCTTGGCTACAAAACCCGCCGCGTTTTCCAGCGCGTAAGCCGTGTTCAGCAAATCGCCTTCGTCCCATGGACGACCGATCAATTGAAGACCCAGCGGCAGACCCTGCGCATCCAGACCCGCAGGCACCGAAATGCCCGGAAGACCAGCCAGGTTTACGGTCACGGTAAACACGTCATTTAGGTACATCTGCACCGGATCGGCCTCGGTCATCTCACCCAGGCCAAACGAGGCCGATGGGGTGGCCGGGGTCAGGATCGCATCGACGCCTGCGGCAAAGACATCTTCGAAGTCTTTCTTTATCAGGGTACGGACACGGCGGGCGCGGTTATAATAGGCATCGTAGAAGCCAGCCGACAGCACGTAGGTGCCGACCATCACGCGGCGCTGGACTTCGTGACCGAAGCCTTCGGCGCGGGTTTTCTCGTACATCTCGGTGATGCCGTCACCCTGCGCCAGCGTCGCGCGGCGGCCATAACGCACACCGTCATAGCGCGCGAGGTTCGAGGACGCCTCTGCCGGAGCAATCACGTAGTAGGCTGGCAGCGCGTATTTGGTGTGCGGCAGCGAGATATCGACGATCTCGGCGCCCGCAGCCTTGAGCATCTCGGCCCCATCGGCCCAGAGCTTTTCGATCTCGGCGGGCATACCGTCCATACGGTATTCTTTCGGAATACCGATTTTCTTGCCCTTGATGTCGCCAGTCAGCATCGCCTCAAAGTTCGGCACGGCCAGTTCGGCACTGGTGGAATCCTTGGGGTCGTGGCCGCACATGGTTTCCAGCATGATCGCCGCGTCGCGCACGTTCTTGGTCATTGGACCGGCCTGATCCAGCGAAGATGCAAACGCCACGATGCCCCAGCGCGAGCAGCGCCCATAGGTGGGCTTGATGCCGGTGATGCCGGTGAAGGCCGCAGGCTGACGGATCGAGCCACCCGTATCGGTGCCGGTTGCAGCCAGACACAAGTCGGCGGCCACCGCCGAGGCTGATCCGCCCGACGAGCCACCCGGTGTCAGTTGCACATCGTCATTGCCGCGCCGCCACGGGCTGACGGCATTGCCATAGACCGAGGTTTCGTTGGACGAGCCCATGGCGAATTCGTCCATGTTCAGCTTGCCCAGCATGACGGCACCAGCATCGGCCAGTTGCTGAGACACGGTGGATTCGTATTCGGGCTTGAAGCCCTCCAGAATTTTGGATGCCGCCTGCGAGGGCACGCCCTTGGTGCAGAACAGATCCTTGATGCCGATCGGCAGACCACACATGGACGGCGCGTCGCCGCCCTTGATACGCGCGTCTGCGGCCTTGGCGCGCTCCAGCGCGATTTCGGGCGTTTTGTGGACGAAAGCGTTCAGCGCATCAGCGGCGTCAATGGCCGCCAGGCAGGATTCGGTCAGTTCGACCGAGGTCACGTCACCCTTGCACAGCGCGTCGCGGGCCTCGGCCAGGCCCAGTTTGTTCAGATCGCTCATGTCTTACTCCACCACTTTGGGGACTGCGAAAAAGCCCTCGCGCGCGTCGGGGGCGTTGGCCAAAACCTTGTCCTGCTGGTTTCCGTCGGTGACCACATCCTCACGACGCTTCAGGCGCATAGGCTCGACCGAGACCATCGGTTCGACGCCTTCGACATCCACTTCGTTAAGCTGTTCGATAAACCCAAGGATGGTGTTGAATTCGGATGCCAGCGCAGGCAGCGCGTCATCCTCGACCTTGATCCGGGCCAGTTTAGCCACCTTTGCGGCAGTGCTTTGGTCAATCGACATCGGAAAACCTCATATGCGTTAGGGGGCGTTTACCTGTCTGATGCTTCGGTCGCAAGGGCACCGCTTAGCTGATCTGAGACTAGGGCGCAGAGTTTTCCAGGGTGATCATTCATTTTTGCATATCGGGTATGTAAAAAAGTGAACCGATTAGTTCACTTTTGGTCTTGAAAAAGTAAACTGAACTGTTCATTTCAATAACACAACACAGCCATCACCGGAGTAAGACGATGAAAACTCTCATGACTGCCTTTGTATTGGCGACCACGGTTCTTACCGCGCAAGCCCATGCGTTTGGGCCAACAATGGACAGCATGTTTCCAGATCTGAGCTTCCCCGATCAGGTCTCGGAACCGGTATCACAAGATAAGGCGAAGCCTGCCAGCTAATGTGCCCGCTTCGTCCGGGCCGGGTACTCCTCTCCCCGGCCCGAAAATTCATTTGACTGCTGCACGCAACGCGGCAACTCGATAGGGTAACTTTGGATTACCGGCCAGACATGACCGCTGAACCGGCACAACAACGGAGCACCCAATGAGCCCCCGCAAGCAAGCAGTACTGGACGCAATAGATGCGGCCAACGCCAAGGACCCCAATCTGGAAGACGGCCAGCCCGCCGCCCTGCTCTATGGTCAGCGCATGAGCGCCGAGCTGGACCGGTTGTTTCCAGACGCCTCGGATGCTCTGACAATTGCCGCGCGCGGTCAGCACGTTGAACGCTGGAAGCTGGCGCGTACCGAATTCCCGGAAGGGCGCGCAGGATATTTGGCCTGGCGAAAAGCCCAGGGTGTGCATCATGCTGAGATTGTCATGGGCCTGATGGAGCTGAGCGAATATGGCGCCGAGGACACCGAAGCGGCCGGTCGGATGCTGCGCAAACAGGGACTCAAGCGCGATGACGAGGTTCAGGCGCTTGAGGACGTGATCTGCTTCGTTTTCCTAAAATGGTATTTTGCCCCTTTCGCTGCCAAACATTCGGCTGAAAAAATTCAAAGCATTGTCGAAAAGACAGCCCGCAAGATGTCAGCCGAAGGGCGCTCACGTGTGCTGGAAGAATTTGACCTGCCCGCAAACCTTGCCGCTGCTTTTCAGGCCTGAGACGTTCGTTTCAGGTGCCTGCGGTATACTTCGATCATCCAGCCCAACATGGTCGCGTTCAAGATGTGCCACATGAAATGCGTTCCAGTTTCGAATTGAACGCAGATCGGTTCATCCAGTGCGCGGAACGTAATTGAGGCAATCAGGATCACAGCACCAAACGCCAGCCCTGCTGCCGTCTCGGGAAACCTGCGGCGCAGGAAGACTGCGTAGATCAGGATCAGCAGCGGAACCGGCGCGTAAGCCGCCGACCCGCCCAGGCCGGGCACCAGTTGAAAGACCGGGATTGTCGCAGCGGCATAGGGTACAAACAGCGCGGTGGCGACACCGGCATAAAGCGGGCGCATTTGCCAGACGTCGCGATTGATCGCGTAGATATAGACCAGAATATACAGCAGGATTGGAGCCACGTCCGCCAGTGCAGCCCAGACCTGCGCATGGGTGTGAAACAGATAGCTGCCCAATCCGATCGCGGCCAGAATCGCCACCAATGCCACTGCCAGCGGCATCCCCTGCCCGCGCACCCGCCTCCACATGATGAAAGCGGCGACGATAAATGCGGCGTTTGTCACCGCATTGATCGGCTCTGCCCAATAGTCGGGCGACACTCTCTCGCAATATCCGTCAATTTCCTGAAACCAATCCATGAAATTTTACATAGCCGATGCTAGGTTAATGCCAACAGTCTGTTTCGGAGGATTTTTTCATGAACATCATTTGGCTGGGCCACGGCAGTTTCCGCATCGAGACCGGAGGGCAAGTGCTGTTGATCGACCCCTGGCTGACCGGCAACCCCGTCCTGCCCGAGGATCAGCACGACGCGGCCCTTGACGGCGCGACGCATATCCTTCTGACACACACGCATTTCGACCACGTAGCCGATGTGGTCTCGCTGGCCAAGCACCTCAAGGTGCCGGTTGTGGGTCAGTACGACCTGATGGGGTATTGGAGCGAGTCCGAGGGGATCGAGACCGTAGGCTTCAACAAAGGCGGCACTGTGAACTTGAACGGGGTGATGGTGTCGATGGTTCCGGCCTCGCACAGTTCGACCTTTTCCACACCCGACGGACTGCGTACCGGCGGCAGCGAGGTCGGGTTCATGATCGCGGGGGATGGTCACATGCTATATTTGTCAGGCGACACAGATATCATGGCCGACATGGACTGGATGGGGGATTATTATAAACCCGACATCGGCATTCTGTCGGCAGGCGGACACTTTACCATGGACATGAAGGGCGCAACTTACGCCGCCAAGCGCTATTTCAACTTCAAGACCGTGATCCCCTGCCACTACAAGACTTTCCCGATTCTGGAACAATCGGCGCGGCCTTTGGTCGAGGGCTTGCCCGGCGTCGATGTAATCGAGCCAGAGGTGATGCAGCCCATCAAGTTGTAAAAAATCTGTAGGCTGGGCTTCAGCCCGGCACATCTCCCCGACGCGCCGCGAAGAATGCCTTTAGCAGTTCGGCAGCTTCCTGCCCCGCGATACCATCATAGACCTCAGGCACATGGTGCGCCTGCGAATGAGTGAAAACCCGCGCGCCATGGGCCACGCCACCCGATTTCGGGTCAGCCGCGCCATAGTAGATCCGCCGGATACGCGCCGCCGCCAAAGCCGCCGCACACATCGCGCAAGGCTCCAATGTGACGTACAGGTCATGATCCGGCAAACGCTCAGACCCAACAGCGGCACAAGCCGCGCGCAAGGCAAGGATTTCGGCGTGTGCCGTCGGATCATTCATCTCGCGCGTGCGGTTGCCTGCTGCGGCCACGACACGGTCGCCTGCGACAATCACGGCCCCCACCGGAACCTCGCCCCGGTCCGCTGCGGCGCGTGCCTCTTGCAGTGCGATATTCATGAACGATCTGAACTCCATGCCTTTGACTGCATCAGAAACGCGTCTTTCGCAAGGCAGCGGGATGCGCTATGGGCTGCGGATGAGTAAAACCCCTCCTCCCGGCGACCGTATCGCCAAAGTGCTTGCTCGCGCGGGCGTTGCCTCGCGCCGTGAAGCCGAACGCATGATCGAAGCCGGTCGTGTGAGCGTGAATGGCAAGACCATCACCAGCCCCGCCCTGAACGTCACCGCCAAGGACAAGATCACCGTGGACGGCAAGCCGGTGTCCGAACCCGAGCCGTCGCGCCTGTGGCTTTATCATAAACCACCGGGTCTGGTGACGACGACGCGGGACGAGAAGGGTCGCGCGACGATCTTCGATAACCTGCCCGAGGACATGCCCCGCGTCATGAGTGTCGGCCGGCTGGACCTGAATTCAGAAGGGTTGCTGCTGCTGACGAATGACGGCGGCATCAAGCGCAAGCTAGAGCTGCCCTCGACCGGCTGGTTGCGCAAATACCGCGTGCGGGTGAATGGTCGCCCCAAGGACGAAGACTTCGCCCCCCTGCGCAAGGGTCTGGTGATCGACGGCGAACGGTTTCTGCCGATGGATGTCTCGCTGGACCGTCAACAGGGCGCAAACGCATGGCTGACAATCGGTCTTCGTGAAGGCAAGAACCGCGAAATTCGCCGCGCGATGGAGGATATCGGCTATGCCGTGAACCGGCTATTGCGCGTATCTTATGGCCCATTCCAACTGGGCAATCTAAAGCCCGGCGAAGTCGAAGAAATCCGACGCCGTGTGATGCGCGACCAACTTGGGCTGGACGCTGATCCCGCAACTCAGGCCAAACGCCCCGCACGACCGCAAAGAAAACGGGCGCCCATCGGCAAGAAACCTCGCAAGTGACGCCAGTTAAACAACCTTCCCCCTAGCTTCGCAGGGTCTCTTGCCCTAGATTTTCCAGTAGGAAAGTCTTTGGGGGGCGTCATGTCCGGGACCGGAGTACAAAAACTGGCCTATGTGGTCCTACTTGTACTGCTCTTCGGTGTTTGCACCGGCGTACTTGGGGGCTTGTGAGCAGATGGCCAAACGCTATGGCGGTAAATTCAGTCCTCAGGGCGACGCTTCTCAGCCAGACCAACCCGCGCGCGGCCAATTCGAAGGCGCGCGCGTAGAACCTGCAGGCGCGCGCTCAAACCTGCTTTTTCTGCCTGCCGTGCCGCTGGTTTTCCTATCGCTCAACGATGGCGCGGTTGGAATGACGATCGGCTTGATCGCGGCGGGCGTTCTGACCGCGGCCGCGTTCCTATTGCGTGAAGGCTTGCGCGCCGAAGCCGCGTATAACGCGCGCCGCGTTGCGCGAAAGCCCGCATTTCCACGAAAAATTTTCGCAAGTATTCTCACCGGCATCGGCGCAGCGCTGGCCTCCTACCGTTCCGAGTTTCTGGACGCGACCTCCGCGTCTGAGGTCAGCTTGATCGCGCCAATCCTGTTTGGCTGTGTGGCGACAGTATTGCATTCGGTTTCGTTCGGGTTTGATCCGCTTTCAGACAAGGGGATGGAGGGCGTCGACACATTTCAGCAAGACCGCGTTGCACGGGTTGTGGAAGATGCCGAACAGCACCTGACTGAGATGACAGACGCCATTAAACGCGCTGGCGACCGAAGGATCGAGGCCCGCGTGGAACAGTTCCAGGACACCGCCCGAGATTTGTTTCGAACCGTCGAAGAAGACCCCCGCGATCTGGCCGGGGCGCGCAAATACATGACGGTGTATTTACAGGGCGCGCGGGATGCGACGATTAAGTTTGCTGATGTATATGCACGTACCCGCGACGCGCAGGCTTTGGCCGACTATTCGGCCCTTTTGGATGATCTTGAACAGAATTTCGCGGCGCGAACCCGTAAATTGCTTTTGGATGACCGCAGCGACCTGACTGTTGAAATTGACGTGCTGCGCGAAAGGTTGCAGCGCGAAGGCGTTCGGTTGGATTGACCGGCCATTTTTTGAGAAAGGATTTCAAATGTCCAATGAGATCAAGAACAAGGCGGTAGAAACAGAAACGCTTGTGCAGGAAGTAACGGCTGTCGCGTTACCCGATCCCACAGCCGAAGTGGTTTCGCTGGAAGAAGCGGATGAACCCGTCAGCGCGGAAATTCGCAAACGCATGGACGAGATTGACATGGACAACACGAATTCGATTGTCGCGTTCGGTTCATCCGCCCAGGCCGAGTTGCAGGAAATCAGCCAGGCGATGCTGGCAGACGTGCGAAACAAGGACGTCGGCCCAGCCGGAGACAGCCTGCGCAATATCGTCACCACGATCCGGGGATTCTCGGTTAGTGAGCTGGACGTGCGCCGTGAAAGAAGCTGGTGGGAAAAGCTGATCGGAAAAGCGGCCCCATTTGCAAAGTTCACCGCGCAATACGAAGAGGTCCAGGGCCAGATCGACAAGATCACGGACGACTTGCTTGGGCATGAACACACGTTGCTAAAGGACATCAAGTCGCTGGACTTACTGTATGAAAAGACGCTTAGTTTCTATGACGAACTTGCGCTTTACATCGCCGCCGGCGAAGAAAAACTGACCGAGCTGGACAGCCATGACATTCCTGAAAAGGAAGCCGAAGTTAATGCTGCGCCCGAAGAAGAACAGGTGATGAAGGCGCAGGAATTGCGCGACATGCGCGCCGCCCGTGACGATCTGGAGCGCCGGGTCCACGACCTGAAGCTGACGCGGCAGGTGACGATGCAATCTCTGCCCTCGATCCGGTTGGTGCAGGAAAACGACAAGTCGCTGGTCACCAAGATCAACTCGACATTGGTAAACACCGTCCCGCTTTGGGAAACTCAACTGGCGCAGGCCGTCACCATCCAGCGCAGCGCTGAAGCAGCATCGGCTGTGCGGGATGCGAATGATCTGACCAACGAGTTGCTGACATCCAACGCGGCCAACCTGCGGCAATCGAACAAGATGATCCGCGAGGAAATGGAACGGGGCGTATTTGACATCGAAGCGGTCAAACAGGCCAATGCCGACCTGATCGGGACAATTAACGAAAGCCTGGCAATTGCAGACGAAGGCAAAGCGCGACGCGCAGCCGCAGAACAGGAATTGCAAAAGATGGAGGTCGAGTTGCGCGATACTTTGGCCTCGGCCAAAGCACGCAAGGACGGAACTGGCGACAACGCCGGCACCGCCGTGCCGGGATAACAGAATGCGGCGACCGGGATTTCCAAAAGCTGTTCTGGGCCTTGTTTCGCTGTTGGCGCTGGCCAATTGTGATGAGACACTGACGTCTTCCGTCGTCCCTGAAACGCGGCCTGCCCCCCCAGCCCCTGCGGCGAATGCCTATGTCGCTCCGTCTGCCGCCAGTCAGGACCTTGCGCGGTTTTATGAACGGGTTGAGCGTGATTTGCTGACACGCGGTTTGCTGCGCACGGATGGCGGCGGGCCGGACACCCCGTTCGATGCAGACGACTTAGCGCGGAACTTTGAAGCAATCGCTTTCTACAGCGAATATCCCGATCACGCGGTCGCGGCATCGTCCCGGCAGACGGACGGGCAGCTCAGTCGCTGGTCCGGGCCTGTGAGGGTACAGACAGAGTTTGGCCCCTCGGTCCTGCCTGCCACACGCACGCAAGATGCAACCGAGGTTGAATCCTTTACCGCACGGCTGGCAAAGCTGACCGGGCACCCGATCTCGGTCGTGAATCGCCGCGCAAACTTTCACGTCTTTTTCGCAGGCAAGGATGACAGCGCCTATGTCGTGACCCGTCTGAAAGAACTGATCCCGAATATCAGTCAGGCCTCGCTGGAACTGGTTGCCAATCCGCGCGCGAATATCGACTGTTTCGTCTTTGCCTCAGCCACCAGTTCTTCACCCTATAAATACGTGCGTGCCGTCACCTTGATCCGAACCGAGCTGCCGGAATTGCTGCGTCGTAGCTGCATCCACGAAGAAATCGCGCAAGGGTTGGGATTGTCGAACGACAGCCCTGCAGCGCGGCCTTCGATTTTCAACGATGATGATGAATTTGCGCTGTTGACCAGCCATGACGAAAAGCTTCTGACCATGCTGTATGATCCGCGCCTCGAACCCGGCGTGACGGTGGATAGCGCGCGCCCGGTGGTCCGGATTATTGCACGCGAATTGATGGGCCAGCCGCTCTGAGCCCCCTGAAAGGAGACCCCAAATGGGTATTTTCGATTTTCTGACCGGCGAATTTATTGACGTCATTCACTGGGTCGACGACACCCGCGACACAATGGTCTGGCGGTTCGAGCGTGAAGGCCATGCCATCAAATATGGCGCTAAGCTGACGGTTCGCGAGGGACAGTCAGCCGTGTTCGTGCATGAAGGACAGTTGGCGGATGTGTTCACGCCGGGCCTTTATATGCTTGAAACCAACAACATGCCGATCCTGACAACCCTGCAGCATTGGGATCACGGGTTTCAGTCGCCGTTCAAGTCCGAGATCTATTTCGTCAACACCACCCGGTTCAACGACCTGAAATGGGGCACCAAAAACCCTATCATGCTGCGCGACCCCGAATTCGGACCAACCCGCATCCGCGCGTTCGGAACCTATACGATCCGCGTCAAGGATCCGGCGAAGTTCATGGTCGAGATTGTCGGCACAGATGGCGAATTCACGATGGATGAGATCAGCTTTCAAATCCGCAACATCATCGTGCAGGAATTCAGCCGCGTGATCGCCGGATCGGGCATTCCGGTCCTGGACATGGCCGCCAACACCGCTGATCTGGGCAAGCTGATCGCAGCCGAAGTCTCTCCGGTATTGGACAGCTACGGGCTAGAGATGCCCGAGTTTTACATTGAAAACATCTCGCTTCCGCCTGCGGTCGAGGCGGCGTTGGACAAGCGCACCTCGATGGGGCTGGCGGGCGATCTGGGCAAGTTCACGCAATATTCAGCGGCCGAGGCAATGACGGCGGCTGCCAACAATCCCGGTCAGGGCGGCGGTATGGGCGCAGGTCTTGGAATGGGCATGGGAATGGCGATGGCCCAGCAGATGTCGAACATGGCAGCGGGTCAACAGAGCGGCCCGTGGGGAAGCCCTGCCCCCGCTGCCCCGCAACCGTCGGCACATGCGGCACCACCGCCCCCGCCACCCGTCGAACATGTCTGGCATATCGCCGTGGATGGGCAGACCAGCGGACCATTCTCGAAAGCTAAGATGGGGCGCATGGCCGCCGAAGGTGAAGTCACACGCGATACCCACGTTTGGACAGCAGGTCAGGATGGGTGGAAAAAGGCCGGCGATGTTCAGGAGCTTGCTCAGTTGTTCACCATCCTGCCACCACCTCCGCCGGGGACCTGATCCGGTCCGCGTTTGTTTTTGATGAACGAGGGGGCAACATGACCAAAGAGCACAGATTTCCCTGCGATCAATGCGGTGCGGACTATCGGTTCAATCCGGGCGACGGAACGCTGACGTGCGATCATTGCGGCCATTCCCAAAGCATCGCCGCCGGCCCCTGGGGCGGCGCAAGCCTGAAAGAGCTGGATTTCAACGCCGCCCTGTCAGAAAACCTACCGGAAGGTGAAATCGAAGAAACCCGCGTTCTGACCTGCCCCAATTGCGCAGCCCAAGTCGAGTTTGACCCCGATACCCATGCTGCGGAATGTCCGTTTTGCGCCACACCAGTGGTCACAGGTACCGGCGTCAGCCGACATATCAAGCCACGCGGTGTTCTACCCTTTGCGCTGGACGAGCGTTCTGCGCACAAAGCGATGGGGGATTGGCTTGGTCGTTTGTGGTTCGCGCCCAATGGTCTCAAGGACTATGCCCGCAAGGGGCGCAAGATGCAGGGTATCTACGTACCCTACTGGACATTCGACGCGGATACGCAATCCTCTTACCGGGGCGAGCGCGGGACGGTTTATTACGAAACCCACACGGTGATGCGCGACGGAAAGCGGGTGCAACAGCAGGTCGCCAAGATCCGCTGGTCACCGAAATCGGGACGGGTCGCGCGCTTTTTCGATGACGTTCTGGTCTTGGCTTCTCGGTCTCTGCCCAAAAGCTATACGGATGCGCTGGAACCGTGGGACCTGCCTGCGCTGGAACCTTATCAACCCGAGTATCTGGCAGGCTTTCGTGCTGAGGCTTACACCGTTGAACTGAACGAAGGTTATACTGAGGCTCGGGGGTATATGGCTCGTGTGATTGAACGTGACGTTCGGTTCGATATTGGTGGTGATCGCCAACGCATTCATTCGGTCGATACGGACGTTCGGGATGTGACCTTCAAGCATGTTCTGCTGCCGGTCTGGATGGCCGCCTACAAATACCGCGGTCAGACCTATCGGTTTGTGGTCAACGGACGCACTGGCCGCGTTCAGGGTGAGCGGCCATGGTCGGCGATCAAGATCACGATCGCGGTTATTGTCGGCCTGCTGGTCGCAGCAGGGGTTGGGTATCTGCTGGCGACAGGGCAACAGTGATCGAGCGTACGGCATTAGGACCGGTTTCGCCGTTTAATCGCTTGAACATCCTCAAACCACGCGCCATCCTCGCCCCGTCGACGCCGATGGGGAGGCCAGTGTGACGTTATCGGACCTGAACACGCTATTGGCTGCGCGCCACTCCTGTCGGGCATTCAGCCCTGATCCGGTTCCACGGGAACACATCGAGCAAATCCTGACCAGCGCGGGGCGTGTGCCCAGTTGGTGTAACGCACAACCTTGGAATGTCGTAATCACCAGCAGCACTGAAACCGAGCGTTTTCGCATTGCCCTGCGAGAGGAGGCAATGTCCGGCGCGCCAGCCCCTGACTTGCCTTTCCCCACATCCTATTCGGGCGTCTACAGGGATCGCCGCCGAGAATGCGGGTGGGCCCTTTATGAAGCCGTCGGCGTGGAACGTGGCGACCGCGCGGCTTCGGCACGACAAATGATGGAGAACTTCACTCTGTTTGATGCACCGCACTGCGCGATCCTGTCCAGCCCGGCTGAGCTTGGGCCTTATGGGGCGATGGATTGCGGCGGGTTCGTCACCGCCTTTACGCTTGCGGCCCAAGCCCTTGGCGTGGCCACCATTCCGCAAGCGGCAGTTGCAAGTTATGGCCCGTTCCTTCACCGCTATTTTGACATCCCCGAAGACCGCCTGATCCTGTGCGCGATTTCCTTTGGCTATGCCGACAAGGACCACCCCGCTAACGGTTTTCGTACGGATCGCGCCAGCCCGGACGCTTTTGTCGACTGGCTCGGCTGAGAAAATTTTGGAGAAACAGTTTGCGCGCAGTATTACAACGGGTCACTCACGCCAAAGTTTCCCTGGCGGGCGAGGTGATCGGACAGACCGGCCCCGGCCTCATGGTGCTTGTTTGTGCGATGCAGGGGGATGACGAGGCGTCCGCACAGCGGCTTGCGGCCAAAATCTCCAAGCTGCGCATATTCAAGGATGATGCAGGCAAGATGAACCGGTCCGTTCTGGATATTGGCGGATCCGCTCTTGTGATCAGCCAGTTCACGCTGGCCGCTGACACATCGCGCGGAAATCGCCCCGGGTTCTCAGAAGCGGCCTCGCCTGAGCTTGGCAAGCATCTGTACGAGGTGTTCGCCGCACAGTTGAGTAGTCTCGGTATTCCTACGGAAACAGGGCAGTTCGGGGCGGATATGGCGGTGGAACTAGTCAATGATGGCCCCGTCACGATTTGGGTAGAAAGCTGATGGATCAAAAACAACGTGCAATTCGCATCTGGCAAGCCGGTGTGGATGCAGTCGGCGGGCACGCGGCGACCACAGCAGTCTTGGACAGCATTGCGGCACCCGATCAAATTCTGGCCGTTGGGAAACCCGCCGCAGCGATGGCGCGGGCCGCGCTGGAACACTTTGGGCCTAAACCGACATTGGTTGTCACCAAAGATGATCACGGACGCGATCTGCCTGACCATGTGACGATTATCGAAGCCGCGCACCCCGTGCCGAATTCTCGCAGCCTTGACGGGGGCCGCGCCCTGCGTGAGGCGGTAGAAGCGATGGGCCCTGCCTCGCATTTGCTGCTGTTGGTGTCAGGCGGCGCATCCTCGCTTGCAGAGGATCTTGTTCCCGGCAAAACGCTGGCTGATTTGGAGCAGTTGAACCAAAAGCTGCTGTCTGAAGGGCTGGACATAACGGCCATGAACGCCGAGCGTCGCAAGCTGTCGCGCATCAAGGGCGGTGGGCTTCTTTCGCATTTTCGCGGCGATGCGGTGACTGTACTTGCGATATCTGACGTGCCCGGCGATGACCTGAATGTCATTGGGTCGGGAATTGGAGCGTTGCCCGACGCACCAAAGTTTCAAGCCTCGACTCAGATCGTGGCCTCTAACGCCATTGCCCGGGCTGCTGCAGTTGATGCCGCAAAGTTGGAAGGCTGCGATGTGATTGCGGATGAAGAATGCCTGCACGATGATTATCTGAGTGTCGCAAGGCACTTAGGGTCGCGTCTGCGCGACATGCCGAAGGGCGTCATGGTCTTTGGCGGAGAACCAACGGTTGTTCTGCCAAAAAACCCCGGACGCGGTGGGCGCAATCAGGCGCTGGCGCTGGCCTTGGCCAAAGAGGTTTCGGGCATTCCGGGCTTAACGATCGTGGTCGGCGGCACTGATGGAACCGACGGCCCGGCACAGGCAGCAGGGGCCGTGATTGATGGGTCCACCTGGAATCCAACAGCGGAAGAGTTTCTGAATAACGCCGATAGCGGCAGCTATCTGGATCAGGTTGGGGCTTTGCTGGTTACGGGTCCGACCGGGACAAACGTAATGGACTTGCTTGTCGCAATCCGCACGTAATTTGACGATTTTCAATGAACCGAAAAAATCAAAGACGCTGAGACTGAGACAATGACGCCCAATCCCAATTCGCTGTACGATATTCAGGAACTGCCGGATGTCGGCATTCACATGCCGGACGGTTGCCGCCTTTCCGCGCGAATCTGGATGCCCGAAAATGCCACCGAGACCCCCGTTCCCGCCATTCTGGAATTTTTGCCGTATCGCAAGCGTGACGGGACCGCGACCCGCGACGCGCTGACCCATCCCTGGTTTGCCAAACGCGGTTACGCCTGCATTCGTGTCGACATGCGCGGCAATGGCGACAGCGAAGGGCTGATGGAGGATGAATATACCCAGCAGGAATTGGACGATGCTGTCGCGACGATCGAATGGTTGACGCAACAGCCTTGGTGCACGGGCCGCGTTGGCATGATGGGCATCAGTTGGGGGGGCTTCAACGCGCTACAGGTCGCGGCCATGCAGCCCGAGGCGCTGAAGGCGATCATCACGCTCTGTTCGACGGCCGATCGCTATGCGGATGACATCCATTACAAGGGCGGTTGCCTGCTGAATGAAAACCTCGGATGGGGCGCAACAATGTGGTCCTATTCCTCGCGCGCGCCAGATCCGGCCTTGCGTCCGAATTGGCGTGATCTGTGGCTGGACCGGCTTGAGAATGAACCGTTCCTGCCCTCGGTCTGGCTCCGCCATCAGACACGGGATGCGTATTGGCAGCATGGCTCGGTTTGCGAGGATTTCAGCGCGATCCAAGCTGCGACTTTGGCCGTCGGGGGCTGGGGCGACGCGTACAAAAACACGGTTCCCTTGCTCGTTGAGCAGTTGAAGGCCCCGGCCAAAGGCATCGTTGGGCCTTGGGTTCACAAGTACCCGCATTTCGCCGTGCCCGAACCCCGGATCGGGTTTCTACAAGAAGCGTTGCGCTGGTGGGACCACTGGCTGAAAGATACAGATACCGGGGTTGAGAGCGACCCGGATTACCGCGCATATCTGATGGACGGGGTTCGCCCGCAACGCTGGTACAACGACCGCCCCGGACGCTGGATCGCTGAGAATGAAGGCGCAACATCCCATTTTCCGACGCAGGATTGGCACCTGACCAATTCCGGAATAGGCGCGTCGGGTTCTTTGGATGTCAGGGTTTGTTCGCCTCAGACATGCGGTATGGAAAGCGGTGAGTATTGCGCCATCTGGCTGGGTCCGGACATGCCGGGTGACCAGCGCACAGACGATGCCATGTCCGCCTGTTTTGACGGCGAACCATTGAGTGCGGATCTTGATATCGTCGGTGCACCCCGCATTCGGTTGCGGATCAGCGCAGACCGACCTCAGGCGCAGGTTGCCATACGTCTGAACCACCTGCACCCGGACGGGGCCTCTACGCGCATCACATATGGCGTGTTGAACCTGTCCCATCGTGACAGCCACGCCCAACCTGCCCCCTTGTCCCCCGGCGTCGCGTATGATGTCACGCTGGATCTGGACCACATCGCCTATCGGGTTCCGAAAGGTCACCGTCTACGCGTGGCTGTTTCAAGTGCCTATTGGCCCTTGATCTGGCCGTCGCCGGAACCTGCTGAGCTGCACCTGACTCAGGGCGAAGTCTCGATCCCTGTTCGTCCGACAGAAACAGATGAATATGTTTTCCCGCCCCCCGAATCCGAGGTGCCGCGTGACGCCACCATCCTACGCAAGGCCCAGAACACCAGACGTGTCGAAACGGATATGAACACCGGTGAGACCCGCCTGATCATCGAAGATGACTTTGGCATGACCAAGGACAATCACCACGGCCTCACAAATGGCGGAACCGCTTACGAATGCTGGTCGATCCACCCGGATGACCCTCTTTCAGCCAAAGGGCATTGCCTCTGGACGCAGGAATTGCGGCGGGACGGTATCGAATTGCGCACCGAAACATCCTGTCAAATGTGGTCAGATCGCACTAGTTTCTTCCTCAGGGCGAAATTGACAGCCTATGAGGGGGAGGTTGAGGTGTTTTCAAAGGAACTGGAGGATACCATACCGCGCAACCAGATGTGATTTTCAGGCCGCAAAGGTAAGACATTTATCCTTGCTCATAAGGCCGAATTACGCCTAACTTGACTCATGCGTCAATAAAAGCCCGCAAAGGGCCAAAAAATCCAACCAATTGGGAGATCATTGGATGAACGAACAAATCACTCACATGACCAAAGAGGTCACAGCGGGCAAGCTGACCCGCCGCGAATTCATGGGGAAAGCCGCGGCCTTGGGTGTATCGGCAGCGATGGCCAGCACCCTGTTCGCGGACGCTGCACGCGCGGCAGGCCCGAAAAAAGGCGGTGATCTGAAATTTGGTCTGCAAGGCGGCGAATCGACCAACTCGCTTGATCCGGCAACCTATGCAAGCTCGGTTCCGTTCCAAAACGGTAAGCAATTCGGCGACCAACTGGTCGAAGTTGCGCCTGACGGCTCGATCGAACCACGCCTTGCTGAAAGCGTTGAAGGCAGCGCCGACGCCAAGGTCTGGACCTTCAAGCTGCGTCAGGGCGTGGAATTTCATAACGGCAAAACCATGACCAGCGAAGACGTGCTGAAGACCATGGAGCGCCATTCGAACGAAGACTCCAAGTCCGGTGCTTTGGGCATCATGAAGGGTATCGAGTCGATGAAGGCCGATGGCGACAACTTCCAGGTCACTCTGACCGAGCCGAACGCCGACCTTCCTTACCTGATGGCCGATTATCACCTGATCGTTCAGCCCGATGGCGGCATGGACAACCCAGGCGCGGGTATCGGCACCGGCCCATACCAGTTAGAAGTCGATGAGCCCGGCGTGCGTCACGTGTTCAAGAAGTTCGCCAACCACTGGAACCCGGATTTCGGCAATTTCGACAGCGTCGAAGTGGTCGTCATCAACGATGCCACTGCGCGTACCGCCGCACTGCAATCCGGTCAGGTTCACGCGATCAACCGCGTCGAGCCCAAGGTCGCAGACCTGCTGGGTCGTGCGCCCAACCTGACCGTACACTCGACGGCCGGTCGCGGGCACTATGTGTTCATCATGCATTGCGACACCGCACCGTTCGACCAGAATGAACTGCGTCTGGCGCTGAAACACGCAATCAACCGTCAGGAACTGGTGGACAAAGTTCTGCGTGGCTATGGCACCATCGGGAATGACATGCCGATCAACGCGGCTTATCCGCTGTTCGATGGTTCGATCCCGCAGCGTGAATTCAGCCTCGAGAAAGCGGCTGAACACTATAAGAAATCCGGCCATGACGGCTCGCCGATCATTCTGCGTGTTGCAGACGGCGCCTTCCCTGGTGCTGTCGACGCGGCAGCGCTGTTCCAGCAGACTGCAGCGCAAGCTGGTATCCCGCTGGAAATCAAGCGCGAGCCCAATGACGGCTATTGGTCCGAAGTCTGGAACGTACAGCCTTTCTGCGCCTCTTACTGGGGTGGCCGTCCGGTGCAGGATCAGATGTACGCGACCGCGTATCTGTCCACAGCGGATTGGAACGACACGCGCTTCAAGGTCCCGGCCTTTGACGAGATGCTGTTCCAGGCCCGTGCAGAACTGGACAACGACAAGCGTAAGGACATCTACAGCCAGATGGGTCATATGGTCCGCGACGAAGGCGGCCTGATCTGCCCGATGTTCAACGACTTTGTCGAAGGCATCAGCAACCAGCTTGCCGGGTGGGAGTCCGATCCGACCCAAGAGATGATGAACGGCAACGTTTCTCGTAAGATGTGGTTCGCCTGATACGGGTCACGGATTTATGCATCCTATATTGAAACTGGTTTCCCAGCGCCTGGCGCTGGGACTCCTTTTGCTGCTCGGCGCTTCGGCCCTGATTTTTGGCATGACCGAAGCCCTTCCCGGAGACGCCGCGCAAGCCGTCCTGGGGCAGTCCGCAACTCCCGAGGCCCTTGAAAACTTACGCGAAGAGATGGGCCTGAACCGGCCTGCGCTGACCCGCTATTTCGAATGGCTGGGGGGCCTTGTTCAAGGTGATCTGGGACAATCCCTGACCAACAAGCTCGACATTGCCGAATCCGTCGGTGGCCGTCTGAGCAATACCCTGTTTCTTGCATTCTGGGCGGCGGTTATTTCCGTCCCGCTTGCTATCTTTCTGGGCCTGCTGGCCGTGCGCTACCGCAACCGCTGGCCCGACAAGCTGATCTCGGCGGTCACCCTAACCACGATCTCGATCCCCGAATTCCTGATCGGCTATGTTCTGGTCTATTTCGTGGCTGTGAAGTTGGGCATGTTCTCACCGCTTGCGATGATCAATGACAGCATGACGCTGGGCCAAAAGCTGAACTCGATCGCTTTGCCCGTTATCGTTCTGACGCTGGTGGTCCTTGCGCATATGATGCGGATGACACGCGCGGCGATCCTGAACGTCATGCAGTCGGCCTATGTCGAGACTGCTGAACTGAAGGGGCTGACCAACTTCAAGATCATCTACCGCCACGCGCTGCCCAACGCGGTCGCGCCGATTGTCAACGTGGTGATGCTGAACCTGGCCTATCTGGTGGTCGGTGTCGTCGTGGTCGAGGTGGTGTTCGTCTATCCCGGCATGGGACAGTACCTGGTGGATCACGTGACCAAGCGTGATGTTCCGGTGGTTCTGGCCTGCGGCGTGATCTTTGCCGCGATCTATATCGGGTTGAACATGGTTGCCGACATCGTTGCCATTCTTGCCAACCCAAGGCTGAGGCATCCGAAATGAAGAACATCCCAATCTCTGCAATGATCGGGCTGGCCTTCACAGCCCTCTACTTCATCATCGCTCTACTTGCGCCGCTGCTGGCCCCTTATGGCATGGCCGAGGTCGTGGGCGACGTGTGGGAGCCTTCGAGTTCTCAGTTCTGGCTTGGCACCGACAATATCGGGCGAGACCTTCTCAGCCGCATGATCTATGGCGGGCGGACGACGATCTTTATCGCTACCGCTGCGACGATCCTCAGCTTTGTGACCGGTTCTATCCTTGGGTTTCTGGCCGCCGTACTGGGTGGCTGGGCCGATCAGGTCATGTCGCGAACCGTCGATCTGATCATGTCGATCCCGACGCTGATCAGCGCACTGGTGGTTCTGGCGATGGTCCCCGTGACCATCCCGGTTCTGATCCTGGTTATGGGGCTGCTGGATTCCACCCGCGTCTATCGTCTGGCCCGTGCGGTCGCGGTAGATATCGCTGTGATGGACTATGTCGAGGCCGCAAAACTGCGCGGCGAAGGTCAATCGTGGATCATCTTCCGCGAAATTCTGCCCAACGCTTTGTCACCGCTGGTGGCGGAACTAGGTCTGCGCTTTATCTTTGCGGTTCTCTTTGTGTCGACCCTGTCGTTCCTTGGCCTTGGCGTGCAACCGCCGCTGGCTGATTGGGGCGGGATCGTGAAGGAAAACAAGGACGGCATCGTCTATGGCATCGGCGCCGCGCTGTACCCGGCTGTGGCCATCGCAACGCTGGCCATCTCGGTCAATCTGGTGGCTGACTGGGTCCTGAACCGCACCACATCGCTGAAAGGAGGCCGGGGATGAGTGATACCCTTCTCAAGGTCCGCGACCTCAAGATTGGCGCGACCGTTTATCCACCGGGTGAGAAACCCCATGACATCGAGATCGTGCACGGGGTCAACTTTGACCTCGAACGTGGCAAGGTGCTGGGGCTGATCGGTGAATCCGGCGCTGGTAAGTCAACCATCGGTCTGGCCTCGATGGCCTATGGCCGGGGCGGTGTGCAGATCACTGGCGGTGAGGTTTGGGTCAACGGGCGTGACATCCTGAAGACCTCATACGGCGATATCCGAAAACTGCGTGGGGGTGAGGTCACATACGTGTCTCAATCTGCCGCGGCGTCCTTCAACCCCGCCAAGAAGATCATGGATCAAGTGGTTGAGGCTGCGGTGGAACAGAAGAAGTTCAGCCGCAAAGAAGCCGAAAAACGCGCGCGCGAGCTGTTCGCTAAGCTGGGTCTGCCCGACCCCGACAATATCGGTGAGCGTTATCCGCACCAAGTGTCCGGCGGTCAGCTACAGCGCTGTATGACTGCTTTGGCGCTGTGTCCCGAACCCGATTTGGTGGTGTTCGACGAACCCACCACGGCGCTGGACGTGACCACCCAGATCGACGTTCTGATGGCCATCAAAGAGGCCATCGCAGATACCGGTGTTGCCGCGCTTTATATCACGCACGACCTTGCCGTGGTCGCGCAGGTCAGCGACGACATCATGGTTCTGCGCATGGGCAATACGGTCGAGTACGGCAATACCGACCAGATCATCAACAACCCGCAGGAAGAGTATACCAAGGCTCTGGTCTCGGTCCGCTCGATCGAGCACGAAGAGAAACAGCCGACGCCAGAACCGGTGCTGAGTGTTGACGGCATCACCGCGCGCTATAAGGGGCTGAATTTCGACGTGCTGCACAACGTCAATGTCGAGCTTCACCCGGGGCAGACGCTGGCGGTTGTGGGTGAATCCGGCTCGGGCAAGTCGACGCTGGCGCGGGTGATCACTGGCCTTTTGCCACCGCGCGATGGTGAGATCACCTTTGCCGGGCGTAAGCTGTCATCCGACCTCAAGGGACGCACCCGTGAGGACCTGCGCGAGTTGCAGATGATCTACCAGATGGCCGACGTTGCGATGAACCCGCGTCAGACCGTGGGCACCATCATCGGTCGCCCGCTGGAGTTCTATTTCAACATGCGCGGCGCGGAAAAACGCAAGCGGATCGTTGAGCTGCTGGATGAGATCGAGCTGGGCGAAAAGTTCATCGACCGTTATCCGGCGGAACTGTCTGGCGGGCAGAAACAGCGTGTCTGTATCGCCCGCTCGCTGGCAGCCAAACCCAAGATGATCATCTGTGATGAGGTCACTTCGGCGCTGGACCCGCTGGTGGCAGATGGCATCCTGAAACTGCTGCTGGACCTGCAAAAGATCGAGGATGTGGCCTATCTGTTCATCACGCACGATCTGGCGACGGTCCGCGCGATCAGCGACAGTATCGCGGTGATGTATCAGGGCCGTGTGGTCCGTTACGGCCCGAAATCACAAGTGTTGAGCCCACCGTTCGACGACTATACCGACCTTCTGCTCAGCTCGGTCCCCGAGATGCATCTGGGCTGGCTAGAAGAGGTTGTCGCCCATCGCAAGATGGAGAGTGCGGGGAACTGATCCCGCGCAAAACACTCATGAAATCCCGGCACTTGTCACAAACAGGTGTCGGGATTTTGCTATTTGGGACGATAATGGGCGGCTTATCCAAGGCGAATCCCCTAGGCTCGCCCAAGGATCTAGCAAAAAGGCCGAACCATGGACCGCAAACTCCTCCTCATTATCCTTGACGGCGTGCCGTGGCGCAATTTCCGCCGTCTGTTCGGCAACCTCGAAGGGTGGGTCGACAGCGGCGAAGCGCGCGTGTGGAAACTGCGTTCGGTGCTGCCATCGACCTCGGCCAGTTGCTATGCCTCGATCCACACGGGCGTCACTCCGCAGGAACATGGGTGCACCGGAAACGGCAATGTCTTCCGCCTGAGCCATAAGGACGTGTTCAGTCAGGTGCGCGAGGCCGAGGGCATCACCGGGGCGGTCACCCACAGCTATTGGTCACAATTCTTCAATCGGCACCCGTTCGATTACGTGCGCGACGTAGAATATGACGAGCCCGACAGCAAGACGATCAATCATGGCCGGTTTCACACCATGACCGGCTATGGCAAGGCCAACCAGATGACGCCCTGCGACGTAGACCTATTTGCCCAGCTCACCAACATGTGCCTGCGCTTTGGGCTGGATTACGGCATCCTGCACACCTGTACGCTGGACAGCATGGGACATCGCTTTTTCCATGAAAGCGAGGAAATGGACCACGCCTGTTTTGTCATGGATGAGATGCTGGCCCCTTTCATCCCCCGTTGGCGGCAACTGGGGTACGAGGTGATCGTCACGGCTGACCACGGCCAAGATGAACGTGGCCACCACGGAGGCCGCAGCCCATTGCAGCAGGAAACTGCGCTGTATTATTTCGGCGATGCAGAAGGCCCCGAGGCGGATGCGGTCATCGACCAGCTTCAACTAGCCCCAACGATCCTGACCCGGATGGGCGCGCCCGTGGCCGAGACCATGAAGGCACAGCCATTCCTCAAGTAATCAGTCATAAGGCCATATCTGCTGACCCAGCGCTTCGATCGCCACGGATATCCGCTCAAAACTGTCTGCGGCACGCTTGACCGAGGTGCGCGCCCGTAGATAGCCGTGCACCAGCCCCGCTTCGTTGATGCAGTGTGCTTTGCCGCCGGCCTCGGTGATCCGGGCGCAATAGTCTGGCCCGTCATCGCGCAACGGATCGCAGTCTGCCGTTACGACCACAGTCGGCGGCAGGTTTGAGAAATCGCTGTCGTGCAACGGAGCATAGGTCGGATCATCCTGCGGCGCTGGTCCGCCGCACCGCACCTTTTCGTAGAAGACGATATCCTCAAGCGTCAAAAGCGGCGCATGGGCATGTTCCAGATAAGACCCCTTCGACCGGTCCCCGCCCAGACCGGGATAGATCAGCACCTGCCCCAGAATCATATCCAACCGTCCGCGCGCGTGATGAGCGACAGCAGCGGCCAGATTCCCTCCGGCGCTGTCTCCGGCCAGTACCAGCGCATCCCCGAATTCCGTTGCAGCCCAATTCACTGCAGTCCAGGCATCCTGAAACTGGGCGGGATGAACATGTTCCGGGCACAGCCGGTAATCCACTGCGACCACCCGATATCCTGTTTGCGCGCAAATCTCGGCGCAAACATCATCGTGGCTGTCCAAGCCGCCTACGACAAAGCCGCCACCATGCAGATAAACTACGGTTCGTGTGGGATCGCCTGCAGCATAGACGCGAACAGGCACGCCATCGGCATGCCTGTCTTCTGTTTCTACCCCCGCAGGTCGCGGTTGGCGAAAGTCCTGACACATCGCGTCATAGACGCGGCGCTGGTCGTCAATCGACAATTCGACCGCGTCATCGGGATAGCTTTCGGCGGTACGTCTTATGAACGCCCAGGTTTCTTCGTCAATCAGGCGTTCATAATCCATGTCCCCTCCGCGATCAGGCAGCCCATTCCCATGGCTGGGTGAAAGAGCCCAGCACTTTGCTGACATCGTCGTCCGAGGAACCGTTCGCGTCAAGCTGCGCAACCAGCCCGCGCTTTTTGTCGTCAATCACCGAGACAACGCGGGCATCGACGCCTGCTTTTTCCAGCGCGCCGTTATAGATACGTGTGATTGCCTGTTTGCGCAGTTCGGGTTTGAACACCTTGCCAACTGCGGTCTTGGGAAGCTCGTCCAGAATGGTCATGTGCTTGGGCTGCGCCGCACGTTCGTGAACATGGACGTCGCAATATTCCAACAGCTCCTTTTCGGTAACCGAGGCGCCCTCGACCAGTTCGACAAAGGCACAGGGTACCTCTCCCGCATAGGCATCGGGCTGTCCAATGGCACCGGCAAAGGCAACAGCGTCATGTCCCAGCAGCGCCTCTTCGATTTCAGCGGGATCGATATTGTGACCGCCTCGGATGATCAGGTCCTTGGCGCGGCCTGTGATCCACAGATAACCGTCCTCGTCGAAACGGCCCAGATCGCCGGTGCGCAGATACGTGTCAAAGTGGTAAAGATCCACGTTCTTGTCGGCTTCGGTATAAGTGTTGCCAGCATAGACCCCGGGGTTCGAGATACAGATTTCACCGATCTCGTTAGGCGCGGCTTCGGCTGGGCCATCCTGTCCATCGTTCAGGATTTTGACATCCGTATACGGGAACGGAATCCCGATCGAGCCGATCTTCTTCTCGCCATCAGTCGGGTTACAGGACACCAGACAGGTCGCCTCGGTCAGGCCGTATCCTTCGATGATGGTCACACCGGTCGCTTCTTCGAAGCGGCGGAACAGCTCTACCGGCAGCGGGGCCGAGCCCGAGAACGCAGTTTTTACGGTCGAGATATCGGCATCCACCGGGCGCTGCATCTTTGCAGCAATTGCGGTGGGCACGGTAATGATGAACGTGACTTTCCAACGCTCGATCAGTTTCCAGAAATTGTCGAAAACGCCGTCGCCGCGATATCCGGCAGGTGTCGGGAACACCACATGCGCACCCGAAGACACAGCGGACATCATGATTACATGAACCGCAAAGACGTGGAACATCGGCAAGGGGCACATCACCACGTCCTGGTCCGTAAACAGCAATGTGCCGCCCAGCCAACCATTGTAAATCAGGCCAGAATACTTGTGCTGCGCCACCTTCGGCATACCCGTGGTTCCGCCGGTGTGGAAATAGCAGGCGACGCGGTCTTCCTTGCTGTCCTCGAAGGTCAGGGTCGTGGGTTGCTTTGCCAGCTCTTTGTTGAAATTCTTGTAGTTCGCGTGGGCCAGATGTTCCTTGTCGCCCATCTTGGGACGCAGGAACGGAACCAGCCACGATTTGGGGGGCGTCAGATAACGGTTCAGGTCAATTTCAAGAATGGTGTTGACCGTGGGCGCATGGCGCACGGCCTCTTCGACCTTTTGCGCCACATCCGTCTTGGGAAAAGACTTCAAAGTGACAACAACCTTGGCGCCGGTTTCACGCAGAATGGCCGCGATCTGCTCGGGTTCCAACAGCGGGTTGATCGGGTTCACGATCCCTGCCACTGCACCGCCCATCATGGTGATCAGCGTCTCGTTACAATTGGGCAGGATATAGGCCACCACATCCTTTTCACCCACACCCAACGAGCGGAACAGGTTCGCCGCCTGATTGACCTTTCCAAGCAGTTCAGACCACGTCAGCGTTTCGGCCTTGTCCGTCGGACCGGACATAAGTTGAAAACTGATCGCGTCGTTATTGGGAAACTTACCCGCAGTCCGGGACAGCAGTTGGTGGAATGTGACCGGAACGTCCCGATCCTCCCACGGCATTTCCTGCTCTAGTTTTAGCTTGTCTTCCACTCCGACAAAGGCCATGCGGCACCTCCCTGATTGCTTCCCGCGTCGCGCACGGGTTTTAAGTCCACCGTAGGATGGAAGCAAAACCGTATACGCGCAAGCAGGCGCATAGCCAAAAAATGTGCAATTAAGCAGCGTGACGCAGCGGAGTATTCAATTCTGCCCCGACGTCAGTTTATTCTGTGGCGACTCCATCAGTAAACTGCAGCCGCGCCAAACGCGCGTAAAGCCCGTCCTGCGCGACCAGATCATCATGAGTACCCTGTGCCACGATCTGCCCAGCCTCCATCACAACGATCCGATCTGCCTTTTTGACCGTTGCCAAGCGGTGGGCCACGATCAACGTCGTCCGACCCGCGCGCATCTGATCGACCGCACCCTGAACTGCACGCTCACTTTCGGCATCCAGCGCCGAGGTTGCCTCGTCCAGCAAAAGAACTGGCGCATCTCGCAGGATTGCCCGCGCGATGGCGATACGCTGTTTCTGCCCACCTGACAGCATCACACCCCGTTCGCCAACGAAACTGTCATACCCTTCCGGGAGGGCCGAGATGAAGTCATGCGCAGCGGCAGCACGAGCAGCAGATTCCACTTCCGCGTCAGAAGCATCCAGACGCCCAAAGCGAATGTTTTCCCGCGCAGATGCCGCGAAAATGATCGGGTCTTGCGGCACAAGGGCCATGTGGCTGCGAAAATCACTCCTGTCCAGATCGCGCAAGTCGACACCATCAAGGCTGACACGGCCTGAATCCGGATCGTAGAAACGCTGGATCATCTGAATGACCGTGGTTTTTCCAGCGCCAGATGGCCCAACGAAGGCCACGGTTTCACCGGGCTTGACACTAAGGGACAGGCGATCCAGCGCGACGACATCGGGTCGCGCGGGATAGTGGAATGTAACCTGATCAAAGTTGATCTCGCCCCGCACAGGCGTCGGCAAGTGAGAGGCGGATATAGGATCGGTCACGGTGTCCTGCGCGTTCAGCAATTCAACCAAACGCTCGGTCGCACCTGCCGCGCGCTGCAATTCGCTCCAGATCTCGGACAGGGCAGCGACCGAACCCGCCATTATGATCGAGTAGATAACGAACTGGATCAAAACGCCTTCGGTCATCACACCGTTACGAACGTCATTCGCCCCCATCCACAACACCCCGACAATACCGGAGAACACCAGAAAGATCACAATCACGGTCAGCACGGCGCGTGTGCGAATACGGCGCAGCGACACGATATACGAGGTCTCGGTCATCTCACCAAACTGCTGACGACTGGCCTGTTCATGGGTGAAGGCCTGCACAGTCTGAACGGCCGTCAGCGCCTCGCCAGCATTACCGGATGAGGCGGCGATCCAATCCTGATTTTCGCGGCTGATCACCCGCAAACGACGGCCCAGCACCAGAATCGGAACCACGACCAGCGGGATCAACAGCAGCACCATTCCCGTCAGCTTGGCCGAGGTCAAAAGCATCAGGATCAGCCCGCCAAAAAACATCAGCATGTTCCGCAGTGCGATGGAAACCGATGAACCGATGACAGACTGAATCAGTGTCGTGTCCGTCGTAATTCGGCTAAGGACCTCGCCCGTCATAATACGTTCATAGAACTCGGGGCTCATCCCAATCACCCGATCGAAAACAGCCTTGCGGATATCCGCCACCACGCGTTCGCCCAACTTGGTAACCAGCGCATAGCGGATGCCCGTCCCGACAGCCAGAACAGCAGCAATCGCAAGTGCGGCAAGAAAATACCAATCAAGCAGCTCGCCATCTTCGATCCGAAAATTGTCAACCACGCGCCGCACCGCCAGGGGCAAGGTCAGGGTCATGCTAGCCGTCAAAACCAAGGCAAGCCCAGCCCCCGCCATGAGCAATCGGTAGGGTTTCATAAAGGGCCACAAAGACCCAAGAACGCCTATCTTCCGTGAGCGCGCACGCTCTTCGGTCGCGCTGGGGGCGGAATTTCCTGCGGGCTTGGCGGCGTCGGATCTTGCCATGTCTGGGCCTTATATCGTGTTCGCACTTGGGTGAACGCTTCTTGACCGCAGGAACAGTTGGGGTCAAGCAAAGCACCAGATTTTGGGCCTTCGCAGGGCCTTTTGACGCAGAGATTTGGGCTGATTTGGAGCGGGCGGCGGGAATCGAACCCGCTTCATCAGCTTGGAAGGCTGAGGTAATAGCCAGTATACGACGCCCGCTCAGCGGAGGTCGGTTTAAGCGATGCGAAAGGTGCCGTCAAGCGCAGTTCTTGGGCTGATTTCGATTTCATCCGATATAGGTTCAATCGGGTCATCCATGCCGGGGCGGGCCCGGAAATCGGACTGGGCCGGGCGATGTCAGTCAATCCCGCTGCGGCAGCCAATCGCACGACTCCAGCGTCGCAGAGATACGGATCATCGACGCATACCGAAGCTGCTGCGCACCAGAATGCGCGATCAATTGCGATGGATAGGACGTCGCCGCAGCCAAAGCTTGCGGCAAGGGTACACCAACCTGCGTGACCAATACGCGAATGGCCGTCGTCAAATCCAAGTCTGCACCGGCCAATGTGCCATCCTCAAGCGTGAGTTTCCCGTTTGCCCGCGTGATCCTGCGGCCCTCCAACTCGAACGTGGTCTGGTCGGTGCCCGCAACGGCCATCGCGTCGCTAACAAGGAAAATCTGCCCCGGAGACGTCTTGGCCGCCCATGCAGCCCGCATGACTTCGGGATGCACGTGAATTCCATCAGCGATCAAACCGGCGGAAAGCCCGCCATTTGCCAGCGCAGCCCCCACCAGACCGGGTTCGCGGTTTCCAAGCTGGCTCATGGCGTTGAACAAGTGCGTCACACAACGCGCTCCTGCCGCCGCATAACGCTGACACGTCGCGAAATCCGCATCACTATGACCCAGAGATACCAGAACCCCGGCATCATGGAGCACGGCGACTTGCTGCTCGGTCACGGCTTCGGGCGCGACCGTGACCATCAGACAGGGCAGCGCGTCTGCCGCGGCGATCAGCGCGGCCAAATCCGTGTCGTCCATCGGCCGGATCAGATCCGCGTCATGGGCGCCTTTGCGCGCCACCGACAAATGAGGCCCCTCCAGATGCAGCCCCGCTACACCCGATACACCTTCGCGAACAGCCTGTATGGTCGCATCAATTGCTGCCTGCGTTTTCTCTGCCGTATCTGTAATCAATGTGGGCAACAGCGACACAACGCCCAAACGACGGTGAGCCGCCGCGATCCGCTGGATCGTCTGCACCGAGGGGTCGTCATTGAACATGATCCCGTCGCCGCCATTGACCTGCAGGTCGCAATAGCCGGGGCTTAGAATATCACCCTTAAGGTCGACAATTTCACCTCCAGCCGCATCCGAATCTGGCCGGATTTCACCTTCCTCCCCATCACGGAAGGTGATCGCGTGGTCGTACAGCAAACGGTTACCGTCGAAGATGGGACCGTTTCGGAAGGTTACCGAGTGATTTGTCATACCGTCTCAGTCACTTTCTTCAGATGCCGCGGTACATCGGGGTCGATCCCACGGGCGCTGGCCACGGATTCAACCATACCATAGAAGGCGGTGATCGCGGTGATCGGGTCGGTGATCCAATGGCCGGTCTTGACGACCGGAAGCGGGCTGGCCTGTGTGACTTTGTCCGTGGTTGCAAAGACAGCCGCGCCCTTCCCCGCCAATGCATCGGCGGCTTCAGCCGTTGCTTGCTCGGCCGCGTCACTTGCGGCGAACACAATAGCTGGGAAGCCTTCCTCTACGATCGAGACCGGCCCATGCAGGACTTCGGCCACCGAATAGCTTTCTGCGTGGATCTGACAAGTTTCCTTGATCTTCAACGCTGCCTCGCCCGAAATTGCAAAGGAAGGGCCCCGTCCAAGGGTAAACAACGACCTTCCGGTGATCGTGTCAGCTGCGGCAGACCAATCACAATGAGCGGCTTTTTCAAGCAACGGCGGCAAGGCATGTATGGCCTTCAAAAGATCTGCATCACGCTTGACCTCTGCCAGCAGCCAAAGCCCGGCAACCAGCGATGTCACGAAGGTTTTGGTGGCCGCTACACTTAACTCGGGGCCTGCGTGCAACGGCAGGACGGCACCGGCGACCTCGGCCAAACGAGAGCTGGTGTCGTTGGTGATCGCGACCGTTGCAGCACCTGACCGACCCAACGAGCGCGCGAGATCCACAATATCCGGGCTTTGCCCGGACTGCGAAACGGACAGGCAGACCGCCCCCTTCGCCTGCAACTCAACACCATAGATCGAACTGACCGATGGCCCGACCGAAGCAACGGGAAGGTTCAGCAATAGCTCACTGGCATATTTGATATAGCTGCATGCGTGATCGGACGATCCGCGCGCCACCGTGATCAGAAAGCGCGGGTCAGCCTCGCGGAAAACCTGAGCGGCATTCAGGATGTCGGGCGCGCCTTGGGACAGCAATCTGTCAACCGCCGCAGGGATTTCCAGAATCTCCTGGCGCATTTTCGAAGTAGTTTCTGACATGAATTTCCGGTCCTTCCGGTTACAACCGTAGCTCGGCCACAAAGTCGTAGGCGTCGCCGCGATACAACGACCGGGTCAGTTCTGCGACCCGCCCGTTCTTGAGAAATGAGATGCGTTCGATATTCAAACCGGCAGCACCTTCGGGAACTTCCAGCAACTCAGCCTCGCGCGCAGCAAGGTTGAGTGCCGAGATTTTTTGAACCGCCCGCACCGGACGGCGCCCCAGACCTTCGAGAACCTCGTAGAGTGAGGTCGTCACCTCAATCGGATTTGGCAGGATATCCAAAGGCAACGCAGCGCGCTCAAGCGCAAGGGGGCGACCATCGGCCTCTCGCAATCGGTAGATGCGGGCAATCTGTTCGCCCTCCGACAGGTTCAGCGCGCTGATTTCTTCGGCAGTCGGCGCAAAAACTCCGCGCTCAAGCCATTTGGACGCGGTTCTCATACCGCGAGTCGACATATCCTCGGTGAACGATGTCAGGTGAGTCAGAGATTGTTCGACCTTTGGAACGCGTTCGCGAATAAAAGAACCCGACCCCTGTCGCTGCTCAATAACGCCTTCCTGCACAAGCTCTTGTATCGCTTTGCGCACAGTAACACGAGACAGGTCGGTGATTTCTACCAATTCACGTTCGGACGGCAGCGACGAGTTGGGGGCAAGCACACCTTTGTCGATCCCTTCTTGCAACCTGCGTCGCAGTTGAACGTATCGTGGGCCGTTTTCGGGTGAAAGCCAAAGGTCTGCGCGCAGGAAATCAGTTATACTCATGCTGAATCTCCTTCGCCAATTCCAATGCTCCGACCAAAGGTTCCGCCAAAGGGGCAATCACGGCAGACTGCATCTCCGCTGGCAAGTAATCTGCGTAGTGCGACGCGATCCCTCCTGTCAGGCAAAACGCCTGATCTGGGCGCCAGCCCAATTTCGCTGCCATCGACGCTATGTAATCGCCCCCTACCTGCATGATCCGCTTGGCGATCGCATCGTTTTCCCGCGCAGCCGCAGTCACCTCAGGCGCGAGCGCGCCGAACTGGTCAGGAGTCGCAGTCCCGGCAAAACCGACGATACCGGCGGCGCCGTCGAAGCGGTCCAACAGATTGCGCGTTAGGCCGGTTTCCACTTCGACCCCGTCCACCACATTCAATGTCTCGGTCAGGGCACGGCGACCAACCCACTGAGCCGAAGCTTCGTCGCCCAAAACAGGCCCCCACCCGCCAGCGAACCGCATTTCTCCATCCATCTGCGCCGCAAGAAATGAACCAGTGCCGCAGTGTGCAATCAAGCCGTCACGCGCACCCAAAGCACCGCGCAGCGCCGCGGGCCGGTCGTCCTTAATCCGCGCCTGCGCCAATCCCAAAGACACGCGCAATCGGGACGCTATCCCGGCGTCCGTAACCCCGGCCAGCCCAACAAAGGACGGCCAGTGCAGCATGTCATCTGTTCTGCAGCCAACAATTTTGGCCAACCGTTCAATACCGATGTTGATCTGCTTAACCGCGCCCTCAAAATCGCTCGAAACATTGGCTGGTCCGGTTTCTACTGAATGGACGGCACCATCCATGTCACAGGCAACCCGGCAACGCGTTCCACCCCCATCAACCGCCAACACAGCATTATTTCGAGACTCAGTCATAGCAATACCATTATAATACCTATTGCCGCCGGGAAAGAAAAAAATAGACCAATTCGAACCAATTCCCCCTTTCAATTGCCAATTTCTTCAATTTTCCAGACGTTGGAAGAAAGTCATAGACAAGTGGTATTGAATAGGTATTGTAAAGAAAACCAATGGGGGATTCTCTTGACGCTGCCGTCGACTGAACAACTGCATCAAGAAGCTGCGCGGCTTGACCGCGGCGACCTGACGCTGTCTGCCCGGCTTCTGGCTTCGGGACAGGTTGCTGCTGCGAACACCGCACTTGAGGCGGTGGACGCCATAGCAGGTGGAGCGGAAGCAATGGCAAATACCATTCGTTCTGGCGGAGTGATCCATTACATCGCTGCGGGCTCTTCTGGTCTGATGGCCGCTGCCGACGCGCAAGAGCTTGGGGGCACCTTTTCGATCCCTGCAAGCCAGTTGCGGATTCACATGGCGGGTGGCTTGCCGACCGGCGTGGAAATGCCCGGCGCGGCTGAAGATGAAGACGAAGGCCTCAGAAATGACCTGCAGGACCTTCAGTCCAAAGACACGGTTATCGCGGTGTCAGCTAGCGGTTCCACGCCATACACGTTAGCGGCCCGTGAAATCGCCCAAAAAAAAGGTGCCACCGTCATCGGTATCGCCAACAATGCGCAAAGTCCGCTGCTGGAAGGTGCCGACATCCCGATCCTTTTGGCTACACCGCCCGAGCTGATTTCCGGATCAACCCGCATGGGTGCAGGAACGGCGCAGAAGATCGCCTTGAACATGCTGTCTTCGCTGATGGCGCTGGAACTTGGTCACGTTTATCGGGGCATGATGGTCAACCTGCGCGCAGATAATGACAAGCTCCGCGCACGGGCCGCTGGCATCGTTACACGGATCGCCGAAGTGGATACGGGCACAGCACAATCAGCTTTGGAAACGGCTGAAGGCGAGGTTAAGCCCGCCATTCTGATTGCAGCTCGCGGCCTGTCTCTGGCCGAAGCAACAGAACAACTGAACGCGACAAACGGCATCGTGAGCACCGCATTGAAAATACAAAACAACTGCTAACCAACTGGGAGAATACAATGAAACGCAAAAGCCTGAAACTTGCCCTATTGGGCACAACGCTTATGGCCACCTCGGCCTTGGCCGAGGACGTGACGCTGACCATCGAAAGCTGGCGCAACGACGACCTGACGCTGTGGCAGGAAAAAATTATCCCGGCATTCGAAGCCGCCAATCCGGGCATCAAGGTGAACTTCACGCCCTCTGCCCCCGCGGAATACAACGCGGTTTTGAACGCAAAACTGGAAGCTGGCTCTGCGGGCGATCTCATTACCTGCCGCCCCTTCGACACGTCGCTTTTGCTGTTTGAAAACGGAAACCTGGCGGATCTGAGCGATCTGGGTGCGATGGACAATTTTTCGGATGTAGCGAAATCCGCGTGGCAGAACGATGACGGCTCTGCAACGTTCTGCGTGCCGATGGCATCGGTGATCCACGGGTTCATCTACAACAAGGACGCTTTTGCGGAACTGGGCGTCGACGTCCCCACAACAGAAGACGAGTTCTTTGCCGCTTTGGAAAAGTTCAAGGAAGACGGGACCTATATTCCTATGGCGATGGGGACCAACGACCAGTGGGAAGCCGCCACGATGGGCTACCAGAATATCGGCCCCAACTACTGGAAGGGCGAAGAAGGCCGCTTGGCTCTGATTTCGGGCGAGCAGTCCTTGACCGATCCGCAGTGGGTCGCGCCGTATGAGACCATTGCACGTTGGAAGGATTATCTGGGCGACGGGTTTGAGGCACAGACCTACCCCGACAGCCAGAACATCTTTACCCTTGGACGCGCCGCGATTTATCCGGCCGGTTCGTGGGAGATTTCGGGCTTCAACGCACAGGCCGATTTCGAAATGGGCGCGTTCAAGCCACCGGTCCGCAACGCGGGCGACGAATGCTATATCTCTGACCACACGGATATTGCGATGGGTCTGAACGCAGCGTCGGAGAATGCCGAAGCAGCGCGCACCTTCCTTGACTGGATGGGCACGTCTGAATTCGCCACGATCTATGCCAACGCTCTGCCGGGCTTCTTCTCGCTGTCGAGCCATGACATCGCGATGGAAGATCCGCTGGCGCAGGAATTTGTAAGCTGGCGGAATGACTGCGGCTCGACAATCCGGTCAACCTACCAGATTCTGTCGCGCGGCACGCCGAACCTTGAGAACGAAACCTGGAACGCTGCGGCTCAGGTCGTAAAAGGCGCGGAAAGCCCCGCCGATGCAGGTGCACGGCTGCAAGAGGGTCTGGCCTCGTGGTACGCACCGCATCAGTAAGCTGACACATACCCGGGCGGAACTGTTCGCCCGGGTACACCCTTTACTCCTTTGAAAGCTGATCCATGAACCGCCCCCGCTTCCGCTGGCATATCGTTGTATTTCTGGCACCTGCCGTGCTGGTTTATACGGCGGTGATGATCTTCCCGCTGTTCAACACGCTGCGTCTGGCGCTGTATACAGAGATTGATCAAAGCCGTGTGTTCGTTGGATTGCAGAACTTTCAAACCCTGTTTTTCGATCCGATCTGGTCCGAGCAATTCTGGAACGCCCTGGGCAACAATTTCTGGTTCTTCCTGATCCATATGTTGGTCCAGAACCCCATCGGGATCGCACTGGCGGCGCTGCTCAGCCATCCACGCCTGCGCTTCTCGGCGCTGTACCGGTCGGCAATTTTCATACCGACGATCCTAAGTTTTGTGATCGTTGGCTTTGCGTGGAAACTGATCCTGTCGCCCATCTGGGGCATCGCACCTTCGATGTTGGACGCGGTGGGCCTGAAATCCCTGTTCGCACCGTGGTTGGGGAAAGAGGAATACGCCCTGACCACACTGGCGCTGATCTCGGTCTGGCAATTTGTGGGCATCCCGATGATGCTGATCTATGCCGCCCTGCTGACCATCCCCGAGGAAATCCTTGAGGCCGGAGAGATTGACGGCATCACCGGGGCCTCGGCCTTTTGGAAGATCAAGCTGCCGCTGATCCTGCCGTCGATCGGGATCATCTCGATCCTGACTTTCGTGGGGAACTTCAACGCGTTCGACCTGATCTATGCCGCCCAAGGCGCGCTGGCGGGGCCGGATTTCTCGACCGATATTCTGGGCACCTTCATGTACCGCACCTTCTTTGGTTTCCAGTTGCAACTAGGCGATCCGCATATGGGGTCGGCCATCGCTGGGGCCATGTTCGCGATCATCCTTGTGGGCGTCTGTATTTACCTCTTCGGCATCCAGACCCGGATGCGCCGGTACCAGATGTGAGGGGGCTAAAATGAACAAAGCACGCCATAACCCGATCAACACCGCCGCAATGCACGGGGCGCTGATCCTCTATACGCTGATCGCCCTGTTCCCGGTCTTTGTAATCCTGATCAACAGCTTCAAATCCCGCCGCGCGATCTTCCGGGAACCACTGGCGCTGCCGAATGCCGATAGTTTTTCGATGATCGGGTATGAGACAGTGATGAAGCAGGGGGATTTCTTCCTCTATTTCCAGAACTCGATGATCGTCACAGTGGCGTCGCTGTTCTTTATTCTGCTGTTCGGCGCGATGGCGGCTTATGCGCTGTCGGAATACCAATTCAAGGGAAACCTTGTGATGGGGCTGTATCTGGCGCTGGGGATCATGATCCCGATCCGCATCGGCACCGTGGCGATCCTTGAGATGATGGTGGCGACCGGGTTGGTGAACACGTTGTGGGCGCTGATACTGGTCTACACGGCGCAGGGGTTACCGCTGGCGGTGTTCATCCTGTCCGAGTTCATGCGGCAGGTCAGTGATGATCTGAAAAACGCAGGGCGCATCGACGGGCTGTCGGAATACACGATTTTCTTCCGGCTGGTGCTGCCTTTGGTCCGACCTGCGATGGCGACCGTGGCTGTGTTCAACATGATCCCGATCTGGAATGATCTGTGGTTCCCGCTGATCCTTGCCCCGGCTGAAGAGACCAAAACGCTCACACTGGGCAGTCAGGTCTTCATCGGCCAGTTCGTTACTGACTGGAACGCGGTTCTGTCGGCGCTGTCCATGGCGATCCTGCCGGTGCTGATCCTCTATGTCATTTTCTCGCGCCAATTGATCCGTGGCATCACTTCAGGAGCTGTCAAATGACCAAAGTTCTGATCGCTGGCCTTGGGAATATGGGCCTCAGCCACGCGCTGGCCCATCACAACCACCCCGACGCGCAGATCGTGGGGCTGGTAAACCGCTCAGGCCATGTGGATCACCCCGAACTGGGCCAATACCCCGCCTATTCGGATTTCCAAACCGCGCTGGCCGAGACCAAACCTGATCTGGTGGTCGTCGCCACCTATTCCGACAGCCACGCCGATTTCGCCTGCGCCGCGATGGAGGCAGGCGCGCATGTCTTTGTGGAAAAACCGCTGGCCACCAATGTCGCCGATGCAAAGCGTGTTGTCGAAACCGCCACCCGCCTGAACCGTAAACTGGTGATCGGCTATATCCTCCGCCACCATCCTTCGTGGATGCGCTTGATCTCCGAAGCACGGGATTTGGGCGGACCTTACGTGTTCCGCCTGAACCTGAACCAGCAATCCTCGGGGGCGGAGTGGGAAACGCATAAGGCGCTGATGCAGACCACCTCGCCCATCGTGGATTGCGGTGTGCATTATGTAGATGTCATGTGCCAGATCACCGACGCGCGGCCAGTCCGTGTGCATGGCATGGGCCTGCGCCTGTCTGAGGAGATCGCCGAGGACATGTATAATTACGGCCAGTTTCAGGTGATCTTCGACGACGGCTCGGTCGGCTGGTACGAGGCCGGATGGGGCCCGATGATGTCCGAGACCGCGTTTTTCGTGAAGGACATCGTCTCGCCCAACGGCTCGGTCTCGATCACCGACGGCAACAAGGGCGCCTCAGCGGATATCGACGGGCACACCAAAGTTGGTGGCCTGCTGATCCACACTCCGGGCGGCGACCGTACCGTCGAGATGCCGGATGAACCCGGTCATCAGGAACTGTGTGACGCCGAACAAGCCTTTATGCTGCGTGCCATCACTGACGATATCGACCTGACGCGCCATATGAATGACGCCGTCCAATCCCTTGCCATTTGTCTGGCTGCCGATGAAAGCATTCGCACCGGCCAGCCCGTTTCGCTCAAGGAGCCTACGACATGACCGCTCTGACCCTGACTAATGTGAACAAATCCTTTGGCGAGGTACATGTCCTGAAAGACATCTCGCTTGAGGTCGAGGAAGGTGAGTTCGTCGTCTTCGTCGGCCCCTCGGGCTGCGGCAAGTCCACCCTGCTGCGCGTGATCGCGGGGTTGGAAGATGCGTCCTCGGGCGAGATCAATATCGACGGGCAAACCGTCAATCTGGTGCCGCCGTCGAAACGGGGGATCGCGATGGTATTTCAAAGCTATGCGCTCTACCCCCATCTGAACGTGCGCGGAAACATGACACTGGCTTTGAAACAGGAAAAGCAGTCCAAAGCCGTGATCGAAGAGCGCGTCGCCACCGCCAGCCGGATGCTGAACCTTGAGGATTATCTGGATCGCTACCCCTCGGAACTGTCCGGCGGTCAAAGGCAGCGCGTCGCCATCGGGCGCGCCATTGTGCGCGAGCCGAAACTGTTCCTGTTCGATGAACCCCTTTCCAATCTGGACGCCGCCCTGCGGATGAACACCCGGATCGAGATCGCAAACCTGCACCGCGCGCTTGATGCTTCGATGATCTATGTCACCCATGATCAGACCGAGGCAATGACGCTGGCCGACAAGATCGTCGTGCTGCGTGACGGGCGGGTTGAGCAGATCGGCACTCCGATGGAGTTGTACAACAACCCTGCCAACCAGTTCGTCGCCGGGTTCCTTGGGTCGCCGTCAATGAATTTCTTGCCCGAGGGGTTGTTAGGCGAAGGTCAAAACACCATCGGCATTCGGCCAGAGGACCTGTTTCTGGCGGATGACGGTCCGCTGACAGCGCGCGTCAGCCATGTCGAAAAGCTGGGCGGTGATACAAACGTCATAGCCAAGGTCAACGACCATTCCGTCACCGCGCGCTTGTTCGGCCAGCACGCAATCAGCGAAGGCGAGGAACTGCGATTCGCCTATACCGCCGACAAAGCATATCGGTTTGACACCAATGGGCAGCGTTTGCGCTAGGGGCGCCTATCAACACCGAAAAACCTGAAGCGCCCGAACAAGCACCAAAGCTCTAAATTGCGGCGCTTTGGTTGGAATTACGGCGTGGTGGGACATATATATCTGGCAATGTCGGCCTGACAGAAGACTGGACAGACACATTTGCAGGGTCGTTATTCCACTGTCACAATGGGGTACTAAGTCCGTTTCATAGCTATCCATTTACAGCCAGGAGCCACCCCATGAAAGACGCTGATCGCATGTCTCTCTCTGCAGACGATTGGGACGAACTGCACTTTCCCCGCCCCGAGGAAAACGAATTTGACCGCGTTGTCGAAAGCGCCATCTCTCGCCGTGGGTTTCTGGGTGGCGTTCTGGCGTTCGGCTCAGGCGCGTCCGCAATGGGCGCGGGTCTGATGGGGTCGACTTCTGCGCTGGCGGCCGAAACTTCGCGCTTTGCCTTCACCCCTATTCCGGCGCAGACCGACGGAACCGTCCATGTGCCCGAAGGGTATGACTGGAAGGTGCTGATGCGCTGGGGCGACCCGCTGTTTTCGGACGCGGATGGCTATGACATCGCCAATGGTGGCCCGGTTGAAAAATCGGACCGTATTTTTGGTGAAAACACCGACGGGATGGAGACCTTTTCATTCAAGGGTCACGAACTGATCGCGATCAACCATGAATTTCCAAACAACGGCATCAACCTTCCCACCGCGCAGGAAGGTGTTCCCGCCAACGCGGGAGACGTTCTGAAAATTCAAAATATTCAAGGCGTTACGGTGATGGAGGTCAAGGAAATTGAGGACGAATGGTCTGTTGTAAAGGACAGCCCGTTCAATCGCCGTATCCACCACAATACGCCTATGAAAATCGTGGGTCCCGCTGCCGGTCACGACCTGCTGAAAACCAAGGCCGACCCAACTGGCACGGCGTCGCTGGGCACCATGAACAATTGTGGTGCAGGCAAAACGCCGTGGGGCACTTACCTGACCTGCGAAGAAAATTTTAACGGCTATTTCGGGTCATCCGATGAAACCGCCGTTTATGATCAACCGATCGTGGACGGATATGCGCGCTATGGCGTCAAAGCCAAAAGCTGGAACGGCTACGAACTGTTTGATCCACGTTTCGACACGTCGAAAAACCCGAATGAACCCCACCGCGCGGGCTGGATCGTGGAAATCGACCCGACCAAACCCGACAGCACGCCTGTCAAGCATACCGGTCTGGGCCGCTTCAAGCACGAAAATGCCGAGGTCACTCTGGCTGCGGATGGCCGTGTGGTCGTCTACATGGGCGACGATGAGCGGGGCGAGTACCTGTACAAGTTCGTCTCGAACGGCACCTATCAGCCGGGCGGCGAGACCGAGAGCCTGCTGAACGACGGCACATTATACGCAGCCAAATTCGACGACGACCTGTCGGGCGAATGGCTGCCTTTGACGCCCGAAACAACAGACATGAACGCCGCAGAGATTTCGATCTTCACGCGTCTCGCAGCCTCGAAAGTGGGTGCCACGACCATGGACCGCCCGGAATGGGTTGCCTCCAGCCCGGTTGCGGTCGAGGCATATTGCTGCCTGACCAACAACAAGAACCGAGGTATCAAGCCAAACGCCGGTGGTGACGATACGTCGATCAATGGACCTAACCCGCGTGAGACCAACAAATACGGTCAGATCGTGCGTTGGCGCCCAAGCAACGACGACCACGCAGCAGATACATTCGACTGGGATCTCTACGTCATGGCCGGCAACCCAACCGTGCATACGGATGCCTATGCCGGGTCGCCTAATGTCAATGAAGGCAACCTGTTCAATTCGCCGGATGGTATGGTCATCGACACAACCGGACTGATCTGGATTCAGACAGACGGCAATGACAACAACGCCGAGGACTTTGCCGGAAACGGGAACAACCAGATGCTTGTTGGTGACCCGATCACCGGAGAGATCGCGCGCTTTATGACAGGTCCGAAAGGGTGCGAAGTTACGGGCCTTGCGTGGTCAACCGACCTGCGGACAATGTTTGTAGGCATCCAGCACCCCGGCAGCAATTGGCCCGATGGCGGCACGCCACGATCCTCGATCATCGCCATCAAGCGAACTGACAACGGTTTGGTCGGTTAAGACACCTTTTGGCAGCGCTCTCTTGCAGATGCGATTTGGGCGCTGTCAGATATCTTCGCCCGGCAAAGCCAACGGCCCGCCGGGGGCCATCAGGTGACGCTCGGACAGCCACGGGTTCAATTCCAAAGCCTGCTGCAGAGCTTTGCGCGCTTCGTCCGTTCGCTGAAGACCAAGTAATGTCAACGCACGACCGCTGATCGCGGCGACGTGGTTCGGTGACAGCTCAATCGCCCGGTCCAGATCGGGCAATGCAGCCTGAAAATCCTGCCTAAGATAATGGGCAAAGGCACGCTGGTTATATCCCTCGGCGTAGGACGGGCAGTATTCGATCAGCTTGTCGAAATCCTCGATCGCGCCCAACAAATCCCATGCGTTCCGACGCGTCATACCCCGGTCCAGAACTGCCTGAGCAGTTTCGTCAGGTGCATCCGTCCAGTACTCCCACAATTGATTGGACAGCGCGCGGGCGGCCTGTTCATTTTCAGCCTGTTGTATCTGCGAGATTATTCCGGTTACTCCGACGGAATGATCAGGTGCCATCGGGCAATCATCGGCAAAAGCGGCAAGTGAGGTTGCAGCAATAAAGGCAAAGGTAAGGGCAAGCTGTTTCATACAGCAATGGTGACGCTCGCGCGGCTTTCGTCAACCCGGCCCTCAGAACGTGCCCGAGACGCTGGTTTCCTTGACCGCCTCCATCGCGACAAAGGTCGAGGTGCTGGCCACGTGGGGTAACGAAGAAATTTTCTCGGCCAGAACGGCCCGATACTCGGACATCGAACCGGTGCGGATTTTCAGAAGGTAGTCGAAATTCGATGCAATCATATGGGCTTGCTCAATCTCGGCCACTTTGCGCACGGCCGCATTGAACTCGGCCAATGCCTTTTCACGGGTGTCGGTCAGGCGCACCTCGACAAAGGCCACGTGGTCCAGACCAAGGCGGATCGGGTCCAGCAGGGCGCGGTATCCGGTGATGATGCCATCAGCCTCAAGTCTCTTCACACGTGCTTGAGTGGGCGATTTCGACAACCCGATCCGCCGCGCAAGGTCAGCGATGGGGATACGCCCATCCTCAGACAGAATCGTCAGAATTGACTGATCGAACCGATCAAGACCCGGAAAGTCCTTTTGCACCGCATTACTCCAAAATTTCAGGTCATTCGCCTTGGATTTGGCATAAATAAGGCAATCCTCCTGCCAAATCGACCCTATATTTGTCAAAAGCCCCGGAGGATACATGTCACACAGCCTGCGCGCCCATATCGACGGTCAGACCTATGCAGATCAGTCAGCCATTTTGGATCACCTGATTGCGCAGGCGGATCTTACCCAAGCCGATCGCGAGTCTATTTGCGCGTCTGCCGCACAGTTGGTGCGCGATATTCGCTCCAGCACGTCGCCCGGCATGATGGAGGTATTTCTGGCCGAATACGGCCTGTCCACTGACGAAGGCGTGGCCTTGATGTGCCTGGCCGAAGCACTGTTGCGTGTCCCCGATGCCGACACGATCGACGCGTTGATCGAGGATAAGATTGCGCCATCCGATTGGGGTAAACACCTTGGCCAATCTTCGTCTTCGCTGGTCAATGCCTCAACGTGGGCCTTGATGCTGACGGGTAAGGTTCTGGATGAAGGCAAATTGTCTCCAGTCGGCGCCCTGCGCGGCGCAATCAAGCGATTGGGCGAGCCTGTGATCCGCACGGCCGTAGGCCGGGCTATGAAAGAAATGGGCCGTCAGTTCGTACTGGGCGAAACCATCCAAGCCGCAATGGACCGCGCCAAGGGGATGGAAGCCAAAGGCTATACCTATTCCTACGACATGCTGGGCGAGGCCGCCCGGACCGAAGCCGACGCCGCCCGCTATCACCTATCCTATTCGCGCGCGATTGCGGCCATTTCCGATGCCTGTACCCATGACGACATACGCGCCAATCCGGGAATTTCGGTGAAGCTATCGGCGCTGCACCCGCGTTATGAACTGGCGCAGGAACAGCGCGTGATGGATGAGCTTGTGCCCCGCCTGCGTGCGCTCTGCCTGCTGGCCAAAGCCGCCGGAATGGGCCTGAACGTAGATGCCGAAGAAGCCGACCGCCTGTCCCTGTCGCTGCAAGTGGTCGAAGAGGTCATGGCCGAGCCTGCCCTGGCCGGGTGGGACGGGTTCGGGATTGTGGTTCAGGCATATGGTCCGCGCGCCGGGCTTGTTCTGGACACACTTTATGACATGGCCCAACGTCACGATCGCAAGTTAATGGTCCGGCTGGTCAAAGGGGCCTATTGGGATACCGAGATCAAGCGTGCGCAGGTCGAAGGCGTCGACGGCTTCCCTGTCTTCACCCGTAAGGCGGCAACCGACATCTCGTATATCGCCAATGCGCGCAAATTGCTGGGTATGACCGACCGTATCTATCCGCAATTCGCCACGCACAACGCCCATACCGTCAGCGCGATCCTGCATATGGCCAAGGACCAACCCTATGAATTCCAGCGTCTGCACGGGATGGGCGAAACGCTGCACGGGTTGGTCAAAGATCAGAACTCTACCCGCTGCCGTATCTACGCTCCGGTCGGTGCGCATCGTGACTTGTTGGCATATCTGGTGCGTCGACTGTTGGAGAACGGTGCAAATTCATCTTTCGTGAACCAAATCGTGGATGAGACTGTGCCGCCAGAAGAAGTCGCCGCGGACCCGTTCAACGAGGTCCGCGAACCGGCACGGCCACTGCCCACCGGACCTGAACTTTTTCAGCCCGAACGCCCGAACTCGCGCGGGTTTGACTTGCAACACACGCCCACATTGGATCGGATCGACGCCGCCCGCGATGGCTTCCGAGCACATCACTGGTACGCGCGGCCACTTTTGTCCGGGGATGCAACGCCCAAGGACGACCAGCCTGTCATCAACCCGGCCCAACCTCAGGATCGGCCCGGCGCTGTCGCCCCAGCAAGCGCCGAAGACGTCGAACTGGCACTGGCCTCAGCGGTGCCGTGGCAATCGCCAGCGACCGAGCGGTCCCGCATCCTAAACGCCGCTGCCGACCTGTATGAAGACCATTTTGGCGAGCTTTTTGCGCTGTTGGCCCGTGAGGCTGGAAAATCGCTTCCGGATGCGGTTGCTGAACTGCGTGAAGCCGTCGACTTCCTGCGGTATTATGCTGCGAATATTCCTGATCTTGCGCCTGCTGGAACCTTCACATGCATCAGCCCGTGGAACTTTCCGCTGGCCATTTTCACCGGCCAGATTGCTGCGGCGCTTGCCACTGGTAACGCTGTACTGGCCAAACCCGCCCCGCAAACGCCGTTGATCGCGCATCGCGCCGTGCAGTTGATGCATGAAGCAGGTGTGCCACTGGGTGTTCTGCAATTGCTGCCGGGTGGTCCCATGGTGGGTGCGGCACTGACCTCGGATGCGCGGGTTTCGGGCGTGGCTTTTACAGGCTCCACCGCGACGGCCCTGAAAATTCGCGAGGCAATGGCAGAAAACCTGCGGCCCGGCACCCCGTTGATCGCGGAAACCGGCGGGCTGAATGCCATGATAGTGGACAGCACCGCCCTGCCCGAACAAGCCGTTCAATCCATCATCGAAAGCGCGTTTCAATCGGCGGGTCAGCGCTGCTCGGCCCTTCGGTGCCTTTATGTGCAAGAGGACATAGCGGACGACCTGCTAACGATGCTGAAGGGCGCGATGGAGGCCCTGCAAGTTGGCGACCCGTGGTTGATTTCAACCGATTGCGGCCCTGTTATCGACAACGATGCACGGCAGGTCATCACGGATCACGTTGCAACCGCCCGTCGGGACGGGCGCATCTTGAAAGAGACGCCAACGCCGCCCGACGGCACATTCGTCGCACCGACGCTTATTGAAATCCCCGGCATTGCCGCGCTCGAACGAGAAATTTTCGGCCCGGTTCTGCATGTCGTGCGATTCAAGGCGTCCGAGATTGATCAGGTGATCGCTGACATCAATGCCACGGGATACGGCCTGACCTTTGGCCTGCACACGCGCATTGACGACCGTGTTCAGCACATCACCGAAGCCGTTCACGCGGGCAATATCTATGTGAACCGTAACCAGATTGGAGCGATTGTCGGATCGCAACCATTTGGTGGTGAAGGCCTTTCTGGGACTGGCCCCAAAGCCGGCGGTCCAAACTACATGCCCCGTTTCTGCGCACCCGACCGCCAGAACAGCGCCGGGACGTGGAACGCAACAATGGGCGACATGCCTGCCCCCGATGGCGAACCGGCATCAGTTCAAACCCGCTCCCTGCCCGGCCCGACCGGAGAATCCAACCGCCTCAGCGAGTTCCCCCGCCCGCCTCTATTGTGTCTGGGGCCGGGTGAGGCCGCTGTTCAGACACAAGCGGCTGCAGTACAGGAACTGGGCGGTTCAGCAATCCGCGCCACAGGTACAATCGACCTGCACCGGCTTGAAAATGCGACAGGTATCTCTGGCGTTTTGTGGTGGGGGGACGAAGCAACCGCCCGAGACATTGAACGGCATCTGGCCCGCCGCACTGGTCCGATCCTGCCCCTAATCCCCGGCTTGCCGGACAAGGCCCGAGTACTGGCCGAGCGCCACGTCTGCGTCGACACAACCGCCGCAGGGGGTAACGCGGCGCTGCTGGGTGGTGCGGCCTAAACAGACCTTGACGCTGGGCTAAGGAAAGCCCAGCGTCGCGCCATGTTTCCCATCCGCGATCATAACCCTTCGGGGCGTACTCCGTTCGTCGTTTACCTGCTAATGGCAGCGAATATCCTGATCTTCATCAGCTATGCAGGCGCCATGGACGACGCGCGACTGATCAACCAGATCTACTATGATTACGCCGTGATACCGGCGCGGATCACCGATGGTTTCGCGTTTGATACATTGGTGACATCAATGTTCCTGCACGGGAGCTGGATGCACCTTATCGGTAACATGCTGTTTCTGTGGATCTTTGGCGACAACCTCGAAGATGAGATGGGCCACCTGCCCTTTTTGCTGTTCTATCTGGCTGCCGGAGTCAGCGCTGGCCTGATCCACGTCCTGACAGCCCCCGGTTCATTGGTCCCCACTATCGGCGCATCGGGCGCGATTGCCGGAGTGATGGGCGGCTATTTGCTGCTGTTCCCCAAGGCGCAGGTCGATATCCTGTTGATCTTGATCATTTATATTCGCGTCTTCACCATTCCGGCTTTTGTTATGCTTGGGGTCTGGCTTGGCATGCAGTTTCTGGGCAGCCTCTCCAGCAACCCGGACGAAGGGGGGATTGCATATTGGGCACATACAGGCGGTTTCTTCGTCGGGCTGGTGTTGAGTATTCCGTTATGGTTGCGACGCGGTGGCGTCAAATTCTGGAACCGGACACACGGCCACCCGCCGCACCCAGAGCAAACCTATAAGTTCTCGCAATCACGCATCCCCCGCATTCCGCGCAGGTAGACGCCCGCCACTTAGTTCAGTGATTTCCCGGGCAGCAGCCATAACCAAGCCGCCCAAGTCCGGCGCCCGGTCCGCTTTGAACCGCACAGTCGGGCCAGACACAGATATCCCGGCACAGGGTTCGGCGCGATCATTGAATATCGCCGCGCCAATGCAGGACATGCCTTCATAGCGCTCTTCCCGATCATGCGACCAGCCCCGCTTTCGCGTCAGCACCAAGTCCGACTGCAACTTTGATCCCGGCAGCAAAGTATTTTCGGTAAAGGCAATAGGTTCCCCCAAGCCCAGCGCTTTGGTCAACCCGGCCTCGCCCAGTTCGGCCAGGATCGCCTTGCCAGTTCCCGATGCATACATCGGGGTCCGGGCCCCCGGCGGAAAAAACGCCCGGATGGGGTTCCCGGTTTCGACCTGCCCAACAAACACAACCTCGAACCCATCGGGAACCGCCAGATTGGCCGTCTCACCGCTGTCTTGCATCAAGCGCCGCAGGATGGGTCGTCCGATCTCGATCACGCTGTTTCTACGCAGGAAAGACGCGCCGGTTCTGTATGCCTCGATGCCAATCACCCACTCCTGACGCTCTTCGTCAAAGCTGACGAAGCCGTGTTTTTGCAACGTGACCAGAATACGGTGCGTAGTGGCTGTGGGAACCCCGATCTCTCTAGCCAGATCACTCAGCGCGGCCCGCTCCATGCGCGCAACCGTGGTCATAACGCCCAACGCCCGATCCAAAGACTGCATGGTCCCGGCCGAGCTTTCCTTGAACATGGATTTCGGTCGACCCCGTGGTCTTTTTTGCGGCTCTTGTCCCAATTTCCCTTCCTCCTTTGCCCGATATTTTTTGTCGCAGTTGAAATTCGCCATCAAAATGAAAAACGGAAATCTACACGAATTTCGCGAGTTACAGATTTTTTGACAAAAATGAAAATATTTTTCAAGAAAATTGCATGAGGCCACACAATCCCGGAAAATGTCCTCCAAAGCGGAGGAATAGAAGATGTCCAACCAAAACCCGGTCTTCATACCAGGGCCGACAAATATCCCCGACCGGCTGCGGCTGGCCATGCAGGTTCAAACGCAAGACCACCGCGCGCCGGATTTTGTCGACACGTTCGCCCCTATTCTGGAAGAGACAAAGCGTGTCTTCAGCACTCAAACCGGTCAGATCGTGACATTCCCTGCCTCGGGCACCGGCGGGTGGGAAGCGGCGATCACCAATACCCTCAACCCCGGAGACAAGGTTCTGGTGGCCCGGTATGGCGTTTTCAGCCATCGCTGGATCGACTTGTGTCAGCGGCACGGATTGGACGTTCAGGTCATTGATTGCCCTTGGGGGACAGGTGCACCTGCGGACCTGTTTCAGGCCGCTCTTGCCAAGGACACGTCACACGATATACGCGCCGTTCTGGTGACCCATAACGAAACTGCAACCGGCGTGCTTTCGGATATCGGTGCTGTGCGTCAAGCCATGGACGCCGCAAACCATCCCGCGATGCTGTTTGTGGATTGCGTAAGCTCGCTGGCCTCTGTGCCGTTTCAGTTTGACACATGGGGCGTCGATATCGCCGTGTCGGGGTCGCAAAAAGGGTTCATGCTGGCGACTGGGATGGCGATCCTGTGTGTCAGCGAAAAGGCGCAAGAGGCGATGGCGTCCGCCAAGCTGCCCCGCACCTTCTTTGATTTCCGTGACATGATGGCCGCGAATGCGTCGGGCGGGTTTCCCTATACCCCGCCGCTGCAACTGATCTACGGGATGCGCGAAAGCCTTAAGATGCTGTTTGAGGAAGGCTTGGACAACGTCTATGCCCGCCACCACCGGCTGGCCGAAGGGGTTCGCCGAGCCACCGACGCCTGGGGCTTGAAGCTGGTTGCGCAGTCGCCGGACCTTTATTCCGATACGGTCAGCGCAATCTATGTCCCCGATGGGTTCGACAGCAACGCCCTGACAGATCATGCCTTCAACGCATATGGCGTGTCCTTCGGGATCGGCCTTGGGCAACTGAACGGCAAGGCGTTTCGCATCGGTCATCTGGGCAGCCTGACGGACGTGATGGTCCTGTCTGGCCTCAGTGCGATCGAGATGGCGATGGCGGACCTGAATTACCCGATCTCACTAGGCAGCGGGGTCGCGGCCGCGCAGGAATTTTATCGTTCCGGCTCGTCCGGCAACGCACAGGCGGCAGCCTGAGGAGATTGACCATGCTGGATCACACCCCCGCCGCAAAGCTGACAATCGGCGACATGCGAACGGCGCATGAACGGATCAAACCATATATCCGCCGAACCCCGGTCATGGTGTCCGACTACCTGAATGACCTGACCGGCGCCGAGCTGTTTTTCAAGTGCGAGAACTTTCAAGAGGCCGGCGCCTTCAAGGTTCGCGGAGCAAGCAACGCCGTGTTTGGCCTAAGCGATGAGAAGTCGGCAAAGGGTGTCTGCACGCATTCCAGCGGCAACCACGCACTTTCACTGTCCTATGCGGCCGGGCGGCGGGGCATCCCCTGCCATGTGGTCATGCCGCGCACGGCACCACAGGCCAAGAAGGACGCGGTCCGGCGCTTTGGCGGAACGATCACCGAGTGTGAACCGTCGACCACCTCGCGCGAGGCGACTTTTGCCGAAGTGCAGGCCAAAACGGGCGGCGAATTCGTCCACCCCTATAACGACCCCCGCGTGATCGCTGGGCAGGCGACATGTTCGGCGGAACTGCTGGAACAAACTAACGGCGTGGATGCGGTCATCGCGCCGATTGGCGGCGGCGGTATGGTGTCCGGAACCTGTTTGACGGTGTCAAACCTAGCGCCCAGTACAGCGATTTATGCTGCGGAACCGGAACAGGCGGATGACGCTTACCGTTCGTTCAAGGCGGGTCGCATAGTCGCGGATGACGCCCCCAAAACAGTTGCCGATGGTCTGCTGGTGCCGCTCAAAGAAAACACGTGGCACTTTGTGTCCAACCACGTGACCGACATCTTCACCGCCTCGGAGGATGAGATCATCGAGGCGATGAAATTAACGTGGAAATACTTGCGCGTGGTGATGGAGCCGTCCTCGGCGGTGCCTCTGGCAACCATTCTCAAAAATCCGGACGTGTTTCGCGGAAAACGAGTCGGTGTGATCATCACCGGCGGCAACGTGGATTTGGACAAGCTGCCCTGGCTCAAATGGTAAGGAGGAATAACATGAACAAACCTGTGAAATTTGACGACCTCGAAGTCGGCTTCGACATCCCCGCCTCAATCGGTATGGACGAAAGCGAGATTCAAACACCGTGCCTGATACTCGATCTGGACGCGCTGGAGCGGAATATCAGGAAGATGGGCGACTATGCCAAGGCACATGGCATGCGCCACCGCGTACACGGAAAGATGCACAAGTCCGTTGATGTCGCCAAACTTCAGGAGAAACTGGGCGGCGCGGTGGGTGTCTGCTGTCAGAAAGTCTCGGAAGCCGAAGTTTTTGCGCGCGGCGGCATCAAGGATATCCTTGTATCAAATCAGGTGCGTGACCCAGCCAAGATCGACCGCTTGGCACGACTGCCCAAGACCGGAGCGCGCACCATCGTCTGCGTAGACGATGTCGAAAACGTCGCGGACCTGTCTGCCGCTGCGGTTAGCAACGGCACCGAATTGGAGGTTCTGGTCGAAATCGACTGTGGCGCGGGGCGGTGCGGCGTGACCACAACTCCGGCTGTAATCGAAATCGCCGAGGCAGTCGTGGCTGCCCCAAACCTGAAATTCACAGGCATTCAGGCATATCAGGGCGCGATGCAGCATCTCGACACGTACGAGGCCCGAAAAGTGAAACTGGATGCTGCAATCGCGATGGTCGAAGACGCGGTTGACGGGTTGAAAGCCGCAGGCATCGACTGCGAACTGGTCTCGGGCGGTGGCACTGGATCGTATTATTTCGAAAGTAATTCAGGTGTTTACAACGAACTGCAATGCGGGTCCTACGCCTTCATGGACGCCGACTATGGCCGCATTCTGGACAAGGATGGCAAGCGGATCGACCAGGGTGAGTGGGAAAACGCGCTATTCATACTGACCAGCGTCATGAGCCACGCCAAAGCAGATAAGGCGATCTGTGATGCAGGTCTAAAGGCGCAGTCCGTCGATAGCGGCTTGCCGTTCATCTTTGGGCGCGACGATGTCGAATACCTCAAGTGCTCGGATGAGCACGGCGTGATCGGTGATCCGGGCAATATTCTCAAGGTCAACGACAAGCTGCTTCTGGTGCCCGGTCACTGTGACCCGACCTGCAACGTCCACGACTGGTATGTGGGTGTCCGGGGCGGCAAGGTTGAAACGCTCTGGCCTGTTTCGGCCCGTGGAAAGGCGTTCTGAGCAATGAGGGATATCATGACTTCTCAAGATGGTCTGCTGATCGTAGGCGAAGATCTTTGCAAGCAACTGGTCGGCCGCCAGCAAGCCGTTGACGCGGTTCAGTCGGTCTTTGGCGCGATGGCCAGCGGCGGGGCGTGGAATTTTCCTGTTGTGCGCGAAGCGCTGGGTTACGCAGACGCTTTGTACGGCTTCAAGTCAGGGTTCGACAGGGAAGGACAGGTGCTGGGCGTAAAGTCGGGCGGATATTGGCCCGGCAATGCCGAAAAAAATCTGACCAACCACCAATCCACCGTCTTTCTGTTCGATCCTGACACCGGCCAGCTCTCTGCGCTTGTCGGGGGCAATTATCTGACGGCGGTGCGCACGGCGGCCTCGTCAGCGGTCTCGATTGCACATCTGGCGCGGCAAGATTCGAAGGTTCTGGGGATGGTTGGCGCTGGTCACCAATCCGCTTTCCAACTGCGTGCGGCGGCCGAACAACGCGCGTTTGAGAAGGTCGTCGCCTGGAATCCCCACCCGGACATGCTGCCGCGTCTGGCTACCGTGGCCGAGGAAATCGGGTTGCAGTTCGAAGCCGTCAGCCAACAGGAACTGGGCGCGCAGGCGGATGTGATCATCACGATCACCTCAGCCTTTGAACCGCTATTGATGAATGACTGGATCAAACCCGGCACGCACCTTGCCTGCATGGGCACCGACACGAAAGGCAAGCAAGAGGTCGACCCCGCGCTTGTGGCCGCAGCAACCGTTTTCACAGACGAGGTCGCCCAATCCGTTACGATCGGCGAAGCCCAGCACGCTATAAACTCGGGCGCGGTATCACAGGATCAGATCACACCAATTGGTGCCGTGATCAACGGGGATCACCCCGGTCGGACCAGCGAAGACGAAATCACCCTGTTCGATGGAACCGGCGTTGGCTTGCAGGATTTGGCAGTTGCGTCGGTCGCCGCGCGATTGGCGGATGAGGCAGGCTTGGCGCAGCGCGCGGCCCTATGAAACGAAAAAGCGCGCCTCGTTCGGGGCGCGCAACTTCGATCGTGGCGATCAGGTCTTAGCCCCGGATCACCTTTGCAAACTGGTCAAAGATCGGTTCGTTCGAACAGATCACCTCGCCATCTTCCAAGACACTGCCTTCGGGATTGAGGGCCTGCACAAAACCACCGGCCTCTTTCACGATGATGATCCCGGCCGCCACGTCCCACGCGTGCAGGCGACGTTCCCAGAACCCTTCGTACCGACCTGCGGCCACGTAAGCCAGGTCAAGCGCCGCCGAACCCCAGCGGCGCACACCGGCGCAAGTCGGCATCAAACGCGCCAGATCCTGCAGCGTTGCTGGCAAGTCCGAACGGCCACCAAAGGGCAGGCCCGTCGAAAAGATCGACTCGATCATACGATGACGGCTTGAAACGCGAATGCGGGTATCATTCATCCACGCGCCTTCACCTTTTTCAGCAAAAAACATCTCATCCTTGGCCGGGTCGTAGATCACGCCAGCGACGATCTTGCCCTTATGTTCCAACGCGATCGAAATCGCCCAGTGCGGCAGGCCGTGCAGGAAATTCGTTGTCCCATCCAGCGGGTCCACGATCCAGCGGCGCGTGGGATCTTCACCAGCGATTTCGCCGCCCTCTTCCGCCAGCCATCCATAGGTCGGGCGCGCGCCTAGCAGTTCCTCTTTCAGGATGGCTTCTGCGGCGATATCCGCCTTAGAGACAAAATCGCCTGCGCCTTTCATCGACACCTGAAGGTTCTCGACTTCGCGAAAATCTTTGACCAAAGACCGCCCCGCCTTGCGCGCGGCTTTAATCATGATGTTGAGGTTTGCACTGCCAACCATTGTCCAAAGGCTCCTGTCCGGTCAAACCGCGCGTATACTGATGCAAAGCGCCCTTGCCAAGAGGAATGATACGCATAGCAGACCCGCGTTTTGCGCCTATTGCTGTTGCAACTTGCGGGCCTCGGTGCCGGCCAGTTGAATCAACTCTTGCACATAGGGCTTTTCAAGGTCTTCCGAGCGAACGGCCGCGTACAGCCTGCGGGTAATTCCGTCCTTGGTCAGCGGGCGGGTCACATAGTCCGAATTGTACTTAACCTCGCGCACGACCCAGTCGGGCAACACCGAAATCCCGCGGTTCGAGGCAACCAAAAGCAAAATCACCGCCGTCAGTTCCACCTGTCGGATCGCGGCCGGCTCCACCCGCGCAGGGATCAGCAACTGGCTGAACACATCCAGTCGCGTGCGTTCGACAGGATAAGTGATCAAGGTTTGCCCCCGGAAATCCTCGGCCTCGATATAGTCCTTTTGCGCCAAGGGATGCACCGACGCGGCGACAAATACGGCGTCATAGTCGAAAAGCTCTATGAACTCGACACCCGGCAGGTCTTCGGGGTCGGACGACACGACAAGATCGACCTCTTCTTTTTGCAGCGCCGGCAAAGCGTCGAACGCAAGACCCGGCTTGATATCCACATCAACGTCCCCCCACGACTTGCGGAAGGTTTCCAGCACGGGAAACAACCATTCGAAACAGGCATGACACTCGATAGCGATATGCATCCGGCCGGTACGACCATCACGCAGGGACGAAAATTCGTGCTGCGTCGCCTCGACCTGCGGCAGGATTTGCTCGGCCAACCGCAACAAGCGCAGACCAGCCGCCGATAATTTCATCGGCTTGGACCGGCGTAGGAAAAGTTCAACACCCGCCTGATCTTCCAGCCCCTTGATCTGATGGCTCAGCGCAGATTGCGTGATGTTCAACTGGTCCGCAGCGCGGGCAAGCCCACCACATTCATGGATCGCCTTGATTGTGCGCAGGTGCCGGAATTCGATGTGCATTTCAGATTCGCTCATGTTGTTCTTGAACAATATGAGTTTGTCTCACATAGCAGAAACTGGCACAAGACCCGGGACCGCAGCAAATGAGGCCAAGATGACCAAGCCAGAAATTTCATTCGAGTTCTTCCCGCCGCAATCGCTGGAAGCCTCTTTTCGGTTGTGGGACACTGTTCAGACTCTGGCCCCACTTGATCCTCGGTTTGTGTCCGTCACTTACGGCGCAGGCGGAACCACGCGGGAACTGACCCGCGACGCGGTGGCAACTTTGCACAAATCTTCTGGCCTGCCTGTCGCGGCCCATCTGACCTGTGTGGATGCGACGCGCGAGGAAACATTGGCCATTGCCGACAGTTTTGCCAAGTCAGGCGTTCAGGATATCGTCGCGTTGCGCGGTGACCCACCAAAAGGTCAGGACAGTTTTGTTCCGCATCCTGACGGCTTTCAGAACTCGGTCGAACTCATTGCGGCGCTCGCTGAAACAGGCAAGTTCAACATTCGCGTCGGCGCCTACCCCGATATCCACCCCGAGGCGCAAAATGCGCGCACAGACGTGGACTGGCTCAAGGCCAAATTGGACGCCGGTGCCGACGAAGCCCTGACGCAGTTCTTCTTTGAGGCCGAGACATTCTTCCGCTTTCGCGACGACTGCGCCAAAGCAGGGATCGATAAGCCCATCGTGCCGGGAATTCTGCCGATCGAAAACTGGAAAGGAGCGCGCAACTTTGCCCGCCGCTGTGGAACGCGCATCCCGGCATGGGTTGAACAGGCGTTTGACAAGGCCGTTCGCGACGACCGCGAAGACCTGCTGGCCACGGCCCTATGCACCGAGCTGTGCTCCGACCTGATCGAAGGCGGTGTCGACAAGCTGCATTTTTATACGCTGAACCGCCCGGAACTTACCCGTGATGTCTGTTTTGCATTGGGCATCACACCCAAAACCGAGCTTCAGAACGTTGCCTGATCCAAAGGCATGAACACGCGAAATTGACGAGCCAATCCGGGGGAACAATCCAGACACAAATTCCCCTATTGTTCCTCTTTCATATTCAATTTTTTGCCTTATTTGACAAAAATTCACCCGTCCTGACACTGGTTCTCGTAGTTGTTTAACGAGTGATTTGTTATGGAACCTGTTGATAGAATCAGGGCGCGTGCTGAGGCACTTCATGTCCTTGGATTGAACCAGCAAGCTGGTTCTGCGGACATCAGGAACGCGTGGCGGCAGATCGCGTTTCACGCACATCCCGATTGTTCCTCGTCTGATGCGGCAGACTTCACCCGCGCCAAGGAAGCTTACGATCTTTTGCGCGAAGAAGGGCTGGCTGGAAAAGCTGCTGATGCCGGAAAACCAAAGCGCCCCAAGCTGCGCAAACGCGTAATCACGCTAGAGGATGCGGATATCGACGCCTGTCGTTCATTGCTCGACAAAGCGCTTGCGCACGTTTCGGAAGAACAGGAAGCCAATCAGGCCGAGGCGACGGTCGATCTGCGGGCCGACTCGGATCATATCCCCGAGGCTATTGGCTGCTATGGCCGTAACCTAACGTATTTCGTGCCATCTTCGGTCTGCGAAGGTGCAAACCGTATCGCGCTTCCTACGTCGATTTTGGCCGGGACACGCCGCACCGAGACTGAGGTCCTCAGTTTTCAGTGCAAAGAGGCCGGTGCTGGCGAGGTGGTTGTCCCCGAGACAATCTTGAATCGCAAGTTTCCCGGCGCAAAAAGCGTTCGCATCCGGTTTGAGGCGGATCAGAAAACTCAGGATGAGTTCTGGCTGGCCAGTTGATTTCGTCACAGAAAAACCCGGCTGAATCAGCCGGGTTTCCATTAGAAATTTCAGTTATCAGTTTGTAACCGGAGCGTCCGAGGTGAATTTCGGAATGACGGCGGTTGATGCAGCGTCGGCCTCGATCCCCGGCCAGTTCCCTTCGGCAAGATTGATGTTGCCGGGAATGTCTTCCTCAAAGAAACCTACGACCACATCCGTGATATTGAGATACAGCTTATCATCCACGATCCGCCACAGGTTGGGGTTTGCCGGAACCTTGCCGCCGCGCGAAACGCCATAGGCGCAATGGCCATCGTATTGGGGCGCGTAAAAAGCGGGGTTCTCAAGGAACTTGTCACGGTTTTCTTCGGTCGAAAACGCCCAGGTTGCACCATTGTATTCTGCGGTGATATCAGACCGACCGCGCACTCCTTCGGGCTGCGCCTGACCGACCGGAGCCTGATCGAGGCCGCGATAGGCGACGACGTCATAACCTGAAACCGCAAAACCAGTGCCATCAACATACTGATCTCCGGCAAATGCGGGCAGCGACAGCGCCAGAGTAGCGGCTAGGGTCAGGGCAAAGCGTTTCATGTGTTCAATCCTCATGTCCGAGGAGCGGTTCATCGCTCCGGTTTCCGGGTTCGGTCTGAGGATAGGTGATTTGTGTGCTCTGCGCAGTCCCGCTCGCGCCGCTGTGACATCGCACGTGAAAACGTGAAGGTTTCGCCCCGTTTGTTACAAAAACGACCCAACTTCCGGGGTTGGACTCTGAAGTCTGCAATATTAGCTGTTGTGACGGACGGACAATTTACATGAAACCTTCTGGGAAAGACGGACAATGACCGAACAAACGACCTATACGCCCCCCAAGGTCTGGACATGGGACAGCCAGAATGGCGGCCAGTTCGCCAATATCAACCGGCCGATTGCCGGGGCCACACATGACAAAGACCTGCCGATCGGGCGCCACCCGTTGCAGTTGTACTCCTTGGCGACCCCGAACGGGGTAAAGGTAACCGTCATGCTCGAAGAGCTGTTGGCGCTGGGGCACGAAGGTGCCGAGTATAACGCATGGCTCGTCAATATTGGTGACGGTGACCAGTTCGGATCGGGTTTTGTCGAGGCCAATCCGAATTCGAAGATTCCTGCCCTTTGGGATCGCTCGGGCGAAAAACCCGTACGTGTGTTCGAAAGCGCCTCGATCCTGTTTCATCTGGCGGAAAAGTTCGATGCCTTCCTTCCCAAATCCGGCCCGGAACGCGCAGAGGTCATGAGCTGGGTTTTCTGGCAAATGGGCAGCGCGCCTTATCTGGGCGGCGGGTTCGGACATTTTTACGCCTACGCGCCCGAAAAGTTCGAATACCCGATCAACCGGTTCGCCATGGAAACCAAGCGGCAACTGGACGTGCTGGATCGTGAACTGGCCGACAAGACCTATATCGCGGGCGACGACTATTCGATCGCGGATATTGCGATCTGGCCCTGGTACGGCCAACTGGTTCTGGGGCGCCTTTACAGCGCGGCCGAATTCCTGGACGTCGACTCCTACAAGAACGTCATGCGTTGGGCCAAAGCGATTGACGAGCGCCCAGCCGTCAAACGCGGCCGGATGGTGAATCGCGCATTTGGTGAGAAGCACACGCAGCTTCACGAACGTCACGAAGCCAGCGATTTCGAAACCCGCACGCAGGACAAGCTTGAAGCCGCCGCGGAATAAGACAAGCAGACCTCGCGGGGTACGCTCCGCGGGGTCTGGTTCTACTTCAGGACAGGCGGCTTATCCGGGTCGCTGCCCGGCGCAACCTGCGTCATGACACGCGCTTCGGGCTGCGGCAGATCAAAACGCAATCCCACACGGGCCAGAGATGCCGCCGCTGCATCCTGTGCACTGAAAAACCCGACATCCATCGCCCCGGCCTCAATCCCCGAAAACGTCAACGCCTCGGACGCGGCTTTGGCCAATGCGGCCTCGGCACCGTCTACCGCGTCGACGAATCCCAGCATGTGCCCTGCCCCACCTTCTTTCGATCTAGTGCCCACAAGATACGCGGCCTGAGCCAGCCCAACAGCTGTGGCCAACTTGGTGTCCAGCGCGGTCAGCAGTTCATCCGGCAATCCCGCAGGCGGTACAAACTCAGCAAAGCGCTGCTCAACTTCTTCGGGACCATGTTGAAGGGTTGTCGCCAGCCAGCCCAACGCCTCGGACGGAATCAACATCGAAGACGGGGCTGTCTCCAAATTCAGACCCAACCCGATACCCTGCCCCGCCAGCATCGACGACAGAACGCGCCCTGACACCGCGACATAAGGAACCGGGCGGCCAGCGAACTGCGCCAGACGGTCCTCACGATCAAAGGCCAACACGAAACTGCCATCCGCAACGTCAAAGAGTTCGGGCGAGATATTCTCGTCCCGCGCCTCTTCGGTCAGCATCAGGAACAGCTCGCTGTCCGCCAGCCGTTCAAAGAACCTCAGACGCGCGGCGTCGTCCTGAGGCGCAGCGTCCATCGCAGCATGAGCCGAATCAAGCGCGGTTATCTCAGTCATTCAATACCTCTTGCACCCGCGCGCGCAGAACCGGCAACAGGTCGGACACGAACCACGGATTTTTCTTGATCCATGCCGTATTCCGCCACGACGGATGTGGCAAGGCAAAGACCCGCGGCGCATGGTCCCGCCAGTTGCGCACAGTGTCTGTCACCGACCCGCGCGCCTTGAGGTGATACTTGAATGCATGGCCGCCCACGAGGACAGTCAAGGGAACCTCACCCAGCGCCTGCATTACCTTATCATGCCAGGTTTGGCCGCAAACCCGCGGCGGTGGCAGATCGGCCTTGCGCACATCATACCCCGGAAAGCAAAACGCCATCGGCACAATGGATACGCAGGATCGGTCGTAAAACGTGGTTTCATCCACCCCCAGCCAATCGCGCAGCCGATCACCTGAGGGGTCTGTAAAAGGCCGCCCCGAGGCATGCACCCGAGCACCGGGTGCCTGACCGGCAATCAAAATCGGTGCGCCCTTGCGAAACCAGACCACCGGCCTTGGTTCATGGGCCGTCTCAGTGGCTGCGAACCGATCAGCGCAAAGACGGCAGGCCGCAATTTCTTCTTCGAGTGAATTCATAAGATCGCAAGGTTTCCTGAAGCAAACTGCCCGAGAATTACTCAATAACCTAGTCACGGCGCGGTTCTTCTGAAACAGGTGGAAAAGTCACAATCAAAACAGGCCGCAACAGGATGCATTGAACATTTGTTTCATAATTCGACATAATGTAGCCAACGTGAATGAACAAAAACTCTGCTTTTCCGCTTCCCTGACCGGTAGGAATTGACAGAAAATGCAGCAGGCCCGGAATGCTTGAATTCGAAAATGTCAGTAAATCCTTTTGGACCGGGACACGCCGCAAGGTGATCCTGGACAGGGTTTCGTTCAAGGTCGAACTGGGCAGATCTGTTGGTATTCTCGCACCAAACGGGACCGGAAAAACCACACTGATCAATATGATGGCCGGGTTAGAGAAACCCGACGACGGGGTCATTCGCAAATCTTGCCGGGTGTCGTTTCCCATGGGCTTCACCGGCGGCGTGTCCAACAAGTTGTCCGCTTTGGAAAACGCACGTTACATCGCCAAGATCTATGGCATGGACCCGGACTACGTCGAAGCTTATTGCAGTTGGCTATGTGGTTTGGGCGAGTATTTTGATCAACCGCTCGCCACCTATTCGTCAGGCATGAAAGCGCGTTTTACCTTTGCGCTCATGTTGGCGCTGGACTTTGACATGTACCTCATAGATGAGGGAATGCCAGCCACGACAGATGTGGAATTCAACAAAAAAGCGGGCGACATCCTGCGGGAAAGACTGCGCACCACCACTTTGGTGATCGTGTCACACAGTCCGCAAGTTCTGGAGAAATTCGCGCGTCAGGCGGCTGTTCTGGTGGACGGTCAGCTATACATGTTCGACACCTTGGAAGAGGCAAAACAGCTATATGACTACCAAACCCAAGGCTAGAATCTATAACTGGCGGCGCAAGCGCAACGGATCGGGCACTGCCGAGGCCCGCGCCGACGCAATGTCGCGTATCCGAGAGGCAACCAGCGCACCCGAGGCGGCCAACGAACCGCAGCCGGGCACGGATATTGACGATATCAAACGTGAAGGTCTGACAGGACGCCAACTCAGGATCGCCCGCCGTCTGGCCCAAAAACACGGTTTGGCGGCAACGTCGGATTACGATGCGGTTCGGTTGTTGCGAAAGAAAGGCATAGATCCGTTTGAACGCGCCAGCCTGCTGGACCTTGCAGCGGAAAAGAAGCAGGCCGAGGACGAGACAACGGACAAGGTCAAAATCCAACTGCCTCAGACTTTTTCCGAAGGCCCTCAGACCCTACCTGGCCCTGAACTGAACCCTGCACAGCGCCGGGAATTCGAGATCGGCGAAATACAAAAGGACATCGCCCGCCGCCGCCGTCGCAAACTGTTTGCCCTGTTTGCGCGACTGGCTGTGTTTGTGCTGCTGCCGACAGTGGCAGTCGGCATGTACTTCTACCGCTACGCGACACCGATGTACGCCAGCGACTCGGCATATTCGATATTGCAGGCCGATGGTGGCGGAGCGGCATTTGGCGGTTTTCTGGCCGGAACCCAGTACGCCACCGCACAGGATTCGGTCGCAACACAGGAATTTTTGGAATCCAAGGACGCTCTGATCAGGTTGGAGCGGGACATGGGGTTTTCGGATATTTTCAAGCAGGAGTGGATTGATCCGATCCAGCGCCTTGCCCCGGACGCCAGCCTTGAAGAAACCTACAAGCTCTACAAGCGAATGGTCACGATTGGATATGACCCAAGCGATGGCATCATCCGTATGGAAGTTGCGGCCCCGGAGCCTGATATCGCGGTGGGTTTGAGCGAAAAACTGCTGTCCTACGCCGAAGAAACGATCAACGGCCTGTCCGAATTGAAGCGCGAAGACCAGATGCGGGATGCACTGGAAAGCTTTGAACTCGCACAGGAGGATCGCAGGCAGGCGCAGGAAGCCCTTATTGAGCTGCAATTGCAGGGCGCGATTTTGGACCCCGAAAACGTCATTGTCGGTTTACGCACGCGCATAAACACGCTTGAAACCCAGCTTCAGGAGAAAGAACTGCAATTGGCGGCGCTATTGGACAACTTGCGTCCGAACAAGGCCAAGGTGGACGGCGCGCGCGCTGATATCGCCCGGTTGGAAGCCGTTCTTGAGGAACTGAATGCCGAAATGCTGGACGTTTCTGGCGGCGAAAACTCTCTGGCCCGGCTAAGCGTGCGGATTCAGATGGCGCAGGCAGATCTTGCCGCACGCGACATGATGCTGCAAACGGCCATGCAACAGATGGAAACCACCCGAACCGAAGCAAACCGCAAGGTCCGTTACTTGTCGGTATCGGTGAATCCGGTTCCCAGCCAGGATCCGACTTATCCGCGCAAATTCGAAAATACGATTTTGGCTTTCCTGTTGTTTGCTGGTATCTACCTGATGATCTCGCTAACAGCGTCGGTCCTTCGTGAACAGGTATCCTCGTAAGACATATGAAACATGTAAAAATCTCCGATCTCACGGTCGGCAATGATCTGCCTCTGACGATCATCGCCGGCCCCTGCCAACTTGAAACCGCCGATCACGCCCAGATGATCGCCGGTAAAATGAAAGAAGCCTGCGATGCTGCGGGCGCGCAATATATTTTCAAGGCCTCGTATGACAAAGCAAACCGGACCTCATTGTCCGGCAAACGGGGTATGGGGATCGACGCCGGGCTGAAGGTTCTTGGCGACATCCGCAAGACCATGGGTATTCCGGTTCTGACCGATGTCCACACCGAAGCTCAATGCGCCATTGCGGCCGAAGCTGTGGATGTCCTACAAATCCCGGCGTTTCTGTGCCGCCAGACGGACATGTTGCTGGCTGCGGGTAACACCGGCAAGGTCGTGAACGTCAAAAAGGGTCAGTTCCTTGCCCCGTGGGAAATGACCAATATTGTCGACAAGGTCGAAAGCACAGGAAACCAGAACATCCTTTTGACCGAGCGTGGAACCTCGTTTGGCTACAACACGCTGGTCGCTGATATGCGGGCGCTGCCTCAGATGGCTCAGACCGGATACCCTGTTGTTATGGATGCGACCCACTCGGTTCAACAACCCGGTGGCAAAGGCGGATCATCCGGCGGACAGCGTGAATTTGCGCCAGTCATGGCCCGGGCTGCTGTCTCTTTAGGCGTTGGGGCGGTTTTCATTGAAACCCATCAAGACCCGGACTCGGCACCTTCTGATGGTCCGAATATGATCCCCCTGGATCAAATGCCTCAATTAATTGACACATTGATGCGCTTTGATGCGCTGGCGAAAGCCAACCCAATTCAAATTTGAGCACGAGCTATAGAATGAACAAACCCATCCCCGAGGTGACCCCAAACACCTGGAGCTTTCTGCGCGACCCGATGATCAAACCCACCGGGTTTCGCGAATATGACGCTCGTTGGAAATATCCCGAAGAGATCAACCTGCCCGGCATGACCGCGCTGGGTCTGGGTCTGGGCACCCAAATGCGCAAACGTGGGATCGAACCTGTAATTGCCGTGGGCAACGACTATCGCGACTATTCGCTGGCCATCAAAAACGCGTTGATTCTGGGCCTGATGCAGGCGGGGATTAATGTCAAGGATATCGGCCCCGCACTTAGCCCGATGGCTTATTTCGCACAGTTCCATTTGGACGTACCTGCGGTCGCAATGGTCACTGCCAGCCACAATCCGAACGGCTGGACCGGAGTGAAGATGGGCTTTGACCGCCCCCTGACCCACGGCCCGGACGAGATGTCAGAACTGCGCGATATCGTCCTGAACGGCAAAGGTGTGGCGCATGAAGGTGGCTCATATGAGTTCGTCGATGGTGTGAAAGAAGCCTATATCGACGATCTGGTCGGTGATTTCAAAATGTCACGCCCGCTGAAAGTGGTCTGCGCGACCGGGAACGGCACCGCCTCGGCCTTTGCGCCCGAGATATTTGAGCGGATGGGCGTCGAAGTGGTCCCCAGCCACAACAGGCTGGATTACACCTTCCCTAACTACAACCCCAACCCCGAAGCCATGGAGATGTTGCATGACATGGCCGATGCCGTGAAATCCAGCGGCGCGGATATGGCGCTGGGTTTTGACGGTGATGGCGACCGGTGTGGCGTTGTCGATGATGAGGGTGAAGAGATCTTCGCCGATAAGGTCGGTGTCATCATGGCGCGCGATCTGGCGAAGCTTTACCCCAACTCAACCTTTGTGGCTGATGTGAAATCGACCGGCCTGTTCGCCAGTGATCCTGAATTGCAGGCCCTTGGGGTTAAGGCGGACTACTGGAAAACCGGCCACAGCCACATGAAGCGCCGGGTCAAAGAGATCAACGCGCTGGCCGGGTTCGAGAAGTCGGGCCATTACTTCTTGGCCGAGCCTATCGGGCGCGGATATGACTGCGGAATGCGCGTGGCGGTCGAGATCTGCAAGCTGATGGATCGCAACCCGGATCAAAGCATGTCGGATCTGCGAAAGGCCCTACCAAAGACGTGGTCAACGCCGACTATGTCCCCCTATGCGGCAGATAACGAGAAGTATGACATCCTCGAACGGTTGGTCGACAAGCTGGTCGCTAAGTCCGACGCTGGTGAGACTATTGCTGGCCGCGCAATCAAAGAGGTCGTGACCGTCAACGGTGCGCGGGTCATTCTGGATAATGGCAGCTGGGGCCTGGTGCGTGCATCGTCAAACACACCTAATCTGGTTGTCGTTTGCGAAAGCAGCGAAAGCGACGATGAAATGCGCGCAATCTTCGCAGATATTGACACCGTTATTCGCACTGAACCAGGCGTTGGCGACTACGATCAAACTATCTGATTTTATAGTAGGGCTGGGGCGTAGATAACGCCCCAGCCCATCAATCTGCACCCAGCAGTTTCAAAAGCCCTTTCTTGGCTTCCTCTTCCAGCTTCTTCTTTACCGCCTTTTCAAGGCTTTCGCTGTCCGTGACGGCGGTACCCAATTCATCCCCGACCTTATCAAGGACTTGCTGTTTAGCGTCGCCTTCCAGTTCCTTGATCTTTCCCTCTGCGGCGGCCTCGATCACTTTGCTCAGGTCCGGTTGAATCGAGGGGTTGCTCCACGGTCCCACGATTCTGACTGGTACCGACAACCCCTGCCCCGAGTTGGCCCTCAAGGCAGTGGGCGTGAAAAGATAGTCGATATTGCGGGCGCCTATACCAACCGTGCCCTTGCCGTCTGCCCTGAAGTTATCCAGCGACATCAGCAGGTCCTCATTCCTGAGAACCCCTTGATCAATGGTGAAACTGGCCGTCAGGCTGTTGAACACCGTCGCACCGCCATTGCCGTCTCCGCGCCCCATTATCCGGTCCAGATCAATGCCCGAGATCACCCCTCTCCCGACATCAAGCCGACCCTTGCCACTGAGGGAGCGCATGATCTGATCTTCGCTCTGCCCCACCCCCAGAAACTCGAACGATCCAGAGCCGGTGCCAGATAGCCGCGTGACATCCGCCAAAGTGGACAAAGCGGATTGGAGGTCGATGCCCTCGGCCTGAAGATTACCGCCAACTGACAAACCGTTTCTGTTATTTGCCACGACCTGACCGGTCAGTTTTCCGGAAAACAGCGTGGCGGGATTCATTTGAAGCACCGCTCTTGAACGATCGAGGTTCAGCGTCAGGTCACTTGGCCCCAGAGTTAGCTCAGGCACAGCGATCGAATTGGCCGTCAGCCGAATTTTTCCATTGGCCAAAGCAAGGGCCGAGGCGTCAATTGGTGTGGTCGACCACCCCTCTGCGGCCGTAACCGCTGCCGATCCGCCGCCGACACCTCCTTCGCCTGAAGGCGCGTTGAAACGCGAAAGATCAAGATCCCCGCCGTTCAGCCGGGCCGTAATCTGCGGAGGGTCCGAGATCACGATATCCGCTTCTCCGGTCAGCCGGTTGTCGTCCAGTTGCGCCACCATTTCTCGCAGCGAGATACGTCCCTCGCTGGTATAGGTCATATGGCCCGCGACTTCGGCTTTCCGCCCCAGACCAAGCGGTACGCCAACGCCAGCCTGCCCAAAAGCGGCCAGCATCTTTTCGGTGTCTTGCGCTTTGATATGCAGCTTGCCGTCCATTTCTCCGGCAAGGTTCACCAAGCCATCAAAGTCCACTTCTCCACCCGGTGCGCGCAAGAGCAGTTCCAGTGGTGCCGCGACGCCTGTGGCATAGGCAGGCAAGTCCGGAATTTTCAAATCAACCTCGACCTTGCCGCCGGGGACATCCATCTTGGCCTCGACAAATAGCGGGGCAGTCACATCCGGCCAGTTCGCGGAAAGATCCACATTGGCAAAGTCGAACTTCACCGCATCGTTTTCCACATAAACAAGACGTGCGTTGGTCAGTTCCAGAAAATCCAGTGTTACCGTACCCGTCGCATTTTTTGATTGGGCACTTACAGCGTTGCCAGAGGATACAGGCGTGGACCGGTCAAATTGCCAGTTACCGCGCCCTTCGGACAGTTCAAGCCGCAGCGTCGGATTTTCCGCGATGATCCGACGTATCCTCAGATCCCCCGAGATCAACGCCGCAGCATCCACGCCAACCGCCATGCTGTCGGCGCTCAGCATGGGCTCTGGTCCGGCCCAAGACGCGTTACTGAATGTCACGGGGCCAGTTTCCATGCCCAAGACCGGCCAGAACGACAGGTTTACATCGCCGGACAGTTTCAAGTCCCGCCCCGTCTGGCCGCGCACCTGCTCGGTCAGGATCGCCGCAAGCTTGTCACCGGGCATCATCAACAATGCTCCGATCACCAGCCCGACAACGGCCACAAGAAGGAAGACGATGCGCAACAGCCACTTCATTTTTCTGCTCTCCGCTTATCTGGCATGCGTTGAAAATATAATTCAAAGCCCAGCGGCCATTTGCAAGGGGAAGCGTTCCCCACTATATGGCGCGCCATGACAACGAACCCGCCGAACCTCCGCCCCGACCTGGCGCCTGCCGCCCGGATCACCGATACGCCCCGTTCAAACCAGCCGACGATCGGCATGGTCTCTTTGGGCTGCCCCAAGGCTTTGGTGGATAGTGAGCGTATTCTGACTCGCCTGCGGGCCGAAGGGTACGGGATTTCGCCTGATTATTCAGGTGCAGATGCCGTGATCGTGAACACCTGCGGGTTTCTGGACAGTGCCAAGGCGGAATCGTTGGACGCCATCGGTGAAGCGCTGGTTGAGAATGGCAAGGTCATCGTCACGGGATGCCTGGGGGCCGAGCCGGATTACATCCGCGAACATCACCCACGCATCATGGCCGTCACCGGGCCGCATCAGTATGAACAGGTGCTGGATGCCGTGCATCAGGCGGTGCCCCCCGACCCTGATCCGTTCGTGGACCTGCTGCCCGCCAGCAGCGTGCAACTGACCCCGCGCCATTACAGCTATCTGAAAATATCCGAGGGCTGTAACCACAAGTGCAAATTCTGCATCATCCCCGACATGCGCGGCAAGCTGGCCAGCCGCCCCGCCCATGCCGTACTGCGTGAGGCCGAAAAGCTAGTCGACAATGGCGTGCGCGAGTTGCTGGTAATCAGCCAGGACACCTCGGCCTATGGGCTGGACCGCAAATACGATGTGAACCCGTGGAAAGACCGCGAGGTACGCAGCCACATCACCGATTTGGCGCGTGAGTTGGGGCAGTTCGATGCGTGGGTGCGCCTGCATTACGTCTATCCCTACCCGCATGTGCGCGAGTTAATCCCGCTGATGGCCGATGCGGGCTGCAACGTTCTGCCTTATCTGGACATCCCGTTCCAACACGCCCATCCGGATGTTCTGAAACGCATGGCGCGTCCGGCTGCGGCTGCAAAAACGCTGGACGAGATCGCCGCATGGCGAGCAACCTGCCCGGATATAACGTTGCGGTCGACCTTCATCGTCGGCTATCCCGGCGAAACCGAGGCCGAGTTCCAAACCCTTCTGGATTGGATGGACGAGGCTCAATTGGATCGCGTCGGTTGTTTTCAGTACGAAAACGTGGATGGTGCACGGTCGAACGAATTGCCAGATCACGTTCCAGCCGACGTCAAACAGGACCGCTGGGAACGGTTCATGGAAAAGGCGCAAGCGATTTCCGAGGCGAAGCTTGCCGCCAAAGTGGGTCAGACACTCGACGTGATCGTGGACGAGGTCGATGACGAGGCCGCCACCTGCCGCACAAAAGCCGATGCACCGGAAATCGACGGCAACCTATTCATCGACGAAGCCTACGAAAGCCTGAAACCCGGCGATATCGTTTCCGTCGAAGTGGACGAGGCTGGCGAATACGACCTATGGGGCAAGTTGGCCTGATCTGCTCACCCCAAGTCGTTGGTGTGTGAAACAAGTTTATTGGCGTTTTGCGCGCATTTGGTGGATCATGACAGGGCAACCTGCTTTGTAGCCAGGAGGGTCTCTTGTCCAGTATTATCGGCTTTCCCCTGAATGTGTTCGCGCTGACCGTCATCGCCCAGCTTTGCGCCATGCCCGTTGTCGCAGATAGCAAAGGAACAGGCGGATTCATTTTCATCGGGTCTGACTCGGTCAGTCTGCACCTTCGCAGCAAGCATCAGGTCCATAGGCACTATGCCGCCCCGAAGGTGTATCACCGCAAGACCAAGCCCACAGTGCATGGTCACAAATCAAGTGCGAATGGGATTGAATACACGGGAAAACCCAAGGGGTATTACCACAAAGGTCATCGCTATAAAGCCAAGTCAAAACGGTATTACCACAAACCAGCAAAGCGGTATCACTACTCGGTCCACAGCCCCTTCAACCGTTTGTCTTCACCCTATTACATTCCGCAAAACTATGGCATTCGACGCCGGTAACCGTGGCTGAAATCTAACTTCAGAACAGACTGACAAGCCCGATAATCCACGCCACGCCTGCGGCAACAGCCGTCAGTGCAACAGCGGCACTTGCCGCGTCTTTCGCCTGTCCCGCCAATACATTGTGATCCGTTGAAGTATGGTCCACTGCGCGTTCAACCGCCGTATTGAACAGCTCTGCCACCATCACCAAGACGCCCAACACAATAATAAGCGCACGCAGGCCGTCGGACAGTGGCAAGAAAAGGGCCAGCACAATGGAAACGAGGTTGGACCATGCCCAAGCGCGAAACGAATACTCTTCCTTCCACGTCGCGGCCAAACCCTGCCAGCTCCAACGCGTGCGGTCCTTTAGACGAACAAAGAAATTTTTCATGGGCCCTCTGCTTTCAGACAGAGCCGACAGAAACCTGATGGAAGACGGCTAGGCAAGAAAAAACCGCCCGGAAGGGCGGTTGAACGTCGGGTGCAGGTGGCCCGCGCATGGGCGGCCACCTGCAAAATACTTATTGTGCGACAGGGTTACAAACGGTCTGTCCGGCTTCGGTTGTTGCCAGTTCAGTACCTGCCGGGCAGCTCGGCGTGCCGAACTTGTCATACTCAGGCGTGATGTAGACCGGTGCCGGCTCTTCTTGTTGCGAGCATGCAGCCAGAATCAGGGCAATTGCGCTAACGGCAGCGAATTTAATTTTCATGTCCGTCGTTCCTCTATCAATTTTCTAGTATTGCCCTGAAATTCGGGGCTGTCCTAAAACTACGCCCTTCAAGGGTTTTTTGCAACAAAATCAATCACGAAAATGTGAAAGCGGCAAAACCATGCTGTCTGGTCGGCATTGGTAGTCACCCCTACAGTTTTGCCAAAAGCGCCCTACAGTTGGGAAACGCCATTCGCAAACCACGGAGTAGCCAGATGTCAGAAGCGCCGATTATCGCACAAAGAGCCCCATATCCTGTCGAGGTAGCTGAGGGCAAAACCTATTTCTGGTGTGCGTGCGGCCAATCCAAGCGGCAGCCGTTTTGCGATGGCTCACACAAGGATACGGGCATCGAGCCAGTGAAATTCACCGCGGACGCGACCAAGAAAGTGTTTTTCTGCGGCTGCAAACACAGCGCAAATCCGCCGCTGTGCGACGGTTCACACTCCAAGCTCTGACTACTTTTTCAGGGTGTTGAGAATATCAGCGTTGGCGCAGAACTTCGGCGCCGACTCTGCTGTGGTCTGCCGTTCTGCCAGCCACGCCATGCACCGCTCACTGCACTGAGATGCGCGGCAGCGGGTAATCATTTCGGCGTACAAAGTGGGGGAGATCTGCTTGTCTGCGATCGCCTCGGTCAGTGAGACGTCAAGACTTCTGGCAACGGACCGGGTCAGCCAGAAGTGTGTTTCAATGTCGCCCAGAACATCCTGCATCGTCAGCTACCCTTCGACTGCTGCGCCTTTAGCACCTCAAATCGCTTGTGATTGGGGCATGTTTTAGGGGGCTGTACGACACCGTTAGCATTATCTAGCCAATCGGGGCACTTGTCAGCCCATGCGCACCCCTGACAAGAGCGTACCATCTTGGCCCAGTCCTGCTGTGACAGCTGCCCCTGCCGGTGTGCGGCAACGACATCCGTACCGGTTGCCTGTCCCATGCGCAGAACAAGACGCAGATGAGTCATAATGTGACCCAACCGTTGCATCACTTGTTCGCTTCCGGGATCAACTTGGCGAATAGGAGTGAGTTACGACAATACTCTGGAGTCTTTTCCAACGCCTCGGACCGCTCCATCAGGCTTTCGCAATGATCCGGGTTTGGGCACCCGCTGCATCGAAGAACAGAGTCCGAAATCTGGTCGATCGAGATTTCGCCGCCAAGCGCGGCTGCTTCCAAATCAACACCAATCCTCGTCGCCATGTTGTCTACCAGACGGGCGTGCCGCCTAAGCGTTTCTCGGCTGTGCATTCGACATCCTTTCCCTGACGCGTTTAGGTCAGGATAACTGATGCCGAGCAGCAGACCTTTGACTCAGGTCAAGAGGGCGACGCGATATGGTCGAGATAGGCGCGCGTGGCGTCCTGCACGCGGCGAAAGCGGTCTCCGCCTAGTTTCTTGCCGCCATACCAGCGTGTGACGATGATCACATGACCTTCCAGTTCGGCGCGCTCCATCATCCGCAGAATCACCATACCCGCACCGCTTTCACCATCGTCGGCCTTGAGCGCGCCGGTGGGTAGAACAGCGGCCCAGGTGTTGTGGGTGGCCTTGGCATAGCTCTTGTCAGATTTCAGCTCTTGCAGGACGGCGTCCACATCATCGCGCGTAGCCACGGGCGCGCCGGACACGGCGTATTTCGATCCGCGATCCGTCAGGATCACACCCAGACGTTCAACGGCGATCATTGTGAAAGCCCAAGCTGCCGTGCGGTTTCCACAACGATCTGAACACGCTGCTCGTTGGGGGGATGCGTTCCCAGAAAACTATCGTCCGGGTCAGGCAAGCGGTCAAAGTACTTTGCACCGATCAACGGGTTATATCCGGCCTTATACGTTATGACCGTCCCTAACTGATCTGCTTCCAGTTCGAAATCCTTGATGTAAACCTGCGCGCCCACCTGAGCGCCCAACTTCTGAGCCTTTTCCACACCAGCCCCATCTGCCCCGCCCAATCTGGCCAGTTCGCCAAAAATCTCGGCACTTTCCCGGGCGTTTACGGTTTGCCGGGGGATATGTCTTAGGATGTGATGCGCAGCCTCATGACCCATGACAAAAGCCAATTCATCCGCATTTTGCGCCGATTCAATCATGGATCGGGTGAAGATGATAACCGGTTGATTGTCTTCGTCCAGCGTCTGAAAAGCATTGGCCGGAGCCCGCGGGTTCAGATCAACCACGATCGTGAAATCACAATTGGAGACATTCCCACGCCTGAGACATTCTGATCTGGCCTGTTGCCCAATCTGTCGGCTGATCTCCTGAAAGGTCGCAGCCTCAACCTGAAAATCGTCCCGATCCTGTTGCCATTCTTCCGCTGGCTGAACGCGCAAAGTGTTGGCAACGCAGGCCGTCAGCATCAGGGGAAGCAACAGTAAAGTCAGACGGCGCATGGATCATCCTTTGAAACGGTCATGCCGTTTTTCGGACCATAGCGCGGGACGTGAGGGACCGCCACAGCCTGAATGCGATTGAACGGGTTGCAATGCGGTTCGCCGCCCTTCACTGTTGGCTCATGTTTTCGATTGAGCATGAATTCGACTCGACGGTGATCACTCTGGTGGACGAAGGCGCAAAGCCTCTGCAAGAGGATGTGGTCATCAATAATTTCGCTGAATGCGTGACGCTAGAGCAATTGGACCCGCGCACGGACAAGGTACAGAAGATTACCTTGTCCCCTGAACAGGTCCGGGATCTGGCGGCGGCGTTGGATTTACCCGAAGGGGTCTATCAAATCCACGAAACACCTGGTCAGGGTTCGTAGACAAATACCTTGTCCCGCGCCGCATGCCCGCGCGCCAGCACCAAATGGGATGGCGCAACCCCCAACGAAGACGCAAGAATGCGGCTCACCGTCTGATTTGCTTTGCCATTCTCAGGGGGAGCTGCGACGTGAATGCGGATGGACCCATTGTCAAACGTCATTCGGTCCGACGCGGATTTAGGGATGACTTTAACCTTGAACCTAGCACCCGGCTTGGCCAATCCGTTTAAGTCCGGAAAATCGCGCGGTTTTGCTCTGGCCATTCCATCCTCCAATTCGCGAACATTCTTGCACGACTGGCAATTGAATGAAATTGATCTGGGAAACCAAGCCGGTTCCACTTGAAACCCGCCAGGTGTTCGACCAGATAGACACTGCTCATGTAAAGGAAGTTAACATATGTCCTTGAAAAATCCGGCCGCCTTGGAGTTTCTACAATCGCGCCGGTCCCGGCCTGCCAAAACTCTGATCGCCCCTGCCCCGACCCGCGAACAGTTGCAGCCGCTTTTGACCGCCGCCGCGCGTTGCCCGGATCATGGCAAGCTGGAGCCATGGCGGTTCATCGTGATCGAGAAGGGCGCAATGCTGCGATTGTCCAAGCTGACGCACGACCGGGGCGTGGCCCTGGGCAAGTCACCCGAGGACATCATTAAGGCGCGCAGCCAGTTCGAATTGGGTCATCTGGCGGTTGCCGTGATCGAGGTACAGAAGCCTTCGGAAAAAATACCGGCAATTGAACAGACCTATTCGGCGGGCGCTGTGTGTCTGGGTCTTTTGAACGCCGCACTTGCGTCGGGCTGGGGGGCGAACTGGTTGTCGGGCTGGCAGACCCAGGATCCGGACTTCTGTCGCGCCGCATTCGGACTTGCAGACAATGAACGCGTGGCGGGCCTGATTCATATAGCAACCGAAGGTGTTGCCCCGCCTGAACGCCCCCGCCCTGATGTTGAGGCGTTGACAGAATGGGTTTCGGAATGATGATCCTGAACTCTTTTTTTGCGGCATTGGGTCAGATCGGAGACCCCAAGTTTCGCTCGGTCCTGTTTCGTGGTGTTGGTCTGACGATCGTCCTGCTGATTGCGGCCTGCGCAGCGGCGATCTGGCTGATCAACTGGTTGGCCAGTGGTGAGATTTCGTTGCCATGGATTGGTGCCGTCCCGTGGTTAAACGACGTGCTGAACTATTCGGGTATTTTTTTGGTTTTGGTGCTTCCGGTTTTTCTAATGATGCCAGTCGCCTCGGCCATTATCTCAATGTTTCTGGAAGAGGTCGCGCAGGCGGTCGAAGATAAACACTATCCGGCCCTGCCCTCTGTTCCCGGCATTCCGTTCAGCGAAGGGCTGCGCGATGCGATCAGCTTTATGGGCGTGCTGATTGTTGCCAACCTTCTGGCGCTGATCCTCTATGCCATCTTCACACCGTTGGCCCCGTTTATCTTTTGGGCGATGAATGGGTTCTTGCTGGGGCGTGAGTACTTTACTCTGGCCGCCATGCGCCGGATTGGGCGCGATGGCGCGCGCAAATTGCGCGCAAAACACTCGGCAACAATCTGGATGGCGGGGACGCTGATGGCGATCCCCTTGTCAGTGCCGCTGGTGAACCTGGTGATCCCAATTATCGGAGCGGCCACATTCACCCATATCTATCACAAGCTGTCTCACTGAAGATCAGTTGCGCGGCTCCAACTGGTTCAACCAGTCAAAGTCGCGCACCGAGATTACGCCCGAGATGATGATCCCGGCGATGATCGCCCACAACACCACCGAAATACCGGTGGTGATCCACAGTTTTTTCTTCATGTGATGCACTTCCGGGGCACCCGCGTGCGTGCCCGGAACGATCTCTCCCAGATCGCCCTGCGTCTTGATTCGGACCGGCAGCACGACCAACAGCGTCATGAACCAGATAACGGCGAACAGAACCAGTGCAGCAGTGATCGTCATGACAGCCTCGCTTGGGTTAGACCTGTTCTAGCTCGACCAGGCAGCCGTTAAAGTCCTTGGGGTGCAGAAACAGCACAGGCTTGCCATGCGCACCAATCTTGGGCTCACCCGAGCCCAGTACCCGCGCGCCGGTTTCCTTCAGGTGGTCGCGCGCGGCGATGATATCTTCGACCTCATAGCAGACATGGTGGATGCCGCCTGCGGGGTTTTTCTCTAGAAACCCGTTGATCGGGCTGTCTTCGCCCAATGGGTAAAGAAGTTCGATCTTGGTGTTTGGCAGCTCGATGAACACGACCGTTACACCGTGATCGGGTTCGTCCTGCGGTGTGCCAACTTTGGCCCCCAGTGCGGCACGATACTGTTCGGACGCGGCCTCAAGGTCCGGTACGGCAATGGCAACGTGGTTCAGGCGACCAATCATGGAACTCTCCTATGTTCTGCGTTGCAGCGGTTTATGAGGGCAGTTCGGCCAAAGAACAAGTGCGCCAAATTGCCGTTAACGTGGTGTTAGCCAGAAGTTCCTAGCGTGAGGCATCTGCTGATTAGGAGTTCTGCCATGGACGACTCGAGCCACCTTGCCTCTCCCGCGCAGCCAACGGCAACGCGGCCTCTGCTGGGTCAAACAATCCTGGTTGTCGAGGACAGCCGTTACGCCTGCGACGCTATCCGGCTGATGTGCCTGCATTCCGGCGCGCGTATTCGTCGGGCAGATTGTCTGAAGTCGGCCAGACGGCACCTGCAAATCTATCGACCGTCCGTCATCCTTGTGGACATAGGGCTACCCGATGGGTCAGGGGCCGATTTGATAGCCGAACTGGTCGAAGCGACCCCGCGCATCGGTGCCATTTTGGGAATGTCAGGGGATGATCACACCCAAAGCACAGCTTTGAAGGCGGGTGCTGACGGCTTTTTGGCAAAGCCGCTAAAGTCGCTGGCCTACTTCCAAACCTCGATTTTGCGACGTTTGCCGCAGGACCGTCGCCCAAATAGCCTCCACGCTGTTCGGGATGAGATGATCATTCCGGATCCGATGGCATATCAGGACGACATGGCTCATATCGCCGATGTCCTTGCTGGCCCAAACGATCACCGCACGCTGGATTATGCGGCCCAGTTCCTGCGCGGTGTCGCTCAGGACGCGGATGACGCGGTGCTTGCCGACGCAGCCCGGAAACTTGCCACATCCCGGGCCGAAGGAACCCCAGTCACCGCGTTGGCTGCTCAGGTGGCCGGAATCGTACAGTCCCGGCTTGAACAGCGCGAGGCGATCTGAATGGCCGTTGCCTATTTCGTGACAGCCACCATCTTGTGTCTTTGGATGTACCTGCAAACGCGCGCAGCGGCGCGAAAGATAAGGCTGGCGCGGGACGAGCTGACCGACCCGGTCAAAAGGACCGGGCGGCTGTAGCAACAGTTCTATAGTAAGTTCGGACGTCAACCCGCCACACGGTCGGCGACGGGTTGCATCTTACTCCTGAGGGATGATCCGCAGACCCAGTTCCATCAACTGATCCGACGTCGGGTCAGAGGGCGCGTCCATCATCAGGTCTTCGGCGCGCTGGTTCATCGGGAACATCATAACCTCGCGGATGTTGGCCTCATCCGCCAGCAGCATCACGATCCGGTCGATGCCCGCTGCACAACCACCGTGCGGCGGCGCGCCATAGTGGAACGCATTGAACAGCGCACCAAAGCGGGATTTCACTTCATCCTCACCATAGCCAGCCAGTTCAAAGGCTTTCAGCATGATCTCGGGCTTGTGATTCCGGATCGCGCCCGAGACCAGCTCGTACCCGTTACAGGCCAGATCGTACTGATACCCGCGCACGTCCAGAGGGTTGCCGTTTAGCGCTTCCATCCCGCCCTGCGGCATCGAGAATGGGTTGTGTTCAAAGTCGATCGCACCGGTTTCCTCGTCCTGCTCATAGATCGGGAAATCCACGATCCATGCAAAGGCAAAGCGGTCTTTATCGGTAAGGCCAAGTTCCTCACCGATCACATCGCGTGCTTTACCGGCGACCTTCTCAAAGGCTTTCGGCTTGCCGCCCAGGAAGAACGCAGCGTCACCAACGCCCAAACCCAGTTGCTGACGGATCGCTTCGGTGCGCTCGGGGCCAATGTTCTTGGCCAGCGGGCCAGCGGCCTCCATCCCTTCGCCCTGATCGCGCCAGAAGATATAGCCCATCCCCGGCAAACCCTCTTTCTGGGCAAAGGCGTTCATACGGTCACAGAACTTACGGCTCCCGCCAGTCGGCGCTGGAATGGCGCGGATTTCGGTGCCCTCCTGCTCCAACAGCTTCGCGAAAATCGCAAAGCCAGACCCGCGGAAGTGGTCGGAGACCACTTGCATTTTAATAGGGTTCCGAAGGTCGGGCTTGTCGCTACCGTACCACAGGGCCGCGTCCTTGTAAGAAATCTGCGGCCAGTCCTGATCGACCTTACGTCCACCGCCGAATTCTTCGAACACGCCGGCGAGAACAGGCTGGATCGTATCAAACACGTCCTGCTGCTCGACAAACGACATCTCAAGGTCAAGCTGGTAAAAATCAGTGGGTGACCGGTCGGCGCGCGGGTCTTCGTCACGGAAGCACGGAGCGATCTGGAAATACTTATCGAAGCCCGACACCATAATCAGTTGCTTGAACTGTTGCGGGGCCTGCGGCAGCGCATAGAACTTGCCCGGATGCAGGCGCGAAGGCACCAGGAAGTCACGGGCACCTTCAGGTGAAGACGCGGTGATGATCGGCGTCTGGTACTCACGGAAACCCTGATCCCACATGCGACGGCGCATCGAGGACACGACGTCCGAACGCAGGGTCATGTTCTGCTGCATCGCCTCGCGGCGCAGGTCCAGATAACGATAGCGCAGGCGGGTTTCCTCGGGGTACTCCTGATCGCCAAACACCATCAACGGCAGTTCGTCGGCAGCGCCCAGTACTTCCAACTCGCGCACATAAACCTCGATCTCGCCCGTGGGCAGCTTCGGGTTCACCAATTCCGGGTCGCGCGCTTTGACGGTGCCGTCGATGCGGATACACCATTCCGAGCGTACTTTCTCAAGCTCGGCAAAAGCCGCGCTGTCACCGTCGCACAGCACCTGGGTCACACCGAAATGGTCGCGCAGGTCGATGAACAGAACGCCGCCGTGATCTCGGACACGATGCACCCAACCGGACAGGCGGACAGTTTCACCGACATTGGCGGCGGTCAGAGCGGCGCAGGTGTGGCTGCGATAGGCGTGCATGGATCATATCCCTTCGGGCGCAGAATTCGTCGCGCCGATACACCCTGTCAGGCTTGGAAAGTCAAGGCGGGTCAGCCTGTCAAAACGGCCTTTGCACATTGCCCGAGTAGAAATAGATGCCCAGACCCGCCGCAAAGATGATGTTCCCCGCAATCGCGTGCAGCAGCACCGCGTAGAAAAACGAGCCGCGCTTGCGGTAGGCCCATGTGAACAGCAAACCGCCGCCAAAGGTCATAATGGCGACAATCCAACTCCAATACATCAGATGAGCCAGTGAAAACAGGGACGCATTCAGCAGGTAGAAGGCACGGCCATCCGGCAGGATCGCGTGGTAACGGCGGCAGAACAGAACGCGGAACAGCAATTCCTGCGGCAATGCCGAGACCACCGGGTAGAACGCCCAGATGACAATCAGAAACTCGGGCCGGTTGCGTAGCAGAAAGAATGCGGCGTCGGGCCTTGTGGCCATTACCAGCACGCTGCAAAACAGCGTCATCGCGACGGCAAAAACTGCCACTTCGCTCCAGGACCAGTTGCGCCAGTTATACCGCAGCTCAGCCCAGGCGAAACCCGGCGTGAAATGCAGCAATACGATGCCTAGCCCCGTAAAGCCAAACAGGGACGGGAACATCCAGTTGGGCGGGAAAAACACCGCGATCAACACCGGTACAGCAATGAAGAATAGCCCAAATTCCAATCGCAACCGCATGTGCGGTGCCGCGCTGTTGGCCCAATCAGTTTGTTTGCTCACCGTTATGCCAACTCCGCCCGGATCAGACCACGCAACGAATTGCCCATATAGAATTTTGTTGCGTTTTTCAGGTCGGTCAAGGTCAGGGTGGCTTCGGTAACCTGTTTATTACCCAGCAATTCTTCGCGCAGGATGCCCGGCAGCACGCCACTGGACAGTGCGGGCGTCAGGCGACGGCCGTCGGGCATATCGACAAACAGGTTGGTGATGGTGCCTTCACACAGCTCGTCACGTTCGTTCAGGAAGAGCAGTTCATCGACCCCGTTGGGCAAGGCTGCGCGGGCGGCGTCGTAAACCAAGCGCTGTGTGGTTTTGTGCTGCAACCAGATATCGGACGCGCACAAGCGAGGCTCGGCAACAGCTACCTCCCAAACAGGTGGATTGTCGGCCAGTGCACCGGTGGTCACCTCCAACTTACCGTCTGCAGCCAGAGTTAACCGGCAGCGCAGTGGTGACGCACCTACAACCGTATCAAGCATTTCAACTGCATACCCACCGTCGAATGGAATACCAAAAGCGTCGGCCGATCGCGCCATACGGGCCAAATGGCGATCCCGCCGCACAAACCCTTGCCCCGGCCGGAAGGCCAGCGTTTCGATTAAACGGAAGTCAGGGTCATCTGGCGGGCGAAGCGGGCTTTCCATAGCGCCTCCTCATATTCTGACGGAGCGGTGCTGTCCCAAACGACGCCTCCCCCTACGTTTAAGGTCGCTTTGCCACCCTCAACCATCAACGTGCGGATTGCCACGTTGAATTCCGACCGCCCATCCGGCGCGGCCCAGCCAATCGCGCCGCAATAGATGTCGCGCGGCCAAGGCTCGAGGTCAGACAGAATCTCCATCGCGCGGATTTTGGGCGCGCCGGTGATCGAGCCGCAGGGGAACAGGGCCATCAAGATATCCGACAACTCGGCCCCGAGATGCAGTTGCGCCTGCACGAGTGAGATCATCTGATGCACGGTCGCGTAAGTCTCGACCTTGAACAATTCGGGCACCTTGACCGAGCCGGGCATCGCCACGCGGCTGATATCGTTGCGCAGCAAGTCGACGATCATCAGGTTTTCGGCACGGTTCTTGTCGTCACGCGACAGAAAATCACGGCGTCGGGCGTCTTCTGCCAAATCCTCACTGCGCGGCTGGGTGCCTTTCATCGGCCGGGTCTCGATCATCCGGTCGGCATCCGTGCGAAAGAACATCTCGGGTGAGCGGCTAAGCAAGTCGGGCAAGCCGTCCTGCTGCACAAGCGCGCCGTGACCCACAGACTGCCCCTCGGTAAGCGCGGCATATACACCGGCGCTGTCGCCCTCGACCGTCAAATCAATCGGAAAGGTCAGGTTGGCCTGATAGACGTCGCCTGCGCCAATGGCATCGTGCACCTGTTGGAACGCGCGCGTGTATCGTGCCTCATCCCAGCGTGGTTCAAACCCTGTCATACCGCCCCGATTGGCGGGCAGATCGGTAGAGCGGGGCGTGTCATAAACACCGAAACATAGCAGCGGCAAACGTCGACCTTCGGGTATCCGGTCCGCAAGGCGCGGCTCAAGCGCATAGCCCAGTTCGTAACTGGCATAGCCTGCCAGCCACGCCCCACCCATGCGCGCGCGATCCAGCGCCGCCAATGCCTGGGGCACTTCGTCCGCAGTATCAGCGCGGATCACGTCTGTTGGCTGGTCGAACGTTGTCCCCTGCCCGGCCGGGCCCTGATCAAAACGAATACGCAAGTGCATCCTCATTTGCCGTTCTGCGCGGTATAGAGAATACGGCGCTAAGGGAAAGAGGGGAAAGCGGCAATTTTGCCCCCGTTTCCGATACCCCTTGAACCTTTTCGCGCGGTCCCTATAACGCAGGACAATTTGGGCGCTCGGGGGTGCCCTGACTCGCGAACAATCGAAGGAGCATGGCCATGCCCAAAAGAACCGACATCCAGTCGATCATGATCATCGGGGCCGGCCCCATTGTTATTGGTCAGGCCTGCGAGTTCGACTATTCCGGCGCGCAAGCGTGTAAGGCGCTGCGGGAAGAAGGGTACCGGGTTATTCTGGTGAACTCAAACCCGGCCACGATCATGACCGATCCCGGGCTGGCGGATGCGACTTACATTGAGCCGATCACCCCCGAAGTTGTCGCCAAGATCATCGAGAAAGAACGCCCCGACGCGCTGCTGCCTACCATGGGCGGGCAGACCGGGCTGAACACCTCGCTGGCGCTGGAAGAGATGGGCGTGCTGGACAAATTCGGCGTCGAGATGATCGGCGCCAAACGCGACGCCATCGAGATGGCCGAAGACCGCGCCCTGTTCCGCGAAGCGATGGATCGGCTAGGCATCGAAAACCCCAAGGCCGAGATTGTCACCGCCCCCAAAGATGCGGGTGGCAAGAAAGACCTTGAGGCTGGTGTTGCGCTGGCACTGGATACGCTGGAAACGGTTGGTCTGCCCGCCATCATTCGCCCCGCCTTTACACTGGGCGGCACTGGCGGCGGCGTGGCTTATAACCGCGAGGATTACATTCATATCTGCCGTACAGGCATGGATGCGTCCCCGGTGGGTCAGATCCTGATCGACGAAAGCCTGCTGGGCTGGAAAGAATATGAGATGGAGGTTGTACGCGACACCGCCGACAATGCCATCATCGTCTGCTCTATCGAGAACGTGGACCCGATGGGTGTGCATACCGGTGATTCGATCACCGTAGCCCCGGCGCTGACGCTTACCGACAAAGAATACCAGATCATGCGCAATCACTCGATTGCCGTACTGCGCGAGATCGGGGTCGAGACCGGCGGATCGAACGTGCAATGGGCGATCAACCCAGTCGATGGCCGCATGGTCGTGATCGAGATGAATCCCCGCGTGTCACGGTCGTCCGCGCTGGCGTCCAAGGCGACCGGTTTCCCGATTGCCAAGATCGCGGCCAAGCTGGCCGTGGGCTATACGCTGGATGAGTTGGACAACGACATCACCAAGGTCACGCCCGCCTCGTTCGAGCCAACCATTGACTACGTCGTCACCAAGATCCCGAAATTCGCCTTCGAGAAGTTCCCCGGCTCGGAACCCTACCTGACCACCGCAATGAAATCGGTGGGTGAGGCGATGTCCATCGGCCGAACGATCCACGAATCGATGCAAAAGGCGCTGGCCTCGATGGAATCGGGTCTGACAGGGTTTGATGAGATCGAAATCCCTGGCCTGAATGTGGGTATCTGGGAGGAATCCGACGACAAGGCCGCTGTGATCAAAGCCATTAGCCAGCAGACGCCGGATCGTCTGCGCACCATCGCGCAAGCCATGCGGCACGGTCTGACCGACGACGAAATCATTGGCGTCACCAAGTTTGACCCGTGGTTCCTAGCCCGTATCCGCGAGATCATCGACGCCGAGCGTCAGGTCCGCACGGATGGCCTGCCGGTGACCGAAGACGGCATCCGCAAGCTGAAAATGCTGGGCTTCACGGATGCGCGTCTGGGCAATCTGACGGGCCGGGATGAGGATAACGTCCGCCGCGCCCGCCGTAATCTGGGCGTCACTGCCGTGTTCAAGCGCATCGACACCTGCGCCGCCGAGTTCGAGGCGCAAACGCCTTATATGTATTCGACCTACGAGGCCCCGATGATGGGTGAGGTCGAATGCGAAGCCCGCCCAAGCGACCGCAAAAAGGTTGTCATTCTGGGCGGCGGCCCCAACCGGATCGGTCAAGGGATCGAGTTCGATTATTGCTGCTGCCACGCCTGTTTCGCACTAACCGAGCAGGGGTATGAGACCATCATGGTCAACTGCAACCCCGAGACCGTCAGCACCGACTATGACACCTCGGACCGCCTGTACTTCGAGCCGCTGACCTTTGAACACGTCATGGAAATCCTGACGAAAGAGCAGGAAAACGGCACGCTGCACGGTGTGATCGTTCAGTTCGGCGGACAGACCCCGCTGAAACTTGCCAACGCGCTTGAGGCCGAAGGCATTCCGATCCTCGGCACCACGCCTGACGCCATAGACCTTGCCGAAGACCGTGAGCGTTTTCAGGCGCTGGTCAACGATCTGGGCCTGAAACAACCCAAGAACGGCATCGCCTCGACCGACGAGCAGGCGCTTGAGATCGCGGACGAAATCGGCTTCCCGCTGGTGATCCGACCCTCTTACGTTCTGGGTGGTCGCGCGATGGAAATCGTGCGCGATATGGAGCAGCTTAAGCGCTATATCAACGAGGCCGTCGTGGTCTCGGGCGACAGCCCCGTTCTGCTGGACAGCTATCTGGCCGGCGCGGTGGAACTGGACGTGGACGCGCTGTGCGACGGCACCGACGTGCATGTGGCGGGCATCATGCAGCATATCGAAGAAGCCGGCGTGCATTCGGGCGACTCGGCCTGTTCGCTGCCGCCCTACTCGCTGTCCAAGGACATCCTCGACCAGATCAAGGATCAGGCGTTCAAACTGGCAAAGGCACTGAATGTCGTCGGTCTGATGAATGTGCAGTTCGCAATCAAGGACGATGAGATTTACCTGATCGAAGTGAACCCGCGCGCCTCGCGCACCGTGCCATTCGTCGCCAAGGCTACCGACAGCGCGATTGCGTCGATCGCTGCGCGCGTCATGGCGGGTGAAAAACTGGCAAACTTCCCGATGCGCCCCGCGTATAAGGAAGGTCAGGACACTAAGATTGCCGACCAGATGACGCTGGCCGACCCGGACATGCCGTGGTTCTCGGTGAAAGAGGCAGTGCTGCCCTTCGCCCGCTTCCCCGGCGTTGATACCATTCTGGGCCCCGAAATGCGTTCGACCGGTGAGGTCATGGGCTGGGATCGCGACTTCCCGCGTGCCTTCCTCAAGGCGCAGATGGGGGCCGGTATGGTGCTGCCATCCGAGGGCCGGGCGTTTATCTCGATCAAGGATGCCGACAAGACGCCCGCAATGCTTGAGGCAGCGCAGGTACTGACCGAACAGGGCTTCTCGCTGGTCGCAACCCGCGGCACGCAGTCATGGCTGGCAGAACAGGGCGTGGCCTGCGACGTGGTCAATAAGGTCTATGAAGGTCGCCCCGACGTGGCGGACATGCTGAAGGACGGTCAGGTGCAGTTGCTGATGAACACCACCGAAGGCGCGCAGGCGGTCGAAGACAGCAAGTCCATCCGCTCGATCGCGCTCTATGACAAGATCCCCTATTTCACCACCGCGGCCGCCAGCCATGCAGCCGCTCTGGCAATCAAGGCGCAGGCCGAGGGCGATGTCGAGGTCAAATCGCTGCAAGGCTGACCCCGCCACCCCGCACCAGAATAAAGAAAAACCCCCGGTCAATGACCGGGGGTTTTTCGTTTAAACAACAGGCTGCGGCGCTGATTTCCGCCGGTATTCAGGCAAGAAGAACACCATATAGAACACCGGAGCCGCCACCATGGTCAGGATGGTGGCAAAGGCCAGCCCCCCCATGATCGTCACCGCCATCGACTTGAAGAACGCATCCGTCAACAGCGGCGCCATCCCCAGAATGGTAGTAATCGCCGCCAGCATCACCGGCCGCAGACGCGAGACCGAAGCTTCGATGATAGACTCGCGCAGCCCCTTGCCGGTTTCGCGCACAAGGTCGATCTCCTCGACCAGAACGATCCCGTTCTTGATCAACATACCCGACAGGCTGAGCAGCCCCAGAAGGGCGGTAAAGGTGAAGGGCAGACCGGTCCCCAACAGGCCGATGACAACACCGTTGACCGACATTGGCACAAGCAACCAGATTATGATCGGCTGACGAATGGCGTTGAATATCAGAACCGAGATCAAGATCATTATCAGCAGGCTCAAAGGCAACTGCCGGCCAAGGCTTTCATTCGCATCACCCGCATTTTCAAACTCACCGCCCCATTCCATGCGATAACCGGGCGGAAGTTCCATGGATTCTATGGCGCTGCGCACTTCCGAATGCACCTGAGCCGCCGTCAGGTCAGACGGAATATCCGCCCCTACCGTGATGGTCAGCACCCTGTCGCGCCGATGCACCAATGTGTTCAGGGCTTTGTATTCAAACCCATCAACCATTTGCTCGATGGGAACGAACTTTTCGGACTGATCTGAGAACACGACCTGATCAACGATTGAATAATCCCCGTCAGCTGGTCGCCGCAGAATAATTGGGATCAGGCGATCGCGTTCGCGCAACATGCCGCCAGATATCCCATCCGTCGAGAATTGCAGCGTGGCGGCAATATCCTCTCGCGTGACCCCTGCTGTCTGCGCCCGTTCGGTTGCATAGATAGGCTGCACCGCCAGTTCTTTCTCGCGCCAGTCGTGGTGCACATTCAGGACGTTGTCTGACGCTTCTCGCATCCTCAAAACGGCCTCATCCGCAAGCTGCCGCAATACGGCCGGGTCACTGCCCGAAAAGCGCGCCTGAATGGGATCTCCACCACCGGGACCAAACACCAGACGCCGGGTCCGGAACTCACCCTCGGGGAACTGGGCCGTACCAAAGGTTTCGAGTTCCGCCTGCAGAGGCGGGATGTCATCCAGCGTTTTGGTGCGAATGATCAGGTGACCGTAGCTGGGGTTAGGCTTTTCCGCTGAATAGGTCAGCAGGAATCGGGTCGCGCCCTGCCCGACAAAAGTCGTGACCGAGACCACGTCTTCCCGTTCGGCCAGCCAGTCTTCGAAGACAGCCATATCCTGCGCGGTACGCGAGATCGGTGTGCCCTGCGGCAATTTATAGTGAACGAAGAAAAGTGGCGTGTTCGAGTCGGGAAAGAACTGCTGTTTGACCAGACCGAAGCCCGCATAACAGGCAACGGTCACCCCGATCAATCCAGCGATCACCAGCCAGCGGAACCGCAGCGCCCAGCGCAGGATAGCGCCGTAGAAACGGAACATGATCCCGCCATAAGCATCCACCGCGCCCTCTTTGCCCTGCTTGAAAAAGTAGTGGCCCAGTAGCGGCGTTACGGTCAGCGCCAACACCCAGCTCAGCAGCAACGAGATGCCGATCACGGCAAACAGCGAGAACAGGAATTCGCCCGTCGCATCAGGGCTGAGGCCGATACCGGCAAAGGCCATGATACCAATGATCGTCGCGCCCAACAGCGGGATCTGTGTCTTAGAGGCAGCCTCGTCCGCAGCATCGCGTGAGTTTTTACCCCGCAACATTGCGATCTGCATACCCTCGGCAACCACGATGGCATTGTCCACCAACATCCCCATGGCAATGATCAGCGCGCCAAGCGAAATCCTCTCCATCTCGATCGAAAAAATCGACATGAACAAAAGAGTCCCGACAACCGTCAGCAACAAGGTCGAACCGACGACAATCGCCGCACGCCACCCCATGAACAGGGCCAGCACTGCAACCACGATGGTCACAGACAGCGCAAGGTTCACGAGAAAGTCGTTCGAGGCTTGTTCAACAACGACATGCTGCTGATAGATCGGCTGGATTTCGACGCCGAAGGGAACCTGCGAATCCAGCTCGGCAAACTTGGCGTCGGCTCGCTTGCCGACCTCGACAATATTCTCCGACGACAGACCGGCAATGCCCAGCGTAAAGGCCTCGGCCCCGTCAAAGCGGATGATGACATCAGGGTCGGTTTGGCGCCCGCGATATACGTCGGACATGTCGAACAGATTGATTACCTGCCCCTGTGACCCCACCGACAGCCCGGCGATGGCCGAAACGCTGTCAGACCCTTCTGCTGTCAGAATGGTCGTGCGTTCGTCCTCTGACCGCACGGACCCCGATGCGTTGACCGAATCCGCGTTGGCGATTGCTTCGTTGACCGCCTGGATAGGAACATTCTGGTTCACCGTGATCGCCAGATCGGGTTCGACGAAAATAGCCTCTTCCGGCAGCCCCATCACCTCAACATCGGCCACGCCTTCCACAGTTAGCAGTTCGCGCCGTAAAAAGGTTGAAAGTTCGTGCTTTTCGGCGTCCGAGAATCCATCCGCAGTCACGGCGTAGAACAGACCGAACACATCCCCAAAACCGTCGTTGACCAACGGTTGCCCAACACCCGGGGGAAGATGGCGGGCGGCATCGCGCATTTTGGCGCGCAGTTTGGTCCAGACCTCGGGCAATTCGGTGCCGTCATAGGTGGATTTGATCTCAACCTCGATCAGTGAAAATCCGGGCTGGTTGATTGAGGTGATTGTGTCGACCTCGCCCATCTGCTGAATGGCGGATTCCAAGGGTTCGGATACCTCAAGCGCCACTTGTTCAGCCGTGGCACCGGGATATTGAGTCGAGATGACCGCGTTCTTGATTGTAAATGCAGGATCTTCAAGCCGACCAAGCGACAAGAATCCCCAAATACCGCCAAACAAGGCGATCAAGATGATCAGCCAAGTGTAGATCGGGCGGTCGATGGATGCGCGTGCGATGTTCATCCCTTGCACCTCAGTTCGCAAATCCGACAAAGCGGCGTACCGCCTGCCCGTCGGTTAGGGCGCCGCCTCCGGCAACCACGATCTCATCACCATTGTTCAGGCCCGTCAGAACACGAACATCACCTGATTCAGTGGGTTCGATCGTGACCGCAACCCGACGAACAGTGCCTTCATCTGCCCCGACGGGTGAAAACACCATGATGCCCAGCTCTCCTTCCGCATCGGCGACGATGGCCGTCGACGGGACAATGATGCCGGTGCGCTGATCTTGCACCTGCACGTTAACCGTCACCGAAGAGCCGGGCAGAATCTGCAATCCTTCCGGCGGTGTAAGACCGAACTGGATGCGAAATGTCTGCCCCACACTTGAAGATTCCGCGTCAAACTCGCGAATCTGCAACGGGAAGACTTTGTCGCTGACGGGGAACTTGGCGGTGATTTCGATGTCATCCTGCTGCCCAGAGCGCTGGAACAGAATTTCAGGCACATCGACTTCGATCCGTAATTCGGACATGTCGTGAATGCGCACAATCGGAGTGCCCGCCGATACGGTGGTAAAAGACTCGACCGCCCGGCTTGATACCAAGGCATCAAACGGCGCGGTCAAAGTGGCCTGTTCCAGATCGTATTGCGCATCGCGTACTGCAATTTCGGCAAGCTGCGCGGCGGTTTCTGCATCATCCACGGCCACTTGACTGGCTGCTGTCCCCCGCAAGCGCGACAAACGGGCCAAGGTGCGATCTGCCTGATCCTTTTGCAGTACCGCGCGGTCATAACGACGCTGGAATGGTTCCTGATCCAATTGGGCGATCAACCCGTCCTTCGGGATCACGAAGCCCTGCGTCACGGGAAGCTCGACGATCTGTCCGGCCACCTGAAACGCCAGATCAACCGTCTGGCGCGCTGCAACCCGCCCGAAAAACTGACGCGAAAACCCCGGGCTCGTTTCCTTTGCAACCATGAGCTTAACCGGCTTTACAGTATCCTGCGCCGCCAAGGGGGCTGCCAGAACGCTCAGAGCAAGGCTTAGAACAGAGAAAAGCTTCATTTCGTCATTCCCTCGGGTATTCCCGTTTTTAAGATGTTTTCCCGGATTTTCCGGGCCAACCGCGCAAACTCGGCGGTTTCGGCATCGTTCAATCCAGAGGCCCGGTTAAACAACGCACCGGCCTCGGCCAAAATTTCCTGGCGCATTTCCAGACCCTTGTCCGACAAAACCAACAGCCACGCGCGGCGATCCTCGGGATCGCGCTGACGCGTCAGGTATCCCGCCGCCTCAAGCGCGTCAGCCGTTGAGGTGATGGTTGAAGGAACCGTCAGCATATCCGCCGCCAAGATACCCATGCGTTTGGGTTGATCCAGCTTGATCAGCATGTGGCATTCCTGCTGGCTTACCTCTACGTCGATGAGATCCAGGCTTTCCTGCAACTTCCAGTAGAGAGCATAGACCCCCATCATTGCCTGCATTTCAGGGCTAAGGCGCTTTACCAGCTCACTGTCGTCTAGGGTCATTGGTCGAATCCATTTCAGATTTCGTCTTCGCCGTATACTTCAAAAAATGAAATATTCAACAAGTGAAGCTGATTAAATTCCCAACTTTGATATTCCCTTAGGTCAATCTACCTTGAACTAACCCCAAGTTGACTGCATTTTGGGCAAATTCGAGATATCCAGGGATGATCATGTACACGCCAGCTATCACCGGCACCGGTGTTTTCACGCCAGAGAATGTCATCACGAACGCTGAACTTGTCACTGCGTTCAATGCCTATGCAGACAAGATGAACGCTGTGAACGCAGAAGCGATTGCCGCAGGCGAGATGGAGCCTATGCAACATTCGTCGGAAGAGTTCATCCTGAAAGCCTCTGGTATCGAAAACCGCTACGTGATGGACAAAAGCGGCGTTCTGGACCCTGACGTCATGCACCCCCTTCTGCGTCAGCGCAGCGATGACGAGCCGGGCATCATGACTGAGATGGCCGTAGACGCCTGCAAGAAGGCATTGGCACAGGCCGGGCGCACCGCAGAGGATGTCGATCTGGTCATCTGCGCAGCCTCGAACCACGAGCGCGCCTATCCCGCGATCGCGATCGAGATTCAGCAAGCACTGGGCATAAACGGTTTTGGCTTTGACATGAACGTCGCCTGTTCTTCGGCGACGTTCGGCATTCAGGCCGCCGCCGATATGGTTCGGTCAGGTTCGGTCAAAAGCGCGCTGGTGGTGAACCCCGAGATTTGCACGGGGCATTTGGAATGGCGAGACCGTGATTGTCACTTTATCTTTGGCGACGTCGCCACAGCGACCCTGATCGAACGGATCGAAGACGCGGATGGCCCGCATTTCGAAATCCTCTCGACACGTTGCGCGACCGAGTTTTCCAATAACATCCGAAACAACAACGGATTTCTGCGCCGCACCCGCCCCGCTGGACTTGAGGATCGCCGTGACATGCAGTTCATGCAGAACGGCCGGAAGGTGTTCAAAGAGGTCTTGCCGATGGTCAGCAAGCACATCGCAGACCACATGGAATCCGAGGGCGTCAGCAGCGAAGACCTAAAGCGCCTGTGGTTGCATCAGGCGAACAAGACCATGAACGATTTCATCGGTAAGAAAGTGATGGGCCGGCAACCAGAACCCGAGGAACAGCCCAACATTTTGCAGGACTACGCCAACACGTCATCGGCTGGGTCGATCATCGCGTTTTCAAAATACTCCGGTGACTTTACAGAAGGCGAAGTCGGCCTGATCTGCTCATTCGGGGCGGGGTATTCCGTTGGGTCGGTGATTGTGAAGCGCCACGAATAAGGCACTCATCCCGGCAAACCGGACTCCCTGACTGAAAGCTTTGGATTAGCCCCGGCCCGACAGGGGCCGGTGGTGGCGTCAGCTCACGCTTTCTTCTTCTAGGTGCAGCTTCATTTCGATCAGAACCTGTTGCAGCAGGCTGGTTTCTTTCAGCAGCCGTTTTGCTTCGTTGACCGTAATGATGCCATCTTCAATCGCGGCCTGATACTCGGTCATCAGCATCGCAAAGCGCTGGCTCAACGCAATCACGTCAGAATTCACCCCGCCCGTGCGCGGTGTTTCACTGTTTCGTCCATCATAGGACAGAGTGATATTTTTCAGATCCGCCAAGGCCGAGGTGACGTGCGGAAAATTGGCAACTCCCTCCAGACGGGCAACGGCATCGACGGGCATAAAGCGGTCGGCATGTTCAGCGTTGTCAGAATAATAACGCCCAAGCGTCGCCTTGGATTTTCCGGTAATCTCGCACGCTGCTTCGATTCCGACATCCTTAACCAACGCTTCGGTATGCTTTTTCAGATAAGCCCCAATATCCGCCATGCTCCACCCTCTGCTGCCTGCCTCCCCAGTGTATTCTTCGTTGCGGGGGAAAGGGAAAAGAAATTTCCCATAACAGAGTCATAATTCAAATGGCATATATTGGCTATCCCTCAGATATGCGGGGGTTTTGTGAGTGAGTGGCGGCAGTTCTTGCCGAGTACGAGTGATTGTGGGGTAATTTTTGAATGCCCTGCTTTGTTTAGGCCGCATGTTGGCCGACGACGTCGCTGTTGTTGTCGTTCGGGTATCCATCCCCATTGAGCCTATGCTCGGCCCTGACAGCAACAACGGCGGCGTCGCTTCTACTGCGACATATGATGGCTTGTCCGCACCGTTCAGGCGTTTTAGACCCGGGACCATGGCAAAGCTGTACTTCAATTATTCCACAATGAACGCAGGCAAATCGACCGTCCTGTTGCAAGCCTCGCACAACTATCGCGAGCGGGGCATGGACACCTATTTGATGACCGCCGCGTTGGACGGACGTGCAGGTGTGGGCAAAATTGCATCCCGCATCGGGATTTCGTCGGATGCTGACACGTTCACAGCCCAAGACGATGTTTTTGCAATGATCGAAGGGCGATTGGCGAAGGGTAAAGTCGCCTGCGTGTTTGTCGACGAAGCCCAATTTCTGACCGAAGATCAAGTTTGGCAACTGGCGCGCGCCGTAGACGACCTGAAAGTACCAGTGCTTGCTTACGGGCTGCGCGTGGATTTTCAGGGCCGTCTTTTTCCGGGCTCGGCTGCGTTGCTTGCATTGGCTGACGAAATGCGTGAGGTCCGCACCATATGCGAATGCGGGCGCAAGGCGACGATGGTGATTCGTCAGGACGAAAACGGAAACACCATCACGGAAGGTGCGCAGGTGCAGATTGGCGGGAACGAAACTTACGTCTCGCTATGCCGCAAACACTGGCGTGAGGCTGTGGGCACTTAGACCGGGTTTGGCAGAGGGCGCCCGTCGACAAAGGCGGCCACATTGTCCAGGGCCATATGCCCCATATCGCTGCGCACTTCTTCGGTCGCCGTGCCCAGATGGGGCAACAGTGTCACGTTCTCCATGTCGCGCAGGACTTGCGGGACCGCGGGCTCAAACTCATAGACATCCAATCCCGCCCCGGCGATCTGGCCGGTGTGGAGCGCGGCAATCAATGCAGATTCGTCCACGACTTCTCCGCGCGCGATATTGATCAGAAGAGCCGAAGCGTTCATTGCCTGAAAAATCTGCGCGTCGATCAGGTGGCGGGTTTCCGCACCACCTGGGACCGCCAGGATCAGGAAATCGACCTGAGCGCACAGCTCTTTCAAGTCAGGAACATATTCCGCGGGAAAGCCGGTCTCTTTCTTGCTGCGGGATTGATAAAGGATCTGCATTCCAAACCCAAAGTGGCACCGACGCGCGATGGCCTGACCGATGCGCCCCATGCCAACGATCCCAACACGCTTGCCCGTCACGTGGTGGCCCAGCATCTGCGTCGGATGCCATCCCTGCCAAGTGCCAGCCCGGACCTGCCGTTCCCCTTCCCCCGCACGCCGGGCTGTCGAAAGCAGTAAGGTCATCGCTATGTCGGCGGTTGCATCGGTGACGGCGCCCGGTGTGTTCGTCACGGCAACGCCTGCGGCGCGCGCCGCATCCACGTCGATGTGATTATACCCGACCCCGAAATTTGCCAGCAATTTGCAGCGGGGGTTAGGCACCTGCGCGAATACCTGTTCCGAAAAAAGGTCACCCAAAGTCGGGACCACCACATCGAAATCAGACAAAGCGCGCAGCATCTCATCCTGCGTCATCGGTAATGTGTCTTCGCGAAACTCGACATCAAACTCTGCCCGCGCGCGGGCTGTGACTGCTGCTGTCATAGGGCGGGCAACTAGCAGTTTCATCAGTGCATCCGCCCGCCAACAGGAACGTCACCATCAGGGCCGATCAGAACAATCTCGCCACTTTCATCGGGAAGGCCCAACACAAGCACTTCGGACATAAAGCGGCCGATCTGGCGCGGGGGAAAGTTCACCACAGCCATCACCTGTTTGCCCACCAGCGTGGCCGGGTCGTAATGCGCGGTGATCTGGGCTGACGTCTTACGCTCACCAATTTCATCGCCAAAGTCGATCCACATCTTGATCGCGGGCTTGCGCGCCTCGGGGTACGGTTCGGCACGAACGACTTTGCCGACGCGGATGTCGACCTTGAGGAAATCATCAAAGGAAATCTCACTCACAAGACAGCTCCTTGGATCGGTCGGTGGCGGCTTTCACGGCACGATGCAGCAGATCGGGGAAGCCTTCTTCTTCGTGCATCAACACCTCAAGCGCGGCCTGAGTCGTACCGTTGGGAGAGGTCACGTTGATCCGCAATTGCGCAGGGTCTTCATCGGCGGCCATCGCCAACGCACCTGCCCCGGCCACAGTCGACTTGGCCAGTTTCATCGCCAGATCGTGTGGCAAGCCCTGCGTCTGACCCGCAGCGGCCAAGGTTTCGATCAGGTGAAAGACGTAGGCCGGGCCTGAACCGCTCAGGCCCGTAACCGCATCCATCTGAGATTCGTCGTCCAGTCGGACGGTCTCGCCAATGGCTGACAACAGGTCTTCGGCCAGTGCGACATCGTCATTCGATGCGACAGAATTCCCGATCAGTGCCGTGATCCCCTGCCGGATCGCTGCGGGCGTGTTTGGCATCGCGCGCACGATCGGAGTGCCCTCGCCCAAAACGTCTTCGAAGGTGTTAATCGACGTCCCCACCGCGACCGAAATAAACAGGCTGCTACCGCCGCCCAGCGCTTTGATCGCAGGCAGAGCCTCGCCCATAATCTGCGGTTTGACAGCCACCAGCACCACAGCGGGGGCTTCAGGCAGAGGTGTGTTGATGTTAACGCACTGCGCCTTTAACCAGTCCGATGGATACGGGTCCACAACCCAGACCGATGACGCAGGAAGGCCATGCTCAAACCATCCAGCGAGCATGGCCGATCCCATCTTGCCGCATCCCAGAAGCACCAGTCCCTGTTCGGTGACGCGTGACATATCCATGATTGCCCCTCCCCTTACTTGTCGGTTCGGGGCAAAGCTTTACGCGCGCCCGTAGGCCTCTGCAATGGCGACCTGCATCGCGTCTTCGGGATCGCGGTTGCCCCATGTGACCAACTGGATCGCGGGGTAATACCGCTCAGCGCTCAGGACGGCTGCGGTGATCATCGTGTCGATTTGCTCGGGGCTGGCCATCTGTCCGCCAGCAAGAACCAGACCGTAACGATAGACCATCAGTTTCTGGTTGGCCCAATAGGTAAAGGCACCCGCCCAGCACTGATCATTCATCTTGTTTAGCAGTTCGTACAACTCGGACTCTCGCTCGGACGGTGGGTCCATTTCAAACGAACACACCATGCGCAGGGTTTCGTCATAGTTAGACCAGGCCAGCGTGATTGAGTAGGTACGCCACTGCCCTTCGACAGCCATGGCGATCTGGTCATCCCCGATCCGGTCAAAGTCCCAGTCGTGGTGTTCAGCCAGGTGTTCAACAATATCTATTGGATGAAGATCTTCTTCGAGAAACTGCTCGGAAAGGGCCATAATGCCACCTCACTAATCTCTAGCATTTTGGGGCTGGCAGCGCCCCAGCGCTAGTTGCCTGCTCTACAAGCCGGGCTTCCCCCGTGGGCCTGTACTAAATATGGTGCGCTGCCAGTACCCGTCTGGCAACCCTATTTATTGGGGATAACAGCAATAAGTTGTGGACGAACGGTCACGGCGATCAAAATATTGGCGTCGCGTGCAGCTTTGTCTTGATTAAATTCCGCAAGGCGGCAAGATGCACAACACCGCACAATCCCTACCCGGATCGCGCGGCGTTTCTCTTGCATCGAAAATTTGGATTCGGACGTTACTTGTCCAGTTTCGCCTCAAGCGCCGCGATGCGTTCTTCCAGCGCGGCATTCTCTTCGCGCGCTTTTTGGGCCATCGCACGAACCGCGTCGAATTCCTCGCGCGTCACGAAATCCCGATCCGCCAGCCAGCGGTCGATCATCGACTTCATCGCATTTTCGGCTTCTTCCCGCGCGCCCTGTGCCACGCCCATGGCGTTGGTCATCAATTGGGATACGTCGTCCAGAATCTTGTTGCGGGTCTGCATGGCATTTCTCCGAAATCGCGGTTGATCCCTATATGGGTAAAGTTTGCGTCAGGCTCAAGGTTGACTTGCCCCATAAAGCACGGGCAATGAGACGCACATGCAGGCTGTTCTGAATTTCCCCGATCTGTCGCCCGAGCTGTTCTCAATCTCACTCTTCGGGATGGAGTTCGCGCTGCGCTGGTACGCACTGGCATATATTGCAGGTATTCTGATCGCGTGGCGCTTGGGTGCAATGGCGCTGCGGCGACCTGCACTTTGGCCAGAATCAACCCCACCCATGAAGCCCGAGCAACTGGAAGACCTGCTCACGTGGATCATTCTCGGCGTCATTCTGGGCGGTCGGCTGGGTTTCGTGCTGTTTTACCAACCCGCTTATTACTTGGCGAACCCGCAGGACATTCTGAAAGTCTGGCAGGGCGGAATGGCCTTTCACGGCGGACTGCTCGGAGTGGTCGTTGCCTCTTATCTGTATGCACGCCGCCACAAGGTTCCGGTATTGTCCTTGGCCGACCTTATCGCACACGCAGTTCCGCCGGGGTTGTTGCTGGGGCGGTTGGCAAACTTTGTTAACGCAGAATTATGGGGACGCCCCAGCGAGTTGCCCTGGGCCTTTATTTTCCCCGGAGCGGCCGCACAGGGTTGCCCCGGCGTACTGGCTGGCATGTGCGCGCGGCATCCATCGCAACTCTATGAAGCGGCGCTGGAAGGGGTGCTGCTGGGGGCGGTGCTGTTATGGCTGGCCTATCGGCGCGGTGCGTTCAAGACACCCGGTTTGATTATGGGGGTTTTCATGGCCGGTTACGGTGCCTCGCGATTTATTGTCGAGTTTTTTCGGCAGCCGGACGCACAATTCATCTCGCCCGGTAATCCGCTGGGGCTGGCGTGGCATATCGGCGGCTATGGACTGACAATGGGTCAGTTGCTGTCGATCCCCATGATCGCACTTGGCTTGTGGTTCGCGCTGCGTGCGCGATCTGTTCGATGACTCTGACCGATCACCTACTTGCGCGCATCGCGCAAGACGGCCCGATGAGCGTGGCCGACTACATGACCGAATGCCTACTGCATCCAACTCAGGGATATTACTCCACCCGCGACCCTCTGGGTGCTCTGGGCGATTTCATCACAGCGCCGGAAATCAGTCAGATGTTTGGCGAACTGATCGGTTTGTCGTTGGCGCAAGCCTGGATAGATCAGGGTCACCCCAACCGCTTTGTTCTTGCCGAGCTGGGTCCGGGGCGCGGCACGTTGATGGCCGACATTCTGCGCGCAACCCGAAGCATTGAGGGCTTCCACGACGCCGCAGACGTCACCTTGCTGGAGGCTTCCCCTATCCTTCGACAAATTCAGTCGGATATCCTGAACGGATACACGCCGCGCTGGATCGAAACCGTTGCCGACCTGCCCGATGCACCGCTGTTTGTGGTCGCGAACGAATTCTTCGACGCCCTCCCCATACGTCAATTCCTGCGCGACGGCGATGGATGGCGCGAGCGTCTGGTCGGGCGTGAAGGCGAATCACTGACGTATGGTCTGGGGGCACAGGCATCTCAGGTGGCACTGATGGATCGGCTGGACGATACACAAGATGGTGATCTCGTCGAACTCTGCCCATCCGCAATTCCAATTATCACCGTTTTGGCTGGCCGGATCGCGACGCAAGGCGGAGCCGGGCTGATTGTAGATTATGGCGACTGGCATTCGCTGGGCGATACCTTGCAGGCCGTTCGCAAACATGAGCGGGCAGACCCTTTGCAGGCACCGGGACAGGCTGATCTGACCGCCCATGTCGATTTCGAGCCGCTGGCCACCGCCACACGCGCCGCCGGATGTGCCCACACGCGCCTGACGCCTCAGGGGGTATTTCTGGAGCGGCTGGGAATAACTGCGCGCGCGCAGAAGCTTTCTGCGACTCTCGGCGGGGTCGAGCTTGATAAACTGGTTTCCGCACATCGCAGGTTGACGCATCCGAATGAAATGGGAAACCTGTTCAAAGTACTGGGCCTCTACCCTTCCTATGCCGCCCCCCCTCCGGGACTGGAATCATGACACTGGAAATTCTGACTTCGGACATGCTGTCCTCTGTTCGCCACGGGTTCTTCAGCCGTCGCGGAGGCGCGTCTTCCGGCATATTCGCCGGGCTCAACTGTGGATATGGATCTTCGGATCAGACCGAGGCCGTAGCGATCAACCGCAATCGGGTTGCGGACGCAATGGAAGTTACGCCCGACGCAATGATTGGGGTTCATCAGGTCCACTCTCCAACCGTGCTGTCGGTCGACGGACCGATAAATGGGGAAAAGCCCAAGGCAGATGCGGTGGTGACATCGACGCCCGGTCTGGCGCTCACGATTCTGACGGCGGATTGTCAGCCAGTTCTGTTTGCCGACCCCGACGCACAGGTCATCGGCGCAGCCCATGCAGGCTGGAAAGGCGCGCTGGATGGCGTGTTGGAGGCTACGCTGGACGCCATGGAGGCGTTGGGCGCACGTCGCAAAAACACGATTGCAGTGATCGGACCGACGATTTCGCAGACAGCCTATGAGGTGGGCCCAGAGTTTCTGGACGATTTCGTCGCAGATTCACCCGACAACCTGCGGTTCTTTGCGAATGGCACGGGCGACAGGCTTCAGTTCGACCTGCCCGCATTTGGTCTTCACAGGCTGCGACAGGCGGGAATCGGTCAGGCCGAGTGGACTCGGCACTGCACCTATTCCGATCCGGATAGATTTTATTCCTATCGCAGGGCGACCCACGCCAAAGAAGCCGACTATGGCCGACTGATTTCAGCAATCAAACTGTAAACCAAGACCGAATTGTGGCGATATCGCCGCTTTTTCGCCACATTCTTTGTGTCTACCTGAGTCGGAACAAATTGAGTTTTATTGTCCGCTCTCAGGTGCTTATCTGCCGATGCTCCAGCAGTGCGAGACAGCATGAAGAAAGAGGAGCTGCCAACCTTCATTTTGTCCTGAATTGATCCCGGATCAGCCTTATCGGCGCCTCATTATGGCATCACATTGGCTAACCATAGGGAACGGGGTGTCAAACCCCCGAGGAGCAGGAACACAAAATGAAGATCAAATCTCGCTTTCTCAGCGCCGTTGTTGCGGCGAGCAAAGAGAAGGGGCTGGAGATGCCGTGGAAACACGTTTCCAGCCGCTCGGTCAGAGTTGCGCGCCGTTTGGCAAAGCAAGGCTGATCGACATGCCCAGGGTGCCAAGCTGCCGGTCCCCAGGGCCAAGAAACACGCCGGAGAGGTGCTCCGGTCCGGTGTGTGGCCTGCCGCAGGTATTCAAAGCGGTCAGGTTCAGGAGCATGTGTGCGCCGGCAATTTCAGCCTGCGTTGGTGTGAGTTTGTTTGGGGGGTCAAAATGTTGGCCAAAGGTCTGCGGATTATTTTTTCATCGCGTCGTCGAATCGACCGCCGCCTTAGGGTCGCCCTTTCAATCAAAACAAAAAATAAGACTAATCAGACGGGTCTCTTTCGAGAGGTCACCCCGTCTGAGCGGGTACTAGAAGGGACGGAATAACTATGCCTATTCCACATTCGCTCTCACGGGCTGCCAGGAATGCCGTTGATACTTCGGCAATGCTGCAAGACGCCCCAAGGACACCGGACAAACCCAAGGCGCAGCTGCGGCGCTATGAGGTCAGTTCGTTGCTGCCAAACGGTGACGTTTCGCAGACACGACACATCGCACCGGCTTTGCCGATGTTTGAAGATGCATTCTGCGCATTTACGCGCGGTTCGCTGGTTGAAACAAAGACGGGTCCCATGGCGATCGAAGACCTGCTGCCCGGTGACACCGTTCTGACGCAGGACGGTTCCTCGCAAACTGTTTTGTGGAAAGGTTCGGTCACTCTTGTCCCAGGGCGCGAGGACTCGCGCGGGCGCACCCGCCCCTTGACCCGCATCACGGCGGACACGTTTGGGATGCAAAAACCTTTGTCTGGCGTAATCGCGGGCCCGGCCGCGCGTATCGTCGGGACACCGGCCCATCTGCGCCACCTGCATGGCAACGAAACGATTTTGACACCGGTCCACGAATTTCAGGACGGGATGAGTGTTATCGAAACCCTTCCGCCCACTCCGATCGAGCTGTTTCACATCTGCTTAAAACGCCACTCGGTCATCAAGGTTGATGGGCTTCAGTTCGAAACTTACCACCCGGGGGTCAACGCAGTTCGGATGATCAGTCATTCGCTCCGATCAATCTATCTGAACCTGTTTGCGCATGTCGATTCGCTGAACGATTTCGGCCCGCTGTTGATGCCGCGTGCCGGTGACGGAGAAGTAGACGCAATCACAGCGTAAACACAAAAATATTGCTGCAAAGTGGGGGCTTTATGCAGATTTTACTAGGTTGGGCACTGTTCTTGCTCGTCACGGCGATTCTACCGCCATGTTGTGCTGCGCATAAACGCGCGCGGTTCAAGCCATCCGGCTCATTCGTTCTTCCAGCACGTCAAAAGGTACACCGGGCTCGTCCTTAGCGCCCCGGATCACAAGCGACGTTTTCACGCTTGCCACGTTTGGAGTGGTCAGAAGTTCACCTGTGAGAAATTGCTGAAAACTGCTCAGGTCCGGGGCCACGCACTTCAGGATGAAATCGACTTCGCCATTCAGCATGTGACACTCGCGCACCAGAGGCCAGTCGCGGCAGCGTTCTTCAAAGGCGCTGAGTTCGGATTCGGCCTGGCTTTCCAGCCCGACCATGGCAAAGACCTGAACTTCGAATCCCAACTCGCGCGCGTTCACCTCAGCATGATACCCGCGGATCAGCCCTGAATCTTCCAGCGTACGCACACGCCTTAGGCAGGGTGGGGCTGAAATTCCCACACGCTTTGCCAGTTCGACATTGGTCATGCGACCGTCTGCCTGCAATTCCGCCAGAATCTTGCGGTCAATCTCATCCAGCCGTGTCGCGACCATTCAATGCTCCTGAATTTTCGGTTGTTATATCAGCACCCCAAAGATGCGCAATAATCTTTCGCGTATGCGCAATTTTCTTTATTTTCAGTGTTCTTTTTTTAGGCGCTTTTCGCTGAACGCATAGCGGATGTGTGACAGGTAGGGGCTTTAAGCGCCGCACTGTGGTCGTTATATCCATTCGCCAAGGGGCCAAGCGCCCAAAACAGGCAGATCGAGTTGGGGGTACCATGGCCGAAACACGTCACACGAAGGTTCTGATCATCGGATCGGGACCGGCCGGTTATACAGCGGGCGTCTACGCCAGCCGCGCGATGCTTGAGCCGATTCTGGTTCAGGGCATTGAACCCGGCGGTCAATTGACCACCACAACCGAGGTTGAGAACTGGCCCGGCGATACAGAAGTTCAGGGTCCCGATCTGATGGTTCGCATGCAGGACCACGCCAAGGCGATGGGTTGCGAAATCATCGGCGACATCATCAACGATTTGGACGTCTCAAAGCGCCCGTTCACCGCCAAGGGTGACAGCGGAACGATTTATACGGCCGATGCCGTTATTCTTGCCACGGGCGCACGGGCCAAATGGCTCGGCCTGCCGTCGGAAGACAAGTTCAAGGGTTTCGGTGTATCCGCCTGTGCAACCTGTGACGGGTTCTTCTATCGCGGACAGGAAATCGTGGTGATCGGCGGTGGCAACACTGCGGTCGAAGAGGCACTGTTCCTGACCAACTTCGCCAGCAAAGTGACGCTAATCCACCGCCGCGACGAATTGCGGGCCGAGAAAATCTTGCAGGACCGGCTGCTGAAGCACGAAAAGATCGAACCGCTGTGGTTCCACGAGCTTGAAGAAGTCATCGGCACGGATGCCCCTCTGGGCGTTGAAGGCGTGCGCGTCAAGAATGTCAAGACCGGCGAAGTCACCAAGATCCCATGCAAGGGCGTCTTTGTCGCGATCGGCCACGCGCCTGCGAACGAGCTGGTCAAAGACTCGCTGGAAACCCATATGGGCGGATATGTCGTCACCAAGCCGGGCTCGACCGAAACGTCGATTCCGGGCGTCTTCGCGGCGGGTGACCTGACCGACCACATCTATCGCCAGGCCGTGACCAGCGCCGGTATGGGCTGTATGGCTGCATTGGATGCGGAACGGTTTTTGGCCGAGCAGGAATAACGTGATGATGGAATTCTCCGGCCCGGTCTGGAGAATTCTGTTTCTATCCCAAATTAGCGCCCCTTTGGTTCCCGCTCAGGCACCCGAGGGGCGTTTTCATTATTCCGGGCAAATCGCTCTCTACGCTTCTCTTAGCGCCGAAGGGGCGGGGGTTGCCATTCGTCGATATGTCTCGCCCAACGACCCACCAAGAATATTGCAGAGGGCAGAAGTATCAGGCGCAAGTTTGATCGACCTGCGCGGTCAGCACAAAGCGTCGATGGTTTGGCAAGATATCCATAAAGAACATGGCTTTTCACCAACATGGCGGTTCTCAGATCAAGCTCGTGCCAAACACGCTGACGGTTTGATCTACAGCTCTCGGACCCGCCCAGAGCTGAGCCACATCGTGCTGTTCAATCTTTCCCCGGCCATTATTTGCGCCCACGCTCAGGCAACCCCGTGGGAACCATCCTATTTTCAACCATAACTTGACCCATAGCCCCAGCCGCTCCAGACTCAGGCGCAAGAAATGCGAATACAGGTGGCTTGATTGAAAAGCGTTCTTTGGCAAGGCGGGTGGGCAACCCGGCTGCGGATTGGCAGCGGCTTAATCCTGTTTGCCTTCGCTTTCTTTCATTTCATCAATATTGGCCTGGGCCTATTCCACACCGATTATCTGCACGATATGCAAGACGGCCGCCACGCCGTCACACGCCATGACATCGGCAGCGCGGTTCTGTACGTCGCTCTGTTTACTCATTTCGGGCTTGCCCTGTATTCCATCAGCCAACGCCGCACGTTGCGAATGCCCTTCAATACCGCCCTGCAAGTGGTACTGGGGTTGCTCATTCCGCTGCAATTGATCGCGCATATCGTGCACACGCGCTATGCGCATGAGATATACAACGTCAACGACGAGATGGGGTACATCATCGCCCTAATGTGGCCCAGTTCCGCGATCTACATGCAAAGCCTTCTGTTGCTTGTCGTCTGGGTTCACAGTTGCGTCGGGCTGCATATGTGGCTTCGCCTTACCCGTTGGTGGTCAAACGTAGCCCCCTATCTGATCGGGTTGGCGGTTTTTGTTCCGTCCTTTGCCCTTGCAGGCCTGCTGACCGAGGGTCGCAGGATTTGGACCGATTTTGCTGATCCTTCCCTGCGCGAACAATATATCGAACATTACAACTGGCCCTCCCCCGAAGAGTTTCAGGCCCTTTTCAGCGTAAAAGACAACGCAATGATGGCGTTCTGGATTGCACTGGCTGCGTCCATTGCCGTGTTTCTGGGTCGCAAACTCTGGCGGCGCAGGCATTCTGTTCGGGTCAAATACGTCGAAGGCCCCGAAGTCGTCGCAGAGAAGGGCATGACGCTGCTGGAAATCTCGCAGGCCAACGGTATCCCTCACACCGCCCTTTGTGGCGGCAAGGGGCGCTGCACGACTTGCCGCGTGATCGTTGAAGACGGTGCCGAGAAACTTCCGGCCCCCAGTGATGTCGAGGCCCGCAGTCTGGCAGCCGTCAGCGCGCCCGATGGTGCTCGGCTGGCGTGCCAGATACGCCCGACCGAACCGATCACAGCCTTTCGCATGTTCCGCCCCGACGGAGGGCGGCAGCGCGCACATGCCAGTCAGGGTCAGGAACGCAAACTGGCCGTGCTATTTCTGGATATGCGGGGGTTCACCTCGCGGACCACGGGGCAGTTGCCTTATGACATCGTCTTTCTTCTGAACCGGTTTTTTGACGCCATCGTTCCGGCCATCACTGCTGACGGGGGTGTGGTTGATAAATACATGGGCGACGGGCTGCTGGCTGTGTTTGAAACGCCTGATGCCGAAAGTTCGGCAAAAGCGGGTTTGAAGGCAGCGGCAGATGTCAGTCACGCCCTCATGCGGTTCAATCAGCAGCTGGAAGCCGAAGGAAGCCCTCGCATTCGCATCGGAATGGGCCTGCATCTTGGGGATTTAGTTCTTGGTGAAATCGGTGCTGCGGGCAATGCCGCACGCACCATCATCGGCGATGCAGTCAATGTGGCCAGCCGGTTGGAGGCCGAGACAAAGGGATTGAAAGTGGAACTTCTTGTCTCGGACGACGTGCTGAAGACTGCCGGGTACCAAGGCGATCTGAACGGAATGAAATCCTTTCAACTGCGCGGTGTGACCCGACCGATTCCCGCCCTGCCCATCCAAAGCGCGGCCGACCTATTGGAAACTGCCGCCGCATAGGAACACATTCTCGTTTTGGCACCATTTTGCCGACCATTGCTGGAACCACGGTCGTAATTTCCGCCGGATGTCAGAAAATCCTTCCATTCCGCGAAAAAACCGCGCATTTCGTCCTTTGTTTCATGAATGTATATGGACTTCGCCCAACGGTCGGGGCAAATGCCCCGCAAACGCCCTTGAATCACTGGCAAAACCGCACTTCGACAAGAGTATTCCAATGACGATGTTAAGCAATCTCGCTCCGATCCCTGAACTATATGTTTCCTATGAATCCGCGCAGAAACTGAAAGTAGAAGCCGCTGATCTGACAAGCTGGGACCTGAGCCCCCGCCAGATTTGCGATCTGGAGCTTCTGATGAATGGCGGGTTCAACCCGCTCAAGGGGTTTCTGACCGAGGCTGATTACAACAACGTCGTCGACAACATGCGTCTGGCCGACGGTACCTTGTGGCCCATGCCCATCACATTGGACGTCAGCGAAGAGTTTGCCGATACCATCGAATTGGGTCAGGACATCGCCCTGCGCGACCAAGAAGGCGTGATCCTTGGCACCATGACCGTGACCGACCGCTGGACCCCGGACAAGGCGCGCGAGGCTGAAAAAGTGTTCGGCGCAGATGATGACGCACACCCAGCCGTGAACTATCTGCACAACACCGCAGGCAAGGTTTATCTGGGCGGTCCCGTTGTCGGCATTCAACAACCCGTCCACTATGATTTCCGCGCCCGTCGCGACACCCCGAACGAGCTGCGCGCTTATTTCCGCAAGCTGGGTTGGCGCCGTATCGTTGCGTTCCAAACCCGCAACCCGCTGCACCGCGCGCATCAGGAACTGACTTTCCGCGCCGCGAAAGAAGCACAGGCCAACCTGCTGATCCACCCGGTTGTCGGCATGACCAAACCCGGCGACGTCGATCATTTTACCCGCGTGCGCTGCTATGAAGCGGTTTTGGACAAATACCCGGCCTCGACCACCTCGATGTCGCTGCTTAACCTGGCCATGCGCATGGCTGGCCCGCGCGAGGCGGTCTGGCACGGTCTGATCCGCGCCAACCACGGCTGCACCCACTTCATTGTCGGCCGCGACCACGCTGGCCCGGGCAAGAACAGCCAAGGCGAAGATTTCTACGGCCCCTATGACGCGCAGGATCTGTTCCGAAAGTTCCAGGACGAGATCGGCCTCGAAATGGTTGACTTCAAACACATGGTCTATGTGCAAGAGCGCGCCCAGTACGAGCCGAATGACGAGATCGAAGACAAGGACAACGTCACGATCCTGAACATCTCGGGCACCGAACTGCGCCGCCGTCTGGCCGAAGGTCTGGAAATCCCCGAATGGTTCAGCTTCCCCGAGGTTGTGGCCGAGCTGCGCAAGACCAAACCGCCGCGCAGCCAACAGGGTTTCACCGTGTTTTTCACTGGTTTCTCGGGCTCGGGCAAATCCACCATCGCCAACGCCTTGATGGTCAAGCTGATGGAAATGGGTGGCCGCCCCGTGACGCTACTGGATGGTGACATCGTGCGTAAGAACCTGTCGTCGGAACTGGGTTTCTCGAAAGAACACCGCGACCTGAACATCCGTCGCATCGGTTACGTGGCCAGTGAGATCACCAAAAACGGCGGCATCGCCATCTGTGCACCGATTGCGCCCTACGCAACCACACGCCGCGCGGTTCGTGAAGATATCGAACAGTTTGGTGCCTTCTGTGAAGTTCACGTCGCGACCAGCATCGAGGAATGTGAACGTCGCGACCGCAAGGGTCTGTACAAGCTAGCGCGTGAAGGCAAGATCAAGGAATTCACAGGGATTTCTGACCCCTATGACGTCCCCCAGAACCCGGAACTGAGTGTCGAGACCGAGAATGTCGATGTCGACAACTGTGCCCATCAGGTGCTGCTCAAGCTGGAAAGCATGGGCCTGATTGCAGCGTCCTAAGACAGCGCATATATTCTACGAAAAGCCCTCGCAGCGCGGGGGCTTTTTGCATTTTTTGCTAAATTTCTGCGCGCAGGGCTGCGACCGCGCGGCCTTCGAAATCCCCAAACTCCGCAGCCTTGGCCTGAATCGCTTGTAACCGAGGCAAGCGCGCCGCGTAATCCTCGGGCGTCAGGGATTGGATCGCTTGCTGAATATCAGCCTCGGATTCACATATGATCATGCCCGAACTATCCATGAAATCGTCGATATTCGGGCAACCCCAATAGATCGGCACCGTTGAACACAGGATCGCGTCGGTCAGTTTTTCGGAGAAATAGTTTTTCTCGCGCACGTTTTCGATCACTACGGAATAGCGATAGGGTGCCAGACCGTCAGACTTTTGGTCAAACGGGTTATAGCCCCGCCCCATGATATCCACGTCCGCACCAGTTTCCCGCACCCAGTCGATGACAGAATGGCGCAACTGGTGCCCTTCGAGATCACGTTTGGCTGACGCGATCAGCGAACAGGATTTGGACTTGCTCACATCCAATTCGCGCCAATCTGGAATCATTGTGACGCCATAGGGCAGGAACACCGCGTTCGGGATTCCTTGAAGCAAAACATCATGAAACGTCAGGACGCGAAAAAACCGCCGCCACGTCCAGCGCAGCATCTGGTCGTGTTTGGCATGAATGGCAGAGGGCTCTCCCATCATCAGGGAAATCTGCGCGCGTGTGCCCCGGCGCAGGCGCAGATGCACAGTTGAATTGGGATACATGATCAGGTGATCGGTGGGCTCAAGGTCTCCGACGGTATTGCCGATCAGGCGCTCGGGGCACCCGTCGGGCCAGATCAGGTCAGCCAGGGGAAGCGATGACAGCTTTGGCCCCAAACGGTTTCCATAAGGCAGAATTGCAATGGCGGGTTCGGTCATACGGACACCTCTGACAGGTTGACCTGACCCCGCATCAGAACGTGACCACGCCCGGCAACCTTAATACCAATCATCGCATCAGAAGGCCCGACGCGGGTCACGGTCGCTTGCCCCGGACGCCCCATGTCGTGCCCTTGTTCGGCGGCGAACGTATCCTTCGCCATCAGTCCATGCTTCCACAGATAGGCGGCCATCGCCCCGGTTGCCGAGCCGGTAAAGGGGTCTTCGGGCGGGCTGGGTGGCGCTAGTAGCAGGCGCGAGAACGTGTCACCCGCATCGGTTGCGCCCTTCAACGTGACAAGAAAAGGTTCGGCCATATCAGACCCAGAAAACCCTGCCATTTCCGACACAGCCTGAAGGGCCTCGACATTCAAATCGGCTGCTCGCAAAGCGTCGTGATCACGCAGGACCGTAACGCAAAAAGGCAATCCCGTAGAGACAAACTGTGGAGGAGACATAATGTCGTCCTGGGACAAGCCAATCGCCGCGGCCACCAAATCGGCGGGAACATATGCCCCAAACTGTGGCGCGACCTGAGTCATCTCGATTTCATCACCGATCAGGCGGATCGGAACAACACCAGCACCCGTTTCCAGCGTCAGCGTATTTCCCTGAAACAGCCCTCGGGACTGCATGGCTGCGACAGTTGCAATGGTTGGATGCCCGGCGAACGGAATTTCTCGGCTGGCCAGAAAGTAGCGGACCCGAATATCGGCAATAGCGGACGGTCCTGTAAACGTGCATTCAACGAGTGAGGTCTCGTTCACAAAGGCCATCGAGGTGTCGTCAGACAAGGCCGCCCCACCGTGAACAACCGCGCAACCGTTCCCACCAAATGCCCTGTCGGTAAAGGCATCTACCCAGTCAAAATCAAACCAGCTCATTTCCGCGCGCTCTTTCTTATGCAAACCGTCTCCGGTTCGCATAACTCGCCCGACGGACAGCAGATGTCACGTGGAAAACGTCAGAGGGGCCGTGCTCAGTGCACGGCCACCGGCGAGAAGTCATGCTCGCGCGCGAGGTTGAACGCCAGCTTGCGGTCGGCGACCAGCGCCAGTTGCTGACCGTCCGAGTCGTGAACGGCATAGAGCAGATCCAGGTCCCCGGCCTGTTCGCGCAGTTCCCGAGGCAGATCAGCGACTTCGACCGTTTTGACATAGACGATCCGGTCGCCTTCGGCGTTCAGTTCAATCGGTGTATTCATTGCTCTTACCCCTTTCTTATGTTGATCGTTTGCACCACGGTTTCCGGCACGGCGCGGGTCAGATCCACATGCAGCAGACCGTTTTCCATGATCGCCTCGCCCACCTCGACCCCGTCGGCCAGCACGAACATGCGCTGGAACTGACGCGCCGCGATGCCGCGATGCAGGAAGATGCGCCCCTCGCTGTCGTCGCGTTGACGACCCCGGATCACCAGTTGGCGATCCTCAATGGTGATCGACAGATCCTCTTCCGCGAACCCGGCTACCGCCAGAGTGATACGATACGAAAAATCCGAGGTCTGCTCGATGTTATAGGGCGGGTATCCTTCATTTCCGGCCTTTGCAGACCGTTCCAAAAGGCGTTCCAATTGCTCGAACCCCAGAAGATGCGGGTATGAGCCAAGAGTAAGTTTTGACACGTATTTTCGTCCTTTATTGTCAAAGCGACGTGTTTTGCGGCCCCTTTTTGGCAACCGCATGCTATAGAATATGGGAAGAAACCAGGATGTCCACAAGGTCTGGCGGGATAACGCCTGACACACTATCTTGTGTGACAAGCACCACAATAACAACCGAGTCGCCCATGAACGCGCCCACCGATCTTTCAATGAAAACTGATGAGGTTTTACGGGTGGAGCTGGAGGTTTTCCGCCGCCAGCACCGCGATCTGGACGAGGCGATCGAAGCGTTGCAGGCCAAAGGCACGTCAGATCAACTGACGATCAAACGTTTGAAAAAACAAAAACTGCGCCTGAAAGACATCATCCGCCTGATCGAAGACCGCCTGACCCCAGATATCATCGCCTGAACACTCTGTACCGCATTGCCACATAAGCGGATTTGGCTATAGTGCGCGCTCTTTCGAAAGGCAGGGACACAAGCGGATGAGCGACGTGAAAGTGGGGATCATCATGGGCAGTCAATCGGACTGGCCTACGATGAAAGAAGCCGCAGACATTCTGGATGAATTGGGCGTGGCATATGAAAAGCGCATTGTCTCAGCACACCGGACGCCTGACCGCCTTTGGGACTATGGGAAAACCGCCGTGTCGCGCGGCCTGCAGGTAATTATTGCCGGTGCGGGTGGAGCAGCACATTTGCCGGGCATGATGGCCTCGAAAACGCGGGTGCCGGTGATTGGGGTGCCCGTTCAGACGCGGGCTTTGTCCGGGGTCGATTCGCTTTATTCCATCGTGCAGATGCCCAAAGGGTTTCCCGTGGCAACCATGGCCATCGGGTCGGCAGGTGGCGCCAATGCCGGGCTTATGGCCGCTGGCATACTGGCCCTGCAAGACGATGCACTGGCCGCGCGGTTGGACACGTGGCGCGATGCGCTCTCGGCTTCGATCCCGCAGGAGCCTGTCGATGACTGAGATGCTACAGCCCGGCGCAACGATCGGTATTCTTGGCGGTGGTCAATTGGGACGGATGCTGTCGGTCGCAGCGGCCCGTCTGGGGTTTCTGACCCACATATATGAGCCTGGCGCAAACCCGCCTGCCGGTCATGTGGCCGACCGGGTGACAACGGCACCCTATGAGGACGCCGACGCGTTGAAAGCCTTCGCCGAGTCGGTCGATGTCATCACCTACGAGTTCGAAAACATCCCGACCGAGGCGCTGGACATTTTGGAAACCCACCGCCCCATTCGCCCCGGCCGCGAGGCGCTGCGCGTCAGCCAGGATCGCCTGACCGAAAAGAGATTTCTGCAAGGGCTCGGCCTGCAAACCGCACCGTTTGCCGACATTACTGATCTGGACAGCCTGACAGCCGCGATTGAACAAATCGGAACGCCTGCGATCCTGAAAACCCGTCGTTTTGGTTATGACGGCAAGGGACAGGCCCGACTACGCACCCCCAAAGATGCCGAGACCGCTTTGGCAGACATGGCCGGCGCGCCTGCAATTCTTGAAGGATTCGTCGATTTCACTCACGAAATCTCGATCATTGCGGCCCGCGGGCTGGATGGTCAGGTGGCCTGTTTCGACCCCGGTGAAAACGTGCATCGCGACGGCATCCTGCACACCACAACGGTCCCGGCACGTCTACGCCCCGCGCAGCGTACGGATGCGGTTTTGCTGGCGGCCAATATCATGAACGCTCTGGACTATGTGGGCGTGATGGGGGTCGAGCTGTTTGTAACGCCCGGCGGCCTGATCGTGAACGAGATCGCGCCGCGCGTACATAACTCGGGCCATTGGACGCAAAACGGCTGCGCCGTTGACCAGTTCGAGCAGCATATTCGCGCCGTGGCCGGATGGCCCTTGGGCGACGAGCAGCGCCACTCGGATGTGGTAATGGAAAACCTGATCGGTGACGACATGAACCGCGTGCCGGAACTGGCCCAGGAGCGTAACGTGGCCCTACATCTCTATGGAAAGGCCGTGGTTAAGGCAGGTCGGAAGATGGGGCATTTCAACCGTATCATGCGCTGAGAAATCGCGCTGGCGCGCGATGCCTCCGGCGGGGATATTTGCAGCCAGATGAAGCGCGCGGATCAGGCTAGGAACCGAGCCGCGATATCACCAGCCATGTAGCTGATCCGACCCGCTGCCATTGTGGCGGCAACCCGGTGTGTCTTTGCGTCTAGAATGACCAGATCGGCACGTTGGCCTGGCACCAGCGTGCCACGGTCCTGCAATCCCAGAACCTGCGCCGGGCCGGAGGATACAAGGCTCCAGGCACCGGCAAAATCCAGCAAACCGCTTTTGGCCAGCATCAAAGCAGCACGGCGTGGACTGGGGTAATGGTAATCCGAGGCCAGAGCATCGCACAGCCCCATGGCAATCAGGTCAAGCGCACTGGCATTGCCTTTATGCGATCCGCCACGCACCACATTCGGGGATCCCAGAATAACGTGATCTCCGGCAGCGCGAGCGGCCTCGGCGGCCTCAAGCGTTTCGGGAAACTCAGAAATGCGCGCGCCCCGATTTCGCCAGTCGGCCCGGGTTGTTGATGTCGCGTCATCGTGGCTGCCCATGCGCACCCCCTGCCCCGCCAGTGCCGCGCAGAGATCATCCAGCGCCTGAGGCACCTCGGAGCTGCGGGCGTGCATGGATAGCAACATCTCAAAGTGTTTGTCTGGGTTGCGCCCAGCCTTCAACGCCTGTCCTGTCAGGCGCGGCGGTTTGCGCCCTTCTGCCAGACGGTCATGCGGCAGGTGGTCGTTAAATACAACGTAGGGCACTTGCCACGCTGCGATACGTTCGGGCAAGCCCTCATAGTCGTCCAGCATATGCGTCTCAAACCGCAGTTGAGGCAGCAAGTCCGTTACGACTTGGCCTTTCACCGACGCTATTGCATCAAGCACCTGCCCCGCAAATTCAGGGCCGCGCACGCCGCCCTCCCAACTATGAAATTGCGCCAAGACAGCAGTCGTGATCCCGTTGGCGGCAAGCTCGGCTTCGACCGACAGGATACCCTCATCCATCTGTTTCATCGCCCCCCGGCGCGGCGCGATATGACGTTCAAATCCGTCACCGTGCAGGTCTATGATACCAGGCAACAACAGATACCCCGACAGGTCGATGGAACGTCCTGTACAGTCAGGTTGAATGACACCCTCGGCCAATGACAGGTTGGCAATGGTCAGTCCGGCGTCCGGCAACAAAACCTTTGCGCCAGTCAGCGTCAGGTTCAGAGCGGTCACTGCGAGGGCTCCGAGACAGGTTCAGAGCAATCCTGCCCAATGCAGATTTCATCAATAATATCCTGCACCCCGTCCAGCCAGGTGATTTCCGGATCGAACTGGCCAAACTCGATAAAATGCAGCGCCTGAGCCATGACGCGGGGACTATTCATCATGAAGGTGTGGGTCACGGGCAAGACGATATGATCTTTCATCCCGTCGACCTTGGTGGTTTCGACAGAAACCTTGCCGTCATCCTTGCCGTCGATCATTGAGGAAAACAAAGGGTTCAGAGAATTTTCGCCAGCAATCACCCCCAACTCAAAATCTACCGGCGGTAACCGGGCCGGGATCCCTTCTGGACCCGTTCCCAGCGCCAGACCCGCAGGCCCGTGCAGCATCCCGAACACCTCATACGCACCCAACTCATCCACCAGTTGGCTTCCCTGATTGGGCGGTCCAAGCATGACCACGCGGCCCAGATTCTCAGGCTTGTTACCCTGCAGCCAATACCGCAAAAGGATCCCCCCCATCGAATGGGCCACAACGTTGACTGTGTCGCCGCCGCAGGCGGCAAACGCCTCGGGCAGAGTTTGGTCGGCCAGTTCGGGGATCGGCAAGTCCGTTGAAGGGTAACCGGGCCGCACGACCGTATAGCCATGCGCCTTGAACAACTGCTCCATCACGGTAAAGGACGCCTCGGTACGCGCAAGCCCATGCAACAGCACAACGCATTTTGCCTGCGCCACGGCAGGAAAAAGAAGTAGAGCAAGGGCAAAAAGGTATCTCATAGCGGCCAGATAAGCCCAAACAGGGCGCATTAAAACCCCTAGCGCGGCTTCAACTTAAGGACCGCCAGCGCAATGCCGCCCAATACCAGTGTCGCACCAAGTACTAAGCGCACCGAAGCTGTCTCGCCCAACAGAATGACACCGCCTACAATCGCGATGATCGGAACGCTCAACTGCACCACCGCTGCAGTGGTCGGTGCCAGCTGCGGCAGGACGCGATACCAAAGCGCATAGCCCATTCCAGACGTAACACCCCCAGAGAGGGCGGCCAGCAGGTAACCGTTAGCAGTCATGTGCCAATCGGTGCTGCCGGACCACAAGGCCAATGCGGTGACCGGCAACGCGACAACAAAGTTGGCCGCTGTGCCGGCCAATGCGTCCGGCTCGGATCGGCCAACCAATGAGTAGATGGCCCAGCCCACCCCAGCAGCAGTCATCAGGGCGGCTCCGACTGGGTCCACGCGCAGTTCACCAGACGGCCATAGCACCCAAGCTAGCCCGCCAAGCGCAATCGCGGCCCCGGCAATCTGGCGGGTGCCCGAAGCTGTTCCGGTCACCGATGTCACTGCAAACATGGTGATTTGGACCACCCCAAACAGGATCAACGCGCCCAGTCCCGCGTCCAGTGTCAGGTAGGCAATCGAAAAGCCGATCATATACAAAGACAGGGAACCCGCCCCGGCGATCCGACGCGTGTTTCGCAGCGGCAAATGCCCACCTCTGAGAAAAACCAGCACCGCCAGCACCACAGCCCCTGCCAGAACGCGCATAACGGCAAAACCGGCGGGATCAGCGGCACCGCTTTCAATGGCCAACCGATTCAATATCGAATTCGCCGCAAAAGCGCACATGGTCAGGGCAGAGAGCAAAAACAGTCGCATACCCATCGCATAGCGGGTTCCAGACCGTTTGCACACTCACTTTCCCGCAACCAAAACACCGATCTTCTTCTGTTCAAAAATACTTCCGCCGGAGGCATGACCGCGCAGCGGGAATTTCAAACGAAACGGGGCCGCCCGAAGGCGACCCCATCTATAAGCACTAAGGCTTAGACAGCTTACATCATGCCGCCCATGCCGCCCATGTCGGGCATGCCGCCGGCAGGTGCCGCGCCTTCTTTGGCAGGACGGTCTGCAACCATCGCTTCGGTGGTGACCAGCAGGCCAGCAACCGATGCCGCGTCTTCCAGAGCGGTACGAACCACTTTGGCCGGATCGATTACGCCGAACGAGAACATGTCGCCATATTCCTCGGTCTGCGCGTTGAAACCGAATGCTGCGTCCGAAGATTCACGGACTTTGCCCGCAACAACCGCACCGTCAACACCTGCGTTTTCAGCGATCTGGCGCAGCGGCGCTTCGATTGCCTTGCGAACGATGTTGATGCCCGCGCTCTGGTCAGCGTTTGCGCCTTCCAGGGCTTCCAGTGCTTTACCGGCCTGAACCAGCGCAACACCACCGCCAACAACAACGCCTTCCTGAACAGCAGCACGAGTTGCGTTCAGAGCATCGTCCACACGGTCTTTACGCTCTTTCACTTCAACTTCGGTCATGCCGCCGACGCGGATAACGGCAACACCGCCTGCCAGTTTGGCAACGCGCTCTTGCAGCTTCTCACGGTCGTAGTCCGACGAGGTTTCTTCGATCTGAGTGCGGATCTGAGCAACGCGTGCTTCGATCTCGGCTTTCTCGCCAGCACCGTCGACGATGGTGGTTTCGTCTTTGGTGATTTCGATTTTCTTGGCGGTGCCCAGCATGTCCATGGTGACGGACTCGAGCTTCATGCCCAGATCTTCGGAGATTACCTGACCGCCGGTCAGGATCGCGATGTCCTGCAGCATGGCTTTGCGGCGATCGCCGAAGCCCGGTGCTTTGACAGCAGCAATTTTCAGGCCGCCGCGCAGTTTGTTGACAACCAGAGTTGCCAGCGCTTCGCCTTCAACGTCTTCCGCGATGATCAGCAGCGGCTTTTGCGACTGGATCACCTGCTCGAGCAGCGGAACCATCGGCTGCAGCGAGGACAGTTTCTTTTCGTGCAGCAGGATCATGCAGTCGTCGAGCTCTGCAATCATCTTGTCTGCGTTGGTGACGAAGTAAGGCGAAAGGTAGCCACGGTCGAACTGCATACCTTCGACAACATCGGTCTCGGTTTCCAGACCTTTGTTTTCTTCGACGGTGATAACGCCTTCGTTGCCAACCTTCTGCATCGCGTCTGCGATCTGCTGGCCGATTTCGGCTTCGCCGTTGGCCGAGATGGTGCCAACCTGAGCAACTTCGGCCGAGTCTTTAACTTCGCGCGAGGCGTCTTTGATGCCTTCAACAACCTTGGCAGTTGCCAGGTCGATACCGCGCTTCAGGTCCATCGGGTTCAGACCAGCTGCAACCTGCTTAAGACCTTCGCGAACGATGGCTTGAGCCAGAACGGTTGCGGTGGTGGTGCCGTCGCCGGCTTCGTCATTGGTGCGGCTGGCGACTTCTTTCACCATTTGCGCGCCCATGTTTTCGAACTTGTCTTCCAGTTCGATTTCCTTGGCAACCGAAACACCATCTTTGGTGATGCGCGGCGCGCCGAAGGATTTGTCCAGAACCACGTTGCGGCCTTTGGGGCCCAGGGTCACTTTGACAGCATCAGCCAGGATGTTCACACCTGACAGCATGCGGTTGCGGGCATCGGTGTCGAACTTGACGTCCTTAGCAGCCATGTTGTTTCTCCTTGAGAAAATGTATTGGAATGAAGATCAGAGGAAGCGGGTCGCTTACTCGATGATCCCCATGATGTCGCTTTCTTTCATCATCAGCAGCTCTTCGCCGCCGACGTTGACCTCGGTGCCCGACCACTTGCCGAACAGGATCTTGTCGCCAGCTTTCACAGCCATTGCGATCAGTTCGCCGCTGTCCTTGCGTGCGCCTTCGCCGGTTGCAACGACTTCGCCTTCGCTGGGCTTTTCTTTTGCGCTATCGGGAATGATCAGACCACCAGCGGTTTTTTCGTCGCTTTCGGTACGGCGAACCAGCACGCGGTCATGAAGCGGTTTCAATGCCATCTTTGCAGCTCCTTGGGCTCAAAGTTGTTAATCCTCCCCTCGCCGGGTGGCGGGGCGTTAGCACTCATGATGTACGAGTGATAACGACGCATAGCTAGGGAGTTCAAATCCCCGAGTCAACAAGCTATGAGGGTTTTTTTGACGCGGGGTCCTATTCCGGCTGCTCCCAACTATAGGCCCAGTGCTTCAGCCCCTCCTGCCCGGCTACGGTCAGGCAATAGACGCCCTTCTCGACTTTATCGAACCAACCATAGTGATTGTCACGCATCAGGCGGGTGGCTTCAGAAACGCCGGTGGCCTTGGCGACCTCGGCCCCCTTGGTGGCTCCCTGTTCGGCAAGATGGGCGGCACATCTCAAAGCATCCTGACGGTAGGCAGTAACGATCCCATGGCGCGTGGCGCCTCCGGCGTTGGGGTCACCCTCCAACCGATCAAATTCGCGCAACAACCGGGCAGCCTTGGCCTTGTTTTTGCGCGGCGCATAGGGGCCGGGATCGCATTGCACCTCAACAGCACCGTCTGCGCGGACAGTGATCAGACCCAATCCCAAACGTCGGCACAGCGCAATATTGTCCTTCAAAGCACGTCGTGCTGTGCGCCCTGTCGGTTTGCTTACCCCGATATAGACCTGATCCGTTACTTTCAGCCGGGTGATGGCCTGATGGAACAACGCCAATGAAAAGCGCAGCTTCAACTCGACAATTACCGGCTCCTCGCCATCACGAACGGCTACGATATCAGCCGCGCCAACCTCACCTTTGACGGTGTAGCCCTGACGCTCTAACAGCGTTTTGATGGGGGGATAGAGGTCCTGCTCGCGGTTCATCCTGCCATGCTAGGCGTTTTGCTGTGGAATGCCAGACACAGATCAGCCTTACCCTCATCCAAGTCGCTTGAACCGACACCTTGAGCAAGGCAAGGTCGCGACACATATAAGTACTTGGTTTAACGGGATGGTGCCGATGCGATTTCTTTTTGTCTTCCTCTTTTCGCTTTTGCCGTTGGCGGTTCATGCCGCCTGCGAAGGGCGGGATCTAAGGCCCGACATATCGGCTGAGATGCAAGAGGAACTGCAGCTGGCCTTGAAAGATTTCTCATTTCCCGAAGGCAACCACTGGACGGCCACGAAAGACGACACGATTCTGCACCTGATTGGTACTGTACACACCAACGATCCGCGTATGGATGCTGTGGTCGAAAGACTGGCCCCGACGCTCAGCCAAGCCGACGCGTTCTATTTCGAGGTAACACAATCCGAAATGGACGCTTTCGAAAAGCAACTGGCGCAAGACCTCAGCCCTGTTCTGATCACGTCCGGGCCCACATTGATCGACATGGTGTCAGAAGAAGACTGGGCTGCGCTGTCCAAGGGGCTGGCCGATCGCGGCATTCCCGGCTGGATGGGAGCGAAAATGCGCCCATGGTTCCTAAGCATGACCCTTGGCATCCCACCTTGCATGATTCAGGACCCGGAAGCCAATCACGGGATGGATGCACGCCTGACCGATCTGGCAGCCGAGCATGACATTCCGCAACTCTCGCTTGAACGCATCGAAGACCTGATGGCGATGTTCGATGAATTCCCCATGGAACAGCAGGTGCAATCTCTGGTGCGCATGGCGGACGCATTCGAAAGCAGCGAAGACCAGTTGGCCACCATGCTGAACGCCTATCTGGAAGAAAAACACGGCGAGATCATCCAGTTCGCCCGCCTTCAGGGGCTGGAAGCTTCGGGTCTTTCAGAAGAAATCTTTGACGAGGAATGGGGCGGTTTCGAACAGCAGCTTCTGGTCGAACGCAACAACAACTGGATGCAGCATATTCTGGGGATTCAGGATCAGATGGCCGTAATCGCAGTCGGCGCTGGTCATCTGGGTGGAGAGCACGGGTTGCTCAATCAGCTTGAGCAGGCCGGATACACACTGGAACGGGCCGCATTCTGAGGCAAAGATCACCCTTCGTCGCAGTTTACGCGAGGGCGGGTGACAAGCCCGCAGGACCGCCCTATAAGGCGCGCAAAATGACCATCCTCAGGACCCTGACATGACAACCCTCGTATTTGGACACAAATCCCCCGACACCGATTCCACCGGCTCTCCGATCCTGTGGTCTTGGTACCTGAACGAAGTGAAAGGCGAACAGGCTGAACCCGTTCTGCTGGGCGAGCCAAACACCGAGGCAGCCTTTATGCTGCAACGCTGGGACCTGCCCAAGCCGCGCATCATCGCGGACGTGGACGCGGACGCGCCGGTTGTCATCGTAGACACCAACAACCCCGCCGAACTGCCCGCCAGTGTCAACAGCGCCGACATCCGGGCCATCATCGACCACCACAAGCTGGTCGGTGGTTTGGAAACCAAAGGCCCGATCGACATCACCGTGCGCCCGCTGGCCTGCACCGCGACTATCATGGTTGACCTGATGGGCGACGACGCAGCCAAAATGCCCGACGCCGTCAAAGGCGCCGCGCTCACCTGCATCCTGTCGGATACGCTGGAATTCCGCTCGCCCACCACCACCGCGCATGACCGCGCCGTGGCCGAGAAATTGGCCGCTGAACTGGGGCTGGACGTTTCGGCCTATGCTGCCGATATGTTCGCAGCAAAATCGGACGTGTCTTCGTTCTCGGACGCTGAACTGATCCGCATGGACAGCAAGGAATACGAGGTCGATGGCACCAAATTCCGCGTCTCGGTTCTGGAAACCACCGCTCCGGGCGTTGTGCTTGATCGTAAAGACAGCCTGGCCGCATCAATGGTCGGCGTCGCCAAGGAAGACGGCGTAGATCAGGTTCTGCTGTTCGTGGTCGACATCCTGAACGAGGAAGCCACTCTGCTGGTCCCCAACGAGCTGGTCAAATCCGTCGCCGAGAAAAGCTTTGGCGCAAGCGTCGATGGCGATGCGGTTGTTTTGCCCGGCATCATGAGCCGCAAAAAACAGATCATCCCGAACCTCAAGGTCTGATCTGCCAACCCTGCGATTGGAAAGGCGCCCCCTCAGGGCGCCTTTTTTGTTTGCGCCTAAAGATTTGCGAGATCCGTTTCCGTTGGTAATCTGTGCCAAGATACCTTGGGAACACGGGCCAAACCAATCACATGAGCATGCTCAGCTATAGCACGACGCGGGATATCCTGCGGTTTGAAGGCAAGGACCAAGCTGCTTATTGGCGACGCTTTGCCATGCTACTGACCCTGTCGGTGGTCATTGCCACAATGGGCATGCTGCGCAATTCCGGCGCAGTTGTAATCGCTGCAATGCTGGTTGCCCCCCTGATGACGCCAATCCTTGGAATCGCGGCAGCCATGGTTATGGGGTGGCTCAAGCGGGCGCTGTTTCTGGCCTTGACCGTCTGTACCGCAGCGTTCCTAAGCGTTCTGCTGGCCTGGTTTCTGGTTTACATCGCGGACGTACCTAGGGGCATATTGATCCCCGATCAGGTGCTGGCACGGACTGACCCGGGCACCGAAGACCTGATCGTCGCGCTGGCCGCTGGCGTGGCGGCAGCATATGTGCAGATCAACAGGTCAGAGGCCAGCTTGCTGCCCGGTGCCGCGATTGGTGTGTCGCTTGTGCCACCGTTGTCGGCTTCGGGCGTTTTGTTGTATTTCGGAGAACCCGCTGACGCCTATGAAGCCGGGTTGCTGTTTGCGACGAACCTTGGGGCGATTATCCTATCCGCCTGCACTGTCTATATCGTCTATGCCGCGCGGTCGGTGATGTTTAGCAAGGGCAAACGCAAACTCAGCTTTACGGCCAGCGTTTTCGTTACCCTTGCGTTTCTGGCTGTCGTGGTCCTGCAATTGGGGAAATCCACGTATAACCGGTACCTTGAAACCAGAACCGAGGCCAGCGTCGCTCAGGCGATCCGCGATTGGGCCGACCCGGTTTCGGTCGAGATCATCCGCATCGACGTCAGCGCTAAGCGCAAACACGCAGACCTTTGGCTGATCGTCGACCTGCCCATCGAAGCCGCCTTTAAGGTGTCCTCGATCGCGGGATTACTGCCTGAGAGCCTGCGAGAAACGCCATTGGTGGACGTATTGGAGGATGAGCTGGGGCCTGGCTACCTGATTGTCGTAAGGTTCCAGAACAGAATTGGTGCGCAACTCATACTGGGGACCGAGAATGTCCAGCAGGCTCCGGACGTAGACAAGCTGTCAGAAGAAAACTGATAGGCACCCACACAAACGTCAGGAAATTGCATTGCGGGATGGTCAAAGCGCATCAGCTTTGCCATAGCTGACGCAAATGCGATATCTGTGCCCGGGGGCGATCAAATGACCCAGATCATTCATACACTTTCTGACATTTCTGACCGATACAAAGCCCTGTTCGTGGACCTATGGGGCTGCGTCCATAACGGCATCACCGCCTACCCCGAGGCAGTCGCGGCTTTGCAGGACTACCGCGCCAAGGGCGGAGTTGTTGTATTGGTCACCAACTCCCCTAAACCCCGCGCGGGCGTGGCAGAGCAACTCGTGCAGTTCAAAGTCCCAGAAGACGCCTATGACACAATTGCCAGCAGCGGCGATTCTGCCCGTTCAGCGATGTTCCAGGGCGCAGTCGGTGAGAAAGTTTACTTTATGGGGGAGTGGGAGCGGGATGCAGGTTTTTTCGAGCCGCTGAAGCTTTTGCATCATCCCATCCAGATTGAGCGCGTTCCCCTCAGCGAAGCCCAGGGGATCGTCTGTTGCGGCCCGTTTGACCCAATGGCGGACCCGTCCGTGAACCGCGCAGATTTCCTTTTTGCCAAGCAAAAGGGCATGAAGTTGCTTTGCGCCAACCCAGACATTGTTGTTGATCGCGGTGAGGTGCGGGAATGGTGCGCCGGCGCTTTGGCCAAGCTTTACACGGACATGGGGGGCGAAAGCCTGTATTTCGGCAAACCACATCCGCCAATCTATGATCTGGCACGTCGCAGGTTGCAGGAACTGGGTCACGACTTGCCTGATGGCGACCTTTTGGTGATCGGTGACGGGCCTCATACTGACATTCTGGGCGGAATGGGCGAAGGGATTGATTCTCTGTTCATCTCGGGCGGGCTGGCCGCCGCTGAAACCAAAACGTCGCACCATCCCCACCATGAATCCCTAACCGATTATATTGCAAGGGAAAACATCAATCCAACCTACACAATCGGCCGATTGCGCTGATCAGAAAGGGCTTGATTTTCTGCGCTTGCGAAGTAATAAAGTTGCCAAATACGGGCAGCTTTGGTTTTTTTGTTGCCCAATCGAATCGAGTGAGGGCGACATGTTGGACAATCTTCCACGCGGCACGATCTGTATTGAAGACATCGAAATGGGCATGACCCGTCACCTGCGCAAAGTGGTGACGGACGAAGATATCGAGATGTTCGCGCAGGTTTCGACCGACCGTAACCCGGTGCATCTGGATGACGACTACGCCCGCGATACAATTTTCGAAGGCCGCATCGCCCATGGCATGCTGACAGCGGGGTTGATCTCGGCCGTGATTGGCGAGCAATTGCCCGGCCATGGCACCGTTTACATGGGGCAGTCGCTAAAGTTCCTTGCGCCCGTCCGTCCGGGCGACATGGTCTATGCCGAAGTCAAAGTGATCGACATCGACTTTGCAAAGCGTCGGGTCAAGCTGGATTGCCACTGCGCGGTTGACGGCAAAAAGGTGGTTGTTGGCGAAGCCATGGTGCTGGCGCCGTCGCGCAAGTTCGACTGACCTCTCAACCTCTTGAACACCGGCTGTAGTCCCGTTAGGCAGTCGCTATGCGCATCATCCGGGATTTTCAGTTTGTCGAGCCTCAAGACCGTGGCGCCAGCGTGGCCATCGGCAATTTTGACGGCGTCCATATCGGTCACCAGTCGGTTATTGAACTGGCGCGGAACGCCGCGCCGGATGCACCGCTTGGTGTGATGACGTTTGAACCGCATCCCCGCGAATACTTCGCCCCGGATTCTCCGCCCTTTCGCCTGATGCGAGGCAATGCACGTGCGCACCGGTTGCAGAAACTGGGCGTGAAGAAGTTGTACGAACTCCCCTTCAACGCTGCGCTGGCCGGGCTGACGCCCGAGCAGTTCGCGCACTCGGTGATTTGTGAGGGGCTTGGGCTATCGCATGTGGTTGTCGGGTCGGATTTCTGTTTCGGCAAGGGTCGAAGCGGAACGGCAGAAGATCTGGTGCGTTTTGGAAATGAGATGGGTTTTGGGGTGACAATCGCGCCGTTAATGGAGCGATCCGAAAACATCGTGTCTTCGACCGCGATCCGCACCGCGTTGACCGAAGGCAGACCGCGTGATGCTGCCACGATGCTGGGCCACTGGCACCGGATTGAGGGCAAGGTGATCGGTGGCGAACAGCGCGGGCGTGAACTAGGCTATCCCACCGCGAATATGTCGATCGAGGGGCTGCATCCTCCGAAATTCGGCGTCTATGCGGTGCTGGTCGATGTGCTGGATGGCCCGCATCAGGGCAGCTATCATGGCGCGGCCTCGGTGGGCACGCGCCCGATGTTCAACGGCGAAGTCCCCAATATCGAAACGTTCCTGTTTGATTTCTCGGGCGATCTTTATGGCGCGACCCTCTCGGTTGGTTTGGTTGAATACCTGCGCCCCGAGATGACGTTTGACGGGTTGGACGAGCTGATCACCCAGATGGATACCGATTGCGACACGGCGCGCGCGCTGCTGGCAGCGCTATGACCACCGATCCGATCGACCGCAATGGTCTGACCACCCGGTTCTGGGAACGCAAGCCGCTAACCAAGATGAACCAGCGTGAGTGGGAAGCCCTGTGCGACGGCTGCGGCAAGTGCTGTCTGAACAAGCTGGAAGACGAAGACACCGGCGAGGTCGCCCTGACCTGCGTCGCCTGCCGCCTGCTGGATGATGAGACCTGCCGCTGCACGCAATATGACATCCGCCACCAGTTCGTGCCGGAATGCATCGTTATGAAGCCCGACAATATCGACAGCCATGCCTATTGGCTGCCCCAGACCTGTGCCTATCGGCTGCTGTGGGAGGGTAAGCCCCTTTACGACTGGCACCCTTTGATATCTGGTACGCCCGACAGCGTACATGCCGCCGGAATCTCGGTTCAGGGGCGCACGGTGTCCGAGTTCGAAACCCCCATGGAAGAGTGGGAAGACTATATCATCGAGGAGCCCAGCTGATGTATTTCGCCTCTGACAATTCCGGGCCGGTTCACCCGCAGGTCATGGCCGCCTTGAACGCGGCCAACGAAGGCTATCAGATGGCCTATGGCGCTGACACGCTTATGAACGAAGTGCGCGACCGCATCCGTGGGACATTTGAGGCTCCGGGAGCGGCGGTCTATCTGGTGGCGACCGGGACAGCGGCGAATTCGCTGGCGCTGGCAACCCTGACCAACCCTTGGGATACCGTGTTCTGCTCTCCGGTTGCGCATATCCACGAAGATGAATGCAACGCGCCTGAATTCTTCTCTGGCGCGAAGCTGACGCTTGTCCCGGGCAGCGACAAGATGGACCCCGACGCGCTGCGTGGCGCAATTCTGGCAGAGGAAACCCGCGGCGTACACGGCCCCCAACGTGGACCGGTGTCCATCACACAGGTGACCGAGCGCGGGTCGGTATATTCGTTGGGTGAATTGCAGGCGCTGTGCGGCGTGGCAAAAGAATACAGTCTGCCCGTGCACCTTGACGGCGCGCGTTTTACCAACGCTCTGGTTGCGCTGAACTGTTCTCCGGCCGAGATGACATGGAAATCAGGGGTGGATGTCGTCAGTTTTGGCGGCACTAAAAACGGCCTGATGGGCGTTGAAGCCGTTGTGTTCTTTGACGAAACAAAGGCTTGGGAATTTGAACTGCGTCGCAAACGCGGGGCGCACTTGTTTTCCAAGCACCGTTACCTATCGGCGCAAATGGCGGCTTATCTTCAGGATGATCTGTGGCTGACAATGGCGCGTCAGGCCAATGCCAACTGCGCACGGCTTGCGGACGGGCTGCGCGCAAAAGGGGCCTCATTCCTGCACGAACCACAAGCCAACATGATCTTCGCCGAGTTTTCGCGCGCGCGACACAAGCAGTTGCACGACGCTGGCGCGGTCTATCACCTGTGGGGCGCGGACCTTGATGGCGCAGACGAGGAAGAACCCCTCGCCTGCAGGCTGGTTTGCGACTGGTCAATAAGTTCGGATGATATCGACCGCTTTCTCGCTTTGCTCTGAAAACTCTCAGAGCAAAAGCCAGCTTATTCAGATAACCCGGTGGTTTCCCAGAAATTCTGCACAAGTTTTGCGGTAGCCGCGGGATGGGAAATCGGCAGCATATGCCCGGCACCTTCGACGACGTCGTAAGACGCGTTGGGCAGACGGTTCTGTAAACCCTGACCGATCACAGGCATGACGGGGTTCGATTTTGTACCGCTCAGGATCAAAATGGGCATGGTTGTACGATCCAGAACGCCGGGCTTCAAAAAGCCCTTTTGGTCGTCAAACACCGCCTCTTTCACGGCTGGAACGACCGGCACGCCCCGTATCATCGCAGCGCGGGTCTTTTCCTGCATTTCTGTCCATCGTGGGCTGACATCCGCGCTCCACATCCTGTTGAACAGACGAGCGGCCAGTTGCATGTCCCCAGCGACCAAGGCATCGGCATAAGGCTGCGCCTCTTGATCATGGCGCGCAAGAACGTCGGGCGCATCCAGCGCGGCCACGGCAAAGAAAACCGGTTCTATCAACACGGCACTGCGGACGCGGTCCGGGTATTCCAGGGCAAGCCGCAGCGCTACCATCGCACCGAAGGAATGGCCAATAACATCCATAGGCTCGGTCAACAGATCGGCAGAGAAACCGGTCGTAAGATCAAAGAAATCCCCCTGCCCGTCCCAATCCGGGCTGTACCCATGCGAAAGCATGTCCGGAGCGGTCAAAGTGGCCTGGCCATCCAGCGCTGAGGTCAGGCCGGCCCACACGCCAGAATGTGCGATTGTGCAATGAAGGGCGAGCACTTTGCGCGCGCCCTGTCCAAGTGTTCTGACGAATACAGGAGACGTCACTGTTCCGTCGTTCACCCCTTCATCTCCGACAGGTGCCGATCCAGATCGTCCAGTCGATCCTGACCCCAGAACCGCTGACCGTCTTCAGTTATATAAAACGGGGCACCAAATACACCGCGGTCGACGGCTTCTTCCAGATTCGCGGAATATGTCTCGGCCCCGACCAGCAGGCCGCTATCGGCAAGCCCCGGATCAAACCCGGCTTGCGTCAGGCAGTCGCGGATCACATCATCCTGCGCTATGTCTTTTTCCTCGGCCCAGCACGCGCGAACGAAGGAATGAACCAGCTTTCCAATATCCCCTGATCCATCCTTGATTGCAGCGATTACCGCATAGGACGATGGCGCTGCATTGGTCGGCCAATGCGCGGGTTGCAGGTTGAAAGCCATACCCAAATTTTTCGCCGTTCGTTGCAGATCCTGCGCACGGTACTCGATGCGCGATATATGCCGATCCTTTGGCGGTGTTCCCCCCGTGCGGCCGAAAAGGGCCATAATATCCAGCGGTTTGTAGTTGATTGTCGCGCCGTGCTTCGCCGCCACCTCTTCCAGCCTGGTTCCGGCAAGATAGGTAAAGGGCGAGAGTGTCGCAAAATAGTAGTCAATGGTGGCCATGTTCACTTTCTCCGCTGCGTTATCTTTGCGAGACGGTAAGGCCATGATAAGCGGTGTCAACATCACGAATCTGTCACATTGCTATTGCTGCCCGGGGAAAAACAGCCGATGCCGACACTCAACGAACCCAAGCTGATTGCTGGGAACGCCAACCTTCCTCTTGCCGAAACCATCTCGCGACGCATGAGCCTGTATCGCGGCGTTGATCAGGGATTGGTCGATGCGCGCGTCGAACGGTTCAACGACGGCGAGATTTTCGTCGAAGTTTTCGAAAACGTGCGGGGCGAGGACATGTTCATCGTCCAGCCAACCTCGAACCCGGCAAACGACAACCTGATGGAACTGCTGATCATCGCCGACGCGCTGCGCCGTTCATCCGCGCAGCGGATCACCGCCGTGATCCCTTATTTCGGCTACGCCCGTCAGGACCGCCGCACCAAAGCGCGCACGCCGATTTCCGCCAAGCTGGTCGCTAACATGCTGACCGGTGCCGGGATCGAACGCGTTTTGACCATGGATCTGCACGCCGCTCAGATTCAGGGGTTCTTTGATATTCCGGTGGACAACCTTTATGCCTCGCCGATCTTTGCGCTGGATGTGAAAAACCAGTTCAAAGATAATCTGGACGAGATCATGGTGGTTTCTCCCGACGTGGGTGGGGTTGCACGCGCGCGGGAACTGGCCAAGCGGATCAACGCACCCCTGTCGATCGTGGATAAACGCCGCGAGAAGGCTGGTGAAGTGGCTGAGATGACCGTGATCGGCGACGTGAAAGACAAGATCTGCCTGATCGTAGACGATATGTGCGACACGGCGGGAACGTTGTGTAAGGCGGCGCAGGTGCTGCTGGATAACGGCGCCAAAGAAGTACATTCTTACATCACTCACGGTGTCATGAGCGGCCCCGCAGTCGAGCGCGTGACCAATTCGGTGATGAAATCTCTGGTGCTGACAGACACAATCCAACCCACCAAAGAGGTCGCCAAGGCCAAGAACATCCGCATCGTTCCGACCGCGCCGATCTTTACACAGGCGATCCTGAACATCTGGAATGGCACAAGCGTGTCGTCCCTGTTCGAGGACAAGACCCTGACCCCGATCTACGAGTCTATGTACCATATGGACTGATCTGAACGGGCGGCCCACCAGCCGCCCTTTTTCGTGACCACCAAGTCAGGAGCTTCCCGTGACAGCCCCCAAACGTATTGTTCTTTCCAGTGACCACGCCGCAATCGAACTGCGCCAGGCGGTAGGCAACCACATCTCGGCCCAAGGCTGGGAAGTCATGGATATCGGCCCGACCTCGCCGGAAAGCACCCACTATCCTCTGCATGGCAAGGCCGCAGCTCAGGCCGTTGCCTCGGGCGATTGTGCGCTTGGGATCATTCTGTGCGGCACCGGTCAAGGGATCATGATGGCCGCCAACAAGGTGCCCGGCATCCGCTGTGGTGTTTGTTCCGATGCGTTCTCGGCGCGGATGATCCGTCAGCACAATAACGCCAATATGCTGTCCATCGGCGCGCGTGTCGTTGGCGAAGGTCAGGCGCTGGACATCGTGGACGCTTTTCTGAACGCCGAATTCGAAGGCGGCCGCCACGCTACCCGCGTGGACATGATCGAACCTCAGGACGAGTGAATACGGCCAAAACTCTTGATCAGTGGCTTATGAGATATCCCAATCATCGTCATGGGCCACCTCACCAATCGCAGTCCATTTCACGCGAATTCGGGCGATGCGCGTGTCTGACCACGTACGGAACACAGCATTGAATCCGTTGACCGTGACATCTTCGGCCACGACTTCTGCGCGCAACGGCGCGGATGTGTCTACATCCCAAAGCGAAATGTTGACCTGAACCACAGGTACAGAGCGGAACGGCTGGCTAAACGAAACAGCCGAGCGCCTTTCCCGCGCGCCCTCGCCTGTCCACATATCCCCGCCGTTCGAAAAGTCAGAAAATAAGACCGTTTCGCCTTGGTCGATACCAATCGGGTGTGTTTGAAAAACCTTCATTTATGTCTTCGATTTTTGTTCTTTACCAATTATTCCGACAGCTTAGTCGGAGGCATTGTCAAAAGCACGACAAAAAAACGGCCCCGCTTTTGCAGGGCCGTCTTACTATCCGGGTATGATATGAACCTTACAGGCTCATATGTGTCCCAAGTGCTTCCATGTCAGCCAGCAGCTTGGCTGCATCGTCAACGATCGACTGATCCTCACCGGCCTTGGCAGCCTCGTGCGAAGCACGGGCCTCGGCGATCAGGTCATCCAGGTGCGACCGGGTCACTTCCGCAACCGGAATGGCCTTTTCTGCCAGAACCGACATGCTATCGCCGTTGATCTGGGCAAACCCGCCAGTGACCAGGTATTCGCTGGCTCCGGCAGGTGCCTCAACCTTCAGCAGACCGGGGCGCAGCGTGGTGATGGTGGGGGCATGATCGGGCATCGCCGTCATGTCCCCGTCCGCGCCGGGTAGCTGGACCGCAGTGGCCTCAAGCGAAGCAAGGCTCCGCTCGGGGCTGACGAGGTCGAATTGCATCGTGTTTGCCATCAGGGATACTCCTTAGGCGGCTTCTGCGGCCATCTTTTCCGCTTTGGCGATCACTTCGTCGATGCCGCCAACCATCAGGAAGGCCGCTTCGGGCAGGTGATCGTATTCGCCAGCCACAACGGCTTTGAACGACGAGATAGTCACGTCCAGAGGAACCTGAACACCCGGCGAACCGGTGAAAACTTCGGCCACGTCGAACGGCTGCGACAGGAAGCGTTCAATCTTACGGGCACGGGCCACGGTCAGTTTGTCTTCTTCCGACAGTTCGTCCATGCCGAGGATGGCGATGATGTCCTGCAGCGACTTGTAGCGCTGGAGGATCTGCTGAACGTCGGTCGCAACCGCGTAGTGTTCTTCACCCACAATCGCGGGGTCCAGCAGACGCGAGGACGAGTCGAGCGGGTCAACAGCCGGGTAGATACCCTTTTCCGAAATCGCACGGTTAAGAACGGTGGTCGCATCCAAGTGCGCAAACGAAGTTGCCGGCGCGGGGTCGGTAAGGTCGTCCGCAGGCACGTAGATCGCCTGCACCGAGGTGATCGAGCCCGACTTGGTCGAGGTGATGCGTTCCTGCAGGGCACCCATGTCGGTTGCCAGTGTCGGCTGGTAGCCCACAGCCGAAGGAATACGACCCAGCAGAGCCGAAACCTCGGAACCCGCCTGCGTGAAGCGGAAGATGTTGTCGACGAAGAACAGAACGTCGGTACCGGATTGGTCGCGGAACTGCTCGGCCAGGGTCAGACCAGTCAGAGCAACACGCGCACGCGCTCCCGGAGGTTCGTTCATCTGACCGTAAACCAACGCCACCTGCGATTCCGACAGGTTGTCGGGCTTGATGACGTTCGATTCGATCATCTCGTGGTACAGGTCGTTCCCTTCACGGGTCCGTTCACCAACACCCGCAAACACCGAGAAGCCCGAGTGCACTTTTGCGATGTTGTTGATCAGTTCCATGATCAGAACGGTTTTACCAACGCCGGCGCCGCCGAACAGGCCGATTTTACCGCCTTTGGCGTAGGGGGCCAGCAGGTCAACAACCTTGATGCCGGTCACCAGGATTTCCGACTCGGTCGACTGCTCCGCGAACTCAGGCGCGGGCTGGTGGATTGCGCGGGTTTCCGACGCAACAACGTCGCCTTTTTCGTCGATCGGCTCGCCGACCACGTTCAGGATGCGGCCCAGGGTGGCGTTGCCAACCGGAACCGAGATCGGTGCGCCGGTGTCGGTTACAACTTCGCCACGGACCAGACCTTCGGTCGCGTCCATCGCGATGGTGCGGACGGTGTTTTCACCCAAGTGCTGAGCAACTTCCAACACCAGGCGCTTGCCGTTGTTGGTGGTTTCCAGCGCGTTCAGAATTTCAGGCAGCTGATCTTCGAAGTGCACGTCGACGACGGCCCCGATGATCTGTGTGACTTTGCCTTTTGCATTCGCCATGTTTCGTCTCCGGTATGTCTCTACAGCGCTTCGGCGCCGGAAATAATTTCAATCAGCTCGTTGGTGATCACGGCCTGACGCGAGCGGTTGAACTGGATCGTCAGCTTGTCGATCATCTCACCCGCGTTGCGTGTCGCGTTGTCCATTGCGGACATCCGTGCACCCTGTTCAGACGCTCCGTTTTCGAGCAGAGCGGAGAAGATCGCGGTCGCAACCCCCTTGGGCAGCAGGTCGGCCAGAATGGCCTCTTCGCTGGGCTCGTAATCGAAAATGGCACCGCTGTCGTCACCCGCTGCGTCGTCCTCGAACGAAGCAGGAATGATTTGCTGTGCCGTCGGGATCTGGGTCACGACGTTGACGAACTTCGAGTAGAAGATCGTGGCAACATCGAACTCAGCCCCGTCAAAGCGGGACAGGATGTCCTTTGCGATGTCCTGCGCGTTGGTGTACCCAATGCGCTTGACCTCGCTCAGGTCGACATGTCCAACGAACAGATCGCCCAAATCGCGCTTAAGCGCGTCGCGGCCTTTCTTGCCGACGGTCAAAACCTTGACCGTCTTGCCCTTGCCGCGCAGCTCTTCCGCCTTTTGGCGGGCCAGCTTGGCGATGTTCGAGTTGAAGCCGCCGCAAAGGCCGCGTTCAGCTGTCATCACAACCAGCAGATGCACATCATTACTGCCCGTACCACGGAGCAGCTTGGGGGCGCTGTCGCTGCCCCCGACCGAAGCCGCCAGCCCCGCCATCACGGCATTGAACCGCTCGGCATAGGGGCGCGAGGCTTCGGCAGATTCCTGGGCGCGGCGCAGTTTTGCTGCCGCGACCATCTGCATGGCCTTGGTGATCTTGCGGGTCGATTTGACCGACTCGATCCTGTTTTTAAGGTCCTTCAGACTAGGCATCGGAACCCCCCGTTACGCGAAGGTCGCGGCGTATTCGTCGATCGCTGCCTTGATCTTGTCGGACGCGTCACCTTTGATCTTCGGATCTTCGTCGGTGATCCACTTCAGCAGGTCGGCGTGCTTGCCGCGCAGGTGCGCCAGCAGACCGGCCTCATAGCGGCCAACGTCCGAGACGTCGATCTTGTCGAGGTAACCGTTGGTGCCTGCGAAGATAACGCAGACGATTTCCGCGTTGGTCAGCGGCGAGTACTGCGGCTGTTTCATCAGCTCGGTCAGACGCGCACCACGGTTCAGCAGCTGCTGGGTCGCGGCGTCAAGGTCGGAACCAAACTGCGCAAAGGCAGCCATTTCGCGGTACTGAGCCAGCTCCAGCTTAACCGGACCGGCAACCGACTTCATCGCGTCAGTCTGAGCCGACGAGCCCACACGCGAAACCGACAGACCGGTGTTCACAGCAGGACGGATCCCCTGATAGAACAGTTCGGTTTCCAGGAAGATCTGACCGTCGGTGATCGAGATCACGTTGGTCGGAATAAAGGCAGAAACGTCACCACCTTGGGTTTCGATAACCGGCAGCGCGGTCAGCGAGCCTGCACCGAAATCTTCGTTCAGCTTGGCCGAACGCTCCAGCAGGCGCGAGTGGAGGTAGAAAACGTCACCAGGATAAGCTTCACGTCCGGGGGGACGGCGCAGCAGCAGCGACATCTGACGATAAGACACAGCCTGTTTGGACAGGTCATCATAGATGATCAGCGCATGACGGCCATTGTCACGGAAGAATTCAGCCATCGCAGTCGCGGCGTAGGGTGCCAGGAACTGCATCGGCGCCGGGTCGGACGCGGTCGCAGCCACAACGATCGAGTATTCGATCGCGCCGGATTCTTCCAGCTTCTTCACCAACTGCGCAACGGTCGAACGCTTCTGACCGACGGCCACGTAGATGCAGTACAGTTTCTTCGACTCGTCGTCGCCTGCTGCGTCGTTATAGACTTTCTGGTTCAGGATGGTGTCCAAAGCCACGGCGGTCTTACCGGTCTGACGGTCACCAATGATCAGCTCACGTTGGCCACGGCCAATCGGGATCATCGCGTCAACCGATTTCAGGCCGGTTGCCATCGGCTCGTGCACCGATTTACGCGGGATGATGCCGGGGGCTTTGACGTCCGCAACACCACGCTTCGATGCGTTGATCGGGCCTTTACCGTCCAGCGGGTTGCCCAGACCGTCAACAACGCGGCCCAGCAGCTCGTCACCAATCGGAACGTCCACGATCGAGTTGGTGCGCTTAACAGTGTCACCTTCTTTGATGTCGCGGTCAGAACCGAAGATAACGACACCGACGTTGTCGCTTTCCAGGTTCAGGGCCATGCCCATAATGCCGCCGGGGAATTCGACCATCTCACCGGCTTGCACATTGTCCAGGCCATATACGCGGGCGATACCGTCGCCGACGCTCAGCACGCGGCCGATTTCGGCTACTTCGGCTTCCTGACCAAAATTCTTGATCTGGTCCTTCAGAATTGCAGAAATCTCTGCAGCTTGGATTCCCATTTATCCGACCTCTTTCATTGCATTCTGTAGGGAGTTCAGCTTCGAACGGATCGAACTGTCGATCATCTTCGAGCCGACTTTAACGACAAGACCGCCGATGAGGCTTTCATCAACGGTCGCATTGATTGTCACGGTTTTGCCCACACGCTCGGACAGCGTTTTGGACAGTTTATCCATTTGCGTCTTAGTCAACGCCTTGGCCGAGGCGACATCGGCGGTCACTTCGCCGCGCTCTTCGGCCAGCATGTCGCGCAGAACCTGAATCAGTTGCGGTGCAACAAATAGGCGGCGTTTCTGCGCCATCAGACCCAGCGTATTGCGCAGGATGGCATTCAGACCCATTTTTTCGGCAATTGCAGTAATGGCGCCTTCCTGTTCGGCGCGTGAAACCAGAGGCGAGGCAATCAGGTCGCGCAGTTCGGCGCTGTCGCCCAAAGCTGCTGCCAAATCGTTGATTCCGGTTTCCAGACCTGCAAGGTCCTTGTTCTCTTTCGCGATCTCGAAAATCGCCGTGGCATAGCGTTCAGCTATGCCTGTGGAAATCGAAGCTGGTTCGGACACGTCCACCCTTCCGAATATTAGGCCCCGAAAAACCGCGCGCGCAGCCATCCCGGGGGCGTGAAGAAACCCCGCCCTTACGGCCGGGGATCAAAATCACCGGGGATGTAGCAGAGCCGAACCCAGCTAGCAATACGTTATAATCCCCTCCGCGTTATCCACAAAATACGCCATTTCAAACGCTTACGGTGGGTGCGACCCTTTTTTCCTGCTGGAGGGCGCGAAAAATGTTACCAAACTGTAAGTTTTTGCGATTCCCGCGGCCTTTTTGCCGCAATTTCTACGCCCGACGCGGCGTAAAACGCCTAGCTTGGCCTAGGCCGGTTTTAGCAGACCATCAAGCGCCTTAATTGGACGCCGTTCAGCGTCTTTCGTGACGCTGCCGCTGGGCGGTCGGATATGCTTGGTCACTTCGACCATCAACACCCCACCCGCCATGATCGTCGGCAGACGTTGTCCGGTTTTTTCAATCAAGCTTCCAGATTTCAGCCAGAACCGACGGAACGATGGCGGCAGATACAAAGCTGAGCAATGGTTTTCAGGGATAAAATGATGGGACTTGAGCTGGCTCTCAAGCTGCGACGCCGAATAAGGGCGGCCAAATCCAAAAGGCGTGCGATCTGTCCGCGACCATAGCCCGGCCCGGTTGGGCACAATAAAAAATGCCCGGCCTCCGGGCCCCAAGACACGCCAGCATTCGTCCAGCAATTCGCTGGGGCGCTGTGATGTCTCAAGACCGTGCATGACGACCAGCTTGTCGACATGACCCGTTTCAATCGGCCACAGTGTCTCTTCCGTCAGGACGGACACGTTGGGCAAACCCGCAGGCCAAGGCATCACCCCCTGAGGGCCCGGCATCAAACCGATCACCCGCCGCGCCTCGGTCAGATAGGGCCGCAATAGCGGGACGGCAAAGCCGAAACCGACCACTGTTTGCCCTTTGGCTTCGGGCCATAATTCCGTCAAACGCCCGCGTATCGCAGCCTGCGCCGCACGACCCAGGGTGCTGCGGTAGTAAAAGTTCCTCAGATCCTGCACATCAAGATGCATTGCGGACACCCGGTCAATCGGCTTAGCTTCGGCGCAGTCTAGCAACGAAAGGGCAAAAGGCCATGCCTCTTGAGATCGTCACCATCCCATGCCTAAGCGATAACTACGCTTTTTTGGCCCATGACGCAGAAAGCGGCAACACCGCATTGATCGACGCGCCAGAGGCCGGCCCCATTCTAGCCGAACTGGAAAACCGGGGATGGACGCTTAGTCACGTATTGTTAACCCACCATCATTTCGACCACGTGGACGGCCTGCCCGCCATTCTCGAGAAACACCCGGCCAAGGTGATCGGGGCTGCCGCCGACGCACATCGCCTGCCGCCGCTGGATCAACAGGTTGCCGAGGGCGACCAGTTCGAGATTGGTAGAGAGCCCGTGCAAGTCATGGATGTCTCGGGCCATACAGTCGGGCATATCGCATTCTACATGCCACAGAGCTCTGTCGTTTTCACTGCCGATAGCCTGATGGCCCTTGGCTGCGGTCGCCTGTTTGAAGGCACCGCGCCACAAATGTGGGCCTCGCTGTCGAAACTGGCCGCCCTGCCCCATGACACGTTGGTATGCTCGGGTCACGAATACACGCAGTCTAACGGGAAATTCGCGTTAACTGTCGATCCTGATAACACGGCACTGCAGGTGCGTGTCGCAGATATCGCACGCGCCCGCGCTGCCAATGAGCCTACAGTGCCGTCCTCATTGGCGCTGGAAATGGCCACAAATCCGTTCCTTCGCGCCACAGATCCGGCGATTCAGGCGCATCTTGGGATGGAAAATGCCGATCCTGCTGCAGTTTTCGCAGAAATCCGGGCTAGAAAAGATCGCTTTTAGTGCTTATTTCGCGCTCTTCACGGCCACGGTCACAATAAATGTGACTGTCAAGTGAAAGAAAACCCTTGAAGCCGGGCCGCGATCAACCAAACTCTAATAGTATGAGGACATGGTTGGGATGGGGATCCGGCCTAAAGCCCGCGCCCCTTCCGACCCAAGACAGAGGAGCACCCGCGTGCCTTCATTCTCGAGCACATTAGAACAAGCCATTCACGCGGCCTTGGCTGCTGCGAACGAACGGCGACATGAATTTGCAACGCTGGAGCATCTGTTGCTGGCGCTGCTGGAGGAACCTGATGCCATCCGCGTCATGAAAGCCTGCAGCGTTGATCTGGATGAACTGCGAAGCACTCTGGTCGAATTCATCGACGAAGACCTATCAAACCTTGTCACGGATATTGATGGATCCGAAGCGGTTCCAACGGCGGCCTTCCAGCGCGTGATCCAACGCGCCGCGATCCACGTGCAAAGCTCGGGCCGGACCGAAGTGACCGGTGCCAACGTGTTGGTTGCAATCTTTGCTGAACGCGAAAGCAACGCAGCCTACTTCCTGCAGGAACAGGACATGACCCGCTATGACGCGGTGAATTTCATAGCGCATGGTGTCGCCAAGGACCCCGCCTATGGCGAGAACCGGTCGGTTTCAGGCGCGGACCAGGTCGAGGAAGAAGTTCAATCCACTGCGGGCGAAGGCGAGCAGAAAGAAAGCGCGCTTGGAAAGTACTGCGTCGATCTGAACGTCAAGTCCCGTGCGGGCGACGTGGATCCGCTGATTGGGCGCTCGGACGAGGTTGAACGCTGCATTCAGGTGCTTTGCCGCCGCCGAAAGAACAATCCGCTGCTGGTGGGGGACCCCGGTGTAGGCAAAACCGCCATTGCCGAAGGTCTGGCCCATAAAATCGTCGCGGGTGAAGCCCCCGATGTGCTGTCCGAGACGACGATTTATTCGCTCGACATGGGCGCATTGCTGGCGGGCACCCGCTATCGCGGTGACTTCGAAGAGCGGTTGAAAGCGGTTGTGACCGAACTGGAAGAGCATCCCGATGCCGTGCTGTTCATTGACGAAATTCACACGGTGATCGGTGCTGGCGCCACGTCTGGTGGCGCGATGGATGCGTCAAACTTGCTGAAACCCGCACTGCAGGGTGGCAAGCTGCGTACCATGGGTTCGACCACATACAAAGAATTCCGCCAGCACTTTGAAAAAGACCGCGCCCTCAGCCGCAGGTTCCAGAAGATTGATGTGAACGAGCCTTCGGTCGAGGACAGCGTGAAGATTTTGCGCGGCCTCAAACCCTATTTCGAAGAGCATCACGCCATCAAATACACCGCAGACGCAATCAAAACGGCGGTGGAATTGTCGGCGCGGTACATCAACGACCGCAAACTGCCCGACAAGGCGATAGACGTGATTGATGAGGCCGGTGCCGCACAGCATCTGGTCGCGGAAAGCAAACGCCGTAAGACCATCGGCGTGAAAGAGATCGAGGCTGTCGTAGCCAAGATTGCGCGCATCCCGCCCAAGAACGTCACCAAGGACGATGCCGAAGTTCTGAAAGACCTTGAGACATCGCTGAAACGGGTGGTGTTCGGGCAGGATGACGCCATCGTCGCGCTCTCGAGCGCGATCAAACTGGCGCGGGCTGGCCTGCGTGAGCCCGAGAAACCCATCGGCAACTACCTGTTCGCCGGTCCGACCGGTGTGGGTAAAACCGAGGTGGCTAAACAACTGGCGGATACGCTGGGTGTGGAACTGCTGCGCTTTGACATGTCGGAATACATGGAGAAACACGCGGTCTCGCGCCTGATCGGTGCGCCTCCGGGCTATGTCGGGTTCGATCAAGGCGGCCTGCTGACCGATGGCGTTGATCAGCATCCGCATTGCGTCCTGCTGCTGGACGAAATCGAGAAAGCGCACCCGGACGTGTTCAACATCCTGTTGCAGGTAATGGACCACGGGGAGCTGACCGATCACAACGGCCGCACGGTGAATTTCCGCAACGTTGTACTGATCATGACTTCGAATGCCGGTGCGCAGGAACAGGCCAAGGCCGCCATCGGCTTTGGGCGGGACCGCCGAGAAGGTGAAGACACCGCCGCGATCGAACGGACCTTCACGCCGGAATTCCGCAACCGTCTGGACGCGGTGATCTCGTTCGCGCCGCTGCCGAAAGAGGTCATTCTGCAGGTTGTCGAGAAATTCGTCCTGCAGCTTGAGGCCCAGTTGCTGGATCGCAACGTGACCATCGACCTGACACCCAAAGCCGCCGAATGGCTGGCCGACAAGGGTTATGATGACAAGATGGGCGCGCGTCCGCTGGGCCGCGTCATTCAAGAGCACATCAAGAAACCGCTGGCCGAGGAGTTGCTATTCGGCAAGCTGGCCAAGGGCGGTGTGGTCCGTGTCTCAGTCAAAAAGGGTGATCTGAACCTGGAAATTCTCGGCCCAGATCAGCCGCGTATTCCGGGCGACAAGCCGCCATTGCTGACAGCGGACTGAGAATTCCTCAAACACTGACACAAAGCCCGCCATCTTCTGATTGGCGGGCTTTTTTCGCCTACAGCAACACATCTCAAACCCGCAATGTCGTCGTTGGCTACAGGCCCTGCAGCGGTTTCATTTGATCAAGGCGGAACTGAACATACTTGTTCCCGCCTGGACCTCGATCATAACGGCGATCTGTCGGCAAATGGGACAGCGCGCGCCCCTCGGTCAGGTCATTACCGCTCGGTCAGCTTCAACTCGATCCGGCGGTTTTGAGCGCGGGCATCTGGCGTGTCGGCAGGGTTGACGGGTTGGAATTCTCCGAAACCGTTGGCTGCCAGCCGTTCGGGCGGGATGCCTAGCGCGTCGACCATGTAACGCACCACCGACAGGGCCCGCCCCTGACTCAATTCCCAGTTGTCGCGGTAACGCCCTGTCCCGGCCAGCGGTACGTTGTCCGTGTGGCCATCGACTCTGATAACCCAGTTCAAACCGTCTGGAATCTCGGCGGCCACGGTTCGCAGAATACTCGCGACTTTGGCGACTTCTAACTGCCCCTCTCCGGACAGAACGGCCGAGCCTGTGTCGAAAAGAACCTCGGACGAAAATACGAACCGGTCACCTTCGATCCGAACACCTTCCTGATCACCCAATACATCACGCAACCGGCCAAAGAACTCTGAGCGGTAGCGTTGCAGGTCTTCTGCTTGGGCTACCAGTTCCTCATTCTGACCTGACAAGGCCTCAGCCTCGGCTTCCAGACGGAGGCGTTCGGCTTCCTCCAGCAAGCGGCGCCGGCGTTCCTCTGATGCAGCCCGTGCGAGGGCAGCGTTCAAATCCTGACCCAGCGACTGGATCTGGATATCCGCGGCCGCATTGCGCTCTTCATAGTCGTCAAGCAAAGCCTGCAGCCCACCCAGTTGCTGTCGCAAAGCGGCCATCTGCTGATTTAATAAGGCCGCCTCACGCTGCGCTTTTTCGGAAATCGTCTGCTCAGCCGAAAGGGTGTCGCGCGCGACCGCAAGCAGGGCTGCGCGCTCTTCGGCCAACGTCCGTTGCGCCTGAGCCTCATCCTGTGCTTCGATCTGCGCGGCAAGAGCAGCCTCAAGCCGGGCCTGAAGGTCTTGCGCGCTCAACTCTCCGAACTGCCGCTCCAATTCAGCCTTTGCAGCTTGCGCCGCCGCCAAAAGGGTAAGAGTGTCCTCAGCCTCTTTGCGCTGCGCTTCAAGCGCCAATGTCATAGCCGTTAGTTCCGCGTCAGCGTCTTGCAGCCTGTTGCGCAGGTTCTCGGCCGCTGCGGCTTCGGCCAGTCTTGCGGCCTCTTCGGTGCTCAGTTGGTCCTCAAGTTCCGTGATTAGCGCCGACTGCGCAGTCTCGGTTTGCTCAAGATCAGCGATCAGCGCTTCAAGCGCCTCGCGCCGGGCAGCGGCAAGGCGCGCGGCCTCGGTCTGTTCGTCAATTTCGGCGCGGCTTTGGGCAAGCGCCAGATTCAACGCGTCTTGCTCGGTCAACAGTTCATCGCGCTCGGCCTCAAGCCCCGCAATGGCGCCTTCCGCCCGTTCTTGTTCCGCCAATAACGCAGTAACCTGATCCTCGAAGTCCGTCAGGCGAATTTGGGCTTGCACAAGTTCGGTTTCGACCTGCGACAAGGTTGAATTCAACACCCCGAGTCTTGCCTGCAAACGGCTGTTTTCGCGCTCTTCCAAACCCAAAGCACCGGCGAGTGCAGCGATTTCATCAGACAGCGCCGTCAGTTCATCTTCTTGCCCCGAGATCGTTTCGCGCAAGACAAACTGTACGACCATAAAAATGGTCAGCACGAATGTGAGAACCATCAACAACCCTGTGATCGCGTCCACAAATCCGGGCCAGACCGACCCCTGGAACCGTTGACCAGTGCGACGGGACAGCGCCATAGCTTACTCTCCTTCCGGAGCGGTACGCACGGCGCCTCGAGGGAGTGTGAGCGCCTTGACTAGCAGCTCGATATCTTTGCGCAATTCGCTCATGCTTTCCTGACGGCCTGCCGAAATCTCTTCGAGTATCCGCAGCAGTTGCACGTCCATCGACCGCAGGCGCATCCGGCTTTCTGCATCTATACCGTCGCCTGTCCCCTGCTCGCGCATATGATCCAGCAAGGCATCCTGTCCCAACGCGACGCGTTCCAGCGCTGCCGTGACGCCTTCGCTTTCGGATTGCCTTTGATTCATGTCGCCAATCACGTCGACCAGTTGGCCCAGCTTGGCCGACAACTCCACACGGTCGCGCTCCTGCGCTGAAAATAGGTCCTGCAGCGCGTTCATCTGTTCCGACATCGTATCCAGAACCGGGGTCAGGACCGCCAGCTCGGCGCTGCTGCCTTCATCCCCTGCGGCAAATCCAACGCGTGTGATCGAGGACAGCCATTCTTCCAACTCGCGATAGAACCGGTTTTGACCGTGCCCAGCAAAAAGCTCTAGCAGACCCACGATCAGCGATCCGGCCAGCCCCAAAAGCGAGGATCCGAACGCAACGCCCATGCCCTGCAACTGCGATTCCAGCCCGACCATGAGGCGGTTGAAAACGGCAAGACCTTCTTCGCCTTCCTGCGGATTAAGGCTGCGGATCGTGTCGACAATGGCTGGAACCGTGGTGGCCAATCCAAAGAAAGTCCCCAGAAGGCCCAGATAAATCAGCACGTTGGTGATGTAGCGCGTGATCTCGCGCTCTTCTTCCACCCGTTCGGCCACCGAATCCAGAATGGACCGTGTCGAACTGGAACTGATCTGAGACCGCGCGCCGCGTTCGCGCAGCAGCGACGCCAAGGGGGCCAAAAGCTGCGGGGTGCGGGCATCTTCGCGGACAACACCGCCGACAAACGCCTCAATCCACCGGACCGAGCCAATCAATTGGGTTACCTGATAAAAACAGGCAAAGACGCCGACCACAAAGACCAGCAGGATAAACCCGTTCAGGTAAGGGTTTGCGTAAAAGACCGGCAGGACATATGGCGTCGCCATGAAGACGCCCAGCCCCGCCAAACCAATCGCGACCAGCATCGTTACGATCTGGCGAATGGGTTGCGAGAAATGCGGTCTCGCGCCCTGATGTGCCTGCGCCATGCGCGTGGTTCCCGGTTTTTTTCCTGCTCTGCGCTGAATCTAGCGAAATTCCGCCGGTTACGCCAAGGGTTTATGCGGTAATGGTCCGCACCCGTTGCGCCAACCACTCAAGATCAGAATCGTGCAGACCGATCTCGGTCAGGTGTTCAGCCGTATTATAAAGGTATTCCGTATTCGGACCGCGCCCCCCAACCGCATACGCGATTATCTGCGCCTGCTCCTCCAGCGGCATTCCCCCACAGTACTGCACATGGTCGGGGTCGATGACATAGGTCACCGCCGTCACGACCTGCCCGTCGTGCAAATGCACGTCCAGCATTTTCTCAACATAGGCCGATGAGATCAGTTCGCGGTCGCGCAGTTCCTGCAACGTGCGGTCCTCGTGCCCCGCCTCAACCGCCAGGGCCAGACCGGTGCAATTCGCGTCGGCCTGTTCATCCAAAGCCAAAACCAGCCCCGGGTCTTCTTCGGTGCCGCGATGGTGGATCGAACTCATGCAAAATGAACGTGCATATCCGTGCAAGGTGGCGTGTTCGCTTCGGGCTACGGGAAAGCCGGGATTCCACAAAAGCGACCCATATCCGAATACCCACATTGTCATTGCACTGGTCCTTGCTCGTTTGCGCCTATAAACATCAATTCCAAGGCGGGAAAAAGGGCCAACTGCCATGCGCGGTTTGATCAGAGCAGTCATATTCGTATTCGTGATCTGGAGCGCGTACTGGCTCATCGCCGGGTTTGGGCTGCGTAACGCAATAACGGCCTGGTTCGACAAGCAGGAAGAAATGGGCTGGCAAGCGGACTTCTCTGCCGTTGAAACCGCAGGCTACCCAACGCATCACGTCACACGGCTGAACAATCCAGCCCTCGCCGATCCCGTCAACGGCACCGCCTGGAGCGCGGATTGGATTGAATTCCAAAGCCCCGCGATCTGGCCGGGTCGTCAAATGCTGCGGTTCGCCGACACACCGCAGCGCCTGTCCTACTTCGATCAGACTGCAACAATTCAGGCCCGTGACCTTAAGGCAGAACTGCAATTGCAACCCGGCGTGGCCCTTGTGTTGGAAAAGATGGCACTGACGGCGGCACCATGGACCATCACAGACGATGCCAAGGCGCTGGCAGGCGGCCAGACACTTGGCTTGGTCATGGAACAAACCGATCTGCCGGAAGCCTATAACATTAGTGCGCGAATTGACGGTTTTACCCCCGGCGACGACCTGCGCGATCTCATGCGTTCAGCAACTACTCTGCCTCAGTCATTCGAGACGCTGGAGTTTGACATGACAACCACCTTCGACAAGGTGTGGGATCGCTCGGCGCTTGAACAAAGCAGGCCCCAGCCCGTTAAGATCGACCTTCACCTGGCGGAAATGAAATGGGGCGCGCTACGCCTGTTCGCGACTGGGCAACTGAACGTTGATAATCAGGGCATCCCAACCGGTGAAATAGCGATCAAAGCCGAGAACTGGCGGGACATGGTCGCCATGGCCAATGCCGCGGGCGCACTGCCCGATCAGGCCGTCAGCCCGGTGACACGCGCATTGAATTTCATGGCAGGGCTTGGCGGCAATCCCAATGCGCTGGATATGCAGTTGAATTTCCGCGACGGGTTCGTCGCCTTGGGGCCGTTGCCCCTTGGCCCAGCACCGCGCCTGATCCTGCGCTAACGGCAGTATGCCCCACGGCGATGGCGGGCCGTGTCCAAGTGGAAATGATCGCGGTGATACCGATCTGAGTTTGGCCCCAACACTGTGCCAAACGGTCCGCAAGCGCCACGCCAGACCTTGATCAACTGTTGCTGTGAGGGGTTCTTGCGCCACCCGTTCAGCACGGTCACGACTTCTCCGTCTGCCATCTTGAAGCCCGAGATATCAATTGCGCGCCCCTTACCGTGTTCAGAGATACGCGCGCCCTTTTGATTGTTTCGGGTCCGGCAGGCATAGTGCGCCGCGACTTGCAGTTCGACCACCGGACCACGTCGCTTGAAGGTCGGAATGACTGTCTTGTCCACCCATTCATTCAAAGCAATCGCTGTACCGCAGTCCATCGTCGAAGGTCGGCTTAACGCGACACCCGAGATGGACGTGATCTGAACCGCATCCTTGATCCCGCAGGCCTTGATCTTGCCGGGAACCTTACCAACGGCCTTGCCCTGTATTTGTATATCCCCGCAGACGGACCCTTTGCGAAGCTTGCGCTTTTTGAACAACGCCTCCTGTTCCAGCGCTTTTGGGCGCAGATAGGGCATCAGGGACGTATCCGGCCCCAGTGTCGGCACATCCAACGGGCGCGCGGCGACCGCGAGAACCTGTGCTGAAACAGGACGCAACTCAGGGCGCAGCTTGGACGGGTTTGGGCTTGCAAAAGCCAGGACCGGGGCGGCAGAGGGCCGCGTCATCGGGACCAATGAATGCTCCAAAGGGGCCGAGTTCAAAAGCGTGGCGCTGAACGCCACAATTCCAACCGCCAGAACCCTTTGGAAACGTATCATGGACCAGCTTTCCCCCGTCCGAAGTCGGGGGCATCAGTATCCTGCCCCGCATCAATGATCCCACGGCGGATCGCGCGAGTCCGTGTGAAATAGTCGAACAATTGATCGCCATCACCGGTACGAATAGCCCGCTGCAGGGCGAAAAGCTCTTCGGTGAAGCGGCCCAGAATTTCCAGCGTTGCATCCTTGTTGGTCAGGAACACGTCGCGCCACATGGTCGGGTCCGACGCTGCGATGCGCGTAAAGTCCCGGAACCCGGCAGCGGAATACTTGATGACTTCGCTATCGGTCACCCGGCGCAAGTCATCCGCCACACCGACCATCGTGTAGGCTATCAGGTGCGGCGCGTGCGATGTTACGGCCAGAACCAGATCGTGGTGATCCGCATCCATCTCATCGACGTTGGAGCCCATCCCCTCCCACAGCGCACGCAATTGCGCGACGGCTTCGGGGTCGGTGCCTTCGACCGGCACCAACAGACACCAACGGTTGTCGAACAACTCTGCAAAACCAGCTTCGGGGCCGGAATGTTCTGTTCCCGCAAGCGGATGAGCCGGAATGAAATGGACGCCCTCGGGGATATGCGGCGACACCGCCTCGATCACATGGCGTTTGACCGAGCCCACATCCGATACGGTTGCACCCGGCTTCAATACTGGCGCTATATCGGCGGCTACCGCTCCCATCGCGCCGACTGGCACACAGAGAACGACCAGATCGGCCCCTTCAACGGCCTCCTGAGCCGTATCGCAGACCCGATCGCACAGGCCGATCTTGCGCGCGGTTTCGCGCGTCGCCTGGGACCGGGCGTACCCCGTCACCTCACCCGCCAGACCCGCGCGTTTGATGGCCCAGAACATCGAAGATGCAATTAGGCCCAGCCCGATCAGCGCGACACGGTCGTAAACTTGGGTCATGCGGCGCCCTCTTTGAATTCAGTGATCGCCGCAACGACGCGGCGGCAGGCTTCTTCGTCGCCCACGGTGATCCGCAAAGCGTTCGGCAGGTTGTAACCTGCCACACGGCGCACGATCAAACCCTGCGTTTTCAAGTAATCGTCACATGCCTCGGCTTCGGCCTGATCGCGGAACCGCGCGAGAATAAAATTCGTGCTGGACGGGTCCGACGGCACGCCGATCTTGGCAAGTTCATCCGCCAGCCACACCCGCAGTCGCGCATTTTCTGTGTGACAGAAGGTTAGATACTCTTCATCCTTGATCGCGGCTTCCGCCGCAGCCAGCGCGGTCAGCGACAGGTTGAAGGGCTGACGCACCCGGTTCAGCACCTCGATGATCGACTGCGCGGCATAGCCCCAGCCGACGCGCATCCCACCAAGCCCATAAATCTTGGAGAACGTCCGGGTCATGATCACGTTCTCGAACCGGTCCACCAGTGCGGCCCCACCGTCGAAATCCGCGACAAATTCCGCATAGGCCCCGTCGATGACCATCAGGCACGATTGCGGAAGGGCCTCGGCCAACCGCACCAACTCGACCTCGGGGATCATGGTCGAGGTTGGGTTACCCGGATTGGTCACAAACACGATCCGTGTCTGCCCGGTTACGGCCGCCAGAATATTATCGACATCCACGCGACGGTCCGTCTCGGGCACCATGACCGGAGTTGCCCCCGCCATCTTTGCGATGATGGGGTACATAGAAAAGCCGTGCTCGGTATAGATGACCTCATCCCCCGGACCCGCATAGGCTTGGGCCACAAATTGCAGCACCTCATCACTGCCCACGCCGCAGATAATCCGCGCCGGGTCCAGACCGTGACGCGCACCAATCGCAGCGCGCAGGCTGGCGTGGTCGGTACTGGGATAGCGATTCAAGGTGGCCGCACTGTCGCGCACAGCCTCTATCGCCTTTGGGCTGGGACCAAATGGGTTTTCATTGGAACTCAGCTTGATCACATGCTCCACCCCGGCCACATGCGACTGTCCGCCCTGATAGAGCGCGATGTCCATAATGCCGGGTTGCGGGGTGATCTTCGTCATAAGAGGCTCCGTTTATTGAAGCCTCTCATACCTGTCTCAACGCCTTGAGAAAAGCGGCAATTCCGTCACGCCGCTTTGAAGCGGGCCGTTGCCGGATCAGCGTTGTAATAGGGCGCGAATTCCTCAGTCCGGTGGGACAGGTCATTGACGCTGTCGATTATGAATTGAACCGTCTCATCGCTCATCAGGTACGAAAAATTCAGACGCACCCAGCCCGGTTTCTTCATCTCTTCCCCCGCCGACAAAGCCGCATGTAGCCCCTCGGAAGCAGCCTGGTCGATTCCCAGCAAACGATGCGCATAAGGTCCGGCGCAGGCGCAGCCCCCGCGCGCCTGAATACCGTAGATGTCGCTAAGCATCCGGGTGAAGAGTTGCTGATGAACCGGATGACCCGCATTGTCCCGCACAAGGAAGGAATAAATCGGCAGCCGATGCGGATGATCCGCACCCAACAGGGTCAGGTTCGGGTTGTCGCCCCACCCGTTCAAAGCCATTTGGTTATAGCGCTCTTCCCGTCTGGCGATCTCATCCGTGCCAACCACATCCTTGACGATAAAGGCCAGCGCGGCCCGAATATCTCCGATTACGTTTGGTGTTCCTGCTTCCTCGCGCGTGGCAAGGTCTTCGCTGTAATCGTGCCGCCACGGTGAAACGAAACTGACGGTGCCACCGCCCGGCCAACTGGGGCAGTTGCGTTTGACCGCAGCCTTGTTGACGATCAAAACCCCCGATGCACCCGGCCCGCCAGGAAATTTGTGGGGCGAAACGACGATAGCGTCCTTGCGCGCATCTTCAGGCCCCATGTCCATTGGCAGGTACGGCCCGCCCCCCGCATAGTCCCAAACAGACAAGGCCCCATGATTCTTGAGCAACCGCGTTACCGGGTCCGGGTCGGTAACGATGCCGGTCACGTTTGATGCCGCCGAGAATGACCCGATGATCAAGTCCGACGCGGCATGATCTACCAGCATCTGCTCCAATACGTCGAGGTCGATGCCACCTTCTGGTGCCTCAGGAATCTCGATCACACGCGCTTTGCTTTCACGCCAGGGCAGAATGTTGGAATGGTGTTCATAAGGGCCGATAAATACAACCGGCCGGTCAGCCGCCTCCACACCAAGCAGACTGACCAGCCGATTGAGACCCGCAGTGGCGCCGGCCCCAGTGAAGATCACCGCGTCCTCTTCCTTGGCACCAACAATGCGAGCGATCTCTGCGCGTGCCTCAAGGCGCAGACGGGTCATGTAAGACCCGCAATAGGAAGCCTCGGTATGGCTGTTTGCATAGAAGGGCAGCACCTGCTCGGCGACAAAATCCTCGACCTGCCGCAGCGCCCGACCCGAGGCGACGTAATCCGCGTATACCAGCGGAACATCCCCATGCAGACCCGGAATCAGAGCATTCTCTCCGATCAATCCGTCACGCAGATTTGTGATAGGAGTGGTGGCTTCTAGTGCTGCGCGAAATTTGGATAAGGTCATTTTTGGGCTCCGTATTGCACCATCAAATATGATTGAGATCAACCGAATAAACTTCACCATTCTTTTGATGGTTTTTCGAATTTTTGTGTCATATGATTAGAAATGTCGAAAAAAATAGATCAAATAGACAATCGAATACTGCGTGAACTTCAGAAGGACGCGACCCTGTCACAGCGGGAATTGGCAGATCGTGTCGGGTTGTCGCAAAACGCATGCTGGCGCCGATTGAAGGCGTTGAACGAGGATGGGGTTATCACCGGTTCATCAGCCCGAATCTCGCGCGAGAAATTGGGCCTGAACCTGATTGTCTTTGTCATGCTGCGCACCCGTCACCATTCTGCAGAATGGCTACAATCTTTCCGAAGCCACGTTCTGACCATTCCCGAAGTTGTGGATTTCCACCGGATCGGTGGAGACTATGACTATCAACTGAAAGTGGTGACCGAAGACATGGTGGCCTATGACAAGGTCTATCAGCGTTTGATCGAAAAGGTCGAACTGGACAGTGTGACTTCGTATTTCGCAATGGAAGCTATTGCCGAAGGGCGACCGCTGCCGATCTGATCCGCCTCTTCATCTGGCCAGAAATATCCCGGGCGAGTCGCGCAGCGACGGGGGCAGAGCCCCTCCACAAACAAAAAAAGACCGCGCTGAAAGCGCGGCCCTTTGGATCATGTGTATCGGCGAAGATTAGTTCTTCGCGTAGAATTCGACGACCAGGTTCGGTTCCATCATGACCGGGTAAGGCACATCGCTCAGGCCCGGTGCACGAACGAAAGTCGCGGTCATTTTCGAGTGATCAGCGTCGATGTAGTCAGGCACATCACGCTCGGCCAGTGCGACAGCTTCCAGAACAACAGCCAGTTGCTTGGACTTGTCACGCACTTCGATCACATCGCCTTCTTTGACGCGGTAGCTGGGGATGTTGACCCGCTTGCCGTTCACTTTGACGTGGCCGTGGTTCACGAACTGACGCGCAGCAAACACGGTCGGAACGAACTTGGCGCGGTAGACGACGGCGTCCAGACGACGCTCCAGCAGACCGATCAGGTTTTCACCGGTGTCGCCTTTGACACGCTCGGCTTCGGCGTAGATGCGGCGGAACTGCTTCTCGGTCAGGTCACCATAGTAGCCTTTCAGCTTCTGCTTGGCGCGCAGCTGCAGACCGAAGTCCGACAGTTTACCCTTGCGGCGCTGACCGTGCTGGCCGGGGCCATATTCACGACGGTTGATCGGGGACTTCGGACGACCCCAGATGTTTTCGCCCATCCGGCGGTCGATTTTGTACTTGGCAGACGTGCGTTTGGTCACGGCTGATCTCCTTCGATTAGATCGAGGCCCATGCAGGCCACTATGAAGGGCGTTGTCCTCTTGAGGTTTCCCCCATGACAGGCATCCCCTTGCGGGGGCCACCAACACCAATGAAGCCGCGCTTATATCCGCAGAAGCGGCAGAGTCAACACACCGATTGACACATAACCAGAGTTTTCAGAAACCTTTTGCCGGTCGCTTAGTCCAGCGCGGTACCCACATTCACCGCAGGCAGGGGCGCAAGCTCGCGGTGGTCTGCATTTGCCTGCAATCTAGCGGAAAACGCAACGACCCGATCATCGCCCTGAACCGCCTCGCCGCTGTATTGACGCAACTGAACAAGTTCGCTCACCCAATAGTCCTGATCGCGGTCCGGGCATCCGTTGTCGAAGACAAGAACCGGTGCTGGGTCGTCCGGGACGGCATACAGCAAACCGGTGAATTCCTGCGCGCCGTTGGTCAGAACAACTACACCTGCCTCAGAGCCGTCCAAATCATCTATGGACAAAAACCGCTTTGGCATAAACACCGCCTGCTCAACCGAATCCACCACAGTCATAACTTGGCCCCGCCAAGACCATGCAGCACCGATGTTCAGAAACGAAAGAGGTGCGGCCTCGAGCCCATCGAGTTCCGTCTGCCTCCATTGGATGACTACACGACCGCTTTGCCCGGCTCTCATTTTGTACCGCCTGCACCCTTCAACATGTCACTGCTCACGTGGTCGTTCATATCAGCGAAGAATCTGGCAGAAAAGAGACGTTAATATACTGTTAACAAAAATGTGGCTAAAGAGATTCAACTTTTGGACGCCAGCGGGAAACTATCCCGCCGGCGAAAGGGTAATTACAGCCACCTTATAACAGATCGTTTAGCCGCACTTGGAATGCCCGCAGCTTCGGCAGGTCATGCAGCCCTCGATCATTACCATATCGAACTGCCCGCAAGACGGGCACGCCTTGCCGCGTGGCCCATCCATGTTCACCACTTGCGCCTGCGGGTCGGACTTGAGGCCCATTCCCTCGCCTTCCAGAAATCCGATGTTGATAAGGTGTTGTTCAATAACGCCCCCAATCGCAGCAAGGATCGACGGGATGTACTTGCCCTGAACCCAGGCCCCGCCGCGCGGGTCGAACACGGCCTTCAGCTCTTCCACCACGAATGACACATCTCCACCACGCCGGAACACGGCCGAGATCATCCGGGTCAGCGCCAGCGTCCAGGCGTAATGCTCCATATTTTTCGAGTTGATGAACACCTCGAACGGACGACGGCGACCACCGATGACGATATCGTTGATGGTCAGGTAGATTGCGTGCTCGCTATCGGGCCATTTCAGCTTGTAGGTCGAACCCTCCAGCGATTGCGGCCGGTCCAGTGGTTCGGACATGTAGATCACGTCGCCCCCGTCGACTTCATGCGGGGCGTCGGCGCTTTCACCGGGCACCTTGTCATCGCTTTCAGAAACAGTCAGGACCGATCCGGTCACGTCATTGGGGCGATAGGTCGTGCAGCCCTTGCAGCCCTGATCCCAAGCCTGCATGTAGACGTCCTTGAACGCGTCAAAGCTGATATCCTCGGGGCAGTTGATCGTCTTGGAAATCGAGCTATCGATCCATTTCTGCGCCGCCGCCTGCATTTTGACGTGATCCGACGGGGACAGGGTTTGCGCGTTCACGAAATAATCGGGCAAGGCGGTATCGCCGAACTTGTCGCGCCACATCTGCACGGCATAATCCACGACCTCTTCCTCGGTGCGCGAGCCATCTTTCTGCAGCACCTTGCGCGTATAGGCATAGGCAAAGACCGGCTCGATCCCCGAAGACACATTGCCTGCGTATAGGGAAATCGTCCCTGTCGGCGCGATCGAGGTCAGCAAAGCGTTGCGAATGCCGTGTTCGCGAATGGCTTCTCGCACATCCTCATCCATCTGCTGCATGGTGCCGCTGGCTAGATATTTCTCGGCGTCGAACAAAGGGAACGCGCCTTTTTCCTTCGCCAAATCCACCGACGCCAGATACGCGGCGCGGGCGATCGCGTGCAACCAGCGTTCGGTCTGACGCGCCGCCTCGTCCGAGCCATAGCGCAGACCCAGCATCAACAGCGCATCGGCCAGCCCGGTCACACCCAGTCCGATACGGCGCTTGTCCTGCGCCTCGGCTTCTTGTTCGATCAGCGGGAATTTCGACGCATCCACCACGTTGTCCATCATCCGGACGGCTGTAGCGACCAGATCCTGCAACGCGGCCTCATCCAGATGAGCGGCGTCCTCGAAAGGTTCCGCCACCAGCCGCGCAAGGTTGATCGAGCCCAACAGACACGCGCCATATGGCGGCAGGGGCTGCTCGCCACAGGGGTTCGTCGCCGCAATGGTTTCCACATAGCTCAGGTTGTTGGCCTGATTGATGCGGTCGATGAAGATCACGCCCGGCTCGGCATAATCATAGGTAGCCTGCATGATCTTGTTCCACAGATCACGCGCTTGCACCGTTTGATAGACCTTGCCGTCAAAGACTAATTCCCACGGTCCGTCGGCCTTGACCGCTTCCATAAACGGGTCCGTAACCAGCACCGACATGTTGAACATGCGCAAACGGGCGGGGTCGGACTTGGCGGTAATGAATTGCTCGATATCGGGGTGATCGCAGCGCATCGTCGCCATCATCGCCCCACGGCGCGAACCAGCGGACATGATGGTGCGGCACATCGCGTCCCACACATCCATGAACGACAGCGGGCCAGAGGCATCCGCAGCTACCCCATGCACATCCGCGCCGCGCGGTCGGATGGTCGAGAAATCGTAACCGATCCCCCCGCCCTGCTGCATGGTCAATGCGGCCTCTTTCAGCATATCGAAAATGCCGCCCATGCTGTCGGGAATAGTGCCCATGACAAAGCAGTTGAACAGCGTCACCTGACGCGCGGTCCCCGCGCCCGCAGTGATGCGCCCGGCGGGGAGATATTTGAAATCCTCCAGCGCCTCAAAGAACTTGTCCTCCCAATGGGCCGCGTCTTTTTCCACACGCGCCAGATCGCGGGCGATGCGCCGCCAGCTATCCTCGACTGTTTGGTCAATAGGTGTGCCATCCGCCTGCTTGAAGCGGTATTTCATGTCCCAGATCTGCTCGGCGATGGGGGCGGCAAAGCGGCTCATTGGTGATTCCCTGTCCTGAAAGAGGTATCCAGACTACCTCAAATCACAACAAAACCACAACACCTTGATAGCATCGCCATGCAAGCTACAATATAGGGGTGGGCCTTGGGACGACTCTGTGGGAAAGCTGTGGATAAGTACGTAAACCTCATCAAACTTTCGGTTGGATCGGAAAGTGTCGATACGTTGATGGCGTGGCAGGACAGCCGCAAACCACTGTATGAGGACGGCTGCCCGCGGCATGTCACCCGCATGTGGCCCAAGCGCGAGGCCGAGATTTTGAACGGTGGATCAATCTATTGGGTGATCAAAGGCGTGATTCAATGCCGCCAACGTATCCAGCGTCTGGATGAAGTGCGCGGAGAGGACGGCATCCGCCGATGCGCCATCGTGCTGGACCCCGAAGTGCACCGCACCCAGAACGCCCTGAAGCGCCCCTTTCAAGGCTGGCGCTATTTGAAACCCGAGGATACTCCGGCCGATCTGCCCAAGGGCCGCGAGCAGGACGACGCCCTGCCCGACGATCTGAACCGCGCATTGGCGGATATCGGGGTGCTTTAGCCCAAGCGGTCCAGCAGTTCGGACAGAACGGCTTTGTCCTCAGCCTCATACTTGGCCACACGGCTACGCCACAGCGTCGCCTGCGACTGCAGGATTAGCCCGTCGGTCAGGATTTTCAGGTGGTTCGCCCGCAGCGTTTCTCCGGTCGAGGTGATGTCAGCAATCGCCTCGGCGGTTTCGTTCATCACGGTGCCTTCGGTCGCACCCTGACTGTCGACCAGAGTGTAGTCGGCCACGCCTGCATCGGTCAGGAATTCCCGCACCAGCCGGTGATACTTGGTCGCAATCCGCAGTCGGTGACCGTGGGTCTTGCGGAAGGCTGCCGCCGCCGCGTCCAGATCGTCCAGCGTATCCACGTCCACCCAACAGGCCGGGGTCGCGATGATCAGGTCCGCCTTGCCGAAACCAAGCTGTGATATCTGTTCGACCTGCTGTTCCCAGCGCGGCAGTTTCTCATGCACCAGATCAATGCCAGTCACACCCAGATGAATGCGTCCGGCCGCCAGTTCGCGTGGGATTTCTCCTGCCGACAACAGGATCAGTGAAACACCGTCGATCCCGTCGACTTTACCCGCATATTCCCGGTCCGATCCGCTGCGCGACAGGGTGATGCCGCGCTTTTCGAACCAGCCAAAGGTCTTGTCCATCAACCGGCCCTTCGAGGGCACGCCCAGTTTCAAACTCATTGCGCGGCCTCCTCGATCTCAAGCATCAGGTCAGGGCGAATGACGCCACCTACGGCCGGAATTTCAGCCCCGTTCCCCAACTGCCGGGTCAGCGCGTCATAGCGCCCGCCGGTTGCGATGGGCGGCAGGTCGGGGCGTCCTTCGGCGTAGAAACCGAAAACAAAGCCGTCGTAATATTCCATCGACGTGCGCCCATAGGCGGCTTCGAAATCCAGCCGCTCGACATCCACACCACACGCTTGCAGCGACGCGACCCGCGCCTCGAGCCTGTCCAACGCCGGGGTGATCTGCGGCAAATCCACCGCCACATCTCGCAGTTGCTCCAGCGCGAAGGGCATCGTTTCGCGCACGTTCAACAGGGTTTCCAGCCCGACAAGTTCGTTATCCGAAATCGGAGGCGTATCGCGATCTTCGCGCAGCGCGGCGATCCGCGCCTCAATCTCGGCGGCCCGGCGTTTGCCGATCATAGGCGCATCTGTCGCCAAAGGATCTTTGGCATCCAGAAGCGTGTCGCGCCCTTCGGGGCCAGGCTTACGCCCGGCAAAGCGATCCAAAAGAACGCGGAACCGGCGAGGCCGCCACAAGTGCCGCATCAGCGCGGCTTTGCGGCGGTCGGTGGTTTTCAGCCCCGCAACGGCGGCGGTCAGGATACCGATATCCCCGGTCGCCGCGCGCAGCGGCAAGCCACGTAGTTGCAGCGCAAACAACGAGAACACCTCGGCATCCGCGCCTGCGGGGTCGTTGCGGTCAAATACCTCGTACCCAACCTGAATGTATTCGTTCGAGCGGTCCGGATCATGCTCTTGCCGCCGGAACACCTCGCCCGAATAGGTATAGCGCGCAGGCTCGGCCCCCTCGCGCATGTGCATCTGCACCACGGGCAGGGTGAAGTCCGGGCGCAGCATCTGCTCGCCCCGCAGCGCGTCCGAGGTCACATAGGCGCGCGCGCGGATATCCTCGCCATAAAGGTCCAGCAGCGTGTCGGCCGGTTGCAGCAGCGGAGGATCCACGACCTGCGCGCCTGCGGCCTCGAACCTGACGCGCATCATCGCGGCACGGGCCTGTATCTGGGAACGGTTGGGCATAGGTCAGTCCTGACTGTCCAGAATTTCACGCACCTTGGCGACCAGATCACCGCGCGGTACTTCGAACTGGCTGGGGCGTTCTTTCCATTCCTCAAGCGTGGCGCTTTCGGCGATCTTGGCACCAAGGATCAAGTCCTTGATCTGCACGATGCCATTTGCCTTTTCATCGCCACCTTCGATCACTGCAATCGGAGAATTGCGCTTGTCCGCATATTTCAACTGATTGCCAAAGTTCTTAGGATTGCCCAGATAAACCTCGGCCCGGATGCCCGCGTTTCGCAGCTCGGCCACTATCGCCTGATAGTCGGCCATACGGTCGCGGTCCATCACGGTTACAACCACGGGACCAGTCGCCTGCGCGGCAATCCGGCCCTTTTCGCGCAGGGCGGCCAGCAGCCGGTCGACACCGATGGACACGCCCGTCGCAGGCACTTCCTGCCCAGTAAACCGTTTGACCAGATCGTCATAGCGGCCGCCGCCCGAGACCGACCCGAACTGCCGCTTGCGGCCTTTCTCGTCGAAAATCTCAAAGGTCAATTCAGCTTCATAGACAGGGCCGGTATAGTAGCCGAGGCCCCGCACGACCGAGGGGTCTATCTCGATCCGATCCGAGCCATAGCCGCCCGCATCCAACAAGGCGCCGATCTGTTCCAACTCGGCAATACCGTCTGCACCGATTTTGCTGTCGCCAACGGCGGCGCGCAGGTTCGCCAGTGTTTCGGCGGTATCCTCAGCCTTCGAGGTCAGGAAGGCAATCACCGGCTCGGCTTGATCATCGCTCAGACCCACACCGTCGATGAACGCGCCCGAAGAATCCAGTCGGCCCTTGGTCAGCAGTTCACGCACACCGGCCTCACCCACCTTGTCGAACTTGTCGATGGTGCGCAGAACGTTGTCTCGGGCGGTGGCGTCTTCGCCCAGACCCATCGCCTCAAGCACACCGTTCAGAACCTTGCGGTTGTTGACCCGCACCAGATAGTCGCCGCGCGGGATGCCCACGGTCTCCAGTGTGTCCGACAACATTGCGCAAATCTCGGCATCGGCAGCCATCGAGGCCGTGCCCACCGTATCCGCATCGCATTGATAAAACTGACGATACCGCCCCGGCCCGGGCTTTTCGTTTCGCCAGACTGGGCCCATCGCATAGCGGCGATAGGGCGTCGGCAGGTCGTTGCGGTGCTGCGCATAGACGCGGGCCAAAGGCGCGGTCAGGTCATAGCGCAGGGCCATCCAGTCGCCCTTGTCGTTTTCGTCGACTTCCTGCCACGCAAACACACCCTCATTCGGGCGATCAACATCCGGAAGGAACTTGCCCAACGCCTCGACCGTCTCAACCGCGCTGCTTTCCAGAGCGTCAAACCCATAGCGATGATAGACGTCCGCAATCGCCTGCAGCATCTCGGTGCGCTGCGAGACTTCCTGGCCGAAATAGTCGCGGAACCCTTTCGGCGTTACGGCCTTGGGGCGGGGCTGTTTCTTGGGCTTGGCCATGTGGGGCGTCCTTGGGCGTTTAGTGTTCCGCGCGCGGTCTATCCCATGCCCCGCATCGGGGCAAGGCGCGCTTTCGCTGGTCATGACCTGCCCGTGCCGCTATGACCATGTCAAAAGGAGACCCCCATGCAGCATCTGGAAGAACAGATCGCCCACCTGACGCGCACGGTCGAAGATCTGAACGCGGTCGTCACGGCCCAGCAATCCGAGATCGACCGCCTGACTCGCCGCGTTGAGATGCTGTTGCAACGCGAGGCTGAACGGGCACAAGAAGGGTCCGGCGGCGTCGTGTTCGGAGACGAACGCCCGCCGCATTACTGAAGGCTTACAATCCCAAGGTCTTTTTTACGGCTGCATCGACCACTCCGCCCAAAAGCGCGTCTTTGTCAGCAGCACAGCCTTCGGATAGCGCAGCTATGAACGCTTCGCGCAATTGGGCCTTTTCCTCGTCCGTCGTGGCGTGATCTGCGATATCAATCTGGCGGTTGTATAGCGACAGAGCCGTCATTTTTCCGACGACAGCCACCACAAAATCTTCGTCTCCATCCGCCTCCTCAGCAATTGAGGCGCAGGTGTAATGCATCACGGGCAAGGCATCCTGTACCATTTGTTCGGCCGCCTCATCCGCCGCAGTAAGTGCCGGAGTCACCAGAAGCGCTGTCAGAACGGCCAGTTTCGGGGCATCCATCATCGCTCTCATTTCCAGTTATGCCCGATAATCGCGCCAGCCACACCACCGATGGCTGCGCCTTTGCCGTCTCCGACCAGCGCCCCGACACCGGCCCCGATCAGCGCACCTTCGATTGTCTGCTTTTTCTTCTTGTCATCGGCAGCGCCCGCCGAAACCAACGCCAGTGATGCCACCGCAGCCAGTGTAACAGTTTTGAACCCAAAACTTGAAAACGTCATGAATAACCCTCCTTTGGCACGAAACCAATACATGTCAGACTAGCCGGAGGGCCGAAGCCTGGCAACAAAAGGCGGGGTTAGAATTCTTCGACCGACATCACGCCTTCCAGCGATTTAATCGCGCCCTTTATCTGCGGATTGATGGGAAAGGTCTGACCCAAATCCATCTCGACCTCACCCGGCAAGCCGGGGGCCATCAACAGCAATTGAATCGGCCCGCGCGCAGCATTTTTGGCAGCACCCGCTGCATCCTCCAGCACTTTGGCCACGGTGGGCAGGACTTGTTCTTCGTCCACAAAAATGCGCAGACCGGTCGCACCTGCATCGGCCACGACCGTATCTACTGGGCCTACCGACCGACCCAGCAGCTTCAACTGATCAGCTTCCATTGTGGCCTCGGCGGTCAAAACTACTTGTGCGCCAGTTTCCAGATATTCCCGCGACTTCTCAAGCGTTTCTGAGAATAGCGTCACCTCATACGCGCCCGTTGGGTCAGACAATTGCGCAAAGGCGAACCGGTTGCCTTTGGCGGATTTCCTTTCTTGCCGCCCGGCGACCACGCCTGCCATTTTCGCAATAAACGGGCCAGAGCGCGCCTTTTCCGTTACCTCATCCAGCGTCATCACTTGTTTGCGCTTCAATGCGGGCATGTAGTCGTCCAACGGATGCCCCGATAGATAAAACCCGATAGCTTTGAATTCTTCGCTCAGACGTTCGGCTGGCAACCAGTCTGGCGTCGTGGACAGGCGCGGTTCGGGCAGATCATCCCCGGCCTCGCCGAACAGGGACACTTGGTTTGAATTCTTCTGATCATGAATCGCGGCTGAATACTGCACCAATTGCTCAAGGCTTTCGAATACGCGGCGGCGGTTCTTGTCCAACTGATCGAACGCGCCCGCCCGCGCCATCATTTCCAGCGGGCGTTTGCCAACCTTTTTCAGATCAACCCGGCGGGCAAAATCGAACAGGTTCACAAAGGGCTTGTCGCTTGATTCACTCTGCGCGCCTCCGGCGCGACGCCCCTCAACCACGAGGTTCATCGCCTCGACGCCCACGTTTTTCAGCGCGCCCAGCGCATAAACCAGTTCTCCGTTCACCACATCGAACGTCGCCAGCGACCGGTTCACGCAGGGCGGCACATAGGGCAGTTCCAGCCCTTTGCGGACTTCTTCGAAATAGACAGCCAGCTTGTCGGTCAGGTGGATATCGCAGTTCATGACGCCTGCCATGAACTCGACCGGGTGGTTCGCCTTCAGCCAGCCTGTCTGATAGCTGACCACCGCATAGGCCGCCGCGTGGGACTTGTTGAAGCCGTAGTTGGCGAATTTCTCCAGCAGGTCGAAAACCTCGGAGGCTTTCTTGGCGTCCACGCCGTTTTCGCCCGCGCCCTTTTCAAACTTGGGGCGTTCGGCGTCCATCGCCTCTTTGATCTTTTTACCCATCGCGCGGCGCAACAGGTCCGCGCCGCCAAGGCTGTACCCCGCCATAACCTGCGCGATCTGCATCACCTGTTCCTGATAAACGATGATGCCCTGCGTTTCCTCAAGGATGTAGTCAATCAGCGGGTGCACGGATTCAATCTTGCGCTGCCCGTTCTTGACCTCGCAATAGGTCGGGATGTTCTCCATCGGGCCGGGACGGTACAGCGCCACAAGGGCCACGATGTCCTCGATACAGGTCGGCTTCATGCGCTTGAGCGCATCCATCATGCCCGAGCTTTCCACCTGGAACACCGCCACTGTCTTGGCCGCCGAATAGAGCTTGTACGTCGCCTCATCATCCAGCGGGATGGCGTTGATCTGGTTCTCGGCCCCCTCAGCCGGTTCATAAAGTTCGGTGCCATCGGCGGCGATGTGCAAGGGCCGCCCGGACTTGAAGATGATGTCCATCGCGTTCTGGATCACCGTCAGCGTTTTCAGACCCAGAAAATCGAATTTCACCAGCCCGGCCTGTTCGACCCATTTCATGTTGAACTGGGTTGCGGGCATATCCGAGCGCGGATCCTGATAGAGCGGCACCAGCGCGTCTAAGGGCCGGTCCCCGATGACCACCCCCGCCGCGTGGGTGGACGCATTCCGCAGCAAGCCCTCAACCTGCTGGCCATAGGTGAGCAGACGGTCCACCACTTCTTCATTCCGTGCCTCTTCCCGCAGGCGCGGTTCGTCTTTCAGCGCCTTTTCGATGGAGACGGGTTTGACCCCTTCGACCGGGATCATCTTCGACAAGCGATCCACCTGCCCATAAGGCATCTGCAACACGCGCCCGATATCGCGCACGGCAGCCTTGGACAGCAACGCACCAAAGGTGATGATCTGCCCCACCTTGTCGCGCCCGTATTTCTGCTGAACATAGCGGATCACCTCTTCGCGGCGATCCATGCAGAAATCGATATCAAAGTCGGGCATCGAGACCCGCTCGGGGTTCAGAAACCGCTCAAACAGCAAGCTGTAGCGCAGCGGATCAAGGTCGGTAATCGTCAGCGCATACGCCACCAAAGAGCCCGCGCCAGACCCCCGCCCCGGCCCAACCGGAATGTCGTGATCCTTGGCCCACTGGATAAAGTCCGCAACGATCAGGAAATAGCCGGGGAACCCCATCCCTTCGATGATCCCAAGCTCAAAATCCAGACGCTCCTGATATTCCTCGGGCGTGACCGCATGCGGGATCACGGCCAGACGTTTCTGCAACCCTTCATTGGCGATACGGCGCAGCTCGGCCACCTCGTCATCTGCGAATTTGGGCAAGATCGGATCGCGGCGATAGGCCATGAAGGCGCAACGCCGCGCAATTTCGACCGTGTTTTCAATCGCCTCTGGCAGATCAGCGAACAACGTCGTCATCTCTTGCTGGGACTTGAAATAGTGCTGCGCCGTCAGGCGGCGGCGCCCGTCCTGCTGATCGACATACGCACCCTCCGAGATACAGATCAGCGCATCATGCGCCTCATACATATCTGGTGTCGGGAAATAGACATCATTGGTGGCGACCAAAGGCAGGTTCTTGGCATAGGCCATCTCGACATGACCACGCTCGGTCAGGCGTTCTGCCTCGGGCTGTCCACCCTCACCAGGATGGCGTTGCAGTTCAATGTAAAGGCGATCCGGGAACATACTGGCAAGCCGATCCACCAGAGCCTCAGCCGCCGGGCGCTGCCCCTGTTGCAGCAACATACCGACTGGCCCATCTGGGCCGCCGGACAGGCAGATCAAACCATCTGACCGTTCCGCCAATTCCTCCAACGTGACCTGCGGCAACTGCCCGCCCTTATCCACATAAAGGCACGAGCTGAGCTTCATCAGGTTTTCATAACCAACCTCAGACTGCGCCAGCAGCACCAGCGGTGCGGGCGCTTTGGGCTTTTCACCTGGCTGCGCCTGAACATATGTCAGATCAACCTGACACCCCATGATCGGCTGCACACCCGCGCCGCTTGCTGTCACGGAAAACTCCAAAGCCGAGAACATGCTGTTGGTGTCCGTAACAGCGACGGCGGGCATCTCCATCTTTTCACACAGACCTGGCAGCTTTTTCAGCCGCACAGCGCCTTCCAGCAGGGAATATTCGGTGTGAACGCGGAGGTGAATGAATCGAGGGGTACTGCTCATGACCGCTACGCTATCCCAGCCTGCGGCCCGGCAAAAGCGCGAACCGCACCCTTTCAATGCCTAAAAAATCGGCGTCTATTATTCGGCTTTTCCAGAAGGTGCTTCGGGAATGGTAACAGCGTCACCTCAAAAAATGATTTAATAACAAGTGACTAATTGATATTAGAACCACGAGAATTCGCGTCGGACGCGGGTAATGGTACATATCACAGGCAGTTTTTCTTGCCAGATAAGGCACGCTGTTTCTAACATCTGACGGCAAGCTATCCGCCCGCCACTCTTTCTACGTCGCATCGAAGGAGGGCACCCAAGGGCGCAACCGGGTAAGGCGACGGGTTTCACGAATGGATATCACGTTTCTTCTGAACGGAGAGACAGTGGAGCTGTCGGATGTTGATCCGACGGCCACCCTGCTGGACTGGCTGCGCGACGATCGCAGCCTGACCGGCACCAAAGAAGGCTGCAACGAAGGCGATTGCGGGGCCTGCACAGTCATGGTCACGGATGAGGACGGCGCGAAGGCGCTGAACTCCTGTATCTTGTTCCTCCCGCAACTACATGGCAAAGCGGTACGCACTGTCGAAGGCGCCAGCAGCCCAAATGGTGACGCCCACCCGGTGCAACAGGCCATGGTCGACCTGCACGGATCGCAATGCGGCTTTTGTACCCCCGGTTTTGTGATGTCGATGGTCGCAAGCCACGCGAATGGCACAACCGATCACGATACGCAGCTTGCTGGCAACCTTTGCCGCTGCACCGGCTATGCCCCGATCATCCGCGCAGCCGAGGCCGCCGAGCAACACCCCGTCCCGGAATGGATCACCGGCGACCAAACTTTCTCTTGTTCAAAAATACTTCGGGGGGAGGCCGCAGGCCGGGGGGCAGAGCCCCCCTACCTCCCCAACTCCGCCGACGAACTGGCAGAGCTTTATGCGCAATACCCCGATGCGACGTTGGTCGCCGGGGCCACGGATGTGGGCCTTTGGGTTACCAAACAACTGCGCAATCTTGACCCGGTGATTTTCCTTAGCCGCTGCGAAGACCTGAAACAGATCACAATCACCGACGAAGAAATTCGTTTCGGTGCCATGGTCGATATGAACCGGATGGGCGCGGCTCTGAGCGACCTCCACCCCTCTTACGCCGAGATGATCCGTCGTTATGCCAGCGTACAGGTCCGCCACGCCGCGACCGTGGGCGGTAATATCGCCAACGGATCGCCCATCGGGGACAACCCGCCCGCGCTGATTGCCCTTGGCGCAACTTTGCATCTGCGCAAAGGCGACGAGCGACGCTCGATGCCGCTGGAAGACTTCTTCATCGACTACGGCAAACAAGACCGCGCACCCGGAGAATTCGTTGAGTCCGTCAGCTTCCCGCGACAGGCGGACCGCCTGAAGGCATACAAGCTCAGCAAGCGGTTCGATCAGGATATCTCGGCCGTCTGCGGATGTTTCAATATCACCGTTTCAGAGGGCACCGTAACCCAAGCGCGGATCGCGTTTGGCGGAATGGCGGGCACGCCGAAACGGGCAACCCATGTCGAGGCCGCATTGATCGGTAAACAATGGACCGCTGCGACCATTCAGGCCGCGCTGCCTGCCTTTGCCGACGACTACCAACCACTCACGGACATGCGCGCCTCGGCCACTTATCGTCTGGAAACCGCCAAAGCCATGTTAGAGCGCTATTTCCTCGAAGATCAGGGCGAAGTGACCAACGTGTTGGAGGTGTCGGCATGAGCGTGACCAAACCCCTCCCCCACGACGCGGCCCCACTGCATGTTTCTGGCTCTGCGCGGTACGTGGACGACATCCCCACACCCAAGGGCAGCCTACATCTGGCCTTTGGCCTCAGCCCGATCGCCAAGGGCAAGATATCAGGCATGGACCTGTCGGCTGTAGAAGCGGCTGATGGGGTTGTCATGGTCATGACGGCTGATGACCTGCCTTTTGCCAACGATGTCTCACCTTCAATCCATGATGAACCGCTGCTGTCGGACGGAACCGTTCACTATGTCGGTCAGCCGGTATTTCTGGTCGTCGCCACCAGCCATCTGGCCGCGCGAAAGGCCGCGCGTCTGGGCAAGATCGACTTTGCCGAGGAAACTCCGATCCTGACAATCGAAGATGCACTGGCCGCCGACAGCCGGTTCGAGGACGGTCCGCGCATTTACGCCAAGGGCGACGCGGATGCGGCCATTGCGGGCGCGGCTCATGTGATCGAAGGGTCGTTTGAACTCGGCGGGCAGGAGCATTTCTATCTGGAAGGCCAGGCTGCGCTTGCCGTGCCGAACGAGGGCGCGGACATGCTGGTGCACAGCTCGACCCAGCACCCGACCGAGATTCAGCACAAGGTAGCCGACGCTCTGGGCGTTCCGATGCACGCTGTTCGCGTGGAAACCCGCCGGATGGGCGGCGGTTTTGGCGGCAAGGAAAGTCAGGGCAACGCTCTGGCCGTCGCCTGCGCCGTGGCCGCGCGCGCGACGGGTAAGGCCTGCAAGATGCGCTATGACCGCGATGATGACATGATCATCACCGGCAAGCGCCATGCGTTCCGCATCTCCTACAAAGCCGGGTTCGATGAGAACGGTCATATTCAGGGTGTTTCGTTCCTGCACCACGCAATCTGCGGCTGGGCGCAGGACTTGTCCCTGCCCGTGGCGGACCGCGCGATGCTGCATTCCGACAACGCCTATCTGCTGCCCAACGCGCGGATTGAAAGCCACCGGCTGAAAACCAACACCCAATCCGCCACCGCCTATCGCGGGTTCGGAGGGCCGCAGGGTATGGTCGGGATCGAGCGGGTGATGGATCACGCCGCGCACGCGCTTGGATTGGACCCGGTCGAACTGCGACGCCGGAACTACTACGAACCCGCGCACAAGGTGGCCGAAGATGAACCAGCCGACAAACCACTCGGCCATCCCGACCCGCATGAAGACCTGACCAGCCGCGGCGCTGTTGAGATGGGCGACGCGCCTGTGCGCCCTCTTCCCGCTGGCGGCAATACCACGCCTTACGGCATGGAAGTCAGCGATTTTGAGCTGCACGGCATGACCGAAGCGTTGCTGAAATCCAGTGACTATGCCGCGCGCAAGGCAGCGATAGAAAAATGGAATGCCGAGAACAGCGTGATCAAGAAGGGTATCGCCTTTTCTCCGGTGAAGTTCGGGATTTCCTTCACGCTGACTCACCTCAATCAGGCGGGCGCGCTGGTGCATGTGTACCAGGACGGCTCGGTCCATCTGAACCATGGCGGTACCGAGATGGGACAGGGCCTGTTCCAGAAGGTCGCGCAAGTGGCTGCGTCACGGTTCGGAATTCCGCTGGACATGGTCAAGATCACTGCAACCGACACAGCCAAGGTGCCGAATACATCGGCAACTGCGGCATCCTCGGGCAGTGATCTGAACGGTATGGCCGTCAAAGCCGCCTGCGACACGATCCGTGACCGGATTGCTGACTATCTGGCCGAGAGGCATCAGGCCGATCCGTCGACAATCACCTTCACGGATGGCCACGTTTCGGTTGGCGAAGAACGCTATACCTTTGCCGAGGCTGCGGCGCTGGCCTATCAGGGCCGGATCAGCCTATCCGCCACGGGGTTCTACAAAACTCCCAAGATCGAATGGGACAGGATCGCAGGCCGTGGGCGCCCGTTTTTCTACTTCGCATATGGGGCCTCGATCACCGAGGTCGCGGTGGACACGCTGACCGGTGAGAACCGCATCCTGCGAACCGATATCCTGCATGATGCAGGCGCTTCGCTGAACCCAGCGTTGGACATCGGGCAGGTCGAAGGCGGCTATGTGCAAGGCGCAGGGTGGCTGACAACAGAGGAGCTGGTCTGGGACGGCAAGGGCAATCTACGTACGCACGCCCCCTCGACCTACAAGATCCCGGCCTGTTCGGACCGGCCCGACATTTTCAACGTAGCGCTTTGGGATAGCGAGAACCGCGAGGATACGATTTACCGCTCGAAAGCGGTGGGTGAGCCACCCTTCATGCTGGGTATCTCGGCATGGCTAGCGCTGTCGAACGCAGTGGCCGCGTGCGGAGACAGCTATCCCGCGCTGGATGCCCCCGCCACGGCTGAACAAGTCTGGCATGGCATTCAACGGATGAAGGGAGACATCTGATGGGATTTGACCTTGAGGCTTTGAGGGAGGCGGTCAACACCCACGGGAAAGTCACCCGGGTCGTCATCGCTGCGATCAAGGGGTCATCCCCGCGCGAAGTCGGTGCCGCCATGCTGGTCTGGCAGGGCGGGCAATCCGGCACGATCGGCGGCGGCACGCTGGAATATCAGGCGGCAGAAGCAGCGCGGTCTCAAACTGTGCCATCGCGTCTGACGCAACACGCGCTTGGTCCCGACCTCGGGCAATGCTGCGGTGGCGCTGTGTCTTTGCTGACCGAGGTCTATGACCTTGATGCCTTAGACGCGCTGGACGACACGATCATCGCACGTTCAGTGTCCAGCACCGAAATGCCCTTGTCAGTCAAACGTCTGATGGCTCAGGCGCGCGGACAAGGAACAGTCCCGCAGCCCCAGCTACTGGACGGATGGATGATAGAGCCTGTCCACAAACCGACCCGAAATCTTTGGATCTGGGGCGCGGGCCATGTCGGGCGCGCATTGGTCGATGTTCTGTCACCGCTGCCCGAACTGGCAATCACATGGGTCGATACCGGCCCGGAACGGTTTCCCGGCGATATCCCGGCATCTGTTACGGCTGTACCCGCCGCAAAGCCCGCCGAACTTGTCCGTCATGCCCCGTGTGATGCCGAGCATTTGGTACTGACCTATTCCCACAATCTAGACCTGGAGCTTTGCAACCGTTTGCTGACGCACGGTTTCGGCTTTGCCGGGCTGATCGGCTCGGCTACGAAGTGGGCGCGATTCCGGTCGCGGCTGGCCGCCCTTGGGCACTCGCCCGAACGGATCAACCGGATCACCTGCCCCATCGGTGACCCCGGTCTGGGCAAACACCCACAGATGATCGCCGTTGGTGTTGCAGCACAATTGCTGCGCCCCGCCCGGCAGAACGAGTTGAAGAAGGACCTGAGCGCGTGACCACTCCACTCCTAAGCTTACAAGGGCTGACAAAAGCCTATCCCGGCGTCGTGGCCAATGATCAGGTGTCCTTTGACATCGGCGAAGGCGAAGTTCACGCCCTGCTGGGCGAGAATGGTGCGGGCAAATCCACGCTGGTGAAAATGATCTATGGGCTGGTGAAGCCCGACAGCGGCACCATGTTGTTGCGCGGCCAGCCCTTTGCCCCACCCGAACCGCGTGCGGCGCGGGCCGACGGGATCGCGATGGTGTTCCAGCATTTCTCGTTGTTTGACGCGTTGAACGTGGCCGAAAACATCGCGCTGGGGATGGAGAACCCGCCGCCAATGGGCGATCTGGCCTCGCGTATCCGCGAAGTGTCCGAAACGTACGGCCTCCCTCTGGACCCGTTTCGCACCGTCGGCGATTTGTCGGCAGGCGAACGTCAGCGGGTCGAGATCATCCGCTGTCTGTTACAAGACCCCAAGCTGCTGATCATGGACGAACCCACGTCGGTTCTGACCCCGCAAGAGGTCGAGATCTTGTTTGAGACCCTGAACAAACTGCGGTCCGAGGGCACCTCGATCCTGTATATTTCGCACAAGCTGGAAGAGATCCGCACGCTCTGCGATCACGCCACGATTCTGCGGCTGGGCAAGAACGTCGGCGAATGTGTTCCCGCTGAAACCTCGGCCCGCGACATGGCTGAAATGATGGTGGGCTCGACCCTTCAGACCCCTGAACGCGGTGGCCGAGAATTTGGCGACGTCGCATTGGATGTCAGCGGATTGTCGGTGCCCTCACCTTCCGAGTTTGGCACGGCGCTGCGCAATGTACACATGACCGTCCGCAAGGGTGAGGTTCTGGGCATTGGTGGTGTCGCCGGGAACGGTCAGGACGAACTGCTGGGCGTTTTGTCCGGTGAAATCCAGACAACGGCTGATGCGATCAAGTTCAACGGTCAACCGATTGGCAAGCTTGGCCCCACCGCGCGACGCAAGCTGGGCGTGCTGACCGCGCCCGAAGAACGTCTGGGCCACGCGGCCGCACCGGACATGAGTCTGACGGAAAACGCCCTGCTGACGGGTTCTGTCCGCGAAGGACTGGAAAGCAATGGGTTCCTGAAATGGGCCGATACCAAGAACTTTGCGGAAAAAATCATCGAGGCGTTCGACGTACGCACGCCGGGGCCAGAGAACGCTGCGCGCTCATTATCGGGCGGGAACCTGCAGAAATTCGTGATCGGTCGCGAAGTTCTGCAAAACCCCGACGTTCTGGTCGTGAACCAACCCACTTGGGGTGTGGACGCTGCGGCGGCGGCCTCGATCCGGCAGGCCATTCTGGACCTGGCGGCCAAGGGCACAGCGGTCATCTGTATCAGTCAGGATCTGGATGAACTGATGGAAATCTCAGACAGTTTCGCGGCCTTGAACGAAGGACGACTAAGCGCGCCCCGCCCGACCACCGGGCTGACGGTAGACGAAATCGGCCTGATGATGGGTGGCGCACACGGCATGGAGGTAGCCCATGTCTAAAGCATTACAGAAAAAGATGAAAACGGGGGTGTGAGTAGATGATTGTGTTGGAGAAACGGCCTCAGCCGTCCAAGGCGTGGTCTTATGCCACCCCTCTGGTCGCGGTAGTGGCGACCATGCTTTTCGGCGGCATCTTGTTCGCCATTTTGGGCAAGAACCCGGTCGAAGCCATCGGTACCATTTTCTGGGAACCCCTGTTTGGTGAGTTCGCATTTTATTACCGCCCGCAACTTCTGGTAAAGGGTGCGCCTTTGGTGTTGATCGCCATTGGCCTGTCGCTGGGCTTTCGGGCCGGTATCTGGAATATCGGCGCCGAGGGGCAGTATATCATGGGCGCCATCTTTGGCGCAGGTGCAGGTCTGGCCTTCTATCCGCTAGACGCGTTCTACATCTTTCCGATCATGGTGATTGCGGGTGCTTTCGGCGGCTGGCTCTGGGCGATGATCCCTGCCTTTCTGAAGGTCCGCTTTGGCACCAACGAAATCCTTGTTTCGCTCATGCTGGTCTATGTGGCCGAACAGATGCTGGCCTCGGTTTCGCTGGGTCTGCTGAAAAACCCCGAGGGGTTTGGCTTTCCCGGATCGCGTAACCTGCAAGCCTATGACAGTGCGCATAACGCGGAACTGATTGCCGGGTCCGGGATGCACTGGGGCGTGGTGACAGCGCTGATCGCCGTGATCTTTGCCTATGTCCTGCTCAACCGTCACATGCTGGGCTTTCACATCCGCCTGACGGGTGAGGCACCGCGCGCTGCGAAATTCGCAGGCGTGAACCCGGCCCGCCTGATCCTGTTCTGCTTGGGCGTTTCCGGAGCACTGGCAGGACTGGCCGGAATGTTCGAGGTCTCGGGACCTTCGGGTGTGGTCAGCATCGACTTCAACGTCGGCTATGGCTTCACCGCGATCATCGTGGCCTTTCTTGGCCGTCTACACCCGGTGGGTATCCTGCTGGCCGGTGGCCTGATGGCGCTGACCTATATCGGCGGTGAAATCGCGCAATCCCAGCTTGGCCTGCCAGCCGCCGCCATTCAGGTGTTCCAGGGGATGCTCTTGTTCTTTCTGCTGGCCTTCGATCTTCTTACAAACTACCGCATCCGTGCGGCCCGTAGCGAGGTAGCGTAATGGACCTTGGTGAAATCAACCCCGTCCTCTTGGTCGCCTCTTTGATGGTGGCCGCAACCCCCCTGCTTTTGGCCGCGATCGGAGAGTTGGTCGTCGAAAAGGCAGGTGTTCTGAACCTCGGTGTTGAGGGCATGATGATCGTCGGCGCAATCAGCGGCTTTGCAATCTCGGTCGAGACCGGATCACCCTGGTTGGGCTTCATCGCTGCGGCGATCGGCGGCGCGGTACTGTCCCTGCTGTTTGTGCTGCTGACGCAGGTTGCGTTGGCCAACCAGGTTGCCAGCGGCCTTGCGCTCACCTTGTTTGGATTGGGTTTCAGTGCCCTTCTGGGACAAAGCTATGTGGGGATCAAACCGCCCAGCATGGGGGATATTCACATCCCGCTGATCAGCGATATCCCGGTTATCGGCCCGATCCTGTTCCAGCACGACCCGATCCTTTACGTCGGAATTGCTCTGACTGCGGCGGTTTGGGCCACGCTGAAATACACCCGCGTCGGCCTGATCCTGCGCGCGGTCGGTGAAAACCACGACGCGGCCCACGCGCTTGGCTACAAGGTCATCAAAATCCGCATCATGGCGATCCTGTTCGGCGGCGCCTGCGCGGGTCTGGGCGGCGCATACATCAGCCTTATTCGCGTGCCGCAATGGACCGAGGGCATGACGGCCGGAGTCGGCTGGATCGCCCTTGCGCTGGTGGTGTTCGCCAGTTGGAAACCGTGGCGCGCATTGCTGGGTGCCTATTTGTTCGGCGGCATCACCGTGTTGCAGCTTAATTTGCAGGCAGCAGGCGTTGCCATTCCTGTCGAGTATCTGGCAATGTCGCCCTATATCATCACGATCCTTGTGCTTGTGATCCTTTCGGCCGACAAGAGCAGCGCACCTGCCTCACTGGGCCGGACCTTCCATGCCTCGCACTAGAGGCCAACTGAACCAATTTGGGGAGTAACTACATGAAATTCACTTCACTTCTGACAAGCGCGGCAATGGCGCTGGGTCTGGCGACAGGCGCCATGGCCGAAGACAAAACCAAGGTCGGCTTTGTCTATGTCGGCCCCGTAGGCGACGGCGGCTGGACGTATGAGCACAACAAGGGCCGTCTGGCCGTTGAAGAGGAATTCGGCGACAAGGTTGAAACCGTCTTCGTTGAATCCGTCCCCGAAGGTCCGGATGCAGAACGCGTGATGACACAGATGGCGCTCGAAGGCGCCGACCTGATTTTTACCACTTCGTTCGGCTACATGGACCCGACGATCAACGTCGCCAAGAAATTCCCCGACGTGAAGTTCGAGCACGCGACCGGCTATAAAACCGCGCCGAACGTCTCTGTCTACTCGGCCCGCTTCTACGAAGGCCGCGCCGTTCAAGGTCACATCGCGGGCAAAATGACCAAGTCGAACATCATCGGCTATATCGGCTCGTATCCGATCCCCGAAGTGATCCGCGGCATCAACTCGGCCTATCTGCACGCCAAGGCCGTGAACCCGGATGTCGAGTTCAAGATTGTCTGGGCCTACACCTGGTTCGACCCGGCAAAAGAAGCTGACGCCGCTACCGTTCTGATCGAACAGGGCGCGGACGTGATCCTGCAGCACACCGACTCGACCGCGCCGCAAGCCGCCGCGCAAGAGGCGGGCAATGTTGTGACCTTTGGTCAGGCTTCTGACATGAGCGAATACGCCCCCTTCCCGCGCGTATCGTCGATCATTGATGACTGGGCCCCCTATTATATCGCCCGGACCAAGGCCGTGATGGACGGAACCTGGGAAAGTGCGAACACCTGGGATGGTATCCGCGAAGGCATGGTCGCAATCGGTGAGATCTCCGACGCGGTGCCTGCTGACGTAAAAGAAGAAGCGCTGGCGTTGAAAGCGGCAATGGCCGCAGGTGAATACCACCCCTTCACTGGCCCGATCAAAAAGCAGGACGGCAGCGACTGGCTGGCGGACGGCGAAACCGCCGATGATGGCACGCTGGCTGGCATGAACTTCTACGTCGAAGGGCTGGAAGGCGAGATTCCGCAGTAAGCCACGCGTAAAAATAGCGTGAGACAAAGCCCGCCTCATTTGGCGGGCTTTTTTCTTGTCATGCATTCATGGCGCAAACCACGTAAGATAGCCCAAGGCACGGCTTGCGAGGGACCGCCGATGGAAGATTTTCTAGACGGCAAACGACGTGCCGCCATTCTGGCCATGGATGTGTTGGGCTACGCCCATCTGACAGAAACCGATGAGGTCGGAACCCTCCGCGCTGTACGCGAACTGCGGAACGCTATCATTTCGCCCGCGTTGGATCAAAATCAGGGGCGATTGGTCAAAACGATGGGCGACGGCTTTCTGGCCGAATTCCCGGAGCCCGAAGCGGCGCTAACCGCTGCGATGCGCATTCAGGCCGAGACCGCAGCCCAGGCCCGGCAGCAGCCACCGGACGCGCGCATCCTGCTGCGCATTGGGGCACATCTTGGGGATGTTTTCGTTGACGATCAGGACATTCTAGGCGACGGCGTCAATATTGCCGCCCGGTTGGAAGGACTTTGCCACGCCGGTGGGCTGGCCGCCTCGCAGGCATTTGTTGATGCTCTGCCGCAGGGTAAGACAAAAGACCTGACACATGATGGTCAACATCAACTCAAGAACATCTCGCGCCCTCTGACAGTGTTTCGCTGGCAGGCCGAAGGGATATCGCCCGTGCCGTCCCAACCTGCTATCCGAACCGGGCCTCCGACCCTTGGGGTAATGCCTTTCCAAAATCACTCCCCCGATCCCGAACATGCCTTTTTTGCCGAAGGGCTGGCCGAAGACATCATCTCGGGGCTGCAACAGATGGGTCGGGTGCCGGTTGTCTCGGGCGCGTCTAGCCTGTCCCTGAACCCTGAACTGAGCGTCGAAGACGCCGCGCGGGTCCTGGGGGCGCAGTACCTTGTGACCGGAACATTGCGCCGGTCGGGTCCACGGGTGCGGGTGACGGTGGAATATATCGAGGGATCGACCGGACTTGCCCTCTGGTCCGAGAAATACGATCGGCCATTCGAAGATGTGTTTGAGATTCAGGACGACATCACCCTGCGTGTCGTCACCGCATTGGACACCGAACTGGTCGAGGGCGAGATCGACCGCATTCGCCGCAAACGCCCTGACCATCTAGGGGCATGGGAAAGGTACCTGCGGGGGATGTCGGGACTTAGAAAGCCTGGGCTGGAAGATTTGCAGGCTGCACAGGTTGAGTTTCAGGCCGCCGTGGCGCTGGATGAAGACTATGGTGATGCCTGGGCTGGGTTGGGATGGGCCTATCTCAAGGAATATGGGTTTGGTGCGTCCGAGCGTTCAAAGGATGTATTGGCCAAGGGTGTGGCCGCTGCAAAAAAGGGGTTAGAGCTGGCCAATAAATCTCCGTTTGCGCATTATGTGATGTCGACAGCCTATGTCTGGCGGGGAGAGAAAGCGTTAAGCCTGAAGGAATTGGAATACGCGATCCGACTGAACCCCTTTTTCACACGCGCCAAACTGGCCTATTTCAACCGGTCCGAACTTGCCGATCCCAGTATCGGCCCACAGGCAGTCGAGGAAATACGTAAGGCTCTGGCCTTGTCTCCGCGTGAACCGGACCGCGGGTTCTATTTCTGGGCAATCGCCCGGATGTATCTGGTTACGGGCGAAAATATCGAAGCGTTGGACTGGGCAGATCGCGCCGTCAATGTGCGCCCCAACGATCCCAACATGCTGTATCGCCGCGCCATCTGCCTTGCCGCTTTGGACCGCGTGGATGAAGCGCAAGAGGCTCTGACCGCCTGCGAAGACCTGTCCGAGGGCTATGTCGACCGGATGCGGGACTGGCGGCCCTACGACGACGACCGCAACGACAAGGTTTTTGCCGGTCTGCACCGCAATGGTCTGGCCGGATAACGTATACCCGGCCAGACTAACTTGTAATCAGTGCCCGGTCAGCACCAGCGTATTCACCGGCATCAGGATCAAGCGCAGGCGCAGGCCCGCTGCGTGGACTACTCCGATCGTGTCGATCACATGCAGGGCGGCTGATTGCCAAAAGCCCAACTCTTCGTGCTCTAGCCGTTCGTGATTGTCGGTATAGACATTCGCCAGACAATTGCTGCCAGGCGGGATGTCATCGGCCGTGCCTTCATAGAGCGGCTCCATGTAGACCAAAACAGATCCTGGGACGGTATTGGTCTGAACATCTCGCAATTCGTCGGTAGGTCGAATTTGACCCGAAGGGATCACGTCTTGCACTTGAACCACCACCATGGGGATCACGGTGAAAGGTTCGGTCATGCAACCCAGTTCTCCTATCATGCCGGGCTTGATGACCTGCGCCGACATCTGGTTGAACGCCGCCTGAAACCGGTTATGGCCCGAGTGCGAGGGAACAAGGATACCCGCTGGCCGCAATAGCGGACTGACATAGTCGCCGACCTGCAAGCCAAACTGTTCCACCCGGCCAGTGACGCCCGCGTTGATCACGGTCTTTTCCAGCTCCGTCATTGCGGCGTCCAGTTGCGCGGTGGCACTGGCCATTTGCGCCGGGATCAGCTCTTCGATCTGCTGCCCCACAGCCGCACGCCGCGCTTGGGCAGCAACCAGTTGTGCCTCACGCTCGGCCACAAGGTTTTCCAGCCGGTCAATCTCGGCCAGCCGCACCGCACTGGACCCTTCGTCCCGCAAGGTAGTGTTGCGCTCGAGGTCCTCCAGCGACTGATCCAACGCAGCCTTGGCACCAGCGATTCCCGCCTCAGCTTCGGCCAGATCAGTTTCGGCCACTTTCAAGGACGCCTGCACCTGCGCAATTTCTGCCCGGGCGGCCTCGACCATGGCGGTTTGGGTAAAGTCCTCGATCCGAAAGATCGGCTGTCCAGCGACAACCTGCTGGTTATTTGTCACGTAAACCTCGGATACGCGCCCGCCCAACTGCGGCAGGATCGTCACCGTCCGGAAATACGACGCCGCTGTATTGCTGGCCGGGTGAAAGTAGAACAGCGTGGTGATCACGGTCAGCGCCAGAATGGCACAGGTGGTCAGGCCCCAACGCAGCTCATACCACATGGTGAACAGCGTGATTTCATGACCGATCCGCTTGCCCTGCACATAGCGGCGGAACAAATAGTCGGGCAGCACCGTAATCAGCGCGCACATCAACGTCTCAAGCATGACTTACGGCTCCTGCTGCACGGGCGGCTCGGAAGGTTGGGCCTCGGGCTTGCCCAAAGATCGGATCGCATCGGCAATCGCCCTAAGCGGTGCTGCAACGTCAGGGAACTGGAACCCGGCCACCAGAATGGCGGCAACCCAGAACAGTCCGTTATGAGTGAACAGCGCCAGCAGCGCCAGAATACCCACTAGCTGAAACTGAGGGTGGTTGGATTCATGCGCAATTTTTTCCGGGATCGAGTGGAGTGTGAAATAGCCCACACCAATCAGGATGATGACCCCAACCGTGAAAAAAAACATAAACGTCAAAAGAAAATCACTGCCATCCGCCTGTGTCACATAGGACGGAATATGCCCCGTGGCCATTGGGTGTAGGTCTGCGGTACTCACCCTGCCCTCCTCTAATTGGTTGATCCTTGTTTGGATGGGTTGATGCGCAAATTCAACCCTGCTTAAAGTTCGCTGACGCTTTCGCAAATAAAGCGCCATGCGCATCGCAAAGGGGTTAAATGATTGATTTCCTGATCATCGGCGGCGGAATAGCGGGTCTCAGCGCAGGTGCGCGACTGTCACATCACGGTAAGGTCATCGTGCTCGAGGCGGAAGACGTGCTTGGATATCACGCGTCAGGGCGGTCGGCGGCGTTGTTTGAAGAAAACTACGGTCCGGACTCGGTCGTTGCGCTGAACAAGGCAAGTGCAGACTTTCTGGCCTCAGAAAATGGTGGATACCTCACGCCGAGGGGCCTGATGCTGATTGGAGGAAAAAACCAGCATGACGTATTCGCCCGCGATGTGGTCGATTTGAACATGCAGGAATTGCCCGTTGCAGAAGCCCGTGACCGCGTTCCAATCCTGAACCCTGATTCAGTGGGGTTTACCGCGATCAGCGACGGTGCGTTTGACATCGATACCGACAGGCTCTTGCAGGACTTTGCCCGCGTCATCCGAAGCAATGGCGGAAAGGTCCTGACCAGAAACAAGGTCACAGCCATACGAAAAGACAGGCACTGGATTGTCAGCTCCGGGCAGACTTACGAATCCCGGAATATTGTGAATGCAGCAGGCCCGTGGATCGATGAAATTGCAATCATGGCCGGTATTGCCCCAATCGGCATTTCACCCCGCCGCCGGTCGATGGCGCGATTGCCGGCCCCGGCTGGTCACGACCTGCGCGATTGGCCGATGCTTCTGGGCGCACAGGAGGCCTGGTATGCGAAACCCGACGCCGGGAAACTGATTGTCTCACCGTCCGAGGCTGATCCGGTCCCTCCACACGATGCGTATGCTGACGACATGGTTCTGGCCGAAGGTCTGGCCAGATATGAAGCGATGGTCACCGAACCCGTCACTCGGGTCGAGGCCAACTGGGCCGGTTTGCGCAGCTTTGCCCCTGACGGCACGCTGGTTCTTGGCCCTGATCCCGTAGATCCAACATTTATCTGGTCCGCTGGTCAGGGAGGGTATGGGTTCCAGACTGCCCCAGCCGCATCGAAACTGGTGGCCGATCTTGCAACCGGCCACACGCCCGAACTGGATGACGCCAGCGTTCGGGCTTTGAAACCGGAAAGGTTATGCCAATGAGCAAACGAAACCTGCCTTCAAATGCCAGTGTCGCAACCGAAGGCGAAGATGGGCGGCTAGTTGCCCCCGCCGCGTCTCGTAATTCAGACGTGTTGTGCAATCTCTTGGCGGAGTGGGCACCCACCCAAGGTTGCGCCTTAGAAATCGCCAGCGGTACCGGACAGCATGTCAGTGCATTCGCACAGCGCCTGCCTCAACTTCACTGGCGACCAACAGAAGTCGATCCAGAGCGGCGCGCCAGCATTGACATGTATTGCCGAGATCTGCCCAATACCACGGACGCCGCTGCACTGGACGCGACTTCTGAAGGGTGGCACCAGCACTTTGCCGGGCAGGACCTGATCGTGTTGATCAACCTCACCCATTTGATCAGTTGGCAAGAGACCCAAACACTGATCTCAGAGGCCGCACTTGCCCTGTCACCAGATGGGCGCTTTGTCCTTTATGGGCCGTTCATGCGATCAGGAACCCTCACCAGTGAAGGGGATCAACGGTTCCATGACGCATTGGTGCAGCAAGACAGCGAAATCGGCTACAAGAATGACGAGGACATAGCGGCGGAAATGCGCGCGCAGGGCCTGAATGTAATCGGGTTGGTCGACATGCCGGCAAACAACCTCGCCTTCGTCGCCGAAAAACCCCAGACCTGATCAAGATCAAAGTTCGAACACGTATTACCGTTCACATTCCACTTACCATATGTGAATGAGGACAGACATGACTTGGCAGGAAAAGCTAACAGACACCCGCAAGGGACTACGCACTCTCAACACCGCAATCCCCGAAACAGCACGCGCGTTTGGGTCCTTGGGAAAAACGATAAAAGACAGCGGAACGCTGGACTACAAGACTAAAGAGTTCATCGCGCTAGGTATGTCAATCGCTATCCGCTGCGAACCTTGCATCGCATTGCATACTGAAGCCTTGGTCAAATCAGGCACGTCCCGCGACGAGTTTTCGGACGTACTTGCTATGGCCATCCAAATGGGCGGAGGACCGTCGATGATGTATGCAGCCAAAGCTCTGGAGTGTTTTGACGAATTGTCGGTCTGAACGCCTTTACCCGCAAAAAGCCTGCATACGCAGGCTTGCCTCCGGTGGAAGTATTTTTGAACAGAAGAAGAAACGGTTTCTTAACCTATTGAGGCCACAAAATCTCTTGCGGTACAGGCGGAAGCGCCGATGGCCGTAACAGGAGAAGGCCCCCTTGCCAAAAGCAGGGGGGCTGGATCATTTTCCAGCCCCCGCTTCTTCTGTTTAGAAATACTTCCGCCGGAGGCATGGGCCGCTGCAGGCGGCGCATTTCTTGGGCGCCGCCAACAACATCGTCCGGGATCAACCGTCCTTGCGGATGGTCTCGTTTTTCGGATCGTAGGGGCTGTCGCAAGTCACGACCGCATCCCACAGCTTGTCCTGAATTTTGACTTGCAGCTTGGTGCCTTCGACCGCCAATTCGGGCGTCACATAGCCCATGCCGATGGATTTCTCGAAGGCCACGGAATAGCCGCCCGAGGTCAGACGACCCACACGCTCCCCTTCCGGCGTATATAGCGCCTCGCGGCCCCACGGGTCAGCATCTTCCGGTCCGTCGATCAGCAGGGTGCAGCATTTCACACGTACGCCGGTCTCTTCCAGCTTGGCCTTACCGTAGAAGTCCTTGGATAGGTCGACAAAGCGCGGCAGGTCAGCCTCAAGCGGGGTCGCATCGCGACCAAGTTCAGTGCCGAAGGCGCGATAGGATTTTTCCTGACGCAGCCAGTTCTGGGCGCGGGCGCCGACCAGCTTCATACCGTGCTTCTCACCCGCCTTTTCCAGCAGGTCGAACAGGTAGTTCTGCATCTCGATCGGGTGGTGCAATTCCCAGCCCAGCTCACCGGTATACGCCACACGGATCGCATTGACCGGGCACATGCCCAGTTCGATCTGACGGGCCGACAGCCACGGGAAGCGCTTGTTGGACAGCGCGGTTTCCGGGTCGGCGTCCTTGATGACCTCTTTCAGAACATCGCGCGACTTGGGTCCGGCGATGGCGAAGACGCCCCACTGGGTGGTCACGTCCTGAATCTCGATGTAGCCGAACTCCTCCATCTTGTCCTCGGCCGCCTTACGCAGATAATCCGCGTCGTATTCGGTCCAGGCACCGGCAGAGACGATGTAATAGTTGTTCTCGCCGTTGCGGACGATGGTGTATTCGGTGCGGGTCGTGCCGTGCGACGTCAGCGCATAGGTCAGGTTGATACGACCGACCTTGGGCAGCTTGTTGCAGGTGAACCAATCCAGGAATTGGGTCGCACCGGGGCCTTTGACGACGTGCTTGGTGAAGGCTGACGCGTCGATCAGACCAACGCCTTCGCGGATCGCTTTGGCTTCTTCTACGGCGTGTTTCCACCAACCACCGCGACGGAAGCTGCGGCTTTCCTTATCGAAGTTGCCTGGCGCATCAACGGGGCCGAAATAGTTCGGGCGTTCCCAACCGTTCACCCAGCCAAACTGAGCGCCACGCGCTTTCTGACGGTCATAGGCTGGTACGGTGCGCAAAGGGCGGCAAGCTTCGCGTTCTTCATCGGGGTGGTGCAGAATATAGACGTGCTCATAGCACTCTTCGTTCTTGCGCGCCGCGAACTCGGTAGTCATCCAGTTGGAAGAATAGCGTTTGGGGTCCAGCGAGGCCATGTCGATCTCGGCTTCGCCGTCGACCATCATCTGCGCCAGATAGTAGCCGGTGCCACCTGCGGCGGTGATACCGAAGCTGAACCCTTCGGCCAGCCACATATTGCGCAGACCCGGCGCTGGACCAACCAGCGGGTTGCCATCGGGCGTATAGCAGATCGGGCCGTTGAAGTCGTCTTTTAGGCCGGATTCGGCGCAGGAGGGCACGCGCTCGGCCATCGCCATATACTGCTCTGCGATCCGGTCTAGATCCAGCGGGAAGAGGTCGGCGCGGAAGCTGTCGGGCACACCGTATTCGAACTGCGCGGGCGCGCCATGTTCGTAGATGCCCAGAATCCAGCCGCCACGTTCCTCGCGCGCATAGGACTCGTTGTCGGCGTCGCGGACAACGGGATGCTCGGGGTTGCCGGCTTCGCGCCATTTGACCAGCTCGGGGTCTTTGTCCATGACGATGAAGGTGTGTTCGACTGGGATCGCTGGCATCTTGATGCCCAGCATCTTGGCGGTGCGCTGTGCGTGGTTGCCAGATGCAGTTACGACATGCTCGGCAGTGATGACGATCTGCTCGTCCGACGGCACCAGATTACCGCCCTTTTCGACCATCTTAGTGCAGGTGACTTCCCAGTGCGTACCATTCCAGTGGAAGGCATCGGCCTGCATCTTGCGCACGATATCAACGCCACGCTGACGGGCACCCTTGGCCATCGCCTGCGTCACATCGGCCGGGTTAATATAGCCATCTTCGGTGTGATAGATTGCGCCCTTCAGGTCGCTGGTTTCGATCAGCGGCCAGCGTTCCTTGATCTGTTCGGGCGTCAGCCATTCATAAGCGACACCGCAGGTCTCTGCGGTCGAGGCATAGAGCATGTATTCGTCCATACGCTCTTGCGTTTGTGCCATGCGCAGGTTGCCGACCACGGCGAAGCCCGCGTTCAGGCCGGTTTCTTCTTCAAGCTGCTTGTAGAAATCGACCGAGTACTTGTGGATGTGAGTCGTCGCATAAGACATGTTGAACAGCGGCAGCAGCCCTGCCGCGTGCCAGGTCGAGCCCGATGTCAGCTCGTCCCGTTCAATCAGCATCACGTCATCCCAGCCCGCTTTGGCCAGATGATAAGCGATCGAGGTCCCAACGGCGCCACCGCCTACGACCAGTGCTTTGACTTGGGTTTTCATAACCGGGCGTCTCCCCTTGAATTAAGTTGACACCATATGGCGCATTTGAGGGGCTCAGCGCGACATTCATCCGACCAGTGATATAAAAAAAACGACCCCCGGATTGCTGGGGGTCGTTTTTCCGCGTCTGGTTTCGATCTCTTAGCCGTCAGTCAGCGTGCAGGTCTTGAAGGCGTCCTTGGTGGCGCACTTGCTGACCAGACCCGCGCCACCCTTGTTGACACGGACCTCAGGCGCCTGCGCGGTTTCGCTATTTTGGAACATGGATTTCAACCCATCCAGAAAGCCACCGCCCTTGTTGCTTGCCTCTTGCTGGCTATCGCCACCTTTGAATGACGCAAACAGACGGCCGAACATGTTTCCGCCTTCCGCATCGGCTTTTTGAACCTCACCATCCAGAAGAGAGGTAAGGCCGGTGCGATAACCAACTTGGATCAGATCATCCGCAGATTTGATCTTGTTTGCGGTCAAGTCGAACGTATCGCCGGGCAACCCGTATTGCGCAGCCAGGGTGTTGGCCACAAGCGAAAGCCCATTGATGTTGTCAAGCCGTAGTCGCGCCAGTTCGGCCCGCAGCTTCATGAACTCACCACGAAGGCCTGCCATTTCGATGGCCAGCTCTTCCTCGGTCTCGGGGTTCGTGGTCCTGTCGTTGCTGACACCGGGTACTGGCTTGCGAAGCAACGCATTCATCCCGTCATAATCCAGCTTCGCCAGAAACTTCCTGACCTCATGCGGGGGCGCGTTGGAATAGAGTTGCATCCGGACCTCCTGACCAAGGCCAAGTGTGCCCTTGTAGATGTCGAACTCGACCGGAGCATCCAAATCCGTGATACCCGCCGTGACCATCGACCAGAAGGATCGGTCATTCACGGTGATCACGCTGTATTTGTTCTGCTTGAATTGAAAGTAGGCTACTCCGCCGACAATTGCGAATGGGGCATAATCGGCACCGCTTTGGCCCAGCGTGTCAACGGATCGCACAATATTGCCTGTCAGGGTATTGGACCGCGCGTCCTCTTTCAGTGAGACCTGAAGCCAGATTGTATGCGTGCCGTTTTCATAGACCCAACTGGTGCGATCCAGCTTTTCGGCCAGTTGCTGCACCTTCTGCACCGCGACCTGCTTGGCCAGTGGGCGGGCGGCCTCGCTAATACCGTTTTGAAGAACACCTTCTCGGGCATCACGGGTATAGTCGCGATCCACAATTGCGCGGCGCACCCAGTCTTCGCCCGATTTCGGGGCATAGGGTTCGCTTCCGGCACGCCAACGCTGCTTACGTTCGCGTTCAAGTTGCTCGGCATCAAGCTCTTCGTTAAACAGTGCGAAACGCTCTTTGATCGTGTCGATATAGCCGCTGGCCGACAACGTGTCCGCGCGTTTCTTGTCCTGCTGATAGTAGTCGAGCCCGGCAATGACCAAAACAACGACCAACGCAAATCCGAGAATCCGTAATACGCCCATTTGAAAACCTGAAATAAATTACTGCTCGTTGCGGTAACTGATACAGGCGAATTTGGGCATCCTTGTGGCCTAGGCGCGACGTTTCCGCAACGTTATCAATAATTCGACGATGGCAGAATTTTACCTGGATTCATAATGTTATCGGGGTCCAACGCCCTTTTGATGGCGCCCATATAGGCAACGGCTGGTCCCAGTTCTTTCAAAAGATACGGGCGCTTGCCCTGTCCGATTCCGTGTTCACCGGTACATGTCCCCTCCATCGAGATGGCAAGATCGTTGAGCCAGCCCACAAATCCTTCGGCGTTGGTCACCTCGTCAGGGTTGTCCATGTCAATCAGGAGCAGCGTATGGAAGTTTCCATCACCCACATGCCCAACCATAGGGGCCATCAGGCCCAGTTCACTCGCACGGTTCTGCGTCGCCGTCACACACTCTGCCAGATGTGAGATCGGAACGCATACGTCGGTCGAGATTCCGCGCGCACCGGGGCGCAGTTGCAGACACGCCCAATACATGTCGTGCCGGGCTTGCCACAGCTTGTTCCGCTCTTCCGTCGTTGACGTCGCTGCAAAATCTGTAACCCCGAATTCCTCGGCGATCTGACCAAAGGTTTCGGCCTGCTCAACCGCGCCGCTTTCCGATCCGTGAAATTCGAGCAGCAGCAATGGCGTTTCCGGCAGGGTCAGGTTGGAATAGGCATTCGCAGCCTTCACTGACATTTCGTCCAGTAACTCGATCCGGGCGACCGGCACGCCGTACTGGATCGTCATCATCACAGCTTGGCAGGCCGCATCAACCGTAGGAAAGGAACATCGCGCCGAGGTGATCGCCTCGGGGATTCCCTGAAGACGCAACGTGATCTCGGTAATGATACCCAGCGTTCCTTCGGCACCGATCAGCAACCGCGTCAGGTCATACCCGGCAGAGGACTTCTTTGCCCTGTGACCGGTACGAATAATCTGACCGTCAGGCATCACGGCTTCGAGGCTAAGAATGTTGTCCTTCATGGTCCCATAGCGTACCGCGTTGGTCCCGGATGCCCGGGTTGCAGCCATCCCCCCCAACGAGGCATTCGCACCGGGGTCGATGGGAAAGAACAGCCCCTGATCACGAAGGAATGTGTTCAGGTCTTCGCGCGTCACGCCGGGCTGCACGACACAATCCAAATCACTGGCGTTGACTTTCAGCACCTTGTTCATCTGGGTCAGGTCGACCGAAATCCCACCGGCTGGGGCGTTCACATGCCCCTCAAGCGAGGTCCCCGTGCCAAAGGCGATCACCGGAACTTTATTCTCAGCGCAAATTTTGACGATCTCAGACACTTCTTCGGTCGAGTGCGGGAACACCACCGCGTCCGGGGACTGATTTTCAATCCAAGTCGTCGTATGCCCATGCTGTTCGCGGATCGCCTGCCCCGTCTGTAGACGATCCCCGAAAGTAGACTTCAGAAGGCCAACGACCGCTTGAATGCCAGCCTCGTTCCGCGGCAATGCAACTGCTTGCGCCATGGTGTTCCCCCCTTAAACGCCGGGCTATTCGCCCAGCGCAATCCCTTCGCGGCGTGGATCGGCCCCGCCGGTCAAAACATCACCGATCTCGATGGCGTGCAGGCCCGAGGTCAGGTCACGCGGATTGACCTCGTATCCCAGCGTCGTCAGCGCATCGACGAACCCCTCGGCCGATGTCCCCTGTTCGACATCGTAGGTGCCAAAACGATTGACCAGATGGGGCATTGACAAGGCCTGCTGCACGTCCATGCCCCAATCCGCCCACGCAATGATTGACTTGGCAACATAACCGATAATTCGGCTTCCACCGGGTGAACCGATGGCCAGAACCGGTTTGCCGTCCTGCATTACAATGGTCGGGCTCATCGACGAACGGGGGCGTTTGCCCGGTTCAAGGCGGTTCGCGATCGGAACACCATTGCTGTGGGTTTTGAACGAGAAATCCGTCAGTTCATTGTTCAGTAAGAACCCGTTGGTCATCAATCGGGACCCGAACCCGTTTTCAATCGTCGTAGTCATCGACAAGACGTTTCCGTACTGATCAACGATCGAAATATGAGAAGTCGACGGCAATTCCAGCGACACGTCGTCCGCCCAATTCGACGAATGCTCGAATTCGGGGTTGCCGGGTGTTGCATCAATCAGAGCCGCATCGCCGCTCATCAAGGCGCCACGTTCCGACAGGTAGGCCGGATCAACCAGCCCTTTTGTCGGCATCGGGACAAAGTCGTGATCCGCCATGTACCGCCCGCGATCCGCAAAAGCCAGGCGCGAGGCGTCGCCGATCAGTCGCCAAGAATTGATATCCTCGGGCCCCATCGCCGCGAGGTCATAGCCATCCAGCATGCCCAAAATCTGACCCACAGTCAGCGCACCAGAGGAAGGCGGTCCCATTCCGCACACCTCATAGGCGCGATACGCCGCACAGACGGGTTCGCGTTCAATCACCTGATACAGCGCCAAATCAATTCCCGACAGAACCCCCGGATTCCCCGGTGCGCTCCGCACCGTGTTGACGATACCCGCGGCGACCTCGCCCCCGTAAAAACCCGCTGATCCTTCGCTGGCAAGAACGCGCAGAGTGTCCGCATAGTCGGGGTTCATCAGGCGCTGGCCCTGTGCCAATGGCGCCCCATCAGGCAGGAAATACGCGGCGGTCGCCGGGAAACGCGACAGGCGTTCGGCGTCTTTTTCCACAAGGCCGGCCAAACGCGGAGATACAAGAAACCCTTCATCAGCCAGCGCGATCCCATCGGCGAACAGTCTGGGCCACGGGCTGCGGCCCCAGCGCCGGTGCGCCTCTTCCAGCAAAGCAGGCGTGCCCGGAGTGCCCACCGACAGACCACCCACGACGGCGTCAAAGAATTTCAGCGGTTCGCCATTTTCATCTTGGAACAGCCGGTGATTTGCCTCCAACGGCGCGGTTTCGCGCCCGTCCAGCGTCGTCAGTTCGCCAGTGGCGGCGTCGTACCAAACAAGAAACGCCCCACCGCCCAGACCGGACGACTGCGGCTCGACCAGGCCAAGCACAACTTGTACAGCTACCATCGCATCCGCAGCCGATCCACCGGCCCGCAAGACCTTGGCCCCAGCTTCCACGGCCAACGGGTTCGCGGCTGCCACCATCCAATTCTGCGAAGAAACCGGCGCGCCAGCCAGTTTCGCCTCAAGCGAGGCGATCACTTCTTCGGTCAGGCCCTGAACCTGCCCTTCCGAGGCACCTTCGGGGGCAACAGCGTCGGCTGTCTCTTGTGCGAACAAAGGGCCGGAAATTGCCATTGCGGTCGCGAACAACCCTGAAATCAGACTTCTTTTCATATTATCCTCCTGAAAAAACGTAAATTTACGGGCTGCCGCACATTCCTACAGCATGGCAGGAACCACTTGGTCTGGCGGGCGGTGGCCGTCTTCGAACGTCTTGATATTGATAATGACTTTCTCACCCATCTCGATCCGCCCTTCCAGTGTGGCAGACCCCATATGCGGCAGCAGAACGACATTCGGCAACTGCCGCAGGCGCGGGTTCACATCCGTCCCGTGTTCGTAAACGTCCAGCCCTGCCCCCGCGATATCGCCGGACCGGATCAGGCGGGTCAGCGCGTTTTCGTCAAGCACTTCCCCCCGCGAGGTGTTCACGATTACTGCCGAAGGTTTCATCAGCTTCAATCGCCGCGCATTCATCAGGTGGAACGTGGACGGTGTGGATGGGCAGTTGATCGAGATGACATCCATCCGCGCAACCATCTGGTCCAAGCTTTCCCAATAGGTCGCTTCCAACTCTTGTTCCGTTTCGGGGCGAAGCCTGCGGCGGTTGTGGTAATGAACCTGCATCCCAAAGGCGCTGGCCCGGCGCGCCACGGCCTGACCAATGCGCCCCATGCCCAAAATACCAAGACGCCGGCCACCGATGCGGCCACCCAGCAGGGCGTTCGGGGCCCAGCCCTCCCACTCACCTTTTTGCATCACCGACAGCCCCTCGGGGATACGCCGCGTAACGGCAAGTATCAGCGCCATGGTCATGTCGGCGGTATCATCGGTCAGAACACCCGGAGTGTTCGAGACAAGAATGCCCCGCTGCCGCGCGGTTGCGACGTCGATATTGTCGACCCCTGCCCCATAATTCGCGATCAAGCGCAGGTTTTCACCCGCCTGCCCCAGCAATCCGCCGTCAATTGTGTCTGTGACCGTCGGCACAAGGACATCCGCGCTTTGGACTGCGGCGACCAGTTCATCGCGGGACATTGGGGTGTCCTCGGTCCGCAACTGAACGTCGAACAATTCGCTCAACCGGGTTTCTACCGCCTCGGGCAACCGTCGCGTTACGACAACACTCAGACGTTCTCTTGGCACCTGTGCACTCCCACTGCTTTGCAAACCTTCGCGCGCCATGGCATCGTGGCGCAGGATAAGGCGGGGCACAAGAACCCCCGAGGCATTGAGTCGACCTTTTTTCGAAACAAGATCAACAGGCACAAGAGCAGACAGTCCGTGAGTGGTATTCTACCCCTAAAGCGCCGTTTGACGGCGGTTTTGTCCGCATTTCTGGTTCTGGCTGGCGCAGTCGCCGCCAGCGCGCAGGATAAGCGCGGTCAGGTGACCAATCTGCCACTGCCCCGATATGTTTCGATGAAAGCCGCCGAAGGCAATGTACGTCGCGGCCCGTCCCTGACCCATAGAATCGACTGGGTCTTCAAACGCCGTGGAATGCCCCTGCAGATCACAGCCGAATATGGAAACTGGCGCAAGGTTCAGGACCGCGACGGGGCCGGTGGCTGGGTACACTATGCGTTGTTGTCTGGCGTTCGCACAGTCCTGATCGAATCTGACATGCTGCCCGTTTATGCCAACCCGGATCCGAACTCGCAGGTCAGCGCACAGTTCGAATCCGGCGTGGTCGCCCGACTTGGAAGCTGTACCATTGACTGGTGCCGAATTTCGGCTGGCGGATACAAGGGCTGGACCCTCAAGTCGAACCTTTGGGGGGTCGATCCCTCGGAAATCAGGGAGTGACCTTGCCCCCCCTCAGGACGTGCGCTTGATGAAATCGCAGGTTAGCTTTACCAGTTCAGGTCCTACGTCCTCTTGCAGAAAATGACCCGCATTGGGCAAGATCACATGAGGTTGCCCGGCCGCGCCGGGGCAAAGACGCTGAAACACCCCGTCTATCCCGGCCATTACTTTGTCATCCGCACCAAAAGCCGTCAGGACAGGCGTTTGCAGGCCACGCAGCACACCCCACGCCCGCCGGTTCGGATCCGACTCGGGATCATCGGGCGAAGCCGGCACCAGCATCGGGAATTGCCGCGCCCCCGCCTTGTAACTTTCGTCGGGATATGGCGCGTCATACGCCGCGATGGCCGCGTCTGATAACGGTTTCGCAGTTCCACCCTTCAAGATTCCACCGGCTGGAAAAACAGACACTTCCTGACTGAATTTGCGCCAACTATCAAAAGCCTCTCCCATCGGCTGATCGCCGGTCGGCAGCGCTGTATTGGCGACGACCACGCGCGCAAACCTGTCGGGCATTTCGGCCCAAAGCCTCAATCCAATCAACCCGCCCCAGTCCTGACAGAACAGCGTGATGTTGCGCAGGTCCACCTGACGCAACCAGTCCCTCATCCAGGCGACATGGCGCGCGTAGGTGTAATCGCTGCGTTCCGTCGGCTTGTCCGATCTGCCAAACCCAATCAAATCCGGCGCAACAGCGCGATACCCCTGCTGCACAAACCCGGCAATCATATGGCGATACAAATACGACCAGCTCGGCTCTCCGTGCATCATCAACACCGGATCGGCATCAGTAGGCCCTTCATCCACATGATGGATTCGCAATTCTCCCCCCTCGGTATCGTCGACCAAAGTGTAGTTCGGCTGAAAGTCATAATCAGCCAAACATTCAAATCGAGAGTCCGGCGTGCGTAGAAATTTCATGTGTCACCTATGATTGGGTATCCTGGCTCTTGCCAATGCTGGCCCCTTTGCGAAGTTAAGCGTAACACTCAAATGCCCGTAGGCCATATGAATTTAACGGCGTTTTCCTATGCGGGCGTATCAAGAAAGAGTTTTCATTCGCTCCGCAGACCCACTGCATGTCTGTCGGCACAGCGCCAAAGAAAGACCCTGAGAAAAGCTACCCCTGAGCACCAGCCTTGGGGTCAAAAGTTTTTTCCAGACCTTCCACATTTTTTTGCGGGAAAGGTCTTGAACCCTCCAAACAACAATCGTAGATAGCGCCTCACCGTTGGGGTGTAGCCAAGTGGTAAGGCAGCGGTTTTTGGTACCGTGTATCGTAGGTTCGAATCCTACCACCCCAGCCAGTCCTTCAGAACATGGAACGAGACTAGGCACTTGGGTCACCGACACCCGAAAATGCCCCCGTTTATGCCCCAGTGGTTTTGGGTGATCTGACGCCCTCTGACCTCTCCTCTAGCGGGGGTTCTATGGGGGTGGGGAATAGGTATAAGTAATGAATAGAAACAGGAGGATAGAGAGACCCGAGTAGGCATAGCGAATGTGAGCAGACATGGGCCTCCTCCTTTTCTGTTTTGAGTTTGGGATTGGGTCAGTTGGTTGAGACGAGTCGAACGATCATCTCGAAGGCCGGTGACAGCAAAGCCGGTCACGCAGTCTTCGAACACCTCTTCCACGCGAAACAGAAGCTCAGGGACGTCATCGAAGGCGCGGACAGCCAGTTTCCTGCCTAAAGGAAAAACAACCGTACTGCCTTATCAGAACCGAACGCTTAAGTTTGCACCGAGGCCATGCTCTTGGCCGTTGGAGCGAGCTGAATAGCCATATCCTGCCGTTAGTCTGGCCAGATCAGAAATCTGATACCCTAGCCCCAGACCAAGCACGAAACCATTTGCCCCTCGGTTTTGTCCGACTTGTGTGAACGTGCCAAATATCGGGCTCGTTACAGTGATTTCGTGCTCACTGTCTTTGTTTGCAAAGAAGTCATATTCATACCGGGCAAAGGCGATTGGGGTTAGCAAACCACTCTCTGTCAAGAAGTCGCGTTGATAATCAACTCCAATGGAAGCGACCAGGGACTCCGCGTTCGCTTTTTCAATTGAGTAGTTGAAATCACCACCGCCAGTCTCTGTGCCTGAACCTTGTTGGATACGCCCGTAGTTCAATCCAAAAACCGTCGAAACCCTTGCACCGTTGTCCATGTTAAACAGCTTCCGTGCCTGGACGCCGGCGTGAATTCCCTCTTGGTCCAAATCAGACTTTGCCTCGCCGCCCGTAAAACCATCAACAGAAGGGTTATTCCGGCTGGCGTCCGTTTCGCCGAACATGTAACCGATCAGCCCAGAGAACTCCCACGTTCCGGTTGTTGTACGCCCATAGACACCCACGTGATAGCTGTCGGTCGAAAAGTCCTGATCGACTTGATCGTGCTCATCCATGGAGGACGTCCCGAAACCTGCATACACGCCGACCACACCTCTATTGGTACTTGCAACATCCGCTCCGACCAAAATGGTGCCCAGCGAATAGTCGAATGTGCCAAGGCCGTTACTTCCATCAACGTCCCCGCTTACATAGGCCGTGTCGATCCACCAGCGCCGATCAGAGCAGTCGATTGCGCCACTAGGGTTCTGGGCCGTGTCGATGCCGCCTGATGCAACCGGTTGATCCTCATCGCCGAAACCGACCGCTTGATACTTGCGGCAGTCAGCGTGGCTCAGAACTGTGTTGGTTATCAGGTCCAATTGCTCAAGCCCAATGGTCAAGTTGGAGGAATAAGGCTCCGCGTGCACACGGTTAAACCCTGCCAGACCTGAATTGGTAAGCGTGTTTACGGCATTACCCAAGGTTGACCCATTGGTCAGATTGGTTCCGGGTGACATGTTTGTGGTGTTGGCCACCGCGCCAGCCAGATTGCTGGCATTTGGCGAATTGGTAACTGCTGGGTTCTGAGGTAAGCTTGAGACCGGTTGCGCCGTGAATGCTATATCAATCTGACCATCTGTGGTCGGCGTGTTTGCTATCGTCAAATTAGACAACGCAGGAAGAGATCCTCCTGCAACAAGCGTCGGCGAGTCTCCATCAAACCTGGAAGCCCGAAAAACAGTGTAATTGTTGCCAGCAGCATAATCTTGTGCAGCCAGACCAGGTTGGGCAGCCTCTACTTGAATTGTGGCGCGGTTAATCCCTGTAACTGGCCCGCTGGATGACACCAAGTCAGCTTTCTGCCCGGCCGTCGGATCGACTTCAGTTAAGAGCCGTGACCCAGTTTCAAAGGCGATTCCGCCACTGTTGTTGAGTGTACCAATTGAAAAGCCTGGCGAAAGCACCCCGCCGTTCTTAACTGTGAAGTTGAATGCGTTCACGGTTCCCGCTCCGGCCAGCGTGCCAAAGTTCTCAAAATTTACGGTGTTCAAACTGCTTGCCGCATCAAGCCGAACGGTTGTACCTGCGGCTATCGCCATATCGCTGGTCGAAGAAATCGAACTATTCGTCAGCGTGAAGTCAGAAGCCTCTGCAATCCGGGTTTGGATAAAATACGCCCCGAAAACCACCTCGGTCGCCCCCATAACAGTCAGGTTGTCATAGGTTAACGGTCGGTCAGACTGGAAGTAGACTTCAGTGGGGTCGATATTCGCCCCGTTGAATGGAGCGAATGTCATTGACCTTCCGGAACCGATCGACGTTCCAATAAGGTTCACTCGGAGCTTCCCGTTGATGTTTGTCGCCAAGGCTTCTCGGGAAACAAAGTCTCCGCTGCCCGCCGCGACATCAACATTCAGAAGAGTTAAAACTGAAGCATTGCTTGGAACGGTATTTTGGCCGGGAACGTACAACTCAATTTCACCTGAGGGCGTGATTGAGGAGTTTCCAATTGTTAGTCCTGTAATGGGCCCGTTTGGGATCGGAAGACACGTGCGTTCCGTCGTTGAGATTATTTGATTAACGCGAGTGCTTTCAGATCCAGAAGAGTACTCTATCCGAGGAGAACCCAATTCTACGCAGGCTTGCGAGCTTTGAGCTTGCGCGTCGTCCGTCACCAGCACAAAAGCCAAGGCTCCCAGTGTTGAATTAATGAAAACTGAACGCTGAGAGTACGGTGCTGCAGGTACCGAGCTAATTTCTTCCATCCGATTGCTCCCCTAACTTCACAAACGAGAGTACACCCTAATGTGAAACACAGTGAGTTTTTTTGAGTGCTTTATAATATTGAACAACTGACTGCTTTGGGCTCCCACCAGCCGTTCGCTGCACTTAGCTCGAACGCCCGCTCAGTCCCGCCATCACCAGCGACCAGTCTTCAGCCTCTGGAATGACTCGTCAACCGTCCCGCCAGCGCCGAAGGACGGTGCTCAGCGGTCAAAATGCCCCGTGCTTGCCCTCCAAATGCCCCCGAAACCGCCCCTGTTTCTTGGGCTAGTCGGAAAAGCTCTTAGATTTCATCGGACGGCAAGGTTTTGACTTCAAGCTGAAGAAGCCCTGACTGCCCCAAAGAACACAGCTGACGTTCCTGATTGGGTTGAACAGCCAGCGTCGTCTTCTCGTCTCAGGAGCCGTTATCATAACAGCCAGAACTCGGCGCATCTAATCACAGGTCAATCCCCTCCGGACCGTTCTCTTCGATCGCAAGGTGCGGCCTCAACCTCATGCGGCGCCACCAACAGGCGGGCGCGGTTCAACCGTCATGTTCATGTCCCCAATCCAAGGGCACCCTGCGGATCACGGCGCCGGTCATTCGAGCGGTTGGTCGGAATTGATGTTTCCACCGCAAGCCGAGGCGTAACCTCAGCCATTTCAAGATCGAACAGAAACAGCCCTAATTCACCACCCAGCACCACCTTGCCGGTCTGAGTAGTCTCAACACGGCTCCCGATGACTTCGCCAGGAGGCCAGTGGCGCCATCTTATTACCTCAGGCAGCGGGGTCGGTTTCGAGCCCGACCTGTCCGGGCAACGTGAACTAGCGGTCGAGGTCCGACACGCACCGCTGAGTTTTACGCGAATGCTTGGCGCGAGGTCAGGCGCTTAACTTAAGCTCTGATGACTTCAACACTCAGCATCGAATTTCACATCAGAACCATCGTTGGCTCCTCAGCGTCCAAGGCCGCTCAATACTGAACCAATTCGCAATTCTTCCCTAGATCGAATGCTACTTATTATGCCTTGAGCTAGCTTCAAGACGATTGCGGGTATTCCTAACTCTTGCCGAAAAACTGGCCCAGCTTTTCAGGGATCCAGAACATTCGAGGGAAAACTGTACCAGCAAGAATCTTTCTTTGAAGACTCCAGCACGCCGGAAATAAACGCCATGCCCAGCAACCCGCTTTGCAGGTCGGGCAACAAGTTAGCGCTTTGGTCTCCTCTGATCAAAGCGGCGGCCTCGCTATAAAGCGTTGCAAAACCTTCCAGATAGCCTTCAGGGTGGCCGCCCGGCACGCGAGTGACTGCGTTGGCGGCGTCAGATGCTCCGGCCCCGCCGCGTGTCAGGGTTTGAGTGGGTTGTCCAAAGCGGGTGAACTGCATGTGATTTGGGTGTTCCTGCGACCATTCCAGCCCGCCGCGATCGCCGTAGACCCTCAGGCGCAAGCCGTTTTCGTTGCCGACGGCAACTTGACTGGCCCACAGCATTCCCCGCGCGCCGCTGGCATAGCGCAGCAGGATGTGGGCGTTGTCATCCACCTGACGGCCTGGAACCATGCTGGACAGGTCTGCCGCCAGATGCGAGGGAACCTCACCCGTTACGAAATGGGCCAGATTGAAGGCATGTGTGCCGATATCCCCGATGGCCCCTGCCCCTGATCGGGCGGGATCGGTGCGCCAGTCAGCCTGTTTGTTGTCAGACGCGGCCGGTTCTGTCAGCCAGTCCTGCGCGTACTCTACCTGCACCAACCGCAGCTTGCCCAGATCACCTGTCCGCACCATATCGCGCGCCTGACGGATCATCGGGTAACCGGTGTAATTGTGGGTCAGGATGAAATGCGCAGACGACGCTTCGGCTGCAGTTTTGATCCGCGCGGCATCTTCAGCCGTGGCCGCCAGAGGTTTGTCGCAGATGACGTGAATCCCAGCCTCAAGAAACGCGATCGTCGGGTCAGCGTGCATGTGGTTGGGCGTTACGATGGCCACCGCGTCTATGCCGTCGTCGCGGGCGGCTTCGGCCTGCGCCATCTGGCGGAAATCGGAATAAGACCGTTCGAAGCCCAACTCCTGCGCCGAGGCTTCCGCACGCTGCGGGTCGGATGACAGCGCACCCGCCACTAGGTCCCATTGTCCATCCAGCCGGGCGGCGATGCGGTGGACGCCACCGATAAAGGCACCCTGCCCGCCCCCGACCATACCCAGTTTCAACGTTTTCATTGGCCCAACCCCAACATGGACCGGATCATGGCCTGATCGACCTCGCCCCCTGCGAAATCGTCAAAGGCCTTATCCGTGGTTTCGATGATGTGGCGCGCGATGAAGGGCGCACCCTCGGCGGCCCCCTGTCCGGGGGATTTCAAGCAGCATTCCCATTCCAGCACCGCCCAACTGTCATAACCGTACTGCGTCAGTTTCGAAAAGATCGCCCCGAAGTCCACCTGACCGTCGCCAAGTGAGCGGAAACGCCCGGCCCGGTTGGTCCAGCCCTGATAACCGGAATAGACGCCTTGCCGCCCAGTCGGGTTGAACTCGGCGTCCTTGACGTGAAAGGCGCAGATGCGCTCGTGATAAAGGTCGATGAACTCCAGATAGTCCATCTGCTGCAGCAGAAAATGCGAGGGATCATAGTTGATCTGGCAGGCCTCGTGCCCGTCTACGGCGTCGAGGAACATCTCGAAGGTGGCACCATCAAACACGTCCTCTCCGGGGTGGATTTCAAAGCCAACGGCAACGCCCTGATCGGTATAGGCATCGAAGATCGGACGCCAGCGGCGGGCAAGCTCGGCAAAAGCTTCCTCAATCAAACCCTGCGGGCGTTGCGGCCACGGGTAGAGATAGGGAAAGGCCAGCGATCCGGTAAAGCTGACCGTCGTGTCCAGTCCCATGCGCCGCGCTGCGATGGCGGCTTTCTTGACTTGATCGACGGCCCATTCCTGCCGCGCCGTCGGATTGCCGTGCAAGGTGTCTGGGGCAAACGCGTCAAAGGCCAGATCGTAAGCCGGGTGCACAGCGACCAACTGCCCCTGCAAATGGGTCGAAAGCTCACTGACTTCAACGCCTGCTTCGCGGCAAATGCCCACGATCTCATCGCAGTAGGTCTGGCTCTCTGCGGCCTTGTCCAGGTCAAACAACCGCCCGTCAAATGTAGGGATCTGAACGGCCTTGTACCCAAGACCAGCCGCCCACTCCGCCATCGACCCAAGCGAATTGAATGGAGCAACATCATCCGCAAACTGTGCAAGAAATAGTCCCGGTCCTTTGATCGTACCCGGCATATCAGCCTCCCATGAGAATCCTGTGTGTCAGGCCCCGACCGAGGCCTGACGAGTTAAGGCGATTACTTGCCGCCCCAGCGTTCCGGATAGCCCGGCATGCCTTCGCAGCCACAGGCCGCATAATGCAGCGGAGGCATGGATGCGTTTACGAAATCACCCAGGTTGTCATTGGTGATCGCCGGCTGCGGCAGGTTCCATTCCGGTCCGGGGATCGCCTCACCATCCAGAATTTTCAAAGCTGCCAGAATGGGCGTGCGCCACTGATAGGTCGGGTATGTCGGCGCGATGGTGTTCATGCCGATCTCCTGCCATTTCTGCAGGAAATCCTGCTGGTCTTCGCCAGTGACGATCGGCACGTCCAGACCCATATCCTCGAACGCTTCGATCGCCGCGACCGAGGTTGCGCCCGCATCCATCCAGACCGCGCCCAACTGGTTGCCGCGCTGGATATAATCCTCGACAATCGCTTTGGTCTTGGCGCGGTCGCCATCGGTGAACTCGGCACCGACGATGTTCAGACCGGCTTCTTCCAAAATGCGCTTGGCGGCAGAGTAGCGGGTTTCCAGAACGTCCACGCCGGGCAGAATGCGCAGCATCAATACGTCCGAGCCTTCGGGTGCATTGGCGGCAATGAATTCACCGGACTGGATGCCAAAGCCATAGCCGCCGACCGGCTTGATGAACGTGACCGGGCAATCGGTATTCACGCCACGGTCAAACACGATCACCGGCAGTTGCTCGCAAGCTTTTTCAACAGCGGGGGTCAGGGCAGCCGTTGTGTTGGGGGACACGATCAGGGCGTCGCAAGTGCCACCAGCCAGCAGGTCCTCGATATCGGCGATCTGCTTGTCGTCCGAGCCTTCGGCGTCGGTCACTACGAACTCGGCGATGTTGTCATGCTGTTCGACTTCGGCCTGCATGGTGTTCCAACCAACCACGCGCCACGGGTTGTTCACGCCCGCGTTCGAAAAACAAATAGTGTGCGGGCCGTCTTTCTTGAACGCAGAGGTATCCGCCATCACATCACCATAGTGTTGCAACCATGGCGTTGAAGCATCGCCATTGGCTGCCGCGCCCAGCATGTCTTTTTGTTTTGCGAATTCGACCGGGTCGTCGAAGTTCTGCGCTTGGGCGGGCAAGGCCAACGCCAGCGTTGTCAGGGCTGTTGCCGTGAATTTGTTGATCATTCTTGTTTCCTCCTCTGAATTGTTTGGGGCGCCTATCCCCCGGATCGGCGTCGTCGGTATCCGGCGATCACAACCGCCGAGATCAAAATCAGCCCTTGCACCACGTCACGGATGGGTTTGGGAAAGCCTAATATGTTGAGCAGCGTGAACATCGCCTGCAACACCAGCGCGCCTGCGATGGTTGCCCCCACAGTGCCGCGCCCGCCAAGCAACTGCGCCCCGCCAATGACGGCAGCGGTGATCGCCTGCAATTCCAGCCCGACCCCCACATCGGTGGACACGCCTGCGAACCCGCCCAGCAATATTCCTGCGAGTACAGCCGAGACCGAAGACATGACAAAGGCGACAATCCGGGTTTCCGTGAGTGGGACTCCGGCCAGCAATGCGGCCTTTGGGTTGTCGCCCATGGCGATCAGTCGCTTGCCATAGTTGGTGCGGTGCATCAGCCACCACATCGCGACGCAGACCACGACCATCACGATCACAGCAACGGGCAGGATTTTGATCAGCGGCAAGTCCTTGATCAGATAACGACCGAAGAACCGGAAATTCTCGGGCAGGTATCCGCGCGGCGCTCCGCCTGACCATGTGAGGGCAATCCCGCTGAGGGTGATCATCATCCCCAGCGTAGCAATGATCGACGGCACCTTGAGCCACGACACCACCAGCGCGTTCACCGTGCCGACGATCACACCAACGCCCAGCATGGCCAGGATAACCCACCACGTCGCGCTGGCATCCCCGTCCAGCAGGATCGAGCTTCCGATCACCGTCAGCGTCACCAATGCCCCCGCCGACAGGTCGAACCCGCCCGAGTTGATGACATAAAGCTGCCCCACCGCCAAAATCGCAATTGGCGCGGCCCGTTTCAGGAAATTCATGTACCCGGCCGGTTGTAGGAAGTACGGCGAAAGGATCGCGATCGCCACAAATAGCAGCGCCAGAACCAGAAAGACCGGGTTGATCTGTTTCAGTCGGGCCATCATGCCTCGATCCTCCGGCTGCGCACGGCGTAGACGGCGACCGCAGCCACGATGATGACCCCGCGCAGAATTTGTTTGGCGTAGGCATCAACGCCCGCAATGTTGAAGATCGAGTCGATTAGAGAAAAGATCATCACGCCCATCAGCGTGCCCCAAACCCCTCCACGACCGCCGGACAGAGCCGTTCCGCCGATCACCACCACAGCGATGGATTCCAGATCATAGACCCCATCCCGACCGATCCACGGTGCGCCCGAACGTAAGCGGCTGGCCAGATACAGCCCTGCGATAGTGGCGCAGACCGAACAGATCACATGCGCCATGATAACGACGCGCGTCGTCCGCATCCCCGCAAGCTTGGATGCGTCAGGGTTGCCGCCGACCGAATAGATATTGGAGCCTGCGCGGGTAAAGCGCAGGAACACCCATGCGGCCACCGTCAGCGCGATCAGGAAAATCAGACTGATCGAGATGCCTCCGACCTGCCCATAGGCAAAGACTTGAAACTCTTCCGGAACCTCTCCGGCAAAGTTGTTGAAGGTCGCGCTCAGCAGACCTTGCAAGATCAGCGCCATACCTAGGGTCGCTATCAGGGGATTGACCTCAAACTGGGTGATCACCAAACCGTTGATCAGGCCGACCACAACGCCCACGGCCAACACCGCCGCAATTGCAGGCAGCATCATGGATGGATCACCAGACATGATAGAGGACGCAAGCACCGCCGAAACCGAGATCAGGTTAGCCACGCTAAGGTCGATCGAGGCGATCAGGATGGCAAAGGTCTGCCCAATCGCAGTGATCCCCAACGCGATGGAGCGCCCCAGTAGGCCCAGAAGATTCTCGGCGGTCAGATATTGGGTCTGCCCGGTTGCAATCGCGACAGTGACATAGACCGCAATAGCCACCAGAAGCAGCAGGAATGGGGCCAGCGCGGCGAGATTTTTGGGCCTTGGGATATTCATGAGGCTTCCAATTCCAGATGCGCCTCGGTCGCGGCATGCATGACTTCGGTTTCGCTGGCGCCATATCCGAACTCGGCCACGATCTTTCCGTCGCTCATGACCAGAACCCGGTCCGAGATGCCCAAGACCTCGGGCAGGTCGGATGAGATCGCCATGACCGCCGCCCCCTGTTGCGCGAGTTTGCGCATCTGGGCGTAAATCCCCGCCTTGGTGTTGACGTCGATGCCTCGGGTTGGTTCGACAAAGATCAAAACCTTTGGGGCCAGAGACAGCCAGCGCGCCACGATGGCCTTTTGCTGATTGCCGCCGGACAGCGACTGGATCTCAACCTCGTAATTCGCAGCGCGCAGATCGAACGCATCAAAAAGCGCGTCCATCTGATCGAGCGTCGTGATCGGCGTTTTATCCGGTGCGCCCAAGGTTCCTGAAAAGGCCCGGGCCGAGATCATGCCGTTGTCCCGGACCGATTGCATCAGCATCAACCCCTCGGCCTTGCGGTCGCCGGGCAGCATCGCAATCCCGGCCCCGGCGGCGTTGCGCGGGCTGGTAAGGGCGACAGATTTCCCATCGACCGTCACGGTGCCGGTTTCAAACGGCTCTGCCCCGAACAAAGCCAGCGCCAGCGCTGTGCGGCCTGCCCCCTGAACGCCTGCAAACCCGGTGATCTGGCCTGCGCGCAGCTCAAGATCAATGTCGAATAAGCGATCGTTACCACCACCACGCACTGTCAGAACAGCATCGCCGATTTCTTCCGGTGTCGCAGGTTCGGGATAGAAGTGCCCGATATCGCGCCCGACCATGGCTTCGACGATCTGACCGGTTTCGGGCACATGGTCAAAGGCAGCGGCGACTTTGCCATCCTTGACCACTGTGACACGGTCTGCCAGACGACGGATTTCGCGCATACGGTGGGTGATGTAGACAATCGAGCGGCCCTGACCGCGCAGATCGTCAACCAGTTGGAACAGAAGATCACACTCAGTATCATTGAGGGCCGCAGTCGGCTCGTCCATGACGATCACTTGCGCATTCAGCGACAAGGCCTTGGCAATCTCGACCATTTGCTGTTGCGCGACATCCAGATCGCTGACCAAAGTTTCCGGGCCGAAACGATGACGGTCGCCGAACAGCGCCAGCACGTCCTGCGTTTCGCGCCGCATCTTCTCGGTATCCAGCAGGCCCCAACTGCGTGTGGGTTCACGTCCCAGAAAGATATTCTGGGCAACCGTTCGATCGGGCAGCAGCGAAAATTCCTGATAAATCACGCTGACGCCTTGCGCGAGCGATTCAAGCGGGTGCTGGAACCGGACCATCTGACCGCGCAGGAAAATATCACCCTCTTCAGCCTGATAGACGCCCGACAGCACTTTCATCAATGTGGACTTGCCTGCGCCGTTTTCGCCAACAAGGGCGTGAACCTCGCCCGCACGGGCGGAAAAACTGACCGCATCCAGTGCCTTGATGCCGGGAAAGACCTTGGTGATACCTTTCATCTCAAAGATGATATCGCCGCTCATGCCTGCACCCACCCATTGCGAATGAACGCCGCACTGTCGCGAAACAACTGCGGATGATCTTCGAACATCGGTCGCCAGATCCGGGTGGCTGCAGCAAGTTCAGGGACGCCTGCGCCAAAGGCCTCCATCACCACCCATCCGTCAAATCCGGTCTTCTTGACGGCAGAGAACACCGCACCAAAGTCGATCTGTCCCGTGCCGGGCGTCCCCCGGTCGTTCTCCGAGACATGCAGAACGTTGATATGACCAGACAGGGCCGATATCGCCTGCGCCTGATCCTTTTCCTCAATATGCGCGTGGAAGGTGTCGTACATGATCCCAAAAGCCGGGTGGCCGACCAACTCACAATACTGCGCGGCCTGCTCGGAAGTATTCAGGAAATGGGTTTCGAACCGGTTCAAAGGCTCCAAAGCCAGCGACATGCGGCGCTTGGCCGCTGTATCTGCCATGTCGCGATGGGCCTCTGCGCCGCGCTGCCATTCGTTCGCGGTCGGGCCGCTGCCGGTAAAGTGTCCGATTGGCGCATGAAAAGGCCCGCCGATCGTTTGCGCGCCAAGTGCTGTCGCACAATCCAGAATCCAATTCAGATGCGCGACACCTCTGGCCCGAACCTGAGGATCTGGGCTGGTTGGATCTGCTTTGGGGTCAGGAACAATCGCGGTGCAGGTCCTCTCAAGCCCGAGTGCATCGAGTTGAGCGCCCAGCCAGGCGTAGTGGTCTGGCTGCCCTTCCAAGACGGGAATTTCGACACCGTCATACCCGGCCTCAGCAGCAAGCTGACAGAAATCCAGTTGCGCTTCGCCGATCAGCCCGCCAACGCATAGAAGATTCACCCCCAGCTTCATTTCCCCTCCCAAGGCCAAAAAAGCATCTTTGCCGCGAATCTATGTAATCGTTTTCATGATGAATGTAAACCATTACATTTTTTGTTTCACGCTGCTATAAGCTTTCAACATGACAAGAAGTTCGACCAAAAGACCCACGGTTCGGGATGTTGCCAGAGTTGCCGGTGTCTCAACTGCAACGGTCAGCCGGGCATTGCAATCCCCTGATATCGTGTCCAAAAAAACTCGGGATGCGGTATTTGCTGCAGTCTCTGAAACAGGGTACAGCGTCAATACAGCAGCCCAGATGCTGCGGCGCAACCGGTCGGGTACGGTTTTGGTTATCCTTCCGGATATTTCCAACCCCTTCTTTTCCAAGATCCTGTCGGGCATTGAAGAGGTCGCGACCCGCGCCAGTCTGACGATCCTGATCGGCAACACCAATGGGGACGACGCGCGCTATGCGAATATCCTCGAAAACCTGCGCAACGGGCGCGCGGACGGGGCCTTGATCCTGAACGGAACAGCCCCCCCTGACGGAATGCTACCCGAGGGCACTCCGATCGTGTCAATCTCGGAGCGTCCAGAGGGCGCAGGCTACGCGCATGTCGGGACCGACAACCAGAAGGCCGCGTTTGATGCCACGCAATATCTGCTTGCCCAGGGGCATCAGAGGATCGCGCATGTCACCGGACCTGAAGGCAATGCACTGACCAAAGACCGGCGCGCCGGATATATTGAGGCAATGACGGAAGCCGGCCTGACCGATCAAATCTGCACCATTCCCGGCGGCTTCACCTACGGCGACGGAGAGCGAGCAGCCGATCACCTGTTCGCGCAGCATCCAGATACCACCGCCGCGTTCTGCGCAAATGACGAATCCGCGATGGGCGTTATCCGGGGCCTTCAGAGACAGGGGTACTCGGTCCCCGGCGAAATTTCCGTCATGGGCTTCGACGACGTGCCATTTTCACGGATTTTTCAGCCTGAACTGACGACGGTGCATCAGGCGCGGAATCTCATCGGGCAACGTGCGATGGAGATTCTTCTGGACCTGCTCGAAGACAATACAGCACCTGCAGAATTGATGTATTTGGGCCACACCATCGTGACACGAAACAGCGTTGCCAGACCGCGCTCATAAGGGTCAAGAGAGGCCGAGGACCAAATCCTCTTTGAGCGTTTTCCGCCCCATCCTTCGCCTCCTGAATTCGCCAGCGAAGAAGACACGCGCCCATCCGAACATGGCAATGCTGATGAACTCGGTGCCATTGTCCGAAACGATGGTTTTTGGCACACCCTGCTGACCAATCAGTCGGTCCAATTCCCTCGTGACCCGCAAGCCAGATAGCGATTTGCCGCCAACCAGCACCAAGTTCTCTCTCCCGCGGCCATCCACCAGAGTCACGATAAGGAAGCGACGGCCGTCCATCTGCGCATCAGATCCGATTTCGAGGTTCCAAAGCTCATTAACTCCATCCGGCACGACCACCGGCCTTATGGTAACCAGAGCCCGATTAAGTATAAAAAATGTATAAAAACTAGAGAACTGAGAGTCCCGAGTATCCTCGTTCCTGATCCATTATACTAGACGACGAAGAGGGTTTGGGGGGGGGGACAGAGGACCCAATGCACTCGCTACAAATCAAACGCGACCTTATCAGCAACTGATTTACAGCCACTGAGAGATCACGCAACGGCGTACAACACCCAGTCACCCTGAATTCCCTTGAAACGGTGGGTCCCAACTTGCTCAAACTCCAGACCCGAACCAGCAGTTAATTCTCGAACAACGGATGACACGTGGCACGAACCTCCGGGCGTTACATCTAGGATTCGGGCGGCCATGTTGACCGCGATGCCTGAAACATCCTGACCGCGAAGCTCGCATTCTCCGGTGTGAACACCAGCGCGCAGAATAAGGCCAAGTTTCGACATTTCGGACTGAATCTCGCGCGCGCAACAGACGGCTCGGCTCGGCCCAGTGAATGTGGCCAAAACACCGTCGCCCATTGTCTTCACGAGGTTGCCTCCATGACGGGCGATAATTCGAGCCGCTGTGGTGTCATGGGCATCAATCAACTCTCTCCAGCGGGCATCCCCCATTTCTTCCGCAGCTTTGGTCGATCCTACAATGTCGGTCATCACGATCGTTGCTAGGATACGGTCGCCAAACTCAGCGCTTTCCGGGGCACCAACGAACGTTGCAATCTCGTCTGCAACTTCATCTACGTCGCCGATCCAAGGCAGGTGATCTTCACGCTCAAGTATCTTCAGGCTTCCATAAGGAAGGGTGTCGGCAATGTACTCTGCCTCGTCGAGCGAGACTGTACGGTCGCCACGCGAATGGAGCACCAGCGCAGGGACATGCACGGCGGATAGGATTGGCCGAATATCGAGCTCATAGTTCAATCGGGTGATGTTTACCGCAGTTCCAGGACTGCCAGACTGGACTAATAGCCGACTCATGAACGCTTGTTCGGCGGGATCTTCCCAGACACTTGGGGCACGCTCGGACAGAAACTCGGCAGTATCGCCCCAGTTCTGTTGCATATTCTCGAGAAACTTTTCGAAATCGCCCCGCCGCACCCCGAAGGGCCAGTCAGGTTTCCAAGCGCGGCATGCATAGGAACCGACCAGAACGACATTGCTTACCCTTTCTGGATAGCTGGCAGCGAACATCGTCGTCATGTTGCCGCCTTCGCTAACACCAAATATTGATGCTTTTTCCGAGCCCGTCGCGTCCAGGACAGCACGTATGTCATAGGTGCGCTCTTCCAGCGTTGGGGCACCCACCTCACGATCGGACATCCCAGTTCCGCGCTTGTCGAACAAGATAAGTCTGCTACGCCCAGCCAACTTTGAAAGGAAACGGTTGTACCCAGGGTGTTCCCAAACAACATCTATGTTGTGAAGCCACCCGGATGCATAAACTAAATCCACGGGACCATCACCTACGACCTGGTAGGCTACCGCGACGTTACCGGCCGATGTGAACTTAGTCTGTGGTTTTTCCATCTCCTGCGCCCCAAGACATTCATTCGTTGAAAATGGACCAATGCCGTTTCTGCGACAAGTGCCAGGCGCCTAACGAACGATTGCAATGGCTGGTTTCAGGCTTTAGCCAGCCATTTCAATCGTCAAAGTCAGACTTTCTGTTGATGTACCCTGACCATTGCCGCATAGAGGCGGGGTGCATGGTGCTTGTCGGGCCGTGCGCCCAGAGGGCAGGCAGCAAATGCCAGACGGAGAAACCTCTTGAACCTCTCCCGGCAGTCATCACACCGGACGGGAACCTATGTCGCTCCAACCTCAAAAGGAAAGGTCTGCACTAGCGGCGATTGACCCGGCTCGCGTGCGGGTCATTAAACGCGCCGCGTTGTTTCTGCTGGGTCCATTCTATTTCCTGTACATCGCCTTTGTGCCCCTGCTTTGCGGCAAACGAAAAGGTTTTCGCGGCTGGTACTGGCCTCTGGTCAAACGTGCCTGTTCGCGGCTTCTGTGGCTACTGAGTATCCGAACAGAGATGACACAAGCCGATAGGGCGACACTGGCCACCGACACCAACAGCATCATCGTGATCAACCACCGCAGCCATCTGGATGGGTTCGCATTGATGGACGTGATGCCCGACGCCAAGTGGATCACCTTCGCCGCCAAAAAGGAGCTTTGCGATGCGGTTCTGCTAAGCCGTGGGTTCAAGGGCGCAGGGCTGGTAGAGATTGACCGGAAAAGTGGCGCGGTGGCGCTTGAAACGCTTACCGATGCCGTCCGCGCCATGCCTGAACGCCGTTCTGTCGTGTTGTTCCCGGAGGGCACGCGTACCAGTTCCGAAAGCCTCGGCACGTTCAAAGCCGGAGCTGTAATAGTCGCGCGCGCCACTGGTCGCACGATACGGCCCATTGTAATTCACGCATCCGACGCGCTTATGCCGCGCGACAAACACTTGCCCAAAAGCGGGACGATCCGGGTCGAGGTATTGCCGTCAATCACCTGCGATCAGTCCGTTTCAGTGGACGAAGACGTGGATCGCCTGAGAAACGCAATGATGGCCGCATTCGACGCCGGGTTGGGTAAATAGGTGTATGGTTCTTCGCTGCCCCGGCATTTCCAACAGCCTGACCAAGGTCCGCCTTGGGCGCGCATCGATTTCGCGCTGCATTGGGTTTGACCGACAGCTCCGCCCCAACCCACCGGCACCTGTGGCGACACGTGTTGCCAACTGTGCCCCCGCTAGCAAGTTGGTGGCACAGGTTTAACATTTTCAGTCAGCTAATCGCCAGAACTCCAATAAAATGACGTAAATTCACAACTCAATTCAGGTGTCTACCCCTACCTGAGGGGCAAGTCATACACCCCATCTATGATTTGCCCCCTCCAAAAGGAGTTGACGCCATGACCGAGGCTGATCGGCAGCAGATTTTGAACGAAGTGCGCAATGACCTCATGCAATGCCAGCTCAAGATGCGTCGCATAGCAGAAGCAGATATGCGCCATCATTCAGCCAAACGTGGGTCGATCAAAACCCGTGACCGGGTCGGTGTGGTTCGTCTAGCCTACGCTCAGGAATTGAAGCTTTTGGCTCGGCAGATCGGCAGCATGAAGATCTGATGAACCTGAATGCACAGTGGTGAAATTTGAAGCCCGCATCAGTCGACCTCGTGCTCAATCTCGAAATGCCCCTGAAAAGGCCACAGTTTCTCTGGCTAGCGGGAAAGTCCCTTGGGACTTATCGGGCGGTAAGGGTTGAGCAGCAAGTTACGCAAGCCACTCGCATCATCAAACTGAGCGTACGAGGCCGGAAATTGGTTCTTCCCGGCCGGAATGTTCTGATGGGAACCGCTTATTCATGAGCGGAAGCAACGAACGGCTTAGGCCGTTCTGATCCACGTTCTTTTGACAGTACCCGGTTGCAGTTGTCCTTGGCTACATAAACCTGTTGACATAATTTTCCAGAATTTCCTGACGCCCGGACTGCGGTTCAGGGTTGGTATTCTCCCGCAGAACACGAGCGGAAATTTCTTCCAGACTGCTGTCCAACATGGACGCCGCGTCCGGTGTGCTCCAACCGGAATACCGTTCTGACAACGCGTCCTCCAAACCGCCGTCATCAATCATGGCGGCTGCAGCTTTCAATCCTCGTGCACAGATGTCCATTCCACCAACATGGGCTGCGACAAGATCTTCCGCGTCAATGGATTGGCGGCGTACCTTTGCGTCAAAGTTTGTGCCCCCGGTCGTAAATCCACCGGCCTTGAGGATGTAGTAATACGCCAAGGCAACCTCTGGCGTGTTATTTGGAAACTGGTCCGTGTCCCACCCGGACTGGTAATCGTTTCGATTCATGTCGATCGAACCAAGCATCCCTTCGGCGGCTGCGACAGCAATTTCATGCTCGAAACTGTGCCCGGCCAGAATCGCATGTCCCTGCTCAAGGTTCAATTTGACCTCGCCCTCCAAACCGTACTTCCTGAGAAATCCGATACACGTCGCCGCGTCATAGTCGTACTGGTGTTTGGACGGCTCCTGCGGTTTGGGTTCTACGAGAATAGTGCCCTTGAACCCAATCTTGTGTTTGTACTCAACGACCATATTCAAAAACCGGCCCATATGGTCCAACTCGGCTTTCAGATCCGTGTTCAAAAGGGTTTCATAGCCTTCCCGGCCGCCCCAAAGAACATAGTTTTCGCCTCCCAGCTTGTGGGTCGCATCCATGCACGATTTCACCGTTGCTGCGGCAAATGCAAACACTTCAGGATCAGGGTTTGTGCTGGCACCTGCCATCCAGCGGCGGTGGCTGAACATATTGGCCGTACCCCAAAGCAGCTTGGTGCCAGACGCCTGCATTTTTTCGCCAATGTAATCTGTGATTTCCTCAAGGGTTCTCAGATTATCGGCAAAATTGCCCTGCTCTGGCCGGATATCAGCATCGTGCCAGCAAAAGAATGGCTGGCCCAGAAGATCAAACAGTTCAAAAGCAATGTCTGCCTTTAGGCGCGCGCGTCCCATGTCATCTTGCGGATACCACGGGCGTTCGAATGTAGGCCCGCCAAAGGGGTCGCCGCCCTCCCACGCGAATGAGTGCCACCACGCCACAGCAAACCGCAGGTGGTCTTCCATCCGCTTGCCCATGATAATTTCGTCCGGGTTGTAGTGCCGGAACGCCAACGGGTTCTTGCTGTCTGCGCCTTCAAACTGGATCTGCTCAATCCCATCAAAAAATCCACTTGGCATGTCTGCCCCCTATTCTGCTTTTTGTGCTGGCTGCTTGCCCAGAATGATCATCGACAAAAGGTCATCATCCGTGACGTCCGCAATATCGACCGTCCCAACCAGTTTGCCGTTCTTCATGACCGAGGCGCGGTCACACAGCTCCATAACGGCATGCACGTCGTGGTCGATCAGGAATATGCCGATGCCCTGCGCCTTTAACTGGTGGATCAGATCAGCCACCATCTGCGTTTCATGCGGCCCGAGCGCTGCTGTCGGCTCGTCCATAATCAGAATGCGTGCGTTGAAATAGACGGCTCGCGCGATCGCCACCGATTGTCTTTGACCACCCGACAAAGCAGAGACAGGATCGTTGAACTTCTGAAAGTTTGGATTGAGCTGCGCCATTATCTTGCGGCATTCGGCCTCCATGGCTGCGTCGTTGACCAAACCAAAAGGCGTTGTCATCTCGCGCCCCAGGAACAGGTTCGATGTCGCGTCCAGATTGTCGGCCAAGGCAAGTGTCTGATAGATGGTCTCGATGTTATTTGCGCGCGCATCGCGAGGGTTCGCGATCTCTACAGGCTGGCCATCAATCAAAATCTCGCCATGATCCATTTGATAAGCGCCCGACAGGACCTTGATCAGCGTGGATTTACCGGCGCCGTTATGCCCCAGCAGCCCCACGACTTCACCCGGATAAAGATCGACCGACACGTGATCGACGGCCTTGATCCCACCGAAGGAGATCGAAATATCGCGCATCTCGACCAATGGCGCTTCGCCAGAGCCGCGTCCAGACTTCACAGAGTTTTCATGCGTATCCTGAGCTTGCATCACTTGGCCCCCAATCGCTTGCGGTAGACGATGTCGATATAGACCGCCAGCACCAGAACGCTGCCGACCACAATGTTTTGAAACGGCGCGTCAACGCCAACCATTGCCATACCCGATTGCAGCGCCTGCATGATCAATGCCCCAAGGATCGCGCCGTAAATGGTGCCGATACCACCGGACAACGCGGTCCCGCCGATAACAGCGGCCGCGATGACCCGTAGTTCGTCCAGCGTACCGATATCGTTGGAATGGTTAGCAAGGCGCGCCGAGGCGACCACAGCAGAAACGGCACACAAAAAGCCCATCAGCGCAAAAATCTTAACGGTCAGCAGCCGTGTATTGATGCCGGAAAGCTCTGCGGCGTCCGGGTTTCCACCGGTGGCAAAAATATAGCGTCCAAAACGGGTTTTCCGCGCAACGATTGTCAGGGTTACCGCGACGATGATCAGAATGAGGACAGAAATTGGTATGCCGTACCCGACGACCAACCCCTCGGGCATTGTTTCGCCGCGTGCTTCGAACATTCGTTGCAGCCGGCGCGTCGGAATGGCGTAGCTATTTACGATGTAAACGTACCCAAGGATGGCGAGTGCAATGATCCCGGCCAGAGTGGCCTCGGCCCAAACAGGTTTCACAGGGAAGCCATGTGCCGCTTTTGCACGTCGCCCGCTCCACAAAGCCCAGATCGCAATCGCTGTTGCGAACAAACCAAACAGCCAGCTTGTTGTGGTTCCCAGCGTTCCGTTGGTCCCGCCGAACATCAGGAATGTACTGTCCAGCGGACCAATCGTCTGGCCACTAGTCAGATACCACGCCACGTTTCTCCAAACCAGAAATCCACCAAGCGTGACAATGAATGCTGGTATCGTCAAATAACCAACCATCCAGCCGTGAAACGCACCAATCAGCGTGCCCACTAACAGCCCAACGACAATGGTGATCGCCCAGGTTGCAGGATTGTTCAAACCCATCCCAAGTACCTGTGGCAATAGCTCGGTTTGCGTCATTGCCATCACCGCCGACGTTGTTGCCAGCAAGGCTCCGACCGACAAATCGATGTGCCGCGTGACGATTATGAACACCATCCCGCACGCCATAATGGCGACCGAAACCGTCTGGATGGACAGGTTGAACAGATTCCGAGGCGTCAGGAACCGGCCATCCGTAAAGATGTTGAACCCGATGCACAGGATGACAAAAGCGCCGATCATTCCCAAAAGCCGCATATCCAGTTCCAACTGCTGGAACAGGCTGGGTTTCGCTTTTTCAGGTACCGGCTGAGACGAAGTTTCGGTCATTTCCGATCTTTCATATTCAGCAATGGTCCCCGGCCCCGACAGGGCCAGGGACTTTGAAGCTTAGTTACAAGGGGCTGGTCCGTTTTCAACGCCCTGGCACAGGTCTTCCAACGGGATCCATCCGGCATCCACAACGACAGAAAGATTGTCCTTGGTGATCGGAACAGGCGCAAGGAAGACCGAGCTCATTTCGGTGCCACCCGGTGATGTCCAACTGATTGCGCCTTCGACGTCAGCCGGGCTTGTCCCGCCCGTCAAAGCCACCGCGATCTCGCCAGCGGCCTTGCCAAGCTCACGGGCGTCTTTCCATACGGAAACGGTCTGAGTGCCCAGCGCGACACGGTTCAGCGCCGCGTGATCACCATCCTGACCAGACACCGGAATGCCTTCCATGCCCTGCGCCGTCAAAGCAGCAACAACGCCGCCTGCGGTGCCGTCATTCGACGCAACCACTGCATCCACGTTGTTCTCGTTTGCAGTCAGGATTTGTTCCATGTTCCGCTGCGCATTCGCGGGCAGCCAGCCGTCCGTGTAGGCTTCTCCAACGATTACGATGTCACCGCTGTCGACAGCCGCGCCGATAATCTCTTGCTGCCCACCCCGCAGGAAGTCAGCGTTCGGATCCGTAGGAGAGCCTTTGATCATCACGTAGTTGCCCTTGGGCATGGCCTCAAAAACAGCGCGGGCCTGCATTCTGCCGACTTCCACATTGTCAAAGGTCAGATAAAACGCACGGTCGTCTTCGATCAGGCGATCATAAGCTATGACCGGAATGCCTTCGTCTGCCGCAGCCTGAACAGCCGGTCCGATTGCCTGCGCGTCCTGCGCCAAAATGATAAGCGCGTCTACACCTTGGGCGATCAGGCTTTCGATGTCTGAAAGCTGTTTTGCGGAAGACGACTGCGCGTCTGCCGAAATATACTCGGCACCTCCTGCTTCAAGCGCAGACTTGATGGCTGCTTCATCCGTTTTCCAACGCTCTTCCTGAAAGTTCGACCAGCTTACGCCGACCACTGGCTCTGCGAATGCGGTCGAAGCCAACAAAGTGGCCACAGCCGAAAAGCTGAGAATTCGTTTCATGATTTCCTCCCATTTGCGGAGCCATCGCATTTCGATTCGCGGCTCTCACGAATTTGAATACCATATTTATTTCAGTCGGTAAAATATTTAGTCTATTAGAAGCGGTGAAATCCAAATAGATTGGGGACAAGACCAGATTCGCGAGGCCCAGATGCTGAAAAGCAAAGCTTCTCAAAATGCCGCGGACCAGCGGAACATTACCCGCCTGCGGGTGCTGGAACATATCCGTACAAGGGGCTCGATTTCACGGATAGATATCGCCAGCGCATTGCAGACCAGCCCGGCGACGGTCACCGCCGCCACGGCCGACCTCATTTCTGCGGGGCTGATCAAAGAGATCCAAACCGAACAACAATCCAAATCTGCCAAAAGGGGGCGACCCAGAGTCCTGCTTCAGTTGAATGGCGGCTCATACCTTGTTGCGGGCCTTAAGGTGGCGCGCCACGTGATCTCGGTCATCCTTGTGGATTTCGAAGGCAACGAGGTCACATCATACAAACATCCGCTGGACGACGCCCGAATGACCCCAACCGCTTTTGTGGGGACCATTCGCGAAGCCATGGATCAGGCGTGTGCGCAGATCGACGAAACCATCGACACCCTGTCCGGCGTGTCGATTGGGATTGCCGGTCTGGTGGATGCAGAACGGAACTTTGTACACTGGTCCTCTTCCCTGACCGAAAGAAACGTCGATTTCAGTCAATTTCTGGAATCAGAGCTGCCCTGCCCCGCCTTTATTGAAAACGACGCCAATCTGGTGGCAAAGGCGGAACAACTTTTTGGATTGGGTAAGGGGTTAAAGAACTTTCTTGTCGTCACGATCGAACACGGCGTTGGGCTTGGGATTGTGCTGGACGGCAAGCTGTATCGCGGGGAACGAGGCTGCGGAGCAGAGTTTGGTCATACAAAAGTTCAACTAGACGGCGCGCTGTGCCAATGCGGCCAGCGGGGCTGCCTTGAGGCCTATGTCGGTGACTATGCGCTGATCCGGGAAGCAACCGTTGCCGATCAAAGCACTGGAACTGAAACCGTAACGGAAATCCACAAAAACGCGCGTTCCGGAGACGAACGGGCCAAGTCCGTTCTGGCCCGCGCGGGACAGATGTTTGGTTTGGGGATATCCAACCTGATCAACCTGTTTGACCCGGAACGCATTATTTTGTCAGGCGCTCAGATGGACTTGGAACACTTGTATTCCGAAGAGGTGATGACCCGAATTCGCAGTGGCGTGGTGAATGTCGATACCCCCTTGCCGGAAATCAAAGTCCATCACTGGGGCGACCTGATGTGGGCCAAGGGCGCTGCGGCTTACGGGATTGAGCAGGTCTCGATCCTGAAGGTGAAGGAACTGGCGACACATGCGTCCTGAGCTTTGCATCCTGTTCGTTTTCGCATCTGCGTCCACGGTAGAAGCCCAAGCTCTGCAATTCCAGAAAATTGACATTGGCACCCATACCTATGACGGAGGATGGGAGCACTTTGTGGGCGGCGGGGTCGCCGTTTTCGATTGCGACGGGGACGGGCTGCCCGAGCTTTTTGCCGCGGGCGGGACCAGTCCTGCCCAACTGTTTAGGAACACATCGCACGACAGCGTTTCGTTTCGTGCCGATACGCCCAAGCAATTGTCACTAACCGGTGTAACCGGGGCTTACCCGTTGGATGTCGACAATGACGGCATTCTGGATCTGGCCGTTTTACGCGTTGGCCCTGATCTGCTTTTGAAGGGCGAAACCGATTGCAATTTCCGCCCTTTCGACACCCTTGGTTTCCGGTCAGAGGACCATTGGACAACCGGGTTCTCTGCCACTTGGGAAGTTGATCAGACCCTACCAACACTGGCCTTTGGAACCTATGTTGATCGCCGGAATCCCGATGGCCCGTTTGAGGCTTGCGGACCGACAGTCCTATACCGGCCCAACGGCGGCAGCTATCAGCCACCAGAATATCTCGAGCCGGGTTATTGCGCGCTGTCGGTCCTGTTTTCGGACTGGTCCCGCTCCGGACAAGCGGATTTGCGGGTCAGTAACGATCGCCATTACTATGTGCGCGGCGGGCAAGAGCAGTTATGGGCTATGGAGGCCACCCCACGCACTTATTCGCAAAAAGACGGATGGTTGCCATATTCGATCTGGGGTATGGGTATCGCTTCGCGGGATCTGACAGGCGATGGCTTTCCCGAGGTTTACCTGACTTCGATGGGCGATCAGAAATTGCAGATCTTCGACCCCAAAGCTGGCGGCCCTACATGGCGTGACGCCACTTACGCCAAGGGCACAACCGCCCACAGGCCACACACTGGAGGCGACGGTCGCCCATCGACCGGATGGCATGCACAATTTGGCGACGTCAATAACGACGGTCTGGACGACATCTTCGTCGCCAAGGGAAATGTCGAACAGATGCCGGACGCGGCGCTGAATGACCCCAACAACCTGCTGTTACAACAGCAGAATGGTCAATTCCAGGAAGCTTCGGCCGAGGCCGGCATTGCTTCTATGGCCAAGTCGCGCGGTGCGGCATTGGCTGACTTCAACAATGATGGCTGGCTTGATCTGGTGGTGGTTAACCGGGGCTCGGAACTTGAGGTCTATCAAAACCACCCTCACACCGGGAATTGGGTGCTGACGGACATAGCGCAGGATCGGCCAAACCGCTTCGCCGTCGGTGGCTTCATCGAGATAAAGACTGCGGCGGGTATGCAGACCCGGGAAATCACCATCGGCGGAGGGCACGCCAGCGGCATCGCGGGTCTACATCATTTTGGGCTGGCGGATGCGAAGACGACCGAAGTTCGGGTCATTTGGCCCGATGGCGAAGCGGGGGATTGGCAGGAGTACCACCCCAATCAGATCATTCGAATTGAACGATGATCATTGATCGACATGCAACCCACTTGGAACCTTTTCCGGAACACCAAGACGCTCCGCAGGATCTTCCAGACTACCCAAAAAGCTCAGAAGGGCGCTGATCTCTTGATCCGTCAGGCTTATCTTCGGCAGGTCGCTGCTTTTGGCAATCGCATCCATAATCTCTGGGTCGGATAACGCCTGATGATCCTTTGCACCTGCAAAGTCAGGCAGCACCGCCAGCTCCAAGGAATACGTGCGCAATGAGCCTTCTGGGTCGAGATGATGACGCACCACATCTTCAAGCTGCGCGTAGCCGCCGTTATGCCCGTATGGGGCCGTCAGCGTTACATTGCGCAACGAAGGCGTGCGAAACGCAAATGCATCCTCTGCGTCACCGGTCACACGCAGGCGCCCATCATCCCGGACATGGCTTTCAAACCTTGCTGCTTTTCCGGGCCCTATCTGCGGCATCGCGATAGAGTGAAACTTGTGGTCCGTTTGAAACCAGCCCGAATGACAGGTGCTGCACCCTGCTTTCCCATAGAACAGTTGCATCCCGCGCGCTGCGTCTTCCGGCAGTTCGGCCTCCCCACGCATCGCAAGGTCAAACGGGCTATTGTCGGCGCGCCATTCGAAGGCAATGAAATCGGCAATTACATTCGCAATAGCAGAAAAGGTGATCGCATCCCCTGGTGCGACCAAGGAAAATCGCTGTTCGTATTCCGGGATGGCCGCGACACGAGCGGCAATCAGATCCCACGCCCCGCCTTCCTGCGTAAGCAGCCCAAGGCGCACAGCTTTGCTGACGTCATTCTCGGAATAATGGCCTGCCATCTCATCAGGGGACAGCACTGGAAACATTGCCTGAGCAGCCAGAGCGGAATTGAAACCTGATCGCATATGCGTGCCCAGCGGCGTCCTGATACCGTTCTCGCGTGTCGGATCAGTTTCAAGACGGCCATCGTGAAAGAATGTTGTGAACTCGGTCGCGCCAAGATTCCAAAGACCCGGCGAATTGCGCGGGATTCGTTGTTCTGGCGGGTTTTCCACATCGAATTTCCGCTTTTCCCCCAAACCCGCGCCACCCTCACCGATCCCCAGCGAAAGCCCATCGGACGTGCCGAGTTTGGGATGATGACAGGTTGCGCAGCTAATGTTCTTGTTCCCCGACAAGATCGGATCGTAGAAAAGCAGTCGCCCAAGCTCGACCTTACTCAGATCAGGCTCAACAAACACTGGTTTTGGCCCGAGGACCTGAGCCGCTGCCGACGTGGTGGACACGATCACCAAGCCGAAAGCAACAATCGGTGCAACGAACCTCATGCTTCATCACCCTCGCAAATCTCAAGTATCAATGTCTGCGCGTATGGCGCTTCGGGAGAGCATATGATCGACGGAAATTCAGGGATGTTAAGCGCGTTGGGATAACCCGACGGCTCGATGCACACGCCAGCGTTTTTGCGGAAAGGTTCCGAAAGATGAGCCCCCGAGTAAACCTGCGCCCCCGCCTGATCGGACCAAACAGATAGTTTCAAACCGTTAGGCGCTGTAAGGTCAGCGACCGGAAGCCCATTCTCTCGTGCTGGGTCGAAAACGAAGTAGTTGTCCAAATCCGTCAAAGTAGCGCTGATCGCCTTGGGTTCGGAGAAATCCATCCCGCCTTTCCTCGCGTCGTCCAATTTGCCCGAGGGAATCCCCTGATTGTCTAGTTCGAGAACGCGGTGAGAGGCCAGCCGCAGACTATGCCCGGAAATGCCCGTCGCGCTACCCAGGCAATAGTAGTTGTGCTGCGCTATACTTATGGGGGTCGGTCGATCAGGCTGCGCTGAAATCGAATAGATCAGACGCGGGTTCTCCAGCTTTACGCGCACCTCAAATCTGACTTCTCCCGGGAAACCGCTGGCACCCTCTGGGGATGTGTGGCGCAACACGGCCTCGTTTGCCGCTGTTTTCTCAAGGGCCCAATTCTGATGCGAGAGGCCAGCCCATCCACCGTGCAAGGAATTCCGACCCTCGTTTGCGTCCAGTTCATAACGGACGTTTTCCATGTCAAAGCGCGCGTTTCCGATCCGATTGGCGACACGACCGACGATTGCACCCATATAGCTTTTGTCGGTGACGTAGTCCTGCGGACTTTCGTATCCAAGGATCATTGGCAAACCCTTGTACCACCACCCCTGCGTTGTCGCCCCGTAGCTGAGCAGCGACACCCGCATGTCGCCATCATTCAGAACGGTCGCTTCGATCCGAGGGGGTATGTCCCGCCTTACGCTCATCTTTTCGCAAAAGGTGCCAAGGCTGAATAGTATTGCCGGTACCGCTGGTATTCACTTTCGAACGCATCGACCAAATCTTCACAAGGTTCGATGACCCTGTCGATTTTGGGTGCCATCATCACCGTGTCCGGGTCTGCGTCGTTGACGGCGCACATAGCCAGACGAGCGGCACCGATAGCAGCCCCAAATTCGCTGCCCCGTGGCAAGGTAAGAGGCGTCTTGAGAACGGTGGCCAGATTTTTCAACCAATAGAGGGAGCGCGCACCGCCGCCAACAGCCATAAGGGTCGTTGGTTTGGTTCCGGTTTTCTTGAGGGCCTCCAGACAATCCCGCATTGCAAAGGCGACGCCTTCCATGACGGCCCGCGTCAAGTCCGCAGTGCCGGAGGAAATATCGACACCCAGGAATGCCCCTCGGATCGCACTGTCATTATGCGGCGTCCGCTCACCTGAAAGATAGGGCAGAAACGTGATCTCTGATGGGCCATCCAGATCGTCCGGCAGCGAGGCGACTAGGTCCTCAACGGGCTGGCTAAGGTTACGAGAAAGCCAGTTCAAGCTGTTCGTCGCAGACAGGATGACACCCATCTGAATCCACCTGTCCGGAACGGAATGACAAAAACAATGTACCGCCGTTTCTGGCGCTGGCGCGTACTTGTCCCTGGACACCAGCAGCACACCTGAGGTTCCAAGCGACAAGAAGCCAGCCCCGTCGCTGATACTGCCTATCCCGCAGGCAGCAGCGGCGTTGTCCCCTGCTCCGCCTGCAACTACGACCGGCCCGGACACTCCCCATTCTTGCAGCAGTTCGGGCCGCAATTCCCCGCCCGGTTCACTGCCTTGAACAAGCCGGGGCATTTGTTTGATGCTCATATGGCCTTGTTCCAAGGCGGTTTCTGACCATCGCCTCTCCCCGACGTCCAACCATGACGTTCCCGCGCTGTCAGACATGTCGCTGACGTAATCCCCAGTCAGCCAGAGCCGCAAATAGTCTTTCGGCAGCAAGACCTTGGCAATCGTGGCAAACAGGTCAGGCTCATTTGCGCGGACCCATTCCAACTTGGGGGCTGTAAACCCCGGGAAAACGATGTTGCCAGAACTTGAACGCATTCCCGGCAGTTGATCAAGCCTCTGCGCCTCTTTCGAGGCCCGCGTGTCGTTCCACAGAATGCAAGGCCGCAGTACGTTGTCTTCGGCATCCAAAAGGGTCGCACCATGCATGTGCCCGCTCAGGCCAATGCCGCGCAGCGCGGTGAACGCGGTTCCGTGCGCAGACCGAAGCTGACCGACAACGTCCTTACATGCCTCCACCCAATCCAGAGGCGACTGCTCAGACCATCCCGGCTTTGGCGAAGACGTTGTGATATTGGACTCGGCACTGCCTGCGACGGACCCTGTGTCGTCAACAAGAATCCCTCTAAGACCGGATGTTCCCAAGTCCAATCCGAGATACATTTTTAACCTCACACATTTTATTTTAGCTGATAAAATTAATATCAAAGCAGATTTTGTCAACAGACGTTTAAGCCCAATTGACCTCCCATAGCGACAAACCCACGCCAGATCAGCAAGTGGATAGTTAGCGGCAGGAAACGGTTTTGCCGGGTTGAACGGCCCTCATGTCCACCATCACAGACTGAAGCTTCCGTTGACTTGTCTACACGCAATAGTTGCGTTAGCCTGAATCTCCCAAAGCAGTTACTGGATGAGGCCAGAGCAGGCCCATTGCATAGGGTTAAGTTGTAAACGATCACGCGGAGCAAGAGAGTGGCCGATACTGAATGCAACTATCAACAAATCGCCTCAGTCGAAGACGTCAAATCTGCCCTAGAAGGGGCGCAGTGCCAGCACTGTGGCATCACCACAAATGAGCTCATGTCACGCGGAGAGGTGCTTGAGATTTGCGGTGAGGAATATTGCTCTGACATCTCAACGGGACTGAAGCTGTTCACCACGATTGCTGTGTGCCCAAGCTGTCATGGGCGATTTCATCAGGACGCCGATAACATGCACAACCCCTGCCAAATAAAGGCTCGTTGGAGTCGAGAGGGCCTCGCGTAGTAAGGTGCCGGGTGGCGGCAGCCTCTCTCTATAACATCTACTTCCCAGATCAGACGTTGGCATGGGGCTGATTGAATGATCGCTTCACCAATTGGAACGGGCCTTGAAAATTTACCCTGTTAGCGCGGATGAGACTAAGCTTTTACTCCCTCACGCTGATTAGCTTTCATTTTCAACGACGGATCGTGAGTATCGACTGAATTCTTCCTTGATACCCTGCGCGCACCTCGGCAGCATATTTGAGCCAAATCTCTGATAGGGTGGAATGCAGATAAGGGAACCACTTCTCTGCACGCTTCGCCAAAGTAGGGAGTTTCAATCGTGATCAAGACTTCCCCCGAATTGCTTGCCGTAACAGAGCGCTGGTTTGATGCAATCAGATACCGCAGAACGCACGTTTTGAAAGATTATCTGTCAGACTCGGCAGAGTTGCGATTCATCGGAACCGGCGAGGATGAATTCTGGAGGGGGCAAGTCGTCCGCGATGGTGTCGGCGACTTCATCGGCGAAATGCCCGAGCCAGATGTTTGGGAAGTGCTGGAAGCCGAAGCCTTCGAGAATGGAGAAACGGGCTGGTCAGCCTTCCTACACAAAGTCGGCTTTCCCGGTCTTGGGGATTCATTCATCGTCCGCACTGTACTTGTGTTCGTGTTGGAAGGGGCGTCCTGGAAGATCATAAATCGGCACGCGTCGCTTCCATTTCCAAATGTGGAATTCGTAGGCAGCGAGCAGTTGGCGATCCAAAGCCTTGTAAATGCCGCGCTAAATGACGGCCCGGAATTGCTTCAGACTGAAGGTTTGGCCTCGGTGCTCTTTACCGATGTAGAAGGCAGTACGACCCTTGCCGAAGCCATGGGCAACCAAAGCTGGTCCGCCTTGATAGACCAACATTTTCAGACCGTTGAGGGGATCGTTGCGGCACATCGCGGGCAGTTCGTAAAGTCGCTGGGGGATGGAACGCTATCCAGCTTTCAATCCGCAAACGAGGCGCTTCTCGCAGCTATCGACATGCAGGAGGCCGTTAACCTGACCGATATGGAACCGCGTCTGGGTTTGCGGGTTGGCATTCACACCGGCGAAGTCGTGTTGGCGCGCGGCGACTTTTTTGGCACTGTGGTTAACAAGGCAGCTCGTATTACGTCGTCGGCCAATGCGGGCGAAATCCTTGTTTCAGACGAAACACGAGCCATGGTCAGCGGACACCACGAGTTCAAATTTGTAGACGCCAAATCAGTAACACTCAAAGGATTGCCAAAGGATCATACTGTTTACCGTTTGCAATGGGCACGATAGCTGAGTCCCGGAATGACCCTTTGAAAGCCGGCCAGGCAAACGGGGTGCCTGTTCAGCCACTTGTACTATTGTTCGGTATCGCCTTGCAGAACGGGCATATCATTCTCGTGACCTTTGTCGTCTCTCCCTTCGGCAACTCTATTATCGTATCAATAACATAACTGGGACGCTGCTTGGTCTCTACGTTTATTCGGCCGATATATTCCCCGATCAGACCCAACGCGATCAAATTACAAGCCCCTAACAGCAAAACGACCACCATCAACGATGCATAACCTGGAGCGTCAACGCCCCAGAAGACTGTTTTAGCAACGATGAAAACAGCGTAGAAAACGGCAGTAATTGCCGTCATTGTCCCCAAATAGGTCCACGCTCTGATCGGCAAGGTTGTCGAACCGGTGATACCATCCAAGGCAAAGTTCCAGAGCTTCCAGAAACTCCAATCCGTGTCCCCCGCCGATCGGGTCGGGCGTTCATACTCGATTGTAACAGGGTCGAAACCGGCTCACGCGAATAGCCCTTTCATAAAGCGTACCCGTTCAATCAGTTCGTTCAGCCGCGCCACAACCTCGCGGTCGAGCAATCGGAAATCTCCGACGTTGTCTTCTTTGCGAGAAACGCGGTTTACGTTTACCGTTTTTCCCCGGATTGCCACGCATCAAGCATCTTGGCGAACCGCGGCTAGGCGTCAGCCGTCAATCAATTGCCACCCCAGTCGACTAACCGCCTGTAGAAAACCCTCAGAAACTACTGTCGCGTCGTTGGTGGGTCTCAGTAATTATTCTACAGCCGAGGGGTGGACTGAAATCCACACCTCGACTGCGTAATTGGGTCAGGACCAGCCCGATACGACCTTCACCTCGAGAAAGTCCTCCATGCCGAATGTTCCGCCTTCGCGGCCATTGCCCGATTGCTTCATCCCGCCAAATGGGGCCTCTGCCCCACGGCGTACGCCATTGGCCTCGACCATCCCGGAGCGCAGACGTCGCGAGACGCGCTTCAGCTTTTCAGCATCCGAGGTCTGGATGTAATTTGCCAACCCGAACTCGGTATCATTGGCCATCTGCACCGCCTCTGCTTCGTCCGAGAACTTCATCATCGCAAGCACCGGTCCAAAGATCTCTTCCCGCGCGATCCGCATATCAGGAGTGACATCGGCAAACACGGTCGGGCGCACAAAGAACCCCCGGTTCATGCCTTCGGGACGCCCCGGACCGCCGGCAACAAGCCGCGCGCCCTCATCAATGCCAGACTGGATCAGGTCCTGAATCTTGTCGAATTGCGCCTTGTTGACCACGGGACCGATATGAGACCCGGGCTCATTCGCCGGACCGACCTTTATGGTCTCACAAACCTTCCCGGCTGTTTCGACCGCCGCATCATAAGCGCTTTCTTCGACGATCATCCGACTGGGTGCGATGCAGGACTGCCCCGAGTTGATCATCATGTAACGCACACCGCGTTCCACGGCCGCATCATCAGCATCGGCAAAAACCAAGTTGGCCCCCTTGCCACCCAATTCCAGATGCACGCGCTTCAGGGTCTCAGCCGCATTGACGGACACCGCTTTGCCCGCCCGTCCTGATCCTGTCAGGCTGATCGCATCAACGTCGGGATGCGTCGCCAGCGCAGTCCCCACACCGGGGCCGTCACCATTAACAAGGTTGAACACGCCGGGCGGGAAGCCTGCCTCGTGGATCATCTCGGCCAACAGCATTGCGCTGACTGGGCTTTCTTCGGACGGCTTCAAGATCATCGTGTTGCCGGTCACAATCGCCGCCCCAACCTTGAGCGAAACCTGATTCATCGGCCAGTTCCAAGGCGTAATCAACGCGCAAACCCCAACAGGCTCGCGAATGATCCAACTGTCCGGCGCGTGATCGCCCAACGGTTCTTCGAACACATACTCACGGGCAACCTTGGCAAAGGTGCTCATGTGCAAAGTGCCCATGGCCACATGCAAGTTCGTGGAAAAATCAATCGGAGCCCCCATTTCAAGGGTGATCACCTCGGCCATCTCTGCAGAGCGTCGATTGTAGATTTCGATCAATTTCTCCAGAAGCGCCACCCTGTCTTCAAGCGGTGTTTCCATCCACGTGGGGAAAGCTGCCCGCGCGGCAGCAACAGCGCGATCCACGTCCCCCTCACTGCCAAGCGAGATCAGGCTACAAGGCTCTTCGTTTGTTGGATTGATGACGTGGTGATCTCTGGCGGTCAGTGGGGCCACCCATGTTCCGTCAATATAAAAATCACGCTTTTCGATCATGGGTCGCTCCTCCCGAGCCGGTTTGATTGCATATGATAGCGGGCTCAGATTTCGCATATTCTGTTCAACGCAGGTACGGCAGCGAAAGCATAGTTATCATTCACAAATGAATACGTCCGTACCTAAGTCAGAGCTGATGCAGCGGCTTCGGCAATCATTCTTTTTTGACAGGTTCCTCCCCCACCGATACGCTAATGTCATCAAAAATGAATAACTGGGCAGGTTTATGAGGATTGCTTCCGTTGCATGATCAAACGCGATTGCGGCGGACGAATTTAGCCGGTCCATGCGCAGGGAGAACACCTCATGAATGAGCCGTTGGACTGGAACGGTGTCCGCGATTTTCTGGCAACGGTAAAAGTCGGCAGCCTGACACGCGCGGCGATCCATCTGCGCATCAGCCAGCCGACCCTCAGCAGGCGCATCGCAGCTCTGGAAGAGCAACTGGGCGTGCAATTGCTTGTCCGCGGGCCGCGTCACTTCAAAGTGACAGAAGCGGGCATACGACTTCAGACCATTGCGCAGCAAATGCAGTTGGCCTCGCGAAAGATCGAAAGCGACGCCTGGGAGAGCCGCGATCTATTGGGCGGGACAGTGCGGGTCTCGGCGACCGAAGCGATCACCAATGCCTGGCTCATCGAACAATTGCCGGGCTTCATGGAAACTTACCCAGAAATCTCGATCGAGATGGTCACGGACAACCGCCTGACCGATCTTCTCAACCGGAACTCGGATGTCGCTATCCGTCTTTTGCGGCCGACGCAGAAAGAGTTGATTGCCAAGAAAGTCGGAGTCCTGAAGGTCGGTTATTATGCCTCTGTCTCATATGTTGAACAAAACGGCGTACCCAAAAGCGCGGACGACCTGAAAGGTCACAGAACCATTGCGATTGAAGGGTCGCGCAAGTTTGCCTCGGATGTGGATGAGGTGACGCGCAATGGAACAACCGCACTGCGATTGCGCAATGTGCTTGGGGTGATGCGGGCGATCAAAGCCGGCTTGGGAATTGGGCCTGTCTACTGCTTTCACGCCGAGCGCCAACATGATCTGGTGCGCGTGCTCGAGAAGGAACCCCCAATCGAGATGGAGATTTGGTTAACGGCCCATCCGGAACTGCGGGAGAACCCCAGTATTCGGGCAGTTTACGACTTTTTGGATCAGTGTTTTGCCAAACAGAAAGGGCAATTCACCTGATCAGCCTCTGTCCAGTGATACATCTACGAATAATAAGAATTGGTTTTTGTAGGTTTGTGCATGGCGGTCTTCCAGATAGCCTTTTTGCTAAGGCTCAACAGAATTGTGGCAGCGGATCGTCGGACTCGTTTGCCGAATGAATAAAGCAAGACTGTGAGCGTAAGTTTTGTCGATACCTGCAAAGGGAGGTGCAGCTATCGATCAATGCGACAGGACCAAACCATCTAGCATTGCGCGGCTTGCTCTTTGCCGTGGAAGGCAAAGCATGATGTGAACGGTTTCGTTGTCTTGATCAAGATCCGTATCGGTTACACTGAAAGCGGGGCTTGTCGCTCACGACTTCATCAAAGCACCCGCTTCCGAAAATTTCGGCACCAAAAGCCTTGGAAACAGGCTGTGCAAGCAAATCAACGGAGGAGAGAAATGCTTACACGACACATGTTTGCCGCAACGGTTTGCGCGGTTACGGCATCATTTGCGACGGCCGAGGAGATCACGCTGCCCAATCAGATTGCGTGGACTGCTTACGGCACCGGTTCTGCCGGGTACAACCAGTCCATCGCAATCGGCGCGGCAATGCAAGAAAAGCTAGGTGTGAACCTCCGCGTGCTGCCAGGCAAGAATGACATCGCCCGCACAGAACCCCTGCGTCAGGGGAAGGTTCAGTTCTCTGCCAATGGGGTCGGCGGATCCTTTATGGCCCAAGAGGGTGTGTTCCAGTTCGGCGCAGAAAACTGGGGGCCGCAGCCGGTTCGCATTCTGGCGGCCAATAACGGTGGAACCTTTGGTCTGTCGTTGGCTGTCGCAGAAGAAGCCTGCGAAAAAGCTGGCAAGCCGGGCTGCGAAGGATTCACCTATTCCGACCTTAAAGGCCTGCGTGTAGCCTGGATCAAAGGGGCACCGGCCCTGAACGTCAACAACGAGGCGTATCTGGCATATGGCGGATTGACTTGGGATGACGTCGAAATCGTGGAATTCGGCGGCTATGGCGATTCTTGGACAGGCATGATCGACGGCACCGTTGACGCGGCTTTCGCCGCAACCACGTCGGGCCGGGTTTACGAAGCGGCCTCGGCACCGCGCGGCGTGTTCTGGCCTCCAATTGACCCCGCGAATGCCGAAGGGCTTGCGCGGATGCAGTCGATTGCACCGTTCTTTTCACCCATCACGGCGACCGTAGGCGGCAATATCGACGGTACCGATGGTATTCAGACCGCCGGCTATGCCTATCCAGTTCTGATGACATATTCCGAGCAGAACACCGACCTGACCTATAACATGACCAAGGCGCTGCACGAGCTGTATGACGAATACACCGGCAAAGCCCCCAGTGTGGATGGTTGGTCCCTCGACAAGCAGAACTTCACGTGGGTTGCACCTTACCACGAAGGCGCCATTCGCTATTACCAGGAAACCGGGTTGTGGTCCGACGAAGCACAAGCCCACAACGACAAGCTTATTGAGCGTCAAAATGCACTGCAGAAAGCCTGGGAAGAACTGAAGGCCGAAGCGCCCGAAAACTGGCAGGAGGCCTGGGAGGCCAAGCGCCGCAAAGCTCTGGCCGCTGGCGGCTTTGAGGTCGTCTTCTAAAGCTGACCGCATGAAAAATTGCGCGACGTGCAGGTCAATGGGCCTGCACGTTCTCCAACAAATAGTTCAACTGAATGTCAGAGACCCATGACGCAGCCCTCCGAAAGCTCGCGCGGCAGCGCCGCAATTGATGCAGAACGCGCCGTCGAGCGGCAGACCTTTTCCGGGCTGGCGCGATGGCTCATTATTGTTTTCACACTGACCGCAATCGGATTGGCGGTGAACAAGCTTTTCAATCTTAGGCTGGGCGGCACATCCCTTCTGGAAGGGACGTATCTGTATACTTTGGCCGGGCTGTTTCTGAGCCTGACCTTCATCATCTTCCGTGCTGGGAAAACCCCTTCGGCCCGTGTGCCATGGTATGATTGGATTTTGGCCGCTCTTGCATTTGGCGTGTCAGGATATTTCGCGATGACCGCAAGCATCAGCCTGGACTCCGGCTGGGAATATGCCGCGCCACAACAGGCAGTCTGGGCCTCGATCCTGATGTATGCACTGGTGCTGGAAGGCACGCGTCGCACCGGTGGGTTGGTGATCTTTGGTATTGTGTTGTTCTTCTCGCTCTATCCGACCTTCGCGGATCACGTGCCGGACCCGTTGAACGGGTTCTCTCAGCCCTTTAGGGACGTCATCCCCTATTTCATGATCTCGTCCGAAGCGTCTTTTGGCATTCCGATGCGCGCCTTCGGCAACCTTGTCATTGGCTTCATCCTGTTCGGTGCTGTTTTGCAATTCACCGGTGGCGGGAAATTCTTCAACAATCTCGCCCTGGCACTTGTCGGCGGCTATCGCGGCGGCGCGGCCAAAGTGTCGATCTTTGCCTCGGGTTTCATGGGGTCGATGTCCGGCTCGGTTATCTCGAACGTGCTGACCACCGGGGCAGTATCTATCCCGGCCATGAAGAAAACCGGGTTCGAACCCCGTTTTGCGGCCGCCACGGAAGCCTGCGCCTCGACCGGCGGTGTGGTTATGCCACCGATCATGGGGGCAACCGCATTTGTAATCGCCTCGTGGCTGGGTGTGCCTTACGTCGAGATCATGCTGGCCGCGGCCATCCCGTCGCTTTTGTATTTCTTCAGCCTGTTTGTTCAGATCGACGCCTATTCCGCCCGCCGCGGCCTGCGCGGGATGGATCAAAGCGAACGCCCTCGCATTGGACAAACCATGCGAGAAGGTTGGCTGTATATTTCGGTCTTCGCCCTGCTGATCTTTCTGATGGTGGCGTTTCGCTGGGAAACCACCGCGCCGTTCTTTGCTGTGGTTCTGCTGCTGGTGGTCAATCAACTGCGCAAGAACGACCGTGTGTCGATGAAGGGGTTTCTGGACATCATCATCTCGGTTGGCCGGACCCTGTCCGAACTAGTGGCGGTGCTGCTGGGGATCGGCATGATCGTCGGAGCGTTTCAGGCCACCGGTCTGACCGGTCCTTTGGCCAATGAACTGGTACACATGGCGGGCAGCTCGGTCGCGATGCTGCTGATCATGGGGGCGCTGACCAGCTTTGTGTTCGGCATGGGAATGACCGTGACCGCCTGCTATATCTTTCTGGCCGTTGTGCTGGCCCCGGCGCTGGTGCAGGCCGGGCTTAACGAGCTCGCCGTGCATCTGTTCATTCTGTACTGGGGCATGGTCAGCTATATCACCCCGCCTGTGGCACTGGGTGCTTTTGCGGCAGCGACGATGGCACATGCAAACGCGTTTCGCACCGGGGTCGAGGCGATGAGACTGGGTGGAGTGATCTACTTTGTCCCCTTCTTCTTCGTGCTCAATCCCGCGCTTATCGGGCAGGGATCGGCAGGCGAAGTTGTGACCGTCCTGTTCTGCGCCCTGATCGGGATCTGGTTTATCTCAGCCGCACTCCAGGGGTATCTGGCTTTTGTCGGGTCCCTCGGCAGTGGGGCCGCCGGGATGTTGGCCCGTGTCACACTACTGGTAGCGGGTTTCCTGATCGCGTCACCGACCGGGGGCATAGCCGGTGTCGGGCACCTGACATTGACGTTGATCGGCTTCGCGCTGTCCGCCCTTCCCGTTCTGTTGATCGTGTCCCGTCAAAAGCAATTCGTGACCTAAAAAAAAGGCGCGCCCAGAATAGGGCGCGCCGTTTGTTTATGGTTTTTCTGTGGTTTTACCGAACTTAAGAAATCGTCTGGTTGTCCCGCAGGGCGGCGATGTCCTGCTCGCTCAACCCCAATTCGGCAAGCACGTCCGAAGTATGTTCCCCAAGCGCCGGGGCCTGTGACAACGGACCGGTGGCCGTGGCGCTGAACTTGGCAGCCGACTGCGCCTGTCGCGTTGGGCCAAGGCCCTGCTGATCAAGAACTGTAATGACGTCGTTGTGCAAGACCTGAGGATCATCAAGGACCTGTTGGCGCCGCAGAACCGGGGCACAGGGCACATCGTGACTTTCAAGCATGGTCAGCAGAGCCTCGGTCTTTCGGTCGGACACAGCGTTTTCAAGTAACTCAAGCCGCTCCTGACGGTTGACCTCTCGTTGGCTTGGGGTGGCGAACCGCGGGTCATCTATCAGGTCGGGCCGCTCGATGGCTTGGCACAGGCCGACCCACTCCTTGTTCGAAATTGCCCCGATCGTGACAAACCCGTCCGCTGTGGGAAAGATCATGTCATGGGGGGTATTGCTGGGTTCTTCTTCCTGACCCACGACCGAGATCGTCGTCATTCCGTCAATCCAGTTATAGTTCAGCATCGCGTCCAGCATCGAGACCTGAACATGCTGACCTTCCCCGGTCTGAGAGCGACTGAACAAAGCGGCGGTCACCGCTTGCGCAGCATAAAGCGCCGTTGTCTTGTCGGCGATAACACTGCGGATCATTTTGGGGCGTTTGGTCAACGGGTCCTGTTGAATATCAGCCAGTCCCGACAGCGATTGCACCACCGGATCGTAGACCCGCTTACCCACATAAGGCCCGCTGTCCCCGACGCCGCTGATGGACAGATAGACCAAGCGCGGGTTACGCCCTAACGCCTCGTCCGCGCCGAAACCCAACCTGTCGGCCACACCGGGGCGGAAATTTTGCACGAAAACATCCGCGTCTTCGATCAGCTTCCAGAGGATCTCTTTCGCTTCGGGTTTCTTGAGGTCCAGAGTGACCGACCGCTTGCCGCGATTGCACGACACAAATGAGGGCGTAAAGCCTGAAACCTTACCACGGGCGCGCATGATATCGCCGCTTGGGGGTTCAACCTTGATCACCTGCGCCCCCTGATCGGCCAGCATCCCCGTTGCGCATGGGCCAGAGATCACGCTGGACACATCGACCACTTTCACGCCTGAGAGCGGTCCCTTGCCATTTGCTTGTTCTGTCATGGGTAATTGGCCCTTTCTGCGGCCTGAAACGCGGGCCGTTCCGCCAGCATATTGTAATAGGTGTCAAACTCTGCCGGGCGCTGCACGCCCATACGATCGGCAAATCGCAGGCAGGTAAACAGCAGGATGTCCGGCAATGTGAACTGGTCACCCAGAAGGTAGCGTTGGCCGGAAACCAAGACGCGGGCCGGTTTCCGAACCATTCGCAGGAAATAGTCTCCGGCAGAGTCCACAGCGATGGGCGCGCTGCCATAGATATGCTCAAGATCCTGATGCTTACGGATGGTATAAAGAGAGGCCGCATCAAGTTCGGTTGAGATGAACGACATCCATTCGAAGACCCGCGCCCTTTGTATTCTGTCTTGAGGGATCAGGCCCGGCGCCCTGTCTGCATAAGTTTCCGCCAGGTAGATCATGATCGCGCTGCTTTCCACCAGCGTCAGGTCACCATGCTGCAGAACCGGAACTTTCTTATCCGGATTAACGGCCAGAAAATCAGCCCTTTCCATCGTATCGGTGCGGGGTTTGACGGGCTGGGTTTCATAGTCAATGCCAAGCTCATTCAACACCCAATGCGCGCGCAGTGTGCGCACCGTGCCGACACCCCACAAAAGCGGTTTGCTCAACATATCCCGCGCCATCAGATCACCAGTCTTCCCCGTATGGACGCAGGTCCAGTTCATGTGTCCATGCATCCTTGGGCTGCTTTACAAGCGTATGGAAAGCCTCGGCCACGCTGTCGGGTTTGACCAGAATATTCTCTTCGTCCACGTGGTCATCGCCAAATTTCTTGCGACGGCGTTCGTGAATCGCAGGCATATCGACCCCCGCATCAATCACCAGATGCACCACATGAACACCTTTGGGGCCAATCTCACGCGCCAGGCTTTGCGCAAGCGCGCGCAACCCATGCTTGGCACTGGCAAACGCACCAAACCCGGCTTTGCCACGCAGGCTGGCCGAGGCGCCAGTCACCAAAATCGTCCCCTTGCCACGCGGTACCATGCGGGCTGCAGCTTCGCGCATGGTCAGGAAACCGCCGAAACAAGCCAATTCCCAGATTTTGCGAAAGATAACAGGGTCGGTTTCAATGAAGGGAAACGGAGAATTCGACCCAGCATTGAACAGGACCACCTCAATTTTTCCAACCTCTTGTTCAACCTTGTCAAAAAGCGAGGAGATTTGTTCTGGATCACGGGCATCAAGCGAAACCGCCTGCAGACTATGGCCCTCGGCCGCAAGTGTATTGATAAGGTCTTCGGATTTACCCGCATCCCGGCGCGCAACCACGACGCTATAACCGCTGCGGGCAAATCTTCTGGCAAAGGCCGCGCCAATCCCGTCTCCGGCACCGATGGCCAAGGCCACCGGTTTGCGTTGCGTGTGTGAACTCATGATGGCCCGCCCTCCTTACGGAATGTGTCGGCCCTTAAGGTATGGCAGGCGGGCCGATCATGAGAACCGCAAAGAACCAATACTTACGATGCAAAAATGCATGAATGGGCAACATTTTGCGACAGTTTACTGAGGCAGGACCACCAATCCGCATTCAACAATCTACAAAGTTGTTAACGGCGCGGAGTGCATGGAAGCTGGGATCAGCCCTGTTCTTCGTCGTCCTCAAGCGTCAGCAAATAGGCCTTGGTTGCTTCGAGCATTTCAGAAGCTTTGGCATCGTCTGTCATGACCCGGGACAGAGCAATCGAACCGACCATAGCCGCCACCGCCAAATTTGCTTTGCTGCGATCCCCGTCAAGATAATCGGCGACGGTGTTTATGAAGCCATCAATGTGGGTTTGCATGATGTCCCGCGACGCCTTGGGCCTGCGTGAAACATCCGATACAAGCGCGGGGATCGCGCAGCCACTGCTTTTTAGGTCACGATGTTTAGGGCTGACATAGCTGCCAACATAGCGCGAAAAGGATGGCTTTTTCGGGCTTGCATTTAGCTTTTGGGTCAAACGCCCTTCACGCAGCGCGCGTTCAAGTGCCTGATCCAGCAAGTCTTCCTTGTTTTCAAAATGACCGTAGAACCCGCCATGCGTCAGCCCTACGGATTTCATCAATGACACGACATTAATCGCTGAAAACCCACCGCTGCGGAGTTGTTCACCTGCGTTCGAGAGGATCTCTTCGCGGTGGCGTTCTTTTTGCGCTTGAGAGTACCCCATTGATGCTGGCCTTCGGAATCCGTTACCCTGGTTAGTGCGTTGACGACCCCGGACAAGGTCAATCTGCATTGGAGTCATAATACAGAAATCCCCAGTGTGGTCCAGTTTTCACGCGATCTTCCGGCACCCATTGACTTGCATGATGTCTATCATACACAATCCGTTCCAGACTAAGCGGCCCGGCGGCGATTTCAGATTGCCAAACGCCACGCGGCCTGACCCCGAGGATTCTAAAATCAGGACATGCCGTGATCACCGACACAACGACCAACGCCGTTCTTGACCCGTCCGACGGGATCGAAACCCATGACGACCCGGTCTTTGGCCCCTTGACCTATTTTCCGGCAAAACCGGTTCTGCGGCGTGGTGACGACGCCATTTACCTTCGCCAGGATTACAAGCTGCCGGACTATCCAACCAGTGTCATCGACTATCTCTATGCAGCCGCCAGCGCACACCCAGACCGCCTTTCGCTTGCTGAACGCGGACCACAGGGGTGGGATGGGCCGACATTTCGACAGCTAAAGGCGAATTGCGAGGCTATTGCACAAGCTTTGCTCAACCGTGGTTTAAAGCAAGGAGATTGCATCGCCGTTCTGTCCCGCAACAGCATTATCCACGCTCAGATTCTGTTCGGGGCAATGATGGCCGGCATTACTGCCGCGTCGATCTCGCCTAGCTATGCAAAATTCTCAGAGGCTTTTCCCCGTCTGCAGAGCACATTCGCGCAGTCCAAAGCGAAACTCTTTTTTGTTGATGACGCCCAAACGTTGTCCGATGCATTGGACAAGCTTGATCTGAGCGGATGCGAACTGGTGTCCGAACATCCCAGACCCGGTGATACTGACGTCGCCGAGTTGCTGGGCACCAAGGTCACCGAAGCCGTTGCCGCCGCCCACGCAGCCGTGACCGAAGAAACCGTTGGCAAGATCCTTTTCACCTCTGGCTCGACAGGCAACCCCAAGGGTGTGATCAACACACAGCGCATGATGTGTGCAAATATCGCCATGTCGCAAAGGATTGGAATCCGCATTCCTCACGCCCAACGTCGACGGCTATGCTGGCTGCCGTGGCACCATACGTTCGGGGGCAATCACATCCTGCACGAAATGCTGTTTCACGCATCAGCGCTTTATATCGACTCGGGCCGTCCAGTATCCGGGCCGGATTTTGAACGCAGCTTGACCGCAATCCGCGAGGTGAAGCCAACCAATTTCTCGAACGTGCCCTTGGCATACGGCATGTTGTTGGACGCAATGGAGCAGGATACTGAACTTGCCGAAGCGTTCTTTTCGAACCTGACTTTCGTACACTACGGCGGAGCGGGGTTCCCAGGCGAAACCTATGAACGTCTGCAAAAACTGGCCATGACATATCGGGGTTGTCGTATTCCGCTATCGGGCGGATTTGCCATGACCGAAGCGGCGCCCTCTGTCACGACAGTCCATTGGCCCTATGACGGGGTTGGGCGTATCGGAATGCCTGTGCCAGAAGTGGAAATCAAGCTAATCCCACTCAGTGACGACCGTTACGAACTGCGGATCAAGGGGCCGAATGTCTTTCCCGGCTACGTAGATCAGCCCGAACTGAACAAACGACTTTTCGATGATGAGGGGTTCTTCATTACCGGTGACGCGATCCGCTTTGAAAACATCGACAACATCGCAAATGACCTGCGTTATGCAGGGCGGGTCAGCGAAGACTTCAAGCTCGACAGCGGTACATTTGTACAAGTTGGGGCGATCCGAACGGGATTGAATCTGGAATGTGGCGGGCTGGTGCGCGACACCGTTGTTGTCGGTGAAGGCCGGGCGCATATCGTCGCGATGGTCTGGCTGAACGATGCGGCCCGCGCACGTGCAACACGGGTGGATGGTGCACTGATTGAACCTGCCCCCGAAGACCTTGCGCAGGTGCAACAGGCCTTGGATCGGTGGAACCAGAACAATGGCGGCTCCAGCCGGCAAGTGCGCGCAATTGGCATCCTGGCCGAGCCACCGTCGCTGTCGGAAAACGAAATCAACGACAAAGGCTACGTCAACCAGCGCCAAGTTCTCAAACGTCGCGCAGAAATTGTTGACGCCCTTTACAACGGAACCCGCAACGACTGGCTAGTGGTGGCACAACAATGACAGAGACATCTTTGGAAGTCAGCCTAGACGCCTATCGCGACCGGGTCGGCAAAGAGCTTGGCGTATCAGACTGGCTTACGGTGGATCAGGCGCGGATCGACAAGTTTGCAGACGCCACCGACGATCACCAGTTCATTCACATAGACCCGGACCGGGCCGCAGAAACACCTTTTGGCGGTACGATTGCGCATGGGTTTCTGTCTCTGTCTTTGTTGGTGCCACTGGTGCAGAACGGCGTCCCAAGGATCGCTGGTCGCACGATGGGTGTGAATTACGGTTTCGATAAGATCCGATTTGTTTCGCCGGTGCCCGCAGGCGCACGTATTCGTGGGCGTTTTCACCTTGCTGGACTGACGGACAGGGACGATGGATCCATCCAAACCCGAATGAATGTCACGGTCGAAATCGAAGGAATCGACTCGCCCGCGTTGGTCGCGGAATGGCTTGGGCTGACCTATTTCTGATCCGCGTTTTCACCGCTTATCCCACCGGGGGCAAAGATGACCCAAGTGCCTTCTCTGGCGGATATATTACAGCCGGAACAAGTTGGGCCTGACCTGTTTCGCGCGGCTGCCTTTTCCGGCGACGCGGTGCCGACGCGCCTATTTGGGGGACAGGTTATTGCCCAATGCCTAGCCGCTGCACGCCATTCTGTGTCGGCAAACCGTCGCTGCCATTCTATCCACTCGTATTTCCTGCGCGCGGGTGATCCGAACCAACCATTGATCTTCCGGGTCGAAAATGCGCGGGATGGTGGGTCGTTCAGCACGCGGCGGGTGATCGCCACGCAGGGCGACCAGCAAATCCTGAATTTCACAGGGTCTTTCCATGTGCCCGACGAGGGCTGGGACTATCAGCACGAAAAACCAGACGCTCCGGGGCCACAGGATTGCGCCCCGGACCAAAGCACCGCGACCGCCCGTTCCGCAAATGGCTCGGCCGAAGCAGACAACAGGCGCATCCACCAGACACAGTTCGAGATTCGCGACGTCGATCCCAGGAATGAGGCAAATCCCGTACCTGTCAGCGATCAGCACGGGTTTTGGTTTCGGATACCCGCAGCCAAAAATGGCGATGCCGGCCTGCAGCAGCTTTATCTGACCTATGCGTCTGATATGGGTTTGATGAGCGTAGGTTTGCGCGCCCACGGGTTGAGCTGGTCGCAGAACACAGCGCAGGGCGCCAGTCTGGATCACGCGCTCTGGCTTCACGCACCTGCCCGCTTACAGGATTGGCACTTTTACGCGATGGATGGCCCCTGGACGGGCAGCGGCCGTGGACTGGCCCGCGGCATGATCTTTTCCGAAGACGGCAAACTGGTCGCAAGTACAGCCCAGGAATCGCTATTGCGACGCAAACGCAACTGAGCCGCGTCATTCTTGATCGAAGCCCCCTTTCTGCACCTTGTGCAGTTCACCACCTGTGGCACAAGCCCGTTGGCCACCGGGCTCCACATGATTTCTGTATGACAATGATAATCTTAAATCGCAAGTTCACATAAGACTTAAGGGACAGTGGACTTGACATCTACATGATGGCCGTCATTCTGAAGAAGCTGAAACAAGGCCGATTGGCAGCCTTGTCTGAGCAGCAGGGGAGGATGACGAAATGCAGGATATTCAGGGCAAAGTCAGGCATGAGGTCCAAGGCCGCGTGCTAAAGATCACGATCGACAACCCGGCAAAGAAAAATGCTTTTCATCCGCAGATGATGGAAGAATTGTCAGACGCCCTGACCCTGCTAGAGCAGTCACCCGACCTATGGGCAGGGGTGATCTGCGCAGAAGGCGAAGATTTTACAGCGGGGCTGGATATGCCAAAGTTCTTCGGCCCCAACAGCACACCCCCAGAAATTCCCGAGGGAAACGTCGATGCGTTTGGCCTGCAAAGACAGTGTAGCAAGCCGATTGTCACGGCCGTAAAGGGGATATGCTTCACAATCGGAATCGAAATGATGCTAGCCGGAGACATCGCCGTTGCCGCCGATGACACCCGGTTTTGCCAATTGGAATCAAAGCGCGGCATTGCTCCTTTCGGTGGCGCGCACTTCCGATACATCAGCCGCGCCGGTTGGGGAAACGCCATGTACCACCTGATGCTATGCGACGAGTTCAGCGCGGAAGAAGCCCATCGCATCGGGCTGGTACAAGAGGTTGTGGCCAAAGGACATGAAACCGCACGCGCAATGGAGATTGCGGAAACGATCTGCCGTAACGCTCCGCTTGGCATTCAGGCCATGAAAGTGGCTGGACGTAAATTTATTGAACACGGGGAACAGGCTGCGATTGCCTGCATTCCAGAGCTTCGCGACCGTATGCTTGCGACCGAGGACATGCGTGAAGGCATAGCGTCGTTCGTGGAACGGCGCGAGGCCGTCTTTAAAGGCCGCTGAAACGAGCGCCCCCGGCGGCCGGGGCAGCACCGGAACGGTAGTCGCGCCCTTGATGTAAAGGATACTGGGCTGACAGGGGTTTTCGTTAGGCAAAACGAATTCCGGCGCATTTGGGGTTCGACTGCGAGCTGACGAAGACCGGAATTCTGCCCACCTGTGCGCAGGGAACGATGAAACTGCCCGCTGATACAATCTGACGAAGAAGGAAAGAAAGATGACCAAGGCGAATGAGCTTTTCGACCTGAGTGGCAAGACCGCCCTGATAACCGGGGGGTCACGCGGGCTGGGTCTGCAGATCGCCGAAGTGCTGGGCGACAACGGCGCGCGATTGGTGATCTCGTCCCGCAAGGAAACGGATTTGCGGGATGCCAAGGCGCATCTCGAAGGGCGCGGGATCACCGTGGACTACATCGTGGCGGATAACCGTAAAGATGACGACCTTGTGGCGTTGTCAGCTCAGTCCATCGCAAAGCTGGGACGGGTCGATATCCTTGTCAACAATGCCGGGGCCACTTGGGGAAGCCCCGCCGTCGATCACGCGATGGAGGCCTGGGATAAAGTGATGGACCTTAACGTCCGCTCTGTGTTTCGCCTCAGCCAGCTGATCGCAAGAGACTCGATGATCCCGAATGGCAACGGCCGGATACTGAACCTGGCGTCGATTGCTGGGCTAAAGGGCAACAAGGGGATTGTGGCTTACAACACTTCGAAGGCGGCTGTGGTGAACCTGACCCGCGCATTGGCCCACGAATGGGGTGAGCATGGAATAACGGTGAATGCGCTGGCGCCGGGCATGTTCGAAAGCAAGATGACCGCGGGCACGCTGGATGCGCTGGGGCGCGAAAACGTTGCCGCGCAGAACCCGCTAGGGCGGATTGGCGGCAGCGAAGACCTTAAGGGGGCGGCGCTGCTTTATTGCTCGGACGCAGGCAGCATGATCACCGGGACCACTTTGGCCATAGATGGCGGGCTGACCGCGATCTGAAGGCGCCCGGCCTATCCGTAGACCACTTTGAAAAGGAAAGATTGATGCAGAAACACGTCGCCTTTCACTTCGATTTCGGCAGCCCGAACTCTTACCTTGCGCATCTCTTGATACCCGGTCTCGCGCAGACCTATGGCGCGACGTTCACCTACGTGCCGGTGCTGCTGGGCGGCATCTTCCGCGCCACTGGCAACCGGGCACCGGGTGAAACCAATGCCGGGATCGAGAACAAGCTGCGGTACGAACGGCGCGACCTGCTGCGATTCACTGAACGCAACGGAATCGCCGATGAGTTCTCATTCAACCCCTATTTCCCGATTAACACCCTGCAACTGATGCGCGGCTGCATTGCGGCGCAACGGTTAGGTGTGTTCGAGCGTTACATGGAACGCGTCTTTCGCGGCATGTGGCAGTTCGAACAGAATCTTGGCGACCCTGAGGTGCTGTCGCGCTGGCTGACAGATGGCGGGCTAGAAGCCGAACCCCTGTTCGCACTGATACAAGACCCCGAAGTCAAAGCCCAACTGATCTCGAATACGGAAATGGCTGTTTCCGCTGGTGATTTTGGTGCACCGACCTTTCACTACGACGGGGAAATCTATTTCGGAAAGGATCGTATCCGCGATCTGGAACAGCATCTGGCCGGTCTGGATAACTGACACACGCATTTGGGTCAGCCGACCCACCCTACAGAAGGACACTCCTTATGGAACAAAGAGCAGAAACTGTTGTCGTGGTTGGAGCCGGTGATTTCATCGGCGCGGCCATCTGCAAGGCCTTCGCCGCCGAAGGCTTTACTGTGATCGCCGGTCGGCGCAACGGGGATAAACTGCAACCGTTGGTGGATGAGGTCACAGCCGCCGGAGGCCGAATGATCGGCAAAAGTCTGGATGCCCGGGACGAAGATCAGGTCATCGACTTCATCAAGTCCGCCGAAGAAGTTGGCCCAATCGAAGTTTGCATCTTCAACGTCGGCGCGAATGTGAATTTCCCATTCACAGAAACCACGGAACGGGTTTTCCGCAAAGTTTGGGAAATGGCCTGCTACGCCGGTTTTCTGACCGGGCGCGAAGCCGCCAAAGCGATGCTGCCACGCGGAACCGGCAATATCTTTTTCACTGGTGCAACCGCCGGGCTGCGCGGCAATCCGGGCTTTGCCGCCTTTGCCAGCGCCAAGTTTGGCATCCGCGCCGTCGCTGAATGCGCCGCCCGTGAATTGATGCCCAAGGGCATCCATGTGGCGCATCTGGTCATTGACTCCGGCGTTGATACCCAATGGGTGCGCGAGATGATCACCGCCCGCGGCGGCAACCCGGAAGACCGGGTTCTGATGGATCCCGCGTCCGTGGCAAAGACCTATATCCAGCTTTGGAAACAGCCCAAAGACGCGTGGATGTTTGAGACGCAGATACGACCAAGCGTAGAAACGTGGTAAACTGAGAGTTGTCGTTTCGGTCGACTCCTGCATCGGCTGACAGTCGGATATGACAAAAGCTACCCGCCCTCAGCGCCGCAATGCGGTCACAGGGACATTCCCGTGCCCCCACTGACCACTGCCCTAGCGGGGTTGTGCCCCGTCCCATTCGATCATGAGCGGGCGCAACGCTCCTGGAAGGTCCGACTTTGTCCCGTGCTGATCTAGAAAAACCAACACCGCCGAAGCGGTTGCAATCTGGCCATTCCCCCAGATCGCTACTCCATTGTACAGCTAGAGCGGCCGACCTGCGCAGTGCGCCCCGTCACGATCACATCGTCATCCAGATGAACTGGCTTTAGATAGTCGATCTGAAACCGTCGGATCACCATCAGATTGGCCCCCGGCGTCGCATATTCCGGCCAACCATAGGCGCGCAGATAGGCCATGCGGAACGCCTCGATCCAACGCAGGTATTTCACGTTCGAGACATGGTTCTGCGCATCCAAGTCCCCGAATGTCGCCCGAAAGCCTACCCCGAAATTCCAAGGTTCCGGCACCCCGTAGCCGCGCAGGTCGGCGGCTTTCATCGGCTCATAATGCCCTGAGATTCTGAATTTTTGCTCGTTCATACTTTGACGTCTTTGTCTACTATCCGGCCAATATCATTCTGCTGGCCTTCTCTGCGATCATGATCGTCGGGGCATTGGTATTGCCCGAGGTCAACTCGGGCATGATCGAACAATCGACAACCCGCAATCCTGCAATCCCGTGCAGCTTCAACTTGGCATCCACAACTGCATCCGGCCCCGGCCCCATTTTACAGGTCCCTGACGGATGGAAGATCGTCACGGCGTGACCGCGCGCCCAGTCCAGCATCGCATCGTAATCGTCGCTTTGTATTGTGCTGCCCGGCAAATACTCAGACGCGATATGGCTCGCCAAGGGTGACTGCGCCGCAATCGTGCGGGCGATGCGAATTCCTTCGACCAACGTGCGGCAATCGGTTTCCGTAGATAGATAGTTGGGGTGAATTTTGGGATAAGTGGCAGGGTCTGGACCATTCAACAGAATCTGCCCACGACTTTCGGGGCGCAACTGGCAAACGGTTGAAGTGAAGCCGAAAAAGTCATGCAGGTTCCCTTCCGCATCATAAGAAAACGGCTGCACGTGAAACTGAATGTCCGGCGTTTCCAGATCAGGGTGCGTTTTCAGAAACGCGGTAGCATCCGCCGCTGGCATCGACAAAGGTCCGTTCCGGCCCACGAAATAATATTGGGCGGCGATGGCCGCCTGACGCATCAGCGACTTCCCTTCGCGGTTGTATGTGGGAACCGACATCCGATGCACCATCTTGGCCTGTAGATGATCCTGCATCGCCTGCCCGACACCCGAAAGCTCGTGACGGGGCTGCACGCCGTTTTCAGACAAATGATCGGGATTTCCAATCCCTGACAGCATAAGTATCTGAGGCGACCCGATCGACCCGGCCGATAAGATCACCTCGCGCCCGGCCTTAAGCGACACCAATCTACCCGAGCGATCCTTGTAGGTGATGCCTGTACAGCGTTTGCCATCCAGATCCACGTTCTGCACATGGGCATGAGTGTTCACACGCAAATTGGGGCGCGACCTAATCGGTTTCAGAAACGCATTCGCCGTCGAATGACGTTTGCCATAGGCGATGGTTGTCTGAAAAAAGCCGACCCCTTCCTGCTGCTCTGCATTGTGATCAGGGTTATACGGGTAGCCCGCTGCAATTGCGGATTCGACCCATTTTTCACTCAGCGGATGGCGCGACCGAGGGGTGCTGACCGTCATTTCGCCGTCACTACCCCGCAGGTCAGAGTCGTATTGATCCTCAGCACCCTCCTCGCGCCCTTCGGTAGCTTTGAACAGCGGCAGGACATCCTCCCAGCCCCAGCCTTCGTTGCCCAATTGCCGCCAACGGTCATAATCGGACGGCTGCCCGCGCACGTATAGCAACCCGTTTATCGACGATGACCCTCCAAGCGTCTTGCCGCGCGGCCAGAAAAGCCGCCGCCCATTTAAGCCGGGATCAGGTTCGGTTGAATAGCACCAGTTATACTTCTCATTTCGAAGCATTTTCACAAAGCCCGCAGGCGCATGAATGAAGGAGCTGTTATCCTTGCCTCCGGCCTCCAGCAATATGACCTTGTTTTTTGGGTCGGCAGTCAGCCGGTTGGCCAACACACAGCCAGCAGAACCCGCCCCAACAATGATGTAATCCGCGTCCACCTGCCCGGCACCTCCCAAAACCTATCAATGAAATCCGGCTCCTTGGCCTGCTTTGTTTTCAAACTGCGGGTCGCGTTCAAACCGTGTTCATGGGGTCAGGACGACCCGACCGATAACCTTCCCGTCTTTCAGGTCCATCAGCGCGTCGTTGGCGTCCTGTAATGGGCGGCGCGTCACGGGTGCCAAGCTCAACTTGCCGGATTTGGCCAACTCAAGCAGTTCGGACAGTTCGTTCAGATTGCCCACATATGACCCGATCACCGCCATGGCGCGTATGGGGAAATAGACGGTGGGGATTTTCAACTGACCGCCAAACAAACCGACCACAACGATCCGAACGCCCTTACGCGCGGCGGCCAGCCCCAAATTGATCGTGGCCTCGGCACCCACCAAATCCAAGACCAACAGGGCCCCTCCCCCGGTGGCGGCTTTGATTTGCTCGTCCGCATCAGGCGCATTGCCATCTATGGCCGCCAGCGCCCCGGCCTCAAGCACGGCGTGGCGCTTTGCCTCGTCAAGATCGACGAAAACGGCCCCCTTGCCACCAAGTGCACGGATCACCCGAAGCGCCATATGCCCAAGTCCACCCGCACCCAGGATCACCACCGGCGTGTCGCGGATATCGTCCCCGAATTTTTTCAGCGCGCTATAGGTGGTTACCCCGGAACAGGCCAAAGGCGCGGCCTCTGCCGGGTCCAGGTCGCCAAGCGTCAGACAATATTTGGCGCGCGGCACCACCACGTATTGCGCATAGCCGCCGGGGGTGAATATCCCAAGGGCCCGCGGTGCATTGGGGCACAAATTCTCTTGATCCTTTGCGCAGGTTTCGCAGGTGCCACACCCCAGCCAGGGATAGACAAGATAGCTTTCGCCCAACTCCAAACCCTGCGCGTCGGGGCCCAACGCGACCAGTTCGCCAACAATCTCATGACCCATCGTCAGGGGAAGCTTTACGCCCCGATCGGACAAGTTCATCTCTTGGTTGTCGCCCAGATCATAGCCACCTTCCCAGAAGTGCAGATCAGAGTGACACACACCCGAGGCACGCACCTTCAACAGCACCTCGTCCCCTTCCAACTCGGGCAGGTCCTGCACGATTTTCTGCAGTGGCGCCTGGTGTTCTGTCACGCAATAGCACTCATTTTTCATGGTCTGGCCTCTTGTTCTTCGTATCGCAATTGCTTGGAAATGTTGCCATTCAGCCGCATCTGTATGATGCTCATCATCCCATCAAGCCTACCTTGATGTCAACAAAACTTGCCCCCTTTTCCATCGACCCATTGCGACCTGCATGATGCATGTCATGCCCTTCGGCAGGCAGATCGCCGCTGTGTGAAAAGGGGCCGACTAACTGCCCAGCGCAAAATGTCAGCGTCACAATCGCAAAACCGGGAAATATCACTTTTGCGGAACATTGTTCCGTACAGCGGTCTTGGCACAGCTCAGAAACCGCTCTAACATCCTTGAGGGAGGAGTCGTGGTTCTGCCCGATGGGATGCCACGCGCATGGGAGGATATCGCTTTGATTTTGACAGGCGCGGTTGATGCGTGGCTGAAAGACTATGCGCACGGCAGTAACGGAACCTCGGCTATGACGCCTGAACAGGCCGTGCACTACCTGATCGCAAATGAACCGATTTACGAGCTGTCCCAAGCCCGGATTCGCGGGGTCGAGACCCGCGTATTCAAGAACATCCCCGGTCACATCCGCGCCCTGATGCAACTCAGCCGGGCCGATCAAGGCGACGGTGCGGCGGATTACCTGGTGTTTGGCGACGAACGCTGGACTTATGACGAGTTCTGCTCGGAAACAAACAGAATAGCGCACGCCCTTACAACCAAACTTGGGGTGCGCAAGGGGCAGCCGGTCGCCATCGCAATGCGCAATTGCCCCGAGTTTCTGTTTCTGTTCACAGCGATCGCGTCAATCGGTGCGGTGACTGTCTTCCTGAATGGCTGGTGGACCACGGAAGAGCTGGACTATGCCCTGCAAGACAGTAGTGCAAAGATCGTTTTCGGCGATCGGATAAGAGTTGAACGTCTGCTGCCATTGCAAGCAGAAAGAGATATTCAGGTGATCGGGGTGCGCGATGGCAGTGACCTGACGCCGATCAACTATGCCTCGCTGCTCGACGCCAGTTCAGATGACCGCTGGCCTCAGGTCGACATCGACACCGATGACGACATGGGGATCATGTATTCCTCGGGGACAACCGGCCACCCCAAGGGGGTTGTTCTGACCCATCGCGGCGCGATGAGCGCGGTGTTTTCCTGGTCGATGGTCATGACCGCGGCCCCGCTGGTTACGCCCCCTGCCGCAGATGACCCCGCACCGTTGCGCCCGGCCACATTAGTGGTGACGCCGCTTTTTCACGTCACCGCAACTCATCCTGTCTTTCTGTTTTCGATCCCGTCTGGCGCCAAGCTTGTGGTGATGGAGAAATGGGACACTGACCGCGCCGTTCAGTTGATACAGGAAGAACAGATCACCCGGTTTCTGGGTGTTCCGACCCAAACCCACGACCTGATGGAAGCTGCTGTGCGAATGGGTCAGCCCCTTGAAACGCTGGACTTCATTAACTCGGGTGGCGCAAAGCGGCCTCCGCCGCAGGTGGGAGAGCTGGCTCAGGTTTTTCCGGCTGCTCAAATCGCAACCGGATGGGGCATGACCGAGACTAATGCACTTGGCATGGGCACCGCTGGGGAAGACTATGTCGCCCGCCCCGGATCGGCGGGTCGGTTGTATCCGCCGGTGCAGGAACTGCGCTTCCTCGACGATGAAGGGCGGGACGTGCCGACGGGCGAGGTCGGAGAGATCACGATCAAAAGCCCCACGATCATGCGCTGCTACCTGAACAAGCCCGAGGCCACCGCCGAGGTTCTGAACGAAGGCTGGCTGCGCTCTGGCGATCTGGGGTTTATCGACGCAGACGGCTTTGTCACTATCGTGGATCGCAAAAAGAACATCATCATCCGCGGGGGCGAAAACATCGCCTGCCTGGATGTCGAAGGCGCGCTGCACAAACATCCTGCGGTGGCCGAAGCCTGCGCGTTTTCCATACCGCATAATAGGTTGGGCGAAGTCGTCGGGGCCGGTGTTCAGTTGCGCGCCGGTCATCACGCAACCGCGCAGGAAATTCAGGACTATCTGGCGGAACACATCGCCACATTCAAAATTCCGGAACACTTGTGGTTGCACTCAGACCCCCTTCCGCGGGGTGCCACAGACAAGCTCGACCGGCGCGCGTTGCGCGCTCAGTGCATAAAATCATTAAATGGGACAGATGCATGAACACCCAAGACACGCTCGTTGCATATCACGCCGCCGCTGGTAAGGCTGCCTGGAACGTACCGGATATCGACACCGCACCCCCCAGACGTCCGATAAAGACCATCGGCATCATCGGTGCAGGCACAATGGGCGGGGGTATCTCCATGAATTTTGCCACCGCAGGCTATGATGTAAAGATCGTCGACACCCAACAAGAGGCGCTGGATCGCGGCCTATCCGTGGTGCGCAGCAACTATCAGCGCAGCGCCGACCGGGGCCGGTTCCCTCAGTCTGAGGTCGACATTCGCATGGCGCGATACGACGGCTGCCTGTCGCTGGAGGATCTGGCCGACTGCGATTTGGTGATCGAAGCCGTGTTCGAGGACATGGGGCTGAAGCGAAAAATCTTCACTGAACTGGACCGGATCATGAAACCGGGCGCAATTTTGGCCACCAACACCTCGGCGCTGGACATTGACGAGATTGCCTCGGTGACCAGCCGCCCCCAAGATGTTATCGGGTTGCACTTTTTCTCTCCTGCCAATGTGATGAAGCTGCTGGAAATCGTCCGAGCGGAACACACAGCGCAAGATGTTCTGGCCACCTGTCTGGATGTTGCGCTTGAGATCAACAAGATTGCCGTTGTCGTCGGGGTCTGCCCGGGGTTTGTCGGCAACCGGATGCTGTTCAAACGACAGGATCAGGCGATGAAGCTGGTCTATCGCGGCGTGATGCCATGGGACGTCGATGCGGCGCTGAACGCCTTTGGCTTCAAAATGGGACCGTTTCAAATGGCGGACCTGGCCGGGCTGGACATCGGCTGGTCAAAGGGGGCCACAACCGACAATCCGATCCGTGACGCGCTGTGCGAACTGGACCGCCGGGGCCAAAAAACCAAGGCCGGGTACTATGACTACGACGAAAACCGCTCGCCTGTTCCGTCAGAAGAAACCGCTAAAATCATCTCTGACATTACCGGGGCGGAGCCTTCCCAGATGTCGCAGGACGAAATCGTCGACGTCTGCATCTGCCCGATGATCAATGAGGCGGTAAAAATCCTTGAGGAAAACAAGGCACAGCGCCCATCGGATGTCGATGTGGTCTGGATCAACGGCTATGGCTGGCCTGCGGACAAGGGCGGCCCGATGTATTACGGCGACATGATCGGCGCGGCCAAAGTGTTGGAGGTTATGGAAAAACTGGGGGCTGAAGACCCTGACTTTGCGCCTGCCGAGATGCTGCGACAGCTTGCTGCCGAAGGTGGGAAATTTACTGAAATTGACACCGGTGGTCTGAAAACCGCACGCGTCTGAAGGAGACATCATGACATACGAATTCATCACCACCGAACAACGGGGCAATGTCCTGCTGGTCACCATGAATCGCCCCGAGGTTTACAATGCTGTCCATGCCCCGATGCATCACGAAATGGCCGATTGCTGGGACAAGTTTGCCGCCGCCGAGGATCAATGGGTCGCCGTCCTGACCGGCGCAGGGGACAAGGCGTTCACGGCCGGCAACGACCTGAAATTCACCGCTAAACACGGCCCGCAACCGATCCCTGAGACCGGGTTTGCCGGTCTGGCCATGCGCTATGATCTGGAAAAGCCGGTCATCGCAGCCGTTAACGGCTTTGCCATGGGCGGCGGTTTTGAAACAGCGCTGAGCTGCGACATCATTCTGGCTTCGGACCGCGCAAAATTCGCCTTGCCCGAAGTGAAAGTCGGCTTTTTCGCCGCCGCGTCCGGCGTGCAACGTCTAAGCCGCTATATCGGCCGCCTCGCCGCGCAAGAGATGATGATCACCGGCCGCACCGTTGATGCGGACGAAGCCCTGAAACTGGGTTGCGTGAACGAAGTTGTCCCGCATGACGATCTGATGACCCGCGCGATGGCTCTGGCCGACGACATCTGCAGCGTGTCACCGTCGTCTGTAAAGGCCACCAAACGTGTGTTGAACCGAATGGCCCAGATCGAGGGCTTTGGCGAAAGCATGGAGCATTCGCGCGAGGTACTGAAAGATCTGGCCCAGACCGAGGATTTCAAAGAAGGCGTGCAAGCCTTTGCCGAGAAACGCAAGCCCAATTGGGTCAACCGCTAAACGAGCCGCGCTCGTCAAAACAGGAGACCTGACATGGTCCAAACCGTTGCAGATATGAACAATCTGGAAATGTCCGAAGGGGCCAAGCCGCTTTTGGAAAAGGTGATCAAGCACATCGCTGAGAACGTCGATCCTATTACCGAAGAATATCATCGGCTTGGTCATGGCCGTGCTGACCGCTGGTCGTATGCGCCCGGTCAGCTAGAACTGCTGGAAACGGCCAAGCAAAAGGCGCGCGATGCGGGGCTATGGAACTTTTTTCTGCCCAATGCCGAAACCGGCGAGGGTTTGTCGAACCTTGATTATGCCTATATCGCCGCCGAGCTGGGCAAAAACCCACTGGCGTCGGAGACTTTGAACTGCTCGGCCCCCGATACCGGCAACATGGAAGTGCTGGAGCGGATCGGAACCGAGGAACAAAAGGAAAAATGGCTGAAACCTCTGCTGGCCGGTGAAATTCGGTCGGCCTTTGCAATGACGGAACCGGACAAGGCATCGTCTGACGCGCGCAATATCAGCACCCGCGCCGTGCTGGAAAACGGCGAGTGGGTCATCAATGGCGAGAAATATTACATCTCGGGCGCGGGCGATCCGCGCTGCAAGATCATGATCGTGATGGTAAAAACCTCGCCCGAGGCTGAGACCTTCCGTCAGCAAAGCCAGATCCTAGTGCCGATGGACACGCCGGGTGTAGAGATCGTCGGCCCTATGCATGTTTTCGGTCAGGATGACGCTCCGCATGGGCATATGCAGATCCGGTTCACAAATGTGCGCGTCCCTGAAAGCAACATCTTGTGGGGCGAAGGGCGAGGGTTCGAAATCTCGCAATTGCGGCTTGGGCCGGGGCGGATTCACCATTGTATGCGCTCGATCGGTCAAGCGGAAAGGGCACTGGACTTGATGATCGCGCGCGGCATCAGCCGGGAGGCGTTTGGTAGAAAACTTCTGGATCTGGGCAAGAACATGGAAACCCTGTCGCGCATGCGGATCGAGATCGAGGCGATGCGCCTGATGGTCCTCAAGGCCGCCAAGGCCATGGACACGATGGGCAATAAAGAGGCGCGCATCTGGGTGTCGATGATCAAGGCGATGGTGCCGGAAAAGGTCTGTCAGATCATTGATCAGGCCATGCAAATCCACGGCGCTACCGGTATTTCGCAATGGTCGCCCCTGTCCGAGATGTATACCGGCCAGCGCACCCTGCGTTTTGCTGATGGCCCGGATGAAGTCCACCACGCCGTCGTCGCACGTGCCGAGGTCAAGGATTATTTGGCTTCTAACGAACGTCAAGCAGGTACATCAGCCGCAACAAAAGGCGGAAGGCAGTTCGACGGACCGTAAGGAAAAACGATGAGCAACATGTTTGATCTGACCGGGCGTAATGCCCTGCTGACCGGCGCGTCCCGCGGGATGGGGCTGGAAATGGCAAAAGGGTTGGCACAGCAAGGGGCCAATGTGGTGATCTCGGCGCGAAAGATCGAAGCGCTTGAGGCCGCCACCGCCGAAATCAACGACGCCGTGGGGCGCGAGGCCGCAAGACCGATGACCTGCAACATCGGCAACAGGCAAGAGGTTGAGGCACTGGTCAAAGCAGCCCGCGAAACGGTGGGACCGATCTCGGTCCTGATCGGAAACGCTGGCGTGAACCCGTTCTACGGCTCAATGCGCGACATCACGGACGAAGCCTATGAGAAAACCATGCAGGCCAACGTCCAGTCGAACCTGTGGCTGGCAAATGCGGTCTTCCCAGATATGGAAGGGCTAGGCGGCGGCTCGATGCTGTTCACCTCGTCCGTAGGCGCGTTCAAGCCATCTGACAAGCTGGGCACATACAACATCTCGAAACTGGCCCTGATCGCGCTGGTGCGGAACCTGGCGATGGAGATGGGTCCGGCGGGGGTGCGGGTCAATGCGCTATGCCCCGGTGTCGTCAAGACCGAGTTCGCCCGCGCCCTGTGGGACAATCCCAAAACGGCCGAGTTCTACCTGCGTCAGGTGCCCCTGCGCCGACTGGGAGAGCCAGAGGATTTCACCGGTATCGCAGCGTTTATGGCCTCTGACGCCAGCCGCTATATCACGGGTCAGGCGCTGACCGTGGATGGCGGTGCCGTTATGTGGACCTAAGGGGACGGCCATGGAAATCGAAGGACAAATCGTTGTCGTAACCGGCGCCGCCAGCGGCATCGGCAAAGCTTTGGCTGCGGCCTTTGCTGCGGCGGGTGCCAAATCGGTTATTTGCGCCGACCTGAACCTGACCGGCGCGGAAGAAACCGCAAGCCAAATCGGCGGCATCGCAATCAAAGCAGATGTCTCGAAAGAGGATGACATTGCCGCGCTGATCGACCGAACCGAAACCGAGGTTGGGCCGATCGGTATCTTCTGCTCTAACGCGGGTATCCTCAGTATCGGTGGGCCTGAAACCGACAACGACATCTGGCAAGGAATGTGGGAGGTCAACGTGATGTCCCACATCTGGGCGGCGCGCCATGTGGTGCCGCGGATGATAGAACGCGGGGGTGGCTATCTGCTGAACACCGCTTCGGCTGCAGGACTGCTCAATCAGGTTGGCTCAATGGCTTATGGGGTTACCAAACACGCCGCAGTCGGGGCTGCCGAATGGCTGGCCTTCACCTATCGCGATCAGGGCATCGGGGTGTCGCTGCTCTGCCCGCAGGCGGTTCGGTCTGAAATGACGCGCGGACACGAGGATGGAGTGGCCTCGCAGGACGGTCTGTTAGAAGCCGAACCCGTGGCCGAAGCCTGCCTGCAGGCCATCCGGGACGAAACCTTCCTGATCCTGCCACACGCCGAGGTGCTGGGCTATATGCGCAACAAGACCGATAACTACGACAGGTGGTTGGGGGGTATGCGCAAACTCAACCGGTTTTATGGCGCGGCCATGACCGGAACGCCGAAGTAAAACACCCAGTTTAGCCTGCGCGATCGACAAAGAGGACGCTGGTCACAGGTCATAAACCCTGCGGGCTGTGCCGCTGAACAGCGCGGCCTTTTCCTCTTCCCCGTAGTTCTCCGCAATCTTCTTGAGGCCGTTCCACAACACCGGATAGCTGATCGAGATACGGTCAACGGGGAAGTTGCTTTCGAACATGCAGCGCCGGGCCCCGAAACAAGCGATCATGTGGTGATACCAGGGGGCCATGACGTCGGCAAATTCATCCGAACCCGGTGGCTGGCTGCGATCATGCCAGCCCCACCCATTATCTGGCATGGCCATGCCGCCCAGCTTGGCAACCACATTGGGACATTCCGCAAGAGCTGCGATGTCATCTTTCCATTGGCCAAAAATGCTGTTGCGTTGTCCAGAAAACCGCCCCACATCCAAAGGCGTAGAAAGGTGATCCAGAACCAGTGTGGTACCCGGCACCGCACGGGCCAGATCCGTAAAGGCGGGCAGTTGGTGATGATACTGCCACGTGTCATAAGTCAGCCCCCGCGCACCCAGGCGCGCCACGCCCCTGCGAAAATCCGGGTCCGAATATAGGTCTTTCGGCCCCCGACCCGGCAGGAACAATTGTTCAGGCTCGGCATCTCGGGCTCCGGCGTGGCGGATCCCCTTGAACAACGCCTGCCCCGCAGCGACATGAGCATCCAGAACGGCGTCCAGATCCGGGTTCCGCAGATCGGCAAAACCGACAATACCAGCCAGACGCGCCGGGCCGGTATGGGCGCGGGCCAATGCCGCGACCTGCCGGGTTTCGCCTACCGGGGCAAGCGGGTCTGACGATGTTGGATCATAGTACGAACGGCATTCCATATAGACCGTTTCAACCACGTTATGCCCGCTTGAAGTATCGGCCTGCAGCTCGGCCATATCATAGACATACCCATACCGCACCCACAGATGATGATGCGGATCGACGATTTCGCGCTCCGGGTCGATGATGTCTTCGGTGGTTTGCGCCAGCCAATCGTCACGCGCGGCCATGCGGGGAATCCAAGCTTGGTCGACTTTCATCACGCCTCCTTAGTTGCGTAATATTCTCGTTCTTCATTACAGGGCGGAAAAAGGTCGTGTTGGCGCCAAATCGCAGGGGCTGGACGCTAGGCAAAACCTATTTGGCAAAATCACCCCTGCACCAGATCCCCCTCGCGCAATTTGGTGTAATCTACAAAAAAGTTGAAACTGTCAGGGTTCGACATGGAATCCCGATTGACCACATGAGCCGGATCACCGCCCAAGAGCAATTTTTTTACCGGAACTTCCAGCTTCTTGCCCGACAAGGTACGCGGCACCTCGGTGATTTGAATGATTTCGTTGGGGACAAAGCGCGCGGAGACTGCGCTGCGGATTGCACCATTGATCTTGTCCTTCATAGAGTCGTCCAACGTCAGACCTTCGGCCAGAACCACGAACAGTGGCATGAAACTGTCGCGGCCCAGAAACTCAAGATCGACCACCAGTGAGTCCATCACCTCGGCCAACCCCTCAACGGCCTGATAAATCTCGGACGAGCCCAGCCGCAGCCCCTTGCGGTTAATGGTGGCGTCCGAACGGCCATAGATTACCGAGGCGCCCTCGGGCGTGATCTCGATCCAGTCGCCGTGCCGCCAGATGCCGGGATAAGTGTCGAAATAACTGTCATGCAGGCGCGATCCGTCCTCATCCCCCCAGAAATACAGGGGCATTGAAGGTAGCGGTTCAGTGCATACCAGTTCACCAACAGTGTCGAACACCTCATTTCCGGCCTCGTCGAAGGCGCGCACTGCATTGCCCAGCATTCGGCACTGCATTTCACCTGCGCGCACGGGTAGCATCGGGTTGCCGCCAACAAAAGCGCTGGCGATATCGGTCCCACCCGAGATCGGTGCCAGCCACAGATCAGATTTCACGTTGCCGTAAATCCAGTCATAGCCATCCGCACTCAGCGGTGATCCGGTCGATCCCAGACCCTTGAGCGCGGACAGGTCCAGATCGGCAGGGCGTATGCCTGCCTTTAGGCAAGCCTCGTAAAACGCAGCCCCCGCTCCCAGAAACGTCAGCCGGTTCCGGGCGGCAAAACGCCAAAAGGCCATCATGTCCGGATGATTGGGCGCAGCATCGAACAACGCGGCTGTCGCCCCTTGGCCCAGTGCCGATAGCTGTGTGTTCCACATGATCCAGCCAGATGACGTCATCCACGCATAACTGTCGGTTTGCGTCAGGTTCTGGTGCAGGCTGCGCTTTGCGCTTTCAAGCAACACGCCGCCATGACCATGCACGATGGGTTTGGGATTCCCCGTCGTGCCCGAGGAATAGACGATCCACAGCGGATGATCGAAGGGGACGGGCGTGCTTTGGTACGTCGCATCGCCCCGTGTCAGCGGGCCGAAAGCGTGCGCATCATCGGGAACCTCGCCTGCGACGGGCACCCAAAGTGTGTGCTGCACCGAAGGCAACCCAGAGCGGATTTCTTGCAGCAGGGAGCGGCGGTCAATTTCTTTCCCCGCATGGGTATAGCCGTCCTGCACGATCAACACCTTGGGTTCGATCTGTCGGAACCTGTCCAGAATGGCAACACGCCCCATGTCGGGCGCGCAAAGCGACCAGATCGCGCCCAGACTGGCCGCTGCAAGGCAGGCAATAAGCGCCGTTTCAGTGTTGGGTAGGACGGCGACCACGCGATCACCCTGCCCCACCCCCATCTGTCGCAGCTTCGCGGCCAGATTCGCCACGCGATCACGCAGCTCGGCCCATGTCAGTGACGCCACCCCAAAGGTCTCGGATTCAATGATCAGCGCAGTCGCGTCGGGCTGAGCCTCTGCCCACCGCAATACCTGATCGCTGTAGTTCAGCATCGTGCCCGGGCACCAGACCGCGCCGGGCATCTTCCGTTCGGCCAGGAAAATCGTGGGTTCCACACTGGCACGAAGATCGAAGAATTCCCAAACGGCAGACCAGAACCCTTCAAGATCCGTGACACTCCAATCCCAGAGCGCGGGGTAATCGGCAAATACCAAACCCCGTTCGGCCCCAAGCCAGCGAATGAACCCGGCCATGGGGGTAGCCTGCGCCTGTTCCGGTGTTGGTTGCCACAGGATCGGACGGCCAGTGTTTTGCCCAGTCATTCGATCAAAGCTCCGTGGATCAGGGCGCGCAATTGCGCACGCGATGGATAGGATGAACTAGGCGAAAGTTGGGTAAAGAACACAACGCTCATCTGATGCACCGGGTCGACCCAGAACGCGGTCGAGGCCATGCCGCCCCAGGCAAAATCCCCGACACTGCCGGGCACGCCCACCCGACCGGGGTTCAGCGTCACAGACCCGCCGATGCCAAAACCGGTGCCGACCATAGGCTGTTCAGCAAAACTGGGGATGCCCATCTCGGCAATATCGCCCTTCAGATGGTTCGACATCATGAAGGCCAGCGTCTTGGTCGATAGAATACGATGATCGCCTGCGTCGCCGCCACGCCGCAGCATCTCGGTAAATTTCATATAGTCGTCGATGGTGCCAACCAATCCGCCGCCGCCCGAACGTTGCTTGGTGGTGTGATAGGACGAGGTTTTGCGATCATCGGCTAAACGCAGAGTATCCCCTCCGTCTTTAGCCGCATTCAGCGCCATCGGATCATCGAGCGGCGTATAGAGATTGGCAAACCGGTCACCCGCATCCGCAGGCACATTGAACGCGGTTTCCGTCATGTCAAGTGGCTGGAAAATCTCTTCATCAAAGAACTGGTCCAGTGTCTTGCCCGAAACGACTTCGACCACCCGACCTGCAATGTCGATGCCAACCGAATACATCCAGCGAGCGCCGGGCTGAAACGCCAGTGGTAGTGCCGCGACCTTATCAGCCACCTCGGCCAAAGTGCCGCGTTTGGGGGTGAAGTCCAGCCTTTGATCCGCCATCGCCTCGGCCACCAGACCGGGGTTGAAAGAATAGCTGAGACCGCTGGTATGGGTCAGCAATTGCTGCAAGGTCGGCGTAGAAGCCGGTTCCGTCTGATCCAAACGAATGGCACCCGGGATCAGCGCCTGCATCTGCGCGAAACCGGGGATAAACTCGGACACCGGCGCGCCCAAGTGGATCAGGCCCCGTTCCACCAGCGTCATCAGCGCCACAGACGTGACCGGTTTGGTCATGGAATAGATGCGCGCAATGGTTTCACGGGTAAAGGGCAGGTCCTCTTCGATGTTGCGCAGGCCACAATCGGCATAGAACACCTCGGTCCCGTTGCGCCTGACCAGGACCGAGGCCCCGGGGTATTTGCGCGCCTCAATATAGCTTTGCATCCAGGGCCGGATACGCTCCAGCCGTGCCAAGTCGAACCCTTCGCTCATGCCAGCATCCTATGCATAGCGTCGCGGGTTTCTTCGTTGAACCAAGACCGGTCCGTATCGCCCGCCAACCGTTTCATTTCAGCCTCGATTACTTCGATTGCCGGGGCGCGAAGCTGCCGCTTGACCCGGCCATAAGTCAGGGCGGGCAAGCTGGCCAACTCTTGCGCCTTGCTTTGCGCGGCATCCAACAGGGTTTCAGCCTCGACCAGTTCATCCACGATCCCCTGCGCTGCGGCCTCTTCCGCGCGGATCGGCTGGCCGGTCAGAAGGAACCGCCGCAGCGTGTTGGGTTCCAGCGTTGCGCGCGCGATCTCAAGCGGGCCAATGGGCAGGTCAGCACCCACGCGGATTTCGGCCAGACCAAAACTGGCCTTCGGACCAGCCACACGCCAATCAGCTGCTAGTACAAAGAAAAACCCACCGGCGATGGCTGCCCCGTTCACGGCCGCAACAAGCGGTTTCGGAAAACAGAACTGGGTGAGGAATGCATGATTCAACGCATCCACCAGACCGTTTTGCGCCTCGCGATCCAAATCCATGGCGCCCTTTAGATCCAAACCGGCGGAAAAAACCTTGCATGCGCTTTCCAGAACCACCGCGCGCACATCCTCGCGCGCTGCAAATTCGTTTAGCGCATCGACAAAGCCGTACAGAAAATCAGGGTCCAGAGCGTTCACCGGCCCGCGCGCCAACGTCAACGCCATCACGCCGCCACCCAAATCGCGACTTTGCAAAAATTCGGTCATCTTCCCCCCTTCAACGGGATCATCATCCCGATCAGCCAACCGGCAAAGGACCTCTGCCCCGTAACCAACGCACAAAAAGAGGGCTACAAACGCCCCCTTTTGCTGCCTTGCGGCGTGACGCGCTCAGACCTCCAGCCATTCCTTGCGGATATCGTCGCGCTGCTTCAACTCTTGCGGCGTCCCTTCGAATACCACGTGGCCGTGGCCCATCACGTAAACCCGGTTGGCAATATCCAAAGCGATGTCCAGCTTCTGTTCCACCAACAAGGTCGAGATACCGCGCCCAGCGATTTCCTGCAGCAGTTCGGCCACGCGTTGCACCATCTGCGGCGATAGCCCCTCGGTCGGTTCGTCGATCATCACCAGATCGGGGTCGCCCATCAAGGTCCGGCACATGGTCAGCATCTGCTGTTCTCCGCCGGACAAAACGCTGGCCTCAACGTCGGCGCGGTTGTCGAGATTTTCAAACATGTCGAACATGTTCTGCATCGACCAGCGACCTTCACCGTCCTTCTGGCCGGGTTTCAGCCCAAGGATCAGGTTTTGCCGCGTGGTAAGACCGGGAAAGATATCCCGGTTTTCAGGCACATACCCGATGCCCAGATTGGCGATCTCGTAGGCTTTTTTGCCGGCGATCTCCTGCCCTTTGAACCGGACAGAACCATTTGGTTCGACATCGCCCATCACCGCCTTGCAGGTTGTGGACCGCCCGACCCCGTTGCGCCCCAGCAGGGCCACGATCTCACCCTCGGCGATGTTCAGATTCACACCCTGAAGGATGTGGCTTTTGCCATAGTAGGCGTGCATATCCCTGACTTCGAGCATCAGTGATCCTCCATCGCGGTGCCCAGATAAGCTTCTTGAACTCGGGGATTGCCGCGCACCTCTTCGGGGGTGCCGGTAGCGATGATCTCACCGTAAACCAGAACCGAGATACGGTCGGCCAGACCAAAGACCACACCCATGTCATGTTCCACCATCATCAGCGTCTTGTTTTCGGTCACCTGACGGATCAGTTCGACGATATAGTCGGTCTCCGAATGGCTCATGCCTGCGGTGGGTTCGTCCAGCATGATGACATCCGCCCCGCCCGCGATTGTGATCCCGATCTCCAGCGCGCGCTGCTCGGCATAAGACAGAACCCCTGCTGGCAAATCCCGGCGGCTGGTCAGGTTGATCTGCGCAAGGATTTCATCGGCTGCGTCGGTTAGATCCTGTTTGCGCGACACAAGCGTCCAGAAGGAATACTTGTACCCCCGCGTCCACAGCAACGCGCAGCGGATATTCTCGAACACCGACATGTTGGGAAAGATGTTGGTGATCTGGAACGACCGGCTGAGCCCAAGCCGGTTGATCTGGAACGGAGCTTTGCCCCGCAGATCCTGCCCATGCAATTGCACAGTGCCTGCAGTCTGGGCAAAGCGCCCGGTGATCAGGTTGTACAAGGTGGATTTTCCAGCCCCGTTCGGCCCGATCACGGCATGGCGTTCGCCCTTACGTACGCTTAGATCAACGCCCCGGATGATCTCGGTCTGACCAAAGCTTTTCCTCAGATTGGTGATTTCAAGAGCAGACGTCATGCGCCACCTCCATCCAGGCTGGTTGCCGCGTGATAGCTATTGGCCATCTCAGGCGCGAACCGTTTGGCCAGCCAACCGCCGCCGATCAGCAACACGGCTGAAACCGTCCAAGGCAGGATCGTGTGGCTGTCAAAGCTGATCCAGAACAAGGTCATCTGATGATCCCCCGGCGGGGCATGGCGCAGGTGGAACACCATCTCGATCAGACAGGCCGCGCCGATGATTGCAAACGCGCCGGGGACCAGCACCTTGGCATAGGGCACGACGAGCGACCTCAGCCGTTTCATTTTGACCGCCGGCGAATGCATCATCAACAGCCCGGCCAAACCGCCGGGGAAATACATCACGGTGACCAGAAACAGCAGACCGACATAAAGGGCCCAAAGCTCGGTTTCCAGCCCCAGCACCGTGCGCAGCAGCGTAAACACGATGGCCCCGATGATCGGACCGAAAAAGAAACCAACCCCGCCCAGAAACGTCACCAAAAGGATCTCGCCCGAGGTGGCAAGGTTCAGGTTCTCTTCCGTCAGAATCTCATAGTTGATCGCAAACAGCGCCCCCGCAACCCCGGCAAAGAACCCCGAGGCGACAAAGCTGTGAAACCGCACCCAACGCTGGGAATAGCCCAGAAACTCGGCCCGTTCGGGGTTGTCACGCACCGCATTGGCAATCCGGCCAATGGGCGTGCGCGAGAACAAGAACATCAGCAGCGCCGACAGCATCAGCCAAAAGGCCGTCAGATAGTAAACCTCGATCTGGCGCAGGAACTCGATGCCAAAGAACGGCAGGCCATAGGTCCGGTCGCCGCTGATCCCTTCTTCCCCGCCAAAAAACACGACGATGATGATGGAGCAGGCGGCAATCAACTCACCCACGCCAAGCGAGATCATGGCAAAGACCGTGCCCGAACTGCGGGTTGAGAAACTGCCTACGACAATTGCCAGTCCCATCCCGACAAGCCCGCCAAAGATCGGCAAAACCGGCAGCGGCAGCGCGGCAAAAAAGTCGGACATGTTCATGATGTGCATACAGGCAAACCCGCCTACACCCATATAAACCGCATGGCCGAAACTCAGCATACCGCCCTGCCCCAGCAACATGTTGTAAGCCAGCGCAAAGATGATGGTGATAGCCATCTGGTTCATGACGGTAATGGCCGAATTGGCTGTGAACACCATCGGCAACAGCACCAGCGCGGCAGCCGACAGAAGCCACGGCATAACGACGCCCAACGAAAGGCCCGGCGCCTGTCTGCTGGCAGAGATTTGAGATGTCTGTGTCATGCCTGCCGCTTTCCGAATAGACCGTAGGGCCGGAACACAAGGATCAGGACCATCAGGATATAGGGCAGAATGTCCGCGATCTGCGGCGAGGTCAGCGTCCAGAGATCGCGCCACGCGCTGTCCCAGATCGGATCGGGCGTGGTAAATCCGATGCCGTTCAGGATGTCCTCCATACGCACGTTATATGCCTTGGAGAACGTGGTCAGCCAGCCGATAATCAGCGACGCCACCAAAGCACCGCCAAGGCTGCCCAATCCGCCGATAACGATGGTGACAAACACGATCGAGCCCAGCACGAAAGCCATGCCCGGAAAGGTCGACAGGACCGGCCCGGCAATCACTCCGGCCACCCCAGCCAGCGCCGTTCCGACGCCAAACACACCCATGAAGACAAGCGGCACGTTGTGTCCCAGCGCCTCAACCGTCTTGGGGTAACTCAAGGCCGCCTGAATGATCAGTCCCACCCGCGTTCTGGTCAGTATGTAGAGCAGCACGAGGAAGATCGCGACCGAGGTGAAGATCATGAAAATCTTGTAAGCCGGGATAGCATTGCCCGCGATCGAAAAGGCGGTGAATTGCAAAATCTCGGGAATTTCATAAGGCATCGCGCTTTTGCCCCAGATGAACTGCACCAGCTCTTCAATCAGCAAAGCCAGACCGAAGGTGAAGATCAGCTCGGGCACATGACCGTATTGGTGGACTCGGCGCAAACCATAACGCTCGACCAGCGCGCCCAGAACACCGACAATGACCGGCGCGATCAGTAGCCCCATCCAGAACCCCAGAAAAACACTGATTTGAAAAGCAAAATACGCCCCCAGCATATAGAAACTGGCATGGGCAAAGTTCAGAACACCCATCATGGAAAAGATGAGTGTAAGACCCGCGGACAGCATGAACAGAAGCAACCCTGTCACCAGCCCGTCGATCAGGTTGACGGCAATCAATTCCATGCCTGTCCCCTTTCACGAAGAATTTGACAACATCAGACAAGACCAGCCTGCCGCATCGCACACGGCAGGCTGCAAGCGCTCCTAAGAGTTAGGGGCGCTTCATCTTGCAGGTGGTTGCCGCATCGGCAGCCGCCATTGTGACCGTGTCCTCAGCCTTCAATCCGAAGCCCGAGTTGTCATAGTCGAACTGCACGTCGTCAGTGTGGGCCTGAATATGCACGTCCTGAATGATCTGATGGTCGATCTCGCGCATTTTCAGCTTGGTGCCCCAGATGCTGTCATGCTCCATACCTTCCAGAGCATAGGCAACCTGAGCCATATCCGTCGCTGTGCCCGCCTCGTTGATGGCTTTGGCCAGCATCTCGACCACGTTGGCAATCCGCGGCTGCGCCGGGTCGGTGTCGGGATAGGCTTCCTTGAAGCCCGTCACAAACGCGGCAGCACGGTCCGAGACCGGCGGGTTGATCTGGCCTTCGCCCACCACCCGCAGCGATCCGACACCGGATTCCCCGAACGCAGCGGTAATGCCGTCAGCCGCGCCGTAATAGGTGTAGATCGGCCCCTCAAAACCGTTTTCAAGCACCGACTTTCCGAGGTTCAGCATGTCTGCGCCCCAGTTGCCGGTGATCACAAGATCTGCCTCTGACGCCATGATCTTACGGGCATAGGGGGTGAAATCCTTGACCTTGCCAATCGGATGCAACTCGTTCCCGACGATCTCGACATCGGGGCGCTTTTCGCCAAGGAATTTCACCGCAGCGGCGGCCACAGCCTTACCAAAAGAGTAATCCTGCCCGATGATATACACTTTTTCGACGCCATCATCTGCTGCAATCACATCGGTCAGTGCATCCATCTTGATGTCTGCATTTGCATCAAAGCGGAAATGCCAAAAATTGCATTTGTCGTTGGTCAGGGCCGGATCAACGGCCGCGTAATTCAGAAAGATAACCTGATTGTCGGGATTGCGACGGTTGTGCTTGTCGATAGCGTCGGTCAGAGCGTTGGCCACGCCCGAACTGTTGCCCTGCGCAATGAAACGAATGCCCTGATCGATTGCCACCTGTAACTGAATGAGCGATTCCTTGGGGCTGATCTTGTTGTCGAATGCGACGATTTCAAAGTTTTGACCGTCCAGAACACCGCCCTCTTTGTTGACCAGTTCATCAGCGGCAAACTTAAACGTCGCAAGACCCTGATTGCCCGTCGCCGCAAAAGGGCCGGACAGTGGGTCGATAAAGGCAATCTTGATATTCTCGGCATATACGGCAGTTGCACTAATCGCCACTGCCAGCGCTGCACTCAGGCCGCGCATTGTTGTATTTTTCATATCATTGTTCCTCCCTGTTATTGTCCGACACAAGCCTCCTCCGCAGTGCCGGAAAACACAGGTTCACAGTGACACACCCCCGATAAGAGTCAACAATTCCTTTGATTTTTATGAATTACAATCAATTAGTTAAGAGACCCAAAGGCGCCACCCAAAACTTGAGCAGCGTTCTGATCACCGGTGCAAATTTTTTGTTCAATAGCTATGATAACGAACAAACTGGCCTAAAATAAAATCCAAGACTTGCCACAGAACCTGTCCAATCGAAACTCAGGCTCCGGGCGATTTCGGTCCCTAGGCCAGACTAAGATTTTTCCCGGCCTCAACCAGCATCGGGCCATAGACCGTTTCCAGCTCTTTGGGGGTTAGGTGAAAAGACGGGCCTCCTACGTTCAGACCAAACACCCGGTTGTCGATGACTGACTTGAAGGCAACCGAGATTCCGTTTACGTCCGGTCGCCAATCTCCATAGCCGGTACAAAAACCCAGCCGGTCCATCTCTTCCTGTGCTGTGTTGAAGCTGCTTTGCCGAAACTCTTCGGTATCGCTGTCCTGCGTCCGAGCGGTCTCAAATGCCTGGGCGCGTTCATCTTCGTCCATCGCGGTCAATATCGCCCGCCCCATGGCCGAGCGGAACAAAGGCAGCCCCGTCCCAACACGGGCCACCAAGGAAACCTGTTCACGCGATGTTTCGGTCGCCAGATAAACTGCATTCATCCCATGCCGTTCGCCCAGAGCCACAACAACATAAGAGTTGGGACCATTGCGCAACTTCAGCATTTCGCGCCGTGCACGTTCGGCAATGTCCAGACTTGCCAATACGCCAAACCCCAAAAGCATGACGCCTGCGCTTAATCGATAGGTGCCAGTGCGATTGTCGACCTCAAGATAATCCAGCTTGCACAGCGTGTGGGTCAAGCGCGAAACGGTTGCTTTCGGCAGTCCGGTGCGTTTGGACAGATCGGTGTTGCTAAGTGCGGTATCCCCTTCGCGAAAGCACCGTAGAACATCCAGCCCCCGCGCCAGAGCGGTGATGAAGTTACGGTCTTTCAGTTCCTCACTGGTGCCCTCGACCATCGTTTACCCCTTAATTCCAACCACTATCCAGCGCACGCAGCCCATGTTCGGCAAAGATCGGAACGAACTGCCCCGACTGTCGCGCACGCTCGGGGTTGGATGCATTACCGTCCAAAGCTCGTTTGTAAACGCCCTGAATAATTGCGGCCATACGAAAGAAACAAAAAGCTAGGCAGTAGCCGAAATGGTCAATTCCATCCAACCCACGGTACGTACAATAGGCGGCGACAAACTCTTCGTCGGTCATCAAACCTTCGGCGGCGCGGTCAACGCCTGCCAGCCCGCGGCCCATTCCGCCCGGCGGCATCTGCCATTGCATGATCACGGCGGCCAAATCCGCATAGGGATGGCCAATGGTGGATAATTCCCAATCCAAAACAGCCAGTACTTCCGGGCTGTCCTTGCAGAAAAGCATATTGTCGATGCGGTAATCGCCATGCACCAGCGTCCGTTGGCCGTCATCCTCGGGGGCCTCATCCACCAAACGCGCCATCAACCGGTCCATCGCCGCGATGGTCTCGGTTTCCGAAGCGCGGTACTGCTTTGACCAGCGGCCAATCTGACGTTCAAAATAATTTCCCGGCGGCCCGTAATCCGACAGGCCCACCTTGCCGATATCGACGCTGTGCAAATCGGCCAGTGTTTTGTTCATTGTCTTCTGAATACCGTCCCGCTCGTGCCGGGGCATGTCGGGCAATTCGGGAAAGTTGAAGTGCCGCCCGTCCATGAAGTCCATTACATAGAACATCGAGCCGATGACGCTTTCATCTTCGCAAAGAAGATGCATCTTTGACACTGGCACGTCCGTCTCGGCCAACGCCTTTTGCACCCGGTATTCTCGGTCAACCGCATGAGCCGATTTCAACAACTGGCCCGGCGGCTTTCGACGCAGGACATATTTGTGCGAAGGCGTGCTTAGCAGGAAAGTCGGGTTGGATTGACCGACCTCGAACTTCGTGAACTCAATCGGTCCCTCAAAGCCTTCAATCCTGTCAGACAGATAATCAGCAACGGCCTGTGCATCTAGGGTTTGGGTCGATTGGGACATCGTAATTCCTCAGCTATGAGTGATCATCTCGGCCTGCGCTACAGGGTGCAGGTGAGGGATTGCGTTAAATTCGGTCAACCCGATACCCCGCGATGAGAACAGGAACCGGGACTGAGAGGTGTTGCGAAGTTGCAGGTTCAATTCCATCATTTGCGGATTGGGGGCATTCAAGACAGACGACGTGATCTGGCCAATGGGTCCACCGGACGAAACCACCAGAACCCGCCGGGCCTCGGTTTGTGTGACGAAACGCAAGGCAGCAGCGACGCGCGCCGAAAACTCAGCCCAGCTTTCCGACGCGTCGGGCAAGCCACCTTCCTGCCAGTGCAGGATGGTTTCCCTTAGCGCACGGAAATGGGTTTTGCGATCCCCCAGTACCATCTGGGGGACGTCGCCGCCGAAACGTGCGTTTAGCAGGTCCTTGAAATCATACTCGTTCAAACCTGCGTGCTGTTCAGGCGTCGCACTAAACCCCATCGAGGCCAACGTTTCGGCTTGGCGCGCCAATGTACCAGTGATCAGTCGGTCCGGAACCCAACCCGTGCCCCGCAACCAGTCGCCCAATTGAGCAGACTGGCGGTGCCCCAGATCCGAGAGTTTGTCGTAATTGTCCGCCCCGAACGAGGCCTGTGCGTGGCGGACAAGAAGAAGCTCTGCCATATTCAGTCCGGAAACTGGCGCGCAAGACTGGTGCCAGCAGCCAGATACTCATCTGCAATTCGGTCAACCAGCGCCCGAGCAGGCCCGATGCTTTTGACCGCACCAATGCCTTGGCCAGAACCCCAGATCGTTTTCCACGCTTTGGGCTTTTCGCGGTCAGTCGAAAAATTCATCGAGGTCGGGTCCGCCGTGGGCAGGTTTTCAGGGTCCATTCCTGCATTCACAATCGACCCACGCAGGTAATTGCCCCAGACACCGGTGAACAGCGAGGAATAGACGATGTCATCCCCGGCGCTGTCCACGATCATCTGTTTGTAGCCGGGATCGGCATTGGCCTCATCCGTTGCAATAAAGGGTGACCCAACATAGCCGAAATCAGCCCCCATCGCCAAAGCCCCCAGCAGCGAGTTGCCCGAGGCAATCGCCCCAGACAGCGCCAGCGGCCCATCGAACCATTCGCGAATTTCACGGATCAGGGCGAAAGGCGACAGCGATCCGGCGTGCCCCCCCGCTCCGGCAGCTACAGCGACCAAACCATCGGCCCCTTTCTCGATCGCTTTTCTGGCGAACTTGTTGTTGATGATGTCGTGAAACACGACGCCCCCATAGGAATGCGCGGCCTCGTTCACTTCGACCCGTGCGCCCAAAGAGGTGATCCAGACCGGGACCTCGTGCTTCACGCAGATGTCGATGTCCCGCTGCAACCGTCCGTTTGACCGGTGCACAATCTGGTTCACCGCATAAGGCGCGGCCGGGTTGTCGGGGTTTTCCTGATTATGCCTGTCCAACTCTTCTTTGATACGGGTCAACCAAGCATCCAGCAGGGGTGGTTCGCCTTCGGCCTCACGCGCGTTGAGCGCAGGGAAAGAGCCGATGATGCCGGCCTTGCATTGCGCAATCACCAGATCAGGGTTCGAGATGATGAACAGCGGTGAGCCGATCATCGGAATGCGCAGACCCCGCAGAACCTTGGGCAGATGTGAATCGTCGCGGTTCCAGGTGGTCATCTACAGAACCTCGAACAGGCCAGCACCGCCCATACCGCCGCCGATGCACATGGTGCAGACCACATATTTGGCGCCGCGCCGCTTGCCTTCGATCAGGGCATGACCCACCATCCGCGCGCCGGACATGCCATACGGGTGGCCGATCGAAATCGCGCCACCATCGACATTCATAATCTCGTTGGGAATGCCCAGACGGTCGCGGGAATACAGAACCTGCACTGCGAAGGCCTCGTTGAATTCCCACAGGTCGATGTCGTCCATGGTCAAGCCATGCGCCTTTAGCAGCTTGGGTACGGCAAAGACGGGGCCGATGCCCATCTCATCCGGCTCGCACCCTGCCGCCATCACACCGACGTAGCGGCCCAGCGGCTCCAGCCCTTTTTGTTCCGCAACCTTGGCCTCCATGATCACCGAGGCCGATGCCCCATCCGACAACTGCGAGGCATTGCCCGCCGTGATGCATTTGCCTTCCTTGATGTGGATGCCATCCTTGAACACCGGCTGCAGACCGGCCAGAGACTCGACCGTTGTCGAGGGGCGGTTACCCTCATCCTTGTCCAGCGTCACCTCATGTTCTGAAATCTCGCCGGTTTCGCGGTTCTGCATTTTCATCACCGTGGTCATCGGAACGATCTCGGCGTCGAACCGGCCTGCCTGCTGTGCGGCATGGGTGCGCGCCTGAGACTGCGCGGCGTATTCATCCTGATATTCACGGCTCAGACCATAGCGTTCGCCAACAGTTTCGGCGGTTTCAAGCATGGTCATGTAAAGTTCTGGTTTGTGTTCAACGATCCACGGGTCACGCCCGACGCGCATCTCAGGCGTCTGCACCGTCGAGATACTCTCAACGCCGCCGCCAATCACCACGTCCATGCCGTCATGAACCACTTGCTTGGCGGCCGTCGCAATCGCCATCATCCCCGAGGCGCACTGACGGTCCAGCGTCATACCGCCCACTGTTACCGGCAAACCGGCCCTGATGGAGGCTTGGCGGCCAATGTTGCCCGCCTGAAAGCCCTGTTGCAGGGCAGCACCCACGACGCAGTCCTCGATCTCGGCCGGATCAACGCCAGAACGTTGCACTGCGTGTTCAATGGCATGGCTCATCAGAGCTTGCGGGGTGGTGGCATTGAAAGCGCCGCGATAGGCTTTGCCAATCGGGGTACGAGCTGTTGAGACGATCACTGCGTCGCGCATTTCGTTTGTCCTTTCGACGGATTATGCTGTCTTTTCGAAAACTTCACATTGAACCAAAGGGGAGAACGGGGCCCCGATGCGATTAGAACCCCCGCAGCCCGGCCACGATTTCGGCGTGATAACTATAATCCCCCAGCCATTCCGCCGAGACCCGCGCCCGTTTCATGTAGAACCCCATATCAAACGCATCGGTCATGCCGATGCCGCCATGCATCTGGACCCCCTCCATCACCGCCAGCTTTGCGGTCTTGGTCGCTCGGGCCTTGGCCAGCGACACGGCAAGGGTGGCGTCCTTGGGATTTTCATCCAGCATCCGCCCGGCGTGCAGAATGGCTGAACTGGTCACTTCGGTCTCGCACCAAAGATGCGCCGCGCGGTGTTGCAGGGCCTGAAACGCGCCAATTGGAACGCCGAATTGCTTACGCTCTTTCAGATATTCAACCGTCATGCCAAAGGCCCCGGCGGCCAAACCTGCGGCCTCGGCCGCCAAGGCGGCCTGACCGGCCTCCAGCGTCGGCCGCAAGATTTCCATAGCATCGCCAACCGTGCCCAGAACATCCTCGCCCGTAGCCTCGACATCCACAAACCTGATCCGCGCCGATGAGCGCGCGTCGATCATATCCGAAACTGACCGTTCCACGCCCTCACGGTCGGCGGGGATATCAAACAAGGTCAAACCTTCGTCCGCCTGGGCCAGCACGAGCAACCGGTCGGCAAAGCCACCGTCCACAACAAAGCTCTTGTCGCCGTTCAGACGAAAACCGTTGCCGTCCTTGGTGGCGGCCAATGTCGTCTTATCCGGTGCGAATTTACGGCCTTCGTCGATGGCCAGTGCATAGGTTCGTTCACCCGTCGCGATCGCCTGCAGCGCGGCAAAGGCCCTGTCATCCGCCACCTGCCGCAACGCAGTCGCCGCCATTACCGCTGTTGAGATGAATGGCGTCACAGCAAGGGTCTTGCCCATTTCACCAGCCAGAACCCCGGCGACGGCATGGCCCATATCCGACCCGCCTTGCGCCTCGGGCACCAAAACACCGGCCCAACCCATCTGCGCCATCTCAGCCCAAAGCGCGGGATCATGCGTCTCGCCCGCATCCCGCATGGCGCGCAGCTTGCTAACCGGCGCAGTCTGATCCAGAAAGCCGCGTGCGGCATCGGCCAGCATCAACTCTTCTTCGGTTTTCACCAATTTGGTCATGCGCGACCCTTTCTGCCCATGATCAGCAACCGCTTGCGCCCAAAGTCACGACGGCAATCCCAAGACCCGCTTGGCTACTATGCCCAGCATCACCTCGGACGTGCCGCCTTCGATGGAATTCGCCTTGGTGCGCAGCCAATCGGACGGGCGTGTGCCCATAGGCCCATCCCACTCCAGTGCGTCCGACCCGCCCGAGTCCATCAACACCTCAAACACGCGTTTGTTCAGCTCGGTGCCCATGTATTTCAACATGGCCGAGGCATCACCTGCGCCGTGACCCGCTTCGGCCTGATCCTTGTAGCGTTCCAGCGTCAGCCCAATAGCCAACGCATCAATCTCAGTCTGCATAGCATCGGCGCGCAGACTGGCGCTGAGGGCACCGTCACTTTCGTCGGTCAGCACCGCACCCAGAGACCGACCCGACCCCATCAGCCCCCCGGC
>NZ_CAIWNQ010000002.1 GCF_903914075.1 Ruegeria sp. THAF57
TCTCAACTGTCTCTCCAGCCCGTCCGACCGTCTCTCCGATCCGTCAGCACAACCTCAGCTGCGCCGGTGAAGGGGGTTCTAAGGTTTACCCCACAAAGCCGCAAGTGGAAAATTGCATATAGCGCGTTTTTTTTGCAATTCAGTTTTTTATAACTAAATAACAACTACTTACGTTGCGCCCATCTCGATGATTTTACACCTATCTGCGAATATTGAATGAAGCACCAAGCAATCGCTACACCGCAACACCCAAGTTCACCCTATATATAGTGAGATTCACTACTCCACCCACAAGGCTGGAACGAGTCGTTCTGCCTGATTTGAATCACGCCGGACCCAGAATCAGGGGTTCGACACTCAGCTTTGAGTAAAATGCCCGGCAACAATGGCCAGAGGCTTGCGCAATCCAACTGAATGCGGTCAGGTCGACCGAAAAGGAACGCCTTAGATTTTCACGTCATGATATCGCCAGACTCAGACCCCTTTCCAAGAATTCAACCCGTCGGCTTTGACGGTCTGCTTGTCTCATTCGCGGATACCATGGCGGAGCCATCAAACCGTGCGGCGCTGGCCTTTCGAAATGCTTTGGACCTGGCCCAATGGCACGGCGTCATTGAAACGTCTGCTTCGCTGGCCTCGGCCTATGTTCGCTTTGACCCTGACCAGCTCCCTCACAAGGAAATTCGATCCCGTGTGTCCGAGTTACTTGGGCAACAAAACTGGTTTGACGCCCCGATGCCCTCGGGCCGCAAATATTGGCGCGTCCCGACTGTCTATGGAGGGGACTTCGCACCCCAACTGAACGAAGCGGCTGCCGCAGCCGGGTTGACTCCGGATGAAGTAGTTCGACGGCTCAGCGACTCGCGCGTGCGTGTTTTGACGATCGGATTTGCGCCCGGGCAACCTTACCTTGGGCCTCTGGGGCCCGAGTTCAATATACCGCGTTTGCAAGAGCTGACCCCGATGGTGCCGGAAGGAGCGCTTGTTCTGGCCATCTCACAGTTTGTACTGTTCTCGGGGCCGACGCCAACCGGCTGGCGGCATGTCGGGCAAACTGCTTTTCGCTGCTTTCGGCCCGAGACCCCAAACAGTTTTGCCCTGACGCCCGGTGATGAGATGCAGTTCTACTCTGTTACTGAGGAAGACCTGGAAAATATTCGCGCGAACGACTCTGACGGATCAGGCGGTGCGACATATCAGGAAATCGGGTCATGAGCCTTTCCGTTCTTCGCATAGGGCCTGCTTGTACAGTGCAGGATCAGGGGCGTACCGGTTACTTGGATCAGGGTCTGTCCCGTTCGGGGGCTGCAGACATACTGGCCCTGCACGAAGGGGCCGCCTTGCTGGGCCAAGCACCTGCGTTGGCAGCTTTGGAAATGGCAAGCATGGGCGGTGAATTCGAAGCGACCGAACGCACACGCATTGCACTGACCGGCGCGCCGATGCAGGCGAGTGTCGACGGAAACCCAGTCATTTGGAATGCGTCGCATGAATTAGAAGCGGGACAGCGATTGACCATCGGCGCGGCAATACAAGGGACCTATGGGTATTTGCATATCGGCGGCGGAATTGACGGCGATATGTTCCTTGGCTCTCGGTCTGCCCATCTGACGGCCAAGATCGGGCGGACTGTACAGGTTGGTGACCGCTTGTCTGCCAGGGCCGGTTCAGGCGCTGTCGGGTTGAAACTGCAGCCAGACGACCGATTTTCAGGCGGGGTGCTGCGGGTCGTCGCCAGCTTTCAAACCCCTTTGTTCGACCAAGATACTCTGGACCGGTTTGCCAATACGCGGTTCCAACGCGGTGCCCGGGCTAACCGAATGGGAATACAGCTTGAAAGCACCGGAGAAGGCTTTGCCGCCAAGGGGCAGCTCAACATCCTGTCCGAAGTTATTACACCCGGCGACATCCAGATGACCGGCACCGGAAACCCGTTCATCCTGCTGCCGGAATGCCAGACCACCGGAGGGTATCCGCGCATTGCAACCGTCCTTCCGAGCGATCAGCCACGTGCTTCGCAAACGCCCGCTGGCGGACAGTTGAGGTTCCAGTTCGTCACCATGGATGAAGCCGTCGCCCTGCACGCGGCTTTCCAAGGCGATCTGTCTCGCCTGCCTACTCAGGTTGAACCTCTGATCCGGGACCCACATGACATCCCTGACTTGTTGTCTTACCAATTGGTCGGCGGAATGATCTCTGCCACAGATTAAGGAGTTTTGCCGATGCCCAGCGTTGATCTGAATGCAGATATGGGAGAGAGCTTTGGCCCATGGAACATGGGTGATGATGCAAGCCTGCTCAAGATAATCACCTCGGCTAACATTGCCTGCGGCTATCACGCCGGTGATCCGGACGTAATGGCACAAACGATGACACAAGCGGCAGAAAACAACGTCGGCATTGGCGCTCATCCGGGGTTTCCCGACCTTCAGGGATTTGGCCGCCGCAACATGAAAATCCCACATGACAGTCTGCGCAATCTGGTCCGGTATCAGCTGGGCGCAGCCATAGGAATTGCCAAGGCTGTTGGCACCAAGGTCCGGCACCTCAAGCTGCATGGCGCACTGGCCAATATGTGTTCGGTCGACATCGACATGGCGCGGGCTTGTTATCAGGGTGCTCTGGACGTGGACCCGGACATTATAATCATGGTTTTGGCCGTGACCAAACAGGAAGACGCCGTGCGCGAACTGAACTGCAAATGGGTCGGAGAGATTTTTGCAGACCGCGCCTATAACGACGACGGAACTCTGGTCGACCGCAGCAAACCCGGCGCGGTCATCCATGACCCGGAACTGGCCGGTCCGCGCATTGTGAATATGGTTCAGGAAGGCGCCATCATTACCGAATCCGGCAAACGACTGGAAACGTCGATCGACACCATCTGTCTGCATGGTGACGGGCCAACTGCCGTGCAGATTGCCCGCTCGGTTCGGGAAAACCTAATTGCGGGCGGCGTTGACGTGACAAAATTCATCCGTTGATCAGGTTGGCGTAACTCGGCCACCCCATGTCGTGACTGTTGCCCGGTACGCCCCCAGGCCCTAGCATGTGCGTAACTGTATGATCTGAGTACCACAAATTCCGGTAACGATCCGCGCCGATCACGCGGCGCAACGGCAAGGAGCGCGCTTAATGTCTTTTGATCTGATGTCTTACGAACCCCGCGGCGACAAGAAGAACTCGGACTTCTTCAACGAATACTTGCCAATGATTTACGAACGCCGCTCAAGCTCGGGTATCGCAGATCAGGTCGGGCCGATGCGGGCCATTGTGCTTCAGGTGGAACCGGATGCGTTGTTCGACACGCTGGTCGAACTTTACGTGATGACCCCCTATCGCCACACCGCCAGCTATCTTGGGCGAACACACAAATTTTCAGTTCTGCATTCCCATGCAGATTACCCCGCGTTGATCGTGATGGCTCCTCTCAGCCCGACATTCGAGGACTTCATTCCCCGTATCAACCGCATGTACCCGTTGGCCCGCAACACGCCTCAGACCCGGTATGTCGGCGAGGTATTCGCGGCCTCCGACCTGAACACGCTGACCAAAACTCTGGAAGGTCAGAACATACGGTTTGAATATAGTGGCGATACCGAGAATCCGTTTTACACGCTGGATGGCTTCCGCTTCACGACGCCTTCGGATTTCACCTGTAATCGGGTCGGTTATTCCACGCTGGATTTCAGCGACACAGACAGTCTTGGCCTGGGAGACCGCGTCTTGCTCAGCGACGCTGAACAAACCCGCCTGAATCAGGCAGCCGCTTTTGGGTCAGACAGCAAGATCGCCCCTCTGATGTTGGGGATCGACCACCTTGCCACGCGGGTATTGGCCGGAGAGCGTGAGGATGCGATCCTCGAATTTCTCACGATGGTGCCTTATTATTTCTGGGGTGCGTACAACATCTTTGACATGAATTCGTCCACCAATGTGAACCGCAATCCGAATGTCGACGATGACAAGAAATCGCCTGCCAAGGTATTCACGGCGAACAACACGCCCTCATTCGTGAATTCCTTTGCTAAGTTGCCAATGCCTACCGAAGACTTCGTGCGCAACTTTGGCCGCCGCCTGCACCATATGGCCGTCGAGATACAGGATGGCGACCACGGCGCTGGTGAAAAGAACGTCGATTTCGTCGTGAACACCCTCAAGGACAAGGGCGTGCCTTTCCTGGCGCATGTAGTTGGCGAATGCAAAGACGACCCAAACCTGAAACAGATATTCTCAAAACACTCCAAACACACTCTGCTGATCACCGAGTATATTGAGCGCTGCCATCACTATGACGGCTTTTTCACCAAGGATAACGTCGCCGCACTGACTGCCGCCGCCGGTCAGGATGAACAATATCAGCACGGCCACGTCTTCGACTAAGAAAAAGGGCTGCGAGTGTTTTCGCAGCCCATGTTCAGTCTGAAGATTACATGTCGGGTCTTATGACGGCCCGATCATGAAACATGTCACGTTCCGTGCCTGAAGCCTGCGGCAGGCCAAATCAGCCTGTTCGCGGGTCATACCCTGAAACGTCGCATCAAAGCCGCGCGCGCTTTGGTTCACTTTGCGCAGCGTTCCTTCCAGAGTGGTCATTTCCGAAAGGGCTGTTTTCAACAGCACCTTTTCGGCCTCATACCGTGTTGTGTAGCGCCCGACATTCACGCCCCAGAGGTGCCCACCCGAGGTGGACAGACGTGTGACAATCTCCTGCTCGGGCTCGGGCTGTTCGACCGGGCCGGTAGAAGCAAGGACAAGATCTTCGGGACGGGCCGCCGGGCGGGTCGTATCCTCCGACGGGGTTTGTATATCTGCGGCGGCAATGGCTGCCGCAATCCCGTTCTGAATGCGCGTGCCGTTCTTCGCCGCGGTCGCCGCGACCGTGCCAGCCACTTGGACGGCGGCCCCCGGTCCGGGGCGCAGTACCGGCCGTAAACTGGTGGTCGGCGCGCCGACCAATCGCGCCACTTGTACATTCAGACCCGCATTTCCCGCATATACAGGACGCGACGGTTTGCGAATGGGTGCCCGCGACGGTGCGCGGCGGAAACCCATGTCCAGCAGTTCCGCCACTTTGGCATTTCGCGACGCGCCGGATTTACCGCCAAATACCGTGGCAATGATCCGTTCGTCTTTGCGTTTGGCTGAGGCGACAAGGTTAAAGCCTGCTGCCCGCGTGTATCCGGTCTTGATCCCATCTGCTCCCCGATAAGCGGCCAGTAACCGGCGGTTCGTGTTGGGCACCGTCTTGATCCCGGCATGGGTCGATTGGCGCGAAAACAGGTTATAATACTGCGGGTAATCATACAGCAGATGCCGGCCCAGCGTGGTCATGTCTCGCGCGGTCGACAAGTGACCCGATTCCGTCAATCCGTGAGCGTTCTTGAAGGTCGTACGGCTCATGCCCATGGCTTTGGCAGTCCGTGTCATGCGGCGGGCAAACGCTGCTTCGGACCCGCTGATGGCGATGCCAATTGCCGTGGCCGCGTCATTGGCCGATTTAACGGCAGCGGCGCGGATCAGATACCGGAACGCGATCGTCTGGCCCGTGCGAAGACCCAGTTTCGAGGGGGGTTCGGACGACGCTTTCTTGGTAATGCGAACCGGGGTGTCCAGCTCGATCTCACCGTTTCGCACGGCCTCAAACGCGATATAGAGCGTCATCATCTTGGTCAGCGATGCGGGGTGAAGCCGGGTGTCGGCGTTGCGCGAATGAAGCACCTCACCGGTGCGCGCGTCGATCACCATGGCCGCATAGGGTGCCGCAAATGACTTGAGCGGTGCAAAAGCAAGCAACCACACGAATGCTATAAGAATAAAGCCCATCCGGGCCGGAACTGTCCGCCGAACCTGCACGATCTTTGCCTCTGTCTACCTCAAGCCGCCGGGTTTTCCCGGTCAGCAAATCAATTATTTTATTGTTCTTCAGGCTAACACAGAGACCCCATGAAATAAACCGAAAGCTGACAAATTCGTCGTTTTGTCGGCCACGCGGGAAACACCATATATTGTCCCGCTCGCGCTTCTCACCACTAAATCCGCCACATCCAAGAATACCGCCATTGTGACCGCTCTGATTTTCAAAAACTGAGACCTATCGGCAACATCATCCGAGTGTCTGAACAAACCCTTCCAGCTCTCCCAGGTTTTGCAATTCCTTGAAGCGTGGATTGCCCAATGGTGTCTCTGCTTTTTCAATCTCCCAGACCAGTCCATGCGGAACATATACACCCCAGCACCCGGCCTGAATCGGGGCGACCACGTCTGAACGCATCGAGTTCCCTACCATCATCGCCTGCTTGGGCCCCTCGCAATATCGGTGGAAAATCTCTCGGTAGGTCTCAGGGGTTTTCTCAGAGACAATCTCGACTTCATCGAACAGCTCACCCAAGCCTGACTGGGCAAGCTTGCGTTCCTGATCAATCAGATCACCCTTGGTGATCAACACGACCTTGTGTGTCGCGGCCACGCCCTCGATCGCTTCGCGCGCATGGGGCAGCAACTCGATCGGATGGGCCAGCATGTCCTGCCCTGCTTCGATCAATTGCCGAATGACTGACGCGGGAACGCGTTCTTCGGTTACTTCGATGGCGGTTTCAATCATCGAAAGGGTGAAACCCTTGATTCCGTATCCATAGTGTCGAATGTTGCGCTTTTCAGCGGCCAGCAAGCGCTCCAGCAGGTGGTCGCGCTCGGCGTGATCGGCAAGCAATTCCGCAAAATGGCTCTGCGTCAGTTGGAAGAACCACTCATTATGCCACAATGTGTCATCCGCATCGAACCCGATTGTGGTCAGCTTATTTTCCATTGCAAATGCGTCCTGCTGGCTCTTTTCTCTGACCCCTTAGACGTTATATAACCGCACAGATAAACCGAAGCCTGAATCGGACAGCCGTGTGATGCTTATTGACCAATGGATGATGTCTGACAATTCCGACGACGATTCTGACTCGTCGGTTCTGGTCCAGACACGCCCCAAGACCAAACGCCCGCCGCTGTATAAAGTCCTGCTTCTGAACGATGACTACACCCCGATGGAGTTCGTCGTTCATGTGCTTGAACGGTTCTTTGGAATGACACACGCCGAAGCGTTCGAAATCATGCTGACCGTCCACAAAAAGGGCGTTGCCGTGGTAGGTGTATTCAGTCACGAGATTGCGGAAACCAAGGTCGGGCAGGTTATGGATTTTGCCCGTCGGCACCAGCATCCTCTGCAATGCACCATGGAACGCGAAGAGTAACGCCAGCGGCGGCTCTTATCGGATTTGCCCATGTCCCCTCGCCTTGATCTTGCCCTGCAAAGCGGCCTTGTGCTGTCTCAACCGCTGACAATCATCGGACCGACACCGGCAAATGATCTGTCGTCTTTGTCGCGCAACACCCAAGTCGTTCAGCCCTTCAAACCGTTCCACGACCATTTTGCAGACCAGGGGTTTGTTGTAACGCCGCAATCTCAGGACCAGTGTCAGGATGCGATCGTGATCCTGCCCCGCGCCAAGGCATTGGCCCGCAGCCATGTGCAGCAAGCCTGCACACGCGCATGCGGCGTGATCGTTGTGGACGGTGCCAAAACCGATGGCGTGGACAGTCTGCTGAAAGAGATCCGCAAGCGCACAGATGTTGAGGGGCCGATTTCCAAGGCCCATGGTAAAATCTTCTGGTTCCGCGGTGCGCCCAATGCGTTTGACGACTGGGCCGCGCCACAAACCCAAATGGCGGACGGATATCAGACCGCACCCGGCGTTTTTTCGGCAGATGGCGTCGATCCGGCGTCAACGCTGCTTGTGAATACGCTGCCGGACAAAATCGGAGCACGGGTTGCTGATCTGGGGGCAGGTTGGGGGTTTCTCTCAGCATCGCTGATCCAAAAGACGGGTTTGCGCCATCTGCATCTGGTCGAAGCCGACCATATCGCCCTGACCTGTGCGCAGACGAATGTCACCGATGAACGCGCGCTTTTCCACTGGGCCGATGCTGTAAAGTGGAACGCGCCCGAAGCGCTGGACACCGTCGTCATGAACCCACCCTTCCACACGTCACGCAGCGCCGAGCCGGAATTGGGCCAAGGGTTCATCAAGTCCGCCGCCCGCAATCTGGCCAAACATGGGGACCTGTGGATGGTCGCCAACCGCCACCTGCCATACGAAGCAACTTTGACCGAAAGTTTTGCGCGTGTTGAAGAAGTATCCGGCGACGCACGATTCAAAGTGTTCCATGCCTCTCGCCCTCGAAGGTGATCCCGGTTAACCTCCGCCTCAACCCAGGAGAATTGCATGTCCTTTTCCATCGCTGGCAAAACAGCAATCGTGACCGGCAGCGCCAACGGCGTCGGTTTGGCCATCGGTCGTCACTTTGCGGACGCGGGTGCCAATGTCATGTTTGCCGATATGGACGAAAAGCGTCTGGCCGATGAACTGGGCGAACAGGCCGATGACAGCAACATTCGTTTCTTTGCGGGTGACCTGCGGGAAAAGCTGACGATCGCGAACCTGCTGTCCGCCACCATAGACGCGTTTGATCAGGTGGATATTCTGATCAACGGGGCGCGGCAGGTGATTCCGTCCGACCCTCTGGATACTGACGATGACTCGGTGCGGACTCTGCTGAACCAGAACCTGATGCCCGCTTTGCGGCTTAGTCAGGTTGTCGCCAAACGGATGATCAAACAGGCGGGTGAAAACGAAAATCCCGCAGGGTCGATCATCAACCTGTCGTCGATTGCCGCCCGACGCACGCATCCGGATTTGATGGCCTATTCGGTTTCAACCGCCGCGCTGGATCAGATGACCCGGTCCCTGGCTGTGGCGCTGGCCCCGAGCCGCATCCGCGTCAACTCGATCGCACTGGGATCGGTGATGAGTGCTTCGCTGCAATCTACCCTGAAAGAGAACCGGGACTTCCGGGATGACATCGAGAAACACACTCCTCTTTCCCGTATCGCGGCCCCGACTGAGCTGACGGAAACTGCGCAGTTCCTTGCCTCGGACGCCGCCGGTTTCATCACCGGCCAAATTCTGACCATTGACGGTGGCCGCACTCTGCTAGACCCCGTCGCAGCCCCGGCGCACTAGTCCAATGTTCGAAAAAGAAAAATCAACGGCCTCTGCCTGGTTCCGACACCTGCGTGATGACATCGTCGCGGCGTTTGAGGCGCTGGAAGACAGCCACGACATCGGCCCGTTCTCGGACGCGGAACCGGGGCGGTTTGAGGTCAAGGAAACGAAACGCCAGGCTGACGACGGTACGGATGCAGGTGGTGGCTTGATGTCCGTCATGCGCGGAGGCCGTGTATTTGAAAAGGTCGGCGTCAACATCTCGACCGTTTACGGCACACTGGGTGAACGCGCACAACAGGCCATGGCCGCCCGCAAAGGCATTCCCGGCATGACGGAAGACCCGCGTTTCTGGGCTTCGGGCATCTCATTGGTCGCGCATATGCAGAACCCGCATGTGCCGGCGGTCCACATGAACACACGTATGTTCTGGACACCACATGCGTGGTGGTTCGGCGGTGGGTCCGACCTGAACCCCTGCATCGAGTATGATGAAGACACGGCCCATTTTCACGCCACCCAAAAGGCCCATCTGGACCCGCATGGGCCGGGGCACTATCCGCGGTTGAAAGACTGGGCTGATGAGTATTTCTATATCCCGCACCGCAAACGCGCCCGTGGCGTCGGCGGCATCTTCATGGACGACTACTGCACCGGCGACTGGTCATCGGATTTCTCGCTGACGCAAGATATCGGCAAGGCGTTCCTCCCTGCCTTCGTGCCACTGGTCGAAAAGCGCCGGGTTCAGGATTTTGATGCGGCAGACAAGGACACCCAGCTTGTGCACCGTGGCCTCTATGCAGAGTACAACCTTGTTTATGATCGTGGGACCAAGTTCGGGCTGGAAACCGGCCATGATCCCGATGCCGTTCTCATGAGCTTGCCGCCACTGGCAAAATGGGTCTGATTAGCGGTCAGAATCCGAAGTCCATGAAATTGTCATAGCAATACCCCTGCGCGGATCCGGCGGACATGTTTTCACCGACGCGCTTGACGGTAACCGAATACCCCGGAGTGGTATCGACCCCGTCGGGCGGCGTCAGCGAAAATTGCACGGTCCGCGTCTGTTTCTCGTAGGCCCGGGTGATATAGATACGCTGAGATGCCTTGGTTCTGAGGGTGCGAATGGCAAAGTCGCCAATACCGCACCAATACGCAACCGGCGCCGAGGAACCGGTAGTGGAAACCTGATAAATACCGTTCTTCAGGGGTGTAACCGTGGTTCTGAATGCCGGATACGCACCGATCCCGAACCCGACCGCCTGCGCGAGTCCCGGAAGGGCGATCAACAAAGCCAAAAATGGCAGCTTCCAATTTCGCATACCTAAAATCCCGTGAAAAAACCTGACCAGAACCATAGCAAACAAAGAGACCGAGTAAAGAATCCCGATCACAACACATGAAGGGCCGGTGGCCTAATAGTTGCCCAGACGCCCACCTACATCCTGCGGGGCCAGCGCGACAGTTTTGATCACCGCATAACAAACCCGACCGGGCTCCAGCCCCAAGGATGCGACCGAGCGGCGGGTAATCCTTGCCAGAACCGACCCAGCCTTGGTTTTTATGGAAACAATTGCGCCTGGCCCCTCACCTGCCCGGATCGTCTCAACCGTACCTTCAAGCATGTTCAAAGCAGAAAGCCCCTCGGGGCGTTTGCTGGACAGGATGACCTCTTGGGCCGGGATGCGGATGCGCAGACTGGCTCCGATCTGATGGGGGATACGCGGCAGAAACAGACTGGTGCCACCTGCATCCAGTTCGGTCAGCCCGTCTTCATGGTGCTTGGCCACGCGGACCTGCAGCACCGCACCGACGGCTCTGACACCTGCTGGTGCTACCGACGGGTCGGCCAACACCTCGGACGCGGGACCATGGCGCACAGCTTTGCCGTCTTGCAAAGCCACCACCGAAGTAGCGAGACGCGCAACCTCGGCCGCCGAATGTGTGACATAAAGGATCGGTACGGACACTTCATCGCGAAGCCGCTCGAAATACGGAAGAATTTCAGACTTGCGCGCATCGTCCAGCGCGGCCAAAGGCTCATCTGCCAGGATCAGACGCGGGCTGGCCAGCAATGCGCGGCCAATCGCAATACGTTGCTTTTCACCACCCGAAAGACCCGCTGGTCTGCGATCCAGAAGATGCCCGACCCCCAGCATTTCGATTACCTTTTCCGGGCTTTCCCTGCGGGCCCTTCTGGGTGCAAACCATCGCCCGAAGAATAGGTTCTGACGGACTGTGAGATGCGGAAACAGACGCCCCTCCTGAAAGATATAGCCAAGTCGTCGTTTATGCGGGGGTAGCCACAGGCCATGGTCGGTGTCGAACAACTCCCAATCATCAATGGCGACACGACCTGCCGACGGGCGCAGCAAACCCGCGACCGCATTTACGACCGTGGTTTTACCCGCCCCGGAGCGCCCGAATAGCACCGTCACCCCGGGCGGGGCCTCAAAATTGATGTCCAGACTGATGTCCGGCAGGTCGTGTTGCAGACGTACAGAAAGGCTCATGATCCGGCCACCCGTGAAGCGACCCGACGTCCTATGAACTCTGACAACAGCAAAGCGCCCATCGCGATCACGATCGAGATCACGACCAACCTTGTCGCGGCAGCCTCTCCCCCCGGCACTTGCAGGAATGCGTAAACGGCCGAGGGCAGGGTCTGGGTCTGACCCGGAATGTTCGAGACGAACGTGATGGTCGCCCCGAATTCCCCCATCGCTTTGGCAAAGGCCAGTATCGCCCCGGCGATCACGCCCGGCAGGATCATTGGCAACGTTACCGTTGCAAAAACCAGCGGGCGCGACGCTCCCAGTGTAGCCCCTGCCTGTTCAAGTTTGGGGTCCACAGCCTCGATCGACAGCCGGATCGCCCGAACCATTAACGGAAACGCCATGATCCCAGCGGCCAGCGCCGCTCCGGTCCAGCGAAAGGCCACAACGATACCGAATTCCGCCAACAGCCTGCCCAAAGGCCCCTGAATGCCAAATGTAATGAGCAACAGGTACCCTGTGACAACCGGCGGCAAGATCAAAGGCAAATGCACCAGCCCGTTCAGAACCTGCCGACCGGGAAACCGCCAGCGTGCCAAGGCATAGGCAACAAAGATGCCAATAGGCAGCGTGACCAACGTGGCCCAGAAAGACACACGCAAGGATAGCTTCAGCGCCTCAAGCTCTTCCGGCCCCAACCATCCCATGCGTTATCCACCCGGCAGGGCAAACCCCTGCTCTGCAAACACAACGCGCGCCGCTTCCGAGTTGAGATGGGCAAGAAAAGCTTTGGCCCCGGCGGACGCTGGCACAGTCGCAGCAGCGGGGTAAATGATCGGCGGATGCAGGTCCGGTGAAAAGGTCGCAACAACTTGGACACGATCTTCGACCGCGGCGTCGGACCGATATACAATTCCCAAAGGCGCCGCCCCGGTTGCAACCAGCGCAAGCGCGGCTCGGACATTGTCTGTTTGGGCGACCTGATTTTGAACGCGGCTCCATTGACCCAGGCTTTGCAGAGCCGCTTTACCATAGATCCCAGCGGGCACAGCGTCCACCAAAGCCATAGCCAGATGCCCCCCATCCAGTGCAGCTTGCAGATCGACATCCGGCCTCATTTCGCCGATTGTGATTGCGTCACCACCAGCAATCAGGACAAGCCCGTTCCCCAAAAGATCGACGCGAGAAGCTTCATCTATCAATCCCTGTTCCTGCAGGACATCCATCCAGTCCGCGTTGGCGGAAATGAATAAATCCGCGGGGGCGCCAAGCTGTATCTGCCGGGCCAAAACGGACGATGCTGCGTACGAGATTGTGACCTCCTGTCCGGATTGCTGTTCAAACGCGGGCGCGATCTCATCCAGCGCGGTTTTGAGGCTGGCGGCGGCAAATACCAATACGCCTTCCGCATCCGCCCGCAGCGGACCCTGCAGCGACCCCACCAGAACAAGGGCCGCAATCAATACGCTGCGGGCACGTAACAGGAGCATATCCTTTTCGTTGGCATCGTTTCAGTCCCTTCGGGGATATCTGAGGCAACCGGGGGCACGCAAGCGCCTTTGCGGAACGTAGTCGCATATCAGGCAGATAATGAAAGAAAAATGCACGGCATCACCATTTCCGTCAGTTGGATTGCGACCAATGTCGCAAACGATATTGATCCAGACCCTTCACGGATGGATGCTGCAATCAACTCAGGAACAGGACGTCCACCATGCTGCACACTTCACCCGGTCTGATCGACGCCATTCGTTCACGCTTTGCCCATGTCGATGCCTGTCCCTTTCAGGGCCCCCGCATCTTTTTCGAGAACGCAGGCGGGGCGCTTACGCTGAACTCGGTCGTTGAAACCTCGGCCAAGTTCGCCGCAATCCCTGACAATCAGGGACGGGACAACATTGCAAGCCATGCGCTTGTGGACATCATCAACACCGCCAAAGCCGATTTGTCTGTGTTCATGAATGCCGCGACAGGGCAGTTCTTTGTCGGCGAAAGCGGAACCGAGCTGTTGTTCCGAATGATCCGAACGGCCTGTGTCAACGCGCCCAAGGGCAGCAAAGTGATCGGCAGCTCGATCGAACACCCCGCAAGCCGTAGCGCCGCACACCGCTGGGCCGAGATTGCGGGGTTGCACTACGTCAATGTGCAGCATGATGGCGAAACGGGTTTGGTCACAGCCGATGATTACCGCGCAGCCATGACGCCGGATGTCAACGTCGCAACGATCGTTCATGCGTCGCCGGTTACAGGCATGGGCATGGACGTGGCGGCCATCGCGCGGGCGATACGTGACATCTCACCCGACTGTTTCATTATCGTTGATGGCATTCAACATGCCGCGCATGGGCAGTTGGATATCGACAGCTATGGCGTCGATGGCTATGCGATTTCGCCTTACAAGGTATTTTCACGCCACGGCTATGGAGTTGCCTGGATTTCAGACCGTCTGACCGCCCTGCCCCATGATCAATTGATCGACGCCCCATCAGAGGGGTGGGAGTTCGGCACCCGCGACACCGGGTCTTACGCAACGATGTCCGATGTTGTGGCCTATTTTGATTGGCTGGGGGCTCAGGTCTCGGAGGAAACGGACCGGCGCGCCCGGATTGAGGCTGCGGGTCGCGCCATTCATGCCTATGAAACCCACCTGACCGATGCGATGATCAACGGCACCGGCAACCTGCCCGGCCTGCGAGACATGGATCACATCACGATTCTGGCTGGTGCGGACAACCCTGCGCGGGAAGGGCTGGTCTCAATCGTTGTGCGCGACACGCCCTCTGCCCAAGTTGTGACGCGACTGAATCAGGAAGGTATCCGCACCCACATCCGAAAGGCCGACCATTATAGCGGCAATGTACTGACACCACTGGGCCTAAGCGACTGTATCCGCATCTCGCTTTGCCACTACAATACCGAACAGGAAGTGGCGCAGTTGCTAACCGTTTTGAACGAGATGGCGGGCTGATCTGAAATCTGAGAAAGAAATTATGCAAGACCCTCTTGCACCCGCGCGCTGGCTTGGCTACATGCACCGTCACGGGTGATTAGCTCAGTTGGTAGAGCGCTTCGTTTACACCGAAGATGTCGGGAGTTCGAGTCTCTCATCACCCACCATCCTTTCCCCACGATGTATCAAGGTCTTACGCGACTAGCACCTATTGCTGGACTGCGAATGAAACTGTGCCCGCTGCACCTCCGCTGCACTTAAACGGAAAAGGTGTCTCCGACACAGGAGACATGGCCATGCCAACAATCGTAAAAAGGCCTAGCGGAAAGTGGCAGGCGACAGTGCGCAAGGACGGACAATCCCGATCCAAGTCTTTTCTGAAGCGTGCTGAAGCGACGAAGTGGGCGCGAGAGACCGAGTTGAGCGCGGACAGAGGATTGCTGACACCTATGCGCTGACCCAACTGGTGCAGTGGCTATTCCGATCCGCAATCTGCATGCGGCACCTAGCAACACCGAGTGGCGTGAAATAGCCCGTGTACTTTGCCATGTAGGACTAAAAGCCTGACGACGAACACTATAGAAAAAGATGCATATTGTGGTCCAACAGTCTTCTCTGCTGTCGGATCAATCACCCGAAAAATTCGGCGCGAAAAACACCATCAAAACAATCTCATCCGGTCCTTCGAAGGTATGCTTGGCGTGCGCTGGCACATATACCAGGTCCCCCTGATTGAGTTCGATCGCCTTCGTGGTTCCATTTTCTTCGTTGACGATCAACTTACGCGAGCCTGAAAACACATAGTAGAGTTCATCTTCCAGATGCGGAGTCTGATCATCAACCTCGCCCGCAGCCAAGCGATAGATGTGAAAACTCATGTGCTTGTTGCTAGGCGTTCCAGGTGCTGCAGCGTAAGTGCCGATTAACGTTTCCAGCACCTCGGTGCGTTTCACTATATCTGGAATGTGCCACTTTTGACCTGCTTCCGGCTCGGACATACGTTCTCCTTGGTTTGATGAAAAGCTGCGCGATCACGCCTTGCGCAACTTTACTTCGGTCCCGTGAACTGATGAGCTTTCGCCCATGTCGGATTTGCGAGGAAGGTGAAGAAAGTTCACGTTGACGTTAGAGGGCTCAAGGCTGGGCCAACGGCTTTTATGCGTCAGAAGCGTTCCTTGGGGCACGTCGTCTTCCACTTTGGCGACAAATGGCACCTCACCGATCGAGTTGAACAGCACCACTCCTTCGCCGTCAACCACACCTAGAGCCCTGGCGTCGTCCGGGTGAATGGTCACATGCGCATCCCCCATCATATTGCGTATTCTGGTATCGTTGCCATAGCTGGAGTTCATCAGGTGTTTCTCAGCAGGGGACAGTAGGCGGAAAAACCCGTCTGCAGGCGCGGGGTCGGACTCAGGCTGCGGCGTTCGAGGCAAGCCGTCTTCTGCCGCACGCGCGCTCGAGATTTCGATCTTGCCACTCGGTGTAGCGAATTTTCCATCGCTCCAGAGATCAAGTGGCTCTTCGCTGATGTAACTCCACCCTTTTGCCTTCAGGCCTTCCCAATCGAGGCCGATGTCACAATCCCGCAGCATCTCATCAATTATCGATTGATCGTCTTGGTAAAGCTCCTCGCCTTGTAATCCCATTTCCTTGGCGAGTCGTCGGAAGATTTCTTGGTTCGGCAACGCTTCACCCATGGGCTCGGAAACTTTGACCTGCGGTCCGATTGTTAGATGGAAGTATGAAGCCGTCAGATCGTCAAATTCAAGAAAACTGGCCGCTGGTAACACGATGTCGGCATATTTTGCAGTGTCTGTCAGAAAGCAATCCGCCACCACAGTGAAAAGGTCATCTCGCTCTAGAGCTTTTCGGAGCTCTGTCTGAGAAGGGTTAGAAGCCGCTGGGTTACAGTTCCAAACAAAATAAGCCTTGGCGGCCTCTGCATCGTTGAGAACTGACGGCAAGTCCATTTGGCTGACAGACCTCGAGCACCCATCACGCACCTCGCTTAGCGCTTCGTAATCCGGGGACTTACCGCTCCGGATCGCAATGTCGAACGTCATGTTCAAATAGTAGGCACCTGCGCCGGGTTTTCCGATATTCCCCGAGATAGCTGCCAGCATGGCGCAAGAACGGAAAATGTTCCCGCCGCTTGGTTGACGTTGAAGCCCCTGCCCCAACCAAAGTACCGATGGCCCCCTACCGTAGGCTTTGGCCGCGTCTTCGATCAATGCGGCCGGTACACCGGTTTCCCGTTCTCCCCATTCGGGAGTGCAATTTGTAATGTCTTCCGCAACCTCGTCATAGCCAAGTACATGCGCCGAGATATACTCGTTATCCAATAGGCCGTCTCGCTGCAGAACATGTGCCATGGCGAATGCCAAAGCTGCGTCTGACCCTGGTCGCGGTTGTAGGTGCAAATCCGCGGCTATGGCCGTTTCGTGGCGTACCGGGTCAACCACGACAATCTTGGCGTCTGTTTCATTCAGCCAGTTTTTTCCAACATGAGGAGCGCTAGAAGATGGGTTGGCACCCCATATCAGAATACAGCTACTTTCCTTTGCCGTTCGTGGATCAAACCCGTTTGCTGAGTCTCCAAACACGTAGGTCCATGCGGTGTGGCCAGCGGCATTACAAATCGTATCAGGATTAACTTCTGTCGCGCCCAGATGGCTAAAAAAACGGTTCGGAAAATCCATCGCGACAAGCGAACAAGTTCCAGTGTAGTGCGTATTAAATATCTTTTCTGGGCCAAACTCATTGGAAATCGTGTTCAGGCGATCTCCAACTTCGGCCAGAGCTTCGTCCCAACTGATCCGGGCAAAACGCCCCTCTCCCTTGGAGCCAACTCGGCGCATTGGATAAAGCAACCGGGAATTTTCATCCAACCAAGCACCATTGTACGCAACTGCGCATTTACCGCAAAGCCGACCGCGATTGTTTGGGTGGTCCGGGTTTCCAGCAACGCGGGATATTGCATTGCCACGCAAGACAACCGAGATACCGCAACCGTCGTAGCAATCACGGGGGCACGAAGTAAGTACGGTGGACTTGGAATTTTTGATCATATTCACACATTACTAACCAAAGTAACTTGGTCCACCTGAATTAGCGTCGATTAACCCAAGGTCATGCCAGAAAAATGTTCCCACCAGAGCAATAGCGGTTGAAACTGCAAGCTGAGTTGATTTTTCGAAGTTTTGAAGCGCCGCATAAGTTCAGCGATAGAATCTGACGTTGGCCAACAGTTTTGCTAGTGTCTAAACATATAGGTTCGGGGCACGATTGCCTTTATTAGGATCGCCCCAACTGCTTGAATACGTTCCAAGGCGGAGATCGTGCAAAAGATTGGATTCATACCAGCCATGGAAGGCGATTGATTAAACATTGGCCAATGAACTTGGTTCACGATGCCTTCGAAACGTCTGCGCTTTTCTATTTCTGGAAAATGAGACAACCAAATACCATCAACGCCTTGTTCGAGCTCGTTCACAAGCTCAGGCTCAATTGGTTTGCGTTCAAATAGGCGCTACAGGAACTGCGCTAGACCTGACAAATGGAAGACGACCTCGCCTTAGTGCCGCCTCTAGACGTTCCAAAAAATGCTACACAATCCAATTTTCAGCAGGCCTTCCATCAAAAAAAACTATTGTGTCAAAGCCGCGTCCAGCCGGGCTGAGCTACAAAAACACCGTTTGGCATATTCGACCTTACGGATGGACCCGGCATCAAGGCCAACGGCTTTGCCGCAATCTTCGCGTGCCGCACCCGCCATCTGAAAGGCCGGGCCATTTCGGCCAGAGTTGGTCAATTGGTCATGTTGCGCTACCGCAACCTGCAAACGCGCCGTCAGGTCGTTCTGCAACTCATCGCCAACGGCGTTTTCAGACAACGCGATATCCCTATAGCTTCGGCAGGCGGCCAATATTTCCGCCAAACCGACCGTAACGCGGCGATTGCGACGCTCGGCCGTTGTAACAGCGATTAGCAGGTCCGTCTTGCCGCGGCTTGCAATATCACCGATCTGGTCGACAGATACACCGGCGGCGACAAGCGCCTGCGCGACCGTCCTTGCCCGTCTTTGTCCAAGGTCTAGATTGTAGCCCGACGAGCCAACCGCATCCGTATAGCCAACCACAACGGTTGGTTTGTAACTGTCGGTTGCCTTGATGCGCTCGGCAATTTCGGCGACCTGCCGCTGGCCTTCGGCATCCAACTGATCGGAATCAAAGTTGAAATTCACCGTCCCGAACACCTCTGCCAAAACGCCAGCCGGTGCCAGAGACAAAACCAGCAAAATCAACAGTCGTAAGAGCCCAAATACATGCACCATTTCAACCTCGTTCAGCAAACAGCCTGTGAAAACCTTAAGGACTGGTATATTTTTGCAAAATAGACGCCCGCCGCAAGCGAGTCGCTTTCAAGTATCATAATAATTTGTTGCCAATTGCACGGCGTTAGGCAATCTTTCTTGTAAATTTATACTCACAATTTTTCTAATTAGGTCAGCTCTAGGGGAACCCATGCGTCAATTCCTGTACGGCACGGCAATGATATGCATCGCGGCGATATCACCGCCAAATTCTGCCAACGCCTTATCTTTGGAAGATGCGATTCTATTCGTCCTTGAAACCAACCCCGAGATTACAGCAGCCGAAGCCAATAAACAGGCCATCGAATTTGAACTGCAACAAGCCCGTAGCTTTTGGGCCCCACGATTTGAATTGGACGCCTTCGCCGGTGGCAGCATTAATGACGGCACCACCACACCAGATCTTTCCGCCGCCGACGGCTGGATCAGTGGATATGAACTTGGCGCGCGGGTGTCCCAATTGCTGTTCGATGCCGGAGAGACACGCTCGGAAATCGAACGACAAGCCTATCGGATCGACGCGGCCGCCCTGCGTGTACTTGAACGGTCCGAGGTTTTGTCTTTGGAGGCCATACGTCTTTATGCAGATGTCTTGCGTGTCCAATCCCTAGTGAGGCTTGCCCGCCAGAACCGGGACTATCATGTCGAGGTCCTTAGACGGATTCAACGCGCCTATGATAGCGGCGTTGTCGGCATAGGTGACTTGCAGCAGGCCGAAGAACGCCTGATCTTGGCTGAAGACACAATCATCTCGTTCGAATTCGACCTTGATGACGTCAAGAACCTGTTCATCGCAGTTGTGGGGGTTGATGCCGAAGGGCTTTCGACCGTACCCGATATCCGACGCTCTCTTCCGGCGGATCAAAACGCGGCACTTGAAATTGCGCGCCGCAGCAACCCGACCATCCAGTTCCTTCAGGCGGATGTAGGCTCTGCCGAGGCCCAATCACGCCGGGCAGATGCAAATGCATATCCAAAACTGTTTCTGGAAGCCGACGGGCGCATTGGTGAGGATGTCGGTGGATTTGAGGGCGACGTAGCGGATGCAAGAATTGGTTTGGTTCTGCGCTATCAGTTTCAGGGCAGTTCAAAACGGGCTGCACGCCAGGAAGAGGTACGGCGTGTCAGCGAAAGCCGCGCGCGATTGTTGGCTCAGACCCGCAATGTTGAAAACGAGGTGCGTCAAAGCTATTCCATCTATCGGACAGCACAGCGCCGGACACAGAAAATAACTGCTCAAGTCAAGATCGCGCAAAAGCTGCGCGACACTTACGAACAGGAATTCACTGTCGGTCAGCGTTCACTTCTGGATGTATTGAACACGCAAAACGCCCTGTTTCAGGCCGAAGCGAACCTTGTGAACGCCAAGTCGGCTGAAAACTACGTGCGCTACCGGATACTCGCTTCGATCGGTGTGCTGTTGAGAACCTTGGGTATCGAACCGCCCGAGGACAGCCGCGTCTATGCCCGCGACGAACTGAATGTGACGCCACGCAGCCAGACAGGCGGCGAACAAAGGCTGGATGCAAGCGCATTCCGCGACTGGAGGAAATCGCTTGACTGATACGACCCTGCTTTAGCCGGAGCCACCACCATCGCCACCGATAAACCGCCAGAACGCCCCACAACCACTCGTGTGAACATCGCTCCGCGCGTGGTTGCGGGTGGCCGTGCTCCAACAAAGAACAAGCTTGGCTGGCAGTTTGAAGAGACCCCGAAAGACGCGCTGGCGAACGCCATCGCCGCATGCATGCGCCTGCTTGGTCACGATATCGGTGTCGACGTTCTGGTGTCAGGGCGTCCGCTGGACAGCAGCGGTTCTTTGACCCCTACCGAAGGGGTCAAGGCGGTCGAAGCACAGGGTTTTCGCGCCCGTCTGTCTCGTCGCGAATTAAGCGATATTCCCGTATCGGTATTGCCAGCCGTTTTATTCCTCTCCGAACGCGAGGCCTGTGTGTTGCAAAGCATTGACGCAGAGCAAGCGACTGTCATTTGGCCGACAAGATCAAACGACCCGCTGTCACTGCCCTTGGGTGAGCTGTCCGACCGCTACGCCGGTCACGCATTACTGCTTCAGGGGGATGACACTTCCCAGGTTGATCACACAGCATCCAACGCGGCGGGCCACTGGTACTGGAGCGTCGTGCACCGGTTCTGGCCTGACTATATGCAGGTGATCATGGCCTCGGCGATGATCAACCTTCTGGCGCTGGCGATGCCTCTGTTCACGATGAATGTCTATGACAGGGTCTTTCCGAACGCCGCGTTGATCACGCTTTGGTCCCTCGTCGCGGGCGTTGGTTTGGCCTTGGTTGTAGATGCGATTTTGAAATGGGTGCGTGCAAGGGTCGTAGACAAGGTTGCGCGCCGGGTCGATCTTGCTGTGTCGTCCGAGATCTTTCGCCATATCGCCGATCTGCGGTTGGACACACAGGCGCAGCCTGTTGGCGGGCTGATAAACAATCTTAAAGATTACGAGCAGGTGCGAGATTTCTTTTCATCGCAAACACTGGCTTCGCTGACCGATCTGATCTTCGCCGTGTTGTTCATTGGTGTGATCGCCTATATCGGCGGGCCGCTGGCCTGGCCTCCTAGCATCGCACTCGGCATTGTTTTGATTATGGGGCTTGTGATCCTTGTACCTCTGCGGAAGGCCTCTGACTCGGAGCGTCAAATCACGAGCGTCAAGAATGCCGTCGCAGTTGAGGCCGTGGGCGATCTGGAGACATTAAAGGCGGTATCGGGCCAAGGTCGAATGCAGACGAGATGGGAACGAATGGTTTCCGAATCTGCGTCCACACAAGAGCGTAGCCGCAGGTTGGCCACCTTCGCAACGACGGTCACAGGGTTTGCGCAACAGCTTTCGTCAATCGGGATCGTGGTAATTGGCGTTTATCTGGCGCTGGAAGGCAATCTCACCATGGGTGCCGTGATTGCCGCCATGATCCTTTCCGGTCGGGCAATGGCCCCTACCGCCGCCTTGTCCGGCCTATTTGTTCGCGCAAGCTTTGCCATTGCCACGCTGCGAGGCCTGAACGCGCTGATGTCGCAACCATCGGACACTGGGGCAGCCGGGGCTTCGCTGAACGCACCAGCCAAGGAAGGGGCTTTTGACGTACGAAATGTCTCGCTGCAATATGCGGGAACAAAAGTTCCTGCCCTAGACGAGGTGTCCTTCGCAAGCGAGGCGATGGCCAAAATCGGTGTCATCGGTCCGGTTGGGGCCGGCAAGACAAGCCTCGTGCGCATCTTGTCCGGGCTGTATGCGCCGACAGAAGGCATGGTCCTGCTTGACGGGCTGAACATGGCCCAACTTGCTCCGGCGAGGTTGCGCAAGGACATCCAGTTGGTCCCGCAAGAGGCAGTTTTGTTCTCGGGAACTTTGGCCGAAAACATCTCTTTCGGAGTGCCGCAAGCCACCAGCGAGGACGTTTTGCGCGTTGCCAGGCTGGCAGGTGTTGACCGGATAGCCGCCGCGCACCCACAGGGATTCAGCATGCCGGTCACCGAACGGGGGCGCAATCTTTCAGGTGGGCAAAGACAGCTGGTTGCTTTGGCCCGCGCGCTGCTTCCGCGCCCTCGGGTTTTGATTTTGGACGAGCCCACTTCTTCGATGGACACGCAAACGGAACAGGTTTTCGTGCAAAACCTGTCACGCGTTCTGGCGCATTGGCCGATGACCCTTATTGTTTCGACACACCGTAGCAGCCTTCTGGCATTGGTCGACAGGCTGATCGTGCTGGACAAGGGCAAGATAGCAGCGGATGGACCCAAGGAAGATATCCTTCGGCAACTGGCGAAGAACAACCGCAGTGAGACGTCATGAGCAATCGGGATTGGGAACTGGTTGATTTTGCCCAAGGCCCAGACGCGGGCAGGCTGCGCCGTTCCTCGGGCTGGGTGTTCCCTATATTGATGGGGTTATTGCTGGTTATTGGATGTGCATTGATTTGGGCTTCGCTCGCCCGGATCGAGGAACTGGCCCGCGCAACCGGCCGGGTTGTCCCCTTGGGTCAAGCCCGCGTTGTCGAAAGCCTGGAAGGCGGGATCGTCCGGGACATCGCAGTCCGCGAAGGTGATACGGTTGAGGCCGGGCAAATCCTGGTCCGGCTGGACGACACAAGCTCTGCCGCCAGTCTGGGCGAGTTGCATGCGCAACAGCGGGCATTGCGTGCCCGCGCCCTGCGACTTGAGGCCGAGCTGGCCGGAGGGGCCCAACCAGATTTCACAAATGCCGGGATCGACCCAAACAGTTCACTGGCTGTACGGGAAAGCGCCCTGTTCGATAGCCGAACCGCGTCGTATCTGGGCCAAAGCGCTGTTCTAGATGCGCAGGTCCAACAGCGCGTACAGGAAATTGCCGAGCTTAGCGCCGCGTTGGATCGTGTAGCTGAAAATATCGCCCTGTTGGATGAAGAAATTCAGATCAAGTCAGACAGCGGGATCGTCCCACGCGCCCAAATCTTGCCCGTAGAACGCGAACGAAGCGCCCGGCGGCAAGAGCGTGACGCGCTGACCGGACGGCGGGAACAAGCCCGGGCCGCCCTGACTGAGGCCAACGCCCGCGTCACAGAAGCCGAGCTGCAGCGCCGGGCTGAGATCAACATCGAACGATCTGACACGCTCAACCAACTCAGCGTGATTAACGAAAGTATCAAGAGCGCGACAGATGTCGTAAACCGCGCGGCTCTTCGCGCTCCAGTCGACGGGGTCATATCGACGTTGAACGTCCATACCATCGGCGCTGTGATTGCACCCGGAGAGGAAGTATTGCGCATAGTCCCGGCAGATGACTCGCTCTTGATCGAGGCGCGTGCAAAACCCGAAGATGTGGCCTTTTTGCGCCCGGGTTTGCCCGCAAGCATAAAGCTTACATCCTTCGACTTTACGGTCTACGGCGCACTGGATGGCGAGGTGACACGCGTCGGGGTCGATGCCGAACAGGATGAAGCCACCGGAGAGATCTTTTTCCCGATCATTGTGGAAACCCAAAGCAACGCTCTGGAAAAGAATGGTCAACGGCTGGAAATCCGCCCGGGCATGGTTGCTTCGATTGATATCCTGACCGGAGAACGAACCGTTCTCGACTACATCTTGAAGCCGTTCCGAAAAGCCCGATTTGAGGCCCTGCGAGAGCGGTGATCAGGGTCAGATCACTGCTGTTTGCTGGGCACCATCAGCGTCGTTGAAGATCACCTCGACCTCGGCTGAAAAGCCGCCTCCGGCTGTATTGACCGTCGCAACCAGTGATCCGCGCACATCAAGCTCTCCGTTTGAATTGTCGTAGGTGACTTCTGATCCAAGATTGGTGGGGTCTACGTTGACTAAGGCCGTCAGGTCAATTTGGTCCCCTCCGGCTGGTCCGTCATAATCAGTGATCACATCGGACATGGTCAGGTCGGTCATCACAAAGATGTCCGATCCTGCGCCGCCCTCCAAACTGTCGGATCCTTCACCGCCGTTCAGAATATCGGACCCGGACCCACCGATCAAAACATCGTTCCCAGAACCGCCAATGGCCCAATCATCATCAGCACCCAGATCAACACTATAGCCGTCACCAGAGGCCGAGAGATCAATGAAATCGTCGCCCCCCAACAAGCTGAAGCCTTCGATCTCGGCATAGGGTGAGGTGCCGGACAGAACCACACCGTCATTACCCGACGTGCCTTTGGCTATGTCGTTACCTCCAACGGCCCCGGTCACGTCATCCAGCAGATCGCGCGGTGCGCCCGCAGGGTTCGTGATCGTGGTTCCCGTGACCTCCATCTGAAGTGTGTCGATATCCAGATTGGCGGTTGCCGGAGTGCTGGCAGGGGGCGTCGCGCTATCTACGACGTCATAGGTCAATATGGGCGTTCCCACATACGCATTTGGCACAGTTATCTGCACACCACCTGCCTGCACATCAACAGTCACGTTGGCCGGATCGTCCGATGTGACATTGGCTATGCTCAACGCATCCATATCACTGGCGTTTGCCAGCAACTCAGCGTTAGTGATGAAAAACACCGGGTCCGTGGAGGTGATGTCGACAGGACCAGAAACGCCCGGGACGTCATTCACATCAAAGCTGAAAGCAACCGGCGAAGACGTGCCGTGGTTCGTCGTTGCCACGACTGAGCCCTCAACCGCGCCAGCAAAATCACCCGGTAACAGAACGGTCACTGCAGCCACCAGGGCCGTGAACTCTGCAGATGTCAACGCGCCCCGAGTCAGTGTCAGGGTTTGCCTATCGGGTGACAGAACACCATCCGAAACGGTTGCCCCAGCGGGCAGCGGGTCGTTGAACGAAACGACGACCTCATCCAACGTTTCTATGCCAAGAGTATCCGTGACGATAGCGTCGATGCCAAGTTCCACCGCAATCGAAGTTCCGGTTTGCGCGGAAGAATCCGGGTCAGGATCAACCGTAAGATCCAGATCGAGCGATGGTGTAATCGTCAACTCAAGATCAACAGGAGCTGAACTTTCGGAATCCGAGAAACTACCATCCAGCGCCGTATCGGTAGTTACGGCCACCACCTCAAGTGTGACATCACCGGCAAAGTCCAGCAGCGGATCAAAGGTCACCTCTGAAATTGGGATAAAGTTGGTTGCACCACTTGGGCTCGTGCCAACGGGGAAACCCGGAATTGTCACGACACCGCCGACAACTGGCTGCTCGACCCCGTCTAACAGGATTTTTCCACCCGGCGGCACGGTGATTTGGAACTCCAGGGTCTCGTGCGGGTCTGGCGTCGTACCGGAAATATCCAGAACATAGACAGTCGCATCATCCTCGACCCCGGTATCGGGTGTTACCGTGGCGGTTACCGTTGGCAGATCCGCGTCAGGCCTGACGCGGACAATAAAATCAACCGACCCGCTATTACTGTCGGAATTCGCGATTTCGAGGGTGTTCACGGTCAGAGTCAGTGGAATTTCATCCGGTATCGACGAATCCAACCCGTCTGGTGTCCTGGCGTGTTCATCGCGCAGCACGAACTGAACCTGTTCGAACGCATCGTCTGATATCGTGAACGTCCCGTCTCCGTTGTTGATAAAACCGCTGGAGGGCCCCGTGACGAGCAAATAATCCGGTACGCCGGACAAAACCAATGTCACCTCTTCCGACCCATCCTGATCGGGGGAATCCGCGTCCAAAACGCTTCCCAGCGTGAATGGAACGTCTTCGATGATCGTGATTACTGGCGTAGCCCCGCTGAGATCAACAAAGGGTTGTCCGGTATCGGGATCAATTGGCGTCTGATCGAAGTTGAAAAACGGTTCGTCAGCAACAGGAATGATCTCCAGAGTCTGTGTGATCGTGTTTGCCAACCTAGACCCGTCCAGGTCTTCGGATGCGGCGGTCACAGAATATTCCAAGGGGCCGCTGTAATGTTCATTTGCTGTAATCTGCAAGGAGGGCAATTGGTCAACGGTAACCGCATATCTGGTCTTCCCGCCGGGTAGCGATGTTCCGGGGATCGCGTTTCCATCCCCATCCAGCAAAGCACCACCATTCGTACTATCTATTTCGATGATAATGTCGCCAAAGGGCTTCTCGCCGGGGTCAATGCCGCGAATTTCGATATTGGGCGTAAAAGGCGTATCCTCAAGAACTGAATTTTCTGCAAGCACCACAATATCGGGGCCGTCGACAACCGGGTTGATCGTGATTGCGAAGGACGAGGTCCCGTCTGTCGTTGTGTTACAGGTCGCATTGATCAGAATCATCGAATAGTCGAGTTCGTTCAGCCCGTCATAAGGGTCATCAGGCCCGAAAGTTTCTTCGGGCAGGAAGGGATCTGGGCTGGATTCATGCTCGGGTGGGGTAAACAGAAGCGAACCTGCTGTCTGGGTAGGGTCGGAAGGATCGACACCCAGCACACTCAGGTCTATGGCATATTGCCCGGTAACCGGGTCGAAGATAACGGCTCCGGGCGGGTCACTGCTGAGCATCGCACCTTCGGGCAAGTCAATAGCGAGCCCAAAACTGCCAGTTACATTGTTTGGCAAATTCACAAGGTCATCAATACTGTCATAATATGGAGGATCCGGCGTGATTTTGATCTTGAACGCAATCTCGGTGTCTTCATCCCCGCTGCCGACCAATTCCAATATCGGCAATGGCAATTCTTGTTCTGTCTCACAGGGATCAGGGTCAATCCCGGGCTCGGGCACCACTACGATGCTGATCTCTTCCGATACCGCCGCCCCTCCGGGCAGGTTATCGATCTGTTGAACGATCTCTTCGATGGGTAGGCCGGCCAGACTGGACAGGTCTTCATCGTCTTCCACGACAATGGCGGTAAAGGTCAGGTTGTAATACGTTGCTTCGGCAACAGGGGTCGGAACGAATTGAAGATTTGCCAATTGGCTTTCGGTAACCAGATAGCTTTCGCCAGTTGTATCCACTGGGGTCGCGTTTGCAAAACTGGTGACCGGGTCCACGCCTGTGATCAGGTAGTAAATCGTTTCTGAACCATCAAAATCCGCAGCCGGATCACCTTCGGGCACAAGTATCTCAGTCATTACGCCGGTCAGCGGGGTCACGTCGGCGATAAAGGTTTCATCCTGCTGGTCGCTCGTCACGCCATTTTGGATAACGCTGTCCAGCAGGCGACTGTCCAGAAAGAACGGAGCATTGGAGAATCCGGCATATCCGTAGATCAGTTCAGAATTGGGGCGGGTATCCGTTGTGCCACCGGGATTGAATTCATTAGCGATGGTGCCTGAATATGCCGTTTCGTCCTGTGTGGTAATGATCGGATCATCCGCCACGCCGGTTACAGTAAGCGTGGCGGTTCCATTTGCCTCAAGGACTTGGAGCGGATCGAGTCTTTCGAAGTAAATTAGAGAAACGTCAAAAACGAAGTCTTCGTTACTGTCTTGCCCTGGAATGACCCACAAATTCGAAGCCACTCCAACTTCTAATTCAAGCTGGCCAGACCCGCCTGTGAAAATCGGAATCAACTCCATTGAACCGGGTTCACCCGGAGGGCCATCAAAAAACCTGGGAACACGACCCCCAGAATCAGGAACGATGTTGCTGACTATGACGATATCGAGGATCGCTTCGGGCGATTCAGGTGAATTCGTTGGGTTATCGATCAGATTTCCATCAATCGGAAAGAACACAGCCGTATCTTCGGCTGTCGTGTAGCTCTCGCTGGGGTCGCCGCCGTCAATAACCGGATCAACATATAGCTGGTCCGAAAGCTGCGTTACCCGCGTCCCGCCACCGTCAGATTCGGTTGTTACAACTTCTACGGTTGCGCTTGCGGGTCCAGCAAAATGCAGTGGGACGCCGCGCACCTCTGCGCCCGTCCAGCCGCCGTTCTCAAGGCTCCAGGTGTTGAAACCCGGAGGCGTATCTACTTCTGTCAGCAAAGCCAAAATCTTGGGACCACCCGGATTGTCGGGGTCAGGTACAAAAATTGTGACGTTAGCAGGCACATTACGCAGGACCACTGCAGTAACTTGTTCACTGCCGTCCTGATCCTGAATGATCGGTTCGAACGGGATTTGCCAGACACCGCCAGCGGCGTCGATCTCACCTTCGTTGCCTTCGGGCAATTCAAGGATAACAGCGATGTTGTTGACCGGGTCGACGTCTACATCAAAGGTCGCATCTGACACCTGTTCATCCATGGTGTCTGTGTTGTCGTCTTGCGTAGTCAGGGTAATCTTCAGATCATCGCCAAAAAAGTCGCCAACAGAACTGAAAGGATCACCATTGTCTCGGTCCACGTCATAGTCTTCGTAAAGGGACGGGGTAAGCCGAATAGAACCTTCAAAGCTGGTCACATCTGGCGTAAACGTAATCTTCAACTCGCCGGTTGCCGGATCATAGGTTACGGTGCCGATTTTGGCCTGTTCTGCGGCGTCCAAAGGTGACGTGCCGTCGGCCGAGAAAAACACGGCTGGGTCTACGGTCGTATTCGTCAGGAAGTCGGCGATCCAGTCGGTCGGGATATTGGACATGACCAGTGTTCTTAACTCTTCCGACCCATCCGTATCCGGAGTTTCCGCATCAAGCCCGACAAACAGGCTGACCTGACCGGGCCCGGAACCGTCGTCCGTGCTTTCCAGCAAGGTTAGGATGTCAGCCCCGCTGACCGAGCCATCTTCGACACTGGCTGACACAGAGGTCGGGCTGCCGTCGGCAACTTCAGCCGCGGTCAGGACAAAGACCGAAGCGGTCAAATCCGCTTCTGCGCGCGGATTGACGGTTTGTGTTAAATCAAACGTGCCGGTGTTGAAGTTGTCCGTAAGATCATCTTCGACATCTCCGGTGGTCGTTTCATTCCAGGACAATTCACCATTAAGCGTCAGAACACCGCTAAAGTGTTGCGGGACGACGGTTTCCAACGATTCCAGTGCCGAAGTATATTCTGCCTGCGTCGCGCCGCCTGCCGGGGTAAATGAGTATGACACACTGTCCGCTGTCGACCCGGTCTGGGTGATTGTCACGAAACCCGCCAGCGCCGGATCGGAAACGCGCAGCTCTAGTTGGTTTGTGTCCGAAGGATCAAAAATGTCACTTGCGGTTGCGACTGTAATTGTCAGAGCAAGTGAAGAGATCGTCTCGGAGCCGTCATTGTCGGTTAAAGCTACACCCGAAATATCAATTTCGATTGCGCGCCTGCCGTTAACGTTTTCATTCTTGCTGATATCCTCGGCATTTACATTCAGGTCATCCACGATCGCGTCTACGTCGACATCCACGCTGTCAGATGCCGTTTGTGTATCCGGCGGCAAAGGCGGTGCCTGATCCAAAGAAGTCACAGTGGCGACCAAGTCATCCCCAACGATTGTTGCGACATCGCGATCGTCATTGGGCAGAGGGGTCATCCTGATAGCCCCATCGAATTCGGTCACGTCAGCAATCAAAGTGATCGTCAACGTCGTTCCTGAAATCGATGCCGAGTCGACTTGTGCCGCGCCTTGTTCGAATAGCGCGGGGTCAACGGCACCGCCCGTATTCGCCACCCAACCAACCGGCACATTTTCGACAACGATCTGCGTCAGAGCTTCCGAACCGTCCCGGTCCGGCGTTTCGGCCTCGATCAGCAACAAAAAGGACGTGTCTTCATCAACCAGATAGTTGTCGGGCCCGCGTTCATCGACATTTGCGACGCTGTCATCAACGGACAGTATTATCGTCGGTTCGGCTACCGGCGTGACATTCAGATCAAAGCTATCGACGGCGACCGTCGGATCGCCCTCGTCGGTGTCAACGGTGACAGTGATCGTAATCACGCCCGAGTAATGTGTCGGCAGACTGGTCACAGCCAGCGATTGCAACGTCGCCAGATCACCCGTCCATTGCGTCGTTCCTGCGGGGTTTAAAACAGTACCATCGCTTAGAGTGGTGTCACCGACTGGAAGGTTGGCAAAATCCAAGATGATAGACGTTATTGATTCCGATCCGTCGATATCGGTAACGTCGACATTCACGTTCAACGGAATGTCCTCGTCCAGATCCTCGATCACTGTGATGTCGTTTACGGATATCTCGACATCCTGCTCCGAATTTATGGTGATCGTAAACGTACCGGTTTCCACACCATCATCAGGCCCAGTATCCGTTTCACCCGCTAAAATTGCCTCGTTCGTGGTGAAGGTGGCACTACCTGTCAGCGGTGTTGTCGTCGAAAAGTCGTCGGGAAATCGGATGATAAGATCTTGATATTGCGCGAAAGTCAGGCTGTCCAATGTAAGAACTGTGCCTGCTGGTGCGGGTTGGAAGGTCACGCCGCCATCTGTCGAATAAGCAGTGTTTGCAGGCAGCCCGTTAATGACAACATCGACCCTTGCGATGGTTTCAGATCCATCAAGATCGGTCGGCTGCCCTGTCACGGCATCGGCAGGACGCACATCCAGCGGGGCCGTAGTTGTGTTGTCTTCGTCCAAGACACCCGGCGGATCGTTTTCGTCTATCGTGATTGTGCCAGAGCCGAACAGCTCCAAATCACCTTCTGCGCCGATATCTACGATCCGGGTGGCTGTCACCGTCCCATCAACCGGCGTATCTGTTGCGGCTGAAACGTCTTCGTCTGTCTGAATGTCCAGAGTCAGCGTCAGCGGCAATTCGTCAGCCGTTCTAAGATCCGTGCGGCTTTCGGTTGAAAAGTCGGTAGGTAGAGTCAGTTCCAGCCCGTCATATGCGGCTTGAATATCCGAAACCTGATCCGCCGTCATAGTGATGGTAAGAGTCGTTGAACCGTTGAGCGTTGGCCTTACCACAGCTTCCGCGCCAGCGGGCACGACCAGCCCAAGGCTTGCAACCGTCGATCCGGCTGGAAGCCCCTTGATGGTCAAAGTCAGCGACTCGTAGTCTTCAGAGCCATCAATGTCCGTAACTTTCGGAGCAAGCAATTCAGAGGGCTTGAACCTGGTCGGTGCGTCGGATTCATCAACGACGGTATCCGGCCCTGTATCATCGATTATGGCGTCCCCTTCAGCAAAGACAGTGATTGGGAATTCCAGCTGCGACATACCTAAGAACGTCGTTTCGATCGCAATTGAAGCCTGCAAAGGGCCAGTGGGTGCATCATTTCGACTCTCAGTCGAAAAATCGGTCGGAAAGGTCAGGACCAAAGCGTTAAAATCCGCCTCGCTGCCCGAGAAGTTCAGCGTCGCAACACCACCAGCATCAACGATCTGTCCAATGTTGGTACGTGTCCCCAACGGCAGTTCTGTGATCTGCAAAGTGACCAGGCTGACAGCTTCACCAATATCGGCTTGCTCAAGGTTGAACTCTATAAATGATGCAGGACGGAAACTGACAGGCGCGTCGGTTTCAAATGCGATTGGTTGCCCCGTCAGTTCAATATCGTTTTCACCGGGTTCGGGTACGCCATCATCGTCTTCGCCCCCCAGATCATCGCCAAAGAACCTTCTGTTTGTTTCATTGTCGGATGGATAGTCGGTTGGCGGCAGCAATGGGTTAAATTCCAAACCAGTAAGCGGGTCGCCCACATCCACCGGCTCTTGCTCGCCGGTTCCGGGCCGGGCAGCACCCAATCCCATCATCTGGGCCACAGTCAGCCGCGGAATATCGCCCAATTGATCCCATTCGCCCAATGCCTCAATGGCATTCGTCAGCGTTGTCGCTGCGATCGGAACGCCATCAAACTGAAGAATATAATTATTCTCAGCTCCAGATAGCAGCGCAACAACTTGCCCATCTGTCCCAATTAGGAACAAGTCTCCATCAACGATGGCATAACGGTCGGTGACAAATCCATCTGGCAAATTGACGGCGGCCAACCCTTCGGTATCGATTACCAGTCGAAAAAGATCGGGCGTTTCAACTAAAGCGGAAGCCAATTGCGCAGGTGTCACTGAATCAGCAAACCGCTGCCCTTGGTCTATCGTGTCTTTGGCCATAACTCTGTCCCAAATCAAAACAACACACTACTTAATGCGAATACGTTAGCACTTTGGCAGGGTTTGCCCAAGGGATGTGTCGCAAACTTTTGCGGCCTGTCCAACAAGGATCACTCATTCAAAAAGAGAGACTAAGGGTCTGGTTTTCAAGGTCTTCATCGTCAGGTTGAGAAAGAGCGCCAGGCGCCGAGCCCTCAAATTGTTCAGGCGCCCAACGTGCTTCTGCCGGCGCTTGGTTGCCGCGCGAAGAGTGCGGCCTGGCGTTGTTGTAGCCGTATCGCCAGCACGATCCGAAATACCCCTAAGGTATCGATCCTTAAACCTCCTGAGAGATACAGTTGCCGGAAACTAAACGGATTTTAGAGCCGTTTCGTCTTGTAGTGCTCTTACGTGAGATTACTTCCGCCCGTACAAGGTATCCTTGATATATGGTCTGAGAAACAGCAGTGGTGGGATCGAAAGAAACGCACCAAAAGCGGGCATAAGCGAAACCAACCAAAATATCCCGGCAACAGCGTCCGCATTCTGGGCTTGGTTGGCGACGTATCCTGTTGCCGCCAGTATCATGCCAGCAGCCCACGCCGCGAGCCCGGTGCTGGCTTTGTTCGAGAAGGTGAACGCAGCAAAAGCAATTCCTTCGGAACGGATGCCGGTTTGAGTGACCACATAATCAACCGTGTCGCCGATAAGCACAGGTATCAGTACGGCAATTGGTGCAACAAGAAACCCTCCGACAAATGTCAGCAACAACACGATCGGCAAACTGTCAAATCCGATCCAGAAATAGGCCAAACCCACAAATCCTCGGATTACGGTAGAGATCAAAATTGTCTCGACTTTTCCAATCCGCGCTGCACAGAAAACCGTGGGCCAAATACCTAAGACGGTCCCCAGCAACATCGTCCCCATAATGGGTGCCAGCAAACCGGCGTCGCCCAGCGTATACTCAGCATAATATGGGCTGGCGATGGTTGGCACAAAAGACAGGCAGCCCAGAACCGAACTGAGGATCAACAACTGTAGGGGCCGATTCTGACGTAAAAGACCAAGTTGGTCACCTAACGAGTATTTCTTTGTGGTTGGTACCACCTTTTCTCGCACGCCAATTCCGGCCAACAACAGCAACGGAACGGCGATGCAGGCAAATACGAAAACCGCAAACAGATACCCGGCGGACTTGTCGTCGGGCGCGTAGGCTTGCGCGACGACCGGCACCAAGACGCCCGCCGCGGCAAGCGCCAACATGGCGACAACACGTCCAACCGCAACAACACGAGCGCGTTCCTTATCGTTGCGTGTCATCGTTGCAGTCAGTGACCATATCGGAATGTCGGTCATCGTGTAGAAAACCGTCCAGGCAATATAGACCGCATAGGCGTAGACAAGATTCCCTTCAGACCCCAACTGCGGGTTCATGAACATGGCAACCGTCAGAACACCAAGTGGCAGAGGAGCGCCAAGCAACCAGGGGCGGAACTTTCCCAACCGGGTTCGCGTCCGTTCAGCCACATACCCCATTATCGGGTCGTTCACTGCATCAAAGATACGTGCCACCAATAGCAGCGTAGCAACGGCCGCCGGCATCAGTCCCAGGATGTCCGTGAAGGCCATCAACAGGAAATTGAGCTGGATCACAAAGAGGATGTTCTGACCACCTAAGGCCAAGGCAAAGGAGCTCAAAACCGGTGCGGAAACTCGATCGGTCTGCGTCATGTATTTTGCTTTTTCTTATCTGAGATTTGAACTTGGGCTTTATTTCCAGCCGCGTGGGTTTTGGACCACTTCATCCGCTTTGGACGTCAACACCGTGATCAGCTCATCCAGCACCTCAACATGTTTGGCGGAAAGATCGTGAGCCTCATTATCCAGATCCAATCGACTCAAGTGTGGACGTCTGCGCCCCCGATCTTTGGGGTTGATGCTAAGCTTGAAGGTATCATTGCGAATTGCGACCGGTTCTGTCCCAATGGTCGGGAAATAATAAAGAACATCATGTGGCGACTCTGTACCATTCAGAAAAACGCCCGAAATATCGGTCCCATCAATGTTTCGATCTTGCGGTTGTGGGATATTCAGAAGCGACAGCAGCGTCGGGAACAGATCAGTGTTCATTGCCATTGCGCTGCTGACCGTTCCGGCCTCGACCCTGCCGGGCCATCTCAGTATCATTGGCACTCGCTGACCGCCTTCCAAGGTCTGTTGCTTGCGCCCGCGCAGGTGGCCTGAGCTGCCATTGTAATCGGCGCCGTTGTCGCTGGTAACAATAACGATTGTGTTTTCGGAAATACCGGCACGGTCAATCGCATCCAGGATCGAACCTGTACTGCGATCAAGATCTTCAACCGCATCGCCATAAACGCCAGCTTCGGAAGTTCCGGCAAACTCCGGGTCCGCATAAAGCGGGACGTGCGGCAAGCTGTGCGCGAGATACAAGAAAAACGGCTTATCTTCTGCATTTTGAATGAAGGATACGGCTTCTTCAGTGTACTTCCGTGTTAACTGGCGCTGATCAATCCCGTTTCCGGGCAATGGGTTTTGCTCATCCGTTTCAGCGGCAAACCAACCGCCCTTTCGCTGATCTTGAATCAAGACTTGATCGTTTTTGAACAGGTCAAATGGGTACATGTCATTGCTGTGCAAGACACCGTACCAGTCGTCGAAACCGAAGTCGTTTGGGCGATAGCCCTCTTTGTTGCCCAAGTGCCATTTTCCGACCATCTGAGTGACGTAGCCAGTCTCTTTTAGAACTTCGGCCAAAGTGATCTCTTCTTTCGGGAGTTCATTGGCCAGCCCCATAATGCGACGCATGGCGCCAATCGGATGACTGCTGGGGAAAAAAACATGTTTGTCCGTCCGCGTGCGCGGCGGCATTCGCCCCGTCAGCAAAGCAGCGCGCGAAGGTGAGCACACCGGCGAGGCCGAGTAGAAATCGGTCATTCGCAACCCTTCTTCGGCCAGCGCATCCATTCGTGGCGTGTTAATCAGGGCATTGCCGTAAGAGGACAAGTCACCCCAGCCCAGATCATCAAACATGATCAAGACGATATTTGGCTGATCCTTTGAAACCGGTTCCAGCGCCGACAGATAGTCCAGTTTTGCCTGCATGTGGCGGGCATCGACGGTTGGGCCCTTCCATTCGACCCAAGCATAGCGCAGCGGCACCAGTAACATGAGCGCTACCAAGGCCAGGACAATGGGTCCTCCGATGATCAACGCAGCCCATTTGAAAGAAGACTTGAATAAACTCATGACACTACCCCTTGAAACCGCGCTTGAATGCTGCGCCGTAGCGCCCGTTCAGCATAAGAAGGACCATGTCCAACATTTTGGGACTGAAAGCGCCGTTGCTCATGGTGACAAGGTTGCGCATCGGTAGGCTGGACAGCAAAGCGTCACGCAACCGGATGGCTTCTTCATCCGTATGGCCGCCCAGCATTTTGTTTGCGTCCTTTACAACCTTTCGGAACAAAAGACGTCCCAACCGAGTTTCCTGAAGCTCGTGCAATGTAGATAAAGGCGTGAACGGGCGCGTTTTATCCTGAGGGATCAATACCCCGCCCTGCCCCGTGAACTGCGCGTCGCTCATGCTGATTGCAGGGCGTTCGGGGGTTGGTCGGCGTGCAGGATTCCCGGTTTTAAGTGTAACTTTGCCTGACAGACGGATATCCGTAACCGAAGCGCCGACGAGAATGTCGAAGTCACCGTCTTCCGTAACCCAGTCTGCACGAGCTACATCGTAAAACGAAAAAGCGCGCGAAGGCAGGTCCATGCGCACGGTTTTGCTTTCACCGGGTTCAAGCATCACCTTGTGGAAACCCTTAAGTTCGCGTTTGGGGCGCGGCTGGCTACAGACTTGATCACGAACGTAAAACTGTACGATCTCAGCCCCGGCGCGATTTCCAGTATTTGTCACGGTTAACTCGGCCACGACTTTGGCTTCCCCTGCAGCCCCGCCAATGTGCAGTTTCAAGTCGCTGTATTGGAAGCGGGTGTAACTTAACCCATGGCCAAAGGGGAACTGCACCGGAACGTCATAGGTGACAAAATAGCGGTAACCGATATTGAGCCCTTCGCGATAAATGACCCGACGCGGTTCGCCGGGGAAATGGGCATCCGAGGCACAATCCTCCATGGCCATCGGGTAAGTCTCGGCAAGCTTGCCTGAAGGGGACACATCGCCAAAAAGTATTCTGGGCAAGGCATTTGCACCTGCCTGACCGGCCAATTGCAGGGTCATGACGGCCTGAACCTCGTTGATCCAAGGCATTTCAATCGCGGACCCGTTGGACAATATGACAACCGTGTTCGGGTTGACCTTTGTCACGGCCTCGACAAGCCGGTTGACCTGCGCAGGCAACGCAAGTGTGTCGCGATCGACACCTTCGGCCTCAAACCTAGCGGTCAAACCAGCGAGCAGTACAACCTTGTCGGCGTTTTGGGCTGCTTCGACAGCCGCCGCAATTAAGGTCGGGTCATCTTCGGCGGTATCTGCATCAAAACCACGCGCAAAACTGACTTCGGCATTAGGCTCCAGATAAGTACGTAGCGCATCCAGTGGGGTATCTAGCTTCCATGGATTGACCTGCGAACTGCCAGCCCCCTGAAACCGAGGGGTTTCGGCAAAGCCTCCTATCACCGCAATTTTCCCAATGGCTTTCAAAGGAAGAAGCCCACCGTCGTTCTTCAGGAGAACGGCACTTTCTTCTGCTGCGCGCCTAGCCAGATCGTGATGCGCCTGCATATCCACGTGGGCCGTGCCATCTTTCCGATCAGTCGCGGCCAGCATGAGCTTGAGAATACGCAACACCGTTTTATCCAGATCAGCTTCAGACAATTGGCCAGAGCGGACCGCCCACGCTATGCGCGCGTCATTGACCCCCTTGTTGCCGGGCATCTCAAGATCCATCCCAGCCTTGACGCCCTCGACCCGGTCATTTTGACCACCCCAATCGGTCATGACGAGACCTTCAAAACCCCAATCCTGGCGCAGAACCTTGTTCAGAAGGTAATCGCTGTCGCTGCAAAACGTGCCGTTCAAACGGTTATAGGCGCACATGACAGACCAAGGTTGCGCCTCTTTGACCACTGTCTCAAAAGCCGGGCAGTAAATTTCGCGCAAGGTTCGTTCGTCAACAAGCGTGTCGATGACCATCCGCTGTGTTTCTTGATTGTTTGCCGCAAAATGTTTGACACAGGCACCTACGCCCTCAGATTGCAGCCCTTCTACCAATGCCGCAGCCAGTTTGCCGGACACATACGGATCTTCCGAGAAGTATTCAAAGTTGCGCCCGCAGGTGGGATGTCGCTTGATGTTGATACCCGGACCAAGAAGAACACTGACACCCTCGTGTCGACATTCAGCACCAAGTGCCCGACCGATTTCGCTCATCAAGTCTGTGTTCCACGTCGCCGCCAAAGCCGACGCTGTCGGAAAACAAGTTGCGGGAACGGAATGGTTAAAACCCATATGATCCGCTGCACCTTTTTGCTTGCGCAATCCATGCGGCCCGTCCGTCACCATCAAAGGGCCAATGCCGTGGCGATCCAACGATTTCAGGCTCCAAAAATCCTCACCCGAACACAGTGCCGCCTTCTCTTCGACAGACAAGGAATGCAAAATGTCCGATGCTTTGTTTTCATAGTTTTTTGGACCAATTCCCACCCGGTTCCCTCCCCCTTTAGGCCACGCGCCGAGCGCATATCGGCGTTACAGCGAAATCGGAGGGCAATAATCTGCCAATCCGCCCAGAATGTTGATGGCACTATGGGCCAGTTTTTTGACATTTGAGACCACTTTGCTATCAAGCGCCCATGTTTCCGCTTGATCATTCTCGGCCTACAGGCAGCTTACGAATTTTGGTTGAGGCCGCGCAGGAATATGGCCTGTCTTCTGAGGATTGCCTTAGAGGAACCGGCCTTAGCAGTTTCGATCTTTATAATTCAGGGAAACGAATACTGTTGCGGCAGGAACTGATAGCCGTCGAAAATTTTTTAGCTCAAGTCCCGGATTCATTCGGCCTGGGAATCAAGATCGGCCGCCTGTCGCGCCCAGAGGTTTTTGGAACCTGGGGATATGCAGTTCTAAGCAGTCCGACGCTTGGCAAAGCACTGGCTGTGGCGATGGATTTTCCTGATCCATATTTTCTGATCTTGAAGATGAAATTAAAACAGGTGGGAAGTTCAGTACATGTGACTCTGGATGCTGGTGACCTTAAAGGAAGAACTAAGTGCTTTGTTCTTGAGCGACACCTGACAGTCCTGACCAATTTCACATCGAAATTGTTGCCAGACTTTCAATCCAGCGTTGCTTCGCTTAGAACCCGAATTTCGGACAAACGATTTGCAGACGCTATCGAGCGTGAATTGGATGTCAACGTCCATTTGAACTGTGATGAAGACGCACTAATTCTGCCCGCCGATTATCTGGACATCGCGCTTCCCAATCAAAACCCTGAAGAAATGGCGACAAGTCTGCAACAATGCAAAGCACAGCTAAATTCTTCTACCCCGGCTGCGCCAAAGATCATTCAGCAAGTGAGAAACCAGATATTCTCCGATGTGGCGGGAAACCTGAACGTCCGCGTGATCGCTGATCGGATGGGCATCAGTGACAGAACGTTGCGGCGTCGGTTGACGGCCGAAGGTACAAATTTTCGACGTGTATTGATCGAAGCCAGACTAGCCTTCGGGCGCGAATTACTCGAAAGCACGAATTTGGATATTTCCAGCGTCGCGTGGCGTGTTGGCTATTCCGAACCATCCAGCTTTGTAAGAGCATTCAATACCATCTACGGGCACCCCCCCGGCAAAATCAAACAACAACGTTTGAAAGCTATTAGGGCTAGAACCCATTGATTTCTGAGTAGCCGCATATTTCGGAAAAACGAGCGGTGAACTTGTCTGATCTTTCTTGGCTGCGAATGCGCAGATGACGTGTCTTAAACTTTCACTCCCAACTCCAACTGCGTTACGCGCCGTGTGCCTACATGCCGTATATCGCCAACACTTCGAAAGAGCCTTGGACATCTGACTTCGCAAAGCCCATCAGCGCCCAAGCGCACCGACCGAAATGGCACCCTTTACCGAATCAACTGTCCGTTATGCAGCGATTGGTCCGTGACTTGTTCGTGGAATACGGCAAGCCGGAGGACGACTTCGAGGTGGTGGAGTAGCCGCGTGCATTTGGGTGCGTCTGCAACGGGCGCACCCTTCCCATGGGTTTATGCTCGTCTTTCCCCACCACATCGTTGAGCGCGATGAGCAAAGAGACATGCTACGGTTTGCCATTCCAGCGCCGAGCAACGTGCAGAGCGGCGTATAACCTAGAGGACAATCACAATGGCTATTTTCCCAAGCAACGGCACCAAGATTTTCCTCAGCACAGCGGGGCAAAATTCCGAGCCTGCCGATGCAGCGGCCTATGGTGCGCTTTCATACACCGAGATCAAGGAAACCGAGTCCATCGATACATTTGGCGACACATCCAACAAGATTACTTTCGCCAGCCTTGCCGACGCGCGAACACACCGTGTCAAAGGCACCCGCGATGCAGGGGTTCTGGATTTGGTGTTGGGCCTGGACTACGCGGATGCAGGTCAAAACGCCCTGCGCACTGCGGAAGGCACTGAACATAATTATGCTTTCAAGGTGGTATTCGACGATGCCCCGCCAGCCGGAACGCCAAGTGAGCGGTACTTCATCGCCCAGGTCGGCAGTGCAGCAGAGCAAGTGGACAGCGCCGACAGTGTTTTGAAGTTGAACAGCCAGCTTTGGATCAACTCGGCAGTTACAGCGGTATCGGCTGCGTAAAATGGCAATCCTGAGCCTGTCACAACTGAAAGAGCATTTGGCGTTCACCCATTATATCGGTGGCGAAGACGATGCTGTGTTGACCCGGCTGATTGACGCCGCTCAGAACCATGCCGAACAGCTGATGGGCTGCAAGATCGAGGAACAGTTCGGGGGTGTGGACCAAGACCCAATACCCCCGGCACTTGTTTAGGCTGTCACCCTTCTGGCCGCGTTCTGGTACGATTATCGGTCTGCAGCAGAGGAAGGCGTGAAAGCCATTCCTTTCGGCGTGACGGAGATCGTCAACGAATATCGGGAGTTTACCTTCTGATGAAAGATGGCGGTTTGAAAAGTTTCCAGCAACGCATGAAGGCGATCCCGCGAGAGTCGGTCAAGGCGATTGAACCTGCTTTGCTCAAATCGGCTTATGAAATGCAGGACATGATGGAAGACCTTGTTCCCGAAGATACAGGGGATTTGAAAGGCAGCATCACTGTCACCGGACCAGGACGGTCTACGCCTGCCTATTCTCAGCCGGGAGGCAGTCATACCGTGCCTTCCAATGGGGTTGCTGTAACCGCTGGAAATACAGACGTGCGCTATGCCCATATTGTTGAGTACGGATCCACAAGGACTGATGCGAAGCCGTTTTTCTGGCCCTCGTATCGCTTGCTAAAGAAGCGCAGCGCCAATCGGATCAAGAACGCCATTTCAAAGGCAATCAGGGAGGCTCGTAAATGAGTTTGGACCTAGCAACGCAAAAGGCAATCAGAGCGCGACTAGTGGCAACACAGGCTGTCACTAATCTTGTGCCTGCGCTTAACATTCTGGACCGCAATCAGCGCTCTGCGCCTAGCCCCAGCATCATTCTTGAGGAGTCTCAGGTGGTCGATGAGGGTTCTTCCCTGCAGCGAAAACACAGCCGGGTGTTCCACACGTTTCATATCTGGAAACGCGAACCTTCCTTGGACGGTGTGAAACGGATTTGTGGGGCTGTCCGCAACGCCTTGAATTGGGGGCGAATTAATCTGGACTCCGGCTATCAGGCTGCAGACATCAAGGTTTCTTCCATGCGGTTCATTCGGGTCGGCGACGGCGAGATTTCGCACGGGATCGTCACTGTGGAACTTTTGGTCAATGAGGTGGCGTGATGAAAGCAGGCAAACCGGTTCGCGTCATTCCGGTGAAAAGAACCACAGAGACAATCAACGAATTTGGAACGCCAACGCTGGATTGGCGGATCACTAACGGCTTAGGGCCGAGGTGATCCAGCAGACCGCGTCTGAATTCATCAACGCTCATCTGAGCGCGGTGCTGACGCAATCAGCGATATCTTTACTGGCCTTGCGACCGAAGCAACAACTGCACGGCAGGCATTGGCCGATCTCTTGGCGCAAATGGCGCAGGTTCAATTCCAGAAGTTTGCCCTGGGCTTGAGCAACAGCACCGGGGCAGGTGCGTTTCTCGGCAATCTGTTGAGCCTTTCCGGTGGCGGCTATACCGGCGACAGTGGAAAGTACGAACCCGCAGGGATTGTGCTCCGCGGGGAATACGTTGTCCAAGCTGCGCAGGTTCGGAAACCCGGAGTTAGGCCATTGCTGGAAGCGATCAACCGAGGTGCGCCAGGATATGCAACGGGCGGGTATTTGTCACGGCCAGCGGAACCACCGGCCAGCGCAGAGGCTTCGCCGCTTACTGACCGCCTCAATCTCGTTCTTGTGGATGATAGAGACCCGCGCGGGATGTTCGACACGCCCGAAGAAACAATGGCCTTGCGGATAAAGCTATCGGAACTGGGGGTCGTGTGACATGAGCGCCCAAGACCGTTTCAAGCGTTAGATGGTTGTTGCCATGCACGATCACCTCAAGACAGGCAAACCCGCGCGCATACCGGAGGCAGGGCGAGTACTATGGCAGACCTTTGTTATTCTCAGCCGGTCCCGTTCCTATGGGGGTAGGGCAGTTATTCGACTTGGCCGTCGAACTGGAGTGGATGGAGTCCAATCCTGTCAGAGCCACAAAACCATTTGATGTGGAAAGCAATGGAATTAATACGTGGTCCGAAACTGAGATAGCAAAGTTCTTCGATCACGATCAGGCTGGCCAGATCGCGCATACAGCCGCAACTCTGATGCTCTACACCGGTGTTGCTCTTGTAGATGCCATAAAGCTGGGCCGTTTTGGCACTAAGCAGACCGAAGGCGGGGAAAGGCTGGTCTATCGCCGCCAAAAGACCCGAAAGAAGAATGGGCAATTGGTCAGCATTCCGGTTCACCCTGACCTGCGGGAAGTTATAGACCGGCTGCCAGATTCAGGAACATTCCTGCAAACCAGGTTTGGCAAACAACGCAGCCCGGATGGTCTGGGTAACGACATGAGCAAATGGTGTAATCGGGCTGGGGTGCCTGCTTGCTCCGCGCATGGGCTTAGAAAAGCCTGTGCAAGGCGTCTGGCTGAGGCCGGTGCGTCTGCCCCCGAGATCCAAGCGATCACCGGCCACAAGACCCTTTCCGAAGTTCAGCGGTACATTGCAGAAGCAAACCGCGAAGTAATGGCTGACTCTGGAATGGCTAAGCTGATCGCGCGGCCAAATGGGGAACAAACCTTGGCGAACCTAATCGATACGTTTGCCAAAAATTACGGCAACCAACTGAAAATAAATGATAAATATATGACTTTGGCGATCCCGGAAGGACTCGAACCCTCAACCTGCTGATTAGAAGTCAGCACAATATATATCCCACTCCATTCCACTCAGTGCCGATACACCTTGTTTTACAGTTGATTGCACCCTTCATGCGGGTTACGATGTGTCAGTCTGTAGCAACCAATTTGTAGAGTAATGGTAGGTAAACTAAGCCCAACACTCGTTAAGTCCGCAGCGCCGGGAACCTATGGTGATGGCGGTGGACTATGGCTGCGTGTGTCCAAAACAGGACGCCGCACTTGGTTCTTTCAGTACGCTATGGGCAAGCAGCGCAAAGCGCATACCTTCGCTGAGTTTCCTGCAATCAGCCTGCGTGAAGCCAGGCAGCGGGTCATTAAACTACGCGCCGATCTACGCGATGGCATTGATCCCAACGTCAAGACACCAACCGGACAGACTGTGGCAACAGCGGTAGAGCTGCACATCGAAGAACACTGCAACCAGCTCAAGTCTGGACGCAATCCCGCCCGTGTCCTGCGTAACGAGCTGTCCGCAAAGTTCGGCAGCATGCAGATTACAGATGTCACAGCAGCACATGTCCGTTCTGTACTGGCACGTATCGAAGACCGTGGCGCAAGCGTCGAAGCACAACGCGCCTACGCATACATGAGCAAGTTCTTCATCTGGTGCATGCGCAAGAAGGGCTGGATTGTCGCCAACCCAATGGACCTGATCGAAAAACCCACTGTCACTGCCCGTACAAGAGATCGGGTTCTGACTGACGCCGAGGTTGCATCCCTCTGGACTTCAATGGGCAACACCCCCGGCGATGCCATCATTCAAATGCTGCTGCTCACCGGAGCCAGACGCGGCGAGATTGCCAATCTCAAGTGGGATGATGTGGACCTTGATCACAAGCTGGTCACGTTTGTCGATACGAAAAACGGCACTGATCGCACTATCCCTCTTTCCCCTTCTGCCTTCGCTATTCTAAACGCTCAGCCCGTCGCTGGTGACTTCATATTCAGTACGATGGGTACACGTCCATACTCTGGCTTTAGTCAGCTTCTGACGCGCGTACAGCGGGACAGTGACACCAGCGATTGGCGCATCCATGACCTGCGCAGAACATGCGGTACAGGGCTGCAAAGGCTCGGCGTAGATCGCGACACAATCAAAGCCACACTCGGCCACAAGCAAGCCGATGTGACCGCAATCTATTTGCGGCACGACTACCTGCCAGAAATCCGAGAAGCACTGACCATGTGGGATGCCCACATTCAGGCGCTACTCACACCAGACGCCAAGCTCAGGGCATAGCGGGAGCGCCGAACGCAGGCGGCTCTCCTGCGTTACTGTCGTGGTCAGTGTGATAACCCACGCCGCATAACGCCAGCGGGAATGGAAGGCTTTCACTCTACAATGTGGAGGGCTTTCCTATGCCCCGTGAATTCGTACCCATCGCGAAGATGGTCAGTGAAAGCGGTTTGTCCCGCTCAACTATCTACCGCTACAGCCGCAATCAAACCTATAACTTCCCACCACTGGTCAAGATGCACGAACGATGCTCAGGACTGTGGCGCGAAGATTGGGATAGGTGGCTTGCATCCCGTCCAACCGTACACACGGAGGACGCAGCATGATCACCGACGAAACACGCGATGTCATTGCGGCCAACTGCTTTGCCATCGCTGAATATCTGCTCGGGCCGCCAGCCATAGCATACACAAAGCAGGGACAACTGCGCTGGGGCAACAAAGGGAGCCTGTCCGTCGAAGACAGAGGCACCTTCATGGACTTCGAAACCCGTGAACACGGCGACATGATCAAGCTCTGGTCGATTGTTCGTAACGTATCCATTGGCGATGCAATCCGTGAGATCACAGACTGGCTCGGCTCTGGCACATTGCCTGTACGAAAAGAAGGTTGGGTGCGGCGATCCTCTAAGCCTAAGGGTGTTATCTGGCCCGAACACCTACACTCCGCTTGGACCAATGGACGTGACCTCAACATGCGCGACCTGTGGCGATGGGAACAACGCGGACTGCCCGTCACACTGGATAAAGACGGCCGAGTTGCCATGAACATCTTTCCCAATGAGATGCGCTGGTTTCCATTCACCCGCTATCTCAAGCAGTGGGGATGCATCGGAACCATCGCGTGGAAATACGATGGCGGATACATGCGCAGCTCAGCCCATCGGTTCTGGAACAAAAGCCAGGATCGCAAGTATGTCGCCGGGGCATGCGCAGCCAGGACAGCTCTGCACCTGGCTTCAGATCGAACCAGGTCAGGCGTTGCCCTGGTTGGCGAAGGTGTTGAGAACTCAATCGCTGCTTCTGTCTACCTGGCTGAGCATATCAACCATCCCTTTTCCGTATGGGCAGGAGGTACCGCAACCATGATGGAAGACTTCTGTCATGCGGAATGTGATCGCCTCTACGTCGCACACGATTGGGGCAAAGCAGGCGAAGCAGCCAGTGATGCAGTGGCCGAACGATACAGCGGGTACGGCACGGAGGTGGTTGTGATGTCACCACCTCCAAACCGAGACTGGAACGACGCTCTGGTAGCCAACTGGACGCCAACAAAAGGACAGGCAACATGGAAAGAAACCTAAACCCTGTCCAGAGTATCGACGGGATCGACAGCAACAGCAACCAAGTCGGGGAAATTAGCCCCCGGTTTGGTATCAGCGAAAAGCTGTTCGTTGCTGACGAAAAGGGCGCAATCAGGTTCAACACTGCCAACGCTATGGTCTTGATGCAGAACCACAGGGATTGGGAGGATGTCGTTGCATACAACGAATTTGCATACGAATACGTCCTGACCAAAGAAATCCCCGGAACCAAAGCAAAGGAGGACAACCTGCCGCGCAGGATTAGGGATGAAGACCTGACCGACGCAGTTGCGTGGTTCAACTGGAATGGATTTCCAACAGCATCGAAAACCGTAGTCGGAGATGTCCTGCTTGCACACGCTCGACTGTCAGTCATCAGCCCGGTTCGCCACTACATGGATGACCTCGAATGGGATGGTGTGCAGAGGCTGTCGTTGTGGTTGCCAACAGTGTTTGGCGCTGAGGACAACAACTACACCCGCGCCGTAGGCAGGGGTATGCTGATCTCCGCTGTGGCACGCACCTACAGTCCCGGTTGTCAGGTAGACACAATGGTTGTGTTCGAAGGCGACCAAGGCGAAGGCAAGTCCAAAACCATGCGTACCCTATGCGCTGGCCCCGATTGGTTCGGCGATGGTCTTCCAAGTATTTCGGCCAACCCGAAGGATGCCAGCGTGTATCTGAAAGGTAAGCTCATCGTTGAGATGGCCGAACTGGATGCAATGAAGAAGTCCGATGTGGAGCGGACAAAAAGCTTCATTTCACGACGAGAAGAAGAGTACCGACCACCATATGGCAAAGGTACGGTTCGTGAACCACGACGCAGCATATTCGTCGGTACTACCAACGAAGACGCATACCTGCGAGACACAACCGGAAATCGAAGGTTCTGGCCCGTCAAAACAGAGTGGGCCGATCATGGGTACGTTGAAGCAAACAGAGACCAGCTATGGGCTGAGGCTGTGGTTGCGTATCGGAATGATGAGCCTTGGTGGTTTACAGGCGAAGTCGAACGACAGGCGAAAACACAGCAGGCCAAGCGACTGGTGACAGACCCTTGGCAAGAAGTCGTTGAGGTTTGGCTTGCTGGGCGATCAGAAGTATCGCCAGCTCAAATATACCGCGAAGCACTCGGTATTCTTGATAGCAGGCTCAGCTCAACAGACGCCCGTCGCATCGCCAGCATTTTGAGGCTGCTCGGGTACAAAAACACCGGTCAATTCTCAACCGGTGAGTACAAAGGCTACACCCGATACCAACGATAAAGCAGGGGGCGTTTTACGCCCTCAGCACACATACCGAGTAGAGATGGTAGAGATAAATCCCTACCTTTTTTTGAGATACCATAAATACACCCCATCCCTTATTTATCAACGGGTTACAACAAAGGAAGAAAAGCATAAGAGTAATCTCTACTATCTCTACCCTCATCTCTACCGCCCTTCTAAGCAGTGCCAGAGATCATCTAGATTTATCAAGAAACTAGGTTTTTAGCGGCGGTGGAGAGTTCCACGTAAGGTACCGCCAGAGGGGTCCAAATACCCCCCCCGGTACCTTCTATACAGAACATCAAGGCATAACTGGCACTTACTATTCGGTTATTTTTGAGAATAGTTTCTCATTTCATTGCTTTTACAGAAGGCAATTCTTATGATTTTCTCATGGATAAGCTGCCTCTTTTGAAAGACGAGCGCCATGAAAAGGCGGTCATGTTGTTCTTCTGTGATGTGCCTGCGAAGGAGATTGCGAAGAAGCTGGGTGTGAGTTTGGCGACTGTGTATCGCTGGTTGTCGTTACCGGAGGTCAAGCAAACGCATGCTGATCTTGTACGGGCACAGATGCAGGGTGCCTTGCCTGAGCTGGTACAGAGTGCTGTTGAACAGGCGCGCAATCCGCGCACTGGATTGATGGCGAAGGTTAAGTTGATCGACGTTCTGATGAACGGGTCTGGCGTTGCTGAGCCGCCACCGGATCAAGGGTATCGCCCCTCTATCAGCATCAACCTCAATACGGATGGTGAGCGTGATCCAAGCGGCATGGTGTATATCGACAGCAGCACGACGCACATCCCTGATTGGGGGAGCGAAGAGAGTGAGCTGGAACGCCTGCGCCGTGAGAATGAACAGTTGAAGCAGAGAATGCCCGACCCAGAACCACCGGAGGCCGCGTAATGCATCCGTGGAACAGGGAAGTGGGCAAACCTGTTGTGGCTGGTAAGCAGTCGGATCGTTCGTTTAACGAGCAATTGATCCACGACATGCGGATCAAGACTATGCAGCAAGGCGCATCCTCTGGCCCTGACCCTAAGCCAGTGTCACCCCGATTGGAGCGAACCCAACGCTTCGATCCGTCTCCCCCGCCCAATCACGTTGCCCGCGATGCTGAGGACCGTGTTGGCTGTCGAGCTACAAACACAAGACAGTCTGCGGCGGGGGAAGACCGGAAAAAGATCGTCAACGCCAAACGGCACACCAAAAAACTGAAGCTGAAAGGAGGGGAGTGATGCGCAAGCAGCCTCCTAAGCGTCCTCCAAAGAATGTGTCCATTCTGAGTGATCGCATCTTCTCACCAAAGCGCGGACAGGTGATCGAACCGCAGATTGAGACCAAACCACAACCAGGGCCGCATGTTCCACTGCGCAGCCCAGATACGCGAGGACTGAAAAGTGAGTGAAGGACCGAAGTTTACCGATCTGGTTGCGTCCGGCGACAGTGAAGCCCTGTTCATTCAGGATGTAATGCAGTCGTCCGATTACACCGCCATGAACGGCAACGAAAACACGGCCCATGCTCGTGAAGTTGTGTCGTCCTATTTCCGTCGCAAGTTCGGAACCGGACCAGCGCCGGGATCACGTCAGAAGAATACGGTCGGCAGAGGAGGGCTGAACAAGTGAGCAGCGAATATCAGAAGCTGGTTGCCGTGCGTGACAAGGCTGTCAAAGAAGTGGCCGATACAGAATTGGCGATTGTCGAGATTGAGGCGAAGCTGAAAGCCGCAGAGGAAGGGTCAAAGGTCACAAGCCTTGATCTGAAGGACGTTGATGGGGCCGCTCAGCGCCGCGCTGAGGAGCTTTCCAAGATCGTTGTACTGCGTGACATGCTGGACAAGGCAAAGGAGGCCCACGCAGCCGCTCAGCAAGCCGCACGTGATGCGTATGCTGCCACCTGTGAGCACGAGTACCGTGTTGCGCAGGAGGATGTGCTTTCTATCCTGTCCGACTTGTCGAAGATGGCCCTCGAATACCACGAACTGTTGGCTGATGCCGCGCGGCTCTATTGGGCGCGCTTGGATCGACAGCCCGTCGCACACGCTCAGTCACCCTTTGATCAGGCGCTGAATGATCTCTTCGATCTCGCGCTCAAGGGCGAAGGCTACAAGGGCAGCACATCTTACCGGGACGTAAACACGGCTGAGAAGATCGTCCAATTTTATGACGGCAAGATAGGTGGCCAGTACGGATTGAAAATTCACACGCATCTCGAAACCAATAACCTGTGGCACCAGCAACCGCGTGACAGCGCGGCCTATCAGGGTGGATTGGCGCGGTACATGGACCAGAAGAAGAAGCGCGGTAAAAAATCCGCCGCCTGATGATCGTTCTTCGTACTGGCAAAGTGCCAGAGACCCTCAAGAAGCCTGTACAAAAGGCAAAGCGCACCTGCCTGATGTGCAGCAAGGTCTTCACGTCACAGCACGTAGGACATCGGCGCTGTGATCGCTGCAATAAGCACTTTCGTACCTACGGCGAACCCCGAGATGTCCTGTTCTGGTCCTCATGATGGAGATGACAATGAAACTTGCCGGATCACCCATGAAGATCGAACAGGCCGAAGTCTTCAAAGACCTTGCCTTTACAAAAGATGAGATCGCTCTGGTCAAACGATACCGCGCTATGGATCGCGACGAAAAAGCAGTCGTGACGAAAGAGAACCCAAACGGCTTTGCAGTCATGGAAAGCCTTTCCGTCAAAGCCCGAGTGTACGAACAGGGCGTCAACGCCATGCTGTCCCGCACAAAGGTCAGCCGCGATGTCGAAACACTCAACACATTTGCCGCCAGTATTCGGGATGAAATCAAGCTGAGACAACGGGTTCTTAAAATCCTGAAGCACGATGCCGCAAAGCTGAATAAAACGGTTACTTGGTAAACAATACGATTCCCTATTTCTGCCAAATAAGCGTTGAACAACCCTCAACACTTGGTAGATTTAGTATATGAGACCTCACAACCTTCGAGGCGGACGACCACGTGGAAGTACTGGTCACCGCTATAAAGACGCAACCTGTGCCGTATGCGGAATGCTCATTCCCAAAGATATGCCCATTCCCGTCCGTACCCTCAGACTGCCACCTTCACACCCGGAATACGTTGACACCGGAGCATGGTGCCACCGCATCACAACATGCAGCCACACATGCGCCGAACGCGCCAGATACCGCGCCCAAAACGGGTACCCAATTGCTGATACAGAAAGACAATGCCAACACTGTCAGGCCGTCTTCGTACCAGCACGCGCCACAGCGCAATTCTGCTCACCCAAATGCCGATCCGCCGCACACTACAAAAAGAGGACAACATGACCCATTGGGAACCCACAACGCCCCCATTCGGTGAATGGCCGCCCAACTGCTATGGCGAAGACCCGCCGCCATACGACCCAACCGCAACCCTTTACCTGTGGGAACACTGGCGCACGGATATCCCTGAGCCAGCGCCAGAAACACCAGAACCAGTACCTGTCAGCGAGTTGGTGTGCGGCGTCTTCATGATTGGGCTAATCGCCTACCTCATGTTTTTCTCTGGCACTGCGGATGGATCAAAAGGAACTCAGGAACAATGGGCCGACGCCTACGACGGGCACCGAATGGCCGGGAGACGATAACCAGGGAAACTACATCGCCTCACAGATAAACATCTCAACAAAAACATCATCTCTGTGATCTTCGCTGTCGGACGTTGCGCCATTTAGGTACGATGCCCCACCTCTTAAGTTCCCGGGATTAAAAAACACAGTGTTACCAAATTGGTCGCCGCATTGATGATACCGATAAATATTTGAAATAGTGCAACTCATAAATTCTGGAGCCAAATCTCCGACGCTGGTAATCTTCTCGCCATCTGTTTTAAGGAAGAATGGCTCACGAACAACAAAACTAACGCTGTTCCATTGTCCCTCTTCAAAATAGAACCCAGATGAACGGGTGTATTGGCAAGCGTAAACCGAGGCCAATTCTGCATTGGCCGGGATGCCAAACAAGATTAATGAGATCGCGCTCAGTAGTTTCTTCATAATTTTCGCCAATTGTTACGTCCCCCAAGGTCTACACCTGAGCAAACAAACTGTCACCAGACCAAGTGATAGCAGTGGCGTGAACCCATGATCGGGTGCATTTTTCCAAGAAACCCGCGTGGCAATTTTAGTCTGAGAGGGTGAGGTTACCAGGGGGCAGTGTTAAGTTTTGGCCCCAACCCCTACACAGAGGAGGGGGAGGCACTCACCCCGGAGAAAATCTGTTCCAATCAATCGAAGCGCAACGATCAACCAGTACTGCCCAGCCTGAAGAAGAAAGAAGAGATCAATGTCGTCCTGCCTTGCCACCGCCCCCTCGGTTTACGAGGGGCGGCGTCAAGCCAGTCCTCACCACAGTGAGAGAGGAGAGGATACCACTGGCACGGCTGAGAAGAGAGGCAAGGCAAACAAGCGAAGACAGCAGGCCCTGTGGGAAGGGAAAGAGTATGGTCAGGCCGCGCACCCAGCATCCGAAGCCAACGCAGCGTCACAGCCCCGCTCAACTGAAGCTGAGGTGCGAATTGAGTTCGTTCTATTTCCCCAGATTTCTCAGCTCTGCCAAGTCCAGCGGATTCCGCAGTTCTTGCGAGTGACCACGGCGGGAGGGACAGAGTATAGCGCGCAGCCAGCCAGCTCAGCACTGCCACAGCCTGCCAGAGTTCGGTCAGACTCTAATCGAACTTGAACTGATCTTTCTTAAACTTTCTGGTTCCTCTGGCTCTACCAAGACTGGGTTGATCGCCGCCGCAATGATGAACCGATCAACCCAGTCTTGGTTGCACCCAGCTTGCCAATGTAAGCGCGGTTGATCTGTAAGTGCTGATACAAAAAGTAGAGGAAGCGTAGAGGAATGCCCTGACCTACTTGTCTTTGTACAGGCCAATACCCCTTGCTTTACTGGCGATCCCGGAAGGACTCGAACCCTCAACCTGCTGATTAGAAGTCAGCTGCTCTATCCAGTTGAGCTACGGGACCGCTGCGCCCTTCTTGCGGTTTTTATGACCGGGGTTCAAGAGCCAAGCGCATGAAGGCGCTGTTCGGATCCTCTTTGTAGCCAAAGATTGGCCCGCAATAGGAATAGCCCAACGACTCATAGAGTTTTCGCGCCGCGTCATATTCAGAAAGAATGTCTGCTCCGGTTTCCAGAACCAACGCGGTCACGCCCTCGGCCCGAGCGATTTCTGCCAAACGAGTCATCATGATGCGCGCCAGCCCCCGCCCCCGTGCATCAGCCAGAACATGAACAGATTTGACTTCGGCCGTCCCATCCGGAAGCGCCTTTAACGCACCGCAGCCTACGGCCTGACCCCCGTCATACATCGCCCAAAACCGAATACCCGGCCCAGCCAGCCCTTCGGCGTCCATCGTGTGATTGCTTTCAGCTGGACCTGCTGTTTCACTGTGGGCAAAATGAGCCTGAACCACCGGACGCAGCGCCGGTGAAGTCGGGTCGGCCAGCCGAATGTCGATCACTCAGTGTGTCCAGGGAGTGCGCCGGTCGGTGGCAAAATTCTCGCCATAGCCGCGCGAGCGCAGGTTTGCTTTACGCTTGTGCGGCTCGCTGACCTGCGCGTCGATGCCGTTATCCTTAGCGTAGTCCAACGCCTCTTCTTTGGTATCGAACTTCAAACGCACCTGTGTCTGCGTGTCACTGGATGACGTCCAACCCATCAACGGATCAACCTCACGCGCGGATGCCGGAGCGTACTCCAGTACCCACTTGCGGGTTTTGGCCATTCCCGAAGTCATTGCATTCCTTGCAGGCTGGTAAATCCGTGCGCGCATGTCGCCTCTCCGTACTCGCTTGGCTGAGGACGTTTATGCGTCAGAGCGCGCTCCGGGACAAGGTGGCAATTGTCGCGGCTATTCCCCTGCCTCTGATGACAATTTTTGTCATCAGATAGGGCTAGAAAAAAGTGAGGTGCATACAGAAAATAACGCAACGCTTCGCCCAGAGCGCAACCGAGACATAACTGCACACACACTCAGCCCAGCCTCAAGCCGCGTAATGGGACTAGAATCTAGATCAGGTCTTGCAGTTGGACAAAATAAGAACAAATGTAAGGACCTGATCCGGAGCCCGCCCATGCCCTACGCCCATTCCGACAAGACCCAACTGACCGCCGAAGACGTCCGCGCGCGCCTGAAACTGGAAGGCGGCAAACAGTTTGTTATGCATACTGAATTCAATGCGGCAGGGGATCAGCCGACGGCGATCAAGGAACTGGCCGGCGGCGTTCGGGACGGCGAGCGCGATCAGGTTCTGCTGGGCGCGACCGGCACCGGCAAGACCTTCACCATGGCCAAGGTGATCGAGGAAACCCAGCGCCCCGCCATCATCCTGGCGCCCAACAAGACGCTGGCCGCGCAGCTATATGGCGAGTTCAAGGGATTCTTCCCGGAAAACTCGGTCGAGTATTTCGTCAGTTACTATGATTACTACCAGCCCGAGGCTTATGTCCCGCGCAGCGACACCTACATAGAAAAGGAATCGCAGATCAACGAACAGATCGACCGGATGCGCCACTCGGCCACCCGCGCGCTGCTGGAACGCGATGACGTGATCATCGTTGCCTCGGTGTCTTGCATCTACGGTATCGGCTCCGTCGAGACCTATGGTGCGATGACACAGGATCTGAAGGTGGGCCACGAGTATGATCAGCGTCAGGTGATGGCCGATCTGGTCGCCCAGCAATACCGCCGCAATGATCAGGCGTTTCAGCGCGGGTCGTTCCGGGTACGAGGGGACTCGCTAGAGATTTGGCCTGCTCACCTTGAGGACCGCGCATGGAAACTGTCGTTCTTCGGCGAGGAATTGGAACAGATCACCGAGTTTGATCCCCTGACCGGCGAACGCGCCGCGTCGATGGAACAGGTGCGGGTCTATGCAAACTCGCACTACGTAACGCCGAAACCAACGATGCAGCAGGCGATCATCGGGATCAAAAAGGAACTGCGCATCCGGCTGGATCAACTGGTCGGCGAAGGCAAACTGCTGGAAGCGCAACGCCTTGAACAGCGCACCAATTTCGATCTGGAAATGCTTGAGGCCACCGGCGTCTGCAACGGGATCGAGAATTACTCACGCTATCTGACAGGCCGCGCTCCCGGTGAGCCACCCCCGACCCTGTTCGAGTTCATCCCCGACAATGCCATCGTCTTCGCCGACGAATCCCACGTCAGCGTCCCGCAGATCGGCGGCATGTACCGGGGCGACTATAGGCGTAAATTCACGCTGGCCGAACATGGGTTCCGCCTGCCGTCGTGCATGGACAACCGCCCCCTCAAGTTCGAGGAATGGGACGCCATGCGCCCGCAATCCGTCTTTGTCTCGGCCACCCCGGCCAAGTGGGAAATCGAACAGACCGGCGGTGTCTTCACCGAACAGGTGATCCGCCCCACCGGCCTGCTGGACCCCGAGGTCGAAATCCGCCCCGTGTCGATGCAGGTGGACGACCTGCTGGACGAGGTGCGCAAGGTTGCAGCCGATGGATATCGCACGCTGGTCACCACGCTCACCAAACGCATGGCCGAAGACCTGACCGAATACCTGCACGAGCAGGGTATCAAGGTCCGCTATATGCACTCGGACATCGACACGATCGAGCGCATCGAAATCCTGCGCGACCTGCGGCTTGGCGCCTTCGACGTACTGATCGGCATCAACCTGCTGCGTGAGGGGTTGGACATTCCCGAATGCGGGCTGGTCGCCATTCTGGACGCAGATAAGGAAGGGTTCCTGCGGTCCGAGACCTCGCTGATCCAGACCATCGGCCGCGCCGCGCGCAACGCCGATGGCCGCGTGATCATGTATGCCGACAAGATCACCGGCTCAATGGAGCGTGCCCTGAACGAGACCAACCGCCGCCGCGCCAAACAGCTTGCCTATAATCAGGAAAACGGCATCACGCCTGAGACGGTGAAAAAGAATGTCGAGGACGTTCTGGCCGGTCTCTACGAAGGCGACGTCGACATGAACCGCGTCACCGCCACCATCGAAAAACCGATGCACGGCGCGAATTTGGAGGCCCATCTGGACGGGTTGCGCGAGAAGATGCGCAAAGCCGCCGAGAATCTGGAATTCGAAGAGGCCGCCAACATCCGCGATGAGATCAAACGCCTGGAAGCGGTCGATCTCGCCGTCGCCGACGACCCCATGGCGCGGCAATGGGCGGTCGAGAAAGCGTCTGAGGATGCGGTGAAGTCGCGCGGACGGTCAACGGCTGGCAGACCGGGTCAGCGGGGAGGGAATGTGAAGAGGCGGAAGCGTTAAACTGTTAGCGACGCAATTCAAGGTTTCAGCACATGGCGTTGTTTGCTTCAGCCGCCTTGCCTAACCGCATTCCGTGGCTAGGTTCAAGGTATGAGAGTCGTTCTGATATCACTGATCCTTAGCACGCCTGCCTATGCGTGGGATGCAACCGTTGGTCAAATTTGCACGCTTTCGCACGAGACCGACGCAGCCAAAATATTTCTCACCTACGACCCATCTAAACCGCTTTATTCAATCACCGTGACCCAAACAAACTCTGCTTGGGAACAGGCCCCGTGGTTTGCAATGCGTTTTGAAGGCTCGTCCCCGATCGAGATTGCTACATCGCGCCATGTTCTATCCGACGGCGCAACGTCTTTGACCGTCACGAATACGGGTTTCGGAAACGTGCTTGATGGGTTGGAGTACAACCGCATAGCCTACGCATTCACGCAGAATCATGTGGCCACATTCTCGCTGGACGGCGCTGCTGAGCCCGTGCGGGTTTTTCGTGAATGTGCTGGAGCGCAACTATCTTTAGTCATCCCGAACGCAACCATTCCTGACATAAATCCCATCGCGTTTTCACAGCAATATGGATTAACTGAGTAAGTCTCAAACGGTTTGAACCCGAGCGAGTGTTTCTCGCTCAGGTCAGTTTTCACCCCTTATCCCAATGGGCAATCACATCATACCCAACCGGCGTCGGCGGGCCTTCCATGAACTCTGCGAAATGGCCCCACAGTTCGGCCACTTTCGGGGCATTCGCGTTCGATGTCGCCTCGCTCTCAACGACCGAGATCACATAGCCCGAGCCGTCTTCATTCATCACATTGGTAAAGCTGTGCATGCCGGGCATGCTCATGATTTCTGGCTTCAACGCATTCATTTTAGCCGTCGCCGCCTCGCGCGTGCCGGGCTTCATTTTGAATTGAGTAATACGTGCAAACATGACTTTCCTCCCTCGTCTGGCGCAATTGCCATAGGGCGCGACCGAAGCGATCACGCCGCGCGCAAGGTAGCACGGCGGCGTAAAATCCCATATTGATACCTACGAATTCAGAGTGTTTTCAACCACGCACCGTATCCGAGCATGCAGCCTAACACTCCAAGGTTGCAGCCCAGTACATAGACTCGACATGATGCAGGGCTGTCGCGCAGCTTAAACCCCCAACTCCGCCCGCGCCTTCTTAGTCAGTTTCGCCACCACCAGATCATAAGACGTCACGATATGCTCGCGGAGGGAGGCATCGCTCAATCCGCGGGACTCGTAGACCTGTAGCCATTTCATCCCGCGCGAGGCCAGATAGGGCGCGGGGCGGATGCCGGGTTGATCACTTAGCACCTCAAAGGCCAGATCGGTGGCTTTGAAAGTGAAGGCGTCTCGCCCCTCGTTCCAGCCGCAAATCGCAAAGACCTTGCCGCCCACTTTCCACACATCCGCATTGCCCCATTGAACAACATGGGTAGTCGCCGTGAGGCCCGCGCAAAAAGCGTTGAAGTCGTCGCGTGTCATGTCAGAGCCTTAGGGTCGAAGGAATTTTGCATTTCCAACCGCGCGACCAGCTGGGTCCGGTTGTGCCGTCTGCACATTCTGGGTCGGTGCCGCCTGCAATTGCGGCTCACATGCAATTCCGTCGCCATCGGGGTCATTGCGCCGGTGATACCCCGGCAATCCTTCCAGGAACGGGCCGGGCACGATGGCTTCGGCGGCTGGGCAGCCGGCCATGGCAATGAGGTGAAAAAGAGCTGCCTCGCGGCCGAAATCGGACGTCCGCGTATACACGGTTACCGCAATCACCGCAGTCGTCATCGGCAGCATCAGGATCATGATCGCAATGCGCAAGGGCGACAACGCGCGTCGTCGCACGGTATCGGCGCGCATGCGACGGGCCGGCGTATTCGGGTCTGTAAACAACTGTCGCGGGTTGGGGTCACGGGGCGCCATAGGTAACGATACATCGGATTGAACGCGAATCCGAGGCCCTCTTGCCGATACTTCAAAATAAGTGGATTCATTATTCGGTACGTCATACCAAAGTCCGGCGACCATACACGCGGCTGACCCTGCCTCTCTTTGCCTAAGGCGCAAGAATTGACATGTCGAATACCGATCCATTCCGCCCTGTTGACGAAACGGCCCGTCAGTTGGCCCGCGATCTTGTTGCCAGAGTCACCTATGGCGCTCTGGCGGTTTTGCGGCCAGATATGCCGGCTCCATCAGTGTCGCGTATCGCTATCGCCGCAGACGAAGCCGGAACGCCGGTTACCCTGATCTCGACACTGGCGGATCATACCCGAGCGTTGCAGGCCAACCCCGTTTGCGCAGTTTTACTGGGTGCACCGGGACCAACCGGAGACCCTTTGACCCATCCGCGGCTTACGCTGCATGCCAATGCGGTATTTGTTGCACGTGGTACGGATGAACATGATCGCCTGCGCGCGCATTACCTAAAGCTGCGGCCCAAGTCGAAGCTCTATGTTGATTTTGCCGATTTCAGCTTCGTGCGATTTCAGGTTTCAGACGGCCTGCTGAATGGCGGGTTCGGCAAGGCTTGGCGCCTTGCCCCATCGGACATTTGGCCCGGTCAACGCACCACGTGAACCGCGCAGGCTGCATGGCGTACAACGTGGTTCGCCGTTGAACCAAGTAACAAGTCCTGCATTCCTGGTCGGTGGGAGGCCATAATAATCAGGTCGGGCTTATGCTCTTCGGCCCAGTCAAGAATGGTTCGCCCTGAATGCCCTTCAACCAATACACCAGTGGCATTTGGCAGCTTCGCGGCCAATTCGTCCAATTCCGACTGCAGGGCCTTTCGTGCCTCGGCCAAATATTCCGGTGGCATGTAAGAGATTGCATAGCTGGGAATATGCTCGACCACATGCAGCAGGGTCACTTGGGCATCCGGCGTCGCTAGCACCTCGGCCAGTTTCAGGGGGCCGGAAATATCCCGCTCTGCATCAAACGAAATCGGGACAAGAATATTGTGATACATGGTGCGCACCTCCGTTCAATTTACGATAAGGATGCGTTGCAACAAAACGTGCTGCTTTGATTTAGGTCACGATCCGCCAAATGTTTCAGCGACATCATACATGACCGGCTCAAAGCTTCTGCACAATTCGTTGATCTTCCGGTTGCGCTCCCGCATTTCCGGGGTGCGCAGCATGGCCAGAAAATCCTCGCGACGCGCCCATTGCGAGTAATTGGCGATTCTGGTCTGCGCGTCATTCACATGCAAACCCGCAGCAACAAAACCAGGTTGTTTCGAGATGAAATCCGCATAGGCGTCGGTCAAAGCCTCCAGCAGATCGTGGCAGGTACCCGGGGTCATTTCAAAAGTGGTAATGACAGTCTGGACGCTTGCGTTCTTTGCAATCTTCGGCATCTGGATTCTCCCTTTTCCAATTGAACTTAACATAGGTTTCGGAAAGATCGCGGGTTTCCTTTGGCTTTTGCCCAAAGCTGTAATCATTGAAAATCAATACGTCCTAACGATCCGTTAACCATGCTAACGGATGCTGCGCGAATGTGGCGGTTTGTTTCCCTTCTTCTGCTTATGCTATCGGCTTCCCCCGCGTTGCCCGGCCCGTGGCTTCGCGAGAAGGACAGCGCCTTTACCGCCGCATCTGTCACAGCTTTCAAAGATAGGGACTATGGTTATGACTATAAATCCGCGCTGTACGCTGAGTGGGGGTACAAGGAGAACCTCACCCTTGGGTTCGACTTTGAAGAAAACCGGGACCTTTACGGCCACGCAACAGTATTTGCGCGCCTGCCGTTGGCCAGCTTTGGCGAAAAGGGAAGGTTCGCGGCAGAATTTGGCGTGGGCGTGCACCACCGCCATAAGGGGGCTTGGGCATTGTACAAAACAACTTTGTCCTACGGCAAAAGCTTTCAGACCGACTGGGGAGACGGGTGGGTCGCGGTCGACACCACGTTGGAATACCGAACCCACAATGCCCTGATCCGAAAGCTGGATCTGACTGCAGGCCTTAAATCGCGACGCTGGATTGACCCTTTGCTACAGGTCGAAACCGCATATCGTTCCGGCGACGACTTATATTGGCGGGTGCGTCCGTCGGTCATGGTCCGCAAGCCTGACAGTTCCACAACGTGGGTGCTGGGACTTGAACGCAATGATGCCCGTGAAAACACAGGCATCAAGGTTGCGATCTGGGGCGAGTTCTAAGTGCACCACGAACCACATGGAATATCGCAGTTCAGTACTCCATGCGCACTATCGCCGACACTTGGCCTTGGACACCTTGCGCCCATCGCAGTTGGATTTGGTCCCCGTTCGAGCCTTGCTCTAAGTTGACATACGGTGTTGTGTAGACCGTCGACCCGAACGTGTTCTTCAGTTGCCCAATAATTGTAACGGCATCGCATCCGCGTGCCCGGCCACCAAAAGGCAGACGCCCTTGGGTTCCAATCGTCCAGACCTGCGAGGTCGAACTTTTTGAGTATCGAAGCCGCAAGGGGTTTTCGACTTTTGCTGAAACCCCGTGGAACGTGTTGTCCTGAAACTTGACGTTAAGATGCGCCTTACGGTTCAGATCGGCAAAGGTCGTATCCACTTGTTCGGCCCGGTTGATACTGCCGTTGGTCGAGCGGAACTTGTTACCCGTCACCACGACACCGTTCAGAAAATGACCCGACCCATGGGGGCGAATAACGATCGGGCTGAACCACGGGGCGACTTGGCTGGAATAAAAGATATTGTCCGTGATGGTCATGGCGCTGAAAGAGAACCCGCCATTGTAGACCGGATTGGCGTCCCTTTCATTCGTCCATTGGACAAAGCAGTTGTCGACGTAATTCTCGGAAATTGTCGAGCTGTTATAAGTGCCGATCATCACAAGGCCAGCTGTGCGGACGCCCTGCGGAATACTGTCGCCCTGAAAGAAATGGTTTCCCAGAACAAGATTATTCGTCCCAGCAAGTACGGCAAAGTGCAGGAATCGGACCGCCCGATTGTGACGCAGTTTGATATCGTTTGCTGTCGTGTTCAACGCAATGGACTTGCGGTCCGAAACATTGAATGATTCCTCGGACGACAGGAATTGGCAATTGTCGATCAGCATGCCCTGACACCCTGTTCCGATAGACGTGATCCCACGGTCCTTTGGGCGGCTGACAAAGCAATTGGTGATGGCGAATGTGCTGCCAGACGGCGCAAGGCGAATTGCACTGCAACGACCGTTACATTGGAATTCGATCTCTTCCATTCCGAACTTGCGCAATGTGCTGAAGCCACTGAAATCGAGAAGGTATTTAAAGTCGACAAAGGTGAATGTCTGCGTGCCTGAGGCGTCATAAATCGGAGCGTTCAGCGTGATCTCGCCCGCGCCGACGTTTTTGGATCGCACGTAGATTTCGCGCCCGACACCGCTGCCTTGAACCAGCGCGCCCACCGGGATATTGGCCACATTGGCGACATTTCTCAGGCGTGTCGGATCCGAAGGATTGTAGGTCGCCACTGACGTGAAGGTATCTGTATCCCAGGCAGAGCTGTTTCTGACATCAAATTGGCCATTGCGGATCACCCGGCGCGTTGAAAACCCTGCTTGTTTGTTTGGAACCGCTGCCGCCATATCAATTGGCCCGGTGATCGCGACTTTTCTGCCGCCCAGATCAAGGGACTCATGGTCGGAATTGTTCAACAAGGCTTGAAACGCCTTTTTGAATGCAAGCTCTTCATCGCCAAACGCCGAGATGTAGGCGGGCAGATTGTAGTTCTTGGTCAGAAGCAACATTTTGTCGTCAGGCATGGCGACGGTGCCCTCGAATTCCACCTCTGATGACAGGGTCACACTCTGCGCCAAAAAGTACGTTCCTTCGGAGACAAAAACACGTCGCCCGCTTGCGGCCTGATCTGCCGCCTCGAAGGCGTCAGTATCATCAGCAACACCGTCACCTACGGCGCCAAAATCCCGCACATCGACTAGGCTGATCATGTCGCGCAGGAAAACACCCGTGACATCCTCGATCTCGATATCGTCGACCCGGATAACCGAACCGTTTGCGCCTTCGATATCCAGCCCGAAATGCCCATAGATCGCCTGAATTCCCCAAGGCATGTCCACACCGGCGCGCTGACCAGTGCCCACAATGGCCGTGACCTCGTGCACCGTGCCGTAGCCCGAAAGCTGCGTTGCCGAACCTTGTTCGATCACCCCGGTCACATGGGCATCCCCCGCGCCGCCTGCCCAGGCCGCGATGCGGACTTCGGGCAAAGGACCACTGATTGCTTTGACCCGCGCCTTGATCTGCAAGTAGCAGCCCGGCAGCAGCGGTGTTTGCCCCATATATCGCAGCTTTTGCGTCGGGCTTACCTTCAGGATTTCAAGACAGCCGCCAAAATCAGCGTCGGCGGGGACAAACGCGCCCGTGCCTGAACCGTCATATGTCGGCGATCCGGGCGTTCCGTCGCCGCTGGACCAAACATTGAGGCCATTTGCGAAAGCAGGCGGCATGAATACGATGCCGTCGGTGATTGCCTTGTTCATAGAAATCCCTTTCCCATTCGCGCTGCGGCAGATCACCGTGCGCATGAACCCAGTGCCCGAGGGCTAAGCCCAAGCGCGAAATCCTGAGTATCGAAAAGGAATTAATCGCCCATCACGCCACCGTAACGGAGGTGTTGCATCAGGCGGACGGGTCGGAATTTCCAAGCAATTGGACGCCGTTGATCTTCCATCCGCTTTCAAGCTGGATCATTTGATAGTCAAGGATATGGGCGCGCCCGTCCCCATCCACGATCATCACCTTCTGCCACAGTGCCCCGGCAACTTCGCGCAACTCCAGAAACCTTACTTCAGACGGTCGCCAGACCATCGGATAGCCGTTTCGCACCATCGCCCCGAAATTCTCAGGCGTCCGAAAAATGTTCTGGATATTCGGGCTGGCGAAGGTAAAGGCGGTGACGAAATCATCCGCTTTGAACGCCTGTATCTGGGCTGCGATGTTGGCCTCAATCTCGGCGTCCTGAGCGGCACCGCTCGTGACCAGCCCGGCACTGAAGGCTACGGCAAGAATAATACGGCGCATGGGGCCACCTCCTGATCCAAGAGTAGCCCCATGAGGTATCAGGTCAAATCAGACCAGTTCTCCGGCCAGCGCCTTGTCGATCAAGGCAATCGTTTCGGGCACGCCATACAGCGCGATAAATCCACCAAAACGCGGCCCCTGAGAGGCCCCCAAGAGGACTTCGTACAGGGCGGTAAACCATCCCCGCAGCGGGTCGAACCGATCCCGCCCGATGGCATAGACCACGGATTGCAACGCCTCATCTTCGATCGGACCGTCATAGTCTGCAAGCGCGGCTTTAAGCGCTTCCAACGCCTCGCGCTCTTGATCTGTAGGTGCACGATGTTGGCGGGTTGGCTTGACGAAATCGTTGAAATAGCGAACCGCAAAACTTGCCGCCTGATCAAGGTCAGGATGCGTTTCGGCCGTGGCTTCTGGCGCGTAGCGACGGATAAAGCCCCACAACGCCTCTTTGTCCTCGGCACCGGACACAGACGCAAGGTTCAACAACATCGCAAACGGCACCATCAGGGTCGATTCAGGAACGTCGCCGCCGTGAATATGCCAAACGGGGTTGTTCAACTGTGCCTTCAATTCTTGCCCCGGATAGGCTCGCAACTGCTGGTGATACTCATCCACCGCTTTGGGAATGACATCAAAATACAGACGCTTGGCCGTCTTGGGCTTTTGGTACATGAAATACGAAAGGCTTTCGGGCGCGGCGTAGGTCAGCCACTCCTCCATCGACAAGCCGTTGCCTTTCGATTTCGAGATCTTTTGCCCCTGCTCATCATTGAACAACTCATAGCTCAGCGACTCGGGCGGCTGTTTACCCAGCGCCCGGCAGATTTTCGACGACTGCGTGACCGAGTCGATCAGGTCCTTGCCCGACATCTCATAGTCCACGCCCAGCGCGGCCCACCGCATGGCCCAGTCCGGCTTCCACTGCATCTTGACGTTGCCGCCGGTGACCGGGATTTCAACCTTCTCGCCATCGGGTTCCTGATAGACGATCGTCCCCTTGGCCACGTTTCGCTCGAGCGTGGGAACCTGCAGAACGTGGCCGGTTTTCGGACTGATCGGCAGGAAGCAGGAATAGGTCTCGCGCCGCTCTGCCCCTAGGGTCGGCAGCATGATTTCCTGAATTTTCTCGAACCGGTCCAAGGCCGTCAACAGCATCTCATCAAACTTGCCGCTGGTATAGTAATCGGTGGCCGAGGCGAATTCATACTGGAACCCGAAGCTATCCAGAAAGTCACACAGCATCGCGTTATTGTGCTGCGCAAAACCTTCATGCGTCCCAAAGGGATCGCGCACTTTGGTCAGCGGCAGGTGCAGGTCTTCTTTCAACTCTTCCTGCATCGGTACGTTGGTCGGCACTTTGCGGAAACCATCCATATCGTCCGAAAAACAAATCAGCTTGGTGGGAATATCGCTGATCTGCTCAAACGCGTGACGCACCATCGAAGTCCGGGCAACCTCGCCAAATGTTCCGATATGCGGCAGGCCCGACGGTCCATACCCTGTCTGAAACAGCACATACCCCTTTTCCGGAGCGCCCTTCTGATAGCGTTTGAGCACCCGGCGCGCCTCTTCAAAAGGCCAGGCCTTGGACGGCATCGCGGTTTCACGCAGTTCAGACATTATTCGACAAGCTCCATCGGGGAAAATAGCGCCGGTCACCGCATGCAACCGACCGGCCCCTCCTATTGTGCCGGTGCAGCATGAGTCAATAAAGGCTGGGGTTTTTCCTGACGGGAAAGCCTGGAAACGCGGGATCAGGCGGTCAATTGATCCAGTTTCGCCGCCCAAATGAAATCATTCTCGCTGAGCCCGCCAATTTCGTGCGTCGTCAATTTGATATCCACATAACCCCAGCCAAACGCGATATCGGGATGGTGGCCCTGTTGATCCGCAAGCCACGCACAAAGATTGGCCAAATACGTTGCCTTGGCAAACCCCTTGAACGCATAGTGGCGGCTCAGCGTTTTTGCGTCCGCGTCCAGTTTCCAATCAGAGGCAAGCTCGGCCATATGTGTATTGGCCTCATCAGCCGTCAAAGGTGGAATTCCTCCGGAACAGGGCACGCAGGTCCGGTCTGATAGGCTGCAGGTCTCTCCAGATAGGGTCATTTTCATTCACTCCGCTGCAGTTACTTTTTCCGGAAACTTGTTCGGCAGCAGCCCAAGGGCCTGCGCTTGCCGTACATCGGCCAACAGGTCTCGGTCGGCGGCCTCAAACAGGTCTTCGGGCGAGTTTAGCACGAAATAGCCCATTTGATGCATATCGATCCGATAAGGAGTACGTAGGATCGTAAGAACGTCGAACGGATCCCGGTCAGGTATGTCGCTTTCCACGGCGTAAACTAACTCTGTCGGCGACGAGGCGAGACCCGACCCAAGCGCCTTGATCTGGCCGTTCTGACGGCGCAAACCAAATTCGATCGAGAACCAGTAAAGACGGATCAACCACGAATAGTCCTTTGCACCGGCCTTAACACCGGCCTTCCCGATGGCCTGGCTAAAGGCGGCGAAGCGCGGATCACTCAGCAAAGGAGTATGGCCAAAGATCTCATGAAAAATGTCGGGCTCTTCGATGTAATCAAAGTCCTCGCGCGAGCGGATAAAGGATGCGGCTGGGAAAACGCGGTCGGCCAACATACTAAAAAAGGTTTTGAACCCGATCAGGGCAGGCACCGGCTGCACCCGCCATCCGGTAAGGTCCAAAAGCCGCTCTGAAATAGCAGCGCAAGAAGGTACGGACGTTTTCGGCACATCCAGACGAGCCAACCCGTCCAGGTAATCCTGCGCCATATAGCGCTGAACATTTTCCTCTTGAGCTGCGTAGAGATCCGCCCAAACGACGTCCTCTTCCGGCGTATAGGCAATATGTCCGCGCGCATCGGCGACTTTGGCGACGTATTTGGTCGACTTCGACATTACGTATCCTCCTCGAGAAAATTTTAGCTAAGCCGACAAGGGAATTTGGTTTGAATCGACCCAATAATTCCGGTATTTTGGTAAATACATGTCGAAAAACCGAAAAATATGACACAAAGTCTTCAAACCGCTGATATCGCCATTCTGCAAGAGCTTCAGGCCGATGGTCGCTTGTCCATGCAGGAGCTTTCTGATCGAACAGGATTATCCGCGTCACAATGCTGGCGGCGCGTGCGCGATCTTGAGGCCGCCGGCCTTATCGCAGGCTATGCGGCTCAGATACGCGCCAAGTCCGTTGGCCTGAACGCAATCGCCTATGTCCATGTAGCCCTGCGCGAACATCAGGAAGACAGCATCAACGCCTTCCTGCGCCTGATCGAAACCGAACCGCAAATTGTCGAGTGCGCCTCAATCACCGGGGATCACGACTTTATCCTCAAAGTCTATGCCAAAACCCCCGAAGAGCTTGAGCATTTCATCATGCAACGCCTTCTAAAATCCGGTTTGGTTCGCGACACGCGCAGCAATTTTGTGCTGCGCCAGACAAAAACACGCGGGCCTTTGCCCATTCTCTGACAACGGCAAAGCAAATTCCGTTGAACCTGCCTGCCAGCCCTCCTATCGTGCGGATGCAGAAAGCCTAATCAGGACGACACCATGACCGATCAAGTACCTCATCCTATGTCCCCCCAAGATTGCCTTGTCGCGATCATGGTTGCGATCTCTGCCTCTGACGAAACCATCCGCACTGCAGAACTGGTCAAAATCGAAGGTGCGGTGAATATGCTGCCGGTCTTTGCTGAATACGACATCGACCGGACGCGCCGTGTTTCGCAAATCGTATTTGACCTGTTCGAACAAGAAGACGGGCTGGATGCGCTTTTCGGTCTGATCCGAGACAACTTGCCCGAACGTCTGCACGAAACGGCCTATGCTCTGGCTTGCGATGTAGCCGCGGCTGATGGATCTCTTGCGGAAACCGAGCTGCGCCTGTTGGAAGAAATCCGGTACGAATTGAACATCGACAGGCTGCACGCCGCCGCAATCGAACGGGGCGCACGGGCGCGACACACTACCTGATTTCAACTGCCGTTCAGGGTTCCCCAACGCTCGATCAAGGCGCGCTGTAATCTGCGAGAACGACTGTTCCAACTGCGCGCGCCCTGCGGACGCTCGCGCTGGGCCCGTGGGATCGTGGCCCGATGATCAACATCAGCCGTGAAGATGGCGAACGCCAGCTCGGACCCATCCGGCGTCGTGATGAACCCGCCCAATCCGGACACAAAATTCAACGTCCCGGTTTTGGCGTCTACCTTGATTGGGTGGTCCTTGACTGGACGCCCCTGGCTGTCCGCCAAAGTGAACTTTTTCAACAAGGGCCGAAGGGCACCGGTTTTCTGTGCCTCGATCAGCGCCTTGACCAAATCTTCGGGAGCGACACGGGACGCATCACCAAGGCCCGAGTGATCAACCATTGCAATCCCGTTTACGCCATATGTCTCGGCAGCCCAGCGGTTCATCTCTGCGGCTGAGTCCGGTAAGGTCTGAAGGTCTGCGCCCCGTGCTTTCGACGCTGTCATTCCAACCAATTCAGCGGTCAAGTTGGTCGAATACTTCAACATCCCACGAAGAATACTGTCGAGCGGATCACTTAGATGAACAACCAGGTCCGTACCCTGAGGCATCTCGCGCGTGACCTGAACGCGGTCCAGTACGATCCCATTAGACCGGGCCAGTGTTCGGAAGACATCACCCGCGTAAAGCGCGGGCTTGCGAACAGGTAACCAACGCGCACCCCCATTGCCCAGTGCGGCCTTAGCGACAGTCCAACGATCCTGCCGCGCGCTTGGCTCATAGGTATAGATCGGAGTCTTGCGTCCCTCGACCCGCATAGTCGCCATATCGACGACTGGATTATACCGCGCGCTTCGTGCGTCCATCGCAATGTCATAGTCCGTCCCCTCGCGCTTCCACTCAAAATGTACCCGGTTGAAGTTAAGGGATATTCCACTGATGGCGGGGCTATAACCCAAGTGATCCGGCTGACCGGGGTCAATGCTGAACACGTAGGGCAAGGCTCCGTCATACACCTTGAACGCGCCGCGCACTTCGATGACACCCGCCTCACGCAGATTGGCCGCCATCGTCGCCAGCGCATCGGTGTCCAGCAGCGGATCACCCCCGCCAACAAGAACCAAATCGCCTTTCAGCACACCATTTTCTATCGGACCGTCCGCGACCAGTTTTGTTTCGAACCGATAGTCGGGCCCCAGAACATCCAATGCATAAAGGGCCGTCAACGCTTTGCCCACGCTGGCCGGGGGCAAGCCTAGATTGCCGCCAACCGCTTCCAGCTCGGTCCCGGTTTCCACATCGGCAACGGCAAAGGCAACTTCACCTTTCAGACCGGCTGCTTTGATCAGGCGCTCAGCCCCGTTGGGTTGCGCACCGCGAAGCTGCGGCCTCAGTGATACCTCCGGCGGATTACCGAAGGCCGCAACGGGGACAAAGGCGGCGCCAAGCCCTCCTAGAAATTTACGACGTGAAAAACGATCAGCCATGGGTCAATTAAAATCCCAGAGATCACAGGCGCACAACCAGTCATGGATCATTATGCGCCCTCTGGGGCTATTCGGGCAACACCTCATTCGCCCAAACACCCCGCGTCCGCAGATCGGTTGAACTGACATCGACCATCGGCACGTTCACGAAACACCACGCCGGGGCCTCAGCCCGCCCAAGCAAGTGCCGCGCCTGCCCATCGATCCTATACTTGGAATAAATCCGCGCCGCAGGCGACATCCGAGCCGATATCCGGTCACCCGGACGCGCAACCACACCAACCGGCACATTGTCGATGATCAACCGCCAGTCTTTCCACCGATGGAACTGAGCCAGATTATCAGCCCCCATCAACCATACGAACCGGACCCCAGGATAAAGCTTCTGCAATTCCATCAGGGTATCTGATGTCGCCCGCGTACCGGTAAGGGCCTCGATACCCGTAACCGCAACGCGAGGGTGCTGCATAACTTCACCCGCAGCCGCAAGCCGACGCTCCAACGGTGCGGGCCCTTGATCTTTCAACGGGTTTCCAGGCGTCACCAGCCACCAGACCTGATCCAGACCAAAGGCTTTCATCGCTTCAAGCGTCACATGCACGTGCCCCTGATGTGGTGGATCAAATGACCCCCCAAACAGCCCAACGACCTGCCCGGGCCGCGCAAATGGAATATCGTGTCGAAACATCCCTTGCTGTTGTTCAGAACTGTAGCGGCTTGTCAATCAACAGGTTTCACGGCGTCCCCCAGCTTGACCCGCCCGGGCCGGAGCACGTCGGCACACCAACCGCCATGTCCACGCACGGCAGAGTATCCGCCCTTGCCCAGCGCCTCTTCCATCCGGCTGCACGGCGCGCAGATCAATGTGAAGCGCAAAACTGCCTCGCCCACCTGCACCTCACGCCCCTTGAGCGCGGCCAGATTGATCCCCGAAACCACAAGATTGCGCCGCAGTATTTTCGGCGTAACCGGCCCGCGCCCCAAATACGAGCCAATCGCGGCCAGATGTTCCTGCTGGATCAGCGTGACCGCCCGCTTGCCCGCGCGACTGCGATCACCTGAAAGCCCTTCGTCAGAAATAAAGACTTCATTCTTCTGAATCATTTCTGAACGGCGATCCGGGCGCAATCCGATCCATTCGATCCGGCCGGGAATTGCCCAACCCGCAATTAATTCCGCCAATTCGCTCAATGCACAGCCCTCGGTCGCTCCTGGTCATCTACCCGGCGACACTTCCAAATGAAATTCACAAAGTCACCAGCTTGCCCCGCCCGCCTTGCTTGGATATCTAGCGGTCTAACCTGATTTCCCCGACCCAGAGGACGCGACATGGCCGCCTATCAATATGTCTACCACATGCAGGGTGTCTCCAAGACCTATCCCGGTGGCAAGAAGTGCTTTGAAAACATCCACCTCAGCTTTCTGCCCGGCGTAAAAATCGGTGTCGTCGGCGTCAACGGCGCGGGTAAATCGACGCTGATGAAGATCATGGCCGGCCTCGACACCGACTTCACCGGTGAGGCATGGGCCGCCGAGGGTGCCAAGGTCGGCTATCTGCCACAGGAACCGCAGCTGGATGAATCACTGACCGTCCGTGAAAACGTCATGCTGGGCGTGGCCGCGAAGAAGGCCAAGGTCGATCGCTTCAACGAAATCGCCATGGAGATCGCCGAGAACTACTCGGACGAGCTGATGGAGGAAATGACCACCCTGCAGGATGCGATCGACGCGGAAAACCTCTGGGACCTCGACAGCCAGATCGACGTCTCGATGGAGGCGCTGCGCTGCCCGCCGGACGATGCCAACATCGCCAACCTCTCAGGCGGTGAGAAACGCCGCGTGGCGCTGTGCAAACTGTTGCTCGAAGCGCCCGACATGTTGCTGCTCGACGAACCGACCAACCACCTGGACGCCGAGACCATTGCCTGGCTGCAACAGCACCTGATCGACTACAAGGGCACCATCCTGATCGTCACCCACGACCGTTACTTTCTGGATGACATCACCGGCTGGATTCTGGAACTCGACCGCGGCCGCGGCATTCCCTACGAAGGCAACTACTCTGCATGGCTGGAACAAAAGGCCAAACGGCTGGAGCAGGAAGCCCGCGAGGACAAATCCAAGCAGAAGACCCTGCAGCGCGAACTGGAATGGATGCGTCAGGGCCAGAAGGCCCGTCAGGCCAAATCCAAGGCTCGGATCAACGCCTATAACGAGCTGGCCGAGCAGTCCGAACGCGAAAAGCTGACCCGCGCCCAGATCGTCATCCCCAACGGCCAGCGCCTTGGCGGCAAGGTGATTGAGGTCGAGGGCCTGTCCAAACATATGGGCGATAAACAACTGATCGAGGGGCTGGACTTCGCCCTGCCCCCCGGCGGTATCGTCGGCGTCATCGGCCCCAACGGTGCCGGTAAATCGACCCTGTTCAAGATGCTCACCGGTCAGGAACAGCCCGATGCGGGCACCATCACGCTGGGCGACACGGTCGAGCTGTCTTATGTCGACCAGTCCCGCGACGACCTTGCCGATAACGACACCGTGTGGGAGGCGATCACCGGCGGCGCCGAGATCATCCAACTGGGCGACGCGCAGGTCAATTCCCGCGCCTATTGCTCGTCCTTCAACTTCAAGGGCGGCGACCAGCAGAAAAAGGTCTCGCTGCTGTCAGGCGGTGAGCGCAACCGCGTCCACATGGCCCGCCTGCTGAAAGAGGGCGGCAACGTCCTGCTGCTCGACGAACCGACCAACGATCTGGACGTCGAAACCCTGCGCGCACTGGAAGACGCGCTGGTCGATTTCGCCGGTTGCGCCGTTGTGATTTCGCACGACCGCTTCTTCCTCGACCGGATTTGCACGCATATTCTGGCCTTCGAGGGCGATGCCCATGTGGAATGGTTCGAGGGCAACTTCGAGGATTACGAAGAGGACAAAAAGCGCCGTCTGGGACCTGACGCGCTGGAGCCCAAGCGCTTGAAGCATAAGAAGTTTGCGCGGTGATCGTTATTCGCTTGATACTACTTTAACGGGAGATATTGTGCTCCGACATATCATGTTTGGAGCACAATAATGACAAAGAAGTTGGTCATATTTGGAAATGGCCTTGGAAGATCATTTGACAATGAGTTTTATCAGTTAGAAAGAGCGCTCAAAGCCTCATGGGACGAAAAAGGCGTACTTGATGAAGAGCAAAAGAAACTCATCTGTAACTGCCTCGAAGATGACATTATTGAAGACGAGCTAAAAGCTCCGACATCAGAAGAACAATTGAAGAATCTCCAAAAGATTCTGGATGCTTGCGACATGATCAAAACCTTTGAAGCGAGGGATGGAGCTCCAGATCTCGGGTGGCTAAGCGAGCACGGCAAACGTTTTCCAATCGCAATTCGCAAGTACTTTCATCACGCCGCAAGTCAGTTCCACAACCCGAACAAGCGGCTACCGGAGCAATTCGCTAGTCAACTTCGAAAATTCGTGCGTTCAGACCGGCCGCACATTGCGACACTCAACTACGACGACCTCCTCTATGAATGCTTCACAGATACGGATGTGTTTCAAGAACACATGCTGAGAGACGGGTTCTTTGGTGAATTTAACATTGAAAGGCACCGCCAATTTCATGACACAAATAAAGAAGGTTGGTTCTTACACCTACACGGCTCGCCGCTTTTCGTTAATCGCAACGGATCACCGCGAAAAATCTTGCGCTCCCAACTTTTTAACTACCTTGGGAACAATAGCGTGCACTTAGTTCTCACTAACGCAAAGTCCAAACCAGCCGTAATTTCCAACTCGCAAATCTTGTCGGAGTACTGGAGCGAATTGGCCAAAATTCTTGAAAAACCGTCTGACGTTACTTTGTTTGGCTACGGGGGTGACGACCTACACCTCAACAAGCTTCTGGCAGAGGCTAACGATGACACAACAATCAGAATTGTTTGTCGAGAAGGGAGCAAAACAAAAGACCAAGCGGAAAAGTTTTGGCGTGGCAGGCTATCCCCCAAATCTGAAAACAAAATCGCTGTGACACAGGTTTCAAAGCTCAACGAATTTGACGGTTGGTAGCTGTCAGCAGAGATTTAGCCGCCGCAACAGTTGCCCTGTATAGAAAATTAACAGAAGTCCGCTGGGTTTCATTTGGTAGCATCGATGCAAGGACACCACCATTCCACCCTTGCCACACGCCCACCTCGATGCCATATCCAAAGGGCTTACGTTTTTCTATTTCGACCTACTGTCTCCTTCTACGGCGCTCAGTCACTCGATCCAGACCGACGACGCCAGGCTGCCGCAACCACGTGGGCAGCACTAAACAGGAGACACGGATATGCCTGCAGGCACCGTTAAATGGTTCAACACCACCAAAGGCTACGGCTTTATCGCACCCGAAGATGGCGGCAAAGACATCTTTGTGCACATCTCGGCCGTCGAACGCTCGGGCCTGACCGGCCTGGCCGACAACCAGAAAGTCACGTACGAGCTGCGCTCGGGTCGTGACGGCCGCGAAAGCGCTGACAATATCGAACTGGCGTAAGCCGTTCCAAGGGCAGGGATAATCCCCTGCCCTTTTTCTTTTTCGACTTGTTTTTTGACCGGCGGCACCACGACGAAACTGTGTCCGCAGGAATACATCACTTTTCGGTTACTCTGTCCCGGTGATTGACCGGATCGGATATCATTCAACATTATCGTTATGATTTCCGTGTTAATTTGAAGAGAACCACTATGTTCACACGTCGCACATTCGTTACCACAGCCGCAGCCACCTGCTTGATCCCCGGAATGGCCACGGCGAAGAATAAAGCCGTCGAATACGATCCCACGCCGCAATATGTGCGGATCAAGAAAGAATTTCTGCCGGGCCAGTTGTTGGTGGTTCCGCGCTCTTTCTACCTCTACTACGTGACCGAACCACGCAAGGCCATTCGCTATGGCTGCGGTGTCGGCAAGGCCGGGCTGGAATTCACCGGAACCGCTACAATCGACGTCAAGAAAGAATGGCCCACCTGGCGGCCAACCGAAGAGATGATTGAACGGGAACCAAGGACATATGCCCGCTTTAAGGACAACGACTATGTCCAACCGGGTGGGGGCGATAATCCATTGGGTGCACGCGCCCTTTATCTGTTCCAGAACGGAGTCGACACCTATTTCCGAATTCACGGAACGACGCAGCCGCAGACGATCGGAACAGCGGCCTCGAACGGGTGCATCAGAATGCTGAACGCGCACGTCATCGACCTGTATGAGCGCGTTCCAGTCGGAACCGTTGTTACGGTGGTCTGATCAGTCGTTGATCTGGTTCACCAGATCCAGAACACTTGGGCCGATCGCCTCAACAATCAGGGAAACACCCTTGGCGTTTGGATGGATGCCGTCGGGCTGGAGGTAAGCGCGGGCGGCATTCGGATCGCCCTCTGCCACCAATCCCGCGAAAAAATCCGGAGCGTATCCGGTCTGAAACTGTGCGGCCAGATCAGGGTAAATTGCGTCAAATTCTGACTTATAGGCGGCGCCGTAATTCCCCGGCGCTTGCATGCCGACCAGCAGGACCTCGACCATTGCGGCGTCCGTGGCCTGCAAGATCGCTTCGAGGTTAGAGCGTGACACGGCCGGGTCGATCCCCCGCAACAGGTCATTCCCGCCCAATGCGACGATCATTCCGTCCACGTCGGGCGTCAGGGTCCAATCGACACGCGACGCCCCACCCGCAGTGGTATCTCCGGACACTCCGGCGTTAATCAGCCGCACGTCGGCCCCTTTGTCCCGAAGCCAGCTTGAAAGCTGCGGAACAAATCCATCCTGTTCGGGCAACCCATAGCCTTGGGTCAGCGAGTCACCCAAAGCCGCGATAACAACGGTTTCGGCTGTGACCGCAAAGCCGCAGCACGCAAACGCGCCCGACATCAAGGCCTTGCGCAAAATCCCAACCGCTCCATATCCCAATTGACCGCCTCCGCTTGGATTGACCTATGACATCACCTGTTCTCTCGCTTCAAAATGCCGCTTTGTCGCTGGATGGCAATGCCGGTCAGGTGGATATTCTGCACGACATCAGTTTATCGGTAAACAAGGGGGAAACGCTGGGTCTGGTTGGACCGTCAGGATCGGGCAAGTCGTCATTGCTGATGCTGATGGGCGGATTGGAGCAGGCGACTAGCGGCAGGATTACCGCGCTGGATCACGATCTGACCGACATGGACGAAGACGCACTGGCCCGTTTCAGGCGCAGCGCGATGGGCGTTGTTTTCCAGAACTTCCACCTCATACCCTCGATGACGGCCTTAGAGAACGTCGCCACGCCATTGGAACTGGCCGGGTATCGCGATGCTTTCTCGCGGGCAGAAACGGAACTAGAGGCCGTCGGGCTGGCGCATCGCTGGGATCACTACCCCGCGCAGCTATCAGGCGGTGAGCAACAGCGCGTGGCCCTAGCGCGCGCCGTCGCACCGCGCCCTCAGATATTGCTGGCCGACGAACCCACCGGGAATCTGGACGAAGCAAACGGTACTGCGATTGTTGACTTGCTGTTCGACCTACGGGATCGACATGGTGCCACCCTCATACTGGTCACGCACAGCCACAGCCTAGCCCAAAAATGTGACCGGGTGATCCGGCTGCGCGACGGGCGCATAACCGAAGACACGCGGCAAGAGGCTGCGGAATGAGCCTGCGCCTTGCCGCGCGTTTGGCGCGTCGCGAACTGCGCGGAGGGCTGCGGGGATTTCAGGTATTCCTCGCTTGTCTGGCGTTAGGGGCCGCGGCAATCGCAGCAGTCGGATCCGTTCGCCACGCCATCCAGACCGGACTGTCCAAAGAAGGCGCGGCCCTTTTGGGTGGCGATGCCCAGTTGGAGTTCACCTACCGCTTCGCCAATAACGAAGAACGCGCCTGGATGCAGCAAACGGCAAGAGCCCTGTCCGAAGTCGTAGATTTTCGCTCAATGGCCGTTGTCCAGTTGAACGGCGAAACGCAACGCGCCCTGACACAGGTGAAATCTATCGATGACGCCTATCCCCTTTTGGGGTCGCCCGTGTTGGAGCCCGAAATGCCGCTCTCTGTCGCGTTGGACGGACAGGGGTCGCTGCCCGGCGCGGTCATGGATCGAATTCTGATCGACAGGTTGGGTCTGTCGATAGGCGACCGGGTTACGCTTGGGAATCAAGACTTTATATTGATGGCAGCCCTGCTGCATGAGCCGGACGGGGCCGCAGATGGGTTTGGGTTGGGGCCGCGAACGATGGTCCGAACAAGGGACCTGCACTCGTCTGGCCTACTGGCACCGGGGACGCTGTTTTCAACGAAATACCGGTTGGAGCTGCCGCAAGACGCTGATCTCGGAACGCTATCGGCAAGTGCGCAGACGTTCTTTGACGGAACTGGCATGCGCTGGACCGACGCACGAAACGGAGCACCGGGAATTTCCGAATTCGTCGCACGTCTAAGCGCCTTTCTGGTTTTGGTTGGGTTGTCCGGTCTGGCAGTCGGCGGCATCGGTGTTTCCGCCGCAGTGCGCGCTTATCTCGCCCAGAAGACCGAAACAATCGCAACTCTGCGGACATTGGGCGCAGATAAAGCAACCATCTTTCAAACCTATATGATCCAGATCGGTATCCTATCCGGCATTGGCATCGTTATGGGTCTGATATTGGGCGGGGTTGCACCTCTGGTCTTGGCACCTTTGATCGAAGCCCGCCTGCCTGTGCCCGCTGTGTTTTCACTCTACCCGCAGCCCTTGGCAGAGGCCGCGCTCTACGGGCTTTTGACTGCCTTATTATTCACACTTTGGCCACTGGCCCGAACAGAAGAAGTCCGCGCCGCAACCTTGTTTCGCGATGCCCTGACCTCGGCAAGGGTTCTGCCTCGCCCCGTGTATGTGATTGCGACTGGCATTGGTCTGGTGCTGCTGATTTCAGCCGCAGCGTGGTTCAGCGGGTCTGCGCGCCTGACACTGTGGACCAGCGGAGGGTTGATTGCCGCGCTACTTCTTTTGTCGCTTTCTGCGCTGGGTATCCGCAGGCTTTCACGCCTCGCGGCAAAACCGGCCCGTGGTCGCCCCGCCCTACGCTGGGCGTTGGCGGCGATTTCCAACCCCCGCGAAGGCGCAGCTTCGGTCGTGCTATCCTTGGGGTTGGGACTTTCTGTATTGGCGGCAGTCGGACAAATCGACGGGACATTGCGCAATGCAATCTCAGGAAACCTGCCGGATGTGGCACCATCCTACTTTTTCGTCGACATTCAGAAAGACCAAATGCCCGGCTTTTCTGACCGATTGTCAAAAGATTCAGCCGTCATCCGCGTAGAGAGCGCACCGATGCTGCGGGGCATCATCACCCAGATCAACGGACGCCCGGCGCGGGACACCGCTGGCGATCATTGGGTTCTGGATGGCGATCGTGGCGTGACGTATTCGGCGCTGCCCCCAAAAAACACACGGATTACCGCAGGCCAATGGTGGCCAGAAGGTTACTCGGGCGGCCCCCAAGTCAGCTTTGCAGCCGAAGAAGCCGAGGAAATGGGCCTAAAGCTCGGTGATGAATTGACGGTCAACATTCTGGGGCGTGATATTACGGCCAAAGTGACCTCACTGCGTGAGGTAGATTTCTCGACCGCGGGAATAGGTTTCATCATGTCCATGAACCCGTCAGCCCTTGCCGGTGCACCGCATAGTTTCATCGCCACCGTCTATGCCGAAGAACAGGCCGAAGCCGCCATTCTGCGCGATCTGGCAGGTCAATTTCCAAATATCACCGCGATCCGCGTGCGCGATGCGATCGACCGAGTGTCGGGCCTTTTGGCAGGTCTGGCGGCGGCAACGTCTTACGGGGCTGGTGTTTCGCTACTGACAGGCTTTCTGGTGTTGATCGGGGCCGCCGCCGCGGGTGAACCCGCCCGCAGGTATGAGGCCGCAATCCTAAAGACACTGGGCGCCGACAGACGCCGCATATTGCTGAGCTTTGCCCTGCGCGCAGTACTTCTGGGGGCTGCGGCAGGCTCCGTCGCATTGCTGGCCGGTGTTCTGGGCGGATGGGCCGTGGCGACATTCATCTTTGACGCAGATTTCACCGTCATTTGGCCTTCGGCCATCGGCATCGTTCTGGCCGGTATTTTCGTGACACTGGGCGCGGGCCTTGTCTTTGCCCTGCGCCCCCTTGCGGTGCGCCCGGCCCGCATACTGCGGGCCAGCGATTGAACTTACCTTACACAGGCCACCGGTTGCAGAATTTTCAACAACTGGTCGTTGTCACACACCAGCGCGTCCAAAGTGATCTCATCCAGCGAGGCATAAAATACTTCGGCCGCATCCTGCAGTGCCAGTCGCAACCGGCAGGCATCTGTCAACGGACAGGTATTATCGGCATCCGCAAAACACTCTGCCAGCGGCAGGTTGCCTTCCACGTGGCGGAAAACCGACCCGATACGGATCTGATCGGCCGGACGCGCAAGCGCCAAACCACCGTTCCGCCCGCGTTGCGTGCTGAGATAATTCAGTTGACTCAGTTGATTGATCACCTGCGCCAGATGGTTTTCCGAGATATTGCAAGCTTCGGCGATCTCGGACTTGGTCACCAACCTGTCTTGATGCGCCGCACAATACATCAACAGGCGCACTGCTATGTTCGTCCTTTTGGTGATGCGCATAATGGCCTCCCAAATTTCAAGATGGGATCTTATTGCATGTCTGACAAAAAGGCGGTTTGACATACATCAATTGCCCCAGCAGAACACAGGAAGACATGGCAGATCCCTATTTCTTTGGCTACGGCAGCCTCGTGAACCTCGCCACCCACGACTTTCCCGATCCCCGCCCCGCCCGGCTAAAGGGGTGGCGACGCGCATGGAAACACACAGACCTGCGCCCTGTCGCTTTTCTGACTGCGGTTCCGGACGCGAACTCTGAAATCGAAGGCATGATCGCCCATGTTCCCAAAAACGATTGGGCCGCGTTGGATGAACGGGAATGGGCTTATGATCGCGTGCCCGCGACGCATTCCATCTCGCATCCCCTGACCCACGATGTTGAGATCGCCGTATATGCTGTTCCGCACGAACGGCACAGCGAGCCGACGGACCAACACCCGCTATTGCTCAGCTATATTGACGTCGTCGTTCAGGGGTATCTGCGCGCCTTTGGCGAAGAAGGGGCCGAGCGTTTCTTTACCACCACCGAAGGGTGGGACGCGCCGATCCTGAACGATCGGGCCGAACCACGTTACCCGCGCCACCAACAGCTCAAACCTGACGAAACGCGCTTTGTCGACGACCGCCTGCAGCATCTCTCTGCAACCATCGTCAACGCCCAATAAAAAAGGCCGAGGTCAAACCCCGGCCCTTCTTCTGTTATAAAATATTTCCGTCGGAGACACACGCCACAAGGCGCGTTCATCACCCCCGCGCGCGGATCACTTGCAGCAATGGCAACAAGGCGGCCATCTCGGGACCCCGTTCCATACCCGTCAGCGCCTTGCGCAAGGGCATGAACAAACCCTTGCCTTTACGGCCTGTGGCCTCTTTCACATCTTTGGTCCAGGTACCCCAGGTTTCCCCATCGAACGGACCTTCGGGCAGCAGCGCAATGGCCTCGGCGATGAATTCACGGTCCTCGTCGGCGATCAAGGGCTCGGCCCCATCGCGGCACAGCTCCCACCAGCCTTTCAGGTCGGCCAGCGTGGTGATGTTCTCGCGTGCCATGGCCCAGAAGGGTTCAGCCACTTCCGTCGGAACACCAGCGTCCGCCACAGCGTCGGCAACATCCGCCAGCGGCAAAGACTGTAGGTGCTTTGCGGTCAGAGGGAACAGGTCCTGCACGTCGAACTTGGTCGGCGCCGCACCGAAGCGGGTAATATCAAACCCGTCAATCAGCTCGGCCATTTCCGAGCGCAATTCAACCGGATCGGACGAACCCAGACGCGCCATCAGGCTCAACAGAGCCATCGGCTGCACACCCTGTTCGCGCAGATCGCGCAACGCCAGCGTGCCCAGACGTTTCGACAGCGCCTCACCCTGCGGGCCGGTCAACAGCGAATGGTGCGCAAAGCGCGGGCATGTGCCGCCCAGTGCCTCAATGATCTGAATCTGCGTCGCGGTGTTGGTCACGTGGTCCGAGCCACGCACCACGTCCGTCACACCCATCTCGGTGTCATCAACAACCGACGCAATTGTGTAAAGAACCTGCCCGTCGCCGCGGATCAGCACCGGGTCAGAAACCGATGCCGCATCAATCGAGATGTCGCCCAGAATGCCGTCATTCCACTCGATCCGCTCGTGATCCAGCTTGAAGCGCCAGACGCCGTTGCCACGCTCGGCGCGCAGGGCCTCTTTTTCAGCATCGCTAAGGTTCAACGCCGCGCGGTCATAGACCGGAGGCTTGCCCATATTCAGTTGTTTCTTGCGCTTCAGATCCAGCTCGGTCGGGGTCTCAAACGCCTCATAGAACCGGCCCATCTCGCGCAGTTTGTCGGCAGCCTCGGCATAGCGGTCCAGTCTGTCAGACTGACGTTCGACCCTGTCCCAATGCAGTCCCAGCCACTCCAGATCCTGTTTGATCGCGTCGACGTATTCTTCCTTCGACCGCTCGGGGTCGGTGTCGTCGATACGCAGGATGAATGTACCGCCTGCTTTGCGGGCGATCAGATAGTTCATCAGGGCGGTGCGCAGGTTGCCCACATGGATGTAACCGGTGGGCGACGGGGCGAAACGGGTGGTTGTCATAGGTGTCTCCTGTTGGCGCGGCTCTTGTCACAGGATGGGCGTTTTGTCCAGCCACAGCCCCGTTCACGGTAACTTCAAGTGGCAAGTTGATATCGACGACCTATCTTTCACCTGCTGGGATACACAGGGAGATCAAAAATGACCGTTAAACTGACCCGCCGGGCCGCTTTGGGCGCTGCGGCGGCATTGCCGTTTGCATCAGTAGCCACACCGCTTCTGGCTGCAGGAGCTGAAACCAAGGCCAACTCGACCATCGCCAAATCCTTTCAACTGGGTGATTTTACCGTCACGACCCTATTGGATGGCAGTCTGCCCCGTGATGGCGCAAAAGATATCTTCGGCGGTGGTGCCTCGGATGAGGATTTCGCCAAGGTCTCGGCCGACAATTTCATCTCGCCAGACGTGGCACAGTTCTTCTTCACCCCGACGCTGGTCAATACAGGGTCCGAGCTGGTTCTGTTCGACACAGGGCTGGGCCAAGGCGGCATTCAGGCCGCGCTGGCGGATGCAGGTGTCTCTGCAGATCAGATCGACGTCGTCGTGATCACCCATATGCACCCTGACCATATCGGCGGCATGACCACAAATGACGCACCCACCTTTGCAAATGCGCGCTTCGTGACTGCATCGCCGGAATATGATTTCTGGGCCGCGCAAGACGCCGGGAACCGCGTTGGCGATCTGGTGGCCGCCAAAGTCACCCCGCAGGCCGAGAAAATGTCGTTCCTTGAGGACGGCGGCGAGGTCACCTCGGGCATTACAGCCGTGGCTGCATATGGTCATACACCGGGCCACACGGTCTATCATCTGGAAAGCAACGGCCAGCGTCTGGTGCTGACCGCTGATCTGGCCAACCACTATGTCTGGTCTTTCGCGCATCCGGAATGGGAGGTCCGTTTTGACATGGACAAGGCCGCAGCGACGCAGTCACGGCGCAACGTGTTGGGAATGTTGGCCGCAGATAAAGTACCGATGATCGGGTATCACATGCCCTTCCCGTCAGCAGGGTTTGTCGAAACCCGCGGCGACGGATTCCGCTTTGTCCCGGTCAGCTATCAGATGATGGGCTAAACCCTAATATCCAGGATCCGGCCGCACCTTCGAGCCGTCTGTAAACCGAGACAGACGAAACGCGGCCGGGTCCACGCATGGGGCGACTCCGGTCACAAGATCGGCCATCAACCGCCCTGCCCCGGGCCCGATACCGAACCCGTGGCCCGAAAATCCTGTGGCGATGAACATTCCGGGCATCTCGTCGACGCTCGACATGACCGGAATTGCATCTGGGGTCACATCAATCATGCCCGCCCAGCTTTGAACGATCTCTGCCTGCTTCAATGCAGGTACGCTTTTACTGGCCCGTGACCAAACCTGTCTCAGAACTTTGCGTGACGGTTCCGGGTCCAGAACGCGGCAATGCTCAAACGGCGTGACATCCGTGGGCAGCCACCTCTGGTCCTGTTGTGCCTCAACTGCCCATCGCTTGGATAAACGAAACCGCAGCGACCGCCACTCTTGCCTGTAGGCCGGCAGAAAGCGCCGCGCCAGTCTAAAACTGTCAGGCACGATATCGACCGTGTTTTCGTGCCCCGAGGCAATGGAATAGCCCCCGTCCGCGCGTTTTCTTATGGCAAAGTCATCAGACCACAATGCCGTTTCAGGTCCGTCAGCGGGCGAAGTGCGCAGCACCGTGTTCAACACCTTGAGTTGCGGCAGGTCGATCCCCGCATTTCCAGCAAAAAGACGCGACCAGGCACCGCCGGCCAGCACGACCTGTGTACAGGCCACGCGCCCCCTTTCGGTGAAGACACCTGCGACGCGACCGCCTTGCACATCCACGCTGCGCACCGCGCAGTTGGTCATCACCGAGGCACCCCGGTCGCGCGCAGCTTCGGCCATGGCAGGCGCGGCCCATTGCGGCTCGGCACGGCCGTCCTGCGGCATATGCAAGGCCCAATCCAACTCTGAGGAACACCCCGGCAAAAGCTCTTTCAGGTCCGCCCCGGACACCATTCCTGCACCTGTCTGCAGCCCGTCCACATGGGTCAGCCAACGCTCCAGATTGTCGCGGTCGCGGGGGCCCGATGCACCAAACAAAATTCCCGAGCGGACAAACCCTGTTCTTCGACTGGTCCTACGGTCCAAATCATCCCACAGACGCTGAGATTCGATCATCAACGGAATTTCCCGGGGATCCCGCAGCCCTAATCGAACCCACCCCCAATTACGAGAGCTCTGTTCGCCAGCGATATGACCCTTTTCGCAAAGCAACACCGACAGGCCGCGCTCTGACAGCTCCAAAGCAGTGGCAGAGCCGATGATTCCGCCCCCGATGACAACGACGTCCACGGCTTTGGGTAAGCTCAGATCAGGTTCGACAGGGGTAGGTTTCGGGCCGGGCATTTACCGCTCATTATTCATTGCTCCGACAGCAATGAATGCCCGTCAATCGTGCCGAAGCAATACGACCGAAGTCGAGTTTGACACTATTTTGATGATATGTGGCCGCTGCGCACGCTTCACGTCTGGTCGCGACCGAAACGTTCAGGCAGCGCCGACCAATTCAGCCCATTTCTGGCGCAGGGCAGACGTGAAACCGATGACCGTTTCCGAGGAATCCTCGGCCCTTTCGTCTTCGGCGTCCAATTCTGCGGTTTCAGCGGGTCGCGCGATTTCGGGTTCGACCGCCCGAGGAGAGGCCTCCTCGCTTAGGAGGTCGGCAATGACAGTGTCAATCTTCGCCTCGTCCAGCGCTTGCCCTTGTGATTCCATCGACTTCCACGGCAAAGGCGAGTGGAGAGGTTTATCATATTCCTCACGCATAATCGTACCAGACCATTACAACCAAAACCCATATCAGTGTTCCGCATCTGGCCAGATAGCTGTCAAAGGCTCGTGGCCCAGTGCAATGCGTCACACCCGCCCCACATGAGGCGACAATTCAACAAAACTATGGCGAAAAGATGTCAAATCATCAAGCAGCCACCGCTGTTCCCAAGGGAAGCGACCCCAAACCCATGGGATTTGGAAACAGTTCGATGAATGGGGGTAATTTGTATCCGAAACTGGGCGCTTTACGGCCTGCGATACCTTTAGGACCGGTCGCGCCAGCGGTTCACAATTGGGTATCTGCGATCCAACCAAAAGGCGCGGCTGGTCAAACGTGTCCCCGGCGCGGACTGAAAGCGTTTGTATTCGCTCATATAGATCAGATGCTCGACCCGGCGCGCGACGTCGCCATCGAAACCGGCCGCGATGCAATCCGCAATCGATCCCTCCTGATCCACCAGAATATCCAAAATCGTGTCCAAAACAGGATAGTCCGGCAAACTGTCGCTATCTTTCTGATCCTCGCGCAATTCCGCACTTGGGGGTTTGTCAATCACGGAAGGCCGGATCACCTCGCCCGATGGGCCGGACATCCAGTCACGGTGATTGGCGTTGCGCCAGCGACACGTCTCGAACACACGCGTTTTGTACAGGTCCTTGATGGGGTTATAGCCCCCATTCATGTCGCCATAGATCGTGGCATACCCAACGGCAACTTCGGACTTGTTGCCAGTGGTCAGCAGCATCTCGCCAAATTTGTTCGAGATCGCCATCAACAGCAACCCGCGCAGCCGGGATTGGATGTTCTCTTCCGTCAGATCGGCCTCGCGGCCGGTGAATAGCGGCGCCAGCGTTTCCGTCACAGCCGACCGGCTGTCTGAAATCGGCACATAGTCATAGTGAACACCCAGCGCCTTGGCGACGGCCTCGGCATCGTCCAATGACTCCTGGCTGGTATACTCCGACGGCAACATCACACAGCGGACATTCTCGGCTCCAATCGCGTCCACGGCGATTGCTGCAACAAGGGCAGAATCGACGCCCCCCGACAGACCCAACAGTGCATTCTGGAAGCCTGTTTTCCTCATGTAGTCGCGCAGTGATTGAACCATCGCGCGATAGTCCTGCTCCCATTCATCAGGCTGCGGCGCAACGTCGGCGGGTGCGATCCGCCACCCCTCATCACCACGCTCAAGATCAATATGGCGCAGGGCTTCGTCAAAGACCGGTATTCTGAAGGCAAGTGTGCCGTCCGGGTTCAGGCCAAATGTGCCACCGTCAAAAACCTGATCATCCTGTCCACCGACCATATTGAGATAGATCAGCGGCAAGCCCGTTTCGACAACCCGCGCAACCATATGGTTCAGGCGCACATCGTACTTGTTGCGAAAATATGGGGAACCATTCGGAACAAGCAGAAATTCGGCACCTGTTTCCTCGAGTGTTTCGGCAACATCCGGGTGCCAACTGTCTTCACAGATAGGGCTGCCTATTCGCGTATTGCCAACAGAATAAGGGCCGCCTAGCGGGCCTGAGTCATACAACCGGACTTCGTCAAATACTGTCTCGTTGGGCAGGTGGTGCTTCAGCACCTTGCTGCCAATCTTGCCATTCTTGAGGATCAGGTAGGCGTTATGAAGGTTTTCATCCTCGACCCAAGGCCCACCGATGGCCATTGCCGGTCCGTCAGCGCATTTGGCAGCCAGTTCTTCGATTGCAGCCATGGCAGACCGATGAAACGCAGGCTTCATCACCAGATCCTGCGTATTGTAGCCGGTAATGAACATCTCAGGCAGCGCAACCATGTCGGCCCCGGCCTCGCGCGCGTCTTCCCATGCGGCGATAGCCTTGGCGGCGTTGCCGTCAATATCCCCCACAATAGGGTTGAGTTGCGCCAGAGTGATGCGGAATCGGTCGGCCATGCTGCCCTCTTGCCCTCGTCTGTTCTAATGCCATTTAACAGATCGCACCGCGAGGAAAAGACAAATGCGGCAAAAGCCGTTGCCCTGCCCCCATCGGTATCTTAGTTTTGCGCAAAAGGACGATAACCGGGCAGGCTGAACAACCATGAACGCATTCCGCACTTCGATGGCCGCAACTGCGATGGCCTTGATGACACTGACCGCCTCCGCGCAAGATGGTCAGGTGATTGTCGCGGATGACGAAGTTGGCGGTGTTTACGAAGGCACTTTCCTGAATGGTTTGCGCCACGGCACCGGATCTTATCGCCTGCCAAACGGATTCGAATATTCCGGCGAATGGGCCGAGGGCGAGATTCAGGGCAAGGGCGTCGCGCGATATGTGAATGGCTCGGTCTATGAAGGCATGTTTGCGAAAGGCCAGCCGGAAGGTCAGGGAAAGATCATCTATCCCGACGGCGGCAGCTATGCGGGCGAATGGGCCAACGGATCAATTAACGGCAACGGCATTGCGACCTATGCAAATGGTGTGATCTACGAGGGCGCCTTCAAAGACGCGCGCTATCACGGCAAGGGTGTTCTGACTGACCCAAGCGGTTACGTATATGACGGCGATTGGGTGGACGGAACCAAACAGGGCAAGGCAAAGATCACGTCAGCACAGGGCAGCGTGTATGAGGGGGACGTCCAGAACGGCCAACGCCACGGTCAGGGCTCGCTGACCATTCCCGATGGCATGACATATACAGGCGCATGGACCGAAGATCGCATGACCGGTAAGGGGCGTTTGCTTCAGGCGAACGGCGACCTCTACGAGGGCGATCTTGTGGATGGCCAGCGTCAGGGCAAGGGCAAGGCAACCTATGCCAATGGCGCGACGTACGACGGCGATTACCTTGACGACCGGCGCCACGGAAAAGGGCGTTTTCTGGGAACCGACGGGTTCGAATACAACGGAGACTGGGCGGATGGGCAGATCCAAGGATTTGGCGAACTTACCTACCCCGACGGCTCGACCTATGTGGGTGACTTCAGCGCTGACCTGCCGCACGGCAAAGGGATGCATACCTATTCTGACGGCATCATCTACGAAGGTGACTGGATTGCCGGGGTGTTTGAAGGAACCGGCAAGGCAACCTATCCAAATGGCGCAGTCTATTCAGGACAGTTCAAAAATGGCCTCAGTCACGGGACGGGTGTTCTGACATTTGCGAACGGATACCGGTACGAGGGCGACTGGGCAGAAGGCGCACGGCAGGGAAAAGGAAAGGCCAGCTTTCCTGACGGAACCGTGTATGACGGCGAGTTTTCTGACGGAAAACGCCACGGACAGGGCACCATCACAACACCGCGCGGCTTCACCTATACCGGTGGATGGGTCGAAGGCAAAATAAGCGGCACCGGGGTCGCAACCTATGCCACGGGGGATGTGTACGAAGGTGGATTTCTGGACAACAAGCGCCACGGTGACGGCACAATTCGCTACGCCAATGGTCAGGAAGAATCCGGTGTCTGGGAAAACGGAGTGCTTCCAGAAGAAAACGTGGCAGAGCCTGCAGAAACACCTTCGACAGAGACCCCCGAAGAGGACACGCCCACGGCTGACTGAGCATCGCTCACCACGGCACGGTCTCACCTTTCCAATCAAAAAATCCGCCTGTCTGGGCCGGAGTAAGACGGTCTATAACGCCCAGCAAATTCTTGGCGGCCTCTTCTGGCGCGACAGTTGGATGGCGTCCGGCATATTTTCGGGTAAAGCTGGTGCGAACTGTCCCTGGATGCAAGGCGACGCAAATCGATTGCGGATGCGTGCGCGCCAATTCTATCGCCGATGTGCGAACGATCTGGTTCAGGGCAGCCTTTGCTGCGCGATAGCTGATCCACCCACCCAGACGATTATCGCCGATCGACCCGACGCGGGCAGACAAGACCGCGACAACACATTGCCTGCCGCGCGGCAACAGCTTGTGTGCGTGGCCAAGTACCAGCGCCGGCCCGACCGCGTTGAGTGCAAACTGTTCCATCATGGCGGGGGCCGAGACTGACTTGATTGTCTTTTCTGGCTCGGCCCCGTTCACCTCTAGCGCGCCAGTGGCGATTAAAATCATGTCGAACGGGCCATTCAGATTACCCAGCCCACGACTCACACTGTCAGGGTCCGTCAGATCAAACCTATCCACGGACCGCGACAAGGTCGTTATGACGACAGAATGTTGGCGCAGTTGTTGCGACAAAGCGCTGCCAATTCCGCCTGATGCACCGATGACAAGAGCTGACTTCATCATCAGTGACCTAGCTGCCAGTTCGTGTGGATCAACCTAGTCGAAAATGAAAACCTTCTGACGACTATACGCAAATTCGTTCTTTTCATTCCCGGCATGGGTTGTATAACCTCAATCCTATGATCAACCGCGCAGATATCCTTGTTGCCGACACCGCCACCCGCGGTGCGTCGCTGCGTGGCCTACTGATCCTAATCCGCCTCTGAGCGTGCCATCCGGCGCGCCCGCTCAGAGGAGGACGCCCGCGCGCCATAGGCTTTAGGACAGAAGAAGAAAGAGATTCCCATGACCAATGTGACCGACCAAGACCGCGTCTTGATCTTTGACACCACTTTGCGCGACGGCGAACAAAGCCCCGGCGCGACCATGACCCACAACGAAAAGCTTGAGATTGCCGAACTGCTGGACGAGATGGGCGTCGACATTATCGAGGCCGGGTTCCCCATCGCCTCCGAGGGTGACTTCAAGGCTGTCAGCGAGATCGCCGAGCGGTCGAAAAACAGCCGCATCTGCGGTCTGGCCCGCGCCAATTTCGCTGACATTGACCGTTGCTGGGAGGCTGTGAAACGCGCCAACAAAAACCGGATTCACACCTTCATCGGCACCTCGCCCCTGCACCGCGCCATTCCGAACCTGACGATGGACGAAATGGCCGACAAGATCCACGAAACGGTCAGCCATGCCCGTAACCTTTGCGAAAACGTACAATGGTCGCCGATGGACGCGACCCGGACGGAATGGGATTACCTCTGCCGAGTAATTGAGATCGCGATCAAGGCCGGGGCCACCACGATCAATATCCCTGATACCGTGGGTTATACCGCTCCGGTCGAAAGCGCGGACCTGATCAAACGCCTGATCGAGACCGTGCCGGGCGCGGATGAGGTGGTGTTTGCCACGCATTGCCACAATGACCTTGGCATGGCGACCGCGAACTCTCTGGCCGCAGTCGCAGGCGGGGCGCGTCAGATCGAGTGCACCATCAACGGTCTGGGTGAACGCGCGGGCAACACCGCTTTGGAAGAGGTCGTGATGGCCTTGCGGACTCGTAACGACATCATGCCTTGGACAACGGGTATCGACACCACCAAGATCATGCATATCTCGCGCCGGGTGGCGACCGTGGCGGGCTTCCCGGTGCAGTTCAACAAAGCCATCGTTGGCAAGAACGCCTTTGCCCATGAAAGTGGCATCCATCAGGACGGGATGCTGAAGAACCGCGAAAACTTCGAAATAATGCGCCCAGAAGATATCGGCCTGTCCGGAACATCCCTGCCGTTGGGCAAGCACTCGGGCCGCGCCGCATTGCGCGACAAGCTGGAAACGCTGGGCTATGAGGTTGGCGACAACCAGTTGCGCGACATTTTCGTGCGCTTCAAAGACTTGGCCGACCGCAAGAAAGAGGTGTTCGACGACGACCTCATTGCCCTGATGACGTTGGATGATGCCGACGACTACCTCCAACTGGTGTCCATGAAAGTCACATGTGGTACAGGCGGTCAGGCGGAATCGACGGTCGAGCTGGAAATGGACGGCAAAGACATCATCGCGACGGAACATGGCGACGGACCGGTGGACGCGACCTTCAAGGCGATCAGGTCGATCTATCCCAACAAGGCACATTTGCAGCTTTATCAGGTGCATGCCGTGACCGAAGGCACCGATGCTCAGGCCACCGTGTCCGTGCGGCTGGAAGAAGATGGCATGATCGCAACGGGCCAATCGGCGAATACCGATACAGTCGTTGCATCCGCCAAGGCGTATATCCACGCACTGAACCGGTTGATCATGCGACGTGAAAAGGCAGGCCCCGGCGCCGACGCCCGCGAGATCAGCTACAAGGATCTGACATAAACCGGACGGCCCGCACAAGCGGGCCGTTTTTCGTTTGACGGGTCAGGACAAACCGGCTTTTTCCAAGCCTCGGACGAAATGGTACAGATCGTCCTCCTTGGAATAGTGCAGCGTTGCGACGATATCCTCGATGCTGATGTCAGGTTGCACGGCTTCGACTGCCTCGGCATGTTCGCGCGCTTCGGCATCATTTCCAAGCCAGGCGTGACAGGCCGCAACATAGGCGTTCTGGACCATGTCCAGAGACGGTAAACGTCCAAAGTCGTCAAGCGCCTGATGATAGTTTCTGGCGCAGAACCGCGCCTTTCCCAGATGGCTCCAGAACCGGGCGGGGTGATGCGGGTTTAGACGCATGGCTTTCTGTATCCATTCCGCCCCCTCTTCGGGTCGGCCTGACCAGGTCAACAACTCACCCATCTGGACAACGACAAGGTCGTAATTGGGGTTCAAAGACAACGCTCTTTCCTGATGGTACCGCGCACGCCCAAGATTGTTTCGCAATATCTCGACCGCCGCCATCAGGCGATGCACGTCAGCGTCGTTGTCATCCAGCGATGCGGCCTTGAGGATAGCCTCTTCGCATTCGGCCAGCATCGTTTCGCGGTCGTCACACCAGCCGTACCCCCAGGCCTGTCCACGGATACAACCGCTCCAGGCGTGGGCATGCGCATAATCCGGATCCAGTTTGATTGCCCGGTCGATCATTTCGGTCGCTTCGACATTCGCTTGGCGCGTGCTGCGATGGTGCAGCACCTTGGCCGCCAAGACACATTCATACGCTGCGAAACTGGAGGGTGTCTTGCGTGTCAGACCCTCTTGCTGCGATGCTTCGATCCGCCCCGGCAAGGTGGCGACCACAGCGGAAATCACTTCGTCCTGAATCGCAAATATGTCGTCCAGATCACGGTCGTATTTTTCGGCCCAGACGTGCCCGTCACTATCGCTGTCGATAAGCTGAACGGTGACACGCACCCGGTTTCCGGCCTTTCGCACACTGCCCTCGACAATGTACTGCGCCCCCAGTTTTTCACCGACCTCTCGCACATTCACGGCCTGCCCCTTGTAGACAAAACTGGAATTACGAGAGATTACGAACAATTCGTGCCTTCTGCTAAGTTCGGTCAGCAAGTCCTCGGTCAGACCGTCAGCAAAGAACTCCTGCTCGGTGTCGCCGCTCATGTTGGCGAAAGGTAATACCGCGATCGAAGGCTTTACGACCTTGGTATCCGCTTCTTCTATCGGCTCGACGTCGTCAGAAGGTCCATCCAATTCGACACGATAGGCATGGACGGGCTGAGACAGGTTCTTGAGCTCGAGATTGCCCAAGTCCTGATATTGAAAATCAAGTCGACCAGACACCTGATCATGAACTGTGCCCGAAATCACCACGCCTCCGGCACGGGCGGACTGCTCCAACCGGGCGGCAATGTTTACGCCGCTGCCAAAGATATCGCCGTCCTCGAAAATGATCTCATCAAGATTGATGCCTATCCGGAACTGTATGCGCTGATCCCTTGGAACATCTGCATTCCGCCGCAGCATCCGGTTCTGAACCTCGACCGCGCAGGTAACCGCGTCGCTGGCGCTGGAAAACTCGACCAGCATCCCGTCGCCGGTGGTTTTGATGATCGTGCCCCTGTTCTTGTCGATAGCCGGATCAATCAGTTCTATTCGGTGCGTGCGCAACCGCGCCAGCGTGCCTTGTTCATCGTTTTCCATCAAACGGCTGTACCCGACCATGTCGGCAGCCAGAACCGTAGCAAGTCGGCGATCCATGGCACCCCTCCTCGCTCGAATTCTAGGGCCGAAAACCCCATTGTCATAAGGAATTTTCAAAAAACACCCTGTACGTGTATAGGGTGGGGATCAATGCGACCGACGCATGTATTCAGGCGTCTTAAAGCCCTGCAAAGAGTGAATCCAACCGGCGGGTTTCCTCATCAAACCCAAAAGGCGCATTGACCACAAACATCCCGGAACCGATCATGCGGTGCCCTTCGCGTGCGGCCGGAAACCGGACTTCATGACATTCGACTTTCGGCAGGTTCTGTTTTGCCAGCGCCTCAACCATCGCTTTGTGCCGCCCGTCGGAGAGGATCGGATACCACAACGCAATCACACCAACGTTCCACTTTCGATGCAGCTTGGAAATGATCCCGGGCAAGCGATCGTACTCCGATTTCACCTCATAGCTTGGGTCGACCAACAGCAACCCTCGTCGTGGCGTCGGTGGCAGCAACGACTGCGCCAGTTCGTACCCATCCTGCCTGTAGACCTTTGCACCGTAGGCAGACATCGTCATAGACAGTGCCGCGTGTTCCTGCGGGTGCAACTCGGCAAAGTGCAAACTGTCCTGTTCACGCAGAAGACTTGCAGCGATCAGGGGCGAACCGGCATAGCTGTTCTTGCCATGGCGCGCCCGGACAGTATTCAGCGCCTTTGACAAGGGATGATCCGCGCTGAACCACCCTTCACGCCGCGCCCGTTCGATTCCGGCAGCGGCCTCGCCCGTCCGCACGGCCTCGGCTGCATCCAACTGATACAAGCCACGGCCCGAATGCGTCTCGAGATAGGTCAGAGGCTTGTCCTTGCGGGTCAGATATTTCAGCATCCATGCCAACAAAGCGTGCTTTTGCACATCAGCCAGATTTCCAGCGTGGTAAATATGTTGATATGAGAGCATGTTGCCTTCTAAAGTCCCTCTCAATAAGGCGGAAAGGTGCTGATTGACGCGGAATCAGGCCTTTTACCGGGCGAGATGGCACCCTATAAGACATCCGTCCCGGAACCGTCGAGTCGCGGGCAGTAGAAATTCTGACGAACGGGATCAGTGAACACATGGGAATCTTTGGCAATCTGGGCGGCTTGTTCACAGCGGACATGGCCATCGACCTTGGGACAGCGAACACGCTGGTTTATGTCAAAGGGCGCGGTGTGATCTTGTCGGAACCCTCAGTGGTTGCCTATCACGTCAAGGACGGTGTCAAAAAGGTTTTGGCCGTGGGTGAGGACGCCAAGCTGATGCTGGGCCGGACACCGGGTTCCATCGAAGCGATCCGCCCAATGCGCGAAGGCGTCATCGCGGATTTCGACACCGCCGAGGAAATGATCAAGCACTTCATCCGCAAGGTGCACAAACGCTCGACCTTCTCGAAGCCAAAGATCATTGTCTGCGTGCCCCATGGCGCGACACCCGTTGAAAAACGCGCGATCCGACAGTCGGTTCTGTCCGCAGGCGCGCGCCGCGCAGGCCTGATTGCCGAACCGATTGCAGCCGCCATTGGTGCCGGGATGCCGATCACTGATCCAACCGGCAACATGGTCGTCGACATCGGCGGCGGTACGACCGAGGTTGCGGTCCTTTCGCTGGGCGACATCGTCTACGCGCGCTCGGTCCGCGTTGGCGGCGACCGGATGGACGAGGCGATCATCTCGTACCTGCGTCGACAGCAGAACCTTCTCGTCGGTGAATCCACTGCCGAACGTATCAAGACCACCATCGGCACCGCGCGCATGCCCGACGATGGACGCGGCCAGTCGATGCATATCCGGGGCCGTGACCTGTTGAATGGTGTACCCAAGGAAATCGAGATCAGTCAGGCACAGGTGGCTGAGGCGCTATCCGAGCCCGTCCAACAGATTTGCGAGGCGGTGATGACCGCGCTGGAAACCACACCGCCCGATCTGGCAGCGGATATCGTGGACCGGGGCGTGATGCTGACCGGCGGCGGTGCGCTGCTGGGTGATCTGGACCTTGCCCTGCGCGAACAGACCGGTCTGGCCGTGTCGATTGCCGATGAAAGCCTGAACTGTGTGGCTTTGGGCACCGGCAAGGCGCTGGAATATGAAAAACAACTGCGCCACGCGATTGACTACGAAAGCTAAGGCGCGCACCCTTTTGGGGTGAAAACTCGGGCAAGAGCAGCACGGGAAGGTAACCTGTGGCAAAGGACCGATCACAGCGCGACGAATACACAACCCCCTTGCGCCGCCTGCTGTTGGGGATCGTTGTTCTGTGTCTGTTGGGCATCTTTCTGGTCTGGCGCATTGACAGCCCGCGGGTCGAGCGGTTCCGCGCACAGGTCGTAGACACCGTCGTACCCTCGATGGATTGGGCCATGGTTCCGGTCACTGCCGTTGTAAACCTTGTACGTGATTTTCAAAGCTATCAGCGCCTGAGCGAGCAAAATCAGGAATTGCGCAGCGAACTGCGCCTGATGCGCGCGTGGAAAGAAGCGGCTCTTCAGCTTGAACAGGAAAATGCGCGCCTTCTTGACCTCAACAATGTGCGGCTTGATCCGCGCCTGACCTATATCACCGGCGTTGTTATGGCGGACAGCGGCTCGCCCTTCCGTCAGTCTGTTCTGCTGAATGTGGGTGAGCGTGACGGAATTATGGACGGCTGGGCCACGATGGATGGGATCGGCGTGGTTGGGCGCATCTCGGGCGTTGGCCCGGATACAGCGCGGGTGATCCTGATGACCGATGCCTCCAGCGCGATACCCGCAACCATTCAACCCTCTGGTCAGACCGCTCTGATCGCGGGGGATAACACGCCTTCTCCGGCGGTCGAGTTTCTTGAAAACCGCGAACTTGTGCGGCCCGGTGACCGGGTTGTCACGTCGGGCGATGGCGGCGTTTTCCCGGGTGGCCTTCTGATCGGTCAGATCACGGCTGACCCCGGTGGGCGCCTGCGGGTCCGTTTGTCTGCTGATTTCGAAAGGCTCGAGTTTCTGCGTGTCCTGCGGTTCCACTCTGCGCCTCCGATTGAGGATTCCGGCGATATCGTCGGGCCAAGACGACCCGAAACTGCCATAGCACCTGCAGAGGCCGGCGATGGATAGGCAGGTCTCGCAGCTTTGGACCAAGCGGGCGCTGTACCTGTTTCTGGCCTTTCTAATCATGTTTTTGCATCTATTGCCGCTGAACACACAACCGGGGCGCTTGCCGTTTCCCGACCTTCTGATGGCCTTGACCTTCGCTTGGGTCTTGCGGCGGCCTGAATATGTTCCAATCCCTTTGATCGCGATCGTGATGCTGCTGGCAGACCTGTTGTTGCAGCGCCCCCCGGGATTGCTGGCTGCGCTTGTTGTTCTGGGGGCAGCCTATTTGCGCGGGGCCGCGCCCGGCATGCGCGACGCCGGATTTATTGCCGAATGGACAACCGCAGCCGTCGCGATCACGGCTGTTTTTGTACTGAACCGCATAATTCTTGCTATTCTAACGGTGCAACAAGCGGCATTGGGGCCGATGGTGATACAAGTGGTTCTGACAATTGCAGTTTATCCGCTGATCGTTCTTCTCAGCCAAAGCGGATTCGGCGTTCGACGCGCCTCGGCGGTGGATTCTGCTACAGCGGGGCTTCGGTCATGAAACAGCGCAAGACCAAATCGCAGGGGCTTGCCTATAAACGCCTGCCGCGCCGCGCGGTGGTCTTGGGCGGATTGCAGGCGGCCTTCATTGGCGGGCTGGCGGCCCGAATGCGGTTCATGCAGGTGGATCAGGCTGACGAATACCGCCTGCTTGCGGAAGAGAACCGCATCAATATTCGGCTTATCCCCCCAACACGCGGGCGGATCTATGACCGCAATGGGCAAATAATCGGCCAGAACTCTCCTTCCTACCGGATCGTAATGGTCCGCGAGGACGCAGGCGATGTTGATGCCGTCATCTCCAAACTGTCCGATTTGATCCCGTTGACCGAGGACGAGATCGAACGCGCCAAGACTGAAATGCGCCGGTCGGCCCCGTTCCTGCCGGTGACGCTGGCGGATCAGGTGACGTGGGAAGATATCTCAAAAGTCGCCGTCAACGCACCAGCCCTGCCCGGCGTCACCCCCGAAGTTGGCATGACCCGCCAGTACCCAAGATACGAAGACTTTGCGCATGTCGTTGGGTATGTAGGCCCTGTCAGCGACTATGACCTCAGCCAGATCGAGGACCCCGAGCCAGTTCTTCGCATTCCCCGTTTTCAAATCGGAAAGGTCGGTCTGGAAGCCAAGCAGGAAGGCACCTTGCGCGGCAAAGCAGGCGCCAAACGGGTCGAGGTCAACGCCACAGGCCGCGTGATGCGCGAATTGGACAGGCAAGTGGGTGAGGCCGGTGCCGATCTTCAGCTATCCGTGGACGCAGACCTGCAGCAATACGCGCAGGCACGTTTGGCAGGGGAAAGTGCCGCAGCCGTTGTAATTGATTGCGAAACCGGGGACATACGCGCCATCAGCTCTGCCCCCAGTTTCGATCCAAACCTGTTCGTGCGCGGCATTTCTGTCGCGGATTATCGGACGCTGACTCAGGACAACTACCGCCCGCTGGCCAACAAGACGGTGCAGGGCACTTACCCTCCCGGCTCGACTTTCAAGATGATCACCGCAATGGCCGCGCTTGAGGCCGGGGTAATCGGCCCGTCCAATACCGTGTATTGTCCCGGCCACCTGAAGGTCGGCAGCCGCAGGTTCCACTGCTGGAAGCGCGGCGGCCATGGCACCGTCGATCTGGAAACATCGCTCAAACGCAGTTGCGATGTTTACTACTATGACGTGGCTTTGCGCACCGGTATCGACCGGATCTCGGACATGGCGCGCATATTCGGACTGGGCGTGAAACACGACATACCGATGTCCGCCGTTGCCGCAGGGCTTGCACCGAACCAGGAATGGAAACAGCGCGTGCACGGTCAGGATTGGCTGGTGGGCGACACGGCGAATGCCTCGATCGGTCAGGGGTTCATGCTGGCGTCACCGTTGCAGCTGGCGGTCATGACGGCGCGGATCGCTACAGGGCGCGCTGTCTCGCCGCGTTTGGTACGCTCAGTGAACGGGATCGAAGAACCCTCGGGCGCGGGTGAACCTTTGGCGGTGAACCCAAACAACCTTGAACAGGTGCGCAAAGCGATGTTCTCGGTCTCGAACGACCGGCGCGGAACGGCCTATCGCAGCCGGATTATCGCTGATGAGTTCCGCATGGCGGGCAAAACCGGAACCAGTCAGGTGCGCAACATCACCAAGGCCGAACGCGCTGCTGGTGTTATCCGCAACGAAGACTTGCCATGGGAACGCCGCGACCACGCGCTGTTCGTCAGCTTTGCGCCGTATGACAACCCAAAATATGCCGTTGCCGTCGTCGTGGAACACGGGGGTGGGGGCTCCAAGGCGGCCGCACCGGTTGCACGGGACATTATGCTGCAGGCCCTTTACAATGGCACACCTCCACTGGAAGCCTACCCGGTGGCCGACCGAGACCGCATCAAGGAACAGCAGAAACGGCTTGAGGGCGACCGCCGCCCCAAAGCGCGTCCGACCGAAAAGGACCGCGCATGAGCTATCTTGAATACGCCGTCAAATCCACTCCGTCAGGGTTTCGCAAATTTCTGTTTATGAACTGGCCGCTCACCCTGTTGCTGATCAGCACAGCCAGCGCCGGGTTCTTGATGCTGTATTCGGTGGCCGGTGGATCTTGGACGCCCTGGGCTGAACCTCAGATGGAGCGGTTCGGCCTTGGCCTTGCGGTCATGTTCATCGTGGCGCTTGTGCCGATCTGGTTCTGGCGCAACATGTCAGTGGTGGCCTATCTGGGCTCGATCGCATTGCTGGTATTCGTGGAATTGTTCGGCACTGTCGGAATGGGTGCACAACGTTGGATTGATCTTGGGTTCATGCGACTGCAACCATCCGAAGTCATGAAAGTGACGTTGGTGATGCTGCTGGCGTCGTATTATGACTGGTTGCCATCGCACAAAACATCGCGTCCGATTTGGGTGATCATCCCCGTCATCCTAATCTTAATTCCCACGTTCATGGTGCTACGCCAGCCGGATCTTGGCACCTCGATCCTGCTGCTCGCGGCCGGGGGTGGATTGATGTTTCTGGCGGGTGTCCACTGGGCCTACTTCGCTGCAGTGATTGCGGCGGGCGTCGGTCTGATTGCCACCGTGTTCAACAGCCGTGGAACAGAATGGCAGCTTCTGAAAGACTATCAGTTTCGCCGCATCGACACGTTTCTCGACCCGTCTACCGACCCGCTGGGTGCCGGGTACCATATTACGCAGTCGAAAATCGCCTTGGGGTCAGGGGGGTGGAACGGGCGCGGATTCATGCAGGGCACACAATCGCGGCTGAACTTCCTACCTGAAAAACACACCGACTTCATCTTTACCACACTGGCCGAAGAGTTCGGCTTTGTTGGCGGCATCACACTCTTGACCCTGTACGGGCTGATCCTGATCTTCTGCATGGTCACGGCGCTGTCGACGAAGGACAGGTTTTCTTCGTTGGTGACACTCGGGATCGCGCTGAACTTCTTCCTGTTTTTTGCCGTGAACATGTCGATGGTCATGGGCCTTGCCCCAGTTGTGGGTGTGCCCCTGCCAATGGTCAGCTATGGCGGATCGGCCATGCTGGTTCTGATGGCAGCCTTCGGTATTGTCCAAAGCGCCCATATCCACCGCCCACGGTGATCTGAAAGGCTCCCAATGTCCGTGAACGTCCTGTTTTCCGCACGCCCAGAGCTTTGGCCCGTATACCAGCCGCTGTTGGAAAAGGGACTGAACCAGGCTGGTCTGAACTTTCATCTGGCAACCGACATTGAGCCGGATCAGGTAGACTATATCGTCTACGCCCCAAATGGCGGGCTTCTGGACTTCGCGCCATATACACGCCTGAAGGCCGTGCTGAGCCTTTGGGCCGGAGTCGAGAACATCGCGGGAAACGAAACCCTGACCGTTCCTCTGGCGCGGATGGTAGATCACGGCCTGACGCAAGGCATGACAGAATGGGTGGTGGGGCATGTTCTGCGCTATCACCTTGGGATGGATCAGCACATCACTGTTCAAGATGGCGTATGGATCCCGGACGCCCCACCACTGGCGCCCGAGCGGAGGATTTGCATCCTGGGTCTTGGGGCATTGGGTGAGGCCGCCGCGCGCGCCCTAGCCACGCTTGGTTTCGATGTCACGGGCTGGAGCCGCACCGCCAAGGATATTCCGGGGGTAAGATGTCTGCATGGTGACACGGGGCTGCGTGCAGCCTTGTCGCAAGCTGAAATCATCGTGTTGCTCTTGCCGGATACGCCTGCGACCACAAATACACTGAACGCCGAGACACTGGCTCTGCTGCCGAAGGGTGCACGTATTATCAATCCCGGCCGGGGACCATTGATAGACGACGACGCGCTCTTGTCAGCATTGAACTCCGGCCAGATCGGGCACGCGACACTGGATGTTTTTCGGGTGGAACCCCTGCCCACCGATCATCCCTATTGGGCACACCCCAAAGTGACGGTCACGCCCCACATCGCATCGGAAACCCGCCCGGCCACGGCCGCGCAGGTCATTTGTGACAACATCGCCCGAGGTGAAGCCGGCAAACCCCTGCTGAACGTCGTGAACCGCGATCTGGGATACTAATCATGCCGCGATCAGGCCGCGGCCTTTCAACAACGCCTCAACCCCCGGCAACCGGCCCCGGAAGGCCAGATACAGCTCTTCGGCCTCGCGCGAGCCACCGGTGGACAGGATATTTTCCTCCAGCGCCTTGGCGCGGTCGGGATCAAACGCACCTCCGGCCTCTTCAAAGGCGGCGAAGGCGTCGGCATCCATGACCTCGGACCACATATAGCTGTAATAGCCCGAGCTATAGCCGTCGCCCGCAAACACATGGGCGAAATGCGGCGTGGCATGGCGCATCCCGATGGCCGGGAGCATCCCCAGACCCTCTAGCACCTGCGCCTGTGTCGCCATCGGGTCTGCCGGGGCCGCACCGTCGTGGAACTCCAGATCGACCAGCGCCGAGGCGACATATTCCACCGTCTGGAACCCCTGATCGAAATTGGCCGCCTTCAGCACCTTGTCCAGCATGTCCTGCGGCATCGGCGCGCCGGTGTCAGCATGGGTGGCAAACTCGGCCAGAACCTCGGGCACTTCCAGCCAGTGTTCGTACAATTGGCTTGGCAGTTCTACAAAATCGCGCGCCACGGATGTGCCCGAAATGCTTTCATAGGTGACATCCGACAGCATCTGATGCAGTGCATGGCCGAATTCATGAAACAGCGTCCGCGCGTCATCATAGGACAACAGCGCCGGATCGCCCTTGGCGAAGTTGCACACGTTGATCACGACAGGAGCCTGCGCCTTGGGGAATTTGGCCTGAGACCGCATCGCGCTGCACCACGCGCCGGATCGCTTGGACCCGCGCGCAAAGTAATCCCCTATGAACACTGCGACATGCTGGCTGTTGCGCGTGACCTCCCACGCGCGGCAATCGGGGTGGTAAAGCGGCACATCCAGCGGCGCGAATTCCAACCCGAACAAACGGTTGGCGCAGGCAAAGGCGGCCTCGATCATCCGATCCAGTTGCAGGTAGGGTTTCAGCGCGGCCTCATCCAGATCATGCTCGGCCTTGCGACGTTTCTCGGCATAGTAGCGCCAGTCCCACGCGGCCAGAGGGCCGTTGACCCCATCCACCTGCATCATCTGCGTCAGAATCTCGGCATCCACATCGGCTCGGGCCTTGGCCGGTTCCCAGACCTGCATCAACAGATCACGCACTTTGTCCGGCGTGCGGGCCATCTCAGTTTCCAACTTATAGGCCGCGAAATTGTCATAGCCCAGCAGCTTGGCGCGTTCTTCGCGCAGGGAAAGGATTTCGGCGGCAATTTCGCGGTTATCTGTCTCGCCCCCGTTCGCGCCACGCGCGGTCCACGCCTTATACGCCACCTCGCGCAGATCGCGGCGGGGCGAGAATTGCAGGAACGGCACGATGATTGAGCGCGACAGGGTCACAACCGGACCGTCCGCGCCCTTTTCCTGTCCGGCGGCGCGGGCCGCATCCACGACGAAATCGGGCAGGCCTTCCAGATCATCCTCGGACAGGGGCATGAACCACTCACGCTCATCCGCAAGCAGGTTCTGAGTGAAGGATGTACCCAGCGAGGCTAGCCGCGCCTTGATCGCCTGCATCCGCGTGTCCGCATCCCCGGTCAGCGCCGCACCGGCGCGCACGAACCCGCGATGGGTCAGCATCAGCACCCGCGCCTGTTCGTCCGTCAGGCCCAGATCATCCTTGCGCGCCCACAGATCGGCCAACCGCTGAAACAACGCCTTGTTCGAGGAAATGCCCGAGAAATGCGCCGCCAGTTTGGGCGAGAAATCCCGCTGCAATTCCTCGCGCGTCGGGTTGCTGTCGGCCCCTGCCACGGTGAAGAACACGGACAGAACCTTGTCCAACTGCTCACCTGCGGCCTCAAGCGCCTCGACCGTGTTGGCAAATGTGGGCGCGTCGGGGTTGTCCGCGATGGCGTCGATCTGCGCGTTATGCGCCTCTAGGGCGGTGTCCAGCGCGGGGGAAAAATCGCTATCGGCAATCGTGTCAAACGGTGCGATTTCAAACGGTGTGGTCCAGTCGGACAGGATCGGGTTGGTCATGAAACTCTCCTTTGATCACAACCTAGGAACGCGAGGCAGGATGATCCAGTGCGCTGGGTCACTTAGCGCAAATCGGGCAGTCGGCACGGCGCGAAAGAGTGATTTTTCGGCTTTCCCCGTAAAGCGCGTCATAGATCAGCATCTCGCCGCGCAGCGCCTGCCCCGCGCCGGTGATCACCTTGATCGCCTCGACCGCCATCATCGAGCCGACAACCCCGGGCAGAGGGCCGATTACGCCGGCCTCAGCACAAGAAGGGGCCAGACCGGGGGCCGGGGCCTCGGGGAAAATGCACTGATAGCAAGGCGCGCCGTGGGCAGGGTCAAAGACACTCAGTTGTCCTTCCCATTGCGACAACGCGCCCGAGATCAGCGGTTTGCCCAACGCAACGGCGGTGCGGTTGGCCAGATAGCGAGTGTCGAAATTGTCCGTTCCGTCGAGGATCAGATCAAAATCGGCGAACAGGTCTGCGGCGATCTCATCGTTCAGGCGACGGTGATAGGGAAGCACGGTCACGTTGGGGTTCTGCGCTTTCATGGCCTGCTGGGCAGAGAACACCTTGGGCATCCCGATATCCGCATCCCGATGGATCACTTGCCGTTGCAGGTTGGCATTTTCGACATCATCATCGTCGATCACGCCGATGGTCCCCACCCCGGCAGCAGCCAGATATTGCAGCGCGGGCGCGCCCAGACCACCGGCACCAATCACCAGCACGCGGGCCTGTTTCATCTTTTTCTGACCCGGGCCACCCAGTTCCCGCAGCACGATATGGCGGGCATAGCGTTCCAGTTCGGTTTCCGTGAATTGGTCGGATGGCATGGCGGGCTCCTTGGCGGCGGGGGTTGCACGGTTTCGCAACGCTTTCAGCACCCTTCCGTAAACCAGAACCAGAACCGCGAAACCACCCAGTATAAGCCACATGGCAGCGGACCCGCCTGTTGCTGCACGCAGGGGGTGGCCGTCGGGCAGCACCAATTGGGCCGCTATTACGCCCAGCAGCAACACCGCGACCGAAGCCAGACGCGCCGTACGGGACACCCCGGCAAGATAGCCGATACCCCACAACCCAGCGGCCAGAGTGAGCACCAACAGCATCAGCCGCGCCCGGTTGACCCGAAACCGCCAGCCCCGCGTGCGGTGTCGCTAAGTGTATCGGCAGCCTCAAAAGTGGCCTGCACAACGGGGGCCACGATCAGTTGGGCGATCCGTTCCCCGTGCGTGATCTCGAACGCCTCTTGTCCGGCATTCAGAACGATCACCCCCAAAGGACCGCGATAGTCACTGTCGATCGTGCCCGGCGTGTTTGGCAGCGTAATGCCATGTTTCAGCGCAAGCCCGGACCGCGGGCGCACCTGCACTTCGAAACCCTGTGGGATTTCGATCCGCAACCCGGTTGGAACCAGCGCCCGTTCGCCGGGCTGCAAGGTGACTGACGCACCGTCCGGCATATTAGCCCGAACATCCGCACCAGCCGCCCCAGCCGTTTCATAAGAAGGCAAGGGCACCGAGGGGTCCGCTCCGTCCTCGCGGATCACACGAATTGCAACCATCTGAGTTCCTTTTGCCTAGCCGTTCAAGGCATCCGCGATTTTTTCGGCCAGCCGCTTGGCCACGGCGTCCTTGCCCATACGAGGCCATTCCTCCGAACCCTGATCCGAGATCAGGACAACCGCGTTTTCCGCCCCCCCCATGATCCCCGTCGCAGGGCTGACGTCATTGGCAACGATCCAATCACACCCCTTGCGTTTGCGTTTGGCCGTCGCGTGTTCAACCACGTTGTCCGTTTCGGCGGCAAAACCAACAACCAACGGGGGGCGTCCGTCCTTCATCTGCGCGACCCTTTTCAGAATGTCCGGGTTTTCGGCGAACTCCAGCGCGGGAATACCGTCACGGGTTTTTTTCAGCTTCCGGTCCGAAGCACTGGCCACGCGCCAGTCCGCCACAGCAGCCGCAAATACTCCGGCGTCCACGGGCAGCGCGGCGTCCACAGCGTCAGACATCTGCTGGGCAGTCTCCACAGGCACAACCTGCACCCCGTCCGGGGCTGGCACATCGGCAGGTCCGGTCACAAAGATCACCTCTGCACCCAGAGCAGCCAGCGCACGCGCCACCGCAGCGCCCTGCGCACCCGAAGACCGGTTGGCAATATACCGAACCGGGTCAATCGGCTCATGCGTTGGGCCAGAGGTTACAAGGACGCGTTTCCCCAAAAGCGGGCCATCACCAAGCTGGGCCTCAATCGCGGCGACGATTTCCAATGGCTCGGACATGCGACCGGGGCCATATTCTCCACACGCCATGTCGCCTTCATTCGGACCGACAAAACCGACCCCATCAGACTTCAACGTCTGCAGATTGCGCTGTGTCGCGGGATGATCCCACATGCGCACGTTCATGGCAGGGGCGCACAAAACCGGCGTGTCGGTCGCCATCAACAAGGTCGAGGCCAGATCATTGGCCAGCCCGCCCGCCATTTTCCCCATCAAATCCGCCGTGGCTGGCGCAACAACAATCAGGTCCGCCGACCGGGACAATTGGATATGCCCCATCTCGGCCTCGTCCGTCAGATCAAACAGATCGCGATACACCTTTTCCCCGGCAAGCGCGGAAACAGACAGGGGTGTTACGAATTCTTCGGCCGCACGCGTCAGAACAGGCGTTACAGACGCGCCGCGTTCCTTCAACCGTCGGATCAGGTCCAACGACTTATAGGCCGCGATCCCTCCGCCGATGATCAGCAGAATGCGTTTCGATGCCAGCATGTTGTGCCCTTCCCATTCCGGTCGGCCCCGACATTAGGCAAGGCCGCCGAACAGTTCCAGCGGTTAATTCTGCGTCTCAAACGCAAAGCAGGGGTCTTCCCGTTCGACCGAAGGGCTGTCAATCACCGCGTCGAATTCACCTTCGATGCTGCCGTCCTCGGACTGTCCCAGAACGAATACCTTCAACCCCGGGCGCAACCGAGACAAAAAGGTCGGGACGCCCCAATCCTTGCGCGCGTGACCATTGCCCGTGATCACAGCAACCGGGCCACCCGTTTCATCCGTTGCACGCAGAATCGACCGTGTAAGAACGGCATCGCGTAGCCGCTGAATGGCAACCATTTGCGGCAATGCGCTTTCGGGAATGGCATCGCAATGCGCGGCAAGCTGATCGGCCTCGCGCGCCATCTGCTCGGCAGTCGACAAGGGGATCGTCAGACCATATCGCGCCGCATCCGCGCCCAGTGCGGTCGCGGCCCCCCGCTCCATCGCGGCGCGGGCAGCGGCGCGTGGAACCATCGCGCCATAGACCGGCGCGTCTGTTGCCTGAAAAACGGGGTAATACATGCTCAACGGTGGCCAGCCGGACTCGGCCCACCGCAATATTCGCGACAATTCCTCGGGATTGGAGGCCGCTTTTTGCGCAAGTCGCTGCGCCCCCTCCTCGGTCACCATTTCCCAAACCACGGCCGAAGGCGACACGATCTTCAATGACTCGGTCTGCACCATGTGGTGTTGGGGATTGTCGTGGATTTCACCCAGAATAACCACGTCAGCCGACCGCATCGCAGCCGCAACGTCGTCTGGAATATGTTGATCAGCCCGGCCCTGACTGACCGTAACCATCAATGCACACAGCAGAATCGCAATCTGTTTCATGCGATGAAGTGTTGCACCTCGCGGGATTGCGCTTCAAGGTTCTTGCGCATTTTCACGAACGCCGCCGCTTCCAACTGGCGCACGCGTTCCTTGGACAGGCCAAGCTCCTGACCCAGACTTTCAAGCGTCCGCGCAGGTTCGCGCAGCTTGCGTTCGCGAACAATGAACCGCTCTCGCTCGTTGAGCGCCTTCATCGCGGTCACAAGCCATTCCCGCAACTGTTCGGTGTCGTGAGTGTTTTCGACTGTCTCAGCGGCCTGTTCGCGCTCGTCTTCCAACGCATCAATCCACTCGCGCCCGTCTTCATCGGCAGACTGCACGGCGTTCAACGAGAAATCGGAACCGGACAGCCGCCCCTCCATCATCTCGACGTCGCGCAGCGGCACGCCAATCTCGGCGGCAATCATCTGATGCAACTGGTGACGATCCAATTGCATTCCCTCTGTCGCGGCTTCCCGCTCCAGCCGTGCCTGGACACGGCGCATATTGAAGAACAGCGATTTTTGTGAGGAGGTCGAGCCCGTCCGAACCATCGACCAATTCCGCATCACATAGTCCTGAATGCTGGCCTTGATCCACCATACTGCATAGGTGGAAAAGCGCACGCCGCGATCCGGGTCGAACTTGTCGGCGGCCTTCATAAGGCCAAGCCCCGCCTCCTGGATCAGGTCATTCATGGGCGCACCGTATCGTTTAAACTTGGCCGCCATCGAAATCGCCAGCCGCATATAGGCCGTGATCAACCGATGCAGAGCTTGCTCGTCACGTTGGTCGCGCCATGCATACGCAAGTTTCAATTCGGTTTCCGCGTCCAGCAATTCCGCCTTCATTGCCTGTCGCGACATTGAAAAATCGTTTGAATTGTCCAGTGCCATGGAAATCTCCCCTTTTCACAGGCGCAGCACGGCCTTGCTTTGCCGACTTATGGTCGATACGCAGAACAAAACCGGGTGGATCACATGGAAGGTAAGAATAGTGTATCCGGATTTAACCTTTGTGATAGGGGGCGCGGCCTCAGGCAAATCTGGATTTGCCGAACAACTTGTTGTTTCATCAGGTAAAAACCGCACTTACCTTGCCACATCACAAGTGTTTGATGATGAGATGCGCCTAAAGATTGATCGCCATATCGCGCAACGCGGCCCGGATTGGTCAACGATCGAGGCACCGCTGGACCTTGAACCAGCCCTATCGACTTCGACACCGGACGATGTGTGCCTGATCGACTGTGCGACCATGTGGCTGACCAACCATATGCTGGCCGAAAACGACCTGATGCAAGCCCAGACTGCCCTGTTGAAGGCCCTCTCAGACTGCAAGGCCCCGGTCGTTATTGTTTCCAACGAAGTGGGTCAGGGCATCGTACCCGAAAACGCCCTGTCCCGCCGCTTTCGCGAGGCGCAGGGGCGGTTGAATATTGCGCTGGCGGCTCAGGCAGAACTGGTAGTTCAGGTTCAGGTCGGTCTGCCGCTGGTTCTGAAAGGACAGCTACCATGACCCGCCTGCATCTTGTCCGCCATGGGCCCACCCATGCCAAAACCATGGTCGGTTGGTCCGACTTGCCTGCTGACCTCAGCGATACGGCCGCTGTGGCGCGGCTGCATGACCATTTACCGCCCGAGTCACTGGTGATTTCCTCGGACCTGTCCCGCGCGATCGATACGGCATCGGCCATACAAGGCGCGCGCGCGCGCTTGCCCCATCACCCCGACCTGCGGGAAATTAATTTCGGCACGTGGGAGTTGCGCGGGTTCAAGGATATCGAGGCCGACGACCCCGAACTTGCCTTCGCCTACTGGGACAACCCAGGCGACGTGCGCCCGCCCGAGGGTGAAAGCTGGAATGAGGTTCGGGCGCGCGTGGATGCCGTTGTTGACGCGTTGATCGCACAGCACACCGGGCAAGACCTGGTCGTTGTTGCGCATTTCGGGGTCATTCTGACCCAAGTACAACGCGCATTGGATGTCACCGCTCAAGAGGCGTTCAGCCACAAGATCGACAATCTGTCAGTCACAGAGCTGACCCATCACGGCGACGGGTGGTCTGTTGGGCGGATCAATCACCTTCCGTGATCTGCACCCGCACAAATCACTGATTTACGGATAGGTTTTCGCGCGCCATCCTGCGGTCATGACCTATGATCTGTTTATTGGGGACCGCCTGTTTTCCAGTTGGTCCATGCGCGGCTGGTTGATGCTGGAAAAGTTCGACCTGCCGTATCGAACGCATATGATCGGCCTTTATTCAGGCACAATGGCCGAAGATATAAAGCCACTTGCCCCAGCGCGCCTTGTACCTGCCCTGCGCCTGCCGGATGGTACTGTTGTGGGTGAAAGCCTCGCCATGGCCGAAACGCTGGCCGAGCGACACCCCGAGGCCGGACTGTGGCCCAAAGACCCGTCAGCCCGCGCAACGGCGCGGTGGTTGTGCGCCGAAATGGTGGCTGGGTTCTCGACGTTGCGCGGGGAATGCCCGATGCAGCTCAAACAGTGTTGGCAGGGGTACAAGCCGTCGTCAGAAACTCTGAACGATCTGGAACGGATCGAAACGCTCTGGCATCACGCGCGCGACGTGTCCGGTTCGACGACCGGTCCGTTGTTCGGCACCTATTCATTGGCTGATGTGTTCTATACGCCGGTTGCAGCACGCATCATCGGGTATGGGCTGCCTGTGTCCGATGTGAACCGGCAGTATTGTCTGGACCTTCTTTCTGACCCAACCGTCCGGCAATGGCGCGCGATGGGGCTGACCGTGAATTATGCGGCATTTCCCTATCCACAGGATCTTTCATCACGCCCTTGGCCTGTTGGTGGGCGCACCGATGCAAGCGCCGTTTCCGGAACCAATTCGATCAACAGCGCCTGCCCTTACTCTGGCAAACCGGTCACTCATGTTCTTGAGTTGAACGAAAGGCTTTGGGGTTTCTGTAATGCGTTCTGCCGCGACAAAACCGTTGCAGACCCTGAAGCTTGGCCCAAATTCACCGCGATGGTAGCCGACGTTAACGATTCCTAAACTGCCCGCGTGCCAGCAACGACCTGTTAACCAAAAAGGTCGTTCATGGTCGCCCGCTCACATACCGTCGCTTTCCAAGGGGTCGAGGCCCGCCCGGTAGAGGTGCAATGCGCTGTCTCGCCGGGCCTGCCCGCTTTTTCCATCGTCGGCCTGCCCGACAAAGCCGTGTCTGAGGCCCGCGACCGCGTCCGTAGCGCGCTCAGTTCCATGGCGATCGCGCTACCGTCGAAACGCATCACCATCAACCTGTCCCCTGCCGACCTGCCGAAAGAGGGCAGCCATTTCGACCTGCCCATCGCCGTCGCGCTGCTGTCCGCACTGGAGATCATCCCGCCCGACGCCGCCGAAGGCGCGGTGTCACTTGGTGAACTGTCGCTGGACGGATCGCTGGTTCCCGTGGTTGGCGCCCTGCCTGCGGCGATGACTGCCGCCGCCGATGACCGAACACTGCTGTGCCCCAAAGCCTCCAGCGCCGAGGCCGCATGGGTCGACGCCACGCAGGTTATCGGGGCCGGTTCGCTGGGCGATGTGGTGCGGCATTTCTCGGGCCAGGCCCCTTTGTCCGCCGCCCAACCCGGCGAGGTCAGCCTTGCACCCAGCGCTCGTGACTTGCGCGATGTGAAAGGGCAGGAACGAGCCAAACGCGCGCTCGAGATCGCTGCCGCCGGGCGGCATCACCTGATCATGATCGGCACGCCGGGGTCGGGGAAATCCATGCTGGCCGCGCGCTTGCCGGGCATCCTGCCGCCGCTGACCCCGACCGAGGCGCTGGAAACCTCAATGATCCAATCGCTGTGCGGATTGCTGGACGAAGGCGGCATCAGCCGCACCCGTCCGTTTCGGGAACCGCACCACACCGCTTCGATGGCTGCGATCGTTGGCGGTGGAAAAGGCGCGAAACCGGGGGAAATTTCTCTGGCCCACAACGGTGTGCTGTTCATGGACGAATTCCCGGAATTCCCGCGCACGGTTCTGGAAACCCTACGCCAACCAATTGAAACGGGTGAGGTCATGGTCGCCCGGGCCAATGCTCATGTGAAGTATCCCTGTCGTTTTATGCTGGTAGCCGCCGCCAACCCTTGCAAATGCGGTTATCTGACCGACCCCGCCCGCGCCTGTTCCCGCGCGCCGGTCTGTGGCGAGGATTATCTGGGCCGCATTTCGGGTCCGCTGATGGACAGGTTCGATCTGCGCCTCGAAGTGCCGCCAGTCGGTTTTACCGATCTTGATCTGCCCCCATCTGGTGACAGTTCCGCCACTGTTGCCGCGCGCGTGGAACAGGCACGTGCTGTTCAGGCGCAGAGGTTCGAGGGTACATCGACCCGACAGAACGCGGATGTGGAAGGTGCTGTTCTGGAAGAAATCGCAGCGCCAGACGCCGAAGGCAAAGAACTGCTGTTGAAGGCCGCCGAACGGTTTGGCCTATCCGCGCGCGCCTTTCACCGAATCTTGCGGGTGGCGCGCACGATTGCCGATCTGGACGGAGCGCCGGATGTAAAACGGCCCCATGTGGCTGAGGCGCTGAGCTTTCGCGTCAGCGCACAAGCCGCGTCTTAGACCTTGGCCTCAATCGCCTGCCAGATTTTTTCAGCGATGTTAACGCCGTCAAACCGCTCTAGCTCCTGAATGCCGGTGGGTGAGGTCACGTTGATCTCGGTCAGGTAGTCGCCGATTACGTCGATCCCAACAAAAATCTGGCCTTTCTCCTTCAGCAACGGCCCAATCGCGGCGCAAATTTCAAGATCGCGCTCGGAAAGACCGATCTTTTCAGGCCGACCGCCGACATGCATGTTTGACCTGGTTTCGCCTGCCGCTGGTACACGATTGATCGCGCCAACCGGTTCTCCATCCACCAAAATGACGCGCTTGTCGCCATTGCTGACGTCAGGCAGGAACTTCTGAACAATCAGCGGCTCGCGCGAGAACCCGGTGAACAGTTCATGCAGCGAGGTCAGATTGCGGTCATTCGCGTCCAGCCGGAACACGCCCGCGCCACCGTTGCCGTAAAGTGGTTTTAGGATGATATCATCGTGCTTTTCCTTGAACGCCTTAATCGTCTGCAAATCCCGCGCGATGGTTGTGGGCGGGGTCAGGTCCGGGAAGTCCAGCACCAGCAGCTTTTCGGGATAGTTCCGCACCCAGAACGGATCGTTGACCACCAGCGTCTGCCCTTTGAGGCGATCCAGCAAATGCGTCGACGTGATGTAATGCATGTCGAACGGAGGGTCTTGCCGCAGCCAGACAACATCAAACTCGGCCAGATCAACCTCACGCTCGGGGCCCAGCTCGGACGGATTCCCGGCAATCCGCTGCACCGTCATGTCCTGACCGCGCGCCGTTATGCGACCTTCCTGATAGGCCAGTTGGTCTGGCCCATAGAAAAACAGGGAATGGCCGCGCTTCTGTGCTTCTTCCGCAAGGCGGAAGGAACTGTCGGCATTGATATCCACGGCCCCAATCGGGTCCATCTGAAAGGCGATTTTCATGGCGTGTCCCTCAGTTTCACGCCAGATACATGGCCCAGCGCGCCCAAGGGTTCAATGGGTGTCAGTCCTGACCAAAGGCGTTTTCAATAATTTGAACAGCGCCCGAGGCATCCACCAGCGCCGCGTCAAACCGAACATTGGTGAGTTGACCACCCGGTTCATTCTCCAGAAATTGCGCTGCAGAGGCGCAAATGCGGCTCATCTGTCGGCGATTGATCCGAGCGGCAGCCGTTTCAAAACTCTGGCTTTTCTTGACCTCGACAAACACCAGCCCTTCGGCATCTCGGGCGATCAGGTCGATTTCCCCACCCGCGCCACGCCAACGATGATGCAGGATGGTGAATCCGCGACGCTCGTAATCCGTCGCCACTCGCAATTCCGCAGCCTGCCCCGCGTGAAAAGACACAGAGCTTTGCACGGATCGCCTGGACATTTCATCCCTTTCCCAGCTTCAATGCCTTCTGGTAGATCGGTCGGCGCGGCAACTTGTACATTTCGGATACAAGGTCAGCAGCATCGCGCACCGAATGCGTTTCCAAGGCACGTTTCAATGCCTCTTCTACGTCAGATTCGTTAACGGTTTCCGAATGCCCGCGATCCACCAGCAGGACAATTTCGCCTTTGACGGTTTGCTCCGCGACCTCGGTTGCAAGCGTGCCCAGCGTGCCGCGCCGAACCTCTTCGAATTTCTTGGTCAACTCGCGGCACATTGCGGCCTGCCTATCCTCTCCCAAAACGTGGGCCAGGTCCGCCAGAGATGCGGCCACACGTTTTGGCGATTCGTAGAACACCAGCGTTCCGGGCACATCCCTCAACGCTTCGATCCGTGTTCGGCGTGCACCCGACGCGTTCGGCAGAAACCCTGCGAAAAAGAACGCATCCGTCGGTAGGCCTGCAAGTGTCAGGGCCATCAACGCAGCAGACGGACCCGGTGCGCAGGTCACCATGTGGCCGGCCTCAGCCGCCTGTTTTCCCAGATCATAGCCAGGATCGGCGATCAGCGGCATCCCGGCCTCGGACGCATAGACCACCGACTGACCGGCCTGTAGCGCATCCAGTATCTTACCCCGCGCACCTGCGCCGCTGTGATCGTGGTAGGCCAGTATCCGACGCCCGTCCAACGGAACTCCGTGGATCTCCATCAGCCGCCGCAGACTGCGCGTGTCCTCGGCCGCGATCATGTCTGCCGAGGCCAGCAGATCCAACGCCCTGAGCGTAATATCGCGCGCCGTTCCGATCGGAGTGGCAACAAAATACAGGCCCGCGCCCAATCTGACTTTTTGGTGATTCAAAGCTGGACCCTCACAGCGTGACGTTTATTATCGCGGCATAACAGACTTGCGGTACTCCAAGCCGCCGGGACAGGGAGTTTTCATTTAGATGTTTATCCATTGCAAGCCCGTTCGCAAACTGGCGAAAACCGCCGCCGTGCTGGCAACTGCCGCATTTCTGGCTGCCTGTGAGACAGGCAACCTAGGTGGTGGACCATCAATCAATACATCCGCGCCTGTTCCTGTTGCCCTTCTGGTGCCCGCAGGTTCACCCCAGTCTGGTGACGCAGCACTGGCACGCAGCCTTGAAAACGCCGCGCGCCTTGCAATGGCCGACCTGCAAAACGTGACTATTGATCTGCGGGTCTACGACACACAAGGCAGTTCCAACACCGCCGCCGAGGTCGCACAGCGCGCTGTGGCAGACGGGGCGAAAATCATCCTTGGCCCCGTTTACGCGCAGGCGGCAAACTCTGCCGGGCTTGCTGTTCTGAACAATAACGTCAACGTGCTGTCTTTCTCGAACAATACCAGCATCGCGGGTGGAAATGTCTTTGTTCTGGGCCCGACGTTCCAGAATACGGCCAATCGCCTTGTGAACTTCGCCGGTACGCAGGGAAAAACCGGTGCCGTGATCGTCCACAGCAATGACGCCGCAGGTCAGCTTGGCCAATCGGTGATCGCCAATGCGCTAAGCAGCAGCCGGGTGAACAACGCCGGTACGGTCGCATATGACCGCTCACAGCAAGGTGTCATCAACTCGGTTCCCACGATCAAGGCCACGGTCGATGCGTCAGGCGCCGATTCCATCTTTTTGACCGCAACCACGGCGGGGGCATTGCCGCTGTATTCGCAATTGCTGCCCGAAGCTGGTGTTTCGCCTGCAACGACGCAGTTTATGGGTCTGACGCGCTGGGACATCCCGGCCCAGACACTAGAGCTGCCGGGCGTGCAAGGCGGGTGGTTTGCGCTGCCCGATCCGTCCAAGGCACAAGCCTATCGCCAGCGCTATAACAACACCTATGGCGAAGCGCCGCATCCGATCAGCGGACTGGCTTATGACGGCATCGCGGCCATCGCTGCGTTGGTCAGCCAAGGTAAATCGAATGCGCTGACAGCGTCGGCACTGACACAAAATGCCGGTTTCCAGGGTGTTGGCGGAATTTTCCGCCTGCGCTCGGACGGTACGAACGAACGCGGTCTGGCTGTCGCCACGATCCAGAATAAACAGGTAGTAGTGATTGACTCCGCCCCACAAAGCTTCTCTGGCGCTGGCTTCTGATCGGCCCGCGCTGACCCTTGTTCCGCGCGGCGAACTGATTTGCCCGGCTGATGACATATTCGACAGTGACTCTGTTATGGCGCAACTGTCGGAGGCCTTCAAAAAGACATCGGAAAACGCCGCACGGCGCAATGAAACCGTGCGAATACTGCGCGATGCCCAAAAAGCCGGGCGTCAGGCCATTGCCGACGCATTTGCCAAACGTCCCTTCGATGCGCGTCCGCTGACCCGTTCCTATACCTACCTGACCGACGGTCTGGTCTGCACCGCCATGCAAGTGGCAAGTCTGGACTTGCATCCGCTGGCCACCCCGACGCAGGGTGAGAAGATTGCCGTGCTGGCGGTGGGGGGATATGGGCGCGGCGAAATGGCCCCTGCATCAGACGTCGATCTTCTGTTCCTGACCCCCTACAAAATTACCGCCTGGGCCGAGAGCGTGATCGAGTCCATGCTCTATATCCTCTGGGACTTGCGGCTAAAGGTCGGGCACTCCTCACGCACCATCAAAGACTGCCTGCGGCTTGGTGGCGACGATTTCACCATTCGTACCGCGATGCTGGAACAACGTTATCTGGCAGGTGACGAAACGCTTGCCGGCGATCTGACAAAACGGCTGCGCGAAGACCTTTTCAAAGGCACCGAGCGTGCCTTCATCGAAGCCAAACTACACGAACGAGACGAGAGGCATATTAAGCAAGGCCAGCGCTACATGGTCGAGCCCAACGTGAAAGAAGGGAAAGGCGGGCTTCGCGATCTTCAGTCTTTGTATTGGATCGCCAAATACATTTACGGCGTGCAGGATGTGGCCGAGCTGGTGCCACTTGGCCTGTTCACGCCAGACGAATTCGCCACCTTTGTTCAGGCCGAGGATTTTCTGTGGGCGGTGCGTTCGCACCTGCATCTGGTGACGGGACGGGCCACTGAACAGCTGACATTCGATCTGCAGGTCGAAGTGGCCGATCGCATGGGGTACGAGGACAGGGCTGGACGCCGCGGCGTCGAAGTGTTCATGCAGCGCTATTTCCGCGAGGCCACGAAAGTCGGGGAACTGACACGTATTTTCCTGACCAAACTGGAAGCAAGCCACATGAAAGGTGCGGCTTTGCTTGAACGTATTCTGCGTCGTCGCCCCCGGGTCAAACCCGGCTTTCGCGTCGTTCACGGTCGACTGAACGTCGCCGACCCGGATCAGTTCCTCGTCGACAAACTGAACATGCTGCGCCTCTTTGAAGAGGGGTTGCGCACCGGAATGCTGATCCATCCTGACGCGATGCGACTGGTTACCGCCAACCTACATCTGATTGATGAGGACATGCGCGAAAACAAGGAAGCCCAGCGCATTTTCCTTGATCTGATGCTGAAGCACGGAAACCCTGAACGGGCCCTGCGCCGAATGAACGAACTGGGCGTTCTGTCTGCTTTCCTGCCGGAATTCGAACACATCGTCGCGATGATGCAGTTCAACATGTATCACAGCTATACGGTGGACGAGCACACCATCCAGTGCATCGTAAACCTTGCCCAGATCGAGCGCGGTGAGCTGGTGGAATCCCTACCGTTGGCCTCGTCAATCCTGAAAGAGGGCATCAATCGCAAGGTCCTGTACGTGGCGCTGCTGCTGCATGATATTGCCAAGGGACGGCCCGAAGATCATTCCATCCTTGGCGCGCAGATTGCCCGCAAGGTCGCGCCCCGTTTGGGGCTGAACAAGAAGGATGCGGAAACCGTCGAGTGGCTGGTGCGGTATCACCTTTTGATGTCCGACATGGCGCAAAAGCGCGATATTTCGGACCCGCGCACGGTAAGGGATTTTGCCAAGGCGGTGAAAACGGTCAAGCGGCTAGACCTGCTGACGGTTCTTACAGTCTGCGATATCCGCGGTGTGGGGCCGGATACCTGGAACAACTGGAAAGCAACCCTGCTACGGGCCCTGCACGCCGAAACAAAGCGCGCACTTGAGACAGGAATGGAAGATCTCAACCGTGCCAATCGCGGTGCGGGCGCCAAGAAAGCGTTGCGGGCGAAACTGGCCGAATGGTCAAAGGGTGACCTGAAGACGGAAACTGCCCGGCACTATGACCCCTATTGGCAAGGTCTGCACCTTTCAACGCATGTCGAATTCGCCGAGATGCTGAGAGACCTTGATCGCAACGGGGATTCAGGCGGGATGGAAATCCGCCTGCACCCGGACGAGGATCGTGATGCAACGCGTGCCTGTTTTGCCATGGGCGACCACCCGGGTATCTTTGCGCGTATTGCAGGGGCGCTGGCTTTGGTCGGAGCAAACGTCGTCGATGCACGCAGCTATACCACCAAGGACGGATATGTGACCGACGCGTTCTGGATTCAGGATGCCGACGGACGCCCGTTCGAGTCCAGCCGACTACCGCGCCTGACGCAGATGATCCACAAAACGCTCAAGGGTGAAGTGGTCGCGCGCGATGCCCTGAAAACCCGCGACAAGATCAAAAAGCGCGAACGCGCATTTAACGTGCCCACCCATATCATCTTCGACAATGACGGGTCCGAGATTTACACAATCATCGAAGTGGATACGCGCGACCGTCCCGGCCTGCTGTATGATCTGGCCCGCACGCTGGCCGCTGCCAATGTCTATGTGGCAAACGCCGTGATCGCGACCTATGGCGAGCAGGTGGTCGATACCTTCTATGTCAAAGACATGTTCGGGCTGAAATACCACTCGGAAGGCAAACAGCGCACACTGGAGGCCAAGCTGCGCAAAGCCATCACCGAGGGCGCCAAGCGCGCAGCCTCATGAAGCAGATCCGGCTGTTTTCAGGCCTGTTCACGGTCGGGTTCTGGACCCTCACCAGTCGGATATTGGGGTTTCTGCGTGAAATTCTGCTTACGGCCTATATCGGGCCGGGGCCAGTGATGGACGCGTTTGTCGCCGCATTTCGCCTGCCAAACATGTTCCGCCGATTTTTCGCCGAAGGCGCATTCAACGCCGCGTTTGTGCCGATGTTCTCGAAACGGTTGGAGGGCGAAGAGGACGCGCAGGGCTTTGCGCAGGATGCCTTCAACCTGCTAGCGGCGGCGGTGCTGGCACTGGTCGGGCTTGCCATGGTTTTCATGCCCGCTCTGGTCTGGGTGACGGCCGAAGGATTTTATGGCGATGAACGGTTCGATCTGGCGGTCGACTACGGCTATGTGCTGTTCCCATACATCCTGTTCATGTCGTTGGCTGCGTTGTTTTCGGGCGTCTTAAATGCCACAGGCCGGTTTGCGGCTGCCGCGGCCGCGCCGGTTCTTCTAAATGTCTTTGCCTGTACCGCCCTGATCGCCGGGGCCATGTCCGGCGGGGAAGTTATCCGCTGGCTGATCGCCGTAATCCCGCTGGCCGGTATCGCGCAACTGGCGTTGGTCTGGGTCGCGACCGAGCGTGCGGGGTTCCGCATCCGCCCCGGCCTGCCGAAACTCAGCCCCGAGATGCGGCGAATGGTGCGCATCGCTGTTCCCGCGGCGCTCGCCATGGGGGTGACGCAAGTCAACCTTGTGGTGGGACAGCTTGTGGCGTCCAAGACGGAAAAGGCCGTTAGCTGGCTATTTGCAGCCGACCGCCTGTACCAATTGCCCTTGGGCGTCGTCGGCATCGCTGTTGGCATTGTCCTGCTGCCTGACCTGTCACGACGCCTGCGCGCCGATGACAAGGACGGCGCACGAAACGCGTTTTCGCGCGCGGGAGAGTTCACGCTGCTGCTCACGATCCCTTCGACCGTGGCCTTCGTGATCATTCCGAATCCATTGGTTTCAGTCCTGTTCGAACGCGGTCAATTCAGCGCCGAAGACACGGCGGCGACGGCCCTTGCCGTCGCGATTTACGGAATTGGGCTGCCGGCTTTCATGCTGCAAAAGCTGCTGCAACCTTTGTTCTTCGCGCGCGAGGACACGCGGTCACCCTTTCACTATGCGGTGGTCGCCATGATCATCAACGCTGGGCTGGCCTTTGGGCTATATCCGGTGGTGGGATGGATTGCGCCTGCGATCGCGGCCTCGGCTGCAGGCTGGGCCATGGTCGGGCTGCTGATTATCGGGGCACGGCGCATGGGGGAAGAAGCCCGGTTTGACGACCGTTTCAAACATCGAGCGTGGCGCATCATGGCCGCGTCTGCCGGGATGGGCGTTGTGCTTTTTGCCGCCATTCACCTGTTTGGCTGGGCGTTTCACGTACCCGGCTGGCGGTATCTTGCATTGATGCTGCTGATCTTGATTGCCGCTGTCACGTATTTCCTTCTTGGTCACCTGTTGGGCGCCTTCAAGGTGTCCGAGTTCAAGACGGCTCTGCGCCGTTCGTGATCAATCCCGCCGTATACGCCCCACGATCCGCGCCCAGCCACCCGGAGCCAGAAAGAACGACAGGCCAAAGCCGGTGGCAAACCCACCCAGATCAGCGACCCAATCCAGCGTTCCGCCAAATAGAAGGCCGAACAGCAACTGAATGCCCATCAACACCGCAATCAGGCTGAAGGCGCGCGACTGGTTCTCTCCGACCAGCGACAGCTTTCGCCACAAAATCCACGTGAACGCTCCAATCAGGCCGTAGACCGGGGGGAATCCTCCGACCAGCGGATATTGCGGATCAAACGGCACAGCATAGATCAGTGCGCCGCCGATGCCGGACAGCACAAAGATCACCAGCATCTGCACGCTGCCAAACACTTCGGCCACCATCTTGCCCATGGCCAGCACAAAGACACAGACAAAGACGGCCTGGGTGAAATTGGCCGACACGAACGGATAGGTCACGAAACGGATCAGATGTTCGAAAGGCCACCGGCCATTCTCAACCATCCAGTCAAAGATGTCGGGCGAAAACGAATACTGCTGCAACGCGTCCAGCCGCCAGCCGATAGCAGACGGCCCTCCAACCAGCCCGCGTGAGCCTAGCATAAAGATCAGCTCGATCCCGAAGATGAACAGAACCAACGCCACAACAACAGGCGGCAGAGGGTTAACGGCTGGCGTATAATGCTCACTGCTCATTGGGCTGGCCTTTCGCGGCTGTTGACGTCCCTTGACCTCATGGGTAAGCGACGGGGGCTGATTTTTCCAGACGGGAGTTCCCTTCGATGACCGAAACCCAGTTCACACCGCGCGTGTTTTCCGGCATCCAGCCTTCGGGAAACCTGCACCTTGGTAACTATCTGGGTGCGCTCAAGCGTTTTGTGGATATGCAGGGCGAAGATTACGAGACCATCTATTGCATGGTCGACCTGCACGCGATCACCGTCTGGCAAGACCCCGCCCGTCTGCGTGAAAAAACCCGCGAGGTTTGCGCCGGTTTCATCGCTGCTGGTCTGGACCCGGAAAAATCCATCCTGTTCAACCAAAGCCAGGTGCCCGAGCACACGCAACTGGCGTGGATTTTCAACTGTATCGCCCGGATGGGCTGGATGCAGCGGATGACACAGTTCAAGGACAAGGCGGGCAAGAACGCACAGAACGCCTCGCTTGGCCTGTTTGCATACCCGGCGCTGATGGCGGCGGATATCCTGACCTATCACGCGACCCATGTGCCTGTGGGTGAGGATCAGAAACAGCATCTGGAACTGACCCGCGACATCGCGATCAAGTTCAACCATGACTATGGTGTCGAGTTCTTCCCAGTGACTGAACCCGTGATCGGTGGCCCCGCGCCGCGCGTGATGAACCTGCGGGACGGGTCGCGCAAGATGTCGTCCTCGGACCCGTCGGACATGACGCGGATCAACATGACTGATGACGCGGACGCCATTGCCAAGAAAATCCGCAAGGCCAAGACGGACCCGGATGCCCTGCCCTCGGAAGTTGACGGCCTGTCGGAACGACCCGAAGCGCGCAATCTAGTGAATATCTACGCGGCCCTCAGCGACCAAACCGCCGAGCAGGTTCTGGCCGAGGTTGGCGGCAAGCAGTTCGGAGAATTCAAGCCCATGCTCGCGGAGTTGGCGGTGTCGAAACTGGCCCCGATCTCGTCCGAAATGGCCCGCCTGATGGGTGAAGAGGCCGAGATTGATCGCATTCTGGCCAATGGCGCGGAAAAAGCACGCGCGATTGCAGCCCCAATCCTGCAGCAGACCTACGACATCGTGGGCATGGTCGGCGCAAAACAGGGCTGATTGCGCTGGACGTTACCGTTGCGTCTTCCTAGGTTTGCCGCAAAGCTTGGGAGGGCGTCATGGCAGTCGGCAAAAACATCCGTACCTATTTCGAAGGTCAATGGCATGACGGGGACGCGCCGATCATGCGCGCGGCCGATCATGGTGCGTGGTTGGGATCGTCGGTTTTTGACGGGGCGCGGTATTTTGATGGGCTGGCACCCGACCTTACAGCCCATTGTGCCCGTGTGAACCGGTCAGCCGAGGCGCTGATGCTGACGCCGACGGTAACCACAGATCAGATGGTCGAAATCGTGCGCGAGGGTCTTGAAAGCTATGCGCCCGACTCTGCCGTCTATATCCGCCCGATGTACTGGGGCATCGACGGGGACGCGACTGCGATTGTGCCGCAGGAAAACAGCACCGGCTTTGCCATCTGTCTGGAAGAAATTCCAATGGCACCTGACACCGCCTCGGCCACGCTGGGGTACACGCGCTTCCGCCGCCCGGTTCTGGAATCGGCGGTGGTGAACGCCAAAGCGGGCTGCCTTTACCCCAACAATGCGCGGATGCTGCAAGAGGTCCGGTCCAAGGGCTTTGCAAATGCCCTGGTGGCTGACGCGCTTGGGCATGTGGCCGAAACCGCCACTGCCAATATCTTCATGGTTCGTGACGGCGAGGTCTTCACCCCCACCCCCAATGGTACCTTCCTGGCCGGGATCACGCGCGCGCGCCACATCGAAAACCTGCGTGCTGATGGTGTGACCGTGTACGAAGCCATCCTGACCTTCGATGATTTCCATAAGGCCGATGAAGTCTTCATGACCGGCAACATGAGCAAGATCACCCCGGTCACGGCGCTGGAGGATACGCAATATCAGGTCGGGCCCATCGCCCGACGTGCGCGCGAGCTGTATTGGGATTGGGCGGCCAGCACGCGTTAGGCATCGGTTGCCAGCGCGCATCAGGTCGGGCATGATCGCCCGAAATGAATGAGGACACCCATGCGTAAGTTCCTGGTCGTATTGGATGACAGCCGCGAATGCCTGAACGCGATGCGGTTTGCAGCGATGCGTGCGGCCCATACGGGCGGCGGTGTAACGATCCTGTCGGTCATTCCCCCCGATGAATTCAACCATTGGATCGGAGTGGCCGAGGTAATGCGCGAGGAAGCCCGCGAACGTATCCACGCCCATTATGAAGTTTTCGCCAAATGGATGCGCGACAAACAGGGCGTCGACCCGGAGTTGGCCATTCGCGAAGGCGAACCGGTGGCGCAGATCATAGAACACGTGCAGTCCGACCCCGAGATCGGCGTGCTGGTGCTGGGCGCTGGTGTCGAAAAGAAAGGCCCCGGGCCTTTGGTAACCCAACTCACCAAGAATTCTGGCAGTATGCCCATTCCGATCACGATTGTTCCCGGCGATCTGAGCAAGGAAAAGCTGGAAGAAATCACCTGAGGCCTAACCATGCCGCATAGCATTCAGTTCTGGTTCGAATACGCTTCGACCTATTCTTACCTCTGTGCGATGCGTGTCGAGGACGTCGCGACCAACCACGGGGTCACCGTCGAATGGCAGCCGTTTCTGCTGGGGCCAATTTTCGCGTCGCAGGGGTGGGATAATTCTCCGTTCAACCTGTACCCGGCCAAGGGCCGCTACATGTGGCGTGACATGGAACGACTGACGGCGCAGCGAAACTTGCCCTTCCAACGACCCGATCCATTTCCACAAAACGGCTTGAAGGCGGCACGGCTTACGTTGGCCATCGAAGATCACGCGCAAAGGGCTGCGCTCAGCCGCGCGGTGTATTCGGCAGAGTTTGCAAACGGGCAAAACATCGCGGACGACGCTGTATTGCGCGCATGCCTTGCCGAAACCGGATTATCGCAGGACCTGCTCGACAAGACGCAGGACCCCGCAGTCAAGGCGGCGCTTATAACACAGACAAAAACGGCACAGGATAATGGGCTGTTTGGCGCTCCCAGCTTTCTGGTGGGCGGGGAACTGTTTTGGGGGGATGATCGGTTGGAGGATGCGGTCAGGTTTGCTGCTGCAATTTAGAACGGTTCCAAATCTTGACTTCCTGCGCGCGGACCCGCATATCATGAGCAACGAAAACGGAGCCGCGCCATGTTCATCCAGACAGAATCCACGCCGAACCCTGCAACGCTGAAATTCCTGCCCGGCCAGACCGTGCTGGAGGTTGGCACCGCAGACTTTCCAACAGCGGAAGCGGCAGAAAAATCGCCTCTGGCGAGCCGTATCTTTACCGTTGATGGCGTGACCGGCGTTTTCTTTGGCAACGATTTCGTGACCGTCACCAAATCGGATGACGTGCAGTGGGATCATATCAAACCGGCCATTCTTGGCGCGGTCATGCAGCACTATCAATCCGGCCAGCCGGTCATGGCGTCGGACGCGGCCACAGCTTCTGGCCATGCAGAACACACCGGTGAAGATGCTGAGGTTGTGAACCAGATCAAAGACCTTCTGGACAGCCGCGTTCGGCCTGCCGTCGCGCAGGATGGGGGCGACATTACCTTCCACGGATTTGACCGGGGCGTTGTCTATCTGCACATGCAAGGCGCCTGCGCGGGCTGCCCATCCTCGACTTTGACGTTGAAAATGGGGATCGAGAACCTTCTGCGCCACTACATTCCCGAAGTGACCGAGGTTCGCCCAGTTGCCGTCTGAACCGGTTATTCTGGCTTTCGACACATCGGCCGCGCATTGCGCGGCCGCTTTGTTGCAGGGCGACCACATTGTCACGTCAAAGGTCGAGGCCATGACCCGCGGCCAGGCCGAACGCCTCATGCCCTTACTGGAAGAGGGTCTTGCAGAAGCTGGGCGCACATGGAGTGATCTGTCCGCAATTGGCGTCGGGATCGGGCCGGGCAATTTCACTGGTATTCGTATTTCGGTTTCCGCTGCGCGCGGGCTAGCCCTTGGTCTTGGGGTTCCTGCAGTTGGTGTGTCGGGCTTCGAAGCACTGTCAGCGGATTTTCAGGACAGAATTCCAGCAATCCGCGCGCCGCGAGAGCAGGTATATATCTCGACCCCGGAAACCGGTCCCACACTACAAACTCTGGAATCCGCAGAATCACTTGGCCCGCTGGCCTTCAATGATGACGCCGATCAACAGGTCCGGGCCATCGCACGCATCGCGGCGCATCGGTGGCGAACTGTGACTGAACCTCCGGCACCTCTTTACATAAGGTCGGCCGATGCCGCCCCTTCACGGGACGTTCCACCGGCATTGCTGGACGAATGACACCGGAAGAACTGGCCGAAACTCATGCGGCAGCGTTCACGCAATCCCGCCCTTGGACGGCTGCAGAGTTCGCCGAATTACTGTCAAAACGGTTCACGCATGTCGTTGGAATTTCAAAATCTTTCGCTCTGTTTCAGGTGATCGCGGACGAAGCGGAATTGATCACCATTGCAACGCACCCCACACTTCAGCGTCAGGGGCTGGCAAAACTGCGTATGAACGAATGGCACACCAAAGCCAAAAATTTAGGCGCATCCCGTTCGTTTCTGGAAGTGGCCAAGAACAACTCTCCTGCGATTGCTCTATATGAACAGATTGGATACCGCCCCTGCGGGTTGCGCAAAGGGTATTACCAGCAGGAAAACAATAATAAAATTGATGCCGTTGTCATGGAATTCACCCTGACCTGACATCGGGCAGCGAATTAATTCGACCAGATGGTCAAAAATCTGTTGACCGCGGCTGTTGCAAACGGCCTTAATTCCCGCCATCACAAGAGTTATGCTCGCTCATAGTGGGTGAACGGGGCTATTTTGGCTCCGACCGACAATAACAAACGGGAGTATGAAATGAGCCTGATGAAATCCTTGATGGGCGCTGCCGCCGCCGTCGCTCTGACTGCGGGTGCCGCATTGGCCGAACCGGCCCTGATCTTTGACCTAGGTGGCAAGTTCGACAAATCGTTCAACGAAGCCGCACATAACGGCGCACAGCGTTGGGCCAACAAGACCGGCGGCACATACCGCGAGATTGAGCTTCAATCCGAAGCGCAGCGCGAGCAGGCACTGCGCCGCTTTGCCGAAGCAGGCGCGAACCCGATCATCACCATGGGCTTTGCGATGGCCGACCCGCTTGCCGCTGTTGCAGGCGACTATCCGGACACCAAGTTTGTTGCCGTTGACGTGAACTGGCTGGATGCACCGAATATTCGTCAGGTCAGCTTTGCTGAGCATGAAGGCTCCTATCTGGTTGGCATGATGGCGGCCATGGCGTCTGAATCCGGCACCGTTGGTTTCATCGGTGGCATGGATATCCCGCTGATCCGTCACTTTGGCTGCGGCTACGCGCAAGGTGCCAAGGCAGTGAACCCTGATATCGAAGTGGTTGCCAACATGACCGGCACCACCCCTGCCGCATGGAATGACCCGGTGAAGGGCTCGGAACTGACCAAGGCGCAGATTAGCCAAGGCGCTGACGTGATCTACGCGGCTGCGGGTGGCACCGGCGTTGGCGTTCTGCAAACCGCCGCCGACGAAGGCATCCTGTCGATTGGCGTGGACAGCAACCAGAACCACCTGCACCCGGGCAAGGTTCTGACTTCGATGCTGAAACGTGTGGACGTTGCGGTTTATGACGCAATGACCGCAGGCGAAGACGTCGAAACCGGCGTGTTCACCATGGGTCTTGCCGAAGACGGTGTTGGTGTTGCCATGGATGACAACAACAAGGAACTGGTCTCGGCACAGATGGCGGATGCCGTCGAGGCCGCACGCAAGGGCATCATTGATGGCGACATCAATGTGGTTGCGTACTACGAGAACGACACCTGCCCGGCACTGCAGTTCTGATATAGCCCGAGGCGGGGGCTGACCTCCGCCTCGCACCCACTTTGCCGCGTTGTGCATCGCGGCCTTTCGGCAACCCAAGGACAAGACATGACCGTCCCCGCCATTGAGCTCAAAGGGATTTCCAAAGCCTTTGGGCCGGTTCAGGCCAATAAAGACATCTCGATCAGCGTTGCCCCCGGTACGATCCATGGGATCATCGGTGAAAACGGTGCGGGCAAATCCACGCTGATGAGCATCCTCTACGGCTTTTACAAAGCCGATAAGGGCGAGATCTGGATCAACGGTACCAAAACCGACATCCCGGACAGTCAGGCAGCGATCGCAGCCGGCATCGGGATGGTGTTCCAGCATTTCAAGCTGGTGGAAAACTTCACCGTTCTGGAAAACATCGTTCTGGGCGCCGAGGATGGCGGGCTGCTGGCCCCGTCGCTGTCAAAGGCGCGCAAGGAACTGAAAGCCCTTGAAGAAGAGTATGAGCTGTTCGTGGACCCTGACAAACGCATCGATGAGATTGGTGTGGGGATGCAGCAGCGTGTGGAAATCCTTAAGGCCCTGTACCGCCGGGCCGAAATTCTGATCCTGGATGAACCTACGGGTGTGTTGACGCCGGCCGAAGCGGATCAATTGTTCCGCATTCTGGACCGCCTGCGTGCCGAGGGTAAGACCATTATCCTGATCACCCACAAGCTGCGCGAGATTATGGAGGCCACAGACACCGTTTCCGTGATGCGGCGCGGCCAGATGACGGCAACCGTCAAAACGGCCGAGACCAACCCACAGGAATTGGCCGAGCTGATGGTGGGCCGCAAGGTCCTGTTGCAGGTCGACAAGGTGCCCGCACAACCGGGCAAACCCATTCTGGAAATCGAAAACCTGCGGGTCGTCGATGAGGCCGGTGTCGAACGCGTCAAAGGCATTGATCTGACCGTACGCGCAGGCGAGATCGTGGGCATCGCGGGTGTCGCCGGAAATGGCCAGTCCGAGTTGCTGGAGGTATTGGGGGGAATGCGCCCCGGCCTTGGTTCGATCAAGCTGAATGGCTCTCCTCTGGCACTGAGTGGTGCTGGATCGGACGGGCAGGCCCGGCGCGCGCAACACATCGCCCATGTGCCCGAGGACCGTCAGCGCGAAGGTCTGATCATGGACTTCCACGCGTGGGAAAACGTGGCGTTCGGCTATCACCGGGATCGCGCGTATAAGCGCGGCATCTTCATGGATAACGCCGCCCTGCGTGCAGACACTGAGCGTAAGATCGAAAAATTTGACGTCCGGCCGCCGGATGGGTGGCTGGCCGCCAAGAATTTCTCGGGTGGTAACCAGCAAAAGATCGTCGTCGCCCGCGAAATCGAGCGCAACCCCGACCTGTTATTGGTCGGTCAGCCCACGCGAGGCGTGGATATCGGGGCGATCGAGTTCATTCACAAACAGATCGTTGCCCTGCGTGATCAGGGTAAGGCAATCCTGCTGGTTTCTGTCGAACTGGAAGAGATATTCTCGCTGTCCGACCGGATCGCGGTGATGTTCGACGGACATATCATGGGTGAGCGTCTGCCCCATGAAACGGACGAAAAAGAACTGGGCCTGCTGATGGCCGGTGTTGCGGGAGAGGCCGCGTAGTATGGATAAAATGCCCAAATGGGCCGACGTCATTCTGATCCCGCTGATCAGTCTGATACTGGCCGCAATCCTGTCGGCGCTGGTCATCCTCGCCATCGGAGAAAACCCGGTCGAGGCTGTGAACCTAATGGTTACCGGCGCGCTGGGGTCCACTTATGGCTGGGGCTACACCCTGTACTACGCGACCAACTTCATGTTCACCGGGTTGGCGGTGGCCGTCGCCTTTCACGCCCGGATGTTCAATATCGGCGGCGAAGGGCAGGCTATGCTGGGCGGGCTGGGTGTTGCCATGGTCTGTCTGTATATTGACTGGCCACATTGGAGCATCGCTTTGCTGGCCGCATGTGTCGGCTCGGCGCTGTTTGGCGCGATGTGGGCTGCAATTCCGGCCTATCTGCAGGCAAAGCGTGGAAGCCATATCGTGATCACCACGATCATGTTTAATTTCATCGCCGCCGCGTTTCTGAACTATATGCTGGTCAACGTGATGCGTCCGCAGGGCTCGCAAGATCCCGCGACGGCACGCTTCCCCGAAACTGTGCATCTGCCGACTTTCCAGTCGATGTTCTCGACCGCCGAGAATGCCCTGTTCCGCGGAGCGCCTGCGAATATCTCGTTCTTTGTGGCTTTGCTGGCCTGTGTCGTGGTCTGGGCACTGATCTGGCGCACTCGGCTGGGGTACGAAATCCGCGCCTACGGCCATTCCGAAACCGGTGCCGTCTATGCCGGAATTTCACCCGTGCGTATCACCATCATCGCGATGCTGATTTCGGGCGCGCTGGCCGGCATGATGGCCATCAACAACGTAATGGGCGAGGCCGAACGTCTGGTTCTGAACTCGACCGAGGGCGCAGGCTTCATCGGGATCGCTGTGGCCCTGATGGGTCGATCTCATCCGTTTGGCGTGTTCCTTGCTGCGCTCCTGTTCGGCTTTCTGTATCAGGGCGGCGCGGAACTGGCGTTGTGGACCTCGATCCCGCGCGAGCTGATTGTTGTTATCCAGGCCCTTGTGATCCTGTTCACCGGAGCACTGGACAACATGGTTCGGATGCCGCTTGAAAAGCTGTTCCTCAGCCTGCGGAAAGGAGCGCAGTGATGGAGTTCTTCGTAACGCTCATCCAGGTCCTCGATTCCACCATCCGTCTGGCGACGCCCTTGCTGCTGGCATGTCTGGCAGGGCTTTATTCCGAGCGGGCGGGTATTTTTGACATCGGTCTGGAAGGCAAGATGCTGATGGCGGCCTTCTTCTCGGCTGCTGTGGCTGCTGTGACCGGTTCGGTCTGGCTGGGCCTTCTGGCAGGTATCGGGGCTTCGCTGATCCTGTCGGCGCTGCACGGCGTGGCATCTATCACGTTCCGGGGCAATCAGCTTATTTCGGGGGTCGCCATCAACTTTCTGGCGTCGGGGCTGACTGTCCTGATCGCCCAAAGCTGGTTTCAGCAGGGCGGCCGCACCCCGTCGCTGTTTGGCGGCGGCCGTTTTGAGCCGATCAATTTCCCCTTCGCAGACGCCCTGAGCGGCGTTCCCATTATCGGACCTATCTATTCCGAATTGCTGTCGGGGCACTCAATTCTTGTCTACGTCGCATTCCTGATGGTCCCTGCAACGTGGTGGATTCTGTATCGCACCCGATTTGGCCTCCGCCTGCGTGCTGTGGGCGAAAACCCTGCAGCGGTGGATACGGCCGGCGTTTCCGTTGTTGGCCTTCGATTCGCAGCCGTCGCGATCTGCGGCGTCTTGTGTGGTATTGCCGGAGCGTATCTGGCCACCGCCCTGCAGGCCGGGTTCGTCAAAGAGATGACAGCCGGGCGCGGCTTTATCGCACTGGCTGCGTTGATCTTTGCAAAATGGCGCCCGTGGCACGCGATGTGGGCCTGCCTGTTGTTCGGCCTGCTGCAGGCCGTGGCGTTGAGGTTCCAGAATATCGACCTTGGCGGAGTTGTCATTCCTGTGCAGGTCATGGACGCCCTGCCCTATATCCTGACCGTGGTCATTCTGGCCGGGTTTGTGGGCAAAGCAATCCCACCGCGCGCAGGTGGCGAGCCTTATGTGAAAGAGCGCTGATAAGTCCAGATATGGACATGTTTCAGTCCTGTTCGCTGCAGAGCGGCATGCAGAGTTGATTTTGCATGCCGCAAAGGTTCTAAAGAGGTATGCGCGTGTTTCCTGTGATATCCGGCCTCGAACAAAGACCCACCGGGGATCCGGGCGCACTGGAACACAATTGGGAAGCGGCGGTATCGCAATTTCCTTTGCTCAACCCCGGTGTTTTGATCGGACGGATCACAGCCGGGTCGCCAAGCTTTTTCACTGCCTCTGAACGCGTTAATGCGCAACCACGTCACTTATTGCCGGACCGTGTCGCAGCCTGCGATGCATCCAGCCTCAACCGTTAAATAGTCATGCAGATATATCTACCAATCGCCGAAGTCTCTGTGAACGCCTTTCTGTTGCTAGGGCTGGGCGGGATGGTTGGCATCTTGTCGGGCATGTTTGGTGTCGGCGGCGGCTTTCTGATGACGCCGCTGTTGTTCTTTATCGGAATTCCCCCGGCCGTGGCCGTGGCGACCGAAGCCAACCAGATCGTCGCCTCTTCGTTTTCCGGCGTTCTGGCGCATTTCCGACGACGAACTGTGGACTTCAAAATGGGCACGGTCCTTCTGACAGGGGGGTTGATCGGTGCGGCGCTTGGGGTGGTCGTCTTTAACTATCTCAAAAGTCTGGGCCAGGTCGATCTGCTGGTGACGCTGTGCTATGTCGTCTTTCTTGGGGTCGTCGGCAGCCTGATGTTCGTCGAGAGCCTGAACGCATTGCGCAAATCAAAGAAGGGCGGCGGTGCCCCAGCCCCCCGGCGGCAGCGCGGTTGGGTTCACGCGATGCCGTTCAAGATGCGGTTCCGCACCTCGGGCCTGTATATCTCGGTCATCCCGCCCATGCTGGTCGGCCTGTGCGTCGGTGTTCTGTCTGCAATCATGGGTGTCGGCGGCGGATTTATCATGGTGCCCGCGATGATCTATCTGCTGGGGATGCCTACAAAGGTCGTTGTTGGAACGTCGCTGTTCCAGATCATCTTTGTGACCGGCTTTACCACAATGCTACATGCGACCACCAACTATACGGTGGATATCGTACTGGCCGTCCTGCTTTTGGTCGGCGGGGTTGTCGGTGCGCAGATCGGAACAGTGATCGGATCACGGATGCCTGCGGAACAGTTGCGCGTGCTTCTGGCGGCGCTGGTTCTGGTTGTTTGCGGCAAACTGGCCCTGGATTTGCTGATCGAACCTTCCGAGCTTTATTCGCTTGGCACGGAAGGGGGGCATTGATCATGCTGAAACGGCTGATCCTGCTTTTTGCGTTATGCGTCACCCCTGCACTTGCCGAGGATGAGCAGGTCGTGCTTGGCCTAAGTCATGACCGCGTGGCCATCACTGCCACATTTGATGGTTCCGAAATCCTGATCTTTGGCGCGGTCAAACGTGAAACTCCCATCCCCTCGGGCCCGCCGCTGGAGGTCATTGTGGCCGTTGCTGGCCCCTCGAGCCCTGTCATGGTCAGACGCAAGGAACGCAAGCTGGGAATTTGGGTAAATACCGACAGCGTTCTGGTTGACCTCGCGCCCAGCTTCTATGCCGTTGCCACCAGTGCGCCGCTGGATGACATTCTATCGGATACCGAGGATCTGCGATACAGAATTTCAATTGAACGCGCCATCCGGTCCGTTGGTGCAGCGATGCATATCCGAAGCGCACAGGACTTTGCCGATGCCGTCGTCCGCATCCGCGAAGATGAAGGGCTTTACTCGATCCGCGAAGACACAGTGGCCGTGGACGAGCAAACCCTGTTTCGAACTTCGATCGCAATGCCCGCCGACCTGACCGAAGGCGACTATACCGCGCGAATTTTCCTTACCCGTGACGGCCGCGTGATTTCTCAGTTCGAAACGACGATCGACGTTCGCAAAGTCGGTCTGGAGCGGTTCCTTTACAACATGTCCCGCCAGCAACCGGTCTGGTACGGGCTGATGTCTCTGGTGATTGCCATTGCTGCGGGCTGGGGCGCGTCCACCGCTTTCCGTTTGCTGCGCGAGAACTAAAGGTTACCCGCGACCGATATAGGGCATGGTTGTCGCCATCACGGTCATGAACTGCACATTGGCCTCAGCCGGCAAGGACGCCATGTGAAGCACGGACCGGGCCGCATCCTCAACTGCCATGGTTGGGTCGGGCTGCTCGCCCGCCGCGATCGCATTGTCGACCAATCCCTGAACCATCTGCGTCCGCGCGTTGCCGATATCAATCTGGCCGCAGGCAATCCCGAAGTCGCGCCCATCCAAAGACAGGCTGCGGGTCAAACCGGTGATTGCATGTTTCGTCGCTGAATAGTGGACCGAGTTCGGGCGCGGCACATGCGCTGCAATCGAACCGTTATTGATGATCCGGCCACCCTGCGGGGTTTGGTGCCGCATGATCCGAAACGCCTCGCGCGCAGACAGGAACATCCCATTCAGGTTGACGTTGACGCTTTGGTACCAATCTTCCAGCGCGATTTCGTCAATCGTTCCGCCGGGTGCAAAAATTCCCGCGTTGTTGAACAGCACATCCAATCGTCCGGCTTTGTCCAGAAAGCGGTTGAACGCGCCCGAAACCGCCTCGGGCTCGGTCACATCCGCCGGCAAGGGAACAGCGTTAGATCGGCCATTGGCCATCGTCGCCAAAGTATCCGCGCTGCGCGCCAAAAGCCCAACGGTCCACCCCTCATCCAGAAATAGCTCGGCCGTCGCGCGACCGATACCTGCGCTGGCCCCTGTGACGATGATGGTCTTCATGTGTCTTCCGCCTCCAATGTCAGCGAGGCCGCCGGAACTGCGCGTAGATCATCCACACGCAATGGATGCGAGGGTTTCGCCAACCGGTTGCGCACCACCCAGATCAATCTCTCTTGCGCGCGGGTGATGGCCACATAGGCCAACCGCTTCCACAACGGCTGCCCGGCCTCTGTCCGGCCCATCCGGGCGGCTGCATATATGTCCGGGGCAAAGACCTGAACCGTGTCCCATTGCGATCCCTGCGCCTTATGGATCGTCACAGCGGCCCCATGCAGAAAGGTTGCGCCCATTCGCGCGGCATAGGGGATAAAGGGCTCTTCCTCATCCGGCATCTCAATTTTAACAATCGACGCAGCGCTGACCTGCGGGTCTTCGGCCCCCATGACGTGCAACCGGGAAAACCCCGGTTTACGCCCCGGCCCCAGATAGATGACCTGCGCACCCTTGATCAGCCCGCGCGCCTCAAGGTCCAGACGCTTTTTGCGATGTTTCAAGGGCAACTCAATCCCGTCGCAGATCAACGGCTCACCCTCCAACAACTCGGTGTCGGGGGCGCCGTGGACGTGCCGGAACGCCTGAATCAGACGGATACGCGTCGCATTGCGCCAGACCAGAACGGGGCTGCGAGCCATCAGATCAACTTCGACTCTTTGCCCCCAGACAACACGCTCATCCTTTTGGGCGGTCTGTTCGACCAGCCGTTCGAAATCTTCAAAACCCATCTGCGGGTCTGCCAGCGCATGAGCGAGGTCCAGAATAGGGTTATCCGCAGTCTGTCTGTGAACCCGGTGCAAAATCTGTTTTCGCGGCTCGGGCAGCGCATCAAACACCATGCTGCCGGATTGATTGACCGGGGCCAACTGAGCGGGATCACCAAACAGTAAAAGTGTTGGAAAAATCTCTTGCAGGTCCTCGAACTGGCGATCATCCAACATCGAGGCCTCGTCCACGAACCCGATATCAAGAGGTTCATCCCGACGTTTCCAGCCCGTTATGAAATCGGACCCGCGCAACCCTGCGGCCGCCAAAGCGCCGGGAATGGATTTGTTGTTCTGATAAAACGCAGCCGCGCGGTCCAGCGCTTCGTCCGTCAGCCCTTCGATCTCGGGGCGTTCATCATTGCCTGCCAGCCATTCGGCGATGCGTTCGTATTCCGGATCATATACCGGCGTATAGAGGATACGATGGATCGTCGTCGCGGGCACCCCGCGCAGGCGCAACACACTTGCTGCCTTGTTGGTCGGCGCAAGGATGGCCAAGCTGCGCTTTTCGCGGGCCTTGCGGCTTTCGAAATCGCCCGAGACAACCTGAACGCCCGTTTCTGCAAGGGCCTTGTAAAGTTCGGCCAGCAATAGGGTCTTCCCGGAACCCGCCTTACCGATAACCGCCATGACACCGGATTTTCCGTTGCCGGGAAGCTTTAGCAGGGCGTCGTCATCCAAATCAACTCCGGCGGATTTGAGCATCTCGGCGATGCTGTCATAGGCGGCGGCCTGATCGTCAGAGAAGGTCACGGGGGGCAAAGACATGGCGCGACCCTACAGGGCCGCGCCAGCTATCACCAGATACGGAATTACGTTTTCGCGCGCTTCAGGCGGACAAGGCAAATCGGTGTTGCCGCCCGGTCCCGAACGCGGTCTTGAACCACAGCCGGGACAATTCGCGCGGGATACCCGCGCGCTCTGCAACCCGATAACAGTCTTCAGCCGAATAGGGCCAAAACCCGACGGAAATCTGGTCACGGCCTTTACCTTCGGAGCCCAGAACGATCGGCGACGACCCAATAAGGCGATAGATCCGAATCATCCGCGCATCAAAAACACCCGCAATATGGGTCAGGCCGAACCCTTCCATAATTTCACCCCCACTCAACATGATTGCCCCGGCGGTATGAGGGCTAGCGGTGCGGGACAGGCAAAAGCGGGTCACTTCCCAGATCAGGGGGCTATTGATCGGTTCACCCCCTGTCAGATGCCCGAAGACCTCATTCACCATAACCCGGCCCGTTGTCGGCAAGACCCGCATGGATCCGCCGTGATTGCCGTCCTCTTCCTCCCAGATGACATAAAGCGGGTTCAGATCGTCGTATTGATCCCGCTCCTCTCCGTTTTCATTGACGTGAACATCCCAGCCCAACCGGGTTTTGAACTGATCCGCGCGATCATGGAACATCCCGGCGGCCAGTTTCGGAAACTTATGCAATTCATCCGCGAACAAATAACGCAACATGACTTTTTCCCCTTGTCGTCCTGTGCAGGAACGAAGGGGCTACAAAGCCGTAGTTAATTTCCCGTTCGAGGAGCGTCCGACCGTTAAACCACTATTAATCCTCGGCTTAGCGCCGTTGCGATGGCGTGGGTTGTGTTCTGCGCCCCAAGCTTGGCCCGGGCGCTTTCGATATAAACACGCAGCGTATGCTCTGAGATTGACAGGGAATGGGCCACCTGCGCCCGATTATAGCCCAGCGCCAGCAAGGTCATGGCATCCACTTCTCGTGGAGACAGCCCGCGTGTCGCGTCCGGCTGCCTGTCACTTTCAAACTCCAGCGCCTTGCGGTTGAAAAAATGCGCAATCAGGATCAACTCGCGCCCATGGGTTTCCATGAAGCCTTTCCAGGTGTCATCGTCACATGAGTGATTTACCGTAAACAACGCGAATTGCCCGTTCGGGCCACGGATCGGGATCGAATAGCCCTGATTACCTACCCCGTGTTCCAGTGCATCTTTATAGAAGTTCTTTGCGACCTTTCCCGACCAATCCAATGTCTTCCAGTCAACAGGATGGAATCTTTGGAAACACCCCAAAATCACAGGGTCAATTCGGTGGTAGTTTTTCTCTCGGTATCTTTCGGCCCACCGATCAGGATACGTCGTATAACCGTATTGATCACCGGCCCCGTCAACCCAATGGTAAATGATATGTTCGATCTGCAGCCTGTCGCGAAGACGAACGGCGACGTCGCCAAGTTCGTCAAGCGTGCTGGTGTTTTCCAAGTCCTCCAGAACTTGACTCAAATCGAGTTGTATTCCCATCCGCGGGTGCCCGTGCCTCATTGCTCGCGGACGCAATCTCGGCTGCGGCGATCAGTTTGGTGTCATCCAACTGTTCGGCAAGCGCGGTCAGACCGTTCTCAACCGCAAAGGCGTTGAGGTCCGACAGAACGTCCAGTATCCACTCATTTCTCGCCATCTAGGGTCGCTCCGAAAGGGTTAACGAAGGGTTAACACAACTATAGCATGCGGGATGTTTTTTGCCCTATTCACCGGTTTCTACTCCCCCAAAATAGGGGGCAGCGCTTCGGTAACTTATTGAAACAAAAAGATATGGATGAAATAGAAAACGCCCGCGAACCGAAACAACGATTCGCGGGCGAAACTGTTTAGGATTCAGCCGGTTTAGCTGCGTGCGTCCAGAACCTCTTCCAGTGTACGCATTCCTGTCCGCGGTGCCTGAACCAAAACCGACATGTTGCCTGGCTTGTGCTCGTTCCGCATCATCTTCATGTGCGCTTCGGGCAGTTCATTCCACGAGAACACTTCGGACATGCACGGATCCAGACGACGCTCGACCATCAACTGGTTCGCGGCTGACGCCTGTTTCAAGTGAGCAAAGTGTGAACCTTGCAAACGCTTCTGGTGCATCCACATGTAACGCACATCGAAGGTTAGGTTATAGCCGGTGGTCCCTGCGCAGATCACAACCATGCCGCCCTTTTTCACCACGAAGGTCGACACCGGGAATGTGCTTTCACCGGGGTGTTCGAAGACCATGTCGACGTTCACACCCTTGCCAGTGATGTCCCAGATCGCCTTGCCGAATTTGCGGGCTTCTTTGAACCACTCGGCATATTCCGGTGTGTTCACCGTGGGCAGTTGACCCCAGCAGTTGAAGTCTTTGCGGTTCAGAACGCCCTTGGCACCAAGGCCCATCACAAAGTCACGCTTGCTTTCATCCGAGATCACACCGATCGCGTTTGCACCAGCGGTGTTGATCAACTGGATAGCATAGGACCCCAGACCGCCCGAGGCACCCCAGACCAGTACGTTCTGGCCGGGCTTCAGGTCATGCGGCTCGTGCCCGAACAGCATCCGGTAAGCAGTTGCCAGCGTCAGTGTGTAACAGGCGCTTTCTTCCCAGGTCAGGTGCTTGGGGCGCGGCATCAACTGCTGTGCCTGCACGTTGGTGAACTGAGCAAACGAACCGTCGGGCGTCTCATAGCCCCAGATCCGCTGGCTGTCCGAATACATCGGATCACCACCGTTACACGCTTCGTCGTCACCATCATCCTGGTTGCAGTGGATCACGACCTCGTCGCCCACTTTCCAGCGCTTAACCTTGTCACCAACGGCCCACACGATGCCCGATGCATCGGAACCCGCGATATGGAAAGGCTGACCATGGCCGTCAAACGGGCTGATCGGCTTACCCAGCGACGCCCAAACGCCGTTATAGTTCACACCGGCGGCCATAACCAGAACCAGCACCTCGTGGCTGTCCAGCTTGGGAACATCAACCACTTCAAGCTGCATTGCCGTGTCCGGCTCACCATGGCGTTCTTTGCGGATCGCCCATGCATACATTTTCTTTGGAACAAATCCCATCGGAGGGATTTCGCCCATCTCATAGAGGTCTTTTTCCGGCGCGTCGTAGGACGCGATACCGCTTTCGGTGTCCAGAGCCATGTTGGCCTCCTATTATTTCAACCCTTCGCCGCGATGCAGAATCGCAGCATTAACAGATGAGATATTGGGCATTGAGCAACATTGCAATAGAATTTGCACCTATTTTGTAATTTTATGACCCAGCAGATGCAGAAATTTACTTTGCTATCGCAGCATTCATGCCTGCGACATCTATGGGCGCGGACGCCGCGTAATAGTTCAACAGGTCAACCCTTTGGCCGGATTGAGATATTTTCCCGTCCACCTGTTTCAGAATGCGCCGCTGCACGAGTTGGTCCAAAGCCTGCGTGATTGCTGTATCCTCGGGGCCTACCAAAGTTCCGTCACGTCGCATGAGTTCGGACACGAAGATGCGCACGTCGTCTTCCAGCAATTCCCCGCGTTCTTGAATCAGTTTGCAGATGGCAGGCAAGGGAACCAAAGGAATCGCGTCGCGGATTTGACCCATCAAGGCGCGGGCAAGGTCTGTCATGACATCCCGGTCGTGATCTGATCGGAAGTCCCGCAAAGAAATCGGCTGACCATACCGGACCGAGGCCAAGCCAAATCGCGTGTACCGCCCGATCAGCTTTCGGCCAATCTGTTTCATGATCCAACCGGTGATCACCCCGATCCGGGCACGAAAACGCCGGTCCCTTCCAAGGGCTGCTTTGGTCAGAATCGTATCCTCTAACACACGGTCATAATTCAGGGCCACCGGAACAAAGACGACGTCTTTCCCTTCTGGACTGGTGCCATCCAGAATATATTTCAAAAGTCCCAGCTTCGGACGCCCCAATGCCCCGGTCAGGCTTAGCCCCCCCTCTGGGAACATGGCCTGTGTCACCCCGGCTTCGGTTGCATGTCGCACGTAGCAGGCCAGCACCTGACGATAAAGTTCACTGCCCGATCTGCGCCGAATAAAGTAAGCCCCCATCGCCCGGATCAACCGGCTAAGAGGCCAGACCCGCGCCCACTCACCAACGGCATACGACAGGGCAGAGTGCTGGGCCGCCAGGTAGGTCACCAGAACATAGTCCATATTGCTTCGGTGATTCATCACGAACACAACGGTCGCGTCTGGATCAATATTCTTGATGACCTCTTCGTCCTGATAGCTAAGGCGCACATCATAGAACGCGTTGCTCAGCATCCGCGCCAATCTGATCGCAAAGCTGAAATAGGCAACTGCGGAAAAGGATGGCACGATCTCACGCGCATATTTTCGCGCCTGCTCGAATGCGACCGCCTCGGGGACGCCTGTTTCGCGTGAATGATCCTGCACCGCCTGCCCCACCTGAGGATCGTAGATCAGGCGCTGAATCATGTCATGACGTTCAGCCAGCTTGAACGGCTGTATCGGTCGTTGAAGCCGTTCGTTCAGGCGCTTGACCGCGCGTTCCAGACGACGCCGAAAGAACCACCGCACGGATGGGAACAGGAAATGCGATGCCAACGTGACCGCGGCAAACACCAGGATCAGCAAAAATAGCCAAAGCGGAAGCTCAACGGTCTGAGTCATGCGCGCACCCTGCCAGCAAACGTTGCGTCCTACAATCAGAACAAGCCAGAATGCCGCGTCGCAGCGAATTGACATATCCCGAAAATTGCGCTTTAGAACCCATGGACGTAATTTTCTTACCCACCTGAGATACGAGGCACGTTATGACGCAGACGCAGAAAGATCGCCCCTGGCTCATCCGAACCTATGCCGGTCATTCCACCGCCAAGGCATCGAACGCGCTGTACCGTGGGAACCTTGCCAAGGGTCAGACCGGCCTTTCCGTGGCCTTCGATCTGCCGACGCAAACCGGTTACGACAGTGACCATATCCTGGCGTGCGGCGAGGTTGGCAAGGTGGGTGTGCCGATCAGCCATCTGGGCGACATGCGGGTTCTGTTTGACCAGATTCCGTTGGAACAGATGAACACCTCGATGACCATCAACGCAACCGCTCCTTGGTTGCTGGCGCTCTATATTGCAGTCGCCGAGGAACAGGGCGCGGATGTCTCGAAACTGCAAGGGACCGTTCAGAACGATCTGATCAAGGAATACCTTAGCCGCGGCACTTATGTTTGCCCGCCCAAACCGTCTCTCAAGATGATCGCGGATGTGGCCGAGTATTGCTATTCCAACGTGCCAAAATGGAACCCGATGAATGTGTGTTCCTATCACCTGCAAGAGGCTGGCGCGACACCTGAACAAGAGCTGGCCTATGCGTTGGCTACCGCAATCGCCGTTCTGGACGAATTGCGCCCGCGCGTCCCGGCCGAGGATTTCCCGGCGCTCTGTGGTCGGATTTCGTTCTTCGTGAACGCAGGCATCCGATTTGTGACCGAGATGTGTAAGATGCGCGCCTTTGTCGACCTGTGGGATGAGATTCTGCAGGACCGCTACGGCGTCGAAAATCCAAAGTTCCGCCGCTTCCGGTATGGCGTGCAGGTGAACTCTTTGGGTCTGACGGAACAGCAGCCTGAAAACAACGTCTATCGTATTCTGATCGAGATGCTGGCTGTGACCCTGTCCAAGAAAGCCCGTGCCCGTGCCGTGCAGTTGCCTGCGTGGAACGAGGCGTTGGGCCTGCCCCGACCGTGGGATCAGCAATGGTCCATGCGGATGCAGCAGATTCTGGCCTATGAAACCGACCTGCTGGAATATGACGACCTGTTCGAAGGCAATCCCGCCGTGGATGCCAAGGTCGAAGAGTTGAAAGAAGGCGCGCGCGCCGAACTGGCCAACCTGGATTCGATGGGTGGTGCGGTCGCGTCGATCGAATACATGAAGTCCCGCCTCGTCGACTCGAACGCCGAGCGCCTGAACCGGATTGAGCGGAACGAAACTGTTGTGGTCGGTGTGAACAAATGGACCGACGGCGAAGCTTCGCCCCTTCAGACCGAGGATGGCGGCATCATGGTTGTCGATCCGGCGGTCGAACAGGAGCAGATCGACCGCCTGAACGAATGGCGCACTCAACGTGACGAGGCGGCAGTAACCACAGCACTGGCTGCACTCCGCAACGCCGCACAGACGGGCGCCAACGTCATGGAGCCGTCGATTGCCGCCGCCAAAGCGGGTGTAACCACAGGTGAGTGGGCCGAAGAAATGCGCAAAGTCTACGGCACCTATCGCGGCCCGACAGGGGTTTCAGGGTCTGTGTCCAACAAGACCGAAGGCCTGGATGACCTGCGTGCCGCCGTTGACGCGGTTAGTGATCAATTGGGGCGCCGCCTGAAGTTCCTAGTTGGCAAACCCGGTCTGGACGGCCATTCCAACGGGGCCGAACAAATCGCCTTCCGGGCACGCGATTGCGGCATGGATATCAGCTATGAAGGTATTCGCCTGACGCCCGAGGAAATCGTCGCGGCCGCATCCGAAGACAAGGCACACGTCATTGGATTGTCGATCTTGTCTGGCAGCCACATCCCGTTGGTTCAGGACGTCATGACCCGACTGCAAGAGGCTGGCCTGACGGATATCCCTGTTGTCGTCGGCGGGATTATTCCTGATGAAGATGCAGCAAAACTGACAGCTATGGGCGTCGCGAAAATCTACACGCCAAAGAATTTCGAGCTGAATACGATAATGGGCGACATTATCACTCTGGCTGATCCGCAAAATTTGGCAGCGGAATAACCGACCCTCTCGTTTCTTTTATCGGTATGCCTATTCCCTTTGGTAAAGGGGATAGGTAAAACCCATGCCTGCGCTTAAAGTGCGCCTTAAGGGAGGCTGCCCATTCGGGCATGGCATGGAGAATAATAATGACAATTAATCTCGAGGTTATGTCGCGCAAGGAACTAATTAAACTGCGTGATAGAATCGAAAAGGCGCTAAAGAAGGCGGAAATACGGGAACGGCAAGAAGCATTGAAAGCCGCTGAACAGGCCGCTGCTCAATACGGGTTCTCTTTGTCTGAATTGGCTGCAGACGGCGCTGCATCGGGAAAAGGGTTTAAGGCCAAGGCCAAGTACCGCAACCCCGCCGACCCCTCACAAACCTGGTCTGGTCGGGGGCGCAAGCCGCAATGGATACACGACGCGCTTAAGTCTGGTGCAAGTATCTCGGATCTGGAAATCTGATTGGAATAAAAAACAAATGACGATTCATATTGGCGCTGAAAAAGGCGAAATCGCAGAAACTGTTTTATTGCCGGGTGATCCTTATCGGGCAAAATGGGCGGCGGAAACATTTTTGGATAACGCGAAACAAGTCAATAATGTGCGCGGCATGCTTGGGTTTACCGGAACCTGGAAAGGAAACCCCGTTTCCATTCAAGGCAGCGGAATGGGAATGCCATCATTGTCGATCTACGCGAACGAATTAATTCGCGACTTTGGCGCAAAGACGCTGATCCGGATCGGATCGTGTGGGGGAATGCAAGATAGTGTCAATGTCCGCGATGTCATTCTGGCAATGACTTCGACAACACTAAGCACCCCATCGCGTGGCATCATGAAGGAACTCAACTTTGCGCCCTGCGCGGATTGGGGTCTGCTGCAAGCAGCCGCTCAAGCGGCCGAGGCCAGCGGTACGCCGACCCACATCGGGGGAATCTATTCCTCGGACGTGTTCTATGATGAACGGCCCGACCTTAACGAACAGATGGTCCGTCACGGAATTCTTGGCGTCGAAATGGAAGCGGCCGAGCTTTACATTCTGGCCGCACGGCACAAGTGCCGGGCTCTGGCCGTTCTGACCGTATCCGATCACCTGCTAACCGGTGAGGCTCTGCCCGCATCCGATCGGGAAAGCAGCTTTGGCGACATGGTTGAAATCGCTCTGCGTGCGGCGTTCCCAAACGCCGCCTAAACATGACGTGACGATCAGGGTATCCTTTTGAGATTACTTCCTTAGGCAGGTTTTAGGGCTATCAGCCCCTACCTGTTGCGCCCCGCAATAGGCGCAAATCCAGACACCCTCCTTACGGTGCTGACGCCAGCGGCAGTCACGTGTCAAAGATGATGTTCGTGACCGCCAGATGAAATACGCAAAAACGCCAGCGGCCAGCAAAAGCAATAGAATGGGCATACTTATGCATTGCCCATTCTTTAAATGCGTTCAAGCGGCGTTCGCATATTCGAACAAGTCTGGTTCGTGGGTGTCAGACGCGACAGGTTCCGGCGTGTAATAGGTCCAAGCCTGTTCCAGCGCCTCAAGCGCTTCGTCTGCTTTGGTTTTTTGGTTTTGATCCTGCATCGGAGCGATCCCTTTTACGGTTGAATCACTCCTCCCTGCGCACAAGATAGTGCCGAGCAAGGAAGGCTGCATCGCATTGTTTTGCAACCTCGCCATGCGCTTGCCGCAAGGCGGCAAGCACTGATTTTGCGCACCTTAAACTGCGCGTTCGACCATCATCTTCTTGATCTCAGCAATCGCCTTGGCCGGGTTCAGACCTTTAGGGCAAGTCTTGGCGCAGTTCATGATCGTGTGACAGCGGTACAGCTTGAACGGATCTTCCAGCTCATCCAAACGCTCACCGGTTGCCTCATCCCGGCTGTCGATGATCCAGCGATAGGCGTGCAGCAATGCTGCGGGGCCAAGGTAACGGTCGCCGTTCCACCAGTAGCTGGGGCATGAGGTCGAGCAGCTTGCGCACATCACGCATTCATACAGTCCGTCCAGCTTTTTGCGATCTTCGATAGACTGCTTCCATTCTTTCGCCGGGCGGTTGGTCTTGGTTTCCAGCCACGGCATGATGGATGCGTGTTGCGCATAAAAATGGGTCAGGTCAGGAATCAGGTCCTTGACCACCGGCATGTGCGGCAGCGGATAGATTTTCACGTCGCCCTTGATCTCATCCATACCATAGATACAGGCCAGCGTGTTGATCCCGTCGATATTCATCGCGCACGACCCGCAAATCCCTTCGCGGCAGGACCGGCGGAAAGTCAGAGTGGGATCAATCTCATTCTTGATCTTGATCAGCGCGTCCAGAACCATCGGGCCGCAGCTATCCATATCAACGAAATACGTATCAACACGCGGGTTCTGTCCGTCATCCGGGTTCCAGCGATAAATCTGGAACTTGCGCACATTGGTTGCGCCTTCGGGCTTTGGCCATGTCTTACCGGTGGTGATCCGGGAATTCTTGGGGAGGGTCAGTTGTACCATAAGTTCCTCTCCTTAGAACGTCCGCGCTTTGGGCGCGATTTTCTTCAGGCTGATGCCGCCTTCATCCTCGGTGGTCAGAGGATCGACGATAACGGGGCGATAGCTGAGTTCAACCTTGTTGCCTTCAACCCGGCTGACCGTGTGAACGCGCCAGTTTTCATCGTCACGCTCGGTGAAGTCCTCATGCGCGTGGGCACCACGGGATTCCTTACGCGCCTCGGCCCCGACAATGGTGGCAAGCGCGCTTGGCATCAGGTTGGTGAGTTCCAGCGTTTCCATCAGATCACTGTTCCAAACCAACGAGCGGTCAGTAACCTTTAGGTCATCCATCTTGGCAGCGATCGCCGTCATCTTATCGACGCCTTCAGCCATGGTCTTGGCAGTCCGGAAAACGGCTGCGTCGGCCTGCATGGTTTTCTGCATCTCAAGCCGCAGGTCAGCCGTTGGGATAGACCCGCTAGCGTTGCGAACAGCATCAAACCGGTCAAATGCCTTATCGACCGAAGCTTGGTTCAGCACCGGGTTCGGCGCGTCGGCATCGACAACCTTACCCGCCCGGATCGCAGCCGCGCGGCCAAACACAACGAGGTCGATCAGCGAGTTGGACCCCAGACGATTCGCACCGTGGACCGAGGCACATCCGGCCTCACCCACCGCCATCAGGCCCGGAACAACTGCGGTCGGATCATCTGCGGTCGGGTTCAGAACTTCGCCCCAATAGTTCGTCGGGATACCGCCCATGTTGTAGTGGACGGTCGGCAGAACCGGGATCGGCTCTTTGGTGACATCAACACCGGCAAAGACGCGCGCGGATTCCGAAATCCCCGGCAGTCGTTCAGCCAACGCTTCGGCGGGAAGGTGGCTGAGGTTCAGGTGAATGTGGTCGCCATTGTCGCCATGACCGCGACCTTCGCGGATCTCCATCGTCATCGAACGGCTGACATAATCGCGTGGCGCAAGGTCTTTGTATTGGGGCGCGTAACGCTCCATGAACCGTTCGCCTTCTGAGTTGGTCAGATAACCACCTTCGCCCCGTGCGCCTTCGGTGATCAGGCAGCCCGAGCCGTAGATGCCGGTCGGGTGGAACTGTACGAACTCCATATCCTGCAGGGCCAGACCCGCGCGGGCCACCATGCCTCCACCGTCGCCGGTGCAGGTATGGGCCGATGTCGCGCTGAAATAGGCGCGGCCATAGCCGCCGGTTGCCAGCACCACCATCTTGGCGTTGAAGACATGCATCGTGCCATCGTCCAGCTTCCAGCAAACGACGCCCTGGCATTGCCCGTCATCGGACATCACAAGGTCGATGGCGAAATATTCAATATAGAACTCGGCATTGTTCTTCAGCGACTGACCGTACAGCGTGTGCAGGATCGCGTGACCGGTCCGGTCAGCGGCGGCACAGGTCCGCTGCACGGCGGGGCCTTCGCCGAATTCAGTAGTATGGCCACCGAACGGGCGCTGATAGATCTTGCCTTCTTCAGTGCGGCTGAATGGAACCCCGTAATGTTCCAGTTCGTACACCGCCTTTGGTGCCTCACGCGCCAAATACTCCATCGCGTCGGTGTCACCCAACCAGTCCGAGCCCTTGACGGTGTCATACATGTGCCACTGCCAATGGTCTGGTCCCATGTTCGACAGGGACGCAGCAATACCGCCCTGCGCCGCAACCGTGTGCGAGCGGGTCGGGAAAACCTTGGTGACACAAGCCGTGCGCAGGCCCTGCTCGGCCATGCCCAGAGTGGCGCGCAAACCGGCGCCGCCGGCGCCGACAACAACCACGTCATAGTCGTGTGTTTCGTATTCGTATGCAGCTGTCATTTGTTTTTATCCCTACCGCGCCTTAAAGCGCCAGCTTCACAAGGGCAAAAAGCCCCGCAGCAATCAAAGTGTATCCAAAAGCTGCAACTGCCATCAGGCTCAGCTTTTCTGCGACGCCGTGCACATAGTCCTCAATCGCCACCTGTGCCTCGCGGACTAGGTGAATAATAACGACGACCAGCGTCAGCCCAGTTATGATCGCCGGGAACGGACGGCTGTAATAGGCAAGAACCTCTTCGTAGGTTCCGCCCAGCCCGTTGGCGAAAGTGAACACAAATAGTGGAACAAGGAAAACCAGTGCCGTTGAACTGGCCATCATTTGCCAGTGGTGATGTGTCCCCTGCCGGCCTGCACCTGTGCCCTGCGCACGCTTACGGTCTGTCAGATAACTCATGGTGTCCCCCTTAGACCGCAATCGCTGTTATGAACGAAAGAACAGTGGCCAGCACCAACATGCCGATCCCCAGCTTTTCCGAGATGTTGACGTCCACGCAATACCCCAGATCCCAGATCACGTGGCGCAAACGCCCGAGCATGTGGTAAAAAATCGCCCAGGTCGCGCCAAACATGACCAGATCGCCCAACCAGCTTCTCATCAAGCTATCAATAAAGTTGAACGCGGTCTCTGACGTTGCGGCTGCCAGCAGCCACCACACAACGAAGAAGGACATCGCCAAGGCTGCGATTCCGGTGATCCGCACCAGAATAGAGGTCGCAGAGGTCAACTGCGGACGATAAATCGTAAGATGTGGTGAAAGAGGGCGATTGCCCCGATTTACATCGGCCATGTCGGATTGGCTCCTTTTCGGTTGCTTCCGAAGGTTTTACTGTTTTTTGCAAGTCTGTCACGCGCTGCAACTGCAAAAAAGCTCATATTTGGCGCAAAATGGTGGATAATTTCAAATTGTGATCACACAAAATAATGACGTGATCACAAATGAAATCACAGCTTTCAGATGTTAGCGCCTTCACCTCCGAATCTGACCCAAAGCTATTCCAGCCCCGCGGTTTGTTGTGTCACTTCGCGCAGCAGTTTCTTACGAATTCGTTCAGGGTAATCTTCGAAACCGGCGGCAGAAACGACAAATGCGCCTTCGCCGACAATAACATTCTCAAAGAAATACGCGGTCAGGTCCGGTTCGGTTTCCTCGATGGCAATCGCGTTGACAGTCACGCCCCGGCTGCGCAAAACGCCGTGAATTTCCGTGGGTTCGACCCCTTCGTTTGAAATTCCGTCACCCGAGATGTCAATCAAGTGCCTTTTGCATTCGGAAACCGTATTGAAACTGGTCAGGGTCATTTCCAAGGCTTCGCCTATCGCCGTTGAAAAGTTGCGCCACACACGCGGATCCGATGCCACCTGCCCAGCAAAGGCGTCCAGCGTTTCAAAACTGTCAATTCGCGTCCAGGGTATCGTTACTTTCTGACGCGACGCGCCAGTCCACTGTACCAGCATCAGGCGCGCGTCACCGCGCACCAATGCCTCGGACACAATGGGATCGCGCAATCCGGCCGCAAGGCCGTCCATCTGGATACGGTACTCGGTGGAATCAACAGACCCCGAAACGTCCACAGCCAAAGCCAAGGCCAGATCACATGCCAAAGCAGGCGGGGTCAGACAGACACAAACAGCAATCGAGCGAAACACGAGCATGACCGCAGCCTAGCACGTTTGGGAAAGGCTGCGATCACATGAATGTGGGCAGGCTGATTAGACGGGCATCAGGGCCCAATAATCTAGATCAAGCAGGATGTTCGGCATGTACCGGCCATCTTCGTTTTTAAGTTCAAAAGGCTCTCCACCTTTGGTGGCCACCAGACGCAGGCGGATCGCCCCCACACCGGGAACATCTGTCTCGGCCTTGTCCAGAACCTCGGACCAGGTTTTGATCGTATCGCCCGCGAAACACGGGTTAGCGTGCGCACCGCCATTCAGGCCGACCACCATCTGTGCATTCGCCAGACCATTGAATGACAATGCCCGCGCCATCGAGATTACGTGGCCACCATAGATCAGTCGCCCCTCGGGGCGGAAGGTCAGGTCGAAATGCACCTTGGCGGTGTTTTGCCACAGGCGCGTGGCCAGCATATGTTCGGCCTCTTCGACGGTGACGCCATCCACATGGTCGATCTTTTCGCCGATCTCATAATCGCTCCAGCGATGCGCCTCACCGGCCTGCGTGAAATCGTAGTTCGAAAAATCCAACCCCTTCGGGATGACCAGATCGCCCGGCTCCAGCGCCTTTTTCAGTTGCGGCACAACCGCCTCGGGCGCTGCCGTGGACAGGTCCGATTTGCGCACCATCACCCAGCGGACATACTCCATGACCGCCTCGTCGCGCTGGTTCAGACCACGGGTGCGCACGTAAACCACCCCGGTCTTGCCATTCGAGTTCTGCTTGACCCCGATCACCTCGGATTCCGACCGCAGCGTATCACCGGGATAGACCGGCTTCAGCCAGCGCCCCTCGGCATAACCCAGATTGGCCACCGCGTTCAGCGAGACATCGGGCACGGTCTTGCCAAACACCACGTGAAACGCCGCCATGTCGTCCAACGGGCTTTGCGGCAAACCCGACGCCCGGGCGAACTCATCCGAAGAATACAGCGCATGACGCGCCGGATACAGCGCGTGATACAACGCACGTTCGCCATCGGTCACAGTGCGCGGCACTGCGTGGTGCAGCACCTGCCCGACGGAATAATCCTCGAAAAAGCGGCCCGGATTTGTTTTTGCCATTATTGCTGTCCCAGTTTCATGTCAGAGGAGTAATCTGCCGCGACCTCTTTGGTCACAGCCTGCGCGCAGCGCATCACGTTATTTGCGGCGTCAAAGGCATAGGACGGGTCGCCATACAGCTCCCACCCCTTGGCCAGCGCGTCGGACACTTTGTGGCAAAAGACCGAGGTGTCCTCTTCGGTCAGCAAGCGATAAAGTTTTGCCATCCTCAGTCCCTTATGATCCGAACGGCGACGGGCCAACCAGCCCGTGAATATAGCCGATCACGCCCAGCAGAACGATCGAGGCCGCAAAGAACATCGCATCCTTGCCATAGGTGCCGGGCTCGCCGGGGGTCCAGTCGGGTTCGGACTTGTTGATCACGATCACTTCGACCACAGCCCAGGCCAGCAAGCCGCCGAATAGGATGATCGACGCCAAATCGCCATTCACCAGCAGATGCGCAAAGGCCCACAGCTTGAACCCGCCCAGCATCGGATGGCGCAGCTTGTTCAGCAGGCGGCCTTTTTTGGGCGCGGGGCTCATCAGGAAGATGGCGATCAGCACCAGCAGGTTGTTGACGTGGATCAGGAACGTGGGCGGTGCCCAGACATAGATGAAATCGGTCATGCGATAGCCGAAGATCATCAGCAAAATCGCCGCCACTAGCGCCAGAGCTACCGCGCCTTTACCACCATTGCCCATGGCCGCGCGCCGCGCGGGCGCGACGCGTTTGAACAGATGTGCGGCCCACCAAAGCGCCACACCAAGGATCAGAAGAACAAAGCCCATGCTGGCTTACCCCGCTTGCAAAGCTGAAATCGCCTCTGCTTTTGCCAGAATTTCGCGGGCGGTTGCAACGTGCAGGTTTTCCACGATCTTGCCATCCACAACAGCAACGCCCTGCCCTTGTGCTTCGACCTCTTCAAAGGCGGCAATCTGACGTTGCGCCAGGTCAATTTCGGCGTCCGACGGGGCAAAGGCTGCGTTCGTGATCTCGACCTGAGCGGGGTGGATCAGGGTCTTGCCGTCAAAGCCCATGTCACGGCCCTGCGTGCATTCTGCGGCCAGACCTTCGTCATCCTTGAAAGCGTTATATACACCGTCCACGATGATCAGCCCCTCGGCCTTTGCGGCCAGCAGGCACAGGCCCAGCGAGGTCATCAGCGGCAGGCGGTCGAGGCGGAACCGGGTCTGCAATTCCTTGGCCAGATCGTTGGTTCCCATAACAAAGCCCGCCATCAGCGGATGCGCGGCGATCTCGGCGGCGTTCAGCATTCCGCGCGGGGTCTCCATCATCGCCCAGATCGGGATATCGCCAGTGATCGCGCCCAGCGCGTCCACATCAGCGGCCGAGTTCACCTTGGGCAGCAGAACCACATCGGCGTCCATGTCCCGCACGGCCTCGGCATCGGCGCGGCCCCATTCGGTGTCCAGCCCGTTGATCCGCACAATCTTAACCCGCGCGCCATATCCACCCGCGGCCAAAGCGGCCTTGAGCGTTTCCCGCGCGTTCTCTTTTTCGTCGGCGGCGACGGCATCTTCCAGATCAAAGATAATCGCGTCGACCGGCAAGGTACGTGCCTTGTCCAGCGCCCGATCTTTCGAGCCGGGGATATACAGAACAGAACGATAGGGGCGCTGACGGGGGTCCATTGGCCTCTCCCTTGTGAAATAAAGTTGCGCGGAATGGGGCATTTTTTGTCGGAAAGTTCAAGGACAAAATCGCCGCATTGCAGCATTCGCGACGCAACGTGCGTTGGTTTAACCAGATTTCGGCACGTCACTTGCACCCTTTTGGACATATGGAATCGAAAGGTTGCAAGGATGCAGAAGACACTGTTCAAGATGACGATGGGGCTGGGCATCATGGTTCTGGCCGCCGTTCAGGTGCAGGCACAGACCTGCGCGCCCCGCGAGGAGATCATAAAGCGACTGGCTGAAACCTATGGCGAGACCCGACAGGGTATTGGCATCGCGCGACAAGGTGCGGTGATGGAGGTCTATGCCTCGACCGCAAGCGGTAGTTGGACGATCACGGTGACGTTGCCGGACGGGATGACCTGCCTGATCGCATCCGGTCAATCCTATGAGGATATGGCCGAGGCGTTGCCGCCCAACGTCTAAGTCAGCGCATCCCAGATCAGTTTGCTGCCCGTGAGGGTCAGCAGAACATAGGCGATGCCAAAGAACAGGCGCTCGGACAGCATGAAATGTGCCCGGACGCCCAACCACGCGCCAAGAATGGCGAACGGAGCCAGCAGCAAATCGGCCAGCGCCGTGTGCCATGTGAACAGGCCCAGATAGGCAAAGGGCACGAATTTCACCGCATTGATGACCCAGAAGACCAGCACGGTGCTGGCTTGAAACTCGGTCTTCGTCAAGCGTTGCGACAGCAGGTACACGGCGGCAGGCGGTCCGCCGGCATGGCTGACAAAGCTGGTGAACCCGGCCACCAACCCTGCAAACAGACCGGCCGACGGCGGCAGACGGTTGGCAAAACCACGAATCCAGCCCCTGCTTTGCGCCACATGCCAAATCACGAACCCGACCGAGATCCCTCCGATCAGCAGGCGAAGCAGGTCGTCGTCGGTGACACGATAGAGCCACGCGCCCAGCGCGACACCCGGCACAGCCCCCAGAATCAACAGGCGCGAATCCGGCCAGCTCCACCGCTTCCAATAGGGTTTCAGGGTGGCAACGTCGATCACCATCAGAATCGGCAACATCAGCGCCAGGGCCTGTCCGGGCGTCAGGATCAACGCCAGAATCGACGAGGACGCAAAGGCCACGCCCGACCCGAACCCGCCCTTGGAAATGCCTGCAAAGATCACGGCAGGGATCGCCACGGCAAAGAACATCAAGTCCAGTTCGAACATTCAGCCTTCCTGAAATGCGATGTTTAGCGCCCGACGGACGCTACGAAAAACGGTATGCGGTTGTATGCCACGCAGCAGAACACTTGCACAAATCCGTTTTACCGACTAGCACAACCGCGATTTCAAAACCCATCGGAGATATCCCAAATGGCCAGACCCAAGATCGCGCTGATCGGCGCAGGTCAGATCGGCGGCACGCTCGCCCACCTCGCTGCAATGAAAGAACTGGGTGATGTCGTCCTGTTTGACATCGCCGAAGGCACACCGGAAGGCAAGGCGCTGGACATCGCTGAATCCGGCCCCTCCGAAGGGTTCGACGCCAAGCTGAAGGGCACCCAGTCCTACGCGGACATCGCCGGCGCGGACGTCTGCATCGTGACTGCTGGTGTCCCCCGCAAGCCGGGCATGAGCCGCGACGACCTGCTGGGTATCAACCTGAAAGTCATGAAGTCGGTTGGCGAAGGCATCGCTGCCAACGCGCCCGATGCGTTCGTCATCTGCATCACCAACCCGCTGGACGCGATGGTCTGGGCGCTGCGCGAATTCTCGGGCCTGCCGCACAATAAGGTCTGCGGCATGGCAGGCGTTCTGGATTCGGGCCGTTTCGCGCACTTCCTGTCGGAAGAGTTCAACGTGTCCATGCGCGACGTCACAGCATTTGTTCTGGGCGGCCACGGCGACACGATGGTTCCATCGGTGCGCTATTCGACCGTTGCCGGTATCCCGCTGCCCGATCTGGTTGAAATGGGCTGGACCACACAAGAGAAACTGGATGCCATTGTTCAGCGTACGCGTGATGGTGGCGCCGAGATCGTTGGCTTGCTGAAAACCGGTTCGGCCTTCTATGCCCCTGCGACTTCGGCGATCGAAATGGCAGAAGCCTATCTGAAAGACCAGAAGCGCGTCCTGCCCTGTGCCGCCTATTGCAACGGCGAGCTGGGCGTTGACGGCATGTATGTGGGTGTTCCCACTGTGATCGGCGCGGGCGGAATCGAACGTGTTGTCGACATCAAGCTCAACGAAGAAGAGCAAGCCGGTTTCGACAACTCAGTCAACGCTGTGAAAGGCCTGATCGAGGCATGTAAGGGCATCGACAGCTCGCTGGCCTGATTTCAGCCTTTTTTGACATTCCAAACCGGCCCACAAGTTGGGCCGGTTTTCTTTTGTACTGGCCTCTTGATCTGCAATACTTGCGGGAAGAGTATTAGCGCAAACACCTCAAACACCTTTTTTGAATGTGTTTTCAAAGGCGCGAAACGATTTATCGAATCATAAATTCAACTTCCGCCATTTTGTGATCACACCCCAAAAAAGTGTGATCACAAACAGTAAAAATCTCTGTGAAAAAGAGCTTTGAAAACAAAAAAACCTTTAAATTTACCCCTTGGACATTTCTATAACGAAGTAATCGTAGTCAAACGGGACAGTTTCGATGAACATTCACGAATATCAGGCCAAGGCTCTTCTTCGCAGCTATGGCGCTCCGGTCTCTGAAGGTCGCGCGGTTCTGCGCGCCGAGGAAGCCAAAACCGCAGCCGGTGAACTGGACGGCCCCTTGTGGGTTGTAAAGGCCCAAATCCACGCGGGTGGCCGCGGCAAGGGCTCGTTCAAAGAGGCTGACGCTGGTGAAAAAGGCGGTGTCCGTCTGACCAAATCGGTGGAAGAAGCCGCCGAAGAAGCCAAAAAGATGCTGGGCCGCACGCTGGTCACGCATCAGACCGGCCCCGCTGGAAAGCAAGTCAACCGAATCTATATCGAGGCTGGTTCTGGCATCGAACGCGAACTGTATCTGGCCCTGCTGGTGGATCGCCAGACCAGCCGCATCTCGTTTGTATGCTCGACCGAAGGCGGCATGGACATCGAAGAAGTGGCCGAGTCCACGCCTGAGAAAATTCTGTCCTTCTCGGTGGACCCTGTGACCGGCTATCAGGCCTATCACGGCCGCCGCATCGCCTTTTCGCTGGGTCTGGAAGGCGCGCAGGTCAAGCAATGCGTGCGTCTGATGGGTCAGCTGTACCAGGCCTTCGTCGAGAAGGACATGGAGATGCTGGAGATCAACCCGCTGATCGTGGCCGAAGGCGGCGACCTCAAGGTGCTGGACGCCAAGCTGGGCTTTGACGGCAACGCGGTTTACCGCCATCCCGACATCGCCGAGCTGCGCGACGAGACCGAGGAAGACCCCAAGGAACTCGAAGCCAGCAAATACGACCTGAACTACATTGCGCTGGACGGTGAGATCGGCTGCATGGTGAACGGTGCCGGTCTGGCAATGGCCACGATGGACATCATCAAGCTGTACGGCGCCGAGCCTGCCAACTTCCTCGACGTGGGCGGCGGTGCCACCAAAGAGAAAGTGACCGAGGCGTTCAAGATCATCACCTCGGACGAAAACGTCAAAGGCATTCTGGTCAACATCTTCGGCGGCATCATGCGCTGTGACGTCATCGCCGAGGGCGTTGTCGCCGCGGTGAAAGAGGTCGGCCTGAAGGTTCCGCTGGTCGTGCGTCTGGAAGGCACGAACGTCGAGAAAGGCAAAGAGATCATCAACACCTCTGGCCTGGACGTGATCGCCGCGGACAACCTGAAAGACGGTGCCGAGAAGATCGTTAAGGCGGTAAAAGGCTGATTGTCATCCCGTAGGGCGGGCTTCAGCCCGCCTTTCCCAAGATTTTGGCGGGCTAAAACCCGCCCTACAAAGGAGAACGCCAGATGGCAGTCCTCATCGACGAAAATACCAAAGTGATCTGTCAGGGCTTTACCGGCTCGCAGGGCACATTCCACTCTGAACAGGCCATCGCCTATGGCACCAAGATGGTCGGCGGCGTGACCCCCGGCAAAGGCGGGATGACGCATCTTGACCTGCCCGTGTTCAACTCGGTCCACGAGGCCAAACATGTGACCGAAGCCAATGCCTCGGTGATCTATGTGCCGCCGCCCTTCGCGGCCGACTCGATCCTCGAAGCGATTGATGCCGAGATGGAAGTGATCGTCTGCATCACCGAAGGCATCCCGGTTCTGGACATGATGAAGGTGAAGCGCGCGCTGGAAGGTAGCAAATCGCGCCTGATCGGCCCGAACTGTCCCGGTGTCATCACGCCCGACGCCTGCAAGATCGGCATCATGCCCGGCCACATCCACAAGCGCGGCTCGGTCGGCGTTGTGTCGCGTTCCGGCACTCTGACTTATGAGGCCGTCAAGCAGACCACCGATGTGGGTCTGGGCCAGTCCACCTGCGTGGGCATTGGCGGCGACCCGATCAAAGGGACCGAGCATATCGACGTGCTGGAATGGTTCCTGGCCGATGACGAAACCCACTCGATCATCATGATCGGTGAGATCGGTGGTTCCGCTGAAGAAGAAGCCGCACAGTTCCTGGCGGATGAGGCCAAGAAGGGCCGCAAAAAGCCGGTTGCCGGTTTCATCGCAGGCCGCACGGCCCCTCCGGGCCGCCGCATGGGTCACGCGGGCGCGATCGTCGCTGGCGGCAAAGGCGGAGCCGAGGACAAGATCGAAGCCATGCGCTCGGCCGGTATCGTTGTGGCGGAAAGCCCGGCGACGCTGGGTGAGGCCGTGCTGGAAGCGATTGGTTAAAGCGGCGGCTTAGCCGTCTACTTTGGGAGGAACGGAAAACATGACCTTTGGTGAGGCTGTCAAAACGTGTTTCTCAAAGTTCTTAACTTTCTCGGGCCGCGCCTCGCGGCCCGAATACTGGTTCTTTTTCCTTTTTATCGTGATCTGGAATATCATCGCCGGGGTTATTGACTGGCAGTTTTTCACTCAGGTCACCACGACGGAAACGGACACGACGAAATCCGTCGCCGCCACCTCAAGCCAGCCGGTGCAGTCGATTGTCAGCCTGATCGTCTTTTTCCCGCATCTGGCTGTTGCATGGCGTCGGATGCATGACACCGGGCGCAGCGGGCTTTATGCGCTGCTGCCGATCCTGCTGATCCTCGGAGCCGCCGCAGTTCTGATTTTCGGAATTGGTCTGGCGTCCAGCTTCCAGCACGGTGGCAATCTGGACATCCTGTTTACCCGCGCCACTTTGCTGGTCGTCATTCCGACGCTGCTGGTTCTGGTGGTGTCGCCTCTCCTGGTGCTGTGGTGGCTGACCCGCCCCAGTCAGCCGGGCACAAATCAATACGGTCCCAACCCATATGAGGTAACCCAATGACCGAACACTCGCCCAACTCTGCCTTTCATGCCTCAAGCTTTATGCAAGGGCATAATGCCGAATACCTAGAGCAGCTTTATGCTCAGTACACAAAGGACCCCGGCGCGGTAGACGCGGCCTGGGCCGAGTTTTTCAAGGCCATGGGCGACGCGACGCCGGACGTCCAGAAAGAAGCCGAAGGGCCATCATGGGCGCGAACCGACTGGCCGCCGATGCCAGCGGATGATCTGACCGGGGCGCTCACTGGGGAATGGGCTGAGATTGACGCCAAGGCGGCAGGAAAAAAGATCAAGGACAAGGCGGCAGACAAAGGCGTTGCGGTCAGCGACGACCAAATCAAGCGCGCCGTTCTGGACAGTTTGCGGGCGCTGATGCTGATCCGGGCCTATCGCATCCGGGGCCATCTGGCGGCCAATCTGGATCCGTTGGGGATGCGGGCGGCCAGCACCCATCCGGAACTGGACCCCAAGACTTATGGCTTCACCGAGGCCGACATGGACCGGCCTATCTTTATCGACAACGTGCTGGGTCTGCAGATGGCCTCGATGCGGCAGATCGTCGATATCGTGAAGCGGACCTATTGCGGCACCTTCGCGCTGCAGTACATGCATATCTCCGACCCGGAACAGGCCGCTTGGCTGAAGGAACGGATCGAAGGATACGGCAAGGAAATCGCGTTCACAAAGGAGGGCCGCAAGGCGATCCTGAACAAGATGGTCGAGGCCGAAGGTTTCGAGAAATTCCTGCACGTCAAGTACATGGGTACCAAACGGTTCGGTCTGGACGGGGGTGAGGCCCTGATCCCCGCGATGGAGCAGATCATCAAGCGTGGCGGTGCCTTGGGCGTCAAGGAAATCGTCATCGGGATGCCGCACCGTGGCCGTCTGAACATTCTGGCCAACGTGATGCGCAAACCCTATCGCGCGATTTTCAACGAGTTTCAGGGCGGCAGCTTCAAGCCCGAGGACGTGGATGGCTCGGGCGATGTGAAATACCACCTCGGTGCTTCCAGCGACCGTGAATTTGACGGCAACAGCGTGCACCTGTCGCTGACGGCCAACCCCAGCCATCTTGAGGCAGTGAACCCGGTTGTTCTAGGCAAGGTCCGCGCCAAGCAAGATCAGTTCAAGGACGCCGAGCGTACCTCTGTGATGGGCATCCTGCTGCACGGCGACGCAGCTTTTGCCGGTCAGGGTGTTGTTGCCGAAGGGTTCGGCCTGTCTGGTCTGCGCGGTCACAAGACCGGCGGCACCATGCATATCGTCGTGAACAACCAGATCGGCTTTACCACCGCGCCGCATTTCAGCCGCTCCAGCCCATATCCGACGGATATCGCGCTGATGGTTGAGGCACCGATTTTCCACGTGAACGGCGACGACCCCGAGGCCGTGGTTCACGCCGCCAAGGTCGCCACTGAATTCCGCCAGAAGTTCCACAAGGACGTGGTCATCGACATCTTCTGCTATCGCCGGTTTGGTCACAACGAGGGCGATGAGCCCATGTTCACCAACCCGATCATGTACAAGAAGATCAAGACGCATAAGACCACGCTGTCGCTGTACACCGAGCGTCTGGTCAAAGACGGCCTGATCCCAGAGGGCGAGATCGAGGACATGAAGGCCGCGTTCCAGGCCCATCTGAATGATGAGTTTGAAGCCGGAAAAGACTACAAACCCAATAAAGCTGATTGGTTGGACGGGCGCTGGTCGCACCTGGACAAGAACAAGGAAGAATATGTGCGTGGCGACACTGCGATCACGCCCGAGACAATGGCCGAGATCGGAAATGCGCTGACCCATGCGCCTGCAGATATCGCCGTTCACAAGACGGTGTCGCGCCTGCTCGATCACAAGAAGCAGATGTTCGAAAACGGCAAAGGTTTTGATTGGGCAACAGGTGAAGCGCTGGCCTTCGGGTCCCTGCTGACCGAAGGTTATCCGGTGCGTCTGTCTGGTCAGGACGCGACACGCGGCACATTCAGCCAGCGTCACTCTGGCTTTGTGCACCAAGAGACCGAGGAACGGTATTACCCGCTGAACAATATCCGCGCCGGCCAGTCACAGTACGAAGTGATCGACTCGATGCTGTCCGAATACGCGGTGCTGGGCTTTGAATACGGTTACTCGCTGGCCGAACCCAATGCCCTGACCCTGTGGGAGGCGCAGTTTGGCGATTTTGCCAACGGCGCGCAGATCATGTTCGACCAGTTCATCAGCTCGGGTGAATCGAAATGGTTGCGGATGTCCGGGTTGGTGACGCTGCTGCCGCACGGGTTCGAAGGGCAAGGCCCGGAACACTCGTCGGCGCGTCTGGAACGGTTCCTGCAAATGTGCGGTCAGGACAACTGGATCGTGGCGAACTGTACGACGCCAGCGAACTATTTCCACATCCTGCGCCGACAGTTGCACCGGACATTCCGCAAACCGCTGATCCTGGTAACGCCCAAGTCGCTGCTGCGTCACAAGCTGGCCGTTAGCACGACCGAAGATTTCACCACCGGATCCAGCTTCCACAGGGTGCTGTGGGATGACGCCCAGCAAGGGAATTCCGACACCAAGCTGGTCGCAGACAAAAAGATCAAGCGGGTCGTTCTGTGTTCCGGCAAGGTCTACTATGACCTGCTGGAAGAGCGCGACGCGCGTGGTATCGACGATGTCTATTTGCTGCGGATCGAACAATACTATCCCTTCCCTGCGCATTCACTGATCAACGAGCTTGAGCGATTCAAAGGGGCCGAGATGGTCTGGTGTCAGGAAGAACCAAAAAACCAGGGGGCCTGGACCTTTATCGAGCCGAATATCGAATGGGTCCTGACCCGGATTGGTGCCAAGCATACACGGCCGCGCTATGTCGGCCGCGCGACGTCGGCCTCGCCCGCAACGGGTCTGGCCAGCCAACACAAAGCCCAACAAGAAGCGCTGGTGAACGAAGCGCTGAGCATTGAAGGAAAATAAGCAATGTCCATTGAAGTTCGTGTTCCCACGCTGGGCGAGTCGGTCACCGAGGCCACGGTTGCAACCTGGTTCAAAAAACCGGGCGACGCAGTGGCTGTGGATGAGATGCTGTGCGAGTTGGAGACCGACAAAGTCACCGTCGAAGTCCCCTCTCCGGCCGCTGGCGTGATGGGTGAGATCGTTGCAGCCGAAGGCGAAACCGTAGGCGTTGACGCTCTGCTGGCGACGATCGCAGCCGGAGAAGGCGCAGCCCCGGCTCCGGCGGCGGCCCCAAGCCCTGCACCTGCCGCCGCACCCGCAGCATCTGGCGGAAGCGTGGACGTGATGGTTCCGACGCTGGGCGAATCCGTCACCGAAGCGACTGTGTCCACTTGGTTCAAACAGGTCGGCGACAGCGTTGCGCAGGACGAAATGCTGTGTGAACTGGAAACCGACAAGGTTTCGGTCGAGGTTCCCGCCCCGGCGGCTGGCGTATTGGCCGAGATCGTAGCGCCCGAAGGCACCACCGTCGACGCAACGGCAAAGCTGGCCGTGATTTCCGGCGCAGCGGCAGGTGCAGCCCCGGCACCGGCAGCACCGGCGCCGGCACCTGCCGCAGGCACCGGCGATGGCGGTGGCAAGGATGTCGCCAACGCACCGTCCGCTGAAAAAGCAATGGTCGAAGCAGGCCTGTCAGCAAATCAGGTCACCGGAACCGGGCGCGATGGCCGCATCATGAAAGAGGACGTCGCAAACGCTGTTGCAGCGGCCGCTACGGCGCCAGCACCTGCGGCGGCTGCGCCCGCCCCTGCTGCCCCTGCCCCACGCGCGCCGGTTGCCGCAGAGGATGCCGGGCGCGAAGAGCGTGTGCGCATGACCCGTCTGCGCCAGACCATCGCCAAGCGCCTGAAAGACGCGCAGAACACCGCCGCGATCCTGACCACCTATAACGAGGTGGACATGACCGAAGTGATGGCCCTGCGCAGCCAGTACAAAGACCAGTTCGAGAAAAAGCATGGCGTCCGTTTGGGCTTTATGTCCTTCTTCACCAAAGCCTGCTGTCACGCGCTGAAAGAAGTACCTGAGGTGAACGCCGAGATCGACGGCACGGATATTGTCTATAAGAACTTCGTCCACATGGGCGTGGCTGCGGGAACTCCGCAAGGTCTGGTGGTTCCGGTCATCCGCGACGCGGACAGCATGTCCTTTGCCGAAATCGAAAAGGCGATCGCAGAAAAAGGCAGACGCGCCCGTGACGGCAAGCTGTCCATGGCCGAAATGCAGGGCGGCACCTTCACCATCTCGAATGGCGGTGTCTACGGCTCGCTGATGTCTTCGCCGATCCTGAACCCGCCGCAATCGGGCATTCTGGGTATGCACAAGATTCAGGACCGCCCTATGGTGATCAACGGTGAAATCAAGATTCGTCCGATGATGTATCTGGCCCTGTCCTATGATCACCGGATCGTTGACGGCAAAGGCGCGGTGACGTTCCTTGTCCGCGTGAAAGAAGCGCTGGAAGACCCACGCCGCTTGCTGATGGACCTGTAATCATGGCGACTCATGTACTTTGGGAGGCTGACGTGGCGGACTTTGATGTCTGGCTGAAAGTCTTCCGCGAAGACCAAAAAATGCGAGAGGCTGCGGGAATCCGCGACCTCCACATCTGGAAGGACCCAGATCAGAACGACCACGCAGTTGCGTTGTTTGAAATCACGGATCTGGAGCGCGCTCAGGACTTTATTGAATCTGAGGAACTGGCCATGCATCACGAGCGTGGCGGGGTTGCCCATATCAAAACAAAAATTCTGACACCGGTCTGACTATTGCCGGGTGCGCCATCCCATGATGGCCACCCGATTTCAATTTAACTCCTCAGGTTCTAGGAGAATAAAATGGCAAACTATGATGTCATCGTTATTGGCGCCGGCCCCGGCGGCTATGTCTGCGCGATCCGCTGCGCCCAGTTGGGTCTGAAGACCGCTGTCGTTGAAGGGCGTGAAACCTTGGGCGGGACCTGCCTGAACGTAGGCTGCATCCCGTCGAAGGCTTTGTTGCACGCATCGCACCAGCTTCATGAGGCCGAGCATAACTTTGCCAAGATGGGCCTGAAGGGTAAGTCCCCCTCAGTCGATTGGAAGCAGATGCAGGCCTATAAGGACGAGGTGATTGACGGTAACACCAAGGGCATCGAGTTTCTGTTCAAGAAGAACAAGATCGACTGGCTGAAGGGCTGGGGCTCGATCCCTGCCGCGGGTCAGGTCAAGGTGGGCGAAGAGGTCCACGAAGCCAAGAACATCATCATCGCCTCTGGGTCCGAGCCGTCCTCGCTGCCGGGTGTCGAGGTGGACGAGAAAGTCGTCGTGACTTCGACCGGTGCGCTGTCGCTGGGCAAAATCCCGAAAAAGATGGTCGTGATCGGCGCGGGCGTGATTGGGCTGGAGTTGGGCTCGGTCTATCAGCGTCTCGGCGCCGAGGTGACGGTGATCGAATTCCTCAACGAGATCACGCCGGGTATGGACCCCGAGGTACAAAAGACGTTCCAGCGGATTCTCAAGAAGCAGGGCCTGAAATTCGTCATGGGCGCCGCCGTGCAAAAGACCGAGGCCACCAAGACCAAGGCCAAGGTCACCTACAAGCTGCGCAAAGATGACAGCGAACACGTGATCGACGCCGACACCGTGCTGGTCGCCACCGGGCGCAAACCGTTCTCGGATGGTCTGGGGCTTGAGGCGTTGGGCGTTGAGATGACGCCGCGCGGCCAGATCAAGGTTGGCAGTGACTGGCAAACCAACGTGCCCGGCATCTATGCCATCGGTGACGTGACCGAAGGCCCGATGCTGGCCCACAAGGCCGAGGATGAAGGCATGGCCGCCGCCGAGCAGGTCGCAGGCAAGCACGGCCATGTGAACTACGGCGTTATTCCCGGTGTGATCTACACTTGGCCCGAGGTCGCCAATGTCGGCGAAACCGAAGCCACGCTGAAAGAGGCGGGTCGCGCCTATAAGGTCGGCAAGTTCATGTTCATGGGCAATGGGCGCGCCAAGGCGAACTTTACCGCCGACGGTTTCGTCAAGATTCTGGCCGACAAGGAAACCGACCGCATTCTGGGCGCACATATCATTGGCCCCGCTGCCGGCGACCTGATTCACGAAGTCTGCGTCGCGATGGAGTTCGGTGCGTCGGCTGAAGACCTGGCCCTGACTTGTCACGCCCACCCGACCTACTCGGAAGCCGTGCGCGAGGCTGCGCTGGCCTGCGGGGACGGCCCAATCCATAGCTGACCTTTCAGCACTCAAAGCGATTTAAAGGCGGGCCAATGTGTCCGCCTTTTTTATTCCGCGACTCTGCCTTAGTTTTGCTCTCGCTTAGGTTGATCAACACTTTGTGACCGCTGGGCGCGTCCCTGCGGCTGGGATCGAACAATTTTTTTGAGGCTGATATGAGATTTCTTTCGCTTTGCGCTGCGGCGCTGATTATCACGTTATTTTTCGGACAAGAGGCACAGGCGGGGCGCGCGGGTGGCGTCTGGGGTACATCCGAGCAGATGACCCTAATTACGCCCACGGATATTGAAGACAACACCGGACAAAAGCTGTCATTGTGCCATCTGACCAAGAAAACGCACATCATGTTCGCCGGGGTTTGGCGCAGCTCCATCGGTTATGTGATGGCACCGAATGAGTGCGACAGCGACAGTTACTACAACATGCCCGCAGACAGGCTGGAGCTTGGGAAAGCGCTGGGTGACTTTCCCTCGGACTTGCCAGCGCAACCCAAAATGTCTCGTGCGGACATGGTGTCCGGCTTTTGGGGCTTGGGTGCAATCGCCGTTCTTCTGATTTTGGCCGGAGCAAAAAAGGCGGGACAATCCAAGCGCACGAAAGAACGCTATGCGGAAATGGGCACAGCAAATCCCGCAGCGTTGCAGGCAATGGATGCGATGTGCCATGCAGCAAAAGCGGACGGCTCGCTTGATGCCGCAGAAATTAAGATGATGGCCAATATCGCCAAGCAGATGACGGGTGAGACCTTTGATGAATCCCGCATTCGCCGCATCTATAACATGGCCGAGGCCAAGCCAACGGATGCGCAATTTGCGGCCTTTGGCCGTGGGCTGACTGCCGATCAGAAACGCATGATCATGCAAGCCACGCTGATGATCGTGGGCGCAGATGGCGATCTGGACAAGGCTGAAACAGTGTTCATTCAGAAATTGGCAAAGGGTCTCAGTATCAGCGTGGACGAGGTCAAGGCGATGTTCCAGAATATGGCCGCTCAACCCGCCTGATCTGCGGATTTACCACATCGTTTTCGCGGCGCGCGCTTGCCATTCCTGATCATAGCGTGCGCCGCCCTCTTCTCCGCTTGAGGCTTCGGCCAGAATTTCACCGATCGTGGGAAGGTTGGTGCTTTCGTCACCGCTGTTCCAGGTGCGCGCCCGGATAAGCGCGCGGGCGCATTGTGTGTAGACCTCGGCTATGTCGACAACGATCACCGTCGCTGGACGTTTGCCGTTTTTCCCAAACCGCTCCGTCAAAGTCGTATCTGCTGTCAGTCGGGCCGTGCCATTCACACGTACGACATTGTTTGACCCCGGCACCATGAACATCAGGGAAACGCGCGGGTCGCGCACGATGTTGCGCAGACTGTCCAGCCGGTTGTTGCCCCGCCAGTCGGGCATCGCCAGCGTTCTGTCATCCAGTTCCAGAACCACGGGCCCGTCATCTCCGCGTGGGCTGCCATCCACACCTTCCGGACCGACCGTGCTGAGGACGCATAAACGCGACGCCATGATCCATTTTCGGTACAAAGGGGTCAGCCGGGCCGCCACTTTGCGTAGGGATGGCGCTGCCGGAGTCCCATAGAGACCTTCGAGCGTTTCTAAGTCCTCAATGAACTCCATCTGGATCAAACCCCACTTCCCGCATCAACGCATCTGAACGCGTTTCGATTGCCTCTTCCAGCCGGGTCAGAAACGCCTCCCGCTCGACACCCGGCTCGATCGGGTCCAGGAAATCGACAATCGCCAGACCGGGTTTCCGCATCACCCCGGTCCGAGGCCAGAAAACTCCGGCGTTAGTAGCCGCCGGAACACAGGCAAAACCCAACCCTTCGTACAGCACTGCGGCACCAACCTTATAAGGTTTCCGCGCGCCAGGGGCGACACGTGTGCCTTGCGGATAGATGACCAACTGACCCGGCTCGGCAAACTCTGTCGCGACGTCCTTTACCATCTTGGCCACCGCTGCGCCTTTTTTGCCGCGATTCACCGGGATACACCCAAGCCGACGGGCATAAAGACCAATCATCGGCGTCCAGAGCAGTTCCCGCTTCATGATAAACTTTCCATGCGAGACCGCGTGGAAGATTATCATGATATCCAGAAACGACTGGTGTTTGGCCCCGATTACCACTTCATCCACGGGCACCGTGCCGCGAACTTCGAAACGAATACCGACCATCCAACGCGCCAGCCAAAGGGTTGTGCGGGCGTACAGCTTGCAGGCCTGCAACGCGCCTTTCTTGGCAAACAGGGCGTAAGGCGCAAAGACAATGCCCAGAACCAACATCCAAGCGTAAATCACGATCATGAAAATCAACGATCGAATCCACTGAATCGCATCAGCCATCACGAAAGCTCCGTCAATTTGCGGGTTGCCGCGGTCCAGGTGGCCAGAAACGCAACTGCGGCTCCCATAAGGGGGATAAGTAACGGCAGAAACCAACCCAGCCCCTGAAACCCGAGGCCGGTCAGGAACCCACCCTCATCCGAGGCTTCGGGCAACAGCAAGACCCCTGTCATCCCAAGCACAACGCCGACCAAGGCACCAAAGAACGCGCGATACGTGAACCGACGCACGAAAGCACTTGCGATGAATCTGTCGCGCGCGCCCACAAGCCGCAGAACTTCGATAATCTGCGCATTGGCCGCAAGTGACGCGTTTGCAGCCAACGTGATCATGGCCGCCGTCGCAACACCGATCAGCAGGATTGAAATCCACCCCAGCCGACGCAGCGACGTCGCCGCATCGACCAATGGCTCGCGCCAACGGGTGTGGTCATCCAGCACAGCGCCCGGCACCTCGGCCCCAAGCCGCAAGCGAAGGCCGGTTACATCCAGCCCCGGCGCGCCCTCGACAATCTCTATCAGTTGCGGGACGGGCAGCGTATCCAACGGCAGGTCCGAGCCAAACCACGGAGACAACAGGGCCAATTGCTCATCCGATGTCAAAGCCCGCGCAGATGCAACTCCTGGCGTTTGCGACAGCACCGTAAGCGCGGCCTCGGTCTGCGCGGCAAGCTGATCGGACGGGGCATTGATGCGCAACGTAGCCGCACCTGCCAACTCAGTCGCCCAACGGTCAGCCAGTCGCCCCGATGCCAGTGACAAGGCCAATGCAAACACCGCAAGGAAAGCCATCGCGCCTGAGACAAACACTGTAAGCTGCGCCGTATACCCCGTTGGGGGAACAACGCGATCAGCCCGCTTGTCCCGTTTCAGCAGATTGCGAATGGTGCCCTCGCTCATAGATCTGCTCCGGCCAGTTGGACCTGTCGTTGCGAGATGCGCAGCACACGCGCCTGAACCTGACTTTTGGCCGCACGGATTAGGCTAAGGTCATGGGTGGCGATCAAAACGGTTTTTCCCATCTTGTTCAGTTCCACCAATAGACGCAGCAGGCGTTGGGACATCTCCCAATCGACGTTCCCGGTGGGCTCGTCCGCCAGCACGACATCCGGCGACAGGATCACCGCCCGGGCCAGGGCTGCGCGTTGACGCTCACCACCCGACAGTTCGGGCGGAACCGCCTCTTGCCGCGTGCCCAGCCCGACCCAGTTCAACAACTCGGTCAAGTCCTGCTGCTGCGCAGATTCGGCACGGCCCGACACCATCAGCGGCAGGGCCACGTTCTCGGCCAATGTCATGTGATCCAAAAACCGGCAATCCTGATGCACGACTCCGATCCGGCGGCGCAGCAACGCCATTTGATCGCGGTCCAGCGTGGCAACATCCTGCTCAAATGCCTTAAGCTGCCCCGAGGTCGGCAACAGCGCCCCGTAGCAAAGTTTCAAAAGGGTCGTCTTACCCGCGCCCGACGGCCCGGTGAGAAAATGGAACGAACCCGGGTTCAACTGTAGGGAAACATCGCTCAGCAATGCTCCCCCACCATAGGTATAGCTGACGTTTTCCAGCTCGATCACAGGCGCCCCCCGGTTATTCTGTTGTTCTTCTTGCCCGAGCATGGTGACGGTTTCAATGCCTGCACCGGGTCGAATTGGTGACACTTGCGGCGTGAAACCGAAAACACTCTTTGCTGTCAGGTCTTAACGGAATATCATTCCTGAAAAAACTATCATCAGGTCAATACTATGGCCGGGAGGCAGCATGCGTCTTACTTGTCCGAATTGCGGTGCCCAATACGAGGTGCCAGACGAGGTCATCCCTGCAGAGGGGCGTGACGTTCAATGCTCCAACTGCGAAAAGACATGGTTCCAAAGCAAAGACCCAGAACCCGCGGCCACGCCGGAACCAGCCGAGCCCGAAACCGACGCGGCTGAGAAAACCCCGGCAGAACCTGTGCCCGAACCACCGCAGGAACCCGCAGGGGACCCGGAACCGGAAACCCAAAAGGCCGAAGCCAAGCCGTCTGAGGAATCCACTTCGGGCAACGTCGATCCTGCCGTCGCGAATATCCTGAAAGAGGAAGCCGCGCGTGAGGCCGACCTGCGCGCGAAAGAAGCTGAAACTCTGGAAACACAGCCCGATTTGGCACTGGACGCTCCCCCAGAGCCCGAGCCAGAGCAAGCAATCAAGGAACTAACGGCAAGGGAAACTGCCGAGGATGCGGGTCAGAAAGACGCGCTTCCCGATGTCGAAGCGATCAATTCCTCACTGCGTAGCGAAGAACCCGCTCCTAAGAAGAAAAAGAAAAAAAGAGAAGAGGTGGAGCTGCTACCGCGCAAGTCTGGCGGTGGATTCCGGCGTGGTTTCCTGCTGATGATCATCATCGGCGTTATCCTGTTCCTGATTTACGGCAACGCGCAACGCATTTCCGAGGCCGTACCGCAGGCTGATCCTGTCCTTGATGGCTATGTCACACTTGTCGATCAGGCACGCGTTTGGCTTGAGGCGCAGACCGGAGCCGGCACGCCGCAGAACTGACTTGTCGCGTTAGAACCGCTCCAGCAGGCGCTTGAGATATTCCAGCTCAATCTCTGGCCGGTCCGATTCTCCGGTCCGGCGGCGGATTTCATCCAGCAATTCCCGTGCCCGGCGATAGACATCTTCGCCCTGCAGCAGGTTGTCATCGGTTGAGATCGACCCGGCTGCACCTGGGCTACGACCCAGGGGATCGCGATTGTTGGCTTGCATGTCGCCTTCCTGCGCGCCTTGACCGGGCTGGTTCTGCTGGTTCTGGGCCAACGCCTCACCCAGTGAACGCATACCTTCGCGCAAGGCTTCCATCGCCTCGGACTGGCGATCAATCGCCTCGGCCAGATCGTCACCACGCAGCGCCTGCTCGGCCTCGTCCATGGCACGGCCTGCACGACCCAGCGCGTCGCGGGCAGATTCGCCCTCGGGCGTTCCAGCGCCAGGCAAGTTTTGTTGCTGCCGACCAAGCTCATCGCGCAGGGCTTGCTGGCGATCAGCCAACGATCCCTGACCCTGCTGACCCTCGCCCGCCTGATCCGAACCTTGACCCTGACCGCCTTGACCCTCATGGCTTTCGCCACGGCCCTGACCACCATTTCGGCCTTCATTGCCCTGATTTTCACCAGCTTGCGCGCCAGGGTTGAACTGTTCCTGCAAATCGCGGAAGGCCTGATCGCTCAGCCCCTGCTGTTCGCGCAGCGTCTCGGCCAGACCTTCCATCGCCTGCTGGCCTTCGGACTGCTGTCCCTGACCCTGACCTTGCGTGATGCGCATGTTTTCCATCATCTGCTGGAACTCTTCCAGCGCCTGCTGCGCCTCGGCCATACGGCCCTGTTCCATCAGTTCCTGAATACGGTCCATCATGCGTTGCAGGTCGTCCTGCGTCATTTGCATGGTTTCGCCGTTCTGGCCTTGCTGACCTTCCTCACCGTTGTTTTCCTGCGCCAGCCTCTGAAGCTGCCGCATATAGTCCTGCGTGGCCTCGCGCAGTTCTTGCATCAGTTCGGCGATTTCTTCATCGGTTGCGCCGTTCTGCATCGCTTCGGTCAGGCGTTCCTGCGCGCGACGCATCCGTTCCAACGCATCCGCCAGCGTTCCTTCCTCGATCAGAACCGCCAAATCCCACAGGGACTGAGCAATCTCAGCCTGCTGTTTTGGTTTCAGGCCGTATTCGGTGAATGTTTCAAGCCGCCGAAGGGTCACACGCAACCGCAGATAGGCCGTATCCGAACGGAACACGTCTTCGGGCAAATGGGACACTGCCCGCAAAAGCTGCGCAACGCGCGGGGCGTTCTCGCGTGTCCACAGCAGATCGCGCCGCTGTTCGATAATCGCCGCCGCCAAGGGATCGAAAAAACGGCGGGCAGGCAGCGCCGTCATATACGGCTCGGACTGCGTTTCCTGATCTGCGGCATCGCGCGCGGTCAGAGTGATTTTGACAGGCAGATGCGCCCAGGGGTGTTCCGAGAAATCTTCGATGAAGTCCTCGATAAAATCAGTGCGATCCCCTGTAATCGGCATCGGCAATTCAACAGATATTACGTCGCGTGGTTCTGGCTCATGCGTCAGACCATAACGGCGGTCAACAGAGGCGAGATCAAGCTCAATGGTGGCCGAACCGGATTGAACGCCATAGTCATCACCGGCCGCAAAGGGCAGCTTCATCTGCCCGCCAGCTTCGGCCTCGGCTATATCCGCAACGGCAATCTGGGGCGGTACGTCCGCTATGATATCCAGCGTCCAATCTCGTCCCGAAGGGCCATCAATCCGCAATAATCCGGACCGGTCAGCAACAAATTCCTGCTCAGGCGCGGTTGCAGCTTCGGTCCCCAGCGGAGTGGTTGTTTCGGTAAGGCTGTGCGCACCAACCTCGCCATAAAAGCGAAGCGTTACCCGGCTGCCCTGAGGGATCGAAAGCGTTGGGTCGGATTGATCGGCCAGATAGAGCGTCGGTAGGCCGGTGTATCTTGGCGGCTCTACCCAGCCTTCCCAACTTGGCCCCTGCCCTGCCATCGCGGCCCCCGGTGTCATCTCGGCCACCGATCCGATGCGCCAGAATGACCCGAACAAGGCAGCGATCACCAAGGCCAGCAGTGCCGAATAGCGCAGGGCATAGGGATCGCGATCCGCAAGGCGCAAGTTTGGCTTTACCGGTTCGGCCTGTGCCGCACGCTGGGCCATCCGGTTTTGGTGCGCGTGCCACAAAGCGACAGAGTCAGCATCCATCGCGCCAATTGCCTGACTGTCCATAAGCGCCTGAATAGGTCGACCCGGAAGGGTCTCATCCAGACGCATCAACGCTTCGGCCCGGGACGGAAGATGGAATCGCCTTGCCCCCAAAGCCAGCGCAGCCAAAAGACCCAGCACCGAAAGTGATCCGACGATCCAGACGGTTTCAACCGTCACAAGATCTTGCAGGCCCAGCATCAACGCGGCCAGAATCAACATAAGTACAGAAAAAAACGGCCAAAAAGCGCGCCAGACCCTCTCGGCCAGCATCCCTGCATGCGTCAGCAGCAGGGACAGTCTTGGGATCGGCAAGATCGGTCTTTTGCGCAAGGCGGGCCTCCGTCAACGGGCCCGCGCGCCTATCGCGTCAAAGCCACTCTGGTATGGTATCGCGGTTTATCATTTCGTCAAAGCTTGGGCGTTCACGAATTACGGCGTATTGATCACCATGCACCAGAACTTCGGGGATCAGAGGGCGCGTATTGTATTCGCTGGCCATGACCGCACCATAGGCCCCGGCGCTGCGGAAGGCGACCAGATCGCCCGGCGCAAGCGGCGGCATATTGCGCTGTTTGGCAAAGGTATCCCCGGTCTCGCAAACGGGGCCGACGATATCATAGGGCTGTTGTTCCACACCTGGCGCGGGTTCCTGAACGGCGACGATATCGTGATGCGCCTCGTACATTGCGGGGCGGATCAGATCGTTCATGGCCCCGTCAAGGATCAGGAAATCGCGCCCTTCACCCGATTTTACGTAGATTACTTTGCTGACCATCAGACCCGCATTGCCCGCAATCAGGCGACCCGGTTCGATCTCGATCTCACAGTCCAAATGACCCAGTGTCTTTTTGATCAGTGCGCCATATTCCACCGGCAACGGCGGCGCGTCATTGGCGCGGGTATAGGGAATGCCCAGACCACCACCCAGATCGAGACGACGGATATCGTGCCCCTCGGCCCGAAGCTGTTCGGTCAGCTCGGCAACCTTGGTATAGGCCAGCTCGAACGGCTCCAGCTCGGTCAGCTGCGAGCCGATATGGACATCGATCCCAATCACCTCCAACCCAGGAAGGCTGGCTGCATGGGCATAAACCTCGGACGCGCGGGCGATCGGGATGCCGAACTTGTTTTCCGACTTGCCGGTGGCGATCTTGGCGTGGGTCTTGGCGTCCACATCCGGGTTCACCCTCACGGTGATCGGTGCCACAACGCCCAGTTCCAGTGCAATCGCGTTGATCACTTCCATCTCAGGTTCGGATTCCACGTTGAACTGGCGAATGCCACCAGTCAGCGCGGTGCGAATCTCATCCGCCGTTTTGCCAACACCCGAGAATACGATCTTGTCGCCCGGCACGCCTGCAGCCTTGGCCCGCAGATACTCCCCGCCCGAAACCACATCCATCCCCGCACCCGCCTGCGCCAGCGTCTTCAGGATCGCCTGATTGCTGGCCGCTTTCATCGCATAGCAGACAAGGTGGTCCATGCCGTCCAGCGCATCATCAAACAGCTTAAAATGCCGCAGCAGGGTCGCTGTGGAATAGACATAGAAAGGGGTTCCGACGCTCGCGGCGATTTCGGAGATTGGGACATCCTCGGCGAAAAGCGCGCCGTCGCGATATAGAAAGTGATCCATACCCGCGCGCTTAGACCAAAAAGGGCGCGCGGATCAATGGATTCTGCGCGCGCCCTTGCGTTGCGTTAGTTGGATGTTGAAACGCCGACCCGCCCGTAGCCGGAAATCTTGATCCCTGACTCGCCCGAGTTGGTCTCGGGCTCTGGGCGTGGGTTGTACGAAGGATCACACGCCGCCAGAACGGCAAGCGACAGGATCAGGCCAATAGTTTTCATTCGTGTCTCTTCGGAGTTAAGGCGACAAAGCGCCGGCTACCGGGTGCAAATGGGCGCGGAGCCAGAGAATTGCAATCTTCGTTCGTCAGCGGCCCAGGTAAATTCCCAACCCGCCGCGTCGCAGACCAATTCCGCCACCTACATGCGTGCCGCTGCTGCCAACGCCGATATTGGCGTTCATCGTCGGCTGAATCGGCTCGCCATCCGCGCCGCACCCGGCCAGCACCGCGCCAACCGAAACCAAAAGCAAAACTCGCATGATCCGCATTACACCAACGCCTTCCACCGCTTGATCTGCGCACGCACCTGATCGGGGGCCGTGCCGCCGTAGGACTGACGCGAGTTTACCGAGTTTTCGACAGTAAGAACAGAATAGACATCCTCGGTGATATCGGCGTGAACCGATTGCATGTCTTCCAGCGTCAGGTCAGGCAAATCGCAACCTTTGTTTTCAGCCATCGCCACCAACGAACCGGTGACGTGATGCGCGTCGCGGAACGGCAAGCCCAGCACCCGCACCAGCCAGTCGGCCAGATCGGTCGCAGTCGAGAAACCAGACCCAGCGGCAGCGGCAAGGCTTTCCCGGTTGGCGGTCATGTCCTTGACCATGCCTTCCATCGCAGCCAGCGCCAGCATCCAGTTGTCGGCGGCGTCAAAGACCTGTTCCTTGTCTTCCTGCATGTCTTTGGAATAGGCCAGCGGCAAGCCCTTCATCACCATCATCAGGGCGGTATTCGCCCCGTAAATCCGGCCCACCTTGGCGCGGATCAATTCCGCCGCGTCGGGGTTTTTCTTCTGCGGCATGATCGACGAGCCGGTCGAGAACCGATCCGACAGCGTCACAAACCGGAACTGGGCCGAGGACCAGATCACCAGCTCTTCGGCAAAGCGCGACAGGTGGACGGCGCAGATCGAGGCGGTTGACAGGAATTCCAGCGCGAAGTCGCGGTCGCTGACGGCGTCCAGCGAATTCGCTGCGGGGCGGTCAAAGCCCAGCGCCTGCGCGGTCATGTCCCGATCAATCGGGAAGGACGTTCCGGCCAGCGCCGCAGCACCAAGGGGGGATTCGTTCATCCGTGCGCGCGCATCGCGCACACGCGATAGGTCACGGCCAAACATCTCAACATAAGCCATCATGTGATGGCCCCACGTCACCGGCTGCGCGGTTTGCAAGTGGGTGAAACCGGGCATGACCCAATCGGCCCCGGCCTCGGCCTGTGTCAGCAGTGCACGGATCAGGGCCAACAGGCCAGTCTCAGCCGCGTCGAACTGATCACGCACCCAGAGCTTGAAGTCGGTCGCCACCTGATCATTGCGGCTGCGGCCTGTGTGCAAACGGCCTGCAGGTTCACCGATCACCTCTTTCAGACGCGCCTCGACATTCATGTGGATGTCTTCCAGCGCGGTCGAAAACTGAAACGAACCGGACTGGATTTCTGACAAGACTGTGAGCAGCCCTTCCCGAATGGCCTGCGCATCACTATCACTTATGACGCCTGTGGCAGCCAGCATGGCGGCATGGGCGCGCGAGCCTGCGATGTCCTGGGCTGCCATCCGCTGATCGAACCCGATCGAGGCATTGATTGCCTCCATGATCGCGTCTGGACCGGCGGCAAAGCGGCCGCCCCACATCTGGTTCGAGGATTGATCGGTCATGTAAGAAAACCCGGAGTTGATATGCGCCTATTTCGTCTGATCCCCCTTTATATGGCCCTTGCGCTGGGTGCAAATGCGGCTTTGGCTGCGGATGTCGAATCTCTGAAGCCGCTCCGTGACGGCACGCTGAAACGGCTGATCCTGCACAAAGAACCCAAACCTCATGAGTTGGTCGAATTCCAGCTTGAAGATGACGGCGGCACCGCAACGCTGGCGAATTACAATGGCAAGTATGTTCTGGTGAACTTCTGGGCCACGTGGTGTGCCCCTTGCCGTAAGGAAATGCCCCAGATCGCCGAATTGCAGGAAGAGTTCGGCGGTGACAAGTTTGAGGTTGTCACCCTGGCCACAGGCCGCAACTCGGCCGCCGGAATCAAGAAGTTCTTCGAGGAAAACGGCATCAACAACCTGCCCCGCCATCAGGATGCGGGCTCGGCCGTTGCGCGTGAGTTCGGTGTGATCGCATTGCCGATCACCGTGATCCTGGATCCTAATGGCGACGAGATCGCCCGACTGATCGGAGATGCCGAGTGGAATTCAGACAGCGCGAAAGCCATTATCGCGGCACTGGTGGGTGCGGAAAGCTAGGCCCAACGCACCAAACTCCATTCTGTGCTACACTAAAACCGGCCCCAACGGGCCGGTTTTCGTTTGTAACCTGCAGAAAGGGAGACAGCGATGAAACCGGTAGTCTTACTGATTGGCCGTTTGCCAAATGTGATCGGTGATGTCGCACGGCAATTAGACCATATGCCAATCCAATGGCTCGGCGCGCATGATCAGGACGAAGTCAGGCGGCAACTGGATGCCGAACCGCAGATTGCCTGCGCCATAATCGGAGCAGGGCTGGACGACAGAATACGTGGCGAACTGGTTGGTATAATTGCGTCGCGCAGGCCGGACATCTGTATCCACCTCAAAGATCGGGCCTCCGGTCCCGAAGGGTTGGTTCCGTTCGTCAGACGCGTGGTTCAACACGAAGTCTTGACCGACGCCCCGGCAAGCTGACGCTACGCCACCTTTGACAGTTTCCGCCGGGATTTGCACTCTGCCCGTCGGGAGGAAGGTTATGCCGCTTGAATTACTGCTGGTTCTAGTGGTTGGAGGAATCGCCGGGATCACGTTGATGATGCATCTCGCGGGCAAATCCCGTGTGCGTACCCTGACGCCGGAAAGCGCGCGGTCGGAATGGCTGCGCCATGTGCCGGATGATGACATCATAGATGTGACAGTGGCCCATGATGGCCATAGCGCGCTGATCCGCACCCCTGCTGGTAACGGGCTGGTGTGGTCCTTTGGCGCAGACACTGTGGCCCGTCATCTGCTGGATTTTGACTGGATGGACCATCCGGACGGGCTTGAAGTCTTTTTCCACGAATTCGGCACACCCAAAGTCCTTGTCCGCCTTGACGAATTCGAACGCCAGCACTGGCAGCATCTGTTGGAGCCCGCATGACCGATCAAGTTACATTTCCAGACGCCGTGCAATGGGCCATTCCCTTTTTCATTGCAGCCATTCTGGCCGAATTCATATGGATCGCCGTGAAGGGAAAAGGGGGCCGGTACGAGACCCGGGATTCTGTCACTTCGCTGATCATGGGGGCCGGCAATATCGCCTCGGATCTCATGGTGGGGTTCCTGATATGGGCCGGGTTCATGTGGCTTTGGCAAATCACTCCGCTGAATCTGGGTACGTCGATCCCGGTGATTATCCTGTGCTTCGTGCTGGATGATCTCCGATATTATTGGGTGCACCGTTTCGGTCACCGCATCCGTTGGGTCTGGGCCAGCCATGTGAACCATCACAGTTCGCAGCACTACAACCTGACAACGGCGTTGCGACAGACATGGACCTATTCATTCACCTTCATGATGGTCGTCCGTTCACCATTGATCCTGCTGGGGTTCCACCCTGCAATGGTGCTGTTCTGCGGCGGTGTGAACCTTGTCTACCAGTTCTGGATTCACACAGAAGCCATCAAGAAAATGCCCCGCTGGTTCGAGGCCGTAATGAACACCCCTAGCCATCACCGCGCCCACCATGGCCGCAACGCACGCTATCTCGATTGCAACTATGCGGGCACTTTCATTATCTGGGACAAACTGTTTGGCACCTTCGTCCCCGAACAGGAAGACGACAAAGTCGATTATGGTCTGGTTCACAACATCGGCACGTTCAACCCATTGCGGGTCGCCTTCCACGAATGGGTCGGTATCTGGCGTGACGCCACGCAACCGGGGCTGACAGTGCGGCAGCGGCTTGCCTATTGCTTCGCGCCTCCGGGCTACAGCCACGACGGAAGCCGCGACAATTCGGAACAGATCAAGGCCAAGCACATCGCTCGCCATCCCGAAGATCGCGGGTCGCCCGGATTTGAACAATTCGAAACAGATATGCCCAATTCGCAGGCAAAGCGCGTCTGACGCCTCCACCCGACTTATGTCTGATCTTGAAATGTGATGCGCGCAATCCATATCAATGGGATACGCGACGCACACAGCAGGAGGCAGGGCATGAGCCGTTTTTTGACCGCATCGACCATTTTGGGTCTGACTGGTTTGCTTGTTGCAATGTTCGCTGCGTTAAGCGGAGCGTTGCCTTTGCTGATTGCTATAGGGTTTTCCATGTTGGCGCTTGGCTTTACGGGAGCCGTAATCGGGGCCGCTGCGTCCCTGGGACGAGCTTGGGAAGCGGCACGATAACGCTGACGCATTTATCATTCCTGCCCACCGTTAACTGCAAATTCACGAGTATGCCTTGAAATCGAAACCTGACCTATGGCGGCAGGGATTGGCAGACTCATGCAGGACAAAACACTGGCGGACATGCCCGAGGGGTCGGAAAACCCCCTGAATGCGGCTGTCACTTCGCGCGATGCGACGGCGGTGCAAATGGCCTCCGAAGCGATAAAACACAAACAATGCAAACTGGCTTTCCAACCCGTCATACAGGCCAACCCTCCACACGGCGTCGCATTTTATGAGGCGTTCATCAGGGTTCTGGACGAAACAGGCCGGGTGATCCCGGCGCGTGAATTCATGCCGCACATGGAAAACACTCCAATCGGTCGTGAAGTAGACTGCGTCGCGCTTGAGATGGGATTGCGCACGTTGGCCCGGAATCCAGACATTCGAATGTCGATTAACATGTCCGCACGCTCGATCGGGTATGCGCGATGGTCCCGCGTGATGGAACGGTTTCTAAGGAAAGACGCCAGCATAGGTGAGCGCTTGATTTTGGAAATATCGGAAAGCTCGGCCATGACCTTGCCCGACCTTGTGGTCGATTTCATGGACCGTATGCAACCTCGGGGGGTTGCGTTTGCATTGGATGACTTTGGCGCCAGCAATTTCAGCTTTCGTAATTTCCGCGAGTTCCTGTTCGATGCGGCCAAAATAGATGGCCAGTTTGTCCGAGGCATCAGCACCAACCCTGACAATCAGGCACTGGTGCGCGCCCTGATCGCCGTTGCGCGCGAGTTTGAAATTCTGGTCACCGCCGAATCGGTAGAAACCAGGGAAGACGCGGAATTCCTTATCGCCAACGGCGTTGACTGCCTTCAGGGTTTTTTGTTCGGCTCGCCTTCGATCAAGTCTCCGTGGAAGGCGGAAAAAACACCCAAAACAGCAAGTTAACTGGGAGAAATCCGCCCAAACCCCGCCTGAGACAAGCTGACCATTGCTGCAACTGCAGCATTGCGCTATTCCAAGTGCAGTTGGAGCGGGGGATCACGAGGCGCTCTTTCTGTCAGGGGGCACCCCTGCGACCTGCGCCGTCATGTTTCCCACAGAACCTTGATGGTAAAGGATTGTCTTAATGACCAACGTAGTAATCGCATCCGCAGCACGCACAGGCGTCGGCAGCTTTGGCGGATCATTCGCCAACACCCCTGCACATGACCTCGGCACGGCAGTTCTTGAAGCCGTGGTTGAGCGTGCCGGAATCGAAAAAGGCGAAGTCAGCGAAACCATCATGGGTCAGGTACTGACCGCCGCGCAGGGTCAGAACCCCGCGCGTCAGGCGCATATCAACGCCGGTCTGCCTAAGGAAAGCGCCGCCTGGGGTATCAATCAGGTTTGCGGTTCGGGCCTGCGCGCGGTTGCGCTGGGCGCGCAACACATTCAGTTGGGCGACGCGGATATCGTCGCCGCCGGTGGCCAGGAAAACATGACCCTGTCCCCCCACGCCGCTGCGCTGCGCGCCGGTCACAAGATGGGCGACATGAAATACATCGACACCATGATCCGCGATGGTCTGTGGGATGCGTTCAACGGCTACCACATGGGTCAGACCGCTGAAAACGTGGCCGAGAAATGGCAGATCAGCCGCGATGCGCAGGACGAATTCGCCGTCGCCAGCCAGAACAAAGCCGAGGCCGCGCAAAAGGCCGGCAAGTTCGCCGACGAGATCACGCCCTTTACCATCAAGACCCGTAAGGGCGACATTGTGATGGACAGCGACGAATACATCCGCCACGGCGCAACGATGGAGGCGATGGCCAAGCTGCGCCCCGCTTTCACCAAGGACGGCTCGGTCACGGCGGCGAACGCGTCCGGCCTGAATGACGGTGCGGCGGCAACCCTGCTGATGTCGGCCGAGAATGCCGAAAAGCGCGGGATTGAGCCTCTGGCCCGCATCGCATCTTATGCCACCGCCGGTCTGGACCCGTCGATCATGGGCGTCGGCCCGATCTATGCATCGCGTAAGGCGCTGGAAAAAGCGGGCTGGTCGGTTGACGATCTGGATCTGGTTGAGGCCAACGAAGCCTTCGCCGCACAGGCCTGCGCCGTCAACAAGGACATGGGCTGGGACCCGTCGATCGTGAATGTGAATGGTGGCGCGATTGCCATCGGCCACCCGATCGGCGCCTCGGGCTGCCGGGTTCTGAACACGCTTCTGTTCGAAATGAAGCGCCGCGACGCGAAAAAGGGTCTTGCGACCCTCTGCATCGGCGGCGGCATGGGCGTCGCCCTGTGCGTGGAGCGCGACTAAGTGACTTGAAACCCGAATACAAAGGGGCGTCCGGTGGACGCCCTTTTTTGTTACACTGGGGCCTGCCCCACAGATGCGACGATATTACCGTGCGGAACTTCAAAATTCAGAGCGAAATAATATTGCGCAAGATCACCTCTCAAAGTAACAGCATTACCAAGACAATATGAATTGGAGGAGTCCTAAATGGCACGTACAGCACTCGTCACCGGCGGTTCCCGCGGCATCGGCGCAGCAATTTCCAAGGCGCTCAAGGCCGAAGGATACAATGTTGCAGCCACTTATGCCGGCAATGACGAAGCCGCAGCAAAATTCACCGAGGAAACCGGCATCGCCACCTACAAATGGAATGTTGCCGACTATGACGAGTCCAAGGCTGGGATCGAAAAGGTCGAGGCCGAAGTCGGCCCGATCGACATCGTGGTCGCCAACGCAGGCATCACCCGCGATGCGCCGTTCCACAAGATGACCCCGGAACAATGGCATCAGGTAATCGACACCAACCTGACTGGCGTGTTCAACACCGTCCATCCTGTCTGGCCCGGCATGCGCGAACGTAAGTTCGGCCGCATCATCGTCATCAGCTCGATCAACGGTCAAAAGGGCCAGTTCGCGCAAGTGAACTATGCCGCGACCAAGGCAGGCGATCTGGGCATCGTGAAATCCCTCGCGCAGGAAGGCGCGCGCGCAGGCATCACCGCGAACGCGATCTGCCCCGGCTACATCGCAACAGAGATGGTCATGGCGGTCCCTGAAAAAGTGCGTGATTCCATCGTTGCGCAAATCCCGGCTGGTCGCCTGGGTGAGCCCGAGGAAATCGCACGCTGCGTTGCGTTCCTAGCGTCGGACGATTCTCAATTCATCAACGGCTCGACCATTTCGGCCAATGGTGCACAGTTTTTCGTGTAATCCGAACACGGAAAACAAAAAAACGGGCCGGTCTTTTCAGGCCGGCCCTTCTTTTATCCCGTAAGGACGCGCGCGCTGCGTTCAGCGGGAACCAAAAAGCCAGTTCATGGCCTGCTTGAGCATCTTACCGCGTTCAGCATGGGCCCGCTGAAAGGCGCGGGCGGCTGCGGGGTTTGTTGTCATCTCGATCATGGCAGACATCCTTTCAGTTCAGCTTTGTTTGACTTGAACTGAATATGCGCCTTATCAATGTTGGCGACAAACGAGCTTTCTGCGAACTTCAGTTAAGAATTTCTTATGCCATGAGCGACTACCTTCCCCCACTGACAGCGTTGCGCGCCTTTGATGCCGCCGCGCGCCACATGTCCTTTGCGAAAGCCGCCGAAGAACTGCATGTCACCCCTGCGGCCCTGTCCTTTCAGATCAAGTCGCTTGAGGAACATCTGGGCCGCCCGTTGTTTCGCCGCCTTAACCGAGCCGTCGAACTGACCGAGGCCGGGCGCGCACTGGCACCCGGCGCAGCCGAGGGCTTTGCCGCATTGCAGGCCGCTTGGCAGGCGGCCCGAAGACAAGGAAACGATACCAGCCTGACCGTGACCGCAGGCCCGGCTTTGACAGCCAAGTGGCTTGCCCCGCGCCTTTATGAATTTGCACGGGCGCATCCTGAGATTGACCTCAAGTTCTCGGCCACCTTGCGCAATATGGATCTAGAGCGTGACGACGTAGATGTGGCTATCCGGTTTGGCTATGGCGATGACGAGGGATTGTATTCCCTGCCCGTGCGCAAGGAATGGCTCACGCCGGTCATGACACCTGAAATGGCCGAACGGTATGCAACGCCCGAAAGCCTGAAAGACGCCCCCCTGATTTTTGACGACTCGATTGCGTTTCTCCAACCGCCCAGTGACTGGCCCACATGGTTTCGGGCGGTCGGCGTAAATTATGCGCCCACCCATGGCGCGCATTTTTCGAACGCAGACCACGCGATCGACGCAGCGGTTGCCGGGGTTGGGGTTGTGCTGGGTCGCCGCGCGATGATCATCAAGGACCTGACAGAAGGGCGCTTGGTCGCACCGTTCAAGACGGCCATCGAAACGCGGGGGCGATTTCGGTTTCTGTGTCTGCCAGGTGCCGAGAATCGCCCACAGATCGCCGCCTTCCGGGATTGGTTCATGGACGAGATTGAAAAAACCGCGCATATCTCGGATGAATTCGAAATCATTCCGGTGGAAGAGGTCCCTGCCCCATGACAAGAACCCGTGCGACAGGGATCGGATTTATCGCGGTCCTACTTTGGTCTTTGCTTGCCTTGTTCACGGTAGGATCTGCGCCCACACCGCCATTGTTGTTAAACGCCATATGCTTCTCAATCGGCGGCACGCTTGGGTTAATGTGGACCTGGGCCAATGGTGGTCTGTCACAGCTTCGAAACGTGCGCTGGACAACCTACCTGTTCGGAACGATCGGGCTGTTTGGCTACCACGCGCTGTATTTCTCGGCCTTGCGCATGGCGCCTGCGGCCGAGGCTGGCTTGATCGCATATCTCTGGCCCTTGCTGATTGTCCTCTTTTCCGGGCTGTTGCCCGGCGAGAACCTGCGTCTGGGGCATCTGTTCGGTGCCTGTCTGGGGTTCGCGGGGGCCGCTGTGATCATTGCCGGGGGTGGAAGTGCCGGGTTCCAATCGGATCACCTGCCGGGATACGCCCTTGCCCTGTTATGCGCGCTGACATGGTCCGGCTATTCGGTATTGTCCCGGCGCTTGGGCGACACGCCGACAAGCTCAGTCGCCGTGTTCTGCGTTGCTACGGCCATAGCGTCCGCTTTACTGCACCTAGCCGTTGAAGAGACCGTGTGGCCGGACACAGCGACAAGCTGGATATCCGTACTGGCCTTGGGTCTGGGGCCGGTGGGACTGGCGTTTTATGTCTGGGATATAGGGGTCAAACAAGGCGACATACAGATTCTGGGAACGGCGTCCTACGCGGCACCCTTGTTGTCTACGCTTGTTTTGGTTGTGGCCGGGATCGCGGCCCCCTCGTGGGGATTGGCGATCGCGGCCGTTTTAATTACGGGCGGCGCGACAATTGCGGCCCGCGCCAGTATGAGCAGTTAACTGGACAGGCGCTCGATCTCTTCTTTTAGTTTCAGCTTCTGTTTCTTGAGTTGAGCGATATGGAGATCATCGATACCTGGCGAGCGTTGGGCTTGTTCTACTTCGAGACCGAGAGTTTCGTGCTTTTTCTTCAGTTCCGTCAGATGTGCGCTCACGCTCATGGCGATACTCCTTTGTTGGTGTCTCAGGTTTACGTAAGAAGTTGACCACATCGTTTCCAGCCTGTCACGCTGCAGACGCACAGAATCTGTAATAAATCCGACAAATTCGGCTGGTTAATGCCTATCGATCCGGGAAACAGCCCAACGCAGCGCCATCGCGCAACACCGAAGATACGTGCCGCGTATAGCTTTCCCCGTCTTTTTCGTGGCGTTCTCCTGCGTGCAAAATCAGGGGGGCATGCAGTTGGAAAGCTGCGCGGCCCCCCTTTTTTGCCCGCAGAATCACCAGCTCGGTTTTGCGCCCGGACCGGGCTGACAGGGGTGCAACTTCGATTGATCCCAGCCGTCTAGAACACGAGGTCAGCATTTCCGGCAACCGATCCGCCTTTTGGATCATGTGTAGGTAACCCTTCGGCGCAAGGCGTTTGGCCGCAGCGTCGAACCAATGGTCCAGAGCCGTGTCCCCGCCCAGTGCGACGCTTCGTCCCTGATCCACCGACGGGCTATGTGCCCCGGTACGGTAATAGGGCGGATTGGCGATCACGTGGTCAAACTGACGCTGTTTCAGGTCCGGTGGCATTTCCGTCAAGTCCGCTTGAATAACCTCCAGCCGTGCGGCGTTTTCAACCGCGTTCCGACGAGCCAGATCAGCATACGGCGCCTGTAATTCCACCCCGACGGCCTGCAACCCCGGCACGCGTGCCATCAGCGACAACACCGCTGCCCCAGCCCCACAGCCCAACTCCAGCACGCTTTGGCCCTGTTTTGCCGGAACACAAGCGGCCAGCAGGATCGGGTCCACCCCTGCGCGGTATCCGCCACGAGGTTGCCACAGGCGCACACGGCCACCCAGAAAGTCATTCAAAGTCAGGTCATCATCTGCAAACAGCGTCATCGGCCCAACGGAATATCATTGTCACGCATCACACGCTCGGCCCGTGCCAGGTCATCGGCGCGTACCATCAGGCGGCGTGGGAAAATTCCTATGCCGCCTTCGAGGATGCTCATATTTACGTCCATCTGAAAGCAGTCTATATCCTCGCCTTCAAGAAGGGCGGATGCAAACGCCAGGATCGTTGGATCGGTGCTGCGCAAAAGTTCTTTCATGGGGATGGATGTAAGGGCAAGGTGCGGCAGAAGTCGAGCCTTGTATCAGGAGTGTGATGACTATCGGCACGGTCTCAAAACCGCATGAGCGGCTGGCGGAAATTCTCGCGGGTGAAATGGACGCAGTGAATGAGCTGATCCGAACCCGCATGGCGTCTGAGCACGCCCCGCGTATCCCGGAAGTAACGGCGCATCTGGTCGAGGCAGGCGGCAAGCGTTTGCGCCCGATGCTGACTCTGGCCGCAGCGCAACTGTTTGGCTATCAGGGCGGCCACCATGTACGGCTGGCCGCGACTGTTGAATTCATCCATACCGCCACCTTGCTGCACGACGATGTTGTGGACGAAAGCGGCCAGCGGCGTGGGCGCCCCACGGCAAACCTTTTGTGGGACAACAAATCCAGCGTTTTGGTGGGCGACTACCTGTTTTCGCGCAGCTTTCAGTTGATGGTCGAGACCGGGTCGCTGCGCGTGCTTGATATCCTGGCAAACGCATCGGCGACAATTGCCGAAGGTGAAGTCCTGCAAATGACGGCGGCCACCGATCTGGGCACCAACGAGGCGATCTACCTGCAGGTTGTACGCGGCAAAACGGCGGCATTGTTCTCAGCCGCGACCGAAGTCGGCGGTGTCATCGCCGGTGCAGCAGAAGAGCAGGTTCAAGCCCTGTATGACTATGGTGATGCGCTGGGGATCGCCTTTCAGATCGCGGATGACCTGTTGGATTATCAGGGCGACAGCACTGCGACCGGCAAAAACGTCGGTGACGATTTTCGCGAACGCAAACTGACCTTGCCCGTAATCAAAGCTGTCGCGCAAGCAACCCCAGAAGAACACGCATTCTGGGAGCGTACGATTGGCCGTGGCCGTCAGGAAGACGGTGATCTGGACCATGTGCTTGGGCTGATGGCCAAATACGGCACACTGGACGCCACGCGCTCGGACGCGCTGGGATGGGCGAATAAGGCCAAAGCGTCGCTCGACATTCTACCCGACCATGAAATTCGCACCTTGCTGCGCGATCTGGCGGATTATGTGGTGTCTCGCCTCAATTGAGCTGAACCGCGCGACACCACCAGTCGGGATAGGCTGCGCCAATTTCGTAGGCTGCGAAATGGGCCGCCTTCATACTGGGGTAGAGCGCAAAGCACGTTGACCCTGACCCTGACATCCGAACAAGCAGAGCGTCCTTGGTGGCGGCGAGTTCACCTAGAACCCGACCAACCTCAGGTGCAAGCCCCTTGGTCGGGCCTTCAAGATCGTTTCGTTGATCGCGCAACCATATGGCGCAGTCCTCAGCGGCGGCAAAGATCGGAATTTCGTCCGGCATGGGGTCGTTGTCGCGGCTTTCCAGCGCAGAGAAGACGGCCCCTGTGGGAACCTCAACGCCCGGATTGACCAAGAGCGCTGGCAATTGCGGCAAAATAACTGGTGTCAGCCCGTCGCCGATGCCGCGCATTCGGCTGGCCTGCGCAGCCATGCAGACGGGAATATCCGCGCCAAGTGACAAAGCGATCTCATCCGGAATGGCACCGCCCTGATCGGCAACCATGCGCAAAGTGGCCGCCGCGTCGGACGACCCGCCACCGATCCCGCCACCGTGCGGCAGCACTTTGTTCAGGTCGATATGCCCTACCCAACCTGCGGCTTTGGCTGCTCTCCAAACCAGATTACGATCATCCGCAGGAACGCCTGCCGCATGCTCACCTGTAACCTTGATCGACAGGTGATCTCCGCGCGTGAAGCACAGCGTGTCACCCACATCCGCAAATACCACCAGTGAATCCAGCAGGTGATACCCGTCGGCCCGTCGACCGGTCACATGCAGGGTCAGGTTGATCTTGGCGGGCGCGAAAGCCTCAGCCTTCATTTGCGACCTTCAATGGGTCTGCACCTTCTTCGGCCAGAACTGCATCCAGCCCGATCTCAAGCTTGCGGCGAATTCGGTCCGGGTCGGCTTCACCATCCGTGTCATCTGGGTCAATAAAGGACAGGGCACGCTTCCACTGGAATTCAGCCTCGCGCGCGCGTCCGACGGCCCAATAGACGTCCCCCAGATGGTCGTTCACCACGGGATCCACCGGCATCAGCTCAACCGCGCGTTCCATATGCTCAACCGCTTCGTCATAGCGTCCGAGACGGAACAGAACCCAACCCAAGCTATCCACGATGTAGCCGCTGTCAGGCCGCGCGGTGACAGCGCGTTCGATCATGTTCAATGCTTCGTCCAGCTTCTCGCGCCGCTCAACCAGCGAATACCCCAGATAGTTCAATACCTGCGGCTGATCCGGGTTCAGCTCCAGCGCCTGCCGGAAATCGGCCTCGGCCTGATCCCAGTTCTTGAGCCGCTCGTGCGAGATGCCGCGGGCATAATACAGAAACCAGTTTCCCCCGACACCGCCTTCAATCAGTTCGATGGCCTTGTCGTAGGTTTCCACCGCAGCAGCATAGTTCTCTTGCCGTCGCAGAAGATCGGCCAACGCAACATGAACGCTGGGCAGGTTCGGGCTTTGGGTGGCAAGAGCCTGCAAGACTTCGGCGGCCGCATCGGTTTTACCTGCGCGGCCAAGCACCTCGGCGCGGCCCAATTCGGCTGCGTGGTAATCGCTGCTTTCGGCAGGCACTTTGCGATATGCCTCGACCGCCAGATCATATTGCTCGAGCTCGTCCAGCAACTCGGCGCTCAGCAAAATTGCGTCAATGTGGTCAGGCCGCAAGAAAGCTGCGGTTTGTGCGTAAAGCAGAACGTAGTTCTCCGCCGCCTCGGTGCTGAGCGCAGCCCCCACGGAAAAGAACACTTCTGCCATGCCGTCCTGCGCCGTTCGCACATGCGTGAAGGGCAGGGTTTCTTCCGCTGTCAGGCGCACCTCATAGCTTTCGATGGATGGGTCGCTGCCAGCGGCAAACACGTCATCCAGAAAGGCCAGCGCATCCTGATTGCGATCAAGCTGCGACAGCACTTCAACCCGCGCCAGCGCCGCGCGGCGCGTGAACTTGGCAACCGCCCCTTCGTCGGCTGCAAAAATCGCCTCGGCCCCTTCGAAATCCCCGACCGAGGCCAATGCAAGCGCCTTGTGGTAAAGCGCGAATTCCCGCAACCCTTCCTGTGTCGCCACCTGATCGAACTGATCCATCGCTTTGGTCATGGACCCCTGACCAATGTGGGCCCATCCCAGCATCAAACCGTCGACCAACGGTCCGACGCCCTGCGTTTCGGGATCAAGCGCCAACAGTTCGTCCAGCTTGCCATCCGCAACAAGGTTAGCGGCGATAACCATCCGAGCCGCCTGACTGGGAAGGTCCATTTCAACAACTGTAAGGGCCACAGGCTGGGCGCGCTGCAACTCACCCAGCGACAGCCGGGCAACAACGACGCTTTCCAGCAGCTTGTGGTTTTCGGGGTCAGCGCGCAGGGCCTGCGCAAAGTAACGCTCGGCTGCGGTATAATCGTTTTGGAAAATCGCCTGACGCCCGGCCAAATATGGCCCGGACCCGGTATCCGAAAAAGCCGGAAACGTGACTGACGAAGAAAGCAGCGCAACCAGCGCTGCGCGACGGAGGAGGGAAGCCACCAAAATCCTGCCTTGCTATTGTTTACTGACCAACAAGCTAGGACTTTGGCAGGTAAGAGGCAATGGCAGAGCCTTCACGACCCTGCCAGTGCCCGTCTTTTCGCTTACATGTTGGGATAGTTTGGCCCGTCACCACCCTGTGGCGTGGTCCAGGTGATGTTCTGGCTGGGATCCTTGATATCGCAGGTCTTGCAGTGAACACAGTTCTGGAAGTTGATGACGAATCGCGGTCCGTTCTCATCCTCGACCATCTCGTACACGCCTGCCGGGCAATAGCGTTGCGCTGGTTCATCGAACTTGGGCAGGTTGACATTGACCGGGATCGCCGGGTCGGACAGCCGCAGGTGGCAGGGCTGACTTTCCTCGTGGTTGGTCATTGCAAACGAGACATTGGTCAAACGGTCAAACGACAGCACGCCATCGGGCTTGGGATAGTCGATGGGCGTGTGCTTGCTGGCCTCTTCGGTTGCTTCGGCATCGTTCTTGCCGTGACCCAAAGTGCCGAACAGCGAAAAGCCCAGTGTGTTGGTCCACATGTCCAGCCCACCAAAGGCAAGCGACGCTGTCAGGCCCCATTTCGACCACATCGGTTTGACGTTGCGCACCTTCTTCAGGTCGCTGCCGATGGCACCGTCGCGCACGTCGGCTTCGTATACAGTCAGCTCATCACCCGCACGGTCAGCCTTGATCGCGTCAAACGCGGCCTCGGCTGCGGCTTTGCCTGACAGCATCGCATTGTGGTTGCCCTTGATACGCGGCACGTTGACCATACCCGCCGAACAGCCCAGCAGCGCCACACCCGGCGCAACCAGTTTCGGCATCGACTGATAGCCGCCCTCGGTGATTGCGCGTGCGCCATAAGCCACGCGCTTGCCGCCTTTTAGCAGCTCGGCCACCATCGGGTGATGTTTGAAGCGCTGGAACTCCATATAGGGATACAGGTGCGGGTTCTTGTAGTTCAGGTGGACCACGAAACCGACATAGACCTGATTGTTTTCAAGGTGATAGATGAACGACCCGCCGCCTGCGTTGCTGCCCAAGGGCCAGCCCATCGTGTGCGTGACCGAGCCTTCCTTGTGCTTGGCTGGGTCGATCTCCCAGATTTCCTTCATGCCGACGCCGTATTTCTGCGGCTCTTTACCGGCTTGCAGATCGTATTTGGCGATAACTTCCTTGGACAGCGACCCTCGCACGCCTTCCGACAGGAAGACGTATTTGCCGTGCAGCTCCATCCCCGGCTCGGTGTTGGGACCATAAGAGCCGTCGGCCTCGAGACCAAAGACACCCGCAACCACGCCTTTAACTTCGCCATTCTCGCCGTAAACCAGCTCGGAACACGCCATGCCGGGGAAGATTTCCACGCCCAGCTCTTCGGCCTGTTCAGCCATCCAGCGGCAGACATTGCCCATCGAGACGATGTAATTGCCGTGGTTGTTCATCAGCGGTGGCATCGGCCAGTTGGGGATGCGGATCTGTCCCGCCTCACCCAGCATATAGAAATTGTCTTCCTCGACCGGCGTGTTCAGCGGCGCGCCCTTTTCCTTCCAGTCAGGAATCAGCGCATCAAGGCCACACGGGTCAAGAACCGCGCCCGACAGGATATGCGCGCCCACTTCCGAGCCCTTTTCCAGAACCACAACATTCAGGTCCGCATCCAACTGTTTCAGACGGATGGCCGCCGACAGGCCCGCGGGGCCTGCACCCACGATCACCACATCGTATTCCATCGCTTCGCGTTCAATCTCGGCCATCGCGGGCTCCTTAGCTAACTTTCCGAATTGGCGCTTTCACTGCGTGGTCTGCGCAATTTTGTTTCACGGGTGATTACATGGTCACAAAGACCTTGGTCAATCAAAACACGGCGTAACATTGCTGCAATGCGGCAGTTATGCCTCGGGAGAGTCCCCCATCAGATACCTGGGACCGCTACCATAGGACTTGGCACGGTCATCCGGGTTGTAAAGCGCGCATTTCGGCAAGCTCAGGCACCCGCAACCAATACAACCATCCAGATTGTCGCGCAGTCGTGTCAGTGTCTCGATTCGCTGATCCAGATGGGTCCGCAACTCGACACTGATTTTCTGCCAATCCTTTGGGGTCGGGGTCCGGTTGCCCGGCAAGCCAGACAACACCTCACGAATTTCGGGTAAGGTCAGGCCGAACTGTTGTGCGATCATGACAAAGCTCAGCCGACGAATATCAGCGCGTTGATACCGTCGCTGCCCGCCCGCATTCCGCCAAGGCGCGATCAGGCCCTGAGCCTCATAATATCGAATGGCCGAAACTGCCAACCCCGTACGCCGTGCAAGAGCGCCAATTGCAAGCCCCTCAGATATTGCCATTTTACCCTCAAAAATATCTTGACCTAAAGTTAGGTTTAGAAATTACGGTGAGTCGGGACAAGCCTCAAATTGAAAAGGAGATCCCATGATGGCGACGCTTGAACACACCAACTTCACGGTCCGTGACCCGCAGGCTTCGGCCAAGTGGATGCATCAGGTCTTTGGCTGGAAAACCCGCTGGGAAGGACCGGCGATCGCGGGCGGATATACTGTCCACGTGGGCAGCCCGCATACCTATCTGGCGCTTTACGCACCCAGCGATCCCAAACCATCAGGCGAAAGCAGCTATGACATCATTGGCGGGCTTAATCATGTTGGTGTTCTGGTCGAAGATATCGACGAAACCGAAGCCCGGGTTGTCAAAGCCGGGTTCACGCCAAAGTCGCACGCGGACTACGAACCCGGTAAACGGTTCTACTTTGATGACGAAAACGGCATCGAATTCGAAGTCATTAGCTACGACTAGGCTGTATTCCGCATGTTGGGCGGCTTCGCCCCCTTGCATTTCCCACGCCATTTGGGTCAGGTATTTGACGACCCATCAATTCGCCCCGACGCTTGTCTCATGCGGCGGGGCGAAACAATTTTATGCGTGGACGAAAAGAACATGGAAAAAATTCCGATGACGCCCGCGGGCAATGCCGCGCTCGAGGCGGAACTGAAAAACCTCAAGTCGGTCGAACGTCCGGCGATCATCGAAGCCATCGCCACAGCCCGCGAGCTGGGCGATCTGAAGGAAAATGCCGAATACCATTCAGCCCGTGAAAAGCAGGGCTTTATCGAAGGCCGCATCAAAGAGCTGGAAAGCATCCTGTCGCTGGCTGATGTAATCGACCCTGCCAAGCTGTCGGGCGCGATCAAGTTCGGTGCAAAGGTCACGCTTGTCGACGAAGACACGGATGAGGAAAAGACCTGGCAGATCGTGGGTGAGTATGAGGCCAATATTGAAAACGGCCTGCTCAACATCAAATCCCCCATCGCCCGCGCCCTGATCGGCAAGGACGAAGGCGACAGCGTCGAAGTCCGCACCCCCGGCGGTGTGCGCTCTTATGAGATTCTGAACATCGAATACGCCTGACCGGAGCGGTAACCATGTCCGAGCCCACGCCAGAGCAGGAAGCCGAGCGGCCGACCACACTGGGCATTTATGACAAGCCCGCAACGCCGTCAGTGACCGAAATCGAGATTGTCGCGATCGCGCTCAGTGTGATCTGGCTGATCGTGTCGGTCGTGTTTCTGGTCCTGCCCGGCAAGGTGGAAGGCGGCAGCTTTGTTGTTACCTTGCTGGCTGTCTTCATGCCCGTCGCGATGATCTGGGTTGCTGCGACGTCGATGCGTGCCAGCCGGGTCATGCGCGAGGAAAGCGCCCGGCTGCAAACCGCCATTGACGCGATCCGGCAGGCTTACGTGGTGCAACAACAGCGCGCCGCCAGCGGGTACGAACCCGCCGTTACCAAGAAACTGGATGAAATCGCTCAGACCGCAAAAAAGACCGAAAGCGCACTGGCAACTTTTTCGACCCAGCGTACCGAACCCGCGCGCAGCACGATCAACAGCGGAACCGGGGACCAAACCTCGCTGGAGCTGGGCACGCAGGCCGACGACATTGCCCCGCGGCTGAGCACGGGTGTCTTTATTCGCGCGCTGAATTTCCCCGAGACACAGGAAGACACCGAAGGCTTCGACGCCCTTCGGCTCGCCCTGAAGGATCGGAAAACGGCACAGTTGGTGCAGGCGTCACAGGATGTTCTGACCCTGCTCAGTCAGGAAGGCATCTATATGGACGACCTGCGCCCCGACATGGCGCGACCAGAAGTCTGGCGACAGTTCGCCCAAGGCGCGCGCGGTCGCGCGGTTGCGGCATTGGGCGGAATCCGCGACCGATCGTCCCTTGCACTGACAGCTGCACGCATGAAGCAGGACCCGATTTTTCGGGATGCGGCACATCATTTCCTGCGTCGGTTCGATCACATGATTGTCGAGTTTGAACCGGATGCCAGCGATGCCGATCTGACCGCGCTTGGCGATACGCGAACCGCGCGGGCTTTCATGCTTTTGGGGCGTGTCGCCGGTACATTCGACTAAAGCCCGAAACTGCCATAGGGAATAAATCGCACGGTGTCGCCCGGCTGAATGTGGCGGGCACCATCCTCGATCTCGACCAGACCTTCCGCCCAGCTCAGCCCGCTGATCCGACCGGACCCCTCCGACGCAAAGACTTCAACCCGACCTTCGCGGACGCGACCACGCAGGTATTCGCGTCGTCCGGGTTTCTTGTGTTTTTCAAACGCGGCAGGAAGGTCGAAGCCCTGTGGCGTCGACCAACCCTCTCCCGCCAAAAGACCAAGCGCCGGACGTGCAAATATCAGCGTGCAGACCAGCGCCGCCACGGGATTACCGGGCAGGCCGAAAACAGGGGTTTCCTTCCACATCCCAAGCGCCAGAGGGCGACCCGGTTTCAAGGCAATCCGCCATTCCTGCATCGCACCGGCCTGTTTTAACAAGGCTGACACGTGATCTTCATCCCCCGCCGACGCTCCGCCGCTTGTCAGGATCACATCCGATTGCCCGGCTGCAAGATCCAACCTGTCTCTTAGGATCGTACGGTCATCGGGGACACGCCCCAGATCAACCGCTTCGAAGCCCATTTTCCCGATCATCGACAACAGCATCGGACGGTTGGCGTCGAATATCTGACCCGGCCCGGCAACGTCACCGGGTTCAACCAGCTCATCGCCTGTCGACAGAACAGCAACGCACAACCTGCGGCGGACCGGCACCTCGGCAATCCCTATCGCCGAAAGAAGCGCAAGGTCTGCCGAGGTCAGCCGTCGCCCGGCGCGCAAAACCGCATCGCCTTCGGTCACGTCCTCTCCGGCGCGGCGTGCGTTTGCGCCTTTCCTGAGCGGTCCGTGAAAAGCGACATGGCCATCCTTGACGGTGACGTCTTCCTCGAGAACGACAGTGTCCACGCCCTCGGGCAAGGCGGCGCCTGTCAAAACGCGCAGGGCATGGCCCGAGGCCACCTGCCCCTCAAAGGGTATCCCCGCTGCTGCACGTCCATCTTGCAGGGGCATCACCTGCGGCCCTTCCGAGGCAGGTCCGGAAAACCCGTACCCGTCAACGGCGGAATTCGGCTGCGGTGGGTTCGAACGCAGGGCCTGTATGTCCTCAGCCAGAATTCGCCCCTCGGAGTCCGAGACCGGAATCGTTTCAGACCCGGTCACACCTGTCAGCCTATCCTGCAACACGGCCAGGGCATCATCCACCGGTGTCCAGCTCACCCCGGCGGGCAGCGCAAAACAATCGTTGCTCAATGGGGGCGGTGCGATGTTCGGTTTGCTCATAACCCGACTTCCTGCAGGATAAAATCCGCGATGGCCTTTGTGTCGTTCAGATCGAAAACGGGCACATTCAAGTCCATCGGTGTGTCACTAGCCACGGCGCGTATCGTGTCGCTGTCACGTGCCAACAAGTTATTCCCAGGCTCGGCCCTGAAAGCTTCGATCTTGGGATGGGCCTCACGTTTGAAACCTTCGATCAGAACCAGATCAACCGCGTTCAGTCGGGCCAGAAGGCTTTGCAAGGACGGCTCGGGCGCTCCGCGCAATTCCTGCATGATGGCGATCCGTTGACCCGAAGCCAGCAAAACCTCATTGGCCCCGGCGGTACGATGGCGATAGCTGTCGGTGCCCTTCTGATCGACATCTACACTGTGATGCGCGTGTTTGACGGTGGACACGGAAAATCCCCGCCCACTGATTTCCGCCACCAGACGTTCCATCAGCCCGGTTTTGCCTGCGTTCTTCCAGCCGGTGACGCCATATATTCTCATGCCTGTGCCAACAAATTCTGCGCCCTGTCCAGATCATCCGGTGTGTTGACGTTGAAGAAAGGATCAAAGGGATCAACAGGAAACAGCGCCTCGCGCCCCGCATGCTGATCCGTCCACAGGACGACCTTGCGCAAACCACCCTGCAAAGCCGCCCGCAGATCGTCACGCAACGCCACGGGCCACAGTCCGAATGTCGGGTGCCGGTTGATCTTTTTCCCACCCCCGGATTTCAAGGCCTCATCCCCTGTGCTCGGCGTGGTTGCAAGAACCAGCGGGTTGGCCTGCCCTTCTGCTGCCTCGGTCAGGCGCACAACCAGATCGCGCGGAAAGAACGGCGTATCGGCGGCGGCGGTGACGATACATTCGGCACCCTGTTCAGCCGCCCAGTCGAGCCCGGCCAGGACACCTGCAAGCGGGCCTGCGAACCCTTCGATCGTGTCGGGGACAATCGGCAGGTCATACCCACCAAACCGGGCCGGATCGCCGTTCGCGTTCAGCGCCAGATCAGCCACCTGCGGGCGCAACCGGCCAATTACGTGGTCCAGCAGGCTTTTGTCGCCAATTTTCAGCAGGCCCTTGTCTCCACCCCCTATCCGGGTGGCCAGACCGCCTGCAAGAATAACGCCGAGAGGTTTATTCATTCCTGTACCTGATTGGGATCAGTCGCTTATAACCTTGTAAATCGAACTCAGTTCAATTGGAACGCGGTTGGATAAAGGTTGTGTAAAACAAATAACCACATGATCAACGTTCCCACCGACAAAAACGACGTTGCAGAAACGATATGCGCGGCCAGTTTTGGTTCCTGATCATAGTGCTTGGCAAGCAGAAAAATATTCTTGGCGGTCGGAACCGCCGCTGAAACCGTTGCGGCGATTGTCCAAAGCGGGTCCAGACCAATCAGATGCGCCGCCAGCAACACCAGCCCCGGCGCAGCAATCAGCTTGACCAGTGTCAGAAATAGGATCAAAGGTCCCGTTTTAATAATCGTCCGTACGCTTGTCGTGAAGCCGATTGCAAACAGCGCAACCGCGGCCAAAGCCTGACTCAGAAGTTCAAGGTAATCGGACACCGAATCCGAAAACCCGATCCCGGTGAAGGAATACGCGACCCCCAGCAATGTGGCCGCGATGATCGGGTTTTTCAGCACGTTCAGGAAAATCTTGTGGATTGGTGTCTTGGCGCTGGCTTTATGTCCAGCCGTGCTTTCCAACACGGTCGTCATGACCAAAAGCAACAAGGCGACAACCAAATTCGCCAACACAGCCGGTAGCGCGCCCTTGGCTCCGAAAATCGCGTGCAGAACGGGCAAGGCGACCAAAGCCGTATTCGAGGCAACCCCGGCAAAGGCCGCGACGGTGGCAGAACCGGTCTCAAATCCCGTGAAACTCTTCAAACCTGCGAAAAGCAACAGGAACAAAAGCAGCAACGTCCCGCCGTAAGACAGATAGAACCCGTAATTCAGAAGATTTTGGAACTCTTCCTGCCCGATCAGATAAAACATGATGGCCGGGATCAGGACATAAACCGCAAACTGCACAAGCGCGTCAGACGTGTCCTGGCCCAAAAGGTTCGTCCAGGAAAATACGTATCCGGTCAGGATTACCGCGAAAACCGGCGCGATAAGATTGATCAGTTCCATGTTGCCATCAGGTGGGAATTCACCTGCGCTTCTGTTTACCCTGCCCCATCCTAGGGCATATCCGACGGAAATCGCAGAATTATTTGCAAAGGGTCCAAATCTAACCCTATGCACTTTTCCTTTTATGCTTTTTGTCTTCCACCGGAACGGTTGCTGGGTCCACGTCTCGCACCAGCCGATCTTCACCTGCCAGACACACGAAACGCTGCCCGCGCATCCGACCGATCAGCGTCAACCCAACCTCGCGCGCGATCTCAACGCCCCAGGCCGTGAAACCCGAACGGGATGCCAGAACAGGAATACCCATCATCGCCGTCTTGATCACCATTTCCGAGGTCAAACGACCTGTGGTGTACAGGATCTTGTCCTCTGCCGCTTCGCCCTCGGACAGCATCCAACCGGCGATCTTGTCGACCGCGTTGTGCCGACCCACGTCCTCCATATAAACCAGCGGACGGTTTTCCCGGCACAACACCGTGCCATGGATCGCACCCGCCTCAAGATAGAGCGAGGGTGTGCGGTTGATCTTGGCCGCCAGATCATAAAGCCACGATGTGCGCACGGTGACCTGAGGCAAGCGCACGTCTTCGAGACCCTCCATCATATCCCCAAAGACGGTTCCAACGGCGCAGCCACTGGTACGGGTCTTTTTCTTTAGCTTATCCTCATAAGACGTCTCGCGCGCCGTGCGGACAACGACGGTTTCCAGATCGTCATCGTAATCGACACGGGTAATCTGGTCGTCAGGCAGCAGCATGCCCTGATTGCGCAGAAAACCCAGCGCCAGATATTCGGGGTAATCGCCAATTGTCATCGCGGTCACGATCTCTTGCGAGTTCAGGAAAATCGTCAAAGGACGCTCTTCCACCACTGAAATCTGGCTGGCCTCGCCATTCTGATCCACGCCTTCGACCGCACGAGTCAGGCGGGCCGCTTTCGGGTCGGGGGCGATGATGTAGTCTGACAGGTTCTGTTCCGTGGCCAATTGCAACCCTTTCCCAAGATCGCTACTGCTGCGATCAACACCATAGGATTTAGCCATGGCAGACACCACATCCAAGTCATACTTCTGGAAAGGGTTTCGGGACGGGACCCCGTTTATCTTTGTTGCGATCCCGTTCGGCACGCTGTTTGGCGTGTTTGCGACCGAAGCAGGCTTGAACATCGTCCAGACGATGGCGTTCACCTCAACCGTATTTGCCGGGGCCGCCCAGTTCGCCGCCCTGCAACTGCTGCAGGATCAGACCCCGACCGCGATCATTCTGGTATCCGCCTTGGCGGTGAACCTGCGCATGGCGATGTACTCGGCCTCATTGACGCCGTTTCTGGGCGCGGCCCCGATGTGGCAGCGTGCTTGCGCGGCCTATCTGACTGTCGACCAATCCTATGCGAGTTCGATCGTTCAATTCGAGAAAGAGCCAAACATGACCGTCCCGCAACGGATGGCCTATTTCGTCGGCTCGGTCACGCCGATCACACCTCTTTGGATACTGGCAACCTATCTCGGTGCTGTTCTGGGCACGCGTATCCCGGAAAGCTGGGCGCTGGATTTTGCCCTGCCGATCACATTTCTGGCGATGATCGGCCCGATGATGCGTACCCTCCCCCATGTCGTAGCGGCTCTGGTTGCAATCGTGGTTTCTCTGCTTACGGTGGCGATTCCGTTCAATCTTGGCCTACTGATCGCCGGATGCGCTGGCATGATCGCTGGCGCACAGGCCGAATTGCTGGCCGACCGCAGAAAGGCAGCCGCATGACACAACCTGATCCGGTCACGATCTGGACCATCATCATCGGACTTGCCGTCGGCAGCTATGCCCTGCGCTTTGTCTTTATCGGCCTGGTCGGAGATCGTCCGATGCCGCCATGGTTGCTGCGCCATCTGCGCTATACGGCTGTGGCAATCATTCCTGCGCTGATCGCGCCGTTGGTCGTCTGGCCCACAGCGACAGGCGGTCAACCCGACGCACCGCGCATGGCGGCGGCGGCTGTGGCCATAACTGTCGGACTATTCTCCAAGAACGTGATCGCGGCCATCTTCAGCGGGGCCGCAACGCTTTACGGGCTGCTCTACCTACTGGGCTGAGTCAGCCTCCAATTGGTTCAATTGCGCATTATTAAAGGCGAGACCGGCTTGAAGATCGGCGTCGTCATTCTCTCGGTACTCGGCGGTTTGAACACCCGGTAACTGCGCAAATTGCTCCGACAGCTTGACGGGGTAAAAAGTGGTTTCGATCTGCTCGAACCCCGGCACCTGCTGCAGCAACTGGGCGGTCGAATTTGCACAGAATGCACCTGCAACCGGCCCCGATTGCTTGGCAAGCTGCAGGGCAATCTCGGCCTGCTGGGGGGTCACTTCGACGGTTTGGATGCGCGCATAATGCGTTTCGCGCGCATGGCTGCTGCGATAGGCGCGTTCCACGTTTGGGGTAATGCCGTACAGGACGTCATCCTTGATCGGCACCACATCCGCCCTGAATGATCCGGCGGGGTCAAAGATCACCCTTTCGCTGCCGCTGATCATCAGCGACGTATGGGCACCCGAACCCGTCCGGGTGCTGATCATTGTATAAAGGGTCAGGGTCGACGGCCCCGGATCACGATAGGACCGCGCCGAAATTTCAGCCAAGTCCGCCTGCGGACGCTGTGACCCAGCGCAACCCGCAACTGTCACAGCCAACAGGCAGGCAATCAAAACCCTGATCACGGCCAACCCCGTTCTTCGAATTTAAGCGGCAAAGACCGCCAGGAAAAGGCAGAGGAAGGCGATGGCAACCACACACCATGTGGTCGCTTTGATGAACCCGTTGAAGGTTTTGGTTTGGACGGTGATGTCCATTTCGCCGTGCTTGTGTTCAGCCATGATTGTCAGAATCCCAATTCGCGTGTTTGAGATGTTGGATAATCGAAAATCCCGGGCCTGTCACCACGTCATTCGCGCGCAGGGGTCAGGGGTAGAAACACCGAACATCCCGGATAGCCGAACCCCCAGCGCCACGGAAGCCCGGAACACGGAGCTCCGCCAAATCGGACGGCTGCGTGCATTGCTTCGGCGGTCACGGAGTGCGCTAGACGAATCTGATCCGGCGTCATGTCATAGCGCAGCGCGTAGTCATCGGCGTGGTCTTCTCCGTGCTGTTTGACACAAGCTCGCAAAGCGCTGTCGGCGGACACGCGGGCCTCGAAACTGTCCTCGGCCGTAAGCGCGCTACCGGCATTGTGATAGGCGTGGTCATGGGTAATGCAGCATCCCTCCCATGGCGGGTGGGCTTCGTAGAGGGCGCGGAACTTGGGAAACGTATCGGCAACGAAACGCCAGCTTGCCGACAGGCCGCCCGAACAGCCATCTGTTTCAAACGGCGTCAGCGCCTCCTCATCCAGTTGCGCGATCAATGCGCGATGCGCGGGCATTTCGATGCTGCGCAGGACATCCTGCGAATGCGCAGGTGATGCGATCAGGGCCACCGAAAAAATCAGGTTACGGGCTGTCATCTCGCATCGCCTCTGTGTCTACTGACAGGCCAAAGGCGTTGGCCAGCCACAGCAGCAACCGCTCACCCGGCCCCATTTCGGCACGCACGCGCAGAACCTCGTTCGCCATAGCGGGGCGGTCTGTGATCAGCCCGTCCACGCCCATCGACGCCATCGCCGACATCTGCAACGGATCGTTCACCGTCCAGACATAGATATCCTTGCCCGCCGCCTGAACCGAACGCACCAGCCCCGGCGTTGCCATCGCAGCATTTACGGCGACAAAATCCCCTTCAAGCCCCGACAGATCACCGATTGCGGTGGCCGCAAGAACCCCTGCGCGCCAATCCGGGCGCAATTTCTTCATCTTTTGCACGGCCGGATACTTCAGCGACATCGTGGCGATGTCGTCCTGCATATCGAATTCTTCGACCAAGGCCGCCACGCGGTTTTCCAGATCGACGTCGTGGCCATAATATTTCAACTCGATGATGACCTTCGCATTGCCCTTGGCCGCCGCCAGCACGTCGCGCAGGGTCGGGGTGCGTTCTTCCGCGTATTCGGGGTCAAACCAACCGCCGATGTCGATCTCGGCCACCTCTTCCATCGTCACATCCCAAATCTTGGTGGGGACGCCCGCCAGTTTCATAAAGTCGCTATCATGGGCAACGATCACAACATCATCCGCCGTTTCCTGCACGTCGATCTCGACCCAATCGGCGCCGTCCTCAATCGCTTTCAGGACTGCCGCCATCGTGTTTTCCGGCCGCAAGGCCGCAGCCCCGCGATGGCCAATGACCTCGGCCCGGTCGGGGGCCTGTACCTGTTCCAACAGATGCTGACCAAACCACAGACCGATCAGCACCGCGACGACAGCGCCGCCAACGGCGGTGAACAGCGGCACCCGCAGGCTGCCGGGTTCGGGGTGTGGGGGCTCATCCGTCCTGATTTCAAAGAACCTGTCCAGAACCACGGCCAATGCGCCCAGCGCCGTCGCCGCCAAAACCAGCCCCGCCAGCGACCATAACCCGGCAATCAATAGGCTGTAGGTCAATGCCAAGCGCAGGTTCGAGCTGTCCTGAAGTGGCACGATGGCGAACAGCACCCCGGCAACCCATGCAATCAGTGTCGCAATCAGCAGCCGCACTATCAGCCACACCGCAAGTTCGATCTTTAGCTGACCTCGTTTCCCTTCCATCCTTTCGGTGCTGAGGGCGAAGGTCTCAGCCGGGCGCACCTGTTCGAACAAAACCAGATGAAGCGACAGTGCCCATCCTGACAATCTACGGATCAGAACCCAGGCCATGACCAGCAAAACAGCCCCGATCAGAACCACGGCCACCCAAAAAGAGGGCGGTTTGAAAGTCAGATAATAGTTGATGTCATATTCCGTCAGTGTCCACCAAGCGATCACGGCGGACACTGCCGCGAAGGGTAAAACCAACAACAAGACCCGCAGAACAAAACGCACCGCGAAACCAAACAGCGCTGGAAGGCTCGTCAAAATCAGGCCAATGGCAGCGCTTCCTGCGCGCCAAGGGTCAGATTCCCCCATCCGCAGCGATCCTGCCATGACGGAAAACACGAACACTTCGGCCAGCAGAAACAGGCTCAGAACAGCGACAGCGACCAAAAACCCGGCCGGAGACAGAACAAAGGCCGCGATGTCCTGATCCGTCAGCGCCGTCTGGCTGGACAGTGAAACTGCAAGGTTCGCGGCAATCGCCAGCCCCGGCGTGATCAGCGCGATCAAAAGCAGACGCACCACGAAATAGATCGGAACAAAAACGCGGCGGCGCGCCCACGCGCCCTTGTAGGCATTTGTAACGGCTGAGAAACTTGTCACCTGACAACCCCCTGAATGATCCCTTCATTCAAGGCCGCGCCGTCACGAATTGCAAGTCAGGCGATCAGCTTTCTTCCAGATTAGCCGCCAGCCGGAACCCGATGCGATTTGCGGGTTTGTCTTCGATCGATTTTGGCAGGGCGCGCAACATCACGTTCAATTGGCTCACATGTTGCACAAGCTGGGTTCGCGCACCAGTCGCGTCCGAGCCGTAGAAAGTGATGACATCTGGGTCAAAATACCCCATCCCTTCGATCCGCATGACACCCGCATCGCCGCCGGTAAAGCCCATCGCGATCTCGTGGTCGCTGTCCAATGTCTGCTCAAAGTTCTGGATGTAAAGGATCAGACGTTCATAGGCCCATTGCGCCGGGCTTTTGGTTTCTACGGGCGTCTTCAATGGGTCGGGCAGGTCTTTCGCGCCAGATTTCGCATCGGGGTTGGAATGTACCTCGTAACACCGGGGAAGGGCCGCGGATTCTGCTGCCTCGGCCGAGGTTTCGATCTTGTCCATACTTTTACCCTTTGCGCTGAAACTCCCACGCCCCGTCCGCACGGAGCGTCCGGGTGACAGCACCAATGTGGTAAAGATGGTTGAGATGTGCAACCGACTCGACCAAAGCCAGCCCGTACTCACCTCCGGAAATCTTGCGCTTGAACAGCGGAAGGAAACAGTCGGCGGCGGTTCTGGGCGTGTCCAGATAGTCGCGCAGGCGATCCAGTGCACTGTGATGATTTTCGATCAACTGCTTCATCCGTAGCGGCAAACCGGTAAATGGCAGCTTATGCCCGCCCAGCGCCAGTTGATCTGGCCGGGCCAGACCTTGCAGACGCTCGCACGCCTCCAGCCATTCAGCGACCGGGTCGGCCATCGGTTCGGTGACAAAGACGCCAAGGTTGGGGCTGATCGAACTGAGGATCTGATCACCCGTAATCACTAGATTGTCGTCGCGGCTCCAGAATGTGGCATGTTCGGGTGCGTGGCCATTGCCCATATGCACGACCCAGTCGCGACCACCCATGCGGATCACGCCATCCTGCTTGATCCGGGTAAAGCCCAACGGCATCGGGTAAACCGTGTCGCAATAGTTAAAGGGACGCTCGGTCAAGCGCTTGGCCAGAATGTCCGGCGCCATGCCAGCGCTGCGATAGTAGTCCAGCGTTTCCTGCGGCCAGTTTTCCTGCACATCCAGCGTCAGCATTCGCGCGAACAACCACGCCGTGCGGGTCGTGATCAGTTCCGCGCTGTGTTCCGATTGGAACCAACCTGCATTGCCGATGTGATCCGGATGATGGTGGGTGACCACCACGCGTTTGACCGGCTTACCCGCCAAGGGGCCAGCCATCAGGGTTTCCCAAATCGCACGGGTCTTTTTCGACGAGAATCCGGTGTCGATCAGCGTCCAGCCATCACCGTCATCCAGCGCATAGACATTGACATGATCCAGCGCCATGGGCAGCGGTAACCGCATCCACAGAATACCTTCGGCGACCTCGATCGCTTGGCCCGTAGCCGGAGGCTCGGGCCATGGATAGCGGATCGCCAAAGAGGTATTGCCGTCCATCAGGCTGCCAGCTCGTCCGCGCTGAGGGCATAGACATCATCCGCGCCGTTCTGCGCCTGCGCCAGAAGACCCGCGAACTCAGGCAGCAGCGCATTGACATAATAGCGCGCCAGCTTAAAGCGGGGGCCTTCCGGTTCCGCCAGAGCCGCCTTGAGGTGATAATGCCCACCCAAAACACGCGCGAAGGCGTGCAGATAAGGCACCGCACCTGCGAAACGGGTATTCATGTCAGTCTGCGACACAAGCCATTCGGTAGCTTCACGCAGGCTCTCGGTGGCTTCCCAGACAGGTCCGGCCAATTCGGGCATAGTCGCGCGGGCTTTTTCTGCGTGATCTTCGATTTCGTCCAGAAGACGGCTGGCGGCTTCGCCACCATCCATCATCTTGCGGGCGACAAGGTCCATGGCCTGAATGCCGTTGGTGCCTTCGTAGATCGCAGTCACACGGACGTCGCGGTAAAACTGTGCAGCTCCGGTTTCTTCGATGAAGCCCATGCCGCCATGCACCTGAACACCGGTTTCCGAGACACGCATACCGGTTTCGGTGCCGAACGCCTTGCAGATCGGGGTCAGCAACGCCGCACGCGCGCTCCAATCCGCGTCACCAGTGGCATCGGCCATGTCGATCGCAGCCGCATTTGCCAGCATGATCGAGCGCGCAGCAAAAGTGTCGGCCCGCATCGCCATCAACATCCGGCGCACATCCGCGTGGTCGATAATGGTCCCGGACGGTGTCTTGCCCTGTTTCCGCTCCAAAGCGTATTGTACCGCGTGCTGATAGGCACCTTCCGCAGCGCCCACTCCCTGACCGCCAACGCCCAGACGCGCATTGTTCATCATGGTGAACATCGCGGCCATTCCGCCATGTTCCTTACCCACAAGCCAGCCCTTGGCACCGTCATACTGCATCACACAGGTCGGCGAACCATGCAGACCCATCTTGTGTTCCAGCGAGACCACTTTCAGGTCATTGGCCACACCGGGGTTTCCATTCTCGTCCGGCAGGTATTTGGGCACCAGAAACAGAGAAATGCCTTTCGTGCCCGGAACACCATCAGGCAGACGCGCCAGAACCAGATGGCAGACGTTTTCGGCAAAATCGTTGTCGCCCCACGAGATATAAATCTTCTGACCCGACACCGCATATGTGCCGTCGCCATTGGGTTCCGCTTTTGAAGTCAGCGCGCCAACGTCCGATCCGGCCTGCGGTTCGGTCAGGTTCATGGTGCCCGACCATTCGCCTGCGATCATCTTGGGCAGGTACAGCTCTTTTAATTCATCGCTGGCGTGATGTTCCAGCGCCTCGATCTGGCCCTGGGTCATCAAAGGGGCCAGTTGCAGCGACAGACAAGTGGCCGCCATCATTTCGTTTACGGCTGTGGTCAAAGTCATCGGCAGGCCCATGCCACCATATTCGGGGTCCGCGCTCATCCCGATCCAACCGCCTTCGGCAATGGCTTTCCAGCCGTCCGCATAACCCGGCGAAGTACGCAGCACGCCGTTTTCCAGACGCGCGGGTTCCAGATCACCGGGGCGTTGAAGCGGTGCCATAATCTCTTCGCACATCTTCCCGGCCTCGGTCAGGATGGCGCTGACTACGTCCTCGCTGGCTTCCGCGAATTTTTCAGTCGCAGCGATCTGGTCAAACCCGACCGCGTTTCGTAGCAAAAATTCATAGTCAGCGATTGGCGCGCGGTACGGCATGTCTTCCCTCGGAGTTGTTTCGTTCGGTTTAATATGGCGGGGTTGGAAATTCCACCGCCGACCTATATGCATCTGGGTTTGAACGATTACGTAGCTTTACCAATGTTACACGCAATCAAAACGCAGCGTCACCGCCAATGAGTCCTAACGGCACACGGGAATATACCGCGACCCCCAGCGGAATAGCGCAGGCCGCGGACCTGTTACGGCAAGGGCTGTTGGTCGCCTTTCCGACCGAAACGGTTTACGGGCTCGGCGGAGATGCCCGAAATGGCGAGGCCGTGGCCAGCATTTACGCCGCCAAGGGGCGCCCCAGTTTCAACCCGCTGATCGCGCATGTTGCGTCTGTCGAAGCCGCTCAACGCTTTGTTGAATGGTCCGATCTGGCGGAAAAGCTGGCGCGAGCTTTTTGGCCCGGCCCACTAACAATGGTGCTACCCTTGCGCCCGGACCACGGCATCTCTTCTCTGGTTACCGCCGGGTTGGACACGCTGGCCGTGCGCGTTCCGGCGCATACCACGGCACGCGCGCTGCTGGGTGCGTTTGACGGGCCGGTTGCGGCGCCTTCGGCCAACCCTTCGGGTCAGATCAGCCCGACCACGGCCGATCACGTGCGGGCCGGGCTGGACGGTCGCATCGCCGCCATTCTGGACGACGGACCCTGTGGCGTGGGGTTGGAGTCCACCATCGTCGGGTTGGCTGGCCCTCCGGCTCTGCTCCGCCCTGGTGGAGTGGCGCTGGAACAGATCGAATCTGTTCTGAACACACAACTGCATCTCCACCTGCCGGGGGACCCGTTATCCGCGCCGGGGCAATTGCAGTCGCATTACGCCCCGGATGCCCCTGTTCGGATAAACGCCTGCAAAACGCAGGGCGACGAAGTTCTGCTGGGGTTTGGGTCGGTCGATTGCGATCTGAATCTGTCACCAGACGGAAACCTGACCGAGGCGGCGGCCAATCTGTTTGCCGCGCTGCACAGCCTTAACGACACGGGCCGGCCCATTGCAGTATCGCCGATCCCGGATCACGGTTTGGGTGTGGCTATCAATGACCGGCTCCGCCGCGCAGCCGCCCCGCGCGATAGCTGATCAGGCGCGCCCGGCGCTGGCCGACAAAGTCAGAGGGTCCACACCCAGCGTTGCAAGCGCAGCTTCCCATTTCTCATCATCGGGAACGTCGAACACAAGCCGCGACGACGCCTCGGTCGTCAGCCAACCATTTTGGGCGATCTCATCCTCAAGCTGCCCCGGCCCCCAGCCCGAATAGCCTAGCGCCAACGTGGAATTCAAAGGCCCCTTCCCCGAGGCAAGGTCTTCAAGTACGTCCAAAGTGGCGGTCATGCTGAAATCGTCCGAGATTTTCATCGAATGCAGGTTCGCGTCGTAGTCCGAACTGTGCAGCACAAATCCACGGGACATTTCGACCGGACCTCCGAAATGGACCAGACGCTCGCCTATGATCGGGATCTCGCAGGCGATATTTAGCTGTTCAAGCAGGGCTTTGATCCGCAGGTCCGACGGTTTGTTCACAATCAGCCCCATGGCACCGTCTTCCCCATGGCTGCACATATAGACCACCGAATGATCAAAGCGCGGATCCCCCATGCCGGGCATGGCAATCAACAGTTTTCCGGTCAGGTCCATAAAATGCCATCTCTTGCTGAGTACCCTTCAACAATGACCTTGGGGGACTTGGATTGGCAAGGGATCAACGCAGATTTCCGCGGATTTCATTCTGGTGACCGGAACGTGACTTGGATTCTGGCCCAACTCCGCGCATGTATTGGATATGAAAGTAAACGGGACATTACCTGCGGTCGCTTTGACCCTGAGCCTTTTGTTGTCCGGGCCAGCTTTGGCTCAGGTCACAGGGTCGGTGGTCGAACTGGACGTGCTGGATGGGGGCCGAACCGCGCAGGGCACCTATCTGGGGGCTATGCGTGTGACTTTGCAGGAAGGTTGGAAAACGTACTGGCGCGCGCCCGGAGATGCCGGAATCCCTCCTCAGTTTAACTGGAGCGGCTCGGACAATGTGGGCGATATATCCTTTACATGGCCCGCGCCCTCGGTCTTCGATCAGAACGGTTTGAAATCCATCGGGTATCAGGATCAACTCGTTCTTCCTGTTGAAATCACTCCGAAGAATGCCGCTAAACCCGTTCGCTTGCGGGGAACAATGGATTTGGGCGTCTGCAAGGATGTGTGCATCCCCGAGCAGTTGGGCTTTGATCACACTCTAAGTGCCGATGCGGGTCGCAATCCCGCAATCGCCGCTGCGCTTGCGCAGCGCCCGTTTTCCGCGAAAGAGGCGCGCGTAGCGCACACCAGTTGCCGTCTGACACCCACGTCGGACGGAATGCAGATCGAAGCCCGCGTCACCATGCCCTCGGCCGGAGGGCGTGAGATCGCCGTGATCGAACCCGGCAATCCGATGCTATGGGCCTCGCCCCCGGAAACGCAACGCCAGGGTGACACGCTGGTTGCCACGTCTGAGGTGATCAGCGAATCCGGCGGTGCCTTTGCCCTGGACCGATCCGAGATTCGGATTACTGTTTTGGGCGCGAGCCACGCGGTTGATATTCAGGGGTGCAGCGCAGGCTGACTTTCATGACGCAAACTCCTAAAATCGGCGCATTGGCCGTCGTCGTCCATAACGAACAGGTTCTGTTGGTCCAGCGCAGCAAACAGCCCGACGCGGGGCTTTGGGGTTTTCCCGGCGGCCACGTGGAATGGGGCGAAACCGTTTTGCGGGCCGCGCAACGGGAATTGCGCGAAGAAACCTCGGTTATTGCCGAACCTTTGCGATATCTGGATAACCTGGACCTTCTTCGCCGGGACGCGCAGGGCGCGGTGCTGTCGCATTACCTGCTGGTGGGCGTCGCCTGTGCATACCGCTCAGGAACCCCTATTGCCGCAGACGACGCGCAGGATGCGCGCTGGTTTCCTTTGGATCAAATCCGTCGCGGCGATCTGGCCATGAGCGACCGAGTGCCTGATTTGCTGGAAACCGCGCTAAACCGCGATTAGGCTGGCCGCCCTTTCAAACGTACATACAGCAGGCTGGACAATGTGACGGAAAGCAGAAGGATCAGCACCGCCCCGGCAAAAAAGGCGCCAAGCCCCATCTGCAATACGGCTAGCCCACCCTCACCGGCATAAAGTCCCGACAGCGGTCCAAACGGTGTGCCCGTCACGGCGGGCAGAACCATTGTCACACCAAGCCACAGCAACATGACCAGCCCCGTCACGGTCAGGGCACCGCGCACGACACGATCCGGCGCCCTCAGCCCCCGGCGCATGGCAGTCATCGGGCGCGACAGGTCATTCAGAATGGCAAGCAGCGCAGGTACCAGCAGCAGAACCAGCAACATGCCAAAGGCCAGCCCGTAGACCAGAGTAATGACCGTCGGCTTGAGGAATTGCGCCTGTTGCGATCCTTCATACAAAAGCGGCGTGAGCCCCAGAACAGTAGTCAGCGTCGTCAGCATCACAGGCCGCAAACGGTCTGCCGTTCCTTCAATGATCGAAGGCACAAGACCACGCTCTTGCCGGTAAGCGTCGATGGTCGTCACCAGAACAATCGAGTCGTTGATGATGATCCCGGTCATCCCCAACAAACCTACGACGGTGAACATACTCAGCGGTACGTCCCAGACGTAGTGCCCCCAGATCGTTCCCACCAAGCCAAACGGAATGATCGCCATAACGACCAGTGGTCGCGTCCAACTGGCGAAGACCCAGGCCAAAACAAGGTAAATCCCTGTCAGGCACAAAATCAGACCAGTCCTCGCCTCGGACAGGAATTCATCCTCCTGTTCGCTCAGGCCTGCCATAGTCCATTCGACCTGGCGCTCCGAGGCGATGCCAGGCAAAATCTCTTCCTGCATCGCGCGGGCGATTTCGGCGGCCCGGGCGGGGTCATCCTCGGAAATGTCACCATAGACCGAGACCACACGTAGGCCGTTTTCACGCCGCACGGTCGAGAACCCGGACTTTCGCTGCACAGACACGATATCGGCCAAGGGCACATAAACGCCGTCCGGCGTGCGCATAAGTGTCCGTTCAAGGAAATCGGCGGTCAGCTCCCCCTCGGGAAGTTCCACGCGAATCTCGGCGCTTCGGGGGCCATCGGGGAAGGTGGCGGCCTCAATCCCGTTCAACCTGTCGCGCAGAACCCGACCCAAAGTTTCGATCCGGAAACCCAGCGCCTGCCCCTGCGCCGTCAGATCCAGAATGAACTCTTCCTTGTCATACGCCAGATTATCTTCAAGGGCCGAGACTTCGGGGTATTTCGAAAGCTCAGACTGAAGATCCTCGGACGCGGATTTAAGCGTATTAACGTCCGCGCCATAAAGCTGAACGTCAATCGCATCACCACCCGGACCCGAGCGCCAGCCCCGGAAGCTGAGAATTTCCACCTTGGGATGGCGCGGAACAAAGTCCTGTAGCTCGCCCACAAACTCAAAGCTTGAATAAGGGCGCAAATCGGCGTCGATCAATTCAATGGAAATCCCGCCCAACAGGTCCGAATCCTTGCCATCCGCTGCCGACAAACCGCGCCCTGCTGTGCCGCCCACTTCGGCTAGCACGTATTCGATGGGATTGCGCCCATGGCGTTCTTCGTAAATCTCACCCAGTTCTTCGGCTGCGTGTTGAACCTGCTGCATCATGGCCAGTGTATCGTCACGGGTCGCGCCCTCGACCATGATGAAGTTGCCTGTGATCGAGCCGCGCTCGGGCGCGTTGAAGAACCGCCAGTTCACGTCGCCCCGAATGAAAAGTGCGATCTGACTGGCTAGGAACACCACCATGACCGCAACGACGACATACCGCGCCCAGATTGCCCAGGCGATCAAGGGCCGGAACAAAGTATCCCGCACCCAGCGGAACCCGCGATTGACCACCCGGTTGGGCAAGTCATACCAGTGTTCTTTGGCCGAATGCGCGATTGCGTGGGCCATGTGGTTGGGCAGGATCAGAAAACACTCGATCAGCGAGGCGATCAGTACCGCGATGACGGTAAAGGGGATATCGCGGATTAGCTCTCCGAACCGCCCGCCAATGGCAGTCAGCCCGAAAAAGGCGATCACAGTCGTCAGGGTCGCGGCAAAGACAGGCATTGCCATGCGCCGCGCGGCGCGCTCAGCCGCGATCATGGGGGCCTCGCCCAGCCTTCGCGCCCGGAAATCCGCATGTTCGCCAACAACAATCGCGTCATCGACAACGATGCCCAGCGTAATGATCAGGCCAAACAACGAGACCATGTTGATCGAAAGCCCGCCGATATACATGAAGGCGATGGCCGCAGACATGGCCACTGGAATACCGGCCGCAACCCAAAAGGCGATGCGCGCGTTCAGAAACAGGAACAACAGGCAAACAACCAGCCCCAGCCCGACAAGCCCGTTGTCGATCAGAATATCCAGACGGTTGGTAATCGCCTGCGCCCGTGTGCGGATCAACTCAACGGTCACGCCTTCGGGCAGGCTAGCCTGCATTTCGGCGACCACATCTTCGACGGTATGCTGAATTTCAATGGCATCCCCGAGGTTCGAGCGGTCGACCCGCACGGACATGGCCGGGTTATCCCCCACGTAATAACTGCGGTTCCGGTTGACGCCCTCCACCCGGATCACGGCGACATCGCCAATCAGAAGTTTTGAGCCGTCCTCGAAATTGCGGAGTGGAATGCCTTCGATTTCCTCGGGCGTCCGCTTTTCGGTGCCGGTCCGAATGCGCGCATTGGCTCCGGTAACGTCACCCGCCGGATTCGCCGTTACTTCGGCAGCGATAGCCGAGGCGATCTCGGACAGGGTGATATCATTTGCAATAAGCTGCGCTGTCGGAACTTCGACCACGATACGAGGGGCCGCAAGGCCACGGATCGTCGTCCGCGTGACACCCACGGCGAACAGGCGGTTAATCAACTCATCAGTGAACTTGGCCAGATTATCAGGCGCGACAGGGCCTGTGACCACCACATCCGTGACGCGGTCGCGCCACCCCCCGCGGCGTATGGTCGGCTCGTCGGCGTCTTCCGGCAGGTTGGTCACACCGTCGACGGCGGTTCTGACATCCTCGACCGCGCGGGACATGTCCCAGTTGGGCTCGAACTCCATCCGAATACTTGCCCGCCCCTCGCGCGAGGTGGTTTCGGTACTGGCCACCCCCTCGACCGCCAACAGCGCAGGTTCAAGAAGCTGAACGATGCCATTATCCACATCTTCGGGACCGGCCCCGTCCCACGCGACGTTCACATCGACGCGCTCAAGAATGACATCGGGAAAAAACTGCGCTCGCATGTTCGGGATGGCCGCTGCCCCCAGAACAAGCATGACAAGCAGCAAAAGATTGGCGACCGTCCTGTGCCGGGTAAAGTAACTGAGAACGCCGCCTGCCGCACCGGGGATGTCGCGCATCATCGGGCCTTACCCCCCTGCCCGGTTTTCCAGACGCCGCACAAGTGACGCCGGCACTTTCGCCTCGCGCAACTGACCCAGAACGCGGTCCTTCACAGCATCCGGCATTCGATCACTGGCTTCGACCTGCGCCACCAACCGCGCGCGTTGCTCTTCGGTCAGCTCGACCATATCGGCCAATGCGCCTGCATTGGCTTCAGCCCGCAGGGGTCGCACACGTACACCCGCCCCCAACAGGGGCGTTCTGCCGACCACAACCTCGCGGCCTTCTAGACCCTCACCGCGCAACAAGACCTCATCCCCCTGACGACGAACAAGCTGCACGGGCAGCGCCTCAAGCCGGTCCCCCTCGCCCAGCACCAAAACCGTGCCGACCGCATCCAGAACGGACGAGGGCAGGCGCACGACGTTGTCCAACGGTTGTTCCTCGACAGTGACCGTCACGAAATCGCCGGGCTTGAACCCGGATGCATCGTCCAGATGGGCATAGATCAACCGCCCGGTCTGCCCTTCGCCCGCCGAACCGCTGTCGCGGCTGATACGCCCTTGCGCCATCAGGTCGGTGCCCGTGACCTCGAGCGACACTGTGACAGGCGCGTTGATCAACCCGCCCTGCGCATCCAGCAGGCGTACATATTGCGCAGTCGATACACGGAACGCCACCTCCAGCGCATTCGGATCGACCAGTTCCGCCAGCTTTTCATTGGCGGACACCAAGCGCCCTTCGACCAGCGTCACATCTGTCAGCGTGCCGCCAAACCGCGCCCTTACAGTCATGTCGTCCAGATCTCGCTCGGCGGCCTCCAGCGCGATACGCGCCCGCGCCAGTAGGGTGGTCGCCTGATCCACGCGCGATTCCGCCTGCGCCAGTGCAATCCGCCGCGCCAGAACCGACTGTTGGGCGGATGCCTCGGCCAGTTCAGCCTCTTCCACGGCGGCCGGGGTTCCGACACCCCGCGTCTGCAAGTCTTTCTGACGCTGCAGGGCACGACCGCGCAGACCTGCCTGCGCCTCGGCCGAATTCAACTCGTCTTGCGCCAGCAACAAAGACCGCTCGGCATCGCGTTCTTCGAACTGAGCGTCCAGAAGATCGGATTTTGCACGATCCAGCGCAGATTGCGCATCGGCGGGGTCAAGTTCGACCAGCATTTCGCCTTGGGTCACGACACCGCCATCTTCGAAGTCCTCGGACAGCGAAATCACCCGCCCCCCTAAAGCGGCGCGTAGTTCCAGCCGCCTGCGGCTTTGCACTTCACCGAAAGCTTCCAGATAAGGGGTGACGGTCGTAAGTTCGGCAGGCTGGACGGACACGGCAAACACACGCTCGCGCGCCTGCGGAGCCTCATCGTCGCGCGTCAGCACATCCTGAACAGCGCCCGAGATCATCTGAACAGCCACAAACAGCAGAGCCAGCGTCAGAAACGCCAGAAAAACACCGACAAGGCTCTGCCGTAGAAATCGCATTCACTTTTACCCCGGTTGCATCAGGCTGCCATTTGCAAAAGGTAGCCGGGCCGTCGAAATTGCCAAGCCACAAAGCACGTTAAACGCTTAAACGTGTGAACAGTTTACTTCCGTCGCAGATGTTCGTCCAATCTGGGCATTATTTCCACGAAATTGCAGGGCCGGTGACGGTAATCGAACTGTTTTTCCAAAATGCCGTCCCACGCATCCTTGCACGCGCCGGGACTGCCGGGCAGCGCAAACAAATAGGTTCCCCCGGCTACGCCGCCGGTTGCGCGGGACTGCACCGCAGAAGTTCCGATTTTTTCCATCGAGACAATGGTGAAAACGGTGCCAAACGCGTCGATCTCTTTTTCATAGACGTCACGATGCGCCTCGACTGTTACGTCGCGCCCGGTCAGTCCGGTGCCGCCAGTCGAGATCACGACGTCGATTTCGGGGTCCGCGACCCAACTCCGCAGCTGCGCTGCGATACCGGCGCGCTCATCCCGGATGATCTTTCGGTCGGCGACCGTATGCCCAGCACGTTCGATCCTGTCGACAAGTGTCTGGCCCGAGCGGTCATCCGTAAGCGCGCGTGTGTCCGATACGGTCAAAACAGCGATCCGGATGGGGATGAATTCCAAGGTTTCTTCAATGCGCGACATTCAGCGTCAGGCCCTTTCCATGATGGCTAGTCGAACGGCAAGGGCCGTGAAAATACCGCCCGTCACCCATCCCATGATACGAGAGGCGCGCGGGTTCGAGATCAGCACCCGCCCTGCGCCGCCTGCGAAAACTCCAACCAGCCCATTCACCACGAAACCGCCCAGCGCGATGATCACGCCCAAGATCAGGAATTGCGGCAGGATCGGACCGATGGCCGGGTTCACGAATTGCGGGATAAAGGCCAGCACGAACAAAATGACCTTGGGATTGGTCAGGTTCACAACCAGCCCGTCCCGAAATGCGTATCGTGTTGGCTTGGCGGGCTTGTCGTCCGAAACCGCCCCGTAGCGGATCGCGCCCCAGGCCAGGTACATCAGATATGCGACGCCCATCCAGCGGATCACGTCGAACAACCAAGGCAGGGTCGATACGGCAGCACCCAAGCCAAGCCCCGCCAGCAATACGTGGACCATCAGCCCCGCGGACACCCCCGCACTGGCGACCAGCGCAGGTTTCGCTCCAGACCGCAGCCCCTGTCCGAAACAGAACATCATGTCAGCCCCCGGCGTGAAGTTCAGCGCCATAGCCGCCGGGATGAATGCCAGCAACGTCACCGTTTCGATCATGAGCTCACCTCGAACCAGTTCACTTTAGGACCAAGATTGGCGATCTGCGTGCGTCCGATGGTACCGCGATAGCCCCAACTGTCATGAATATGGCCGTGCAAAGAGTATTGCGGCTGCAGGCGCTCTATTGCATCGCGCACGGCAACCGACCCTACCGCATCGCCCATTGACGTCGTATCGCCATACCCTTTGGGCGGGGAATGCGTGATCAGGATATCGGCGGCATCGCAACGCTCCAGCAACTCGGCGGCTTCCGATTCCGACAAGTCACAGGACCACTCACCAAACGGCGTGAGGGGAACTCCGTACCCAAGGCCGAACAGGCGCAGGCCATCCACAGTCATCCCCGATCCGTGCAGAACATGAACACCTTCGGGGGCGGCGTCCATCAACTCTCCGGCGCTTTCCGCGTTTCCGGGGGTCAGGACAAGGGGGGCGGAAATCTCTGACAGCATCGCCATAGCTTCATCCAGACCCTGTCGCATGTTGCAGTAATCACCCGCGCCGATCACCAGATCGGCCTCGGCGCTGGCCACGGCGATCTCGGCCGCGCGGTTGCGTGCCATATGCAGGTCTGAGAACGCGAGAATTCGCATCACTTACCCTCCAGCCAGGCTTTCAGCTCTAGCAAATCTGCCCATGCCTGCCGTTTCAACTGTGGCTGACGCAGCAGGTCTTCGGGCCGCAGCATCGGGGTCACCGGCAGGTCAAACCCCTGATCCCACTTACCGCGCAGCCGGGTGATCCCGCGCTTACCCAGCACGGCCTGACAACTGATGTTGCCCATGACGACCAGCACATCCGGTTTGGCCAGCGCCACATGGCGTTCCAGAAACGGCTGCATCATACCGATTTCCTGAGCGTTCGGGTCGCGGTTTTGCGGCGGGCGCCAAGGAAGAACATTGGTGATATAGACGTTTTCGGACCGGTCCAGATCAATCGCGGCCAGCATCCGATCCAGCAACTGACCTGCTTTGCCCAAGAAGGGCTTGCCCGCCCGGTCTTCTTCGCGGCCCGGCGCTTCGCCGACGATCATCACCCGCGCACCCGGTGTGCCATCGGCAAAGACCAATTGGCGCGCCCCGCGTTTCAGATCACAATGCTCGAACGCATCCATCGTGTTGCGCAACTGATCCAACGACCCTGCGCCTGCGGCTGCCGCCTTTGCCACGGCAACCGGATCCACCTGTTTCGGCTTTTCGGGCGCAGCTTGGGCTGCTGCGGGCTTTTTGGCCTTGGGCGCAGTATCGGGCAGCGTATAGCGATCCACCGGAACATCCCCGATCGCTTCTGTTGCGCCCAGTTCGACCTGCCATTCCAGCAAAGCCCGCGCCGTGTGATAGTCCAAAGCCGATTCCATACCCCTCAATCTAACCACCTTTTGACCGAGGGAAAGCGAATAGCACTTGATCGGATGGCCCGTCCCGCTCAGCATTGTCTTATTCATGTTGGTCCTATTACGATTCCTTGCCATTGCACTGTTGCTGATCCCCCTCGGCGACCCGGGCTTTGCGCAGCTTCAAAACCGGGGCGGTCTGTACGACAGGAACACCTTTCCGAACCGGGGCGGCATCTATGAGCGGAACAATCAGTGCCCCGGCGGTCAATTCAAATGCGGTGCCCGTTGCTGTTCCGGCGGACAAAGATGCAGTTTCGACGGCCACTGCATTCCTCTGGGCGGCACCTATTGCGGCGGTGGGCGCACATGTGGCCCATTCGAGCGGTGCGTTGCAGGCGGTAGATGCGCACCACGAGGGGTAAACAAGTGCCGGTCGCGCCTTGACTGTCCCGGCGGCAGTTTTTGCAATACGCGGGGTGAGTGCGAGCGGACCACACCCGATCTTCAACCGCTCCCTTCCTTAAAATGCGATGACGGGCGGACCTGCGATTCGGGCTCCGCTTGCCTGCCCGGCGGTGGATGCTCGCGCCCGGGCTGGTTTTTCTGCGAAAAAACCGGGTCGCAATGCCGTCCCGGGTTCAAGTGTTCCAAGAATCAGGGCTGTGTCCCGGTCAAGGCGGTGGACTGCGGCTATGGCAAATGGTGCAAACCCGGTGAACAGTGCCTGCCCGACGGCGGGTGCGAGAAACTGCCCGAAGGGTCCGATCCTTAGTTGCCTTGCCTCTCGCAGCTTCTTATAAGCGGCTCGATTGTCAGACAGGAGCCCGCCCATGCGTTTCGCCCATCGTCACCTTCTTGGCATCGAGCATCTGTCGCAATCCGATATTACCGCCATTCTTGATCTGGCCGAAAAATATGTCGATCTGAATCGTCAGCCAGCCAAGCGTTCAGACGTGCTCTCGGGGCTGACCCAGATCAACATGTTCTTTGAAAATTCGACCCGCACACAGGCCAGCTTTGAAATCGCGGGCAAGCGATTGGGCGCAGATGTGATGAACATGGCGATGCAGGCCAGCTCAATCAAAAAGGGCGAAACGCTGATCGATACGGCAATGACCCTGAACGCGATGCACCCCGATCTTCTGGTGGTGCGGCACCCCCATTCCGGCGCGGTCGATCTGCTGGCACAAAAGGTTAATTGCGCCGTGCTGAACGCAGGCGACGGGCGGCACGAACACCCCACGCAGGCTTTGTTAGACGCGCTGACCATCCGCCGCGCCAAGGGCCGTTTGCACCGGCTGAACATTGCAATCTGCGGGGACGTGGCCCATTCGCGCGTGGCCCGGTCGAACCTGATCCTGCTGGGCAAGATGGAAAACCGCATCCGGCTGATCGGACCGCCAACTCTGGTGCCCGGTCAATTCGCTGACTTCGGTGCTGAAATCTATGACGACATGAACGAGGGGCTGAAAGACGTGGACGTCGTCATGATGCTGCGCCTTCAAAAGGAACGGATGGACGGCGGCTTCATCCCTTCGGAACGCGAATACTATCACCGCTATGGGCTTGACGCCGCGAAACTGGCGCAGGCCAAGCCAGACGCCATTGTCATGCATCCCGGCCCGATGAACCGCGGCGTGGAAATCGACGGCACTCTGGCCGACGACATCAACCGCTCGGTCATTCAGGAGCAGGTCGAGATGGGCGTCGCCGTTCGCATGGCCGCGATGGAGCTGCTTGCCCGCAACCAGCGTGAGGCCGCATGAGCGATCTGACCGTTGCCCCCCAAGAACACGGCGTGATCCGCCTGTTCACGCTGGACATGCGCCCGGAAGAGGCGAAGTTCCTGCGCGAACCGGGCGCTGCGGATCAGGTTCTTGGGGTTGCGGGTCTGGACCCCGATCAAATCGACATTTTCCCTGTCGCCGACCTCCAAGACCTAGGGCTTTATGGATATCTCAACGAGGGGTGCGGGGTATCGGAAGATCAGTTGAACCGCGCAGATCTTGAGGCGGTTGACGGCTGGGTCATGGCCGTTCGCAGCGCAGCTTTCGGTGGAAACGCCGCCGAACTGAAACCCGACCCAAGGCTGCACCTCATCGGCCTTTATACCGAAGAAGCAACCAATTGGTCCGGCGGTATCATCGCATCCGAAAGCGCTAAGCCGTTCTCGGCCCCGCAGGCAGCTTCGGCCAATGACGCGCCGCGCCGTGTCGGGTCCGCAGTCTTGGGGCTTGTGATCCTGTTGTTGATCGGGGGTGTCCTTTGGCTGATCCTGTGACCTTCACCGCCGACAAAAGCGCCTATATCCGCACCAACACATGGCTGGCCGCCTTTGCTATGGCGGGTGCAATGGTCGTGCTCTGGCTGGTTGGGAATCCTTACATCTGGACCGGCGCGCCTGCGGGCCTTGCCGCAGTTGGTGTCCGTGCGTGGTATCTGGCCTCGGAAGAACTCAGCAACACGTGGAAGATGTCCGAGACCACCCTAACAGGCCCCGGCCCACGCAACGTACCCCTGAACCAGATCGAGGCGGTCAATGTCATGGGCAGCTTCGTGCAAATCGTCACCAAGGGCGGCGACAAGCACCTGATCAAGTATCAGGCCGACCCCGCCGCCACCAAAGCCGCAATCGAAAGGGCTATCAGATGACGGCTGTGGATGACGATTGGTGGCGTAGCCAAATTCCCGAAAAGGAACAGGTGATCTGGTCAGGACGGCCATACCAAGGGTATTTCCCACCCCGGCTGGGGTGGGGATACAGAATTATGATCGCCTGCCTTACATTGGGTTGGCTTGCCAGCCCCTGGTTTGCCGAAACTGTCCGGGACTACTGGAAGTTGGTCGGCTGCACGATTTTTCTGGCTTTTTTCGTATGGTGGGAACGATTGATCCGGACCCGGCGCGTGTATGTTGTCACAAGCCGTAACGTCTGGTGGCTAAGCGAGATTTTCAAATCCAGGCGACTTCCCATTCATCGCAACCTAAAATTCTACCGAAACGGTCGCAACATCGTGTTCTACCACCTGCGATTTCTTGTTTTTGAGTATCTGCCCGATCCTGACGCCGCCATGGCAGCCCTGACCAAAGCCCGAGAGGCCCAGACATGACCGACCAGCTTTTCACCAACGCCCGCCTGATCGACCCCGAGGCCGGGACAGACAGCCTCGGTTGGCTACGGATAGCCGAAGGCCGGATCGTCACGCGCGGCGAAGGTGAGGCCCCATCCACCGACGCGCAGGCGATCGACTGTGGAGGGCATTGCCTTGCCCCCGGCATCGTCGATATCGGCGTCAAGGTTTGCGAGCCGGGCGAGCGGCACAAGGAAAGCTATAGATCCGCAGGTCTGGCCGCCGCTGCGGGGGGCGTGACCACAATCGTCACCCGACCCGACACTCTGCCCGCCGTAGACACACCCGAAACGCTGGAATTCGCCACCCGCCGCGCACAGGCAGATGCTCCGGTGAACGTCATGCCTATGGCCGCCCTGACCAAAGGGCGCGAGGGGCGCGAGATGACCGAGATCGGGTTCCTGCAAGACGCGGGTGCCGTGGCCTTTACCGATTGCGACCACGTGATCGCCAATACCAAGGTGTTTTCCCGCGCGCTGACCTATGCGAAATCCTGCGGCGCGCTGGTGATTGCCCATCCACAGGAACCGGGCCTCAGCGCCGGGGCTGCCGTCACCAGCGGCAAGTTCGCCGCCCTGCGCGGCTTGCCCGCCGTTTCCCCCATGGCCGAGCGGATGGGGCTGGACCGCGACATTGCCCTGCTTGAGATGACCGGCGCCGCCTATCACGCCGACCAGATCACCACCGCCCGCGCCCTGCCCGCGCTGGAGCGCGCCAAGCGCAACGGGCTGGATATCACCGCAGGCACTTCGATCCACCACCTGACGCTGAATGAACTGGACGTGGCCGACTATCGCACCTTCTTCAAGGTCAAGCCGCCGCTGCGGTCCGAGGACGACCGGCAGGCCGTGATCGAGGCGGTGCGGACCGGACTGATCGACACGATCAGTTCAATGCACACCCCGCAGGACGAAGAAAGCAAACGCCTACCGTTTGAAGAAGCCGCATCCGGCGCGGTGGCGTTGGAAACGCTGCTGCCCGCCGCGCTTCGTCTGTATCATAGCGAACAACTGGACCTGCCGACCCTGTTCCGCGCCATGTCCCTGAATCCGGCCAAACGGCTGGGGCTGGAGTCTGGCCGTCTGGCACAGGGCGCACCTGCTGATCTGGTTCTGTTCGACCCGGATGTCCCCTTTGTGCTGGACCGGTTCAGCTTGCGATCAAAGTCGCAGAACACACCGTTTGACGGCCAGCGGATGCAGGGTAAGGTCACCGCAACCTATGTCGCGGGACAAGAAGTTTACCGGAGACCCTGATGCCGCCATTTGACAGTTCCATGACCCAATTACTGCTATGGGCTGTGTTTGGGTACCTGATCGGGTCTATTCCGTTCGGGATGATCATTGCCAAGGTCATGGGCTTGGGCAACTTGCGCAATATCGGGTCTGGCAACATCGGTGCAACGAATGTGCTGCGCACCGGTAACAAATCAGCAGCAGCCCTGACGCTGCTGTTAGACGCGGCCAAGGGTGCAGTGTCAGTCCTGATCGCACGAGCGATGGCCGGCGAAGATGCGGCTCAGGTTGCGGCGCTGGCGGCCTTTCTCGGGCACTGTTTTCCAATCTGGCTGGGGTTCAAGGGCGGCAAGGGGGTTGCCACCTTTCTCGGGATTTGGCTGGCCCTGGACTGGCGCGTTGGCGTGGCGTGTTGCCTGACATGGTTGGTGGCGGCTGCGATTTGGAGGATTTCGTCGCTGGGCGCGCTTGCCGCGGCGGCGCTTTCGACCATTTGGGTCATGATCCTGACGGACACCACGACATTCGTTCTCGGAGCGATCCTGACCTTGCTGGTCTATTGGCGGCACAGCGCAAATGTTACGCGTATACGTGCCGGAACAGAACCCAAAATCGGGCAGTCTTGACCGCGACACAGCCCTTTCTACAGGCATTTTTTGCCCTGCCCGCTGGAACGTCAACGGGTCGGTTCAAAGGCAATCCCTATGTCCTGACCCGAACCGAGCTGGCCGGGGGCAAATCCCATAAGCTTGTCGCCCATCAATTAGGTGGGTCGGACTATATCAGCCTGAACCTTTACCTCACGAAAAACAGCGGTGCCTTGCTGCGCCCATGCGAGATGTCGGTGCAAAAAGTCACTGAGTTTGTTTTTTATTTTCAGCCGGATTATTAGGCATCGCCCTATTTTCATGCCTGAAATCCAATTATTACAGCGCCCTCACATTTCATTGTTTTGAACGTGATGCCAAGGCCGCCCATTTCGGGGTCGTGACGGCCAATTCCCGACCGCACTGAACAAAATCTCGAGAGTTGACCGGGCACAATTTGCGCGTCGTCTGGTGGCTCAATTCACGAAAGGTGAAAACCATGAACAAGATCAAATCCCTCATCGGCGGCGTTGCGCTGTCCGTCGCAGTCGCAAGCACAGCTCTGGCCGCTGGTGTTGAACTGAACGCAAGCTCGACTGGTCTGGCGTTGCAGGGCTATGACCCGGTTGCCTATTTCACCGTTGGCGAAGCGACCAAAGGCGACTACCGCATCACCGCGCTGCACAACGACGCGCTGTACCGTTTTGCATCGGAAGAAAACAAAGTCGCGTTTGAAGAAAACCCCGAAGCGTACCTGCCTGCATATGGCGGCTACTGTGCATTCGGCACCGCAATGGGCTTCAAGTTTGACGGCGACCCGAACTACTGGAAAATCGTTGACAACAAGCTGTACCTGAACCTGTCGTCTGACATTCAGGAACGCTGGGAAGGCGACATCCCGGGCTTTAACAAAGCCGCAGACGCCAACTGGAAAGACATCGCAAGTAAAACTCCGGCCGAACTGCAAGCGCAGTAAGCCAACCCTTGCGAAGAAAAGACCGGCGGCAGGAATGCCGCCGGTTTTCTTTTTGACGGCGGTTGCCGTTTACAATTCCAGCACCGTGCTGCCTGTGGTCTGGCGCGCTTCAAGCGCGCGATGGGCGTCCGCGACCTGTTCCAGCGGGAAACGCTGATCTATGTGTATCTTGACCTCATTGCCCGCCACCTTGCCGAACAAGCGCCGAGCCATAGCCTGACAAACAGCGTGATCGGCAATATGGGTGAACAAGGTCGGCCGGGTGATTTGAAGCGACCCCTTCTTGCCCAGAATTCCAATATCCATCAGCGGCACGGGACCCGACGCATTCCCGAACGAAATCATCATACCCAGCGGCCTGAGGCAATCCAGCGACCCGTTGAATGTATCGGCCCCAATCGAGTCCATCACCACATCCACGCCTTTGCCACCCGTAATCTCGGCCACGCGGTCCGTAAAGTTTTCGGTCCGGTAGTTGATGCAATGGGTGGCACCGTTGAACTGCGCCAGACTGCATTTCTCATCCGTACCTGCGGTTCCAATCAGCTTGATGCCCTCAGACTTGGCCCATTGGCAGGCAATCAGGCCCACACCCCCAGCTGCCGCATGGAACAGAACGGTGTCTCCGCGTTTCAGCGGCGTCGTGCGATGGAACAGATATTCAACTGTCATACCCTTGAGCATCATTGCCGCCGCCGCGTCGAACGAGATTTCATCAGGCAGGGGACAGACCTGAGCTGCAGGCATGACACGCGCTTCGCAATAGGCGCCCGCTGGGGCCGCGGCATAGGCGGCACGTTGGCCGGGTTCCAGATGGGTCACACCGTCGCCAACGGCTTCGATTATCCCTGCGGCCTCCATACCCAGAGCGTGCGGCAACTCCATCTGGTACAGTCCGGTGCGCTGGTACACGTCAATGAAATTCAATCCGCAGGCGTGATGGCGAATGCGTACTTCTCCGGGTCCCGGTTCACCAAGGGGGCGGTCTTCGATCTTGAGAACCTCAGGGCCGCCGTGTTCGTGAATAACGACGGTTCGTGCCGTTTGATGCATACTGAACCTCCTGTTGTCTGCCGCCAAGCTAACACGCCTGCGACACATAACAATCGGCACAATACCGCGAGGAACCGCCAAAACGGAAAAAATTGTGTTATACTGGTGCCTAAGCGTTGCCGGCTGGTCCGGCCAAAGGCAACTTTCGCCGGATCATCTCTGCTGCGTTCAAATGCAAACCGGAGGGGATGACGATGGCCAAGACTATTGGAAATCCGATCAGCTGGGCAGCCCGCAACATTGGTGCAACCGGTGATCATATCGCAGAAAGCGTGACCCGTATCGGAAGTTCGGACACGCAGCAATTGCCACGGGTTCAGACCCTGTCCCTAAGCGATCTTTGGGCCTGTCTGCGTGCGGGTTCGGAAGACTTTGTGGAAACCCGGGCAGACGCGATTTTCGTCGTGCTGATCTATCCGATCGCCGGGCTTTTGATGTTCGGGTTCGGGCTGAACAGGAACATGGTCCCCTTGCTGGCCCCGCTAATCGCAGGTTTTGCCCTTGTCGGTCCCGTTGCAGCCGTGGGCCTTTATGAAATCAGCCGCAAACGCGAACAGGGGGCCGAGGCCCATTGGCTGGATGCGTTCGGCGTTTTCCGCTCTCCCTCGTTCGGGGCGATACTGGCGCTGGGTTTCTATCTGGTCATGTTGCTGCTTTTATGGCTGATGGTCGCGCAAAGCATTTATGTCCAAACGCTGGGGCCCGATTTGCCAGCGTCCCTTGGGGCATTCCTGACCGAGGTCTTCACGACCCGCGCAGGCTGGACCATGATCCTGATTGGCAATGCAATCGGGTTCCTGTTTGCCCTGATCGCATTGGCCATCAGTGTGGTCAGCTTCCCATTGCTCTTGGATCGCAAGGTCGGTGTGCCGGTGGCCGTCGTAACATCGGTACGAGTGTTGCGACATAATCCAGGGGTTATTCTGACATGGGGACTTATCGTCGCCGCCTCATTGATTCTGGGCGCAATTCCGATGCTGTTGGGGCTGATTGTGATCATTCCGGTTCTGGGCCACGCCACATGGCATCTGTATCGCCGTGCCGTGGCCTGAACCGGTCGGCTGGCGCTTAGCCGACCTTCAGAACGATCTTGCCAATGTGGCCTGAGCTTTCCATTCGGGCGTGCGCCGCCGCTGCATCGGCCAGCTCGAATTCGCTGTCCATCACGGGCGCCACTTTCCCGGCGTCAAGCAGAGGCCAAACGGCCTCGCGCAGGTCCTGCGCGATCTTCGCCTTGGCCAGATCGGATTGCGGACGCAAAGTGCTGCCGGTCAGGGTCAGACGTTTCACCATCATCATGGCAAAGTTCAATTCGACCACCGGCCCCTGCAAAAAGGCGATCTGAACCAGTCGCCCGTCCTCGGCCAAGGCTTTCACGTTGCGCGGGATGTAGTCGCCACCCACCATATCAAGGATCAGGTTCGCGCCGCCTTCGGCGCGCATCGCTGCCACGAAATCCTCATCGCGATAATTGATCGCCTTTTCCGCGCCCAGCTTTTCGCAGGCCGCGCATTTCTCAGCCGACCCAGCGGTTGCAAAAACCCGCGCGCCAAACGCATTCGCCAACTGGATCGCCGTTGTACCGATTCCGCTGGAGCCGCCATGGATCAAAATCCGCTCGCCAGCTTTCAGACCGCCGCGCGTAAACACGTTTGACCAGACCGTATAGAAGGTTTCGGGCAGGCACGCGGCCTCTTTCAGGCCCATGCCTGCGGGCACCGGCAAGCAATGCGCGGCGGGCGTGGCGACGTATTCAGCATAGCCACCCCCCGGCAAAAGCGCGCAAACATTGCCGCCCACGGACACCCCTTCGACACCGGCTCCGACGGCTACGACTTCGCCGGAAGCCTCAAGCCCGGGCAGATCACTGGCGCCCGGCGGCGGATCATAAGCCCCCGCCCGTTGCAGCGCGTCGGGGCGATTCACCCCCGCATAAGCAACTTTCAGGACAACCTGACCGGCTTGTGCCTCAGGCATCGGGCGTTCAACCAATTGCAGAACATCCGGGCCGCCGGGTTTGGTAATTTCAACGGCGCGCATCATTTGGGTCATGGGCAAATCTCCTTTGCCAAATGCCTAACAGCCAAATAACGAAAGGCCCAGACGCTTACTTGCGTGGGTTCAGTATTCCCGGCAGATCGGCCCTCATTTTCATCGGAGCCTTCACCTGACCCGCCAGCCAGTTCGGGACCGCAAGAAACGGCTTGAACAAAGGGTTCCCGTTCACCTGCGCCTTGATCTTTTCGAACTGCATGACGTTGTCGATGCGGCGGTCCAAAAACTCCCACGATTTTTGATGGTTCGGCGAATCGTCCCCCAGCCAAAACAACACGGTCGAGGAATAGACCCCCGACAGCGTCGCGCGTTTCGTGTACCAGTTCACATCGTCTGACGTATCGCCCAGCGTGTCCCAGATCAGATCGCAGGTCTGCCACATTGCTTTGGCCCCATCGGCCGCGTGCATCGGCAGTGAAAAAAGTGTCACGCCCCGGCGCACCAGCTCTTTGTCCTCAACCGCTTCAAGTCGGAACCGGACGGCCGCGGCGATGAGGTCGCGGAACTTCAGATCACTTAAATCCTCAGATTTCAGGCGCTCCACCATCGCAGCGTCCCCCCGCGCGTGAAACGCCAGCGCCAGATCGACCGCACCACGGGGGCAGATGGCGCGGGCCAGCGCGTCGTCCATGTCGCAATCGGCTATGGCCATGCGAAAGCTGGTTTCAGACCAGCCGTCAAAGGGCACATGGGCCAGCATCGCGTCCAAAAGCTGGGTTTTGGCGTCTTCATAAGTGGTGGTCATGGCGGTTCTCCGGGTTCTTGCACCAGTACTAGACAAGTTAGGGGCGCTTTGCTATACGGCCACTTCCTGCAATTTCCTTGCAACTCTATCTAGAAAGGTGGTGACAACCACATGCAGGTTAGTGTTCGCGACAATAACGTCGATCAGGCGCTTCGTGCCCTGAAGAAAAAGCTGCAGCGCGAAGGCGTGTTCCGTGAAATGAAGCTGAAGCAACATTTCGAGAAACCGTCCGAGAAAAAAGCGCGCGAGAAAGCTGAAGCGATCCGCCGTGCCCGTAAACTGGCACGCAAGAAAGCCCAGCGCGAAGGTTTGCTCTAAGCACCTGACGCTCGTCCAGCTTTGGATGACACTGTTTGACGACCCCCGAGGCCCCGCCCGGGGGTTTGTCGTTTCAGGGCTAAAGAAAAAGCGCCCCCGAAACATCGGGGGCGTCAGAATCAATAGATCTTCGGAACGTGCAACTCATCCGGCAGGATGCGGCGTTCATATTCCGGGTTGTATTTGCGATCTGGCAGATTGACCTTTTCCTGCGGTACGTCCGTATAGGGGATCTTGGTCAGCAGGTGTTCGATACAGTTCAACCGCTCGCGTTTTTTGTCGTTGCCTTCGACGATATACCACGGAGCCTCGGGAATATTGGTGCGGAACAACATATCCTCTTTGGCCTTGGTGTAGGCTTCCCAGCGGATGCGGGATTCCAGATCCATCGGAGACAGCTTCCACTGCTTCATCGGGTCGTGGATACGCATAAGGAATCGCAACTGTTGTTCCTCGTCGGTGATCGAGAACCAGTACTTCAGCAGGATTATCCCCGAGCGCACCAGCATCCGTTCAAATTCGGGAACGTCCTGAAAGAACTGTCCCACCTGATCCTCGCTGGCAAAGCCCATGACCCGCTCGACGCCCGCACGGTTGTACCATGACCGGTCGAACAGAACGATTTCACCGGCCGCAGGCAGATGCGGAACGTAGCGCTGAAAATACCACTGGCTTTGTTCCCGGCGGCTGGGCGCAGGTAAGGCCACAACCCGCGCTACCCGAGGGTTCAGTCGCTGTGTGATCCGCTTGATCACCCCCCCTTTTCCTGCGCTGTCGCGGCCTTCGAACAGAATACAGACCTTGGCCCCGGTATGCTGCACCCAGTCCTGAACCTTGATCAATTCGGCCTGAAGGCGCAACAAGTTGCGGAAATAGACTTTGCGGTCCAGCATCTCGGGGTGCTGATCCTTGTAAATCTTGCGGATCTCCATCGACAGCATGGGCTCGCTGAATTCGATCTCAAAATCTTCGTCCAGCGTGTCTTCCAACTCGGCTTCCAGCCAGTCTTTGGGGGCATCGTTATTTTCGTAAGCCAAGGTTTGTTCCTTATCTCATGTCGGGCTCGGACCCTACCGGGCGAGTGTAAACGCCTGATGTCATCAGAAAAATTGATGAAGGCCCTGTTCCTAAGCTTAACCGCACTGCGCCGCAAGGTCACTGCGACACGAGAAAACACGCGGAAAGGCACCGAAATCAATGGAGGCACACGTCGTGTGCGCGCGGCAAAAATAACTCATTGCCAAACGGTTGGCACCGCTACCCGGCACGTTATCTTGCCTTATTCAACCCGGTGATCGCATCTGTATCTGCAGCAATCCCGCGAGAGCCCCGTGACACATTTTGCATCTTTGCTACCCGTAATTTGGCCCTGGCTGATACTCATGGCTGCGCAGATCGTCGCGGTAGCTGGCGGAAGGATGCTCTGCCTTGCTTTGCTTACCCTGTTTGGCGCGGTCGCTCTTACAACCGGGTTGATCACTCCAATCGCGTTTTGCACTGCGCTTGCGGGTCTTGGTGGCGCGGCCATCATACCTCGATTATCCGGGTATTCTGCAGGTTTTGGGCATACCGCAATGATCCTGTGGGCCGTTGCCTTGGGTGCGCATCTGGTCCCTGGCTTCCACAACCTGCTGGTTCTTGATCAGGTCCAATCGGGACCAGACAGCACGGCGTTCAGCATGTACCTGAACCTGGACAAACCCCTGGTTCTTTTCGCCGTTCTTCTGGCCTGGCCCAACATGAACACCCCAATCGCTCAGGTTCGCCGTTTCCCCTTGTTCGTTGGCCTAATACTCTTGCCTCTGCTGTTCGCAACTGGCCTTGCAACCGGGGCCGTTCGGCCCGAGATCGGCCTGCCCGAGTGGTGGCAGGTGTTCGCACTCGCGAACTTGCTGCTTACCTGCCTGACGGAAGAGGCTTTCTTTCGCGGCTATTTGCAATCCATGATTTCATCAAAACTTGGGGCAGCCTTGGGAATTGCCGCCGCGAGCGTTCTGTTCGGTCTGGTGCACTGGCCGGGTGGAATGGCGCTGGTCGCGTTCGCCTCGATCCTCGGGGCGGCTTGCGGGCTTGGCTATTATGCAACCGGTCGGCTTTGGGTACCCACGCTGATGCACTTTGTGTTCAACGCGGCGCATCTGGTCTTTTTCACCTATCCCGGTCCGGCCTGATTTACACAGGCAAAGCCGTGGTCTTGAACACCGTCCGCAGCGCGAAAGAGCTTTGCATCTGCGCCACGCCCGGCAGTCGCGACAGGTATTGGCGGTGAATGCGAGCGAAATCTTCAGTATTTTCCGCCACGACTTTCAGAATATAGTCCGCCGTTCCCGCCATCAGATGACACTCAAGAACATCCGGAATCCGTGCAACAGCCTTTTCGAATGCATCCAGAACCTCTTCGGCTTGACCCTGCAGCGTGATCTCGACAAAAACGGTCGTCGGCACCTTCATCTTGCGGGCATCCAGCAAGGCAACATAGTCCCGAATGTAGCCCTCTGACTCGAGCCGCTGCACGCGACGGTGACAGGCCGAGGGCGACAGGTTGGCCTGCTCGGACAACTCGGCGTTGGACATCCTGCCATTTCTTTGCAACGCGGCGAGAATCTTTCGATCTGTCGTATCAAGGCTCATGGGCGCAATCCTTTTGCAGACCAATGCTATTTTATCGAAGAATCTTCGGAAGAAAAGCGCACCAGCAGGCAGAGTTTCACAGAAATTGCACCCGACATTGCCTATAATTTAGGCAATTTATAAACGGAGAGGCCAAATGAAAATCGGTTGCCCCAAGGAAATCAAACCGCAAGAGTTCCGCGTCGGCATGACGCCCAACGCCGCGCAAGAGGCCATTGCCAGAGGTCACGAGGTGATTATCGAAACCGGGGCCGGACAGGGTTCGGGCTTTGACAATGCCGACTACATCGCAGCCGGAGCGACAATCGTCGACACCGCGGCCGAGGTTTTCGCCACGGCAGACATGATCGTCAAAGTGAAGGAACCGCAGGCGGCCGAGCGCAAGATGCTGCGCGAAGGTCAGTTGCTGTTTACTTACCTCCACCTTGCACCCGATCCAGACCAGACGCACGACCTGCTTGCTTCGGGATGTACGGCCATTGCTTATGAAACCGTAACCGACTCTAGCGGTGGCCTGCCCTTGCTTGCGCCAATGTCCGAGGTCGCGGGTCGCCTTGCGCCGCAAGTCGGTTCTTGGACCCTTCAGAAGGCCAACGGTGGCCGCGGGGTGCTGATGGGCGGTGTTCCCGGTGTTGGCCCCGCGAAAGTTGTGGTCATCGGTGGGGGTGTTGTGGGAACGCACGCTGCCCAGATCGCAGCCGGCATGGGCGCGGATGTCACTGTGCTGGACCGCTCTCTGCCGCGCTTGCGCTACCTCGACGACGTGTTTGGGAACAGGTTTAAGAACCAGTACTCGACAGCTGGTGCCACGGCAGAGCTGATTCAATCCGCGGACATGGTTATCGGTGCGGTGCTGATCCCCGGTGCCGCTGCCCCAAAACTCGTAACGCGCGAGCAGCTATCCACGATGAAACCCGGCGCGGTTTTGGTTGACGTCGCCATTGACCAGGGTGGTTGTTTTGAGACCTCAAAAGCCACAACCCACGCCGAGCCGATCTACGAGGTCGATGGCATCATGCACTACTGCGTGGCCAATATGCCCGGCGCCGTTGCACGGACTTCGACGATTGCATTGGGGAACGCGACGATGCCCTTCATGCTGGCGCTGGCCGATAAGGGCTGGAAACAGGCCTGTCAGGACGATCCGCACCTGCTGGCCGGGCTGAATGTTCACGCTGGACAACTGACCTATTATGCGGTCGGCAAGGCGCTGGGAATCGACGTTGTATCGCCCAATGTCGTGATCAAGTCCTGAACCCTCCCGCCCCTGAAAGCGCCCTCTGCCGAGGGCGTTTACAGCTTTGGGCCAAGCGCCGCGCCAAAGGCGCGGCGCCGGACCCAACCGGAGAAGGGCATTTCAATGCCCGACCGACGGGCGGGAGAACTTACGCCTGTTTGTGGATTTCCACCGAATGCGGATACGGAATCGAAACACCCTTGGCGTCGAACGCTTCCTTGATCGCTTTAGTCAACTCGAACTTCACGTCCCAGTAATCGGCATTTGCGCACCACAACCGCGCGGTCAAATCAACCGAACTGTCGCCCAGATTGGTCACGCGCACCCAAGGTTCAGGATCGCTCAGAATGCGGCTGTCCGCCTGCGCGACACTTAGAATGATCTTCATCGCCTCGTCCGCGCTGTCGCCATAGTCGATCCCAAACACCAAATCGACACGCCGGGTATCATGCGCCGAATAGTTCGAGATGATCGACCCCCAGGACTGACCATTGGGGACAATGATCTGCACGTTGTCGGGCGTCACAAGCTCGGTCGTGAAAAGGTTCAGGTCTTTCACGGTGCCGGACGTCCCGCCAATATCGACATACTGACCCAGCTTGTAGGGACGAAACACCACCAGCATCACCCCAGCGGCAAGATCGCTGAGCGTTCCCTGAAGCGCCAAACCGATCGCAAGCGACGCGGCACCCAGAATGGCGACGATACTGGTCGCCTCGATGCCGAAAATGCCCAGAACGGCGACCAGAACCATGGCCAGTATCGCCCATTTCACAAGGCTGGCGACAAAATTCCCAAGCGTCTGATCAATGTTCGGTGTTGCATTGATCCGGCGGCGGACCACGCCGCTGATCGCTCCAGCCACCATCCACCCAAGGATCAAAACAATCAGTGCCTTCACAGCGTTCACGATAAGGGGGGCAAACGCACCCACCTGAGTCACGACCTCATCCACGCGCTTCTCCTTTTCGAGTTACTCCTGACCCGCGACGGCTGCGCGGGATTGCCGAAGTTTGAGCGATAACGGGGCTTTGGTCTAGGTGTGAGATGCAACCCTTTTCCCCGTTGTTCCAGAATACACAGCCGCTGACCGGACATGCACACCCTCACTACTGGAAGGATCGCCCAACCGTGCTTACCTGTTCCAGACCGTCTGAAAGGAACCAACCATGCTGGACACCACCTCACACCCGATTACAGCCCGCTGGCCTGCCAGCAGCCCCGAAAAGATCCAACTCTATTCCTATCCCACGCCTAATGGCGTCAAAGTCTCGATCATGCTGGAAGAGACCGGCCTGCCCTATGAGCCGCATCTGGTCACGCTGGCCGACAAGGATGTCAAAAGCCCCGAGTTTCTTTCGCTGAATCCCAACAACAAGATCCCCGCGATCATCGACCCCAATGGCCCGGACGGGGAACCATTGGCGCTTTTCGAAAGCGGTGCGATTCTGCTGTATCTCGCCGAAAAAAGCGGCAAGCTGCTGGGATCAACGCCGACCGACAAACATCGTGTCACCCAATGGCTGATGTTTCAGATGGGCGGTCTGGGGCCGATGTTCGGACAGTTGGGCTATTTCCACAAATTCGCCGGAAAAGAGATCGAAGACCCCCGCCCCCGCGAACGGTACATCGCCGAAGCGAAACGGTTGCTGAACGTCCTGAACACTCAGCTCAACGGTCAGGACTGGATCGCCGGAGAGTACTCGATCGCAGATATCGCCATCGTTCCTTGGCTGCGCGGTCTGGACTATTACGGCGTCAAGGAAATCGTGGGATGGGACGATTTCGCGAACCTTCAACCCTATGTCGACCGGTTCCTTGCAAGACCTGCCGTACAGCGCGGCCTGCGTATTCCGGCGACAGAGTAAAACCGAGTGGGGTGAGGCCGCGCCTCACCCCGCACCCTCAGCCGGGAAGTTTGCCCGTCAAGACGTACCGCAGCACGTCGACGACTTGCGCGGGCTGCTCGGCAACTGCTAGCGCAGCGGCATCCACCTCTTTCAGGGCGTGCTGGTGATCGGGACCGTGCAATACGATCAGGGACTTGCCCAGAGCCGCAGCATACCCTGCATCGAATGCGGCGTTCCACTGTTTGTACTTCTCGCCAAACCGCACCACGACAACGTCAGCATCGGCGATACCCTTGCGCGTGCGAATGGCGTTAACCATCGCGCCCTTATGGTCATGCCAGTATTTGTTCGGCTCGGCACCCAGAATGGCCACCCCGCAATCGTCGCTGGCATCGTGGTCCGTTACGGGGCTGTTGAACGTAATATCCAACCCTTGTGCGCCTTCGATGATCTGCTCACGCCAGTCGGTGTGAATCTCTCCGGACAGGTAAACGCTCAGGCTCATGGAACTCTCCTTACTGGTTGGCGCGACCCTAGTGCGAATTCTCTGGCAACCCAAGGGGTCGCAACGTCATAGGTTCGGCAAAAAAAGCGCGCCAAAAGGCGCGCCCTGAACTTCGATTGCCAACAGACTTAACCGCGCAGCGTTCCACCGGTCGCCTTGGTGACCTTGGCGATGATCTTCTGGGCGGCCGCCTCAATATCTTCTTCCTTGAGCGTCTTGTCTGTCGGTTGAAGGCGCACGGTGATGGCGAGGGACTTCTTACCCTCGCCGACGCTGCCACCGATGAATTCGTCAAAGACGCGGACATCCTCGATCAGCGCCTTGTCCGCACCTGCGGCTGCATTGACCAAGGTCAGCGCCTCGACGCTTTCGTCCACGACAAAGGCAAAATCCCGCTCGACCGCTTGCAGATCACGCAGTTCCAATGCGGCTCGGGTCGCGCCGGATTTGCGGGGCAGAGGCACCTCATCCGGCCATATGGTAAAGGCCATCGCCGGGCCCTTGATATCCATCGCCTGCAGGATACGCGGGTGCAGTTCACCAAACACGCCCAACACCTTTTTCGGACCCAAACAGATTCTACCGTGACGGCCCGGATGCCACCATGCATCGCCATCGCGCAGAATCTGAACCTTGGCGGGCGCACCAATGGCTGCAAGCACAGCCTCGGCATCTGCTTTCACGTCGAACAAGTCGACGGGGCGTGACGCACCATGCACGTCCTTTGGCCCATCGCGACCGACCAGCAAACCGGAAATCTGCGTTTTCTGATCCCCCGGCTCGCCATCATGGAAGACGGGGCCAACCTCGAACAGGGCCACATCTGCATATCCGCGCGCCTGATTGCGCGCCGCAGCCTGCAACAGTCCTGGCAGAAGATCGGGGCGCATATGGCTCATCTCAGACGAGATCGGGTTTTCCAACTGCGTCGTCTCATCACCGCCACCGAACAACGCAGCCGACGCCTGATCAATGAACGTGTATGACACGCACTCATTATACCCCAAGGCCGCGCAAGTACGACGCGCCATGGATTGACGGCGCTGTGTGGGCGTCATCACCGGTTTGGGGATACCATCCTTGATACGCGGCAGCGGCTTGCCTTTCAGCTTGGTCAGGGACGCAATCCGCGCGACCTCTTCCACCAGATCGGCTTCACCCATGATATCCGGGCGCCAACTAGGAACATGGGCCATCTCGCCCTCAAGGCGGAACCCCAGACGGGTCAGGGTCTGGCGCTGCTCGCTTTCGGGAATATCCATCCCGACCAGCGACTGCACCCGTGCCGCATCCAGCTTGTAGGCACGCGCATGGTTCGGTGCTTTGCCGGCTTCGACAACGGACGAAACCTCGCCCCCGCAGATATCCAGAATCATCTGCGTTGCCTGCTCCAGCCCTTCGCGGGTGTAGTCGGGATCAACGCCACGCTCGAACCGATACCGCGCGTCCGAGTTGATCTTGAGCGCACGGCCAGTCAGCGCAATCTGCACATGATCCCAGAACGCGCTTTCGAGGAAGACATTCACGGTCTCTTCGGTACAACCGGTTTCCTCGCCACCCATGATGCCAGCGATAGATTCCGCGCCCTTGTCGTCCGAAATCACCATCATGCCGGGTTGCAGCGTGTATTCTTTTTCGTCCAGCGCCACCAGCTTCTCGCCGCCCTTGGCGCGGTGAACGCGCAGGTTGCCCTGCACCTTGTCCGCATCAAACACATGCAGCGGGCGGTTCTGGTCAAAGGTCATGTAGTTGGTGATATCCACCAGAGCCGAAATCGGACGCAACCCAATCGCCTTCAACTGATCCTGCAACCATTGCGGGCTGGGTCCGTTCCTGACCCCGCGGATCACCCGTCCGGTGAAGTGCGGCGCGCCGTCCAGCGTGTCTTCGTCAATCGTCACCTTGATCGGGCTTTCAAAATCGCCGGGTACAGGCGCATAGTCACGCTGCTTCAGCGTCCCCACGCCCCGTGCGGCCAGATCGCGCGCAATCCCCGCCACGCCCAGCGCATCGGGGCGGTTCGGCGTGATCGCGATCTCGATCATCGGATCGACCTTCGAAGGTTCATTCTCGGCCAGCCAATCAACGAACTTGTCACCCACCTCGCCCGAGGGCAGCTCGATAATGCCGTCATGTTCGTCCGACAGCTCCAGCTCACGTTCCGAGGCCATCATGCCATAGCTTTCGACACCCCGGATTTTGCCGACGCTGATGGTGATATCCAGACCGGGGATGTACATGCCCGGCTTGCAGACAACGACCGTGATCCCTTCGCGGGCATTGGGCGCGCCGCAGATGATCTGCAAATCGCCCTCATCGGTTTCCACGGTGCATACACGCAGCTTATCCGCGTCGGGGTGCTTCTCGGCATGTTTCACATGGCCCAGCGTAAAACCAGCCAGCCGGTCCGCCGGGTTCACGATCTCTTCGACCTCAAGGCCAAGGTCGGTCAGCGCCTCGGCGATCTCATCAACCGACGCATCCGTATCGAGGTGGTCTTTCAGCCAGGACAGAGTGAATTTCATTGCAGCGGGCTTTCTTGGGCAATCATCCGTTTGGCACAGGCAATGGCAAAGATTGCGCCAAGGTGCAAGCGCTGCGCGCTACGGATAGGTGGGGGTGCGGCCCAAAAGCTCGTCCAATTGCCAGCCGATCCAGCCATGCGGTATGAAATGCCCGCCCGGATGCGTGTCCAACACCACCTGCCCTTGCGCACAATCGGCCCATTCCGTGCGGCTGAGCGTCAGGAACGGCTTTACGCTCCAATCCCCGCGCGGGGTCGCGCCGTTGCAATTGTACTTCTCGCGCCACAGCGCCACCGGATAGGTCGTGTCGCCATCGGGGCCAAGGGGGAAATCCATCACCGTATCATCCAAGCCATGCACATGCCGCACCTCACGCGGAGCCTCAGGGCAGGTTTCCGTCTGACGGATCGAGCCGGCAACAGCCAGCAGCGCCGCCATGTCATTGCCCGACTGACACACAAAGCGCCACGCCATCGCACCGCCATAAGAATACCCCGAGACATAGATGCGGTCCGGATCAACTGGATAGCGATTGGCCACATCCTCTAGGACCCTATCGGCAAAGGGGACATCCCCGGTATCCGCCGACCAGAAATTCCAGCTTTTGCCCAAGCCGTTCGGGGCCACCAGCAACACGCCCCGCAGTTTCGTGGCCCCCGCGATCCGTTCATGGTTCACCACTACGGTGCCCTGCCGCGACCACCCGTGAAAATGCAGCAGAACTGGCAGGGGGCTTTCCCCATCCCATCCATCCGGCTCCAGCACGTGATACGAACGGTCCCCGACCTCACAGGCGGTATCGCCATGGCAATCGGATTTCCAAGGCCCCATGGCGAGTGCCGGGGTTGCGGTCATCAAGAGGAAAAGCAGTCGATAGATCATAGGCCAGAACCTAGTCACCTGACACGCAGTGTCACATAAAATATTGGTGTAGGCCGGGCTTCAGCCCGGCACCCGACGCAAGGCGGGCTAAAGCCCGGCCTAGAATCAACGCAGCGCCAAGCCGCACAATTCCACTTTCTCTTCTTTGTCCCGCGCTGCACTTGCACAATTCGCGATTTTTCTTCCTGTCGCAGCCTCACTTACATGCTGAAACGAACGTAAGCGGGCCAAATACAGTCCCAGAGGGTACATCTACCTACTCAAACCACCATGCAGGTTCGGCATATCCAGCGCAGCAAACCCGTAGTGTCTCAGCCAGCGCAGGTCGGAATCAAAGAACGCCCGCAGGTCAGGAATGCCGTATTTCAGCATCGCCAGACGGTCGATGCCGATCCCAAACGCAAAGCCCTGATAGACCTCGGGGTCGATGCCACCGGCGGCGATCACCTTGGGGTGAACCATGCCGGAACCCAAAATCTCCATCCAGTCGTCGCCCTCACCGATCTTAAGCTGGCCGTTGTCCCACGAGCAGCGGATATCAACCTCAGCCGAGGGCTCGGTGAAGGGGAAGTGCGAGGCGCGGAAGCGCAGTTCGACATCGTCGACTTCGAAGAACGCCTTCACGAACTCCTCCAGAACCCATTTCAGGTTCGCCATCGAGATGTCTTTGTCGATGGCCAGCCCCTCGACCTGATGGAACATCGGCGTGTGGGTCTGGTCATAGTCGGCGCGATACACACCGCCCGGACAGATGACGCGGATCGGCGCGCCTTGCAGCTCCATCGACCTGATCTGCACCGGAGACGTATGGGTGCGCAGAACATGCGGCGGGCGGTCGTCGCCTTCGGCGCGGCGCATATAGAACGTGTCCATCTCGGCCCGCGCGGGGTGGTGGCCGGGGATGTTCAGGGCGTCGAAGTTGTGCCAATCGGTCTCGATCCGCGGCCCTTCGGCCACCGAGAAACCCAATTCGGCAAAGATCGCAGTCAGTTCCTCGGTCGCCTGACTGACCGGGTGGATCGACCCCTGACGGCGCGCGCGGGTCGGCAGGGTCACGTCCAGCCATTCAGTGCGCAGGCGTTCGTCCAGTGCGGCATCGGCCAAAGCCGCCTTTTTCGCGGACAGGGCCGAGTTGATCTCGTCCTTCAGGGCGTTCAGCGCGGGGCCTGCAACTTGGCGTTCCTCGGGCGTCATTTTGCCCAGCTCGCGCATCTTCAGCGCGACCTCCCCTTTTTTGCCCACGGCCGCAACGCGGATCGCCTCAAGCGCGTTTTCGTCGCCCGCACCGGCGATCTGCCCCAGATATTTTGCCTTAAGATCGTCCATGACGCTTCCTGAACCTGGCCCCTGACTGATGTTCAGGACCTGCTATCACAGCGACGCGCGAAAGCAAGAGGGGGCCGGTGCGCTTTCAAATCGACCGCAGCGTGATTGCCTCGGCCTTGCGCTTTACCGTGCGCGAGGTCGGACCATAACTGTCAGGATGGTTGCGCAATTCGGGAAACAGAGCGAACAACTCGTCCGCCGTGTCAGCGCCAAGCCCCTTAAGCCCTTCACCCCCTGGAAAAAAACTCTCAGAAATCAGGCCGGAGGTTGAGACAAGCTGATGGCGATCAAACATCAGATGCACATAGCGCACGATATCGCAGGGCGCAGAAGCGATCGTTTTGCCATTGGCCAAAGCGCTGGCGGCGATCAGAACGTCGTCCTCGCCAAACAGCAATTGCGCCTGCCAGCCAGAGATCAGCAAACGGTGTTGGGGTGAGACAAGGATGTCACGCTGCGCGCCCAAGGTGCCGGCCTGAATCCGAACAGGGGCAAACCGGTCGGTGCCCCTAACCGTCCGTCCCCCGACCCACCGCACCGGGCACGCGCCGTCGTCAACGGTCAAAACCAGATCGCCCGGCTTCAGCGTTTCAACCCTTCGCGGGCCGCCCGGTGTATCCACAAGAGATCCTGCCACAAAACAGGCCGCACCGCTGTCACCCGGCGAAAGAGGCGCGTTAACCTGCGTATCGGGGTCAGGTTGATTAAACTGAATAGACGTCGTCGTCTGATTCGGACTTGTCACAACCGGCAGATTTTCCGAGGTCGCACCAGCAGCGACCCCATCCAAAGCCAGAATATTCTGCGTCCCGCCACCGATATCATAAAAGTCAATCACTTCGTTCGTCGCGGTGTTGGTAAGCGCATATGCCTCAAAATTGTTCGGACCACCGCCATTGGGATCGGTAAGCAGGATCGGGAAATCGTCCGCCGAGATCACAAAAACCTGCTCGCCATTTTCGAGATCGGTAAAGACCTGAACAGACGGGTCATCAAGCGGGATTTCTATGCCGACCGTACCGTTGGCCTGATAAAAGGACACCGTGAAATCCGACGGGTCCTCGGACGGGCTGAGCGAGACTTCCAAAAACTCGGCCACGCCTGTTTGCGCGGCATAAGCGTTCGAATAATGTAGTTCACTGATACGAGCCATATGTCCACCGACACACAAAGGTTTGTCGGGACTATACCCTCAAAACCGAAAACCGAACCTTAATACACATGAGATTTGGACCGGGGATCACCCATTTGCAACAATCCGGCGATGGGCCTGACGGCAATCAATAGCTGTATTCGGGATAAATCCGTGTCAGATCGCCATTCCAGTCGCCATTGTAGCGATCCAGCAACTCATCCGCGGGAACTTTGCCTGTCTCGATGCTGTCCTTCAGAGCATTCAGAAAATGGGTCTCATCCGGAACCAACCCGCCAGCGCCGGGCAAGGCGCGGGATTTCAGGCCAGACTCGGCAATCGAAACAACTTCGCGCGCAAGATCGTACATATTGATGTTTCCGACCCGTGCCTGCAGGCCATCTTTGGCGGCCTCGACGCGTAAGGATTCGCGCGTTTCAGCGTCCCATCCTTTGACCAGATCCCATGCAGCATCCAGAGCGCCCTGATCATAGGTCAGACCGACCCAGAAGGCAGGCAGTGCACACAGGCGACGCCAAGGGCCGCCATCTGCGCCGCGCATCTCCATGAACTTCTTGATCCGCGCTTCGGGGAAGGCGGTCGTCAGGTGATCGGCCCAATCCGACAGGGTTGGCGTTTCACCCGGCAACGCGGGTAGTTTACCCTGCAGGAAGTCGCGGAAGGACATGCCCAGCGCGTTTATGTATTCGCCGTCGCGATAGACAAAATACATCGGCACATCGAGCGCGTATTGCACGTAACGCTCGAACCCGAAGCCTTCTTCGAATACGAAAGGCAGCATACCCGTCCGCGCATCGTCCAAATGCCGCCAGATATAGCTGCGCCAGCTTTTCTGGCCGTTCACCTTGCCCTCGAAGAACGGCGAGTTCGCAAACAGTGCGGTCGCCACCGGTTGCAGCGCAAGCGCCACGCGCAGTTTCTGCACCATGTCGGCCTCGGACCCAAAGTCGATATTGACCTGAACGGTACAAGTCCGGCGCATCATGGCGCGCCCCATGGTGCCAACCTTTTCCATATAGTCGTTCATCAACCGATAGCGGCCCTTGGGCATCAACGGCATCTCGTCATGGGTCCAGATGGGGGCCGCGCCCAGACCGATGAACCCCACGCCGATCTCATCGGCGATATCTTTCACCTCGCGCAGGTGGGTGTTCACCTCATCGCAGGTTTCGTGGATGGTCTCGAGCGGAGCACCCGACAACTCCAGCGCACCACCAGGTTCAAGGCTGACATTCGCGCCATCTTTCTCAAGCCCGATCAAGTGACCCGCTTCGCGCACCTCGGCCCAGCCATGGCGGTCGCGCAGACCTTCCAGTACAGCCACGATCGAGCGTTTGCCTTCAAACGGCAGCGGTTTCAGAGTGTCCTTGCAATAGCCGAACTTCTCATGCTCGGTCCCGATACGCCAATCGGACTTGGGCTTGCAGCCCGATTCCAGATATTCGGCAAGTTGTTCGTGGCGTTCGATCGGCCCGCCGCCGGACTGGGGGATGGACATGAACCGCTCTCCGATCCTGATGTGTCTGTCTTTGGGTCAGTCGTGCGGTGAAATGCCGCCAGTGTCAATGCAGCCGAAGATGTGGCGGGCGCATCGGGTTCCGCTCCCATATAACTACCGGATGCACGCCTCCGCTGTTCAGTTCCGCCAGCATTGCTTCGGTTTTAAGCCCCGGCAAGGCCGAGAAAACGTCGAACAACGCCTCGGCCCCTTCTGCATTCACAGGAATGTGAAGCGCAGGCTGACCCGGCTGATCCAGAACCCAATGCGCGGGGTTCGAGGTCGGGTCCAACGCCAGCCGCTCGATTTCACGCGCAGCGACGATGCCACCATCCAACGGGCCAAGATACGTGATCTGCCCTTCGTCAATAGTAACAACACCGGGTCCGCCTGCCCCGGTTCTGAATCGCGCGCGTTGAATACCGACCACGGTCAACGCTGCGGCGACAATTACCAGCACCCACCCCAACCAGCCAAGCAGGCCCCCGGGACCGCTGATCCAACTGAGACCGACCAATAGAACCACACCGGCCGCCAGCACCTCGCGCCAGCGCCACAGGGTTAGTTTGGCTTCGGGTCGGATGAAACTCATGCCGGGTCCTTTGGGGTCTTGAACAGTATCAGGGAATACTGACCTGCGGGTTTAAATCCGATTGCGATATAAGCACGCGCAGCGGAATCGGAAGCCGCAAATAGAACAGCGCGGGTTACACCCGCTGCCCGAGCCTCAAGCAGGTGCAGCGCGACGGCCAGTTTCGCATAGCCGCATCCGCGCAAGTCAGGCGGGGTGTAAACGCCGCCGATTTGCACTACCTCGGGCAATCGCGCATTGAACCCCGTCATTCCCACAGGCTGACCGGTAATCAGCAAAGCCCGATGAGAATCGCGTTCAACATAGGCGGCAATGTCTTTCTTTGACTGGCTTTGCGCACGATCCAAGTCGAACCCCATCGCTTCGGTCAGATAGCTCTGACGCCAGCCCTCGGTAACTTCGCGATCCACATCACCCAGCGGCACTAGCGTGGTGCCGGACGTGTCGGGCAAGATGATGTCGTTCAGATCCAGTGTGAAGCCCGGCTCATCACTGTTCATGGTCGCAGGCCGATCGTCCCACCCTGCCAGATGCATGAATCGGCGGGCCTGCGTTGCCTCAGCCGCCAGACCGAACAACGCGCGACCCCGGATTAACTGTATCGCATCCGCCAGCTCAGCATCGCTGCAATCAGGGCATTGCGGCAGCACCATACCCTCGTTCGTGATGGCAAGAATGGCCCGCGGTCCATCGCCCAATGCCCAGACATTCACCGCACGCGGGTCACTTCCCCGCAATCCAAAATCACGTAAATTGGCCAGAGGAAACATCGACGTCTGAATGTGTTCCGACAGAAACCGGTCGATCTTTGGCACGTCCTCTTGCCGCGCCTGCTGCCACGTCACGCCCAATCCCCCAACGCCTGCTGCCACATGGTCAGCGCCGCCACCGCAGCCGTATCCGCGCGCAGGATGCGTGGGCCAAGGCTGACCACATGCGCATAGGGCAACCCGGTCAGGCGCTTGCGCTCGCGGTCGGAAAAGCCACCCTCCGGGCCGATCAGAATCGCCCAGGGTTGGCCTTTTTCCTGCGATGCCAGACGCAATGCTGACCCAACCTCGGCCTCGTCGCAGAACATCAGTTGACGACCTTCAGGCCATGTATCCAGCATCCGGTCCAGCCGTTGCAGATCGGCGACTTCGGGCACATAAGTCCCGCCGCATTGCTCGGCGGCCTCGACCGCGTGGGCCTGCAGGCGGTCCTGTCGGATGCGTTCGGAATTGGTAAACTCGGTCTGCACGGGCAGGATGCGCGCGGCACCCATCTCGGTCGCCTTTTCGACAATGAAATCCGTCCGTGCTTTTTTGATCGGCGCAAAAATCAGCCACAGATCAGGCGGCAGCTGCAAAGGTTTCGACTGTTCCAGACAGGTCAGAACCCCGCCGCGCTTACCGGCCTGCGCGACCTGGGCCAGCCACTCTCCGTCTTGGCCGTTGAACAGCGCCACGTGCCCGCCCACGGCCAGACGCATGACGCCAAACAGGTAATGCGCCTGCTCGCGCGTCAAATCAACGGATTGCCCCCGACCCAGAGGGTGCTCTACATACAGTCTGATCTTTGCACTCATGAGACGTTACATATGCAAGGCAACGCCCCAACACCAGACGGCCAGGTCTCCGATGCGGTATCCGGCAACTGGGTCGATACACACGCGCCCGCTTTCGCCCGGCCATACTTGCGCCTGAGCCGTGCAGACCGGCCCATCGGCACATGGCTATTGCTGATCCCCTGCTGGTGGGGTCTGGCGCTGGCGATCCTGAGCGACGGCAATCCGCGCTGGGAAGATCTTTGGATCGCTGTCGCCTGTGCCATCGGTGCGTTCCTGATGCGGGGCGCGGGCTGCACATGGAATGATATCACCGACCGAGAATTCGATGCTCAGGTCGAACGCACCCGGTCGCGGCCCATCCCTTCGGGCCAGGTCAGTGTGCGGCAAGCTGCGTTCTGGATGGTGCTGCAATGCCTTCTGGCATTGATGATTCTGCTGACCTTCAACCGGGCCGCCATTGCCATAGGCGTGCTGTCGCTTCTTCCTGTAACGATCTACCCTTTCGCCAAACGCTTCACATGGTGGCCGCAGGTGTTTCTGGGCCTCGCGTTCAATTGGGGTATCCTTCTGACTTGGGCCGCGCATACGGGAACGGTCAGCGTTCCCGCAATCACGCTGTATCTGGCGGGTATCGCGTGGACGTTGTTCTATGACACGATCTATGCCCATCAGGACGCCGAAGATGACGAGCTGATCGGCATCAAATCCACCGCCCGTCTATTTGGTGAGAACACGGCGAAATGGCTGAAATACTTCCTTGTCGCAACCGTTGCGTTAATGGGCCTTGCGATCATCGATGCAGCAACGACACAGGCGTCGACCCTTGCACTGTTCGTGGCTCTTTTTGGCCCTTGGGCCATGGGATGGCACATGGCGTGGCAGTTGCGCGGATTGGACACGGATGACAACGCCAAGCTGCTGCAATTGTTTCGCGCCAATCGGGACACCGGCCTTATTCCGCTGATCTTCCTTGGCGTCGCATTGCTGGTCTGATTGCACCTCGGCGCAGGCCTCTGTAAGAGTGCTGCTCAATCACCCGAGGAGTCGATTGCCCGCACATGCGCCTGCCCTATTTCATCGCCGTTGCCCTGATTTTCCTCGTGTCAGCCGGAGTATCCCTGCTGGCAGCCAGTTACGCGGTGACAAAGGTCGAAGAGGCATCCGAGTTCGCAGTGCGGCGCGCGCTGGACCTTAAAGGCCATGACTGGGCCGAGGTTGAATCCGACGGCCTGCGGGTCATCCTGACCGGAACCGCACAGGATGAGGCCGCCCGCTTCAACGCGTTAACAGCCGCAGGGACCGAAGTTGATACGTCGCGCGTCATTGACGAGATGCAGGTTGAAGCGACGCGTCAGTTGGCTCCACCACGCTTTTCCGCAGAAATCCTGCGCAACGACAGCGGCATTTCGGTTATTGGCCTCATACCTGCCAGCCAGGACCGGGACGCGTTTGTAGACCGGCTTCGCAATCTGGATGGCGGCAAGGTCTCGGACCTAATGGAAACCGCAGACTATCCAAAGCCGAAAGGCTGGGAAGAAGCGTTAAACTATTCGGTTGAGGCGCTGGCACGTCTGCCGCGCGCCAAAATCTCGGCCAGCCCCGGACTGGTCAAGATCACGGCCATCGCAGACAGCCAGCAGGAAAAAGAGCAACTGGAACAGGACCTGACCCGGGCAGCCCCCCCCAGCCTGCGCATCGGGCTGTCCATTTCGGCCCCAAGACCGGTGATCACGCCTTTCACCCTGCGTTATTTGATTGATGAGTCCGGCGGGACCTTTGATGCGTGCTCGGCGCAAGACGAAGAAGCGCGCGACACGATAATCCAAGCGGCGAAAGGCGCTGGTCTGACGGGGCCGTATTCCTGCACGATCGGGCTGGGTGTGCCATCGCCCCGCTGGCCCGAGGCTGCATCTCTGGGCATACGCGCACTGGCGGAAATTGGTCAGGGTTCAATCACAATTTCGGATGCTGATGTAACGCTGGTCGCCGCCGAAGGCACCAATCCCGCGCTTTTTGACCGGATCGTAGGCGAGCTTGAGGCCGCTCTGCCCGGTGTTTTCGCCTTGCACGCCGTATTGCCGGAACCGACCGAAGACGCACCTGCAGGTCCGACAGAGTTCTCCGCAACGCGCAGCCCCGAAGGTCTGGTGCAGATGCGGGGCCGTTTGGGTGACGAAGCGGCGCGCGACATGGTCGACAGTTTCGCACGGGCGGCTTTTGGGTCTGAACAAGTTTATACCGCCACGCGGATTGCCCCCGATTTACCGTCAGACTGGCCCGTGCGCGTGCTGGCTGGGCTCGAGGCCCTGTCTCACCTTCACAACGGCGCGCTAACGGTAACGCCGGATGATGTCGTCCTGAGCGGCATCAGTCACGATCCCGAGTCCAAGGCCCGCATCGCCGGTTTGCTCTCTGAAAAACTGGGGGACGCGCAGGATTATACCCTGTCCATTACCTACCAAGCCCCTCCCGAGCCCGAAGACACGCTGCCGGACCCCGAAATGTGTGAAGAGCGGATCGCGGAAATTCAGGCAGCAACCAAAATTGCCTTCGAGCCGGGCTCGGCCACGATTGCGTCGGACTCGCGCGATACGGTGAACCAAATTGCGGATATTCTGCGAGAGTGCGGTCCAATCCGGATGGAAATTCAGGGCCATACCGACAGTCAGGGCCGCGAAGAGATGAACCAGCAACTCAGCCAGGCGCGGGCACAGTCCATCCTGAACGAATTGCGCGGCCGCCGGATTCCAACCGGCAGCTATTCGGCCGTCGGCTATGGTGAAACCCAGCCCATCGCAGATAACGATACCGAAGAAGGCCGTGAGGAAAACCGCCGGATCGAGTTCCGGCTGATCCGACCCGAACCTGTCGCCAATTCCGAAACCGGGCTTGAGGCGATGGAAGCCACGACAGGCGACTCGGAAGACGCGCAGCCAGAGGCCGAAGATACCGGCGCAGAGGAACAGTAAGTTGAACAGAATCGAATTCATCATCGCCACCGCCGTTATCCTGTTTGCGGCTTTCTGCATGGGCTGGTTCGCCAACTGGCTTGCGCACCGCTTGTCGCGTGTGCGTCAAAGTGATGTCGCCGATCTGGACCGCATGAGCCAGGAATTGCACGAAGCCGAAGAAACCCGCGATCAGGCGATCACTTACCTGCAACAGCGTGAGGCGGAACTGACCAACCAACTGACGCAGGCAGAGGCAGAATTGTCCGCAGCCATGGATGGCCTGCGCGCTGCACGTCAGGAAGCCGAGGAACTGCGGGGCCGTATCAACAACGCGGACTGACCTACCACCGGGTCAGCGCATCTTCATCCTCGTCCTTGGCGGCCACCCAATCGGCCCCGTCCGACGTGATTTCCTTTTTCCAGAACGGAGCGCGGGATTTCAGATAGTCCATCAGAAATTCTGCGGCGTCGAACGCATCCTTGCGGTGCGGTGCGGCGGTTGCCACCATCATGATCCGATCCCCCGGAGCCAGCCGCCCGTGGCGGTGGATTACAAGGACATCACCCAGTGACCAGCGGCTTTGCGCCTCTTCCGCGATCTTGGTCAGGGCACGTTCGGTCATGCCGGGATAATGTTCGATCTCCATGACATCCAAATCGCCCGCAGCCAGATCACGGACAACGCCGGTAAATGTCACAATCGCCCCGTTTGCGGCATCCTTGGCGGCAAAAGCGTTGGCTTCGGCACCCAGATCAAACGCCTCTTCCTGAACCACGATACGCATGGATCAGCCGCCGGTCATGGGAGGAAAAAACGCGACTTCACGAACCCCGGCAAGCGGCGCGTCAAAGTCCGAAAGCTCCTGATCGAGCGCCACGCGCAGCGCCGAAAGATCAGCAAAGGCCGCGGCATAGCGATCCTCTCGCGCGCTGAGTTCCGCGACCAGATCGGAAACGGTCGCGGCTTCAGTTTCCACCCGCTCTTTCGGCAGGCCGATGCGTTCGCGCACCCAGGCGAAATACAGCACGTCCATCGCTTAGCTCTCCTTCAGATGGGGCATGGCTTTACGTAGGTAGTCGTAGCCCGTGATCAATGTCAGGGTCGCAGCGATCCACAGCAGCCACAATCCGATCCGGCCCGACCAGAACATCCCTTCCAGGTGCCAGCGGATGTTGTTTACATCACCTACCTGTCCCGTAAGAACCTGATCAATGGTCGTAGGATCCATTCCGAACGTGGACATCACAAAGTTATGCTCGAATATCCCCTGCGAAAACAGGATAGCGATCGCAACCATCTGCGCGGTGGTCTTCCACTTGGCCAGCTTGGTCACTTTCAGCGTCCCCGCCACATCCCCCAGGTATTCGCGCAGGCCCGAGACAAACACCTCGCGGAACAGGATCACGGTTGCAGGCAGTACCAGCCACGGCGTCCAGTGCTCGGTGGAATATCCAACAAGGATCATCAGCGCGATCACCACCATTGCCTTGTCAGCAATCGGGTCCAGCATTGCACCAATCTTGGTTTCCTGTTTCCACGCCCGCGCCAGATATCCATCAAACCAGTCGGTGATTGCGGCAGACAGAAACAGGATCAGGGCAAACCAATCCGCATAGGGCCGGGTGAAATACAGAAACATCACGGCCAGACCGGGGGCCGCAAGCAAGCGAAGAACGGTCAGAATATTGGGCAAGTTCCACTTCATGACCCGACCCTACATCGCCGGTTCGGGACATAAAAGGTGGCCCATCGAGAATCTGCCCCGATCACAGGCAGTTGTGGCGCCCGGGGTCAAAGGGTCGCAACCCGGGATGCACGGCTTGGCGCGCGGGGGCTTTGCGGTCAGATTGGCGCGCGGTCCAGACAGAGCAAAACATGACACAGCATATTCAAACCGACCCCCGATCCAACCTGATCGGCAGCGCGTGGATGATCGCCGCGATGGCGCTGTTCGCGCTAGAAGATGCGCTGATCAAGGCGGCCTCGGCTGCGATCCCGATCTGGCAGGTGCTGGTGCTGTTTGGCGCAGGCGGTGCGGTGATCTATGCGGCGGTGGCCCTGCTGCGTGGCACGCGGCTGTTTCAGGCCGATGTGCTGTCGCGCCCCATGAAAGTACGAGTGGTGTTCGAAATTCTGGGGCGCCTGTTCTATGTGCTGGCCATCGCACTAACGCCACTATCATCGGCCACGGTGATCTTACAGGCTACGCCTCTGGTCGTTGTCGCAGGAGCCGCGCTGGTCTTTGGCGAAACCGTCGGCTGGCGGCGGTGGAGCGCCATTCTGGTGGGCCTTATCGGCGTCGTCATCATCATCCAACCGACCGGGGACAGCTTTTCGGCCCTGTCCATCCTTGCGGTGCTTGGGATGCTGGGGTTCGCGGGCCGCGATCTGGCCAGCCGCGCCGCGCCGGCGTCACTGGGGACCGAGGTGCTGGGGTTCTACGGTTTCCTCTGCATCATCGTCGCCGGGCTGGCCTATCGGTTTTGGGAGGGGACACCGATGCAGCCCCTGACCGCCCATGTCGGCCTGCATATGACCGGCGCAATCGTGATGGGCGTCATGGCCTATGCCTCGCTGATGAAGGCGATGCGCACAGGCGAAGTCTCATCCGTCACGCCCTTCCGCTATTCGCGGCTGCTGTTCGGGATCGGGCTGGGCGTGGTGATGTTTGGCGAGGAACTGGATCAGACCATGTGGATCGGGTCAGCGCTGATCGTGGCCTCGGGGCTCTATATCCTGTGGCGCGGGCGGCGGACCTAGCCCTTGTCATGGAAGAAATCATAGACCTTCTGCGCCAGCCCGGCTGAGATCCCCTCAACTGCTTTCAAGTCCGCTAGATTGGCCCGGCTGACCGCCTTGGCGCTGCCGAAGTGGGTGAGCAAAGCGCGTTTGCGCGCCGCCCCCACGCCGGGAATTTCGTCCAGAGGCGTCGCCCCAACCGCCTTGGCCCGTTTGGCGCGATGGGTGCCGATGGCGAACCTGTGCGCCTCGTCCCGCAGACGCTGGATGAAATACAGCACGGGATCATTGCGTTTCAAAGCAAAGGCGCGCTGGCCGGTACGGTGGAATTCCTCTTTGCCGTGGTCGCGGTCCACGCCCTTGGCGACTCCAACCATGGGGATGTCTTCGACGCCATGTTCGACCATAATTTCATGCACCGCGCTGACCTGCCCCGCCCCGCCGTCGATCAACAGCAGGTCCGGCCAATGGCCCTTGTCGCGGTCGGGGTCTTCTTTCAACAGGCGGGTAAAGCGGCGGGTTAGGACCTCTTTCATCATGCCGAAGTCGTCGCCGGGGGTCAGGTCATCCCCGCGAATGTTGAACTTGCGATAAGCGTTTTTCATGAACCCTTCGGGACCCGCCACGATCATGCCGCCCACCGCGTTGGTGCCCTGAATATGGCTGTTGTCGTAGACCTCGATCCGGCCCGGAGGCCCTTCCAGATCAAACGCCTCGGCCACGCCACGCAACAGCTTGGCCTGCGTGGCGCTTTCCGACATGCGCCGCGCAAGCGACTCTCGTGCGTTGCGCAGGGCCCCAGCGATCAGCTCCTGTTTCTCACCGCGCTGGGGCACGAGGATTTCCACCTTGCGCCCGGCTTTCTCGGCCAGCGCTTGTTTCATCAGGTCAGCGTTCTCGATCCCGTCCGACAGGATCAGTTGACGCGGTGGCTCCTTGTTGTCGTAGAACTGGCCGAGGAACGCCTCCATCACCTCAGCCGGGGACACATCCGCGCCGACCCGAGGGTAGAAATCCTTGTTCCCCCAGTTCTGGTTCGCGCGGATAAAAAACACCTGCACACAGGCCTGCCCGCTCTCCATATAGAGGCCAATCACATCCGCCTCGGCCACGCCGCGCGGGTTGATGCCCTGGCTGGTCTGCACCTGCGTCAGCGCCCGGATACGATCTCGCAGGCCGGCGGCACGCTCGAACTCCATCGCCTCAGAGGCGGTCATCATCTGTTCGGCCAACTCCTCCTGCACTTTAGTCGATCGGCCCGAGAGGAAGCGTTCGGCATCCTTGACGCTTTCGCGGTAATCCGCTTCCGAGATCAGCCCGACGCATGGCCCCGAACACCGCTTGATCTGATACAGTAGACAGGGCCGCGTGCGGCTGTCGAACATGGAATCCGAGCAGTTCCGCAGAAGGAACGCTTTTTGCAGCTGGTTCAGCGTCCTATTCACTGCGCCCGCACTGGCAAACGGGCCGAAATACGCGCCCTTTTCCTTCTTCGCCCCACGATGCTTTTTGATCTGCGGAAAGCCATGATCCTTGGCGACCAGAATATTCGGAAAACTCTTATCGTCGCGCAGCAGTACGTTGTATTTGGGCTTGAGCTGCTTGATCAGGTTCTGCTCCAGCAGCAGCGCCTCGGTCTCGGTTCGCGTGGTCAGGAACATCATCGAGGCGGTTGCGGCGATCATCTTCTCGATCCGCCCCGAATGGCCGGGCCGCGTATAGTTCGACACCCGCGCCTTCAGGTTCCGCGCCTTGCCCACGTACAGAACCCGGCTGTCCGCATCCAACATCCTGTAAACGCCCGGAGAACTGTCCAGCGTTTTCACATAACGCTGTATACATTTGTATCCAGTGGCTTGGCCGTCGGGGTTCGATTCGTTCTGGGTGGTCATGAGTCCGAAATATGATTCCCTGACCATGGCTGCAATCTTAAGCGTCTCAATTCAAGAGAAAACAAATCCACGGTTTCTGTGGATAACTATGAAGATAAGTTTCCGAGGGTCTCGATTTTCCCTTGATTCATTAAGGATTCCTTGATTTGCACAAAAAATAGGCGCTATATTAACTTCTTGTTTTTAAATGTAATTTTTTCATACACATGGCAAGTGTATGAAAAAAAAGACAATTTTGTAACGTGCAAGTAACGGAAATGCGAGCGGTGCAAAACTTGAGGCAAAGATGCCTATTCAACCCCCAAAACATCCGGAGTTTGCCACCCAAGATGCTGCCCGCCATCGACGCATATTAACTGCCCGGTCACGGCGTGTGCGTCCAGAAAATATCCCAGCGCAGCGGTGATATCAGACGGGTTCGCGCCGCGTTCAAGCACGGTATTAGCGCGCTGCGCCTTGAAGTGATCTTCGCTTTGCCTGTGGCCCTGCATCGTCGGGCCGGGGCCAATCGCGTTGACGCGGATCGCGGGGGTTAGGGCCTGCGCTGCCGTGCGGGTCAGCGCCCAAAGACCCATCTTGGCAATAGTGTAGGACATGAACTCGGGCGTCAGTTTGCGGACACGCATATCAACCATGTTGACGATCAGGCCAACTGCCACGGGCTCTCCCGCATCGTCGGTATCCGGTTCCAGATCCTGCTCTGCCATTGCCTGTGTCAGAACGAAGGGCGCGCGCAGATTGCTGTCCAGATGCCGATCCCAGCTATCACGGGTCGCCGTATGGATGTTGTCATATTCAAAGATCGAGGCGTTGTTAACCAAACAGGTAATTGGCCCACCCAAAGCCTCAGCCGCGCGCGGCAAAAGCGTCTGGACCTGCGCCTCGTCCAGCAGGTCGGCCTGCAACGCGACGGCCTTGCGACCCATGGCCTGAACCTCGGATACAACTTCGGCGGCAGAATCAGCAGAAGTCGCGTAATGCACAGCAACATCATACCCGCGTTGGGCCAGATATAAGGCCATGGCTCGGCCAAGGCGGATTCCTGCACCGGTTACCAACGCTCGGGTCATACGTGTTCCCTCTTACTCAAGTCACGCCAACAAAGAGATGACGTAGACCGCATAGAGCAGAGTCAACAACAGACCCCACCCACGCGTGATGTCTTTTTTGAAGAACACGAACGGGATCAGCAACAGCGACGCGCCCAGCATGACCCATAGATCGAACCGCAGGAATTCCTGATCAACCGGAATAGGCCCGACCAGTGTGGCGATGCCCACGATGGCAAGCAGGTTGAACATGTTCGAGCCAATCACATTGCCCAACGCAACGTCCGCCTGACGGCGCAGAGCGGCCATGACAGTTGTTGCCAATTCCGGCAGCGAGGTCCCGACAGCCACCAGTGTCAGGCCGATCACGGTTTCGCTGACGCCATAGGTGCGTGCAATGACGGTTGCATTATCCACCAGCAGGTGCGCGCCCATCGGCAATCCGATCAGACCCAGAACCAGGTAGATCGAGATCTTCCAATAAGGCATATCCGGGTCGGCTTCTTCCAGCCCGTCAAGCTCTTCATCGTCGGCGCAGGCTTCACCGCAAGCCTTGCGGTGCGCGTGAGCCTCGCGGAACGCATTCCACAGAACAAGACCAAGCGCGGCCAGCAGGATTGCCCCGCTGTACAGATTGAATATGCCACAGAAGGCCAGTCCGATAAAAAGAACCGAGGCCAGCAGCATGAAGACATAGTTCTTGCGGCTGTCGCATTCACTGGTGTGCAGCGTCGCCAAAAGCGCAGGCAGACCCAGCACCAAAAGGATGTTGGCCGTGTTCGACCCCACCACGTTCCCCAGCGCGATCCCCGGCGCATTTTCCTTGATGGCGCTGATCGCAATCAGCAGTTCGGGGGCCGAAGTGCCAAAGGCCACGATTGTCAGACTGACAATCAGCGCGGGCACGCCCAGACGCAGGCTCAGGTTTACTGCACCACGCACCAGCGCATCACCCGCCAACAGCAGGATCAGCAGCCCGAGGCCGGAAAGCAGCCATGCCGTCATGTACGGCCTCCTTTTTCGCAGGCGCAGGGGCCTTTGCCGATCCTGAACCGCCCGCAGCGCGGGCATCTTGAAGACTGCAACCTCTGCTGTCCCGGAAAGCGCAGTTTCCCGAACATGGCCAGGACACCCATAGCAATCAGAAAAAGGGTTACGATCTTGATAATCACGTTACAAACCGAAACGCGCGTAAGCCGCGCGCTCCTCAAGGCCAGCAATCGCATCCTGGGCCAGTGACGCCCCGAACCGAGACCACAGCGGCTTACGAAGGCCATATCGGCGGAACTTTACCTTGTCGCCGAAACGCTCCTGCATCTTTGGCTTAAGATGGGCGATACCGTCGATCAGCCCCAATTCCCGCGCGCGCCGGGCCAACCAGACCTCGCCGGTGAACAGGTCCTCGTTCTCATCCAGCTTTGCGCCCCGGCGGTTTTTTACATGGGTGATGAAATTGTCGTGAATATCGGCCAGCAATCTTTCGAGCCGCGCGACATCCTCTTTCTTTTCCGGAGAGAACGGGTCCAGCATGGACTTTGACTGCCCGGCCGTGTGGACACGACGTTCAATTCCCTGACGTTTCAGCAACACATGCGCCCCGAACCCGGACGAGATCACCCCGATCGAGCCAAGAACCGAACTGTCGTCTGCATAGATTTCATCGGCCGCCGCCGCCAGCCAGTACCCGCCCGAGGCTGCAACATCCTCGACAAACGCAATGACCGGCACATTCAGTTCCTCGGACAAGCGCCGTATGCGGGCGCCAATCAACGAGCTTTGAACAGGTGATCCTCCGGGCGAATTGATCTCAAGCGCCACCGCCGAGGGTTTTCCCTTGCGAAAGGCTTTCTCAAGTACCGGGGCAAGCGAAGTATCGGACATCGACGCGCGGCCGGCCATTCCGATGGCACCGGACAATCGCACGACAGCGACGCTGGGTTGTTTTTTGAGAAACGGCAGGCTGAGTTTCATGGATGCCGATGTAGAGTGCAGCCAACCGGTAAACAAGGGACCGCTACGGCCTAAAACGCGACGTGAACCAAATTCCCACACATGACGGGCAAAAATGCAACGCCACGGATCGCCTAGCTGCGAATGCGCCAGCCTGTTTTGAAAATCCACCCGATGATGCCCAAACAGATGCCGGTGAACACCAAAATTGCCAAAAGGCTGAAGCCAATGGGAACATCGGCAAGCCCGTAGAACGACCAGCGGAACCCGGAAATCAGATAAACCACCGGATTGAACAGAGTGATTGTCTGCCACACCGGCGGCAGCATCGAAATCGAATAGAACGTACCACCCAGAAAGATCAGTGGCGTCACCACCAATTGTGGGACCAGTGACATCTGTTCAAAATTGCTGGCCCAGATACCGATTATAAACCCAAGCAGCGAAAAGCTGAGGCAAGTCAGAACCAGAAACCACACCATCGCAAAAGGATGTTCGATCCTTAAATCCACAAAGAAAGTGGCGGTAATCAGGATCACCACCCCCACGAACAGTGCCTTTGTCGCGGCGGCTCCGACATAGCCGATCACAATCTCGATAAAATTCACAGGGGCGGAAAGCAGTTCGTATATCGTGCCTAGGAACTTGGGAAAATAAATGCCAAAGGACGCGTTCGAGATCGACAGCATCACCACCGACAGCATGATAAGCCCCGGTACGATGAACGCACCATAAGATACGCCCTCGATCTCTTGGATACGGCTGCCGATGGCAGTTCCGAAAACCACGAAATACAACGAAGTGGACAGGACCGGAGACAGAAAGCTTTGCGCCAGTGTTCGAAAGAACCGAGCCATTTCGAACCGGTAGATGGCGGCGACGGCGGACCAGTTCATGCGGGGGCTCCGGACACTAGATTGACAAAAATTTCCTCAAGGCTCGATTGACGGGTCTGCACATCACGCAACACCAACCCCGCCTGCGCCACGTCGTTCAGCAAGGTGGTGATGCCTGTCCGGTCGGCGTGGATATCATAGGTATAGATCAGCACATCGCCATTCCCGTTCAAAGTCAGGTTATGCTCGGACAGGGCTTTGGGAATGGATTGAATGGGTTCTGTCAGCATGACCTCGATCTGCTTCTTGCCCATCTGGGCCATCAGTGTGTTCTTGTCCTGAACCAGCAGCAATTCACCCTTGTCGATGACCCCGACGCGGTCAGCGATGGCCTCTGCCTCTTCGATGTAATGTGTGGTCAGGATAATGGTGACGCCCGCCTGTTTGAGCTCGGCCACGATCTCCCACATGTCTTTGCGCAGCTCGACATCGACTCCGGCTGTGGGTTCGTCCAGAAACAACACGCGCGGTTCATGCGCCAGCGCCTTGGCGATCAGTACGCGGCGCTTCATGCCGCCTGACAATTCCTTGATCGCGTTCTTGCGCTTGTCCCACAAGGACAGCTTGCGCAGGATTTCCTCGATCCGAGTATTGTCAGCACCATACCCGAACAACCCGCGCGAAAACCGCACCGTATTCCAAACTTTCTCGAATGGCTCCAACGCAATCTCTTGCGGAACCAGCCCAATCATTCGACGGGCGGCCCGAAAATCGGTCTGGATATCATGCCCGCCCACCGTCACCGACCCGGAAGTCGGGGTCGTGATCCCGCAAACGGTTGAAATCAGGGTCGTCTTGCCCGCTCCGTTTGGCCCCAGCAGCGCAAGAATCTCACCTTCTTCAATATCCAATGAGACGCCCTTCAGCGCCTCGAAACCGTCGGCATAGGATTTGCGCAAGTCCCTGATGGACAGAATTGGTGTCATTCACTTTCCCCGTTCTGGCGGGGACATTACCCCGGCGAACCGACACAGAACAGGCCCATTCCGCACAGGGTCCTGCGCATTTTTGTACGCGCCACCAGCCTCAAGCGGGCCCGGCATTTCGCAATTCGGCTATTCGCTTCTGGATCAACTCAACGTGCAGCCGGGCGTCGTATTGCCCCTGCCGGTAAGCAGCCGGCAACCGCAGCGCAGCCAGACGCTCATCCAGTTCACTCAAATGCGCCTGCATCATATCCAACTCAGCGTCGCTTGGGTCATTGGCCAATTCCAACTCGATATCGCGGATTTCGGGGTAATGTTGCCAAACACGCCAGCGCATCGCGTAAGCATAGGCAAAGGGCAGCAGCCGCATCAACGGAACCACGATAAAAAAGAACGGCAACAACAACAGCAATACCCGGTTGATCTGCGCGGCAATCCAATAAGGCAGCCAGTTATGCCAGGTGGACGGGCCATCAAGGATCAATTGGCGCGCGGTATTGCTGACATTCAAGCCGGTACCGTCAATGTTCGGGAAAACGCCAGGGTCCGAGATAATGCCCCTTGCCTGGTGCAACTCGATCGCTGCCATTGTCAGACGGTTGACCAAAGCCGGATGCAGATCGGGTCGCACGACCAACCGTGCCTCGATCGCGACCAACTCAACAGCGCGTGGCGGCAGCACAGGGTCCAAAGACATTCCCCCCGCCGGCACCGATACCACCGTCGCATAGGTCAGGCGTCTGGAAATTGCCTGTACATGGGCCAGGTCCAACACCCGCAGCCCCGGAGATTCATAGGCCGCCTTGAGATAGGGCGCTTCTATCGGGGCCACATAGACTGCGATATCCAGTTCACCCGCAAGCAGGGCAGCCGCAGCTTCGGCATAAGGTATTGAGAAATGTTCGTTTGCGTCCTCGGCCAACCCCACGGCCCGTTCAAGATCACGAAACGCCGCCGCCGTTCCTGACCCCGGTGCACCGCTGTTGATCCGCAAACCGGACCAAAGGGCAGGATTGCGCGGGATGGCCGCGTCTTTGTTCACCAGAAAAACAACAGGCTCAAAGAATACGGCACCGACAGCTTCGGCCCTGTTGGGGTCAACCTTGATTCCACCTTGCAGAAAAGCCGCATCCACCTCGCCATTATTCAGCAGATCAGCATTCTCTACCGACCCGGCCGTTTCGAGTATTTCAAGCCGGATGCCATCCCGCGCCAATATGTCTGCATAGTCCTGCGCTACGGTTTCATAGGCCCCACCCGCGGGGCCCGCAGCCAAGATGATGGTTCCGGGGGGATGCAGGCGCGACAGAACACCGGCGAGAACCGCCAGCGCTAGAACGCTCCCGAAAAGGATCCACAACCGCATCCGAGCCTCTCTCCAATCCCCGCTGGAAACGCTAGTGGTCACGTAACCATCTTGCAAGCCATCAGAATCCGGCCTTGCAATTCCCGCAAAGCCTCGAAACCCTGCCAAAAAAGGAGGGGCACAATGCTGAATGGTATCCGGATCATCGAAGTCGAGGGCTTGGGCCCCGGCCCGTTCGCGGCCATGATGCTGGCCGACCTGGGCGCAGATGTCATAACCATCCATCGCAAGGGCCAGCCCAGCACCCCCGGAATGCCCGAGAGTTCCGTGCTGGATCGCGGCAAACGGTCCATAGACCTGAACCTCAAGGATGACACCGATCTTGAGATCGCCTTGAGCCTGATTTCGTCAGCCGACGCGCTGATCGAAGGCTTCCGCCCCGGAGTGATGGAAAAGCTCGGCCTCGGCCCCGAAACCTGCCACTCCCTTAACCCCAAACTGGTCTATGGCCGCATGACTGGCTGGGGACAGGACAGCCCACTATCGGACAGGGCAGGCCACGACTTGAACTATATCGCAATGTCAGGCGCGCTCTGGTACGCCTCGGCGGCAGAGCAACCCCCGCAGACGCCGGCAACATTGGTGGGCGACATCGGGGGCGGCGCGATGTACCTTGTCGCAGGCGTTCTGGCGGGCCTTATCAACGCACAGCGCACAGGTCAGGGCACCGTTGTCGACGCCGCTATCTATGACGGCTCGGCGCATATGATGAACCTGCTCATGAGCATGCGCCAAACCGGCAATCTGTCGGAAACACGCGGCCATAGCCTGCTGGACGGCCCTCATTGGAGCCGCACCTATAGTTGCGCCGACGGCGGGTTCATCACGGTGCAATGCCTCGAGCCAAAATTCTACGCTGAGTTCCTCAACAAACTGGGCCTGTCACAGGATCCTGACTTCAATAATCAATATGACCCAAAACTCTGGCCACTGCTCACGGCGCGCCTGACTGAAATCTTCGCTCAACACCCGCGCGATCATTGGACGGCGCTTTTCCATGACACCGACGCCTGCGTTGCACCCGTGCTTAGCCCCGAACAGGCACATTCGCACCCCATGAACAACGCGCGCCAGACATGGCAGAACATCGACGGAACTCTCCAGGCCGCCGCCGCGCCGCGCTTTTCAAACCAAGCATGGCAGCCAAAGCCCAGCCCGTCGCGCGGCGAACACCGCTCGGAAATTCTGGACGAACTCAACCCAAAGCGCTGATCCGCCCCTTCATCTGGCTATAAATATCCCGGGGGATGAATTGGCCGCAGGCCAAGAAGGGGGCCGGCCCCCTTCCACCAGCTTAGCGCGATCGCACAGTATCAATCATCAACTGCACGTTCTCTGGGTCTGCATCTGGCGTGATCCCGTGCCCAAGGTTGAAAATATGCGGCCCCTTGGAAAACGCCTCAACGATCTGGCGCGTTTCATCTACTAAAGCCTGCCCACCCGTCACCATATGGGACGAGGCCAGATTGCCCTGCACACAGCAGTCTACCTGAACATGGGTCGCCGCCCAACCCGGCGCAACCGAGTTATCCAGCGCCACACAATCCACTCCGGTCGCCTTGGCAAACCTGACATAGCCTTCACCGGCCTCACGCGGGAACCCGATCACCGGAATACCGGGATGACGCGCCTTGATGGCTTGGGTGATCACCCGGCAGGGCTCAACGGCGTATTTCTGGAACGCGTCCCCCTTCAATGACCCGGCCCAGCTGTCAAAGATCTTGACCACCTCGGCCCCTGCCTCAATCTGGGCCGAGAGGTATTCGATCGTGGCCAGCGTGATCCGCTCCAGCAACGCCTCGAACAGTACCACATTCCCTTCGCGCAGCGCATGGGCCGGGCCTTGATCCGGCGTGCCGCGCCCGGCGATCATATAGGTGGCCACCGTCCATGGCGCGCCTGCAAAACCGATCAACGTTGTCTCGGACGGCAATTCACGCGATAGGATTTGCACAGTTTCATAGACCGGCGACAAAGTCTCGTGGATCGCATCAACAGGCTTCAATGCGTCAAATTCGGCCTGCTGTGTGATGGTCGACAGGCGCGGCCCTTCGCCGGTCACGAACCACAAATCCGCGCCCAGCGCCTGCGGTACCAGCAGGATATCGGCAAACAAGATCGCCGCATCGAACCCATAGCGGCGAATTGGTTGCAACGTTACCTCGGCCGCCAGTTCGGGGTTATAACACAGCGACAGGAAATCCCCCGCCTGCGCCCGCGTCGCGCGGTATTCAGGCAGGTACCGGCCGGCCTGGCGCATCATCCAGATCGGCGGAACATCCTGCACCTCACCGGCCAGCGCCCGCAGCAGTTTCTTTGTCTCGGCCATGTCTGCCCCCAATCATCAGGTTTGCGCCACGGGTCGGCCCTCAGTGGCAATTTGTCAAGCTCTGCCCCCATTGTCAGGGCAATGTGACGCGACTAAAGCTGTGCGCATGACACTGACCCTGCCCTCCCCCGACTCGCCACTCAAGATCGGTACCCGAGGATCACCTCTGGCGCTGGCACAAGCCTATGAGACACGGCAGCGACTGGGCGCGGCTTTCGACTTGCCGGATGAAGCGTTCGAGATCGTGGTCATCAAGACCACGGGTGACAACCGCGCCATGATCGACGCGGACCGGCCGTTGAAAGAGATCGGCAACAAGGGCCTGTTCACCAAGGAGATCGAAGAAGCGATGCTGCGCGGTGATATCGACATCGCCGTGCATTCCACCAAGGACATGCCGGTGGAACAGCCCGCCGGTCTGGTGCTGGACACCTTCCTGCCACGCGAGGATGTGCGCGACGCCTTCATCTCGCCCAGCTTCAGTTCAATCCACGACCTGCCGCAGTGTGCAACCGTCGGCACCTCGTCCCTGCGCCGACGGGCGCAACTGCTCAACCGTCGCCCCGACCTGAACGTGGTCGAGTTTCGCGGTAATGTGCAAACGCGGCTGAAGAAACTGGCCGACGGCGTGGCCGATTGCACCTTTCTGGCCATGGCCGGTATCCGCCGCCTGAACATGGACGACGTCCCCGCCACCGCCATCACCCCCGAAGATATGCTGCCTGCCATCGCCCAGGGCACTATCGGTATCGAACGCCGCAACGGCGATTCCCGCGCAGCTTGCATGCTCGAGGCGATCCACCACGCGGAAACTGGACAGCGTCTGGCCGCAGAACGCGCGCTGCTGGCTGCGCTGGACGGCTCTTGCGAAACACCGATTGCCGGCCTTGCCGATATACGAGACGGCCAGCTGCGCCTGAGGGGTGAGGTTTTGCGCCCCGATGGGTCCGAGGCCATCTCGGAAGACATCACTGGCGCGGTTGTAGATGGGCCTGAGATGGGCCGCACCATGGCGGAAACGCTGCTGCAGAAGGCGGGTTCAGGGTTCTTTGACTGGAAAAGTTAAGAAAAATCTCGCAATGTGAACTACTTCACTGCTCGCGTTTTGAGACTCTGACAACATACAGATACACCGATTGAGACGTCGGGCTGCTCTCGAAAAAGTCGAAAGTTTGCAAGTCTGTCCATATTTTTAAGTGGTATTCGAGGGGGCGAGGTGCAGCCCCGGACATCCAATCAGTCAGGGCCGCTGTCATCAACTGGCAGCGGTCCGTTTCTTTGCCCAAACTAAATCCGTTTAGGCATTGGCAATCATCTGGACCGCTTTTTCAACCGCGTGCTTAGTCTGTTGCAGGTCCGCTTCCGTCACAGCCAAGGAAGGATAAAGCTTGCCCGGCGACTTGAAGATCCCGCTCGTCCTTAAGCTGTTGTTGTACATCACGTTACGATGCGGATCATCATGCTTGGCGCTGCGGTAATCGCGGCAATCGTTTTCCGTGAAAAAGATATCGAACAACGTCTCGTCGCCGCAAATCCGAAACGGAATCCCGGCTTTGACCAAGGCAGTACCCTGCATCTGTTGCAAGGCTGCACCCGCTGCGCGCAGTTGGTCATAGACGCCGTCGCGCCGAAGAACCTCCATCGTTTTCAGGCCCGCGACCGAGGCCACCGGGTTTCCCGACAAGGTCCCAAGTTGCATCAACCACCCGTCCTCGCCAACCTGAGCCTTGTCGAAGTGTTTCATGATCTCGGCGCTTGCACCCAGCGCGGCCAAAGGGAACCCTCCGCCGATAATTTTGCCCAGCGTGCAAATATCGGGTGTCACACCGTATTTCTCCTGCGCGCCGCCATAGGCCAAACGGAACCCCGTGACGATCTCGTCAAAGATCAGCAGGACATTGTGCTGGTCGCACAGGTCGCGCAGCCCTTGCAGGTACCCGGGCAAGGGCGGGATGATCCGCTGCAAGGGCTCGACCATGATCGCTGCGATGTCGTCATGTTCATTCAGCAGGGCAGCGACGGCCTCAAGATCGTTGAATGGCGCAATCAGCATCTGCTCGGCCACCCCATCAGGTATCCCGGCGCTGTCAGGCACCGCTTGCGGAAAATTGACATGGCGGCTGGGGGCAAGGCTCATCTGCGCCTCGGCGCTCATGCCATGATAGCCGCCTTCAAATTTCAGAATCTTGTCACGCCCGGTATAGGCGCGGGCCAGACGGATAGCGTACATGTCGGCCTCGCCACCCGAGGCGACAAAGCGCACCTGCTCGCAGCAGGGCACCGCATCGACAATAACCTCAGCCAGTTCGATACCCTTGGCGTTATTGGCAAAGAAAGTCATGCCCTTGGGCAGTTGTTCCAGCACCGCCTCCATCACTTCGGGGTGGCCGTGGCCCAGCAGCATCGGGCCGGACCCGATCAGATAGTCGATATATTCCTTGCCGTCCTCATCCCAGACGTGGCTGCCCTCGCCACGTGCGATAATGATGCCGGGGTCGAAATTGCCAAAACCCCCAGCGGGCAAGACCTCATTCGCACGGTCGATCCATTCGGATTGGGTGTTGATCTTGAGCATCTCAGGCGATCTCCAATATCGGGGAACCAAGGATATCCGGGTCGGGCGTCACGCCCAAACCGAGGCCCTCAGGTGGGGCGATGCGGCCGTCTTTGCGGCTGGGCGCATCGGGGCAGAGGCGTGGAGCCACGTAAGAGGACAGATCGCAGGTGTTCATCAGCGATCCCTGCGGGGTCGAGGCCGCGAAATGCAGCGCAGCGGCGGTGACGATATCGGACCCCCATGTGCATTCGGCGCAGATCTCGGCCCCCAGATGTACGGTCAGATCCCGCGCGCGGCGCATGGCAGACAGACCTCCGAACTTGGATAGTTTCAACGCCACCGCATCCATGCAGCCAAGTTCATGCGCTCGCAGCAGCGAGGCCAGATCGTGTGCGTTCTCGTCGATCTTCATCGGCAGGCCGGTGGCTTGCCTGACGGCAGCACAATCTTCCAGCGTTTTGCAGGGCTGTTCCAGCATCACATCCAGTTGCGCCACCGCGCGGCCCGTGCGCGTGGCCTGCAGACGCGATGCGCCGCAGTTCCAGTCACCATAGACGATAGGGCCCGACCCCACGGCCTCGCGCACCTTGATCAGGCGTTCAGCGTCGGCCTGCCAATCGGCTTCGACACCCAATTTGACCTGAAACTGGCGAATGCCTGTCTGATAGGCGACTTGCGCGATGCGGGCCATCTCATCCGGGGCAACGCAGGTGATCGAGTGGTAAAGCGGCATGTCCTTGCGCGTGCGCCCACCCAACAGCGCATAAACCGGCTGGCCCGTGGCTTGGCCAAACAAATCCCACAGCGCCAGATCAACGGCGGACTTGGCGTAGCGATGGCCTGGTAAAAACCCATCAAGCTTGCGCATAGGCGCGTCGGCCCCGAAAGGTGACATCCCGAGGATTTCCGGGGCCATTTCAGTAATCGCGGCGGGAACACCATCGGCATAGGCCGGAAGGTAGTGAGGGATCGGGCAAACCTCACCCCACCCTTGCAGGCCAGTATCTGTGATTAGGCACAGGACATGGGTTTTGACCGTGGCGCAGGTTTTGCCTTCGGCCATGCGGTACGTTTCATGGCTGCTGAGGTCGACAGACCAGAGGATGAGTTTGGTAATCTTCATGCGGCGTCCATCCGGGGCAGATCGTCCAAGCCTTCGCCGCGCCACAACACATAGGTCAGGATCGGGCTGTCGGTGGTGATCATGGCATGGCTCTGCCAACTGGCATGTAGGCGGGTTTGATTGGGGATTAGGTCGGCCTCATTTCCTTGAACGCGAAACCGCGCGCGGCCAGCGGCGATCAGGTACAGTTCTTCGGCCTTGTGGCTGTGCCAATCATAGTTCAGCCCGTCACCCCAATAGGCCACATAGCCGCGCAGTTTCGACGAGTAGAAATGGCCAGCTGGACCGAACAGCTCGTAATATCCGTAGCGATTCAGAAAATCGGCTCCGACTTCGTCTTCGGTATAGGTTTGTTTCCAATTGGCCAGATGTGCGGTTGCGCGGATTGCTTCAGTCAGGGCTAGGGTCGGCCCGGCGTCGGGCCGGATCGCCTGCACCAGGGGAACTGCCGGAATTGCGTTTGGCGGCACATCAGCGGCAAACAAGTCGTCGGGCCAATCTCCGAACGCAGCCAGATCGGGATGCGTGTGATGCAACTGCCGCGCGGCTTCGAGAACATCATCCATGGTCATGGGATCACCACAATGTTTCCGGTGTGTTGTTTTGCGATGAACGCGGCCTGTGCCTCGCGCAGTTCCTCCAGCGGATAGGTCGCGGCAAGGGCCGGTTTGATCTGACCCGCCTCGATATATTTGACAAGGTTCTGCATGACCTCTGGGTCAATCACGGTCGAACCGGTGAAGGTCAGGTCGCGCAAATAGAAGGTGCGCAGGTCGAAATCCACCATCGGACCCGCGATGGCACCGGAACAGGTATAGCGCCCGCCGCGTTCGAGGATGTCGATCAGGATCGGCCAATAGGGGCCGCCCACGACGTCTGCGACCACGGTGATTTTTTCATCCCCCAGCGCCGCACGCAGGTTATCGGGCGCGCGCGGCAGGATTTTGTCCGGGCCAAGTGCGTCAACGTCGGCGTGTTTCGCTTCGGACGCCAGTGCAATGACCCGCGCGCCGCGTCGTTTGGCCAGTTGCACCAATGCGCCTCCGACCCCACCCGAAGCTCCGGGCACCAGAACCGTGTCAGTCTGGGTGACATTGGCGCGGGTCAGCATCCCCTCGGCGGTCGAGTAGGAACAGGAAAACGTTGCCAATTCCGCATCCGACAGATCGGATGTGATCGGCACAGCGTTCACGGCCAGAGTGGTGGCGTATTCGGCAAACCCTCCGTCCCGTTCCGAACCGTAGTAGCCGGTTTTGTCCGTGTTTCCGGGATCAACTGGATCGCGCAACCAGCCATCGGTGATCACGCGCTGACCGATGCGGGCGGGGTCGACGCCTTCGCCCACGGCGACGATATGGCCACAGATATCGGCCCCTTGGATGCGTGGGAAGGTGATCGGGTTGCCGCCCCAGGTAGGGTCTTCTTCGCCCACTTCTTCAAACGCGCCTCCGGTGGTCGCGTCAGTGACGGTCTTGGAATACCAGCCCGACCGCGTATTGACGTCCGTGTTGTTCAGACCGCAGGCGGCGACCTTGATCAGCACTTCATTGGCGAACGGTTCGGGGCGGGGCCAGTCGGGATGCAGCACCATTTGCTCCAGACCACCATGACCCATCGTGACCATGGCTTTCATCGTATCGGGCAGGATCATTGCGCGGCCTCCAGTACAGCGTCGGTGCGTGGCAGAAGGCTTTGCGGATCATAGGCCGGTTCACACAGCACGCGGGCTGCGCGGGGTCGACCGTGGATCACGACTTGCAAGGCTGTCCCGGGTATGGCGGCCTCGGGCTTGATATAGGCAAAGGCCAGAATCTTGCCGACCGTGTGCCCATATGCCACCGATGCGGTTGAACCGACGACGCGACCGTCCAGCATCACCGCCTCACCGCCATGACCGTCGCTCTCGCCTTCCGGCTCAATCTCCAGATAAGCGCAAACCCACGGAAGGTCGGTGTTCAGGGTCTTGTCTTTGCCCAGATACTCCTTGTCGGTGCGCGCAAAGCGCAGCACGTTGGCCTCGGCCAAAGTGACCTCATTGGTCAGCTCGCCCGCGCCTTTGAATCCTTTCTCCATCCGCATCACGTTCATGGCGAAGCTGCCATAGTCCGCGATGCCATGCGGCTCTCCGGCGGCCCAAAGCGCGGTGTAGACATCCAGACAGGCAGCGTTGGGCATATGCAGTTCCCAGCCCAGTTCCCCGGCATAGGACATGCGGAAGGCCCAGACCTTGTGGCCCGTGATCGTGATCTCTTGCGCAGACAGCCAGCGGAACCCAGCATTGGTCAGATCAGAATCAGTGCAGCGCGCCAATACGTCCCGCGATCGGGGGCCGTTCAGCGACAAAGCCGACCAGTCAGCGGACAGAGCGTTGATCTGCACATCCTCATCCACACGCTGTTGCGTCAGGTGGTCCAGCAGGCGTTGTTCAAAAAAGGCGGCACAGACCAGATAAAAGCGATCCTCGGCCATGCGGACAATGGTCGTCTCCAACTCGATCCGGCCCCGGCGGTTGAGCATATGGGTCAGGGTGATGGATCCCACCTTTTGCGGCATCCGGTTGGCGGTCAGCCGATCCAGCAACGCATAGGCGTCCGGTCCTGAAACCTCGACCTTGGTGAAGGCGGTCACATCCATAATGCCGACGCGTTCGCGCACCGCTTTGACCTCGGCTGCGACCATGTCTTCGGCGGGGGTTCGGCGGAAGGAATAGTGATCGCGCTGCTCCACACCGTCCCGCGCGAACCAGCGGGGACGTTCGAAGCCATAGACCTCTTCATGCACCGCTCCTTTGGAGCTCAGCAGATCATACAGGGGCGATGGCTTTATCGGACGCCCCTGGAGCCGGTTGAAATGCGGAAAGGGGATTTCGTGGCGCAGGCAGTAGTCTTCCTCGGCCTTGATCACCTGCCAGTCCTTGGTGGCATAACTGCCGAACCTGCGCGGGTCGAATTCACGCATCGAAATATCGGCGGCCCCATGCACCATCCAGCGCGCTAGCTCACGGGTCAGGCCCGGCCCCCAGCCAATGCCGATCTGGGTGCCGCAGCAGCACCAGTAATTCTGTACACCCGGCGCAGGCCCGATCAGGGGGTTACCGTCCGGCGGATGCGAAATCGCCCCATGCACATCGCGCTGAATGCCCAGTTCGGCAAAGATCGGCATCCGGTTCAGGCTTTCCTCCAGCCACGGCATCACCCGGTCGTAATCGGCGTCGAACAGCCAGTTTTCATATTCCCACGGACAGTGATCATGCCAGACCGAGTTCGGGTTTTCCTTCTCATAAATCCCGATCAGACCGCGATTTTGCTCCATCCGGATATAGCCCGAGACTTTGCGGTCATCGCGGATCACCGGCAGTTCGGTGTCGAGGTTCCGGAACTCGGGCACCGGTTCGGTCACGAAGTAATGGTGCGTCATCGAGGTCATGGGCAATTGCAGCCCCGACCATTCGCCCATCTGGCGGGCATAGGTGCCGCCCGCGTTCACCACATGCTCGCAGGTGATAGTGCCTTGCTGGGTCTCGACCATCCATTCGCCCGTCGCGGCCTGCGCGATGTTGGTGGCGCGGCAATTGCGAAAGATGCGGACGCCTTTCTGGCGCGCACCTGCGGCCATCGCCATGGTCACATTGGTTGGGTCAACATGGCCGTCATCTGGCGTGTGCAGCGCACCCAGAACACCGTCCAAGTTATAAAACGGGTGCAGTTCGGCGACTTTTTCAGGGCCGACCAGTTCGATATTGAACCCCAGCGAACGGCCCACCGACAGCGTGTGGCGCAGCCAGTCCATCTCGTCCTCGGTATAAGCCAGACGGAACGAGCCGCAGCCATGCCATGTCACCGGCTGGCCGGTTTCAGCCTCCAATTGACCGGAATAGAGACCGATATTGTAATCTACGCATTTGCCCAGCCCAAAGCTTGAGGTCGAGTGGGTGATCTGGCCTGCTGCGTGCCATGTGCTGCCGCTGGTCAACTCAGCCTTTTCCAACAGGACGGTATCCTCGCCCCAACCTTCATGCGCCAGATGATAGGCCAGACCGACCCCCATGACTCCGCCTCCGACGATGACCACGCGGGCGTGGGTGGGCAATTTCTTCTCGGACATGACATTTCCTCTTCCCGAGTCGCTTTTCTGCTCGACAGGCTAATTCCACATTTGTACCATCGTCAATCATGAATGACACAAATGTATCAACCACCGTATTGGATCGTCTCAGCGAAGAATGGGACGCCCTGACGCCCGAGGCACAGAAGGCCGCGCGCTATGTGCTGGAAAACCCCACGGATGTCGGGGTTTCGACGGTGCGCGAGATCGCCGAAGCCGCGAGGGTCAAGCCTAACACCTTTGTCCGCATGGCGCGGCAAGTGGGGTTCGAAGGCTATGAGGATTTCCGCGCGCCCTTCCGCGATGCGATTCGGCGCGGTGGTGTATCCTTTCCCGATCGCGCCCGCTGGTTGCAGGATATCGGCAAATCGGGTGAGCTGGGCGGGCTTTACGCCGATATGGTCGGTGCCGCGATCCGCAATATCGAGGACACCTTTGCCGGGATCGACGCCGCCCGTCTGAAGTCGGCGGCCGACGATATCTGGAACTGCCGCCAGATCTTCACACTGGGCGTCGGCGTCAACAACTCGAATGCGCGCAACTTCACCTATCTGGCTTCGACGGGGATGAAGCAGTTCCATGCCATACCGCGCCCCGGCTCAACCCCGGTGGACGATCTGGCCTGGGCGGATGAGCAGGACGTGCTGATCGCCATCACCTGCCACCCCTACCGGACCGAGGTGATCGACGCGATCAAACTGGCCCGGCAACAAGGGATGACTGTCATCGGCATCTCGGACAGCCCCGCCAGCCCGGTGATCCTGAACGCGCAGCACGGCTTTGTCGTGGCTGCCGATACACCGCAATTCTTCCCCTCATCCGTCTCGACCATCGCTTTGCTGGAAACGCTGCTATCTTTCGTGGTGGCTGTGTCCAGCGACGAAATCGTCGACAGGGTCGAAAAGTTTCACCAACGCAGGCACCAACTTGGCCTTTATGCAGAGGAGCCCGAATGAACGCCCCCCTGACCCATTCACTGGACGCGCGATACTATACCGACCCGGCGATTTTCGCAGCCGAGATGCAGGGCCTTCTGGCCCGAACCTGGCAGTTTGCAGGCCATGTGGCGCAGGTGCGGGAACCGGGCGACTATTTCGCCTTCGAGATCGCGGGCCAGAACCTGTTCTGCATTCGGGGCCGCGACGGTGAAATCCGCACGTTCTTCAACGTCTGCCAGCACCGGGCGCATGAGATGGTCAGCGGCGCGGGCAATACCCGCGTCGTCGTCTGCCCTTATCATTCCTGGACCTATGAGCTGTCAGGCCAGTTGCGCGCCGGGCCAAACATCAAATCAGTTCCGGGTTTCGACCGCAGCGCCATTTGCCTGACCTCGGTCCGGACCGAGGTGTTTAACGGTTTCATCTTCGTCAACCTCGACGATCACGCCGCGCCCATGGACGACTGGTACCCCGGCGTGCGCGACGAAATCCGCGCTTTTGTCCCGCATATCGACGATCTTGAACCGCTGGAATGGGTGGAAATCCAAGAAAACTGCAACTGGAAAGTCAGCATCGAGAACTATTCGGAATGCTACCATTGCCCGACCAACCACCCAACCTTTGCCGAAGGCGTCGTCAAGCCCGAGACATATGACATTCAGCCCGATGCAGGCGGCGGCTATGTCCTGCGTCATACGACCGAGTGTCAGAGCCTCGACAGGATGACCTATCCGATCGACATGTCGGTGCCCCATGCAGGCGACTATCAGTCGTGGTTCCTGTGGCCGATGTTTTCGTTCCAATGCTATCCGGGCAACGTGCTGAACACCTATCACTGGCGCGCGCATGATGCCGATAATTGCACCGTCTGGCGCGGCTGGTACACCGAAGGCGGATCCGAAAGCGCCGTAATCCGGCAATTGGCCGTGCAGGATCGCGAGACAACGGTCGAAGAAGATATCCGTCTGGTCGAATCCGTCCACCGCGGCCTGAAATCCCGCGGATACCAACCCGGTCCCTTGGTATTGGATCCCGAGTGTGGAGTAATGTCAGAACACTCAATCGCCCGGTTGCAGCAATGGATGCGCGAAGCCGTGGACTGATGACCTGCACAACAGGTCAAGACCCGAAAAAACAGAGGATAATATGGCAGATATTTTCGACGAAGACCTGTTCCTGAAAGGGTTGGAACAACGCAAAAGCACTCTGGGCGCGGAATATGTCGAGAAGAACCTAGCCGCAGCCGATGACTTCACCCGCCCGTTTCAAGAGGCGATGACCGCATGGTGCTGGGGCTTTGGCTGGGGCGATGACGTGATTGACGCAAAGACGCGCTCGATGATGAACCTGTCGATGATCGGCGCGTTGGGCAAGATGCATGAATGGGAGATCCACTGCAAAGGCGCGGTTAACAACGGTGTAACCCCCGAAGAAATTCGCGCCATTATTCACGTGATCGGCATATACTGCGGCGTCCCACAGGCGTTGGAGTGCTTCCGCGTCGCGCGTAAGGTTCTGGGATACGCCTAGCCAACCTAACGCGCGGCAGGTCCGAGGCCATTCGGGGGATTAGGCGGTCTCGGCGCTTAAACTGCCAGTAATGCCTGCCTCGCAAAAACTCAGCAGATTCTCGATCATATCCTGAGCCTTGGACCCACCCTCGGAACCGGACAGGGCCGAAATACGCCAGTCGGACGTACACAAGGCCAGCATCGCAGACACCGCATAGACCAGCGACGCGGACACGCGGTTTGGATCGGCATCGGGGAACCTTGCGCACAAGGCCTGAACCGCGAAAGACGCGGCGGGATCGAAATGCACCTTTGCCAGCGCCCGCCAGCGCGTATCCGCGGAGACCATCGCCACGATACGCGCATAAGCCAGCCATTGCGGATCACCACCGAACGCGCGCGTGATCAGCGGTTGCATATAGGCCGCGACAAAGTCCCTGACCTGCCAATCCTGGCCCTCCAGCGCCTTGATCGCGATCAGGCGTTCTTCGGATAGAACAGAGGCACGGCGCGCGACGATCCGTTCAAACAACTCTTCTTTCGGGCCACCGTGAAAATTCACGTTCGCCTTCTGAACCTGTGCCCGCTCTGCGATGTCCCGAATCGATGCGCCTTCGAATCCCCGTTCGGAAAAAACCTGCTCGGCGGCGTCCAAGATTCGCTCTCGCGCAGCTACGGATCGCTGCGACGGCGCCCTTTTTCTTTCTTTTACAGCGTGTTGCGACATCTCAAAAATCAGTTTGCCTTATTTAGAACGATCGTTCAAGGTAAATGACGTCGCAGGAGGAGAGACGCATGGAGCAGGTGCAGTTTGGAGCGGGCCAGCCGGTAGAGGTGAAGGCCCGCCCGGAAGATAGTTTTGCGCTTATCGGGGCCGGACCCATGGGTCTTGCGATGGCAAAAACGCTCATCGAGCAGGGCGTGCCGTTTCAAGGATTTGAACTGGCAGATGATGTGGGTGGTCTTTGGAACATTGATGCGCCTCGGTCCACGATGTACGAGACCGCCCACCTCATTTCTTCGAAACGGATGACCGAATTCGCAGATTTCCCGATGCTTGAGGAAACCGCCGAATATCCCTCGCACCGCGAACTAAAGACCTACTTTCAGGACTTCGCCACCGCGTTCGATTTGTATCAGCACTTCCACTTCGGCGCCGAGGTTCTAAGCACCAAGCCGCTGGACAAAGGCGGGTGGGAGGTCCGCTGGCGTGACAATTCCGGCACCGAACAGACACAACAATTCGCGGGCGTTCTGATCGCCAACGGAACCCTGTCAGAACCCAACCTGCCCGAGTTTGAAGGCACGTTCACCGGTGAATTCATCCATGCGTCGCAGTACCGCTATCCAACGCAGTTTGCGGGCAAAAGGGTTCTTGTCATCGGCGCGGGAAACTCGGGCTGTGATATTGCAGTTGATGCGATCCACCATGGCGTTTCGTGCGACATTTCCATGCGTCGCGGGTACTACTTCGTTCCTAAATACGTCTTCGGCAAACCGGCTGACACGATGGGCGGGAAGATTCGCCTTCCAATGTGGCTGAAGCGCAAAGTGGATGGTGCAATTCTAAAATGGTTTGTGGGGAACCCTCAAAAATACGGGTTTCCAAAACCGGATTACGAACTGTACGAGTCCCACCCCATCGTGAATTCGCTTATCCTGTTTCACGCCGGGCATGGCGACCTGAAAGTCCGCCCTGACATTGCACGATTTGATGGCAAGACCGTCCACTTCCGCGATGGCAGTTCGGCCGAGTACGACATGATTCTTGCGGCGACCGGATACAAGTTGCATTACCCGTTCATTGACAGCTCGCTTCTGAACTGGAAAGGCGACGCACCGCATCTTTACCTGAACTGTATGCATCCTGAACGGGATGACGTGTTTGTTCTGGGCATGGTCGAAGCATCCGGGCTGGGCTGGCAGGGCCGGCATGAGCAGGCCGAAATGATCGCTCGGTATATATCCGGGCTGCGGTCCGGAAACACGGCAGCAGAGGCGATCCGCGCCACCAAGGCCGAAGGGTTCGAACGGGCAACGGGCGGCATGAACTATATCGACCTGCCCCGCATGGCCTATTACGTCGACAAGGCAACCTATCGGAGCGAGGTGACGGGCCAGGTCGCAGCTCTTAGGGCGGCAGAAAAATGAACGGGATCGATCAGGTCACACTGAACTTCGACGCGGGCAACCTGAAGCTGTTGAACGCCATCCTTGCCGTCGTCATGTTTTCAATCGCGCTGGACCTAAGGTTTGATGATTTTCGGCGGGTGGCTCGGGGGCCCAAGCCCCTGATCGTCGGACTGACTTCGCAGTTCATCGTTTTACCCGCCCTGACATTCCTGATGATCGTCGCGTTAAAACCCATGCCCTCTGTTGCAATGGGGCTTATTCTTGTTGCGGCTTGTCCCGGTGGGAATATCTCGAATTTCATGACCCATCGTGCAAAGGGCAATGTCGCGCTGTCCGTGTCGATGACAGCTTTCGCAACCGTCGCAGCGATCATCATCACGCCCGCAAATATCGCGTTCTGGGGCAATCTCTATGGCCCGACCCGTGAAATCCTGCAGCGCACGGAAATCGACCCGGTCGCGGTGGCAATCACCGTAGGGTTCATGCTGATCCTGCCGCTGATCCTGGGAATGTTGGTAAACGCGCGCTTTACACGGTTCGCCGATCGCATTCGCCGACCGATGCAGTGGCTGTCGATGGCCATCTTCGTTGCGTTCATTGTCGTCGCATTGGCGGCGAACTGGGACAACTTCCTTCAGGTTGCCGGGGCCATCATCGGGCTGGTCATCCTGCACAATGCGTTGGCCTTTTTGGGCGGCTACTTCACCGCCACCGCGGGCGGCCTGTCCGAGCGCGATCGCCGTTCCGTCACGATCGAGACCGGAATCCAGAACTCGGGGCTGGGGCTGATCCTGATCTTCGCATTCTTCGGTGGATTGGGTGGCATGGCTGTCGCCGCCGCGCTGTGGGGGATTTGGCACGCGATATCGGGCATCGCCCTTGCCGCGTTTTTTGCAAGACGAGAGATTCCGCAATGACCCGGATTCTGATTACAGGTGCAGCCGGAGCCGTTGGCACGGCGCTGCTGCACCGTCTTGGCCCCCGATCTGATCTTGAGATCATCGCGACAGATATTCGGGAACCTTCGAACCTACCCGCAAATGCGCGGTTCAGAAAAATGAACGTGACCGGGAGTGACCCTCAATCCGTTATCCTCGAAGAGCGTCCTCATACGATTGTACATCTTGCTTCGGTCGTAACACCCGGTCCGAATTCGACCCGCGAACTGGAATACAGGGTTGATGTCGAAGGCACGCGCAATGTTCTGGACGCAGCAATCGGTGCTGGCACCCGACGATTGGTGGTAACATCGTCTGGAGCGGCCTATGGATATTACGAAGACAATCCCGTTCCGCTAAAGGAAACGGACGCGATCCGAGGCAATGAAGAGTTTGCCTATTCCTGGCACAAACGTCTGGTCGAACAGATGCTGGCCGAGGCCAGAGACTCTGCGCCGGATCTGCAACAGGTCATCCTGCGCGTTGGCACGGTACTTGGTGCAAATATCGATAACCAAATCACCGCCCTGTTCCACAAACCCCGCCTTTTGGGTCTGAAAGGATCGGACAGCCCATTTGTCTTTATCTGGGACAAGGATCTGGCGGAAATCCTGGTGCGGGCCGCGACTGACAGTCCCGCCGGTATCTTCAACGTATCCGGCAATGGATCGCTGACCATTTCACAGATCGCGTCAGCGATGGGAAAGTCGGTTCGATGGTTACGGCCCGGACTGCTCAAAGTTGCGCTGACATTTGCACGCCCTCTGGGTCTGTCGCGCTATGGTCCTGAACAGGTGCGTTTTCTGCTGTACCGCCCTGTGCTGGATAATTCCGCCCTTAGGACAAGTTTCGGATATGAGCCCGAGCTTTCCAGTGCCGAGGCATTTCAACGCTGGTGGGAGGCCGCGCAATGACACAAACCGCAGTGATAACCGGCGGCGCGGGTGGACTGGGCCGAGCCCTGTCTGCGGCGCTGCGTTCCCAAGGGTGGCACACCGTACTGATTGACCTTCCCGGCCCCGAGTTAGACTCTTATGCCCGCTTGGACGGCGTGACCACATTCGCCTGCGACCTGACCCAACCAGACCAGATCAAAGAGACCTGCACCCAAGTCATTGAATCCTGCGCGTCGATTGACCTGGTGGTTTACAACGCGGGCGTTTCGCAGATCTCTGCCTTCGCCGACTGCGACATGGGCTCACACCGAAATCTGTTCGAGATCAACTATTTCGCTGCGGTCGACTGTGCCAGGCAGTTTTTGCACCCCTTGCGACAGTCAAAAGGAACCCACTTAGCCATATCCTCTGTTGCCGGGTTTGCGCCGCTTTTTCATCGTACTGCCTATGCCGCCAGCAAACACGCGCTGGAAGGGTTCTTCAAATCGCTTGGCGCAGAAGAAATCTCGCATGGCGTAAGTGTCAGCATCGCCGCGCCTTCGTTTGTAGCCACCAACATCGGACGCCCCGATGCGGCACAAAGCGGGTTTGTCAGACCGGGTTCAGCCTCGGACGGCGTTGACTATATGGAGCCTGAGGACGCAGCCCGGGTCATCCTTCGCGGCTATGCCCGAGGCAAGCGTTTTATCCCCGTGGGTCGCGTGGCGCGGCTGGCCAATATCATGAACCGCATTGCGCCAGGTTTTTACTTTTCGCAAATGTTGCGCACGATTGCCAAGGACCATCCGACCTGATCCGGCGCGCCGCGGGTCAGGTATCTATTTTCCCATCACCAGACATTAATATCGCGATAGGTTTTGTGGCGGGGATGTTGGACATCACGATCATAATGCATACGGTTATCGGGACGCTCATCAAGGCCCCGGCGACGCCCCAGATTGCGGTCCAGAACGTTAGCGCCAGAATAACCATGAAGGGCGACAAATTCAGGCTTCGCCCCAAAAGCATGGGTTCAAGAATGTTTCCAACAGAAAACTGGACCGCGCCACACCCGCCCAACACGATCAAAAGCGGGATGACTTCTTCAAATTGAACCAGCGCCACCACTGTCGGCAGCGCCACGCCAATAATCGAACCCACTGTTGGAATGAAATTCAGTATGAAGGCAAGAACGGCCCATGTTTCCGCGAAATCCAACCCCACCGAAGCCATCACCAGATAGCTTCCAAACCCTGTAAGAGCACTGGCGAAGGTCTTGATGCCGACATACCGCTGAACGCTGTCGGATGTTCGATCCAGAATACGCCTTACCTTCTCGGCGGTTTCTTCATCTTTGACCGCCAGCTTGATCTTTGCACGCATCGGACTGCGCTCGATCAACATGAAGGGGACATAGAGTAAAACCAGAAAGAACGCGCTGAGGAAGGCACCGGCTGACCCGATCACACCCTGCGCGAACCCCGACAGGTTGATTTGCTTCAACGCCTTGAGCGCGGCCGCATAGTTGTCTTGACCCACCAACGAAACCACGCGCGCCAGAATACCGGTCAGCTTTTCTTCATATCGCGGAAAAGCTTGCGAGACTTCGCCCGCCTGACTGGACAGGATCGACAGCACAACGCCAACCCCCATTATCACCAGTGCAATGGCCGCAAGTTGCGCAATCCATTTGGGAATTGCCCGCCTTCCAAGCCTGACCCTGCCGATTTGATCCGACGTGGCCGTCAGCAGAACGAACAGAAGAACTGCAAAAGACAGCGGCACCAGAACCGAGGACGCAAGCACCAGCGACGCAACGAAGAAAAACAAAAACGCGACCAGGTGATACCAGAAAGCCAGTCCCCGAAAGTATGACGAGGGCGTGCCGGGTTGCTTGGTCTTATTCATAAACAGGCTCCGTCCACAGGTTGCCAGAACTTTAAGACATTACTTTCGGACGTATTTGGCCTTTTCACGAGACATCTGACAAGTGCCACTCAGTAGCCGGTAAGTTCGGCTGTTTGGCCCCTGCGGTGAACTGCGCTCCGAAAAGTGCCCAGGCGACCGCGACGGCCCGTTATTGAAATTCAGACTTTTGCTGACCAAAACTCGCATTCAGCCACCATGCGACGTCACCCTCTCTTTACGGCAGCGACCGAAAAGAAGGGGCGAAGGCGCGGGAACACGCGTTGCGTTAGACGCATCAAGCGTTTTCCGCGCATACCGCGATAGATGATTTCCTGTGTCTTGAGATCAAAATGCTCAAGAAATTCTATGACATCGCGTGTCGTGTATTCGCGAACATGACCCATGTGGCCCAATGTGCGCAGCTTGCTGAATTCCTCATAGGGATCGGGGCAAACAAACGCGCTTCGGTTCGACAGAACCAGATTTCGAATACCCGCCAAACTCTGCAGGTTTGGGGTCGAAAGGAACAATCGCCCGCCGGGTTTCAGCACGCGGGCCACTTCACTGATTGTGAAGATCGGATCAATACGCAGATGTTCAAAAACCTCGTTGAAAATCACAACATCCGCAACGCCATCGTCAAGTGGCACGGGACCCCTCTCGATATCGCATTTCAATATCTCAAGCGATCCAGTCGCTTCCGTGATCCGGTCGGGTTCAAGATCAAGCCCGATGACTTTAAATCCCGCCGACTGCGCGGCATGCGTCAATAGACAAGGCGCCGACCCGAATTCGACAACCATGGCGCCCTCAGCCGCATTTTCCCGAAGCATCCTCAGGTCGATTGCAAGCCGCTTTCTGTGGTTGCGGGTATATTGCGTGAACCAATCACTGAGCGCCTCTGACGGCCGCAACTTTTCATAGGCTGCATCTATCAGGGAAATATCTGCCTCGGTGAAAGCCGGCTCAATTGATCGCTTCATGTGCTGGTAAACCTCTTGCTGCGGCTATGACCGGATTTTCACATCACGGCCAGCCCGCACAGCCCCCCACTTCCAGAAATCTGATATTCCAACAGCGGGTTGATGGCCACCTGCATTATGACGCGCATATCAAGTATTGGCCGCCGCCGACGTTTGTTGCAGATCGAAACTCTGTCAGCGCTTTATGGGCTGCGCACTTACACTCATAAAAAAGGCGACGAGCCAGCTTCTATCTTGTCTACATTTTTTTGATTTTTGCGCCGGTTGATGGCGGAGACGAAGGCAGTATAACTAATCCGTTAAAGTATTATTAAATATTAGCAATGCGAAATCTTCTATTGAAAGTACCACCAAATATACCACACCGACTCTGATATCAGGCAGAGCTTAAACCGAGATTCAAGCAAAGCAGATGATCCACTTACTATCACAAAGAAGCCACTCATGAAGAGATCAACGTATGCCGCCGATGAGCTCAAAACGGCTATCGCCGCGATAGCCAAGTGCAGTAGATTCTAGAAAAATCAGATAGTGCACAGTCCACTTACGAGACGAAGCAGATTAGTAAGCTTGCTTTGTACAACGCCCGCTTCGACGCGCTGTGGCCCGCCTAAAGACACAATTCAATCCTCACTCCGCCACAAGTGCAACAATATCATTGCGGAGCTCAGAATGGTTTTGATGGGCCGAATTTCTATTGTTGAATGTTCCCCGATACACCAAAGCGAAAACGGGTGGAGTGAAGTAAAAAGATACAACGGTTGACAACAGAACGCCTCCGGCGATTGCCACGGCGAATGGTGGCCAAAACGCACCTCCGCCCAATATCAGAGGCAGGAAGCCGCCGAATGTTGTGACCGTAGTCGAGACAATGTGACGGCTGGAACCAGTAACAACGCGAGCCATGGCCGCCTGATCGCCCTGGCTGGCCTGCCGGTCTTGTTGTAACCCGGTCAAGATAATGATTGCAGCGTTGATCGAAACCCCGATTGAACCAATGACCCCAATTATCGCGTTTATTCCAAATGGGAATTGCATAACTGCCAGCGACAACATTGAGAGGCCTGCGGACAGAACGCAAACGACCAAGGTCACAAGTGTCAAGCGAAACGAGTTAAAGGTTAGCACGATGGTCGCGATGGAAAGAGTTACGATCAAACCCACGGACGCGAGCAGATTACCCACGGTATTGGATCGAGCATCACTGTCGCCGCCTAAAGTCATCTTGTAGCCTTGCGGCAGAACAAACTCCGACGCGTCAAGCGCTGTTAATACGTCCTGCAATGCTTCTTCAGGCAAAACACCGGGCACTATGAACGCCTGTATAGTGTTCTCGCGCGTGCCATCCGTTCGGGTTATGACGCTTTCGGCCGGTTCGATCACTGGCCGGGCTAGTTCTGACAACGGTACACCAGGAAAAACTCCGGTCGCAGAAATTTCAGCAGCGTTCGGCAAAAGGATCGGCATACTGACAATTGCGCTAAGATCTGATCGTACCTCGTCGCCTAAGCGAACGCGTACTGGCAGTTGTTCTGTCCCTTCGATCAGTGATCCGCCGGTAATGCCCACAAGGGCCGAGTCCATCTGGCCAGCTATATCCGCCACGTCCAGCCCCAGCAGACGGGCTTTGACCTCATCAATCTCGAACCGAATTTGTGGGTTGCCTCCGTTCACACTCGCACGCGCCTGGGTTACCAAATCGAGATTGGCCATGACCGAACGAACTTCGTCGCCCAGATCGCGCAAAACCGTGATGTCCTGCCCCTGAATTTTGACTTCAACCGGTGCGGCGACTGGGGGCCCCTGAACAAGATTGCGAACGATGATCTGAGCGTCAGGAAAGTCGACATCTAGACGGTTCTGCAACGCTCCAACAAGGCGGGCAGCGTCGTCGGCCGTGTCGGTCGTGATCATGGCTTGTGCAAACCCAGGCTCGCGTGAACGGTTACCAACGATATTGTAGTAGAATGCCGGGCCAGACTCACCCACAGTCCAGTAAACACTCTTGACGCCGTCATCGGCCAGTAGGATTTCATCAATCTGTCGCGCGGTTGCTTCGGTGGTGGCGATTGAAGTTCCACCCGGCATGTCGACCTCGATATAGAACTGGTTTCGGTCGACGCCCGGAAAGAACTGCGCAGTCAGGGTTGGAAAGGCCGCAAAGCCAAGCACGGGCAAGACCGATGCCAACGCGATAGATCGCACCGGATTAGCAACGGACAATCGAATTGACGCCTCAAACAAGCGGGCAAGCGGGGGGATACTGATACCACGGCTCAGCATTCCTGCGTCAGGTCGATCGGATAGTAACCAGCCGGCAACGGCCGGAGTCACTGTCAACGCCACAACAAAGGACCAGACAAGCATAAGCACAACGGCTATAGCGATAGCACCGACAAAGTCGCCAGCGGGCCCCGGAAGCAAGATCATCGGCGTGAAGGCAAGCGCCGTTGTCACAGTCGACGCCAGCAACGGTGTGGCCAACCGGCGAACAGCGTCTCGCACGGCCGCAAGCCGTTCCATCCCATCCTGCAGACGACGCCGAATTTCATCGGTCATTACGATCGCTGCGTCGACCAGCAGACCGAGTGCAACAATCAGACCCGTTACGGACATTTGATGAATTGGCAATCCAATCATGTTCATTGTTGCCAAAGTTGCCAATGAGACAACCGGCAACACCAAAGCTACAATCGCTGCTGCCCGCACCCCCAAGGTAATGAACAAAACAGCCACGACCAGAGCCACGCCAATTGCCATGTTGATCCCAACCTCTGACAAACGATCCGTCGTGTACTGGCTTTGATCAAACAGCAGTATTTCTTTCATCCCCAAAGGTACCGATGCGGCCCCGGCCTCAAGCTCATCCCGAAGAAAACCAGTCCAGCGGTCGATCTGTACGCCATCCTGCGCCAGAACCCCAACTAGAACGGACGGATTGCCGTTGGCAAACGCGATTGAAGACTGCGGTTCGCGCGCGCCACGGTCCACGCTGGCAATATCTCCGAGCTGCACAACGGCACCTTCCGCGTTTTCACGCAGGACGATGCTCCTAATACGGTCCAGAGTTTCGATTTCACCGCTGATGCCTATGGTCAGGTCGACATCGGACTGCAACTGCCCAGACTGAACCTTTCCATCTGCTTCGGCGATTCTCTGCGAAATTTCTGCGGCGCCAAGCCCAAGCGCAGCGGCCTTGTCCAAATCGACACTTACGAGCACCTCTTCTTCCGGCTGACCGAAATAGTCCACTGCCCGCGTAGCAGGTATCGCGCGTAATCTGTCACCCAACGCTTCGGCATGACGCGAAAGCAAGGTTATCGGAAAGTCAGGCTCTTCGGCCGCGACCGCAATAACAGCAGAATAGGCAGAAATACCCTCGGCATCGAATTCCGGCTGCCCCACTCCACTCGGAAAGTTTTGTCGAGCGTCCTCAACCGCATCCCGAGCCTCGGCCCAAACCTGCTCAATCGTGGCCTCGTCCAGCGTCTCTAGCAATTCCACCGAAACAACCGAAACGCCCGAGCGGGATACAGAGCTGATTTCGTCCACCTCGGCAATTTTCCGAAGCTCTTCTTCGATTTCTGCAGTAACCAACGCTTCGACCCGTTCAGGGTCTGCACCCGGGAACTGCGTCGTAACAGTTGCGAAGAGATTGGTAATCGTTGGGTCTTCCTGCCGCCCCAGTGATAGGAAAGAAGACAGACCTGCAGATACAAGCACCAAAATGATGAGGGCGACGAGCCGGGGATGGCGAAAGGTAAGGGTTTCCATCATATCGCTCCGTCACTCGTCAATGCTGAAGTCGACGCGCTGACCGACGGTAACGCGCTGCGGCCCTTGATCAATCAGGACGGTGCCTTCAGGAAAAACGCCTCGCACAAATACACGGTCATCTTCGGCGTGAAGCACTTCGACCGACGCCAGTCGCACAGTCTTCTGCGCGTCAGCAACCAGCAACGTCCATTGCCCGCGCGTCCCCTCTTTAAGTGAAGTCGTGGGCACCCAGGTTCCTGCGTTCTGGACGGGATCAAGTACATGCACCCGGGCAGTTTGTCCGAAAGCAACATCCGGTTTGTTCCTAAGATCGAAAAGCGCAGTTCGGGTTCGGGTTACCGGATCAATATCGGGTCGCAGAGTTGCAAGGTCAGCCCTATAGCTTTGATCTTCTATTTCGATTTCAACGTCGGATAGCAACGCAGGGTCAACGTCGAGCGGGACACCGATCCGAACCTGCGGCGACACGACCTCGACTATTCCCAAAACCAACTGGCCCGAACGCAAAGTCTCTCCGCCGTCCACGTGCCGAGCGGTTATTTGGCCGGCAAAAGGTGCCTCGATGCTGGATTTCGCGATCCGAACGGTGACGTCACGCAATCCCGCATCCAGTTCACCAATTCTGGAAAGTAATTCATCTTGCTGGGAAACTGCCTCATCGAGGCGAGCCTGACTGGTAAAGCCTTGCTCGATGAGTTTAGCGTTTCGCTCGACGGTTTTCTTTGCGAATGTAAGTTGGGCTGCAATGGCATCGCGTGATGCTGACAGTCTTTCGCGTTCGACCTCCAACAAAGCTACGTCTAGTGTTGCGAGAAGCTGGCCCTTAGCGACCTCGTCACCCTCATCCACCAGGATGTGGTCCAGCGTACCATTCAATTCGAAAGAGATATCCGCTGAACGCTGAGGTTCGACTTGTCCGATGAATACACGGTCGACCGTATAGGCGCTCTCCGACGTGATGATCGTTGCTGAAACCGGGGTCACTGCGGCCGCTTCCGGTGAAGGAACAGCATCTGCCCTACGATTAAGCTCTGAAGCGCCTAGGTAAACTGCAGCAGCTGCGACGACTATAAAACAGACAGTTACCCCGAGACGCACAATACCACGCAGTATTCGCGAAATTAGGTTCGTCTTTGTCGTTTCAATTGGTATTTTTGCAGGACTCGACATTTGGGGACCTCATCAAGTTAGCATCTCTAACATATGTTAGAAGTTCTCACTTTGACAAGGAATACGTGATCTGGCACATGTTGGATCATGAGCAGCACAGAAAAATATCACGCAAGAACCAGCCATTCAGTAAGCAAGAAAGCCTACCATCACGGTGATCTCCGCGCTGCGCTGATCGAGGCAACGAGGCAGTTGGTTGAAGAGAAAGGACCAGACAGGTTCTCCGTTTCTGAGGCCTGCAGACGGGCGGGTGTATCGACTGCGGCACCGTACAAACACTTTAAAGATAAGACAGAAATGCTGGTCGCGACAGTTCTGGAAGGGATGGACCGTCACCGAAGCAAAATGCTAGCAGCGCTTGACGGCATTCCTGAAGGATCTCCCGAGCGCATTACTGCAATCGGTATGGAGTATATTGCTTTCGCCTTAAGTGAGCCCGGGATATTCAGATTAAAATTTGGCGGCTTTACTGACCGCATCGCGGATCCCCGACTGGAAGAAGGCGGTCAGCAAAACTTTTCGATTCTGCTAACTGAGGTTGCAAAATGCCTTGGGGAACCGGGAATCACAGAAGAAGTCCGTCGTCGTGGTTTTTTGTTGTGGAGCTTCGTGCACGGGCTGTCTTTCATTCTGCACGATAGGAAACTTGCGGAAAAAGGCGAAGAGTTTGATCTGCACGCTATTCTTGAGGACGTTTCGGAAAGAATGCTGAATTAATCGTTCTTTACCTAAGAAACGTGACTGCCCGCTGATAGGATACAATCTAGAGAATTGTCATGCAGACTTCGACGCGACTGCCTAGGTTCACAAAAATAGGCATCCAAAACGCGCAGAGAATGTCCGTTTTACAGCCAAGGTACTTTTGCGCCAATGCTAAGTACTGAGATTTGCTGTTCAAACAAAAAACGCTAATGAAAAGCACGTTGGCGCAGCGGTGACTGATGAACTGCGCACAGAACGGTTTCTTCGGGCCCCTAGCTACCGACGCAGCACGGTCAACCGACGGCGACTACGCACGGAAAGCTGACTGCGCAAAGCCTCGCACTCGGCCCGCAGATCAGGAACGTAACCTGGCAAATTCCTGCCGGAGAATAAATTGGGCTCTTTTCACAGACCGAAAGATCGCCTTAAAACTCTAAAACCACTCATACCGGCAATCTAGTTTCTTGCAAAACAGCTACAGCAAAACGAATACCAAATGGCCGCGTCTACCCGGCACTGCCCGTACTGCGTTTGCGATGGGTTTTTTTGTTCTTGTATCTGCCTGTGCGCAGGGCTCAAACGACGCGGATCTCGATCCAGAACGTCAGACCATGGCGTTACTCGAGGTCTCACAAAAACAAGCTCGAGGACAAAGGGTGTGGTGCGTACCCTACGCACGTAACCTCAGTGGCATCGAAATTCGCGGAAACGCCAAAGACTGGTGGGGTAAAGCGCGCAAAAATTTTGAGCGAGGCAATGAACCGGTTGTCGGAGCGGTCATGTCATTTAGAGCAACCCGAGGGATGCCCCTTGGTCACGTGGCTGTCGTATCCGATGTTATCACCGACAGGGAAGTCATCGTGAACCACGCCAACTGGCATCGGAACAAAGTTTCATTGAAAATGGGCGTCAAGGATGTATCCAAAAATAATGATTGGACGTTGGTCCGGGTTGAAAGCTATCCGGGGAGATATGGCAGTTTTTACCCGGTGAACGGTTTCATTTATCCCAAAGTCGGCGGTTAGCCTTCATCAATTATACGTCGCATCTCGCGCGAATCCGACGGATGCGTCACAAGCGGCCGGCGGGCGCGAGCGGGTCAAGGACGGAAAAGACGGCTTACCCGTCTAGCATTGTTTTTGGTGTTGGCTGTATCAACATACCGTTAGACTACGATCATGCTAAGGTCAGCCGCCTTCAAAACCATCATGCTTGCGCTTGTCATCGCGCTCCTCATCATTGGAGTTTGGATCACGATTCAATGACAAGGCCTTCCCTGGAACTGGGCAGAGCTTCAAAACTTCCGTGAGAAAGAAATACCCATCCCTTTGGCGGCCGCTTTCCGGGATGAAGTCGGGTTTGTCTGCATAAACACACCCTACTCTGACCCTACACTGCTACCGAAAGATAGCTCTACGTCGCTAGTTGATCAGCTAGACATCTCTTGGGTGCCGGAGAACGCCATACGGTTCTCACTATTCAACCCAAAAATGAAACTTATTCATGAATACGACCAGCCTTTTGTTACCGACCACCTTGTTTTTTCCAATTCTGGATTGCGCGGCTTTTGCGGGCCGACTGGAGCGCTCGGGCTAAGAGTTCATGGTACACCCGAGCGGCTTTAAATCGAACTGTTGTACCCTGACTAACGGGCATCCGCCTTCGCGATTAGAAAAACAAACCTTGGTGCAAGATCGGCAAGCGGCAGCTTTGTCCGCAACTCGGACACTCAACGAATTATGTTCAATGTCTGCTCTGAGCCCACTTTGACCGATGCTGCTCTATGCCCCAATGACAGCAATGCGCAGAAAGCGGTCTTTGCAAAGTTCGGAGTGCGGCCCAATCCGGACGTGAGTTTAGAGTTACGTTGTTGCGGAGGGTTCTCCAAAGTTGCCGTTCACATGCGATGTTTCGTTCACATGGTGGGCATGTTCGCAACGCAGGTTCACCCGACATTCGAGTAAACAGAAAGACGTATCCAAGCGGAACGCCTTATTATCAAGGCCGGTTTACAACAAAACTCGGTACTATCCCTGCCTTTTTGATCGCTGCTTCAACATCATGCCCTGCGAAAAAACCGAATCCAGAGATGAGTGCGGAAGCTATGCCTGCATCTCGTGCGCCCAGTATGTCGGTGTGCAAGCTGTCGCCAACCATCAGAATCCGGGACTTGTCGATGTGCCCGAGACGTTGGAAAGCAAGATCATAGATATTGGCGAAAGGCTTTCCAAAGAACTGAGGAGCGACGCCTGTCCGGTCTGCTAGCCGGTGCGCGTAAAGACCGGGTTCCTTGGAAAAACCGTACTCGCGCGGAGCGACAATGTCAGGGTTGCCGACCAATACCGGGCGGGGACGCTCCAGCAAAGCGGCCTCCAGCATGGCTTGTCGCGTTTCCGTCCAAACAGCTGACCCAATCATCAAAAAACCGTCGACGGTTTTGTAGGGATTTGGGTCATCCTCCAGATAGGATAGTTTAAGTCCCTCCAGATCCCGAAGACCGGCACTTGGAGTTGCCATCAATCCCCAATGCAACTCACTTTGGCCGTTTAGTTCAGACAACAACGTGGCCCGACTGGTGATCACGTCCTGTGGCGCGAAGTTGTAACCAAGCCTATTGTATTTCTCGATAAGAGTTGTGTGGGGAAACCCTGCTGCATTCGATACGACCAGAACACGTTTGCCGGCGGCTGTCAGCGACCTGACCCGATCCGGTGTTTCTGGGATTGCCGTATCACCAATATTGAGAACTCCGAAGGCATCGAGGAGGAACACGTCAAACTCGTGAGCTATGTCCTCCAGCGTGTCCGCCTGACGATAGCTCACTTCAGTAGGTCTGGTTTGCGGAAGGCGATGTCTTACAGCCTCGTAGGCGTCAAAAGCCTCTTGCGCAGAGAAAGCGGTCAAATGATGGCCCCTCTTACTTTCGCTGAAACCCATTCGCTAATCATAACCGCGACCAGAATTACAATCAGGATCAGACTAACTTGCGGCCAAGCCAGAACGTTGAGCGAAGCCGACAATTGCAACCCGATACCCCCGGCTCCAACCAGCCCGAGTACCGTGGACTCGCGGATGTTGATATCCCAACGGAAGACGGCAATGCCCGCGAAAGCGGGTAGGATTTGCGGTACGATCCCATAGGCCATAACCTGCCAGCGTGAAGCACCGGTTGCCGTGATTGCTTCGACCTGCGTGTGATCAATTTCCTCAATCGCTTCGTAAAGAAGCTTTGCGCAAAACCCGATTGAACGAATGGCGATTGCTATGACACCGGCGAACACTCCGGGACCAATAATCGCAATCAAAAGTAGCGCCCAGATCAACGAGTTGATAGAGCGGGTCGAGACAATGACCAACAGGGCAATCGGTCGGATGAACAACGCCGATGGCGTGGTGTTGCGGGCCGCCAAAAAGGCAACTGGCACTGCCAGGAACAAGGCAATTATGGTTCCCAGGGTGGCAATGTTTAGCGTGTCCCAAATCGGGCGACCCAACTGGGTGATGTAACCCCATTTAGGAGGCGTTGCACGGGTCCAGATATCATTCGCGATGCGGGGCGCGTCCCAGACGAAAAACCAAGTCGTCGACTTTGAGATCAGCTGCCAGCAGTAAACAAAGATCGCCACACCCAACAACCAGCCGAACCAACGGACCAAGCTCTGACCCGTTGTCCGGCGACGCCAGATTTGCGCATCGTCGCGTTCAAGTATCGGCATTACTGAACCCTCGCTCGGATAATTCCCGAAAGGTATTCAAGTGCCATCACGATGCCGATGATGAGAATGAGAATGGCTGCCGCAGTGTCGTATTCATAGCGGTCGAATGCGGTGTTCAAAGTTGCACCAATTCCGCCAGCCCCCACGAGCCCGAGGATCGCGCTTTCTCGGAAGTTGATGTCGATCCGATACATGGAAAGGCCCACAAGTCGCGGCATAACCTGAGGCTGAACTCCGTAGTTGATCCATTGTGGCCAACGTGCTCCGGAGGCCTTAATAGCCTCGGCCTGAACTTTGTCCATAGCTTCGATATCTTCGGCCAGAAGTTTTGAGAGAAACCCGATGGTGGCGAAAGAAAGCGTCAGAAATCCGGCTAGCGGGCCAAAGCCAAAGATAGCCACAAGCAAAATGGCGACGATAATCTCTTGCAATGCCCGACTTATCGCGACAATGCCTCGGCAAATCATGTAGATTGGCAATGGTGCGATATTGCGTGCAGCCCCGAGCCCAATCGGGATCGAAATCAGGATGCCCACGACCGAGGCGGCCACGGTCATCACGATACTCTCCAGAAGGCCACTCCAAATATCTGACCACCGTGAAATGAAGTCTGGGCTGGTGAACGCAAGTACAAACGCCCACCCTCGGTCTAGCCCTTCATAGACACGGCCCCAATCAACTTCGATGGTCTTAAAGGCTGCGACCAGGTAGGCGAAAAAGCCAAGGAGCAATGCCCATCGGAGGAATGGGTTTTTAATAAAGGCAGGCTTACGCCAGCCTTTTCCCAGCATGTCGTCTAACTCGCGATGGCTCATTCTGCAGCCTCGACATCTTCATCTTCGTCCACTTTTTCGATGGTTGCTTCCCAGTCTTCTTCCCCATAGATCTCGGTCAGCTTCTCAGGGGTAAGGCCTGTGGGTAGCCCATCATACACAATTTCGCCAAAGCGGAGTCCCACGACGCGGGGCACAAACATCTGAGCGAGCGCCACATCGTGGATATTAATAATGGCAGCCAATCCACGTTCCTGACATAACTCGGTGATGAGACGCATTATCTGACGGCTGGTCTTTGGGTCCAGCGACGCTGTTGGTTCATCAACCAACAGCAGTTTTGGGTTCTGTATCAAAGCGCGGCAGATGCCGACCCTTTGGCGTTGACCACCCGATAGTTCATCCGCCCGTTTATCCGCCATGTGCAACAGCCCCACCCGATCAAGCAGGCGGAAGGCTTCGTCCACATCAGACTGCGGATACCTCCGTAGAAAGCTGCGCCAGAACCCCAAATAGCCCAGCCTGCCGGACAGTACATTTTCCATCACTGTCAGGCGTTCGACCAAGGCATATTCCTGAAAGATCATGCCCATTTCGCGGCGCGCCTTCCGCAATGCACCCGATCCGAGTTTGGTCAGGTCTACATCATCCAAAAGAACACCGCCGCTTGTAGGTTCAACCAATCGGTTAACACAGCGGATCATGGTCGATTTGCCCGCGCCCGAGGGCCCGATCAACGCAAGAACCTGTCCTTTTGGAACTTCAAGATCAATCGCCTTCAGCGCCTGATCTCCGGTCTTGTATGTTTTCGTCAGCTTTTGAAGACGCAGCATGAAATGCCCCAGATTAGGGAGAACAGCGGGCCCTTTCAGGCCCGCCTGATGAGCCAAAGGTTATTGGCAGGCGTAGGAGACGCCATTTGCTGCGTCAATTTTACGAATGACATCCCAGAATTCCTGATAGGTCATCTCAAGGAATTGGCCTTCGTTTGATTTCGAGAACTCAGCTTCAAGTGTCGTCCCCTCCCAATCGAAGCTGAAGAAGGCATTGCGGATCTTTTCCTGCAACTCGGGCGTCAGGTTGTAAACGGTGCCAAACCCAGTGGTTGGGAAAGTCTGCGACTTATAGATTGTAATGACATCATCCTCATTGATCACGTCACGGGAGATCATCCGCGATTTAACCGAATTCGCAATTGAGGCCGCTAAGTAGTCTTTGTTGGCAACACCTAGGATCGAGTTGTCGTGTTTGCCCGAATAGACAGGCTCAAAGTCGCGTTCGGGCAGAAGATCAAAGTCGCTTTTCAGGATCGCGGAAGGAGCCTTGAATCCCGAGTTCGATGTGGGCGATGTGAAAGCCAGTTGCTTTCCCTTGATGTCTTCAACCTTTTCGATGCCCGAACCCGGATAGGTGATGATTTCCATCTCGTAACCAAAATTACCGTCTTTTGAGGCCATGATCGTGAACGGACGGAACCCAGCGCAGTTTACGGCCAAAGGGTTGGAACCGGTGTTGAATCCCGCAATATGCAGGCGCCCTGAGCGCATCGCCTCGATCTGGGCTGCGTTATTCTGGACTGGAAAAAAGACAACGTCCTTGCCTGTTTCTGCTTTCAAATGGTCGAGAAAGTCTGACCACGCAGTTTTGTAAACGGCGGGATCTTCAACCGGCGTGTAGGCAAAGATCAAGGTGTCTGGATCTATTTGTTCGGAAGGATTTGTGGGGATATCCGCGATCAAATCCCCGTCGGCATCACAAAAACGCTCGTCCAAGTCACCGCGTGGACAATCTTGCGCCGACGCTATTCCACTCATCGACATGAGTGCGATTGCAGATGCCCCAAGCAATAGTTTGATATCGATCTTCATGTTTTCCTCCCAGTCATGTGCGGTGCTTTTTAGCCGCTGTTAATCAGTCATTTCATGTCTATCCGGCGACTAGAACGTCGACCTCGGCGCCCTCAATAGCGTTACGCAATTCTCCTGTTGGTCTTCTGTCTGTGACTATGGAATCCAGGTCGTTAAGGTCTCCTACTTGAGACAGGCCCTTCCGGCCGAATTTCCCGGAATCAACAAGAAGGTGCCGTTTCTCGGCGCGCGTCAGCATCACCCTCTTTACTGCCGCAAAGCCCCGCACTGTTTCTGAAGGACCATCCGTCGAGAACCCGGAGGAACCGATCATGCACCGGTCGACGTTGAAACGGGACAGAAATTCCAGCGTCTCGGTTCCGATAGTCGCAGACTCAGTGGCCAAATATTCCCCTGGGCATAACAGGACTTGTGCAGCCCCATGGCCAAGGGTCATAGCTACGGGAATGGAATTGGTGATTACCGTGCAAGGGGTCCCAATATAAGCCAGTGCACGTGCCATCTCGATGGTGGTCGAGCCGGAATCGATCATGACCGTTTCACCGCTCTGGATCAGTTCAGCCGCTCTGACACCTATCCGTTCGCGCTCGTCAACCTGAGCGTTTTTCCGTTCATCCAAACCCGGATAGTGCCCTTGCGCTGGGGCCGATGCCCCCCCGTGTGCGCGCGCGATCAGACCGTCATTCGACAAAGCATCGAAATCTCTACGTACCGTCTCGTTGGAGACGTTGAACCGCTGGGCCAGTTCGGTGATGCGAACGTGCGGGCGCAGCTTCAGCTCCAACAATATCTGTTGGCGCCGGTCGGATTTCTTTACCCGGCTCTGGTTCTTTTTAGACATTTTGCCGCGCGTTTTTGTTTTGGACATCCGACGACCTGACTAGGCTTCGAAGTCTACTTTTGTGGGCTTTCGGTCATAATGCAATATTTTTTGTTGCATAACCCTCAGAAGGCTGTGAGAATTCGAGCGAACACAAGTACTTCGAAGCGCAAAGCAAAGATGCACAGGCTGATCAAAATCAGAATGCGAGCCAAGGCAAAGCGTTAACCGGCCAACTTGCCATTAAGACAGCTTCCATTTGGGTTTTGATCGTGTGGCATTGAAGGGCAGCATGAGCGACAGCGAAACGGCAGATCAGATTGCGGCGCTTCCGATGCGCTGGGACAAGACTGGCAAGTTGCGCGTTCTTATGGTCACGTCGCGGGATACCGGCCGGTGGGTTATCCCAAAAGGATGGCTAATGGACGGCAAAAAACCATGGCATGCCGCAGAAATAGAAGCGCAGGAAGAAGCGGGCGCGGTTGGTGCCATCTCGAAACGGCCGATCGGCCAATTTTTCTACGATAAGCGTTTTGAAGGCAGAAGCAGCGTTCGCTGCCGCGTCACCTTATATCCGTTGGTCGTTGAAAAGCTGAAGCGACGCTGGAAAGAAGAGGGTGAGCGCACGCGTCACTGGTTTTCACCGGCAAAAGCCGCAAAGCTGGTCGAAGAAAAAGACCTGTCACAGTTGCTGAAAAATCTAACAGACAATCATGAAGTCAAATCGGTTGTGAAGAAGCTTCGAAAGGCTGCTTGAGGAAGAGCATAAGAGAACCGGGACGCCCGGACGCATTAAGCTCAAAGGGAGGAAAAAATGAGGAAATTGACATCCACTGCGGCTGGATCGCTGATTGCCCTGACTGCGTCACTGTCGGCAGCACAGGCCGATAAGCTGACACTCTATTGTTCGGCGCAAGAAGATTGGTGCCAACTCATGGCACGCAGCTTTGAAGATGCGACTGGCATCGACGTCAACATGACCCGAAAATCGTCGGGCGAGACCTTTGCACAAATCCGGGCCGAAAGTTCGAACCCGAAAGGGGACGTTTGGTGGGGCGGTACGGGTGATCCGCACTTGCAGGCCGCCGAAGAGGGCCTGACAATGGAATACATGTCGCCGATGCGTGATCAATTGCACGATTGGGCGATTTCTCAGGCCGAAAGCGCGGGCAACAAAACGATCGGCATTTATTCAGGCGCGCTTGGGTATGGCTACAATGCCGACCTTGTCGCTGCAAACAATCTGCCCGAACCGGCCTGCTGGGAAGATCTGCTGAAGCCCGAATACAAAGGCCATGTTCAGATGGCGAATCCGAACTCATCAGGTACGGCCTATACGACGCTGGCCTCAATGGTGCAGATCTTCGGCGAGGATGAAGGCTTTGAGTTCATGAAGGGCCTGCATTCGAATATCAACCAGTACACCAAGTCAGGCTCGGCACCGATCAAAGCCGCCGGTCGTGGTGAGAACACCATTGGTATCGTCTTCATGCATGACGCTGTGAAGCAGGCCGTTTCAGGATTCCCGATTAAGGTCGTCGCACCATGCGAGGGCACGGGATACGAAATTGGTTCGATGTCGATTATCGACGGAGCGCGCAACGAAGAAGAAGCGAAGAAGTTCTATGACTGGGCACTGTCCCCGGAAGCTCAGAACCTTGCTCTTCAGGTCAACGCGTTTCAGGTACCATCGAACAAGGGTGCGGAAACTTCGGATAGTGCGCCTGACATGAGTCAGATCAAGCTGATTGACTATGACTTCAAAAAGTATGGTTCCTCAGACGAACGGAAGCGCCTGTTGCAGAAATGGGACGAAGAGGTTTCGACTCTGCCGCAGTAAATGATTGACCAGACTTCAAAAACGACCCATCCGGTTCTGATCTTCTGGATCACGGCCGGGTGGGTCGGATTCTGCCTGTTGCCCTGGTATATGGTCGACGGCGGCCTTTGGTCGTTCGAGTGGCTTTTGGACGGCTACCCATTCGATGAGGATTATGCCCCCGCTGCGTTTCTGATTGGACAGGGTGAAAAACTTTGGCTCGCTCCGCTCCTGATCGCGCTGGCCCTGCCGCTTCTGGTGCTGAAGCGCACCAAATCCGATCCAATTTATGCCAGCATACTGATCCTGTCAGGGGCGCTTGGTTTCGGCTGGCTGATCGCTCAGGGGTTCAGCATTGGCATCAGAGGCTTCAACTTCAATTGGTTGGAGGCGATGTTTGGCGAACTTGGCGACCGGCAGTTCGGCATGGGCTACGGTGCAATGATATGTGCCTCAAGCTTTCTGTTCCTGCTTACTCAGGGTATCGCGGCAAGGGGTGCCATTAACGGTGACGTCTTTGTCGTAAGCGCCATCGGCGGCGTTATTACAATCGTCACCGCTTTTGTCTTTTTTCCCATCGCGAAGATGCTTTTCGCTGCCTTCATCACCGAAGACGGTGCGTATTCCATTGCGGTATTCTTCTCGAAGTTTTTCGATGATCGACTGTGGGGGCTGGGGTGTTTTCAGGGATCGCGTTGTGGCGCCGCCTGGAATTCACTGTTCCTTGCCATCCTCGTTGGAGTCATCACCACGGTCCTGGGGCTTTGCTTTGCACTGGTTGTGACGCGTTCAGGCTTTCGCCATAAGCGCGCGCTGCGAGCTTTGACCGTTCTGCCAATAATCACCCCGCCGTTCGTGATCGGCCTGGCGCTGATCTTGCTTTTCGGCCTGTCCGGGTCGGTCACCCGGTTCTTTGCCGAGCTTTTCGGCACGCAACCGACACGCTGGCTTTACGGAATGCCAGGCATCCTGATCGCGCAGACACTCGCGTTCACGCCAATTGCGTTTCTTGTACTGATTGGTGTGGTTGAAGGCGTCTCTCCGTCGATGGAAGAAGCGGCCCAAACGCTCCGCGCCAGTAGATGGCAGACATTCAAGACGGTTTCCTTGCCCATGATGCGGCCCGGTCTTGCAAACGCATTTCTTCTGGGCTTCATCGAAAGCATGGCCGATTTCGGCAATCCGCTTGTGTTGGGCGGGAATTTCGACGTGCTTTCGACCGAGATATTCTTCGCCATCGTTGGCGCTCAATACGATCAAGGCAGGGCCGCGATTCTGGCTATGGTGCTGCTGTTTTTTACTCTTTCCGCCTTTTATGCGCAGCGTGTCTGGCTGGGGAAGAAAAGCTACACAACCGTCACCGGCAAAGGAGATGCCGGCGTTCATCCGCTGATGCCGACTGGCCTTTCAGTTCCGGTCCTGCTCATCGCTCTGGGCTGGGCGCTGTTCACAATTGTTGTTTATGCGATGATCATTTACGGCAGTGTCGTCGAGTTGTGGGGTGTCGATAACTCGCTGACGATCAAACACTATGTCACCGCATTCTCCGTACGTTTCGAAGAAGATAGCATTCGCTGGACCGGTGCCGCTTGGGACAGTTTCTGGACTACCATAACGATCGCGGCCATTGCTGCCCCATTGACTGCCGCCGTTGGTCTGGTGACCGCTTATCTGCTGACCAGGCAAAGTTTTGCAGGCAAGAACGCTTTCGAATTTGGAACAATGTTGTCCTTCGCTATCCCCGGAACAGTGATCGGCGTCAGCTACATCCTGGCCTTCAACGTTCCGCCAATTGAAATCACGGGTACTGGTGTCATTCTCGTTGTCAGCTTCATCTTCCGTAATATGCCGGTTGGCGTTCGTGCGGGGATAGCGAGCATGTCGCAGCTGGACCGCAGCCTTGATGAATCCTCGCTGACCCTTGGTGCAAACTCTTGGCAGACGTTCCGAAATGTCATCCTGCCGCTGTTGCGCCCTGCGATACTTGCTGCGCTTGTTTACAGTTTTGTCCGTGCCATGACGGCGATCTCGGCTGTCATCTTTCTGGTCAGTGCAGAATATGACATGGCGACCAGTTACATCATCGGTCGGGTCGAGAATAACGACTATGGCCTTGCGATCGCCTATTCGACGACGCTGATCTTTGTGATGCTCGCGGCGGTCGGTTTACTGCAACTACTCGTTGGCCGGGTCCAGATTGGTCGACGCACGCAACACGGAACGGAGGCATCGCGATGACCGACACCAAAATCGGTTCCAAGGCCGCCCCGGTACGCTTTGAGAACGTGTCGAAAGTATTCGGTAAGGACGTCGTCGCCGTCGACAACATCAACCTGCATGTCGAGGCAGGAAAACTCGTCACATTGCTTGGTCCGTCAGGTTGCGGAAAAACAACGACTCTGCGCATGATTGCTGGGTTAGAGATGGCAAGTTCGGGCAAGATCCTAATTGGTGATCGGGATGTGACCAAATTGCCCGCCACCGACCGCGATGTTTCCATGGTGTTCCAGTCCTACGCGCTGTTCCCTCATATGAGCGTGTTGGAGAATGTGAAATATGGCCTCACATTCTCGGGCTTTGCAAAGGATGAAGCCCGCAGCCGCGCTCTATATGGATTGGAACTGGTCGGTCTTCAGGGGTTCGACAACCGTCTTCCCTCTGAACTCTCAGGGGGCCAACAACAACGTGTTGCCGTCGCCCGCGCGCTGGTTCTTGAGCCTCAGGTTCTGCTGTTCGACGAGCCGTTGTCCAATCTCGATGCCAAGCTTCGCCGTCAGGTGCGAGAGGATATTCGGGCAATCCAGCAAGATCTTGGTTTGACAGTTGTTTACGTGACCCACGATCAGGAGGAGGCACTGGCGGTCTCGGATGAGATTGTTGTCATGCGCAACGCAGCGATCGCCCAAATGGGCACACCACGCCAGCTTTACGATGCCCCGAACGACCGATTTGTTGCCGATTTCATAGGTGAGGCAAACCTTTTGAATTGCCAAATCGTCGATATCAATGGAGACGCGGCAACGATAGAAATAGAAGGCTACCGCCACACGCTGCCACGTCGCGGTTTGTCAGAAGGAAACGCAACCATTGCTGTGCGACCCTCACGCCTGGTGATCGGCTCAGACCAAGGCATACCAGCCAAGGTGGCTAAGGCGACCTATGTTGGCGTTCGGATGGAATATACGCTGATCGGTGCATTCGGTCAGGTTTTTGCCGTACACGATGACGTCGATGCGCCGCTTGATCCCGGCACCGAAATCAGAATGGGTTTTGCTGACAAAGGGCCCGTTCTTTTACCGGGTTAAATGCCTAAACTCATAATCATCACACACCCCGAGGTCTCTGTCGATCCGGCCGTCCCGATAACTGAGTGGGGCTTGAATGCCTTGGGCCGTAAACGCGCTGCTGAATTTGCAACCAGTGGAATCCTGTCCAACGTCACGCAGATATGGACCAGTGGCGAGCGGAAAGCCCGCGAAACAGGTGAGATTCTTGCTGCACCACGAACGCTGCCCGTGAATTGCAACTTGGGTCTTGGTGAGAACGACCGCAGCGCAACCGGTTACTTGCCTCGATACGATTTCGAGGCAGCGGCCAATGTTTTCTTTGCTCAGCCGGAAAGTAGCTATCGCGGTTGGGAACCAGCGACCGAAGCACAGATACGCATTCATCGGACAGTCACTGAGATTATCCAGTCGCATGATGCCGGGGATCTTGCAATCGTAACGCATGGAGCAGTGGGCACATTGCTTTGGTGCGCACTCTCGAATTGTTCGATAGACCGCAAGCACGACCAACCCTCACAAGGCCATTTCTGGCAGGCTGATTTAGCTACGCTCAAGCCCGATTCATGTTGGGTCTCTTTGGCATAGGCGCTAAGCTTTCCAAGCGTTCTCTGCGATCTCACACAACGTCTCGAACACATCTGGTGTCCCCACGATCACGCGCCCGCCGTCTCGGATCATCGCATCGGCGTTCTGATCCTCGACAACACCACCCGCTTCCGAAACCAGCAATTGCCCAGCCAGACAATCCCAAGCATTCATGTGCTCCTCCACGTAACCCAGAAGGCGCCCGGCAGCGACGTAAGCCAGAGAAAGCGCTCCGCTGGCGTTTCTGTGAAACATCGCCCCTTGCTCGATCAGATCCTCGATAACGGGTAAGACATGACGGCTCTCAATCCGGTTCGAGTATCCCACAGCAACAGTTCCGTCGTGCAACGGCACTCCTAACGCGACGCTTATCGGTGATCCGTTAAGTGTCGCTGTTTCTCCGCGAGTTGCGACAAAAGTTTCATCTACATTTGGATCATGGATCACACCAATCTCCGTTTGGCCTTCAGTGACACCAGCCAGAACAATGGTCCATGCAGGAATCCCGTTCACGAAATTCGTGGTCCCATCAATTGGATCGATGACCCAGTCAAAGTCACTCTCTCCGGCTACCGCGCCATGCTCTTCACCGTATACGCCATCTTTGGGCCACGCCTCCGCGATCCTTTGACGAATGAAAGTCTCGACGTTCCTGTCCGCCTCGCTCACCCAGTCCTGAGCGCCTTTTTGATCAACAATAAGATTGACCCGATCTGCAAAGAACTTTTTGGCAAGTAGCCCAGCCTCCTCGCAGACTTCGGTGGCAAAGTCTCTGCGTTCTGAAAGTCGAGACATAGGTGCTCCTTTTTCGGTCGGAGAGTTGCCCAAAAACATTGTAGGCCAAGCGAAGACTTGGCAACCACATAGTCTTTTCGCTTGCTTCAGGTGCCAATATTGGCTCCACAAACCCTGAGTTCTTAGTGTCTACGATCTTCTCCGCGATCAACCTCCCGATCGATAGCTCTCTAATTTCCGTTTGCATTGGATGTAGAACCGACTTGCAGAAGCGCAGATAAGATCCTGAAACACCCACCCTTTGAATGTCGGCTTACTTGCCGGCGCTCAATTTGGTCTGTGCGTGCAACAAAGGTCGGCACTCCATTCGAACCGCAAATCTGAAGTGTCCGCATTGGGCTGCGAGCGGCCCATCATGCAAGTCGCAGAGAAATGTAACACGAGCCCAGAGCGGAAGTGCAAACGGCAAACTTTGCCATCTTACGGCAGAAGATAAATTCGCCCATCACTAGAGGAGTTGAGTTTTCTCCAATCGAGCGGTTACGCTGTAAGTCCCTTACAAATTAATTGCATGACCCTTTTCCGTGAAACCCTGTCTCAACATTTACGCGAGGTTCCGAATTGCAAAAGTTTAGCAAACTCAACGTAGGTGCTCTGGCCGTTGTCTTCCTTTCACATGCATTGATTGGTGCCCCTCTTGAAGCGCAGGAGGCCGCCCCGGAGACGTATGCGCTGGAAGCAGACGTGGTTTATGGACAGGGAGTCGTGACGAAAGAGGGTAAGGAGGTTTCGCGCGACTTGTGGATGGATATCTATCATCCGACCGAAGCCACAGCCACAGCCACGCCGCGACCTGCTGTAGTCCTCACCTTCGGCGGCGCATTCCATCGCGGCAGTCCGCGGCTTACGTTTCAATCGGGTGGTGCTCAGGATACCTCGATGGGCAATTATTGCCGTCGGTTTGCCGCGCGGGGCTATACGTGCTTTGCAATCGATTATCGGCTGACACCCGAAGGGCCTGTGCCATCAGGGGAAGGTTATCAAGCAGATTGGATCGCACCCGAAAGTCTGTTGCCACTATTGCCCCAAGCCAACCACATTCGGGGCACTATGGGCCTGCCGCCGCTTGATTTCAGCATCCCCGAACAAGAGAAGACAATGGTTGATGGTGTGATCTCGGCCGCCGAAGATTTGCGCAAGGCTGTGCTGCATATCCGGGAATCCGCTGCCACTTACAATGTCGACCCGAACCGTATTGTGCTTGGCGGGTTTTCCGCAGGCGCAGTGACGTCTTGGAATGTTGCACATGGCATGGGAGTTCCTGTCTCCGGTGTCTTTCTCCTTTCCGGAACTGATGCCGGGTTTGACGTGAACAAGGCGGTTACAGCTTCGTCAGACAGACCGCCGATACTCATGTTCATGGGTCAGTATGATCTGGCTGGCGCGTTGTCTTCAGTTCCCCTCCTTATCGCTCACTACGAAGAAGTAGGTGTGGAGCATGAGTTTGCGTGGGTGCCGGGCTTTGGCCATTTCTATCCTGCTGGCGCAGCCAGCTTGGGTGGCGATGCAGTGAGCATGTCCGTGGAAGGTCGGATTACCGAGTTTCTCGAACGTGTCATTGGCACCGGGCAATGACGTCAGGCAATGTCATTCAGAGGCGCTGTCTATGAAAGACGAGACGCAACTTCGTCGGCATCTAGGAAATTGCAAAGTCTACGTTTGAATGTTTTCTTTGGGCTGATTGTGGTCCTTTAGAGCAAGAATGCGGATGGCTGCAAAGTCCGCAGAGCCGACATTCAGGCCTGATGCAGCGAACGGACGCTCTGAGCCCGAAGCGGAAATTCACCGCCTATGGCGAAGTGAGTGGTTTTGGACGATTTTGCGTTAGCCTGATCCCAAGTAGCAGTGACAAACATCCGAAAGCCAATCCCATAGCGAGGGCATTGGCTACGAAGATGCCGCCAAACAAGGATATAGCTGTTCTTCCTGCTTGTTCGATGGACGTGTCTACTACGATCGATACCCAGTCTTGAAGGTATAGCGCAAATAGGACCGAGAGCCCTATGGGCGAAATGATAAGCGCTGTGCCGAGAGAGGCCAATCCTCGGCCGAAGACGGCCCGCAGTGTCGACCCTTTCAGTACGATCGAAGCTGTGGAAGTAAAAACGACAATTGCAGAGAACAGGGCGAGTAACAGGTCCATAATTGGGGGTAGGTCTTTCGAGACCGCCCCGCTGACGGCCGAGGTGAAGGGCAATAGAACGAAGGTCACAAGCCCTGCAGCAACGAGCCCTGTGCATAGCTTTGGCAACATGTCAGGCGAACCTCTACCGCCGTAGTTCTTTTTTGCTGGTATGGGCAGAGCCGGGTCAATCTGATTCCACTGCACAGACATTGGTTTTGCACGAGAAAGCATAAAAGCCCCCTTGAATTGTTGAATTTGAGACGGCTCAGCCAGCCGCTTTTTTTGGGAATCTGGTAGGCCGGAACGGAGTTTCTTTCGGCGCTTGGACTAATATCTGCGTGATCTAGACATGCCGACGCGCGAACATTGGTGTCCTTGCCATTTCAAATGATGAACAACCTGATTACGTAAGCGACAGTCGCTAGGCAAAAGACGCTGCCGAACCAGATCGCGCTGAACCAGAAAACTTGCTTTAGCAATTTCAATGGTAGCTCTCCTCTGGATCGATCTTTCCGCGGAAAACCCAGTACGTGTAGGCGGTGTAGGCCAAGATCACGGGCAACAGAATGACGGCTCCGACCAGTGCGAAAGCCAAACTGCTATTTGGCGCTGCGGCTTCGGCAATCGTGAGGCTTGGGGGTAGCATGTAGGGATAGAAACTGGTCCCAAGGCCAATGAAGCACACGACGAACAAGGCAATGGCGCAGAAGAAGGGCAGATAGTCGCGCTGTGTCTTCAGGCCGCGATGAAGCATCCATGCAATGAGAGCAACAACAGCTGGCACACACACAGAGAAAACGACACCGGGCCAAGAAAACAATTTGATCAGATAGATTGGATCTTGGAGCGGGGTCAAAAGACTGACTAGGCCAATCAACCCGAGCGTAATGAGCATCAGCGGGCGGGCAAAAGAACGCATTTGGTGCTGTATCTCGCCCTTGGTTTTCATGTTGAGCCAGGTTGCTCCCAGCAAAGCGTAACCTATCACCAAGGCCACACCCGTCAGGATAGAGAACGGCGTCAGCCAGTCCCATTGTCCGCCTGCATACAGCCGATCCTCGACCGGGATACCCTGGACCAGCGCGCCAAGCGCGATGCCTTGGCAGAAGGCGGCTAGGGTTGACCCGCCGTGAAACGCAACATCCCAGAGCCAGCGTCCGCGCACCGTTCGCCACCGGTATTCGAAGGCAACACCGCGGAAGACAAGCGCGAGAAGCATCACGATAACGGGCAAGTAAACCGCGGGTATCACCACAGAATAGGCCAGCGGGAAAACGGCGAACAAACCTCCGCCTCCCATGACCAGCCAAGTCTCGTTCCCGTCCCATACAGGCGTAACCGAGTTCATCATGACATCGCGATCTTTGTCGGTTTTTGCGAACGGAAAGAGGATCCCAACTCCAAGATCGAATCCGTCCAGGATCACATAGGTCAGAACGGCAAAAGCAATGATGCCCGCCCAGATTGTCGAGAGTTCAAGCATTACGCTGCCTCCGCCAAAATAGAGATTTCAAGGGGTTTGTTACGTTTCTGGAAACCTTCGACAGGTGGTTTCCCCATGAGGCGCAGCATGTAGAACGTGCCCGCTCCGAACACAGTGAAATACACGACGATGAAGGCTACCAAAGACGCGGCAACTGTAGGTGCATCCACTTGTGACAGTGAGTTCGATGTCCGCATCAGCCCGTATACCGTGTACGGCTGGCGCCCCACTTCGGTGGTGATCCAACCGGCCAGTACCGCCACGAACCCGCTGGGCGCTATCAGAACGGATGTCCGGTGCAGCCAGCGGTCGTCGTTGAGGCGGCCGCGAACCCGCAGAACAAGCGACCACAGGCCAACGCCTAGCATGGCAAAGCCGATGGCGAGCATGATGCGGAAGCTGTAGAACACGATCGCGACTGGGGGTTCCTCGTCGTCGGGGATAGTGTCCAGCCCTTCAAGCGGAGCATTGGGGTCATGTTTCAGTATCAGCGAAGATAGTTTCGGGATTTCGATGGCATAGTCCACGCGCTTTTCTTCTTCGTTCGGAATGCCGAACAGGATAAGGGGTGCCCCTTCGGGATGGCTGTCGAAGTGACCTTCCATCGCCATTACTTTCTGCGGCTGATGCTCCAGCGTGTTCAAACCATGAAGGTCGCCGGCAACGATCTGCACAGGAGTGACCAGAACGGCCATCCACATTGCCATCGAAAACATTCGGGTGACCTCAGCCGTGCGATTGCGGCGTAGCAAGTGCCAGGCCGCAACCCCGGCTACCACAAAAGCAGTGGTGAGATAGGCGGCAAGAACCATGTGTGTCAGGCGGTAGGGAAAAGACGGATTGAAGACAATCGACCACCAGTCGACGGGAATGAACTGCCCCAGTTCGTTGATGTCGAACCCGGCCGGGGTCTGCATCCAGGAATTGACCGACAAGATCCACGTAGCCGAAATCAGAGTGCCGAGAGCGACCATCGCCGTGGCCATCATGTGCAAGCCGGGACCGACGCGTTCACGACCAAAGAGCATGATGCCGAGGAACCCAGCCTCAAGAAAGAAGGCCGTCATGACCTCGTAGGCCATCAAGGGTCCGATTACGGGACCTGCGGTGTCCGAGAATACGCTCCAGTTCGTGCCGAACTGGTAGGACATAACGATGCCAGAGACTACACCCATGGCAAATCCTACGGCGAAAATCTTTTTCCAGTAGTTGAAAAGGTTGAGGTAGACCTTGTCCTTGCGCCACAGCCAGAGGCCATTGAGAACGGCCAAGAAGCTTGCCAAGCCAATGGAAAAGGCCGGAAAGATGATATGAAACGACACAGTAAAGGCAAACTGGATGCTTGCCAGGGTCTCTGCGTCGAAGTTTGCGAACAGGTTCATTGCCGTTTCCTTTGGCATTGGGTTGTAAAGTGCGGCAGTGAACAGAGGCGTCTCGGCTGCCAACTCGTCGATGTCATTCAGATGAGCCGGATTTGGGGTGGTGTCTGGTTCAGTTCGTTTGGGTTCTGGACGGTTGTTTTTGGGTTTTGGACAAAACCCTGGTCGAGATGGGCGACTGAAATTTGAAACCGCGAGCGCCTCATACGTGTGACGTTCGACGGCCCAAAACAAAATTGCCACCCGGCTCGATTACGAGCTGGATGGCAACCTCTCAGAAACTGTGCGAGTTCTGTGGGGGATGGTCAGTCAAACTGCGTCCGGATGCTAACAGCGCAGGCTGACCGGTCAGGTTTGTTCGGCTGTGCTTCTCCTTTTTTGCTTCAATGGGGGTGGTGTATTAGTCATTCCAGTCTTTGTGTTCTTCTTTGAAGTCGTCGCGACGCTCTTGGGCTTCGTCTTGCGCGTCTTCGAAATTGTCCTTTTGGATCGCACCGCCTACGGCTCCGACTGCGGCGCCAGCGGCCGCACCACCTACGATGCTTTCGCCTGCGATACCGGCGACAGTGGCGCCGACAACTGCACCCTTGATCGCCTTGTCGGTGACGTAGTCAGCATTTGCTGTTGCCGCCATGGTGATCAGAAGTGCGCCTGAGATCGGGGCGATAAAGAATTTCTTCGAGGTCTTCATAGGGTTCATCCTTGTTCTGGGTTAGCAACCACCGCGGCTGCTGTGTGCCATTGAACTAGGTGACCCGATGGCCCGCTTTCTTTTGGAGACGGGACAAGGTTTTGTGGATCTTGGACATCTTCCGCCCGCACACGCTGCAGTAGGAAGGGACCCTAGCGGCCAGCTTTACGGAACCTAGCGGGTGTTTCACCTGTCCAGCGCTTGAACGCCACCGAAAAGGCGGCCTGATCCGCAAATCCAAGCATGAAGGCGACGCGGGCAACACCTTCTCCACTACGAAGCATCCGCTTGGACAAGTCGCACAACACCCCTTCCAAGAGGGCTTTGAAGCTTGTTCCCTCGGCCGACAGATGTCTGGTCATAGTGCGTCGCGTCAGTCCAAGTTCTCCGGCAATATCGTCGCCGTTTGGTATCGGTCCGGGAAGACGCTCTCCGAGCATGTCCACAATGCGGTCGGACAGGCTTCGGACTGCATCAGGCTGAGCCTTCAATTGTTCTTCCCCGTGCCGACGTAGATGACCCAACAGAGTAGGGTCTGCCGTTGGTATCCGAAAACTCATGCCGTTTGAGGGCAGAGCCAAGGCGTATCCGGACTTGAAACCTAAGACTTCACATCCCGCCAAATCGGCCAGCAGCCGGCAGTGCTCGGCATCGTCCGTTTCCAAATCGATAGCGATCGGGGCAAGCCCACCAGAGGTGATTTGTTGAACGCGCTTATAAAGACCGAATATCAGCATTTCACGGTGGCGAGGGTATTGATGCGCCGGGATTACATTGCTTTCCAGAGTGATCTTTGGCTCTTCGGGTGCCCCCACTACGTCAAGGCGCAAGTCAGGGTCTTGCATTGCATAAAAGCGCTGCGTCAAGGCCAGCGCGTCCTCCACCGTTTCGGCTGCCCGTACGATGTATGCCAAAAGCGTTCCGGGACCTTGCGCCGACAACCCCACGCGCGCGGCAAAGGTTTTGTCTTCCAAAACCCGGCACGCAGTTTCAACTGCGCCTGCTTCATGCAGCAGCTCAACAGTGGCGTCGGGGCTGTCGAGGATATCAGAGGGTGCCCCCGCCATTTCCAAGACTTCAGGAAACGGAATACGCGCGCCGGGTTCTTGCGAATAGCGCAGCCCGACATTTTGCAGTCTGTACGCGCTGATGCGTGGCACTTTTGCGTCCTCCCCTGATTGGCACGCAAACCCTTGCAGTCGCTGCAATTGTCCAAAAGCCAACAACAAATGTCCAGAACCCTAAGGATCGGGGGCGTGACGACGGTTAGGTCCGGGTCATCAGAAAGGACAAGGCAATGATCTACTTCGCAAGGTACTACCGCGTATTCAAGGCAATCCACGACTCTGCCCGACAGGAATGGTCCGGCGGAAACATGCGCGGCTTGGACACTTCGTCACTTGGCGAACAAACCCCGAATGGGCGTCGCTGGGATCCCCCCTACACGCTGCCTGCACAGCCTTCGGAACCCTCACAACAACCGACCGAGAATTGACGTTCTTCGGACACTTTCATCTTCGCGCACGGAATGGCTGCGCAACAAAAGGACCTGAAACATGAAACCACCCGCGTTCCTGATGGCGCCTATGCTTGGGCTCATCTCAACCCCCGCCTTCGCCGCTGGCGGCGATCCCAGATGGTGGGTTGCGCCCAATCAAACCGATACCTATGCATGGGTAGGCTTGGTCGTGCTCGCCCTTGCGATCCTGCTGGTCGTGCACCTGTATGCGCGCTTTGAACGCTATACCGAACACAAATCAATCGGCACTCCGCTGCGGACAACTATTCCGACGATGCTGACCGTGGCGCTGGCGTATGAGCTGATGCCTGCGCTCAGCCACTTTAGCAACCTGCTGCCGGGCGCCCTGATCCTGACCGCAATCGCTCGCGACTTCATGCTGTGGTGGCGTCCATCGAAAGAGGAGATTGTGAAATGATCGAACTTCTCGTCACATCTTTTCCGTTTGTCCTGCGCGTGATCTATCTGAAATGGCGCGGGATGCCCGTAACGCTCTACAACGTTCACCGTGCCGTCTTTATGTGGTTTGTACTGGCCCTGATCGTCTTTTTTGCGGTGTTCTACTACTATCCCAAATCCTACACCGGCCTTGTTCCGTTCCGGACTGTACCTGTCGTGGCCGAAAATGGTGGGACCGTCACGGACGTCTTCGTAAAGGGCGGAGACCATGTCGAGCCCGGTGATCCACTGTTCGCCGTTGAGAACGCGTCTGAGCAGGCTGCGGTTGATTTCGCGCAGCGCAAAGTCGAGGAAATCGAAAGCGCGAAACTGGCCGCCGAGTTGCAAGTCGAAACGGCACAGGCCGTTCTGGACGCGGCGCTCACCGCCAGAGAGCAGGCAAAACTGGTTCTGTTGGATCATCGTGCTTTGCAGGCCAAAGGATCTGCCGCGTTTCAGGTTAGCCAGTTGGAACGCGCCCAGGCGACCTTGGATACGCGTGAGGCAGAGGTTGAGGCCGCTGAGACACAACTGGGTGTAGCGCAAGTTCAGGCAAACGCCGTTTTGTCAGCCCAGCTTGCGTCGGCGCGTGCGTCGCTGAAACAGGCCCGGGTGGAACTGTCCAAGACATTGACGCTCAGCTCGGTAGACGGTGTGGTTGAGCAGGTCACGCTCAACGTTGGATCGCGTGCCGCGCAGGCGGCCATGAGCCCAGCCATGCTGATCGTCCCTGACCGCAAAGAGGCCGAGCGTGGACGTATCGTGGCCGGGTTCTCGCAGGTATCCCGCACCGAATTGTACGAAGGCATGGCGGCGGAAGTGGCCTGCGAAAGCAACTTCAACATCTCGATGCGCAATACGGTTCTTCCAGCAAGGATCGTGCGTATTCAAGAGTCGATCTCTTCCGGCCAGCTTGCGCCCAGCGGTCGACTGATTGAGCCCAGCGAAAAGGCAAAACGGGGTCAGATCGTTGTCCATCTTGATCTTGTACACCCCGAACACCGTGATCTTCTGGTGCCCGGCAGCGGCTGTATTGTTCAGTCCTACACCACCAGTTTCGAAGGGGACATGGAAGGGACACTTGTCGCGCATGGGATCCAAGCCATGGGTATCATCAAGGCGGTTGGTCTACGGGTCAAAGCCTGGTTTGGTCTGACCTCGGGCATCGGCCTGATCGGTGGCGGACACGCCTGATTTTTAAAAGAATCTCCTATTCAGTAAACACGGCTCCCGATAAATGTAGGGAGCCGTTTCTGCTATTTTTGGGCATGCCGCATGCCAAAAAAGGCGATTTCTTTCGGTGTTTTCTGCTGCGCTGCGAACGGTTCGAAAGACCGCTCAAGCAGTCTTTTGCAGCAAAGTGGCAGCTAAATACACTAGCCCGGAATGTCAGCTTTGTCCGCAGAGCGGTCACTAAGTCTGAACGCAGCGAAAGACGGCACTGAGCCCTGAGCAGACATCGCATTGATACGCCTGCGTTCGTTACAAACTGCAGTTCGAAAATGGTCGAAGTTCTTCAATTCTTTACCAGAAGCGCCGCCTCAGAAAGCCTCGTAATCTGGCCTTCATATTCTGCTTGCGACCAGCCACAGTCGCGTACCAAATGTTCCCAGTTTTCAACCGACAAAAGCGTCCACAGCAGATCGGTTGCCATGTCCTCGTTTAGATCCGCTCTCAGCATCTTGTCTGCTGCCAAAGCCCCTACTGCCGCGACACACCCATGCCTGACGGCTTGCATCCGGCCGTCCCAAGCCGCCGCGGCCTCGGCATCATTGTCGCACATACTGCGTAGAGCGACGGACAAGCCGTGGATTTCGGGAATGTAGCTGCCCCATGCTGAAATGAAGGACGCCAGCCGGGCTCGGCCAGAAGTGGCTGCCCTGCTGTCGGCTAGTCGCGCATCCACGTCCTTGATGGAATCAATATGCCGAGTCGTGGCAATCAGCAGCTCTGCCCGCGTCGGAAAATGTAGGTAGAGCGCTTGACGGCTTATGCCGACCGCCTTTGCGATATCGGTCATACGAACCTTTTTATCCCCGGATTCCAACAGGTTCCAAGTGCAATCGAGGATGCGGGCACGGGTATCGGATGAATCTCTTGACATAATGTCAAGTTAGATATTATTGACACCATGTCAACTTTACATCGTGTCAAGTGATTGACCGGCAACACCCTCGAAAGGAGAACAACAATGAAAGTTATCGTATTTGGCGCCACAGGGACCGTAGGACGACTCGCCGTCGAAGACCTGCTAAAGGCAGGCCACACCGTCACTGCCTTTGCGCGTTCGCCGCAAAACCTGAACATAAGTGACCCGAACCTGCGCCTTGTCGCTGGCGATGCTATGAAGCTCTCTGACGTAGCAGACGCCGTTGCGGGGCACGAGGCTGTCGTCGTTACCCTTGGCGCCGGGATGTCGCGCAAAAGCAAAATTCGCTCGCAAGGCACCATGAACGTCATCAAGGCAATGCAGACCCACGGGGTCCGCCGTCTTATTGCACAATCCACTTTAGGTGCCCGCGATAGCTGGCCAACGCTGAATTTTTGGTGGAAGCATGTGATGTTCGGTGCCCTACTCGCGCCCGTTTTCCGCGATCATGAGTTGCAGGAGCAACTGGTGGAGGCCAGCGGTTTGGACTGGACCATCGTCCGCCCCGGGGCCTTCACCGACAAGACGACCGCACGCCCTGTGATCGAGGATGTGCCGACTACGGCCCGTGGTCTTGATCTGAAGATTGCCCGCGGAGAGTTGGCCCGTTTCCTGACGCGTCAGCTTTCCGACCGCAAATACATTGGCCGGGCCGTTGGCTTGTCGAGCTGAGGAGCAAGGACCATGGAATGGATATTGATGATCGCCGGTCTTGCCGTCGCGCTGGTTGCGGGCGTGTTTCTTGGCTTCTCCGACTTCATAATGCGGGGGTTGGCACAAGCCCCTGCATCCCAAGGGGCCGCGGGCATGGTTGGGCTAAACCGAACAGTCTATCGGTCAGTCTTTATGGTACTGCTCCTGGGGTTGGTGCCAGTGTCGGGTGCCCTTAGCCTCCTAGCGGTCTGGCAACTTCAAGGCGCGGCAAAGGTGCTGACTTTAGTTGGGGCCGCTGTCTACCTGGTTGGTGTATTTGCCGTAACCGGTGTGGGCAACGTTCCAATGAATAAGCGCCTTGACGCGATGGATGGCCAGACGCGCGAAGTCGCCGATTATTGGCCGCGCTATGCACAGCGATGGACGCTGCTGAACCACGCAAGAACCTTCTCTTCGGGACTAGCGGCTATTTGCTGGCTGGTAGCAGCATTGACAAATTGAGGCAGAGTAGGTGGGCGCTAATTGCTACCGAGGAGCCATCTGCCAGAACGTCAGCTTTGTCCGCAACTCGGACGTAGATCCCGCTCAAACCGATGACCGGTTCCAGTCGCGCTACGGGCATTCGACAATGATGCTCAGATTGCCGCGTCGAGCGGGCCCGCTTCTGGGTTTGTAATCGGAACTCTGCTAAGTCCCCAAGAGCAGCGCAACTAAGGAGAAAATCATGAAAATTCACCATGCCGGGGACCGGCCCTCTCAAATTCCCGGAAATGAGTATTTCACCGGCACGGTCCGCTTTGATCCTATTGTTACAGGGAATGATCCCTCGCCGGTCAAGATCCTCACTGTGACTTTTGAGCCAGGTGCACGGACAGCTTGGCACACGCATCCTGCCGGTCAAACGCTGCATGTTTTGTCGGGCTTGGGGCTGGCAGGATCTGAGGGGCAGCCAGCGCAGGTGTTGCGCCCTGGCGATACGGTGTGGTTCGCGCCGGGAGAGCGGCATTGGCACGGCGCATCGCCAGACTGTGCGATGACCCATCTGGCTGTGCAGACGTCTGTCGAGGGCAAGACTGCGGATTGGATGGAGCATGTCTCAGACGAGGATTACAGCGCAGCGCGCGCAGAGTGAAGCGCTTGGGCCTTGCCGAGCAAGTCGCAGCGGAGTGACCCTTGTAGAGCTCTTCCTGACCAATTCTACGCCCATCTAAAAGGATGAAAAAATCTTTCGCCTTCGGAGCGCGGCCGTCGGTTCGCCCCTGAAAGGCCCGCACCGCGCGTTTTCACTTTTCTGGATTTCTGACCTCCTCAGCCACCCAATTACCCTGCAAAATCCCATCGCTGCAGAATGTCCCTCGCCCGTGCCATTCTCTGCGCGTTGGCCACAACCTCATGCGCTCCGTCGCGCAACTCCTCATCGAGCAGAAAAGTCTCCTCATACCCACATGCATTACAGGCGGCTTTCTCACCTGTAATCACCGTATCTGGCGATCCGCATTCTGGGCATCGTGCCTGGACGTCATCGTTGAACATATAGCGACCTCTCCTTTGTTTACCGATTGCCAGAACCGGGTCCGCCCGCCAACATCGCTGATTGGCGCATCCGCTTGAACTCGTCTGGGGTGACGGTCCCGTTGCTGACATCGATACCTTTTGGGATGCGCGCTCTCTTGTGTCCGATCGCGCGAACGCTGCCCCTTGTTATCTCCAGACAGGTCGACTCGTAACATGTAAGCCCGCTTGTGTTGATTTGGATGGCAGTCTGACCGTTTGCATCAGTTACCAATGGAGCCTGGGACGGTGGGTTGCAGGCTGAAACCAGCAACGCGAACCCAGAATAAATCCATCTTTTCATATGAATTTCCTTTTTCTCTAAAATAGGCAGGCGGCGGTTCAGTCAAATCTGTCGTGTGGCAGTTTCTAGCGCATGGAAGCCTCTCACGAAATATCATCGCTTGACCGAATGGAGTCCAGTCTAGCAGCCTGCGGTTCACACTGGCTCTGGGGTGAGAAGGACACGACAGATTCCATGCAGAGCTTGGACATCCGGCGATGGACGAGAGAAGGCTTTCTGGTTCCCAACCAAACTTTCGGTTGGCGATAGACCTCTGAAGGTAACCCAGTTGCGATTATCAACGTGATCGTAAGGGCTGATGCGCTCCAGTTGCGATATCGTTCCAGATGCGAGACCGAAGATTGGCGGGATATGAATTACTCAAAAATTCTTTGATAAAACTTTCACACGGAAAAACTTGGAACGGCCTGCTTAACTTTTGGTGCTGCTTGTCGACCAAAGGCTGCTTTCTGCGAGAAAGCAGCCTCCAATACTGAATATCCGTTAGCCATCCTACGGTACTCGAGGGCTCTTTCCCGCGCTTGATTCAGAGTGACGACATCAGCGCCGCCCAAACCGAAGTCCGTTCTCAACGGTGCGCCCCTGCGGTTCTTCTGTCCTTTGACTGTTGCGCGTACAATCCAGCGCCGTGCGCCCGACGGATCGACAACAAGGTAGAGGCCAGACCCGTCGCCATGCCGACCCGGACCGAGATTCTCTACCAGCTTCTTTGTCAGCTTTCCGCTTAACGCAGCCAAAAAAATACCACAAAATATACCACTCAATGAATCACAATAGAGGTAATTCAGTAAAACTCAAGATGGCACCAAGAGACAGTAAGTGCTGATTTTTTATGAATAAACGTCGTGTTAAACATTCCATACCAACCCACTATAATGGATGGATGGCGGAGACGAAGGGATTCGAACCCTCGAGACGGTTTCCCGCCTACTCCCTTAGCAGGGGAGCGCCTTCGACCACTCGGCCACGTCTCCGCTGGCGGGTATATCCTTGCCTGCGCACCAGATACAAGGCGATTTTCCTGCCCTTCGCCAATTTTCTAAAAACCGACACTCATTTGATATTCCAAGCTGGGTCACATGCAAATGCATGGCAGAGCAGCCCCCGCTCGATATGCGCCCAAGCCAATGAAAAACATGCAGAAAGTCAGGATACTTGCCAAAAGCACGATGTTTAAGGCATATTTGGTCAGACATATTTTAAGCCATATCAATAAAAAGACTGATTTTTCAGAGGTTCAAACCGGGCAGTGAGCACATCGCTCACGACATATTCTATTTGGGGGAATAGACGCTTGGCCTGGTTCAGAGTTTTATTTGTTATTCTTTGTGTGTCTCTTATGCCTGTTCAGGCGATTGCCAACATCGGGACGGTTATCGGAGTTAAACAAGGCGCCAAGATCACACGCGCCGGAAATTCGCAGCCATTGGAATCGGGAATGGAGGTCGTCTCGGGCGACGCGATATCCACTGATGGCAATGGATTGGTTCAGTTGGTTTTTGTCGATGAGACAAAGATCGCGATTGGCCCGAATGCCAGTATGGTTCTGGATGTGACAATGCTGCGCGGCAACCGCAAGGCCAAGTCATTTGCAGTTCAGGCACTCGGCGGCAGCTTTCGGTTTATCTCGGGCAAAAGCAAAAAACGGGCCTATTCGATCACAACCCCAACGGCGACCATGGCAGTCCGTGGCACAACCTTTGACATGTGGGTCGTTCCCGGCACGCAAAGCGCCATGCTGGTACTGGAGGGCAAAGTCGAAATGTGCAGCCTGAGCGGGAGCTGCCGTTCCACCGGACGCCAGTGTAGCCTGTTCGCGACCACGCAAAGCGGTCAGGTCGGGCGTCCAGCCGACCAGCAGCAATACGAGATGGCCCTGCAGAACGGCTTTCCCTTCATTCAGTCGCAAGAGCGGTTGCTGGCCCCACTTCAGGTCGACATAGGCGGCTGCACAGCAGAAGCTGTTCCCATCACGCCGAAGTCTGACGCGATCGAGCCGGTCGAAATCCGCAGCGAACGCGAAGCACAACCCGAGCCAGAGTCGCCACGTCCCCAGCGCAGCGAACCAGCGCGCGAAGCACCCCGAGAAGCACCAAGCCGACCCGAACCAAAAAGCCAGGCCCCTGACAACGGAAGGGGTAATGGCGGAAACATCGGTGGCAATAGCGGCGGTGCAACCGGTGGCGGTGGGAATATCGGTGGTGCTGGTGGCGGCGACGGCGGTGGCGGCAGCATTGGTACAAATGGCGGCGCAGCCGGTAGCGGCGGCAGCATCGGTGGCGGAGGTGGCGGCGCACCCGGCGACGGCGGCACCATCGGTGACGCCGCGGATAGCAACGCCGGCGCAGGTTCTGGCAACGGCCCCAATAGTGGCAGTTCCGATGGAAATGGGGGAAACTTTGGGGGCAACTAAGGCGAAGGATGAACAATGATCATAGCCACGGTCATACAGAATCCTTAGCTCGGAAGAGAAAAACAGACATGCCCGAGAACGACAACCAATGCGTCGGGAGGCAGACGTGAAGGTGAAGCCCAAAGAAAAAACACCTCGTCGGCGTGCCTTTCGTTTGGTGGGTTTGGGCCTGATCCTTTTTGGTTGCTTCATCAGGGTCATGGATCCATACCCCGTGCGGATGACGCGGCTGATTTACTTTGACATTCTTCAGCGCGCCATGCCCAGAGAGTACAACCCGGACCTGCCCGTTCGGGTTCTGGACATTGACGAAAAGTCGCTGGCAAACTGGGGCCAGTGGCCTTGGCCCAGAACCTTATTAGCCCAGATGGTAGAAAATCTGGGGGAATATGGCGCCGCAGCCATTGCGTTCGACATGCTCTTTGCCGAACCAGACAGGTACTCTCCGGTTCGGTTGCTGAATGATCCGGCGCTCGCTGGCGTGGTGACTGTCGAAGATCACGCGCAAAAAATGGACTATGACGTGCTGTTCGGATTGGAGGTCGCCAATTGGCCCGTGGTCATGGGAACGGCTGCTAGGCTGTCTGACGAAGGCAATCAGGTCAGCCCAACGGCAGGGATTATTGAAATTGGGGAAAATCCGACCGCTGGCTTGATCTCGGTTCCTTATTGGACCCCGATCGCCGCCCCTCTTGATCGCAGCACCGCCGGGATCGGCGGCGTCAACGTCTCACCTCTGGGGGGAACTGGAATTGTACGACGGGTTCCAGTTCTGTGGGGTGGCCCGAGCGGCCCCATGCCCGGCCTGGGGATCGAAGCCCTAAGGGTTGCCATCGGCGCGCCTTTTATCCTTGCCGAAGGCGCGTCCGACGAAGAAGGCATCATGCTTGCTGTCGAACTGGGGGATTTTCGCCTGCCCACGACCGAAAACGGCGAGGTTTGGATCAGATACAGACATGACCAGCCAGAGCTGTACCTCTCTGCCGACGATGTGATGCAGACCCCGGATGATCCGGATTTGAGGGCTGAAATCGAGGGCCGGATTATTCTGATCGGGACATCTGCGGCTGGCTTGTTCGACATGCACCTCACGTCATTGGGGGAATCCGTCCCCGGCGTGTCGATCCATGCCCAAATGCTGGAACAGATATTCACCGGCGAAATGCTGAGCCGGTCTGACGTGACCGCCGCGCTCGAGCTTTTGTCCTTTGTCCTGCTTGGCCTGATTGTGATCGCGGTTATGTCCAGCTTTGGCGCGGTTGCCTCATTCGTTGCGGGCGGTGCGGCGGCAGGTGTTGTTCTGGGCACCAGTTGGCTGGCTTTTCAGAACCAGCTTGTCCTCTTCGATGTGACATTTCCCTTGATGGGCGGAATGGCTAATTTTGGGATGCTTGCCGGTTATCTGTTCGTTTCGACCGAGCGGGAAAAACGGGAAATCCGACAGGTCTTTTCCCACTATGTCGCCCCCGAGATTCTGGACGAGATGGAGGTGTCCGGTCACAGGCTGCAACTGGGTGGTGAAACGCAGGAAATTACCGTCATGTTTTCGGACATCCGGGGATTCACGCCTTTGTCGGAATCCGTGTCAGCCACCGATCTTGTCGCGTTGTTGAACGAGCTGTTCTCGCAAGTGGGCGATCAGATCCTGAAGGAACGAGGAACAATCGACAAATTCATCGGTGACGCAGTGATGGCATTTTGGAATGCACCCCTGCCCGTTGAAGATCACCCTTGCAGGGCAGCGCGTGCCGCCCTGCTGATGCGCAAAGCACTGACAGAATTCAACGCATCGGACGTTATGCGAGGCAGACCTCCGATTGCATTGGCAACGGGCTGCGCCACGGGGCAGGCCTGTGTGGGCAATATCGGGTCGCGCAGCCGGTTCAACTATACCGTCATAGGGGATGTCGTGAACGTCGCGGCGCGGATCGAACAAAGTTGTCGCCATGTCGAATACGATATCTTGGTCTCAAGCTCGGTACACCGCCTTGCCCGGCAGGATCTGGCGATGCTTGAGGCTGGTTTCGTCGATCTCAAGGGCAAATCCGATCTCGAAGCGGTCTATGCATTGGTTGGCGACAAAACAGTGCTCGACAGTCCGGAATTTAGAAAGCTGTCAATAGCGCACGGTGATCTGGTGGTTGCTATGCGGGACCGCCAATCCCACGTGCGGATCGAAAAGATGTGCCAGCGTTGCGCCATGATGGCTAAGGAAATCGAACCCGGCCTTCAACGCTTTTATCTCTCACTACCCGGGCGGACTGCGGACTTCCGGTCTGACGTCCAATCAAGCCAAGTGGTGTTCAGCCATCATGGTCGGGAAAGGCAGTCATCCGCATAGCGTTCATTCGGTCGCTCGTTCGGTACACTTGCATGTCCCAGAGTTAGTTCCGCTCAACCTGAACCAAGGTGTTTTCAATAAGGAACTGCGCTGCAGGCTCCAGTTGTTCTGCCGATAAGATCGACCGAAGTTCCGGGTTCAATATGTCCGTTTCCCAAGACTTCGCTGCAAGCGCAATCCACACGGCAAGTGATGGATTCTGCTGCAACTCGCGTTTGAATATATCCAATATCTGCGCCTGAAACTCTGACCGGGCTGTACCGGCATCGGTCAACGCTCGGACCAAGTCGCGTTTCATGTCCTGGGACAGGCTCTGCTGCTTCAGGTGTGCCCCAATCGCCGTAATCGCAGCAGCACCATCAACCTCAATTCCTGCAAGCGCCCAGTCAAAAAGGTTCGTGTCGCCAGAGGCCAACGCCCGCTGATAGCGTGTTCTGACGGCGGCTTTGGCCGCCTGGTCTGACTGAAGACCCAATAGCCGGATCACAGCAGGCGCGTAGGCCAGCCGGTTCACGGACCGCAATTCCTGCAGCAACGCGGCGGAGGATCCCTGATCGCGCAATTGCCGGACCGTTGCATAGGGCGCGCGATGAATCTCGATCAAAGCCGCGTTTCGCAGCAACGCATCCTCATGCCCAAGATACGAACCAAAAAAAGCGACGCGCGATGGGTCGTCGGTTTTTCCAAAACCCCAGGACGCACCTTGATGGCGTATCGCCTCCAGGAAATTCGCGCGCTCGGGCGTCATCAAGAAGCCTTTGCTCCAGCCGGTGGACAGGCTACGTCCGGCCTTGTCCGGATATCCTGCACCGTAAATCATCAACACCCGTCTGCCGGGATCAGCGCGAAACGCGGATCGGGTCACGCTGTCGACCAGAAAGGGAATTTCCGGCAATGCGGAAAGCTGTTCTGACGTGCCCTTCAGAATTGACACGGGTGAATAACTGAACGGGTTGTCCAAAGCCGGTACAGCCAGAACGATAACGCGGGCGGACAATACACGATCTGCCAATGAGTATTCCGGCAGCGTTATGCAAACCGGGCACGCGGCCGACGGGCGCGGACCAGCCAGGCTGCCTGCCAGAAACACCAAAGCCACCACTGTGACCAGCACTGTGCGCACCAAAAACCCTTTCTTTCTCAAGGCATTTGGGGGCAAGCGTACCTGAACGCCGCGAATTTTGCGAATGAACTCAGGCCATCAGAAGGTATTTCCCGCGCCCTAGACCGTCACATCAGGTCATTTTCAACATCTTCAGCCGAGATACCCAACGAATCCAAACCATTCTCAAGATGGTCTGACAGGTGCGGCGTTCCGATCAGGTAATCCGCGCAGGGTGTTGATGCCTCGGCCTTAGCGGTTGCGATGGCCTCGGCCAGATCTTCGGCGAAAAAGCTCTCGCGCCCGATCCACATGACGGCAACCAGTTCGGCCTGCTCATCCTCGCTCATCCGATCGATGAAAGCGCGCAATTCGCCCTCGGCCCGGTCCAGTTCGCGCCCCATCATGGCGACCTGAGCGACTTTTCTTGCCGAGATTTCCAACATGGCCCAACTCCTTCGTGTTCGCGGTTTCCAACCTACCACAAACACGCTGCCGGGACCTGAGTCTTTGATCTTACGCAAACAACCCGGGCTTATGGCTCGCGGACCCGCGAGACTGCATGATCCGGGACAGGGGCAGAGCGAAACGGACGAAACCGGGCCTTTTTCAGTTTCAGTTTCAGCGCCTGCCACACGATCAGGGCAAAAGCGCGTCGCGCGCCGAACGGTCTGCGTATCAACGACCAAAGGATCGTCCGGTCCGTCAGCGCAGCACGCGGGCCGGTAAGCGTTGCAATCAACCCACCGTTCTTTCGCCCGTAATCTATCCACACGCCGACCCTGTCCGCGCGGTAGTCAAATCGGAACGTATAAGCACCTTCGATCTTCTGGAACGGTGACACATGCATCAGCTTGTCCGCCACGATCCGGTCCGAAGGCTGAATTGGCGCAAAATTTGGGTTGTGGCACAGATAGCTGTGGCGCGTGCCATAGGTATTGGTCACTTCGGCCACAACGGCATAAAGCACGTCTTCCGCATCAAAACAGAACCAGAAACTAACGGGGTTGAACACGTGACCGAAAACGCGCGGCTGGGTCAATAGCATGATCCGGTTCGGCTGCGTGACGCCAAGGTCATGGAACTGTTCACGCAGCCACGCGGCACCGCGCCCTTTGCCGGGTTCTCCGCCGTGATCGCGATCCCGCCAGTTCGTCACGTTTGCCCCGTTGACGGTGAACAACGCGGGCGTGGGACCGGTGTTTTCCGGGTCCAGCAGGATGTAGTCGACAGAATAGCGAAAAGCGTTTTCAATCGACCCTTTGCGGCCGTGAAACGTATGCCCTGCAATGTGATCGACCCGGTTCATGCGGCCTTTTCCATTCTGACTGTAAACCGTTCAAACGGCGGTCTTTTCCTTAAACCTTATACAGATATTCTACGAAACGTACGCCCATATGGATTATTATTTGCTGCAGAAACTGATCCACCTTGGGCAGGCCCGCGTAATGTGGTTATGTTTACCGAGATCGATACCGCGAGCTTGGATGAACCGGTGGCCGACGGGCCCCTAGCAAAAACCTGGCACGCGAAAGAACGTGTCAGGGGCAGGCCGGTGAACGAAGCAAACGGCAGTTGCAATACCAAGACCGAGTGGGTTGAACACGTAACCCGCATTCGGGATGCGCAGGATCAGGCGGCCTTTGCCGAGCTGTTCCAATACTTTGCGCCACGTATCAAGGCGTTCCTGATGAAATCGGGATCTGATGCGGCGATGTCCGAGGAATGCGCGCAAGAGGTGATGGCGACCTTGTGGCACAAGGCGCATCTTTTCGACCCCTCGCGCGCGACCGTGGCCACTTGGGTCTTCACGATCGCACGGAACAAACGCATTGACGTCCTGCGCAAGCAACGGCGGCCGGAACCCGAAGATCTGGGTTGGGGTCCCGAGGCTGAACCAGAACAACTCGACGTCATTTCGTTGCAACAGGAAACCGCGCAATTGCGCAACGCATTGTCAGCGTTGCCACAAGCGCAGAGAGAACTGATCGAAAAGGCGTATTTCGGCGACCTGAGTCACCGGGAGATTGCGTCTCAGACCGGGTTGCCGCTGGGAACGATCAAATCACGTATACGGCTGGCGCTGGACCGCTTGCGCCACGCGATGAACTGAGATGATGACGATGAGCAACAAGATCAAACATCACCTGACAGATGACCTGCTGATGGCGTATGCCGCAGGCGGCCTGCCAGAAGCATTCGACCTGATGGTCGCAACGCACCTGTCCCTGTGTGACCATTGCCGCGCGCGCGCCGAAAGCTTTGAGGCCGTTGGCGGGTGCGTCCTACAGGATCAGGACGATAGCGTTTCGCTGAGCGACGGTTCACTGGCCGCAACCATGGCGCTGATCGCCAATGGCGCGCCGATTGCCAAGCCTGCTCGGCCCGGCTGTTCCGTGCTTCCCGCACCACTACAGGATTATGTGGGCGGTGACGTGAATGCCATCCAGTGGCGCGCGATTGGGATGGGCGTCAAACAGGCGATCCTGCCCACAACCCGCGAAGCCACAGCCCGATTGCTATTTATCCCGGCAGGGGCTGCTGTACCCGACCACAGCCACAACGGCATGGAACTGACAATGGTCCTGCAAGGGGCATTCTCGGACGAAGTCGATCACTTTGCGCGCGGTGATGTCGAGATTGCGGATGAAGACCTGCATCACACGCCAACCGCAGATATCTCTGAGGATTGTATTTGCCTGGCCGTGACGGATGCACCGCTGAAATTCAACAAACTTATGCCGCGCCTTTTCCAACCCTTTCTGCGAATCTGATCTGCGTCGCCGTTTTGTGCTATACTGAGACTTCGACCCTGCAATCGGAGGATGTATTCATGAAAGCACTTGCCCTGACACTTGCCTGTATCGGTTTCGCCACATCTGCCAGCGCCCAGAGCGTTGCCGACGTGAAGTTCGAAACAGGCAACTATGGCACGATGGTCAACGGAACCGTTACGGGCAACGAATATTTTGACTACCGACTGGGTGCGAAGGCCGGGCAGGAACTGTTCTCAGAGCTTCAGGTCAGCGACACCAACGGGTATGGCGTAATTTATTTTAACATCCTGCCCCCGGGCAGTGACGGTGCCGCGATTTATAACGGGTCCATCAACGGAAATACCGCGCGGGTTGAACTGCCTGAGGACGGAGATTACACGATCCGCGTCTACCTCATGGGCAATGACCGTGACACCGACAAGACCGTTGGGTACAATCTGGACCTTTCGATCCAGTAGCGTTTAAGCCTCACTTTTACCAAGCGGCACCACGTTGGCGTGTTCCTCTGGCGCGAGTTCCTCGAAATCAAAATTGTCCAGACGCTGCGCGCGACGCCCGGCTTTTTCGGCGCTGATCTTGATGTCCGAGATATCCTTGGCTGCCTGCCCAAAGTGACGGTCCAGATTGGCCACGCGGTCGCCCAGGCGTTCCACATCCTTGTGCAGCATTCCCAGTTCCTTGCGGATGGCCCCCGCCTGTTCCCGCATTCGGGCGTCTTTCAGGATCGCGCGCATGGTGTTTAGCGTCGCCATGCAGGTGGTGGGGGATACGATCCAGACGCGCGCGGCAAAGCCATCGCGGACCACATCGGGAAGACGTGCGTGCAACTCGGCATAAATCGCCTCGGACGGAACGAACATCAGCGCACCATCGGCAGTTTCACCGTCCAGAATGTACTTTTCTGAAATCGCCTTGATGTGGACCTTCACAGCGGCACCAAATGCCTTCAAGCACCTTTCAACGTCGGCTTTGGTTTGCGCGGCCGCTAGCGCTTCGAAATCCTCCAGCGGAAATTTTGCGTCGATGACAATGGGTCCGGGCGGGTTGGGCAAATGGATCAGACAATCTGCCCGCTTGCCGTTCGACAACGTGGCCTGCAACGAATAGCTGTCAGCAGGCAGCGCCTTCGAGACGATGTCGTTTAGCTGAATCTCACCGAACATCCCGCGTCGTTGTTTGTTCGACAGAATGTCCTGCAGCGACAGCACATCGCCCGACAGCTTAGTGATATTGTCCTGCGCCTTGTCGATCGCCGCCAGTCGTTCCTGCAATTGCGTCAGAGAGGTCGCAGTCTGCTTTGACGACCCATGTAGTGATTCCTTCATCCGCTCCTGCATCTCGGCCAGCGCGCGGGCGGATTTCATCGCGTTGTCCGCCAACCTGTCATTCATCTGCTGTTGCACCGAGGAAAGCCGCGCCTCGACAGTCTGGATCACCTGAACCTGCGCATTTGCCTGCGTGTCCGAGACATGCTGCAAGCCGCCGCGCAACTGCTCCTGCCCTTGGCCCAACTGCTGCACATTCTGTCCCAGATGCGCCATCTGCCGCGCCAACGGTTCTGCCATCCGCGCCGAGCGATTGGCGGCACGCAAAGACAGGAACAACAACAGCAGGATCAGCGCCACCACCCCGCCCCCGATCAGGATCACGGGGTCGTTCAACGCAACTTCTGTGCCAGCAATCTCGATCATGTCGCCTCGGATGTTCTTGTTTTATTCTTCATACCGCACGCGCGCGGTGGGTTCAACTGCGTCCGAACAAACGTTCGATATCAGCCAGTTTCAGTTCCACATAGGTTGGCCGCCCGTGGTTGCACTGTCCGGAATGGGGCGTCGCTTCCATCTCGCGCAGCAGGGCGTTCATCTCCTCGGCCCGCATCCGGCGGCCCGACCGGATTGAACCATGGCAAGCGACGCGGCTGAGGATCGCCTCGATCCGCGCCTGCACCGTCTGGCTTTCGCCCTGATCGGCCAGCTCGTCGAGGATATCCAGGATCATCGCGCGGGCATCGACCTCACCCAGAATGGCAGGGGTTTCGCGCACGGCAATGGCCCCGCCACCAAAAGGTTCCAGCGTCAGGCCAAGGCGTGACAGGTCATCGGCCACGGCCATCAGGCGGGCGCAATCGCCTTCGGACAGTTCCACGATCTCGGGGATCAGCAGCGCCTGCGCAGCCACGCCATTTTCCGCCATTTGGTGTTTGAGCTTTTCATAAACCAACCGCTCATGCGCTGCGTGCTGGTCGACGATCACCATGCCATCGGCAGTCTGAGCGATGATGTAGTTCTCATGCACCTGACCGCGCGCCGCGCCCAAGGGCAAATCCTGCGCTGGGGGTTCTTCTTTGGCCACGGGCGCAGGTTCCACAATACTGCCGCTGTAGTCCTGCGACAGCTCCGCAAAACCGGGCGCTTGGGCCTGATACGCCACTTGTCGCGCGGCGGACGAGGGGCGGTCCATCTGATACACCCGCGCCGGGGCGGGTTGCGCGGGCAGCGCGGGTTCCGGCCGCATCGCACCCAGAGTCGCATTCGCCACGGTCGAGGATGCGCGATGTCCCGCCTCGGCCAGCGCGTGCCGCAGGGCCGAAACGATCAGCCCGCGCGCCACGCCGGGATCGCGGAACCGGACCTCGGATTTCGCGGGATGGACGTTCACATCCACCAGCGTCGGGTCACAGTCGATGAACAAAGCCGCTGCCGGGTGACGGTCGCGGCTGAGAAAATCGAAATACGCTGCCCGCAGCGCCCCAGTCAGCATCTTGTCGCGCACCGGGCGGCCATTGACGAACAGGTACTGCGCCACCGCCGCGCCCCGCGAATAGGTCGGCAGAGCGGCATACCCATAAAGGCGTATCCCTTCACGCGTGGCGTCGATCTGCAGGGCGTTCTCGGCAAATTCGCGCCCTATGACCCGGGCCAGACGGGCGTGCAGGGCATCAAACAGGTCACCGTTCTCGCGGTCAGCGCGGAACGTCACGCGCCCCTCACCCCCGCCCGAGGCATCGCGCAGGGTAAAGGTTATCGCAGGCTCGGCCATCGCCAGCCGCTTGACGAAGTCCGTGATGGCCTGCGCCTCGGCCCTATCGGTGCGCATGAATTTCAGACGTGCGGGCGTGGCAAAGAACAGGTCGCGCAGTTCAACCACCGTCCCCGCACGCAACGCGGCGGGCTTCACGGCCTCTGTCTTGCCGCCCGCAACGTGGATCGAAGCGGCCTCGGCCCCTGAAACGCGGCTGGTGATTGTCAGCCGCCCCACCGCGCCCAGTGACGGCAGCGCCTCGCCCCGGAACCCGAAAGTATGAATGTTCAACAGGTCCGATCCGTCGATTTTGGACGTGGCATGACGAGACAAAGCCAGCGGCAGATCCTTGCCGGAAATCCCACATCCGTCATCGGTGACTCGGATTAAAGTCTTGCCACCATCGGCAAAATCAACGGCGATGCGCGACGATCCCGCGTCGATTGCGTTCTCAACCAGTTCTTTCACGGCAGAGGCTGGCCGCTCGACCACCTCACCCGCCGCGATGCGATTGATCGCAGCATCGTCGAGCTGTCGAATTACGGGTCGAGTTTCGCTGATATTGGGGTTTGCCTGCGCCATACCCCTAGACCTAGCACAGTCGCAGACGATTCTGCCACAGGTTTGAGGACCGGATTATAGGGGGGGCGAGGGGGCGTTCGAACAATCGCGCCGTGTCACAGAGAGGCGGCGAACATCGCCGCGATTGTCCGAACGAACCATTGTGAGTGGTGGACGTCCTTTAGCAATGATTGGTTCGTAGCACGATGAAACGCATGTGACTCTTAAACTCTGGTCGGGGTCATTTGGTGGGCGGAGATCAGCCGAAAGGCCGCATCCTCACATAGCAAGATCACGCCTAGTCAAGTCGAACCGGGTGCGCCGGTCCGCGTTCGACAGGGGCCCCAAATCGCGGTGCAAGCAAGGATCAAACCCGAAACCGTTGCGATCATTCCCGCCGCGCTGACGGCATCTACAGCGCCCAGCCATAATGGCCCGTACCCCGCCAGTACATAACCCGCGACAGCCGAAATAACCGCGAAAACGATGCTCCAAGCGATCTGGGTTTCCAACCGGTTGGTCATCATGCGCGCCGCCGCCGGGGGGCAAATGAACATCGCGATCACGATGATCGAACCCACGGCATCAAACGCCGCAACGGCCGCAATCGCCGCAACGATCACCAGAGCCATGCCAAGCGCTCCGGTCCTGATACCGATCGTTCGGGCAAACCCTTCGTCGAAGGTAGAGATCTTGAGCGGTCGCCAGAACAGCCAGGTGAACAAGCAGACACCTGCCAATGTCAGCGCGATACGGGGCAATTCAGGCGGCAGCCCCGCGAGCGCTTGAATATCCCACACAGACGCCCATCCCACCGCGTCCAACCAGATCAGGCTTTCAAGGTTCCCGTACAATGCATGTTCGACATCCAGATGAACGGTCGAGGTGTCGGTTTGTTCCAGCAACAGCACCCCGGCCGCAAACATTGTGGTAAAAACGACCCCCATTGCGGCACCGGATTCAATCTGACCCAGCCTGCGGATCGCCTCGATCATGATAACCGCCACCACCGCAGCGCCTGCGGCACCCAGCATCATGGGCCATGTCGAAATCGCTCCGGTCAGCAAAAAGGCCACAACGATGCCGGGTAGAACTACATGGCTGATTGCGTCACCGATCAGAGCCTGCTTACGCAGCACCAGAAAGTTGCCCGGCAAGGCGCAGGCGATGGCCGCAAAAGTTCCGATCAGCAATGGCGTCAGGGACAGGGGGACGAATTCTTCTCCGCTCATGGGGTCACTCCCCTCGGGTCACCGATCTGACGGTCGATTTCGGTGATCTGATCTCGGGTCAGAACAGTTTCAATGTCGCGCAACCCATCGTACAGGGCAGCCGTGGCCTCATGCGCCTGATCCGCCCGGACGATCTCCCACCGTTTTTCGTCGCGCAGCGCCTTTGCAGCGCGCGCCCTGCCCGCCTCGGTTGCAACCCCATCGGCCCGGACCAGCCCCGCGCTGCGTAACAGTCGGAGCGTTAACGGCTCGTAGATATTTTGTCCCTGCGCCAGCGCCAAAAGCCCCTGTCGAATATGGACCCTGCGTTGGAAGCTGAGATGCCGCAAAACAGCCGCCAGTACGCCCCGAACCGGCGCAAGCAAAAGGGATATTGCAAACAAGGCAAAGCTGACCAGAACAATGATCGGACCGGTTGGTAGATTGGGGGTCGAGGCTGAAAGCGCCGCGCCCAGATATCCCGAAAGCCCTCCGACCAGCCCGGCCAGCAACACAACACGTTCCGATCGTTCGGTCCAGAAACGCGCGGCGACGGGCGGAATGATCAGCAGCGCGACGATCAGAATCAACCCGACGATCTTCAACCCCACGACCGTCACGGCCATGACCAGCCCCATCATTGCCAGGTCAATGCGATGCACAACATGCCCGCGGGCCGCCGCATATTCGGCGTCAAACGCCACCAGTGTCATGGGGCGGCGAATGATCATCACCAAAGCCAGTGTTGCCGCGCCGCCGATCGCGATAATCATGGCGTCAGCCCACAACATGCCCGCAGTCGAGCCCAGCAAGAACCCTTCCAGCCCCGCCTGACGGCCCACACCCATCGTCTGAATCACCGTAAGCAGGACGATACCAAACCCAAAGAACACGGACAGAACTGCACCGATCGCGGCGTCCTCGGCCAGTCTTGTGTGCCGGGTCAACCAGTTCATGCACAGAAGGCCCACCCATGCGGACAAGGCTGACCCAACCAGCAGACCGATCAGGTTGCGACCATCGCCGCCAAGCGCGACCAGAACCATGAACGCCAGACACACGCCCGGCAGGGTCGCATGGCTAATGGCATCGCTGACAAGCGCACGTTTTCTTAGGAATAGAAACGTTCCGGTGACCCCTGCCGAAATACCCAGCAAAGTCGCACCGATGGCGACCAGCGTGGCGTTATAGCCAAGCTGCAGGGTCAGGGCATCCCAAAGCATGTCTACCCCAGCGCGCGCGAAATCTGGTCGATCTGAGCGGTCGCAAGGCGGCCTCCGTACGCAGATTGCAGCGTTTCGGCGGTGAATGCCTCGGCCACAGGGCCTTCGGCGACTTTGCGTGTATTGATCAGGAAGACGTGGTCAAAATAATCCGTGATGGTCGCCAGGTCATGATGCACGGCAACAACCGTCTTGCCGGCTGTTTTCAGGTCTTTCAACACCGCTATGATCGCCTTTTCTGTGGCCGCATCAACGCCTGCGAACGGCTCGTCCAGCAGGTAAAGCTCTGCGTCCTGAGCCAAGGCGCGTGCCAGAAAGACGCGCTGTTGCTGGCCGCCCGACAACTGACCGATCTGACGATCGGCAAAGTCGCGCATTCCCACCCGGTGCAGACAGTCCATCGCCCGCGATATGTGACGAAACCGCACCCGACCAAGCAGCCCCAACTGACCGGACAGCCCCATCAGCACCACGTCGATCACACGGGCTGGAAAATCCCAATCGACACTCGCCCGCTGTGGGACATAAGCGATCCGTTCGCGCTGTTTGTCCAGCGGCTTGCCAAACACCGTCACCTGACCGGACAAGGGCGAGACAATGCCCAAAGCCGCCTTAAGCAGGGTGGACTTGCCCGCGCCGTTAGGCCCGATAATCGCGGTCATCGCGCCCGGCTGAACCGTCATATCCACAGAAAAAACCGCAGGTTTCTGGCCGTATGAGACTGTCAGACCCCGGATTGCCAACGGGCTGTCGTCAAGACTGTCCTCCGGTATCGAAACACCCTGATCAGCGGCCAGTTCCAGCATCACTCAAAACCCCGCAGACAGCTTTCCGTTCATGCCGCGGTCGGGCACATCCGCACCCAGCGCCCCGGCAATCACGGTGATATTGTGATCCAACATCCCAACATAGGTGCCTTCATAAGTTCCCGGCTCGCCCATGGCGTCCGAGAATAGTTCGCCGCCCACACCAACCTCATGACCCTGTGCAGCAGCACCTTCGATCAGGGCGCGCATCGACCGGTCAGAGACCGAGCTTTCGACGAATACCGCCCCAAGCTGTTGATCCACCAGCGTATCGACCAGCTCACCAATCCGGTTCAGGCCAGCCTCAGACTGGGTTGATATCCCCTGAATACCCATCACCTCATAGCCATATTCAGCCCCAAAATAGCCAAACGCATCATGCGCTGTGACCAGCACGCGGTTGTTTTCGGGAACAGAGGCAAGGGCCTCAGCAGCATAGGCTTCCAACTGTTCAATCTCAGCCAGATGTACCTGAGCGTTACTTGCAAAATGGCCAGCGGCCTCGGGGCGCGCTTCGGTCAGGGCCGCCTGCACCTCGACCACCACGTCGCGCCACAGGGCCGGGCTCATCCAAACATGCGGGTCGAACTTGTCGGCGTAGTCGTCATGCGCCCGCAGCTTGGATGGATCGACCCCTTCGGCCACCGCCACGACAGGGCGCGTGCGGCCCAGATCGTGGAAGAAGTCCTCCATCTGCGCTTCAAGATACAGCCCGTGCCACAGAATGAGGTCAGCGCGGGTCATGGCAACGATATCGCTTCGGGTCTGACGATAGGCGTGCGGGTCCACGCCCGGACCCATCAGGCCTTTGACGTCGACCTCATCACCGCCAACCTGACGAACGGCGTCTGCAATCATACCCGTAGTTGCCACCACCTTCAGCGGTGCCTCGGCCCATGCCGTAACGGGCAGTACAGCGGCAAATGCCAGCGCTGCAAAAAAGGTACGACGAATCATAGTGTGACCCCGGTTTTCTATCCCCTTAAGCCTAAATATGCGAACCATTCGCAACTAAGTCAACGCTATTGCGAATTATTCGCAAGAAAAGCCTCTATTTTTGTCCAACTGGTCAAAAAAATAACACTCTGGCGGCCGCCACGCCTTCCATTTAGGCGCAACCCGTGCGATTTTGGCGCAAACTTCCCAAAGGATGTGAAGATGGATACGCAGAGCTCAGACAGCCCCGTGCGCACCGCGCATCTGCCACAAGTGACCGAGCCCCGGAACCCTGGAATGGATCTGGACCTAGAATGGGTTCGGGGGGTTCAGGCCAACACCTCGGCAATCGAACGCCGCGCCGCGACCCTGCCGGGCCGACGGTCGGTGAAAAAAGACTATCAGGCCGCTTGGCTGTTGAAGGCGATCACGATGATCGACCTGACGACGCTGTCCGGTGACGATACCGTGGGGCGTGTGCGCCGTCTGTGCGCCAAGGCCCGTCAGCCGGTCGCACCCGCGCTGCTGCAGGCGATGGATATGCCGCCGATCACCACGGGGGCCGTCTGCGTCTATCATGATATGGTCGAAACCGCCGTGGATGCGCTGAAAGGCACCGGCATCCCGGTCGCTGCCGTCTCAACCGGGTTTCCAGCGGGTTTGTCGCCATTTCACCTGCGCGTGGCTGAGATTGAAGAAAGCGTCAAAGCAGGGGCCGAAGAGATCGACATCGTCATCTCTCGCCGCCACGTTCTGTCAGGCGACTGGCAGGCTTTGTATGACGAGATGAAGGCATTCCGAACCGCCTGCGGTGATGCCCACGTCAAAGCCATCCTCGCGACCGGAGAGCTGGGCAGCCTGCGCAACGTCGCACGCGCTTCGGTCGTGTGCATGATGGCGGGGGCGGATTTCATCAAGACGTCGACCGGCAAGGAAAGCGTCAACGCCACGTTGCCCGTCACCCTTGTGATGATCCGCGCGATCCGTGACTACTATGACCGTACCGGGTATCGGGTTGGGTATAAACCTGCAGGCGGGATTTCCAAGGCCAAGGATGCGCTGGTTTACCTGTCACTGATCAAGGATGAGCTGGGCGACCGCTGGCTGGAGCCAGACCTGTTCCGCTTTGGCGCTTCATCGCTGCTGGGCGATATTGAACGACAGTTGGAACACTATGTCACCGGGGCATACTCTGCCGGCTACCGTCACTCCATGGGCTGAGGAAAGAACAATGACAGTCAAAGAAATCTTCGAGACCATGGATTACGGCCCCGCCCCCGAAAGCGCTGCCGAGGCTTTGGCATGGCTAGTCGATCAGGGTGGCAAGTTCGGCCACTATATTGACGGCGCCTTCACCAAGCCGGGCAAAGGGTTCGAAAGCCGCAACCCCGCGACCGGAGAGGTTCTGGCCAAGCTGACCCAAGCCAAGCAGAGTGACGTGGACGCCGCCGTTGCCGCCGCCCGCAAAGCTCAGCCCAAGTGGGAGAAACTGGGCGGTGCTGGCCGTGCACGATACCTCTATGCCATTGCGCGGCTGTTGCAGAAACATTCGCGCCTGTTCGCCGTGCTGGAAAGCCTTGATAACGGCAAACCGATCCGGGAATCGCGCGACATCGACATCCCTCTGGTCCAGCGGCATTTCTACTATCACGCAGGCATGGCGCAGTTGATGGAAAGCGAACTGCCCGACGCGCAGGCCTTGGGTGTGTGCGGTCAAATCATTCCCTGGAACTTCCCCTTGCTGATGCTCGCTTGGAAGGTGGCCCCCGCTTTGGCGATGGGGAACACAGTGGTTCTGAAACCCGCCGAATACACCTCACTTACCGCGCTGCTGTTTGCCGATATCTGCTCACAAGCCGGGCTGCCCAAGGGCGTGGTCAATATCGTCACCGGCGATGGCGAGGTGGGCGAGATGATCGTGGCCTCGGATGTGGATAAGATCGCCTTCACCGGCTCGACGGTTGTGGGGCGGCGTATCCGCGAGGCGACGGCGGGTTCAGGCAAGGAGCTGACGTTAGAGCTGGGCGGGAAGTCCGCCTATATCGTGTTTGACGATGCCGATATTGATTCAGCCATCGAAGGGCTGGTTGACGCGATCTGGTTCAATCAGGGGCAGGTCTGCTGTGCAGGGTCCCGCCTGCTAGTGCAGGAAGGGATCGCTGATCGCTTTCATGCCAAACTGCGCGCCCGGATGGACGGCTTGCGCATCGGTGATCCGCTGGACAAATGCATCGACGTCGGCGCGGTCGTGGACCCGGTTCAGTTGCAGACCATCAAGGGTATGGTCGAAAGCAACACCGCAGGTGACCTCTACCAAGCCAATAGCGCGCTGCCCGAGAATGGCTGCTACTACCCGCCAACGCTGATTTCGGGGTTGGAAACCTCGGACCCGCTGATGCAGGAAGAGATTTTTGGCCCGGTTCTGGTGTCATCCACCTTCCGCACCCCGTCCGAGGCGGTCGAGCTGGCCAATAACACCCGCTACGGGCTGGCCGCGACGGTTTGGACCGAGAATGTGAACCTCGCGCTGGATATTGCGCCGAAACTTGTTGCGGGCGTGGTCTGGGTGAATGCGACCAACCTGTTCGACGCCGCCGCCGGGTTTGGCGGCGTACGCGAAAGCGGGTTCGGGCGCGAAGGCGGCTGGGAAGGGCTGACCGCCTATACCAAACCCAAGGGCAAGACCAAGGCGCTGACGAAGCTCGACGCCGCCACCGGCGAGGGTGCACCGGTCGATCCAATTGACCGCACCGCGAAAATGTATGTCGGTGGCAAGCAGGCGCGACCCGATGGCGGCTATTCCAAACCCGTTTGGGGCAAATCCGGCCTTTTGGGGCATGTGGGTCTGGCAAACCGCAAGGACGTACGCAACGCAGTCGAGGCTGCGGCAGGGGCAAAAGGCTGGTCCAAGACAACAGGCCACCTCAGGGCGCAGATCCTGTACTATATCGGCGAAAACCTCTCGGCCCGCGCAGGTGAATTCGCCGCGCGGATCGACGCCATGACCGGCGGCAAGACCGGCGCGGCCGAGGTTGAGGCCTCGATTCAGCGCCTGTTCACGGCGGCAGCATGGGCCGACAAGTATGACGGTCAGGTGCATGGCGTCCCGATCCGGGGTGTCGCGATTGCGATGAAAGAACCCGTGGGCGTGATCGGCGCGCTGTGCGCCGATGAGGCACCATTGCTGGGTCTGGTCTCGGCCATGGCCCCGGCGATCGCGATGGGCAACCAGGTGGTACTGGCCGCGTCCGAGCCCTATCCGCTGGCTGCCACGGATTTCTACCAGATCCTTGAAACCTCGGACGTGCCCGCAGGCGTGGTCAACATCCTGACCGGTAGCCATGCGGAACTGGCGAAACCGCTGGCCTCGCACCTGAACGTGGATGCGGTCTGGTCGTTCTCGTCCACCGACTTGTCGAAAGAGATTGAGGTTGTATCTGCCGGGAACCTGAAGCGGACATGGGTCAACAACGCCAAGGCAACCGATTGGAACGTGGATCACACGCGCCAATTCCTGCAGGCGGCGACCGAGGTCAAGAACATCTGGGTGCCCTACGGCGAATAGGACGGCGCGGACCGGCCTGCCCGCTTTACGCAGGCGAAAGCCCGCTCAAGCGTGAACATGTTGTGACGCGGGTCACATACAAGTTCACAGCCCCACCCCAGTTTAAGGCCCATTCAATCCCAGAATGGGCCTTTTTCATGTTAAATTTTCCGATAGATTTCCCCACGTCCCTTCAACTGGTCACAATGGTGGGCGTGTTCGGGGCGGGGCTTTATATCCTGAACTACTTTCTGCTGCAGATCGGCATCGTCCGGGGCAACGGTGTGCTTTACCCCGTACTGGTCATTGTGGCAGCCGGCTGCGTGCTGATCAGCATGGCGGAAGAGTTCAATCTGGCCGGGGCGATCATCCAGATGTCCTATATCGCGATCTCGGTCATCGGTCTGCTGCGCGGATACCTCTCGCGCCATCTGGTGCGCTTCTCCGAGGCCGAACGACAATTCATCTCGCAACACCTGCACTCGCTCAAACCCCATCAGGCCCGCAGATTGCTGAACACGGCTGTGATACAGACTTTCGATACCGGGGATATCCTGATCGAAGAAGGTGAGACGACCGACTTTCTGGGTTTCGTCCTAAAAGGGCGCACAACGGTTCTGAAAGACGGGCAAGTGATCAATCAATGCGGTGCAGATGAGATTTTGGGGGAACTGACCTTCAGCCTTGGACTGCCCGCGACGGCCACGGTGATCGCCACGGAACCCACAACCTGCTTGGTGTTCGACGACCGCCGCCTGTCCCGCGTGCTGCGGCGAAACCGGCACATCGACGACGCATTGAAAGCCGCACATTTCAGACATGCGCGACAAAAGCTATTGAACAGCAACAAACACACATTACAGGCCCAGAAGCGGCCAACAGCGGCCTGAACTTTAGCCGTCCAGACCTTCGGGTTTGCCGACGACCGTGAAATGCAGACCCTCGGGGTCCAGCAGCTCTGACGCGACACGGTTCACGTCTTCCAGTGTAACCGCGTTCACCTTGTCGTTGCGGGTCGAGATATAGTCGATCGGCAGATCATCCATCTGCATCCCGACCATGATGCTGGCAATCTGACCGTTCCCGTCAAACCGCAGCGGATACGCGCCCGTCAGATAGGTTTTGGCATCATCCAATTCTTTCTGTGTGACGCCCTCGGACGCCGCGCGTTCCCATTCGTTTCGGATCACGTCAACCGCCTCGGCGATGCGGTCGTTTGAGGACGACACCGACCCCAGATAGACCGAGGCCAAATCCTTGGGGACAAGGTAAGTCGCTACACCATAGGTCAGCCCACGCTTTTCACGCACTTCCTGCATCAGGCGGCTTTCAAATCCGCCGCCGCCAAGAATGTGGTTCAGAACAAACGCCGCAAAGAAATCGGGGTCATCACGATCAATGCCCGCATGTCCGAACAGAGCGACCGACTGAGGGGTGTCGAATTCGACAATACTGATCCCGCCGGGAATGGTCACTTCGGCACGGTCCGGAATGGGTTTCCCCGTTTCTGGTAGATCGACCAGCAGTTTGTCCAGCAGCGCCCCCAACTCGTCGGCAGTAATGTCGCCAACCGCCCCGACGTATAGCCGATCTTTCGCGAACACGTTCTCAAAGGCCGAAACGACGTCGTCCCGGGTCAGAGCCGTCACGCTGTCAATGGTGCCTTTCCCCTCGGACCCATAAGGGTGGTCCCCATAGGCCATGCGCGCAAAGTTGCGCCCAGCAATGTCATTTGGGTCTGTCTGGTCCGAGCGCAAGCCCGACAGGACCTGCCCCCTGACACGGTCAACAGCATCCTGATCGAACCGGGGTTCGTGGAGCGTGGTGTGCAGCAGATCAATCACGTCATCCCGGTTTTCGGTCAGAAACTGTGCCGAGACCGAAACCGTATCATCGCTGGCATTATAGCTGAACGACGCTGCCAGCGATTCCAATTCGCGCGCATAGGTGCGGGCGTCCATGTTCCCGGCCCCTTCTTCGATCAGGCCGCTCATCAGATATGTGGCCCCGCGCTTGTCGGGATCATCCAAAGACGTACCACCGCGAAAACGCAGCTCCAGCGCGGTGAAGGGGATCGAGTGATCTTCGACAAGCCATGCTGTGATCCCACCGGGTGAGGTGATCTCCTGAATCTCGATCTCGGCCCATGCGGGCAATGCGATGACAAATGCGATCAGGGTTGCGAAAATCCGTTTCATTGCGTCACCTCGTCGTCACGCATCAGCCACCCAGTCACAGAGGATTCCGGCTGCAAGACCTCACGGGCGGCTGCGATAATCTCGTCGCCGGTCACAGCCTGTAGGATATCGGGCCACGCCTGAACATCCTCGACCGTCAGCCCGCTGGTCAGGGCGCGGCCATACCGGTTCCCGATGCCATCCACATTGTCACGCGCATAAGTTTGCGAGGCGCGGAGCTGCATCTTGATCCGGTCCAGATCATCTTGGTTCACACCTTCGGCAATAAAGTCGGCCACGGCCTGATCCATTGCATCTTCGACCTCTTGCAAGGAAACGCCCTGCGCCGGTACGACCAACAGATCAAAGGTTGTGTCGTCCAGGGATACCCCACGGTAGAACGCAGCCGTGTAAATGGCCTTTTGCTCCTCAAACTGCAGCTTTTCGTTCAGATAAGACGTGTTCCCGCCACCCAATAATTCAGCCAGCAAGAACAGCGCCGCCGCTTTTTCCTGCGCGCCGGGATCACGCTCGGGCGCAAGATAACTGCGCTGAACATAAGGCTGTGACACGCGCGGATCCTTGTAGGTCAAGCGACGTTCAGCGGTTTGCGGTGGTTCCTGAGACCGCACCCGTTCGGGCAGGTCAGGGTTGGCTGGGATGACGCCGTAATACTGATCCGCCAGTTCCTTGACCGCGTCGGGCTGCACATCGCCGGTGACCACAAGAATCGCGTTATTTGGCGCGTAATGGGTCCTGTAGAAAGACAGCGCATCTTCCATGTCCAGAGTTTCCATCTCGTGCCGCCAGCCGATGATCGGAACGCCATAGCGATGGTTCAGGTATTGCGCGGCGTTCATCTGTTCGCCAAACAGGGCGCGCGGGTTGTTTTCGGTGCGCTGGTTGCGTTCTTCAAGGATCACATCACGCTCGGTGCGGATGTCCTCGTCGGACAGGCGGATGTTGCGCATCCGGTCCGCTTCCATCTGCATCATCAATTCCAAACGATCGGCCGCAACGCGTTGGTAATAGGCCGTATAGTCATAGGACGTGAACGCATTGTCATTGCCGCCATTGGCCGCAACAGTCGCCGAAAACTCACCCGGTGCAAGCGTATCGGTCCCCTTAAACAGCAAATGCTCCAGAAAATGAGCCACACCGGACGAGCCAATCGGCTCATCCGCTGACCCAGCGCGGTACCAGACCATATGCTGCACCACAGGGGCGCGGTGATCCTCGATCACGACGACATCCATGCCGTTGTCCAGCGTAAAGGTAGTGACCGCTTCAAGGCCATCTTCGGCAAAAACCGGTGTGGCGGCGATCAGGGCGGCCGACAATGCCAGGGCCCGAACCATGGGGCATCCTCCGTTTCGTTCTGTGATCTTCAAACTACGGTGGTGCGGCGCGGGTTCAAGGCCGATGACGAAAAGTTAAGGATTATTCATCGACCGGCGGTGCCGAGGGCGTTTCTATCCCCGCACGGCGCGCGGCTTCGTTCTGAATGTCCGCATCAAGGGCTTGACGGCGATAGATTTGCGAGTACCGGTCGACCTTGAACAGGCGCAATCTGGTAAAGCGGCCCTGCTTTTTGCGGAACGCGGCATCTTCGCTGTCGACGACCTGCCGCGTGTTAGCTGGCACACCATAGCGGCTGGACGCTGTCACAAGCGCCCCATCCGATGACGGAATCGGCGTATTTGGGTTCAGCGCCGCAGCATTGCCGCCCAACGCCACGACTGCGTCCGCATTGGGCGTCGGGTCGGTCAGATTGCCACCGCCGGGTGTCGGCGCAGGCAGAAACTGATAATCCTTTGGCTGTGTCAGCGGCTTGACCGGCAGGACCGAGAATTCATCCGGACCCGGGCCGGGCGCTTCAAGATGGCGCAAGCCAATGTCAGAGCATCCCGCCGTCGCAACAGCCAATGTCACTGCAATAATGGAACGCGGCAACCGCATCAAAGTCTCCAGCCTGTTTGAGGGGCTTTTATCGCATTTCCCCGGGCGCGTCACGAGGCCTTTTTTCCGTCAAACAACACAAGTCCGATGGCACCGGCAAAGATGAACACGTCGGCAAGGTTGAAAACAAACGGGTTGTTGATGCCGCAGCAGGACATGTTCAGAAAATCCAGCACATAGCCATACAGCACTCGGTCCAAAACATTCGCCAACGCCCCGCCGATCAGTAGCCCGCCGCAAAACTGCATCAGTTTCGACGGTGTGGACCGCAGCAACCAGATCAGCACACCCAGCGAAATTGCCAGCGAAATCCCGATCAGCACCCAGCGCGCCGCATCGGTGTCGCCCTGAAACAGGCCGAAATTGATGCCTCGATTCTCACCGTATTTGAACACCAGCAGGGGCGGCAGAACGTCGATACTGCCCTCGGCCACGCGCATGACGTGAACGACCAGATATTTACTGATCTGGTCGATCAGAAATGCCGCAAGCGCGGCCCAGAGCAGAAGACGATACCGCATCAGTGACGGAAGTGACGCATGCCGGTAAAGACCATGGCAAGGCCCGCCTCATCCGCGGCCGCGATCACGTCATCATCGCGCATCGAGCCACCGGGCTGGATCACACAGGTCGCGCCAGCCTCTGCCGCCTCCATCAGACCGTCAGGGAAGGGGAAAAACGCGTCCGACGCCACGGCCGAGCCGATGGTCAGCGGTTGCGCCAACCCCAGCACGCCGGCCATGCGCTCGGCTTTCTTGGCGGCGATCAGCGCCGAATCCACACGGCTCATCTGGCCTGCGCCTACGCCCACGGTCGCGCCGTCCTTGACGTAGACGATAGCGTTGGACTTGACGTGTTTCGCCACTTTCCACGCAAACAGAAGATCGCGCATCTGTTCATCAGACGGGGCCTTTTTGGTCACGACCTTCAGATCATCCATGCCGACAAAGCCGTTATCCTTGTCCTGCACCAGAAGACCACCAGCCACTTGCCGCACGGTCTTGCCGCCTGCGGTCACGTCGGGCAACCCCTCGGTTGTCAGCAGGCGCAGGTTCTTCTTAGCAGCAAAGATCGCCTTGGCCTCATCCGAGGCACCGGGGGCGATCACGACCTCGGTAAAGATGCCCGTGATTTCCTGCGCGGTTTCCGCGTCGAGCGGCTGATTCAACGCAACGATCCCGCCAAAGGCCGAGGTACGGTCACAGTCGAACGCAGCCTTATAGGCGTCGATCAGCGTGGCACCCGTCGCCACACCGCAGGGATTGGCGTGTTTGATAATGGCACATGCAGCACCTTGGGTCGGGTCAAACTCAGCTACCAGTTCAAACGCCGCATCAGTGTCGTTGATGTTGTTATAGCTCAGTTCTTTACCCTGATGCTGCACGGCCGTCGCCACACCGGGACGGTTGGTGCCATCGGTGTAGAACGCCGCTTGCTGATGGCTGTTCTCACCATAGCGCAGGGTCTGTTTCAGCTCACCCGCAAAAGCACGACGGCGCGGAGCCTTGGCAGCCAGCGCATCGGCCATCCAGTTCGACACGGCCGTGTCGTAAGCCGCAGTCCGGGCATACGCCGTCTGCGCCAATGTCTGACGGAACGCATAGGATGTCTGACCGTCATTGGCCGCCAGCTCTGCCAGCAGCGCGTCGTAGTCTTCGACATCAACCACGACGTTGACAAAAGCGTGGTTCTTCGATGCAGCACGGATCATCGCGGGGCCACCAATGTCGATATTCTCAACACATTCGTCATAGCCCGCACCTTTGGCGACGGTCGCCTCGAACGGATAGAGGTTCACGACCAACAGGTCGATCGCGCCAATGCCGTGTTCGTCCATCGCAGCAACATGGGTGTCATTGTCGCGTAGGGCCAGCAAGCCGCCATGCACCATCGGGTGCAGGGTTTTAACGCGGCCATCCATCATTTCGGGGAAACCCGTTACGTCGCTGACATCCTTGACCTCAAGCCCGGCCTCCCGCAGCGCCTTGGCCGTGCCGCCGGTCGACAACAGTTCGACCCCGCGCTCGGCCAGTGCCTTACCCAAGTCTATCAATCCGGTCTTGTCGGAAACGGAAAGCAACGCGCGGCGCACGGGGTGAAGATCGGTCATGGGTCCAAAGGTCCTTTTGGCGTCAGTCGAAATCGGGCTCGTCCCGGTGCATGTCGCGCACGGCATAGGCTGTATCCTGAGCCTTGCTCAACGTCCACCGGATGCGCGTCGCATACTCCATTGCGCGGCCAGATAGAACGATCTGTTTTGTCGCGCGTGGCTTCAAGCGCCCTTTCTCCAGGTAAACGCTTGGTTCAACTGACAATTTTGCCACGCCATCATGACGGAATACCCAGATCTCACCACTTTTTAGCGCCATGGATACCGCCGCACCGCCCAGATCAATGGCTGCATCCACATCCGGGTGCAGGTGAAACCTTACGTCGAACTCGATACCTTTGAGGTTCGACGCATCCAGCGCCTTGTCGAACTGCCGCTTGGCCTTGTCGGTCGCTGTCAGCAAAATATCCTCACCGGTCAGCTCGCGACCGTCAAAGCGCAGCTCGAAGGTTCTGGCATGGGTCAGACCGAACACCTTGGCGTATCCGTCGTGGCCGATCATGAAACGCGCGCCCTCGATGGCGTCCTCGAACTCTGTCGGCACGTCCTTGGGGGCGTCGACCAGCGCCTCTTTCTCGGTGCCGGGAACGGGCTCGGTCAGGCGCGCGCTGGAATAACCATCCAGACACAGGGTTGAATGCGATGGCGTCGCCCGCCCGGCCCGGCGCCACTCAAGCCCGAAACTCTCGCCCGAGCCGCAATTCACGATCAACGGTCGCCGACCAGACGTAAGCTCAAACGCCAGTGTCGAGGCATGCGCATTATAAGACGCCGTCCCTTTGGGCGGGGCGCTTGCATCCACGATGACGCTGGTGCGCGCTGCGTATAGCCGGGCATATCCCATCGCCAGCCCGCTTGCGTGCTGGGGCCGAACACCGCTTTGCGCCAAGGCCTGATCCAGCCGCCCTTCAAGGCCGCGACCACCCCCATGAAACCGGGCCAGCGCACCGTCCGAATGGCGCAGGTTGCGCAGGGTCGGCGCAATACGCTTGATCGCGTCTGCCTGCGCCCCGGGTGTACCACGCCCCAGATCACTGAGCGCCGCCGACGTCCAGGTCAGCAGGGTAAACACCTCAAGCAACTCTTCGGGATTGCGCGTTGGGATGCCGCCCTGCGTGTCGATCTGTTTTTCGCACTCTCTCGCCAAAGCCCGCAGCGCCGGGTCCGCCATCTGCTCGAGCCCTTGCAACGCCAAGCCTGCCTGCACCAACCCGGCCAAAGCCTCAAACCTTGGCAAACCGGGTGTCGCGGCCTGCCATCGTTTGGACAGGAACCAGGATTGCTGTGCCAAAGCCCGAAAAAACGCCTTGGACTGTTCGTCATCCGTGCCGCGCAACAGAAACGCCGAATGGTTGATCCACCGTATCACCCGGCGTCCGGTCAGGTCCGGCGCCCAGCCTGGACCCTGCCCACGACCATGTGCGTCGATCCAGCCCCACACCCAGCGCTGCGCCTTTTCACGGGCGCGCATGTCTCCGACGGCGGCTAGATCATCCAGCCACGCAAACCCGTGGCGTTCATTGTCAAAACCAGTACTGGGCGCAGTCACGTCCCACAGGCCGGTATCCTGCGCTTCGACCAGAAAGCCCGCGAACAACAGGTTACCAGCAACCAACTGACGACCCCGCGCGAACGAGCCCACGGTGCGCGGCTCGGGATCAGCCGCGAACCCTGCAACCGCCTTGCGACGCTGACTGAGCCGCGCATAAAGACGGTTCTGAAACCGCGTCCACCGATTGGCCATGGTATCTGAGTTCGACATGCCGCTCGTTACTCTGCCTCTTGCGCTCTGATGGCGCCTGAGACCCAACGATAGACCGCGACGCCCGTCAAGTCACCGAAAAGCGTCGCCTTATTCCGTTTTGTTCAGACAGGCGATGTAGAACCCGTCCATTCCACCGCGATCCGCCCAGTAATCGGGCCGCAGACGCAGGCCTCCCTCTTCCGTGATCCAGCCTTTTTCGACCCCGGCCACCATGACGGCCCCGCGATCGACCTGCATGTCGGGATACTGGGGCAGCGCCTCTTCGATCTGAACCTCACCTTCATCGGGCAGCAGCGAACAAGTGCAATAAACCAGCCGTCCGCCCGGTTTCAGCAAGGTCCAGGCGTGCGCCAACATCTGAGCCTGAAGATCAATCAACCCGCCAAATTCCGATCCGTCCTTTGCAAAGGGCAAATCAGGGTGCCGACGAATGGTTCCCGTGGCGGAACATGGCGCGTCCAGTAGAATCGCGTCGTACTGGCCCTGATGCTCCAACGCATCCCCGGCGATGACTGTGGCCTTCAACCCGGTCCGCACAAGGTTTTCTCGCACACGCTCAAGCCGCGACTCCGAGATGTCCAGCGCTGTGACTTCGGCCCCTTCTGCCGCCAACTGCAAGGTCTTCCCGCCCGGTGCTGCGCACAGATCCAGTATTTTCTCACCTGGCTTGGGTGCCAGTATTCGAACCGGCAGCGCCGCTGCCGCATCCTGCACCCACCAGTCTCCGCGATCATATCCTGGCAGCGCCGAGACCTGACCCGCATCACGCACCCGAAGCGACCCGGTCGGCAATGCCTCACCCGGACCCTCGGTGTCGGGTTTGGTAGAAATATCCAGCGGAGCGCCGTCGAAATGCGCCTTTTCCATGCCTGTTACTGCCTCGGCATCCCATGCCATGACAAGCGGATCGCGCAACCATTCGGGCAGGCGCGGCACCCGCATCTTGGGCCACGCGTCCGGCCCTTCGGCGGCCACTTTGCGCAAAACCGCATTCACCAACCCCTTGAGGCGGCCATGCTTTCGCGAGCGGCCCACAATTTCGACCATGGAATTGACGACACCATGCGCCGCCTCACCGTGGCACAGCTCAACCGCGCCAAGACGCAGGGCGTTATGAACCGTCAGTGCAGGCGTCCGATTCAGGTGGTTGTCCAGCAGTCGGTCGACGCGCTCCAATCCGCGCAGTGTTTCCAGCGTCAGCCGTTGCGCCCGAGCGCGGTCCTCGGGGCCCAACCTGTCCAATGCGCCGGCGGCCAGACATTCGGACAACAGTCGCCCTTCTCCCAGAATCTGATCCAGCAGATAGATCGCGCTGCGCCGTGCTGCCGTTGCGGTGTCGGACATGGAATCGCCTTTCGGTACGCTGCGCCTGCATTGCCAAGCGGGGACGTGGGCGTATATCAAGCCCAAGCACGGAAAGGAACCCGATGTCATGAGCGATGATTCCAAAGACCTACCACCAGCCGCCCAGCGCGCTTTGGCCGAGGCCGAAGAGCGCCGCCGCATGGCCGAGGAGAAGGCAAAAGAGAGGCCAAAGGAACTGGGTGGACGCGACGGCCCCGACCCGGCGCGTTATGGCGATTGGGAAAAGAAAGGCATCGCAATCGACTTCTGATTACCTAGTCGCGCAACGCCTGCAGGAAATCCATGATCAAAGCACGTTGCTTTTTCGACTTTGCCTGTTCTTCGGGCCATGTCAGCCAATACCCATCCTTCGTTTCCAGTTCAGGCAAGCCCATCCTGTGCAAGCGATCCTCGCGCAGGTGTGCGTCAGCCAACGGCACCGACCCCAACACAACACCCAATCCCTGACACGCCGCCGTCAGCGCGTGTTCCATTGAATCAAAGCTGACTTTCGAAGGGGGCACGTCCTCGTGTCCGGTCTTGCTTGCCCAATCGCTCCAACCCGGTCGCTCACCACGCAGGTTGATCAGCGGAGCCCCCCACGCGACGCCCGGTGCAGCCATCGGAACCAGCACCTCGGGCGCGATCAGTTCTGCGTCGCGGCCGGGCCATGCCCCGCGCCCGTATCGGATCTGCAACCAAGTAGGTTCCTCACCCAAGGACGACCGTCGCGCGACAGAGTCGGTCATGACCCGCACTTTGGGTCGAAGCGCTTGAAACCGGACCAGGCTCGGCAGCACCAGCGCGTGGATGTTCGACGACAACCCTGCGACGCGCAATTCACGGGGGGCTTTGCCAAACAGGTCTTCGGTATTCCGCTCTAACGCCTGCAGGCTGTCCTGTACCAGCGGCAGATAGCTTTCGCCTTCAACCGTCAGCGACACGCCGCGTGCCTCACGCACGAACAATGTCCGCCCCAGCCACGCCTCAAGGTTTCCGATCCGCTGACTGACCGCCGCTTGCGTTAAACCGAATTCTCGTGCAGCTGCCGAAAACCCGCCCAAACGCCCTGCGGCCTCGAACACGCGCAGCCAATCCAGTGGCGGTAATCCGACTTTCTTTTTAGACATAAGTTTTTCCAGCCCTCAGTCGTAATAAGGTTTAATTGTGTTTATGTCACTGGACGCATATCTCCTCAAGCGTAGCCCGCGCTAATCAGGAGGCCCTTATGCTGCGTACCGCCACTCATGATGCGTCCGTTGTGACAGTAGAGTTTGACACAGGCACTCAGGCCCGATTCCATGCGATATGGCTGCGCGACAATGCGCTGGACCCAGAGACACGCGCACCCGGCAATGGCCAGCGTCTGATAACAATCGGCGATATCCCCGCCGATGTTTCCGTCGAGTCCGCAAGCGTAAAAAACGGCGACCTGCACATCACTTTTCAGCCCGAAAACAAAAGCGTGACCTTTCCCGCCAACTGGTTGGCCGAGCACATCTATGACTGCGATCGACCGCTTCTCGCAGGTTGGACAGCCCCGGGCATAACGACGTGGCAAAGTGGTTTGGACGCCCCCAGCGCAGATTGGGGTGAGGTTCACGCCAATCCAACCGCCAAGCGCGACTGGCTGGCCGCCATTGCGGAATTCGGCTTTGCCAAGCTGACGAACGGCCCGTGCGAGCCGGAATCCCTGCTGAAGGTCGCAGATCTGTTCGGCTATGTACGCGAGACCAACTATGGCCCCTATTTCGAGGTTCGAACCGAGGTGAATCCGACCAACCTCGCCTTTACCGGGCTGGGTTTGCAGGCCCATACCGACAACCCTTATCGCGACCCGGTGCCAACCCTGCAAATCCTCTATAGCCTTGAAAACAGTGCCGAAGGCGGGGACTCGATCGTGGTGGACGGCTTCCGCGCTGCCGAAAAACTGCGGGATCAAAACCCCGACGGCTTTGCCCTGTTGTCAGGTTACCCGGCCCGGTTCGAATTTAAGGGGTCTGACGGCGTTTGTCTGCGCGCGCGCCGCCCAATGATCGAACTGTCCCCGGACGGAGAGCTGATCGGCATCCGGTTCAACAACCGCTCCTCTGCGCCTTTCATGGATATCCCGTTTGACCACATGGAAGCGTATTACACCGCCTATCGCCAACTGGCCGAGATCATTGATAACCCGGCGATGGGTGTGTCCTTCAAGCTGGAACCGGGCGAGAGTTTCATCGTCGACAACACCCGTGTCCTGCACGCGCGGCTGGGCTATTCCGGTTCCGGTTCGCGTTGGCTACAGGGGTGTTACGCTGACAAGGACGGCTTGCTGTCGACGCTGGCGGCGATGGAAATGGCGCAATCGGAGGCAGCGGAATGAAACCTGATTATTCGACCCTGAGCCGTGACAACATCGTGGCCTTCATCGGCGACATCTTCGACCGCCGCGGCGGTGAGGAATATCTGGGCGAACCCGTCACCATGGCCGAGCACATGCTGCAAGGGGCCACCATCGCCGAACGGAACGGGATGCCCGAAGCGATCATCGTGGGTGCCCTGCTGCATGACATCGGCCATTTCACCTCGGAATTCGGGACGTATCACCCGGATGACACCGAGGACCGCCATCACGAAGACGCCGGTGCGGACGTGCTGGAGCAGTTCTTCCCGTCCGTCATCACCGATTGCTGCCGCTATCATGTGGCCGCCAAGCGGTATCTCTGCGCCACAAAGCCCGAGTATTTCAACCGGCTGTCCGCCGCCTCGGTCCACACGCTGGAACTGCAAGGCGGCCCGATGAGCGCCGAGGAAGTGACCGCGTTCGAGGCCAACCCGAACCTGGCTGAGATCATTCAGGTGCGATATCTCGATGAGGCCGGAAAGCGCGCGGATATGGAGACCCCTGACTTTGCCCATTTCGCCCCGATGGTGCAACGGATGGTGGATCGCCATCTGGGCGAGAATTGAAAACCGGCTATGCCCTGTCACTTAGGCAACAAACATCTGCGATGCTTGGCACCGCAGGCCTGAACTCTGCACACGGTTCGGTTGCATTCCTCGACCGCAGGAGGCAGTCTTACAGCCATTGAACCGGAGACAGATTTGATAGCAACGCTATTTCTCATACTCGGCTGCTTCGCCCTCTTGGGTCTATCCCTTCTTGCCGCCATGATTCTTGTCACGCGGGTCTTCCCGATATTCAACTTCAAGGATGAGTTCGTGGCGTTCTGGATCAGAACACATGGCCGTCCACCCTCGCGCCGACGGCTAATTCTGAACGCATACGGCGCGGGCAATTACTTTTTCATGGCCGAGAAGTGTTGGGATCAGCACAGACCCAACGCGATACGTCTTGTGCCCAACCGCGGTTTGGCCCTGAGCTTCGCCCTGGGGGTCGCCTCTTGGATAACGGCGATCCTGTTCTGGATCGCAGTCTTTGTTGCTTACAGCTATCTGACATTGCTGTTTTAGCCCCTACAGCCCCAGCACATCCACCATGTCATACTGACCCGGTGTCTTGCCCTGCCCCCACAGCGCCGCCTTCAACGCGCCGCGGGCAAAGATCGCGCGGTCGGTGGCCAGATGGCGCAGGACGATGCGCTCGCCCGGCGCGGCGAACAGGACGTCGTGTTCGCCGACGATGTCGCCTCCGCGAATGGCGTGGAAGCCGATATCTCCGCGTTTACGCGCGCCGGTGATACCATCGCGGCCCCGATCCGACACATCCGACAGATTGACCCCGCGCCCTTCGGCGGCGGCCTCACCCAGCATCAAGGCCGTGCCCGAGGGCGCATCGACCTTGTGGTGGTGATGGCCTTCGATGACTTCGATGTCGAAATCCTCATCCAGCGCGGCGGCAACCTTTTTGGTCAGTTGCACCAGCAGATTGACCCCAAGGCTCATATTCCCCGCCCGCACGATCACCGCATGGCGCGCGGTAGGTTCCAATGCCGCGATCTGCTCATCCGTCATGCCGGTGGTGCCGATCACATGCACACAGCGCGCCTGCGCGGCCAGCGCGGCAAACTCCAGCGTTGCCTCGGGCGCGGTGAAGTCGATCACGGCCTGCGCCTGTGCGAACGCCTCCAGCGGGTCGTCTGTCACGGTCACGCCCAACGCCTGCCCGCCCATCGCGGTGCCGACGTCCTGACCGATCCAGTCATGGCCCGCACGTTCGACCACGCCGACAAGACGGGCCTGATCGCTGTCCGTCACGGTCTTGATCAGCATCTGCCCCATACGGCCCGAAGCCCCTGTGATGACGATCCCCGGAATATGGGTCATTGCTTTCTTCCCCTAATGTAGTCGGCTCAAAGCCTCCTACCCGGTTCGCGCCCGCTTGGCAAAGGCCGGATTAGGGCTTAGATCGTCGGTATGGCAAAGAACAAATTCCACGATGGCCCCGGCCCGTCCCAACGGCAACTGCGTGTCGGCGAACTGATCCGCCGCACCCTGTCCGAGGTTCTGGCGCGCGGAGATGTCCACGACCCCGACCTGAACCGCATGTCGATCACCGTGGGTGAGGTCCGCACCTCGCCCGATCTGAAGATCGCCACCGCCTATGTGCTGCCATTGGGCGGCAAGGGCCAAGAAGACGTGATCGACTTGCTGGCCCGCAATAAGGGTGAACTGCGGCGCATGATCGGCAAGAAGCTGAATCTGAAATTCTCGCCCGATCTGCGGTTCCGTCTGGATGACACGTTCGACCGTCTGGACGACACCCGCCGCATGTTCGAACAGGACGCGGTGCGCCGCGATCTGGACGAGTGATCCGCGCGCTGGTCACATTGGGCGCGGTCCTTTGGGCCGCTCAGGCCGGTGCGGTGAGTTGCGAGAAAGTCACCCACGACGCCAAGCGTTATACAGTTTGCGAGGTGGACGCCGCCAACCAGGATCTGCGTCTCTTTCTGAACGACGACAATGGCGATCTGTTGGGTCATTTTTCCTCGGTGAATGACGCGCTGGCCGATGACGGCAAGCGACTGGCCTTTGCGATGAACGCCGGGATGTATCACGACGACCGCTCGCCCGTGGGCCACTATGTCGAGAACGGTCAGGAACAGATGCGCGTCATCGCCAACCCCGGCCCCGGCAATTTCGGCCTGCTGCCCAACGGTGTGTTCTGCATCCGCGAGGGCCGCGCAGACGTGTTCGAGACTTTGGAGTTCGTTGATCAATCTCCTGATTGTCAGTTTGCAACCCAGTCCGGCCCAATGCTTGTGATTGATGGAGCGTTGCACCCACGCTTTTTGCCCGACTCGACCTCGGTTTTCGTGCGCAACGGTGTCGGCACCAGCGCCGACGGCACGCGGGCCGTGTTTGTGATCTCGGACGACTATGTCACCTTTCACGAATTCGGCAGCCTGTTTCGGGATGTATTGGAAACCCCGAATGCGCTGTTCTTCGACGGAAATATTTCACGGATGTACGAACGGGCCAGCAATCGGTCGGACGTTGGTTTTTCGCTCGGGCCGATCGTGGGCGTGGTCGAGGACGCACCCTGAAATTGACAGGGCTTTTGTGATCCGCTAACTCGCGCGCCTTAGCAAGATTCAAGGTAAGACATGGGACGCAAACGCAAGGGCCGCGACATTTCCGGTTGGCTGGTGGTGGACAAGCCCGCGGGCATGACCTCGACCGCTGTGGTGAACAAGGTGCGTTGGGCGATGGATGCCAAGAAGGCGGGCCATGCGGGTACGCTGGACCCCGAAGCAACCGGCGTTCTGGCCGTGGCTTTGGGTGAGGCGACCAAGACCGTTCCCTACATCACCGATGCTTTGAAGGCCTACACCTTCACCGTGCGTTTGGGTCAGGCGACCAACACCGACGATGCCGAAGGCGAAGTGATTGCGCAAAGCGATGCGCGCCCTTCGGATGACGAGATCAAACGGGCACTCGCCCCGTTTTTGGGCGATATCATGCAGGTGCCGCCCAAGTTCTCGGCCGTGAAGATCGACGGGCAACGCGCCTATAAACTGGCCCGCGACGGCGAAGAGGTCGAGCTGTCCGCCCGCCCCCTCTGGATCGAAGAACTGATCCTCGTCGGCCGCCCTGATGAGGACCATGTCGTGCTGGAGATGACCTGCGGCAAAGGCGGCTATGTCCGCTCGATCGCGCGGGATCTGGGGGAGGCGTTGGGCTGCCACGGCCACGTCAAGGAACTCCGCCGTATCTGGTCCGGCCCGTTTGAGGCCGAGGATGGCCTGTCCATCGACCAGATCGACGAGATGGCCAAGACCGAAGCGCTGGACGAGTATCTGCACCCGCTAGAAACCGGCCTCGCCGACCTGCCCGAGCTGAAATGCACCCCCGAGGGTGCCACACGCCTGCGCAACGGCAATCCGGGCATGGTGCTGGCCTCGGACGTGGAATACGGCGATGAGGCCTGGGCGTCTTTGGATGGCAAAGCCGTAGCGGTCGGCATCTACAAATCGGGTGAATTGCACCCCAGCCGGGTGTTCGTCACCTGAACACCGTGCTAGGCGGGGGCATGATTACCCGAACGCATATCAAGGGCGATGCGCCCTCAACCGCCGTCTATTCCAATTGCGAAAACTACCGTTATAGCCTGACCCGCGTGTGGGATGCGGACGGGCGTAAAGCGTTGTTCGTGATGCTGAACCCATCCACCGCGACCGAGGTACAGAACGACCCCACGGTTGAACGCTGCGAACGCCGCGCGCGGGCGCTGGGGTTCGGGGCGTTTCAGGTCACGAACATCTTTGCATGGCGCGACACCGACCCCCGCAAGATGCGCGCCGCCGCCGATCCTGTCGGGCCTGCGAATGACGCAGCCATTTTGGACGGAGTGCAATGGGCCGATCAGGTCATCGCTGCTTGGGGCGCTCACGGTGCCCATCTTGATCGCGGCCCGGCGGTCGAAACCCTGCTGCGCGGCACCGGGCAGCCGCTGTTCCATCTGGGGCTGACCAAGGACGGCCACCCCAAGCATCCGCTCTATATCGCCTATACCCAACAGCCCGAACCATGGTGATCAAGGATTAACCACAAGACCAACTCGGCTTTGACCAACCACATGGCAACATGAGACAAATTCCCTTGATGCAGCACGTTTGCGGAGGGATGTCATGTTTCTTTTCGGATTGCTGGGCCTCGCCGCAGTTGGTGGCGCAGCCTATGCGATTAGTGATGTTTTTGAGGCCGACGTAGACCTTGAAGACCAGAAAACCGTCGAGGATGAGCCGCAGGAGGTTTCAGAAGGCAACCTGTTGGATGTTGACGAAACCGGAGACATCCCTGCTGAACCCTCGACAGGGACAGTGATATCCGAATTTCAGGGCGATTTGATTGTTGCAGGGTCAGAGGGTCCAAACATCCTGACCGGGCAGGATGGCGACGACCAGATCAATGGCTACGGTAGCAACGATACTGTTGCAGGCGGGGAAGGTAACGACACTCTGCACGGCGGCGAAGGTGAAGACCTCCTTCTTGGCAAAGATGGCAATGATGTCCTGCACGGTGAAGCTGGGGACGACCAATTAACCGGTGGCGAGGGGGACGATGCCCTGTTTGGGCATGTCGGCGACGACATTCTGGACGGCGGCACGGGTGGGGATGAGCTATATGGCGGGCAAGACGACGACACCCTGATCGGCGGCGCAGGTGAAGATGCCCTGCATGGCGGCTACGGCGATGATCATCTGGACGGTGGCGAGGGACAGGATATCCTGTTCGGGGGCGATGGCGACGACGTCTTGATGGGTTCAGACGGTACGGTGGATTTCCTGAACGGAGGTGACGGAAATGACACCATTCTGGCTGATGGCCAGGATATCGTAACCGGCGGTGACGGCAGCGACGATATCATTATCATTCCGGAACAGGAGGATCAGGCGGTCACCGTCATGGATTTCCAGCCGGGACAGGACAAGTTGCTGATCTCATGGGAGGGTGAGGAAGACCCCGACATTCAGATCGAACCAGATACCGAGGACGCGACCCTGACCGATGTCTCGATCAACGGCCAGCACGTCGCGCAGTTGCTGCACGCCGACGGGCTGACCGCCGATGATATCCAACTGATCTCCGAAGGAGATCTGGAGCAACTGGCGGCGACGGGTTAAGCCGCACAGAATCCCTTTGCCATTTATCCCAATTCCGCTTATACGCGCGCATCCGTTCCGGAATCGGTGCGGTTTTCTCCATGGGCCTGCGCTGGACGACATCCCGGCCTGCGCCATCAACTTTAACCTTTTACAAGGAGACCCCGATGTCGATTACTGCCGCTGAAAAAGCACGCGTCATGAAAGAATTCGCAACCAAGGACGGCGACACCGGTTCGCCTGAAGTACAGGTTGCAATCCTGACCTCGCGCATCAACACCCTGACCGAGCACTTCAAGACCCACAAAAAAGACAACCACGGTCGTCGCGGTCTGCTGAAAATGGTCGCCCAGCGCCGCAAGCTGCTGGACTACCTGAAGGGCAAGGAAGAAGCGCGTTACCAGGACCTGATCCAGAAACTGGGCATCCGCCGCTAAACACCAAACGGTGTTTTCGGGTTCGAAACCCCGGATTTTTGACTTTAACGCCCACCAAACGGTGGGCGTTTTTGTTTGGCCCATAGACAAGTTCAGGCTGCGATTCGATAGCCGGAATCGAATTGGGACACCTGCCAAAACCTCGGAATTCCTAAAGCCGCACCGCAGGACCGCTGATCGCGAGCCGATGTCTTGTTTTTTGGCACCAACACCCGCCTAAAATCTTAACGTTTTCTACATTTTCTTTTCCACTCCGGGCGGCTGCCCTATGATTCCCCTCAACCCTGACACAAGTCATCATGTAATTTGCGTAATTGTTTAAGGAGAGTTTGGATGAGGAAGTTTGCCCTCTTGTCCCTGATCCCACTGGTGCAAGCCGTTCCTGACGTGGCCCATGCGGATAGCACGTCTGCCGCAAGCGCGTTTGAGGGTGTCTATGCGGGGCTTGAAATTGGCGCAGCCGCAGCAGACGGAACAACGGATTTTCCAGTTCTGTCCGGCGGCACAAGAAATGCCTCGTTCGATCCCGACAACGGCCGCAGCTTTGGTGCGCTGTTTGGCTATAACATGCAGCGCGGCGATATGATCTATGGCGCTGAAGTCCGGTATTCGAACCTGTCTCATGTCGTCGAAAAGGGCGACCCCGAAACGCGGGAAGTGATGGATTTCGCCGACCTTCGTGGCCGGGTCGGGTACGTGAACGGCGATTTCATGTTCTACGGCGCTTTGGGCTGGTCATGGTCCAGACTGCGGGTCCACCCAAGTGCGCAATTTGACCGGGAAAGCCAGACGACGCTGGACGGCTTCAACATCGGCTTGGGAGTGGAGTACAACTTCAACGACCGCTGGTTTGCCGGCGCAGACTACACCTATCGCGATGTGAGCGGCGATTTTGACGACGCACCAAACGACTCGGACTTTGACCTGAGCACCATCACGGCACGTGTCGCCTATCGATTCTAACGCACAAAAAACGTCCGGCAGGTCCATAATCCTGACGACCCGAAACAGGCCGATGCCGACAACTCGGCTCGGCCTGGCAAGTTCGTACAGCCGCGCCCCAAGGGAAAACCGATGCCCATTTTTCCGAACATCAAGGTGATCTTCGTCCACATCCCCAAGTCCGGCGGATCAACTGTGACTACGGTTCTGAAACGGGACCGCTTTTTTGGGCGGCAAGTCAATCCCCGCGACCCGCGCGATAAAAATATCGACTATATCTCTCAGTACTTTGACCTGTTGGGCACGGACGCCAATGACTATTATAAGTTCAGCTTTGTGCGCAATCCATGGGACCGCTTTGTTTCGGGGTATCATTACGTGTGTCAAAGACGGCCCGAAATCACCGAGGTAACTGAACATGGGTCCTTCAAAGAATTCGCGCAGGCCCTTTCTCAAGATCCCGAAAAATTTCTGCAAATCCGCTATTTTCAACCGCAATATCTATACCTGACCGACGCATCAGGAAACATGCCCCTGGACTTTGTCGGGCGATTCGAACGGTTTGATGACGATCTTCGCAAGGCGCTGAAACAGATTGGAATGCGGCGTCTCGTTATTCGGCACCGCAAACAGTCGAAGCGCACGGATTATCGGGATTACTATGACCAAGAAACCCGCGACATCGTTGGCCGCGTGTATGCCCAGGACATAGAGTTGTTCAATTATGCGTTCGAAGATGGGCGCCACCGTGAAAAAACGGGCTTATTTGGACGGCTCGGGCAGTCCTAACTACAATCCGTCGCGCAAACAGGGCGGGCATTGAACACGTCCGGCACGATCGCCCAAGGGTTTACCAAAAACACCGAAACTTAAGAGATTTTTCAAAAAGTCCTGCAAGGTAATTGTCGGAACACTCTTTTCGAACGCTCCGGGATGGGCCATTAGTCGGTTCGTCAAACAAGGGAACAAAGTATTTTGTTCTCGTCTAGATTCTCAGGACTGGTCGACCCTCAAATGGCAAATTTCAGCATCGCAAACGGTGACTCCGCCACGTTCACTGATACGTCCGCAGGTGACGGTTTCGTCATTGATTTTGACACACTGGACAACAGCTTCAGCATTCGGATCAACGATGTTGACCTGTTCATTGGCGGGCCAGCGGGCGCTGAGAATGAACTTCAATTCCAAATTGTCCAAACGGAAGGGCAGACTGTTCAGTTTGCCGATGGCGACCGGTACGAAATTGACACGCCCGCCGTCTGGCAGCTTGGCAATACCAACGGCGAACCCGTCGTCCGCCTAGAGGTGAACCCCGACGGCACCATCGAACTGTACGGTGTAAAAGAAGACAACGGTCCGCTGGTCCCGCTGCAATTGTTCAACGGGCTGACCGTCAACACGGACGCAATTGCGGCGGCCTGGAATGACAGCGGCGACAACACAATTGAGATTGACCAGTCGGAAACCGGCCCCACAAACGCGGCCGGCGAATTTATCGACGTCCTGTGTTTTGCAGCTGGAACACTCATTGAGACCCGCGAAGGACCAGTGGCGGTTGAAGACTTGAAAATCTCGGATCAGGTCCTGACTTATGACAACGGCTTTAAGCCAATTCGCTGGATCGGATCGCGCGCGTTGACCCAAGCTAATCTTGACGCCCAGCCAAGGCTCAGACCCATTGTAATCCGGGCGAATGCGCTGGGGGTTGGATACCCCAAGCGGGACCTGATCGTTTCACCCCAACACCGCGTTCTTGTTTCGTCGGCTGTCGCCTTGCGCATGTTCGAATGCAAAGACGTTCTGATCTCGGCGAAAAAACTGATTTCTCTGGACGGTGTGGAAACTCTGGAAACGGCACCGAATGGGGTTGAGTATTTCCACATCCTGTTCGATGCGCATGAAATCATCTGGTCCAACGGGGCACCGACCGAAAGCCTGTTTACCGGGCCCGAGGCTTTGAAATCCGTCCCCGAGGATTCCAGAAAAGAGATTCTGGAGCTGTTCCCCGAATGCTGCGAGCCGCAATTCCAGACACATTCCGCCCGATATATCCCGCAGAAGGGCAAACAGGTGCGAAAGCTGGTGGAACGGCACCGGGCCAATGACAAGCCCCTTATTGACGGCCTTGCGTCCTCGGATCAGCACTAGGCGCAACTGCCCCAATCGCGGCCCTCAAGTGCGGGTTATTTCTCATTGCGCAGTCTCTAACCAAAAAGAAACGCCCGCCAAATGACGGGCGTTTCAGATCTCATTCGAACGTTGTTACATCTTGGCTTTCTCTGACTTGAGCGCCAGCCAGAGGCAATAGCACATGATCAGAACAACCATCGTAAACGGAATACCGGTCGAGACCGCCGCACCCTGAAGGGCAACCAATCCGCCGCCCAGCAAGAGCGCGATTGCGACCAGCCCTTCCAGTGTGCACCAGAACACGCGCTGGATCACCGGAGCATCCATCTTGCCGCCCGCGGTGATCGTGTCGATCACCAGCGAACCGGAATCCGACGAGGTTACAAAGAACACCACGATCAGGATCAACGCGATCGGTGCGACGATACCATAAAGCGGAAGCTCTTTCAGGAAGCCAAACAGCGCGCCTTCGGGGGCATAGCTGTCGATCACGGTGGCGCGGACACCTTCCGCTCCGCCTGCGTTCAGCATGTCAATCGCGGCACCGCCGAAAGTTGACATCCACAGGGCGCAAACCGCTGTGGGTGCCAGCAACGCGCAGATAACGAACTCGCGCACTGTGCGGCCCTTCGAGATACGGGCGATGAACATGCCCACAAACGGCGACCATGCAATCCACCAGGCCCAGTAGAAGGTCGTCCAGCCGTGGAAATAGCTGGTATCTTCTCGCCCGAACGGGTTGGACAAGGCTGGTAAGTGAAGCACGTAATCTGTCATCACGTTGAAATACCGCGCAATGGCTGTTCCAACACCGGTGACGGCGATCACGAACAGGAACAGACCAACGGCCATGATCATGTTGATCTCACTCAGCCGTTTGACACCTGCATCCATGCCCAAAAGGACCGAGCCAAGCGCAATCATCGTGATACCGACGATCAGCAGCACAACAACCGTCGGACTGGGTTCGATACCGAACACCTCATAAAGGCCCGCAGCCACCTGCTGCGCCCCCAATCCAAGCGAGGTTGTCAGGCCGAACAACGTGGCGAAAACAGCCAGGGTATCAATGATATGACCCCACCAGCCCCATACGCGTTCGCCTAGGATCGGATAGAAAGCCGACCGCAAGGTCAGTGGCAAGCCAAGGTTGTAGCTGAAGATGGCCAGCGCAAGGCCTACGGCTGCGTAAACGGCCCAGCCCTCAAGCCCCCAATGGTGGATCGTACCGACGATACCGGCATATTCGTTGCCGGGCACCGCGATATCAATTCCCAGCGGAACTGCGTTTCCGTCCTCGGCAAAGTTGTAATAGACCGGTTCCATCACACCGAAGAACAACAAGCCGATCCCGATCCCGGCTGCGAACATCATCGCAATCCAGCCCGCATAGGAATAATCGGGTTTGGCGTCTTTGCCGCCGATCCGTACCTTGCCGACAGGCAAGACGATCAGCGCAAGGCAAAACAGTGTGATTGCATCCACGGAAAGAACAAGGAACCAATCGAACGTACTGGTCAGCCATGGCCGAAGCCATCCAAAGAACGTCGCTGCGGCCTCTTGATTGGCCAATGCGATCAGAACGAACGCAAATATGAGGATACTTGAGATCAGGAATACCGGGTTGTGGATGTCCAAACCGAAAGGTCGGACGTTATCCTGCCCAAGTTCGTATTCGGTTTCAAAGTCATAAATCCGGGGATCCGGATCCAGCATTTTCTTCGTCTGAGCCATTCGACTGCCCCTCTGTCCGCTAGGTGCAAACGCCAAGGTATTCGGCCGACTGACGGATATGAGTATTGTACCCCCTTGGCGCGTTTCCGTCTTTTCGACCGCGGGTTCAGTGGTAACAGCTTACACTGACATCATATTTTTGCAAAACGCATTCGAATTGCCGCATTTATTCAAACAAATTCGAACGAAAGCCTGGTCTGTTCGGGAACGTTGTTCCGATGGGTGGGATTGCCGTCAATTGCCCCACTATGCGGTTTCGCTTTCCTTTGGCTGCAATCTCATGTATGCGCGCGGGTATCTGAGACGTTGTGCCCTGACCCCGGCACTCGAACGGAAGATAAAATGGGGTCGGCGGCAATGGGGCCGCCATGCAAAACGGGAGACCCGGAGGGCCGGGAGCGCTCCCTTTTAGGATACGCAAATGTTTGATGTAACAAAGAAATCAATGCAGTGGGGCGAAGAGACGCTGACACTGGAAACTGGCAAGGTTGCCCGTCAAGCGGACGGCACCGTGATCGCCACGCTGGGCGAAACCAGCGTCATGGCGAACGTGACCTTTGCCAAGCAGCAAAAGCCCGGTCAGGACTTTTTCCCGCTGACCGTGCACTACCAAGAGAAATACTATGCCGCCGGTAAGGTTCCGGGTGGCTTCTTCAAGCGCGAGGCGCGCCCGACCGAGAAAGAGACGCTGACCGCGCGTCTGATCGACCGTCCGATCCGCCCGCTGTTCGTTGACGGCTTCAAAAACGAAGTTCTGGTCATGTGCACCGTGCTGAGCCACGATCTGGTCAACGATCCCGACATCGTAGCGATGATCGCGGCCTCGGCTGCTTTGACCATTTCCGGCGCGCCGTTCATGGGCCCGATCGCCGGTGCCCGTGTTGGTTTCGTGGATGGCGAATACGTCCTGAACCCGACCGTGGACGACATGCAGGACCTGCGCCTGAACCCCGAACAGCGTCTGGATCTGGTTGTGGCCGGCACCAAAGACGCCGTGATGATGGTGGAATCAGAAGCCTACGAACTGTCCGAGTCCGAAATGCTGGGCGCCGTGACCTTCGCGCACGAGCAAATTCAGCCGGTCATCGACCTGATCATCGCTCTGGCCGAAGACGCCGCGAAAGAGCCGTTCGAATTCGCAGCACCCGACTATGCGGACCTCTATGCCGCTGTTTCGGCAGCCGGTGAAGAGCAGATGCGCGCCGCGTTTGCAATCACCGACAAGCAAGAGCGGACCGCCGCTGTTGCCGCTGCCCGTGAAACGATCAAGGAAGCGCTGACCGAGGAACAGTTGGAAGACGCCAACCTCGGGTCCGCGATGAAAAAGCTGGAAGCTGGCATTCTGCGCGGTGACGTTGTCAAAGGCGGCAAGCGGATCGACGGTCGCTCGACGACCGACATCCGTTCGATCGTTGCAGAAACCTCCATGCTGCCGCGGACGCACGGGTCTGCCCTGTTCACCCGTGGTGAAACGCAGGCGCTGGCCGTGACCACGCTGGGCACCGGTGACGATGAACAATTCATCGACGCGCTGCATGGCAACTTCAAATCGAACTTCCTGCTGCACTACAACTTCCCCCCCTATTCGGTTGGCGAAGTTGGCCGCGTGGGTGGCCCCGGCCGTCGTGAGATCGGCCACGGCAAGCTGGCGTGGCGTGCGCTTCAGGCGGTTCTGCCTGCGGCGACCGACTTCCCTTACACGATCCGCATCGTGTCCGAGATCACCGAATCCAACGGCTCCAGCTCGATGGCATCGGTCTGCGGCGGTTCGCTGTCGATGATGGATGCGGGCGTTCCGCTGAAAGCGCCGGTTGCTGGTGTGGCCATGGGCCTGATCCTGGAAGATGACGGCAACTATGCCATCCTGTCGGACATTCTGGGTGACGAAGACCACCTGGGCGACATGGACTTCAAAGTGGCGGGTACCGAAAACGGCATCACCTCGCTGCAGATGGACATCAAGGTTGCGGGCATCACGCCCGAAATCATGGAGAAAGCCCTGGCACAGGCCAAGGACGGCCGGATGCACATTCTGGGCGAGATGGGCAAAGCCCTGTCCGAGACCAACGAGTTCTCGGTCCACGCTCCGCGCATCGAGACCATGAACATCCCAACCGACAAGATCCGCGAAGTGATCGGTTCGGGCGGGAAGGTCATCCGCGAAATCGTTGAGGTTTCGGGTGCCAAGGTCGACATCAACGACGACGGCGTCATCAAGATCGCCTCGCCGGATGGTGAATCGATCCAGAAGGCCTATGACATGATCTATTCGATCGTGGCCGAGCCGGAAGAAGGTCAGATCTACACTGGTAAAGTGGTCAAGATCGTCGACTTCGGTGCCTTCGTAAACTTCTTTGGCAAGCGCGACGGTCTGGTGCACGTGTCCCAGATCGAAAACCGCCGCCTGAACCATCCGTCGGATGTTCTGAAAGAAGGTCAGGAAGTAAAGGTCAAGCTGCTGGGCTTTGACGATCGCGGCAAGGTCCGCCTGTCGATGAAAGTCGTCGATCAGGAAACCGGCGAAGAGATCGTGCCTGAGAAGAAAGAAAAGAAAGAAGACGCCGAGTAATCGGGAACTCTTTTCTAAAATAGTGAAAGACCCCGGTTATGGCCGGGGTCTTTTGTTTAGTGGGCCACGCCGGACGGTCCATGTTTCATGATATGCCATTGTCCAAAGCTGTCGTTCAAATCCAATTTGATCGCCGCATTCGCCTTGGTCGATGCATTGCCAATTTCCGCCAGAGTGAATTCGATCCCACCGGGGATGTCGATCCGCACCCTGTGCTCTCCTCCCCCATGCGGGGCCTGAATCGGCCGTCCGGTCGAACTGAGCACATCGCCGATGGTAACACTGGCCGTGCGCCTCTCCATGTCCATCTCGAAATCAATTGGCAAATACAGCGTCTCGTGAACGGTTTTGCACATCGCCCGAAAGACGAACCAATGGGTCGCCATTTCTTCGGTCTCTTCACCGTGAAAGACCTTTTCCAGCGCCGCGCGCTGCGCATCCGAGGCGCTTGGATCGATGATAACCTGCATCTCACCGCCGCCTTCAAAAATCGGACCGGGCCACGCGTAAATCAACGCAGCCTTCGCCCCGACGAGGTCCGTGTCGCCGAAATGCCCCTTTGAAATTTCCAGAACTTCAAATCCACGGCAGTTCCCGTGTGTAGGCAATTCTTCGAACTGGCAAGGGCAGGCATAGCCGCAGTTGCAATTCCCGAAAGCCTCACCTTCGACATACCAATCTGTAAATGCCATCGTCTTCTCCTGTAATGCACAGTGTGAATGCTCGATGTTTGTATCCGTGTGCCTGTTGGTCAGCTCAATTGGCACACCCTATCACAAAAGGTCTAATTTACGAACCGAGGCGCACTTCCATTCTGAAAGCCGCACCCGCCAATTCGTTGCCAAACAAACTCTTTCAGACCATGTGACAGATCAATCGCACAAGCCCTGAGGGAATTTCGGCAACTGACCAGACCTATAGTTGTATTTTGCCCTTCTTACCCTCTGGTTTCTCTTTCCCAGATTGCGCGCGTGTTCTATGCACTTGTGCATGCGCTCTTTTGTAATTCACATGTCCTCAAGTACGGCCCGGCGGCCCAACGCAGAAAAGCTGTGCGCTAATCTGCCAAACGCCGAACTATTCGAGGCTGTGAATGGTCGCAATTCTGACCAGATCGCAGATGTAGAGTTGTTTCCCGGCAATTTGCATCGTCCCGAATACCCGTTCAATTTGCGACCAGCAGAAATCGGAGTGTTCGAAAGCCATCGCCGAATCTGGCAGAAGCTGGTGGATGAAAAGATCGACCTAGCCATCATCACCGAGGACGACCTGCGCGTTGACCCCTGCCGGATGGACGAGGCGCTGAAGATGCTCACCCCAATCGCGACACCTGACCATTACATCCGCATTCCGGTAAAGCAGCGCGAAATTGCGGCGCAGGTGCTGGCCCGGCGCAACGACATGCGACTGATCCTGCCCAAGGTGATCGGGTTGCAATGCGTGTGTCAGTTGGTCGGACGGCGTGCGGCCGAGCGGCTGCTTGAGGCCACCAACAAAATCGACCGCCCGATTGACACGTTCCTACAAATGCACTGGTTGACGGGCCAGCCGATCCTGGCGCTGCTAGGCAGCGGCAATCAAGAGGTCGCCAACGAGATCGGCGGGTCTACGATTCAAACCCGCCCTCCACTTGGTGACAAAATTTCCCGAGAGTTCAAGCGCGCCGCTTACCGCGCGAAGCTTTATCAACACCCGCAGCGGCCCGCAGCGTGATCGGCGCATAAGATCGAACCTATGCGCACAGCGGATAAGCGGGGCATTTAGCCCCGCCCTGTGTCTTAGCTGGGTGCCTTGGTTTTGCGCAGGTAAGGGAAGATCGTCTCAAACTCACCAAACTTTGCCTTGGCTTCTTCGTTCGAAACCGCAGGTGGAATGATCACGTCTTCGCCCGGAATCCAGTTGGCCGGGGTTGCAACGCCCTTGGCGCTCATTTGCAAGCCGTCCAAGGCGCGCAGGATTTCTGCAAAGTTACGGCCTACGGTCATCGGATAGGTCATCGACAGTTTCAACTGCTTGTCGGGACCAATAATAAAGACCGAACGGACCGTGGCACTGTCAGCCGGCGTTCTCCCATCCGGCAAATACGCTTCGGCCGGCAGCATGTCAAAAGCCTTGGAAACGGCCAGCCCGTCATCCGCGATGATCGGGAAACCGGGGTTGGCATTGCCATAAGCTTCGATGTCTTTCTTCCACTTTTTGTGGTCTTCGACGCCGTCGACGGACACACCCAGAACTTTGGTATTCCGTGCAGCCCATTCATCATTCAGTTGGGCCACTGCCGAGAATTCGGTGGTGCAGACCGGGGTGAAATCCTTGGGGTGCGAAAACAGAATGGCCCAGCTGTCACCAATCCAGTCGTGAAACTGAATGGTTCCCTGATCCGTTTCTGCAGTGAAATTCGGGACGGTGTCGTTAATGCGCAAACCCATGGGGCGTCTCCTTTCCTGCTGATAAGCCGAAATCGGCTGACGCAAATTTAATCACTTTGCCGACAAGTTAAACCAATCATTTGAGGCTGAGTCACAAAACTGCGTTACTCATACGGCCGCGCATTTGGAATTGCCCCCTTGCCCCTTGCTGACCGGGGTGACAAAGTGCCCACAAAACCGACCGATCGGTCGGAGAATATTTGTGGAAAGGTGGAGCCATGATCGACAAGCGGAACTTCTATATTAACGGCCAGTGGGTCGCCCCTGCACAGGCCAACGATTTTGAGGTCATCAACCCCTCGACCGAAGACCCCTGCGCGGTGATTTCACTTGGAGGCGCCGACGATACCAACGCCGCAGTCGCTGCCGCCAAAGCCGCCCTGCCCGGCTGGATGGCAACCCCGGTGCAAGAGCGCATTGCGCTGGTTGAAAAGCTGGTCGAGATCTACCTGTCGCGCTCGGAAGATCTGGCGCAAGCCATGTCTCTGGAAATGGGTGCTCCGATTGATATGGCGCGCACGCAGCAGTCTGGCGCCGGTGTCTATCACCTGAAAAATTTCGTCCGTGCAGCCAAGGCGTTTCAGTTCGAACGCCCCTTAGGGGATCACGCCCCCAACGACCGGATCATCTATGAAGCTGTGGGCGTCGCCGCCCTGATCACACCCTGGAACTGGCCGATGAACCAGATCACGCTCAAAGTGGGCGCGGCTGCGATTGCGGGCTGCACCATGGTTCTGAAACCGTCCGAGCAAAGCCCGCTGAACGCGATGATCTTTGCCGAGATGATGGACGAGGCCGGGTTCCCGGCAGGCGTGTTCAACCTAGTGAACGGCGATGGTGTGGGCGTGGGTTCGCAACTGTCGGCGCATCCAGATGTGGATATGATCAGCTTCACCGGCTCGACCCGCGCGGGCACGGCGATTTCGAAAAACGCCGCAGATACCTTGAAGAAAGTGCATCTTGAGCTGGGCGGTAAGGGCGCAAACGTCGTCTTTGCGGATGCCGATGAAAAGGCCGTCAAACGCGGCGTTTTACACATGATGAATAACACCGGCCAAAGCTGTAACGCCCCCAGCCGTATGCTGGTGCAACGCCCGATCTACGATCAGGCGATCGAGACGGCCGCACAGGTTGCCAACATGGTTTCGGTCGGGAACGCGCAGGAAGAAGGCCGGCATATTGGCCCCGTGGTGAACGCGCTTCAGTGGAACAAGATTCAGGACCTGATCCAGAAAGGCATCGACGAAGGCGCGCGTCTGGTCGCAGGTGGCACCGGTCGGCCCGAGGGGTTGAACAAGGGCTACTACGTGCGCCCCACCGTCTTTGCTGATGCCAACAACCAGATGACCATTGCGCGCGAGGAAATCTTTGGCCCGGTCCTGACCATGATCCCCTTCGACACCGAGGAAGAAGCCGTCGAGATCGCCAATGACACACCCTATGGCCTGACAAACTATGTCCAGACGCAGGACGGAAGCCGTGCCAACCGCATGGCGCGAATGCTTCGGTCGGGAATGGTTGAAATGAACGGCCAGTCGCGCAGCGCGGGTTCTCCGTTCGGTGGCATGAAACAATCCGGCAATGGTCGCGAGGGCGGCGTCTGGGGCCTTGAAGACTTCCTTGAGGTCAAGGCCGTCGGCGGCTGGGCCGCCGAGTAACCGCGTTCGGACATAATCCAGTTGTGAGGCACCCTAGGGTGCCTCGCATTGTGTTCAGGCATCCGCCTGCGCGGCCTCATAGGCCAGCATCGCGCGTTTGACCGGCAGACCCCAGTGATATCCCCCCAGACCGCCCGACTTTCGCAAAGCCCGGTGGCAGGGGATCAGCCAACTGACCGGATTGCGCCCGACCGCCGTGCCTACGGCCCGCACCGCCTGCGGAGACCCCACCCGCTGCGCGATCTCGGAATAGGTTGTGACCTGCCCCGAAGGGATATGCATCAGCGCCTCCCAAACTTTGATCTGCAAGGGGGAGCCAATCAGATGCAGCGGAGTTTCCCCACGGTTCGCCCCAAACGATGCCTCGACCCATGGGCGCAGCTTTTCGGTATCCTCGACGTAGTCCGCCTTGGGCCAGCGCGAGGTCATATCTTCCATCGCGGCGGCCTCGCCGGTTTCCGCACCAAAGGCCATGCCGCAGATGCCCTTGTCAGTACCCATCACCAGCGTCGGACCAAAGGGGCAGTCAAACCAGCCCCAATAAATCGTAAGACCCGCGCCTTTGCGCGCGTATTCGCCGGGGCTCATGGATTCCCATTTCAGGAACAGATCATGCAGGCGGCCTGACCCGGATAGACCCACATTATGCGCGGTTTCCAGCGTGGTGAAACGCTCGCGCAGCAGGGCCTTTGCATGGCCCAGCGTCAGGTATTGCTGATACCGTTTCGGTGACACCCCGGTCCAGCGTGAAAACAGACGCTGGAAATGGGCCGGGCTCATGTCCATCTGATCGGCCAGTTCTTCCAGAGACAGGGATTCGCCGCCCTGATCAATCAGTTCAATCGCGCGCCGCATGACGTTGTAGTGGTATCCGCTTTCGGGGGTTTGAACATTCATGACTCTCACCTCTTGTGTTGCCCGAACCATATCGCGGTGGCAGCGCTCCGGCGACCCGAAACCTGCGCATTGGCTTTAGGCTTGTGTCACCGGCCCTTGGGCGGCATTAAGGCGCGGATGGCAAAACAACTTGATTACCACACGATCCGCGAGATCTTTACGCGCTTTCAGGACGCCGACCCCGAACCCAAGGGCGAGCTTGAGCATGTGAACGTCTATACCCTTGTCGTGGCCGTGGCGCTGTCGGCGCAGGCGACCGATGCGGGTGTCAACAAGGCCACGCGCGCGTTGTTCAAGATCGCCGACACCCCGCAAAAGATGCTGGATCTGGGCGAAGAGGGCCTGATCGAGCACATCAAGACCATCGGCCTGTTCCGCCAAAAGGCAAAGAACGTCATAAAACTCAGCCGCATTCTGGTCGACGACTATGGCGGCGAGGTGCCTAATTCCCGCGCGGCGCTGCAATCCCTGCCCGGCGTAGGGCGCAAGACGGCCAATGTGGTGCTGAACATGTGGTGGCGGCAACCGGCACAGGCGGTGGATACGCATATCTTCCGCGTCGGCAACCGCACTGGAATTTGCCCCGGCAAGACCGTGGACGCGGTGGAACGCGCCATCGAGGACAATATCCCCGCCGACTTTCAACTCCATGCACATCATTGGCTTATCCTGCATGGCCGCTATCACTGCAAGGCGCGCAAACCCCTGTGCGGAACCTGTATCATCCGCGATCTCTGCGAATTTGAGGACAAGAACCTATGAAAACCTATCAGCTTACCGGTATCGGCAACGCCGTCGTGGACGTGATCTCTCAGGCCGATGACAGCTTTCTGGAGCTGATGGGCATCGAAAAAGGCATCATGCAACTGATCGAGCAGGAACGCGGCGAGGTACTGTATGCCTCGATGGAAGGCCGGGTGCAGACGCCGGGCGGTTCGGTCGCCAACACCATCGCAGGGGCCGGGGCGCTGGGGCTGGATGCAGCCTTTATCGGGCGTGTGCACGACGACGCTTTGGGCCGGTTCTATGCGGATGCGATGAACGAAGAGGGCGTCGACTTCGTCAACCCTCCGGTGCCGGGAGGGGAACTGCCGACCTCGCGCTCGATGATCTTTGTCTCGCCCGATGGGGAACGGTCGATGAACACCTATTTGGGGATTTCGTCCGAGCTGTCTTCGACCGACGTGTCCGCGGATGTGTCGGGCAATAGCCAGATCATGTTCCTTGAAGGCTATTTGTTTGACAAGGAAAAGGGCAAGGCCGCTTTTCTTGAGGCCGCGCGCACCTGTCACAAGGGCGGCGGCAAGGCCGGGATTGCCATTTCCGACCCGTTCTGCGTGGAACGTCACCGTGTCGATTTCCTGCTGCTGATCGAAAACGAACTGGATTTCGTCATCGGAAACGAAGCAGAAATCAAATCCCTGTTCGAAACCGACGATCTGGAAGAGGCACTGGCAAAGACCGCGGACATTTGCCCTCTGGTTGTGTGTACCCGCTCAGGCGATGGTGTGACGGTGTTGTATGAAGGGCAACGGGTTGATGTGCCCGTCGAAAAGGTTGTGCCCATCGATGCCACCGGCGCGGGCGATCAGTTCGCCGCCGGGTTCCTGTTTGGCATGGCCACGGGCCGCGATTACGAGACCTGCGCCAAAATAGGCAATGTCTGCGCCCGCGAAGTGATCAGCCATATCGGCCCCCGTCCCGAGGCGAACATGCAAGAATTGCTTCGCGCCGAAGGGTTGCTCTGACCCCGTTTGTTAGAAACCAGCCGCCGCGTCGTTCAGAGACCAATCGTATTTGTAGGCGCTGACGCGGCGCACGTCTTGTAGGCGCGTTTTCAGATCCGGATCGGCAACGGTTCGGATATAGGCTAAGACCGCCTGTTCGTTCGGTCCAAAATCTTCGCGGAACCAGATGAAGATTTTGGACAGGATCAGCCCGCCATTATCATTGAACCGAACACCGCGCGGGTCGTTGATATAGGCGCGTTCGGCGGCGGCAAGATCACGCTCCAGCGTTTCAGCCTGCCAGGCGCGGTCCATCAGGTTGGGGCAGCCTACAGCTGCACAATTCAGCGCGTAGTGGATGCGCGGCTCGGCATAGTTGGGTCGGATGATGCGGTGCTCGATGTCGTTCAAGGTCAGGGTTTGCCCGGCCACCGTTACCAAAGGTCGGTTCCACGGACCGATCGACAACGGCCCGTCCTTGATGTCGCGGATCGAGGCGACGGGGTAGTTCTCAAGGATCACATCCACCGTCACCGCGTTATACATGTTGATCCAATAGGCCAATTGCTGATCGCGCGTCAGATCGGCGGGATCGACCCCCTGCAACGTGGTCAGATATCCATCCAGCCTGACTTGGTCGGCCTGCGTTACCTGCCCATAAGCCACTCGGTTCACCCCTTGCGCATCCGGAGCGACATAGCGGTTCAGGAACACGGTCCAGTCGCTGTGATCCACACGCGCACCGGGCGGTGGCGCAGATTGCGTCAGAGCACCGTCCGGCAATGGGACCGCAGCGGGCAGAGCCAACCGCTCGACACTGGCGCAGGCGGCGAGCAGGGGTAGCAGCAAGATCAGTAGTAAACGCATTTAGCCCCCCCCGGCATTGACGATGGACCTCGGGCAACGCCGCAAGGTCTGGCGGATACCCAACAGTTAGAGGCGAGCCCTGGACAGGGCTACGCCCCCTCACGTCAACGTGCAGGACGGTGATCGTATCAACCGCAACATCCGCGCGATTGACGTGTCTGGACCGACGTGGGTGCTTCGTTCTGGTTAGCGCCACGCCCCAGCCAGGTGCGATCGGCCAGATAAAAATCTGTAAACCGAACGGCGAAATCTTCGGATACCGACTTTTGCGGAATCCCTGTCGCCAACACGGCCTGTTGCCATGCCTTCACCTTGGGATAATGCGCCAGCATGTCATGACCGCTATGCGCTTCGACGATCGAAGCGCGGTGCAATAACGGCAGCCACGCCATATCGACATTGCCCAGCGTCTCGCCGCCAAAGAACGGGCCGCTGCCCATTGTCTGCTCGGCCCTGGCAAAGGCGGCGTTCAGTTTTGACATGCGCTCGGTAAACGTCGCCAAATCGGCGCTTTGCATCGCGCTGCACTGGACAAGATAATGCTTGCTGGCCTGATAGCTCCAAGCCCGGTTCAGGGCGCGTTGCTCGGGCGTCAAATCGGATTGCAGCGGCGCGGATATGTCGTCGAGATATTCCGCAATCGCGTCTGACTCGAAAAGCGGCGTGCCGCCTTCGGTCACCAGAACAGGCACCTGACCTGTTGGCGAGAGGTCAAGGAACCATTCGGGCTTATCGCTGAGACTGATGTAATCAATCTGATAAGGTATCTGCTTGGCCTCGAGCAACGCGGTTACGCGCTGCACGAAGGGGCAGATTTTAAAGCTAATGATACGGATCATCTTCGTTTCCTTTTGGTGGTTTCATCTGTCAGACGAAGCCCGCGCCAAAAAGACGACGTTCAGATCAACATTTTTTGCAGCTTTCTGATTTTACCTGCACATCCGCGATGTTTCCGCGGGAATCCATTGTGATATCACAGCAGTTTTCAAACGCTTTGCGCAACTCAGCCCGACCTTTCTGCACGCGGGATTTGAGTGTCGAATACGGTAGCCCGTGTGCCACAGCGTAATCATTCTGAGGCATGCCGTTGATATCTATAGCCATCAGCATATCCGCCGTTTCCGCGGGCAGACCGCGAATGAACGGCTCAACGCAGCGTTCCAGATCCTGCCGGGTTTCGGGGTCATCACGGTGATACCACAGGTCATCCGGGTGCGCCTGCGCGCGGCCGGACTTGCGATAGAAATCAATGATGGTTCGATCTGCGGTCTGAAAAAGCCATGGCTGCAACTTGGACGGATCCTTCAGCGCGGGCAAACCTGTAAACACTTTGACCGAAATCTCTTGCAACAGGTCGTCCACATCCGCTGCATTCGCAACGCGTGAGTGCAAAAACGCCTTCAGGCGCGCACGGTATTTGGGCCAGATGTCCTCGATGCGCATGACACTTTATGACAGGTGTTCGGCAAAGGCGGCAACAACCTGTTCATAAACGTCACGTTTGAACGGCACGATCTCTTGCACCAAGCGCGAAGGCTCCTGCCATTTCCACCGGGTGAACTCAGGGTGATCGGTTTCGATGTTGATCTGATCGTCGCGGCCTGAAAAGCGCAGCAGAAACCATTTCTGCTCTTGCCCACGAAAGCGGCCTTTCCAGATCTTCGGGACGATATCATGCGGCAGGTCATAAGGCAGCCAACCAGGCGTTTCGGCCACGATCTCGACCAGATCAGCGGTCACCCCTGTTTCTTCCCAAAGCTCGCGCAGGGCCGCATCGCGCGGGTCTTCGCCCTTGTCGACCCCACCTTGCGGCATCTGCCAGGCGTCCTTGTGGCGATCGTTGCGCTGGCCCACGAAAATCTGGCCATGCGCATTCATAAGCATCAGCCCGACACAAGGACGATAGGGCAGTTTCGCGATCTGATCAGGGGTCATACTTGGTCTCTTTTTCCTGTAACGATCCGTCTGTATCAACTGCCGGTGCGACAGCATAGACCGTGACGCAAGGTTTCGCGTGACAAAGTTGACGCGAACATCAATCTAACGCTGAAAATCCGGGAGGGAGAGTTTGCCATGACTGCGTACCCAAATATGCTGGCCCCGCTTGATCTGGGCTTCACCACACTGAAAAACCGCGTTCTGATGGGCTCGATGCATACAGGGCTTGAGGAAACAGGCGACTGGAATCGCGTGGCTGAATTCTATGCCGACCGTGCGCGCGGCGGTGTCGCGCTTATGGTGACAGGCGGGATCGGTCCGAACCTTGAGGGCTCGGTTCTTCCGGGCGCGTCGATGATGACCAACGATGACGAGGTTGCCAAACATTCCATCGTTACCCAGCGCGTGCACGAAGCGGGCGGCAAGATTGCCATGCAGATCTTGCACGCAGGCCGCTATGCCTATGGTCCCAAATGTGTGGCGCCCAGCCCGGTTAAATCGCCGATCTCTCCGTTCCCGCCCAGCGAACTGGACGAGGAAGGTATTGAGAAGCAGATCAGCGACATCGTCAACGCGGCTGCTCTGGCCCAGAAAGCGGGCTATGACGGGGTCGAGATCATGGGGTCCGAGGGGTATTTCATCAACCAGTTCCTTGTGACCCACACCAACAAGCGTGAGGACCGCTGGGGTGGCTCTTACGAAAACCGGATGCGCCTGCCGATCGAAATCGTGCGCCGCACGCGCGAAGCCGTGGGAACTGATTTCATCATCATCTACCGCTTGTCGATGATTGACCTTGTGCCCAATGGCTCGACCTATGATGAAGTTGTGGAGCTGGCGAAGCGGGTCGAAGAGGCTGGTGCGACGATCATCAACACCGGCATCGGCTGGCACGAGGCGCGAATCCCGACTATCGCCACCAGTGTCCCCCGCGCGGCCTTCGCATGGGTGACCAAGAAACTGATGGGCGAGGTGAACATTCCGGTGATCACGTCGAACCGGATCAACACCCCCGAAGTCGCCGAAGAGGTTCTGTCCACGGGCTGCGCTGACATGGTGTCGCTGGCGCGTCCGATGCTTGCGGATGCGGATTTCGTGAACAAGGCCATCGCGGGCCAGTCCGCGAAGATCGCGCCTTGTATTGCCTGCAACCAAGCCTGCCTTGACCATACGTTCGGCGGCAAGTTGACCTCGTGCCTGGTCAATCCACGCGCATGTCATGAGACTGAACTGGTCATCGAAGACACGCAATCACCCAAGTCGGTCGCCATCGTGGGCGCAGGTCCGGCCGGTCTTTCCACCGCGATGACTGCTGCCCAGCGCGGCCATGACGTAACCCTGTTCGACCGTGCCGCCGAAGTGGGCGGACAGTTAAACATGGCCAAGCAGGTTCCGGGTAAAGAAGAATTCTGGGGACTGGTCGACTGGTATCGCACCATGATTGAGGATCTGGGGGTGAAGGTCGAACTGAACCGCGAGGTCAGCGCCGAGGACCTGACCGGATTTGATGAAGTCGTCATTGCGACCGGCGTCAACCCACGCGACCCGGAAATCCCCGGGCAAGACCGCGAGAATGTCATCAGCTATATCGACGTTCTGCGCGACAAGGCCGAGGTCGGCAAATCCGTCGCCGTGATCGGTGCCGGCGGCATCGGGTTCGACGTGTCCGAGTTTCTGCTGGAAGACGGTCACAGCATCACCACGGACCTGCCTGCGTGGATGAAGGAATGGGGCGTAGCCGACCCAGCAGAACACCGCTCGGGTCTGGCCCCCGAAGGACCGCAGCCTGCAGCCCCGGCGCGCGAGGTGACGCTGCTGCAGCGCAAAAAACAGGCGCACGGCAAGGGTCTGGGTAAAACCACCGGCTGGATTCACCGCGCGACGCTCAAGATGAAGGACGTGAACTTCGTTGGCGGCGTCAATTATGAACGCATCGACGACGACGGCCTGCATATCAGCTTTGGCGAAGAGCGCGCGGACCCAACCGTTATCGCGGCAGATACGGTTGTTCTGTGTTCCGGTCAGGTTTCAGAACGCAGCCTTGCGGATGCACTGATTGAACGCGGCATCACTCCGCATGTGATCGGCGGCGCGGATCTGGCCGCCGAACTGGACGCAAAGCGCGCGATCAACCAAGGGACGCGTTTGGCGGCTACGTTCTGACGCGACGATAATTTTTGCACCATGGGAAGCCGTCTCGGAAGAGGCGGCTTTTTTGATGCCGCTTGACTCCTTATGTACATATGTACATGTACAACAAATGAATCAGAAAATAGTACGTATCCAAACTGGAATTCGAATCGAAAGACGGCTTTTGAAAGTTCTGAAGGGGCTGGCAGAGTCGCTGGACATGACCCTGAGCGATCTAATCGAAGGCATGGCCCTGCATAGTTTTGAAAACAAACCGGCGTTTTCCGAGGAAACGCTGGAGAAGATCAAGCAACTCAAAAGTGTCTATGACCTCGACTGGACATCCCAAGACAGCCATCGCTTCAAGGAGGACAGTGAATGAGCGCCGATATCACTAACGCATTTGAAGCACACGCCATCGACAACACTACATTCGGACATGCCGAACACGTGCAAGTCGCATACGATCTGCTGCGCAAGTATGATTTCATCGATGCCGCGGCGACCTACGCCAAAGGAATCCGATCGCTTGCAGCCAAGGCAGGTGACCCTGACAAGTTCAATCTGACGATTACTTACGCGTTCATGAGTCTGATTGCCGAGCGTCTTGCCAATGGGCAATCAGATGACTTTGCAGCGTTCTCACAGGAAAACCCCGACTTGATGACTAAGGTTGTCCTCAACAATTGGTATAAAAAAGAACGGCTGAATACGGCGCTGGCGCGCAGAGTCTTCCTACTACCTGTTGTCGCCTAAATAGGTCGACCAAATGCGCACAGCCTACTCGACCGTGATCGTAATCACTTCGGACACAATCGGCGTTGCATGTGGTACATGGCCTGCATCCCCCAACACCAGTTGCAGCGTATGCTCGCCCGGGGCCAAGTCCAGCGTTACTTCGGTTTGCCCACCGCCGAAATGAATGTGGTTGTCATCGGCAGGCAGACCATAGGACAGCTCATCGGCGCCATCTTCCCCCTCACCCAGCGGTGGGCGGTCGATCAGAAGGTGGTGATGGCCGGTGTTCTCTTTCTCTGTTCCGGCTGGGGCGACGCCCATTCCGCTTAGGCCGAAAACGATCGTCACGGGTGACTTTACTGTATCTCCATCCGACAAGTTCACGAAATAGACCTCGGCATCCGGGTTCGAAGGTGTCTCACCTCCGGCCAAAGCAAGCGTCGCGGAAAGGGTCAGGGCAGCGATGGTATAAAGAGCTCTCATTGTCTTCTCCATGGTCACAAATTTGCCATGCTCATCTTAACATATTTAGCCAAATTTCAATAAAACCCTGCGTGTATTGAGTTTGTGGCGAATTAAGAAACCATCGTTTCCGCGTTTCCTATACGCAAACGATCCGAATTAAATCCCTGATATTATCCCATGTCTGCCCAGTTTCCGCCCAGATTGGTCGCAAAAATCGGTCAACGAACCAATACCTGGGGAACGAGAATGGACAGACTGACCGAAATGGAAGCCTTTGCCAACGTGGTGGACCAGGGTGGCTTCACCGACGCGGCTAAGAAAATGGGCATCTCCAAGTCGGCCGTGTCAAAACACGTATCGAGCCTGGAGGCCCGCTTGGGCGCCCGCCTGTTAAACCGCACAACTCGTCGTGTTTCGCCGACAGAAATCGGCCTGGCCTACTATGACCGGGCACGTCGCGTCCTGAATGACGCGGGCGAAGCCGACGCCTTGGTGACCTCGATGCAATCCGCACCATCCGGGTTGCTTAGAATCAGCGTCGCGACAGATTTCGGCGTGAACCACCTGTCACCGGTTTTGTCAGGTTTTCTGGCAGCTTACCCGGATATCACAGTGAACATGGTTCTGAATAACCGGTATGTGGAACTGATTTCAGAAGGCTTTGACGTGGCCGTTCGAATCGGAGAGTTGGAAGACAGCACTCTGCGCGCCCGCAAGCTGACGGAAACCGTGAAACGCATGGTCGCGGCCCCAAGCTATATCGAGAAATACGGACGCCCGCAGAAGATCGACGATCTGAACGAGCACAAGCTGCTGCACTATTCCAGCCAGTCGTCCGGCAATGTATGGAAACTGACCGCGCCTTCGGGCGAAAAACGTCAGGTCCGTACTGCAGGCTGGCTAAGCGTCAACGACGGCCAATCCCTGCTGAACGCGGCGATCTCGGGCCTTGGGATCGCCCATCTGCCCAGCTATCTTTATGCGGACGCGCTGAAATCTGGCCGCGTTCAGGATGCGATGCCGTCACTGCCCGACGAAGTACAAGGCGTCTATGCGGTTTACCCGCCCGGCCGTTTCACACAGCCTAAAGTAAGGGCATTCATTGATTTTCTGGTCGAGTCCTTCAATGACAAGGGCCCGATGGATTGGTAGTTTCTCCCCGGTGAAGACTTTACGACCCGCGCATGTTGTGCGGGTCTTTTTTTATTCAGGCGAAACCGTCAACCCCATGTCGCGTGCAACCGCGCGCAGAGATTGCGTCAGAATATTCCGGCCGGGCAGGTCGTCTTCCCCACGGCGCGCCAACAACGCGATATCGCGATTGGCATTTGGAATAGCCAAGGGGCGCAACCGAACCTCATCGCGGTAGATACCCTGCCGACGGGCGTACAAATCGGGCAAGACGGCGACTCCGACCCCCGACGCCGCCATCAATACAATCGAATCCAGCGTTGTTCCTTCATATTCGTCCGACACGACACCGCCACACTCGGCGGCCAGCGCATATACGATCCGGGACAGACGATGGCTTTGATCCAGCGTCAGAATCAGGCGGTCGCGCAGGTCTTCGGCGGTGACGCCATGCAAATCCCGCGCCAGCATGTCGTCAATGGCCACGCCGATCCACAAGGTTTCATTGAACAGACGCTGCTGCATCGTGTTGGGATGATCTTCGGGGGTTGAGATTATCAGGTCAAAGCGTCCGGCCTTTAGCCCCTGTTCCAGATCGCGTGTATTCTCTTCGCGCACAACAATCCGCAGGCCCGGCCGATCCTGGTGAATCTTTTTGATGGCCTGCGGCAATAGATACGGGCCAATTGAAGGCAAAACGCCCAACCTCAACCGTCCGCCGACCGGCGCGTCGCTGGTCATTGCGTGGCGCAGGTCCTGAACCTCGGCCAATATCTTTTGGGCGCGTGAAATGAACGCCTCGCCTTTGGCCGTCGCGTGAACACCGCCCCTGTTCCGTTCGAAAATGCGCAGGCCAAGCTCTTGTTCTACTGCCGATATCTGCGCTGACAGGCTGGGTTGGCTGACATTCAGCACGTCTGCTGCAAGCCCGAACCGGCCAAGGCGACTGACAGTGACGATATATTCAAGCTGACGCAGGGTTGGGCGCACTTCATAGCCTCAAACTATGTTAAATTTAGTAAGATAATATTGGGATAATACATTTCGACAAGGCACCTAGCCCAAAAACCGGGACAGGAGCCGCAAATGCCAACCGTAATCGACACGCTGTCCAGCAATTTGCTGGTCCCAACGATCCTTTTCTTCGCGCTTGGGCTGCTGGCCGCCTTTGTGCGCAGCGATCTTTCGATCCCCGCGGGTGCGGCCAAGTTCATGTCGCTGTATCTGCTGTTAGCCATCGGATTTAAAGGCGGCAGCAATCTGGCCGAGCATGGCATCCACCTGCACCTGTTTCTAACCCTTCTGGGTGGCGTGGCGCTGTCCTTTGCCATTCCGTTCGTGGCCTTTGGTTTGCTGCGGGTCATGACCCGGCTGGACCCGCTGAACGCGGCTGCGGTCGCGGGGCACTATGGGTCGATTTCGATCGTCACTTTCGTGACCGCCACAAGCCTGCTGGACCTTGTCGGCCTCAGCCATGACGGGTTCATGGTCGCCGTCGCCGCCGCGATGGAGGTGCCCGCCATCCTGTCCGCGCTGTGGCTTGCCCACAGATCAAATGGCAATGGCGTCAAGGATGCAGGGCTTTGGCGCGATTTGCTGGCAAACGGGTCGATTGTCCTGCTGACCGGTGCGTTCTTCATCGGGGCCATAACCGGTGGTGAGGGGATGCAGATGATCGCGCCATTCATCGTGACGCCCTTTACCGGTATCCTCTGCCTGTTTCTTCTGGACATGGGCCTTTCAGCCGGGCGGAGCCTGCTGAGTAACCGCGATAAATTGTCGGTGGGGCTGTTTGGCTTTGGTGTGCTGATGCCCCTGATCGGAGCGATGATGGCCTGGGCCGTCGGCGCAGTGATCGGCCTGTCCGAAGGCAGCCTGTTCCTGCTGATGGTGTTATCCGCGTCGGCCTCCTACATCGCGGTGCCAGCGGCAATGAAGATCGCGCTGCCCAAGGCCGAGTCCGGGATTTACCTGACCCTTTCGCTGGGAGTTTCGTTCCCGTTCAACATCACGGTTGGATTGCCGCTTTACCTGTGGTGGGTGATGTGACGGATCAGTTGACCAACAAAATCGCCTCGACCCGGCGGTTCAGGTCCCTGCCCTCGGGCGTGGCGTTCGAGGTCAACGGGGCAAGATAACCGATACCGCGCGCCTCAAGCCGGTCTGCCGCGACACCATGTTTTTCGATCAGGCGGACGCGAACCGCCTGAGCCCGCCCTGTGCTGACCGAGATATTTGCCTCGAGCGTGCCGGTGTCATCTGTGTTGCCCACAAGGGCCATCCGCACCGCCGGGTTGTCTTTCAGATATGCAGCGATCAGCGCAAGCGACGCAAAGGGGCCGTCGCCCAACGTGATCTCACCGGTGCGAAAATGCAGATCGTCCAGAATGACATGACCGTTCTGTTCAAGATCAGCCAGCAACCCCTGCGACTGTTCCACTGTCTCTTCGATAACAAGCGGCGGAGGGGCCTCGGCATCTGCAGGCGACACGCGGATCATCTGAACATAACCATCGGGCGGGTTGCGGCTGACCAGCAGGCTCAACGCCTCGTCCCCGCGCGTGGCGGACAAAAAGCGATAGTCCTGAATGGCGACATACATGTCGGGCGTTGGCACAACCTCGGTTCCAAAGCGGAAGTCAAAGCCGCCGCAGGTGCGCGCCTCACACTCAAACAACACATCGAACCCTTGCGCCTGAATCTGATCCCGCAGCGGTTCCAGCAACTGCAGCGTTGTGCTGGACCCCGCCTGCAAGCGCCAGGTCAAACGCTCAACCCGGCCTTCGACCGTTCGGGCGGGCACAGAGCCGTCGGCAAATACCCCGGTTGGCATGTCATAGCTGTCCAGAGCACTGGTCCTGTCGCTGACCAGACGCGAACCAGAAGACATCGTCAGGTCTTGCGCGGCAGTCGGCCCAGCCCACAGGGCCAGTATGAGGGTGAGGTTTCGGATCATCGGGCCTGCGCGTGATATTCTTCATTGGGGGCCATCGCCGTGGCGCTGGCAACCCGGTTGGACATGTTAAAAAAGCCGGTCACATTGGCAATGTCCCAGATATCGCGGTCCGAGAAACCCGCGTCACGCAGGTGCTGACGGTCAGGTTCTTCGATCTCGGTACTGGCGGTCGTCATCTTTGCCGCAAAATCCAACATGGCGCGTTGACGCGTGTCCAAGGGGGCAACACGGTAGTTCATCACCAACATCTCACCCAGTTGCGGATTGCCAGATAATTGCCGGACCGCTGCACCATGGGCCACAAGACAGTAAAAGCACTTGTTGATGGCCGAGACTACAACGGCGATCATCTCACGTTCCAGCTTGGACAGGCCACTGTCGCCCAACATCAGATCATTATACATCCCCGTAAAGCCATTCAGCTTGTCGATATCGAACGCATACGCCTTTAGTACGTTTGGCACAAAACCCAGCTTTTCGACGCAGATATCAAAGTACTTTTGGGTTTCAGGCGGCAGAGGGTCGGCCATCGGCAGGTTCAGGGCTGTTGGCAGGGTGTGATCAGTCACGTCGGGCTCTCTCCTTGGGTAAGCTGACGGTAATGGTATTCTCCGACGATCTCCATCCCAAGCGCATGATAGAGACCGTTAGCCCCATCATTTGCCTTGGTACAGATCACGCTAAGCGTTTCAGCGCCTTGCTCCTGCGCCCAGAACGCCGCGGCGCGCATAGCCCACCGGCCCAAGCCATGACGACGGTGCAACGGCAAAATCTCCAACGCGTGCACCATGGCGATCGTGTCATGCAGCGAGACAAAAGCAGTTCCCGCAGGCTGGTCCGCGTGCCGCAGCAACAGCCCGGTTTTCGGCCCCGGTGCGCGATGCATCACGGCCAGACGGTCGGGGCCGATACCCCCCTTGGCCCAGATTTCGTTCATGATTGCCAACGGATCCCAGATGGCAAAGGCCGTGACACGGGGGATCGGGATAACCGTCAGATGTTCAACCGGGCAGGAATAGATGTTGACCGGGTCCAAAACGTCATACCCACGGTTCGCAAGCTGTCGGTCCAGCACCTCATCCCCCTGCCAAATACAGAATATGCGCTTTTGCCCCATGGCCTGCATCGCAGCTTCGGCCTCTTCAATGTCAGCTATTGCCGCCGGGGCAAGTGCACTTGCAGCCGAAACACGAGAACCCCCGCCCAGCCCCCGCCGCAACCGAAACGGGCCCTGCATCTTGTACTCGGCAGCTGGCCAAGTGCCATCGACCACGTCGCCCCAGTGCAGCGTCAAAGGTCCAGCTCTTTCGCCAGTCGGGTAGTGGCCGCGTCAACGCGCGCGCCGTCGGTCCCCCGGATAACAACATTGGACCCGAATACGCCGTTGACCTGAAATGGATAGCTGCCAATGGAAAGGTCCGGAAAATCCTCGGCCAACACGGACAACGTCGCGGCGATGTCGCCTTCCCCACGATCCACCCGCAGGGTTTGCGACAATAGCGGGCTGCCGCGGGTCAACCCATGCAGAACGCTGGCGACCATTGCCTGAAATACCGAAGGAACCCCGGCCATCACATGAACGTTCTCGATAGTAAAGCCCGGTGCAGTTGAAACCGGATTGTCAATCAGCGCTGCACCGTCAGGGACGCGCGCCATGCGCAGGCGCGCCGCATTCAGCTCCAGCCCGGATTTCTCGTAATGCGCCTCAAGCAGGGCACGTGCGTCGTCACGAATATCAATCGGCGCGTCGAAAGCGCGGGCAATACAGTCGGCAGTGATGTCGTCATGGGTCGGACCGATCCCACCGCTGGTAAAGACGTGGTCATGGGTTGCAGACAGCGCCTTGACCGCTGCTTCGATTGCGGCGGCCTCGTCGCTGACGACCCGCACCTCTTTCAGGTCAATGCCCAGCTTGGTCAGTTCACCGGCAAGGTAGTGCATATTGGCGTCGCGCGTGCGGCCCGACAGGATCTCATCCCCGATCACCAGCATTGCGGCGGTTGGATTGGCCATGGCACGTGCCCCCCTCTTGATCGACCCTTTGGGCAGGTATAGGCCCTTGGCCATGCGATTTGAAACCCCTCTTGTCCCCGCCCGCCTGATCCGCCGATACAAACGCTTTCTGGCTGATTGCAGGCTGGAGGACGGGCGCGAGGTGACCGCCCATTGCGCCAATCCGGGGTCGATGATGGGTCTGGCGGAACCAGAGCAGAAAATCTGGCTGGAACCCAATGACGACCTGAAGAAAAAGCTGAAATACGGCTGGCGGCTGGTCGATCATGAAAACGGCCATTTCACCGGCGTCGATACGTCCGTTCCGAACAAAGCCCTGCGCGCAGCCTTGGAGGCGCGGGATATCCCTGAACTGGCCGCCTATGAAACCGTCCGCCCCGAGGTGAAATACGGCGAAAACAGCCGCATCGACTTTCTGCTGACCCAACCCGGCCTTCCAGATGCCTATGTCGAAGTCAAAAGTGTGACCCTGTCGCGCCAGCCGGGGCTGGCGGAATTCCCCGACAGCGTCACTGCACGCGGCACCAAACATCTGGGCGAGCTGTCGGCGATGGTGGCACGGGGTCACCGGGCGATCATGCTGTACCTTGTGCAGCGCACAGATTGCGACCGGTTTTCGTTGGCCGCCGATATAGACCCAACTTATGCCGACACGTTTAATACCGTTCAGGCGCAAGGGGTGGAACGTCTGGTCTACACGACACGCATCTCACCCGAAGGTGTTTGGGTACTACCTAAGCCTCTGGTCTAAGTCGCAGTCGAACACTTTTTCAGGGTCGGATCACTTCTGAAAGCCGCGTGAAAAATTGACCGCCACTCGCCTTAAAAGTGCCACACTGCAGCAGCACACACAACTTGAAGGGTGGGTCTGACACGACAGAATCCGGCCTTCCAGTTCCGAGGCAATATCAGAGACATCAATGAAAAAGACATTTTCCGTACTTATCGCCGCGCTCACCCTGACCGCCTGTTCCGTGGACCCCCAAGCGGCGGCAACCCGCCGTGCCACACTGGTTCAAAGTGTTTTCCCAAACCCTGCTGACCAACAAGGTCTGGATCTGGCATTTCCACTGGAATCAGGTGGCGTTTACAAGACCATTGAAATCGGCTTCTTCCCTGACGAAGTGACCGAGCCCGAAGTCAGACGCCGCGTTGCAGCATTCTGCGCAGGTCAGGCCAGCCCAAGGCTAACCGGACAAGTCGCAATCAAAAAAGACCTTGGTGTCAGCAACAGAACGCAGGCCGACGGGTCAGTCCGCCCCGTGCATTTCATTTTCTACACTTGCGTCTGAGACAAACAAAAAACTGCAAGCGCCCTCGATCATAGGGTCGGGGGGCTTGCAAAATCCGGCTCAGTTCAAGAAGCGAAAATTTCCCAGAAATGAACCGCTTATCGGGCTTTTTCCCCGAAATTGACCATCTTCGCTTTGACCAACCACGGCGCAAAGCTCTTGCCCTTGTCGGAAGTTCGCCCACCGGCTGCAGATTTTGTCACCGTCCAGCCACCAGGTTCCGGTGTCGCGCCCAAGATGGGGGACTGTGGCCTCGAAGCTTCCGTCGCGCCGCAGAGTGGCGGTACCAGAGATATGGAACCGCTCAAACGCAATCTTTCGGCTGATGTTCAGTTCCGACGCCAACTCCTGCGCTGTCAGGGTTCTATGGTCCTCGCGGCAGCCGCCCAGAAAGACCGCCACAGCGAAAACAAGCCATCTGTTCACATCAAGAATCTTCATTCTGCCACGCTGAACGGAAAACAGTGCTGGCGCAGCATAACAGAGGCAGACAGAGACCTTTGCTTGAAATTCCCGTGCTCAACGCCATTTGAACAGTTGAAAAAACCCGCGACCCATCGCCCTCTGGTACTTTCTGCACAAGCAGCGTAAAAGAAATGCTGCGCGAAACATTTGGAGCCTCGCACCGATGAAGGAACATCGTGGCCGTCTGACCAAGGACGGTATCCGCATCTATGAACAGGGCGACTTTGCCGGCATGCACGCGGCAGGGGCCTTGGCTGCGCGGATTCTGGATGACATTGCTGAGCATGTTTTTCCCGGTCAGACCACCGGGGCGATTGACGGCCTGATCACCCAGATGGTCGAGGACGCAGGCGCGACATCGGCCACCATCGGCTATAAGGGCTATCAGCACGCAAGCTGTATCAGCGTCAATCACGTGGTTTGCCACGGCATTCCCGGCGACAAGCGGCTAAAGGATGGCGATATCCTGAATATCGACGTCACCGTCATCGTCGACGGCTGGTTTGGAGACACCTCGCGGATGTATGTCGCGGGCAAACTGCCCCGCAAGGCGGAACGCCTGATTCAGGTAACGCATGACGCCCTGTTCAAGGGGATCGAGATGGTCAAGCCGGGCAACACGTTCGGCGATATCGGCCACGCGATTCAGGCCTATGTCGAAGCGCATCGCATGAGCGTTGTGCGTGATTTCTGTGGTCACGGTCTGGGGCGTGTTTTCCACGCACCGCCCAACGTCCTACATTATGGCCGGCCGGGTACGGGCGCGGTATTGGAAGAGGGCATGTTCTTCACGATCGAACCGATGGTGAACCTTGGGCGGCCCGAAACCAAGACCCTGTCCGACGACTGGACGGCCGTGACGCGCGACAAGTCCCTGTCCGCGCAGTTCGAACATTCGGTGGGCGTGACGGCAGATGGGTTTGACATCTTCACCCTGTCACCGGGCAACAAGTTCCACCCGACCTATTCGTCTTGATCGGCGTCCTGATCGCGCCAGAGTTTCAAGAGCAGTGTTTCAGACCCCCAAGGCGTCACCGCGTCATGGATGAAGACCGGCGCGCGCATCGGTTTGCGCGCGGGGCCGGTATCGGCTGCGGCCTCATGTGACGATGCCCAGATCGGAGGGGTCAATACACGGTCCATGAACACAGCCTAACACAATCAACCAAGTTCCCCAAAGGCACGCCTTATGCATCCGAGACACCCTTCCACATCAACGTGATATGCGTATCGCCATATTTGCGGCTGTTTTGCAGGGTGAATCCTTCGGGCGGCGGCATGGGCGCGTTTTCTTCCCACACGATCAGGGCGTCATCGGCGATCCAGCCGCGCAGCGCGCCGATTGCCTTTTCCCCCATGGATTTGCCGTAAGGCGGATCAAGGAAGATCAGATCGTAAGGCGCGTCGGGATTGTCACCCAACCGGGTCGCGTCGCGGCGGATCAACCGGGTTCGGTCGGCGCTGTGCGTCAGGTCGATATTCTTGCGGATCAGACCCTGCGCCACGCGCCCATCGTCAACAAAGGTCACATGGGCCGCCCCGCGCGACAGCGCCTCAAACCCCAACGCGCCGGTGCCCGCGAACAAGTCCAGCACGCGCAGCCCGTCAAAGTCGATCTGATGGGTCAGCACGTTGAACAGGCTTTCGCGCACCCGATCGGTTGTGGGCCGCAAATGCGCGCCCGCATCGCCCTTACCGACCGAGGCCAAAGCCCGGCCGCGGAATTCTCCGGCAATGATCCTCACGCTTTGAGCAGCGGTTTAAGGTCCGCTGTGGGATCGGCCACCACGGCGGGATCAGCCGTTTTGCCCGCATCAATCAGACGTTTGCCGACCATATAGGCGCGCGGGTCGTTCATAGCGTCCACCGCGATCAACTGATCGCTCTTGTAATACCAGAAGGACACGGTCTGCCCCTCACCCCGCCGGGTCACAACGCGATCATAGCCGGTGTTAAGACCGGCGATTTGCAGCTTGACGTCATACTGATCCGACCAGAACCACGGTGTCGCAGTATAATCCTTGGCCGCCCCTAGCATGTTCTGGGCCACGATCTCGGCCTGATCAATGGCGTTGGGCACGCTTTCCAGACGGATACGCCCCCCGGCATGAGGGAAAGACGCGCAATCCCCCGCCGCCCAGATAAACGGATCGGATGTGCGCCCATGCGCGTTGGTCTTGATGCCGTTATCAAGCTCCAGCCCTGCCATCTCGGCCAGTTGGGTCGCAGGTGCGATGCCCACGCCCACAACAACAAAATCAACGTCAATCTCTGACCCATCGGTCAGAACCGCCCCTGTCACCTTGCCATCCTCGCCCAGCAGACGGTCCAGCCCGACGCCCTCGCGGATATCAGCCCCATACCCCGTATGCAGCGCGCGGAAGTAGTCGCTGGTCTCGGGCGCGGCCACACGTTGCAGGATACGGTCGGCCATCTCGACAAGGGTCACCTTGACCCCACGCTTGGCGCAAACCGCCGCAGCCTCAAGCCCGATATAGCCGCCGCCCACGATCAGCGCACGGGCGCCGTCGGTCACGCCCGGCTCCATCTCGTCGATATGGGCCAGATCGCGCACCACATGCACGCCCGCCAGATCACCGCCAATTGCAGCAGGCAGGCGACGCGGATCCGACCCGGTGGTCAGGGCCAATTCGTCATAGTGCATGACCTCATCGCCCAGCGACACAGTCTTGGCCTGCGGATCAATCGCGGTCACGCGCTGACCCAGACGCAGAGTGATGTTGTTCTCGGCATAAAAACTCTCGGGGCGTAGGAACAGACGCTCCAACTCCATCTCGCCCAGCAGATAAGCCTTGGACAAGGGGGGGCGCTGATAGGGCAAATGCGGCTCGGCCCCGATCAGGGTGATATCGCCTGCAAACCCATCCTTGCGCAGCCGCGCCACCAGCGATGCACCCGCCTGCCCGGCACCAATTACGACAATATGGCTCATCTTTCCCTCACCCTGTCGAATTCCCGTGGCCTGATCCACGCGACCACCTATATTGCGGCTAAGCCCGACTCTGCAAATCCAAACGACAGGAGCATAAAAATGATTTCAACAGGTGACACGCTGCCCGACGCCACCCTAACCCAGATGGGTGCAGAAGGCCCCGAAGAGGTTCGGATTTCAGATAAGACCAAAGGGCGCAAAGTAGTGATTTTCGCCGTGCCCGGCGCGTTCACACCCACCTGCCATTCGGCCCATGTGCCCAGCTTCATGCGCACCAAGGACCAATTCAGCGCAAAAGGCGTGGATGAGATCATCTGTGTCTCGGTCAACGACCCCTTCGTGATGAAAGCCTGGGGCGAGGCCACCGGCGCGTCTGATGCGGGCCTGACCATGCTGGCCGATGCTGCGTCCGAATTCACCAAAGCCATCGGCATGGACTTCGACGCCCCGCCCGCCGGGCTGATCGCGCGGTCGAAGCGCTATGCGATGTTGGTCGAGGATGGCAAGGTCACGGCTCTAAATCTGGAAGAAAACCCCGGCGCATGTGAAATTTCGGCCGGTGAGGGCCTGTTGGACGTTATCTGACGCGGTCTGGCCCCGGCACATCCGGGGCCAAAACCTCTATTTAACTTGATAGACTGCCCCGTTGCGCGAATACTCGACCTGTATTCATCAGGGAGTTGTTTATGAGGCTCAAGGTTTTTGCCCTTTGTCTGGGCACAGCAGGCGCATTGGCCGCTTGCGGTCCGGCCCCCACCCCGCAACAACAAGCCGCCCGCCAGCATGAGATCGCGTGTCTCAGCGGCACGGTTGGCGGGGCGCTTTTGGGCGGAGTGATCGGCAACCAGTTTGGCGGCGGGTCCGGCAAGACGATCTTGACAGCGGCAGGTGCTGCGGTTGGCGGGATCGAAGGTCAGAGGTTCACATGCTGAGAGGACGCGTCATGAAACTTGGGTTGGTGACACTTGGCCTGACACTTTTGGCAGGGACCGCAACGGCCGAAACCACTGCAGAACTGCATGAAAATGAGCTGAAAGCGATCGACGCGAACAACGATGGATTCCTGTCCAAGGACGAGTTCAACGCCTTTTCCGATTATGCGTTTCAGGCAATGGACGAGGACAAGAACGGCACCCTTGGTCTGGAAGAGGCCAAGCCGTTTCTGGACATAAAACAATTCCAAAGCGTTGACCGCAACCGGGACAACCTTATCTCTCGTGCAGAATACGACGCGCAGATGAATGAGGATTTTTCATCTGCCGATCAGAACGGAAACGGACAGTTGGACTAGCGTCGGTCGAACCGGACAGGAGCGTGCAATGAACAAGTGGTTTACTCTGGGTGTTCTTGGCGTACTTGCGGCCTGCGATGTGCCACAAGCACCCGTGGTCACAGGTCCCGACGGCCAACAACAAATTCAGATCAGCACCAGCGGCCTGACCTGTTATGAGTCGCGTTGCCTCGAGATCAACCCTGCCGCCAGATCCGTGCGCATGGTCGGGAACCGTCGAACCGGAATACCCGGCAATATTGATGTCAGCGACGGCACGGTTACCCCTGCCGAATTCAGGCGTCTGGGTGAAGTCGCCAGCCTTGCCGGAGGCATGGGCTCACGCGGGGATCGCGGCTAGGCCAGGCTGTCCATCTTGCGGGCAAGTTTTGCGTCAAGCGACGACAGCCCGCCGACGTCATGCGTTGAAAGCGTCACTTCGACCGTGCGGTAGACATTGAACCATTCAGGGTGATGGTTCCACTTTTCAGCAAAAATCGCCACCTGCGTCATCCAACCAAACGCATGGACGAAATCTTCGAAAATGAAGGTCTTTGTAATCGCATCCCGGTCCTTGACCATGGTCCAGCCGTTCTTGAACAGCGGGTCCAGAAGGGGGCCGCGGGTCTCGGTCGACAATAGTTCGGTCATTGCTGTTCCTCCGGGTTCGATTTTCTGAACGGGCCGTAATCCGTTAGAATTTCGATCTCTTCTCCCACTGCGTGGGCCTCGGCGTCCAGATATTTCTTGATAGCATCGGCAAAGCCGGGGTCGTTCACCCAATGCAGGCTGTGCGTGCGTGTAGGCAGATAGCCGCGCGCCAGCTTGTGTTCCCCTTGCGCACCAGCTTCGACCCGCGCCAAGCCCTGTGAAATGGCGAAGTCGATCGCCCTATAATAGCACAGTTCGAAATGCAGGCAGGCATGGTGTTCGACGCACCCCCAATACCGGCCAAATAGTGTCTCACGCCCGATGAAATTCAACGCGCCTGCGATCGGGTATCCTTCGCGCTCTGCCAACACCAAAGCCATGTCGTCAGCCATGGTTTCATGCGCAATATCAAAGAATTGTCGCGTCAGATACGGCATGCCCCACTTACGTGACCCCGTGTCCTGATAGAACCGCCAAAACGCATCCCAGTGTTCAGGCCGCAGGTCATCGCCGGTATAGGTGCGGATCTCACCGCCAAAACTGCAAGCCTGTACGCGTTCCTTGCGGATATTCTTGCGTTTGCGCGACGACAGCGCCGCAAGAAACCCATCAAAACCACCGTATTCGTCATTCAACCAGTGGAACTGCTGGGAATGACGAACCATCAGACCCATTTCTTCGCCCACAGCGGCCTCTGCTTCGGTGCAGAAGGTCGCGTGGATGGATGAGACCTGATTGTCCGCCGCCAGCTGCACCGCCCCCTGGACCAAAGCGGACATACCGACCCCTTCATAACCCGGCCGCACCAGAAACCGCCGTCCCGTGGCCGGCGTAAAGGGCACCGCGATCTGCAGCTTGGGGTAATAGCGCCCGCCCGCGTTTTCATAGGCATGTGCCCAGTTGTGATCAAAGATGTACTCGCCCTGAGAATGCGACTTGGCATACATCGGCGCCGCCCCGATCAGCATCCCGTCCAGATAGGCGGTCAGATATTGCGGCTGCCAGCCGGTACCGCGCCCCACCGAACCGCTTTCTTCCAAAGCCAGCAGAAACCGGTGCGTGGTGAAAGGATCAAACGGGCGCCCCCCGTCCAAGGCTTCGGGGCAGGCACAACTGTCCCACTCAGCCGCAGGAATCTGCGCGAGTGAATTCAGTACCCGAACCTCAATCTGTGCCTGATCCATGTGCCCTCCGCGTCTGGTCTTTATCTGTGACGGACAGGGTTGGGTTCAACCCGGATGGTCGGCCAAATACCCCTCGAAGGTCACATTATCGGCAACCTTGCGGGCCTCTGCCTCTTGTTCGGGCGTGCGGACGGTCCAGCACAGGATCGGAACGCCCTGCGCCTTCAACTCGGACACGCGAAGGCGCGCCAGGTCGGCGGCTTCGTGGCTGATAAAGCTGGCTCCGACCCGGTCGAAATCCGGAATGCCGCGCAGATGGTCGCAAACGTCCTGCGGCAACAGCTCGACCTTCGGTTCATAGGCGCAGGTTGTGATCCCACGCGGCAAGTGCGGAGCGATACGCGCCAGTTCCGCCACCGAATTGGGGTTGAACGACATCAGTGCCACAGGGCCGTCATAGCCCTGCAAGGCGCGGACGGTGTCGTGCTCCAACGGGCCGACATTGGGTCCCATGGCGCCATCCTGATCCTTGAGCTCGATCAAAAGGGGAACCTGGCCCGCGACGATGTCCAACACCTCGTCCAGTGTTGGAATGCCGTCATCGCCAAACAGCAACGGCAGCTTTGAAGCCTCAGTCGACCAAACCTGCCGGATGGGACCCGACTGGCCGGTCAAACGCGCCAAATCATAGTCGTGGAACACCACGGCCCGGTCGTCTGCTGTCAGTTGCAGGTCGATCTCGATTCCATATCCGACCTGAATCGCTGCGCGAATGGCCGCCCGGCTGTTTTCCGGGCGGTTGTCCGAGATGTCATGCAAGGCCCGATGCGCGATCGGGGCCTGCAGGAACGCGGCTGGTAAAGCTGGCGTCATGCGATCTCGAAGATACCTTCGATTTCAACCGCAACGCCCAGCGGCAACGACGCAGCACTGACGGCCGAGCGTGAATGGCGGCCCGCTTCGCCCAGCGCCTCGACCAGAAAGTCGGATGCGCCGTTGATCACCTGCGGCTGCGCAGTGAAATCAGCGGTCGAATTCACGAACCCGGTCAGCTTGATCACGCGCACCAGCTTGTCGATATCCCCACCGCAGGCCGCCTTGACCTGTGCCAACAGGTTGATCGCGCAGACCTTCGCCGCGGCGGCACCGGCCTCGATATCCATGTCATCGCCAAGCTTACCGGTAATCAGGCCGTCATCCTTTGAAATCTGGCCCGAGACATAGACAATGTTCCCGATACGCACGAAGGGGACGTAGTTGGCGGCCGGAGCAGGCGCGTCCGGCAAAGTGACGCCCAGGCTTTCCAGTTTTGCTGCGATGCTCATGTGATGATCCTCACCTAAATTCGACTCGGGTGGACGCTAACCGGGTTCAGGGATTTGGAAAAGCACGAAACCGGCGGTTTTGGGGTTGCAGGCGCACTAAGCATAACTTCTCTTATTCCAGAGTGTTCCTCTCTGGTCACTTTACCTTGACCCTTCGTGCGGGTTAAACGCTGGCTGTTTCAATGTATTTGTGAAACACCTATGTGTCATCAAATTGAGCCGCCCCTGCGCGGCCAGAACCAGTATTGATTAAGCGTTCGGCTGTATCGCATCCGAGCATGTTGGAGTGGCAAAAACCGTGTTGAGCAGAATTCGCTTAAAGCCCGTGATCGTCCTGTCCCTTATGGCAGTTCTTGGTGCATGTGCCACACGCCCACCCGAAGGAACGCCTCCGGGGGAAACTTTCGACCCCTACGAAAATGCCAATCGGGGCATCCACAAGTTCAATCTGGGCGTTGACCGGTTCCTGTTCCGCCCGGCCTCGAAGGGATACGTCAAGATCGTCCCTGATCCCATGGTCACCAGTTTTAACCATTTCGCCGAAAACCTGACGATGCCGGGGCAGGCGCTGGATTACCTGCTGCAAGGCAATCTCAAACAATCCGGGAATGCCCTTCTGCGGTTCGTGATCAACACTACCGTCGGCGGCGCGGGCCTGTCCGATCCTGCCAGCGAATTGAATCTGCCGCCGGTGGATACGGACTTCGGCGAAACCCTGCACGTCTGGGGCGTCGGCGAAGGTGCCTATGTGGAACTGCCGTTCTATGGCCCGTCAACCCAGCGGGATTCAATCGGCGTGATTGTCAATCTGTTCTCGAACCCCATCAACTTTACCCCCGTTCGCCCGGTCGACAATATTGGCGTCTACGCCGAGGTTGTACGCCGCATGGGGGATCGGGGCCGGTTCTCGGACACGGTTGATTCAATCCTGTACGAAAGCGCCGACAGTTACAGGCAGGCACAGACCATCTACCTGCAAAACCGGCGCTTTGAACTGGCAAGGGACGATGAAGAGGCCTATTTGGGTCTGTATGACGATCCCTATGCCGAAACCGGGACCGACCCTGTCAGGGACCCCTACCTAGACCCCTACGAGGACCCCTATGCCGAGTAACCATCTGAACCGACGCGGTTTCATCGCCACCGGCCTGGCCGGGGCGCTGATGACCGCCCTCCCTGCTTTTGCCCAGACCGAAGCCAGCGCCAAGGCACTGGTTGTCAGTGTCGTGGATGAAATCAACCGCGTGATCGCCTCGGGTAAGTCCGAAAAAGCGATGATCCGGGATTTTGAGAAAATCTTCGTGAAATATGCCGACGTGCCGATCATGGCGCGCTATGTGCTTGGGGCCGATGGCCGGTCCGCCAGCCCTGCGCAACTGAAGCAATTTACCAGCGCATTTCAGGGCTATATCTCGAACAAATACGGTCGCCGTTTCCGCGAATTCATCGGCGGTCAGGTCACCGTGCGCAATGCCCGCAAAATCAAGGCCGGGTACGAGGTTCGCACCTCGGTCAAGCTGCAGGGATCGTCGCCGTTCGAAGTGACCTTCCTTGTTTCGGACAAGTCGGGGCGCGACAAGTTCTTCAACATGTTCATCGAAGGCGTGAATATGCTGCTGACCGAACGGACCGAGGTCGGGGCCATGCTGGATGCCCGCGGTGGTGACCTGAACCGCCTGATCAAGGACATGAACCGGAACAAGGTGAGCTGATCCGCCTCACGCTCAGAATGGCGCCGCCCGATCCCTGATCGCGCGGCGCTTTTGTTTTAATTCAACCGTTCGCCGGTTTCCTTGGCAAAATAGGACACCTTGCTCATGTCAAAGGCAAGGTTCAGCTTCTTGCCAGCCTGCGCACGGGTTTCCGCGTGCAGACGCGCCGTGACCTGCTTGCCGCCCAACTCCGAGACCACATAGGTATCGGCCCCCGCCGGTTCGACCATATCGACCAGACACTCGGCCTCTTGCACCCCGTCACCTGCGCGGAACCCAGCCTCGGCGATGTCTTCCGGGCGCAGGCCTAGAATCACATCCTGCGGCAGCGACAAATCACGTGCATCGTCCAACACCAGTTCACCGCCGTCGCGCGCGATAGCGATTTGAGTGCCCGAGCCATTCTTACGCGCCTGCGCAGGGATCAGGTTCATCGCGGGTGAGCCCATGAAATCCGCCACAAACAGGTTGGCGGGATTATTATAGATTTCGGCCGGGGTGCCGATCTGCTGCACCACGCCGCCTTTCAGCACGACGATCTTGGTTGCCAGCGTCATCGCCTCAATCTGGTCATGGGTCACGTAAACGATCGACGCATCCAGCGTCTGATGCAGTTTCTTGATCTCGGTCCGCATCTCCACCCGCAGCTTGGCATCTAGGTTGGACAGCGGTTCATCAAACAGGAACAGCTTGGGATCGCGCACCAGCGCCCGACCCATGGCCACACGCTGACGCTGACCACCCGACAACTGGCTGGGGCGGCGATTGAGCAGAGGTTCGATCTGCAAAAGCTGAGCGACCTCTTTCAACTTGGCATCCTGCGTCGCCTGATCGACCCCGCGCACTTTCATACCGAACGTGATGTTCTTGGCGACAGTCATGGTCGGGTAAAGCGCATACGACTGGAACACCATCGCGATGTCGCGGTCCTTGGGACTGACATGGGTCATGTCATTGCCACCAATGGACAAGGTGCCGCCGGTGATTTCCTCCAGCCCTGCGATACAGTTCAGCAGGGTGGACTTGCCGCACCCCGAGGGGCCGACCAGAACCAGGAAATCACCCGGCTCGATCGAGATGTTGATGTCCTTTAGAATCTCGGTCGCGCCGTAATTTTTATATAGGTTTTGGATATCGAGGATCGGAGCCATGATTTATCCCTTCACAGAACCGGCGGTCAGACCGCGGATGAAATACTTACCGGCAACGACATAGACGAGCAGCGTCGGCAGCCCCGCGATGATCGCGGCGGCCATGTCGACGTTGTATTCTTTGACGCCGGTGGTGGAGTTTACGATGTTATTCAGCGCCACGGTCACGGGCTGCGTACCCGCCTGACTGAAGGACACGCCGAACAGGAAGTCGTTCCAGATCTGCGTGAACTGCCAGATCACGGTCACAACGATGATCGGCAGCGACAACGGCAGGAAGATTGACCAGAAAATCCGCAGAAACCCGGCCCCATCCACGCGCGCGGCCTTGGTCAGCTCGGACGGGATGGTGACATAGTAGTTGCGGAAAAACAGCGTGGTGAAGCCCAGCCCGTAGATCACATGGACAAAGATCAGGCCCGGAATGGTCCCGGCGATCCCCATCATACCAAGCAGACGCGCCATCGGCAGCAAAACCACCTGAAACGGGATGAAGCAGCCAAACAACATCAGCGAGAAGATGATGTTCGCGCCTTTGAACCGCCACTGAGCGACGACATAGCCGTTTAGCGCGCCCAGAAGGGTCGAAATCGCCACCGCAGGCACCGCGATCAGGACCGAGTTCCAGAAATAAGGCCGCAAGCCCTCGCACTGAATACCTGTACAGGCACCGGACCATGCCGTTTTCCAGGCGTCAAAGCTGACCTCGCGCGGCAAGGAAATCAGGGACCCTGTGCGGATTTCCTCAAGGCTTTTTAGAGATGTGGTCAACATCACAAAAAGCGGCATCAGGTAATACAGCGCAAACAGGCCCAGCAGGACATAGAGCAGCCAACGCAGGGCAATCTTGCCAGCGGCACTTTGGCTACGGGGTTCGGTTTGGGATTGGGGCATCGACAGATCAGTCATTTTTCGCCCTCAGCTCTGAGTAAAGATAGGGAACGACGATGGCAAAGACGACCAACATCATGATCATCGCGGACGAGGCCGCCTGACCGATATCACCGCGCGAAAACGCCATGGCGTACATGTAGGTTGCCGGCAGATCGGTCGCGTAACCCGGACCACCACCTGTCAAGGCGATGACAAGGTCAAAGCTTTTGATCGCAAGGTGGGCCAGCACGATGAAGGCCGACAGGAAAATCGGGGCCATCGAGGGGATGATGATCGCCGTATAAATGCGCCATGTGGGGATACCATCGACCTGCGCGGCCTTGATGATCTCACCATCCACGGACCGTAACCCGGCCAGAAACAGCGCCATGACGAAGCCCGAGCTCTGCCAGATCGCAGCCATGACGATGGTGTAGATGGCGTAGTCGGGGTTCACTAGCCAGTCGAACTCGAAGTTTGTGAACCCCCAGCCCTGCACCATGGATTCGATGCCCAACCCCGGATTCAAAATCCACTTCCACGCCGTACCGGTCACGATCATCGACAGTGCCATCGGATAGAGGTAGATCGTGCGGATCGCCCCTTCGACGCGGATCTTCTGATCCAGCAGGATCGCCAGCAACAGGCCCAACACCATCGCGATCACGATGAACAGCGCGCCAAAGATATACAGGTTGTTGATTGCCGTATCCCAGCGGGGCGAGTCGAACAGGCGTTCATACTGGATGAAGCCCTTGATTTCGTATTTCGGCAGCAATTTCGATCGGGTTAGCGACACCCAAGCCGTCCATCCGATAAAGCCGTAGACAAAAATCAATACGGCAATGAACGACGGTGCCAGCACCACCTTGGGCAGGTGGTTTTCCAGCCATTCGGACATTTTTTCCTCCGGGGAAAGATGCTCTGCCCCGTCAGTATAAGGGGCAGAGCGTATTGGATCAGTAGCTGTTTGCCACTGCGTCCGCCAGTTGCTGAACCGCGTCAGCCGAGGACATTTCCGAGTTGAAATGCGCGGTTACAACATCGGTAATCGCACCAGACTGCGACCCACGCAATGCCATGCCATGCGCATAGGACGGCAGCAGTGAACCGCTGGCCGAGGTCGAGCCCATGTCTTCGGCCGACAGGTTTGCGCAGATGTCAAAGTCATCCAGCGCCACGTCGGTCCGTGCCGGGATCGAACCTTTGTTCAAGTTGAACACTTTCTGAAAGTTCGGCGCGACGATCAGCTTGGCCAGCAGATCCTGACCCGCTTTCTTGTCATCTCCGTCGACGTCGAACATGGCGAAACTGTCTACATTGTACAGGTAGCCGTCACCGGGCGTCGACGCGCACAGGAAGTCCTCACCCGGTTTTTTGCCAGCCGCCAGAAACTCACCTTTGGCCCAGTCTCCCATGATCTGAAAGGCCGCTTCGCCGTTCATCACCATGGCCGTCGCCAGGTTCCAGTCACGGCCCGAGAAATTTTCGTCCACGTAACCACGCAGGGTCCGCATCTGGTCAAACACCTGCACCATTGTGTCCGAGGTCAGCGCCTCGGGGTCCAGATCAACCAGCGCTTTTTGATAGAACTCCGGTCCGCCGATGCCCAGCAGAACAGCCTCAAACACGGTCGCGTCCTGCCAGGACTGACCACCATGAGCCAGCGGGATTACCCCCGCATCCATCAGCTTGACTGCAGCCGCGTTGAACTCGTCCCACGTGGTCGGCATCTCGATGCCATTGGCGGCCAGAACGTCCGCATTGGCCCAGATCCAGTCCACGCGGTGAACGTTCACAGGCGCGGCACACCATGTGCCTTCGCACATCATATGACCCGCGATCGAGGCGGGCAGAACATCGGCCCAGCCTTCGGCTTCGGCAACGGATGAAATATCGGCCAGAACGCCTTCTTCATACCATTCCTGAATCGCCGGGCCCTTTAGCTGAACAGCCGTTGGCGCGTTCCCGGCCAGAACACGGGCACGCAGGGCTGTCATTGCAGCATCACCGCCGCCACCAGCGACCGGCATGTCGGTCCAGGTGCCGCCGTTCGAGGCGAATTCTTCCTGCAGAACAGCCACCGACTTGGCCTCACCACCCGATGTCCACCAATGCAGAACTTCGGCCTCGGGGCCCGCCAGCACCGACGATCCGGCCACAACCGCCATCGTCGATACAGTGGCAAATGCAAAACGCTTCATTTTCTGTCTCCTCCCTGAGAACTCACTGGCTGCCGCAGCAGCGATAACGGCCATACTGGTGTTCGGGTGCCCTCTGGCAACGTGAAATCCGCGTCAAACAGCTGCGATGGTCCAAATATTCACCGCTTCTGTTACAGCGTGTTACGTTGACATTGAATCTGTTTCCGTTCGTTACAATTGATGACGCCAGGAGGCAGAGCACGGGAGGACGAATACAGTGAGCATTCCGCGGCTGTTGGTGGTCGATGACGACCCGGACATGCGGTCAATGATGACCCAGTTCCTGCAGCAAAACGGCTTTATCGCCCTTCCCGCCAGTTCCGAGGCTGAAATTCGCGCGCATCTGAACGCGGGCCGCATCGACCTTATTCTGCTGGACGTCATGCTGGGCGATGAGAACGGCGTTGAAATCTGTTCCCGGCTGCGCGCCGAACAGGACGTGCCGATCATTCTGGTATCCGCTTTGTCGGCAGATCACCAACGAATGGCGGGGTACGAGGTTGGGGCCGATGACTACATCGCCAAGCCGTTCAATCCTCAACTCCTGCTGGCCCGCGTGCGCGCAGTTATGCAACGGGCGCGCCGGACGCCTTCTTTAGCCTATCGCCGCCGAACCCGAAGTTTCCGGTTCGACGGGTGGCTCTATGACGGTAAACGGGATGAAGTACATTCGCCCGAGGGATATTTGGTTGCGCTGTCCCAACGTGAAACGGCGCTGCTGAAGGTTTTGCTGGCCAATCCGCATATACCACTGAAGCGCGACGAAATCGTTACCGCGCTGGACGTAACCGGCGATTCAGACAAGCCAGAGGCGCAAGGACGGGCCATCGACATGCTGGTTGGTCGCTTGCGGTCAAAGATCGAAGCCAATCCGAAGGACCCACAGATGCTTCGCACTGAGCGCGGCGTTGGATACGTATTCGCCGCAGACGTTTCGGTACAGGAAGAATGACGTTGCGCCTGCGCAACCTCGGCTGGATCTGGGCGGTATCGGCGTTTGCCGTCGGAGTGCTCTGCGCAAGCCTGTGGTTCGCGTCATCCCGCGCCTGGACTCAATTCCTGACCCGCTCTTTTGTTGCTGGGTTTACGATCTATGAGGACCTGCGCACCGGAAAGGTTTCATCCCCAGAGTATTCAATCACGCCCCTGTCGCCCGAAAACGCGGCGCTTGCAGAGAGAGGTGAATTCAATCGCATTCCGGGTTTCTCGAACCGCCGCTATGTAACCAACCTGTCGATCCTGACCGGCAGTTCATCCCCACTGAGTGGGCGGGAACTGACGCTGGCCGTCCTGTCTGACCGGTTGGTCTATCCGGTGTCCGATATCGTTTCGGGCAGCGATCAGACCGGACCCGAAAAGATGGGCAACCTGACCAGACTGCTGGCGACTTATTGCAGTGAACCAATCGTGTTCGCGCAATTCGGGCGGGGGCCGTGGTACCAAGTGGATGGAACGAACATCTGGGGATGCCGGGCCGCGCCCGCCGACCTGAGATTGCCGGCAATCCTTTTGGGCGTTGTCGCGCTGGCGGTGATCATGACGTCGGTCGGGAACGCGTCGGACGCGTTCAGCCGGTTTTCCCACGCCTTACGAGAGCGCCAACGGCGCGGCGGCCCTGACAGTTATGACACGAGCGGCCCAGCTGAACTGCAGGACATCGTATCGGCCGTAAACGCACATCTCGAAGCGGAACGCGCGCAACTGGAAAAACGTGCGACAGTTCTGTCCGGAGTCAGTCACGACCTCGGAACGCCCGCAACCCGTGTCCGGCTGAGGGCCGCCCTGATCCCCGATGACGAGCTGCGCGAAAAGCTCGAGGCGGATGTGGACCAGATGACAGGGATGATCGAAAGCGTCCTGACCTACACGCGGTCTGAACTCAGCGTTGAAGAGCCGCGCCAGATTTCACTGACCGCTTTGGTCGAAGCGGTCGTCGCTGATTATCAGGATATGGATCTGCCGGTAACCTTGCAAAAGGTCGATCCGGTGGCGGTGCAGGGCGCGCCTTCGGTCTTCATGTCCCGCCGGGGACAAGGCAGCCTGCCCGAGACACGGCGTATGCTGGTCATGGGACGCCCGATTTCCCTGAAACGTGCCTTGACCAATCTGATTGACAACGCTCTGAAATATGGCCGCCATGCCGAGGTGCAACTGGAAACGGATGCGCGCACCGCAACCATCACAATTCAGGATAAGGGCACCGACCTGTCCGTTTCGGATATCGAAAATCTGATGACCCCGTTTCGGCGTGGATCGAATACGGGATCGTCCGATGGTTTCGGGCTGGGGCTGACGATTGCCGCGACAGTTGCAGAACAGCACGGAGGCGCGCTGAGTTTCGAGGCCGGTGACAGGGGCCTACGCGCGTGCTTGCAGATCACCCGGCAATAACAGGTCAGGTCATATAGCTGCGCACCAACGCACCTGCGATCAAGGACCAGCCATCCGCGATAACAAAGAATGCCAACTTGAACGGCAGCGATACTGTCGCTGGCGGCACCATCATCATGCCCATAGACATCAGCACCGCAGCAACAACCAGATCGATGATCAGGAAGGGTAGGAAGATCAGGAAACCGATCTGAAATGCCCGCGCGATTTCGGACAACATGAAGGACGGCATCAGGATCGAAAGCGGTGCTTGTGGCGACAAGGCAATCGCCTCTCCTTCGGGGCGCAAGGCGGCCATCGCATGAAAAGTATCCGGATCCAGCCGCGCCGCCATAAAGCCGCGAAAAGGTTGCAGGGCGCGCTCAAGCGCCGGTTCCACATCCAGTGTTTCATCGATCATTGGGCGAATGCCGGTTGTCCAGGCTTCGGTAAAGACAGGCTCCATAATGAAATAGGTGAGAAACAAGGCCAGGCTCACGATCAGCATATTGGGCGGAGATTGCTGCAATCCGATACCTTGCCGCAGAATGGCCAGAACTGTGATCAGAAAGGGAAAGCACGTGATCATGATCGCCAGACCGGGCGCAAGGCTCAGCACCGTGATCAGAAGGATCAACTGGATTGTCCGCGCCGAGATCGAGCCGCCCTCTCCCAGCGAGAGCGACAGCTCTTGCGATGCCGCCAGCGAGGGCATCAAAGATACAGCGGCGACGGCCACCCAAAGCAGCAAGCGCATCAACCGATCCCGTTCTGCAAGTCCGCAATCTCGGTCAACCTCACGGCTAGCTGACCTGCCTGATCGCCCTCCATCTCTTCCAACAGTCCGCGCGCCACCAAGTGATCGCCAACATACAAATCGACAGGGTCTTCGATCCGCTTGTCCAAGGTCAGCACCGCATTCTCACCCATGTTCAGCAAATCCCGGATCAGGGGGCGCGCGCGCCCGACCGAGACCGTGACCTCGATCGGCACCGAATCGAACGGGCTGGATTTTTCGGGTTTTGGGGTTTGGTCGTCACTCATTGCTCAATGCCTCTTTTGCCTCAAAAACATACGCGTCGAATGCGCCTGAGATCGTTGCAAGCAGGGCGCTGCAATCTACCTCACGTTGGAAAACACCGACCTGCAAGCGCGCTTGACCGGGCTCCAATGCCGGGTCTTCAATCACCTGGGTCGCGGAGGACAGACTCTCTGGCACCATGCTCTCCAACTCGGGCGCGCACCCTTCGGGCACAAAGACCTGCATGGGCTGCCCGATGTGATCACGCGCGAATTCGGTCAACTGTTCGACCAACCGGGCCGCAAAACCCCGATCCAGTGTTTCGGGCAATACGGTTCGCATTAGACTCTGGAACATCGGCTCCAACGACGTGGACATCCGTGCAATCGCTTCGTGGTATGTGAAGGACATATCCTCAAGTGATTTAGCCAGAGTTGCAGACGCCTCGCCACGGTCCTGTTCCCGCGCCTGAAGCGCGTCTTCCCATCCTGCGCTATAGCCTTCTTCGAACGCAGCCAGCCGCATTTCTTCCAGCGCGTCGTCATCCAGCAGGTGCACCTTTCCTGTTCCGGCATGCAGGGTAAAATCTTCCAGAAGGTGAGCAATCGACATCAGACCCGCTCCTCCTCTTCCTCAAGCCAACTGCGCAGGATTTCGACAGTCTCTTCCTGCTTGTCGCCGATCATCGCCCGCAGCCGGTCCACCGGATCAGCGATGGTTGCCGCGGCGAGTGCCGGTACATTGCCTGCGGGCGCCTGCCCTTCAAGCGGTGCGAAATTGCCGCTGTCCCCAGTTGCGATCTCACCGATCAAGGCAGCCTCTGGCTCGGTCGGCTGGGACGCAGGCAACAACGTGGTCGCCTCGGTCGGCTTCGTTAGGATTGGGCGGATCACGAACAGGCCCAAGACCAGTGCGACAACCGCCAGAACAACCATCTGAATCAACGACATCGCGTCCAAATGCACTTTTTGCCAGATCGATGCAGACGCCAACGTCCCCTGTGGTTCAACCACCGGGAGGTTCAGGGACTTTAGTGTAATCACGTCGCCACGCTCTGCGTCGAAACCAACCGCCGAAGCCACCAATTCTTCAAGAGCATCTAGTTCTGCCTGCGGCATCGGTTCGAAGCGTTCCACCCCAGCGGCATCCACCGCGCGAGTTCCGTTCACCAGAACGGCGACAGTCAGTCTTTTGATCGCCCCCGGTGCATTGTGAATCTCAAGCTCTGTCTCTGAAACCTCATAGTTCACACGTTCGCGCGTTTGCGTCGCGTTCGAGTTCGACTCATCACCACCCGCGCCGTCGCCATCCGGCAGGTTCGACGCCACAGTTACATCCGCCGATTGGTTCCGCGCACTGTCCGAGCGCTCCTCGACATCCGTGCTGATCGCGACCCGACCGTTGGGATCAAACCGACGTTCGCGAATGGATTCCGTTTTGGTCACCGTATCAACGCTGACCTCAACAACTGCGTTTCCGGCGCCGACTCGAGCTTCGACAAGGCGCAAGACCCGCTCGCGCAACTGGCGCGACTTATCATCAGCCGTGTCCGAGGCAACAGCATTATCCTGCGCGCCAATCACGGCCCCGCTGGAATCGATTACCGCCACATTTTCAGACGCAAGCCCACTTACGGCCGAGGCAACAAGAAAGCGGATCGCCTTGGCCTGATCCGCTGTAATATCCGCACCCGAAGAAACCAGGTAAACCGACGCTGTTGGCGCGATGCTGCGTTGAAACGGATTGGTTGATCCATTCGCTATGTGCACACGCGCCTGACTGATATGCGGGCCGCCAACGATGGTCCGGGCCAGCTCACCTTCTTTTGCGCGCCAATAAGCAGCATCGAACATCTGCGACGTCGTGCCAAAACCGCTGAGCGAATCCAGAAGCTCGTATCCCTGCGTTCCGTTGGCGGGCAAACCCTCGCTCGCCAGTGTCATGCGCAGTTCGTCCCGCTGCGACCCCGGCACATAGATCGAGCCGCCCCGAATCTCATAGTGAACGCCACGCTGTTCCAGCGATCGGACGATATCCCCCGCCGCGCTACTTTCCAGCCCGGCATAGAGCAAGGTCATCGACGGTGCCGTCACCAATCGCGACATCGCAAGGACGCCAAAAAACACCAGCACAACCGCACCGGCAAGGATGATTTGTTTACGCCTGTCCAAATTAGCCCAGACAGTTCCGATCTGCTGCACGCTCACCTCCGACTCGCCGACATTCTGCCCAGCGCATCCCTTGTTTGGACGATTGCCCTTAACAATCGGTTAGTCCCTGCCGGGTTATGACGATTGCTGAACGGATGAATGAGGACGTCATGACCGACGCGACCGCAGAACAGGCAGAAACCCCGAAAAAATCGGGGAAAATGGGACTGATCATCGGCCTGATTCTGGCGATGATCGGCGCAGCAGGTGGGTATTATCTGACCACCTCGGGGGTGCTGCCAATTGGGACCAGGACCAGCACGCATGAGGCCAAAGAAAAAAAGGAAAATACGCCCGGAATGGCGCTGCCCGATGTTGGCTTTGTCGATCTTCCGCCAGTGATCGTTTCGGTAAATACAGGCACGTCCCGCCATTTGAAATTTCACGCTCAGCTTGAGGTGGATTCTGAATTCCTGGGCGATGTCGAAAAAATGAAACCGCGAATCATGGACGTTCTGAACGGATACCTGCGCGCGGTCGAAATCTCAGACCTCGAAGATTCGCTGGCGCTGATGCGTATCCGCGGGCACCTGCTTCGACGCATCGGAATAGTCGTCGGAGAAGATCGCGTGCGCGATGTCCTCGTCATGGAATTCGTACTGAACTAGGAGGCGAAGTTGGAACTGATCGCAGATATGTTGCTTGTTGCGGGGGCCCTTGGTGCGGGCTTGTACTGCTTCGTTCTGTCCCGGCGCCTGAGGCGTTTCACCGATCTGGAAAAAGGGGTCGGCGGCGCGGTGGCTGTCTTGTCGACGCAGGCGGATGAGTTGAAGAAGTCACTGGATTCAGCACGTGCAGCGTCTGACAAATCCGGCGATGACCTGAAGGTTCTGACACAGAGGGCAGAAACAGTTGCGCAGCAGTTGGAATTGATGATGGCGTCGATGCACGACGTCATCTCGGAAGAACCTAAACCCGAGACCCCCACCAAAACAGAAGCCGAAACTGCGCCAGAGGCCCCAGAGACAGAGACTGCACCAGAAGTGGCTCCGAGTGCTGAGGCCTCAGACGATGAAATGGATGACGTACAGAAACCAGAGCAAGACAGCCCCGCCAAACGACCGGTTGGCCTGATGTTCATGCGGCATGGTCGTAGTCGGGGCGAGGTCACAGGATGAAGCGCAAACCTGCCAATCGCCCCAAAGGCGGTGTTCTTGCAGTGATATCTGCTTTGATGGTCGGATCGGCCGCGATTCGAGTAGGACTTGAAGCCGGACCTGCCCTCGCCAAAACGACCGAACCAGCGGCATTCGAGTCCAATAAAACTCAGGTAGACCAGCCCGGGGCACAGGAACTTCTGACCGCGCTGTTGCGCCGCGAAGAAGCGTTGAAAGACCGTGAGGCGGCGTTGCTGGTAAAGGAAAAGGCTCTGGGCATTGCGGATCAGGCTATTGAGAACAGGTTGGTCGCCTTGCAGGAGGCCGAAGAAAACCTGCGCGAAACGCTGGCCTATGCCGAAAAAGCCGCCGAAACCGACCTGACACGCCTGACTGACGTTTATCAAAGCATGAAGCCGAAAGACGCCGCAGCCTTGTTTGAAACGATGGACCCGAAGTTTGCGGCGGGTTTCCTGTCGCGCATGCCATCCGATGCGGCAGCGGGCGTTCTGGCCGGGCTCAGCCCCGAGGCGGCTTATACGATCAGTGTCATCATGGCCGGTCGAAACGCCTCCGCCCCGCAGGAATGACCTGAAGCTTACTACCCGCCTTTGACTCTGCTGGAGATCACACATGATCGGACTAATCGGAATTGTCGTCATTTTCGTCATGGTATTCGGTGGCTATCTGGCTGCTGGTGGCAAGATGGCAATTATTTTGAAATCGCTGCCGTTTGAAATGATGATGATCGGGGGGGCGGCTGTCGGTGCTTTTCTGATCAGCAACGACATGAGCGCTGTGAAACACACCGCCAAGGACATCGGCAAAGTGTTCAGGGGCCCGAAATGGAAGCCGGAAGACTATCGCGATCTCTTGTGCCTGTTGTTTTCCCTGATCCGAATTGCAAAGGCCAATCCGGTCGAGGTGGAGCAGCATATAGAGGACCCCGAAAATTCATCTTTGTTTTCGGCCTATCCAAAAATTCAGTCAGACAAAGAAGCCGTTGATCTGATTTGCGACACGATGCGCTCTGCGTCGATGAACTATGACGATCCGCATCAAGTCGAAGAAGTGCTGGAAAAGCGGATGGAGGCGAATTTTCATCATGCCATGCATTCCAGCCACGCCCTTCAAACGGTCGCTGACGGCCTGCCCGCACTGGGGATTGTCGCCGCCGTTTTGGGTGTGATCAAGACAATGGGGTCCATCGACCAGCCACCCGAAGTTCTGGGAAAGCTGATTGGCGGCGCCCTTGTTGGGACATTTCTTGGTGTTTTCCTGGCATATGGTCTGGTCGGACCCTTCGCCGGCAAGCTGAAAGCCGTGGTTGAAGAGGACAACCATTTCTACCAGCTGATCAGGGAAGTGCTGGTCGCCAACTTGCACAACCACAATCCTGCAATGTGTATCGAGGTTGGGCGTCAGAACACGCCCACCCACAACCGGCCGGGTTTCTCCGAGCTTGAAGACGCGCTGAAAGAGCTCAAGCAGGCGGCGGCATGATCAGAGCAGCAATACTTGCCGTGGCCCTGATGGCAATTGCTTGTGCGGCTGTCGCGCAGGATGTTCCGGTTCGGTCAGGTGAACACGAAGGTTACACGCGGCTGGTGGTACAAGTGCCCACGAACACGGGCTGGACCCTTGCGCAGACCAAGAATGGCGCACGCCTGAGCGTTGCGTTGGATGGCGTGAAATTCGATACCCGCTCGGTCTTTCGCCGGTTGACGCAAAATCGTCTGGCGGCGATTTCACAGAGCACTCCGGGAGGAGCGCTGGAGATGCAATTCGGTTGCGACTGTGTCGCGTCTTCGTTTTTGCACAACAAGACAATGATCGTGGTGGATATTGCTCCGGCGGCATTGCTCCCGGAAATCAGCGGTGACATCCCATCCCCGCTGCTGCCCAAAGCTATCCCGGCGCAAAACCCGCTGAAGCAAACACAACTGCCGGAGGCGTTGTCGCTGCCACTATTGAGCTTGAATGCGCAACAGTTTGAAAGCCAGTTATCGGCCCGGTTGCTACAGGGTGCCGATCGCGAACTCGTCGATCTCAAGATTGCTCCGGTTGGGCCCAGAGCATCCATCGCGCAAGAGCCTGCGCTTGCACCGATGGATCTGGACGCAAATATCACCGTGACTTCGGTTTTGGATGAATTGGATGAATTTCTGGATGCAGGCATTATCCCGAATGAACGCCAGCCTCAGTGCCTGTCCAGCGCAGACCTAAGCTTTGGGACATGGGGCGGAACGAACCCGTTTCCCGAACTGGTGTCAGCGCTCCGGTCAGCAGTGTATCAGGAATTCGATACCCTCGATGAAACGAAAGTATTGGAATTGGCAAAGCTATACGCGTCCCATGGGTTTGGCGCAGAAGCGATTCAGGCATTGGGCTTGTTGGGCCGGAATTCGCCTGAATCAGAACGCATCAACGCGATCGCGCAGTACCTTGATGACGGCCAGGTTTCAGGGTCAAACCCGTTCAAAGGCCAGCAGGGGTGCGACAGCGACGCGGCATTGTGGGGGGTGCTGACCGAAGGGAATCTATCGGATGATGTTCGGTTGAAGACGGTGGAACAGACCTTCCAGCGCTTGCCAAAACATCTACGGCGTCAGGTAGGCCCTGCCTTGGCCGAGATTTTGACTGAAGGTAAGGAAGTGGAGGCCGCCCGGCGCGTATTGCGGACGGTTGACCGGGTCTCGGACTATTCCACGGCAAGCGCGTCGCAGGCCAAGGCGACCGTCGCAACGGTGGAGGGCGATGGAGAGCGCGCCGAAACACTTCTGAGGGACGTCCTCTCTTCTTCGGACACAACGGTAGAGGCTCCGCTGGCCCTTGCACGACTTGTCGAGAAACGGTGGCTCGACAGAGGCTCTGTTTCTGCGAAAGAAGTCGAATTGGCCGCCTCTTACGCTGTTGAATTCCGAGGTTCAGAGCTTCAGCCCACGACCCAGCGCACCCATGCAGTTGCACTAAGTCTGAATCATGAATTTGATCAGGCGCTGAACCTTCTGGGGGAAATCCCCAAGGACACGGAGGATGAGGTGGCATTGAACCGGGTCACGCAAATGCTGGTGGAACGTGCAGATGACACGACTTTTTTGCGCCGCACGCTGATAATGTCGAAAAGAAACGCCCACGCCCTGTCGACAGAAACCGCCGTCGCTGTTGCAACCCGATTGGCATCGCTTGGTTTTGCGGGCCCGGCCCATTCCATGGCAAGTCGAATTCAAGACAAGACGCAAAAATCGGATCGCGCGCGTATTCGGGCACAATCTGCCTTGCAGAGTAACCGACCGCATCAGGCGCTGCTTGAACTGGCTAAAACCCCGTCTACGGATGCTGTTGATCTTAGGGCACAGGTGTTGCAGGCGACCGGCGACTTCGCTGCCACGGCCAACGTGTTAAGGGCTTCGGATCAGCACGAAGCGGCTAACAGATTTTTCTGGCTGGCCGATCTCAATGACGAAGTGGAAACTAAACTTGACGATCGGTATAGCCAAGTCAGCCAATCCACTCAGTTCCTTTCGCAACCGTTGACCCGCAGCCCGGACAGGCCCTTGGCCGATGCCAGGGAACTCTTGCAGCACAGTGCCATTACCCGACGGGAGATTGTTGCGCTCCTGTCGAAAGTGGCTGAATGACCTTGGAGGAATTGAAAAATTCTCTTTGTTAGAGCCTTTTTCGATCAATTATCGAGTAACCGGGTCAAAGATTAGTTGTGCCAAATCAGAATAGCGGCTTGTCGGTTCACACCATCCTAAAATGGTAGTTCGGATGGCATTCGCCCTTCGCTCACCCACCACAGGCGCGGCAAATTCTGTGTATTTGGCAATTACGTCTTCGCGTTCAAAGGGTACTTCGGGACCGCCGCGTGCGTGCACATCGCCCGAATCCAATTTTCGCCCATCTGTGGTCCGGATGCTGACATCCGCCCATCTGCCTTTCGGAAATCGCTCAGCGTGGCGCTTTGACTGAGAGGTATGGATGCGCGTCATGAACTCGGCAACAGACGGGTCCACCAGGCCATCCCCTGAAATATGTTCGACCCCGATCCGTCCGTAAATTGCCTGAACCGCAACGGCAAAGGGCAGGGAATACTGCGCCTGTGACGTCGTTTCCGGCATTCCCCCAAACAGGCACACAGCCTCATCAAAACTGTTGATCTGGATGGATAGAATTTGTTCGTGCGTCAGATCATTCGACACCATGACCGCGCGAACCGCATCAATTGCCGCGTGCGCCCAGCGGCAGATCGGATAAGGTTTTACATATTGGTGTTCGACCTGCCAGAACTGACCCAGATCAGCCCAATGAGATGCCGCAGACTGGGCTTCGATCGTGATGGCCGGGGCGCCGGTAAATCCCTTTTCGGCCAGAACAGCAGCGGACAGTCCAACCAGCGCCCCCCAGCCAGAGCCGTCGTGCAGCATCGTTGGATTCGCAATTTCCCGCATCATCTGACTGCGCGGGCCGTGATACTCGGCGATCCCCATGGCCTGTCGCAATTGTTCCCGTGTATGCCCCCGCAAGCGCGAGGCCATTGCCGCCACACCCAGCGCGTTCCACGCGCCCGATGTATGATAATCGTCGACCGAGGCGTGCAGCGACAACCCGGCGCGCCCGGCAACCTCATACCCGGTGATCACGGCAGCCAGCGCCTCGGGTCCGCTCAGGTCGGGGCAATGCTCGGCGAGGGCGACAAGCGTGGGCAAGACGACAACGCCGATATGCCCCTTGGTCGGGTTGTACCCGTCATGCCCGTCCAGATTGTCGGTTTGGGTCGCCATGGCATAGGCAGCCCCTGCCATGCTGACCCGCCGCCCATCGAACATCATACGCGCGCTAAAATCCTCCTGCGTGCTGGCAAACAGCACTGACGCTGTTTCACGAGCGATCACCCCCGCCTCCATCGGACCAGAGGCGATCAGGATACCCATCGTGTTCAGCATCATCAGCGAGGCTGCGTCCATCGCGCTTTGCGGCATCTGATCCGCAGTCCGGCGCAGTGCAAAATCCGCGACCTGATCGAACGTCCCCGTCATTTTACCGGTTCCGCCACAGGTTGCCTTATGTCCCGAAGACGCAGACCTGACGGATCAAATGGCGGCTCAGCCAAAAGCGTGGCTTTGTGCGGTTTGCCTAGGATGAAAATACTCACCGTATCTCCGGGCTGCGCGACCTTGGGGTTGGCATAACCGATCGCCAGAGACTTCCCTACACTGTAGCCGAATGCGCCAGAGGTCACCCGACCAACCGGCGTTCCATCCGGGGTAAATATTGGCTCACCGCCGGATGCATCGGCATGGGTTGCCTCCACTTCAAACATCGACAGAACCTCACGCGGGGTATTGTCTTTGACAGCCACATACGCGTCCTTGTGCAAAAAGTCCTTGTCCAGCTTGATCAGCCCAGCCAGCCCAACTTCTTGCGGCCAATATTCCTGAGAATACTCCCGCCCCCAGGAACCGTATCCCTTTTCAATCCGCAATGACCCCAACGCGCGGCCACCAACCGGACCACCCCCCAAGTCCTTCGCAGCCCCTAATAGCGCTGTGTAGAGCCTGATTTGATCTTCTTCGGCGCAATGAAGCTCCCACCCCAGGTCACCGGTAAAGCTGACACGGATGGCCAGACAGGGCACACCCGCAACCTCGATCCGGCGGGACCGTATAAAACGGAACCCTTCGTTTGACAGGTCCGCATTCGTGAGGCGCTGTAACAGGTCACGCGACTTTGGCCCTGCCACGTTAAAGCCCGCAATGCGGTTCGTTGCGACTTCGAACGTCGTACGTTGGGGCAGGTCGACCATGTTGAAGAACCGTTGGTGATAGCGTTCTGCCATGCCCGAGCCGATCATCATGAACGCGCCCTCGTCGGTTTTGGTGATGGTGAAATCACCCGCAACTCCGCCGCGCACCGAGATCATGGGGGTCAGACAGGACCGCCCGATTTCGGTCGGCACCCGGTTGGCGACCAGACGCTCCAACCAATCATACGCGCCGGGTCCTTTGACGACGTAGTTGGCGAAGTTCGAGATGTCGATCACACCCACATGGTCACGCAACATCTGCGCCTCGCGGCCCACAGGTTCCCACCAGTTCTGTCGGGTGAAACCGTTGGTGTCGGTCACACCGGGTTGGTCGGCAAACCAAAGCGGATGTTCCCAACCGCAGTTCAGACCAAAGACACAGCCCATGTCCTTTTGCATATGATAGGCCGGGCGCACACGGGCGGGGCGACCCGCGCTGCGTTCTTCATTCGGGAAATGGATGGCGAAACGGTGCGTATAAGCGTCTTGGACCCGCGCCTTGGTGAATTTCTTGTCGGCCCAGTCGCCAAATCGCGCCAGATCCCACGCGAACATATCGTATTGCGGCTCGCCCTCGATCATCCACTGCGCTGACAGCAGGCCAAGACCGCCCGATTGCGAAAATCCGGGGATGATCCCGGTGCAGCAGAAATAGTTCTGCAACTCGGGCACCGGCCCCCAGATCGCATTCGAATCCGGCGACCAGATCATCGGGCCATTGATCACCCGTTTCACACCTGCGGTCGCGGCGACTGGCACACGTTCGGTGGCACGAATGACGTTTTCCATGATCCGGTCCAGATCGTCGGGGAACAAATCATGGGCAAAATCCAGCGGCGTTCCGTTTTCGGCCCAGAACTTCATGTCTTTCTCGTAGGCACCGATCAGCAACCCGTTGCCTTCCTGCCGGAAATAATACTCACCATCCCTGTCGGCGATGGATGGCAGGCGGCGGCCCAAGGCTGCGACCTCATCAATTGCTTCGGTGACGAAATACTGATGCTCGGTCGGTTGCAAAGGCAACTCGATCCCGGCCAGCGCCGCAACTTCGCGCCCCCAGAGACCGCCTGCATTGACCACCCACTGTGTGTGGATGTCCCCTTTCTCCGTGCGCACGATCCACGAGCCGTCGGGTTGCTGTTCAGTGCCTAATACGGGGCAAAAACGCTCAATCGTGGCACCCATCGCGCGGGCGCCGGCAGCGTAGGCGTGGGTCACGCCGGAAGGATCCACATTGCCACCATCAGGTTCGAACATGATGCAGCGAATGTCATCGAACTGTGCCAGTGGGTGCAATTCCATCGCTTGTTCGCGGCTAATCTCGTGGAAGTTCAGGCCGTAGAACTTCGCCTTGGCCTCTTGCAGACGCAACTGGTGTTCGCGGTCCTCGGTCTGCGCCAGATAGAGCGAGCCGGACTGGAAAACGCCGCAGCCCTGCCCGGTTTCCTTCTCCAGTTCTTTATACAGGTTCATCGTATAATGCTGGATGCGGGTGATGTTGTTGTTGTCGTGCAGCCCGTGGATATTGGCCGCCGCGTGCCATGTGGACCCGCTGGTCAGTTCATCGCGTTCCAGCAGGACAACATCGGTCCAGCCGAGCTTGGCCAGATGATACAGGATCGAGCAGCCGACCAGCCCCCCTCCGATCACAACGGCTTGTGCGTGGGTTTTCATCGGCGTGACCTCCTGCTGGCGCGCGAATAAACTCTTACCAGAAAGTCAGCCACAGGTTCCGGGGGCCTTATGTTCTGTTCCCGACGCAGAATGTCGGGAACAGGTAAGTTCTGCCTCGAATAATTCTCAACCAGAGTTGAGTTAATACGGCGCCTCGACATCGTTCATCGAAACATAGACAGTCTTCATCTCGCTGAAGTGGTTGATCGCCAGTTTCGAGTTCTCGCGCCCTACACCCGACATCTTTGAGCCGCCAAACGGGGCCTCGACCGGAGCCAAGTTGTAGGTGTTTATATAGCAGGTACCCGCCTCGAACCCGGCCACGATGCGGTGGGCGCGGGTCAGATCGTTGGTAAAGACACCGGCGGCAAGACCAAACTCGGTATCATTGGCGCGGGCCAACACTTCTTCTTCGGTGTCGAAATCCAGAACGGACATCACCGGGCCAAAGATTTCCTCGCGGGCGATGGCCATGTCATCGGTGACATCGGCAAAAACGGTGGGCTGCATATAGAACCCGTCGCCCTCGATCCGGTCACCGCCATAGACTAGCTGCGCGCCTTCGGCCTTGCCTTTGTCGACGTAGCTCAACGCGATTTTCATCTGATTTTCACTGACCATGGGGCCGAAAGTGACGCTTTCATCCAGCGGATCACCGATTTTTGCGGCGGCCAGGCGCTCGCACAGGCGGGCAAGGAATTGGTCCTTAATGCCTTTCTGCACGAAAACGCGGGTGCCGTTGGAACAGACCTGACCCGAAGAATAGAAATTGCCCAGAATCGCGCCCGAAACGGCGTTTTCGATATCGGCATCGCCAAACACGATCATCGGGGATTTGCCGCCCAACTCCATCGTCACGTGTTTCATGTCAGCGGCGGCAGCGGCATAAACTTTGCGGCCCGTGGGCACCGATCCGGTCAGCGACACTTTGGCCACGCGCGGATCTGTCACCAGCGACGCGCCGACATCTCCGTACCCTTGTACCACGTTGTAGATGCCCTTGGGCGCACCAGCTTCGATCAGAAGCTCGGCCACCTTCAACGCGGACAAGGGCGTGGTTTCTGACGGTTTGAATACCATGGCGTTGCCACAAGCCAGCGCCGGCGCGCCCTTCCAGCAGGCGATCTGGGTTGGATAGTTCCATGCGCCGATGCCGACGCACACGCCCAGCGCCTCGCGGATGGTATAAACGAAGTCGCCACCGCCAAGCGGGATGTGTTCACCAGTCAGCGAAGCCGCCAATCCACCAAAATATTCCAACGCGTCAGCTCCGCTGGTGGCGTCAGCGACCAGCGTTTCCTGCAGCGGTTTGCCGGTATCGTGGGTTTCCAGAATGGACAACTCACGATTGCGTTCGCGCATGATGTCAGCGGCGCGACGCAGAACTCGGCCACGCTCGGTTCCCGACAGCGCAGCCCATTCGCGTTGAGCCACTTTTGCACTGTTTAGAGCCTGTTCGATAACTTCTGCCGTGGCGGAGTGCAGCCGGGCGATAATCTCTCCGGTTGCGGGAAAGATAACGTCGATGGGGGCGCCATTGGTGTCTTCGACGTATTCGCCATTGATGAAATGGCTCGCCTTAGGCTGGAATTTCACGACCGGGTCCTTTTCAGAAGTCTTTCTTCGGCTCTAACTTTTATTGATTGATCAGTCAATAAACGTAAATACGGCAAACTCTCGCTGATGTGAATCACCGCCCTCTTGAATAGAGAAGTTAATGTTCCATTTATGTTCCACATAGTCAGAGGAACATTCCGATGTCTTACGCCACGCAAAATTCTGCTCTGAACGGCCCGTCGAACGACTATCACTTGCTGCCCGTCACTGATCGGCAAATGCGCTATGCGCGCGCGATTGCTCTGCAGTCAGCTTTGGAAATCCCCGTCGAAGCGCAACGGGATCGCCGGGCTATGTCGCAGTGGATATCAGCGCACAAACCGCATGATCCATCACCCTTTGCCAATTATCCAACCGGCAAGCAGGTGGCCTATGCCGAGCGGATTGCCCGCAGCAAACGCAGACAAATCCCGCAGGAGTGTTTTCGGGACAAACATGCGATGTCGCTGTGGATCGACCACAACAAATAGCGGATCAGTTTTCGCTGTGTGAGCGTGCGTAAATCCCCACCGCTGCGGCCACAAACAGACCCAACAGGATATAGCCGGTGATAGCTTCGGCCACGGCCAAACCACGACACATTCCTGCCGGGTGTAAATCCCCAAACCCAACTGTGGTGAAAGTCACGTAAGAGAAATACAAAACATCAGTTGGGCCGCGCGCGCCTACGACACACAGGTCGTAATAACCGAACGACCCATAGACAGCCGCAAAAAGAAAGGGGACGACCTGAATGAAGGAGATCCCCATCAGCAGCAGTTGCCGCCGGGGTGATTTGACCTGAGTCATGTAATACCAGGTCTGCGAAACAAGCCAGATCGTCAACAGAACGGTTGTTGCTGTACCGATCTTGTCGCCCGCCGTGGTTTCACTTAGCCGCGACAGCCCGTACCAAGCAATGAAACTGGCGACCACCAACCCAAGGGCAGCAACCAAGGTCGATTTCCACTCTTCCAGAGTAATCGGGTCGCGGTGCATGAAACCTCCGTCAGTATGAGACACGGTTAATCATCGATTCAGAGGCGCATACCCGCAACCTGAAAAATCAGAGGTTTAGGTCGTGCCCAGATGCTCGTGCCCGCGTTGACGCGCCAGTCCGATCTGTTTCTGCCGCTCGCGAAAACGCATTTTGTCCGCCTCTGACGTTTCATTGATGCACCGGTGGCAGGACACGCCATGCTCGTATTCAGGGCGCTTCATATCTTCGGGCAGGATCGGACGTCGGCAGCCGTGACACAGGTTATGTGGCCCCTCGACCAGCCCGTGTCCGACGGACACGCGGTTGTCGAACACGAAACACTCGCCTTGCCACGTGCTGTCTTCGGCGGGCATTTCCTCAAGATAACGCAGAATGCCGCCTTTCAGGTGATAGACATCCTCGACCCCTTGCCCCAGCAGGAAGTTGGTCGATTTCTCGCAGCGGATGCCGCCGGTGCAAAACATGGCAACGCGCTTGTTGTGGAAGCGGTCCTTGTTCTCTTCCCACCACGCCGGGAATTCACGGAAACTGGCCGTTTCAGGGTCTATTGCGCCTTCAAACGTACCAATCGCCACCTCGTAATCGTTACGCGTGTCGATCACCACCACGTCGTCCGAGCGGATCAGGTCATTCCAATCCTCAGGCTCGACATAGTTACCGACACGGGCGCGCGGATCGACATCCGGTTGGCCCATGGTCACGATCTCTTTCTTCAGGCGCACCTTCATCTTGCCAAAAGGCGGATGATCGGCGGTAGCCTCTTTCCATTCAAGATCCGCGCATCCTGGCAATGCCTTGATATGGGCCAGCACCGCGTCGATCCCCGCACGCGGGCCTGCAATGGTTCCGTTGATCCCTTCTTGCGCCAGCAGCAACGTTCCTTTGACCGCTTGCGCGCGACACAGCTCAAGCAAAGGCGCGCGCAGGGCGGCATGATCCGGGAATCGGGTGAAGTGATAGAGGGCAGCGATGGTATACATGCGCGCGGTCTAAACCTGCATTCAAAGAGTCGCAAGAGACCGGATTGACGCCCCCCTGCTGGCCGCCTACCGATATGACAACGCAAGGAGGCCCTGATGACCCACGCCCTGATCGTAATCGACGTCCAGAACGACTTTTGCCCTGGCGGCGCGCTGGCCGTACCAGAAGGGGATGAGATCGTTGCCCCCATCAACGCCATGATGGACGATTTCGACGCGGTGATCCTGACGCAGGACTGGCATCCAGCAGGGCATTTGTCTTTCGCCAGCTCTCACGCGGGCAAAAATCCTTATGACATGGCTGAGATGCCCTATGGCCCGCAGGTATTGTGGCCGGATCACTGTGTGCAGGGGACCAAGGGCGCGGCGTTTCACCCTGACCTGCGCAGCGACGGAGACCTGATCATCCGTAAGGGGTTTCGCAGCGACATCGACAGTTACTCCGCCTTTTTTGAGAATGACCAAACCACACCCACGGGCCTTGAAGGATATCTGAATACACGCGGCCTCAGGAAACTGACCATGGTTGGGCTGGCCACAGATTTTTGCGTCCATTTCTCGGCGGTGGATGCGGCGCGGCTTGGGTTTGACGTGGCAGTGCGCATGGATATGTGCCGCGCGATTGATCTGGACGGCTCATCGGCGGCGGCCCAAACGGCCATGCGTGATGCAGGTGTGACGTTGACCTAGGGCGTCGACCCTGAATCCGCCAGGTATTTGAGTATGACAAATATGACCACGGCCAGGCCCAATGCGACACCGACCCGTGCCGGTACGGTCCGACGTTGGGGTGTTGCAGGCGATTTGTAACGCGGATTGGGTGTCCAATCGGCCACCTTTCTGCGCTGACCGTTCCTTGGGCGGGCCGTTTTGACGTCACGCAGGAACTTCCAAAAGTCAAATTCACCGCAATATTCGCCCTGAACCCCAAGATCACGAATATTGGCAAACAAGGCGCGCAGAATCCGCTCGCGCTCGGCCTCGTCACGCGGACGATAAAGGCCGTGCAGCAGCTCACTGCCGGTGGCGTCCAGACCAAAGCCTGCATCCTGGAAGATTTTGCGAATCTTCGGCGAGGTCGCACGCAAGGCGTCCGCCGTCTTCACGTCGCGAAACATCGCACGCAATACCGGCTTTTGCGAATTTCCATCCGCGCCCGTTTCCTGACCACCATCCCCCGGGTCGACTACAACGATGTCAAAATCGTACTCGAGAACCATTCACTATTTAAACCTCGTCTTCCCTTCCATACTTTTCACTAACAAGCGAAAAGAACTCACAATATGCTCGCTTTGTGACCTGACATTGTCATTGTCCCCGAACGAGCGACTCTTGCCATTCAACGCACCGATTGATCTAACAACGGAAATCGCAGGAGTTCCTCATGGTCGATATTGCGGCGCGCGTGTACAATCATAAATGGCAGATTGACCCAATTGTCCGGTCTTTAATCGACACAGATTTCTACAAACTGCTGATGTGCCAGTCAGTGTTTCGAAATAAGCCCCAAACGGATGTGGTGTTTTCGCTGATCAATCGGTCGAATCACATCCCCCTGGCCCAGCTTATCGACGAAGGCGAGCTGCGGGAACAGTTGGATCACATCCGCTCACTAAGCCTCAGCCGGGGCGAAAGCACGTGGTTGCGGGGCAATATGTTCTACGGCAAACGGCAGATGTTCCGCTCGGATTTCATGGAGTGGTTCGAGAATCTGCGCCTGCCGCCCTACCACCTGGAACGCAAGGGCGATCAGTACGAACTGACCTTCGAAGGCAAGTGGCACGAGGTCATGCTGTGGGAAATCCCCGCCTTGGCCGTTCTGATGGAGATGCGGTCGCGCGCCGTACTGAATGACATGCGCCGGTTCGAGCTTCAGGTGCTCTATGCTCGTGCGATGACCCGCGTTTGGGAAAAAATCGAACAGCTGCGCGGAATTAAGGGATTGGGTATTGCCGATTTCGGTACGCGTCGCAGGCATTCCTTCCTGTGGCAGGATTGGTGCGTCCAAGCCATGATCGAAGGGCTGGGGCCTGCGTTCACGGGTACTTCGAACTGCCTGATTGCCATGCGGCGCGAGGTTGAAGCCATCGGCACCAACGCGCACGAGCTGCCTATGGTCTATTCGGCGCTGGCGGATACCGATGAGGCACTGGCACAGGCACCTTATGATGTTCTCAGCGACTGGCATGACGAACATGACGGTAATCTTCGCATCATCCTGCCTGACACCTATGGCACGCAAGGGTTTCTGGATCGCGCACCTGATTGGTTGGCCGGATGGACCGGTATCCGCGTAGACAGCGGCGATCCGGCCACCGGCGCGGAAATAGCAATCCAATGGTGGAAATCACGCGGCGAAGACCCAATGGAAAAGCGGGTGATCTTTTCTGACGGGTTGGACGTAGACAAAATCCGCGAGCTGCACAGCCAGTTTGCCGGGCGCACCAAAGTGTCGTTTGGGTGGGGCACGCTTTTGACCAATGATTTTCGCGGGCTGGTGCCCGATGACGCGCTGGCCCCGTTTTCCTTGGTGTGCAAAGCGGTTTCGGCCAATGGCCGCCCAACGGTCAAACTGTCGGACAACCCGGAAAAGGCAATGGGCCCGGCGGACGAAATCGAGCGCTACAAGCGCGTGTTCGGTGTGGGTGCACAAGAGTCGATCGAGGTGATTGTTTAGGCTCTAACCATGGAAACTTGCCACCGTTTTGAGTTGTGAGAACCCAAACAGCGCCTCAAATCCCTTTTCGCGACCATGCCCGGATTTTCCCACCCCGCCAAAGGGCAGTTCCACGCCGCCACCGGCGCCATAATTGTTGACGAAAACCTGACCCGAGCGCAGACGTTTTGCCAATCGCATCTGGCGTGCACCATCGCGGGTCCAAATGCTGGCCACCAGGCCATAATCGGTTCCGTTGGCAATCTGCACGGCGTCTTCCTCGGAATCGAACGGAATCAAGACCTGCACAGGGCCGAATATTTCGTCACGGGCCAACGCGTGATCGGGCGGCACGTCAGAAAACAGCGTTGGACGGACATAGGCCCCATCGGTTGGCGCGTGCTCAACGATGCGCCCCTGCGCAGCGACTTTCAGATCCACTCCCTTGGACAAAAACCCTTCAACGATGTGCTTTTGACGGGCGGAAATCAGGGGACCGAGCCGCAAATCCTCATTCGCTGGTCCAACGGTCAGATCGGCATAGGCGTCGGCCATACGGGATTTGACCTGCTCATACACTCCACGCTGCACCAATATGCGAGACGAGGCGGAACAAGTTTGACCCGCGTTCTGAATGCCTGCGTTCGCCAGATACGGCAGGGCAGCGTCCAGATCGGCATCGTCAAACACCAATTGTGGGGACTTCCCGCCCAATTCCAGCGTCACCGGCACCACATTGCGGCCTGCTGCCTGTTGCACCAGCGCACCTGTGGCGACCGACCCGGTAAACGAAATATGATGCACGCCGGGATGACCGGACAACGCGGCACCAGCCTCGGCACCCAATCCTGGCACCACATTCAACGCACCTGCTGGCAACCCGGCCTCTTGCGCCAGATGTGCGAAGGCAAGTGCCGTCAGACAGGCTTCTTCGGCAGGCTTCAGGACACAGGCATTGCCCATCGCCAGCGCAGCCCCGACCGAACGGCCAATGATCTGCATGGGGTAATTCCACGGCACGATATGGCCGGTCACCCCATGCGGCTGTCGTAGCGTGTAGACGGTGTAGCCTTCCAAATAAGGTATTGTGTCGCCCATGACCTTGTCGGCGGCACCGCCATAGAACTCGCAATACCGCGCCAGCGCCACAGCATCGGCGCGGGCCTGTGTCAGGGGTTTTCCGACATCCATCGCCTCCAGAGCTGCCAGATCATCGACCCGTTCCAATACCAACTGACCCAATCGCGTCAGGATGCGGCCCCGCTCCAGCGCGGTTTTACGGCCCCAGTCACCGTCAAGGGCCGATTGCGCGGCTTGGACCGCTGCGTCGATATCTGCAGCCTCGCCTCGGGCGATACGGCAAATCTCAGCCCCGTCAGAAGGGTTGACCAAAGGCAAGGTCGACCCCGAGGTGGGATCGCCCCATGCGCCTCCGATCAGACAATGGGTTGGGTTGAACCAGAGAGGATTGGGCATTTCGATCTCCTATTTCGGCTCTAACATTGGGAATCAAGCCACCTGACTGCCGATATCTGGCAGAACAGGCGCGGCGTCGATCAAGGTTCGGGTATAGGGATGCTGGGGGTCGGAAAAGACCTGCTCGGTCTCACCCTGCTCAACAATTTTACCGGCCTGCATCACCATCACGCGGTCAGTGATTGTTCTGACGACACTAAGATCGTGGCTGATAAACAAATAGGTCAGGTCATATGCCGCGCAAAGCTCAGCCAAAAGGTCGAGGATTTGCGCGCGTACGGATACGTCAAGCGCCGAAACAGCCTCGTCAAACAGGATCAGCTCGGGCTGGATGATCAAGGCGCGGGCAATGGCGATGCGTTGCCGCTGACCACCGGAAAATTCGTGGATGTACTTATCGGCATCCTTGGGGCTGAGGCCCACGGCACTCAGCATTTCGGCGATCAGGTCCTGGCGTTCTGCCCCCATGGGAGGATTTTCCAATACGTGAAACGGTTCCGTGATCAACCGCTCGACCCGGTGGCGGGGGTTGAAACTGCCATAGGGGTCTTGGAACACCACCTGCATCTTTCGCCGCACGGCTGGGTTTGGCTTGTGGCCCGCAAAAACGGGCTCCCCTTCCAGTCGGATGTCCCCGGCCTGAACCTCCTCCAAACCCAAAATCGCCCTTGTTAGGGTCGATTTTCCACATCCAGATTCGCCAACCAATCCCAAACGCTCCCCACGTTTGAGGGTGAAGCTGACCTGATCGACGGCGCGGTGATGACCGGGTGTATCAAACAAGCCTTTCCGGGGAAGGCGATAGTCGCGGACAACCTGCGTAACCTCAAGCAACGGGCGCGGGCTTATCGTGTCGGGCAGAGAAACCTTGTGGCCAGACGCTTCGAACAGCATGCGCGTGTAGGGGTGCTGCATGTTGCGCAACAGGCTTTCTGTCACCCCTTCTTCAACGACTTCGCCGTGACGCATAACGACGATCTTGTCCGCCAAATCCGCCACAACCGCCAGATCATGGGTGATCATCAGCAGACCCATGCCATATTCGCTGACCAACCCCCTGAGCAGATCGAGGATCTGCGCCTGCGTGGTGACATCCAGCGCCGTCGTGGGTTCGTCCGCGATCAACAAGGTCGGGCGCAGCGCAATGGCCATGGCGATCACGACACGCTGGCGCTGACCGCCTGACAATTCGTGCGGATAACGGGTCAGGGGGAAACGGTCAGGTGGCAGCCCCACGCGGGTCAGAACCTCCTCGGCGCGTTCACGGGCTTGCGGGCGGGGCATCGCCTTGTGGATCAGGATTGTCTCCATCACCTGATCCCCGATGGATTTGACCGGGTTCAGTGCGGTCATCGGTTCTTGAAAAACCATTCCGATCGCGGCACCGCGCAGGGCACACATGTCCACCTCGGGGCGGGTCAAAAGGTCATGGCCTTCCAGCCGGATTGCACCTGTTGCCTGCCCCCCGTTCGGCAGCAACTGCATCACGGCCAATGCAGTCATCGACTTGCCCGACCCGCTCTCGCCGGTTACGGCCACAATCTCACCCGGGGCGATGGACAGACTGACCTGTTTCAGGATCGGCGTGCCGTGGATCGTCAGAGACAGGTTTTCAATATCCAGCAAGCTCATGCACGCGCCACCCTTATCCGAGGATCCAGCCAATCACGCAGACCGTCCCCCAAAAGGTTCAGACCCAGCACGGTGACGATAATGGCAAGCCCCGGAATCAGAGCCAAATGCGGGGCAAAACTGACCATTGTCTGTGCGTCGGCCAACATCCGGCCCCAACTGGGCGTTGGCGGTTGCGCCCCCAGACCGACATAGGACAGGCCCGCCTCGGCCAGTATGCCCAGCGAGAACTGAATGGTCCCTTGCACGATCAGCAAATTGGCGACGTTGGGCAGAATGTGTTCGGCTGATATCCGGGCGGCACCTTTGCCAGACACACGGGCGGCAAGGATGAACTCGCGCTCCCACAGGGACAGCGCCGCGCCGCGGGTGATGCGGGCAAAAACGGGAATGTTGAATATGCCGATTGCGATAATTGCATTGATCGCCCCGGCGCCGAACACAGCGGTGATCAGGATCGCGATGACTAGCGAAGGGAACGCAAAGACCAGATCGTTGCCGCGCATGATCACCTCATCCAGCCACGATCCTTTGCGCGCTGCTGCCGCCAATCCCAGCGGCACACCAAGCGCCATGCCGATACCCACCGCAACCAGGGCCACCGCAATGGACGTTCGCGCACCGACCATGATCATGGAAAACATGTCGCGGCCAAAATGATCCGTTCCGAACCAGTGCTGCGCATTTGGTGGTTGCAGCTTGTCCGGGATATTCAGCGCGGCATAGTCGTAAGGCGTCCAGACAAACGAGACCAAGGCCGCCAGAACAACCAGCGACGACAAAGCCGCGCCTAGGATCAGGTTGCGGCTCATGTCCGGCTCCTCAGGCGCGGATCGACGGCGGCATAGGCCAGGTCGACCAGAAAATTTACGGTGATGACGGCAAACACCAGCAGCATGACCACCGATTCCACAACGATCAAATCCCGGGCAGAGATCGCCTGAAACACCAGCCGCCCGAGGCCCGGAAGGTAGAACACCTGCTCGATAATGATGGACCCGGCCAACAGGAACGAGAATTGCAGCCCGATAATGGTCAGCACTGGTATCAGAGCGTTGCGCACCCCGTGCCTCCACAAGGCTTGCCTGCGCGTTAACCCCTTGGCACGGGCGGTGCGCATGAAGTCTTCTCCCAGAATATCCAGCAGGGATGACCGCATCACCCGCGCCAAAATCGCTGCTTGCGGCAAGGCCAGCGCGATAGCGGGCAGGGTCAGAGAATGCAGGCCAGTCCAGAACCCGGTGTCCCACCCTGCGAACCCTCCGGCATTGAACCAGCGCAGGTTGATGGCGAAGATTAGCACCAGCATCATCGCAAACCAGAAATTGGGAACCGCGATGCCCAACTGCGTGGCACCCATCACGGTCAGATCCCCCGGTTTACCCCGTCGCGCGGCGGCATAGATACCCGCGGGAAAGGCGATCAGGGTCGACAGGGTCAGCGCGTATAACGCCAATGGCAGCGACACCCACAAACGATCTGCAATCATCTGCGAAACCGGCGTTCGATATGTGTAGGAGGTTCCGAAATCCCCCATCAGCATCCCGCCAACCCAGCTAAAGTAACGCTGAATCTTCGAGCCATCCAATCCAAGCTCTGCACGCAGCGCGGCCAACGTGTCCTCTTGCGCGTTGACGCCCAGCATAAAGGATGCGGGGTCGCCGGGCGCAACCTCGATCACGGCAAAAATGACCACCGAGGCCACGGCCAGGCTGATCATCAGAGATATCAGACGTTTAAGCGCATAACGGAGCATTGGTGCCACGTTAGGATCACATATCGCCTGGGTCCAGCACCTAAGGGATCAGAAGATAGGCAAAAACTGCGTAACCGACGATAGCGGCATAGCCCAAAGGATAAATCCACTTGATCGCATAGTTGTCCAGCTTGCGCGCAGCCTCTTCTCGGCCCGACACTTTGAGCTTGCGAAGGGCCACGTTGAACACGATCAAAGCCCCGGTCATCAGGAACATGCACTGCAGAACAAAATCCAGAAACGTCAGGTAACCCAGCTTGGGCAGATCGGCCGAGATTGCCCAGTTGAAGGCCACAAAAACCAAAAGGTTACCTCCGGCGATTTCAATCCGCCTGCGGTATTCGTCCAGAAAGAACAGCGCCCAGCCGACGGTGATCAGCACCAGCATCGGCAGGAAAACACGGATCACATAGTAGGTCAGGTGACGACTGCCTTCAAAGACCAGCGCGATCTGATCACTGTCCTGCCCCGACAAGCCCGGAACCGTCGATGCTTCGACACGGGCGTTTCCAAGAACCCACTCTTCCTCACCCAGCATGTCGCCCAGGCCCGAGTGGTCTTCGAGCGGATAATAGGACACATATTCCGAGGGAAAGATTGAGACGACTTCAAAGAAGAAATCCTGCGTGTCGAACGGGTATTTGCGAAAATCGAAATGCGGGGCCTGCAACGTCAGATTGGATTTCTCGACATAGACCACCCGACCGTCATACCGCAGCGAGGCGGCGGACTCGTGTATCCATTTGTTGGACTGCTGGTTGTGAATGACGAAAGCGGGCAACACGGCCCCGATACTTGCCGCGTGGTCGGCCAGTGCAGGTGGATTGAAAACCCGGATATCCCGACCCAATGCCTGTTGGTCGAAGGCCAGCGCGGGATCGGTCCATTCCACCCGCAACACAACAACCGCGCCGTAATTCTCGGCCTTTTGGTCAACGCTGGTGATCTGGTCAATCCTGATGCCGATACCAACCTGCAAAGGGTTTTCCGGCGTGCCTGCCAGCGCATCCAGCCGCCCGCCAAGCGCGTTTTGTGCCTGCGCCTGCCCGCCCATGACCAACACGAGGCAGGTTAGGGAAACAAGCAAACAAATGGCGCGATACACAATCATAGTCATCAGGATTCTTCTGAAAAACAGGGGCCACACATGGAAGCCCCTGAAAAGTTATTCAGACCAACTGATTTCCGTCAGGTCGATGGCAGCCGTCGGCGCGTTCTTCCACAGGCCCTGCACACCCGCCCGCGCAACACCCAACTTGGCAAGCTGGAACAGGTATCCATTGACATAGTCGTTCGAGATCAGCCTTTGGGCTTCACCCAACAGCTTTTTACGCTCGTCTGGGTCGGTGGTTTCGTTCAGCGTATTCATCAAAGTCTGAAAATCGACGCTGTCATACTGGAAATAGTAATCCGGCCGGGCATAGATTCCGATATCCATGGGTTCCGTATGGCTAACAATCGTCAGGCCAAAATCCTTGCCCTTGAACACGGATTCCAACCACTGCGCCCATTCCACGTTGATGATTTCCGCCTGAATTCCAACCTCAGCCAATTGCGCTGCGACGATCTCGCCGCCGCGCCGGGCATATGATGGGGGCGGCAGGTGCAGCGTGGTTTCGAGCCCTTTTTCATACCCCGCATCTGCCAGCAACTGGGCGGCTTTCTTGGGGTCATAGGCCGATTTCCCGGTCAGATCGACATAGGCCGGGTTGTGCGGGGCAAAGTGGGTTCCAATCGGTGTGCCATAGCCGAACATGGCCCCGTCGATAATGGCCTGGCGGTCAATGGCATGCGCCACGGCCTGCCGCACCCGAATATCATCAAACGGTGGCTGCTTGTTGTTGGTGGACAGGATGGTTTCGCCTTCGGTTGATCCGACAAGCACTTGAAACCGCGGATCAGCCTCGAACTGAGGCAGGTTTTCAGGCGCCGGGAAATTGTCGAATACGTCCACATCCTCGGCCATCATCGCGGCAAAGGCGGCGGTGGGGTCCGAGATGAACTTGAACGTGGCGGTCTCTAGCGCAGGTTGTTCACCCCAATAATCCGGGTTGCGGTTCAATGTGATGCTGTCACCCTGAACCCATTCACCAAAGGTGAAAGCTCCGGTTCCGACAGGGTTGGTCTTTATGTTCTCGATACTCTCGGGGGCCACGATCACCGCGTCACCCCAAGCTAGATTGAACAGAAAATTCCCGTTTGGGGCTGAGAGTGTGACCTTGACGGTCAGGGGGCCCATGACCTCGACGCTTTCGATCCCGGCGAACAGGGCTTTTTGCGCATTGGCACTGTCTTCGGCGGTGGCGCGATCAAGGCTGAACTTGACGTCTTCGGCATCCATCGTTGTGCCATCATGGAACGTAACCCCGTCGTGCAGCTTGAAGGTATAGACCGTGCCGTCCTCGGAAATCTCCCAGCTTTCTGCCAGGCCGGGCACGACCGACCCGTCACCCATGAACCGCGTCAGACCTTCGAAGATATTCGTGTACACAACCGAATCGATGGCCTGCGCCGCGGCGCTGGTCGGGTCAAGATGCGGCGGTTCCAGTTGCATTGCGATGGTTATGTCGGACTTGGCCAAAGCCTGCGTTGCAAACAGGCTGGCACCCACTGCAAGGGCCGAGGCAAAGGACCGAAACATCTGCTTTGTCATAGAAATAACTCCCCACTGAATATCCGCGACCCCTTGGTTTCCGGGCCTTTCAAAGACCAATGTCACTTTAAACCTTAGGTCAATCAAGGGATTGTTGGCGCAACCGGGGTTTCTTAGCCCGTGTCCGATCTGCTATGCCGCGCTGCAACATGAACCCCGGAGGAGCGATCATGAGCGCCACCGCCCGCAAAAAGGCCCCGAATGCCGAGGATATCCGCGCCCGCAAAGGGGGCGAGCCTCTGGTCAGCCTGACCGCCTATACCACGCCCATGGCACGGCTGATGGATGACCATTGCGACTTTGTTCTGGTGGGCGACAGCGTCGGCATGGTGCTGCATGGTCTGGAATCGACCCTTGGGGTGACGATGGAGATGATGATCCTGCATGGTCAGGCCGTCGCGCGCGGTTTGAACAATGCGATGATGGTCATTGATATGCCTTTCGCCAGTTACGAGCACTCACCAAACGAGGCTTTCCGCAACGCCGCCCGCCTAATGGCTGAAACAGGCGCAGGCGCGGTCAAGCTGGAGGGCGGAGTCGAGATGGCCAACACCATCCGCTTTCTGGTCAAACGCGGCATCCCGGTGATGGCGCATATCGGTCTGACGCCGCAATCCATCAACACGCTGGGCGGCTACAAGGTGCAAGGCCGGGACGACCAGGCCGAGGCTGTTCTGGCAGATGCCCGCGCCGTTGCCGAAGCGGGTGCGTTTTCCGTAGTGCTCGAGAAGGTTCCACAACGGCTGGCCGACCAGATTACGGCTGACATCGCAATCCCCACGATTGGGATCGGTGCCTCTGCCGGGTGCGATGGTCAGATTCTGGTGGTGGATGACATGGTCGGCTTTTTCACCGCCTTCAAACCGAAATTCGTCAAACGCTATGCCGAGCTTGGCCCGCTGGCGGAATCGGCGATCGCGGAATACGCCGCCGAAGTCCGCGCACGGACATTTCCGGCCGCGGAACACGTGTTCTCTGATCAGGCTCCGGCCAAAGGACCCGCTAAATGACTGCACCAATCCTGCGCCGCCTGACGGATTTGCGCGCATTGACGACTCAATGGCGCAACAACGGTGAAACGATCGGCGTCGTACCCACGATGGGCGCATTGCATCAGGGGCATCTGTCGCTGGTTGAAGCGGCCAAGGCGGGTTCGGACCGGGTGATCGTGACCATTTTCGTGAACCCCAAGCAGTTCAACAACCCCGAGGATCTGGCCAAGTATCCGCGCACCGAAATCGAGGACGCGCAGAAACTGATCCCATATGGCGTCGACGCGATCTATGTGCCCGACCCCGAGGAAATCTATCCGCAGGGGTTCGCCACCACCGTTTCCGTCTCGGGCCTGACCAATGTGATGGAAGGCGAATTCCGCCCCGGCCATTTTGATGGCGTGGCGACTGTGGTTGCCAAGTTGTTTCTGCAAACGCAGGCGGATCGCGCCTATTTCGGGGAAAAGGACTATCAACAACTGATGGTCGTGCGCCGCATGGCACGTGATCTGGACATTCCGGTCGAGGTGAACGGCTGCCCCACGGTTCGCGAACCCTCGGGGCTGGCGATGTCGTCGCGCAATTTGCGCCTATCGCCGGAAGGGTTGGACATTGCCGCCAACAAACACCGGATCATGCGCGAGCTTGCCAAGGAATTGGCCGATGGGGCCCAGTTCGACACTTTGGCCGCGCGGGCAGAAACGGAATTGCTGGCCGCAGGGTTTACGCAGGTCGAGTATATTCAGCTACGCTGCGCCGATACGCTTGAGCCGCTGACCCATGCATCACGCCCTGCGCGCCTGTTTGCGGCGGCCTGGGCGGATGGCGTCCGGTTGATCGACAATATTCCGGTCTGAACGCACTGGCACCCACATCCTTGTTTGCGCTAAAGTCCCGCAAAACGAAACGGGAGGGGCGCAGGCGTGACCTTTATTCTTGCCATTGATCAGGGCACTACATCTTCGCGGGCCATTTTGTTTGACGCGGATATGCGACGCGTGGACACCGCTCAGCATGAGTTCACGCAGCACTTTCCCCAAGAAGGCTGGGTCGAACACAACCCCGAGGAAATCTGGGACAGCGTTCTTCGGGTCTGCCGTGAAGTGATGGACAGTGCCGGCGCGACGCCGGATCAGATTGCCGGGATCGGGATCACCAATCAGCGAGAAACAACCGTTGTCTGGGATCGCGCCACAGGCAAGCCGATCTACAATGCCATCGTCTGGCAGGACCGCCGCACCGCCGAGATCTGCGCCCGTTACAAACAAGCGGGCTGCGAAGACGACGTCACCGCCCAGACCGGGCTGCTGCTGGACCCGTATTTCTCGGGCACCAAGGTGAAATGGCTGCTGGATACCGTACCGGGCGCGCGGGACAAGGCCGAGGCCGGAGAATTGATGTTCGGCACCATCGACTGTTTCCTGATCTGGCGCCTGACCGACGGGCGCAGCCATGCCACCGACGCCACCAACGCCGCCCGCACCCTGCTGTTCGACATCCATAACGGAGAATGGAGCGCCGAGATCTGTGATCTGCTGGATGTTCCGATGAACATGCTGCCCGAGGTGCACGACTGTGCTTCGGACTTTGGAACAACAACCCTGCTGGGCGGCGAGATTCCCATTTTGGGCGTCGCAGGCGATCAACAGGCCGCCACGATCGGGCAGGCGTGTTTCAAACCGGGCATGATGAAATCCACCTATGGCACCGGGTGCTTTGCGCTTTTGAATACCGGTTCTAAGCCCGTGGAATCCAAGAATCGCCTGCTGACAACCATCGCCTACCAACTCAATGGTCAGCGCACCTACGCGTTGGAAGGGTCGATCTTTGTCGCCGGGGCCGCCGTGCAATGGTTGCGCGATGCGCTGCAGATCATCGAGTCTGCCGCCGAAAGCGGCGAGCTTGCTCAGCAGGCCGACCCGAACCAGAACGTCGTTCTGGTTCCTGCCTTCACCGGTCTGGGCGCGCCCTATTGGAAACCGGATTGCCGCGGGGCTGTTTTTGGCCTAACCCGCAACTCAGGGCGCGCCGAATTTGCCCGTGCGACGCTGGAAAGCATCGCCTACCAGACGCGCGACCTGTGGCATGCCATGCAAGGGGATTGGGGCCAAGACACCAAGGTGACCTTGCGTGTGGATGGCGGGGCCAGCGCATCGGACTGGGCCATGCAAGGTCTGGCGGATTACTTGGGGGCTGCAGTAGACCGCCCCGTCATGCAGGAAACGACGGCACTGGGCGCTGCTTGGCTGGCTGGAATGCGCGCGGGACTTTACCCCAAGCAACATGAATTCTCGGAAACATGGGCGCTGGATCGCAGATTTGAACCCGAACTGTCAGACGAAGACCGAGATGCCGCCTACGCACGCTGGCAACGGGCAGTGTCAGCAGCGATGGCATTCTGAAAAAGCGGAAGGGTCAGCTATGATCCTTCATCAACCGCTGTTTCTGACGTGACCAATCCCGTTTGGCCTGGGTTTCGCGCTTGTCATGGGTCTTTTTACCCTTGGCAATCCCGATCTTCACCTTGGCCCGACCCTTGTGATTGAAATACAAAACCAGCGGCACCAGCGTCATGCCCTTGCGCTGGGTCGCGTTCCACAGGTTCGACAATTCCTTGCGAGATACCAGAAGCTTGCGGCGGCGACGTTCTTCATGCTTGAAGACCTTCGCCTGCTCGTAGGGGGCGATATAGCTGTTGACCAGCCACAACTCTCCATCATCGACCGAAGCATAGCTGTCCGCGATGTTCGATCCCCCGGCCCGCAGGGATTTGACCTCGGATCCTTCCAGCACGATGCCGCACTCGATATCGTCCTCGATCGCGTAATCGAAACGTGCCCGCCGATTTTCGGCGATGACTTTGTAATTCGGGTCTGTCTTCTGCTTGGCCATGACGCGTTGATTTAGGCGGCTTCAGGCGGCCTTGCAAGCCCTCAGGTCTTGGCCGAGATGATCAGGTCGGGGCCAAAAATTGTGTCGGCATGGTTATGCAGATAGATCTTGAGCCATGGGGTGAACCGCGCCGGGTGGCGCTGCACCTCGGCCAGAAGGTCGTGATAGTCGATCCAACGAATATCCATCACTTCGTCCGGGTTCGGCTCGATGGTCAGGGGGCCGCGCACATGGGCAAGGAAAACGTCAACCACTTCATGTTCGATCATCGAGTTACCGACATCGGCGTGATACTCCAGCCGGTGGCGGTATTCGGGGTATAGGCCGGTGATCCCCAGCTCTTCGCGCAGGCGACGCACGGCGCATTCCGAGGGTGTCTCGCCCCAATCGGGATGGGTGCAGCACGTATTCGCCCATAGGCCGGGCGTGTGGTACTTACCCATCGCCCGACGCTGCAGCAGAATTTCGGTGCCACGCACGACAAAGACCGACACCGCCTTGTGCCGGAGACCCTTTTCATGCGCCTCCAGTTTGTCCACGGGGGTCAACTCACCATCAACCCAGGCCGGGATCATAATTCCCATTTGATGTCTCCTGCTGCCGATCCTACTGAACGGCCGGACAAAACTTTCTGGCTGTCGCCGGACCGGCTTGGCTTTGCGGTTGCATCCCACCGGTGCATTTGAATCCACATTATTCCAAGGTGGCGCTGATCGACTTAGTTATCAACCGCACGAAAGGCCGCAGGTAACTGCGGCCTTTGTTCAACTTCCCAAGCTTGTGGATTCAGGCGTTATTCGCCCGAAACGCTGACAATATAAGCGTACACATCTTCGGCACCCGACTTCAGCCGGAATGTCATTTTGGACTTGGCCGCGGTGTCATCCAGATAGGTTTTCAAGAAAGCCTTGGGGTCCTGAGCGTATTCAACAAATGTTGTCTCGTCCCAGACCAAACCGTTTTCACCTGCGGCGGCAAGGCTGTCACCATATTTGAACCCCTCAACCGTTCCGGCCGTGCGTCCGGCAATACCATAAAGATTCGGGCCGGTCTTACCGCCCTTGACGATTACTTCTCCGGCGGGGTCGGCGATCAGGTGGCAGGACTTGCACTTGTTAAAAGCTTTCTTGCCAGCGTCTGCGTCGCCTTCAGCAAATGCAGGAACGGCCAACAGGCCCATGAGTGCGGTTGCGAGGATGCGATTCATAGCTTTGCTCCGATACAAATTGGCTGACATGAATGGAAACCTGCAAGAGAGCAGAGTCAACGCGCAGATTGCCGCGTACGAAAGTCGGAAATCACACCGGCCCCGTGTCGGTAGTTGCGGCACCATCCTGTTGGGACCAGCAGGGCAGCAGGTCACCCTCTGCTGGCGCAGCAAGATAGACAGCGCGCGCAATTGCGCGGGCGAGGCAGATCGAAGCCGCATGGCCAATCATGCCCAAATCGGGTCCAGTGCTACGGATCTCGCGCGCACCGGTGCTAACCCCGAACACCAAGTCCCCGTCACCTGGCGTATGGGCCGGAACAATGGCCCGTGAGATCCCGTCGTGGGCGGCAACTGCCACGCGCTGACACTGTGACTTGGTCAATGCCGCGTCTGTTGCAACGATTGCAATCGTTGTGTTTGTCTTGTCTGGTTCGGCAGGATGCATGACCTGCGCTTTACGGCTGATTACCTGCCGCCCCAGACCGGTTGCAGGGTCGGTGCCCCACCCGCCGAATTCCCGGTCGATTTCGAAGGGCGCGGCCCAAAAATGCCTGTCCCCCGGGGTGGTGACGCTGCCCAGTGGATTCGCGGCGACAAGAGCGCCGACCGTTACCCCGTTATCCAGAACCAATGAGGCCGACCCCAGCCCGCCTTTGTGCATCGCCGTAAGCGCGCCGGTCCCCGCCCCGCTGCTTCCGAGGTCGAACTGATCCGACGCGGTTTCAAATGCGCGTCGCCCGAGGACGCGATAGGGATTATCGTCCCAGTCCTTGTCCCCTCCGTTCAAAAGATCGAACAGGATCGCGCCCGGCACGATGGGAACAACCGCGCGGCCCACCGGAAATCCGCGCCTACGTGCGTATAAAGCGTCAGAAACACCAGCGCATGCATCCAACCCAAAGGCTGATCCACCCGACAGGACAAGTGCATCCACCCTGTCTACGGACTTGTCCGCAGCCAGCAGATCGGTCTCACGCGTGCCCGGCGCGCCTCCCATGACATGCACTGAGGCCATGAAGGGGCTGTCAGAGGTCAGCACGGTTGTACCCGATTTCAACGCATCGTCCTGCGCGTTGCCGACCAAAAGGCCGGGAACATCGGTGATCAGGTTCTTTGGTCCGGGGGTCATTTGTTTCTTTGAATTTTGGGCCGAAAAGCGCGCAGGCGCGCTGCCTCCGGCGGGGATATTGTTAGCCAGATGAAGAGCGGGTCAGATGCAACGGCCACCGTCGACCTCCAAAGCTGTGCCGGTGATCATGCTGGCCTCGTCCGAACACAGGAAACACGCTGCGTTGGCCATGTCTTGAGGTGTCGAAAAACGGCCCAAAGGGATGGTGGACAGGAATTTGGCCCGGACCTCGGGCGTCTCCTCTCCCATGAACGATTTCAGCAGGGGAGTTTCGCCCGCGACCGGGCAGATCGCGTTGACACGCACACCCGAGGGGGCCAATTCCACCGCCATTGTTTTTGTTGCGGTGATCATCCAGCCCTTTGACGCGTTATACCAGTTCAGGTTCGGACGTGGTGACAGCCCGGCGGTCGAGGCCACGTTCAGAATTGCCCCTGCTCCGCGCGTCTTCATCTGCGGAACAAAGGCGCGCGCCGTGAGGTAGACGGATTTCATGTTCACCGCGAAGACCCTGTCAAAATCCTCTTCGGTTACCGCTTCCAACGGGGTCGGCAAGTGGGTGACACCGGCATTGTTCACCAAAATGTCCAGTGGCCCGAGCCTGTCCGCAGCGGCCGCCGCCATGTCCTGAACCGAAGGGCCGTCGGCAACATTCACCTGTTGTGCAAAAGCTTGTGTCCCGAGTGAGTCCGCCATGTCATAAGCCGCGTCGCCGTTGATATCGGCGATCATCACACGCGCGCCTTCGGACAGGAACTTTCGGACGATACCCGCCCCAAACCCTGAGGCGCCACCCGTCACGATTGCGGTTTTTCCTTCCAGCCTCATACCCTTGCCTCCCGGTCGTCTTTGCGCGCCAGAGTAGCAAGGCACCACAAACTTACCAGATTAATCTTCCGACACCCGACCCCGGAGCGCCTTGACGTCCGAGCGGGCCTTTTTCGCCGCCAAGCGTCGTTTAACCGAGCCGTAGGTGGGTTTTGTCGCGATACGCCGTTTGGGTTTAACCAATGCACGAGCGATCAGGTCTGCCAACCGGTCGCGCGCAATCTCGCGATTGCGGGCCTGACTGCGGGTTTCCTCACACTGGATGATGATTGCGCCGTCCTTAGTCCATCGACGCCCGGCCAGCCGTTTCAACCGGTTTTTGACTGGATCGGGCAACGAGGGCGAGCGTGCGGCTTCGAACCGCAGCTCAACGGCGGTTGAAACCTTGTTCACGTTCTGCCCGCCCGGACCGGACGATCGCACGAAACTTTCGGTCAATTCCCAATCCTGCAGGACGATATCGTCGGTGATGCGCAACATGAGATGGACCTTACTCGGCCAGTGCGAAAACAGAAAGGGCCGCCCCGGTGGGACGGCCCTTCGAAAGTTCAGGAGGTCGGGTCGGTTAGATCAATCGACCAGCCGGAGCGAACGCTCCGCCAAGGGCTGCCTTAACAGGCGATCCCCCCGGTTGTTCCGACACCTCTCTCCAATCTCTTTCTCGACACTGGATCACCTCCTTTTCTATCTGTTGCGGTTGATAAGGATGGTGACACAAGATGCGCTATTCTCAAAGCACTTTTTATGCGGGCTGCGCGGACAGCCGCGCAACGATCACTTTGAACGGGATCAGCGCGATCAGCGCCAGCGAGAGTTTTACCAGCCAGTCGGCAAAGGCCAGCGTGACCCACAGAGGCGCCATCGGGCCTGACAGCATGAAGGGCACAGGCTCCCACGCCCAGTTGATCGCGGTATCGGCATTTGCGCCGAAGAATGTGACCGAAGCTGAGAAGGCCAGAGTGAAGAAGATCGCGGTATCCAGCGCCGATCCAACAAGCGTCGAGACCAGCGGCGCGCGCCACCAGCGGCCACCGCGCAGCGAGTTGAACACGGTGACGTCGGTCAGTTGCGCGATCAGGAAGGCCGTGCCCGAGGCCACGGCGATGCGCAACGGCACGGCGGCATAGGTGAAGCCGTCACCTTGCAGCATGATCTGGCTGCCGATCAACGAGCAGATGATGCCGGTGATGAAGCCAGCGAACACGACCTTGCGGGCAGTGGCCACGCCATAGACACGGTTCATGATGTCAGTGACCAGAAAGGCCAGAGGATAGGTAAAAGCACCCCAGGTCAGCAATCCGTCAAGGATCAGGAACTGGACCAGGATGTTCGAGGCCACAACAATGGCGGCCATGGCAATGATGCCGGGAATATAAGAGCGTTGCATTTTCAGATGCCCGTTTTGACAAGGTAGCGGCGACTTGGCCAAGGGACCGTCCCAAGGCAAGCCGCGCTTCTAGACGCTTGATCAGAGACTGTCAATCGGGCAGCAGATATTCCACCAACTCGGTGCGCTGCAGCGCAAGGAAATTGTCATCGGACACCATAGTGGCGCGCAGGCGACCGCGCTCATCACGCCAGATCGACACGCCTTCGAGGTTGTCGTGCCCCCCCATTCCGGTGGTGAACAGAACCTCTTCGCCGGTGGGCGTGTCATCCTGAAGCCGCCACCGGCGAAGGCGCGACCGGAAACCCATCAGCGACACCGAGCGTTCCAGAACGTAAAGTCTGCCGTCAGGTCCGAAATCGGCTGCTACGGGTAAAAACCGCCCGCGCTGAGGCAAAACGAATGGTGTCGACCAGACCTGCCCGTTCCAGCGGTAAACCAGAATGTCGCCATCCTCGGTCCGGCCTTTCTCGGTCAAGGTATAGAGCCGCTGTTTGCCGTCGATCGCCAGCGCCTCGAACGAGCCGTTATTGGGTAACTGGTCAAACGCTTTGGGGCGCGGCAGGACGCGCGCTTTGGATCCCGGCGCTGAATAGTGGGCGACGCGATGAACACGTTCGAACGAAATGAAAAAGCTGCCATCCGGCGCCACGGCCAGCCCTTCGGAATCACCGGAAGACCCGGTTAATGGCTGGCCTGTGCTGGACAAAATCGGCCATTTCCCAGTGATTTCGACGCCTGAAATTGCATCGCCTTCACGTAGAATTCTGGCGTATACCAGAGTGGCCCGGTCACTCAGCACCATCATATTTTGTCCGTCCGCCGAAACATGCAGCGCGGAAAACCCACCGAACCAGCCAGCCGGGTCGCTCCAGGCAAAGCTGCCTAACTCAACGGCAGTCTTTGTTTCGACGGCCCAGGCCGGTCCTGCCAGACAAAACGCGGATATCAGTTGGATTGCAGTACGGCGGCGCATTGCTGGGGCAGATCGGCCAAACGATATTCTCGGCGTTTTTTCGGTGGCGGCGCATTTGGATCAGGCGGCGGCGGGTTCAGGATATTGTTCACCCATTGCTGCGCTTCGGCGCAGCCGTCACCCTTGGGCGGCGGGTCCTGATTAACGCAGCCTCTGGACCCGCGCGGGCAGGCAAGCCGCACGTGGAAATGATAGTGATGCCCCCACCAGGGCCGGATTTTGCGAAGGTAGGCGCGGTTGCCTTTTTCCTCTTTGCACATCTGCACTTTCGCACCGGGAAAGACGAATATTCGGGCGACGCGTTTGTCCTTTGCTGCTTCGCGCAGAACGGCGTGATGCTGCTTGGTCCAGTTGCCGTTGACGAACGCTCCATTGGCACGGCGCAGGGAAACAGACGAGATATTCTCGCGCGCCTTGCGGCTAAGCCGCATGTCGTTACCCGGAAGCATCCAGATATCAATATCCAGACCCAACTGGTGCGATCGGTGCCCCGATGTCATCGGCCCGCCCCGGGGCTGGCTGATATCCCCGATATAAAGACCATTCCAACCGGGTTGCCTGGCCGCGAATTGGCTGAGGTCTTGCACATAATCGATCGCCACCGGGTGTCCCCAATTGCGGTTACGCGACAGGCGCATGGCCTGCCATGTCGGGCCTGTTTCGGGCAGTTGCACCGACCCGGCGGCGCATCCGCGCGAATAACTGCCGAAAGCGGCGGGTTTTTGTTGTGAACTTTGCTTTTGTGCTCCGAATAATTGCTTGGCCAGGGGTTGCGCCCCTGCGGAGCCTGCCAGTGTGATTAAGGCCAATATTGCCAAAAAACGCTGTATTATCATCTGCTCTGATCCCCTTCCGGTTTAACCCAGCGCATCAGGAATAGACCCAGAATAAACAACAGAATGATCGGTGACACCCCCAGACGCGCGCTGCCGGTTGCGGTTGTGGCAATCCCGATCAACAGAGGCGCGGCAAAGGCCGTGGCGCGACCCGACAAACCATACAGGCCAAAGCTTTCCACCGGGGCCTTAGGATCGGTGTGACGCACCATCATGGACCGGCTGGCCGATTGCAAAATGCCGCCCATGCCACCAATCAGGATGCCGCAGGCAAAGAACACAAGATCCGGCAGGCCCGATCCTTCGGGCAAAGCGATGCCGAAAACCTGCGTCCGGTCCATGGATACGATCGTAACGCAAACGAGGATCAGAACCCAGATGCTGACCAAAATGACCGGTTTAGGGCCGTTTTTCTTGTCCAGCTTGCCACCGACCCACGAAAAGGCAGCGGCGGCCAGAACGCTGACGATCCCGAAGACGCCGATCTTGATGAGATCCCATTCCAGCACCAGCCGGGCGTATACACCGCCAAAGCTGTAAAGCCCGTTCAGCGCATCACGGTAAAACATCGAAGATCCCAGATAGCTGGCCAAGCTAAGCCGGTGCCGCAGGTTGGAAATCGAATGCGCCAGCAAGCCCAGCGCGTCGCGTATCGAGCCCTGTTTCTTGGAGGATGACTCGTCCCGCACCCACAGGAAATACGGCACCATGAACAGGATGAACCACCCGGCCGTGAACGGGCCGACGAACCGGGTGCCCTGCTGCTGCGCCGCATTCAACCCAAAAGCCGGGTCTAGTCCGATCAGCGTCTTGCCGTTGGCCTGCTCGACAAACAAAAGCAGCATGATCGCCAATGAAATCAGTCCGCCGAAATAGCCGAAGGCAAAGCCCGAGCCGGAAATCTCACCCACTTCCTTGTCGTCGCCCAGATCGGGCAACTGCGAGTTGATGAAGATCAGCGCATATTCCGCGCCGACAAACCCAAGGCCAAAGGCCGACAGCATCAGCCACATGTTTGACCCATCCGGCAGCGTGTACCACAGCGCCGCGGACCCCACGACATACATGACGGAAAACCCGAAGATCCAAGGGATGCGCCGCCCTGACACATCGGCCATCGCGCCCAAAAGCGGTGCACCAAAGGCGATGATCAACCCGGTGATGGTCAGGCAATTCGCCCAAACCGTCTGTGCCCGTGCAGCCGCCGCCTCAGAGTCCAGCCCGGTTCCTGCGAAATACCCCGCCGCAACCCCGGCGAAATAGGGGCCAAAGACGAAGGTGACCAAAAGGCTGTGATATGGCTGCGTTGCCCAGTCGAAAAACCACCAGCCCCAGATGCGCTTACGCTTGGAAATCTCTGCCATGACTGCCCCTGTTCTTGTTGTTTTTAATAAGACGGGGCTTTGGACCGTTTCGCAAGCGTTCTATTGACCCAGACTTGCTCTTTCGGGCGCGGGCGCTTACGTCTCGTCTGACGCAAATACCGGAGGCCCCATGCTGTCACTGATCCAAATCCTGTTGCTGATCCTGGACATTGTCTGGTTCATCATTCTGGCCCATGTGATCATGAGCTGGCTGATCAACTTTCAGGTTCTCAACCTGCATCAGCAGTTGGTTGCGCAAATCTGGTACGGTCTGAACCGGATACTTGAACCCATCTACGGCCCGATCCGCCGGGTTCTGCCGAATATGGGCGGTCTGGACCTGACGCCTCTGGTCGTTCTCGTCGGCGTCTATGCACTGCGGATCATCCTGATCAACAATATGGTCTATTTCGTCTGACCTCTTGTTCACCGAATCTTAGTATGTGATTGTCCTGTCATAAGAGCAGATAAACCTTAAAACAGGGCAATCCCCACATGTTCGACGCCGCGCCCCTGCTGCGAGATGTCTTTGGATTCGACGACTTCCGACCGGGTCAGGAAGAGATCGTCGATGCCGTGACCGTGGGTGAAAACGTGCTGGCCATCATGCCGACGGGTGGCGGGAAATCCCTGTGTTTCCAACTGCCTGCTCTGCTTCGCGACGGGGTGACAGTGGTGATCTCGCCTCTGATCGCCCTAATGCGCGACCAAGTACGGGGCTTGCAAGAGGCCGGGGTTGAGGCTGGTGCGCTGACCTCGGGAAACACGCCCGAAGAAACCGATGCCGTGTGGGAGGCGCTGGAGGCTGGGCGGCTTAAACTACTTTACATGGCGCCCGAACGTCTGGCCGCCGGGTCGGCACTGGGGATGTTGCGGCGGATCAATGTCAGCCTGATCGCCGTGGATGAGGCGCATTGCGTCAGCCAATGGGGCCATGATTTCCGCCCGGATTATCTAAGGATCGGAGAGCTGCGGCGCGCGTTGAACGTGCCTCTGGCCGCCTTTACCGCCACGGCGGATGCCGAAACGCAGGATGAGATTGTCGAGAAGCTGTTCGACGGCACCGAGCCCCGCAAATTTCTGCGCGGATTTGACCGGCCCAACATCCATCTGACCTTTGCTGCCAAGGACGGTCCACGCAAACAGGTGCTGGATTTCGCCGCCGCGCGCAAAGGGCAATCCGGCATCGTCTATTGCGGTACCCGCAACAAGACCGAAGTATTAGCGCAGGCCCTGCGCGCCGAGGGGCATTCCGCCTGCCACTATCACGGCGGTATGGACCCCGAGGATCGCCGCATCGTCGAAACCCGCTTTGCCCGCGAAGATGGGCTGATCGTCGTCGCCACCGTGGCCTTTGGCATGGGCATCGACAAACCCGATATCCGCTGGGTCGCTCATGCGGACCTGCCCAAATCCATCGAGGCCTATTATCAGGAAATCGGCCGCGCCGGGCGCGACGGTGGCCCGGCTGAAACGCTGACTCTGTTCGGCCCCGATGACATCCGCCTGCGCCGATCGCAAATCGACGAAGGGCTGGCCCCGCCGGAACGCCGTATGGCCGACCATGCCCGGCTGAATGCTCTGCTGGGGTTGGCCGAGGCGCTGGCTTGTCGCCGCCAAACCCTGCTGGGGTATTTCGGCGAACAGGCTACGCCCTGCGGCAAATGCGATCTGTGCGATACCCCGCCCGAGGTGTTCGACGGCACCACCCCCGTTCGCATGGCCCTATCCGCCATCCTGCGCACCGAGGAATGGTTCGGTTCGGGTCATTTGATCGACATTCTTCTGGCCAATGAAACTGACAAGGTTCGGGCGAGGCGTCATGATGCGCTGTCCACATGGGGCATCGGCAAGGACTGGTCCCGCCCGCAATGGCAGGCAATTTTCCGGCAGATGATGGGGCATGATCTGGTTCGTCCCGATCCTGACCGCCACGGCGCGTTGCGCATGACCGAGGCCGCCAAACCGATCCTGAAGGGCGAGGCGCAGATTAACTTGCGCAAGGACACGATCCGCAAAGCCACTCGCCGCCCTGCCGTCAAGGCGATGGTGGCCGAAGAGGACGCGCCGCTGCTGTCGGCGTTGAAAGCGAAACGCCGCGCACTGGCGGAATCGCAGCGGGTACCGGCCTATGTGATCTTCCCTGACCGCACCCTGATCGAGATGGCCGAGACCCGACCCATGACGTTGGACGACATGGCCCGGATCGGCGGCGTGGGGGCAAAAAAGCTGGAACGCTACGGCGATACGTTCCTTGAGGTGATCGCAGGCGAAGCCGCCGCGCTGCACCCCGCCCGCCGCAAACTGGCCGGACGCGATCAGGGTGAGATTTTCGATCAGCTTCTGGCAGTTCAGAACGATCTGGCGCGCGGGCCGGAGGGGATCGACAAACAGCTGACCTGCTCGGCCTCACAACTGGCCAAGGTGGCGCAACTGCGCCCAGGCGATCAGCGCGGGTTGGAACAGGTGCTAGGCGATCGTCGCCACGAAAGGTTTGGGGCCGCCTTTCTGGACGTGCTGGCACAGGCAGGCTAGATACGCCCTATCAGGCAAGAAAAGAGGGCGGATATGCTGGTAGTGATTTCCCCGGCCAAGCGGCTGGACTGGGCCGAACGCGATGTGGCGGTCACTCAACCCGATTTTCAGGACGACGCGATCCGCCTATCGAAAACCGCCCGCAACCTCACGCTTGGCGATCTGAAAAAGCTGATGGACCTCAGCGACGATCTGGCCCGCCTGAACCGCGACCGGTATCGCGCGTTTTCTGACGCGCCCGAGGCCGATCTGACCCGCCCCGCCGCGCTGGCCTTTGCCGGGGACACCTATCAGGGGCTCGAGGCCGCATCGCTGGACACCGATGAAATGGCCTGGGCGCAGGATCACCTGCGGATTCTGTCGGGGCTTTACGGCGTGCTGCGCCCCCTGGACGCCATTCAGGCCTACCGGCTTGAGATGGGTAGCAAGCTGAAGACCCGACGCGGTAAGAACCTGTATGAGTACTGGCGCGACCAGCTCAGTAAGGCGCTGAACGCACAAGGCGCGCAGATCGAGACAGACATTCTGGTGAATTGCGCCAGTCAGGAGTACTTTGGCGCTGTCGATCCAAAGGCACTTAAGCTGCGTGTGATCACACCTGTGTTCATGGAGGACAAAGCAGGCACCCCCAAAATCGTCAGCTTCTTTGCCAAGAAAGCACGCGGCGCGATGGCACGATACATCGTACAGCACCGCCTGACCGATCCTGCGGGGCTGTTGGATTTCGACACCGGCGGCTATGCACACCGGCCCGAGTTGTCGACCGAGGACAAACCCGTCTTCGTGCGTCCCTATCAGGCCTGAGCCAGCATTGACCGGTCGTAAGCGACCAGTTCAACCGTGTTGCCCTCGGGGTCTTCGGTGAAAATCCCGCGCCAGCCAATCCAGTCGAATTGCTCAACCCGGTAGGACTGACCAATTTGTTCATACCAACGCATGACAGCGTCCTGTTCTTCGAAAGGCAGCGACAGGGCGATGTGATGCAAAGCCGACGCGCCGCCGGTCACCGGGGATTGATCACCTGTGGGATGCAAGCCCGGACGCGGCGCGGCTGTATGGTGGAACAGGGCCAGAACCTGGGTATGCCCGCCGAAACCCTGCGCGATCTCAAAGAAAACGATCGCGCTGTCATGGTCGCCGCTGAGACGCCGCAATCCGATCACTGTTTCATAAAACTCGACCATCGCCGGCATATCGGCGCATCGGATGGCAATCTCGCCCAGCGCGCGAGGCTGAAAACCACGTTCATTTGACATGCGTTCAGCCTAATTGGGTTATGGCTGTCCGGCAACGATTGCCTGCGTGCCCTCGGGTTGATGCGACAGGATCGCTTGATGGATTTTCTGTTTTTGCAGAGGTTTGGTCAGGTAGTGGTCCAAGCCTGCCGACAAAATCCCATGGTCATCCCCTGACATCGCATGCGCGGTCAGTGCGACGATCGGAACATGGCGGCCTGTCTCAATCTCGCGCCGCCGAATTTCACCGGTGGCCTGCTTTCCGTCCATTTTCGGCATGGAAATATCCATGAAGATCAGGTCCGGGTCGAATTCACGATGGGCATCCACGGCATCAAGTCCATTTCCGGCAAACCGCAGTTCGATGTTCAGATCCTTAACCATTTTCTTCAAGATCAGTTGGTTTGTCCGGTTATCTTCGGCCGCCAGAACCCGCATCAAGCGCCCGCCCGTCTGCGCGTTCGGGTGTTTAGGTTCCGCGCCTTCCGGTGCAGCTTTTTCTGCGGGTTCGGCCGGTGTTTCCTGACCAAGAGCGGTCAGGTGCGTATATAGTTCAGCCCGGGGAATGGGTTTTTGCAGAACGCCTTCGATCAGATGTCGAGCCGGGTTTGCGTGGATGACGGCAGGATTGGCCGACATCACCACAACCGGCAGTTCGCCCCACCCGCGATCTTTAAGGATAGTCGCCAATTCCAGCCCATCCATATCCGGCAGGTCGTGATCACACAAAAGCAGTTCAACGGTATCGTCAACTGCGGCCAAAGCCTCTCCACCAGACGAACACACCGTGACACGCGATCCCAGCCGGCCGAGCTGCTTGGACAGGATGGCCCGATTGACCGCCAAATCCTCGACAACCATCACGTGATGCAGACCCCCACCCAGATCCGGAGGGGCAGGCTGAACGCCTTCAACGGTCGGCATCGACACGCGGAACCCGAAACACGACCCACGCCCCGGTTCGCTTTCTACCCAGATCGTACCGCCCATCAGCGTGATCAGACGTTTTGTGATAGCCAGCCCCAGCCCGGTTCCTTCGAACTGGCGGTTGCGTTCATCTTCGACCTGATTGAACTCACCAAATATGTGGTCGATCTTTTCCGGTTCGATCCCGATCCCAGTGTCTTCGATCGCCACGTGTATATCGCAGGTCTTGGTATCGGTATTGGGCACCCCGGTAACGCGGATCAGAACATGGCCGTTGGCGGTGAATTTCACCGCATTGCCCACCAGATTCGTCAGAACCTGGCGAACACGGCCCGGATCACCAACAAATAGCGTTGGCAGAAACAGGTCATAGTCCACCAACAGCGTCAGCCCCTTGTCGCGGACACTTGGCTGCAACAGCATCGCAACCTCAAGAATACAGCGCTCAAAGTCGAACTGTTCGGGGTGCAGGATCAGCTTGTCCGCCTCGATCTTGGAATAGTCGAGAACGTCATTGATGATGACCAGCAACGCCTCACCCGAGTTGCGGATCGTGTTAAGATAGAGCCTTTGTTCCTCGTCCAGAGGGGTTTCAGTCAGCAGGTCAGTCATCCCGACAATACCGTTCATCGGGGTGCGTATCTCATGGCTCATATTGGCCAGAAATGCGGACTTGGCGCGGTTTGCTGCTTCGGCCCGTTCGCGCGCGGCCGTCAATTCGGCCTCATGCCGGACCGAGGCCGAGATGTTCAGCGCCAGACTTACAACATCGCCACCATTGCCCCGCTGGTCGATCAGCTTCACATAATGACCATTCCACAGGCGGATAACTTCCGCGTTGGGATGCGGTTGTGACCAACGCTCCAGCATCCTTTGGATCCAGTCCGGTGCAGCCTCGGATCGCAGATCAATCAGCCCCTCAGCGGCCAAAATCTCAAGTATCCGTGGATATGCGACGCCCGGCGCAACTTCGTCGATCCCATCAAACAAACTAAGGTAGGCCGTATTCGCTCCGATCAGGCGGTTATCGCCGTCAAAAAACGCGAAACCGTCCTGAAACGTCTGAATCGAATGCCATAACCGTCGTTCCGCCACTTCGATCTTGGCTTTGGCCAGCGTCAGGTCGGATTTGACCTTTTCGTTCTCACCCCGAACCGTTTCCACCTCGGCCTGGGTTTCGCCGATGCGCTTGGTCAGGGCCATTGCATGCAGGCCCAGCTTGCGGTTGGCGGCGGACAATTCGGCCTGCTTCATTTCCAAAAGACGCTCTGCCGCCAAACGTGCGCGTCGTTCCTGTGCCAGTTTTATTGCAAGACTCATCTTTGGTGATCCCGGACTAACCCGGGATCAACATCCAGCCAGAGCATGAAGAAGTGTTTAAGCGCTTACCGGGCGGCTCGGATCACTGGCGCGGGCCGTCAGCGACGCCCCTCGCGCAACCAACCGCCCAGCAGGAAGCCCCCCGCCAGAAGCAGCACCAACCACGGCGGCAGCAAACCGGCCTGCGTGACGTCCCGGGTTTCATAAGCGTCGCGCGGCGTCAGGCCAATCCAGCCGCGTCCGGATGTCGGTCGTCCCGCACGCACATTGCGGATGGCGGGCAGACCGTCCTCCAGCCTGATCGCCCCACCGCGCAACTCGGCCAGCAGCGGATCCAGAACGTCCGAGGTTGCGATGGTGCGCTCAAATTCTTTCGGGGCGGCCGGACCTAACCCGATAACGGCGGACAACTCGCCTTCCTGCAAACGGTAAAGTCCGATTTCCGGCCCGAAATACTGCGCCTCGAACCGGCCGGGAGAAATCATGTCGAGCGTGATGTCCAGCGTTTCCCCATTCGGGCGCGTGACCGTAACTGGACCGACCTCATCCTCAAGGGTCTGCCGAATGATCCGCATGATCTGGCCGTTGGCTTCGGCCCACAGCGCTTCTTCCTCAAGCTCGGGTTCTTTCATCATCCAATGCGCCAGCCGGCGCAGCAGTTCAAGCTGCGGCCCGCCCCCCTCGAACCCGCGGCTCCAAAGCCACGCGTGATCCGAGGCCAGCATTGCCACGCGGCCTTCACCCACACGATCAAGAACCAACAACGGTCTGTCTTCAATTCCGGTCATCAGCAACTCGCCCGAGCGGTGCTTTACGTCGATCTGGCGCAACCACGCGCCCCATTGTTCGGAATCGCCAAGATCAGTCGTAACCGGGTGGCGATGCCCCAGATCGGTCACCATCGGGACAAAGCGTTCCTCGATCACCCGCGCGGTTGGTTGCGCAGGCAGGATTGGCGCCAGGGGCGAGCGAAAGATACTGTCCGCGCTGGCAAAGTCAGGCCCGGCCGCGATCAGGACGGCACCGCCGTCGTTGATATAGTTGTTGACGTTATCCAGATAGATCGCAGGCAAAATGCCGCGCCTCTTGTAACGGTCAAAGATGATCAGATCAAAATCGTTGATCTTTTCCAGAAACAGCTCTCGAGTTGGGAACGCGATCAGCGACAACTCATCCACCGGAACGCCGTCCTGTTTCTCAGGTGGCCGCAGGATCGTGAAATGCACCAGATCGACCGAGCTGTCAGACTTCAGCAGGTTGCGCCATGTCCGCCCGCCCGGATGCGGCTCGCCCGATACCAGCAGCACGCGCAAACGATCGCGAACACCGTTCATCTGGATCAGCGCCGTATTGTTTCGGTCTGTCAGTTCGCCTTCGGCTTCGGGCACCGTGAATTGAATGACATTACGCCCGCCATGAGGCAGGCTGACGGGCAATTCCACGTCGACACCGATAGGGATCGAGAATTGTTGCGGCTCGGCCCCGTCGACCGAGATTTCAAGAGGCGCGTTGGTCGCGCCAGTAGGGGCCGCACCGCTATCTTCTACACGCAGGGTCAGGGTAACCGGCTCACCAATAATGGCAAAGGCCGGGGCATTGCGCACAATTAGGCGGCGGTCCCAGTCGGTGGCGCGCCCGGTTTGCAGCAAATGCATCGGCGCTGGCAGATCGGGTGCCTGATCTGCATCGTGCACAATCCCGTCGGATACCACGAGAATTCCGGCGATCCGCGCGCGCGGTTCCTCAGCCAACGCCTCGTTCAGCGCAGCCATGACCTGCGTACCTTCGTCGCCGTCACCATCACCGACTTTGATCCGGCGCAGCTCGGTATTGTCGCGCGACTCGATCTCGGCCGCCAGTTCTTCGGCTGCCAGCGCAGTCTGCTCGGCGCGGTCTGAAAGGGTCTGACTGGCGCTTTCATCCTCGATCATCAACACGATGTCTGTCAGGGGCGCGCGGTCCTCGATCTGGTAGACCGGACCAGCCAGCGCCCCGATCACGACAAGGGCCGCCAAACCGCGCAGGGCCCAACCGGACAGACCCCGCCAAAGGGCCAGAACCACCCCGGCAAGGGCAATCGCGGCAACGGTGGCCAGAACGGGCCACGGGATCAGGGGATCAAAGATAACGGTTCCTGTCATTGTCCCAACCTGTCCAGCAAGGCGGGCACGTGCACCTGATCCGATTTGTAGTTCCCGGTCAGGACATGCATCACCAAATTGACACCAAAGCGGTTGGCCAGCTCTCGCTGACGCTCACCTGCATAGCCGCGTCCAACGGGCAAAAGGGCCTGACCGTTGCGGTCAACGGCCCACGCTCCGGCCCAGTCGTTGCCGCCGATCACCACTGGCGTCACGTTGTCGTTGAGGTTGCGGAACGGCATCCCCTCGATCTGTTCGGCATCCAGTGGCGCGGCCTCAACCCAGACCTCGGTTCCGGCGTAGCGCCCCGGAAAATCCTGCAGCAGATAGAAAGCGCGCGTCAGCACGTGGTCACGCGGGACAGGCTCTAACGAAGGGATATTCAAAGGCGCAGCCAACTGCTGCAATTTGCGTCCATTGGGGCTGGAGGCGCCGAACCGCGCCACATCCGAGTCCCGCGTGTCAAACAAGATCATCCCACCCGAGCGCAGGTAAGCGTTGAGCTTGGCGTAGGCTTCAGCGGACGGTTGCGGTTGCTGGGGGGTTATGGGCCAGTAGAGCAACGGGAAAAAGGCCAGTTCGTCCCGCTCCAGATCAACGCCAATCGGTTCGGCTGGTTCGACGGACGTGCGATAAAACAGGGTTTGTGCAAGACCCCGCATTCCGGCACCCGCAATGTCATCGACCTGCGCGTCACCCGTCAGGACATGCGCCAACACCAGTTCCTTGGTGGCATTCAGGGCGAAATCGGTGTCTGCGGGTGTCTGCGCGTCCGCTTGAGGCACAAACAACAAAACTCCGACCGCCGTGGCTGCGACCTTGGCCAGACCCAACCGCCCCGACAACGCCAAAGACGCAATGACATCCACCGTCAGCAACAACAGCGCAAGGCTGAGCAGGATACCTCCGATGGGCGTTTCCGTGCTAATTTCCTGCCCCTTGATAGGCACATCCGGCGGCCAGACCGCAGGGCTGAGCACCGTGTCGCTGGTCAGAACATTCAGCGCCAGCTTTTGCTTACCGCTTTCGTAAAGCCCCGGACGCAGATCCGGGCCAATTGCACCCGACACAAGATCGACGCCATCAACGCCCGACAGATTGCCCGCATCAGACAAGGTGCCAAACCCATCCATCACCTGAATTGGCTCCCACGTGGTGCCCTGCAACTGGGACTCCTGCCGAGACTTGGCGGCCGAGGCGACGGCCAGCCGATCCAGCATTTCGACAAACAGGCCCGACAGGGGAAGGCTGGACCATTCTGCATCAGCCGTCACATGGAACAGCACAACCTGACCCAGCCCAAGCGCCTTGCGGGTCACCAATGGCGTGCCATCGGACAGCGAAGCAATCACGCGATCCGCCAGATTAGGGTCTGGTTGCGCCATGACCTGCGTGGTCACAGATACATCTCCGGGGACACTAAGCCCGTAAAAGGGTGAGCTTTCGGGGAACGGTGCAAGCCCCTTGGCCTCACCCCAGCTCATCGCGCCGCCAACTGATCGTCCGCCGCTGCGCAGGCGGACAGGCAACAGGATATCTTCCTCGTCACGGCCAAGATCACTGGCGGCCATACGCGGTCCGGCAAAGCGCAACAGCAAGCCACCCTCTTCGACCCATTCAACCAGTGCCGATTGTTCGCCCCCGGACAGTTTGGCGACATCGGCCAGAACAATCACATCCGGGTTGGCTGGCAACACATCCAGCAATCCGCCATCAACAAAATCCGCTGTCGGGATCAAAACCTGGGTCAGGTAGTGCAACGGTGACAGCAACTCTAACCCTTCGCGATTCCGCGTCCCAGCGATCAGGGCAACTTCGCGCCGCCGCAGGCTGTCATCAGTCAGCGTCACAGCCCCCGCAGACCGTTCACCTTGAATTTCAAACCGCGTGATCCGCGCACGCAGTTCTGACGGCAGGGCCAGTTCTATCTGGGCCTGCGTTTCGCCGCCTGCAAACTCCACCTCGGCGGATTGCAGTACCCGCATCACCCCGGCCGGGTCGCGGCCCTGCGCCAAAACCGTGATGCGTTCAGCCGGGCCAGCCTCGGCCCGTTGCGCGGTCAACTGAATGACACCGTCCTGATAGCCAGCCGGCAATAACCCAACAACGGAAGAGGGCGACTGATATACGGTGACACCCCCGCGCGCCTGCAACGCAGCAAGGATCGTTTCGCTGTCGTCATAGGCCAGACGGTCACTGAACCAATGCGTTTCAAATCCTCCTTCAACCTGATCCAGCGCGACCAAAGCCTGTTCAATCTGCGGCGGCTTAGGCTGCCATGGCATCGGAACCAATCCGGGCAATCGACCGCTCCACGCCTCGGCGGCCTGGAAGACAGGGACTTCGGGAACCGTCAGGTTAAGGATCGCGACCGTGCGCCCGGCACGCCCGGCCTCGGTCAGTTGCGCGTCAATCTGGTCCAACGTCGAAGACCAACGGGTTGCACCCGCCCAGCTTCCGTCTAGAACCAGCAACAATGGCCCTGATCCGGCTTGCTCTCGGGACGGGTTCAGAACCGGACCGGCCAACCCGATGATAATCGCCGCCGCTGCCATCATGCGCAACAGCAGCAACCACCACGGGGTGCGGTCCGAAACGCTTTCTTCATCCTTCAACCCAAGCAGTAGCGTGACCGCCGGAAACAGCCTGCGGATCGGCGCTGGTGGCACAGCGCGCAGGATCAACCACAGGATCGGCAGGGTCAAAAGACCCAGCAACACCCACGGTGCGGTAAATCCAATACCCGCCAGAACCGTCATGCCGTGCCCCCATCCAGCGCACGATAGAGCCACAACAGAGCCGCCTGCGCGCTGTCACCTGTATGGTGCAGACCAAGCTGCCACCCTGTCGCGCGGCACAACTGCGTCAGCGCGTCCTTTCGGTTGGCGAGCCGCTCCAGATAGCGGTCCCGCAACTCACCGGCTTTAAGGGTTTCGTGTCGCGCCGTGCCGCCAACGCTTTCGAATATGGTCCGCCCGCGATAGGGAAAGCTTTCCTCGGTCGGGTCCAGAACTTGCAACAGGACACCGCGCACGCCCCGGTCGGCGGCTTTGGTCAGGGCCAGCTCAACTTCATCCATAGGCCCGAGGAAATCGGAAATGAAGACGGCACGCGCGTGTGGGATCATGGCCCTGTGTTCTGGCGGGGCATAATCAGCCTCGGCATCTTCGGACCAAGCCTGCGCCAACCGCACGATCTGCGCATTGCCGCGCCGGGGCGGAAGGGTTGTTCCGGTCAGACCCACGCGTTCCCCGCCACGCACCAACAGGATCGCCGTTGACAGACCAAGCAAGCGTGCCCGATCTGCTTTGGTGTGCAGGGATTTGTCGGACGCAAACCGCATCGACGCGCCCTGATCGACCCAGAGCATTACCGATTGCGCGATCTGCCACTCGCGTTCACGCACGAATTGCTGATCCCCCCGCGCAGACCGCCGGTGGTCAATCATCCGACGGCTGTCTCCGATCTGCGCCGGGCGGTACTGCCAGAAATCATCACCTAGACCTGACCGCCTGCGTCCGTGATCACCCAGCAGGACGGTTCCCGCCAGATGTTCGGCCCGCGCTAACAGCGGCGGCAGCCGGGACGCCTCGGCCTCGGATCTTTCGCGAAGGGTCAGCGCGGCATTCACGCCGCAGCCTCAGTGCGGATCAGCCCGGCAGCCGTGGATTCGATGAGATCCGCAAGGCTGTCACCCCGCGCCCGCGCCGCAAAGTTCAGCGCCATCCTGTGACTGAGGACAGGGCGCGCCATGTCCAGCACGTCTTCGGCATTGGGTGCCAGTCGCCCTTGCAACATTGCCCGTGCCCGCACAGTCATCATTAACGCCTGCGCCGCACGTGGACCCGGCCCCCAAGCGACGGTTTCGGCCACGCGTTCAGAAACACCCGCCTCGTCCGGGCGGAAGGCGCGAACCAGATCAAGGATAAGTTCAACGACTGAGTCGCCCACGGGCATCCGGCGCAAAAGAACCTGCGCGGCCAGCAGCTCTTCTTTGGTGAAAATCTCGTGCGCGTCGTCTTCCTCGACGCCCGTGGTGGCCAGCAAAATGTCACGCTCGGTCTGGCGATCAGGGTATTCCACGTCGATCTGCACTAGGAAACGGTCCAACTGCGCCTCGGGCAGCGGATAGGTACCCTCTTGCTCAATGGGGTTCTGTGTCGCTAGCACGTGAAACGGTGTGCCAAGCGAGCGATCCTCACCCGCCACCGTCACCGTGCGTTCCTGCATCGCCTGCAACAGCGCCGATTGCGTCCGGGGGCTGGCGCGGTTGATCTCATCTGCCATCAGCAACTGGCAAAAGATCGGGCCAGAAATGAACCTGAAATGGCGGCTGCCGTCTTCGGCGGTATCCAGAACCTCGGACCCCAGAATATCGGCAGGCATCAGGTCCGGCGTGAACTGAATGCGGTTGCCGTGCAAGCCCATCACGGTCGACAGCGTCTCGACCAGTCGCGTCTTACCCAGACCGGGCAGACCGATCAGCAACGCATGCCCCCCGCACAACAGCGCGGTCAGGGTCAGGTCCACGACCCGTTCCTGTCCGATAAAGCGGCGGGTGATCGAGGACTTGGCCTCTTGCAGTTTGGTTTCCAGCGCTTCGATCTCGGACACGAGGTCGGCAGGTTCGGTCATGACTTTCCCTTCCGTGGACTAATATGGTTGAAGTGTATCGCGCGAAAAGGAAATGGCAAAAGTAATGAGCGGACAAAAACCTGTGACACCTTCCCCTGATGGCATTGCGGCATCAGTCAAAGCCGCCAAAACCAAGGGCTTGCCCCCGGTTCACCTATGGAATCCTCCGTTTTGTGGCGATCTGGACATCCATATCGCCAAAGATGGGTCTTGGACTTATTTAGGGTCGCCGATCAACAGGTTCGAGCTTGTGAAGCTTTTTTCCTCAATTCTTAAGAAAGAAGAGGGGAAATATTACCTCGTCACCCCGGTCGAAAAGGTGGGAATCACCGTCGAGGACGCGCCCTTCGTCGCGGTCGATTTCGATGCGACGGGCACCGGCACGGCGCAGGTGCTGACTTTCACGACGCATGTGGGTGACACAGCCATCGCAGGGCCGGACCACCCGATCCGCATTGTTATCGACCCTGAAACAGATGAACCCGCGCCCTACATATTGGTGCGAGCCAACCTCGAAGCGCGGATCGACCGCAAAAGTTTCTACCGGCTGGTCGACATTGCCGAACACAATGGCGAATGGTTTGGCGTTTGGTCAGGTGGACAGTTTTTCTCCCTGATCCGGTCCGAGGATTTGCCGGACTAAGCCCGGCGCACCACCCGACGATCTTGCGCCAGCACCACGGCCACAGCCACGATCCCCGCGCCCAGCGCGCGAGTCCAGTTCCACTCGTCCCCCAGCACAAGCATGATCAACATCACGTAAAACGGCGCGATGTTGATGTGGAACGACGCCAGCGCCACGCCGATTTTCCCGACCGAGGCGATAAAAAACACCTGACTCAGCCCCATCGAGATCAGCGCATAGATCACCAGCATTCCCGCTTGCTGCATATCAACCGGAGCCGTTGGGATGACATCCATCCCTAACTGCCCTGCCGCGAAGAACAGAAAGACGGCCACGACCAACCCGCCCACGAAGGTAATGGTACTACGCCCGGTCTGGCTGAGTTCTGGAAAGTCTCGCGCGGTTGCCATGCTGGCCCAGCAGAACAACCCCGTCGACACAATGGCACACCCAGCGCCCAGCCCTAGTTGAGCGGGGGCCACCGCGCTGGTCGCGATTAACCCACCGATGATGGACACGATGACTCCGATAGCAAAACTCCACCGCAAACGTCGCGCACCGGTCGCCAGCTCCAACAAAGTCGCAAACAAGGGCGCACACGAGGCGATGATGGCCACGGTCACCGGGTCGGTCAGCTTTTGTGCCAGAATGATCAGGAACATCGCCGCCCCAAGCGTTCCGCCGACCAGCATCGCATGTCCCCAACGGGCGCGCAGCACGCGGGTCGGCCCGTCAAAAATCACCCAGATCGGAACCATCACCAACACCGCAATCGCCAGTCGCGCCACCAAAAGCGCGACGGGGGGCCAGCTTTGCAACAGCACCTCGGCCGCCGGAAACCCGGCTGCCCATGTCAGCATGCTTGCCACCGCCAAGCCATTGCCGGGCAAGGCAGAACTGCGCCCGGCAGACACAGAAAGAGTGTTCCCGCGCACGGGGTCAGGGCTCATTGCCATGGTGTCAGACCTTTTGTTGGAACGGCGACCGAAAATGATTCGCCGCATTGTCCCGAATGTCTCTGAATTGCCCCGGGCGATCTGGCCGATTTTCGACAATCTGTCGTTTTCAGTCCCTTTCCCTGAAATCACCCGACAGCTAAGGTCCGGTCACCTAAAACCCGGACCTGCCAATGCCCAAATTTGCCGCCAATATCTCGCTGCTCTTTGCAGAACTTCCCTATCTCGACCGGTTTCAGGCGGCAGCAGAAGCCGGGTTTCAAGCCGTTGAGATTTTGTTTCCCTATGATCTGGCCGCCAAGGAAACGCGGCGGGCCTTGCTGTCCAATGGGTTGGACCTTGTCCTGATCAACGCGCCGCCACCGAATTACACAGGCGGACAACCGGGCTATGCAGCAGTCCCCGGCGGCGAAGCACGGTTCCAATCGGATATTCGTCGCGTGATGCGTTACGCCGATGTACTGAAACCGGGGCTGATCCACATCATGTCGGGCTATGCCTCGGGCCGTGATGCGCTGGACTGTTTCGTGGATAACCTAAAATGGGCTGCCGATTTCGCGCCCCAGCAACAGTTCACGATTGAGCCGCTGAACCCAATTTCGCAGCCAGAGTATTTCCTGAACAACTATGACCTGGCCGCTGATGTTCTGAACCGAGTGAACCGCCCCAATGTCGGCCTGCAATTCGACAGCTTTCACGCCCATATGATCCACGGCAACGCGCTGGACGTGTGGACCCGGTGTAACGCCAACGTGGTCCACGCTCAAATTGGCGCGGCACCAGACCGATCCGAACCCGGGCGGGGGCCAACCGATTTTCCCGCCCTGTTCACCGCAATGGATGAGGCGGGATATACAGGGTGGGTCAGCGCCGAATACGTGCCCTCAACACCGCAAACGGTCAACAGCCTGAAGTGGATGCGCGCCTAGCTCTGGCATTTGCTTTATAAATCCCGCAGATGAAAGAAACCGAGACTATAGGATTCGATCAATGCTCCCTGCCCGCTATGCCCGCGCTCTGTTCAGCCTGATCATGTCGGGCCTGATGTCCTGCATCGTCACAGGCATCGCCACGGTCAAGGCGATCGGGTTGGGGCCAAACACGGCGGGCGACTGGATGGCATCCTGGGCTTTTTGCTGGCCGATCGCGTTCTCGGTTATTCTGATTCTCGGCCCCACCGTGCAACGGCTGGTCAACCGACTGGTCAGGCCGCAGGACTGACCCGCTGCGAAGAGGGCCCATCGGGCCTGATGAGCAGCGCGCCCTTAATGCGCCTCGGCCCAGTTGGCACCCTGCCCGGCATCGACACTCAGCTTAACGTCCAGCTTCACCGCCGGGTCAGACGCGCCCTCCATTACGTCGCGCGCAATACCGATCACTTGATCCACCGCATCCTCGGCCACTTCGAACAGCAATTCGTCATGCACCTGCAACAACATCTTGGCGGGCAGCCCGTGGATCGCATCCGGCATCCGCACCATCGCGCGCCGGATCACATCCGCCGCTGTCCCCTGAATCGGCGCGTTGATCGCCGCCCGGCGCGAAAACCCAGCATGCGGCCCCTTGGCGTTGATCTCGGGCGTGTGGATCTTGCGGCCAAACAGCGTCTGCACATACCCATGCTCTTTGGCGAAAGCGACGGTGTCGTCCATATAGGCTCTGATACCTGGGAAACGCTCGAAATAGCGGTCGATAAAGCCCTGCGCCTCGGCCCGTGGAATGCGCAGGTTACGCGCCAGACCAAAGCCTGAAATCCCGTAGATCACACCAAAATTGATAGCCTTGGCCTGACGGCGAATATCCGGCGTCATCTCGTTCAATGGCACATCGAACATCTCGGATGCGGTCATGGCGTGAATGTCCAACCCGTCCGAGAATGCCTGTTTCAACGCCGGGATATCCGCGATATGGGCCAAAATCCGCAGTTCGATCTGGCTATAGTCGAGGCTGACCATCACGTTACCCGGCTCGGCGATAAACGCCTCACGAATGCGGCGGCCTTCTTCGGTGCGCACCGGGATGTTTTGCAGGTTTGGATCGGTCGAGGCCAGACGGCCCGTGTTCGCCCCCGTGATTGAATAAGACGTATGTACCCGGCCCGTATCGGGATTGATATGGGTTTGCAGCGCATCCGTATAGGTCGATTTCAGCTTGGAAAGTTGCCGCCAGTCCAGCACGCGGCGGGGCAACTCATGCTCGGTTGCGAGGTCTTCCAGAATATCGGCCCCGGTCGAATACTTCCCGGTCTTACCCTTCTTGCCGCCCTCAAGCCCCATCTTGTCGAAGAGAATCTCACCCAGTTGCGCGGGCGAGCCGACATTGAAATTCTCACCGGCCAACTCGTGAATATCAGCCTCTAACCCAGCCATTTTCTGTGCAAAGGCGTTGGACATGCGGCTGAGGACGTCGCGGTCCACCTTGATCCCGTGCATCTCCATTTCCTTGAGGACCGGCACCAGAGGGCGTTCGAGTGTCTCATAGACAGTCGCCACCTGCACCTGATGCAGTTGCGGCTTGAACAGTTTCCACAGGCGTAGCGTGATATCCGCATCCTCGGCGGCATAGGCGGTGGCCTCATCAATCGGCACCTTGTCGAAGGTGATGGCCGACTTGCCGGACCCCAGCAGCGGTTTGATCGGAAACGGTGTGTGATTTAGATAGCGTTCTGACAGAGTATCCATGCCATGCCCATGCTCGCCCCCATGCATCGCATAAGACATCAGCATCGTGTCGTCGATCGGCGCCACTTCCACACCATAGCGCGCGAAAATCTTGGCGTCATACTTCATGTTCTGCCCGATCTTCAGGATCGACGGGTCCTGAAGCATCGGTTTCAGCAGGGTTAAAGCCGCATCCAGTGGCATCTGCCCCTCGGCCAGCGTATCGGACCCGAACAGATCATCTGCATCCCCATCGCGGTGAGTCAGCGGGATATAACAAGCCTCACCCGCCTCAACACACAGCGAAATGCCCACCAGATCGGCGATCATCTCGTTCAGACCGGTGGTCTCGGTATCGACAGCGACCCAGCCGGTTTCATAGGCCCGGTCGATCCACACCTGCAGCGCTGCTGCATCCCGAACGCACTCGTATTTCGCGGCGTCAAAGGGGATATCCTCGGCCTCAGATACAACCTCGGGCGCGGGCGCATCGGCGATCACTGGGGCCTCGGCCCCCAGCTTGTCGGCAATGCGTTTGGTAAGGGTGCGGAACTCCATATCCGCCAGAAAACCCAGCAGCGTGTCCGGCTCGGGGTCTTTCACTTCAAGATCGTCCAGCGTGAAGTCCAACGGGGTGTTTTCGTCCAACTGCACCAGCTTTTTCGACAGCTCAATCTGGTCGCGCTTTTCGATCAGAGTCTGGCGGCGTTTGGGCTGCTTGATCTCTTCCGCGCGGTCCAGCAGCGTTTCCAGATCGCCATATTCGTTGATCAACAGGGCCGCCGTCTTGACCCCAATGCCCGGCGCGCCCGGCACGTTATCCACACTGTCGCCTGCCAGCGCCTGCACATCGACCACCCGTTCGGGGCCGACGCCGAATTTCTCGAACACACCATCACGGTCGATGCGTTTATTCTTCATCGCGTCCAGCATTTCCACGCCACCGCCGACCAGCTGCATCAGGTCCTTGTCCGAACTGACAATCGTCACGCGCCCACCCGCGTCACGCGCCTGAACAGCCAGCGTGGCGATGATGTCGTCCGCCTCATAGCCTTCAAGCTCTTTGCAGGCGATGTTGAAGGCGCGGGTCGCCTCGCGGGTCAGGGGCATCTGTGGCCGTAGATCCTCGGGCATCGCCTCGCGGTTGGCTTTGTACAGGTCATAAAGATCATTGCGGAACGTGTGCGAGCCCTTGTCGAAAATCACCGCCACATGGGTCGGCGCGTCGGGTCCGGCGTTCCCCTCGACATATTTCTGCAGCATATTGCAGAACCCCGAAACGGCGCCGATCGGCAGCCCATCGGATTTTCGCGTCAGCGGGGGCAGAGCGTGATAGGCCCTGAAAATAAAGGCCGATCCGTCGATCAGATGCAGGTGACATCCTTTTCCGAAATTGCTCATGCGCGCTCTCCCTGTCGGTCAGGGATGGTTCTGCCACAGGGCTGCGCGCGTGACCAGTCAGGAACGCGGCTTATCCACCAAACAGACCGCTGAAGACGTCCGAGAAACTGTTCAGCAGCGCCATGATAACCAACACACCGAGGAAGGCGAAAAATGCAAAGGCAAAGAACTGGAACAGGATCGCGCCCACGCCAATGGCAACGCCTGCAATAGCGGGGCGTCTCTTTTCGTGGCGCAGGATACCAACAACGGACAACACAATTGCCAGCCCGCCCAACATGGCGACCCCGATACGCAGGAAATCGTCCAGATCACGGGTCGGCGCAACCGGTTCGGGCTGCTCAAGCCCGGCCGCGGCGCGCAGCGTGGATTTACCGATCTCGGCCGCCAATTCTCCCAAGGAAACCCCGGTGGATTGCTGCGGCGCGAACGGTCCTGCCCAGAACACAAAGAGAGCTGCAAAAAGCGCAATCGACGCGAGGCTAAATCCTGTCCAACCAAAAACAGGATTTGCTGTGTCAGTAGCGTGAAGGTCTGTCATCACTCTCACCGGGCTGGTTGCGATTGAGCCTTAGCACAAAAAACGCGGCGAGATTTTGGCGTTCACCCTTTGAAAAGGCGATCAGCCCTGATCTGTGCCCTTCAGGACATATTTGCAATCGCAATAGGGGCATTCGACCCAACCGGTATCCTCGGGGATTTGCAGCCACACGCGCGGATGGCCCAACGCGCCTTCGCCGCCGTCACAGGCAACTCGGGTGGTTTCCACGATCTTGGTTTCCGGCGCTTCGATGGTCACGGCTGGCGATCCTTCTTCGGTTGTCGGCCTCGCGGGGCATGTGTGACTGCGTTTATGAGCGATGCGCAAACCGGGGGCAAGTGCCGCATGTGAGATGCGGCAATCAGGATCAACTGTGACCTGGCAAAGCCAGGCGACCCGTTTCCTGCGCAAAGGACTCGAAAAAGAACAAAAGGTGAATATAATGTGGAATCGCCATGTATGCCGAATTGTCGATCACGTCGAACTTCACCTTTCTCACCGGGGCATCCCACCCCGAGGAATACATGGAGCGCGCCGTGATGCTAGGCCTGCCTGCCGTTGCGATTGCCGATGACAACTCGGTGGCCGGGATCGTGCGCGCCCACACCCAAGCCCGCGAGATCGCCCGAAAGGTGCGCGAACGTGTGCAATGGGAAGGACAGAACACGCCCATCGGCCCACCCTGCCCCGATCATATCCCCAAACCACCTTCTTACCCGGTCCACGCAGTCCCCCGCCTGATCCCGGCGGCGCGGCTGATCTTCACCGATGCGCCCACCGTCACCGCCCTGCCCCTGAACCGGCAGGGCTGGGGCAACCTGTGTCGTATATTGTCGACGGGTCGCCTGCGGGCCGAGAAAGGCGACTGTATCTTGCATCTGTCGGACCTGATGGAATTCTCTGACGGCCTCCACCTGCTGCTCTGGCCACAAGCGACCCCGTCGCAGGGCGGCGCAAACCCTTGGCGGGCACAGGCACAACAGTTGACGCGCCGCTTTGCTGGGCGGATGCATCTGTTGATACACCCCCGATATGACGGTGCAGACAGTGCGTATTTCTCTTTATTAGAGACTGAATCAAAGCAAATTGGCACCCCCACAATCGCCAGTGCCGCGCCGATGATGCACCACGGGGCCCGCCGCAAGTTGGCCGATGTGTTGACCGCCATCCGCCTGCGCCGCAAGGTCGATGATCTGGGGCGCGACGCGCTGGCCAATGGCGAACAGCGCCTGCGGTCCGAGGCCGAGATGTTACGTATCTTCAAGGGCCATGAAGGGGCCGTCACCCGCGCCCATATGCTCAGCGAACAGCTGCAATTCTCGCTGGATGAGCTGCGCTATGAATACCCCAGCGAGGGCAGTGAACAGGAAACCCCGACCCAGCGCCTGCATCGTCTGGCGTATGAGGGACTGAACTGGCGCTATCCGGCGGGCGCATCCGAGAAGGCCAAAAAGATGTTGGCGCATGAACTGACCCTGATCGGCAAGCTGAAATACGAACCCTATTTCCTGACCGTCCGTGACATCGTCAAATTCGCCCGGTCCCGCGATATCCTGTGTCAGGGGCGCGGATCAGCCGCCAATTCGGTGGTCTGTTTTTGCCTGGGCATCACCGAGGTCAGCCCCGAGCTGGGCACGATGGTCTTTGAACGTTTCGTGTCCGAGGCGCGGGACGAGCCGCCCGATATTGACGTCGATTTCGAACATGAACGCCGCGAAGAGGTGATCCAGCACATCTATGACCGTTATGGCCGCCACCGCGCGGGGCTGTGCGCCACCGTGATCCATTATCGCGGCAAGCGTGCGATCCGCGAGGTCGGGCGCGCCATGGGGCTGACCGAAGACACGATCTCGGCCCTGTCTTCACAGCTTTGGGGGTTCTTCTCGTCCAAGGGGCTTGAGGCCGAACGGATGCGAGAGATCGGCCTTGATCCTGGGGATCGTCGCCTGAAACAGACTCTAATGCTGGTATATGAGATTGACGGCTTCCCCCGGCATCTCTCGCAGCATGTGGGTGGTTTCATCATCACCGAGGGGCGTCTGGACGAGCTTGTCCCCATCGAAAACGCCACGATGGAGGACCGCACGGTTATCTGCTGGGACAAGGACGATATCGACAGTCTGGGTATTCTGAAGGTCGATGTCCTCAGCCTTGGGATGCTGACCTGTATCCGCAAGGCATTCGATCTGATCACGCAGCACCACCAGACTGGCTATACCCTCGCCACCCTGCCGCCCGAGGATCCCGAGGTCTACGATATGCTGTGCAAAGCGGACTCGGTGGGGGTGTTTCAGGTGGAATCACGTGCGCAGATGAACTTCCTCCCCCGGATGCGGCCGCGCACTTTCTATGATCTGGTGATCGAGGTCGCCATCATCCGCCCTGGCCCCATTCAGGGCGACATGGTCCACCCCTATATCCGCCGCCGCAATGGCGAGGAAGAGGTCAGCTTCCCCTCGGACGCATTAGGCGAGGTGCTGGGCAAAACGCTGGGCGTGCCGCTGTTTCAGGAACAGGCGATGCAGATCGCCATCGTCGGCGCGGGCTTCACCCCGGAACAGGCGGACCGGCTGCGCCGATCGCTGGCCACGTTCAAGAAGCACGGCAATGTCAGCGAATTCCGCGCGCTTTTCCTGCGCGGGATGAAACGCAACGGCTATGACGACGACTTTGCCGAACGGTGCTTCTCGCAGATCGAAGGTTTTGGGTCCTATGGTTTCCCCGAAAGCCACGCGGCCAGCTTTGCACTGCTGGTCTATGCCTCAGCCTGGATCAAATGCCACCATCCGGGGATTTTCGCCTGCGCTTTACTGAACTCGCAACCGATGGGGTTCTATGCCCCCGCCCAGATCGTGCGCGATGCGCGCGAACATGGTGTTCAGGTGCGCCCGGTCTGCATCAATGTCAGTTTCTGGGACAATGTGATGGAACCCGATGGCCATGGCGGGCTGGCCCTGCGGCTTGGGTTCCGCCAGATCAAGGGCCTGAGCGAGGAAGACGCCAGCTGGCTGACCGCCGCGCGGGGTAATGGCTACCATCAGGTTGATGACGTATGGCGGCGGGCCGGGCTTGGCCCGTCTGTGATCGAACGACTGGCCGAAGCCGACGCCTTTGCCGCCTGTGACCTGACACGGCGCGAGGCGTTGTGGCAGGCCAAGGCGATTGCGACCGCGAAGCCCCTGCCGCTGTTTTCACAGGATCTGGAGGGCGAGGCATTGGATGAACCCGAAGCTTATCTGCCGCAGATGACGCTGGGCGAACAGGTGGTCGAGGATTACGTGGCCACCCGCCTCAGCCTCAAGGCGCATCCGGTGGCCCTGATCCGGCATCTGCTGACGCCCGAGGCGCGCGACAAAACCACACCTGTTGCGTGACGGTAGAACCGAATATTGCCTTGCAACAGAGTCGAAATCGGGACGCCCATGACCAGACCCACCCTGCCCCCGCGCTTCCCCGCGACACCGGGCCAGATCAATGCACAGGTCCGCGCCTTCTATGCTCGCGTGCGAAAGGACGCCGTTCTGGGGCCGGTTTTCAACAAACACGTGCACGACTGGCCCGCGCATGAGGACAAGATCGCCGCCTTCTGGCGCAACGCCATCCTGTTTGAACGCAGCTATGACGGCAATCCGCAGCGAATTCATAGCGAACGGCCAGACGTGCAGCCCGAGATGTTCGCCCATTGGCTCGACCTGTTCGAAGAGGTCGCCACCCAAACCCTGCCGTCCGAAACCGCAACCCCGTGGGTTGCTTTGGCCCGAAGGATCGGCGTGGGGATGAAGGCGGGCGTGCAATCCGCGCGCCAGCCAAAGGACGCACCGCCAATCCTGCGATGACCGCCCATAACGGCAGCTTTGCGATGTTAGCGGTAAAATAGGGACTATGCGCTTCGCCAAATTGGGTTTAATCAACACAAAAGACAGCCGGGGAATTCGTTCGCGCTGTAAAGGCAGATCGCCGCCACACCGACCCAGTGACCGAGACCACAGCAATGAGCACTCAAAACACCACCCTCCGGGGACTTGGCTATGCGTTTCTTGGCTTTGCGGTTTTTGCCAGCCATGACGCCCTGATCAAGGTTCTGGGTGGCACCTACTCGGTGATGCAGATCATCTTTTTCGCCACACTATTCTCGTTTGTACCAATGGCGGTGACGATTCTGACCGACCGGACCACCGGGAATTTCCTGCCGCATCACCCTTGGCTGGTTCTGTTGCGATCCGGCCTGATGGTTACAGCGATGTCTTGCGCGTTTTATGCCTTTTCAGTCTTGCCACTGGCCGAGGTTTACTCGCTGCTGTTTTCCTTCCCGCTGATCGTCACAGTTCTGTCGATCCCGATCCTTGGTGAAGTTGTCCGCGCTCAGCGCTGGGCCGCCGTCGGCGTCGGTCTGATCGGCGTGCTGATCGTCCTGCGCCCCGGGGCGACGGACATCACGCTTGGCCATATTGCCGCCTTGACCGCTGCGTTCTGCAGTGCGTTTGCCTCCGTTCTGGTACGCAAGATCGGGAATGAGGAACGCTCGGCCGTGCTGATCCTCTACCCTATGTTACTGGCCATCATGGTGATGAGTGTGGCCCAACCCGCAGTCTACCTGCCACCCTCGCTGCTGCATCTGGCGATGATGGCGCTGGTTGGTGTGTTTTCAGTCATCGCCCAGCACCTGATCATTCTGGCCTATCGCGCCGCGCCCGCCGGGGTCGTCGCGCCCAGCCAGTACAGCCAGATCATCTGGGCCACGCTGTTCGGCATGGTCTTTTTTGGCGAGCGGCCCGATGGCTGGGTCGCGGTCGGAGCCAGCATCATTATCGCGTCAGGTGTGTTCGTCGTCTGGCGCGAGAGCCGGGCGAACACCTCGTCGGTCAACACACCGGTTCTACGGGTGCGGTCACCGCGCTCGGATACAGGGGCGACGCGGCCGGGCGATTAATACCCTCCACTCAAACTTCCCCACATCTGATCTTAAGGTCGCCGTTTGTACCGCTCTTTTCCAAACGATCAATGGCCCGCACCAGATCGCTCAGTCTTTTGTGGCCATAAGTTCGTGAGTCAAAGTCGGGATACATCTTACCCAACTGACTTCCGACAAAACCAAGGCTTGCCCAGCCGTCAGGCTCATTTGTGTTCGAAACGACATTCCGGATCAACTGATATGCATGGTTCAATTCATGCTTCGTTTTTACACTTTCAGCCTTTTTGTTTTGCGATACGTTTTCTTCCGGCTTTTCGATATTTTCGATGTAGATGAACCTGTTACATGCGGCCACAAACGCCTTGGGCGTCTTCCGCTCGCCTATTCCAAACACGTCCAAGCCCTGCTCTCGAATGCGGCTTGCAAGACGGGTGAAATCACTGTCCGAAGATACCAATACAAACCCGCTGAACCGCTCGGAATGCAAAATATCCATTGCGTCAATAACCAACGCGATATCGCTGGAGTTCTTACCAGTAGTGTTCGCAAATTGCTGGTGGGGAACAATGGCATAGTCCGCCAGAGATTGGATATTCCATCCCTGCGGCGAGCCGTTGGAGAAATCTCCGTAAATTCTTCTTAAGCCAGCTTCACCCAATGTGGCAATTTCTTCAAAAATCTCTGCCGCATGTTTCGCAGGCACATTGTCTGCATCAATCAGAACCGCAAGGCGGTCAGTATTCCGTGTCGTCAATTCAACCCCTCAACCTGAGATGGTATTCCTGAGGGTGAATGTAAGAACAAAAAAGGGCGGACAAAAGCCCGCCCTGTGAATTTATTTTGACTATTTCAGTAGATTACGACCGATCGGATGCTCTCACCCTTATGCATCAGGTCGAACCCTTGGTTGATGTCGTTCAGACCCATCGTATGAGTGATCATCGGATCAATCTCGATCTTCCCTTCCATGTACCAGTCGACGATCTTGGGTACATCGGTCCGGCCACGTGCGCCGCCAAAGGCCGTGCCACGCCACGACCGCCCGGTGACCAGTTGGAACGGACGGGTCGAGATTTCGGCCCCCGCTGGTGCCACGCCGATGATGATCGATTCACCCCAGCCCTTATGCGCCGATTCCAGCGCGTCACGCATCACGCCGACATTTCCAGTGGCGTCAAAGGTGTAATCCGCACCGCCTTTGGTCAGATTGACCAGATAAGGCACCAGATCGCCTTCAACCTCGGCCGGATTTACGAAATCGGTCATGCCGAATTTCGTGGCCATTTCTACCTTGGCGGGGTTCAGATCAACGCCGACGATCTGATCGGCCCCGGCCAGACGCAGGCCTTGGATCACGTTCAGGCCGATACCGCCCAGACCAAACACGATGGCGCGGCTGCCGATTTCAACCTTGGCGGTGTTGATGACGGCTCCGATCCCGGTGGTGACACCGCAACCGATATAGCAGATCTTGTCGAACGGCGCGTCCTGGCGCACCTTGGCCAGCGCGATTTCCGGCAGAACCGTGTGGTTCGAGAAGGTCGAGCAGCCCATGTAATGCAGGATCGGATCACCATCCAATGTTGAAAAGCGCGAGGTCCCGTCGGGCATCAGGCCCTTACCTTGCGTTTCACGGATCGCCTGACACAGGTTGGTCTTGGGATGTAGACAGTATTCACACTCACGACATTCAGGGGTGTAAAGCGGGATCACATGATCGCCCGGCTTCAGGCTGGTCACGCCCGGGCCGACCTCGACCACAACGCCCGCACCTTCATGGCCCAGAATCGCGGGAAACAGCCCCTCGGGGTCGGCGCCTGACAGGGTGAATTCATCCGTGTGGCAGATACCGGTGGCCTTGATCTCGACCAGAACCTCGCCCGCTTTGGGGCCTTCAAGGTTTACATCCATCACTTCCAAAGGTTTGCCCGCCTGAACGGCGACGGCGGCACGGGTACGCATTGTGCTTGTCTCCCTGTCTTATATGCCTCGACCCTGCGTCAATTGCAGGGTGTTTTCAACTGTGCTTTCGTGACAGATTGGCTAATTGTTTGATATTGCAGTAACGACGTTGTCACGAGGAGAAACGCCAATGCATCGATTTTTACCCGCGCTGGTCCTGTTGGCAGCCTGTGCAGAGACACCCGCGACCGAAACTGCGGCGACTCAGCCCGAAGCTTCTGCGGTTGATCTGGCCTTTTGTCAGGGCGAGGCGTTCGCCGATTCCGTCGGCCAACCGGTCTCGACTATTCAGGCGCAATTGCCTGAACGGTCGCGCATCCTGGGGCCCGATGGGATTGCCACGCAGGATTACCGCATTGACCGGCTGAACGTGTATGTCGATGGCGCAGGGATCATTCAACGTCTGACCTGCGGGTAAGCGTGGACTCGGGGCATGATTCTCGGATAAGAACAAAGTGGGAACATTTTGATGTCTGCCGATGCCCAAACGCCGAATACTTTCACTCTGGTTCCCCCGCCTGGGGGCTGAACGGCTGGTCCGCGCTGCGCGGGGGCTGCAGAATGGGCCTTTGGCTGTGGTGGCCGAACAGTCGAACATGCAGGTTGTCACCTCGCTGAATGATGAGGCGCAGGCAGCCGGGTTGCGTGTCGGTCAGCCTGTGCGCGATGCCCACGCCATGTGCGCCGCCCTGATCACCCGCCCCCGCAACGCCCCGGCCGAGGCTGCTTTTCTGACCGCGCTGCGCCGTTGGGTGGGCAAGTTCAGCCCGTGGGTGGCCGAAGAAGCACCGGATGGGTTGATCGTTGACCTGTCGGGCTGCGCGCATCTGTTCGGCGGGGAAGAGGCGTTGCTGAACGTGATCGAAACCGACTGCGCTGATATGGGCCTCAGCGTGCAGATGGGCATCGCCGACACGCTGGGCGCAGCTTGGGCGCTGGCGCGTTATGCCGGGCAAGAGGCTACATCGGACCGCAACGGCGACGCCATCAGCCAAGAGGCCCGCGCCACCCGCGCCCGCGCCACCAAACGGCGGCACTGGACCAAGGGCGGTGCCGCGCCGCAGGTGATGGCATTGGGCGGTGGTGCACGGATCGCGGCGCCGGGGCAATCCTACGGCGCGCTCAGCCCGTTGCCCATCGCGGCGCTACGGCTTGAGGATCAGGTGGTCGCGCAGTTGAACCGTCTGGGCCTGCGCCGGATCGGCGATCTGCTGGGGCAACCGCGTGCCTCGCTGGCGCGGCGATTTGGGCGCGGGCTGGTGTTGCGGCTGGATCAGGCGATGGGCAGCGCGCCCGAGCCGGTCTCACCCGCCCGCCCGCCACATCACTTTGCGGTGCGGATGACCCTGCCCAACCCGATTGGCCTGACCGAGGATGTGATGGCCGCCATCGACCGGGTTCTGCCCATCCTTTGCACCAAGCTGGAGGAGAAAGCCCGCGGGGTACGAACATTACGGCTTGAGGCACATCGTACCGATCAGGCAGCCGAGGTTATCGAGGTCGGTCTGGCCCGCCCGACCTATGACAAACATCGCATTCGCCCTTTATTAGAGATGAAAATTGATAAGATTGACGCGGGTTATGGCATCGACATGCTGCGGCTTGAAGCGGTGCAGACCGAACCGATCCACGCGCGCACCATGACCGGCCATGCCGAGGCACGCCGCGCCTTGCGCGAGCGGTTGGCGGGTAACACCGCCGTCGAGGACCTGATCGGTAAACTGGGCGCACGGGTCGGGTTGGAGGCGATCACACGACGGCACCCTGCGGCCTCGCACATCCCCGAGAAAACCGCGCAGGTGCTGGCTGCCGCATGGTCGGAACCTGCGCGCGACTGGCCCGCGCCGCCGCGCCCACGCCCCTTGCAGATGTGGCAACCCGAACCGGTGATGGCCCCCGAAACCCCAGACGTGCCCAGCACCTTTCGCTGGCGTGGGCGGGACTGGCAGTTGGCACAGGCGACCGGCCCGGAACGGATCGCGCCGGAATGGTGGCTGGACGATCCCAACTGGCGCAGCGGCGTGCGCGATTACTGGGTGGTAGTGACCGAACAAGGAGAGCGGCTCTGGCTGTTTTACGGGCATGGCGGCACCATGTCAGCAGGTTGGTTTTGCCACGGTCAGTTTTGTTAGAGTCTATTTTCCGCGATAGACAAGAAGATCAGGCAGATAGTCGATCAATCGGATCACCCAGGAAAACGGAGCAGGGAAATCAGTGCGAAACCGACGCCGCGACATTGCCTTGACCACGCGGGCGGCCGCATCCTCGGGCGTCATCAGCATCGGCATCTTGAAACTGTTCTTCTCGGTCAGGCGGGTTTTGATGAAACCCGGGTTTACGATCCGCACCGTGACGCCAGACCCAGCCAGATCGTGTCGCATGGTTTCCGCCAATGAAATCAACGCCGCCTTGCTTGCCCCATACCCGATAGCGGCTGGCAGGCCATGATACCCCGCCAGGGACCCGATCAAGGTAATCTCACCGCGACCGGCCTGAACAAATCCTGGAACTGTTTCCCCCAACACGCGAACGGCACCCAGATAGTTCACATCGCTCATGGCCAGGGCCGCTTCGGTATTCCAGTCAGCACTGCGCATTGGATCATAAGCGCCCGCATTATAGACCAGCCCATCAACAGGCCCGGCCTTGGCTACTGCGTCACGAACTGAGTCTAAATCGGTCACATCCATTGGTATGGACCGAGCATTGGGAAGCGTTGCGCAGATTTCGTTCAGACGATCGGCATTGCGCGCGGACAGGATCAGGCGCGCGCCCTGATGGTCAAGCGCGTCGGCCAGAGCGCGCCCCAAGCCCTCGCTTGCGCCAATAATCCAATAGGTTTTTCCTTCAAAGCTGCTCATGCGACGACCGTTTCGTTTCGTGTGATGCTTTTACGGCCACGCCAAAGCAATGGATCACGCGCCGGGACCGGAAACAGGCCTCAACGCCTAAAGATTTGGCAGTTTTCATTGCTGAAATTCTCATAACCCGATTGATCCACCCCGGCCCTTTCTGCGTATCTTATTGTAAAATGTCACATAACGAGGCTTGAATGTTCGACGAATCCCGGGGCGTCCGGAAAAAAATCGCAGTAATTGGCGCAGGAATCTCAGGTCTCTCCGCAGCTTACTACCTTTCAGAAAATAACGACGTGACCGTCTTTGAGGCCGAACCCAGACTGGGCGGCCACGCCAGAACGGTGATGGCGGGCAAGAATGGGGATCAGCCGGTGGATACCGGTTTCATCGTCTTCAACTATGTGACCTACCCCTATCTGACAAAACTGTTCGATGAGCTGAATGTTCCCGTCATCAAATCGGAAATGAGTTTTGGCGCGACAATCGACAATGGTCGCATCGAATACGGCCTGAATAATCTGCGCACATTGACAGCCCAGAAACGCAATCTGGCGCGACCGGCTTATTACAAGATGATCGCGGACATCCTGCGGTTCGGCAAAGAGGCCCCCGTTGCCGCGCAGGATGATGACACCACCATCGGTGAATTGGTCGACCAACTGCGCCTTGGTCACTGGTTCCGCCATAATTACCTGATGCCGATGTGCGGTGCGATCTGGTCGACCCCGGTCGAGTTCGTGGATCAATTCCCGGCTCGGTCTCTGGTTCAGTTTTTCCGCAACCACGCCCTTTTGGCCAGCGGACGCGCCAAACAGCATCAGTGGTACACGGTCAAAGGCGGCAGTATCGAATATGTCCGCCGCATCGACGCCGCACTGCGCGGGCGCGGCTGCGACATCCGTCTGGCCGCCCCTGTCGATCACGTGCAGCGCGACGACGCCGGTGTCACGGTTCACAGCCAAGGGCAGATCGACCAGTTCGATGAAATCATTCTGGCCACCCATTCAGATCAATCGCTGGCCATCCTTGGCGATAGCGCGACACCTGCCGAAAGTGACGCTCTGGGCGCGATCCGGTATCAGCCGAACGCCGCGATCCTGCATTGCGATCCCCGCCAGATGCCCCGGCGACGCGCGTGCTGGTCCAGTTGGACCTATCGCTCGCAAGCTGGAAACGTGGGCGTGACCTATTGGATGAACCGTTTGCAGAACATCCCCGACAGCGATCCATTGTTTGTATCGCTGAACGCGGGTTCAGACATTCCTGCGGATAAAATTTATGACCAGGTCGAGTTCGCCCACCCGGTATTCGACAAGGCAGCCCTAAAGGCACAAGGGCAAATCCGTGAGATGCAGGGACAGAACCGAACCTGGTTTGCCGGTGCTTACAACCGGCACGGTTTTCACGAAGACGGGATCGCCAGCGCGATGCATGTCGTCAGGCTTTTGAACGGCGTCCCGCAAACCCTCGGAGCGGAAAATGGCATTCTTGCAAAAGATCCGGCCATCCCTGTCTCAGCGGATCTGTGATACATCACGCGCAGCACTGGTTTGTCTTGTGCTGTCGATTCCGGGGGGGCTGGCGGCCTCTCCGATCTCGCAAAACCTGTCCAACCCGCAACAGATCGGCAGCGCGACCTTTCGGTTTCTGGGCATACCGGTTTATGACGCGCAGCTTTTCACTCCGGACGGCGCGGCGTTCAGTTGGGACGCCGATTTTGGCCTGAAGCTGACCTACCGGAAGACCCTCAAGCAAAAGGCTCTGGTCGAGTCCACGTTGGAAGAGATGGCGCGGCAAGGGAATCCAGCACCGTCGCAAAGCGCGCTTGAGGGGTGCTATAAGGCGGTCGGCAAGGGCGACAGCTATATCGCGATATCAGAAGGCCCTAACAAGGTCGGGTTTTGGCGCAACGGACAAAAGACCTGCACCCTGTCCTATCCCGGCGCAAAACGGGCCTTCATGTCCATTTTCCTTGGCGCAGACACACGAAGCGCCAGATTTACCCGCCAGTTGAAGGGGCAGTGATGCTGTACCCGCGCGTCAGTCTCTATGCGCTGATGCTCGCTGCGGCGGGTATTCCGCTGTATATTCACTTGCCGCGTTTTGCTGCCGTCAATTTGGGCATTGGGCTGGGGGTCATCGGAACCGTGCTTTTGGTGATCCGTCTGGTGGACTTGGTCCAAGATCCGCTGATCGGCTGGGCCATAGATCGCTGGCCAAGGGCGCAGGCACTGTTCGCGACACTGGCCGCACTTGGCCTCGCCGTTGGGTTTCCATTACTGTTTTCGTTGCCCGATGGGGCAAAACTGTCCGTGTTAGTATCTATTCTGATACTTCTCTTTTCCGCCTACAGCCTTGGGACAATCCTGCTCTACGGCCGCAGCGCCACGCTGGCGAAACACCCCGAGGCCAATGAGCTGATGACCCTTGCGGCTTATCGCGAAGGCGGGCAATTGGCCGGCGTCGTTCTTGCCGCAAGCGCACCCGCCCTGTTTGTGGCCTTTGGCGCGGGCGCTCAGGGCTATCCTGCCTTTGGACTGTTTCTGGGTGTTCTGGCTATCATCACGCTGATCGTGACCTTCCCTATCTGGCAGCGCACCCCGATCACCGGTCAGGGATTGTCGCTTACCGGGCTGGGACAGGCCGGGGCGCTGCGTCTGCTGGCGCTGGCGCTGGTCAACAGCTTACCCGTTGCAATAACATCGACCCTGTTTCTGTTTTTTGTGGAAGATCGCCTGCAACTGCCTGGAATGGCCGGTCCTCTGCTTATCCTGTTCTTCCTCAGCGCCGGGGCGAGCGTTCCCTTGTGGGCACGCCTCAGCAATCGAATTGGGCCCAAACAGACTCTGATGATTGCGATGCCGCTGGCGATTGCTGGGTTTATCGGCGCAGCCACATTATCCGCCGGAAACCTGACCGGGTTCGCCCTGATCTGTCTGGCTTCAGGTGCGGCGTTGGGTGCGGACATGGTCGTGCTGCCCGCAATGTTTTCGGTCGCCCTGACCCGTGCCGGTCTGAACGCGTCGGCTGCGTTTGGTATCTGGTCCTTCGCAGGCAAGCTGGGCCTTGCTCTCGCGGCCTTCTTCACTCTGCCGTTGCTGGAACGCAACGGCTTTACACCGGGACAAACCAATTCGGCGGCGGCGTTGCAGACGCTTAACCTCGCCTATGCCGTTTTGCCCTGCATCCTGAAACTCGGCGCGTTCGGAATGGTCCTGACGCTGCCAACTGAGGTATCAGCCAAATGAACCTTGTCGTAACCCTTCTACTCGCCATCCTCGCCATTCTTGTCGCCAGAGGCCGCCTTCTGAGTTTTCGCGCGCAATCGCCTGCGGACTATGCCGGGACAGGACCCGCGTTCAAAATGAAAGAGGCGCTGAACGGTGAAATCCTGTCCGAGGGGCTGATCTATGGACCCAACGGCAAGATGTCGAACAGCTTTGTCGCCCGCATGGTCGGGGAATGGGACGGAAATACCGGAACGCTGGCCGAGTACTTTACGTATTCCAACGGCAAGGAAATGGTCCGCAAATGGTATCTGACACTGGGCACCGGGAATACCTTTACCGCAACAGCGGACGACATCGTGGGTGAAGGGAAAGGTACGATTTCGGGGGCGACCGTCAAACTGACCTATCGCATCATTCTGCCCGAAGACGCCGGAGGGCATACGCTGGATGTTACCGACTGGATGTACCTGACCGAAAACGGGGTGATCATGAACAGGTCCGAGATGCGCAAATTCGGCATCAAAGTCGCTGAACTTGTGGCCACAATGCGCCCCGCACCGGAAACCAAGGCCGCCCATCTGAACGGCGCGAATGGCTATGACGGCGCGTCAGAAACGAGGACGATTCAATGAACTGGCGGCGTTTTCTGATATGGGCGATTGCGATTGTCGGCGTGTCCATTCTGGCATCCTGCTCGGCCAAACCGCGCGTGCCCAAAACCTTCTTGTCTGATCGCCAGTTGAATCTGGAAGAGTTTTTTGAAGGCAAGACCGTCGCATATGGCCAGTTTCAGGACATTCTGGGTAACGTCCCGCGCAGGTTCACCGTCGAAATCGAAGGCACATGGGACGGTGAAACTCTGACGCTGGTTGAGGATTTCGTATATGACGACGGGGCCACCGAGCAACGGATCTGGACGCTGACCAAAACGGGTGAGGACACCTGGACCGGTACCGCGCCCGGCGTTCTTGGAACCGCCAGCGGAGTAGAGCGTGGAGACACGTTCAACTGGAAATACAAGATCGACCTGCCCGTCAAGGATGGCACGATGCGGGTCAATTTCGATGACTGGATGTGGCTGCTGTCAGACGATCGTCTGCTGAACCGCGCCTATGTCTCGCGGTACGGTGTCCGGCTGGGCGAAGTCATTCTGTTTTTCGAAAAGAAGTAGAAAGCTGAAACAAGAAAGGGCGGGTCAGACGACCCGCCCTTGAACCTTGATGGTTCAGGTCAACTTAGAAGTTGAACTGAGCACCAAAGTCAGCACGGATGCGACCATCGTCGTCACCATCCTTGATCTCGCCGACTGCGCCGCGCAGCGATGCACCGCCGCCCAGGTCGTAGATGGCGCCAACACCGATGTTGCGAGTGTCGTCGTCAGCCGAACCGTCGCCGTAAACCAGCTGCAGGGTGGTTGCTGCGCCCAGGTCGTAAGAAACCGAGAAACCGTATGCGGTGCCGTTTTCCGCGTCGTCGATGACGTCATCGTCTGCAACGAACAGGGTGCCGTAGAAGTCGCCCAGTTCAGCGCCCAGCGTGAAGACGGTCAGGCTTTGGTCTTCGCCGTCAACCAGATCGGTTTGACCATAGGCCAGCGATGCGGTGATGTTGTTGAAGACGTAGCTTGCGAAGATGTCCCAACGGTCCGCGTCTTGCGGTTGACCCGCCAGAGCCAGGGTGCGCTGGTCATACGAAGCACCAAAGGACAGGTCGCCAACTGCGTACTGGAAGAACACGCCGTTTGCGCCCGAACCGGTCGAGCTGTACTCGAGGAACGAGTAGTTGACGCCCGAGTACTGACCCAGGAACTGTTCCAGGCCCGGCTCGGTACCGAAGTAGTCACCCAGGTTGTCGAACGAACCCGAGACGTTGCCGGCGTCTACGCGCAGACCGCTGTAGATGACCGAGAAACGAGCGCCGTTCAGACCGGCTTCGTTTTGCTCGCCATTGCCCGAGTCGTCGTCAGCTTGCAGACGAACACGGCCTTGGAATTCAACGCCGCTGTCGGTTTCGACGTTTGCGTCGATGTTCAGACGGAAGCGCGAAACCAGGATGGTGTTGTCGGTGTCGACGGTGGCGCTGGCGGTGGTGCCGGTTCCACGAACAATGTCGCCGCTTGCAGTGGTGGTGAAGTTCGCAACCGTGCCGGTGCGATCTTCTTGGTAGCCAACACCAAAACGGCCGTAACCGCTGAACCGAATTTCTGCCGCGGCAACGCTTGCGGTCGCAAGCAGTGCGGTCGATGCAAAGAGTACTTTTTTCATGGTTTATCCATAAGTTTTGAGAGGAGTATAGCCACAAAATTGCGGCTGGCCGCGTCTTCAAAGAAAATACCTACGCGCACAATGGGTCCGCAGCATTTCAAATTGAGAGCGCGGAATTCTGTTGCATGTTTGCACAACATTTTCTTCGAAACACAAAACCCTTTTGCGTGTGTTTACAGGCAGTTCAGGGCCGTCACCGGAATCGTTACAAGAATTTGAACACAAAAATACAAAACTACCCCTTTAAATCTGGGCAGGAATACCGTCGTCTGAAATTGTAAGTTCTTTAAGATTATGAAATTTTTACCTAATTCGAGCAGTCCACCAAGAGAATCCTGCTCGAACCGGCATTGGTGAAATGCCTTAATCGTTGCAAATTACACGGACAGCTGTGCAATCAGCCCACCTGTGGGATCCTTCAATTGCTTGTATAGAAGAACGAGAGTTTTCGGCTTACCCCACCAGGCGGCGGCGGGAAGGGCGAGGCCGCCCGCACCTGCGCTCTGGCTGCGCGGTCCACTTCGGGCGATCCGGAACTGTCCACGACATCAACCCAAGCCAGCGATCCATCCGGGTTGATCTGGAAAAACACCTGCGCAAAGCCTCGCGCAGACACAAACACCACCGGCGCGCGGTTTAGATGTACCAGCACCCGGCCCGCGTAATTGGTCGTGTTCGAGTTCCCCGGTCCGCGCCCACCAGAGCGACTGCCGGTATTGCCCGAAGTGAACGCGTCGATCCCCCTGCGCCGGTAAGTGGTCAGGGGCGACTCTACCTCCTGCGACGGAAATCTAAGCGCGCTGAAATCCCGCGCACCGCCTTGAACCCCCTGTCTTTGCGGAGTGGGCGTGCGCTCTGGTCGCTGCGGGCGTATCGAAGACGTCACAGCGAGATCTGAGGTTTCGTCGGTTTCATCCGCGGATTCAGCCAGCGTCGACAGATCGGGCTCAATAGCTTCGTTTTCCAGCGGCACCACCGGAACAGGCGACACTTCGGGAACAGGCGCGACTTCGGGTGATGGAAGCGCGGCAAGCTGTTGCGGCTCTGGCGCCACGGGTTCAACCTGCGTTGCGACCGCGTCAGGCGCGCCTTCGGGTGTTTCAGCAACCTCGGACGGCTCAACAGGTGGCGTCTCGTCCACCTCCTGGCTGGCGGCGTCGTCACCTTCTGACGTATTCTCGGTCTCAGCTACATCCGGTTCAACAGGCTCGGTCGCAACCGGTTGTACGACCTCCGCATCCCCTAAATCCGGCGAGGGCGTCACCTGCGGATTGTCAGACGCAACAAGCGCCTCGCTGACGGGCACCTCGGGCGGTTCTTCCGGCGCTTCGACCGGTGGTTCAGGCGCTTCGGGCGGTTCTGGCTCAACCGGTTCGGCAATCACTTCGGCAAGGTCTTCGAACGCGTTGCCCAGCGCCACGGTGTCCGCCGGGCGTTCACTGGTTGGTTGTTCCGACAGGCTTGGGGCCGTGAACGTCAGACCCATCACGTGAATAAACAGCGATACAAGGATGGCCACAGCCGCTATGACGACCGACCCCCGGATCATTCCAGCGCCTTCTCGGTGACCACGTAAACCGAGGTCGCGCCCAGCCTGCGCAATTCGCCGGTAACCTCGATCAGCCGGGGGGCGGGCGCTGCGCGGTCGGGAACGATCCGGACCGCGCCGGGTTCGCGGCCCTCCATATAGGCTTGGACGTCGGTCGTCTGACCGCGAAAGCTGATGCGGCCATCCTCATGCAGGATCAGGGCGTCGGGCGGTTCCCGACCTTCAAGATCCGACGTGTCGACAAGATCCAGATCAGGATCCAACGGCGGCGCCACGGTTCCCGCGATCAGGAAAAAGATCAGCATCAGGAAAACGACGTTGATCAGCGCGATGGTAGAATCGCGCTTGCGGTGGGGACGCATTGACCGGATCATTCCAGCACCAAAACGCTGAGGCCGTCACGCCCACGCAACCTGACCAACAGATCAACCAAACGCTGCGACGTCGTATCGGGGTCAAGGCTGACCAGAACCTGCCCGGTTTCAAGCTGATTACCCAGCTCATCCAGTGTGATCGGTGCACCGTTCAGATCAAGCCGTTCGGTTCCAAGCTGCACAAAATGCCGCTCTGCCGGGGTTTCTGAGGCCGCGCCTCCGCCTGTTGCATTGCTCAGCTCGATCTCGCCGTATTTGGCGAAAGTTGATGACAGCATGAAAAACAAAAGCAACAGAAAGATAACGTCGATGAGCGGGGTCATCGACAATCTTCGCCTGACGAACGGTGCAGGGTTACGCATGCTCGGGCGCGACGGCTGTCGCAGAGGTATCGACCGGACCGGGAATACCCTGACCCGGCACCAGCACCGTGCGCAGAGCCTTGTCCGCGAAAACCCGTTCACGCGCCGTTCTGCTTTCGAACCAGGACAGAACCATCGAGGTCGGCATGGCAACAGCCAGACCAACGGCCGTCGTGATCAACGCGACCCAGATACCACCGGCCAGCAGGGATGGATCAACCGTTGAGCCTGCGGACTGAAGGCTGCGGAAGGCTTCGATCATGCCAAGCACAGTGCCGAACAGACCCAGCAAAGGCGCAAGCTGGGCCACGGTGTCCAACAACCGGAACCCTCGTTCCAACCCGGCCAGCGCCAGCCCTGCCTCGGCGTCCAGCCGTTGATCCAGCCCTGGCGTGTCCGGTGCATCCATTGCGACCCCGACAAGCGGAGCAAGATAGCTGCGGCTTTCGGCCAAACGCGCACGCGCGCGCCGGACATCACCGTCATCCCATGCCGCAAGCGCCTGCGACAGAACACGGTGCCGCCCAACGCCGGAAACGGCAAACTGCCAGAGTTTATAGAGCGTTACCGCAAGTGTCACCACGGACATTGCAATGAGAATTCCAACAACCGGCCCGCCAAGGGCCAGAATTTCGCGCAATGCGTCCAGCGGGCTCATCCAAGTAACTCCACTTCGGTCCGGCTGTTCAATTTCAGCATGTCATCGCACAGTTGACTGTCCGCACCAGCAACGACGCAGGTGTTTGCACCGTTAATCAACGCCCGCCCCACCCCCGCGCATGTCATGCCCGGTAAATCGAACTGACGCACGCGCGGCCGGCCCGCGGGCAGATCGCGAAAGTTGAACAGCGACAGGCTGACCACGCTGCCCGAAGCATCGAAAATCACCGTCTCGAAACTTGCCGCATCTATTTCGGACCCTGTCTTGTTGTCGATCAGGAACGTCAATCGACAGGCCCCTTCGACATCCTGTAGGGTGTTCAGTTCCAGCAACAGCCCGGTCTGGTCCGCCCCGTCGGACTGCGCTGCTGCTGCAAGTGGTAGTGAAACGAATATCGCGGCAAGCACCATACGGCGAAACTTCATTTGCGCGCTCCCAATTGTTCGACGCAGTCATCAGCAATCCGCATGCATTGCGGGTGCTGTAACCGTCATATCCAAGACAGTTAGGGCACGAAAGGGTCACCGACACCATTGTGACCCCACGAGATTACGCGTGCTCGGATTTCCGCCGTTGAAGAAGCCGCACCAATGAGAGGCCCGAAACGGGCCGATGCCTACTCATCATGCTCGGGAGGTGCCTCTGGTGCTTGGTAATTGACCATGGCGCAGGCGATCAGCCATTCCATCGCGTTGGCCTTGATGTCGTGCTCGGACGAGATCGCAATTGTTCGGCTTTCGAAAATCTGGGCGTATTTTGGCCAGGCCAGTTGATCGGCCGGGTAGATCGAGCCCTCTGTCTTTTGCTGTTCCCATTTGTGCATGACACCGCCAGCGACACCAAAGCTGATCTGGCCGGGAATGGGCGGTTTGCCCCGCCCGTCAATCAACAACGGATCAGCGTAATCCCGGCGACCCAAGCCCTGCACAAAGCTTACATTTGCAGGATTGCACCCCAATCCGAACCACATCCCTTCGACCACCGCCGCCTGCATTTCAGGCGGAAGCTCACCATTGGCTGCAAAGTACAGGGCGAAATGTGCCGCCCGCCAATTCGACCCCGGCCCAAACCGCAGCCAACCCGGACCCCACGGATAGGTCGCGGTGCTATGCACGCCAAAGTCACGCCCCATACGCTCGGCCCGTTTGACCCGGTACCTGATCCAGCCTCTGATCGACTCGACGATCTCGGGGTTTGTTGGCCTGCCTTCCTGTCCCGCCTGAAGATAATCATAATACGAGAACTGGAAGATTTCCCTTTGTATCTCTTTGGCGGGATTGTCAGATAAAGGCTCGAACGGGTTGTTGTCCTCGAAAACCTTCAAGGCCGTCGCGTCGCCGCTGGCGCGATAGATACTTGCGGCAGCCGCGACACGGGATCGCGACACGACGCTCACCCATTTTTCCGGTTTTGGCTCGGTCCCGTCTTCGTTCAGGGGGGCGGGTGCATACGGATTTTTGGACAGGAACTCCTGCTCGGCCCAATACCAGGCGTGGACCGCCTCATCTATGAGGCTATCGCCCAGGGTGGTGTCACCGCACACGTGCTTGATAACGTGGCCCAGTTTCGCCGCACTAAAGGCAAACCAGTATGAGGCCCAGTCTTCCGGCCCATAGCAGTAAGCAATCTGAACAGGGTTCCATGAGACCGAGCCAAATATCCCCGAATTCGAGTATTCAACGCCTCCACCTATGCCGCCATCCTCGCGCTGGGTTCTGCGCCACAGGGAAATGCCCCACAATGCCTCGTGTATCAGATCGGGCAGAACTGTCTCTCCGTCCCCGCGATCTTCGCTGTTCTTACGGGCACGCACAGATTCGTCGGAAAATGGCTTGCCGCTTTCGGGAATATTCAGGTCCAGCGTTCGGGCATAGTCGAACGCTTCGATGATATGCGCCATGTGATAGACGACATCGGTGTGCTGAATACGGCGATCCCAATCCCCTGCGTCGTGCCATCCGCCCCAGGCATTTGGGTTGAGGTCCTCGGACCATGCCGCGGTGGATCCAGACAGACCCGCGTTTCCGATTGGTTGCTCGCGCAGAATCTTGAAAACGCTCGACCCGTCATAGCCCTCGGATGTTCGCCCAAGCTGTACGTCGGTTTGCCACACCACCAGCCCGTCTTCGGGGTGGCCATTGCGTGGTCGGGTTCTGCCTTCGCCATATGGCTCGGCAATTTCGCACCCCGATCTTTGATGATAATACCAGCGCGCGGCCAACCTTAGCGCATCGGCATAAGGGGCATCGGAAACCTTGAACGGAAAGGAATCCCCTAATCCATCGACGTGCAGGTGATAATCGCCATTCCTGTCCAAATCCGAAAAATCGGCCTGATAGATATCACATCCATTGAAGTTCTCTTCATTCCAGTGCGGTTCGGTCGCGGGTTTGACAAGCTCCAGAGTGCCGGTGCGCACAACCGTACGGTCCAGCTCATCAATCAAGCGCCAGCCCGTTTGTTCGGTCAGAATGACGTCGGTGTTGCCGGGCATTCCGTTCTTATCATGCCCCCACCATTCGCCGACATAGGCTTTTTTCGGGCCTTTCACCGGATAGCCTGCCTGACAGACATGCACGGCTTCGCTGAAGGCTGTAACGGGCTTATACCCTTGGATGGTCGCGACAGTGGGTCCTTTGAAGGAAAGCTCTGCCCCTTGCGGAATTGGTTGGTCCAACACGAAAGTCAGAATGTGACGCTTGGTGCTGTCCCATCGGCGGACGTCCAGTGACTCGGTCCGGATCGGGGTAGACTTGCGATACAACGCGACAACGGTGACGGGTTGTCCGTTGACGGTAACGCTCCAACCTTCCGGCTGGTCTGCAAGCGCGTGCTGCTGATGCGGCTCCGATCCGGTGCGGAAACCAGACAACCTGCTATCGGGCACCACTTTGGGCCACGCCATGAAAAGCTGTGGCTGGGTGACGTTGGCATCGCCCGAGAAATACCCGTCCTGCCCGTTGAGCCGACCGACCGAACCAAATGAGACATAGGGGTCAGGAACCCATTCGCGATTGTCTTCGGGTTTGACGGCCACTGGATCGGATCTTTCGAACAGCGTGTCGATGACCGTGATCTGAACGGTGTCATCACCCACGAAACGCAATTGGGTTTCGCTCGGATTTTCCGCACGCAATGAAGAAACCAGCGCGATCGCAATCGGGGCGGACACTGCCAGAGCAGTACCCTGGAGCAATATGGCACGTCGCGAGAACATCATGAGCCGCATACTCTCCCAGGATCAAACAAAGCGAGCGTACCTCATTTCGCCGTCCGATCCAAACTCTGCAGGAAACGCCAGATCAGGCGGGGGCGCAGCAGGCTGTCGGGGTACAAAACAGCACCGCAGGCGCCTTCGAACAGGGCAGACGACTTACGCCCGTATTGGTACTGATTACGCACGCCCGACCAGAAGATATCAATTTGCCGCGCACGCAGAAGCGACCGCAACCGCGACCCGAACCGATCTTTCATCAAAGGGTTCGCCGCAATTTTTTCGATACACGGTACACGCTGCGCGAAGGCCGGGCCACGCGCCCCGAAATTGGCACCGCTGGCGACTTGGCGATAGTTCAACAATGCAGGCCCCTGCACGACGGTGAATTCACCCAAAAGGGCCAGTCGGCACCAGAATTCCCAGTCTTCGCCGTTGACCAGCGCTTCGTCATACCCACCGCAGCGTTGGGCGCTTTCGGTTCGGACGGCCAGCGCCCCCCCATTGACCACAAAGTTCTTTCGCAACAATGCGGCCAACTGATCCTGATCCGGCACAAGGTGGCGGTTGTCTGCCCCGCGCATAGGGTGCCCGTCCACGTCGATCCTCTGCACCCCTGCTACGGCAGCAACGGCGTTGGTGTTTTTCAAAGCTTCGGAGAACGTCCCCAACGCCTGCGCATGCAGTAGGTCGTCGGCATCCAGAAACAGAACAAACTTTCCCTTGGCCCGGCTCAAGCCAAGGTTTCGGGCTGCGCTGACACCTTTGGCCGGGCCGTCCACGGCGTGAAACCTGTCGTCCAATTGAGCAAAACGATCCGCAATTTCTCGCGTGTTGTCCGTTGAGCAATCGTCGACGCAGATCACCTCAAAATCAGCAAAGGTCTGGTCCTGCACACTCAGAAGCGTTTCTTCCAGAAACCGCTCCATATTGCGGGCCGGGATGATAATCGAAAAGACCAGGTCGTCAGAGGTATGCGCCACAATCACCCCTCCTTCACGCGGTCGACTTTGACGGCCGCGCTGCTGTATTCGGCAAAGTCAAAGCGCAACAGCCCCGCAACCATGCCCGCCCCCCTGAGGATTTCGAGCCACCCCCTGTAAAACCTGGCCCGAGAGCCGAAGCCGAGGCACAAACAGGTCAGCGCACCCCAACCCATGGCCGCAACGCTTTTCAGGGCGCGCGTCGCGATACCCTGCCGCCGGATCAGGGCGATGCGACTTAACGTGTTGCCCATTCGGAACCACCTTCGGCCAAGCCAGCGCAATGACATGCGGTTTTCAGGCACATCATCCCAAACCAACGCATCTGCTGCAGCCCGGATCGTTCCACCGCCGTCCCGCAGCCGAGAAAAGAACTCTTCATCTTCGCCCCCGGTGATATTAAATCGCGGATCGAACCGCAGGCCACGTTCCCGAATGATCGCCGCATCGGCCATCGCGTTATTCGTCGCCGCAGCCGGCAATGCAGCCCCTTGCAGGTAAGGTCCCATACGAAAAAGATTAAGTGCCTCGATCCAGTCCGGTGGCGGCTGCTTGTACCGGGGCTCTACCGTTCCCTGCACGGCCACAGTGTCCGGCAAAGTCATCGTTTGCAGCATCTGCGCCAGCCAGTCCTCGGACGCCTCTTCATCATCGTCCAGAAAGGCGAAGTAATCTGCGTCAGCCGGGGCTTCGTTCAGTGTCCGGTTCCGCGCAGACACGATTCCGCGTTCGTATTCAATGGTGTAGATGACCGGCCAATGGCTGAGTTTTCCGATATCGCCCAGTGCCTCGGTCGCTGGCGCGTCAGGCGCGTTATCGGCGATCACCAACGTCACACGAATTCCGGGGGCTTCTAGTACTTGCCGGTTCAGGCTTTCGACCAAATTCCGCAGTCCTTCAGGTCGCAGGTATGTTGCAATGCAAATGGCGATATGCGGCGCAGCTTTATGTGATTGTTCACCAGTCATCGGCGAAGCAAGTTTCCGCTCTTGCGGTTCCGGTTTCTTGCACCGGTCCTGTCCGTGTTTTGCGTCGCCGATGATCCTTGCATGGTTATCCCTTTTGCTCGGCATCCGCTGGTCGCAGATCGCTCCAGGTGGACCAGGGCAGGGTTTCACGCCCTGTAAGTTCGGCCACAAATTCCATGTCGGGCCTGAACTGGTTCGCCAGCCTTTCCCGCGTTTCAGATGTCGGAGGCGGAACCATGATGTTCAGATGCTGCTTGTTCATCGACAACATCTGTTTCAAACCCGGAAGGGTCTTCAGCTTTTTCACCCCGTCACCCATTCCCAGTGATCGCATCATATCGCCGCCGAACCGAAGCGACTTTTGCAAAGTTTTGTTCCTGTAGGTGATGTTTTCATGAAACCTTTCTGAAATCGCCTCTGACCCTTCTCGGGCCGAAAGGCCCAGATGCTCGCAAATCTGATCATAGGACTCGTCTGGATTTGCAGCCACTTCTTCGGAAAACAGCACCAGCAAAGCGTCCCGGTCAAAGTGCTGCAGCCAGTTTTCCAGATTGGTCTTATACTGGCTTTGCTGCACATAGGCGGGGTTTTGGGCCAGACCCGCCTCGACCGAAGTCGAGGGCGCAATGTGGCCTTTGCGAATCTCATGCAAATGGTTCGAGAACACGCGCCCAATCGGATCCCTGAGGATGCAGATCAGCTTGAGGTCCTCGTTATAGGCCCGCGCCCGCCGAGGCGCATCCGAACTGAAGAAGTAGGTTGGAGAACACTCTCCACATATGTTTCCGGGCGGGGCGTCTGCGAAACAGCTTTCATACCATGCATAGCCCCGGTCATAATTCGCGGTGAAGAAATTCAGCTCTTTGGTGTCATTCGTTGTTACCGAACTATGTTCGGACAACACGTGATGCAGCCAAGTCGTCGCGGCCTTTTGCGCACCGATTCCTATGAAATCCACCTTCCCCACACGAAATCCCTTCTGAACAAACCAACTTACCAATACTTCTGGCAGAACTCCGGGAAATTCAGTTCAGCCAGTCTTTGCGCCCTGCTATCTGCGCTCGAACCGCTTGGGCACATCTTTTCTAAGCACAATACTCAACGCATGCGGCAGCGTCCGCATATGCCTTCTGAACAGATACCGCGGACCGGTCGCCATGCGATGCAACCACTCTAGCCCCATTTTCTGCATCCACAAAGGCGCGCGCGGGTAATCCCCGACGACGAAATGAAAACAGCCACCGCAGGTCACTATCCAGGCACAATGGTCCAGCTTTGAGGCTATGCGGTTGGCAAACAACTGCTCTTTTGGCTTTCCAAGCCCGACCCACAGGATATCGGCCTTGCTAGCGTTGATGTCGGCGATAACGGCCTCTTCATCTGACGCATCAAAATACCCGTTTCGCCGGCCCACGATTTTCAGACCGGGATACAGGGCGGCCAACTCTTCAGCGCATCCGCGATTAATCTCTTCGGTGCTGCCCAGAAGGTAGAACCCCACATCGTTCTTCGCCGCCGCAGCCGCGGCTGAGTGAATGAAATCGGTGGTAGCCGTGCGTTCGGGAATGCCCTTGGACCCCTGTGTCCACTTCGAGGCCCAGACCACGATCTGCCCATCGGCATGAATGATATCGGCCGCGTCTATCGCCTTGGCGAATTGTGCATCTTCGGCATAAAGCGAGATTCCCTGTGCGTTCGAATCGAACACTGTCAATGCACGGTGGTTCAGCCCGGCCCTGCGCTGTTCGACATCGTCCAGCATCGCCGACGTAAGCTCGGCGTCGCTGACGAGAGCGACGGGCATACCGCCTACTATTGTGTGCGACAAACGCTTGTCGAGAATCTTGTTCATCTCATAGCCAACTGGTTAAAACACCTACAGTAAAGGCAGGTTATCAGGACTGCCGATTCTCGCTAATACATACTCCACGAACTGCTCAGTTATTCGGCGGAGCCCTGTGCGAATTAGCAATCCCCCTTAAACTTCCTATCTTTTCGCAGCCAATCATGGTTTTCTAGGCCCATTGTTAACGCCATCTGTTGATTTCACTGTTGATATAAGCCCGCTGACACTATGCTCGGGCCTATCCTTACCGCACGTTGTTTTTTGTTATGACTGATCAGTATCGCCGAGGATTAGACGTAGAACTCTCTGGGACGGGTCTAGCTTCGGCAGGCGACCCAGAGCTTAGAACGCTGTCCAATATTGCCTGGGCCATAAGGCGCTCACTTCCGTGGATCATTGCAATGGGGTTTGTGGGTGCGATTATAGCATACGTTTTCACATACACCTCGGACACAAGATACACGTCCAGCGCAAAAGTCATGATGGAGACGCGCGTTCAGACCGAAACGCAGTTCACGCCTCACGTTTCAGGCCTGCCGCTTTCACTGACATCGCTGGAAAGTGAACTTGAGCTTTTACGCTCTACCGACTTGATCGAAGGTGTTGTCGACCGGATGCAGCTTTATCTGGATCCCGAATTTTCTGGGGAAGACACCAGTATCAACCTGTCGCCAATCGCATTGGCGCGTAGCCTAAAGAATAGTCTGGTCGACGCTCTGAGCGCTGATAATGACGAAGTGGTGGGCAGCGATTCCTCGGCGGAAGAGCTTGCGCGGGAAACGACGATTGAGAATTTGCTGAAATCGACACGAATCGAACAGATTGGCGATATTTCCGCAGTCTACCAGATTCGCGTCACGGCGAAGTCACCGCAAAAGGCGGCCGACATCGCCAACAGCCTTGCGTCAGAATACCTGTCAAATCTGACGGCTATGAAACGCAATGATCTGGTCCAATCCCAGAGTTGGCTTACAACGCGGATCGGGCATTTGCGGGATGATCTGAACAAACTGAGCTCGGATCTAGAAACACATTCTATCGAAATCCCTTATTCCCCGGACGAATACGCAACCATCAAGGCCCAGCGCATTAAGGCCGAGCGGCGCGCCCAACTGGTGGAAAATGAACTGGCCCGGATCAAAGAGCAAACAAGCGCGATCCACACCCTGCGCGCGCAAGGAAAATCCCAAGAAGCGATCGACTTTGCCAAGAAAATCGGACTGCTTCCGCCGGACCTTGGACAGGACGCCAATACCGAGGAAGCGCTAAAACGCCTTAGCGCCGCGCAGGACATTGCCGAAAAACGGGTAGAGCAGCTGGACGATCAACTGAACGACCTGAACCGCAGCATCGAAGTGTTCCGCGCGCAGCAGGCCGAACAGGTTCAGCACGACTCGGTCACCAAGCGGATCGAAAATGAAATTCTGGTCACCGAAGCGATTTACCGGGACTTCGTATCCCAGCTTGGGCGCAGGGCCGAACAAGGTGATTATCTGGACGCCGGTGCCCATCTTATCGAGCGGGCCCGTGTCTCGGTCGACCCGTCGGAACCCAAGCGGTCGCAGACATCCATCGGCGTGATGTTCATGATCATCTTCGCCGGTCTCGGATGGACCGTGATGCGCGAAATCTTCCAGAAGCGGCTTAGAACCACCTATGAATTCGAAAGCGCAACAGGGGTAAAACTGTCTGCGATCCTTCCCGAGATCAAAAACGCCCCGCAATTCGAGGCGTTCTTTACCAATGACGGAAAGCTGGACCCCGAGTTTATTCGATATGGCAAAAAGCTATTGGCCAGCAGTGACGTTGGATTGCGATCCCTGCGCCAGCAGGGCGAGCCGTCCTTCTCGCAAGCGGTCGAGTTTTTCTCGAAAAGTCTGGACGGCAAGCCCAACCAGAGCTTCTCGAACAATGGGTGCGTCATCTTCTCTGGCGCGTCCGCGCTGCCGGATGAAGGGAAAACATCATCCCTTCTGTTGATCGGGTCCGTCTGCGCCAAGACAAAATTCAGAACGCTGATTATTGATTGCGATACAGTCGCGTCTGCCTACCGGGATTTGTCGAAGCTGTCGGTCGATGAACTGAAATACTGCACTGCCAATCCGTCTTCCTTTCAGGAACACATTGTTGCGACGCCTCAGGATGGGCTGGATATCCTGCCGCTTGCCGGCAATCTGGATTCCGAGACCAAAGCGACGCTTGTTGAAGAGTTTCTGCGTTCTCCGGCCTTCATCAACTTGTTGATCACGCTGTCCGATATGTACGAAGTAATCCTTCTGGATACACCGCCCCTGCTGGAAGCGGTGGAATCTGCGTATCTGTCTCAGATTTCCCAACGGGTCATTTTGTTTACCAGATGGAACGACACGCACAGAAATTCCGTCTTTCAGGCCATCCGTGAGTTGGAAAACGCGGATGTCAGACCTGCGGCCCTGGTTGCGACGCGCGTCGATTTGAAACGCGCCAAGAAATACGGTGATCCCAATCTGGGATAACGCCTGACACTTCAAGTTTTCCCGTGGGCATTTTCAGACTGCACAGGTTGCAGGCCCGTTTTCATTTTTCCGTGTCCTGACCCGACCCCAAAATGCGTCGCGAGAACAGAAAGTTTATAACCATCCCGGCCAGCGTCGCTGGCACCAATGCAATGACCGGATAGGCACCTGCTGTCTCGTTGAGGCGGATCAACGCCACGAACACCGCGTAGTTCACAGCCAGACCAAAGCTCATCGCCAACACATAGCTTGCGAATTCTCTCAGTGTCGGACGGCTGACAGTGGCGAACGTAAAGGTCCGGTTCAAATACCAGGTTGTCGTGACGGCCCCGCAGAAAGAGATAATGCGCCCGATCTCGGGGATCAGTCCAAACCACTCGGTTGTCAGCAACAGCAGACCGGCATCCACGAAGAACGCGATACCACCCACGACTACGAACCTGAAAAACTGAGAGGAAGGCATGTTCACAAGTCCATCGTCAGCATTGATAAAACAATCTCATTTCAAGTGGCCGGGGCTTAACTTGGACCCCACCGAAAGCTCTGGAAAGACCGCAGCAAATTGGCCGCAAAACAGGTTAGAGCTTTGACCCTTATGTCAATTTTTCTTTTGGCATAGGCGAATATCTGGTATCCCAAAACATATTCTGTCAATCCGTGTTTTTTGTTTTTTTGGAGGATGAGTGCCGTGTTGAAGGAGGAGGCAGCTTCAGGTGTGAAGGGTAGCAACCCAGATCACGTTGCTTCGGATGATGCGGTTCGGATTGCGATCATTTTACCCTGCTACAACGAAGAAGCGGCGATTGAACTGACCGTTTCTGAATTCAAGGAAGCCCTGCCAGACGCCGACGTGTATGTGTTCGACAACAATTCATCAGATGCGACGATCGAGGTGGCACAGCGCGCCGGCGCGACCGTCCGGTCCGAAACAAATCAGGGCAAGGGAAACGTGGTTCGGCGCATGTTCGCGGACGTGCAGGCGGACGTTTATGTCATGGCCGACGGCGATGCCACCTATGACGCCAGCAATGTCACTGACCTGATCGCTTTGCTCCGGAACAACAACCTGGACATGGTGAACGGGGCACGAAAACACTCAGACGACGCAGCCTATCGGCCCGGCCACAAATTTGGCAACCGGATGCTGACTTCATTGGTGAAGCTGTTCTTTGGCCGAAACCTTGAGGACATGCTTTCGGGATACAGGGTGTTCAGCCGACGGTTCGTCAAAAGCTTTCCCAGTATGTCCAGCGGGTTTGAGATCGAAACCGAACTTACCGTTCACGCGCTTCAGATGCGGCTTCCGATTGATGAGGTTCAGGTCAAGTATCGCGCACGGCCCGAGAATTCGGTATCCAAGCTGTCGACCTATGGAGATGGCCTGAGAATCCTGCGCATGATCGGCTTTCTGGTAAAGGAAGAGAAACCACTGTTGTTCTTTTTCTCACTCGCGGGGCTGATCTTCATCCCTTCGGGCCTTGTATTCCTATCGGTGCTTTTGGAGTTTCTGGAAACAAGTCAGGTCGCACGGTTTCCATCCTTATTCGCAGCTCTGACAGGGTTCCTGATGTCAATTGTCTGTATCGCCTGCGCTCTGATCCTCGACACCGTTTCGCGCGGCAGAAGAGAGGCACGCCGCCTCAGCTATCTGCAGTATGAGGCCCCCAAACCCTAAGGCCCGGCGCGACGCTGATTGATGTGAAACACAAGGTAGGTCGCCAACAGCGGCAATAGCCAGACAACGCGCGCCTGATACCGGTGGTGCGGATCCGACAGAACGCCGCATACCACCGCATTTACCACAAGCGTTGCCAAAATCAGGATGCCCAAAGCCAAGGCCGCGTCTGAAACAGGTCGTGACGCGTAGATGTAGAACACTGTCATCAAACTGAAGGCCGCAACCACATAGATCAGGGTTGATAATGCAACAAACGGATAGGCTCCGGTGACGGCCTTCGAGTCCCCGTAATTTTTTAGATCGACCTCGGACATGAACAGCGGTGCCTGTTCAAGAAAGACCCGCTTGGCCGTTTCAAACTCGTACAACCCGAACAGGCCGAACTGTTCGACAGAATTTTTCAGCGACGCTGCCACTTGCATACCCGGATATTCCAGCGCCGCCGTCAGAAAGACCGAAGCGTCCTCATTGCTGAGTTGCAGCTTGGTGACCGGATCGGACGACCGGAAAAACCCGTCCGGGTGCCACAGAAAATGCTGCGAGTCCCGGCTTTGTAACGGAGCTGCGCCACAGATTGTGAACCCGTGCTGTTCGCAATCATTTTCAATCAGTTCAGCAACCGGTCCATCTTCGATCCCCCGTGCGGTCAGAAAGGGGATACTTTGCGGCCAGCTTCCGAAAATGGTGAAGGCGACATAGGCGAACAGGAAAACAGCAATCACACCTGCGCCAAAAGCGGAACATGACACAAGCAGACCGGAAAACGTGGGCCTGAGCCGCGGCCAGATTGACATGAATAGCAAGATCGTCAGCAATCCAAAGATCACCAGAATATGGCTGTTATGAAATGCGGCGGCGGCGGCCAACGTGACCCAACAAAACACTTGCTGAAGGACCGACAGATTCTTTCTGCTGTAACACAAAAGGAACAAGCAGATAGGCGCCAAAGCCGCAAATATGTCTGGCATGGTGTAAGTCGAAAAATACGGCAGCGGTGTCGCCAATGCGCAAATCGCTCCGGCGGCCAGATAGGGTTTTACAGGATCAACTGGGCACAGTTGCCTGACGGTCAACCACGCAGCATAACCAACGACGAGCGACTGAAAAAACGCAAGCAAGTAGGGCTGAACACCGAAAAAGATGTACACGAAAATCCCGTAATACGGGGACCGAGACATGGGAACCGCGAACGTGCCGCCGTTTTCTGAGTTTCCCGGTTGCGCCGTTGCCTCTTCATTCGCGCTCTGCGCTTGTGATCCGGTGTTTTCAGCAATCAACTCTTCGGCGGGTTTTCCGGCAATCGTTTGAACCACCGCCTCACCCGCCTTGTGATACCCTTCCGTGTCAAAGAAAACGAAAGGAAACCCGTTTATGGCCGCTGGCAACATCTGCATGACCGCAAATGTGACGACCAGCATCAAAGCCTTCAAAGTGGTCATGTTCACTGTATCTGATTGTGGGGAAACACCGACACCAATGGACGCCACGCTGGATGCTTCGTTTTTCATGCTAAAAACCACATTCGAAATTGGTTACCCGTTTAACAACTATGGCGAGGCGGACGGACACCCGCTTTTCAAATTTGCGCCGCGCCGAATGTGCCTCCTGTGACTGATGAAGTATTTGCTGGGCTCACTCGGTCAGGGGCGCTTCGGGCAGCAACTCTTCAACCTTGATCTCCAGACTGTCACCCGGAAGCAAACGTGTTTGCTTGTCCCCCTGAACCGCCTGCAATTCACCTTCGATCAAACGATAAATTCTGACCGTGTAGTCGATGTCGGTAATTAGACTATCAATCCCCATCTCATTGGACGCCCCGGCCAGATATTTGGCGATCGTGTCCATTTGCAATGTCGATTCCCTGATGGCCAGATTCGCATCCCGCCGCTCCTGCAACAGGCGCAAGGACCGCTCTTGTTCATACTGTTCGCGATCCCGTCTGAGCCGGGTCAGAACCAGACTGGTTGCAGCAAGGTCCTCGTCTACATCCAGCAGACGCGTTGCGGACAGAACGGTTGTACGACGGGTGTCGGCGATACGAGAGCCCGGCGCCAGACCACGATCCACAAGACTGATGACCCGCGCTTCTTCTTCTTCGTCGGCAGCCAGCGCCTTAGCCAGTTGGAACTTTTGCTTTTGAAGGATCGCGATACGCTCGCCTGCCTGTTCCTCGGCATCTTCAAAGAAATGCCGTTCGCCCGTTTCATTGGCCAAGTTCACTGTGCGAATCTTGATCTGCTCAGCGATCAAATCCGCTAGAACTGTTTCCGATACGGAAACATCATCAATCAAGGGCTCGGGATGGTTCATATTTTGCAACAATTCAGTTGTTACACGCCATTTCCGGGTCAGTGCTTCCGCTTGGTCCAGCGCTGCCTGACCATAGGCTGTTTGCCAGCGCATCAGTTGAATGGGGTCAATGGTGACGTCATCGGTCAAAAGCTGGCTTCTGACACCACCAGCCAACGCGACGGCTTCGCGGGCTGTTACACCGGGCCGATAATCAATCTGGCCCGTCCGCGCGACATCCCCGCCAATGATGATCGGTCGATACCCGTTCCGGGAAATCTCGATCTCATCACCATCCAACTGAATGATAAAGATCTCACCGTTGTTGTTGTATTGCTTCACGATTTTGCCCGAGGCGTCCAGACGCACGCGCTGCTCCAGTTCCTCCAGCGACAAACCCTGTGCTTCAAACTGACCAAGCCATTGCAGGTTCACGTAACCATGTACGTCTATTACCGATTCGAATGACAGGTAATCCAGTCCTGTAAATGTCACACGGACGTTATCGCCGGGCTCAAGATCGAAATCCGCAAGGGCGGCCCCGGCGTAAAGAGTAAAAATTATCGCAACCAGGCCACGACCAAGCGACCGAAATTGATCGCCAATCCAGCCGGACGCTTTTCCAAACAAATCACATAGTACAAATGTCATCTCGGTCACCACTTAACATGCAGGCAACAAGCCCGGAAATTTCAGTAACCGGTCGCGTTACACACTGCGCCTACGGTTCGGAAGAGTATCTTGAGGTCGAACCAGAACCCGATTTGCCTTGCATAGTCGCTGTCAAACAGCGCGCGATGCGAAAACTCTACGTCGTTGCGATCGGAAACCTGCCAAAGACCGGTGATTCCGGGCTTCATCAAACCGTATTCCAAACCCGGGTACAGAACCTGTTGTTCAGGCAACATCGGGCGCGGGCCAACTAGGCTCATATCCCCAACAAGGACATTCCAAAGCTGTGGCAATTCATCCAGCGATGTCATGCGGATGAACCGGCCGAACCGTGTGACCCGTGGGTCATTTTCCAACTTTTGATGCTTGCGCCATTCGGCAGCCGCCGCCGGGCATTCTTTCAGGTGCTGTTCCAGCATCTGCTCGGCATTCGGGACCATCGAACGAAACTTCAGAAAGTCGAACTCTTTGCCGCCGATGCCCACACGTCTTTGCCGGTAAATGGCCGGACCACCATCCAGTTTAACTAGGATCGAAATGACAAGAATGATTGGCAGCACAAATGGTGCACCAATTAGGATAAGAAAAATGTCCAGCAGACGCTTACCCTTGACGGCGTAAAAGCTTTTTAAATTGCAGAACTCGACAACTTCAGAAATAGAGCTTTGATTTGGTTTGCAAATTTCAGAATCTTCTATCCGAATAGAACTTCGAACATGGTTCATAATAACCCCCAAGACAACACAACAGCACTCAAAACGTCAGCGGCAAAACAAGCCACATAACGCCTCGCCACACGCTGCTCCGTTAAGTGCGGATGCAGCGGCGACTACAAATTCTATTCGCTCGAATTTGGGGTACATCGCACCAAGTGCGTGATCCCACCCATTTTATAACCCGACTCGGTGCCAACACCGACCGGGATTATTGCCCCGCAATATGATCGCACCTTTAAAATAAAGAGACAACTTATTTGTTGGAGATTATCGGAGCTCACAAACATTTGCATCGAAACAAGGCATCACAGGGGTCAGCAGATGATCAACCGGTTGTAATAGTTTCCAAATTGGAAACAAAAAGACGCATTTCTGCGCGCTGTTTCCAGATTTATTACTGACCGATCTTCGAGGGCAGCTTACTGAATACTTTCAGGCGCAACTTACGGCTGAACGCGAAATGCAAAACGGCAACCAGAAACGGCGTAAAGCATCCAATCAGCAATCCACCCAGCACAGCCACACCTGTGCTTGCGCCCGTGAGAATCAACGCGACACAGCACAGAACGGCAACCAGCGGCCCAGAGAGAAGATAAACGATTACCATCAATTACGTTGCTCTTGTTCGGTCTTTTGTCATCTCTATTTTACCTGCCATTTTGACCTCATGCTCTTGTGTGCTCAGGCAGTTGGTTTGAATATAGATCGCCCCACACGATTAGCCATAAAGTGACACAAAATCTTGAGATCAGTGACAATCTAACATCATATTCAGCCAACCACGAGGGACCCAATCGCCTGATTCAAGAAACCCACGGCAACTGGGCAAAATTATGCCCACGCACCGAAGGAACTGTGGCCAAACAGAGGTTAATAAATTGTTAAGTATAGCTTTTCCGCAGTGGCAAAGTTTGGCTAACTTGCCCGATACCGTATTCTGTTCCAGACTGTGACAGCCGCGGTTTGCCGAATAAGTACCAGAGTGACGAACATCGCCAAAGACCCGGCCAAAAGCAAAGCGACCTGAGAGGGCAGCGTTAAAGCGCCTTCAGCCACCACACCGAACGGCACAAAGATCAGCGCCCCTGCAAAGGCTTTGGTCAATTCCCGAATGGGAACTTTCAGCGGATCGACCTTTCGCCCGATGTAGAAATACACGACAAAACTGACAAGGCTGCTGACCAGGAACGCATAGGATGCGCCGGGGGCCCCTAACAGGTTGATGACAGCCAGCGACAGCAGGGCGTGCACGATCAGCGTCCCGAACGTAATGACCAGTTGCAAGCCGGTCTTTTTAGACCTCATGAACGAATAGCTGAAATAAGCCCCCTGCAGGCCCGTCACAAAAGCCGCGATTGCCAGAACACGCAGATATCCGGCCGTTTCCTGAGCAAAGTCGTGGTCAAACAGCAGGTTCGCGAATACGTCTGCCGCGCTGACCAGCGCCACGACAATGGGCATCGAAATCAGCATCAGGAACGAGAAATAGCGATCCAGAACCGAGTCGGAATGAGCAATTCCCTTAACCTCGTGCGCTTCGAATACCGAAGGCGCAACCACATTTGAAAGTGTACTCATCGTCAGCACAAGGGACCGCATGGTCAGCGCCTGAGCCGCCGCAAAATAGCCCGCCGCCTCGATCCCCACCAGCACCGCCAGCAACGATTGGGTGGACATCGCACGAAAGACCGAGGTTGACCCGACCACAGCCAATGGAAAGCCAAAGAACAGGTATGTTTTCGCCTCGGCCCATTTGGGGAAATAGACGCCCGACCGACCAACGGTAACAAGCACCGCATAGGCCCCCGTCAGCGCGGCACCAAGCGAGATTCCGATCACAGCGCTTTCGTAACCGCCGCCATTGACGATGAATGCAACAGCCAAAGACACGCCCAGCGCATGACGCAGCAGTGTCACGGCCGCAAATTTCGGCCCTTCGTTATACTGCCGCAAGCAAACGGCGCCGATCTCGTGGATCGCATGACTGATGCAAAACACGGCCGCATAGAAAAAGCTGTTTGCCCAGGCAAAGGGCAGAACGACGTAGGACATCGCCACTATTGCCAGCAAAGCAAAGACAATCAGAACGGCAGCCCCCAGAACCGTTCCGATGGTTCTGCCTTCGAACTCCTTGGCGTGGTGAAATCGCCCGACTGAAATCACCAGCCAAAAGAACGTGAACGAAAACAGAAGCGTGCCCAGCAGCAGGGTCAGGGTATAGCGCCCAAATTCTGCCGGCCCCAGCACACGCGTCATCACCACAAGGATCACAACAGACAGGAATGCGGACAGCATTCTGGGAACAAAGTACCACGTCATAAAAAACCGTTTTGCGTGATAGGGTGCGGAGCCGTCATAAAAATACCCAACCGTCAGAAGCTGACATCAACTCATAAGACACAATGCACCCGGAAACCTTGACATGGGGCCGCTCCCATAAGCTTGCGGGCCAATTCCTGAAAATGCCTCCTGACAATCCGGCGCAGAAACCGAATTTGTTAAACCATATTCCGCGCGTGATGTCGATTTGCTGAAATTATTGGTGAAACTGGGATTTGCGGCGCGCAAACCATCACGAAAACGGCACGAAGATGGACTCAGGCCGTTGGGCTTTGCTAGGCTTGGCTTTGTAGTTTTCTGAGTGATCTGCTGAATCGCGCTTTCAGCAATTGGGTATTTGGGTTTTTGGCCGTGTCATGAGGCATTCCTTTAGCAGTATTCCCTATCAGCAGGTGGCGGGCGCGTCGTTCCACCACAATGTCCTGCTGATCTGCATGGTCTTTCTGATTCTGGTCGGATCGGACCTTCTGTCCGTCGTCCTGTATCGCAACAACCTTGCCAATCGGATCGAGATCCTCACGCTGCTGCCGATCCTTGCAACCGTTGCTCTTTACTATCGGCACCTGTTGCGCGGCGCATTCGCCTCACCCGAAATCTCGCTCATGATCATCATTGCCATTCTGTCTGCATCCTGGAGCGACTATCGACTGCTTACGATGGAGCGCACCGTTCCCTTGGCCGCGACCACCCTGTTTGGCCTGACTTTAGGCAGCATGATGTCCATGCGGGGTCTAGTGCTGTTCGTGGTGTTGTATTTTGCTCTGTCCATGGCCCTGTCCCTTGCCGCTATCGGAGCGCTTCCGCAAGCACGTGGATTGCCGCCGTGGGAAAACTCGTGGAACGGCATCTATCTGCACAAGAACGAGCTGGGCGCGAATTCCGTTATGGCAATTCTATCGTCATTCTTCGCCATGAAAGTCACGACCGGACGGCTGCGCATGTTCTTTCATATCACGGCAGGCGCAGCGATTGTTCTTTTGATTGCCTCCGATTCAAGAACGGCGCAGATCATCGGGCTGTTTGTCGTTTCGGGTTTCCTCATTACCAAAATAATGCCCCGGCTCGAGTTTCTATGGGCCTTGGGTTTCATACTATTTTCCGCGTTTGTGATTGGGCTGGGAACACTTATCCTGGCCTCCGACATTGCCGAGCCGCTATTTGCGATGATCGGACGTCAGCCCACACTGTCCAACAGGATTCCCATTTGGGAACTGACCTGGCCCTATGCCATGGATCGGTTTTGGCTGGGATATGGGTATGCAGGCTATTGGCACGACGCGGCCCCCCATATGCGCATCTACGAAAATCAGTACCAGCTTGGATTCACGCCCTACTATTCACATAACGGTCTGATCGAAACCTGGCTGAACATCGGTTTTGTTGGCGTCGTGCTGCTGTTTCTTGCCTTCTTTCGGTTCTTCAGCTCGGTGTTTTACTGCATGCGGCACCTCAAACCCCGGGATGACTTTGTCCTCGTGTTCGCGCTGAGTGTGGGATTTATCTTTCTGAATATTACTGAAAGCAACGTTATGGGGCGTCTGGACGGGATGTGGATCCTGCTGGTCATGTACATGACCAAAACAAATCTTGTCGCCAAAGCGCTGGTCGCAGATTTCAGGTTGCGGAGCGCGTCATTGGCATGAGGTACTTCTGCGAAGATAGACAACAGGTTTTTGGGCCGTGCGCTCAAATCAAATCCATCAATTCGATGTCGCCAGCCTTGTTCGAGGGCTTCAGGTTTCAACGATTGACAGCGGCCTGCCCTGTATTGTCGACTTTGACCATTGGTCATTTTGAATCTTTTTCCAACTTTTGTATCCGTTCGGGAGGCACCATTGAAAACAGCCATTTTTGCAGGTGGTAAGGGTTCTCGCCTGATCGAGGAAACCCGCGTTCGCCCCAAGCCATTGGTCGAAATCGCCAACCGGCCGATCCTGTGGCATATCATGCAGCACTATTCAACCTATGGGCATCATGACTTTGTGCTGGCCCTTGGTTACATGGGCGACCTGATCAAACGCTATATTTCCGATCTGTGCCAGTATGACGGAAATCTCAGGATCGACTTTGCCAAGCGCGAGCTGTTCGGCGAACCCGATTATCACAACAGTGTTCTTGACGCGCAGATGCCGCCCTGGACGGTCGATCTGATCGACACCGGGACGGAAACCATGACCGGTGGGCGGTTGGCCCGACTACAACCATACCTGGGCGATGAAACATTTATGCTGACTTACGGCGACGGTGTCTCAAACGTCGATCTGGATGCGCTTGTCGCCTTTCACAAGTCGCACGGCAAGTTGGCCACGATTACAATGGTGCGCCCGCTGACGACCTTTGGGCATCTGCAAGTGCGCGAAGACGGGTTGGTCGAAGGGTTCATGGAAAAGCCCGAGACAGCCGCCGACTGGATCAATGGCGGGTTCTTCGTGCTTGAACCCGAAGTGTTCGACGCCGTCGCCAGCGTGAATGGCGACGAGATCATGTGGGAAGAAGGACCCCTGCCCAAGCTGATGGAATTGGGTGAGTTGATGGCCTACCGCCATCCTGGTTTCTGGTATTGTATGGACCATCTGGCGGATAAACGCCGGCTTGAGGAGATGTGGAAAAATGGCAACCGACCGTGGGCAACATGGGAAAATTCAAAAGGTTCTTTTAACGGGTCATCTCGGCTACGTGGGGACGGTCACCGCCCCGGTATTGGCCGAGGAGGGAATCCAGGTGACTGGGTGCGATATAAATCTCTTTGACCGGGCCGATTTCGCGCCCGGCGGTGCCGTTCCCGAAATCCCGAACCTGGGCAAGGACATTCGCGACCTGACGGTTGACGACCTCGAAGGTTTTGACGCGGTGGTGCACCTGGCGGCCCTGTCGAATGATCCCTTGGGACAGCTTCGCCCCGGCCTGACGCAGCAAATCAACCACGAAGGCACGGTCCATGTGGCGAAACAGGCCAAGGCCGCTGGTGTGCGTCGGTTTGTTTTCGCGTCCTCCTGCTCGAACTATGGCCGGGCCGGAGAGGATTTTGTCGATGAAGATGGCCAGCTTAACCCACAGACGGATTACGGCGTATCCAAGGTTCTGGCCGAGCGGGACCTGAAACCACTGGCAGATGATAGCTTCACGCCCACTTTCCTGCGCTTTGCCACCGCCTATGGTGCAAGCCCCCGAATGCGGTTCGACATTGTTCTCAACAACCTGATCGCACATGCCTATACCTCGGGTCGCATTCTGATGATGTCGGATGGCACGCCGTGGCGTCCGATCATCCACGTCGAAGACATGGCCCGCGCCTTCCTTGCAACGCTCATGGCCGACCCCGCCGAAATTTCGGGCGAGGCGTTCAACGTTTGCCGAACCGAAAACAACTATCAGATCCGCGATCTGGCCGAGATCGTGGCCGACACGGTTCCGGGTGCGAAAATCGATTATGCGGCCGATGCCGGGCCTGACAATCGATCATACCGGGTCAGTTCAGCCAAGATCGAAAAGTCCATCCCGGGTTTTCAACCCAAATGGGACGCAGTCCGGGGGGCACAGCAATTATATGATGCGGTCAAGGCCTGCGACCTGCAGGTCGAGGATTTCGAAGGTCGCAAATACAAACGTCTGGCCCAGTTAGAGGCCCTTTTGCAGGAAAACCAACTGGATCAGGACTTTCGCAGAACCGTGCCGATCGCTTCGTGATCGGCACGCGCCGCGCTAGACGGCCTGAAGCTCTTGAATGACGGTGCGGGCGCCGCGCTCACCGGATTTGAACGCCTCATCCGTCCACTGATAGCCCCATTCTCCGAACCGTCCGACATAGGTAATGCCAACCTCGTCCAGCCACTTGTGAACGATTGGCAGCGCTTCCTCGCGGTCAAGGTCGAAGATGATGTTGGCGTGGGTGATCAACCGGGCGTCCCTGTGCAGAATCTTTTCGTCTTCGGCGATCAGGCCAATCTTGACGAGGTCATCAATTACCGGCTGGATCAACTCTTCGGGCGCGACGTCCAGCGGCCTGTACTTATGTGAATAGTAGCATTCCGCCTGAATAGAGCCGCATCCCGGCGGGCAGGTTTGGGTCGACATCTTGTGCGGGAAGCTCAACCGGGTAAAGACGATGTCCTCGTCATAAATATATGTCCAGGTCGCAGGCGTGAAATCATCGCGCGCCAGCCCGATATTCACAGTCACACAGGTGGTACAGGCCAGTTTTGCCGCAGCATCCAGAACATGCTGGGGCGCTCCTTTGACCATGGGGATCAAGTCCGGCAGCGGGATGGACGAAATCAGCTTGCTATAATCTTCGATCACGCCGTTTTCGAATTGGACCGTTTTTGCAGCAGGATCAATGGCGATAACCTTGTGATCCAGATGCAGGTCGGTCTTTTTCATGAACGGCTTGAGATAGGAAATAAACCCACCCTCGGTCGGGTAGCGGAAGTCGGTGATATAATGCACGTCCGGCGTTTCCGCGAAGACCGCGCCGCGGATCACCTCTTCCATTGACGGGCGGTACAAACGCGGTCCCATCCAGACCGTGCTCATCTGATCGGCGTCAACGGTATGGTATTTCTTGCCATAAACCGCTGGAAAATGCGTGGCAAACGTCTCACCAAAGACCGAAATCAGCCATTCGAGGTAATTGGCGGGTTTTTCCACCACGTCCTGCTTGGAGGCTTCAATGAAGTCCAAAATACACTGGGTTTTCAGCTCATCCGGCAAGTTGTGCAAATTCGCCTGCGCAGGGTGCTTGACCCATGCGCCATGGTAATAGTTGTTCACGTAAGCCTGCAATTTCTCAAACTTGCCACCGACATTGCTTGAAAACAGCTCTTGGATGCGGGGGTCCTTCGAGAACGAAATATGCGGTCCGTCGTCAAAGATGAAACCGCTGTCATGGGCGAATGTCGCGGTATGACCACCGGGGAACGGGTTTTTGTCATACATTCTGCTCGTCACGCCCTCAGAATGTAGATGATGCGCAGCGCCGAGTCCGGCCATGCCAGAGCCAAGGATAACTATGTTCTCGTTACTCATATCAGGATTCTTTCACAATTTCGCGGCGCCACCAGGCGATGGTATCCGCAACTCCGGTTTCCAAATTAAACTTCGGGGACCAACCCAGATCGCGACACAGGCGCGTGTTGTCAGCCTCGACCAAGGGCGGATCACCTGCGCGCGCTTCCCGTGCGCCCAATCGAACCAAGTCTTCGGCACTGATCTGACGGGCGATCTCGGTTATCAGGTCGGCCAGCGGGATCGCGGTGCCGCTGCCGATGTTCAACGGACCTTGCAGATCGCTGCCCAGCAGATCAACCAAAGCGCGGGCAACATCGTCAACATGTAGAAAGTCCCGTTTTTGACGGCCATGCGTACACAGGGCTTCACGACCTTCCAGCAGCGAAACGATCACATCCGCCGCAAGCCGCTTTGGGCTTTCGCCCGGCCCGTACAGGAAGAACGGCCGCGCCCATGCACCGGATACCCCCAGCGCAGCGCACATCCGGTCAAACGCAACCGAAAGACCGGCCTTGGCCGCGCCGTATTCCGTAGCCGGAACCAGCGGGGTCACGCCTTCGCGCAGTTTGACAGGTGCGCTCCAGTCATACTCCATGCACGAGCCGCAAAACACGACACGCTGCCCTCCGGCCTCGGCAAAAGAAAATAGCAAATCCACCGAATGCTGTATCCAGCGAAAGTTCTCCAGTGATTGTTGGTTGCCCGGCCCCATATACCAGGCCAAAGCCAGCAAATGGCTGGGCTGCTGGCGCTGCAACAAGTCCCCGACCGCAGCGGTATCCGCCATGTCGATCTTTACCCACTCCACATCGCCATCCATTGGCGGTGGCGGATCAGTTCGATAGGTCGCGATGACCCTGCACCCGGTACTTGCAAGGTTTCGCACACAGGACCGACCGATGAAGCCAGAGGCACCCGTGACCAGCACTTTTGAATTTTGGGCCTTCAAATTCATCTGGTTTCAAGCTCCGGTCACAGAATCTGTGGGCTGTTACGTGTCTAGCAGAGGCCAGGATGCATCCTTTTCGGAAACAATGCTGACTGGAATGGGCCATTGTATCCCGAGAACGGGGTCGTCGTATCGAATCCCCCCCTCTACGCCGGGCGTGTAGAATTCACTGGCGGAATAGAACGCCTGCGCGCCGTCCGTCAGTGCAAGATAGCCATGCGCAAACATCTCTGGCACGTACAGCGCACGACGATTCCGCGCGGACAGCTCAATTCCGAAATGCTGGCGATAAGTCGGGCTGCCCGGCCTCAGGTCGACGATAACGTCGTAGATGGCACCCGAGATACAGCGCATGAACTTGGCCTCGGACGCTGGTGCGTTTTGGTAATGCAGGCCACGGATCGTTCCCTTTTTCTCATTGAATGAAAGGTTTACCTGTGCGACCGCTGGTATGAGGCCGTGCTGTTCGAATTCCTCAGCACAGAAGGCGCGGGCAAAAAAACCGCGATCGTCCGAGATTTCCTGCAGATCGACAACAAAAGCGCCCTGTAAAGGCGTTTCAGAAAAAATCATTAACCATCCGCCTGTTCCAACGGTCACCAAATATCGGTCGGTTCAGCTTCTGAGACCGGGCGTGGATCAGTGGTAAGAAAAATGACCCTAAAATAGAGCCCGCGAAGTGAACCAGACGCAAAAACTTAACCAGACAACGCAGATTATTTCCATAGTTTTTGAAGCGGTCAGCCGATATCGTCCGGGCAATGCTGAAATCTCGATCTTACAGGGCGATCAGCCGGGCAAATAGAAAGGTTCGGGAAGAAAGTCTTTGAATAGGCCACGTCGTGGTTGTGAAATATATTTTGTCTGGAATCCTTTAAAAGGAATACGTGTTTGACCAGCCCAGCCCCGTCCGCAAAGACGCCCAGAGAAGTCCTGATTTTCTCTCAGCGCAGCCTGAACGACAACGTCTCGCGCTGTTCGGGGTTTGAGTTCGAAGACGTGATTGCCGAAATCGAAAACGCCGAGGTTCTGGCGCCAAAGCGCGCCAAGGAACGGCGCCTGCCCTTTAACCCCAAGCGGTGGCTGTCCAAACGCTCGGATTTGTTCAGGCACTGGCCGTCTGGTGTGCAAAAAACCATACTGGATCGCGATTACGACCTGTTCTTTTGCGATGCGCAAAAACCTGAAGAGCTTTTGGCGCTGGACGCGATTCCAAACTGGCGCGCACGCTGCGGTCTGGCCGTCTGTGTTCTGGAAGAGGTCTGGTCGAAGGAGTTGGATCTTCATCTGCCACTTATCAAGTATCTGGCCCAATTCGACCTGATCTGCTGCGCCTTTGCTGAAACTTGCGATGACCTTCAGCGCATAACAGGAAAGCCTGTCATTCACCTGCCGGGCGCGGCTGACATGGTTCGCTTTGCACCAGACGCAGTGGCATCGGACCGCGCGATCGACGTCTATTACATGGGCCGCAGACGTCCGGAATTGCACGAAAGGTTGCTTCAAAAGATCAAGGAACGCGGCGGTTTCTACCTTTATGACTCGGCGACCAAGCCGCCCGTCACCGCGCAACACCGCGTGCACCGCGATCTACTGGCAAATCTCGTTCAGCACTCCAAACTGTTCATGGTCGATATCGCCAAAATCGGCCACGAAGATCAGATAAAGGGCAATATCGCGTGGGGACCGCGCCACGTAGAAGGCATAGCAGGCGGAGCGGCCCAGGTCGGATACGCCCCCGAAACCGAAGACTATGAGCGGTATTTCGACTGGCCCGAGTCCGTGGTCAGGCTGTCTGAAGACCCTGACGCGGCCATTGACCAAATCGTTGCTTTGCTGGACGACACGGCAGAACTGGACCGCATGCGCAGGATCAACCTTGCGGCGGCAACGAAAAAACACGACTGGCTGCATCGTTGGGCACAGATTCTGGACCACCTGCAAATCCCCGAGACAAACGAGATGGAAAAGCGCCGTCAGCATCTTGCAAATATCGCAGCCGTTTACCGGGGTGATGAACCTTCACATGCGGGTGCGGCCAAGCTCGTGAATGCACCCTAACCGATCGGACGCACGCCCAAGCACCCGACGCTCATACACCAATTGTTGCGAAAGTCGCGGGGCGGCAAGTTGCACTCTACAACCCCCTCTAACCAGTCAATGAATAAACCGGTATGCGCTCAAAACAATAACATGCCGCCCACCTTGTGATGATGACATTGTGGCAAAACTGTGTCCACGATTCTTGCGGAAACGAATTGTTTCCAAAATGGAAACCAATTGTTATCAGCAACTTAATATCAAATTGCGTGAATATTTGCAATAATGTTTCACCGTCGTGAAGCGCAGGGCAGTTACTGTTTCCGGATGGAAAACAGTGCCCCCCCAATGCCTTGAGTCAGGTTGTTTGGATGCCGTTCATCGTGACGCCCGAGAAACAGGGTATGGGCTCAAAATTGCGCTTTTCTTTTCGCAGATACCTTTCAATCGAACCTGTAACCAAAGGCCTCGATATCCTCGCCGTAGCGCCGACCGATGATCTGGCGGGTGCGCTCATCAAACGCCGCGTGATAGCTTTCTGCGGCAGGTTTGACATTCTGCGCGGCAATTCTGGGAAATGTCACACCTGTCAGGCTTTCAACCCTATCGAGATCAGCATCAAAGCATTCGATCTTGCCCACGAAATCGCAGATCTGCACACCCGCACTGGTGGACAGGTGGCGCGTCTGCGACAGCCAGTGGCGGTCCGCCACAGCATCGCTTCCATAATCGCTGTCCAGCCACTCGACAAACTCCGGGAACGGCATAAACGGGCGAATGCCTTCAAACCGCGACAGAATCGACAGCTTTGACGCCGTGACCGCATCAGCAATCTTGTCTTTCCAGCACGAATGAACCCGAGACCAGGGATTGCGCACAAATGAAAACACAAAATAGTCCGGAAACCCGGCGGCAATTTCATCGGGCGTGCTATCGAATTCATGACCCGGCGTATTGCCGCTGGCCTGAGCAAACATCCCCTGAACTGTACGACTGGCAACCTTTGGAATCGGCGCGGCCAGAACCTTCTGTTGTCGCAACACAAACCTCTCGGCCCGGGAATCGCAGCTTGGCGGCGTGCCTTGCCTAAGCAGCCTCAAACCATTGAACGCGACCCGCGACATGGTTGGAGAAAATAGGCGGCGGTGCCGAAGCTTCATCCTAACCCTCCGCTCGCCATGCTGCTGTCTGGTGTCGCGTCAGCACGCTCGAATCCCTTCCGTATGGCCCTGTTTTTGAAAGATAACACATCCATTTTGCCTTGTCCCAGTTCCGCAAGGACTTCACGCCCCACCTGCTGTGAACTGAACAAATACAAAACCGGCCCAAATGACTTGGTTATACACGATGATCTAAATTCTACGCATGACGACTAGCAAAGCCCTCAATAGCGCCCAAAAGCCCGCAAACAGGTGATTTTCATAGAAGGCAAACAGCCAACACCCAACCCCAAAAAGGCTAAACGCATGACGCTGTTTGAAAAAGTGGTGAGCCGTGCAGGATTCGAACCTGCGACCCACTGATTAAAAGTCAGTTGCTCTACCAACTGAGCTAACGGCCCACTCTTTGTCTGGATCTACTCGATCCGTGGCGCTCTCTAAGGCATTTTCCCAACTGGGTTCAAGGCCTTTTTTGCGCCTCGTTTCGCCAACAATTTCTTGCGTTTCGGCGTCCCGATAGGCGGCCTACTTAGGCAGGTGGCGCTGGGGGGTCAACCCCTTTTTTGAGGAATTTGTACTGCAGGCTGGATTCCCGTCCTGCGCAACGCTATATGCCCGCCATGCAACAAGATCCAAACACCGGTTTGCCCTTCATTAAGATGCACGGGCTGGGCAATGACTTTGTCATTGTGGACGCCCGCGCGCATTCCGCCGAAATTTCCTCTGCGTTGGCAAGGGGAATCGGTCACCGGCAGTTTGGTGTTGGATTTGACCAATTGGCCGTTATCGAAAACGGCGAATCGGATGCGCATCTGGTATTCTACAATGCCGATGGGTCGACTTCGGCTGCCTGCGGGAATGCCACGCGCTGCATTGCGCGTTTTCTGATGGAGGAAACCGGAAAGTCAGCCCTGACCCTGACGACCGAGCGTGGAACGCTCTACGCGCAGGATGCAGGCGATGGCCTGACGTCGGTCAACATGGGACATCCTCAAACCGATTGGCGCGACATACCGCTGGCCGAGGATGTAGACACTCTGGAACTGCCAATCGAAGGCGGACCGACGGCCACGGGCATGGGCAACCCGCACTGTACATTCTTTGTAGAAGATGCCGACGCCATTCCCTTGACCGAGTTTGGCGCGCGCTTTGAACATCACCCGCTTTATCCCGAACGCACCAATGTGCAGGTAGCGCACGTGATCGGACCGGATCACATCCGTATGCGCGTATGGGAACGGGGTGTGGGCACCACCTTGGCCTCGGGCTCATCGTCCTGCGCAACTGCAGTGGCGGCTGCACGTCGCGGCCTGACAGGGCGCAAAGTACAGATTGAACTGGATGGCGGTACGATCTGGATTGATTGGAAAGACGACGGTGTCTGGATGACCGGCCCGACCTGCCATGTCTTCTCGGGCACACTGACGCCTGAGTTCCTGAGGACGCTTGGATGAGCATCCCTAAATTCACCACCCTGGGCTGCCGCCTGAACGCCTATGAGACCGAGGCGATGAAAGAACTGTCGCAGCAGGCGGGCCTGTCGAACGCTGTCGTGGTGAATACCTGCGCCGTCACGGCCGAGGCCGTCCGCAAGGCCCGGCAGGAAATCCGCAAGCTGCGCCGCGAAAACCCCGATGCGCGGCTGATCGTAACCGGTTGCGCCGCCCAGACCGAACCCGAAACCTTCGCCCAAATGGACGAGGTCGACGCCGTTATCGGCAATACCGAAAAGATGCAGCCTGACACCTGGAAAGGCATGGCAGCCGATTTCATCGGCCAGACCGAGGCGGTGCAAGTCGACGACATCATGTCCGTGACCGAAACCGCAGGCCACCTGATCGACGGGTTCGGCACGCGGTCGCGTGCCTATGTGCAGGTCCAGAACGGCTGTGACCACCGCTGCACCTTCTGCATCATCCCCTATGGCCGCGGTAACTCGCGCAGCGTCCCTGCGGGCGTGGTAGTGGATCAGATCAAGCGGTTGGTAGACCGAGGCTATAATGAGGTGGTGCTGACCGGCGTCGACCTGACCTCATGGGGCGCAGACTTGCCAGCCCAGCCCAAGCTGGGCGATCTGGTGATGCGCATCCTCAGGCTGGTACCGGACCTGCCGCGCCTGCGGATCAGCTCGATCGACTCGATCGAGGTGGATGAAAACCTGATGCAGGCCATCGCGACCGAGCCGTGCCTGATGCCCCACCTGCACCTGTCGCTGCAACATGGCGACGACCTGATCCTGAAGCGCATGAAACGCCGCCATCTGCGCGACGATGCCATCCGCTTCACTCAAGAGGCCCGCAAGCTGCGCCCCGACATGACCTTTGGCGCGGATATCATTGCAGGCTTCCCCACTGAAACGGACGCCCATTTCGAAAATTCGCTCAAGCTGGTCGCGGATTGCGACCTGACTTGGCTGCACGTCTTTCCCTATTCCAAGCGCGAAGGCACCCCCGCAGCCCGCATTCCACAGCAAATCAACGGCAACATCATCAAAGCCCGCGCCGCCCGCCTGCGCGCCGCCGGAGAGGCTCAGGTCACCAAGCACCTGACCGCCCAACTGGGCAAAACTCATCACATCCTGATGGAAAACCCCACCATGGGCAGAACCGAGCAATTCACCGAAGTCACATTCACCTCTCCGCAACCCGAAGGCCAGATCGTCACCGCCACGATCACGGATCACACCGGTAGCCAACTCAAAGCCTGATCCGCGCTTCATCTGGCCAAAAATATCCCGGGGATGAATTGGCCGCAGGCCAAGAAGGGGCTGGCCCCTTCACCCCGCCATCAACAAAAAACCCCCGCTACCGGGTGGCGCGGGGGTTAAAATTTCTAGCTGTCGAAAACCTTAGACGGTCTTCTTGCCTTTCACACCAGCCCACAAGCGCTTGTTCACAAGGTACAGCAGGACCGACAGAACAGACAGGAACAGCACGCCGACAAAGCCGGAATACTTACGCTCCATCATCTTCGGCTCGGCAGTCCACATCAGGAAGGCCGCAATATCCTCGGACATGGCTTCGACGGTGGCCGGGTGACCATCCGCGAATTCCACCTGATCCTCGGACAGCGGAGGCGCCATTGAGATCCAACCGCCGGGGAAGGCTTTGTTCTCATAAAGAACGGTGCCTGCCTCTTCCTTTTCCTCACCGGTGTAACCATCCAGCAGAGAGGCGATGTATTCCGCACCACCCATACCTTTGAACAGTTGGTTGATCCCCAGACCATAGGGGCCGTGGAAACCGGCGCGGGCCTTCGCCATCAGGCTCAGGTCCGGTGCGCCAACGCCGTTATTGGCCGGGAAGTGGTCGGTGGGAATTGCCGGGCGGAAATCGTCCAGCTCAGGATCGAACACTTCGAAGTTACTCGCCGCATAGGCGATGACTTCTTCTTCCGAATACCCCAGCGCTTCGAGATCACGCAGAGGTACGTATTGCAGGCCGTGGCAGGCCGCGCAAACCTCGGTATAGATCTGAAGACCACGCTGAAGCTGGTGCTTGTCCCAGGTGCCAAAAGGCCCTTCGAACGAGAAGTGGAAATCCTCGATATGCTGCTCGCCGCCGCCTGCGGCGTATGACGCAGCAGGGGTAAGAGCCAAAGCAAACGCGGCACCGATTGCAAGTTTCTTGAACATGTTTCCGGTCCCTCTTCTTACTCGGCCGGCGTGGCGTCGGCGTCAGCCTTGCCATAATGCGCGTTGAAGTCTTCTTCGATCGTCTCCGGCTGGGCATCGGGTTTTTCGATAACACCCAGGATCGGCAGGATCACGAAGAAATAGGCGAACCAGTAGGCGGACGCGATCAGCGAGAAGGTCGCATAAGGCTCCTCTGCGGGCATCGCACCCAGCCACATCAGGGCAAAGAAGTCGATGATCAGTAGGTAGAACCACCATTTGAACATCGGACGGTACTTGCCCGAACGCACAGTCGAGGTGTCCAGCCACGGGGCTAGGGCCATCGCCAGGATTGCACCGAACATCGCCAGAACACCAAAGAACTTGGCGTCGATGATGCCACCAGTGATAAAGCTGGCAAATTGCACAACCCAGACCTCCCCGGTGAAGGCACGTAGGATCGCATAGAACGGCAGGAAGTACCATTCGGGCACGATGTGCGCCGGAGTAACCAGCGGGTTGGCCTCGATGTAGTTGTCCGGGTGGCCCAGATAGTTCGGCATGAAGCCGACAACCGCCCAGAACACGACCAGGATCACGGCCAGCGCGAACAGGTCCTTGATCACAAAATACGGCCAGAACGGCAGCGTGTCTTTCTCGGCTTCGGCTTTCGACCCGCGACGCACTTCAACACCTGTGGGGTTGTTGTTGCCGGTGGTGTGGAAGGCCCAGATATGCACGACAACCAGCGCCGCAATCACGAACGGCAGCAGATAGTGCAGCGAGAAGAAGCGGTTCAGCGTGGCGTTGTCCACCGCCGGTCCGCCCAGCAACCAGGTCTGGATTGCGTCACCCACAAACGGGATCGCGCCAAACAGGCCGGTAATCACGGTCGCACCCCAGAAGGACATCTGACCCCAGGGCAGAACATAGCCCATGAAGGCGGTGCCCATCATCATCAGGTAGATCAACATCCCGATGATCCACGTGATTTCACGCGGGGCTTTGTACGACCCGTAAAACAGGCCACGGAAGATGTGAATGTAGACCGCAACAAAGAACAGCGACGCGCCGTTCATGTGCAGGTATCGCAGCATATAGCCGCCATTCACGTTGCGCATGATGTGTTCGATGCTGGCAAAGGCCAGATCAACATGCGGGGTGTAGTGCATCACCAGAACGATACCGGTGACAATCTGCAGCGCCAGGCAGAACGCCAGGACGATGCCCCAGATCCACCACCAGTTCAGGTTCTTGGGGGTGGGGATCATGATGGTGTCGTAAATCAGGCCGACGATGGGCAGGCGGCTGTTCAGCCACTTCTCGCCGTTTGTCTTCGGCTCGTAATGATCGTGGGGAATTCCGGACATCTGGGTCTCCCTTAGCCGAGTTTGATGGTGCTGTTGTCCGTCCACTCAGCGGGCGGGACAGGCAGGTTTTCAGGCGCGGGGCCTTTGCGGATTCGACCGGCAAGGTCGTAGTGCGAACCGTGGCAGGGGCAGAACCAACCGCCAAAGTCACCGGCATCGCCCAGCGGCACGCAGCCAAGGTGTGTACAGACGCCCATCTGAACCAGCCACGCACCGGGTGCCTCACCCTCGGGCGAGGGCATCACGCGGTTTGCGTCGGTCGCAGGCGCGTCAGCCGGTTGGTTGAAGTTGCGTGCCAGCGGATCGGGCAGCGCATCAACGCCTTCGGCGTCCTGTTCTTTGGCCTCTTGGATCTCGGCACCGGTGCGGTGACGGATAAAGACGGGTTTACCCAGCCACTTGACAGTCAGCTGTGTCCCCGGCTCAACGCCGCTTACGTCCACACGGATCGAGGACAGCGCCTGAACGTCTGCCGAGGGGTTCATTTGGTTGATCAGGGGCCATACGGCTGCACCCGTCGCAACGACACCTGCGCCGCCAGCGACGTAGTAGAGGAAATCTCTGCGGGTGCCTTCGTGGTCTTCTGCGTGGGACACGAGGTTTTCTCCGATTCCGGCGCCCGGAGGATACCGGGCAAACATGCATCAGCACCGCATCAAAGCGGCGTCTCATCGCGGCTATCTAGCCGGGAGAAATCGGTTCGTCCAGCGGTCATAGGCGCGCACTACGCCGCATCTGGGCATTCATGTCACAACGTAACCCTGAATTTTCAAGCCTCGGGGGGGTTTTTGGCAGGATTCCCGTTGATCGTCGCGCGTTCGTCGAAATGTGATTCGGATCAGCAGGATGCGCTGACAACCGATTTGCACAAAGACACCGAATCCGATGCGCCCCGCGTCGAATTGCAAAGTTTAGGCCAGAATTAGCCGCAAAAAAATCTACTTTTGCGTGATTTCGAGATACGTAAATATCAGATCAAAAATAGATATTTTCAATAATCCTTGAAACACATCATTTCGATTGCACTTTTAACGCGAATGCATAAAGGCGCAGGGAAATGCCACCGTTAACAGGACGCTTTTCATGCCAAACCCATCTGTACCCATTTTGACCTTTGCGCTGCTTGCGTCGACTCAGGCCTTAGCTGCCGGTGATCCGGCGCGGGGCGAGGCACTCTATTTTCGCTGTTCGTCCTGTCACGCGATAATCAAGGACGGCGACGTTCTGGTTAAAGGTGGCATCACGGGCCCGAATCTCTATGGCGTTGTCGGCCGGGCAGCAGGAACCGAGAACGATTACCTGAACGGAAGCGAACGGCTGCCCGTTGGTCTTTTCACCGATGACATGATCCGATCCGGTCAGGAAGGCTTGATCTGGACCGAAGAGAACATCGCAGCCTACTCGAAAGACCCGATCGGTTTCATTCAGGGTTTCCTGAACGACGAAAAAGCGCGCCCCAACATGAGCATCAAGCTGAAGGAAGGTGCTGAAGATATCGCGGCCTATCTCGCGACTTTCTCCAATTAAACCATGATCTGGTCACGCGTCGCGCATCAGCGTGGCCAGCCATCCCAACTCGGCGCCGAGCCCGCCCGCAACACGTTCAGCCGCCGCTTCGCGCGCCTCGGCGGGTTTGTTCTGGTTCAGCTTCCAGGTTCCCTGAATATCGTCGACATACATCCGGCAGGGCACGATCATCCTTAGCATGCGATCCAGCGCATCGGGCGACATCTTGTCAGCGGTCCATGCGGGCTTGGGCAACAGCCGCTTTTCGTAGAAGGCCGATTGCCGGTCCAAAAGCCCCCGCAACTCGGCCTGAGGACGCTTTTCAATCCGTCCGGTCAGATGCACGGCGACATAGTTCCATGTGGGAACCTGATCTGTCAGGCCGTACCAATCCGGAGAAATATACCCATCCGGCCCGGATACCGCGATACGCCCAACGCGCGGGGCGGTCAGGGTGCGCACGATCGGATTCGACCGAACCAGATGCAGCTCGGCCATCGAGCCATCGGAATTCAGCAGAAACGGCACATGGCTGATCAGCGGGGCGTCATCAGTGGACAGCGCCAAAGCCCCAAAGGCCCGGTTACGGGCAAAGTTGATGTGGCGGGTAAGGTCTTCGGCGCGGAAAGCCGGATTTGGGTGCATGGCATCTCTCCTGACGGAACGACTTGCAGATTCGCTTGGTCCTTGGCAAGGTCTGCCTCGTTCTCAGGGCGGGGCGGAATTCCCCACCGGCGGTATGCGGGCCATGACCCGTAAGCCCGCGAGCGGCCCCGGATTTTCCGGGGTGACAAGCAGATCTGGTGAGAAACCAGAGCCGACGGTTACAGTCCGGATGGAAGAGAACGTGCAGCGCGCCATTTGGCGCGACTGCTCGTGATCGCCTTGGGTGACGTGTCTGTTTACGAAGGAGATCACAATGACACACACCCGCTATGCTTTCGTCAAAGCCAACTGGCATTCCGATATTGTCGATCAGGCGCTGGAAGGGTTCCAACAGCTTATCCCCGCCGATCAGATTGACGTCTTCGACGTGCCCGGCGCGTTCGAGATGCCATTGCTGGCCCGCGGTCTGGCCCAAACCGGTAAATATGCCGCCATCGCCTGCGCCGCTTTCGTGGTGGATGGCGGTATCTACCGGCACGACTTCGTGGCGCAAGCCGTAGTCGACGGCCTCATGCGCGCCGGGCTGGACACGGGCGTTCCTGTCCTATCAGTCTCGCTGACACCGCACCAATATCAGGAAACAGACCACCACAATGCGATCTACCGCGCGCATTTCGTGGAAAAAGGCCGCGAGGCCGCGCAAGCCGCGCTCAAAATCACCAAAACCCGCGCTGCACTTCTGGAACCAGCCTGACCCTTCTTCTGTTCAAAAATACTTCGGGGGAATCGCGGTTTGCCGCGATGGGGGCAGCGCCCCCTCCCCGCGCTCCAAACGCAAATCCGCTTGAGGCCCAAGGCTCTCCCCGCTAACACAACCCTCAAAGGAGCACGCCCTATGTCGATGAACAGCTTTGGACACCTCTTCCGCGTCACCACCTGGGGTGAAAGCCACGGCCCGGCCTTGGGTGCGACAGTGGACGGCTGCCCTCCGGGGGTCGCTATCGACGAGGCGATGATCCAGCACTGGCTGGACAAGCGGAAGCCGGGGCAGAACAAATTCACCACACAACGGCGCGAGCCGGATCAAGTGAAAATCCTGTCCGGCGTGTTTGAGGGCCAGACCACGGGAACACCCGTGCAACTGATGATCGAGAATACCGATCAACGCTCCAAGGACTACGGCGACATCATGGACAAGTTCCGTCCGGGTCACGCCGATATCACCTATTGGCAGAAATACGGCATCCGCGATTATCGCGGCGGTGGGCGCAGCTCGGCGCGCGAAACCGCATCGCGGGTCGCCGCCGGAGGGCTGGCGCGCGAGGCGATCAAACAGATCGCGCCCAACGTACAGATCACCGGCTACATGACCCAGATCGGTCCGCACAAAATCGACCGTGCCAATTTCGACTGGTCGCAGATTGAACAGAACCCGTTCTGGACCCCCGATGCCCAAGCTGCTGACGATTGGGCAGCCTATCTGGACGATCTGCGCAAGTCCGGCAACTCGGTCGGAGCAATTGTCGAGGTCGTGGCGCGCGGCGTTCCCGCTGGGATCGGCGCACCGGTTTATGCCAAGTTAGACACTGATCTGGCCGCGGCGATGATGTCGATCAACGCGGTCAAAGGCGTTGAGATCGGCGAGGGTATGGCCGCTGCCGAACTGACCGGCGAAGCCAACGCCGATGAGATTTTCATGGGTCAGAACGGCCCGCAATACAGCTCGAACCACGCAGGCGGCATTCTGGGCGGCATCTCGACCGGACAGGACATCGTGGTGCGGTTTGCAGTCAAACCAACTTCGTCGATCCTGACCACGCGCAAGACGATCACCAAGTCGGGTGAGGAAACAGAGATCATCACCAAAGGTCGCCATGACCCCTGTGTCGGCATCCGTGCAGTGCCTGTGGGCGAGGCGATGTTGGCCTGCGTGATCCTGGACCATTTACTTCTGCATCGCGGTCAGATTGGCGAGAACCGTGGACATATCGGCTGATCTACGCCACCGGTTGCGCGGCATTGTCGTGCAACGTATGGAGACCGACCCTGCGCATGATCTGGCTCATCTGGACCGCGTCTGGGTGAACGCGCAGGCCATTTCGGACGAAACGACCAATATGCGCGTCCTGCTGGCGGCCGCCTATCTGCACGATCTGGTCAACCTGCCCAAGAACGACCCGGATCGCCACCTTGCATCCCGTCGGTCCGCTGAAGAATCAGAGCCTATACTGGACAATTTCGGCTATACGCCCGAGGAAATCAAAGCCACGCGACACGCTATCGCGGCGCATAGTTTTTCCGCAAATATACCGCCCGAAACCGCAGAAGCCTGTATTCTGCGCGACGCCGACAGGTTGGATGCGCTGGGGGCAATCGGTGTGGCGCGCAACTTCTCGGTTTCAGGTGCGTTGGGGCGGTCACTCTACGATCCGGCTGATCCATTTGCAGAATCCCGATCACTGGATGATCTGCACTTCTCGGTCGATCACTGGCAGGTCAAGTTACTGAAGCTGCCGGCAGGTATGCTGACGGAACGCGGTAAGGCCCTTGCCCGAAAACGGGCCGAACGCATGATCCGCTTCCTGACCGAATTCGCCGAGGAAATTGGCCATCCGCTTCCGTCGGACTGGTCGCAACCAAATTCCACACGTTGATCTTTGTCCGCCAAAGGCGCAGGGTCGCGCCGATGGCTGACCCCCTAACGTCAAACAAACCACTTCTGGCTGTGGCGCTGAAACTCAGCGCCCTGGTTCTGTTCACATCGATGCAGGCCCTGGTCAAAGCCTTGTCTGACACCTTCCCACCCGGAGAAATGGTGTTCTTTCGCTCGCTCTTTGCCGTGCCGGTCATCATAGGCTGGCTGGCCTGGCGCGGAGAGCTTTCGCAGGGCCTTGTGGTCAAAAAACCCATGGGCCACTTCTGGCGCGGTGTATTGGGGACCAGCGCCATGGGGCTGACTTTTACTGGCCTCAGCCTGCTTCCGTTGCCCGAGGTTACGGCCATTGGCTACGCCACACCGATCTTCACCCTGATTCTGGCCGCGATTATGCTGGGCGAGCGCATTCGCATGATCCGCATCGGCGCGGTGGCTTTGGGACTGCTGGGGGTTCTGATCATGATCTGGCCGCGTCTGGGCGGCAACAACATGGACACGGCCGCCACAATCGGGGCGCTGTGCGTGTTGGCGTCGACCATGGCGCGGGCCTTTGTTCAAATACATATCCGGCAATTGGTTCAGGTGGACCATCCCGCGGCGGTCGTCTTCTATTTCTCGCTGACGGCTACCCTTCTGTCTGCGTTGACCGCCTTTTGGGGGTGGACGATGCCAACGCTGGAACAGACTCTAATACTTGTCGTTATGGGCCTAACCGGCGGGGTCGCGCAGATTCTGGTTACCACGTCCTACAAGTTCGGGCAGGCCTCAATGCTCGCGCCTTATGACTATACCACGATGCTGTTTGCCGTATTGATCGGGTATATCTGGTTCGATGAACTGCCGACGCTGGTAATGCTGGGCGGGGCCGCGCTTGTGATCGCCGGTAATGTGGTCGTCATTTTGCGCGAACGCCAACTTGGGATTGGACGCGAAAAGGCGCGTCAAGCGACAGATCCCAAAGCCTGATCTTTACCTTTTTCGAACTTCACCTAATTTGGGTCCAACATCAGATAAGGGCCCCAAGATGAGCGACGCAGAAGATCACAAGGAAAAGATGCAAAAGGTGCAGGCAAAGCACCGCAAAAAGGTGTCCGAGGCCGTCGATCCCGGGCGCGGCTTGGTGCTGATCAACACAGGCAAAGGCAAAGGCAAGTCATCTGCCGCCTTCGGAGTTGTCATCCGCGCGCACGGATGGGGTCAGAAAGTCGCCGTGGTGCAGTTTATCAAGGGAAAGTGGAAAACCGGCGAGCGTCGTTTTTTCGAAGAGCGCGATCTGGTGACCTGGCACACGATGGGTGAAGGCTTTACCTGGGATACGCAAGATCGTGAACGCGACATCGCCGCTGCCAATGCCGCGTTTGACAAGGCACGGGCGCTGATGGCCAGCGGTGACTATAACCTTGTGGTTCTGGACGAAATCAACATCGCTTTGCGATATGAATATTTGTCAGTCGAGCAGGTGATTGATGGGCTGAACGCACGATCAGACAAGACTAGCGTATTTCTGACTGGCCGAGACGCACCGCAGGCCCTGCGCGACTATGCTGATCTGGTGACGGAAATGACCGAAGAAAAACATCCGTTCCAAGCGGGGATAAAGGCCCAGCGCGGCGTGGATTTCTGAAGATTTCACAAGCACAGGCAAGATAAGGGCGGACTTAGTCTTGCTGCTTTTTTTGACACCTGACAAAGGGTTCTGGGCTTCGCAAAAAGCGCGAGCCAATTGAGTCTTTTGCGAACTCCCAAGCATGGTTTTTCTTGTCGACATAAGCACAATAGTCATCGTCGCAGCATCCTCCACATGCTGTGGCGGCTTCATGGCGTGCCAAGATTTCGTCGAGCGAGTCGCGCATTTCGATCCCCGTCGGCTAACGTCAGAATTCTGGTTTTCGTTTCTGAGGCGGTGGCAGGCACTCACTGCTCACTATGCTTAGCCTGCTGACCGCCCCGAAACTTGGTGCTGGATAGAATTATCTGGCCTTGCATATTAACTGACTATTTTTATCAGGATTTGCAAGGGAAAATGCGCGCTTACTTTGGGCGCGCACCCTTTCTCTGGGTTAAATCGCTTTGGGCTTGAGATTCAGCGTAACGGGCCACAGAATTGCAATCCGGCACTTGGCGGCAGAATGGCCTCCTGCCCCTCTGCCGGAGTGTTGAGCGAATTGACCGAACGCGCACTTGCAAAACCGCCCAGCCAAAGAGGTCATCTGCACCAAACCTTTAGCCGTAAGCAAAGAAAAACCCCCGCAGAAGCGAGGGTTTTGGTTCTTTCGGGTTTTTCAGGTCACGCGCGTACAAGCGCCTCATAATCCTGTGCAATCTCGCGCGTGATATCACCGACTTCGAACGTGTAGTCGCCGATTTGACCAACCGGGGTAACCTCGGCGGCGGTTCCGGTCAGCCAGCATTGTTCAAAGTCAGCCATCTCTTCGGGCATGATGTGGCGTTCGTGAACCTTGATGCCCTTGTCTTTCAGCATCTGGATCACGGTCTGACGAGTGATGCCGTTCAGGAAGCAATCGGCCAGCGGTGTGTGAACCTCGCCATCTTTGACGAAAAACACGTTGGCGCCGGTCGCTTCGGCGACATAGCCCCGGTAATCCATGAACAGCGCGTCCGAACAACCCTTGGCCTCGGCCTTGTGCTTGGAGATAGTGCAGATCATGTAAAGACCCGCAGCCTTGGCGTGAACCGGGATGGTTTCGGGGCTGGGGCGTTTCCATTCAGCAATATCCAACTTGGCACCCTGCATCTTGGCGTCGCCGTAATATGCGCCCCATGGCCAGACGGCCACGGCCATACGCACTGGGTTCTTGGCCGATGCCACGCCCATGTCATCACCCGACCCGCGCCAGACCAGCGCCCGGATATAGGCGTCCTGCAACCCGCTGGCTTTCAGCGCCTCTTCTTTGGCAGCTTCGATCTGATCGACCGTATACGGCATCGGGATATCCAGCGCCTCGGCCGAAGCGATCAGACGTTCTGAATGCTCACGGCTTTTGAAAATCTTGCCGTTATAGGCACGCTCACCTTCAAAGACGGACGAGGCATAGTGCATTGCATGCGTCAGGATGTGGACCTTGGCATCGCGCCATGGCACCAATTCACCATCCAACCAGATGACACCGTCACGATCGTCATACCCTGCCATGCGCAACCTCCTGAATCGGGCTTGGTTTTTCAATTATTGCGCCAAATAAGTCCGAAGCGGACATAATGTTGCGCAAAAACTGCGATTCGATACCTGTCCACTCTTGGAATGTCAATAACGCTGACATAAACTCGGCCCTGAGTAACCAATGAGGCATGATATGTCCGACACCCGTCCCGCCCAGGTCTTTGGCGGTGAAAGCCTGTTGTTTCTGACCGATGAGCAACTGCGGCAGGGTATCGAAGCCATGTTCTTCGCCTATCGCGGCTTCACGGCGGACCCGGACCGCATCCTGTCAGAGCTGGCCTATGGCCGCGCGCATCACCGGGCCATCCACTTTATCAACCGCGCACCCGGAACGACCGTAAATAACCTGCTGGCGATTCTCGGTGTTACCAAACAGTCCTTGAACCGCGTCCTGCGCACCCTGATTGACGATGGTCTGGTGGAAAGTCGCGTTGGAACAGTGGACAAACGTGAAAGACACCTATTCTTAACCGATAAGGGAGAGGAGCTGGAGGCCAGATTGTCCGAAGCCCAGCGCGTACGGATGCGCGCCGCCTACAAGGACGCCGGCCCCGAGGCCGTTTCAGGTTTTCGCAAAGTGCTTGAAGCGATGATGGATGCTGATATGCGTCATGCCTATAAGAAACTGCGGGATACCACCTCATGAGCGATATGGACGCCCATCTGCTGATTGTTGACGATGACGAGCGCATTCGTGATCTGCTCAAGAAGTTTTTGATGCGGAACGGTTTTCTCGTCACCGCTGCGCGGGACGCCGCCCATGCGCGGCGGGTCTTGTCAGGTCTGGATTTCGACATGATCGTTCTGGATGTAATGATGCCCGGCGAAGACGGCGTCAGCCTGACCAAGGCGCTGCGAGAGACACACGCAACCCCAATCCTGCTGCTGACGGCGCGCGGTGAAACCGAACACCGCATCGCGGGGCTTGAGGCGGGGGCCGACGACTATCTGGCCAAGCCGTTCGAGCCGAAGGAGCTGTTGTTGCGCATCAACGCAATTTTGCGGCGGATGCCTGAAACACCTGCACAGGAAACGGCAAGCAAAATCCTGATTCTTGGTCCGATACGGTACGACGTGGAACGCGGAGAAATGTGGCAGGGCGAAGACCCCGTGCGTCTGACCGCTACCGAAAGCCAGTTGATGAAGATTTTCTCGGCCCAGCCCGGAGAACCCATAAGCCGCGCCAAGCTGGTCGAAGATCTGGGCCGCGACAAGGGGCAGGCACAGGAACGCGCGGTGGATGTTCAAATCACCCGGCTGCGACGCAAAATCGAACAGGACCCAAAGCAACCCCGCTATCTGCAGACAGTCCGCGGGGCGGGTTATATGTTGGCCCCGGATTGATTTTGCCGCTGCGCGGCGATTTTATGCCTTCGGCGAGGATATTTTTAGCCAGATGAAGATCGGATCCTGATGAAGACTGCTCTTTTGACCCACGCGGATTGCCTTGAACATGTGACCCCGGAAGGACATCCCGAACGGGTAGCGCGGCTTGAGCATGTTCTTCATGCGCTCGAATCGCTGGACTTGGACCGAAGGACAGCTCCGCTTGCCGCGGATGATGACTTGCTGCGAATTCACCCCGAAAGCCACATACGGAGTATCCGCAGCAGCCGCCCGACCGAAGGATACAGGCAGATTGATGGCGACACTTTCATGTCGCCCGGTTCCGTGGATGCCGCGTATCGCGCGGCTGGGGCTGTTGTTCGGGCGGTCGACCTGGTCCTGAGCAGCGACTCTCCGAATGCGTTTTGTGCAATCCGTCCGCCGGGACACCACGCCGAATCTGAAACGGCGATGGGCTTTTGTCTGTTTGGAAATGCGGCGCTGGCTGCCAAACATGCGCTGGATCACCACGGGTTGAGCCGCGTGGCAGTGGTGGATTTCGATGTGCACCACGGAAATGGCACACAGGATCTGCTATGGGATGAAGCGCGTGCTCTGGTCATAACCAGTCAGCAGATGCCGCTGTGGCCTGGTACGGGACGCCCGGATGAAACCGGGGCCCACGATACGGTGTTGAATATTCCGCTGCCGCCCCAGTCCGGTGGAGCAGAGGTGCGCGCGGCCTATGAGGCCCAAGCCTTCCCGCGGCTACGGGCATTCAAGCCAGAACTGATCATCATCTCGGCCGGTTTCGATGCGCATCAGGACGATCCGTTGGCAGAGCTTAATTGGTCGACCAGCGATTTTGCATGGATCACGGCCGAGCTGTGCAAGATCGCCGATGAGTGTTGTGACGGGCGTATCGTCTCGACTCTGGAAGGCGGGTATGATCTGAACGCACTGGCCGAGGCCACACGTGCCCATGTGGAAGAACTGATGAAGGCAGCCCGATGACCGATACCCCTGTAGATCAGATGACATTTGAGCAAGCGATGAAAGAGCTTGAGGCCGTTGTTGGTCAACTTGAGCGTGGCGATGTGGCGCTGGATCAGTCCATTGCCCTGTATGAGCGCGGTGCGGCCTTGAAGAAGCGCTGCGAAGACGAGTTGAAGCGGGCTGAAGAAAAGGTAGCCGCGATCACGCTGGATGCGGATGGTCAGCCAACCGGAACGACACCTGTCGAAGGCCTGTAAATGTTTCGAGACATTCTGGCACGGGATGCCGCGCGGATTCAGAAGCAGTTCGATCTGGTTCTGGGCGCGCTGGATGCTTTGGATGTGACCCGTGCAATGGCTTATGCCACCGAAGGCGGCAAGAGGCTGCGTGGATTTCTGGTTCTGGAAAGCGCACGGCTGCACGGTGTGGACCCGGCGCAGGCTATTTGGCCCGCAACGGGAATAGAAGCGTTGCACGCCTATTCGCTGGTTCACGATGATCTGCCCTGCATGGATGACGATGACCTGCGCCGGGGGCGTCCGACGGTTCATGTGAAATGGGATGAGGGAACGGCGGTCTTGGCCGGGGATGCATTGCAGACGCTAGCGTTTGAGCTGTGCGCCCGACCCGAGGTCGGATCTGCCATGGCCCGCGCAGAATTGGCACTGACATTGGCCAAGGCAAGCGGTGCGCAGGGAATGGTGCTGGGTCAGGCGTTGGACATTGCTGCGGAAACTGCGACATCGCCTTTATCGCTGGATCAGATCACCCAGCTTCAGGCTGGCAAGACAGGTGCTTTGATCGAATGGTCGGCCTGTGCAGGGGCGCGTTTGGCTGGCGCGGATCCCGAACCCCTGCGCCGATACGCGCGGGATCTCGGACTTGCTTTTCAGATCGCTGACGACATCTTGGATATTGAAGGAGACGCGGCAATCGCCGGAAAGCGTCTTCAAAAGGATGCAGAGGCAGGCAAGGCAACTTTTGTGTCGCTGCTGGGTCTGGATACCGCCAAAAGCCGGGCGGCCGATCTGGTGGATCGGGCCTGCGACGCACTTGAAGGCTATGGGTCAACCGCGGAAACCTTGAAGGACGCCGCCCGCTTCGTTATTGCCCGGGACAGCTAAGCCAGGAACGCGCCAAATGTCAGATCGCCCGAACACGCCCTTGCTGGACCTCGTGAGCCGCCCCGCGGACCTGAAGCAGTTCTCGGACGCGCAGCTACGTCAGGTTGCGGATGAATTGCGGGCAGAAACGATCTCGGCCGTTTCGGTCACGGGCGGGCATCTGGGTGCAGGGCTGGGTGTGGTAGAATTGACCACAGCGCTGCACGCCGTGTTCGATACACCGCGCGACAAGATCATCTGGGACGTTGGACATCAGTGCTATCCGCATAAAATCCTAACCGAACGGCGCGACCGCATTCGTACTTTGCGCATGAAAGACGGCTTGAGCGGCTTCACCAAGCGCAGCGAAAGCCCATATGACCCGTTTGGCGCGGCGCATAGCTCGACCTCGATCAGTGCGGCACTCGGGTTCTCCGTCGCGCGCGATCTTGGCGGTGTCACGCCCGAAGGATTGGGCGATGCGATTGCCGTGATCGGCGACGGTTCGATGTCGGCGGGCATGGCGTTCGAGGCGATGAACAACGCGGGCCACCTCAAGAAACGCCTGATCGTGATCCTCAACGACAACGAGATGAGCATCGCCCCCCCGGTCGGCGCGCTGTCCAATTACCTGTCCCGAATTTATGCCGAGGCTCCATTTCACGATCTGAAAGCGGCGGCAAAAGGTGCTGTTTCTCTGCTGCCAGAGCCTTTCCGCGAGGGCGCGAAACGGGCCAAGGAAATGCTCAAGGGCATGGCAGTCGGTGGCACCTTGTTCGAAGAGCTGGGGTTTTCCTATATCGGTCCGCTTGATGGTCACGATATGGACCAGTTGCTGCCGGTTCTGCGCACGGTCAAGGCGCGGGCGACCGGTCCGATCCTGATCCATGTGCTGACCAAAAAGGGCAAGGGATACGCCCCGGCAGAGCAAGCCCGCGACAAGGGGCACGCAACGGCCAAGTTTGATGTCGTGACCGGAAAACAGAAGAAAGCACCGTCAAACGCACCCTCCTATACCTCGGTCTTTGGCAACACGCTGGTGGATGAGGCCGCGCGGGACGACAAGATCGTTGCCGTCACTGCCGCGATGCCGGATGGAACCGGCCTAAATCTGTTCGCAGAACGCTACCCCTCGCGCTGCTTTGACGTGGCGATTGCCGAACAGCACGGCGTGACCTTTGCTGCCGCGCTGGCTGCGGGCGGGATGAAGCCCTTCTGCGCGATGTATTCGACCTTTTTACAGCGCGGCTATGACCAGGTTGTGCATGACGTGGCCATTCAGCGCCTTCCGGTGCGGTTCGCGATTGACCGGGCGGGCCTTGTGGGGGCGGATGGGGCGACCCATGCGGGGTCATTCGACATTGCCTACCTCGCCAATCTTCCCGGCATGACCGTCATGGCTGCCGCGGATGAGGCCGAACTGGTGCACATGGTTGCTACGGCAGCGGCCCATGACGATGGGCCAATCGCCTTCCGCTATCCGCGTGGAGAAGGGGTCGGGGTGGACCTGCCCGAACGCGGCGAGGTTCTGGAAATCGGCAAGGGGCGTATGATCCAGAAAGGGGCGCGGGTGGCGCTGCTATCCTTCGGCACCCGGTTGGCCGAAGTGCAAAAAGCGGCCGAGGCTTTGTCAGCCCGCGGAATCACGCCAACAATTGCGGACGCCCGGTTCGCCAAGCCTTTGGACCGTGACCTTATCCTGGACCTTGCGGCCAATCACGAGGCGCTGATCACCATCGAAGAGGGTGCGGTTGGCGGTTTCGGCTCTCATGTGGCGCAGTTGCTGGCGGACGAAGGCGTGTTCGATCACGGCCTGAAATATCGGTCGATGGTTCTGCCTGATATTTTCATCGATCAGGCAAGCCCGGCGGATATGTATGCGGTGGCGGGTATGAACGCAGAACAGATCGAGGCCAAGGTGCTTTCGGTGCTGGGCGTCACCACAATCGGTGAAAAGCGCGCCTAATCGGGCCAATCGGCAGAGCAAAAAACCGGAGCTTTCGGGCCCCGGTTCAATTCGTCCGCGAGGCGTCAGTAAATCTGACCACCTCGCGTAGAAACTTCTAATCAGCTTGCGGGTTCGCCCAGCGCGTTCATCAGTGTGCCCAGATTGTGCTGGAACATAGCAAGGTAGCTTGTCGCGGGGCCTCCCCGCTCGGACAGCGCATCGGAAAACAGGCGGCCACCGATGACAATGCCGGTCTCCTCCGAGATTTGCTGAACCAGAGCGGGGCTAGTGATGTTTTCCACGAACAGAGCGGCAGCACCTTCGGCCTTCAGTTGGTCGATCAGGATGGCCAGATCTTTTGCGGATGGTTCCGCCTCGGTGTCGATCCCGACGGGGGCCAGGAAGGTCAGGCCGTAAGCATCAGCCAGATATCCGAACGCATCATGCGCGGTCACGACGGTGCGGCGGTCCGCAGGCAAATCTGCCAACTTGGACTTGGTCTCTGCGTCCAGCGCCTCAAGCTCTGCGATATAGGCTTCGGCATTGGCCGCGATCTGATCCGCGTGCTCAGGCATCGCAGCTTTCAATACATCCGCGACATTGGTCACATAGACCACCCCGTTCGACAATGAGTTCCACGCATGCGGGTCGATTTCGCCGTCGACCTTGACCGGAGTAATCCCATCGGTGGCGACGTGTACCGTCGCATCGGTACCCGATTCTGAAATCAGCGTGTCGGACCATGTTTCAAAGCCCAGACCGTTGACAAAGATGATGTCAGCTTTGGCAACGGCTTTGGCGTCGGCGACTGAAGGCTGATAGACATGCGCGTCTGCGTCGGGGCCCACGATCGTCGTCACGTTGGCCAGATCGCCAACGACCTCTTCAACCATGTCCCCAAGGATTGAGAAACTGGCTACGATCTGGACGTCGTCCTCACCTGCGATGGCCGGGAATGCGACCAACGCAAACGAAGCCGAGGCGATGCTGGCATAGAGCGATTTTATTAGAGTCATTGTGCTTTCTCTTCTTGTTGAATCTGAGTAACGGATAAGTCGCTGGAAACGACCGGTTTGCGGGCTCTTTTGCCGAAACCAAGAGGGCCGAAGATGGCCGAGATCAGGAAAATTCCCCCGGCAACCAGAACAATGGCCGGTCCGGACGGGGTCTCTGGGAACAGGTAAGACAGGGTCAGCCCGATCCAGCAACTGGACAGCGCAAAAATGAAACCCAAAACCAACTGAGCTGTAATCGTACTGGCCCAGTATCGTGCTGCTGTTGCGGGCAGGATCATCAAACCCACGGCCATCAGCGTGCCCAAAGTCTTGAACGCAGCCAGCAGGTTCAGCACCAGCAGCAGCATGAAACCTTGATCGACCAGCCAGGGCCGCCGCGTTTGTGTTTCAAAGAAAACCGGGTCGCAAGTGCTGACAATCAATGGCCGCAAAAGGAACGCAAAGGCCACCAGCGTTACGGTCGCCACACCGCCCACCAGCAGCATCGACGCGTCGTCGATCCCAAGGATTGAGCCAAACAGGAAGCTTTTCAACGGAACAGCCGACCCCGCCGCAGACAGAATGAATATCCCAACCGCCAGCGCTATCAGATAGAGCGACGCAAGGCTGGCGTCGCTACGCAGGATCGTTCTGCGCGCCAACAACGCCGTCAGCATAGCGACACCGACACCCGCAATCAGACCGCCGACCAGCAATGACATGACTGACAGGCCAGCGGTCACGAAACCAATGACAATGCCCGGTGTGATCGCATGCGCCATCGCCTCGCCCGCCAGCGACAAACGCCGCAGAACAAGAAACGCCCCGACCGGAGCAACCGAAGCCGACAAGACGGTCGTGACCACGAAAGCACGGCGCATGAAGGCGAAGCTCCACATTTCGCTGAGCAGTTCAAACATGCGCGGGCTCCTGCGGTTTTGGGCTGGACCGGAACATCCAGGACGCCTGACTTTCGGACAGATACCCCTGGGCCACCAAACGGTCCGGCGTCAGTACATCATCCACCGGGCCGTGCGTGGCCTCTTGCCCACCCAGCAACAGGGCGTGGCTGCAATGATCCAACACCGAAGACAGGTCATGCACCACCAACACAACAGAGCGCCCCTCGTCGCGCCAGCGGTGAATAATCGACAGCAAATGCGCCTCGGTGCTTTGGTCAACGGCCGCAAACGGCTCGTCCAGCAGGATCAACGGTGCATCCTGCATAATGACCCGCGCGAACAGCGCGCGCTGCAATTGTCCACCTGACAGCATGTGAATCGGGCGGTCAGCGATATCAAGAACGCCAGCTTCGTCCAGCGCAGCGGTCATTCGGTCACGTGCCGCGTTGTCCAGCCCCGATCGAAATCCAAACCCGCGCCAGGCACCCATTGCCGCCAAGTCCCGCACGCGAATTGGGAAACGCCGGTCAAATTCTGTCATTTGTGCCAAATAACCGATTTCGCGCGGGCGGCCCTTGGGCCAGTTCAGGCTGCCCGACAGCGGGTCCATCAAGCCCAACAACATTTTCACAAACGTGCTTTTACCCGACCCGTTGGCACCTAACACAGCCAAGGTTGTTCCCGCTTCGATATCCATCGTCAGTCGGCGAAACAACGTCAGTTCGCGGTACCCAAGCGTCACATCGCGGATTTGCAGAACAGCCGTCATCAGATCACCATGTAGATCGCAAGCCACAACAGCACGGACAGCACCAAGGCACCCGCGACCAGAACCGGCACGCTGAACTCGGTCAGGCAGCGCCCGCGTTGGCCCACCGCATAATTCGAACGGCGCGTCATGAGGTTGCCTCGCAGGGCGTAAGGCAAGCGCAATCAGGCAGCGTTAAGGCAGCGATTTCCCTGCACATTCTACAGAGCCTGAACTGACAGTAATGCAATGACATGCGCATCGCCTCCTTCATTCAGACGGGGCACAGGCGAGTACAAGACAACGGGCGGCAAACCGCTTGGAACATTGTCATCTCCCTCTGGGACACCCCGCCCAGGTTACTAAATATTCGGATGGCAGGTCTCCTGACTTGCGGGTCTACGCTATCCCGATCCTTCCCAGGCAAATGCCCAGTGGACGATCTCGGGTCGCTCACCGCCTACAGTTGCGGGGGCAGTCACGGACTTGACCCATTTGACCGGGTCGCACCGTATTCCCTTTTATCCCTTCCCGCAGACAGCGGTCGGGAACCATCAGGGCGACAAAATAGGAACCGCGTCGATTCGGCAAGGGTCAACGTCCAGCTTTGGCAGTTGTGCGCCGCTGCGCCGGGCGCGACAAAAGGAAGCCCGACATCAAGACCGCATGCGTTCTGAACAGAGGTTCATTGCGAAAATAAGCCCTATGTTGGGCTTATCCTTTGGCCTAGCCTCTCAACTTCGACCCTTCCGGTCAGGTTTGAACACCTGATCCTGAAGCAGTTTCGACTAATGAAGGGCAAGACAGCGATCCAACTTGTCGAATCGTTTTTCCAGAACAGGCGTTGAGACCTACAGACTTTGAGGGTTCGGCATGCATCACCGCGGTTTGCGCTGTTACGATGACCGGCGATTACCCAATTGCAAATCCTGACCGCAGCCCAGACCGGATTAATCAAAGTCGAAAACGCAACCGGCACCAATAAGAATGGTCGAAAGCCTTGATCCCAGTTCCTAATTTACGTCGAAATTGAGAAGAATGGTGCCTCAAGAGGGACTCGAACCCCCGACCTTGTCCTTACGAAGGACCTGCTCTACCAGCTGAGCTATTGAGGCAAACGCAGGACCGTTTAAACGCTCCCAAAGTGGCGTGCAAGCCTTGATCTGCCGGAGATCCTCCACCCAACACGCGCTGCGCCTTCCAGCGTCAATTGTGAATTATTTGTAACTGTGCGGATCGGGCGTTGCCGACTCATTCATAATTCAATATTTCATGAAATATGATAGAACAGATAACCGACCAGCTTGCCATTCTTGGCCACCCGCAGCGCATCTCCGTGTTCCGCATGTTGATGCGACGATTTCCCGACACCGTCCCGGCAGGTGAGTTGGCGACGGAACTGGGGATCAAGGCCAGCACCTTGTCGAACTACCTGAACGCGCTTCAGCGGTCGGGTCTGGTGACGCAGGAACGGGTGGGAACCTCTCTGCTCTATTCAATTGAAATGAAGAATGTACAGCACATGCTGGAATTCCTGCTGAACGACTGCTGCCGTGGACGACCTGATATCTGTATGCCTTCAACACAAGGAACCAGGAAAATGACGGATCGGAAATTCAACGTACTTTTTCTGTGTGTGGGAAATTCCGCCCGCTCGATCTTTGCTGAATCCCTTTTGCGGACACTAGGCGGGGATCGGTTTAGCGTCTATTCCGCGGGCACGCAGCCTACGTCGAAACTCAACCCCTTTGCCGTTCAGGTACTAAACGACAAGGGGCACGATACATCGGGCCTGCGCTCGAAACATATGTCCGAGTTTGCCACAGACGACGCGCCCGAGATGGATTTCGTCTTTACGGTCTGCAATCAGGCCGCCAACGAAGAATGCCCGGCCTGGGAAGGTCAGCCCATTAGTGGCCACTGGGGTATGGTCGACCCGGTCAAAACAACCGGCACAGAGGCCGAGCAAAGCCTCGCCTTCCAAAACGCATACGGTGCGCTGAAACGGCGGATCGAAGCGTTCACCTCTTTGCCGGTCGAAAGCCTGGATCGGATCGCATTGCAAACTGCCGTCGACGATATCGGCAGAACCCACGTCGAGGACACGAAATGACCACTTACGCGGTAAACGGCCTCGGCCGGATGGGAAAACTGGCCTTGAAGCCCCTGCTGGAAAAGGGTGTCAAGATCGCCTGGATCAACGACGGGGTCGGTGACCCCGAGATGCACGCGCATCTACTGGAGTTCGACACGGTGCATGGCCGCTGGAATGCCGATTTTGCCCACGACGCCGACAGCGTTACGATCAATGGCACCCGCCTGCCGTTCATTGGCACCAAAGACCTGTCCGACCTGCCGCTGGACGGTGTGGATGTGGTGATCGACTGCACCGGCGTCTTCAAGACCGAGGCCAAGCTTGACCCTTATTTTGCGGCGGGGGTGAAGAAGGTTGTTGTTTCGGCCCCAGTCAAGGACGGGCCTACGGCCAATATCGTGATGGGCGTGAACGAGGGTACCTATGACCCAGCCACGCATCACATCGTAACGGCGGCCTCCTGCACCACGAACTGTCTGGCCCCTGTGGTCAAGGTTATCCATGAAAATCTGGGCATCCGCCATGGCTCGATGACTACGATCCACGATGTGACCAACACCCAAACCATCGTGGACCGCCCCGCCAAAGACCTGCGGCGTGCGCGGTCGGCGCTGAATTCGCTGATCCCGACCACCACCGGGTCCGCCACGGCGATCACGCTGATCTATCCCGAACTAAAGGGCCGGTTGAACGGCCATGCGGTTCGGGTGCCGCTTCTGAACGCCTCGCTGACCGATTGCGTATTCGAGGTTGAACGCGAAACCACCGCTGAAGAGGTCAACGCCTTCTTTAAATCCGCCGCCGAGGGCGAACTAAGGGGCATTCTGGGCTATGAGACCCGGCCGCTGGTCTCAACCGATTACACCAATGACAAGCGGTCTTCGATCGTCGATGCGCCTTCGACCATGGTTGTGAACGGAACGCAGGTGAAAATCTATGCGTGGTATGACAACGAGATGGGCTATGCACATCGTTTGGTTGACGTGGCGCTGATGGTCGGGGCCGCGTTGTGACGCAGCGGCCCGAGGGACTGTCGGCCTATATTGCGGTCACGGCGGCCTATTGGGCCTTTATGCTGACCGACGGGGCCCTGCGGATGCTGGTGCTGTTGCACTTTCATACGATGGGGTTCTCGCCGGTGCAGTTGGCGTATTTGTTCGTTCTTTACGAAATTGCCGGGATGGTCACGAACCTGGCGGCCGGTTGGATCGCGGCGCGGTTCGGCCTGACCTCAACGCTGTATGCAGGGCTTGCACTACAGGTCGGGGCGCTGCTGGTACTGACACAACTAGACCCTAACTGGGCAATTCCGGTCAAAGTCGTCTTTGTGATGATCGTTCAGGGCGCCAGCGGGGTAGCCAAGGATCTGGCCAAGATGTCATCCAAATCGGCCGTGAAACTGCTGGCCCCAACAACAGGCGGAGGGCTGTTCCGCTGGGTCGCCATTCTGACCGGATCGAAAAACGCGGTCAAAGGTTTGGGCTTTCTGCTGGGGGCCGGTCTGCTGGCAACTGTTGGCTTCATGTGGGCAACACTGGCGATGGCCATTGTGCTTGCACTCATTCTGGTGGCGATCTTTGTGTTGATGCCACCCGGCCTGCCGCAAGGACGCAAGGGCGCCAAGTTTTCCGAGGTCTTTTCCAAATCCGCAAATGTAAACTGGCTGTCTGCAGCACGCGTCTTTCTGTTTGGAGCGCGGGATGTGTGGTTCGTGGTCGGTATCCCGATCTATTTCTACGCGGTCCTGTCCGACGGGACCGAAGAAGGAAATCGCGCGGCCTTTTTCATGATCGGCACGTTCATGGCCGTCTGGGTTATCCTGTACGGAGCGGTTCAGGCCAGCGCACCCAAAATCCTGCACGCATCCGAGCGGACCGAGGGCGACCTGATCCGGGCCGCCCGCAATTGGGCTTTGGCCCTGTTCTGTGTCCCAGCTGCATTAACGGTCGCTGTTCTGATGTCGTCGGGGCCTGAGGCATGGTTGACCGTGACACTGGTTCTTGGATTGCTCGTGTTCGGGGCGATTTTCGCAATCAATTCCTCATTACATTCCTACCTGATCCTTGCCTTTACCAAGTCCGAGCGGGTCACGATGGATGTCGGTTTTTATTACATGGCTAATGCGACGGGCCGTCTGCTGGGCACCGTCCTATCCGGCCTGACCTATCAGATCGGCGGCCTTCCACTGGTGCTGGGAACTGCTGCTATTATGGTAGCCTTGGCGGCACTGACCGCAAGCAAGCTCACCGATCAGACGAACGAGGCGTACTCATGAGCATTTTCGAACGCTACCTAACCATATGGGTCGCCCTTGCAATGATCGCAGGCGTTTTGATCGGATTGGTGGCCCCCGGGCTGGTGACGTTGGTCGCATCGGCCGAGGTGGCCAGTGTCAATCTTGTGGTGGCCGTACTGATTTGGGCCATGGTTTATCCGATGATGGTCAGCGTCGATTTCGGCGCTGTCGCAGGGGTCGCCCGTCAGCCGAAGGGCCTTATTGTCACGCTAGTGGTCAACTGGCTGATCAAGCCGTTCACAATGGCTTTTCTGGCTGTCTTGTTCTTTGACCACGTATTCGCGCCGTGGATCAAACCGGAAGACGCCGCGCAATACACCGCTGGTCTGATCCTGCTAGGCGCGGCCCCCTGTACGGCGATGGTATTTGTCTGGTCTCAGCTTACCAAAGGGGACGCAACCTATACACTTGTGCAGGTCTCGGTGAACGACCTGATTATGGTCGTGGCCTTTGCCCCGATCGTCGCGTTCCTGTTGGGGGTCACCGATATCTCAGTCCCGTGGCAGACCTTGGTTCTGGCAACGGTTCTCTACGTGGTGCTGCCCCTGATTGCTGGTCTGCTCACACGGCGCAAACTGGGCTCGCAGGAGGCTATTGATGCGTTCTCGGCGCGGGTAAAGCCGTGGTCCGTGCTGGGCCTGATCACCACGGTGGTCATCCTGTTCGGTCTGCAGGGGCAAACCATTCTGGCCAAGCCGCTGGTGATTGTGCTGATCGCCGTGCCCATTCTGATCCAAAGCTACGGCATATTCGCACTGGCCTATGGTGCAGCCTATGCGTTGAAGGTGCCCCATCGCATCGCCGCACCCTGCGCCATGATCGGCACATCCAACTTCTTTGAACTGGCCGTCGCCGTCGCGATTAGCCTGTTCGGGCTGAACTCGGGCGCGGCGCTTGCAACCGTTGTGGGTGTTCTGGTTGAGGTACCGGTGATGCTGTCACTCGTGGCTTTTGCAAACCGCACGCGCAACCGGTTTTCTGATCCGGCGGCCCCGCACAAGGCATGACCGTGCTTAGAGCACCGAAACGAAAAACGGTTTGAGGTCGTCACCCGCTTCCAACGACGCAAGAACAGCCGCAGCCGTATCCAAAGACTCGCGGATCGTGACGTCCATATCCAGATAGCGATAGGTTCCCAACCGCCCAACAAAGGTCACGTTCGCGGTCTTATTAGCCAGTTCGACATATTCGCCAAGCAGCGCTTTTTCCTTCACCTGCCGGATCGGGTAATAAGGAATGTCGCCCGGCTGGGCCGCGCGCGAATACTCACGATAACAGACCGACCTGTCATGTGTTTCCCAGGGGGCAAAGTGCTTGTGCTCGGTGATCCGCGTATAGGGGACGTCTTCTTCGCCGTAATTCATAACGGCACAGCCTTGATAATCCCCGTCATAGGTAAAGCGTTCGAAATCCAGGGTCCTGTATCCAAGGCGTCCAAGTTCGTAATCGAAATAGCCATCCAGCGGCCCCGAATAGAAGACGTGGTTAAACCCTTCGGCCATGTTGCGGTCAAAGGTCGTGTTCAGTTTGACGGTGATCGAGGGGTGATCAAGGATACCCGAAATCATGTCGGTATAGCCGTTTTCCGGCATTCCCTGAAACTGATGGAAAAAGTAATTGTCGTCGTAGTTGAACCGCACCGGCAGGCGTTTAAGGATCGACGCAGGCAGCTCGGACGGGTGACACCCCCACTGTTTGATCGTGTATCCTTTGAAGAACGCCTCATAGAGTTCACGCCCGACGAACCGCATGGCCTGCTCCTCAAAGCTCTGCGGATCAGTGATCGAGGTGTCGGCCTGCTCTTCGGTGATAAAGCTATGCGCTTCGTCCGGGCGCATCGTCTTGGCAAAGAACTGGTTGATTGTGTGCAGGTTGACCGGCAGCGAAAAGACCTGCCCCCGAGAGGTCGTCTTTACACGGTTCTTGTAGGGCAGGAAATTTGCGTACCGATTGACGTAGGACCAGACCTCTTCGTCGTCGGTGTGAAAGATATGGGGGCCGTAGACATGGACCATGACGCCGGTATCAGCGTCGCGCTGGGTATGACAGTTGCCGCCGATATGGTCGCGGCTGTCGACAACTGTGATTTCGTGCCCTGCTTCGGCCAGTGCTCGGCCTATCACGGCACCGGACAGCCCAGCACCAACCATCAGGAAACGACTTGCTTTCATTTCAATGCCTTCGTCTTCAAGTTTATCGTCGTCATATCCAGCGGCTTGATCAACTGCCGCCGTGCGATCTTGAGGACACCAGACCGCGCCTCGCCCGCATTGCGGAAACTCGATAGTTTTGACAACCACGCCCGGCACATGAGCCATCCCAGTTGAAGCCGACCTGAAACAGGCTGTCCGCCTGTCAGTATCCCGGCAAAAATAACAGGTACGGTACGACGGGACAGATCGAACATTTCTTTCAGGACGGCTTCTTCTTCTTCCGAACTGAGATTGCCGGTCTCGGCCATGGCAGCTTTCAGGTTCTTGCCGACCGGACGGGTATGGTGCATCGCGATTTCATCCAGAATCGCGGTTCGGAAGGCCCCGGCTTCGGCCCAGCGGCACCAGATGTAATCCAGCCCGTAGCCGCTCATGGTGTTTTCGAACAGCGGCAACGCCTTTTTCAGAATGTCCCGATGCATACATGGGGCCATGATCTCAATGTAATTGGTGTAACGCAGAACAAAGCCGGGGCACTGGCTAAACACAAAATGGGAAAAATAGCTGTCCGGGCTGAGAGATGGCTGTGCGATACGCAGTCCATAGCCGCCCATAGCGTCGAACAGCGCGTTCACCATTGACGCGCTTATGTCCAGATCATCATCCGGCAGCCAGTAATAGTCGTATTGGTCCAGATTGCGGTTCGAAAGCGTCTTGAACAGCCCGTCCCATTTACCGCCTTTGACCAAAACCGCTTCGACGCCGGGTTCGGGCGTAAATTCCGCATATGCCTCGTCCGAAAAGTAGCTGATCAATAGATCGTAGTTTCGGTCCTCATAGGGGATGTCCAGCCACCGGTGGTGAAGTGAGTTGCTGCCCGCACGGACAACCACAAGGCTATTCTTCATACGTGGGACCGGACCTGCTGTTCGGGGCGAAGCAAAGGACCCAGCCCGTCAATCATGTCCGGGTTCAGTGGGTGGCTCAACCGGCCATGCGTAAACTTGGCCTGATAGACAAGATTGCGGACAAATCTTTCGACCGCCGAACCCGGCTTGGTCTTGCGACGGGCAGTTTCGATATTGCTGTCATGGGAATCTCGCTCGGCAATCATCTGCTTGCCCAAGGTCAGTATCGGGACTTTATGTTCCCAATAGAATTTCAAGTCGATATCGACAGGTCGCGCGATCGGAGCATCAACCTGTAGCAATCTGGCAGCCGCGCGCCGCCCAAGGATATAACCGGTGGTTCTGGGCGGCAGAATGTCAGACAGAACTAGGTTCTGATCGGCAAATTCCTTGATGATCTGCGCGTTCTTGCCCGGAACGCCGTCCAGTTTGATCATGACGTCCTCAAAGCACTCGGGACATTCGGCAAGCGCGTTCAAAAAGGATCGTGGGTCACGGATGAAAGTGGCATCGTCTTCCAGAACAAGGCCCACACAATCGCTGGATTCAGCGATGTGCTGCCAGATCTGGCGGTGCCCAAGCGTACAGGCCACCTCATTTCGACTAAGGGGGCGCTTGAACTTGGCGCGGTTCATTTCTTCATCATAAATGAGTTTCAGGTCTGACCGGCCCAGCTGTTCGCCCGCGATCGCATCCGAAAACTCATGACTCAATCCAAAGCGGGCCAGTTCTGCTTCGCAGAAACGTCGCCGCTCTACATCTTTTGGCAGGCTAAGGATAACGGCAGTGATCGACACGACTTTAATACCATCTTAATATTCCGCGTTCCTAATACTAACATTTAAGCAGTAGAAAAGCGAAAGAACGAGCGTTTTTTTCGAAAGCTACGCTAAAAACCCACAGCGGCAAAAAACCGCGCAACTACAAGTACCTATCCAGAACGCCAGAAATTCAAATTTGCGCCCGCAAACCTTGCGACCAGGCATGGGTACAGGCAAGCGACGAAAAACAAAGGGAAAATGGGCAGTTCGCGGCAAAAACACACGCGCGAGGAATTATAAATTATCATTTTTTTTCAAATACTTAAAATTTGCCGCGAATCACTCAAAACACCCCATCTTTCAAACGCCCTTGCACTGCTTTATCGGATGCTGACAACAAAAACGTCTTTTCTTTTCATCAATGACTCTTGCCGACAACTTTCCTGACACCTATCTGGCTGGGGCTATCGCCAAACAGTCAGACCAAACCGTTGGGTCAATTCATTTCATCTGCCCTTTAGAGAAGAACGGTTATAGGTTATCTGAGCGAGCGCACAGTTTCACGATCTGGAGAACGCAATGATTAAGCGCGCCTGGGACAAATGGCGGTCAGGCTATATGGGCCGCCTCATCAGCGAGAGCTTCTTTGCGCAAGGTAGACTATACGCCGTCGCGATTGTTGCGATGATTGCCGTGGCGGTGACGACCGCCGGATCCGCCTACATGATGGAATACATCGTTGATGCGATGACCAGCCCCGAGATGCGCGGCTGGGCGCACTTGATCGCGCTGGGCGTCATTGGCCTGTTCCTGGTCAAAGCCGTCGCTTCTTACATTCAGGCGGTCTATCTGGCCCGCGCCGGGAACCGGATCGTGGCCGTTCAGCAGGAAAAGGTATATCGCAAACTGCTCAGGCACGGCGTTTCCTTCTTTTCCAAAAATGAATCGTCAAACCTGTTGATGCGGACAACCCAAGGGGCGCAGGCCGCGCGAAAGCTGATCGACGTCCTTGTCACGGGCTTTGTCCGCGACACCCTGACGCTGGTCGGGCTTGTCATCGTAATGGTGTATCAGCAGCCGGTTTTGTCGGTGATGTTCTTTATCGTCGGCCCCATCGCGTTGATGGGCGTTCGCTACCTGTTGAAAAGCGTCCGGTCGATCATGCAGGCTGAGTTCAAGTCCCTGGCCGAGATCATCCGCGTTCTGCAGGAGACATCCGCCGGGATCAAAGTGATCAAGGTGTTTTCGCTTGAGGACAAGATGATCAACCGGATGGATACCGCCATCCACAAGGTTGAGCAGCGTTCCAACGACATTGCGCGGCTTCAGTCCATCGCCAGCCCGTTGATGGAGTTTCTTGCGGGTTTGGCCGTCGCTGGTGTTCTGATCGTCAGCACAATCGGACTTGCCGGAACCGAGCAGCCAACCGCCGGTCAGCTCATGTCGTTTATCACCGCTTTGCTTATGGCCTATGAGCCCGCAAAACGGCTGTCCAAAATGCGTGTCCAGATCGAAACTGCAATGGTCGGTGTCGGCTTGTTGTTCAGCCTGTTGGATCAGGAAGACACGATGCAGGAAAGCCCTGATGCCAAAGACCTTCTTGACGGCCCGGGTGAGATCGCGTTGCGCAACGTGACCTTTGGGTATCAGGGGTCGATGCCGGTGATCGACGACTTGAGCCTGACGTTCGAGGCACGCAAGACCACCGCGCTGGTGGGCCAGTCCGGCGGCGGCAAGTCAACGCTGTTTGGCCTGATCATGCGCTTCTATGACCCTGACGAAGGCAGTGTGGAAATCGACGGGCAGGACTTGCGAAATGTCAGCTTCTCATCGTTGCGACGCAAGATTTCCTATGTTGGTCAGGACACCTTCCTGTTTTCCACCTCGATCATGGAGAACCTTCGCTGCTCGGCGCCGGATGCAACTGATGAAGAGGTCATCGCGGCAGCGAAAGCCGCCCATGCGCATGACTTTATCAGCGAGTTGCCCAAAGGCTACGATACTCCCGTCGGTGAAAACGGCACCTTCCTATCAGGTGGCCAGAAGCAACGGGTCGCGATCGCTCGTGCGATCCTGCGCAAAGCCGAGATTCTGCTGCTGGACGAGGCGACAAGCGCGCTGGATGCAAAATCCGAGTCGTTGGTCAAAGAAGCACTGGATGCATTGACCAAGGACGTCACGGTGATCGTGATCGCACACCGGCTGTCGACGATTCTGGAGGCCGACAAGATCATGGTTGTTCAGGACGGCGCTGTCGTCGAACAAGGCAACCTTGATGAGCTGCTGCACAAAAACGGCAGTTTCCGCAGCTTGTTTGATGAGCAATTCAAGAAACGGGAACCAAAAGCCGAAGTGGCGGAATAAACCCGTTTGGCGCTGTGGATGCGATGGACCGTCCGCTAAGGTAAGCTGCGCGACCGGTTTGGCCACGTCCCAATCAGACCACTGTCAAAGGTCGAGTCCTGCCGGGGCCACCTGTTGGCCCCGGAATTTCGTGATGCCGCCGGATAAGGTCACGCGGCGACGTTGATTACCATCTTTCCGAAATTGCCCCCCTGCAGCAATTGGTTCAGAGCTTGGGGCGCGTTTTCGAGACCGTCGACCATGTGTTCCTTGTATTTGATTGACCCGTCTTCGATCCAACCTGTCATGTCGCGGGTGAATTCCTGATAAACTGACGGCGGGAAACTATCGAAGATGATAAAACCCTGCATTTTGACCTTTAGCCGTAGCAGAGTTCCCATGATCGCAGGACCCATATCCGGGCCTTCGGGCAGGCCGGTCAGGTTGTACCAGGCAACGATGCCGCACACCGGAATGCGCGCAAACGGGTTCAGCAGGGGCAACACGGCGTACAGGACTTTGCCGGCCACGTTCTCAAAATACACGTCGATTCCGTCTGGACACGCCGCGGCGAGCTGGGCTGCAAAATCATCGGCGTTATGATCAATGCAGGCGTCAAAACCAAGGTTTTCGACCACATGAGCGCATTTCTCAGCCCCGCCAGCAACACCGACAACCCGACACCCCTTAAGCTTGGCGATCTGCCCAACCGTTGCACCCACTGGCCCCGCAGCAGCGGCAACAACAACGGTTTCACCCGGTTTCGGCTCACCTATTTTCAGAAGACCTGCATAGGCCGTGTATCCGGGCATACCCAGAATGCCCAAGGCCCAGGACGGGTTCTGCGGCGTCTTGCCCAGATTGATGACCTGGGTTCCGTCAGAAATCGCGTAGTCCTGCCAACCGCTGCCGGACAGAACGTAATCCCCCGCTTCATACCCCGCCAGATTGGACGCAACCACCTGCCCCACAACCTGCGCTGTCATGACGCCGCCAATGGCAACCGGTTCCGCGTATGATTTGGCATCGTTCATCCGGCCGCGCATGTAGGGATCAAGCGACAGATAGACCGTGCGGATTAGCATTTCGTTTTCACCGGGCGTTGGCACCTCCGTGGTTTCCATCCGCAGCGTGTTTTCGTCCGGCAAACCTACGGGACGTTCGTTCAGAACGATCCGGCGATTGGTATCTGCTGATTGTGGCATCTTTTTCTCCCTTTGATATTGGTTATTGGGTCAAGCGGCATAAGCGTTGTCTGATTTTGACAGCAAAGTCAGATCAAGCGGCCTTTTTGGGCTGGCTCCGGCAAGGATGAGTGTTCCAGCCAGAATCCCAAGGTTTTTGACAAAATTCTGAACCTCATGCTGGCCTTTGACACCTTCAAAATTCCAAAAGTCATGCAGGCAAAAGTTCACCAAAAGGATATAGGCAACAAGGCCAAAACTGGCCGCGCGAACAAAACGATTGAACAGTAGAAAAAGCGCACCTGCAATGTTGGCAACTCCGGCCACCACCAGCAGCGGCACTGGCGCGGGGACGTTATGCTGCTGCATCAGCGCAACATGCATATCAAATGCAGCGAACTTCATCAGCCCGGGGATGAGGAAATAGACGGCCAGAAGGCATCGACCAAGTGATATGCTCATGATGTAGCGGCTTCCTAAATTACGTAATTGCAATTTTTGCTAAGGTTTCCTGCCTGAATCGAAAAGACGGGGCTGCTGATCGCCGCCCCATCCTTTGATCACGAATTCACGGCTGCGATCAGTTTTTCAGCAGCGCCTTCAGAAGAGGCCGGGTTCTGACCAGTGATCAGCAAGCCGTCCTGTAGAACATAGGGCGCCCAATCATCACCACAGGAATACTCGCCCCCATTGCCTTTGAGCATGTCCTCAACCAGGAATGGGACGATCTCGGTCAGTTCAACTGCTTCCTCTTCCGTGTTGGTGAAACCCGTAACCTTTTTACCGGCAACCAGCGGATTGCCGTCACCGTCCTTCACGTGTTTCAGAACACCCGGCGCATGGCAGACCAGCGACACCGGTTTTCCAGCCGCATGGAATGCTTCGATCAAGGCAATCGACTGTGCGTCTTCGGCCAAATCCCACAACGGACCGTGCCCACCCGGATAAAATACCGCATCAAATGTGTCATGTGCGACAGCAGCCAATTTAACGGTGTCTGCCAGTTGCGCCGTGGCATCGGCATCAGCTTCGAACCTACGGGTCGCATCTGTCTGGAAACCTTCTTCGGCGCTTTTGGGATCAAGCGGAGGTTGACCACCCAGCGGAGATGCCAAGGTGATTTCCGCGCCCGCATCTTTGAAGACGTAGTAAGGCGCAGCCAGCTCTTCGAGCCAGAAACCGGTTTTCAGTCCGGTTTCACCGAGTTTGTCATGCGAGGTCAGTACCATCAGGATTTTCATGTTCTGCTTTCCAAGTTGGGTCAATTCAGTTGGATCGTGCATTCCACCTGCACCGCGAGCGGGGGTACGCCCATGCGATCATCGCGGTACAGAGGACTTGGGCGACTCATCTACGCCAAACTAGACCGGTCGTCTAGTAATTAATTTATTAACTACTTGGCCAAAAATACTAGACTTTTGCCAAGAATCTCAATTCTTGGTCGACCTATTGTACGTTCACGGCTGGAGTATTAGACTATACGTCTATCACGGAAACAGACCTGAACCGGGTAAGAAGGCGGGGCAGATGAATACGCGATCTAACATTGTAACCGCTGGCCAATCCCTGATCGGTCAAAAGGGTTTCAGCGCCGTTGGCCTTGCAGAAATCCTAAAAGCTGCAGGTGTACCGAAAGGCTCGTTCTATCATTTCTTCGAATCCAAGGATGCGTTTGGCGTGGTATTGCTGAACGAGTATTTTGAATCCTACCATGCAAATCTGGATCATCTCTTTGCGAAACAAGGACTTACAGCGGCTGAGATGTTGATGCTGTATTTCTCGAACTGGCGCGAAAATCAGGGCCTTGAGGATTGCGAAAGCCGGTGCCTGGCTGTGAAGCTTGGCGCGGAGGTATCGGATTTCTCTGAACCGATGCGACGCGCATTAAAAAATGGAACAGACGGTATCATCTCCCGCCTGGCAACTGTCGTCCAAGCGGGCGTGTCAGATGGGTCCCTTCGCGTGTCTCAGACCCCAACTGCTGTGGCAGCCAGTCTGTATTACTTGTGGTTGGGGGCCAGCATCATGGTCAAGATATCCAAATCGCATGACCCATTTGAAATTGTGCTGACGAACACACGGCAAACTCTGGGTATAGGTGTGTCTAACTAGGGGTCTGCGCACAGTTTTGGGTCTGAGGGCGGCTTTCCTTTCTGCGGACGAACCTGACCTAAGGGTGCTTGCCAAGAGCGGCTAAGCACAACGCTGCAAGCCCACAAGCCATTGCAAAACTGGCGACCCCGGCAGGATTCGAACCTGCAACCTGCCCCTTAGGAGGGGGCTGCTCTATCCAGTTGAGCCACGGGGCCGCGCAAGGCTCTCTCTACCTGTGTTTTTTCTGGTTGTCATGGCCTTTGCACAACAGTTGTAAATTGCGCGCTGTTCACGCTACCATTCCAAAAAACAACAACGCAGGTACCCCAGTGACGACAGATACAAAACGCCCGCTTACCCTTCGTGATGTCTCTGAGGCGTCCGGTGTATCCGAGATGACGGTCAGTCGGGTATTGCGAAACCGGGGGGATGTGTCTGACGCCACCCGAACCCGGGTCTTGGCCGCTGCAAAAGAACTGGGCTATGTGCCGAACAAAATCGCGGGGGCATTGGCATCAAGCCGGGTCAATCTGGTGGCTGTCATAATTCCATCGCTGTCCAACATGGTCTTCCCGGAAGTTCTGACAGGGATCAATCAGGTGTTGGAAGATACCGAGTTGCAACCCGTGGTCGGCGTCACCGATTACCTACCGGAAAAAGAAGAAAAGGTTTTGTACGAGATGCTCTCTTGGCGGCCCTCAGGCGTGATCATCGCCGGGTTGGAGCACACGGACGCGGCCCGCGCCATGCTGGATTCTGCGGGCATTCCAGTGGTCGAAGTCATGGACACCGACGGTAAACCGGTGGACGCGATGGTCGGGATTTCGCACCGTCGGGCCGGGCGCGAGATGGCGCAGGCGATCCTCAAGGCTGGCTATGAACATATCGGGTTCATGGGCACCAAAATGCCGCTGGATCACCGGGCGCGGAAGCGGTTCGAAGGGTTCACCGAAGTGCTGGGCAAGCACGGCATCGAAATCGAGGATCGAGAGTTCTACTCTGGTGGCTCGGCACTGGCCAAGGGGCGCGAGATGACGCAAGCCATGCTGGAACGCTCACCTGAATTGGATTTCCTGTATTATTCCAACGATATGATTGGCGCAGGTGGCCTGCTTTACCTACTGGATCAAGGCATTGATGTGCCCGGCCAGATCGGCTTGGCTGGGTTCAATAATGTCGAGCTTTTGCAAGGTCTGCCGCGCAAGCTGGCCACGATGGATGCCTGCCGGTTGGAGATCGGGCGCAAAGCGGCCGAGATCATCGCCACGCAACTTGCCGATCCGAACGCCGAGGTCGACACCCGCGTGACCTTGACACCCAAGATCAGCTATGGCGACACGTTGAAACGACGCTGACCTTATGGCGCTTCGTCAACTGGACAACCGAACAGCGCGGGCCGTGTTCATGGATCGGCACGCCCTTCTTGAGCCGCCGACAGGCAGCGCCAAGGGGACCGCTCTTCTGGACCTGATTCAGCGGTTGGGGTTTGTGCAACTGGACAGCATCAACACGGTGGCTCGCGCTCATGACATGATCCTGTTTTCACGCAGGCCCAGCTATCGCCCAAAGAATCTGAAACACCTGTACGAACGCGACAGGGCATTGTTTGAACACTGGACCCATGACGCCGCAGTTATCCCCATGGAGTATTACCGGCATTGGCACCTCAGGTTTCAACGAGACGCGGATATGTTGAAATCCCGTTGGAAGAACTGGCGCCGGGACGGGTTCGAGCAGCGGTTTGAAACTGTCTTGCAGCATATCCGTGACCACGGGCCAGTGTCGTCGTCAGACGTCGGCAAGGACGAAAAGAAAGGATCGGGCGGCTGGTGGGACTGGCACCCATCCAAAACCGCGTTGGAGTTCCTGTGGCGGTCCGGGGCGTTGACTGTGATTGGGCGACAGGGATTTCAGAAACGCTATGACCTGACAGAACGTGTGATCGACGACCATCTTTGCCCTGGAAAGCTGCAGGTTGACCCGGAAGAAACTGTTGATTGGTTGTGCAATGCGGCGATGGACCGGTTGGGGTTTGCAACCTCGGGCGAGCTGGCCGCGTTCTGGGACACGGTAAGCACCACAGAAACCCGGGAATGGTGTAAACAGGCTCTAATAAAAGGAGAGCTGGAAGAAATCGAAGTCACCTGTGCCGATGGCCGGATGCGTAAGATGCTGTCGCGGCCCGGTTCGGTAAGCACTGGTCACTTGAACAAACCGCCGGGCCGTATCCGAGTGCTTAGTCCGTTCGACCCCATGCTTCGCGATCGTAACCGGGCGGAAAAGCTGTTTGGGTTTCACTACAGGATCGAAGTGTTCGTACCTGCCCCAAAACGAACCTACGGCTATTACGTGTTTCCACTGTTGGAAGGTGACCGAATGATCGGTCGCATCGACATGAAGGCCCACCGCGACGACGGTGCATTGCGAGTCAGCGCTGTGTGGCCGGAACGGTCCGTCCGTTGGTCTGCGGCACGGACAGGTCGGTTGGAATCCGAGCTCGACCGGGTGCGCAGATTGACCGATCTTGACCGCGTAGAGTTTGCGGAAAACTGGCTAAAGGACCCTGTTTAGGGTCTATTCTGCCGCAGAGAGGGTCAAGCTTATGGGTTGCAAGCCGTCAATCGTACCCTCCAGCCTGTCACCGGCTTGCACCGGCCCAACGCCCGCCGGAGTGCCCGTCATGATCAGATCACCGGGGCGCAGATGGTAATAGCCTGAAAGATGGCTGATGATTTCGTCGATCTTCCAGATCAGCTCGTGCAGCGTTGCGTCCTGACGTACATCGCCATTCACGCTTAGAACGATACGCTTGTCGTCATCCGGCGACCAATCCGCAGCGGATGTCAGGGGGCCAAAGACTGCTCCGTTCTCAAGGTCTTTGCCCAGATCCCAGGGCCGCTGCTTGTTCCGCTCTTTTATCTGCAGGTCCCGGCGGGTCATGTCCAATGCGCAGCCATAGGCATACACGGCGTCTGCGGCCTCAACTCGGGACGCACGAAAGACGGGTTTACCGATCGCCACGGCCAGCTCCATCTCATGATGAAAGTTGTCTGTCCCCGGCGGGAATGGCACTGTGGCACCGGACAAAACCGCATTGGCTGCGGATTTCGTGAAATAGAACGGCGCTTCGCGATCAACTTCGTGGCCCATCTCGGCCGCATGCGCCGCATAATTCCGTCCAACACAGAAAACGCGGCCCAACGGGTAAGGGGTCGAAAGCCCCTCGACCGGGATTTCAAGCGGTTTTGGTAGCGAAAACGGCATAGCGACCCCTTTATCTGGCAACAACAGCGCATCTTAGAGGACAAACCCCTGGGGACAAGCAGGTGAACCGTCTGTTGAAATGGTATCCTAACTTCAGAGCCCCGAGAATGGGCTAAAGATCATGCAGTTCGTTCAACAGGTCCAGCAATGCCTCGTGCCGCTTTTGGCCTAGTTGGTCTTTGATTTCTTCGGCAAGACGTATCATCACTTCGATATTGTCCTGAATTATCCGCTCACCCTGCGCCGTGACTTCGACAATCTGACGGCGCTTATCGCCGGGATTTACCCTGCGCCGGATCAAACCCTTAGCTTCCAGTTTTTGCAGTATCCGCGTGAGGCTGGGCAACAAAAGACAGGCGCGCTCGGCGATACGTGTCGGCTCCTGCGGGCCTTCTTCTTGCAAGACACGCAGGACGCGCCATTGCTGTTCAGTCACGCCAGCATCTGACAGCATTTTGCGAATGGGGCCCATGACACGCTCCCGCGCCCGCAGCAATGCTATGGGCAATGAGCGTGACGTAAGTGGAAAGTCATTGGGCATAAGGAATCTTGGACGAAATCTCATCAGACTGCAACTCAGCCGAAGTCTATTAAATACGCCTTATTCAGAGACTGATTCAGATTATTGATGAGCGCTGACGCGATGGGGACAGCGCGAACCGTTGCGAACGGTGATCTGTCCTTCGCTTTTGGGCTGGTCAAACTCGGAACCACTGGGAATGATGCTCTCAAGGTTCGATCACCGCACTTGCCACATCACTGATGAAAAGGTTCCAACATGCCCGCCCCTACAAACACCTTTAAGCAGGATTTGCAAAATGGCGACAGATTGATCGGCTGTTGGAGCAGCTTTGCCGAGGCCGTCACGGCCGAAATCATGGGCACTGCCGGGTTCGACTGGCTGGTGATTGACGGAGAACATGCGCCAAACGACATCCGGTCTGTGCGCGATCAGCTCATGGCGTTGTCATCCAGTCCCACCCATCCCGTTGTCCGGGTGCCCGTGGGCGACACAGCATTAATCAAGATGGTCCTAGACGCCGGGGCGCAGACCATTCTTGTTCCCATGGTTGAATCCGCACAACAGGCGCAGGAACTGGTGCGTGCCTGCCGCTATCCGCCACAGGGCGTGCGGGGGGTCGGGGCCATGGCGTCGCGCGCGACGATGTATGGAACGACCACCGATTACATCCAGACTGCGGACGCCCAGATTTGCCTGCTGGTTCAGGTTGAAAATCGCGCTGGAATCGACGCTCTGGACGAGATTCTGAAGGTTGAGGGCGTCGACGGCGTGTTTATCGGACCTGCGGATTTGTCCACGGATATGGGCCATCAGGGTGACAGTACCGCACCCGAAGTACGCGCCGTGATTGCCGATGCCATGACGCGGATCAGGGCTGCGGGCAAGGCTCCGGGCATTCTGGGCACAACGGACGAGGCCAGCCAAGCCTATCTGGATATGGGCGCGCAGTTTCTGGCAGTTGGCATTGATGTCATGTTACTGACCCGGGCCGCACGCGCATTGGCTGCGCAATGGAAAGGAAAATAACGCATCAGCCCTGCATGGCGGCTGCCGCTTGCGCATAGCCGCCGGATGCGCCGTCAATAAAATGAACATGGTCGTCGCGCGTGGCCGAGGGGACAAAACAGGTCATCATCGCCTCATCCTGCGCATGCAGACCATAGCGAATCTTTCCCTGTCCACGGGCCTGTTCAAGCATTATCCGGATCTGCAACAGTGTCGCCTCGTCGCAATCCAGTGTCATCTTCAATCCGTCGTCGAACTTCCTGTAATCCGCGTTACGGCTGACCATCTGCTGATAGTGTTCGGGCTGGAAGTCACCCAGGGGTCGGCCGGCCTTAAACAAGAGGTAAATCAGCAGATTTTGAGCCAGCAAACCAAGTTTTTGCAAAGTGAGATTGCGACCCCGTCGCGACACATGCGCGTCTATATCCAACCCCGGCGGAGGCCAGTTCATTGGCGGGCCGTTCACCGGCACAGGATGACCCGCCCGCTCTAATCCTTCTGAGGCGACCAGAACGGACTGCGCCAGATCCGCAAAATCGCTCTCGGTCGCGTGCGCGGTCGGCTCGATCACCAAAGACACGATCTGACCATGGGCCGCCCTGATATTTGACCAGCGACAGGACAGGCCGGTCAGATCCGGTTGCGCCCCCGGTTCCGCGACAGGCACAGCAAACGCACCCGCTTTCATCTGCGCCTCGGCCCAGGCCAACCCACCGCCCGAGAACATAGCATAGTCCACGCCATCGGACGGCGCGTAGCGGGCGACACGCAAATCTCGATCCGACGCCCGGATTTCGGCAACGGGCATCAACGCGGCGCGCAAAGATATTCCGAATTCTTCCTCGGCCCAGCGCCGCAAGGCAGCCAGCGTGGAACGGGCGTCGTCAGCCGCACTTGCGGGGACGGCAAATCCTGCGCCGTCGCCGCCAAACACATAGGGGAAGTCGCTGCCCTTCATGGCGTTGATCATGGCTGAGATGACCGCAGCGCCGACCATATTCACGGTCTTGTAGCGGCCTTTGGCAATTTCACCCGTTGAATCAACAATATCCGCCACCCCGACGACCCAATCGTCAGGGAGGGCTGAAAACTGCACGGGGTCGGCAAGCCGGGCAAAGTCGCGCAGTAAAGTAAGACTGTCATAAAACGCGGCCTGAGCGTCTTTCATAATCGCCTCGATCAGAAATCACCTTTCAGTGTAGTGCGATTGCGGTTGCTGTCCCGTGAAATCGTCACGACACACGTGCTTGTGTGCGGCGATTGTACGTGCCAATCAGGGCCAGTCAGCCGTTGGGGAAGAGGGTCGATACATGAAGGCAGGTCTGGTGGTGTTGTGTCTGGGCTATGTGCTCAGCCAATTTTTTCGTGCTTTCCTTGCCGTTCTCAGTGTCGATCTTGGCCGCGACATAGGGGCCACGCCAGAGGATCTGGCCTTTGCCTCGGGCCTTTGGTTTCTGATCTTTGCTGCCATGCAGCTTCCAGTGGGTTGGGCGCTGGATCGGGTCGGACCGCGCCTGACGGCCGCCGCGCTATTGCTGATCGGAGGTGCCGGTGGGGCTGCATTGTTCGCAATCGCCTCTACGCCTTTCCACGTTGCCATCGCGATGGGGCTGATCGGGGTTGGCTGTTCACCGGTCCTGATGGCGTCTTATTACATCTTCGCGCGTGAGTTCCCCCCGGCGCGTTTTGCGACGCTGGCCGCGCTGATGCTGGGTGTCGGGTCAGTGGGCAATCTGGTGGCCTCATATCCCACCGCACTTGCCGTCGAATTGATGGGTTGGCGCGCAACCATGTGGGTGCTGGCGTTGTTCTCGGGCGCGATTGCGCTGGGTATTCTGGCCACCGTGCATGACCCCAAACGGGTTGAGACAGACCACAAGGGTTCAGTTCTGGACCTGCTGAAACAGCCCGCTTTGTGGGCGATCCTGCCTTTGATGCTGGTGGCCTACGCGCCTTCGGCGGCCACGCGCGGGCTTTGGGCCGGACCTTACCTGAGCGACATCTTCGACCTCAGCACCACGCAAATTGGTACAGCAACGCTGATCATGGGTGCCGCAATGATTGCCGGGACCTTCACTTATGGGCCGCTCGACCGGATTTTAGGCACACGAAAATGGGTGATCTTTGGCGGTAATGCGCTGGGGGTGATCGCTTTGTCACTGCTTTGCCTGTGGATCGACAACAGCGTCTGGGTGTCCATCGTATTGATTTCGGTCATCGGCTTCATGGGGGCCAGCTTTCCGGTCATCATGGCGCATGGCCGCGCCTTTGTACCGCCACATCTTGTGGGCCGAGGCGTAACCCTGCTGAACCTGTTCGGGATCGGTGGTGTCGGCTTTGCGCAGTTCGTCACCGGACGTATCCATGCCGCCACAGTGGACATCAGCCCAAGCGCACCCTACACAGCAATATTCGGCTTTTTCGCGGCCACGCTTGCCATTGGCTGCGTGATCTATCTATTCAGCCGGGACAGCGTCGACTGACGCTGAAACCGTCAGGAGCAACCATGTCCGACCCGCGCGTTATCGCCCCCAATCTGAAACGCAGGCTTTCAGGCGTAACGGCGACGATTGCGCGGCTGGTGCCGCTGCAGGCGCAATGGATCGATATCGCCGCCACCGGCCCCGGCCTGCCGGCTGACATCCCGCATATCCCGCTGGGCCGTCTGCCTTTTCTGTCGCGCAAAACCCTGCGGGTCTGGCACGCGCGCCGCAATACCGAGATGCTGTTGGGCCTGTTCCTGCGCAACATCCTGCGGCTGCGGCTGAGGCTGCTGTTCACTAGCGCCTCGCAGCGCAGCCATTCGGGCTATACCAAATGGCTGATCGGCAAGATGGATGCCGTGGTCGCCACCTCGCGAAAGACCGCCGGATATCTGGAGCGCGACGCGCAGGTCATCATGCACGGCATCAACCTGCAAGATTTCACCCCGCCCGAGGATAAGGCGGCTATTCGTGCCCGCCTGGGTCTGCCGGGTGGTCTGTTGCTGGGCTGCTATGGCCGCATCCGTCACCAGAAAGGCACCGACGCTTTTGTCGATGCGATGATCGAGCTGTGTGGTCAGTTCGATGACGCCCACGGCATCGTCATGGGTCGCGCCACGGAAAAGCACACCGCTTTTCTGGCCGAGCTGAAAGACAAGGTCGCGGCAGCGGGCCTGTCCGACCGCATCCTGTTCATGCCCGAAGTCACCGTCGACCAGATCGCCGAATGGTATCAGGTGTTGGACCTGTTCATCGCTCCGCAGCGGTGGGAAGGGTTCGGCCTCACCCCATTGGAAGCGATGGCCTGCGGTGTGCCAGTTGTCGCCACTGACGTCGGTGCGTTCTCGGAAATCGTCACCGACCCAAGCCTTGGCGGTATCATCCCGCCGGGCGACATCCCCGCCATGGTTGAAGCCAGCGCGCAAATGCTGGAGAACCGCGATTCCCTCGCCAAATCCGGCCTCGCCGCCCGTGCCCATGTCGAACAGAATTTCGACATCAACGGCGAGGCAAAGACCCTTGTTGCCCTCTATGAACGGCTTCTGACCGAAAACTGAGGCGATGCGCCGCGTCAAATCGGTGTCATTGGGTGAAATATGCCCCGAAAACTCTTTTTTCTTTGCTGCAACGCGGCTATGAACGCGCGTCCTTAACTTTGGAGACATGAAATGGGCTATCGCGTCGTTGTCGCCGGCGCCACGGGTAACGTGGGCCGCGAAATGCTGAACATTCTGGCGGAACGCCAGTTCCCCGTCGATGAACTTGCTGTTCTGGCAAGCCGTCGTTCGCTGGGTACTGAAGTAAGCTTTGGCGACAAGACACTGACCACCCAGGACATCGACACCTTCGACTTCACCGGCTGGGACATGGCGCTGTTTGCCATCGGCTCGGACGCAACCAAGGTCTATGCGCCCAAGGCGGCTGCGGCGGGTTGCGTGGTGATCGACAACAGCTCGCTCTATCGCTACGACCCCGACATTCCGCTGATCGTGCCGGAATGTAACCCGCAGGCGATCCACGACTATAAAAACAAGAACATCATCGCCAACCCCAACTGCTCGACCGCACAGATGGTTGTCGCGCTGAAGCCTCTGCATGACCGCGCCAAGATCAAGCGCGTTGTCGTCTCGACCTATCAGTCGGTGTCGGGCGCGGGTAAAGACGGTATGGATGAGCTTTGGGATCAGACCAAGGCCATCTACAACCCCACCACCGAGGTTGAGCCGAAGAAGTTCCAAAAACAGATCGCCTTCAACGTGATTCCGCAGATCGACGTCTTCATGGAAGACGGCTCGACCAAGGAAGAGTGGAAGATGGTGGTCGAGACCAAAAAGATCGTCGACCCGTCGATCAAGGTCACAGCAACCTGCGTCCGCGTTCCGGTGTTCGTTGGCCATTCCGAGGCCGTGAATATCGAGTTCGAGGAATTCCTGGACGAGGATGAGGCCCGCGACATCCTGCGCGAGGCCCCAGGCATCATGGTGATCGACAAGCGCGAAGACGGCGGCTACGTCTCACCCATCGAATGCGCGGGCGATTTCGCCACGTTCATCAGCCGCATCCGTCAGGATTCGACCATCGAGAACGGCATCAACCTGTGGTGCGTTTCGGACAACCTACGCAAGGGCGCGGCCCTGAATGCTGTGCAGATCGCCGAACTCCTAGGCCGTGAGGTTCTGAAAAAGGGCTGAGGTCAATCAAAAAGCAAGGCTTTGGAAACCCCGCTGTTTTTGCAGCGGGGTTTTTTGTCGCCCGATTGAGCCTAGGCGTGAAACGATCTGCTCACAAAGCCTGCCCCTCTGCGTCAAAGAACTGCAATTTCTCGGGGGCAAAGTGCAGACCGATCTGCGCCCCGGCTTTGATTTCGGTATCTCCCCCAAGGCGGACGGTGACTTTTTCTTCGGTGCCGCAATCGACGATGATGAACATGTCGGCGCCAAGGTATTCGACAACTTCGACCACGCCATCGCTGTGGCCTGCGCCAGGCTCGACCACGCTGATATGTTCAGGGCGGATGCCCAGCCGTGTCGCCTCGCCCGTCCGATCAAAGGGACCGCTGCCGCCGTTTTCCAAGCGGAACTGATCCCCGGCCACGGTGCAGGGCAGGACGTTCATTTTCGGGCTGCCGATAAACTGCGCCACAAACAGGTTGGCCGGGCGTTCATACAGTTCGCGCGGGGTGCCGACCTGCGCGATCTTGCCGAACTCCAGCACCACGATACGGTCGGCCAATGTCATCGCCTCGACCTGATCGTGGGTCACGTAGATCATGGTCCGGTTCAGGCTTTGATGCAGCTTGGCAATCTCATAGCGCATTTCGACCCGAAGGGCGGCATCGAGGTTGGACAGGGGTTCGTCAAACAGGAACGCGGTCGGGTCGCGCACGATGGACCGACCGATGGCCACGCGCTGACGCTGTCCACCGGACAGATCCTTGGGACGACGCTCCAAGTAAGGCTCTAACTTGAGGACTTCAGCCGCTTTTCCGACACGCTCGGCGATATCGGCCTTGGACACACCCGCCACTTTCAACGAGAACCCCATATTCTCGGCCACCGTCAAATGGGGATACAGCGCGTAGGACTGAAACACCATCGTCAGCCCCCGTTTCGAGGGCGGGTGGTCGGTCACGTCCGCCCCGTTGATCAAAAGCCCCCCGCGCGAGATGTCCTCGAGCCCGCCGATCATGCGCAACAGCGTGGACTTGCCGCATCCCGAGGGGCCGACAAAGACGACAAACTCGCCTTCTTGAATCTGCAGGTCGATCCCTTTGATCACCTGCACCTCGCCGAACCATTTCTCGACGCTTTTGAGTTCGATGCTGCCCATCAGTTCCTCCCTGCCCAGTGCAGCCAAACGGCGGCGGTCCATGTGAATGAATTGCCACCTGCGGGACCTCCGGTGAGCGGATCAAAATACTCGGCAAAGCCATGTCCGGCGATCAGGCGCGCGGTTTTCAGGCGCAGGGCTTCGGCCTCGACCCCGTGGCCCATTTCAGCCAGTCCAAAGCCGGTCAGCATGTTCATGAACGCCCATGTTGGGCCGCGCCAGTATCGGCGTTCGTCGAATTTAGGCATGTGGGGGTCATAGCTGGGAATGGGGTGCGGCACCGTGGTCAGAACCGTCTTGACCCGTTCCAGCATTCGGGCCGATTCAATTCCCGCGTACCAGCACAAATAACTTGCGTTAGAGACACTTTCTGCCCATTCGCCAGTATGCGCATCCCTCGCATCAAACGCGCCCAGCCCCTCATTCCAAAGAGACCGCGCACCGGCCTCAAGCCGGTCAATATCGGCGCTGAGACCATCAGCCTCAAGCCCGAGATCATTGCTCACGGCCAGCAGATCGCGGGCAGCGCGCAGGGTGGTGAAGCTCATGGTCGGGTCGGCCACGCGGAACGGGTTCAGCTCCAGCAGCTTGGCCTGATCCCATCCCGCCTCACGGCCGATATTCACCAGTTTGATGTAGCGGTCGTAGTCGTATTTCGTCGGACGGTCGGCGCTGTTGACATGGCTGGTATCGCGGCGCTGATATTCACCCACGTCCGAGGCATCAATCGCCGCCATCGTATTGTCCCAGTCGGGGGCATTGTCTCGCCCGGCCTCCCACGGGTGGGTGGTGCAGACCGCGCCGTGATCGTCCAGCCGCCACGCCTTGATCCACCGGTGCCAGGCCAGCATCTTGGGGAACAGCGCCCGCATCCGTTCTTTTCCAGACACCGGGTCCATATCCAATACGCGCCGAGCCATTGTTGCCGCCAATGGGGGTTGAATGATCCCCGAAGAGGGGATCGGTCCCGTTCCGCCCCACACGTCCGGCCCCGGAAAATAGCCCGGATCGGGCTTGTGAAACAGGATATGCGGAACCATGCCATCCGCCCATTGACCCGAGAACAGCGTCTCAAGCTCAACCCATGCGCGGTTGATGTCGAACTCGGCAAAACCCAGCGCGGCAACCGCGCTGTCCCAGTTCCATTGGTAGGGATACAGGCCACTGGTGGGGATCGTGTAGCCGCCCCTGTCATTGGCAATCAGGATGTTGCGGGCCGATTCACTCGGCGTGGTGTAGTAGTTCATGTCAGTCATCCTTTGACCGAGCCTGCCGTCAGGCCCTTGGTCATGAAACGTTCAAGCCCCAGAAACAGGGCCATGATCGGAACGGTGGCAATCACCGCACCGGCCATAAGGTGTTGGCGGGGAATCTCCGAGGAGTTCAGCATCGTGACACCTCGGGTCAGGGTGAATTTCGACGGGTCGTCTAGCAGCATGAAGGCCAGCAGGAATTCATTCCACGCAATCATGAAGACATAAAGCGACACCGACGCCAGCGCTGGCAGGCTTAGCGGCAGGGTGATCTTCCAGATCACCGCCAGCCGCGACAGGCCATCCATCAGGCCGGCCTCTTCCACCTCGGTCGGAAGCCCGCGAAAATACCCTTGCAGCATATAAAGCGCGACCGGGATCGTGGTGACCGGGTAGATCATGACGATGCCCAGGATCGAGTTGCGCAGACCGGTCAGCGAGAAGGCGATATAGATCGGCAGCGCCAGAACGATCATCGGCACCATGTAAATCAGCAGGATCGAGCGTGAGAACGCCTTTTGCCCTTTGAACCGAAATCGCGCGACGGCATAGGCGCCGGGAACGCTGAACAACAGGGTGATGAACACCGTCAGGACCGACACATAGAACGAGGTCCACAGGTAAGTGCCGAAATTGAAGTCGCGGAACAGCTCGGAATAGCTGCGAAACAGCGCCCAGCCCTGCGACAGGTCGACTGAGAAATCCAAAGGGTTCTGCAACAGGGCCTGTTGCGATTTCAGGCTGGTCATCACCATGACATAAAAGGGGATGACGACGATAGCGGTGAAGAAGATGTAGCCAAACCCGGTGCAGAACCGGATCACGGCGTCTTCAAATTCGTGGCGGGTGAGCTCCCCAAAAGGCGTGTCCCGTAGGATCGCCGCCAGCGACAGATGCGTGACGATGGCCATGGCAAGAGCCGTGATCAGCACAGCCTGCAAAGACGTATCCGAACCGATCAGTACAGGCCCGAAGCCGGTCAGAGCGGACAAGCCCAACACGGACGAGATACCCAACCGCGCCGGTGCGCGATGTGCCGGAAACCGGACGTAGATCAGCCCGGCCACCGCGCCCCAGATCAAGCAGAGCAAGATCTGCGGACGAAACGCCGCCCCAGTCGAGAAGGACATTGTGATGGCGACCGTTGTGGCAATCACAACCAGCCAGATCGCGCCCAGAACCGGGCCGGTGATATATCCTTTGCGCATCACAGGCCCTCCTCTCGGCTAATGAAGCGAAAGAAGACAAAGCTGAAGGCGATCAGGCACATCAGGATCACAACGGCCACCGCTGCGCCTGCCCCAATATTGGAAATCGCGAATGCCTGTTCATAGACATTCACAGTCAGCGTGCGGGTGCCCGCATTGCCGCCGGTCAGCAGGAAGATGTCGTCGAACTTGTTGAACGTCCAGATAAAGCGCAGGAGGAACAGCACCGACAGGATGCCCAGTAGTTGCGGGATGCTCAGCAGCCAGAACTTCTGGAAGGGCGACGCCCCGTCCATATCCGCCGCCTCATACATGCTGGAGTCGATGGATTGCATCCGCGCCAAAATGAACAGGAAGGATAACGGAAAATAGCGCCAAATCTCAAACACAGTGACCATGATCAACGCCAAAGGCCGCTCGCCGAAGAAATTGATCGGCTCGCTGCTTAGCCCCATTTGCACCAGCAATGCATTGGCCGAGCCTGAGAACGGGTCAAACAGCGTAACCCATGTAAAGGCCACCGCGATCACCGGGGCGACGTAGGGAAACAGGTAAAGCCCCCGGATGATACCCTGACCTTTGAAACTTTTGTTCAGCAATAGAGCCGCAAACAGCCCCATCACCAAGGCTCCGATGGTGCCAAAAACCGTGTAGAACAGCGTGACCCATAGAACGCCCCAGAACTCATCCCCGTCAAAAACACGGGCATAGTTTTCAAGGCTAAACTCGAAATTGGTCAGAACGCTTGGGCCGCTGCCAGTGACGCCGGGTTCGGACCCTTCGATCGCGTCTTCAAAGGAGTCAGGGTCTCCGTCCACGGTGACCGGAATTCGAATGCGTTCGCGCTGACCTCCTTCCAGAGTGCCGAAATCACAGAACAAATCCGGCCCGTTCAGCACGCAAGGGGCCGAAACTTCGCCCGCCGTTACGCCATCGGGCAGCACATCAGTCACGGTCACGCCTTCTATTGCGATTTCCTGACTTGAATTGCGTACGCGGTATTCGATCCGCAGTTCCTCACCTGATCCGCGCAGGCTTTCGCGCACAACAGGCGCGGGAGGGCGCAGATCAGCCAAGGTAAACGGCTTGAAACTGATCCAGAAGATCGCCAGCAAGGGCAGGATCACCACAAGCGATACACTGATAACGGTCGGAGAAAGCAGCGCCCAGGCCAGACGCGCCTCGCGTTTGGCAAGCGCCCCGGTTCCGGTCGGTGGGGTGGCCGAAGACATGAGTGGACCTCAGAGGGTTAGGTGCAGCGGCGCGCACGCCGCTGCAGGTACCGGTCAAGCAGGGGTCTACTGAACCTTGGCAAGTTCTTCGTTCATCGCGGCCACGGCAGCGGCGGCGTCGATTTCATCGTCGATATATTGACGCACGATCCGGTTGATGACCTGAGAGTTGATCATCTTGGATGCCAACGAAAGCTGCCCTTCGGCCACGCCCCAACGCTGCGCTACATCCAGACCACCGACGATCTCGTCGATCATCGCCTGATCGTATAGCTCACCCAACGGGGCCTTGCGATCAACGCCCACGGGCAATTCCGCCCACGCTTCGGCAAAGGCCGTCGGGTTGTCGGCGTTACCGCGACGCACCGGGAACTTGCCTTCGGGCGCGATGGACAGAGTCTGGGTATAACCATCATCCATGGCGAATTTCACAAATTCCATCGCCGCGTCAGTATCGGCGTCATTGGTGATCCCGAAATACCGCACATCCCCCCATGCTGCGCCATCCGGGTTGGACGGACCAGAGAAGTTGGTGACAATCCCCGTCTTCGACGCCAAATCGCGCGAGGTCGGGTCATCCGTGATGGTGGGCGGTGCGCTGTCTCGCAGACCTGCCAGTTCATCCAGAATGAACGGCGACCAGATGATCATCGCGGCTTTGCCATCGAAATACAGCTCGCGCGATTGCTTCCAGAACAACTCGCCCGGAGGCGAGGCTTTGGAAATCGCCTTGTAAAAGTCCAGAACCTCGGTGGTTTTGGCCTCGTCCAGCGGCTGGAACCCGTCCGGTCCAACAGGCGAAACACCGTTGGCGAGGAAAACATGCTCCAGAACCTGGCTCATGAAGTTTTCATCAACCTTCGTGGCCGAGACAAATCCATACATCTCCGGCGGGTTGTGCAACTTGCCCAAAGCGGCCAGAACATTGGCATAGGAACTTGGGGCTTCCAGCCCAGCCTCGTCGAACAAGTCTTTGCGGTAGACGACCATCTGGGTCCAGCCATCAACCGGGACCGAGGCGGTTTCTCCGTTGAATGCCGCCATCGCCAGCGCACCGGGGGCGAATGTGTCCGCACCCAGTTCTTCAATCACCTCTGTTGCGGCCTCGGTATCCAGAATCCCCGCTTCGGCCCATGGCAGAGCGTATTGCAGCGTATGATAGACGACATCCGGCAGATCACCGGCAGCAAAGGCCGCGGTTGCGCGGGTGCCCAGATCGCTTTCTGTGACTGGGATCACTTCGACGGTCGTTCCGGTTTCAGCTTTGAACTGGTCGGCCATCTCCTGCTGCTTGGCCAGACGTTCCGGCTGTTCCTCGGTGGTCCAGAAGCGGATTGTATCCGCCTGCGCCGACAGCGCGCCAAGCATCACTGCCAGTGACGTGCCCAGCATCAGGCGGGACATCTTTGGTGTAAGTTTCATGTTCGGTCTCCCCGGTTTTGATTATTGTGGTTCTGTAATTTGCGCGCCATTTCCTGTGGCGTTCGTGTTGGCGGCCCGTCCGATCCACCTTCAACCAGGGTGGCTTCGGTCAGTTCGCGTAAACTTGCGGGGTCATCACCCCGGATTTGTTGGATCAGCAAGGTCGCCAATCGCTGTCCGGCCACATGTGAATCGACCGCAAAACTGGTCAGAGCCGGGCGCGCATATCGGGATTCGGGAATGCCGTCATAGCCAATGACGGATACGTCACGCCCGATCTCAAGCCCCAGATCCTGCGCGACCGGGTAAAAGCCCAAGGCCGCCAGATCGGTGGCAAAGACAATTGCTGTCGGGGGCTGTTCGACCTGCATCAAGGCCATGGCCTGCGCTGCGCCTTCATCCCGCGTTCTGGCGCCGTCCCGGATCAGGTCAGGGTCCAAGGGCAATCCGGCCTCGTGCAGACCTTCGGTATACCCATCGCGGCGTAGGTGGCTGTAGTTGAACTTGAGATCACTGCCGACATAACCGATGCGCGTATGTCCAAACCCGGCCAGCCGCAAAACTGCATTGCGCATCGCCGTTTCACCGGCGATATCGAACCAAGAGGTTTCCTCCCACGTGTTCGGCTGCCCATACCCGGTACGGCCATACAGGATGTGGGGGACCCCAAGGCTGCGCAAAAGGCCGATCCGGGCGTCCTTGACTGCGGTCCGGGGCAGAATGAAACCATCCGCTTTGCGTTCTTCAAACAATCTGCTGAGGACTTTCAGCGTGTCCCGTTCCGAGGTCGCGGTCGAAATCGTCATCGTCCAGTCAAGGTGACTGGCAGCCTCGCACGCACCAGCCAGAAAATCCTGCAGGAACGGGTTGTGACGATCAGGTTCGTCGCTGTTCAACACCATCGCAATCGCACGAACCTGCCCGGTGCGGATGGCCTGCGCATGGCTCAGAGGGCGATAGCCCAGCTTGCGTGCCGCCGTTTCCACCCTGGCGCGGGTCACAGCCGAAATATCAGAATACCCGTTGAGCGCCCGCGACACCGTGCTTTTAGACAAGCCCAGATGCGCGGCCAATTCATCAAGCTTGACGCGCCCAGAAACCGAGGGGCGATCTGCGGTGTCCCGCGGTCGATGTGAAAGATTCGCTGTCATTGATTGCAATTTTTTGTTCCGAAACCGGTTTCGGCAACGGAAAAGTTAAAAAAAGTGCAGAATGGCTATTTTTTTAGCTTCTTCATATTGGGAAAACGCCCTGCTGGACCGCCGCAAACGGACGAGCGCCTTTTATTTGACCAATCAGGATTGCGTTTGAAGTAATGTCCCAGGTGGTCGGACCACACAGTTTACGTATCGACCGGCCTGAATCGGTTCAGGCTGGGTGCGGGATGTTGGACAAAAAGGGCGCGGAATCGGAAACTTGATCCCACGCCCGTAGACTTTGTAGAAACCGTGGCGGTTCAGACGACGACGAATTTCTTCGCCTGCGGGTCATAACATTGCAGCCCGCCTTCACCGATATCGGTCCACAATCCATGCAAGCTGAGCGAGCCATCCTGCACCGCCGACGACACAAACGGGAAGGTCATCAGGTTTTCCAACGAGGCCACAACCGCCTGCCGTTCAAATTGACGCGCCTGCTCTGCCCCGTCTTCGACATCAGAAACAAGTTCGTATTTCGGCTTCAGGATATCCATCCAGCGGCCAACAAAGCTTTCTTTCGCTTCCAACTGCGGAGCTTGTCCCTTGCACATGTCAATGCATCCCTGAACCCCACCGCATTGCGAATGGCCCAGCACGATCAGATGCGCCACTTTCAGCGCGGTTACGGCATATTCGATTGCCGCACTTGTGCCATGGTGGTCACCGTCGGGGGCGTAAGGTGGAACAAGGTTGGCAATATTGCGGTGAATGAAGAACTCACCCTGATCAGCCCCGAAGATCGAAGTGACATGAACCCGACTGTCGCAGCACGAAATCACCATGGCGCGCGGACGCTGTCCCTCTGTGGCAAGACGGCGATACCAGACCTGATTCTCGGAATAAGTGGTGGCTTTCCAGCCATGATACCGTTTGACCAGATAATTCGGCAAAGGCTTGGCATGATCCATGTTCGTGTCCCTGATTTGTTCGCTGTGGGCTGCTCTAGCCCGAATTCGTGGAAAATTCGAGCAATTATCCCTCAGGAACGCAAGGTTTTGCAAAGAAGTTCTCGGTCAAAGTCGCGTCGTACCGTGGGGGTATAGTGAATTGGGGAATAAGTGGTGGAAAATATTATCACGCTTGAACACAAAGAAACTGTCCGACTGGACCCGGACCGGGTGAACGGGTTGTATCGGCAGCTTGGGGAAAAGAATGCACTGGACGTGTTGTGCCGCACGGTCGAGGAGCTGGCCGTTCGCCTGTCGAATTGCGAACGGTTCTGGCGGCAGCGCGATTGGACCGGGCTGCGAAAATGTTCGCGGTCTTTGGTGGCAATCGCTGACCAGATCGGCATGACAGCACTGGCTGGCGTCGCAGAAGACGTGGCCCGGAACGTGGATGCCGGCGATGCGGTCGCCACCGGCGCCACCCTGTCGCGCCTCATTCGCGTGGGTGAGAAATCCCTGACCGTGATCTGGGATCAGCAGGACCTTTCTGTCTGACGGGGGCTTGCAGATGGAACGTAGGCGGCTAGGCTGGGCGCAAATCGAACCAGCCGAGTTGCCCATGACCCTGACCTTTGCCTTGCCCTCAGACAATTCTGTCCCGCTGCACGTGATCGCCCAACCCGATCTGGAGGATTGGGTAAAGGATCAGCCTGATGCGGTGCAGAACTGGGTCACGAACAACGGGTTTACGGGGGCGATGGGCCAGACCTTGTTGCTTCCCGGAACCGACGACGCGCCGCTTTGCGCGTTGGCGGGGTATGGCAAACCCGCAGGCCGCGCCCGCAAGCGTTTTCCACTGGCGGCTGCGGCAGAGGCCCTGCCGAAAGGCACCTATCACATCGCTTCGGGCGTTCCCAAGGACTCTCTGGAAACCGAATGCTTTGGCTGGTTGATGACCGGGTACGCATTTGACCGCTATGCCAATCAGTCACCTGCCAAAGCCCGACTGGTTGCCCCCGACGGCATTGATGCCGCGCGCCTTGAGGTTTTGGCAAAGGCCGAAGCCCTGATCCGGGATTTGGTCAACACCCCCGCGTCAGACATGGGGCCGGAGCAGTTGCAGGCCACCTCCGAGGGCCTCGCGCAGGAATTCGGTGCGTCCTGTTCGGTGATCGCGGGCGATGCGCTGCTGGATCAGAACGTTCCGATGATCCACACGGTTGGCCGCGCTGCGGCGCAGGAGCCGCGGCTGATCGAGATGAACTGGGGCACAGCAGGGCCAAAGCTGACCTTGGTCGGTAAAGGTGTGTGTTTTGACACGGGCGGCTTGAACCTGAAACCCGGCGCGTCGATGGGGTTGATGAAGAAAGATATGGGCGGTGCCGCCAATGTTCTGGGGCTGGCCCGTATGATCATGGCGCTGAACCTGCCGCTGCAACTGCGGGTTCTGATCCCGGCTGTCGAGAATTCGGTGGCCGGAAACGCCTTTCGGCCCGGCGACATCCTGACCTCGCGCAAGGGCTTGACGGTCGAGATCAACAATACTGATGCCGAAGGTCGCCTTGTTCTGGCAGACGCGCTGGCGTTGGCGGACGAAGGGAAACCGGACCTCGTGATCTCGATGGCGACGCTGACCGGGGCTGCGCGGGTGGCCGTGGGAACCGATCTTGCACCCTATTTCACTGACAGTGACGACGCGGCAGACGCGCTGACCCGTGCGGCGCGCAAGGCCGCCGATCCGGTCTGGCGCATGCCGTTCCATGACCCGTATGAAGGGTTGATTGAGCCGGGCATCGCCGATCTGGACAACGCCCCGGCCGGCGGTTTTGGCGGTTCTATCACCGCCGCGCTGTTCCTACGTCGCTTTGTAGGCGACAGCCGTTACATGCATTTCGACATCTTCTCTTGGCAGCGTAGCAACGAGCCCGGCCGCAGCAAAGGCGGGTTTGGCCAAGGGCCCCGCGCCTTGTTGACGGCCTTGCCCGAGTTGCTAGACCTATGACGCGCCAACGCATCATCCAACCGGTGACCGACCTATTGCGCGAGCCGGATGGTCCGCGCGACCGACAGTTGCTTTTTGGTGACGCTGTCGAGCCCTTAGAACAGGCAAACGGCTGGAGTCGGGTCACCGCAGAAAAGGATGGTTATGTGGGCTGGGTCCGCTCGGAACAGCTTGGCCCGGACCTGAGCGCAACGCACTGGATCACGGCGCCAGCCACCCACGCCTATGCGCGGCCAGACATGAAAAGCGCCGACCGGACCTCTTTGAGTTTTGGTAGCAAGATTGCGGCCACGTCCGAGGAGAATGGCTTTCTGCATACCGAGCTTGGGTTCATCCCATCCGTTCACGCCAAACATGTAGGCGTTCCGCTGACCGATCCTGTTGCAGTGGCCGAACTTTTTCTGGGCACACCCTATCTTTGGGGCGGAAACAGCCGGTTCGGGCTGGATTGTTCAGGACTGGTTCAGGCCGGGCTGCTGGCCTGCGGACAACCCTGCCCCGGAGACAGTGGCGATCAGGAACGCGAAGTTGGTCATCTGCTGCCGCAGGCCACACCCCCTCAGCGCGGCGATCTTCTGTTTTGGAAAGGGCATGTGGCCTGGGTTTATTCTGAAGATATGCTACTGCACGCCAATGCTTTCCACATGGACGTGACGTTTGAGCCGATGAAACAGGCGATCACGCGCATTCTGGAACAGGGTGACGGGCCGGTGACAGCCCATAAGCGGCTCTAATCAAGTTTAACTGAACGGATCAGCTTACGCTCAAGCACGCGCAGCACCGTGCGCAGATCGTGGCCGCGTTTCAGGATTCGGCCATCCATGCCCACGACCGAATACATCCCTTGTTTCTGTCGAAGCCGGGGGTGTTTCTCGACCCGATAGATGGGATGTTCCGCAGTTCGGCGAAAGATCGAAAACACGGCCATGTCCCGCAAGTTGGAAATACCGTAATCGCGCCATTCTCCGGCGGCGACCATCCGGCCGTAGACGGACAGAATATGGGACATCTCATGCCGGTTAAACGCGACGGGCATCTGGGCCGAGTTTGCAGAGAACCGGCTGGGAGGCTGCATGTTCATACCCCAAGCCTTGCCGGAAAACGCGTCTGAATCAAGCCCGGCGACACCCGGGTGTGATATTTTTGGATCGCTCTAACGCCGCTGACCAACCTGTCGACAGATCAGGATGACCGGTAACAGCCCCACTGCCAGGATGACCAGAGAGGGGACCGCAGCCCCCTCGAGCCGTTCATCCGAGGCCAGCCGATAGGCCTGTACCGCCAGCGTATCAAAGTTGAATGGACGCATGATCAGGGTCGCGGGCAATTCTTTCATCACGTCCACAAACACAATCAGCAAAGCCGTCAGCAAGGACGGTGTCAGCATAGGTAGATGAACCCGGCGCAATGTTCCCAGCGGGGTTTCCCCCAAAGACCGCGAGGCCGCGTCCATGTTGGCGTGAACTGTGCTTTGCCCACCTTCATAGGCGCCAAGCGCAGCCGCCAGAAACCGCACCATATAAGCGGCGACCAGCAGCCAGATTGAGCCCGTCACCAGCAATCCCGTCGAAACATCAAAGGTCGCCCGCATCCACGCATCCAGTGCATTGTCGAAACTGGCAAACGGCACCATCAGGCCCACCGCAATGACACCTCCGGGCACCGCATAGCCCAACCGTGCCATGTACCCCGCGCCAGCCGACAACCGCCCAGGGCGCAACCGCTGAAAGAACCCGACGCTGATCGCGGCGCAAACCGTAATCACGGCAGCAGTACCCGCCAAAGCCAGCGAGTTCTGAATGAAGCCGATATAGCGGCGCGACAGCAGGTTCTGCTCTGACTCCAGCCCCATCTGAATCAAGATGATCACCGGCAGCAGGAAGCCCAGAAGAACCGGAATGGCGCACAGCGTAAAGCCCGCGACAGCCTGCCAGCCCTTTAACTGCGCCGAGGGCAATGAGGCATGACTTTTCCCTGCCTGATAGTATTTCGCCTTACCGCGCTGCATCCGTTCGGCCACGGCCATGACCAGCGCAAAACCCAGCAGGCACAGGGCCAACTGCGCGGCGGCAGCGCGGTCTCCAATGGAAAACCAGCTTGTGTAGATACCGGTGGCGAATGTTTGCACGCCAAAATAGGCGACAGTGCCGAAATCGGCGATGGTTTCCATGATCGCCAGCAGCACACCCCCCGCAATTGCCGGGCGCGCCATGGGTAAAGATACGTGCCAGAATGCCAGCCAAGGGCTTTTGCCTAACGCCCGCGCCGCAAGAAAAGCCGTGGCGCTTTGCTGAAGAAACGCGGCGCGCGCCAGCAGGTAAACATAAGGATAAAGCACGAGGATCAGCATCACCGCCGCACCCTCGGTCGAGCGTATCTCAGGGAACCAATAATCGCGCGGCCCCCAGCCGGTCACATCGCGCAGGGTGCTTTGGACAATGCCGGGGTGATCCAGAATGAACGTATAGGCATAGGCCAGCACATAAGCCGGAAAAGCCAGCGGCAAGACCAAAGCAATCTCAAGGAACCGAACGCCGGGAAAGCGTGTCATGGTCACAAGCCACGCAGCACCGACACCGATGGCAAACGTACCAAACGCCACCAGAACAACCAAAATCACCGTCGTAAGCGCATAGCCCGGCAAAACGGTTTGCAACAGGTGCGAGATCGTATCCGTTCCGCCCGTCACAGCCGCCAGAACAACGGCGAGCATCGGCAACAGGCATGCGGCCGCAACAAGACAGGCGACCGTGCCAACCAGCCGGGTGCCAAACGCGCCGTGGTTGCGCGTGCCATGCTCTGAAACTTCTATGTCGGCCATGATCCCGGCTTGTAACTGGCGAATGCGCAGAGTTGGCCATTAATCGACCAAAACGCTAAGAAACACCAGTCTACAGGGGAACAAATCTGCGGCACAAACTGCCGCAGACTTTATTCATAGACCCGCTGATCCTCGATCACCAAACCATCCTTGGGCAGTGAACCGGGTTCAACAACCTCGATCGCGCCTTTTAGCTTCAGCACTTCGATCACGGACTTGGCATAGGTCATGTCATCTCCGCTGGGGCTTTCAATCTGAACGGTCATTGTATCCATCTCGCCCTGACGGGCTGCGATGACACGAGCCTTTACGATCTCGGCGTGTTTGTCGACCAGCGCGGCCACCTGTTCAGGACGCACGAACATGCCCTTGATCTTGGTCGTCTGGTCGGCACGACCCATCCAGCCCTTGATCCGCGCATTTGTACGACCGCAGGGCGACTGGCCGGGCAGGATCGCCGACAGATCACCGGTCGCGAACCGGATCAACGGATAATCAGGGTTGAGAGAGGTTACGATCACCTCACCCACTTCACCCTCGGCCACAGGGGTGCCGGTGCCGGGGGTCACGATCTCGACGATGATGTGTTCGTCCAGAATCATCCCCTCCATCGCAGGGCTTTCGTAAGCGATATTGCCCAGATCGGCTGTGGCATAGCATTGCAGGCACGAAATCCCGCGATCCGCATATTCCTGACGCAAGGATGGGAACAGCGCGCCGCCGCCCACAGCAGCCGTAGCGAATTGCAGGTCCACACCCATCTCATCCGCTTTATCCAGTATGATCTTCAGATAGTCGGGCGTTCCGGCATAAGCGGTGCAACCCACATCACGCGCGGCGGTCACTTGCAGTTCGGTCTGGCCGGTGCCCGCGGGCAACACGGCGGCGCCCACGGCCCGCGCGCCGCTTTCAAATATCATGCCGGCAGGCGTCAGGTGATAGCCGAAACAGTTCTGCACGATATCGCCCGGCCCCACTCCTGCCGCGTGCAGGAATCGGCCCATGCGCCACCAATCGGTATCGGTGCTGCCCGGTTCGTAGATCGGACCCGGAGACTGAAACACATGATGGAAATGTCGCGCCGGAGTGACCGTGAACCCGCCGAACGGAGGGCGCTGAGCCTGTGCCTGCGCCAGTTCAGATTTGCGCAGAACCGGCAGTTTGACCAGATCTTCGATGGTTTTCACCGCATCGGTATCCACCCCGGCCAGATGAGCCTGAAACCCCGGCGCGGATTGGGCGCGTTCCAGCTGAACTCGCAACCCTTGCGCATGATCAGCTGCGCGCTGATCGGCTGATCGGGTCTCGAGTGCGTCGTAGTAAGTCATCGCCAGATCCTCCACCCGCTCACAACCACCTCTTGCGGCGGCGGTATGAGCGTACATCTCGGAAACTTTTTCGGCCGTCATCGGACATGCCCAGGTAGAACTCTTTCACGTCCGGGTTTTCACGCAGCTCATCAGCAGGACCGTCCATAACGACACGGCCCGATTCCAGAATGTACCCGTAATGTGCAAACCGCAGAGCGACGTTTGTATTCTGTTCGGCCAGCAGGAAGGACACGCCCTCTTTTTCGTTGAGATCCTTCACGATGCCGAAAATCTCTTCGACCAATTGCGGGGCCAGCCCCATCGAAGGCTCGTCCAGCAGGATCGTTTCCGGCCGCGACATCAACGCCCGGCCCATGGCAACCATCTGCTGCTCACCGCCCGAGGTATAGCCCGCTTGCGACCGGCGCCGTTCAGCCAGACGTGGGAAATAGGTGTAGACCAGATCAAGGTCTTTCTGGACCGCGGCTTTGCCGTCCTTGCGGGTATAAGCTCCGGTCAGAAGATTTTCCTCGACCGTGAGGTGTTCGAAACAGTGACGGCCCTCCATCACCTGAATCACGCCTTTTTCAACCAGATCCGCAGGGTCGCTTTCATGCACGCTTGCGCCGCGATACTTGATCGACCCTTTGGTGACTTCGCCCCGTTCCGAATGCAGCAAGTTCGACACCGCCTTGAGCGTCGTCGTCTTGCCCGCGCCATTACCACCGAGCAGAGCAGTAATACCGCCTTTGGGAACGGTCAGGCTGACACCCTTAAGTACGAGGATCACATGGTTGTAAATCACCTCGATATTGTTGACTTCAAGCAGGGTTTCCGCCTGCACGTCAGTGGTTTGAGCCGCATCCAGCATCAGCGCGTGTCCTCGTGCGAGTGTTGGGATCGGGACGGCAGTCTGCCGCCGCCCCGGATTTCAGTACGTCGGATCAGCAGCGCGATCCGATGTTGTTTTCCGACGCATAGGCGCTCGAGTCTTCGTCGATCAGCGGACCGATCACGTCGCCATCGGTTGCCTTGAACTCGGAAATCAGGCTCCAGGTTTTGTTGGCCGCATCCCACTGGGTCACACCAACCAGAGCGTCCCCGCCGTGGTTCTCACACGAAACCGAGAATGCCGGACCAAAACCAGGCAGACCCAGTTCGGTCATCTTGGCTTCGTTGATTTCCAGCGCCTCCATACCGTCGCGCATCATCGCAGGGGTGATGTCGGCAGTACCGTGGATTTCCTGCGCTTTCTTGGCTGCTTCAGCCGCCAGCATCGCGGCATAAAGACCACGGTTGTACAGAACCGTACCAACCTGATCACCCGCACCTGCAGCTTTACCCGTATCGACGACATGTGTCTTCAGATCGTCAAAGACCGGGAAATCCGTGCCCACGTTGTGGAAGGTCAGCGCCTTATAGCCGTTCGCAGCCTCGCCCGCTGGCAGCACGTCGTTTTCAGAACCGGACCACCAGATACCGATGAAGTTTTCCATCGGGTAACGGATGTTGGCAGCTTCCTGAACGGCAACCTGGTTCATAACACCCCAGCCCCACATCAGGACATAATCGGGGCGATCACGGCGGATTTGCAGCCACTGCGATTTCTGTTCCTGACCCGGATGGTCAACCGGCAGGGCGACAAGCTCAAAGCCATGCTTGGCCGAAAGTTCTTCCAACGTGCGGATCGGTTCCTTGCCATAGGCCGAGTTGTGGTAGACCAGTGCAATTTTCTTGCCGCTCAGGTCCCCGCCATTCTCTTCCAGCAGGTAGTTCACCGCACCCGAGGCACCATCCCAATAGTTTGCAGGATAGTTGAACGTGTGGCTGAACACATCGCCGTTCTTGGCGGACGTACGTCCATAGCCCATCGTGTGCATCGGAATGCCATCTGCCGTGGTCTTGGGGATCAGCTGATACGTGATACCGGTCGACAGCGGCTGATAGACAAGCGCACCTTCGCCCTTGGTCGATTCATAGCATTCCACACCTTTTTCGGTGTTATACCCTGTCTCGCATTCGATCACCTTCGCCGGAACGCCGCCGATCCCGCCGTCACGTTCGTTCAGCAGGGTAAAGTAATCCGCATACCCATCCGCAAACGGAATACCACCCGCCGCGTAAGGTCCGGTACGGTAGCTGAGTGACGGGAATACGAGATCGGCCATAACCGGTCCTGCCGCCATTACGGCGCCCAGCGCCACGGTTGCCAAATTCAATTTCATCGGGTTTCTCCTCCCTTGGTTGGTCCGATGTTGGGTTCGGGCTTTGCACCCGTTATCTGATTGGGCCTGCCCCTAGTGCGGGAACGGCCAGAGTCTGAGTTTCTCTTTGGCGACGCGCCACAACTGCGCTAGCCCATGTGGTTCTAGGATCAGGAACATGATGATCAGCCCACCGACGATCACCAGCTGCAAATGCGCCACGATATCCGTGGGCCAACCCAGCATATCCGCGCCAACCACTTTCAGGACCACCGGCAACAGCACAAGGAACGCCGCCCCCGCAAAGGACCCGAAGATAGAGCCCAATCCCCCGATAATGATCATGAACAGAACCAGGAATGACTTGGTAATGCCGAACACCTCGCCGACCTCAACCGCGCCGAGATAGACTGCAAAGAACAACGCGCCCGAGATGCCCACAAAGAATGAGCTGACGGCAAAGGCGGTCAGTTTCGCCTTGAGAGGGTTCACCCCGATGATCTCGGCCGCGATATCCATATCGCGGATCGCCATCCACGTACGCCCGGTAGTGCCGCGTGTCAGGTTGCGTGCGATCACGGCGCAGACGGTCAGAAAGATCAGGCAGAACAGATACGTGGCCCATGCCGGAGCATTCGGTCCAGTGATGATGATCCCGAACACATCGCGTTCCGGTGCGTTGATCTGACCCGAAGCCGAGTAGTTGTAGAACCACGGCACCCGGTTGAACAGCCACACAAGAAAGAACTGCGCGGCCAGTGTCGCCACGGCCAGATAGAACCCCTTGATCCGCAACGATGGAAGACCGAACAAAACGCCGACAATGGCCGTGATACCGCCTGCCAGTATGACATGGATAAACATGCTGACATCTGGAAAGGCCGTCATCAGCTTGTAGCAGGCATAAGCACCCACCGCCATGAAGCCGCCCGTACCAAGGCTGACCTGCCCGCAATACCCAACCAGAATGTTCAAGCCGATTGCCGCGATCGCGTAGATCAGGAACGGCAGCAAAAGCGCGTTTGCCCAGTAATCGTTGATGATGAACGGAATGATCCCGAACGCGACCGCCAGAACCACATAGTACCGATACCGGTCGAATTTGATCGGGAAAGTCTGGCTGTCATCCACATAGGAAACTTTGAAGTCTCCGGCTTCACGATAGAACATGTGTCACTTTCCCCATTGTTCCTGCGCCCGGTTCCGGGCTGCGGCGTCCAGTTGATTGGACCCTTTTGCGTATCCGCTCGCCTCTGACGCGCGCACCAGTTTCATGTAGGCCATGATGCCCGTGACCAGCCCGGCAAAGGCAAGGATCGCAGCGACAACCAGTTGGGTTGCGGTCAGATCGTCCGAGGTGACGGCGATATAGCCAAAAGCCCAGAACCCCGACCACGCGATCACATTGATGATGGCAATCATTTTCTGCATCGCTACACCCTCTCGATGATCTTCTCACCGAACAGCCCCTGCGGTCGGAATACGAGGAAGATCAGCGCCAGAACATAGGCGAACCAGTTCTCGGTCGCGCCACCGACCATCGGGCCGATGGCGAATTCAAACAGCTTTTCACCCACTCCGATGATCAGCCCGCCCACAATCGCTCCGGGGATCGAGGTAAAGCCGCCCAACATCAGCACCGGCAACGCCTTGAGCGCGATCAGCGACAGCGAGAACTGAACGCCCGACTTGGTGCCCCACATGATCCCGGCGACCAGCGCGACAAACCCCGCAACCGACCAGACCATGATCCAGATGAAGTTCAGCGAGATACCCACCGACAGTGCGGCCTGATGGTCATCCGCCACCGCTCGCATCGCCCGGCCCTGCTTGGTGTATTGGCTGAACACCACCAGCGCGGCCACCAGCAGCGCCGCAATCAAGGTTGCCACGATGTCGAGGTTGTCGATGAAGAAGCCATAGCCAAAGATATTAAACGTGGTCTCGTCGATCCACAGGTTGATGCCTTGTGGCAGGCCCACGTCCAGGGTCTTGATCTCGGACCCCCACATCAGGTCGGCCACGCCTTCAAGCAAATAGGCCAGACCGATGGTCGCCATGAACAGAATGATCGGTTCCTGACCAACCAGATGGCGCATGACGAACCGTTGCACCGCCCAGGCAAGAAACACCATCACCGCCATTGTCAAAAGGATCGCCAGCAATGCCGGGACATTCCACCCGAAATAGTGGATATGCGTCCCGAAGATCGCGTTGATCAGATGCGCGAACGGCACTTGCCCGTTCATGATCCCCACAAGGGTCATGGCCGCAAACAGGGCCATAACACCCTGAGCATAGTTGAAAATCCCCGAAGCCTTGTAGATCAGCACAAAGCCCAGTGCGACCAGCGCATACAGAACCCCGGCCATCAGGCCATTCAGGATGACCTCCATCGCGAAAATCAGCTGATCAGGCATGTGCGCCCCCTCTCATGTCTGTCAGTTGGTCAGTCATGGCTCACCCCCAGATAGGCGTCGATGACTTCCTGGTTGTTGCGCACCTCGTCCGGTGTGCCGTCCCCGATCTTCTTCCCGTAATCCATCACGACAACCCGGTCGCTCAGATCCATCACCACGCCCATGTCGTGTTCGATCAGGGCGATGGTGGTGCCGAACTCGTCATTCACATCCAGGATAAAGCGGCTCATGTCCTCTTTCTCCTCGACGTTCATACCCGCCATCGGTTCGTCCAACAGCAACAGCTTGGGTTCGGCCGCCAACGCACGGGCCAGCTCTACGCGCTTTTTCAACCCGTAAGGCAGGCGCGACACCGGAGTTTTCCGGATGTGCTGAATTTCAAGAAAGTCGATAATCTTCTCGACCGCTTCGCGGTTTTCGGTTTCTTCCGCTTCAGCCTTCCCTTTCCACAGTGCCTGCTGGAAAATGTTGGTCTTCATGTAACCCAGCCGCCCGGTCATGACGTTGTCCAGCACGCTCATGCCTTCGAACAGGGCTATGTTCTGGAAGGTCCGCGCAATCCCCTGCTGTGCCACCTCAAAAGGCCGCATCGGAGGGCGTTTGGCCCCGTGGAACCAAACCTCGCCCTCTTGCGGGACATAGAACCCCGAGATCACGTTCAGCATCGAGGACTTCCCTGCGCCGTTCGGACCGATAATGGCGCGGATCTCACCTTCGCGGATGTCGAACGAGATATCCTTGATCGCGACCACACCACCGAAACGCAGGGTGATATTCTTCATCTCCATCACCACGCCGCCGATCTTGCGGCCATCCTCGGTGACATATCCTTCGAAACTATCCAGCATCAGTCACTCCCTGACTTGCGCAATAACGGGACGGAGGGCGGGGCGACGACCGCAGGTCGAGCGGCGCTCGAACGGCCCTCATTCCGCCGCCACCTTGTGCTGTGCCGCCGGTACAACCGCTGCGTCGATGATTTGCAGCGTTGCACTGATCGACCCCTTGCGCCCGTCCTCATAGGTCACTTCCGTCGTGGTCGAGACATTGGGCGAGCCATCATAGAGGGCAGCAATAATGTCGTGGAACTTCTCCTCGACGAACCTACGGCGCACCTTGCGGGTTCGGGTCATCTCACCATCATCGGCGTCAAGTTCCTTGTGCAGAACCACAAAGCGATGCACCTGACAGCCCGACAACATCTCATCGGCCGCGACCGACTTGTTCACCTCTTCCACATGGGCCTTGATAGTCTCTAACACGCGGGGATGGCTGGTCAGTTCCTGATACGACGCATAGGCAACGTTGTTGCGTTCTGCCCAGTTACCCACCGCCATCAAGTCAATATTGATGAAGGCCACGCAACGATCCTTGCCGTTTCCAAACAGCACAACCTCAAGGATGTCAGGGTAGAACTTCAGCTTGTTCTCGACATATTTAGGCGCAAACATCGATCCGTCGGCCATCTTGCCCACATCCTTGGCGCGGTCGATAATCCGCAGATGGCCGCTGCTTTCCTCGATGAACCCGGCGTCCCCGGTCGCGACCCAGCCCTCGGCATCCTTGGTGGAGGCGGTCGAATCCGGATTGTTGTAGTATTCCACGAACACACCTGGCGAACGGTAGTGAATCTCGCCACTGTCATCGACCTTCAGCTCGACCGCGGGTGAGGGCACGCCAACCGTATCGGCGCGCACTTCGCCATCGGGCTGCTGGGTGATGAACACCGTGGCCTCGGTCTGGCCATAAAGCTGTTTGAGATTGATCCCCAACGAGCGGTAAAAGTCGAAAATCTCGGGCCCGATCGCCTCACCCGCCGTATAGCCCACACGGAACCGCCCATAGCCCAGCGTATCCTTGAGCGGGCCATAAACCAGCAAATTGCCCAGCGCGTATTTCATCTTGTCGCCAAAACTGACCGGCTTACCATCCAACAGCAGGCCACCGACTTTTTTGGCGTGGGCCATGAAATTATGGAACATCTTCCGCTTCAGGCTGCCCGCGTCCTCCATGCGAATCATCACATTGGTTAGCTGGGTCTCGAAAACGCGCGGCGGGGCAAAGAAATAGGTTGGCCCGATCTCGCGCAGGTCAGTCATCATCGTATCGGCACTTTCGGGGCAGTTCACACAGAAGCCGCACCAATAGGCCTGACCGATGGAAAAGATGAAATCACCCACCCAGGCCATCGGCAGGTAGGACAGTATGTCTTCGTTACGGGTCAGGTGGTCGAACTCAGAAGAATTCTTTGCGCTTTCGATCACGTTGCGGTTCGACAGCACCACGCCCTTGGGCTTTCCGGTCGTGCCCGAGGTATAAAGCATCACGCAGGTGTCGTCATAGGTGATCGCCGCGATCCGCTTGTCCAGCTCGGTGTCGAACCGCGCGTGTCCCGCGCTGCCTTCGGCCATAATGTCGTCCAGAGCGTTCATCTGGGAATGGTCGTATTTCCGCATCCCGCGCTTGTCGGTATAAAGGATGTGTTTGACCTGATGCAGGTTTTCCTGAATCTCGATGACCTTGTCGACCTGCTCCTGATCACCGCAGACAACGTATTTCGCGCCGCAATGTTCCAGCACATAGGCCATCTCTTCAGCGACCGAGTCCTGATACAGAGGCACCGGTACAGCACCCACCATCTGCGCGGCTACCATAGACCAGTAATGCGCCGGGCGGTTTCGCCCGATCACGGCGATATGGTCACCCTTTTCCACGCCGATTTCCAGAAATCCCAGCGCCAGTTTACGGATTTCAGCGGCGGCCTCGGCCCAGGACCAGCATTGCCAGATCCCGAATTCCTTTTCCCGGTAGGCCGGGGAATCCCCGAACTGCGTCGCATTGCGATGTAGCAGCGCCGGAAGAGAGGTCATCCCTTCAGCGCCCGACTGCGTCTGAGCCAATCTCTTTCTCCTCCCTATCCAACCCCTCCCTTGGGTCGGAAATGGCGGGTCCGGTTCAGACCCGGACACCACTGCCCCTACGACGGGACACGTGGACGATCAGCGGCAAGTTTTGCCTGATGTTTTCTCAATTCTTACGAATTGTAACAGGGGGTGCGGTACAGCGCTCAGACATATCTCTACCCTTGTCGCCGCAAGGCTGAAGAATGTGTCAGGAATTTCAAGATTATGTCGAATTTCCGAGCTAATTCCCACTTAACCAACTGAATAATTTAGGTCATTGGGAAATTATCAGGACACTTTATGAAACGCATTGTTCTTTCGAGTATCCTGTTAACTGCTGCTGCGGGCTGCGCTCCTGAACCCGTTCAAATGGCTGCTCCATTTCATTACAACGGGAATTACTACATGGCCGGAGACAATGCCTGTGCAAGGGTGACACAAGTCGCTAAAGGCAGGGTCATGTGCACAAACACGGCTGGTCAAAATACCGGATACCGGGATGCGATGAGCGACCAGCAGTTACAGATGTATAGGCACAATCAATTAATGGCACAGCAGAGACGCGCTCAGGCCGCTGCGGAACAGGCCGCTCTCATGCAGCAGATGCAACACGCCTCGAATTCCATCCAGTTATCAACGCCGCAGTATACGCCAATGCCTGCTCCGGTAGTGGCGCCAATCAGCATGCCCGGTAGCAATACTATTTCTTGTATCAGTGTTTCGGACGGCTTTTACACAAACTGCCGCTACTAAAATCACGTAGTTAAGAACCCGTACCGCTGTATGCAGTTCGTCTATCCTTGCGGGCCCGCTAAATTAGTTGGCCCGTGATACTGTGTTGGGAATCTACAACCAATCCCGCAAAATCGGGATCAGCGGCACATCCGCAGCTGGCATTGGGTAATTCCGCAACTCATTCGCACGCACCCATTTCAACGCCTGCCCTTCTTTCGACTGCGGTATCCCCTCCCACTTGCGGCAGGCAAAGAGCGGCATCAGCAAATGGAAGTCGTCATAGCTGTGGCTGGCAAAAGTCAGTGGCGCAAGGCACGAGGCCCAGGTGTTGATGCCCAGTTCTTCCTCCAACTCGCGGATCAGGGCGACCTCGGGGGTTTCGCCGGGTTCGACCTTGCCGCCGGGGAACTCCCACAGACCGGCCATGGATTTACCCTCCGGACGCTGCGCCAGCAGCACCCGGCCTTCAACGTCGATCAGGGCGACGGCCGACACCAAAACGGTCTTCATGAACGATAATCCGCGTTGATTTCGATATAGCCATGGGTCAGGTCGCAGGTCCAAACGGTCGATGCGCCCTCGCCCAGCCCCAGATCGACGGCGATCACCAGATCCTGACCTTTCATGTAGGCGGCGGCGTCTTCCTCGCGGTAATCGGGGCTGACCCAACCCTTCTCGGCCACAAGGATATCACCGAAAGAGATACTCAGACGGTCGCGGTCGGCGGCGGCACCGGATTTGCCGACAGCCATGACCACGCGGCCCCAGTTCGGGTCTTCACCCGCAATCGCCGTTTTCACCAGCGGTGAGTTCGCAATCGCCAGCCCATGCACCTTGGCATCCGCGTCCGAGGCCGCACCGGTCACACGGATTTCCACGAATTTCGTGGCCCCTTCCCCATCACGCACCACCTGCTGTGCAAGGTCCAGCATCACCGCCTCAAGCGCCTGCGCAAAACCCGCGTTGCCAGTGGCATCCACGCCCGAGGCCCCGGTTGCACACAACAATAGTGTATCCGAGGTCGAGGTATCGCTGTCCACCGTGATGCAGTTGAACGTGCGATCCGTCTGCGCGCCCAGCATCGCTTGCAGCGCCGATTGCTCGACCTGCGCGTCGGTGAAGATGTAAACCAACATCGTTGCCATATCCGGCGCGATCATGCCCGACCCCTTGGCAATCCCTGAAATAGAGACTGTTTTTCCGTCAATCTCGACCTGCGCCGAGGCCCCTTTGGGGAAGGTATCGGTGGTCATGATCGCCCGCGCGGCATCCTCGATCGCGTGTCGGCTGAGGCCCGATTTCAACGTTTCAAGCTGGGCGGTGATCTTGTCATGGGGCAGCGGTTCACCGATCACGCCGGTTGACGAGGTGAATACCCGTTCCACCGCAACACCAGTGGCCTTGGACACGGCCTGCGTCAGCTCGGTCACCGATGTCTGGCCGTAATGCCCAGTAAACGCATTGGCATTGCCTGAATTCACAAGAATCGCCGCCGGGCCATCGCTGACCCTGCCGATCTTGTCCTGACAATCCAACACTGGTGCAGCGCGGGTGGCCGAACGCGTGAACACCCCCGCCACCGAGGTACCGGGATCCAGCACCGCCAGCATCACATCGGTCCGGCCCTGATAGCGCACGCCCGCCTCAACCGTGGCAAAGCGCACCCCGTCAATCGCGGGCAATTCAGGAAACGCCGCCGGAGCCAGCGGCGAAACTTTGGTGATCGTCGCCACGGTCGCTTACTCCTGGATCAACTCAATCTGGCGAACGACGTCGGGGCTTACCCCTTCCAATTCGGGCCGCTCGATCTGTGCCGCCTCGGTCAATTCTTCGATACGGGCCTGAATCGCTTCGTTTTGAACCGTCTGTGTCAGTTCATCGCGAATAGCGTCCAGTTCTGGGGCTTCGGATTTGCGTTTGTCATTCAATGTCACGACGTGCCAGCCGAACTGGGTTTGCACTGGGTCGGAAACCTGACCTTGCTCCAGCTCCAGAACGGCGGCCTCAAACTCGGGCACCATCTGGCCTTTGCCGAACCATCCCAGTGAACCGCCATTGGGTCCCGACGGGCCTGTCGATTTCTCTTTGGCCAGTTCAGCAAAATCTGCGCCGTCATCAAGCTGTGTCTTGATTTCCTTTGCCTCGTCTTCCGTCGCCACAAGAATATGGCTGGCGTTGAACTCATCCTCGCCCTCAAACTGCGCATACTGCGCGTCGTAGGCGGATTGGATGGCTTCCTCGGTAACCGCATCCTCGACCAGCGCATTCACGGTCTGAACTGCCAGCAACGACCGGGTCTCATTCGCCAGTGCAAGGGCGTTCAATTTCGTCAGCGCCTCCTGCTGCTGTCCCAGCAATTGCTGCTGGACCAGTTGCTCGATGATGAAGTCGTACAGGACGTCGTCTTCGATCTGCTGATAGTTGGGCGGCAAGGTCGCAACAGTGGCGATGACGTGGCCCAAAGTGATCTCGTCCCCGTTCACACGGGCGACGACCGTACTGGCATCAGGCTGTGTTTCGGCGGCCAGCGGCAGGGCCATCGTGGCAGTCAGGGCCAGAGATGGCAGAAAAGTGAAGCCTTTGGGCATTGAATCATCCTATTTCTTTGCCACGACGGGGCGCAGCGTTGACACTCAGGAACCTGCCGCTTACATCGCTTTGAAGCCTTGGACAGGGCCGCCTTTCACCCCCCGTATCTATGGGTTGCGCGCAAGGTGGGCAAGCCTGTCGCAACCAAGACAAGAACAGATCCGCTGGAGTGAACATGCTGGGACTCGGAACGCTCGCCAAAAAGGTGTTCGGAACACCGAACGACCGCAAGATCAAGGCGACCCGCCCGCTGATCGAACAGATCAACGCGCTGGAGCCCGAGTTCGAGAAATTGTCCGATGAGGGTCTGATCGAAAAGACTGCCGAGCTGCGTAAACGCGCGCTGGACGGCGAGAGCCTGGATGCCCTTCTACCCGAAGCCTTTGCCAATGTCCGCGAAGGGGCCAAGCGCGCCTTGGGTCTGCGCGCGTTCGACGTGCAGTTGATGGGCGGGGTCTTCCTGCATCAGGGCAACATCTCGGAAATGAAAACGGGTGAGGGCAAGACGCTGGTCGCCACCTTCCCCGCTTATCTGAACGCGCTGACCGGCAAGGGCGTTCATGTTGTAACGGTGAACGAATACCTAGCCAAGCGCGACTCGGAATGGATGGGCAAGGTGTTCGGCGCTGTCGGCATGACCACTGGTGTTATCTGGTCGGGCCAGCCCGATGCCGAGAAAAAAGCCGCCTATGCCTGTGACGTGACCTACGCCACCAACAACGAACTGGGCTTTGACTATCTGCGCGACAATATGAAGGCCGACCTGGCCGAGATTTATCAGGTCCACCACAACTTTGCGATCGTGGACGAAGTTGACTCGATCCTGATTGACGAGGCTCGGACGCCGCTGATCATCTCGGGCCCGTCGCAGGACCGGTCCGAGCTTTATACCACGATTGATGCGCTGATCCCGTCCTTGCAGGACGACCACTTCTCGTTGGACGAAAAATCCCGCAGCGTGACCTTTACGGATGAGGGCAACGAGTTCCTCGAGCAGCAACTGATCGCCGGCGGACTGATCCCCGAAGGCCATTCACTGTATGATCCCGAAAGCACCACAGTTGTTCACCATGTGAATCAGGGCCTGCGCGCGCACAAGCTGTTCACGCGCGACAAGGATTACATCGTGCGTGATGGCAACGTGGTTCTGATCGACGAATTCACCGGCCGTATGATGCCGGGCCGCCGTCTGTCAGAAGGTCTGCATCAGGCCATCGAAGCCAAGGAAGGCGTGCCTATTCAGCCGGAGAACGTGACGCTGGCCAGCGTGACCTTCCAGAACTATTTCCGTCTGTATGACAAGCTGGGCGGCATGACCGGCACCGCGCTGACAGAGGCCGAAGAATTTCAGGAAATTTACGGTCTGGGCGTGGTCGAGGTTCCGACCAACAAGCCGATCGCCCGTGCGGATGAAGACGATCAGGTTTATCGCACCGCCGGTGAAAAATACGGCGCGATGATCCAGGAAACAAAGGAAGCGCAGGAACGCGGGCAACCCGTCCTTCTGGGCACCACCTCGATCGAAAAATCCGAACTTCTGAGCCAGATGCTGACCAAAGAAGGTGTCGAGCACAACGTCCTGAACGCGCGCCAGCACGAGCAAGAGGCGCAGATCGTCGCCGATGCAGGCCGGTTCGGCGCCGTCACCATCGCCACTAACATGGCGGGCCGCGGCACCGACATCCAGCTTGGCGGCAATGTCGAGATGAAGGTCCTGCAGGCGCTTGCTGAAAATCCCGAGGCCGACCCTGCCGAGCTTCGCTCTGCCGAGGAATCCCGCCACGCAGAAGAGAAAGATAAGGTTCTGGCTGCAGGTGGTCTTTATGTCATGGCGTCCGAACGCCACGAAAGCCGCCGCATCGACAACCAGCTGCGCGGCCGTTCCGGCCGACAGGGTGATCCGGGCCGCACCGTGTTCTACCTGAGCCTTGAGGATGACCTGATGCGCATCTTCGGATCGGAACGTCTGGATAAGGTCCTGCACACACTGGGCATGAAGGAAGGCGAGGCGATCATTCACCCTTGGGTGAACAAATCGCTGGAACGCGCGCAGTCCAAGGTCGAAGGGCGCAACTTCGACATGCGCAAGAACGTCCTGAAATTCGACGACGTCATGAACGACCAGCGTAAGGTGGTCTTTAGCCAGCGGCGCGAGATTATGTCGTCGGATGACCTGTCCGAAATCGTGTCTGACATGCGGGAACAGGTGATTGACGACCTGATCGACGAATACATGCCCCCGAAATCCTACGCCGATCAGTGGGACACCGAGGGTCTTCATGAGGCGGTCAAAGACAAGCTGACCATCGACGCCCCCGTGCAGGACTGGGCAGCCGAAGAAGGCGTAGATGACGAACTGGTGCGCGAACGCCTGGTCAATGCCTCGGACGAGATGATGGCCCAAAAGGCCGCAGCCTTTGGCCCCGAGAACATGCGCAACATCGAAAAGCAGGTGTTGCTGAACACAATCGACAGCAAGTGGCGCGAGCATCTGCTGACGCTGGAGCATCTGCGCTCGGTCGTGGGATTCCGCGGTTACGCCCAGCGCGACCCGCTGAACGAATACAAGAACGAAAGCTTCCAGTTGTTCGAAGGCATGTTGGACAGTCTGCGGGAAACTGTAACTCAGCAATTGTCGCGCGTCCGACCGCTGACCGACGAAGAACAGCGCGAGATGTTGGCGCAAATGCAGGCACAGCAGGCACAGGCACAACAAGCCGTCGATCAGGCGGTGGATCAGGCCGAAGCAGAGGCCGAGGCAGAAGCCTCGGGTGATGCGCGCCCTGGCTTTGTCGAAGATGATCCAAGCACATGGGGCAACCCGTCGCGCAACGACAGATGCCCCTGCGGATCAGGGAAAAAATTCAAGCATTGCCACGGTCGCCTGACCTGACGCCGACGTAATTCAGACACAATGACTCCGTTTCACGGCCACATATTGGCCGTGATTCATCTCCAGTATGCGACTCGCTCCTTCAACTGGGGAGGGTGTCTTGTTTGTAATTAAGAACTACGTGACCACCGGAGGCACGGTCGCCTGTGCCCTTGCGATCGGTTACCTGATGCAGAATGGATCACCTGCGCAGCCGAACGGCACGCAGACCGTTGTCAATGCGACCGCAATGACAGACCAGGCTTCGATCATCGCCGGGCTGGAGGATATTGTTCTGACCTCCTCGACTCCAGCCACGGACGCGACCCAAACCAGAAAATCCCTGCAACCCAACCGTTCAGCCCCCTCAGAACCGATGGATTGCAAACTCAGCGCGCGGGCCCGTGCGGTTCCTGGTGCAGCCGCCGCGCTGACTGTCAGGGCTCCCTGTCACCCCAATCATCGGGTTGAAGTGCTGCACAGTGGTCTGACCGTGACGCAGATGACCGACGAAAAAGGGCGGATGGAGCTGACGCTTCCAGCGTTGTCCGAATATGCAATCTTTCTGATCTCGGTGGACGATCAGAATGGCACGGTCGCTACCACGCATGTCCCGGACCTGAACCAATACAACCGGATTGCCCTTCAGTGGACGGGCAAGACCGATCTGCAAATCCATGCCCTTGAATTTGGGGCAAGCTATGGCGGCGCAGGTCATGTTTCCTCTGATCCGAATGCGCAGGGCGCGGGCAATGTCGTTACTCTTGGCCATTCCGGTTTGGAAAGCGCACGCAATGTCGAAGTGTATTCCTTTCCAGCCGCTCAGGTCAGCCAGTCAGGATCAATTGCCCTGACGGTCGAAGCCGAAGTGACAGACGCCAACTGCGACCGCGATCTGAGCGTGCAGTCCTTCGAATTGCGCTCGGATCGCCGGCTGACATCGCGCGAGATGACGCTCAACCTGCCGAATTGCACCCAAACGGGTGAGTTTCTTGTGTTGAATAATCTGATCGAAGACCTGACAATCGCCGCAAACTAAACGCAGGCAGGCTCGATCTTCTTATGACCTTTCTTCGTGTGGCGGTCGCTGCACTTATTTTGCTGACGCTATCCACAAACGTGTCCGCGCAGGACATCACCCTGACATCCCACGACGGCAAGGTTGAGGTTGTCGGCAATCTGCTTGGCTTTGATGGTGAATTCTATCGGGTGGACACCCCGTTCGGAACACTGACTGTCGATGGATCAGGCGTCACGTGTGATGGTCCGGCGTGTCCCAGTCTGACCGATTTCGTGGCAGAGGTGCGTTTCTCAGGATCGTCTGTGATGGCCGAAAAGGTTCTGCCGGCGCTGATCGCAGGTTTCGCCCGGCAAGAGGGGTTGCTGGCCACATCTCAAGAGTCCGGGTCTGGCAACCTCGTGATCGAGCTACAGAAAACGGGTCGGAATGCACCGCTGGGGCGGTTCTTTTTCAGAGCAAGCAACACAGGGCAGGGTTTTGTCGATCTGACCAACAATGAGACCGACATTGTTATGGCCCTGCGCGAAGTGCGCGATGATGAGCAAACCACGGCAGAGGCGGCCGGTCTGGGTGACTTGACCCATGTTCGCCGGTCGCGTGTCGTGGCATTGGACGCGCTGGTCCCGATCGTTGCAATGGATAATCCCGTGCGGCAGATTTCCCCCACCGATCTGGTTCGGGTTTTTGCCGGAGAGATTATGAACTGGGCCGAATTGGGGGGGCCGGATGCGCCGATCTCAACCCATTTGCCTAGTGCCGGGTCAGGACTGGCCCAAATTGCCGAGGACCAGTTGTTTGTGCCATCAGATGCCGCCCTGTCGGAAAACGTGGTTCGACATTATCATAGCGGTGCACTTGTACGGGAAGTGGCAAGAGACCCGTTCGCCGTCGGGCTTGCAAGCCAAGCTGAACTGGACACTGTCCGTGCGCTGCCATTGACCGGGGGGTGCGGTCATGCGCTTTCTGCCACGCGGCAGACTATCAAGACTGAGGATTATCCCCTTACTTCGCCCATGTTCCTGTATCTGCCCAACCGCCGCCTACCCCGGATCGCAAGACAGTTTCTGGCCTATACCCAAAGCGATGCGGCACAGTTTCAGATCCGAAACTCTGGTTTTGTCGATCAAGCCCCTGAAATGATGCAGATCGGGTTACAGGGGGATCGGCTGGCAAACGCCATAGCGTCAGGCGGCCCTGAGGTCGGGCTGGACGAATTGCAGCGCATGATCGAAACGCTGCGTCCCCTCTCACGCTTATCGCTGTCCTTTCGGTTTGAGGCGGGATCGTCCCGGCCTGACGCGCAATCGCGGTCCAACATACGGCAACTGGCACAACAGATTGAATCCGGGGCATTCGATGCGCGCATGCTGACCTTTGTCGGGTTCAGCGATGGCGACGGTCCCGCCGCAGGCAATGCACGTATCGCCCTGCTGCGCGCAAAAACGGTTCGCAATGCAGTGCTGGCAGCCGTTGAGACCACAGTGCCAGACAGTGTCGAACTGAATGTGGATGCATTTGGTGAAGCGATGCCAATGGCCTGCGATGACACGAATTGGGGCCGCAAAGTAAATCGCCGGGTCGAGGTCTGGGTCGAGTGACAGCTACAGATACCCTTGGGAGCGGAAACTCAGCTCATTTGATTTTCCGATGATCAGGTGATCGTGCAGCGTCAGCCCCAAGGCTGTGCACGCATCCTGAATTCGGTTTGTCATGTCGATGTCCGATTGCGACGGCGTCGGATCACCCGAGGGATGGTTATGCACAAGGATCAGGGCCGAGGCGTTTAACTCAAGCGCGCGTTTGGCGACCTCGCGCGGGTAGACTGGCACATGGTCCACCGTGCCCTTGGCTTGTTCCTCATCCGCGATCAGCACATTCTTGCGGTCCAGAAAGAACACCCGAAACTGTTCAGTCTCGCGGTGCGCCATGGTTGTGTGGCAATAGTCCAGCAAAGCATCCCAGCCGGAAATCACGTGCCGCTGCATCACCCGCGCCCGTGCCATCCGGTGGGCGCACGCTTCGAGTATCTTGAGGTCGGTGATCACCGTATCACCCACGCCTTTGATCTGCCGCAACCGCTCTTCTGGCGCAGTCAAAACGCGGTTGAAATCGCCGAATGTGTCCATGAGGGCACGCGCCAGGGGTTTAACATCCTGCCGAGGGATCGCGCGGAAAAGGACCAGTTCCAGCAGCTCGTAATCCGGCATGGCAGCCGAACCGCCAGCCATGAACCGTTCGCGCAGCCGCTTGCGGTGATCCTTGATATAAGACGGCAGCTTACCCGTCGGCAAAGGTTGCACCGGGGCTTCGTCAACGTCGAACAATGAGGGGGCTTCGGCAAAGGCATCCTGAGTCATACTCAAAGATTGGCTCAGAATCAGTTTCTGAATGGTTAACGCGCCTCACCCGCCATGCGCGCGGTGGCCCGTCGGACAATCAGGTGCAAAAGGATGGAAAATACCCCCAGCGTCAGCATCGCAGCAAACATCAGATCGGTTTTGGCGCGCCCATTGGCCAACAGCATCAGATAACCCAACCCTTGCGAGGACCCGACCCATTCGCCGATCACCGCCCCGATCGGAGCATAAACGGCCGCCAGCCGCATCCCCGAGGCCAGCGACGGCAGCGCAGCGGGTATACGAATGTGCCACAACACGGCGCGGGGGCTGGCCTGCATGGTGCGCGCAAGGTCCAGATACCCTTGTGGCGTCCGCATCAGCCCGTCAAAGAAGGAGGACGTGATCGGGAAGTAGATGATCAACACGGCCATGGCGACCTTGGACCACAATCCGTATCCCAGCCACAGGGTCAGCAAAGGTGCCAGCGCGAAAACCGGCAAAGCCTGCGTAAAGACCAGCATCGGCTGCACCAACACCCGCGCCGCGCGTGAATTGGCCAGTTGCAGGGCGGTCAGAACCCCCAAAACCGTCCCAAAGGCCAGCCCGATCACCACCTCAACCGCCGTGATCCAAGTGTGATCCGCGATAATCCATCGGTTCTGCCACCATGTCTCGGCAACCAATGCCGGGCCGGGCAGGATGAATTTAGGCAACCCGGTCAGGCTAACGATCGCCTGCCAAATAGCCAGCGCAAACACAGTTGCAGCAAGGGCCGACAGGATCTTCATGCCGCCTCTCTCAGCAGTCGCAACAAAGCACCCTGCGTTTCCAGCGTTTCCAGATCATCCACATGGCGCGGCGCAGGCGCGGCTGGCGGATCGCATGAGGTCAGCCCCTGCGGTGTCATCACCACAATGGATTGACCCAGCCGCGCGGCCTCGCCCGGATCGTGGGTCACCAAAAGAACGGTCCTGCCCTTCAGCGCATCGGCGGCAAGGTCCTGCATATCGGCTCGTGTACGCGCATCCAGGGCCGAGAACGGCTCATCCAGCAGAACGATGGGCCGATCCTCCATCAGGGTTCGCGCCAACGCGACCCGCTGGCGTTGCCCCCCGGACAGTTCCGACGGCTTCTTGGCCATGTGATCCTGAAGACGCATCCGTTCGATCAAACGGTCCCTGCGTTCGATATCGGGTGTCTCACCGCGCAGCCGTGCGCCGAGTGACACGTTCTGCGCAACTGTCGCCCACGGCAACAGCAGATCGTCCTGCGCCATATACGCGACGCGATCCGCTACGGTCTGATCATCGCTTGCGGTAATCTGACCCTCGAAATCCGCGCCCGTTTCTAGCCCTGCGATCAAGCGCAGGACTGTGGTCTTTCCAACACCCGACCCCCCCAGCAAACAGGTCCACTGTCCCGACCCAAGGGTCAGGCTAAGCGGCGCGAACAGCGGCGCTCCCTCAATGGTAGCCGTGCCGCTTATGGTCAGATCGGGTGCAGGGATCATGGTGTCAGGCCCATTTGCCAGAAATTGACCTCAAGTTCCGTGGCGGTTCGGAAGGTCTGGCACAGCCTGTCCCACCGGGGCGAAGTTTCAAAATCCGGTCCAATACGTCGTGTTAGAGCCTGATCCAACAAAGATCCTACCGCCTTGCATGCCTCTTGATAGTCCGGGCCTGCATAGGTGTTGATCCAATCGCGATAGGTCTCCGACGTGGCCTCGGACGCCAAACGCGCTCCGATCTCGCCATAGCCCATCACGCAAGGCGCTAGGGCCGCCAGCAGATCCAGCAAATCGCCGCTATAGCCCGCCTCGAGCACGAACCGCGTATAGGCCAGATTCTCTGCACGTTCAGGGGTGGCGAACAGTTCCTCGCCCGAGATGCCTTCGGCCTCGCAGATACCGATATGAAGCTGCATTTCCTCGGCCACCAGCGCGTTCACAGTGCCAACGGCGGTCAGCATCTCGGAATGGGTTTCCGATTTCACCACCGCCAAGGCCCAGGCACGGGAGAAGTGGATCAGAAACACATAGTCCTGACGCAGATAGTGCAGGAACGCTTCACGCGGTAGGCTTCCGTCCTTCAGCCCTTCGACAAAAGCGTGGCGGGTATAGTCCCGCCACTGCCCTTGCGCCGCCTCGCGCATCAGCGCGAAGGCCTTGCCGTACTCGCTCATTGCGCGGTCACGTCGATGGTGATGTCGCTGACCGGGTTGATGCTGTCGATCATGCCGCTGTCCTTGAGGAATTCCTCGAACCGGGCATAACGGCCAGCGTCAAAACCCGCCGGACGCAGGGCAAAACGGGGCAGAGTGTCGACCCATGCGCGTGCATTCAGCTCGTCCTGCAGCTCGGGCGACGTGGCGGCGAAAATTTCCCAGCTTTTTTCGGGGTTGTTGACGATGTACTGGGTGGCTTTCTCGGTCGCTGCCAGAAAACGGGCGATCATGTCGGTGTTCATCTTGTCGGGATTGGCGACATAGATCAGTTCATCATAGGGCGGAACGCCTTCTTCCTCGATATAGAAGCAACGGCCTGCGACGCCTTCGATATCCATCTGGTTCAGCTCAAAGTTACGGAACGCACCGATAACCGCGTCGACCTGACCGGTCATCAGCGACGGCGACAGCGAGAAGTTCACGTTGATCAACTCGATATCGTCCAGTGCGACGCCATGCGCGTTCAGCATCGCGGTCAGGATCGCCTCTTCCACGCCTGCGACCGAGAATCCGACCTTCTTGCCTTTGAGATCGGCAAGCGATTTGATCGGGCCGTCCTCAAGCACCAACAGACAGTTGAGCGGCGTCGCAACCAAAGTGCCCACCCGCTTGAGCGGCAGCCCCTCGTGGATCTGCAGATGCAGTTGCGGTTGATAAGACACGGCCAATTCCGCCTGACCCGCAGCAACCAGACGCGGAGGCGCAGACGGGTCCGCAGGCGGGACGATCTCGACCTTAAGCCCCTCATCCGCGAAATAGCCGTTTTCCTGTGCGACGATGATGGGGCCGTGATCAGGGTTGATGAACCAGTCCAGCAGCACGGTCATCTTGTCCTCGGCCCATGCCGGCGCGGCGGCCAACAGAGCGATGGCTGTGATCAGCTTTTTCATGTCTCGCGTTTCCTTCTGTTCACGAGGTTACGGCCGCGACGAGGACAATCTCGCCGGACCAATCCGGTTGTAATTCTTCGGCGGCGCGCCACGCGCGCAAACCTGTGGCGCAGCACAAAGCCAGTGTTTTCTTCTTGTTAGGCTCTGATTTCAGGACGCTGAGCGGCAGGCGCTGCGCATTTGGATGCACGGGCTTCGGTGCTTCTTCTTCGCTGCGCAGTTCTATGATCAAGTCGTCCCCGGTCAGTTCGCCCGGGGAGACAAATCTGAAATGCCAATCGGGCTCGGGCGCATTGTCAAAGCGAAACGTGGTACTGCGCAGGGTTCGCGCGTCGAACTGAACCATCTGACCCAACGGCGAGGGATCCAGCCCCAAAATCAGGTTCAGCGTCATCTGCGCCTGCATCGCACCGATCAATCCCACGACAGGACCCAAGACACCTGCCGATGCGCAGCTTGCCCCATTGTCCGGCGCATCCGGGAACACAGCGCGCAGCGACGGGACACCGCAGCAGAACCCACCGACATAACCCGACAGTCCCAGAACCGACGCGGTGATCAGTGGTTTTCCCGCGCCAAAACACGTGTCGGACAGGATATAGCTGGCGGCGTAACTGTCAGCACAATCCAGAACCACATCTGCCTGCGCCACCAAGTCGGCTGCGTTTTCGCTTGTTAGGGCCTGTTCATTCGCACTTACGTTGATCTCGCCATTCAACGCGCGGCACCGTTCAGCGGCGACCGCAGCTTTGGGTCGCCCGCAATCCGCTTCGGCAAACAACGTCTGGCGGTGCAGGTTTGACAGGGCAACTGTATCACCATCCACAATCGTGATCTGCCCGATACCGGCACCGGCAAGTAGGGGAAGAACCGGTGCCGCCAGACCTCCGGCGCCAATCACCAGAACCCGAGTGTCGGACAAGCGCGCCTGACCTTCGGTCCCGACTTCGGGCAACAGAGTTTGACGCGCGTAGCGACTCATCGTGTGACCTCGATCCATTGGTGCACGCGGGCTTCGGGGTCGTCGTTCAAGGTGATGTCGGTCACAACCGAAACGATATCCGCACCCGCCTGCAGAACGCCCTCGGCGCGTTCAACGCTCATCCCACCAATTCCGACAAGGGGAATGTCGCCCACCCGTGCCTTCCACTCTGTTACGCGCGGCAAACCCTGCTGTTCCCACTTCATCTTCTTCAGAATCGTCGGATAGACCGGGCCAAGCGCCACGTAGTCCGGGTTCATCGCCAGAACACGCTCCAGCTCATCATCGTCATGGGTGGACACACCCAGCTTCAACCCAGCCTTTCGTATGGTTTTCAGATCAGCGTCGTCCAAATCCTCCTGACCCAGATGAATCCAGTCACACCCCGCATCAATGGCGGCCTGCCAGTAGTCGTTCACCACCAGCACCGTGCCGTGTGCTCGGCAGAGGTCAAGTGACACAGAAATCTGTTCCCGCACCACCTCATCCGGTTGATCCTTGATCCGCAATTGGACCAGTTTGACGCCCAGCGGCAACATGCGGCGCAACCAGTCGGAGTGATCGAAAATTGGGTAAAAACGGTCCAGCGTCATGACAGAAACGCCTTTCCGATCACCGGGGTCGAAGGTTCGGCCATATCGCGCGCCTCGATCGGATCGGCCTCATGCGCCAGTTGCCCCGCCTCAATCGCCAACATCATGGCCCGCGCCATCGCCACCGGGTCTCCCGCCCGTGCCACCGCCGTGTTGAGAAGCACGGCATCATAGCCCAGTTCCATCGCGTGTGCCGCGTGACTTGGAAGGCCTATCCCCGCATCAATCACCAAAGGCACATCGGCAAATTCAGCCCGCATCGCGCGCAGTGCGTATTCATTGTTCAGCCCGCGGCCTGACCCAATCGGCGCGCCCCAGGGCATCAACACCTCGCACCCGGCCCCAAAAAGGCGTTCCGCCACAACCAGATCGTCAGTGGTGTACGGGAAGACCTGAAACCCATCGTCGGTCAGGATGCGGGCCGCCTCGACCAGTTGAAACACATCCGGCTGTAGGCTGTCGGTATGGCCTATCAGTTCAAGTTTGATCCACTTGGTGTCAAACACCTCGCGCGCCATATGCGCCGTAGTCACGGCCTCTTTAACGGTATGACAGCCAGCAGTATTGGGCAGAACCAAAACGCCAAGGTCGCGGATCATTTGCCAAAACGTCTGCCCGGCACCGGATTCGCGCCGCAAGGACACGGTGGCGACCCCGGCTCTACTTTCCCTGAATGCCTTCTCTAGCATCGCCGGGCTGGGATACTGCGCCGTCCCCAGCATCAATGGATTCGGCAGCTTGGTGCCATAGAACGTCTTCATCTTCAGCCCCCCTGCATCGGCGCGACAACTTCGACCCTGTCGCCGTCAGTCAGTTTATGGGCGACGCGTAGGGTCGACGGCACAAAGTCTTCATTCACCGCCGTCGCGACACGTCCGGTAAACCCACATTCCAGCAGCAGGTCCGACAAGGTTTCGGCACGCACCTCACGCGGTTCACCGTTAAGCACGATCTTCATCGACCATCTCCGAATGTTTGTTCTCAAGCGCCAGATCCGCCACACCCTGCGCAAGTGCCGGGGCCAACAGGTAACCATGACGATACAGGCCGTTCGCATAGATCACATGCCCCCGACGCCGGATGCGTGGCAGGTTGTCAGGGAAAGCCGGGCGCAAATCGACCCCGATTTCCAGCACCTCGGCTTCTCCGAAGGCTGGGTTCAGCGCGTATGCGGCGCTCAACAATTCCAACATGGACCGCGCGGTGATGCGGCTGCTGTCCTCAGATTCGATCATTGTCGCGCCTAACATGTAGACGCCATTGCCGCGCGGCACGATGTAAAGCGGCATCCGCGGGTGCAACAGGCGCACAGGTCGGGTCAGAGTAACGTCGGGACACCGGATCACCAACATCTCGCCCTTAACCCCGCGAAGATCATGCAATGTCTCGCGCGCGTGCAAACCTCGACAATCAATGGTGTTTTTCAAACCAGATGGGGCAAGTTTCTGATGAAATACCACACCCTCTGATTGCAACTGCTGATACAGGTCCAGCAGCGCACGACGCGGATCCAGATGCGCCTCGTTCGAAAAAAACAGACCCTTAGGAAATCCCATTAAATCAGGCTCTAATTCGGCTATTTCTGGCTGATCGACGTCCTTAAATCCATGCGTCCGACGCGAGAACCGGCGCAGATCAGGCAAATCTCTTGAATTGGCAACAACCAGAGTACCGCACCGATGTACCACGGTGCGCGTGCCCCACCAGTCCAAAGCGCCTTGCCCTAGGCGCAGCACTGGCTCCTCGGCATTTTCATACTCGCACCAAGGGGCCAACATACCACCGGCCCACCATGAACATCCATGCGCACCCGGAGGTCCACCGGGGTCAAAAACCTGCACCTTCGCGCCACGCGACACAAGCTCGCTGGCGATGGTTAAACCGGCAACACCGGCCCCTATGACCGACCATAGCGTCACGCCGTCCATACCCGATGAAAGTGATGAACCGGCCCATGGCCCTCTCCGATATTCAGCTCATCCGCTTTGGCGATTGCCCCCTGAAGATACTCATGCGCCTGCGCGACCGCATCGGGCAGCGCCAGACCTTTGGCCAATCCTGCTGCAATCGACGACGACAACGTGCAACCGGTGCCGTGTGTGTTGCGAGTATCGAGACGGGGGGCCGTGTATTCGCCAACAACGCCCGAAGCGTCCAACAAGATATCGTGGCAAGTATCCCCGGCACCATGCCCGCCTTTCATTAATACGGCCTTTGCCCCCATTTCACACAAGCTGCGCCCCTGTTCCGCCATTTCCGCAGGCGACGTAGCCAGGGTGCAGTCCAACAGACACGCAGCTTCCGGCATATTGGGCGTCAATACCGAGGCTCGGGGTAAGAGTACATCCCGCAAGGTCTGAACCGCGTCCTGCGCCAACAAGGCATCCCCCGACTTGGCGATCATCACGGGATCCAAAACAATCGGACCTTCAAAAGCTGCAATGCTGTCGGCCACGGTATGGATAATCTCAGGCGTCGCCAACATTCCAATCTTGATGGCACCAACCTTCAGATCAGTCAGAACGGCATCAATTTGCGCCGCGATAACCTCCAGCGGTATTCCATGCACGGCGGTGACCGCACGGGTGTTCTGCGCCGTAACCGCCGTAACAACACTCGCGCCAAACACACCCAAGGCCGACATCGCCTTCAGGTCGGCCTGTATTCCAGCCCCGCCACCGCTGTCCGATCCCGCAATTGTCAATGCAATAGGCACCATTTGGTTGCTCCGGTTCAGTAGGGGCAACAGTGGCGTGGATAACGTCAGTAAACTGTACGACCGTTCCCTCCGCCGGCATTGCCCGGATCAGGTTCGATGGGTTGGCGCATTTGCACCTCTCAGCCCCATGATCAGGGCACCCCAACGGTTGGCGCAGAACATCTCAGGCGCGGTCGGATTAATCAAGAGGATTCTGCGAGGCTCTGCCTCGCGCTCCGGGATATTTCTGGCCAGATGAAGAACGGATCCCCTGCTTCATCTGGCTAAAAATATCCCGGGGGAGTCGCCCGAATGGGCGGCGGGGGCAGAGCCCCCTGACTGAAGGCTTCAGCTCTTCATCCCGTCCCAGAACGATTTCACGGAAGAGAAGAAGCTTTTGGATTCGGGATGATTGTCTTCGCCCAAGTCGTCGAACTCTTTCAAAAGCTCTTTCTGACGGCTGGTCAAGTTCACCGGTGTTTCCACCGCCAATTCGATGAACATATCGCCGACACCGCCACCACGCAGCGCAGGCATACCCTTGCTGCGTAGACGCATCTGTCGGCCCGACTGACTTCCAGCCGGAATCTGCACGCGACCACGGCCACCGTCGATCGTCGGCACTTCGATCGACCCACCCAGCGCAGCCTTTGCCATGCTGACCGGTACGCGGCAATAAAGGTTTACGCTGTCACGTTCGAACAGTTTGTGGTCCGAAACCTCGACAAAGATATAGAGATCACCAGGAGGGCCACCACGCATCCCGGCCTCACCCTCGCCTGCCAGACGAATGCGAGTGCCGGTTTCAACACCGGCAGGGATGTTCACGGACAATGCGCGCTCTTTTTCGACGCGACCTGCGCCGCCGCAGGATTTACAGGGGTTCTTTATGATCTGGCCGAGGCCCGAACAGGTCGGGCAAGACCGTTCAACCGTGAAAAAGCCCTGTTGCGCGCGGACCTTGCCCATGCCGGAACAGGTGGGGCAGGTCGTAGGCTCGACGCCACTTTCCGCACCCGAACCGTCACAAGCAGAACAGGCAACCGCAGCGGGGACATTGATGGTTTTCTGAAGCCCCGAGAACGCCTCTTCCAGCGTCACGCGCAGGTTGTAGCGAAGGTCTGATCCACGCGCGGCACGGCGGCCACCACCAGCCCCGCCACGCTGACCACCCATGAAATCGCCAAACAGGTCGTCAAATACGTCAGAAAAGGCACTGGAAAAGTCGCCCTGACCAAACCCACCACCGGGACGGCCACCACCACCCATGCCGTTTTCAAACGCGGCATGGCCAAAGCGATCATAGGCGGCCTTTTTCTCGGCATCGCGCAGAACGTCATAGGCTTCGTTCGCTTCCTTGAACTGCGCCTCGGCATCCGGGTTGTCCTTGTTGCGGTCGGGATGCAATTCCTTGGCTTTCTTGCGAAAGCCTTTCTTGATCTCGTCCGCTGATGCGCCCTTTGATACGCCGAGCACATCATAGTAGTCGCGTTTTGACATCAGTATTTCCTTCTGCCTCAACGTAATCGGGCCGGCCCGACAACCGGACCGGCCCGAATTGGCCCGGTTACCCGTTAGTTACGCTTGTCGTCGTCCAGATCTTCGAACTCGGCGTCGACAATATCATCATCGCCCGGCGCTGCGTCTGCCGCTGCAGGCTCATCCTCACCTTCTTCGGCTTGCGCCTTGTAGATGGCCTCACCCAGCTTCATGGCCGCTTCGGTGACATTCTGGATGCCCGACTTGATCTTGTCGGCATTCTCGGTTTCCAGCTCGTCTTTCAGCGCGGCAATCGCCAGCTCGATCGCTTCGATGGTGGTCGGGTCGACCTTGTCGGCATGCTCTTCCATCGACTTCTCGGTCGAATGGATGAGGCTTTCCGCCTGGTTCTTGGCGTCCACCAGCTCGCGGCGTTCCTTGTCGGCCTCGGCATTTTCCTCGGCGTCCTTGACCATCTTTTCGATGTCCGCGTCGGAAAGACCGCCCGAAGCCTGGATAGTGATCTTTTGCTCTTTGCCGGTGCCTTTGTCTTTGGCCGAAACCGAGACAATGCCGTTGGCGTCGATGTCAAAAGTCACCTCGATCTGAGGCATACCGCGCGGTGCGGGCGGGATATCTTCCAGGTTGAACTGGCCCAGAATCTTATTGTCCGCAGCCATTTCACGCTCACCCTGGAACACGCGAATGGTCACGGCGTTCTGGTTGTCCTCGGCGGTCGAGAAGACCTGAGACTTTTTCGTCGGGATGGTCGTGTTGCGGTCGATCAGGCGGGTGAACACGCCACCCAGCGTTTCAATACCCAGCGACAGCGGGGTCACATCCAGCAGAACCACGTCTTTTACGTCGCCCTGCAAAACACCTGCCTGAATGGCAGCGCCCATGGCAACAACTTCGTCCGGGTTCACGCCTTTGTGCGGCTCTTTACCGAAGAACTTGGTGACCTCTTCGATCACTTTCGGCATCCGGGTCATACCACCGACCAGAACAACCTCATCCACATCGCCAGCCGACAGACCCGCATCTTTCAGTGCGGCCGCGCAAGGCTTCATCGACTTCTTGATCAGATCGCCCACCAGCGATTCCAGCTTGGCACGCGTCAGTTTCATGACCATGTGCAGCGGCTGGCCGTTTGCACCCATCGAGATGAACGGCTGGTTGATCTCGGTCTGCGAGGTCGAGCTGAGCTCGATCTTGGCTTTCTCAGCGGCTTCTTTCAGGCGCTGTAGGGCCATTTTGTCGCTGGACAGATCGACGCCGTGTTCCTTTTTGAACTCATCCGCCAGGTAGTTGACGATGCGCATGTCAAAGTCTTCACCACCCAGGAAGGTATCGCCATTGGTCGATTTGACCTCGAACAGGCCGTCGTCGATTTCCAGAATGGTCACGTCGAAGGTACCGCCGCCAAGGTCATAAACCGCGATGGTTTGGGTTTCTTCTTTATCCAGACCATAGGCCAGCGCAGCAGCCGTCGGTTCGTTGATGATCCGCAGCACTTCCAGACCGGCGATTTTACCTGCGTCTTTGGTCGCCTGACGCTGAGCGTCGTTGAAATAGGCCGGAACGGTGATAACGGCCTGCGTGACTTCCTCACCCAGATAGCTTTCTGCGGTTTCCTTCATCTTGCCCAGAGTGAAGGCTGAGATCTGGCTTGGGGAGTACTTTTCACCACGGGCTTCAACCCAAGCGTCACCATTGCCGCCATTGACGATGGCATACGGCACCATCTTCTTGTCTTTTTCGACTTCTGCATCATCCACACGACGGCCGATCAGACGCTTGACGCCAAAGATCGTGTTGTCGGGGTTGGTGACCGCCTGACGTTTTGCAGGCTGACCGACCAGTCGCTCATCTTCGGTGAAGGCGACGATCGAGGGCGTGGTCCGCGCCCCTTCGGCGTTTTCGATGACCTTCGGCTGCGAGCCGTCCATGATGGCCACGCACGAGTTGGTGGTTCCGAGGTCAATCCCGATTACTTTACTCATATGTTCAATCCCTTTCTCTTCAAGGCGATGTCCGAGGTCCGGACCCGTTATGGCACCCGCCCCCGATCTGATTTGCGCAATAGCTCTACACCATCACGCGTCCCGGCGTATATAAGGGCGGGACCAAAAGCCTGCAAGCGGTGTAAATCGCAGGTTTTGGGGATTTTGTGGCCTTTTTTCGCAAGGTTTTGGCAAGGATTGAGGATTCTGCGATGGCGCGGCTGGTTTTGCGCGATTTCGACATCAGAAAAGCCTATCTGGACAGCACTGAACAAACAGGGCTGGTCGAAGTATTGCGCCCGGTTCTGAAATCCGCGCCTTTGTTCCGGCCTGTTACGCCCTCGGGCAAGGAAATGTCCGTTCGTATGACCTCGGCCGGATCGTTGGGCTGGGTGACAGATCGCGCGGGCTACAGGTATCAGTCGCAGCATCCCAAAGGGGTCAGTTGGCCGTCAATCCCCGAACCCATTCTTGCTGTCTGGCGCGATCTGGCCAGCGCGGAACGTGACCCCGATTGCTGCCTGATCAACTATTACGGCGAAGATGCCCGAATGGGGCTGCATCAGGACAAGGACGAAGCAGATTTTTCCTGGCCGGTTCTGTCAATTTCGCTTGGTGATGACGCCTTGTTCCGCATTGGCAACAACACCCGAGGCGGCAAGACCGAGTCGATCTGGCTGAACTCGGGCGATGTCGTGATTATGGGTGGCCCTGCGCGCCTGACCTATCACGGCGTGGATCGCATCCGGTTCGGGTCATCCAAGCTGTTGCCGAAAAGCGGACGGATCAACCTGACCCTGCGCGTGGCCAGTTAGCGGCGCGCGTTCCAACTCTGCGAGATTTGCTGGCGCGTGTAGAATATTCCCAGCAGGCCGATCAGCAATAACGTCAAGCCAACCCAGATTGGATATTCCCAGTTGGTATTACGCGGAAAATAGTTCCGAAACACAAATCCGCGGCACTGGTCGATGATATGAAACAACGGGTTCCACGCAAACATCGTCAACATAAAACCGCCCAGCGCGTTTGCCACGAACATCTTTCCCGAAAAGACCATGTTCAATCTGCGATAAATCGTGCTCAGAATCGTCGAAGTCGTTGGAAACCACGGCTTCAGGGCCATGAATACCACACCTACAGAGCACCCCGTAAACCAGGCCAATATCAGCATGTAGAACGCACCGCCTGGATCTTGAATCTCCAACGGGGCAACAAGAACCACGTACCCGAATAGGATCACGAAAATGGATACCATTTGCGTGTAAAGCGTTCCAAACGCGGCAGCCAGCAGAACCACCATCATGTTCATCGGTGAATGCAGCATCATCGGGTTGTCGCCGGTACCAACACCGGACACAGCACCAACCGCTTTGACATGTGTGATGAACAAAAAGATGCCTGAGAGCAGAAACAGGATGAACTCACCCCGAACCTTGGCAACACGGGTCCCAAGGAAGGACATGATCAGATAAAAGACGGTGACCAGTGCCAGAACCTGAATGATATTCTTAACAATTGCGATAATTGCGTTGGAATGACCCGCGCGGATGTTGCGCACGACAGCGTGAAACACGAGTTCAGCCGTTGTGAACGCGCCACCCAAAAGAGTCTGATTTCGCTTAAAATAAAACACGCGTGCGTCGTTTCCTGCCCAATCGCTTCTAAATTGCCACGAAATTCTTGCCGATCCGTAACTGGCACATCATAAGGCCGGCAGAATATTCAATCAACAAATCACAGGAACGGAGCATTTTTGTGACTTACGACGCCCTTATCCCCGTCATCCGCCGATTGGCTTTGGAAGCTGGCGACAAAATCATGGAAATCTATAATTCGGATGATTTCGACGTGAAGGTCAAATCCGACTCCAGCCCAGTGACCGAAGCAGATGAGGCCGCAGACGTCCTGATCTCGGCGGGTTTGCGCGACGCTTTCCCGGATATTCTGCTGGTAACCGAGGAACAGGCAGACTCGCACTCGGAAAAAGGCGACACGTTCCTGATCGTCGACCCATTGGACGGGACCAAGGAATTCATCAACCGCCGAGGCGATTTCACCGTGAACATCGCACTTGTTGAAAATGGCACGCCGACCCATGGCGTTGTTTATGCCCCAGCCAAAGGGCGCATGTTCTACACGCAGCCTAACGGACAATCGGTTGAGGAAACCGGCGCGCTTGATAAGGACAATATCGGCGAAACGACTTCGATTTCAGTCTCTAAACCGGACAATTCCGCACTTTTGATCGTGGCTTCGAAATCACACCGGGATCAGGCGACCGAGGATTACATCAATAAGTATCAGGTGCAGGACAGCAAAAGCGCCGGCTCATCGCTGAAATTCTGTCTGGTGGCAACGGGTGAGGCCGATCTGTACCCCCGCGTCGGCCGCACGATGGAGTGGGACACAGCCGCAGGTCACGCCGTTCTGGCAGGCGCTGGCGGTAATGTGGTCCGCTTTGACGATCATACACCACTGACCTACGGCAAGGACGGCTATGCAAACCCGTTCTTCATCGCTTACGCTCCGGGTGTTGACCTGAAGGAGGCCTGATGTCCGTTCTGATCGCCATTCCCGCCCGCTATGCCTCGACCCGCTATCCGGGCAAACCCCTGGTTCCCCTGACCGGCGCAAGCGGCAAAGCAATGACCCTGATTGAACGGTCATGGCGCGCAGCCGGTTCCGTATCCGGTGTGGACAAGGTGGTTGTTGCCACCGATGACGACCGCATCCGTGACGCCGCCGAAGAATTCGGGGCCGAGGTTGTCATGACCTCGGAATCCTGTGGCAATGGGACCGAACGCTGCGCCGAAACCCACGCCAATCTGGGCATGGGCTTTGACATCGTGGTCAACTTGCAGGGCGACGCACCGCTGACCCCGCATTGGTTCGTCGAAGACCTGATCGAAGGGCTACGCGACGCACCAGATGCAGGTGTCGCCACACCGGTTCTGCGCTGTGATGGCGATGCGCTTAACAGCCTTCTGAATGATCGCAAGAACGGGCGCGTCGGCGGCACGACCGCCGTCTTCGCCGCAGATCACAGCGCCATGTATTTTTCGAAAGAAGTGGTTCCCTATACCGCCCAGACCTATGCGCCGGCGGACGACACCCCAGTTTTTCACCACGTCGGCGTTTATGCCTATCGTCCTGATGCTCTGGCCGCTTACCCCACATGGCCCGTTGGCCCGCTGGAACAATTGGAAGGTCTGGAACAACTACGCTTCATGGAAAACGGGCGCAAGGTTCTTTGCGTCGAGGTTGAAGCCAAGGGTCGTCAGTTCTGGGAACTGAACAACCCGCAGGACGTGCCGAAACTGGAACAGATGATGGCCACCATGGGGCTGGACTGACCGCAGTGTTTATCACAAGTAACCGACCTTTTTGGGCGGCAAGACAAATTGGACTATTAAATGACTAATATTCTTGTGACCGGCGGTGCCGGCTACATCGGGTCGCATGCCTGCAAAGCGTTGTCGCAAGCAGGATACACGCCTGTGACCTTTGACAACCTGATTACCGGTTGGCAGGACGCTGTTAAATTTGGCCCATTTGAACAAGGCGACCTATTGGACCGCGCCCGGCTAGACGAGGTTTTCGCCAAATACCAGCCCGCCGCCGTGATGCATTTCGCGGCCCTCAGCCAGGTGGGTGAGGCGATGTCGGAACCGGGCAAATACTGGACCAACAATGTCACCGGATCGCTGTCTCTGATCGAGGCCGCCGTTGCCGCCGGGTGCCTGAACTTCGTGTTTTCGTCGACCTGCGCTACCTATGGCGAACACGACAATGTCGTGCTGGACGAAAACACACCGCAGGAACCGCTTAACGCGTATGGCGCATCCAAACGGGCGATCGAAGACATTTTGCGCGACTTTCAGGCGGCGCATGGTCTGAACCACGTGATTTTCCGGTATTTCAACGTGGCGGGCGCGGACCCTGACGGTGAAGTTGGCGAATTCCACCGCCCCGAGACACATCTAATCCCGCTGATGCTGGATGCCATCGACGGCAAGCGCGACGGCCTGACGGTGTTTGGCACCGATTATGACACGCCGGACGGGACCTGCATCCGCGACTATGTCCACGTCTGCGATCTGGTCGATGCGCATGTTCTGGGTCTGAACTGGCTGGAACAGAACAAGGGCAGCCGCGTGTTCAACCTTGGGACAGGCAGTGGTTTTTCCGTGATGGAGGTTATCGGACACTCCAAGTCCGTCACCAATCGCGACGTGCCCTATTCCGTGGGGCCGCGCCGGGCCGGAGACTGCACCAAGCTGGTTTCGGGGTCGGTGCGCGCCGGTGATGAACTTGGCTGGGCACCGAATAGATCTACGTTAGAGACTATGATCGCGGATGCATGGCGCTGGCACCAAAACGGCCATTACGAGAAATGAGCTCCCTGTGACCGGTACCGAGGATACTCTGCCGCCCCTGTCATGGGTGCAGAAGTACCGGTTGCGCCTGAAACGACGGCGGCTGCTGTGGAGATCATTTCGCAGCCGCCATCAGCTGACCCCGCTACAGGATCGAACCCGCGCTATCAAACCGGGCGACATTCTGGCCTTTACCACCCTTCGGAACGAGATTACCCGCCTGCCCTGGTTTCTACGGCACTACCGTGCCTTGGGTGTGGATCAGTTCCTGATTGTGGATAACGGCAGCGATGATGGAACGGTCGCCTTTCTTCGCAACCAGCCGGACGTGTCGCTGTGGCAGACACACGACAGCTATCGCGATGCGCGGTACGGGCTGGACTGGCTGACATGGCTACAGATGCGGCATGGGCATGGGCACTGGACGCTGATGGTAGATGCCGATGAGCTGTTGATTTACCCAGAGCATGATACGCGATCGCTGCGCGATCTGACGTCCCTTCTGGACCGACAAGGCCGCAACGCCTTTGGCGCGTTGATGCTGGACCTTTATCCCAAAGACCCGCTAGGGGTTCAGGGATATGAACCCGACACTGACCCAACTGCCGTTCTGAGCTGGTTTGACCCCGGTCCTTACCGCGTAATACGGCAGTCTCCTCTGGGAAATCTATGGGTTCAAGGCGGGGCCCGCGAACGAATGTTCTTTGCCGACACGCCGCGACAGTCCCCAACGTTGAACAAGCTTCCTCTGGTTCGGTGGTCCCGGCGGTATGCCTTTGTAAATTCGTGCCATTCGGCCTTACCGCGAAAATTGAACGCGGCCTATGACGGTCCGGGGGACAGCAGGCCGTCGGGCGTTTTGCTGCACACCAAGTTTCTGCCCGAGGTGATCGAGAAATCGAAGGTCGAGAAAACCCGGCGACAGCATTTCCACAACCCCGATCAGTTCGCGGACTATTATGACGGGATAATTAATCGCCCCTTAATGTGGACACCTCAGTCGGAGCGTTACACAGGCTGGAGGCAACTGCAGCAGCTTGGGCTGATGGGCAATATTGAATGAAAATTCGGCCTCTTCGGCTAACGGCTTGTAAATGCGTTGCCTCGATAGATGGAAAAGTGGCATAACCCGATAATGACCCGGCACCACTCTGGCTGATCCAGGCCCCGGGTATGCTCGCGTATATCAAAAAGGTAGGGCAGTCACGTGAGCCTGTTGGATTCTTACCGAATGAGATTGCGGCGCAAGCGCCGTATTTTTCGCTGCGTTCGGAAACGGCGTGATCTTACGGCCGTTTCGACAAAAACACAGAACATAGAACGACGTGATGTTCTGTTGACGAGCGTCGTGCGAAACGAAAAAATTCGCCTGCCGTTCTTTCTGGAATATTACCGCCGCTTGGGGGTCAATCACTTTCTATTTGTCGACAATGGCAGCGATGACGGAACGGGCGCATTTCTGGCCGATCAACCGGATGTTTCGGTCTGGCGGGCTGATGCAAGCTATAAGCGGGCCACGTTCGGTATCGACTGGTCGAATTACCTGCTGCGCAAATACGCGCATGGTCACTGGGTTCTGACAGTCGACCCGGATGAGTTCTTTATTTACCCGTTCTGCGACACCCGCCCAGTGCGGGCATTGACCGATTGGCTGGACAGTTGCGCCGTGCGCAGTTTTGGGACGATGCTGATCGACATGTACCCGCGCGGCCCCGTTGAGGCCGAACCTTACACTGAGGGTCAGGACCCGTTCGAAATCGCCCGCTGGTTTGACTCGGGCAACTACATGATCACAAAGAACCACGACTACGGGAACTTGTGGATTCAGGGCGGACCCCGCGCGCGGGTGTTTTTCCGGGACAACCCATCCAAAGCCCCCGCGCTGAACAAGATACCGCTGGTCAAGTGGGACCGGCGTTATGTTTACGTCAGTTCAACCCATTCTTTGCTGCCGCGCGGCCTAAACCAGGTTTATGACGAATGGGGTGGCGAAAAAACCAGCGGAGCACTACTGCATGCCAAGCTGATCGACACTTTGGGAGATAAGGCCCGAGAGGAAATGGAGCGCGGCCAACACTATCGAAGATCGGGTGAATACCGCGCCTATGCCCAAGGATTGGACGACCAGCCCGTCTTTTGGTGCGACTGGTCCGAGAAATACATCAACTGGCGGCAGCTCGAAATTTTGGGGCTCATGTCCAAAGGAAACTGGGCATGAGCAAACTTGGCATCGTCATGCTTGTTCATTCTGCCCTGCACCGGGTCGAGCAGGTTGCGCGCCATTGGGCCACCGCCGGGTGCCCTGTTGTTATTCACGTCGATCAAAAAGTCTCGGACGAAGCATATTCAGAGCTGGCCGCATCCTGTGCGGACACGCCACTGATCCGATTTTCCGAGCGCCACACGTGCCAATGGGGTGGGTGGAGCATCGTGGCAGCCTCGCAATCCGCGGCCGAACTGATGCTAGACACGTTCCCGGATGTTCATCACGTCTATTTGTCGTCGGGTGCCTGCCTTCCACTGCGACCGGTTTCCGAACTCGTTGACTATCTTGCGGAACGTCCACGCGTGGATTTCATCGAAAGCGCGACCACTGCCGATGTTAGCTGGACCATCGGAGGGCTGGATCAGGAACGGTTTACGCTTAGGTTTCCGTTCTCATGGCGCAGGCACCGCAAGCTGTTCGACCTGTACGTCCGGCTGCAACGAGCGCTTGGGATGCGGCGTCGCATCCCCAAAGGATTGGTGCCGCACATGGGCAGCCAATGGTGGTGCCTGACCCGTCAGACGCTGTCCGCCATTTTGCAGGACCCCAAGCGCAAGGTGTATGATCGGTATTTTCGCCGGGTCTGGATACCCGACGAAAGCTATTTCCAGACATTGGCGCGCCTTTATTCGACCCATATCGAAAGCCGGTCGCTCACCCTGTCCAAATTCGACTATCAGGGGCGCCCGCATATCTTCTACGACGACCACCTGCAGCTTTTGCGCAGGTCTGATTGCTTTGTGGCCCGTAAGGTCTGGCGCGACGCGGATCGGCTGTATCAGTCCTTTCTGTCCGATCAGGCGGGCAAAATGAAACCGGCGGAACCCAATCCGGGGAAGATCGATCGCGTATTCTCGAAGGCGGTCGAGCGCCGCACGCGGGGACGGGATGGGCTGTATATGCAAAGCCGTTTTCCGCGTCATGGCAGCGAGAATGGCCTGACATGTTTCCCCTATTCCGTCTTTCAGGGTTTTGCCGAACTGTTTGAGGATTTTGAGCCTTGGCTGACTGAAACAACAGGCGGGCGCGTGCACGGCCACCTTTTCGCACCCAACCGGGCAGAGTTCTCGGGCGGTGAAACCATCATTAACGGCGCGTTGAGTGACTGTGCGAAGTTACGGGACTATAACCCGACCGCCTTTCTATCCAACTTGGTCTGGAATACCCGAGGCGAGCGGCAGTGTTTTCAGTTTGGGCCGCGTGACACGCAAAAGATCAACTGGTTTCTGGCGCGTGACAAGAATGCCCAAGTCTCGGTGATCACTGGCGCATGGGCCATCCCGCTGTTTCGGTCCAACCTGAATTTCTCGGACATTCGCAACGAGGCCGCCCGGCTTCAACAGATCGAAACCAAACAGCTTGAGGTTTTGAACTCGGTCTGGACCAAGGCACGGATTCGAACGTGGTCTCTTGCGGAATTTGTTGAAACACCGATGGAACCGCTTCAGGCGGTGGTCGGGGAAATAGGCATTCAAAACCAAAGCCATCTCACACAGACCCCGACCATGGTTGACCTTTCGGGATTTGGCCAATTCCTGCAAAACCTTAAGAACCAGGGGATGCATCCCTACCTGATGGGCGACTTTCCGTCAGACGACGTGTTCGGAAACCAGGTCAGGCCATATCCAAAACCTTACTTGGTGCGATAACCAGATATGAGCCAGAAATTCGACTATTTCGTTATTTTTGCCGCCATGCGCACGGGCTCAAACCTGCTAGAGGCCAACCTGAATGCCTTGGACGGGGTCACCAGCCACGGCGAAGCGTTCAACCCGCATTTCATAGGGCGATTGAAAACCGAAGAACTGCTGGGCATTTCGATTGAGCAGCGGGACCAGAATCCAACCAACCTGCTGGACGCAATCCGCAATGCACCCGGCGGGCTGAATGGATTCCGCTTTTTTGATGGCCACGATCCACGTGTGTTAGAGCCTGTACTAAGCGATCCCCGCTGCGCCAAGATCATCCTGACGCGAAACCCCTTGGACAGTTTCGTGTCATTACAAATTGCGCGGGAAACCAAACAATGGCAGCTAAAGAACGTAAAACGCCGGCGTGAGGCTCGTATTGAATTCGACGTGGTCGAATTTCAAAAATACCTGGACCAACAGCAGAACTTCCAACTTTTGCTGCTTCATCACCTGCACGGCACGGGTCAGACCCCATTCTACATCGCGTATGACGATCTAAATCGGCTGGAATCGCTGAATGGTCTGGCGGCCTGGTTGGGAATTGCGGAACGGCTTACGGAACTTGATGACACACTGAAACCGCAAAACCCCGAGGCGACCCTGTCCAAGGTCACAAACCCGGATCAGCTTGAGCATGACTTGCCTCAAGTCGACAGATTCAATCTGCATCGAACCCCCAATTTTGAGCCCCGGCGTGGTCCGACAGTAGCCAACTATGTGGCCGCGCCGACCACACCGCTGATGTATCTGCCTGTGCGCGGCGGGCTTGAAGCGCAGGTTTCTCAATGGCTGGCTGATCTGGATGGGGTGAAAACGGATGCCCTGATCACCAACCAAAACCGAAAACAGGCACGGACGTGGATGGTTTCCCATCCGGGCCATCGGAAATTTACTGTGCTGCGCCATCCGTTGGCCCGCGCGCATTCTGTCTTTTGTTCTAAAATTCTGAACACCGGACCGGGCTCTTTTCTTAAGATCCGCAACATGTTGCGCAATCGTTTCAAAATTCCCATTCCGGGGCAATTGCGCAAAGACAATTACCCGGTCGATCAGCATTTCGAGGCGTTTTCGGCTTTCTTGCGTTTTCTGCGCCAGAATCTTGCAGGGCAGACGCCGGTTCGCGTTGACGGAATGTGGTGCAGTCAGGCGCAGGTGTTGGAAGGAATGGCGTCATTTGCCGTGCCCGATATGATCCTGAGGGAAGAGGAACTGGCATCGACCCTTCCTGATCTGGCCCGGTCGCTGGGGCACAAAACCCCGCCGGTGGCAGCTATAACCGACCCTGACGGCCCTTACACACTGGGCGACATCTACAACGAAACGCTCGAAACGCTGGCGGCAGATGCCTACCAGCGCGACTATATGCAATTCGGATTTGGTGCGTGGGAACCTGTTAAGGGCGCAGAGTGATCAGCGTACCGCGGTTTACCATCGCGTAGATTTCTTCAATCTCTTCATTCTTGACCGCAATGCATCCGGCTGTCCAATCCGGCGTCTTTTTCGCGCGTTTGCGTTCAGATCGCTTGTTGGGCTGGCCGTGGATAAAGATATCACCACCGGGATCAACGCCTGCTGCCTTTGCCTGTGCAACGTCTTCCGAGTTCGGGTAAGAAATCCCAAGGGACAGGTGATAACTGCTGTTGGGATTGCGGCGGTCGATCAGGTACGTGCCTTCGGGCGTGCGACCATCACCGCGTTTGGTCTTGGTCCCCGCGGGCGCAAAACCCAGATCCACCTTGTATTCTTTTAGAACGTGTTCGTTGTGCAGAAGATACATCTTCCGCGCACTTTTGTTGATGACCAAAGATGTAACTTCGGGCCCATCATATGTCAGAAATCTGGGGTTTGCCGAGGCGCAGGCCGAAAGGCCCAGCGTTGCCATAGCACCCAATCCAAATGCTCGACGATCCATGTTTCACTGCCTGCCGTTTTGTTTTTTTCAGGATTATGCCAGAAATCCAAAAAACTGAAATCACTTTTTGATGTTCGACTGCTCAATTAAGCGACGTTCGATGGATTCAAGGCGCTCTAACACCTCATCGCGGTAGGCATCGGTCTTTACCTCATCCTCGGCGTGGTGGGCATCCTGCATCGAGTTCACGATCAAACCCACTAGCAAGTTCACAACGGCAAAGGTTGTGACCATGATGAAGGGCACAAAGAAAACCCACGCATAGGGATAAACCTGCATGACCGGGCGCACGATGCCCATCGACCAGCTTTCCAGCGTCATGATCTGGAACAGCGTATAGGCTGACAGGCCAAGATCGCCGAACCAGTCCGGGAAAGATTGCGAGAACAGCTTGGTCGAAATCACCGCGCCAATATAAAACAGGATCGCCATCAGAAGGAAAACACTGGCCATGCCCGGCAAGGCTGAAATGAACCCTTCGACCACTCGGCGCAAACGGGGCGCAACCGAAATCACGCGCAACACCCTGAGAATACGCAGTGCCCTCAGGACCGACAGGCTGCCTGCACTGGGCACAAGGGCGATGCCCACAATCAGGAAATCAAAGTTGTTCCACCCGTTCTTGAAAAAATTCCGCCCCGTTGCGATCAGCTTCATCGAGATTTCGGCAACAAAGATAGCCAGACATAGCTGATCCAATGTCACGATCACTGGACCTGCCAGCTCCATCAGGGTCGGAGACGTCTCCATCCCCAGCAAGACCGCGTTGAACAGGATGACTCCGGTGATGAAATGCCCAAAAGCCGGGGCGTCGATGATTGTCTGCAGGCGTTGGGTGATCCCCATTCGGGCGCTCTCCTGTCAGGGTTATGAGTTCAGAGTAAAACGGGCGGCAAGTTCGACATGTGACGACCACCGAAATTGGTCAACCACTTGTACCCATTCAAGGGTGTAACCCGCGTTAACCAGCGTTTTTGCATCACGTGCGAACGTAACCGGATTGCACGAGACATAGGCAATCACCGGGCGTTTTGACTGCGCCAGCTCGGACACCTGCGCCTCGGCCCCTGCGCGCGGCGGGTCCAGCACGATTGCATCAAAATGCCTGAGTTCATCCGGCATCAAAGGTCGGCGGAACAGGTCGCGCGCCTCGGTCGTTACTCGTTTCAGCCCTTTGGCCTTGCGCCACCCCTGATCCAGCGCAGCGGTCATGTCAGCCTCGCCTTCCACTGCGTGAACTTCGGCAGTCTGCGCCAGCGGCAGCGAAAAAGTACCGCTGCCTGCGAACAGGTCGACGACGCGCTTTGCACCCTCGGTTGCTTGCAAAACGGCCTGTAATAGAGCCTGTTCCCCATCCTTGGTGGCCTGAAGAAACGCACCGGGCGGAGGTACGACTTCGGCCGCCCCAAAGCGTTGAACCGGCTGCTGTCGTGTGGCGATAACCTCATCATCCCAACTCAGCCGTGCAAGTCCATGGTGTTCGGTCGCCTGCGCCAGGGCCAGCTCAAGCGGGCCGTCCAGAGGCTTGCCGCCTTTGACTGCCACGTCCAGGCCGCCCTCGGATTGGGTCAGCGTCACTGCCAGAACCCCTTTTCGACTGCCCCCCAGCAAGGCCAACGCCTCGGCCACCGGGATCGCTGCGATCAAGTCGGGATGCAGCAAGTGGCAATCCGGGATTTCGGTAATCGTATCGGATGCGCGGCCATGGAACCCAGCCAAAGTGCCCTTTTTTGTCCGCCGCACAGCAACGGTTGCCCGACGCCGGGACCGTTCGGGTGAAGTATGGGTCGGGCGCACGTCCGCTTCGATCCCCTGCGCATCCAGCGCCTTGCGCACAATTTCGACCTTCCAGTCGGCGACAAATGCGTCTGATGCGTGTTGTAATTGGCATCCGCCGCACGCCTTGTAATGGCGGCACGGTGCTTTGACCCTTTGATCCGAGGGGGTTTCGACGCGGACGTCCGTCAAAAGCTGCCCGACAACGGTGCCGCTGACCGCTTCGCCCGGCAAGGTGCGCGGCGCAAAAACGGGACCTTCGGCAATGCCATCCCCCTGATGGCCAAGGCGCGTTATGGTGAATGTCTGCGTCATGATCCGCCTGATAACGGGGCTTCGCTCGCAACAAAACCCCTTTGACACCGTCAAGGTCGGGTTGAACAAAAAAACGCCGCCGATCCCGCCGTACTGCCCGAGCTAATCAGCCCAAAGCTATTCCGCAGCCTCTGCTTGAATGAAGCCACCAGACTGACGATGCCAGAACCGTGCATAAAGGCCGCCCTGTTCCAGCAGACCGTCGTGAGTGCCGGATTCGACAATGCGCCCCTGATCCAGAACGATGATCCGGTCCATCTCTCGCAGCGTCGAAAGCCGGTGCGCAATCGCAAGGACGGTCTTGCCCCGCATTACGCGGTGCAGGGCGGCTTGGATCGAGGCTTCTACCTCGGAATCCAGCGCAGATGTCGCTTCATCCAAAACAAGGATCGGCGCGTCTTTCAGGATCGCACGCGCCAGGGCGATCCGCTGCCGCTGTCCCCCGCTGAGTTTTACGCCACGCTCACCCAGATGGGCATCATACCCTGTGCGCCCATGAGCGTCTTGCAAACCAAGGATAAACTCGTGCGCCTCTGCCTTTTGTGCCGCGGCGATCATCTCGGCTTCTGTGGCACCAGGACGGCCATACAGGATGTTTTCACGCGCCGAGCGGTTGAACATCGCAGTTTCCTGCGTGACCATCCCGATATGCCTGCGCAAGCTGTCCTGTGTCACTTGGCGGACATCCTGACCGTCGATGCGAATTGTGCCTTTTTCCCCGTCATAGAGCCTCAAAAGCAACGAAACCAAAGTTGATTTCCCCGCCCCGGATGCGCCGACGATGCCCAGCTTCTCACCTGGATATACGGTCATATTCACATCGCTCACACCGCCGACATCGCGCCCGTAAGCAAAGCTGACATGGTCAAACTCGATCCGACCGTCCTGCACCTGCAGATCGGACGCGTTTGCTGTGTCCACAATCCGGTCCCGTTTGGCGAGAGTCATCATTCCATTCTCAATCTCACCGACATTCGCATAGAGGCCCATCAGCGTAAAACTGACCCAGCCTGTCATCTGGGCAATACGGATCGAAACCGCGCCCGCCGCAACGATATCGCCGGCCGTTGCAGTTCCCGCCTGCCACAACCAGATCGTTGCGCCCATCAGCACAACCGGCAACACACCTGCCAGCGTCATCAGAATGAACCTGAAACTAGCGGAAAGACTGCCGAACTCCAGCGACCGTTCCCGTAGATCGACCATCGCAGTGCGTGCGGCCTGATCTTCGTAGGCAGAATGCGCAAACAGCTTGACGGTCTTGATATTCGTGATGGTGTCGACCACCTGCCCCGACACCATCGCCCGCGCCCCAGCCCGCGCCGCCGAGCGTTTGCGGATGCGCGGCAAATACCAGCGGATAAGCAGGAAATAGACGGCAAGCCAAGCCGTGAAGGGCAGCATGACCAGCGGATGAATAGACCCTAACAAGAGGAACGAACCCACAAGCGAGGCGAGGGCAAAGACGATTGCACTGATTGTCTCGGACACAACCGATGCCATCGCATTCGAAGTCTGCATCTGCTTCTGTGCGATCCGTCCGGCAAAGTCGTCGTCGAAATAGGTGACGGACTGCCCCAATGTCCAACGGTTCAGCTTGGCCAGAACCAGCGGCGTGATATTGGGCATAACGATGTAATTGTTCGACAGTGAGGACAGCCCGAACAAAGCCGGGCGCAACAGCATGAAAAAGGCAACTGCGCCAAGGATCATCCACATGTTGCCTGCGGTCAGAAAGTTCTCGGGCCCGCCCGAGGTTGCAACGTCGACCACCAATCCCAGAATCCAGGCAGTTCCGGCCTCCATCGCGCCTGCGGTTGCGGAAAAGAAGGCCGCGACGAACAGCATGGGCCACGCGCCGGACAAGCACCAGCGAATGAACGCCCCCAGCGTTTGCGGCGGGGGCGTTTCGATGTTTTTGAACGGGTTTATGAGGTCGGCGATCCTCATTCCGCGGCCTCCGGGTTCAGGAAGCCCCCAGATTGCCGCGCCCAGAACTGGGCGTAAAGCCCGCCATGGGACAACAGCTCGGCATGGCCGCCTTGCTCTACAATTCTTCCGTCGTCCATGACCAGAATGCGGTCCATCTGGGCAATGGTGCTCAGCCGGTGGGCAATGGCGATCACGGTTTTACCTAGCATCATGCCGTAAAGAGTTTCCTGTATCGAGGCTTCGACTTCGGAATCTAGGGCAGATGTCGCCTCGTCCAACAGCAGGATCGGCGCATCCTTCAGGATCACACGCGCCAAGGTCACCCGCTGACGTTGCCCACCAGACAGTTTCACGCCCCGCTCACCCACATGCGCGTCATAGCCCGTGCGCCCTTGTGGGTCTTGCAGATCAAGGATGAACTCATGCGCTTCGGCCTGTTTGGCGGCGGCGATCATCTGCGCCTCGGACGCGTCGGGACGACCGTACAGGATGTTGTCGCGGACCGAACGATGCAGCAAGGCACTGTCCTGCTGCACCATTCCGATATGGCTGCGCAAACTGTCTTGCGTGACCTGTGCGATGTTCTGATCGTCGATCAGGATCGCGCCCTGCTCGATGTCATAAAACCGCAATAGCAGCTTTACTAGGGTCGATTTCCCGGCCCCGGACCGCCCGATCAGGCCGATCTTTTCGCCCGGCTGAATGGTCAAGCTGATGTGATCCAAACCCCCGGTCTTGCGCCCGTAATGGTGGGACAAGTCTCGAATGTCGATCTGGCCATTGGACAATTGCAACGGCTTGGCACCCGGCACATCCAACAGATCAATGGGCTGCGCAATCGTCTGCATCCCTTCGGCCACAACACCAAGCTGACGGAAAAAGCTGGTCAGCGCCCACATGATCCACCCAGTCATCGCGTTCAGCCGCAGAGTCAAAGCGGTAGCCGCCGCAACCACCCCGACCGAGGCGCTGCCTTGCATCCACAGGGCAATTGCCCAACCGACAACGCCAACGATCAGCAGACCGTTCAGCGTGACCAGAACCGCATCCATGATGGTGAAGATCCGCATCTCGATCTGGAAGGTTCGGCGTGTTTCCTCGATGGCTTCGCGGGCATAGTCTAGCTCCTGCGCGTCGTGGGCGAACATCTTGACCGAATGGATGTTGGTGTAGCTGTCGACCACCCGCCCCGTCACGGCAGACCGCGCATCAGACGCAGCCTGCGACGCGGGACCCACCCGCGCAACCGTCCAACGCACCAGCAGGCCGTACAGAACGAACCAAACAAGCAATGGCAGCAAAAGGCGTGGATCAGCCGCCATCAGCAGCACCGCCGCCCCGATCAGATAAGCCAGCGAAAAGGAAATCGCGTCAAAGACCTGAAACACCGCCTCGCCTGCTGCTGGAGGCGTTTGCATGATCCGGTTGGCGATGCGGCCCGCAAAGTCATTCTCGAACCAGCCCACCGACTGACGCAGCACATGTTTATGCGCGCGCCAACGGATAAGGGTGCCAAAGTTCGGCAGGATCGTGTTGTTCAACAATAGCACATCAACGACATGCAACATGGGCCGCAGCAAAAGGACAAAAAGGGCCATCAGGATCAGTTCGGTCCCGTGGGTCTTCCACACCTCGGCCGGTGGTCCGGTCAACAGATCAACTACGCGGCCCATATAGTAGATCAGCCCGACCTCAACTGCCGCTACGATGACTGAAATCAGTCCCGCCCAGAAGAATACCCGATAGAACGGCTTGGAGTATTCCAGCATGAACGGCCACAACCGCGTGGGCGGCGTGTCAGATTCCTTGTAGGCGACAAAAGGGTCAACGAGGTTTTCGAAAAAGCGAAACATGGAGAGTGCTCCGATTGAGCAGAAAATTGGTCATGCGAAGAAAGATGGCGCCAGAACACCACCCCAACGGGTCAAGGTGTCCCGGCTTTAGCCGAACCAGATCCCGTAATACATTCGCATCCCTCCACTTAAGTGACAGGCGCACGTAAGCACAAAGACTGCGATTTGTCATCCCTTTTTGAGACTTCGCCTCAGCGGCTCAGCAAATCGTCGCGGGTCAGCCCGAAACCCGACGCAATCCAGCGGGCCTCAAGCTCGGCCAGTTTCTGGCCCAGCGCAGGGCCGGTGAATTCCGGGATCAGATCTGATGCGGTGACTGGAAATTGGGCTTTGGCCCCTGCGTGAAGGTCGGTGCGCATCCCCTCGGACCAGGGCTTTTCGAAAAAGGCGCATCGCAGAAGCACTTTGTGCAGACCGCTTTCCTCGCCATATCGGAACCCAAGCTCTGCGGTAGACGCAGTCCCGCTTGCCTCATCCCGCATCCGAGTAAGTCGCTGAAGCTGCGCCTTGCTCAGGCGCAGGGTCTTTGCAATTTCGGGCGTCGCAATCGCGGCGAGCCGCCGGATGGGATCTGGCGCGGCGCCAGCCTGCTGCTCGAACATAATCAGTGGCGCAAGGGCCCGATCATCTGCACCCGGCACAAGTTGCGCCAGAACGCCGACGCTGCGCATGGCCGCGACAGAGGGTGCAGGATCGGGGGCACCTAGCAATTTCAAAAGCTCGGCCCCGACACGTTCGCGGGACAAATCCGACAAACCGTCCAAATTGGACGCAATCGCCGCCAGAGCATCCGCGTCAAACCCAGCCTCTGCATCACCATACCAAGCATGGAACCGAAAATAGCGCAAAGACCGCAGGTAATCTTCACGGATGCGGTGTTCGGCGGTTCCGATGAAGCGCACCCGCCGTGCCCGCAAATCCGGCAGGCCATTCAGCGGATCCAATACCGTCCCGTCAGGCCGCGCATAAAGCGCGTTCATGGTGAAGTCTCGGCGTGCCGCGTCCTCTTGGATATTATCCGAGAACGCCACAACCGCGCGGCGGCCATCAGTTTCGATGTCACGGCGGAAGGTGGTGATCTCATGCGGGACGCCATCACAGACCACCGTGATCGTGCCATGATCAATCCCGGTTGGGATCGCTTTCAGCCCCGCGTTTTGCGCAAGCTCGACAACCTGCTGAGGGCGGGCGTCCGTCGCAATGTCGATATCGGACGCGGGCGCGCCCAAAAGCGCATTTCGCACACAGCCGCCGACAAACAGCGCCTGCGCTCTGCCGTCCGTCAACGCCGCGCAAACCTTTTGTGTCGCCGGATCGGAAGCCCAGCTTTCGGAAATTTGCGTCATTCGCTCACCCGCGCGGCCAGACCCCGTAGCATGCGGGCCGTTGCGCCCCAGATATAATAGGGACCGAACGGCACCGTGAAATAATACCGTTTCTGACCCCGCCAGCGGCGCGATTCAACAATATAATTTGCAGGATCAAGGACATGCGCCAGCGGGACTGAGAACACCTCATCCACTTCGCCCGGTTCCGGTACCGGTTGAAACCTGTCCCGCAGAATGGCGATTACCGGGGTGACCGTGAAGGATGTCACCGTCTCATGGGTCGGCAAATGGCCCAGAATGTCCGGCAGATTCGGGGGCAAACCGATCTCTTCCTGCGCCTCACGCAGGGCGGTGGCCGTGACATCGGCGTCACCTTCGTCCTGCTTGCCGCCCGGAAAGGCAATCTGACCCGGATGATGTTTCAGCGCTGACGAACGCTTTGTCAGGATCACACGCGGAGTGTTTCCGACAACGGAGACCAGAACCAGAACCCCCGCCGGGCGCAGCTTGCGACCCTCCGGCAATACAGTGTCGGGGTTCAGGTCAAAATCACTTGACCCGTCGCCGGGGCGGCTCAGCGCCGCCCGCAGCACATCTGTCGGATCAGGGCCGGTCAGCATCAAAACCAACGGTGGCGGGATCCAGCACGTAATGCGCGCCGCAGAACTGGCAGTCTGCGGTGACGTTGCCCTCGGGCGTCGTCATCTTTTCAATGTCCTTCGCCGAATAGATTGACAGGCTCTGCCGCACGCGATCCTCGGAACAGGTACATCCGAATTGCACCGGCTGGGCGTCATAGACGCGGGGCTGTTCTTCGTGAAACAAACGCACCAGCAAATCGGTCGGCGCGGTTGACGGGCCGATCAATTCCAGATCTTCAACCGTATCCAGCAGGATATTCACGCGGCCCCAGTTTTCACCTTCCTCGCCATCGACCAGATCGCTGGCGGTCAGAATGTCACCGGTGCCTTCGCCCGTTGCCGCAAAAGGTGAAGCTTTGGGCATATGCTGCAACATGATCCCGCCCGCGCGCCAATGTTCGCCAACGCCCGGTTCGGTCGATTTCCCGAAACTCAGCGAGAACCGGGTCGGCAACTGCTCGGACTGGGCGAAATAGGCTTCGGCACAGGCGCTGAGCGACCCGCCAGCCAAGGGGGTGATCCCCTGATAGGGATGCGTACCTTCGCCCTGGTCGATCATGATCGCAAAATACCCTTCGCCCACCTGATCGAACGGGCTGGCATCGGTCAGCCTGTCCCGATCAAAGCTGGCATAGGCCCGGATCCGCGCCGGCTCACCTTCTTCGGTGGGAGCATAGTAATCGGTGGCAATCATGCGAACGGCGCCCTTGGACTGAACCTGAAGGGACAGCTTCCAGCGCAACGAAACAGTTTGACCGATCAACGCGGTCAGCAGCGCCATCTCAGCGACCAGAGCCTCGACCTTTTCGGGATAGTCGTGTTGTTTCAGGATGCCATCCAGCACCCCGTCCAGACGGGCCACGCGGCCACGCATGTCTGATACATCGAGTTGAAAGGGCAGGACGGTATCGTCCCACGCGATTTTGGTTCCAAGAGACATGGGGTTTCCTTACACGCCACAGGTTGGCATACCGCCAGCATATAGGTCGAACAATTCGGGTTGTAAGGGGCCATACATGATCAGACGGTTCGGTGAAACCCCACAAGCGGGTCATAAATACAAACGAAGGGTCGGCGTTTACGCGTTGCTGCCCCGGGGTCGGCACCTTTTGCTGACCTGTCAAATGGAACCCGGCCCCGATCTGCAATTGCCCGGCGGTGGTATTGATCCCGGCGAATCGCCTATAACAGCCCTGCACCGAGAAGTTTTCGAAGAAACAGGCTGGTTGGTGGCCAATCCACGGCGCGTCGGCGCGTTTCGCCGGTTCACCTATATGCCGGAGTATGACTTATGGGCTGAAAAGGTCTGTCTGATCTACCGCGCGCGTCCCGTCCGCAATATCAGCGCGCCGACCGAACCGTTTCACGAAGCGTTGTGGATGGATACCGCCGACGCGGTTGAGATGTTGGGCAATGGCGGCGACCGTCATTTCGCCAGTTTGCATCTGGATACGCTCTAGGGTCCTCCGTATTCGAAAAATACAGCCGAGACATCGTCATCCATGCTGCTGCCAGGGGCCATGGCATGGGTCAGGTCTTGAAAGATGTTGTCAAGAAAATCGGACCCACCGGCATCCTTGGCGCATTCCGTCGCCATTTGACGCAACCCGTCTTCTTCAAGAAGTCGGCCATCCGCCATGGTGCATTCGGTAAAACCATCCGAATACAAAAGAAGCCTGTCGCCGGGTTTTAGATAAGTTTCGATCCGCTGAAATGTCACGTCCGGCAACAACCCGATGGGCAAACCACCTTCGCCCAGAAACGCGGTTCCTCCATCCTGACGAAGCACCAAGGGGTGGGGATGGCCAGCTTGCACCATTTTCAGGTGGCCGTTGCGCAAATCGATGATGCCATAGACCATGGTAAAGTACTCTTCGATCCCGGCATCCGCCATCAATCGGGAATTCAGGGTCTCGGCCACGATCTCAGGCTGCAACAGCGCATAGAATTTACCGAACCGCTTTTCCATCGCTACATTCTGGTCGAAATGCTTGCTGGACAGATACCCGCCCAGCCGCGCTGTCATCATGGCCGAAGTGATGCCGTGGCCCGACACATCAATGCTATAAAATCCCAACCTGTTCACACCAGGTGAGAACATCCCGACAAGATCGCCGCCGATGTGACCGCAGGGTTTCAGCAACAGGCTGACCCGGGAATTTCCGAAGCTGCGCGTCAGTTCCGGCACCAGAGATTCCTGAATCTTGCGGGCCTGCATCAGGTCTTTGTCGATCGCGTCATGCGCCAGCTTCAGGTCTTCCAGCGCTGATTCAATCAGGCGGTTTTTCTCGGACAACTCGCGCTGCATATCCAAAATTCGGGCGCCTGCCGAAATACGGGCGCGCAGTTCGTCCGCCTCAAGCGGTTTAATCAGAAAGTCGTCCGCGCCGGCGTCCAGCCCGCGCGCGACCTCCTGCTTTTCGCTCTTGGAGGTTAGCAGGATGAAATAGCTGTACACCTCTCGATTCAATGACCGAAATGCCCGACAGAATTCCAGGCCGCTCATCCCCGGCATGACCCAATCGCTCAGGACCAGGTCCGGCGATTCCTTTGCGCAGATTTCCAGCGCAGCATCGCCATTATCCGCCTCAAGAACCTGAAACCCCCATTTTTTGAGCGAGGCCACAAGAATGCGCCGCTGAAGTCGGCTGTCATCTACGACAAGCACCTTCTGGATCACTCCAAAATCCAACTCTGATCTGGCTTCTGCTTGACTGACCTCTGCCACCCGATTCCTCTGCTCCCTAGCTGCACCCCCCGCGCAATTAGACCGTAGGCTTGGGCTGTTTAACATCAGGTGAAGGTTGATTTTTACGTCGCTTAACCTGCCCTTTACCGGCACAACGTTACCAAAATCATGTCGCGGTTTTGTTTTGGAGATTTCGGACATGATCAACTGGTCCAGGGTCAATCAGTTGCGCAACGAAGTGGGCAGCGCCGAATTTGACGAGGTCGTTCAGATCTTTCTGGACGAAGTACAAGAAGCGATCGACCGACTGGAACAGGACACGTTGCGGAAAGACTTGGAACAAAACCTGCATTTTCTTAAAGGCAGCGCCCTGAGCCTTGGGTTTGACCACTTCTCAAGGCTGTGCCAGGACGGTGAGCGATCGGCGGCCTCTGGCCAAGCGGTCGAAGTCAACCTGCCTGAAATTCTGACCGCATTTGAAGAATCTCGCGCCCGTTTCCTGACCGAAAAGGCACAAAACCTGACTTAGATGACAAACTGCGCCAACGTTTCGTCGTCTGTGATATCGGTATAGGTGAACCCCGCCTCATCCAGATGCGCGAAAAGACGTGCAAAATTCTCGGGCTTGCGGGTCTCGATACCAATCAGGACCGAGCCGAAATTGCGCGCCGATTTCTTCATATATTCAAACCGGGCGATATCGTCATCCGGGCCGAGGATATTCAGAAATTCCTTCAACGCTCCGGGACGCTGGGGCAGGCGCAGAATAAAGTACTTCTTCACGCCCGAGTAGCGCTGCGCCCGCTCTTTCACTTCGGGCAGACGCTCAAAATCGAAATTCCCACCCGAGGTGACGCAAACCACGGTCTTGCCGCGAATGAAGCTTTGCACGTCGGCAACCGCCTCAACCGCAAGAGCACCCGCAGGTTCCAGAACAATGCCTTCGACATTCAGCATTTCAATCATCGTGGCACAGATGCGATCTTCGGACAGAACCAGCACATCCGAAAGATGGCGTGACTTGAGCAATTCAAACGGCTTGGCCCCAATTCGACCAACCGCAGCACCGTCAACGAAGTTGTCTACGTGATCCAGCGAAACGGGGTGGCCCGCCGCCATTGCCGCATGCAGGCACGCCCCACCTTTGGGTTCGACAAACAGGCAATGCGTTCGATCGCCGAACCACGTCGCCACACCCGATGACATTCCCCCGCCCCCGACCGGCAAGATGACGTGATCTGGTACGCAACCCAGTTGCTCTTCGATCTCAACCGCAAGGGACGCCTGCCCCTCGATCACGTCCTCATCATCGAAGGGCGACAGGAAATAACCGCCCTGCTGAGCACACCACTGTTGCGCCGCCGCCAAAGTGTCGTCGAAATAGTCCCCGGACAGATGAACCTCGATATTGTCCCCGCCGAAGATGCGGGTTTTCTGAATTTTCTGCTGCGGCGTTGTCACCGGCATGAAGATCACACCGCGCACGTTCAGGTGTTTGCACATGAACGCCACACCCTGCGCATGATTGCCGGCACTAGCGCAGACAAACAGGTCATGCCCCTTCTGCTTGCGCATGGCGTTAAACGCGCCCCGGATCTTGTAGGACCGCACCGGGCTTAGGTCTTCACGCTTGAGCCAGATATCGGCCCCATAGCGGTCGGACAGGTGGGCATTCCGCTGCAAGGGCGTCGGCGGAAAAACCGATCGCATTTCCTGCTCGGCGGCGCGGGCACGGGTCATGAAATCACTCATGACGGTTTCACTGCCGCATCACCGCCGAAAGCGCAAGGAATACATATGTGTACGAGCGGTTAGGTCAGTTCGCGCTTTTCTATAAACACACCGAACATCGTGGTCAGGATGCTGACGTTTATCAGCGGCAACACCAAAGTACCGAAGAACAGGGTCAGCAAGATGCCCAGCAGGGGAATAAACGCGAGCGCGGTGAACGCAAGCTGCACCAGAAACTGAAACAGGAAGTTCACGATCAGAAGCAAGATGATTGCACCACCCATTCCTTGTGTGCTGTTCCACGCATCCCCAAGCGTTACTGGATGGCCAATCGCAGCCGCTGGCAGGATGATCGAAAGGCGATAGAATGAAACGATCAGAAAAAAGGCGAAAACAACCGTTACCACCAAGGTCAGTGCGCCAGCTCCCATCGCGGCCATAACCATGCTTAGCGGCAAGAAGGCAAGGCCCATCAGTAGGCCCAACAGCAACACGCGCCCGAAATACGCGAGAATCCTGTCAAACCGGAAAGTCGGGAAAATACCGTGGGGGTATTCTTCCAGAAGGATAAAGCGATGCCAGGACACGGCGATCCAGAACATCGTGATTATTCCCACAATGGCCACACTTGCGACGAAGAACACCAGCGATCCGTATGACGTTCCCGGTGGCAAGGTACCGGTTTCCGGGTCAAGTTGATCCCAGGGTATATCCAGAACCATAAACAGCGCGACTATGGCGGCGGTTGCCGCAAGTGCCGGCCCAAATGTAATTTGCAGAACCTGCTTTATATTTCCAAAAACCATTCGCACGGAATGCACAAAAATCTGCCAGCCCAACATTGTAAAAAACTGCCCTTTCAACCAATCCTTGTTCTCTATCCGTCCGTTTCACCTGAAATCGCCGCCTGCGTCAACGCAGATAACTTGCCCCCGCATTCAAAACCCGTTAGGGGCCAATCGTTCTACGCATAAAGGGAAGTCAGATGTCCGCGCCCAAGAAAGTTGTTCTGGCCTATTCCGGTGGCCTTGATACCTCGATCATTCTGAAATGGTTGCAGACCGAGTATGGATGTGAGGTCGTCACCTTCACCGCCGATCTGGGTCAGGGTGAAGAGCTGGAGCCAGCACGACAAAAGGCCGAGATGCTGGGGATCAAGCCCGAGAACATCTATATCGAAGACATCCGCGAAGAATTCGTCCGCGACTTCGTCTTCCCCATGTTCCGCGCCAATGCGCAGTACGAAGGTCTGTACTTGCTGGGCACGTCGATTGCGCGCCCGCTGATCTCGAAACGTCTGGTTGAGATCGCGGCCGAAACCGGTGCCGATGCCGTGGCGCATGGCGCAACCGGCAAAGGCAACGACCAGGTGCGGTTCGAACTGGCGGCCTATGCGCTGAACCCCGATATCAAGGTCATCGCGCCGTGGCGGGAATGGGATCTGACCAGCCGGACCAAGCTGCTGGAATTTGCCGAGCAGAACCAGATTCCGATTGCCAAGGACAAGCGCGGTGAGGCTCCGTTCTCGGTCGATGCGAACCTGCTGCATACCTCGTCCGAGGGCAAGGTTCTGGAAGACCCCGCCGATATAGCGCCTGATTACGTCTATCAGCGCACCGTCCACCCTGAAGATGCACCGAATGAGCCTGAGTTCATCGAGATCGGCTTTGAAAAAGGCGACGCGGTCAGCATCAATGGTGAAGCAATGAGCCCGGCCACCATCCTGACCAAGCTGAACGAATATGGCGGCAAGCACGGCATTGGCCGTCTGGACCTGGTCGAAGGCCGGTTCGTTGGGATGAAATCACGCGGTATCTACGAAACGCCCGGCGGCACCATCCTGTTGGAAGCGCACCGTGGCATCGAGTCCATCACTATGGACCGCGGCGCGATGCATCTGAAAGACCAGTTGATGCCGCAATATGCCGAGCTGATCTACAACGGCTTCTGGTACTCGCCCGAACGCGAAATGCTGCAGGCCGCCATCGACAAGAGCCAAGAGCATGTCACCGGCACCGTGCGCGTGAAACTGTATAAAGGTCTGGCCTCGACCGTTGGCCGCTGGTCGGATCACTCGCTCTACTCCGAGGCACATGTGACGTTCGAGGAAGACGCGGGTGCATATGACCAGACAGATGCGGCGGGCTTTATCCAGTTGAACGCCCTGCGTCTTAAACTGCTGGCAGCCCGCGACAAGCGTTTGTCCAAGTGACCGAAGACGACGGCATCGGTGATGAGCTTGATCTGTTCATCGAAGCGCAGGACACGGTTTGGTCCGACGTCCTGCGCGAGCTGAAGCAGGGGCAGAAAACCAGCCACTGGATGTGGTTCGTCTTTCCGCAACTGGCCGCGCTTGGCCGGTCCGACATGGCGCAGCTCTACGGCATTGAAGATCTGGAAGAGGCGACAGCCTATCTGGATCACCCAGAACTGCGCAAACGCCTGACCGAAACAGCGCAGTTGATGCTGCTGCACAAGGGCCGCGACGCCACGGACATTCTGGGCGGGACAGATGGCAAGAAGTTGCGGTCTTGCATGACGCTGTTCTCATCCGTACCCGACGCCCCGCCCGAATTTCTGGCCGTTCTGGACGCATTCTATGACGGTCAGCGGTGCGAACGCACTGTCCAGCTTTTGCAGGAGTCGTAGGCAGTGGTTCTCGTGGGGTCATCCTTGCTTGGCTAACCGGTTTAGCCTTACGCACAGGTCAACCGAGGAGAGATACCATGTTGCAATCAATTGCGGACGACATTCAGAAAAACCTGGTTGGCAAAAGCTTCGAAGGCTCGTTGAAGTTCGATTGCGGCGATGACGGCGTGATCGTCCTGTCCGACAATCAGGCCACCACACAGGATCGGGAAACCGACTGCACCATCCGTATTTCACAGAAAAACCTGACCAAACTGCTGACCGGCAAGCTGAACCCGATGACAGGTGTGGCTTTGGGCAAGCTCAAGATTTCGGGAAATATGGGCGTTGCGATGAAACTGGGGCAGTTGCTGGGATAAACTCCTCTCACCAGCGCGTGACAAACGATGTCAGGTGATTGCGTCGGGCAAAAAGACAAGGCAGCCTAATCTCAGAAGGAGACCTGCCATGACCCGCATCGCTTATCTCGACTACGTCAAACCGACGCTTCTTTTTACTTTGATCGCAATTGCCGCTCTGTTGCGAGCGACCCCGGCACCCGCCGCGGGAACCGAAACCCTGACGGTAGCCGGCGGGTGTTTCTGGTGTGTCGAATCCGACTTTGAATCCGTGAAAGGTGTGACAGGGGCAGTTTCCGGATTTACCGGCGGTAAAACCGCAAGCCCTACGTATGATCAAGTCTCCAAAGGGGGCACTGGTCATTACGAAGCCGTCCAGATCACCTTTGACCCATCGGTCGTTTCCCGTGAAACGCTGTTGAACCTCTTTTTCCGGTCCGTAGACCCCACCGATGCCGGAGGGCAGTTCTGTGATCGGGGGGATAGTTATAGAACCGCCATTTTTGTCTCTAATGCAGGCGAAAAAGCTTCTGCTGAACGAGCCAAGGCAGATGCACAACGTGCGCTGGGGCAGACCGTGGTTACGCCGATCCTGCAGGCTGGCACGTTCTATCCTGCCGACGCATATCATCAGGATTACTACAAAGGGTCCAAGCTGGTTCTCACGCGGTTTGGCCCCAAACGCCAACACAGCGCATACAAGGCTTACCGCAAAGCTTGCGGCCGGGATGCCCGTGTCAAACAGCTTTGGGGCGGTGACGCGCCATTTGCCGGATCCTAATCGAGCTTCGCGTCCCGGACCTCTTTTAAATCCGGGATGACATCTGCTGTACCGTGCCGCGTGACCATCAAGGCCGCGGCACGATTTGCTTGTGAAATCGCCTGCGGGATCGGCATCCCGCGATCCATCCCGGCCAGAACATAGCCGGTAAAGGTATCCCCCGCGCCGGTCGTATCCACAGGCTGCACTTTATAGGCCGGGAAATCCGACGCTGCGGCGCGATGATGGTACCGCGCGCCTTTCGATCCCAAGGTGACAATCACATGCTCGACCTTCAAATCCAAGACTGATTGACCGGTGGCTTGACGCAGTTGATCGGCCTCAACCTCGTTCAAAATCAGGAAATCCAGATAGGGCAGCACGGCCTGCACTGCATCGGCCTGAAACGGTGCTGCGGCATAGCAGACGGTTAAACCCATCTCACGACCCATCTTCGCGGCCTCAACCTGAAGATTGGTTTCGTTCTGCATCACCAGCAAATCACCACGCGAAGCTGAAGACAGCGCCTGCCCCAACTGATCCTGCGAGATTGCGTGGTTCGCCCCCTGAAACAGAATGATGTTGTTCTCACCCTGCGCATCCACGGCAATGATGGCGTGGCCTGTCGGCACATCGACCTGGGCAATATGGCGCGTATCCACGCCGTATTCCGTCAAACGATCCAACGCCCAGCGCCCATCCGACCCCACGGCCCCGATATGCGCTACCCGCGCCCCGGCCCGTGCCGCCGCCACGGACATGTTCGCCCCCTTGCCGCCCAGAAAACGATCCAGACCACCGGCCGAGAGTGTCTCGCCCGGACCAGGAAGGTGCGGAACGTCATAAATCATGTCCGAGTTGATCGAGCCGAGGTTCCAGATCGTCATGGCTTATCCAATGTCACACGACGCCAGGATAGCCATGTTCAGGATGTCATTCGCGGTTGAAACGGTCGAACAGATCTGAATCGGCTTGTCGACACCTGACAGGATCGGACCAATAACCGTAGCTCCGCCCATTTCCTGCATCAGCTTGGTCGAAATCGACGCCGAATGGCGCGCGGGAACGATTAGGATATTCGCCGGGCCTGTCAGACGCTGGAACGGATAGCTGGCCTGTTGATCGACATTCAGCGCTACGTCCACGGTCATTTCGCCCTCATATTCGAAATCAACGCCGCGCTGGTCCAGAACCGCAGGCGCACGGTGCATTTTTTCAGCCCGCTCCGACATCGGATAGCCGAATGTCGAAAAGCTGACGAACGCCACGCGCGGCTCAAGCCCCATGTGGCGCGCAACGGCGGCCGAGCGTTCAGCGATATTGGCCAGATCATTCTCGTCAGGCCATTCGTGAACCAGTGTATCGCCGATCAGCACGATCCGACCCTTGTGCAACAGCGCCGTGACACCAGCCGCGCCATGCGCCGCGTCCGCGTCGAACACGTGATTGATCCGGTCCAGAACATGCGCCGACTTGCGTGTGGCCCCGGTTACAAGACCATCGCCATGCCCATGCGCAAGCATCAGCGAGGAAAACACGTGACGGTCCCGCGCGGCAAGGCGGTGAATGTCCTTGCGGTCGAAACCCTTACGTTGAAGCCGCTCGTACAGGAAGTTCGAGTAGGTCTCGAGATGCGTGGTATTGGCAGCGTTTACCACCTCAAGCTCACGCACTGCATCGCCCAGACCGGCCTCTTCCAGCTTGGCCTTCACGTCATCGGTACGCCCCACTACCAGCGCCTTGCCAAAGCCCGAGCGTTGATAGGTGACAGCCGCGCGCAGCACGCGAGGATCGTCGCCCTCGGCAAAAATCATCCGGCTTTGCGCCTGACGCGCGCGGGCGTTCAGACCGCGTAGAATGCTGGCGGTCGGGTCCATGCGGGACTTGAGGCTCAGCTCATAGGCATCCATGTCGATGATCGGACGCCGCGCGGCCCCGGTATCCATACCGGCCTTAGCGACGGCAGGTGGAATTCGGTGGATCAAGCGCGGATCAAACGGCGTAGGAATTATATAGTCGCGCCCGAAGGTCAGCGATTTTCCATAGGCCATCGCAACCTCATCCGGCACATCCTCGCGCGCCAGGTTGGCCAGCGCGTGGGCGCAGGCGATTTTCATCTCATCATTGATGGCGCGGGCATGGATATCCAGCGCGCCGCGGAACAGGTAGGGAAAGCCCAGAACGTTGTTCACCTGGTTCGGATAGTCGCTGCGGCCCGTGGCAACAATGGCATCAACACGAACTTCGTGCGCCTCTTCCGGGGTGATCTCGGGGTCGGGGTTGGCCATGGCGAAAATCACCGGGTTATCGGCCATCGACGCAACCATATCCTGCGTCACGGCCCCTTTGACCGACACGCCCAGAAACACATCCGCGCCCTTCATGGCTTCTTCCAGCGTGCGCAGTTCGGTCGTGATCGCATGAGCCGATTTCCACTGGTTCATACCTTCGGTCCGGCCCTGATAGATCACGCCCTTGGTGTCACAAACGATGCAGTTCTCGTGCCGCGCACCCATTGATTTGAGCAGTTCGATACAGGCGATCCCCGCCGCACCCGCACCGTTCAGAACAATCTTCACGTCTTCGATTTTCTTGCCCGAAATATGCAGCGCATTCAGCAAGCCCGCCGCACAGATCACCGCTGTACCATGCTGATCGTCGTGGAAGACGGGGATATCCATCTCTTCTTTGAGGCGCTGTTCAATGATGAAACACTCGGGCGCTTTGATGTCTTCAAGGTTGATGCCGCCAAATGTTGGCCCCATCAGGCGGACCGCGCGACAGAACTCATCCGGGTCTTCGGTGTCCAATTCGATGTCGATCGAGTTCACGTCGGCAAAACGCTTAAACAGGACGGCCTTGCCCTCCATCACCGGCTTGCCGCCCAGCGCGCCCAGATTGCCAAGGCCCAGAACAGCCGTCCCGTTCGAGATCACGGCGACCAGGTTGCCCTTGTTGGTATAGTCATAGGCAGTTTCGGGCGCTTCGGCGATGGCTTCACAGGGAACGGCCACGCCGGGGCTATAGGCCAACGACAGATCGCGCTGCGTGGTCATGGGAACGGTGGCCTGCACCTCCCACTTGCCGGGGGTGGGGTCCAGGTGAAAGGCCAGCGCCTCTTCTTTGGTGATCTTCGCTTTGGGCATCTTATCGGTCGTTTCCATGAATTCGGGGCTGTTGCGTCATAGCGCAGGCGGGGCTGCGCCTCAACGACAATACGTTTTCACCTTTCGTCGCGGTTGGGGGATTTGTAAGGTCGCGACCGGAAGACGCCAAAAGGGGGCCGCTTTTGTCCACAGTCACGCCAATGATGGCGCAATATCTTGAGATCAAAGAGGTCCATTCAGACGCCCTGCTGTTCTACCGCATGGGCGATTTCTACGAGATGTTTTTCCAGGACGCGGTGAATGCCGCCGAGGCGCTGGACATCGCCCTGACCAAGCGCGGCAAGCACAATGGCAAGGATATTCCCATGTGCGGCGTGCCCGTCCATGCGGCCGAGGGCTATCTGCTGACGCTGATCCGCAAAGGCTTTCGAGTGGCCGTGTGCGAGCAGATGGAAAGCCCAGCCGAGGCAAAGAAAAGAGGCTCTAAATCAGTGGTTCGGCGGGATGTTGTGCGTCTGGTAACGCCCGGCACACTGACCGAGGACGCCCTACTAGAGGCCCGTCGCCACAACTTTCTGGCCGCCTACGCCGAGGTTCGCGACGAAGCCGCGCTGGCCTGGGCCGATATTTCGACCGGAGCGTTCCACGTGATGCCTTTGACCTCGGTCAGGCTTAGCCCCGAACTGGCGCGGCTTGCCCCCTCCGAGCTGATCGTGGGCGACGGGATGGAACAGGAGTTGAATGAAACCGTTCGCGATCTGGGCATTTCGCTAACCCCGATCGGTCGCGCCAGTTTCGACAGCACTGCGGCGGAAAAACGCATCTGCGGGCTGTTTCACGTCGGTGCATTGGATGCGTTTGGGTCATTTGGCCGCGCTGAAGTGTCGGCCATGGGCGCGCTGATCGACTATCTTGAGATCACGCAAAAGGGCAAACTGCCCCTGCTGCAAACACCGTTGAAGGAATCCGAGGACCGCGTGGTGCAGATCGACGCCGCCACGCGCCGCAATCTGGAACTGACGCGGTCTCTCTCCGGTGGCCGCGCCGGATCGTTGCTGTCCGTGGTTGACCGTACTGTTACGCCGAGTGGTGCGCGGCTGCTGGAACAGCGTCTTTCCAGCCCGTCCCGCAATCTGGATGTGATCCACGCCCGGTTGGACGCGGTAAGTTTTGCCGCCGAAGACAGCCTGACCAACTCGGACCTGCGCGAGACCCTGCGCAAAACCCCTGATTTGGACCGCGCCCTGTCGCGCCTGTCGTTGGAGCGCGGAGGCCCCCGCGATCTGGCTGCCATTCGCAATGGGCTGACACAGGCATCGGCAATCGCTGAATTGTGCGAAGGTCAGGATCTTCCGGTCCTGCTGGCAACCGCAGTACAAAACCTTGTCGGCTTTGATGATCTATTGAACCTGCTGGACGAGGCGCTTGTTGCTGAACCACCCTTGCTTGCGCGCGATGGTGGCTTCATCGCTCCCGGTTTTGACGCCGAACTGGACGAAGCGCGCACGCTGCGCGACGAAGGTCGATCCGTCATAGCCGGGTTTCAGAAAAAATACGCAGAGCACACGGGCATCACGTCGTTGAAGATCAAGCACAACAACGTGCTGGGCTATTTCATCGAAACCACGGCTACCCATGCCGAGAAGATGCTGAACCCGCCGTTCAGTGAAACCTACATCCACCGCCAGACGACGGCCAATCAGGTGCGGTTCACAACCGTCGAACTCTCGGAAATCGAAACCCGCATCCTGAACGCCGGAAATCTGGCTTTGGAAATCGAAAAGCGGCTCTATCAAAGGCTTTCTGACGAAATTTTAGCCCTCGCCGCCCGCCTCAATCAAGCGGCCAGAGGGTTGGCCGAACTGGACCTGACCACAGCGCTAGCAGATCTGGCGCGGGCTGAGAATTGGTGCCGCCCAAAAATCGATACTTCCCGCGCCTTCAACATCCAAGGGGGCCGCCACCCCGTCGTTGAACACGCGCTACGCCAGCAATCGGGCGACGCGTTCATCGCCAATGATTGCGACCTGAGCGCCAATCAAGGGGCCGCGATCTGGCTGCTGACTGGTCCCAACATGGCCGGTAAATCAACCTTCCTGCGCCAGAACGCTCTGATCGCCCTACTCGCCCAAATGGGCAGTTACGTCCCCGCCGAACAGGCCCATATCGGCGTAGTCAGCCAGCTTTTCAGCCGGGTCGGCGCTTCAGATGATCTGGCCCGCGGCCGCTCGACTTTCATGGTCGAAATGGTGGAAACCGCCGCCATTCTCAATCAGGCCGACGATCGTGCGCTGGTGATACTCGACGAAATCGGGCGCGGCACCGCCACCTATGACGGCCTCTCAATCGCCTGGGCCACACTGGAACATCTGCACGCCGCAAACCAATGCCGCGCGCTGTTTGCCACCCACTACCACGAACTCACCGCCTTGGCCGGAAAACTCGAAGGCGTCGACAACGCCACTGTCGCCGTCAAAGAATGGGAGGGCGAAGTCATCTTCCTGCACGAGGTTCACAAAGGCGCCGCCGACCGATCCTATGGCGTGCAAGTCGCGCAATTGGCCGGACTTCCCGCATCCGTAGTCGACCGCGCCCGCGTCGTGCTGGACCAATTGGAAAAAACTGAACGTGAAGGCGGAAAGCAAAAGGCGTTGATCGACGATCTCCCCCTGTTCTCAGCCGCGCCACCCCCGCCGCTGCCCGCGCCAAAAACCTCACCAGTCGCCGATATGCTGGACGATATCCTGCCCGATGAACTGACACCCCGCGAAGCGCTCGACCTGATCTACAAACTGAAAGAGGCGGCCAAATCCTGACCGCCCCTTCTTCTGTTCAAAAATACTTCTGCCGGAGGCTTGGCCTTGCAGAGGCCAATCAGCTTGCAGGCGTTGAAGAAACGCCCACCTGAGCCGGACGCAGCAAACGGTCGTGCAGCATGAACCCCTCAGCCGAGACCTGAATGATATCACCAGCCTTGGTGCCCGGAACAGGAGCCTCGAACATAGCTTCGTGAAGATTGGGGTCAAACCGGTCGCCGACTTCGGGTGTGATCACTTCGATCCCGTGTTTCTGGAACACGTTGGTCAGCGCGCGCATAGTCAGCTCGACACCTTCGATCAAACCAGCAGCAACCTCTTTCTGCTCATCGGTGGCGGCCTCAAGCGCACGTTTCATGTTATCATAAACCGGCAGCATATCGCGCGCCAGCTTGGACCCGCCGTACTGCTCTGCATCCCGGCGCGCTTTGTCGCCCCGTTTGCGCGCATTTTCGGCATCAGCCAGTGCGCGCATGAACTTGTCCTTGAAATCATCACGCTCAGCGCGCAGGGCATCAATTTCCAGTGCCTCTTCACTGATTTCGGCAAACTCCTCGGCCAACTCTTCTGCCTCAGCTGTTGCGATATCGTCCAGAAAATCTTCGTTTTTGGGTTCTGCCATCTCTTACCCTCTAGCTCCGGTCGGAAATAAGCTTGCCGACCAGTTGCGCCGTATAATCCACGATCGGCACGATCCGTCCATAGTTCAGTCGTGTGGGTCCAATAACCCCGACCGCACCGATTATCTTTCGATCAGCGTTCATATATGGAGACACCACCAAAGAGGAACCCGAAAGTGAGAAAAGTTTGTTCTCAGAGCCGATAAAAATGCGCACACCCTCGCCTTCTTCGGTCAATTCGAGGAATTCGGCGATATCGCGCTTACGTTCCAGGTCATCAAACAAGGTGCGGATTCGATTCAACTCTTCTGTTTGACCGGGTTCATTCAGCAGATTCGCGCGTCCACGCACAATCAATCGCGCTGAATCGCCTCCGTCTCCGTCCCAGGCGGCCATGCCACTTTCGATCATCTCGCGCGCCAGTACGTCGATTTCCTGCTTACGCGCGTCGATCTGTGTCTGCATCTGACGGCGGACTTCGCTTAGCGTTCGCCCCTCGATCAGCGCATTCAGAAAATTCGCGGCCTCTCGCATGGAACTGGGTGTTTGCCCCGGCGGAGGAGTGAACAGCCGGTTCTCGACAGTTCCATCAGCAAAGACCAGCACGACAAGGGCGCGGTCCTGGGCCAGCGAAACAAACTCGATATGCTTGATCTCGGATTCCTGTTTAGGCGTCAAAACCAATGAGGCACCATGTGTCACGTGTGACAATGCCGATCCCACACGATCCAGCATTCCCCCCACATCACCTGCGTTAGAGCCTAAAGTCTCATCCAATTTCTGCCGATCATCTGCCCCCAGATCGCCGACCTCAAGCAGCCCGTCGACAAACATCCGCAGCCCCTGCTGCGTCGGAATCCGACCGGCGCTGACATGGGGGCTGTCCAACAGGCCCAGAAACTCCAGATCCTGCATCACATTGCGCACGGTCGCGGCGCTGACTTTTTCCGACAAGGTGCGGGTCAGTGTACGGCTGCCCACCGGTTCACCGCTATCCAAATAGCTTTCGACGATCAGCCGGAACACCTCACGCGACCGGTCGTTCATCTCGTTCAGAATTTTGCTCGCTTCGCTCATTGGCGGTCCCCTGCTGGATCGTCATTAAATCGCAGGCAAATGAAAGGTCAATCGGGGTTGCATCGTAACGCCACGGGACGGTATCCCCAACCCAGCAAACAAAGGATTTTCCATGCGACCCTCAGGACGTAATCTAGACGAAATGCGCGCTGTTTCCATCGAGACAGGTTTCACCAAACATGCCGAAGGTTCCTGCCTGATCAAAATGGGCGATACCCATGTGCTGTGTACCGCCACGATCGAGGATCGCGTGCCACCCTTTATCAAGGGTTCGGGCCTGGGTTGGGTGACGGCGGAATACGGGATGCTGCCGCGCGCAACCAACACGCGGATGCGGCGCGAGGCCGCCAGCGGCAAACAAGGCGGACGCACCGTGGAAATCCAGCGCCTGATCGGTCGTGCGCTGCGCGCTGGTGTCGACCGGGTTGCGCTGGGTGAACGTCAAATCACCGTCGACTGCGATGTCATTCAGGCCGATGGCGGCACCCGCTGCGCCTCGATCACCGGCGGCTGGGTCGCGCTGCGTCTGGCCGTGAACAAGCTGATGAAAGCCGGTGACGTCATTTCCGATCCGCTGGTTGATCCTGTCGCTGCTGTGTCCTGCGGTATCTACGCGGGTCAGCCTGTACTGGATCTGGACTACCCCGAAGACAGCGAAGCAGGCGTTGACGGTAACTTCATCATGACCGGCTCGGGCAAACTGATCGAAGTGCAGATGAGCGCCGAAGGTTCTGTCTTTAGCCGTGCGCAGATGGATCAGCTGATGGATCTGGCCGAAAAAGGCGTAAGTGAACTGGCCGCTGCCCAAAAGGCCGCCACCGCATGACCCGCAAGTTCGACGGCGACAGGCTACTGGTCGCCACGCATAACAAAGGCAAGCTTGAGGAGATGGCGCATCTGCTTGAGCCCTTTGGCGTGACAGTCATCGGCGCGGCTGAGATGAGCCTGCCTGAACCGGAAGAGACCGAGGATACTTTCATCGGCAACGCCCGGATTAAAGCCCATGCCGCCGCCAAGGCCACCGGACTGCCTGCCCTGTCGGATGATTCAGGGATTACGATCGATGCGCTGGATGGTGCACCCGGTGTCTACACTGCGGACTGGGCCGAAACCGAAAACGGCCGCGATTTCCTGATGGCCATGACCCGCGCGCATAAAGAACTGGAAGCAAAAGACGCCCCGCACCCCCGCACCGCTCAATTCCGGTGCACGCTGGTACTGGCCTGGCCTGACGGCCACGATGAAGTGTTCGAAGGCATTGCCCCCGGCCATCTGGTCTGGCCAATCCGGGGAAAAGACGGGTTCGGTTATGACCCGATGTTTGTCCCTGACGGCCACGATATTACCTTTGCCGAAATGGATCGCTGGGAAAAGAACAAGATCAGCCATCGCGGTCGCGCGGTGGAGATGTTCGTGAAGGGCTGTTTTGGCGGATGATTGGCGCAATGGGGGCTTTGGCCTATATGTGCATTGGCCCTTTTGCGAGGCCAAATGCCCCTATTGCGACTTCAACAGCCACGTTTCAATAAATATTGATCAAAAACAATGGCTTAATAGTTACTTAAGCGAATTGCGACGCTCCGCCCTGGAAACGCCAGATCGGGTGCTAAATACGATCTTTTTTGGCGGTGGTACGCCGTCCTTAATGCATCCAGACTCCGTAGCCGCCATCATTGATGAGGCCCGCAGCCTGTGGCGGCCTGCCAATGACATGGAAATCACACTTGAGGCTAATCCCGGTTCGGTTGAGGCTGGACGCTTTGCCGCCTATCGCGACGCTGGGATCAACCGGATCTCGATGGGTGTACAGGCGCTGAATGACGATGACCTACGCAGGCTAGGCCGAATTCATACGGTCGCTGAAGCACAAGCAGCGTTTGATATCGCCAGAGCTTGCTTTGACAGGGTTAGCTTTGACTTAATCTACGCCCGCCAGCACCAAACCCTGGCCGCTTGGCGCGCTGAACTGACCCAAGCTTTGTCCATGGCCGTTGACCACCTGTCCTTATACCAACTGACCATCGAAGACGGCACCGCTTTCGGCGACAGATATTCCGTTGGGAAATTGCGCGGCCTACCCGAGGATGACAGCGCAGCCGACATGTATCTTGCCACACAAGAGATTTGCGAAGCCCACGGCCTGCCTGCATACGAGGTTTCTAATCACGCCCGACCGGGGGCAGAATCCCGGCACAACCTGATTTATTGGCGCTATGGCGATTACGTTGGCATCGGTCCCGGTGCACATGGTCGAATTACGCTTGGCGATCGAAAACTGGCAACTGAAACCCACCTGATGCCGAACACTTGGCTAGACGCTGTTCAAAACGGCAGTGGAGAGCGGGAAAGAACCGAGCTTTCAAATCAGGATCAGGCAATTGAGTACCTTATGATGTGCTTAAGGCTAAAAGAAGGTCTATATATAGATCGCTATGAGGCCTTGTCTGGTTCTTCATTGCCGCAAGCAAAATTGGACGATCTGAATGCCATCGGTATGATCGAACAGGTAAACGGACGGGTCATCGCCACCAAGGATGGGCGTGCAGTATTGAATTCTATCATTCGCGAATTGTTGGGATAAGACATGCAATACGTCTGGGCGGCATTGGGATTGTTGAGCGTTGCACTTGCCGTCGTCGGCATCGCCCTTCCCTTGCTACCGACCGTTCCGTTCCTGCTGTTGGCCGCTTTTTTCTTTGCACGCTCGTCTTCCCGGCTTCACAACTGGCTGATCACGCACCGGGTCTTTGGCCCGATGATCCTGGATTGGCAGAATTCCGGTGCCATACGCCCCGCAGCAAAAAAGGCGGCAACCCTCTCGATTGCCGCCGTTTTTGGAATTTCGATTATTCTCTCGGTTCCGAATTACGTGTTGGCAATTCAAGCCATTGTCTTGGGAGGTGTTCTAACCTTTATTTGGACCCGGCCTAACGGCTGAGCTTTGCACAAAGATCGTCAAGCTGGTCCAGATTTTCATAAGTTAGAACGACCTGCCCGGTTTCTGTCCCAGACTTGTGGTTGATGGCAACCTTCATCGCCAAAATTGCAGAGAGGTCTTTTTCAAGCGCCCGCGTATCCGCGTCTTTTCCGGCATCCAGATTTCTGGATTTCGGCGTAGCTTTAACCGGGTCGGCCTGCTCTTTCTTAACAAGCGCCTCGGTCGCGCGAACCGACAATCCGTCGCGTACCACAATCTTCGCCAATTCAGAGGGGTTGCTTGACGTAATCAGCGCCCTCGCATGCCCGGCCGATAGCTTGCCTTCGACTACCAATTGCTGAACATCCATCGGCAAAGACAGCAAACGAAGAAGGTTTGCAATATGGCTGCGGCTTTTGCCAAGGGCCTCGGCCAGCTTTTCCTGCGTGTGCCCAAAACGATCCATAAGCTGCTTGTATCCGGCCGCTTCTTCGACAGCATTCAAGTCAGCCCGTTGAATATTCTCGATAATCGCGACTTCTAAAACTTCGGTATCATCGAAATCACGAACAATGACAGGAATATCATGCAGTTGCGCCATTTGCGCTGCCCGCCAGCGGCGCTCACCCGCAACGATCTCATAGTCGCCTTCAGCAATCTCGCGGACGATCAGCGGCTGAATAATACCCTTTTCCTTAACCGAAGCGGCAAGTTCATCCAGTTGCTCACGCGAAAAGGTACGACGCGGCTGGTTTGGGTTCGCATGAAGTTTTTCGATCGGAACCTTCATGTCCGCACGCCGTGGCTCAGATGGGCGCAACCCTTCTGTTTCCTGCGTTACATCGGCCATCAAAGCCGACAGACCTCGGCCCAATCCCCTAGGTTTTGTTTTTTTGGCTGCCACTGGACCCTCCTACTGCCACTTATGCGGCTTTCTTGTTCTTGTGCATGACTTCGCGCGCCAAATGCCGATATGCCATTGCCCCCAGAGATCCTGAATCATATTGAAGTACAGGCAATGCGTAAGACGGCGCCTCACTGACCCGCACATTTCTGGGTATTTTGGTTTTAAATACCATCTCGCCCAGATTGTCACGCGCGTCTTTTTCGACCTGACGGGACAAGTTGTTGCGGTTGTCATACATCGTCAACACAACACCTTCGATCCGCAGGTCCGGATTGGCGGTTTGGCGGACCTCGCGAATGGTCAGCATCAACTGGGATAAACCTTCCAAAGCAAAGAACTCACTCTGCAATGGAACAAGCACGGAATGGGCCGCGACCATCGCATTGACGGTCAACAAATTAAGGGACGGTGGACAATCTATTAGGACATAGTCCAGTTTGAACTGGTCAACTGAGGTTTGCCGCAGGGCATCGTGCAGCAGATAGCTTCGCTTTTCGTTGGAAATAAGCTCAATATCGGCTGAACTCAGGTCGACTGTGGCAGGAACCACGTACAAGCCGCCAATTTCAGTCTCCTGAATGACGGCTTCCAGAGGGGCATCGTCCAATATCAGGTCGTAGGTCGTCCAATCCCTGTCTTCTACGCCTAGACCTGTTGACGCGTTGCCCTGAGGATCCAAATCTACCACAAGAACGCGGCACCCTGCCTCCGCCAATCCCGCCGCAAGATTTATCGCAGTCGTCGTCTTCCCAACCCCGCCCTTCTGATTGGCTACCGCAATAATCCGGGGCCCTGAGGGACGAGACAGATCAACCACGTGATACTCCTTTGATTTTAAGGATAACGGCCTGAGGTTCAGTTAAACTTGTAATCGGCTCAGCATGGAAATTCCATTCCCTGCGCGCGTCTTCCAGTTCTTTTTTCCACGTTTCGCCTTTCGGCAACAGAGCTGTTCCAGAACTTCCTAAATGCCTATCACAAAAGGACAATAAGACCGACAGATCTGCCAAAGCACGGGCAGATACGACATCCGCATCCAAGGGATTCACGGTTTCGATTCGTTTGGAAACAACGGAACACTTTGCACCACATTCCCGTGCCACTGTTCGCAAAAAGGCGGATTTTCTTTGATCGCTTTCCACAAAAGTGAACTGCGCATTCGGATTCTCTTGTATTGCCATAATCGCGCAGACCATTCCGGGGAACCCTCCCCCGCTTCCTAAGTCTGCCCAATTTCGAAAGGATTCAGCGCAACGATACACCTGGACAGAATCCTTTATGTGTCGCGTCCAAATTTCGGCCAGACTGTTTCGGGAAACCAGGTTAATTTTCGGATTCCATCGCTTTACCAGCTCGACATACTTGGCCAGACGCTCAAATGTTTCACGTGAAACATCCAAGTCACCAAATTGCACGTCACTCATGCCTTGCGGACCTTTTCTTCACGACGCAGTTTCGCTAGAACAAGTGTCAAAGCGGCCGGAGTAACTCCTTCAACGCGACTGGCTTGCGCTATATTCTCTGGTCGCGCATTCGACAGCTTTTGCTTCATCTCCGAAGACAAGCCATCCAGAGCGAAATAGTCGAAATCCCTTGGAATCTCATGAGATTCGTCGCGCTTCATGGCTTCGACATCCCTTTGCTGGCGCGCAATGTAGTTTGCGTATAAGGCATCCCTTTCAACCTGCTTCTGGATTTCCGGATCTGTGTCCCCCAAGCTTGGAACCAGAGGTACAATATCCCCAAACGAAACATCCGGGAATGCGAGAATAGCCATCCCATTTCGCCGATTTCCGTCCTGATTGACGTTGATACCAACTGATCGCATGTCTTTTGGGGTATAGGTGCGGTCCGTCAATATGGACTTTACCGCCGTTAATTTTTCAAGTTTTTCAGAAAAGTGACGCTCTCTAGACTCCCCTACGCAACCGATTTTCAAGCCCAATGGTGTTAACCTTTGATCTGCATTATCAGCGCGCAACGAAAGTCTGAATTCCGCACGAGACGTAAACATACGATAAGGTTCCGCTACTCCGCGCGTCGTCAAATCATCTATCATCACGCCGATATAGCTATCAGCCCGCGTGAAATGAACCGGATCCCGATCAAATGAAAACAAAGCGGCATTCAAACCGGCGACCAAACCCTGTGCCGCAGCTTCCTCGTATCCGGTGGTACCGTTTATCTGCCCCGCAAGATATAGGCCCGAGATTTCCGGAACAGACAGGGATGAGGTTAGGATACGCGGATCTACATAATCATATTCAATCGCGTAACCCGGTTGCGTTATTTCAGCATTCTCCAGCCCCTTAATGGACCGGACATATTGAAGTTGAACATCATGGGGAAGCGAAGTCGATATCCCGTTCGGGTAGATCGTATGATCATTAACACCCTCAGGTTCAAGGAATATCTGATGAGAGTCCTTATCGGCGAACCGAACTATCTTATCCTCAATTGAAGGGCAGTACCTTGGGCCAACCCCGTCAATATGCCCCCCATACATTGCCGAACGGCTTAGGTTTTTCTCAATAATTTCATGCGTTCGCGCATTTGTATGCGTTATGCCACAAGAAATTTGGGGGGCCACAACAGACTTAGATAGAAATGAAAATAATGTGGGTTCATCATCTCCGTCCTGGCGCTCCAGATCGGTCCAGTCGATCGTACGACCATCAAGACGGGGCGGAGTCCCTGTTTTCAATCTTCCCAACGGAAGCTGAAAACTGTCTAAGCGTTGCGCCAACTTTACTGAAGGATTGTCCCCCATTCTTCCGCCAGGGCGGGAAACGTCCCCAATATGTATCACACCCCGAAGGAACGTACCGGATGTAAGAATGACTGCCTTGGCTTGAATCTCAGACCCATCTGCCAATCTGACTCCGCGCACACTCTGCCCATCCATCAGAAAATCGACAACTTCGCCTACCACAATCGAAAGACGTGGCTGGGCGTCGGTCTCTCTCTGCATCGCTGCGCGATATAACGCGCGGTCCGCCTGTGTCCTCGGCCCTTGAACTGCTGGTCCTTTGCGCCGATTCAACAGACGGAATTGAATTCCGGCTTGATCCGCAACACGGCCCATAACTCCGTCCAAGGCATCAATCTCTCTGACCAGGTGACCCTTTCCAAGGCCTCCAATCGCTGGATTGCAAGACATCACCCCAATGTCAGAAGCAGACAAAGTGACCAACGCCGTTTCCGCTCCCATGCGGGCAGATGCATGGGCAGCTTCGGTTCCGGCATGACCCGCGCCGATAACAACAACATCAAAGTCTGAATGTTTCACGTGAAACACTCCCTATTTTCCCAGACAGAAGCTTGCGAAGATTTCATCCAAAAGATCTTCCACGCCTATTCTACCGACCAATGCTTCTAGCGCACGAATGGCCGTGCGCAATTCTTCGGCAGCGATATCATACAAGTCCGGGCCTGATTCCAGAACAGACATTGCTGCACCCAACGCCGCCTGAGCATTATTGAGCGAGATACGGTGCCTTTCGCGGGTTGCAATACCATAACTTGTGGCACGGCCACCCAATATACGCGATATATCGGAGATCAACTGATCCAACCCCTTACCAGTTTTACCCGATATCCCACCTTCAATATCATCCCTGAGGTCGGCCTTCGGCAAAACCTGAATATCACCATCGCGCATTGAAACGCCTAAAGACGCCGGGTCTTCGGTCAGGAATACCCGTAAATCCGCGGCCTCTGCACGTTTTATAGCCAGTTCGATTCCAAGACTTTCAACATGATCCTCGGTTTCGCGCAGACCGGCTGTATCCAACAGCGTGACTGGCAACCCCTCTAGATCCATTCGCACCTCGATCACATCCCGGGTCGTTCCGGCATATTCCGATGTTATCGCCGCATCTCGCCCGGCAAGTGCATTCAACAAGGTGGACTTCCCCGCATTAGGAAGGCCGACAATTGCGACTTCGAACCCTGAGCGAATACGCTCTGCAATACGAACTCCGTCCGCTTCGCGTTGCACATCAGCCATGACACCAGTAACCAAAGAACGGACTTCAGGCGTAACATCCGTCGGAACCTCTTCGTCAGCGAAATCAATGACAGCTTCCAACAGGGATGCGGCGCGGATCAGATCACGACGCCAGCGTTCTGCAAGAGAACCCAGCTCACCGGCCAATATCGTCTGCGCCTGTTTTCGCTGCACTTCGGTTTCGGCATCAATCAGATCAGCCAGACCTTCGACCTGCGTCAAATCCATTTTACCGTTTTCAAGCGCACGGCGTGTGAATTCCCCCGGTTCGGCAAGCCGCAAACCTTCAGTATCGCCAAGACAACGCATCACCGCGTTCACGGATGCGGTACTTCCGTGAATCTGCAGCTCTGCCACATCTTCACCGGTAAAGCTTGCAGGGGCCTGGAATGTAAGTACCAGTCCCTCATCCAGAATTGAGCCGTCAGGCGCAAACAAAGCGCGCACACGCATACCGCGGGCTGGCAGAGTATCCCTGGTTAATGCAGCCACTGCGGATCGTGCCAAAGGACCAGAGAGGCGGATAACCGCCACCCCAGCTTTGCCCTGCGCGCTGGCCAAGGCGAATATCGTATCCATTCGAAGGCCTCGCGTCAGTTAAGACCTGTGTCAGGTGTTCATTGAATCGAAGAACTCACCGTTCGTCTTGGTCTGTTTCAACTTCGACAACAGGAATTCGATCGCATCGGTCGTGCCCATCGGGTTGAGGATACGGCGCAGAACGAAGGTTTTGGCCAAATCGCCCTTGTCGACCAACAGGTCCTCTTTCCGGGTCCCGGATTTGAGGATGTCGATGGCCGGGAACACGCGCTTGTCGGCAATTTTGCGATCCAGCACGATTTCCGAGTTACCGGTGCCTTTGAATTCTTCAAAGATCACCTCGTCCATCCGGCTGCCGGTGTCGATCAGCGCGGTGGCGATGATGGTCAGCGAGCCGCCCTCTTCGATATTCCGCGCCGCACCAAAGAAGCGCTTGGGCCGTTGCAGCGCGTTTGCATCAACACCACCGGTCAGAACTTTACCCGAGGATGGGACCACAGTGTTGAATGCCCTACCAAGTCTTGTGATCGAGTCGAGAAGAATAACAACATCTCGTTTATGCTCGACCAAACGCTTGGCTTTTTCGATCACCATTTCAGACACGGCCACATGGCGCGTTGCGGGTTCATCGAACGTCGAAGATACAACCTCACCCTTTACCGAACGCTGCATGTCGGTCACCTCTTCTGGGCGTTCGTCGATCAGCAGGACGATCAAGTAACACTCGGGATGGTTCTGCTCGATCGAGTGCGCGATGTTCTGCAGGATTACCGTCTTACCCGTCCGCGGGGGCGCCACGATCAGAGAACGCTGGCCCTTACCAATCGGGGCCACAAGGTCGATGACGCGAGCAGATTTATCCTTGATGGTAGGATCCTCGATCTCCATCTTCAGACGCTCTTCGGGGTACAAGGGCGTCAGGTTGTCGAACAGAATCTTGTGCTTGGCCTTCTCGGGCTCTTCAAAGTTAATCTTCGTAACCTTGATCAAAGCAAAATAGCGTTCGTTATCATCAGGTGCTTTGATCTCACCTTCAACCGTGTCGCCGGTCCGCAGCGAATGCTGGCGGATCATGTCGGGCGAGACGTAAATGTCGTCAGGACCCGGCAGATAGTTTGCCTCGGGCGAGCGCAGGAAACCGAACCCGTCCTGCAAGACTTCCAGAACACCGTCCCCGCCAACGGTCCAGCCCTCATCCGCGCGTTCGCGCAGAATCTGGAACATCATCTCGCCTTTACGCATGGTCGAGGCGTTTTCGATCTCCAGCTCTTCGGCCATAGCCAGAAGGTCTTTGGGGCTTTTGGCCTTTAGGTCAGCCAGATTCAGGGTTTCATTGGACATGATACAAACCTTCACCGCTGTCAGCGCGGCACGAAGTGGAATTTCAGTACGGAAGATACGCCGCCCGGACGGGCGTGTTGACCCCTACATAAGGGTGGCGTTTGGCGGAGTCAAACCACCGTTCTGACCCTTGCGCGCAAAAGTGCCCTCAGAACTTCAGAATGACCGCCAGAACGATGATCACCATCAAAACGGTCGGAACCTCGTTCATCATGCGATACTGCCGCCCAGTGAGCTTATTTCGCCCCTCAAGGAAGTCTGTGCGCCGAGCCATCAGCCAATGATGAAACCAGGTCATACCAATCACGGATATGCCTTTGACCCAAGGCCATGCAAAATTCCAACCGACGATACCCGGCGTAAACACCATGATCAGGCCACAGACCCAAGCCACAATCATTGCGGGGCGCATGATCACACGCAGCAGCTTTTCTTCCATTTCAAAGAAGATTGCCTCAGCCCCATCGACAGTCTGTGCTTTTTCGACGTGATAAACGAATAGTCTGGGTAAATAGAACAGGCCTGCCATCCACGAGATTACCGCCATGATGTGAAGAGACTTCACCCATGGGTAAATCGCGAAAAGAAAATCCGTCATCTTGGCTCCGAAGATTACTCAGAACCCTCCCTAATAAAAAAATAAGAAAAGAAAAAGGAAGATGGTTTTGTAGGGTGAACAAAATCAGTGGATTACTTTTTTACACAAGTATTTTCCCCAGGTGGATAGAAACCCTCTGAGAATAGGTGATTCTGTAGAGGGAATTTATTTCATAATAAAATCATGTACTTAAATCTTCATTAAGATGGTAAATCTGGGGATAACTCTTTGGGTAACATATGAAAAGTCGCTTATCCCCGCGTTCCAAGTTATCCTTGTCCCGTTTGGACAGGGTTCGGGCGAATCTGGGAAGTTTGGAGCAAAAATCCCGGGCTTGCGTGTCAACTGGAAAACCATACAAACCATCCCGGAACAGTTAACGGTTTACTCAAGGGGTTTTCCACATGTCTGTCCCCATCATTCTGGCCTCTGGGTCGTCGATACGAGCGCAGCTTCTCAGGAACGCGGGCGTGCCCTTCACCGTGCAAACTGCGCGCGTGGATGAAGAGACAGCCAAACGGGCATTGCTGGCCGAGGATGCAAGCCCGCGCGATATTGCGGATACGCTGGCCGAAATGAAAGCACGCAAGGTCAGTGACAAATCTCGCGGTGCGATGGTGCTGGGCTGCGATCAGGTGCTGGATTTCGACGGTCGACTGCTGTCCAAGCCCGAAACGCCAACGGATGCACTGGCGCAACTCAGGGCGATGCGTGGCAAGCGACATATGCTGCTGTCTGCCGCGGTGATCCATCAGGACGGGGAACCCATCTGGCGACATGTGGGTCAGGTTCGATTGCGGATGCGGATGAGCTCGGACGCATATCTGCGCGATTATGTTGATCGCAACTGGGACAGTATCCGGCACGCGGTCGGGGCATATAAATTGGAGGAAGAAGGCGTGCGCCTGTTCGCGACCATTGACGGAGACTATTTTAACGTCTTGGGTATGCCCCTATTGGAGCTGTTGAATTTTCTGGCGGTCAAAGGGGTGATTGATCAATGAGTGAAGACCGTATTCCTCTGGCGGGTGTGATTGGACACCCTGTCGCACATTCAAAATCCCCGACCCTTCATGGACATTGGTTGAAAACCTATGGGCTGGTTGGGCATTACATTCCAATGGATGTTGCCCCGGATGATCTTGAAGTTGTTCTGCGCAGTCTGCCCAAGGCCGGGTTCGTGGGGGCAAATGTAACGGTACCTCATAAAGAAGCGGCCTTGCAATTGGCGGATCACGTATCGGATCGAGCACGGAAAATAGGTGCCGCGAACACGCTGGTCTTTCGTGAGGATGGCACGATCTATGCCGACAATACTGATGGCTACGGATTCATGGAAAACCTGCGCAGCGGAGCACCGGATTGGACGCCGGGCGATGGACCGGCCGTGGTGTTTGGCGCTGGCGGAGCAGCGCGCGCCGTTTTGCAAGCATTGGTCGAGGCCGGAGTGCCCAAAATTATGCTGACCAACCGAACACGGACCCGGGCGGATAAGCTGAAAGAGGAATTCGGCCAAACCATCACCGTTGTCGATTGGGTGCAGGCCGGAAATGTGGTCGAAGATGCCGAGCTGGTGGTCAATACGACGTCACTTGGGATGCAAGGGCAGCTTGAGCTGCGGGTCCCTTTGGATGGGTTGCAGCCGGGCGCTGTTGTTACTGATTTGGTCTATGCACCTCTGAAAACCCACCTTTTGCAAACGGCCGAAGAAGCCGGATGCACGGTCGTTGACGGGTTGGGTATGCTGTTGCATCAGGCGGTTCCTGGATTTGAAAGCTGGTTTGGGATCCGGCCAGAGGTGAACCTTGACCTGCGCGCGGCTGTTTTGTCATGAGTTTCGCGCTGGGTCTGACCGGTTCGATCGGGATGGGAAAAAGTACGACGGCTCAGATGTTCGTCGATCAAGGCTGTGCGCTATGGGATGCGGATGCCGCCGTACATAGACTCTATTCAAGGGGTGGAGCGGCTGTCGAGCCGATGCAGGCGGCTTTTCCGGACGCGATTGTTGATGGGGCTGTCAGCCGTGTTGCGTTGAAACAGATCATTGCGCGGGACGTGTCCGCCTTAAAACAGATTGAGGCGATTGTTCACCCGCTGGTGGCGACGGATCGCGCTGCGTTTCGGCACAACGCGACTGCGGATATTCTGGTTTTTGACATCCCTTTGTTGTTTGAAACCGGGGGGCATATTGCAATGGACGCTGTGGCCTGTGTGTCGATACCTGCGGATGAACAAAAACGCCGCGTGATGGATCGCGGCACGATGTCTGAGGCGCAGTTTGAACAAATCCGCGCCAAGCAGATACCGAACGAAGAAAAATGCGCCCGGTCAGATTTTGTGATCGTGACAGACAGTCTGGACCATGCCCGCGCACAGGTGCAGGATGTGGTCAAACAGATACGAGCAGGGCTGGCAGATGCGTGAGATTGTACTCGACACCGAAACCACGGGGTTCGATCCCGAAAGCGGTGACCGGATCGTGGAAATCGGTGCGGTCGAACTGTGGAACCACGTTACCACAGGCGAAACCTATCACGTCTATATCAACCCCGAACGCTCCATGCCTGAAGAAGCTTTTGGTGTGCACGGCATTGGTCCTGACCTGCTCGAGAGCCCGCGTCCGCCGGAAAAAGGTGAGGTGACGCTGAGGGATAAACCGGTTTTCGCCAAGGTCGGTCAGGGATTTCGTGATTTCATCAAGGATTCGAAGCTGGTTATTCACAACGCCTCGTTCGATATGAAATTCCTGAACGCCGAGCTGAAATGGATGGGTCTGCCGCTGATCCCGATGGATCAGGCGCTGGATACGCTGGCCATTGCGCGCAAACGCTTTCCTGGTTCGCCTGCTTCTTTGGATGCATTGTGCCGCCGGTTTAATATCGACAACTCGAACCGAACGCTGCACGGGGCGCTGCTCGACTCTGAGATTTTGGCCGAGGTTTATCTGGAGTTGATTGGTGGGCGACAGCCGGACTTCGGATTGTCGACTGCGGCGTCATCCTCTGCGGGCGGCAGCGAAGAATGGCGTCCAACGGCGCGTCCAAATGCGCTTGCGTCCCGGATTACCGAGGACGAACGCGCCGCGCATGATGCTTTTGTGGAAAAACTGGGCGAAAACGCCTTGTGGACCCGCGCCTGAGAAACATCCCGGCGCGGGTCTAGAACTTTAGGCTTCGGTTTTCTGGACTTCGGCCTGACGACGCATCAGTTCGTTGCGGTACAGGCTGACAAAGTCGATATTGTCCAGATTTACCGGCGGGTAGCCACCGTCGCGGGTCACATCGCTGACGATGCGGCGCAGGAACGGGAACAGCATCCGGGGGCATTCGATCATCAGGAACGGATGTAGCTGATCTTCGGCAACACCTTCTACGTGGAACAGACCGCAATAGTCCAGCTCACACAGGAACAGGATGTCTTCCAGACCTTTGGCCTTGGACTTGAGGTTCAGCTTGATCGACACTTCGTACTGATGCTCGGTCGGGCGCTTTTTCGCGTCCAGATTGACCTGCACGGAAATCTCGGGCTGAACGTCGCCCGATACGCCCTTTTGGGCCATCACGTTTTCAAAAGACAGGTCACGAATGAATTGTCCCAGAACGCGCATCTGGATTTGCGGGGCGGCCTGGGCCGCGGTGTTTTCTTTGGCGTCTTCGTCGGCCATGGATCTACTCCGAAAATAAAATTCGTCACTGCTTAACAAGTTGGGGCAGACACCTCAATGCAGGTCACGGCCCTTCGACCCATTTCGAGGGCTTTGATGGGTCCTGACGTGGGCGAACTTCGGTAAATTCGCCGTCAATTACGTCGTCTTGTTGAAATGGATCAGCCCCCGAGCGAAATTGCGCGCCGGTTCCCATCTGAAACTGCGTGATGGTGGCTTTGGATTTAAGGTACCGGAATACAGCAATCCGGACGCCCGGAATTAGCATAGCAAAACCAACGGCATCGGTGAAAAACCCCGGCGTCAGCAGTAAAACGCCCGACAGCAGGATCATTGCGCCATGGGCCAGCGCCTCGGTCGGGTCGTCCATATCAGCAAAGGAACGCTGCAGGTTTTCCAGTGCCATGCGACCTTGTGTCCGCACCAAAACAGTGCCCAGAACGGCTGTCAGGACTACAATAGCAAGCGTTGGCCACAGGCCGATCAAGCCGCCAACCTGAATGAACAGAGCGATCTCTATGATCGGGACCAATAAAAAAGCCAAGAACAGATACATTTGCGCTATCCTTTACAGCAGGGCGGACTGTGGACTTGCCGCCTCGTGTCACCTACATAGTGGCTTGAGGCCGCGTACACAAAGTCCCGGCACTGAAAAGAGAATGAAATGAGCGACAACCCAATGATCCAGTTGCTGGTCCTGGCCGGAATTGCCGTTTTCCTGATCCTGCGCTTGAAAAGCGTTCTCGGCACGCGTGAAGGTTTTGAAAAACCTCCGGTTCAGCAGCAGCCAGAGGCGCACAAGTCGCGCCGTGACTTTGAGGTGATCGAAGGCGGCCCGGATCACGACATCACCGACCACGTCGCCGAAGACAGCGAACAGGCGCAAACCCTGACTGCGATGAAGCGGGTCGAGCCCAGCTTTTCCGTTAGTGAGTTCGTGCAGGGCGCGCGCGGTGCCTACGAGATGATCGTCATGGGGTTCGAAAAGGGTAATCTGGATGAGATCCAGCCCTTCTTGTCCGAAGAAGTGTTCGACACCTTCGTTTCGGTTGTCGCCGCCCGCGAAGATCAGGGTCTTACGATCGAGGCCGAGTTCATCGGCGTGCGCGAAACCTCTCTGGCAGACGTGAAGTTCGACAAGGATACCAATCAGGCCGAGATCACCATGAAATTTGTTGGTGAGCTGACCTCGGTTGTGCGAGATCGCGGCGGGGACATCATCGAAGGCAACCCCAATACCGTGAAACGCCAGAAGGACAGCTGGACCTTTGCCCGCGTCATGGGCGCGGACGATCCGAACTGGCTGCTTGTCGCCACGGACGCATGATTGCTGCGCTTCGGTCGTTTTTGCTGGGGGCTGTGATGGCAACCTCTGCTAGCGCCGAAGCGACGCGTTCCATACTGACCTTTGACGAGCTTGATGGCTGGGCCGAGGATGACCACGGCGCAGCCCTTTCGGTTTTTCTGAACACATGCGGTGATCTGGACGACCCTGACTGGCGCGCGTTGTGCGCTGTGGCTCGGGCCTATGAACCCGATGCCGCCCGATTGTTCTTCGAGCTGTTCTTCCGCCCTGTTCTGGTCGAAGACGGCAAAGATGCTTTATTTACCGGCTATTTTGAGCCTGAGCTGGATGGATCTCTGACCCGGTCCGAGCGATTCAGATATCCAATTTACAAGATGCCGCCAGAAGCACGCGCCGAAGGTCCGTGGCTAAGCCGCCGCGAAATTCTGACCGGCGACAGCATGGCTGGCCGCGGTCTGGAGATTGCGTGGGTCGATGACCCGGTTGAATTGTACTTTTTGCAGATTCAGGGCTCTGGCCGTATTCGTCTGCCAGATGGGGGCGCGGTGCGCGTTGGGTATGGCGGGGCGAACGGCCACCCCTATCGGTCCATCGGGTCGGAACTGATCCGCCGCGGAGCGTTGGGCGCGCATCAGGTTAGCGCGCAGATGATCCGGGCTTGGGTGCGAAAAAACCCCGAAGCGGGTGCCGAACTGCTGTTCCACAATCCGTCATATGTGTTCTTCCGCGAAGTGAACCGCGTCGCGCCAGAGCTAGGCCCGTTGGGCGCAATGAACCGGTCTGTCACCACACTGCGCAGCATTGCCGCTGATCCGGCCTATACGCCTTTGGGCGCGCCGGTCTGGGTTGAGAAAAACGGCAAGACGCCCTTACGTCGATTGATGATCGCACAGGACACTGGGGCTGCCATCAAAGGCGCGCAACGTGCAGACATCTTTTTTGGCACCGGGGATAAGGCCGGAGAAGCCGCCGGTCGATTAAAGGATTCGGGCCGAATGGTGCTTATGTTGCCGATTCAACGCGCCTATGCGCTGTTGCCGGATGAGTTCTGATGACACGCCGTAAACTGACAGCGGAAGAGATTGAGCTGTGGCGCAAGGTGACCAATCAGGCCGAACGCCTGCATCCCGAAGTGCCGCAAACTGTGCACCCGACGACGTTGCCCAAACCCAAGCCAACCAAAACACCCAAGGTGCGGATTGAACGGTTCGAGGTCGGGCAGAACGCCTTGGGAAAACTTGCGCGCAACGCGTTGAAGCCCACGGTGACAGAAAGCCTGCGCGCGACGCCGGTCCAGATGGATACCAAGGCTTTCAGCCGCATGAAACGGGGCAAGCTGAAGCCAGAGGGCAAACTGGACCTGCATGGAATGCGCGTGGATACGGCGCACCCAACATTGATCCGGTTTATTCTGTCAGCGCAGGCATCTGGCAAGCGTCTGGTTCTGGTCGTAACCGGTAAGGGCAAGGACCGTGATGAGCCCGGCCCCATTCCCACACCGCGCGGTGTGTTGCGCAATCAAGTGCCGCAATGGTTATCTTTGCCGCCTTTGGCGCAGGCTGTTCTGCAAGTGACACCTGCCCACATCAGCCATGGCGGTGACGGGGCTTACTACGTGTATTTGCGCCGCGTTCGTTAAAGAGTCTGAACGGCTCTGGCTATGCCAATGCGGGCAAGGACGCAGACCAGTACGAAAAAGCCTCCGATCCACAGAAACTGGATGTCCAGCGGCACACCCAGATCAATCATCACGCCGGTCAACCCTGGCCCGATGGCTGATCCCAGAACCATGACCGCCGTTGCCATCGCCTTGATCGCGCCGATATGCCGGGTGCCATAGAACTCGGCCCAGAACGCGCTGGGCAGGGTGCTGTTGGCGCCAACCGTCAGCGCCAGAAACATCAAGGCCAGCGTTGCGCCCCCGATCGACGATGTCAGCCCCACAATCCCAAACCCAACGGCCATAGGCAGTTGATAAAATGGCATGATCTTAGCCGTGCCCCATTTATCCAGCGCCCAACCCGCCGCAAACATCGACAACATGGAAACGCTGGTGAAAATCGGAAACAGGGCGACCAGCTCGATATGCTGCCAGCCCTTTGAGCCAGCCAGATGAACCTGATGAAAGAAAAAGGCGGTGATAAAAGCAGACGGGCCCAGCAAGGCCGGTGCCATGAACCAGAACAGCGGATGAAAGATCGCCTCTTTCCGGGTCCAATGGCGGCCTTCCATACCCGTTGCCGAATACTCGCTGGACAGACTTTGCGGTGTTCTTTCTTGACGAAGCAGCCGTAGCAGCGCAGGGATTCCCAAAAGGGTAATACAGGCGGCAATCACCCAAAGCCACCGCCAGTCCAAGAAGGCCATGGCAGCTACGAAAGTGACCGGCAGCAACGCTTCTCCCACCGAGAAACCCACCGACGCGATCGCCAGTGCCTTGCCCCGTGTGGCGGTGAACCATCTGGCCATCGCCACCAGCGCCAGATGGGTGCTCATCCCCTGCCCAAACAGACGCAACACAAATACCACAACAGGCAGCAGGACAAGCCAGGCGTTCGTCGCCATTGCCAACGCCGCCAATGCCAGACCGGCCAGAACCGCAGGGCCCAGAACCCTTACTCGAAAGATGTCGGTCAGCCCTCCGGCCCAGATCATCACGACGGCCGATATAGTGGTTCCAAGAGAATACAGACCGCCCCACGCGCCGTGGCTAAGACCAAAAGTGGAGCGGATTTCTCCGGAAAAGATCGAAATGAAAAAGGTCTGCCCAAAGCTGGACATGAAGGTCAGCAAGACTCCGGCACTTAACCATGTCGCGTTGTCCCGAAAGTACTGCCCCAACCGGAACCGCGTCACGGAGAGCTGACCCGCGCCTGCCCCGTTTCGCTTAGAACGATTTCAGTTGCCCCCGTCGGGTTGCGAACGCTGTTGGGGGCGATCACATCAAATCCGCGACCGTCCGGGTCGAAGGTTCGGCTCACCCTGCGGGCGGAATTGATGATGGCCAAAAGCGCCGGCGACGTCGCTGCCACGAAATGCGAGGAATCCGCATCCTTGTTAAACGCCGTCGTGTCCAGAATGCTGATCTTGTAATCCGCCAATGCATCAACGGAACTGATATTGCCCAGACGTTCGCCCTGAGTGGTGCCGCGCAGCCGGGCCGATATGTTCAACAGCTTGTCTTTCCGTGACACCATCACGATGAAAGGGTCCGGCGGCGTTATTATCGTATCCATTTGCGACCGGAACAGATCGACATCCAGGTCAGGGGCAATCAGTACGACACCTTCGATATTTTTGCTGGCCCAACCGGGTTCGCGCAATTCGGCCTGTCGCATCATCTCCATCGTCAGGGCTGTACCCATGGAATGCGCAACCAGAATAACGCGCCTTACACCCATTGCCTTAAGCTGTCGCACAGTCTGCTCTAATCCGTCGCGCGCAAACAGCATACTGTCCAGATCATAGGCATATCCGGCACCACGGGCCTGGCTGGGCCAGGAATATACCATGATTGCACCGGGGATGTTGATGTCACGGCTTAACTGGGCGGCGCGGAACGTGGTCTCGAACTGGGTCGTGTTGTAGCCATGGATAAAGATGGACACCTCATCCTTGCCCCCCAATCGCGCCTTCATCTCACTTGGCCCTTGCAACTCATCCACACCGGCCATGACGAATTGCTTCTCGGGGTTCGGATTGGCATAGGAAAAATCAAGAGTCCCGGGTGTGTGATTGGGCGGGATCGAAACCGTCATTTCCAGATATTGCAACGCCTCGCCCCGCTTAAATCCATAAGAACCGTCCGGCTCTCTCGCTCGTGTTGTCGTTGCAAAAACGGTTTCGGGGCTTCCGACGGACAGCGCCGTTGGCACCGTCTCGGATATCGTACGGTCGACACAGGCGGTCAGAGGCAACGCCAGCAGGAAAATGAAAAAATAGCGCAGCAAAGGATTGGTCCTCGGGACAATATGCGCCCACGCTATCTGATTTTCGCCTCAGGTCCAGCAGTGCCGTACAGATTGACCGGCGGAAACCGGCTGGACAATTTACAAGACGTAACGGCTAAGGTCTGTGGACTTGGTCAGTTCACCCAAATTGTCATCGACGAATTGCGCGTTCACTGTGATCTCGGCCCCGGCTTGATCTGGGGCGGTGAAGGACAGTTCTTCGAACACGCGCTCCATCACCGTGTACAAACGCCGCGCACCGATGTTTTCGACGCTTTGGTTCACGTCCGCCGCGATTTTAGCCAAGGCTGCGATGCCATCTTCGGTGAAGCTGACCGTGACCTCTTCGGTGCCCATCAGGGCGGTGTATTGGCGGGTCAGGGCGTTGTCTGTCTCGGTCAGGATACGCACGAAATCCTCTTCGGTCAGCGCGCGCAATTCAACGCGGATCGGCAGTCGACCCTGCAATTCAGGCAACAGGTCCGAGGGTTTGGCGATGTGAAACGCGCCCGAGGCAATGAACAGGATATGGTCGGTTTTGACCGGGCCGTGCTTTGTGCTGACAGTTGTCCCCTCGATCAGGGGAAGTAGGTCGCGCTGTACCCCTTCCCGGCTGACGTCACCGCCGCGTGCATCTGATCGCGCGCAGACCTTGTCGATCTCATCCAGAAACACGATGCCGTTCTGTTCGACCGATTCCAAAGCCACGCGGTTGACGGTTTCATCATCCAGCAGCTTGTCGGCCTCTTCCCCGATCAACGCGTCATAGCTTTCAGCGACAGTCATCTTCTTTTTGACCGTACGCCCGCCGAATGCCTTGCCGAAGATGTCACCCAGATTCATCATACCCATCTGGCTGCCGGGTTGACCGGGAATGTCGAACATCGGCATCGGGTTCGCGCTGTCGGACAATTCCAACTCGATCACCGTATCATCCAGCTCGCCCGCTTTCAGTTTCTTGCGGAACATCTCGCGCGTGCCTTCCCGGGCATCGGTACCGGCGATAGCTTCGATCACGCGATCTTCGGCGGCCTGATGCGCCTTGGCTTTGACGTCTTCACGCATGTATTCGCGGGTCTGGATAATTGCGGCATCAGCCAGATCACGTACGATCTGTTCCACGTCGCGCCCGACATATCCAACCTCGGTGAACTTGGTGGCTTCGACCTTGATGAATGGCGCGCGGGCGAGTTTCGCCAGTCGGCGGCTGATCTCGGTCTTACCAACACCGGTGGGGCCGATCATCAGGATGTTTTTCGGATACACCTCATCCCGAATGTCATCGGCCAGTTGCTTGCGCCGCCAGCGGTTGCGCAGCGCGACGGCGACCGCGCGTTTGGCATCCTTCTGCCCGATAATGAAACGGTCCAGTTCCGAGACAATCTCGCGCGGGGTCAGGTCGGTCAAGGCGCAGTCCTTTCGGTCGGCATATGTAAACTTGGGCTTAGGTAATCACCGCTGGATCGAAAACAACAGCGGCAGCGTTGGTTAGCAATGCCCTATCCGGTTTGCAAATGCTTTCCTTAGGTGAAACGCACCCCCTCTGATACAGTAATTTCAAGGTGTTGAGGGTCAGGAGCGCGCGGATGACGAAAATTGCCAAGATCACCCTTCTGTTCGTGGTGTTTGTGGACCTGCTTGGGCAGGGGCTGGTTTTCCCGATCATCAACTCGCTGATCATGGAGACGAAATCCAACTTCCTGCCGGAAAGCACGGCCATGGGTATGCGGCACCTGTACTATGGGCTGGTGATCGGTTGTTTCTTTCTGTCCTGGTTTCTGGGCGTTGTGTATGTCTCGAAAGTCTCGGACTCGATCGGGCGCAAGAATGCATTGCTGGTTTGTCTCGGCGGAGCGTTGGCAGGCTATGCGCTGACCATTACGGCGCTGTACCTCAACAGTCTGATCCTGTTGATTATCGGTAGGTCGATCACGGGCTTTACGGCTGGGAACCAACCTATTGCACAGGCGGCAATGATTGATGGCAGCTCGGACGCCGCCGACCGCGACCGCAATATGGGATATATCATCACCGGCGTTAGCTTTGGCCTTGTCGGAGGTCCGATCATTGGTGCCGTCCTGTCCGATGCCAACCTTCTGGGCAGTTATGCGACGCTGAAAACTCCATTCTACGGGGCCTTCGTTCTGGTGCTGATTGCGATTTTCCTTGTGACGTTCTTTTTCAAGGATACCCGCACGGAACGCGCAGCCTTTGTTTTTCGCCCCCGCGATATAACCGACAGCCTGATCGCGGTCCGCACGCATCCGTTGGTTCTGAAAATCCTGCCGGTTTATGCCTTGTTCATGATTGCGAATGTCACCTTCTATGTCTTCGTCGACAATTTCCTGACATCTGCATGGGGTTATGGCGTGATCGGCGGCAGCATGGCGATGGTGGTCATCGGCTTTGCGCTGGCGTTCTCAAGCACTTTTCTTGTGAAACCGGCGCAAGAAAGGTTCAGCAAACACCAGATTATCTATGCCTCGCTGGTGGTCATGGTGATCTGCGGCTTTGGCTTTGCCTTCAGTCCCAGCGGTGTGCTGAGTTACATCCCAGTCTTCTTCTTCTACTTCTTCTTCGGGGTGTCCTATCCAACCCTGTTGGGCCTGTTTTCCTCGGCCGTCAGCGAAACCGATCAGGGTTGGGTCATGGGCGTGACCACGGCTGTCTTCTGTCTGGCCGGAGGGGTCATGTCCCTGATCGGTGGCGGGTTGATGAGCATCGACATCCGCGTGCCCTATTACATCGTTATACTCGCCGCGATACTGGGCCTGATCGGGATGCACCTGCGGTGGAAAGGGAAAGAGATCAAGGGGCTACTGGCCTGAGATTTCCTCAACCGTCAGGTTGCCATTGGTGTAGACGCAGATATCGGCGGCAATCGCCATTGCTTCACGCGCCACCGTTTCGGCGGTTTTGTCGCTGTCCATCATCGCGCGGGCGGCGGCCAAGGCGAAATTGCCCCCCGATCCGATGGCGGCGACGTTGTGTTCCGGCTCCAGCACGTCCCCTGCCCCTGTGATCACCAGCAGATCCTTGCCGTCCGTGACGATCAGCATTGCCTCAAGCTTTTGCAGGTATTTGTCCGTCCGCCAGTCTTTTGCCAATTCGACCGAGGCACGAGCCAGTTGGCCTGGGGTGGCCTCCAATTTGGCCTCCAGCCGTTCCAGCAAAGTGAAGGCGTCGGCTGTTGATCCGGCGAAACCCGCGACAACCTCGAACCCGCCCGGCGACAGGCGGCGCACTTTTCTGGCGGTGCCTTTGATCACGGTTTGACCCAGACTGACCTGACCGTCCCCGGCAATCACCACTTGGCCGCCTTTCTTGACGCCAATAATTGTCGTGCCGTGCCATCCGGGAAAATCGCTGTCTGCCATGGAAGCCTCCGTTTTGTCTGGTCTCCTATATGGGCCGGGCGCGCGCGCAGCGCAACAGTTCACAAACCGCTTAAAAGATATGCATTAAATGCAATTCGGGGTTACCAGACTAGCAATTGTGAGTCTCAGGCAATGCTCCTACATGAGCCTTACAACCGACACGAGGTCGGCTGTTTCAGTCACAAGGAAATGCGCAAATGGCAACTACTGCAAATATCCATGCGCCGCTCGGAGCAGCTACCATCCTGCATGTAGTGGACGCGATCTACGGAACCTTCGAAAAAGCGGCTTTGTGGAATGAATCCCGCAAAACACGCAAGCTTTTGTCGAACCTGAGCGACGCCCAGTTGGAAGATGTTGGTTTGACCCGCGCAGAAATCGAGACGATCTGACCCGCACGATCATTACAAGAATAGTTGAGCCGCTCAGACTTGGGCGGCTTTTTCTTTTTCAGGATAATTTGTATTGGCCGGAAAGGTCTGGCAGAAATGCCTCGACCGCAGCCGTGGCCACCACATGCCGCGTCCCACCTTTGTCGTCGATATCCAGCCCACCCTTTACAGCACGCACCTCGGCCCGCCCGCGCGGAAGATCTGCTGCGACCAGATCGCAATCCACAGCTTCGGGTTCTTGAACACCGATTGTCACCTGAACGCGCATCTCTTGGTGATCCAAGCCCAGCTTGGAAAACAGCGTGATCGACGAGTGATGCAAGGCATCCTGCACGGCACGTCGTGCGGCCTTGGTGTAATCCTGCCCATACAGATCGTTGCCAGTACCCATTTCCAGAATGATACGTTTTTCGCTCATTTCGCAGGCTCCATGTCGAACGAGACAATAATGGCCGCGTTTGCGATGACGGTGCGGCCCTCGGCGTGAGGTTTGACGATATCCAGCCCTCCTTCGGTGACTGTCACATTCGGCTGGCCATAGGGAAATACGGCTTTCAGCGCCTCCCGGTCCACCTGATCAGGTTTCTGCACCCCGATTTCAGCATCAATGATCATTGCCTCTTTCGGGAAATCGAACAGCTCTGCCATGTTGACAGAGTTGTGCCAAAGCGCATCCTTGACCGCACGCAAAGCGGCCTCGGTATAATCCTCGCGGCGCAGCGAGGTTCCCATTCCAAATTCAACAAGAACCCGAGTTTTCGTCATGTGCCCTCCCGGCAGAAAAAAGGCGCCCCGGTTGGGACGCCTTTGAAAACAGTCTGTCCAACCAGATCAGATGGACTCGTCAATCCAGCTTTGCAGCGCGGCTTTTGGCGCGGCACCTGCGCGGTTCGAAACAACCTGACCGTCCTTGAAGATGAACAGCGCCGGAATACCGCGCACGCCCATGGCGGCGGCTGCGTTCGGGTTGCTGTCCACGTCTACCTTGGCAATCTTGACCTTGCCGCCATATTCAGTGGCCAGCTCTTCCAGAGCGGGGCCGATCTGTTTACAGGGGCCACACCATTCGGCCCAGAAATCGACAACAACGGGGATGTCGGAATTCTTGACTTCGGCGTCAAAGGTATCGTCAGTTACGGCTACGGTCGACATATTCTGTCTCCTGAATGGGGAATGCTTGGTCACTGAACCTAGGTGCGGGGTTTTCCAAGGTCAAGGCATCGGCGCACGAGCCAGGGCATCCGTCACAAGATCGTGTGGCAACCACATCAGCCCGGCGGTTCGAGTCCAAAGGATTGCAGTTCGGATATCCCGACCCGGATAGATCTGCGACAGGGCTTGTGCATAAGCGCCCATCTGACGCAACAGCCCCTCAGGGCAGGCGTTCGCATCCTCGGGGACAGTGGCATTAGATTTAAAATCAACAGCTTGCACAGTATTGGCCGTAACGAGCAGCCGATCTATGACCCCATGCATCCGGTGCCCGTTCAGGTCTGCGGTAACTGGAACCTCGGCCAGCGCGTCCGGGCTAAATATGTCCTGCAGGTGTTCTGTAGTCAGGACTGTATGGGCTTCGTCAAACAGCTCTTGTCGGTCCGATTCCTGCATATCGGGAAGAACGCGGGCGCAGAGCTGCGGCCAGTTGTCTCGTGGCGCCGATGGCAAATACTCAAGCAGCAGGTGCAGGCGCGTGCCGCGAAGTTTGGCCGCGTCTTCGTCCTGACCGCTGTCACCCGGCAACGCCTTTGCCCCACCCAGATCCGATGGGCTGATCGTTTGTTGCGCCGGGGACGGGGTTGCAGCCGCCGCTAGAAACGCGGCAGGCAAATCGGCGTCTTCAACGGATGTCTCCGCATGCGAGACAAGCGGCAAGCCGGTCCAGTCCCCATGTGACAGCCTTAATGTATCCGACCCCGGTTCTTGCGTGGCCCCTGCCCGGCCCATTGCGGCCTCAACCATCTGATACCAACTGGTTCCGTCCTTTCCGACGTCGCCCGCCGCTCCGATGATCAACCACTTTTCTGCCCGTGTCAGCGCCACGTAAAGCAGCCGGAGGCGTTCATTTTCCTCGCGCTTTCGCGCCTCAGTCCGGGCTTGCGCGATCAGACTGGGGGACGCATCTGAGGGAACTTTCCACAGTGGCGTGCCATCAGCCACCATGATTTCGGAATCGCGGGGGGCTTGCCGCTTGCCGGTGTCCGGCAGGATGACAATCGGTGCCTCAAGACCCTTGGACCCATGTACGGTCATCACGCGGATCATGTTGCCCACTCCGCTCATCTGCCGCTTGATTTCCAGATCATCTGTCTGCATCCAGACCAGAAAACCCGTCAGGCTGGGTATGTCCGTGCGCTCATAGGCAAGCGCCTGGGAAAGCAGCGCGTTGATGCCATCCTCAGCCTCGGCCCCCAACCTGCCCAGCAGGTTGCGCCGCCCGTGATGGCGGGTCAGGATGCGTTCGATCAAGTCATATGGGCGAAGAAAGTCGATCTGACTGCGCAGGTCATTCAGCACGGCCAGCGTTTCGGGAAACTCTTCGGCGCGGTTGCGTAGCGCTGCCCAAAGGAATTGTTCCTGCCGCCGATGTGCAAGGTCGAAAATCTGCTGCTCGCTCCAGCCGAATAGCGGAGATTTCAGCACGGTGGCCAGCGACAGGCTGTCTTCGGGTGTGGCCAGAAAACTCAGCAACGCAGCAAGGTCTTTCACGGCCAGCTCCGCGCCAACCTTCAACCGGTCGGCCCCGGCGATTGGCAGGCGCAATGCTTTGCAGGCACGGATGATCTCGGCAAACAGATCCGAGCGGCGCTGCACAAGGATCAGAAAATCCCCGGGCTGCACCTTGCGGCGAACGAACGTACCGGGGGTTTCACCATCCTCGGGGATCGTTTCGCCTGTGTCGATCATCGACTTGATCGAATGGGCTATCTTTTCCGCAAGAATGACAGTGTGATGCCGCGCACCGGGACGGTCTACCGGATCGGTCCAGTCGGCTTCGTCATCGTCGGCCACCTTTTCGATCGCAGGCCAAAGGTCTACGCGACCCGGCAGGCTGGACTTGAACGCGCGGTGCAGGGCTTTGTCCTGAAACCCCGCCTCGGCGTGGCCTTCAAACAGGATGTTCACCAAAGACAAGATCGCACTGGACGAGCGGAAGGAGTATTCAAGCTCCAAACTCTCCAATTTAGAGCCTGAATTGATCAATCTCCGCCCAAACTCCTGCTGCATCCGGTCGAAAGCAGCGGGATCAGCGCCCTGAAAGGAATAGATCGACTGTTTCTTATCCCCGACCACAAAGATCGTGCGTTCGACCCCGGATCGGGCCCCTTCCCCGCTGGTGAATTCCTGCGCCAGTTTTTCAACCACGTCCCATTGATCCGGGCTGGTATCTTGCGCTTCGTCCACAAGAATATGGTCGATGCCGCCATCCAGCCGATACAGCACCCATTCTGCCACCGCCGGGTCGTTCAGCACCCGCCGCGCGCGCAGGATCAGGTCATCGAAATCCAGCCAGCCGCGCAACTGTTTGCGGCGCTCATATTCCGGCAGGAAAGCGGCGCCAAAGCGATGCAGCACGTGGGTCTTGCGTGCGGCAACCAAGGCCAAACGCAACTCACGCGCGGCCTCGATACGTAACATCAGCGCCTCAAGCTGGGGCATCCGATCAGCCAACGCGCCTTCGCGCAGCGCCTTGGTCGAGAAGCTGTTGACCTTGGCCGAGAACGGCTCTTTGGCCCCTTTACCGGTCAAAAAGACGTTTTCCAACATAGGCAGACTGGTCAGCCGGGGCTCGGTGAATGCCGCCAGTTTCGCCGCTGTTTTGGTGTTGGTGCTTCCACTTTCAGAAAGCGCAGGCAGGATTGACTGAATTAATTCAACTTCACCACCCAGAAACACCTGTTTCAGCAGCGCGTCTTCGTCAAACCCTTCGGGCAGATCAAATCGCCTTTGAATTTCTGCCCAGTCCAGCGCCTTCGCAAACAAATTGCGTTTTTGGGTGATCGCGGCCGTCAGATTGTCGAACCCGGTATCTGTTACAAACCGAGCCACGTCTTCGATCAAATCGGCTTGCGGACCTTCTGCAAAATCCTCAACGATTTCCTCGCGCAAAAGGGCGGCGGCGCGGTCTTCCATTTCCGCGAACTGCGGGCTGACCCCGGCTTCAAGCGGAAATCGACGCAGCAATGAGGCGCAGAATGAGTGGATCGTCTGAATCTTCAGCCCGCCCGGTGTTTCAATCGCGCGCGCAAACAATGTTCGCGCCTGCGCCAGGCGACCGGAGTCAATTGCGCCTGGCACACCCAGTTCCGTCAGTTGCGCGCGCAAGGCGTCATCGCCCAGCATGGCCCATTCACCCAGTCGTTTGAACAGGCGGTTCTGCATCTCGCTGGCGGCGGCCTTGGTGTAGGTCAGGCACAGGATATGCTGCGGCTGCACGCCATCCAGCAGCAGGCGCGCAACCCGGTCCGTCAACACCCGCGTTTTGCCGGAGCCCGCATTCGCCGCAAGCCAGGTCGATGCATCGGGCCGTGCTGCTTGCACCTGCCGTTCGGTCGCGTCGTTGCGTTGGCTCATGTCAGAACCTCCGGCGCAGAGTCGCTGGTCCGATCCCATTCGCCGAAGCGGGCAAGATGATCATAGTCGCCGACATCCGTATCTTTGTGCAGCATCCTCCGCGCCGTGAATCCCTGATCAGGCTCTAAATATGCGGAAATCAGCTCTTTTAACTCTGCAATGACCTTAGCTGGCGGTTCTTTTGCCAAGGGCGCAAGGACCTCTTTATACGTTCCGCCCATCCCCACAAACACGGCCTCGGCCACGGGCAGAGGATTCAGCCCCTCGATCCCGCCTTGTTCGGTGATGGCTGCCTCGATCAACAGTTGTTTTTCAAATTTCGCCTGCTGGCTTTCGCTCGGAGGTGCGCCGGTCTTGTAATCTATCAGACGCACTGCACCCCTGCTGTTCAAGTCGACCCGGTCGGCGCGGCCCACGATGGCGAAGTCCAAAGGAGCAAGAACAAGGTTCATTTTGGCCTCAAACGAAACCGGCCCCCCATCCCCGTGCCGAGCAGTTTCTGCACTGAGAAAGTCATCCGCGATCCGGTCCAGCCGCGCCAGCCACAGTTTGCGCGCTGTCGGCCACGCAACATGTTGCGCAAGAAGGTTTTCGGCGCGTTTCAGGAAATTCTCGCGTGTCAGCAGGGCTGTATCAAGAACGCTGTCCTTGACGAAATGCTCCAGAATTTCATGTATCACGATCCCCCGTAGCAAGGCATCGGGGGCCTGAACCAACGGATCAAGGGGCCTCAGGCGCAGCACGTGCTTAGCGTAGATTGCGTACGGATCACGGATCAGCCGTTTGATTTCCGTAACACTCAGGCGGCGCGGTCGCGCAGCGACCGGCGGACGCGGAGAGGGACGCGGCGCGGGTTCAATCCGAGGTGCAGCTTCAAGCTGTTCCGACCAGCGCAGCCATTTCCTGCCGCGGGCGCGCATTTGGGACAGCGCCTCGCGGCCTCCTTGATCCGGCAATCCCTGCAACAAGTTCGTCAAACGGTTCAACCAGCGGGACGGTACGGTTTCAGCATCATCAGACCGGGTTGCGCGCGTCAGCCACACTTCGGGCGCGCCAATCGCCTGTTGGAAATCATGCGCCGACAGTCCAATCCTCCGTTCCGGAAGCAATAGACCGACCTTGTCGCGCATCTGCCGGTTCAGCCACGGGTCAGGCGCTGCGGCTTCAGGCCAACTGCCTTCGTTCAAGCCGCCCAAAATCAGCAGATCGGCCCCCTGCACACGCGCCTCGAGCGTGCCCCAGATCATGATATGCGGATGTGGTGCGTCCCTGTCGCGGACCTCTTCCCCTGACAGCAGAGCGCCAAGAAGATCCGCGAAATCACGTGCATTCATTGACCCGCCATGATGCGCTTCGGCCTCCAGCGCGCTTAGAACGGACAGTGCCTTTTGCCCGGCGTTCTTGTCCCACAGCGTACCTGCGTCCCCTGCACTTCCAGCGGAAATGCTTTCTGCCAGATCGCGCAGCCGCACCACCCAATCTGGCAATGCAAGCTCCCCACCGATCTGCTGATCGCAGAAATGGCGAACAAGCCACCGCATCCATGCGTCCGGCGCTTCTTTTCGGAAGGCAAAATCTGTCAGGCTGCGGCCATCGGGAAATGGCGGGCCATTGCGGCGAAGATCCAGTTCAAGATCCCGCGTATGCAGCAGATGCGCCCCCCGATCGCCACCGTCATGGCACAGGGGGTGTTTCAACAGGGTCAGCAGAGCTTCGCCGTCCAACCGCCGTGCAAACAGGTTCGCAACGTGCCGCAGGAATCGGCCGGGCGGCGATAATTGCAACGGTAGGCCCGCACTGTCATCGGGCAGGATGTCCCAGCGGTCCAGCGCGGCGCTGACCTGACGCGTCAGCATCCGGTCCGGGGTTATCAGGGCAGCGGCTTGGCCCGATTCCGCAGCCTCGCGCAGGCGCAGGGCAATCGCCAAAGCCTCGGCGCGCGGGGATTGGGCCTCGACCAGAGTCAGGTCTGCAGTCGCGCTGTCCAGATCGGTAAGCTGTGGGCCTTCGGACATCCACGCATCCGTGATCGGTGCGGGACGTAACGCCAATGAAACCAGCCGGTTACGGGCAGGGGAAGGCGGGGTATCCTGTGTCCATGGCCTAATCTGATCGGGATTTAACCCAAGTTGCGCCATCAGTTTGCGGAACCGGTATTGTGGGTGATCTTCTGATGTCAGCGCATCATCCAGATCCGCCCAGACATCGGTGGGCTGATCGAAGTCGAACCCGGGCAGGATCAGCGCGCCCTGCGGTAACCGCGCGACAGCCTCCATCAACATCAGGGTCGTTCCCCTTGATCCCGTGGACCCGGCAAGAATAACCGGATGTTGCGGCGGTTCCGCCGCCCAGCGGTCGATCAAGTTCAGGACGACGCGCCGTTGTCGGGCCTGCATGTCCAGCGCATCCGCCCCGGTGTCGATGAAACTATCCGCGATCCCGATAAACGCCTGTGCCCGCGCCCAGTGTCCGGACAGATCGCTGATGTCCAAATTCCGGATTGCGTCAGGTGACACGCCTTCGCCCTGCATTTCATCAATCAAAGCGGCCAAGCTGTCGGACAGGTCAAACACGGATGACCGCGCCGCCAAGTCCGGCTGCTGGTCCAGCAGCTTGGAAACCAGTTGCGTCAGTTCCAGACGCCGCCGCAGGGGCGGGATTGCGGGCGGAACCTGCGCCAGATCAACGCTTTCACCCAGATCGGTGACCAGCGACAGACGTGGCAAAAGGCAGGGCGGGCCTTGATCAAACAACTCTCGTACACGCCGGGCCATCCTTCGTGTGTTGACCACCAGTTGCACGCGGGCAAGGGCCTCGGGCGGGGTACCCTCGTGGCGGGCCTGCAGCCCCTGAACCAGCGCCTTAGGAAAGTCCGTACCGGGTGGAACCGCAAAAACGCGGGGTAGGGCGCTAGGCTCAAACACTTGCCAAAAGCTCCTCGGCGAGGGCGATCCCTTCGGGCCTTCCGACATCGCACCATTGCCCCGGATAAGACAGGGCAAACAGGCGGTCCTGGCTGTGCATCTGGTCCCATAACAAGTTTAAAGAAAAAGACTTTTGCTGAAAATTCATCAATCCATCTGTCTTGGTGATTTGAATTCCGCCATAGATCAACCCTGGCCCACGCGTAATCCGGCCTGACGCGTCGGCGGTGAAATCTCCTGTCCCCATATATCCAATGGTCCGAGCGACGGGCACACACATTAACAGGGCGTCCATTCTGTCCGGGTCCCATGCGTCGCGCAGCAGCGCAAGCGGGTTCGGGCCGGCCCAGATCGCATCCGAGTTTGCCGTATAAACGGGATCTGTGCCCAACAGCGGCAGGGCCGCGCGCAATCCGCCACCGGTTTCCAGAATCTCGGCGTCTTCGCGGGACAGCAATACACCCTTGGGGGCCAGGTGCGCCTCAAGCTGATCGGGCAGGTAATGCAGGTTTGCGACAATTCGTTTGGGGTGAACGTCGTTGATCAGGTCCAGCGCATAATCAATCAAGGGTCGACCCGCGACTTCAATCAGCGGTTTGGGCATAGTGCTGGTCAACGCGCCCATTCGGGTACCAAACCCGGCTGCGAACAGCATGGCGGCTTCGGGAGTTCGGGTCATGCCTGTCTGAGCCTTTCCAAAGCCTCGGATGTTGGTGCGGGTAGGGCGTGTCGCAGCAGATCGGCGACTGAAACCAGCGCCGGGTGTTCCAGATCGCGCATCAGGTGGGCCCAGGTTGCCGGGATCAGGTCAATATACTGGGGCTTGCCGTATTCTGTTGCCAGCCGCGCAAACACCCCCAGAATTCGCAGGTTTCGCTGGGCGCCCAAAACGGCATAGGCCGTGCGGAAATCGTGGTCGTTGACACCTGTTGCCGCGATGTACCGTGTGATCATCCGCATCTCGGTGCCGGGTGCCACGTCGCGACGAACGTCCTGCAGCAGGGACACCAGATCATACGCCGGATGCCCCAGCATAGCTGTTTGAAAGTCCAGAAGGCCGACGCGCTGAACCCCTGTGCGATCCGGCAGCCAGATCAGGTTTTCGGCATGATAATCGCGCTGGATGACTACCTTCTGGCCAGACGTTTCGGTGTGCAGGATGTCGGCGAACCGATTTTCGAAGCGGGCCCGCGTATCTTCGTCATAAGCCCCCTGCACGGCTTGCGCGTATTTTGTGAAGGACAGCGCGGCCAGCTCGGTCATCAGGGATGGGCCGTAAGACTGCAAAGACAAGGTCGGCGCGTCGTGCAATGTGATCAGAACATCCGTGGCGGCCTCGTAGAGTTCACGCTCTTGCTGCGGATGGTGTTCGAGAACGCGCGCAAACAGATCGTCGCCCAGATCCTCCAGCAATAAGAACCCGAACTCGGTGTCTTCTGCATAGATTCTGGGTGCGCTCAGGCCAACTGACCGCAGGTATTCGGCCATGCGCACAAAAGCCTCCACCGGTTCAGCCTGACCTGGGGGGGAATCCATCAACACAGCCGTATTTCCGGTATCAGGGTCCGTCAGGCGTTCGTACCTGCGGTTTGACGCATCGCCAGCCAAAGGCGCGCGCCGGGCGTTTGCCCATGGCGTTTGGGCAATCAGGGCTTCGGCCAGAACCGCCCGGTTCGTCATGAGCACGACTCCAGCTTTTCTGACCATCCTGGGTCCGACCACGTCAGGGTCAGCATTCGTTTTTCCATCATATTAGGGTCTGTTTCGAAATTTAGTGTGAGGGCATTTTTTGGCCGAAGCGGACCCAGCTTGTCGGGCCACTCGATCAGGCAGATCGACGTGTCGAAGGCTTCGGTCAGGCCGAGTTCCTCAACCTCTTCCACCGCGGACAGGCGATAGAGATCGCAGTGCCAAATTTCGGCAGCGGCCGTGTCGTACACCTGCACCAGCGTAAATGTTGGTGAGGGCACATCTTCCGGAATTGTCATCAATGACTGGATGAGGCTGCGCGCAAAATGCGTTTTACCGCTGCCAATCTCACCCTCAAGCAGCACAATGTCACCGGGCAACAGTTTTGCGCCCAATCGAGCAGCAAACCCGGTTGTTTCTTCTGGGGAATTCAGGTCAATCGTCAGCGGCGCAGTCGTCATGGCGCCACAATGGCCCTGTGTCCGGTTGGCTGCAACCCGGTTCAGGCGCTGAACTGTTGTATCTCGGCTGGACGGATAACCTGGGCATCCGTGGAAAAACGTATGATTGTGGCACCGTTGTGCAAAGGGCTGACAATGCAGGTCAATGAAGTGCCGTCACGCATCCTCAAATCACCACTCCATTCGGCGCGGTTGTCGCGCATTTCGACGAATTCGCGAATTTCACCCAGTATGGGCGTTGCGGCGCATTGTGTCTGCCATCCGCGCGTCACTTCCAACACAGAATCCGAGTCAAACCCGATATCCGAACTTTCCCCCCAAAGCCTTTGGTAAGCATAGTTGGTAAAGGCCAATGTTCCGTCATCGCCAAACACGGCGATCGCGTCGGCCAGTTTGTCCAGAATGGATTGCATCAGGTCCATTTCCGAGCGGAAGCGTCGGGTCAACGTGATCTCGGCCGTGATATCTTCGAACAAGAAGGCCACGGCCCCATCCGGGTGCGGGCGTCCGCTGACCGAGTAGACAGAGCCTGACGGCAATGACCATGTCTCTTGGTAATTTCCGTCTTCGGCTGCCTCAAGAAGATCGTTCATCTGACTGCGCCACGTCCGGTAGTTCTTGGGCTCGGGCATCATGTGCTGGTCGCGCAGCCTGTCAAAAAAGCTGGACAGGCTCGGGCGGCAACTCAGAAAATCGGGGGGCAGGGTGGTCAGGTCGATCAGGGCCGGATTGAACAACGCCAATTGACGGTTGCGATCAAATATCGCCAACCCGATTGAAAGCTGGGCAAATGTTTTGGTCATGGTTTGTACGAATTTGCGCTGGGCTGTCTCAGCATCAACAATTGCGTTGATGTCCACCGCATAGCACAGGTGCCCCTCGGGGTGGCCGACAAGGGTCAGGTCAAACCACAGCTTGTTTTCACTTTCCTCGGGTGAGATTGAAACCCGTGTCTTCGCGCTTAGTCGCGTGTCTTCGTCTGATCCGGGAAACAGCGACGCCGTGAGATCGGTATCGGGGCCGCGCACCTTGCGCACCAACGAAATATAGGCCGCATTGCACCACCGTACATTGTCCTGATGATCCAACAGCCAGACCGGGTAGGGCGCCCGATCCATTGCCTGACGGATGGGATCGCTTGCATCCCGGTGAATGGTTTCCGGGCGTTCGGCGTCGTCGCGCAACTGAACCCTGACGATACCGTCGATCCACTCACACAGAACATCGCGATTAACGGTGCAATCAATTGCCGGGACAACCAGATTTCCTTCCTTTTGAATTGGGTCCGGGGTTTCGGGAAAGGTTGGAAAGTCCCGTTTCAACAGGCGGCGCAGGTCGGGCCATTGCCGGACCTCTTCAAATCCGTCCAGCGCTATATCGGAATGGCTGATCAGGCGGTCTCCGTCGAACAGAAAGACCGTGTCAAACACGGAAGATGGCGACGAAAGACCAAAGTTGTCTCCGCGGTGTCTGCGGCGAGGTAACAACCAATGGACAGCGGCACTGGCAGAAACCAGGCTGATAATGGCCAGAATGATCCAGTCGACCATGGACGCTCCGCAACAGAAATGACTGTTCCAGATTATGGTTACCATTGGTTAACGGGGTCTTAATTCAGATCTGAAAGCGCTGGTTTGCACCGGACGGGACGGGCGTGTCACCGATCTGGGCGTCCACCAGTTTGCGGGGCCACGCGACTTTGACGATCGCGCCCCGGTGTTCGGGATTGCCGGACAGATTCTGATAGGGATCCGAGCCGTTGGCGAATTCCAGTTCAGCGCCGCTTCGCTCTAGCAGGGTTTTGGCGATGAACAGACCGAGGCCCATGCCTTCGTATTCTGGCCGCGCGCGTTGTTCGGTCTCGGCGCGGCGACGGCGCATGAAAGGGTCCCCGATTCGGCCGATCATGTGTGAAGGATAGCCGCGCCCATCATCCATGATACCGATCGAGATCTGATCGGGTGTCCATTCGGCCTCGACCCAGACATTTGCCCGAGAAAAATCCACGGCATTCTGGATCAGGTTTCTCAGCCCGTGGACGATCTCGGGTTTTCGCAGGATTGACGGCTGCTGGACGTCGCCTTCGCCCGCGGGGCCTTCAGCGAAATGAACGATCTTGCCGCGGTTGATATGGGGTTCGGCGGCTTCGTGAATGACGGTGGACAAAGGTGCCTGCCGAAGATGCAGGTCATCTTTGCCCGCGCGTCCCATGTCCCGCAGGATGTCCCTGCAGCGATTGGCCTGCTCGCGGATCAGGGCGGCGTCGTCCTTCAGATCGGGGCGGTCATCCAGTTCCTCGATCAGTTCCGAACTGGTCAGCTTGATCGTGGCCAGAGGCGTACCCAACTCGTGCGCGGCGGCGGCGACAACACCGCCCAGATCAGTCAGCTTTTGTTCCCGTGCCAGTGCCATATGGGTTGCGGCTAGCGCCTCGGACATGGATTGCACCTCGGAACTGACGCGGTGGGAATAGGCACCAATAAAGACAATGGCGATCACAACCGCAGCCCAGTTGCCGAACAGCAGCATGTCGGGGATTTCAAGCACCTGCCCGGTTTCTGTGCGCAGTGGCAGGTGGAACTCGGCCAGCAGCGAGGTCAGCGTAATGGCCACCGCCCCCACGATCAGGGTCGAGCGGGTGCTCATTACATTGGCCGAGATCGTCACCGGGCCCAAAAGCAGCAAGGCGAAGGGGTTGTTCAAACCGCCTGTCAGATACAGCAGGATCGCCAATTGCATCAGGTCGAACAGCACCATCAGGAAGTTCTCGAACTCGGTCAGACGCTTGTTTTGCGGGAACAGCAATATCGCGGTCATGTTGCCCAGAACCGACACGCCAATGGCGAGATAGCACAGCGTCAGCTCAAGCTGCAGGTCGAAATACTGCTGCGCCACCGTAATGGCGGTGAACTGGCCGATAATGGCGACCCATCGCAACAGAATAAGGGTACGCAGGCGAATCCAACTGCTGCGTTCCTGACCGCGCCATAATGTGATGTTGGAATTTGCCATTGGTCCATTATGTCCTGTTGCATAGGCTGTTCATCTTGATAGGTGTCCCGGCCGAAACGATCAACAACCCCTTCTCTTTCAGGAAGCCCGCCATGATCCGTCTGTATGCCATTCTTGCAACCGTGGTTCTGGCCATAGGCGTTGGTGCCATGTGGCTGCTGACAAGGGGTGGCGGATCGGATGACAAGTTTGCTCAATGCCGTTCCAGCCAGATCGCCGGCGGGTCGGCAGCAATCGGCGGACCGTTCGAGTTGATCAACGGTGCGGGTGAAACGGTTACTGACACGGACGTGATCACCGAGCCCACGCTGGTTTATTTCGGCTACACTTTCTGCCCGGATGTCTGTCCTTTTGACATGTCACGCAATGCCGAAGCCGTCGACATTCTGGCCGAACGCGGCCAGTCGGTGACGCCGTTGTTCATTTCAATTGATCCGGATCGCGACACGCCCGAAGTGATGAGCGACTATGCGTTCAATCTTGGCGGAAAAACCATCGCGCTGACCGGATCGCCTGAGCAGGTCAAGGCGGCCAGCCAAGCTTACAAGACCTATTACAAGGCGCACGACAAGAGTGATGAGTTTTATTTGGTCGACCACTCGACCTTTACCTATCTGGTGACGCCGGAAGACGGATTTATCGAGTTCTTTAACCGCAACGATACGGCTGAACAAATGGCGGATAAGGTTGGCTGCTTTCTGGACCAGCTATAGCCGACGACTCTGCGCCGTTGGAATTTGCTGTCTCTACATGCACATATTCGCATAAAAAACACGCATGGTTGCTTGCTTGATTGACAGTCGCCCTACTGTGCGACGAATATTGTATTAGTCTAAGAACGAGTGACTTGCCGAACCGAACGTGACGGCTGATCGGGAAATGTAGTGATATGGGTTTTGTAATAAATATCAGCGAGGTGACAGGGTTCACCGGTAGCGGCACAGAGAATCTGGATATCTGGACAACCTCCGCTGATTTAAGTGACCCCACTGTTACAACGGTCACTGGTGACTTTGATCTGGACAACGATCGCATGGGGGATGGGGGATCTGATCCGGCTGGCGGCTATGTTTTTAGTTCACTTGTAACCCCGTATGGTCAACTGGTTACTGATGAGGACACCGGGGAATTCACCTTCATAATCGACCGGGCTGCAGTAATTGCATCCGGGTCTGATCAGGTTGTAAGCTTCACAGTTACAGCCACCGGTACTTTGGGCAGCAGTGATACAGACACCGTTGTAATCAACCTGCTCATCTGCGTGACCCGAGGCACGCTGATTTCGACTCCGGCTGGCGAGCGTCCGGTTGAGGATTTGCTGATCGGGGACGACGTTCTGACGGCGGATGGCCGGACGGAACAAGTTCGTTGGATTGGCAGCCGCTGCATTGACGCGGCCGAACTGGACCGGAACGATAGCCTGTTTCCAGTAAGGATACAGGGCAACGCCTTTGGTCGCGATGCGCCTAGTACCGATCTTTTGGTTTCGCCTCAGCACCGAATTCAGGTTCAGGAACCCTTGGCAGAGATGTTGTTCGGGCATCCGGCAGTTCTGGCCCCCGCTAAAGGCCTGCTGAATGATTCAACCATAACCGTCGATCGTTCGGTATCCGAGGTCGAATACTTCCATCTGGCGTTCGATCAGCACGAAGTCATCATGACCAACGGGCTTGCAACCGAAAGCTTTCACCCCGGCCCGACCAGCCTGGACGGAATTGACCGGGATGCCGCCAATGAGCTGTACGAGATTTTTCCCGGCCTTAGGTCCAACGCCAATGAATTTGGCCCCTCAGCGTTGCCCGGCCTTAAGCCGTGGGAAGCGGCCTTGCTCAGTAAATCTTCGAAAGTGGCATGAAACAGATCCTCGATGCCTCTGGCAAACCTCTTCCGCGGGAAGAGGCACCCGACCCGAAACTTTTGCGCGCTTATGGCGACGCCATGTTTCTGGCCTTTCGCAGCAGCTATCACAATCGGATGAGTGTCGCGAACCTGAGGCTGGCGTTTGAACCGCCGCTTGTACTGGGTCAGTACAGAATTTTCCGGTTCGATGAGGTTCCCCGTGCGATCTTTACCTGGGCCTTTCTGTCGGAAGACGCGGAAAAGAAACACATTCGGGGCGAACCGCTGATGCCGGATGATTGGAAGTCGGATGGTGGGCGGATGTGGGTGATTGATCTGATTGCCCCATACCGCAAGCTGATGCCAAGCATATGGAGCTGGGCCATGGTCCCGGGAAATGTCAGCGATGAAGGGTTTCGTTTCTGTCGACATCAGACCGAAGACAGGAACCGCAAGATTGTAGACATCGACTTTGGCCGCGAGGATCGAAAGCAGCGTATTTTGACCGAACAGGATTTCGTCTGACTTTTCGAAATGGGATTGGTTGATAACGCCAAACGCCAACAGACAACGAAGGCCCCTGACACCAGAAAAGACACACTCGGAAACCGGAATTCAGCATGATTGAATATAAACCAGGTGAAGATGTCGGGTCGCTTGAGCCCTGGCCTTTCGACAACCCCGAAAGCGACTATGTCATCAAGTCGGGATCGCCCACTGTATTCGGACGCATGGATGCTGGTGGATCAGGCCACACAATGCGTGTCGGTATTTGGCGCTGTACGCCCGGCGTGTTCGAGTGCACCGAACAGGGTGATGAATTGATGACCATTTTGTCGGGCAAATGCCAGTTGACGGACAAGACCACAGGTGAGGTCAGCACCCTGTGCACCAGAGATAGCCTTTTCATCCGCGATGGCAGTCGCGTGGAATGGAATGTCATAGAAGAGATCACGAAGGTTTTCTTTGGGCAAAAGCGGGATGGTTACCAATAATTTGTGTGCCCGCTAAGGGGCCAAACTGGCAACAGTAAGGTGACATTGGGCCTATCGGATTGAGATTAGGCGCTAATAAAGCCCACTTGGGAGGGGCAGCGTTCCTGTCAGCCTATGCAGGTTCTAAGTGTGCTTTCAGGTTTGCCCATTCGCACCGTTCACTTATTAAGTCGATGAAAACACTGAAATTATCCAGGTCTAGGAAGGTAATGTCAATTCGCGTGGACTTACTTATCCTGTGCAGAATTTTGACTAAATGGCGAAATTGTGTTCACAATCTGTCTAACTTCGTTCTGTTCCAGTTCATTTTCGGGTAACTTTGCAGTAACGAATCGAAGATTTATCAGTGTTCTGGCTTCACCAATTCGTGTGAATGCGCCCAGAGTTTGTGAGTGTTGAAAATGGTTATGACGTATATTCAGATGCCCAAAGACTCCAACTCCGAGTCTAAATCAACAGAAAACTGCTCGGAAAAAAATAGCGCCGGTGATTTGTTCTCGCGGTTCCGTGACGAGTCGAGGGGCGCGGTTCTTATCCTGCTAGCGATATTCCTTGTCCCCATGATGGTGTTCATCGGGCTTGCAATGGAGCTTGCGCTGACGGAAGACATTCGGGTCAAGCTTCAAAACACGTCGGATTCGGCCAGTCTTGCGTCAGCGGACCTTGAACAGGTTCTGGAACCTGAGGATGTGGTAAACGACTTTTTTGCAAAAGCGGGATTAGCCGATAATCTTCGGAACGTCACAGTCGTAAACACCGCGACCGAAAGAACGGTGTCTGTTGAATCTGATGCCTTTGTTCCAGCTTTGCTGACCAGGTTGGCTGGGCGCACCGGTTGGGATGTGCCGGTTGTTGGCGCCGCAACCGAATCTCGTCGTGATCTTGAAATTGCAGTTGCACTTGATAATTCCGGTTCCATGTCCTGGGCACCCGGATCGACCAGTGGACCCGCGGCCAACCCGTCGCGCATGGACTTGCTTATTCCTGCAGCCGAAGCTTTCGTCGATGCGGTGCAACCGAAACCCGGACAGCCGGGCACGACAACGATATCCCTTATTCCATTTGCCACACAGGTCTCTGTGGGTGAGGATTTGCTGAACAACTTCACGGTGTCGGCTGAACATTCGACATCGCATTGCGTAACGTTCAATTCCACCGCCGACTACACCACGACGGCCGTTCCGACGAACACGTTGCTGAACCGGACGGCGCATCACGACCCCTCCAGCACCGGATGGGATCTGAATACATACAACACGGTTTGCCCGACGGATTCAGCGCGCCGCGACATCGTTGCATGGTCCGAAGACCCGGAAGTTCTAAAAGCTCGTATCCGGGCGATGCAGCCATATGGCTATACATCAATCGAAATGGCGGCCAAATGGGGCGCGGCCATGTTGGACCCGTCTCTGCGGCCTGTTTTGTCTGCTTTGTCCGGGACACCAGGGTATGAGCATTTGTCGGGCCCTGCCGGACGCGGCATGCCCTATGATTTCAATAACCCTGATGCCTTGAAATACCTGATCGTGATGTCTGATGGCGCGAATACTCAGAACTTCGATATCAGACCGCCGTATCGCGAAGGCAACTCGCCTCTGTTCCGTTTGCCGGGCACGAACAATTATAGCTACTATCGGAACCGCAGTGGTACGGGTCGGGATTTCTATAGGGTTTCGGGCGATTACTGGAGTTTTACACCTGGTAATGGCGCGGTACAAATGACATGGCCAGAGGTTTGGGCCGATATGCCAGTGGACAGGTTCGTGGACAGCATCCTTTCGGAAGCGGACACTAGCCGCAGCGCAAATGGTCACTATAACCGGATCGTACGGACCCGTACGGGTACGTGGAAAAACAACCGTACCTCTGCCATCTGCCAAGCTGCCAAGGATAATGACGTGATCGTCTTTACGATCGGAATGGATACGTACGGTCAGGGTGACGCTACATTAGCTGATTGCGCATCTTCACCCGCGTATTTCTACGACGTCAACGGATTGGATATCGAAGAAGCCTTTGCGTCGATCGCTCGTCAAATCAACAAGCTGCGGCTTACGCAGTAATCCGGCTGGGGATTTGATCTGATGACGCGATACCTGACAAAACCCGATTCAGCCAAAACGCTAGCAAGGCGCGACGGTAAAATTCACGGCTTGGTCCGGCGCGCGCGTCGCTGGTGGCAGGACGAAAACGGTACGACACTGGTCGAATTCTCTGTTTGCCTACCGTTGCTTCTGCTGTTTCTGTTCATAACGCTTGAATTCAGTTACTTGATCGTGCGCCAAGTTGCGTTGGATCGCGCAACGGATGAAACCTTCCGCGAGCTACGGCTGGGTCTGATCAGTGAACCAACCCACGAAAAGGTAAAGACCGCAATTTGTGCAAAGTCTTTGGCGCAAGTGTCCTTGTGGGATTGCGACGAGAATTTGCTGCTGGAAGTGCGCCAGGTCGAGAAGTCTGATTGGGAATTTAACCTAAATGGCCGTGCGAATTGCCTGAATACATCGCCACCGGATGGATATGAGCCACCGATCGATTTCGCGGAAGGGAATGAAAACCAGTTGATGATCGCCCGCGCGTGCCTGATCCAGAGGTCACTGTTCCCACCAATGCCGATGCTTGCATCTCTTCGGCGCTATGATGACCTGGGGAATTTCGCTCTTATTTCCCGGTCAGCCTTTGTGAATGAGCCATTTTGATATGTTTGTTTTGTATAACGAGTTTCAGTCCATGTTACGGCGCTCAATAGGCCGTTTTGCACGCGATACAAGCGGTGCGGCCCTTGTTGAAATGGGGTTTGCCTTGCCCATTTTGATCTTGCTGACGACGGGTGCGTTGGTGGTGCAGGATGCAGTTCGCATGTCTTATTTGCGCTCCAAGGCAACCTATACGGTTTCCGACATGGTCAGCCGCGAAGACACCTTTATCGATGCAGACTACTTTGATGGTTTGAACAGCGTTTTCCGGTATATCGTGGGACCGCAACATCCTACCGAATTGCGGATTTCAACGATTGAATGCACGGCGGATTGTGACGATGAGGCGCAGCGTGTGCTCGAGTTCTGCTGGTCGTATCCTTCTTCGGGATTGTCAGCCCTGACCAATGATCAGATCGCGAGTTACGAAGCGCAAACGCCACTCTTTTCGGAAGGCGACACGCTTCTTATGACCGAGGCGTTTTTGGATTATACGCCCTTGTTCGGCGACTTCATTATGTCGCCCCAAACCTATGAGACCGTCGCGTTTACCCGTCCACGGATTGCCGGGCAGATCAAGTTTGACACCGGATCATTGGACACAGATGGTAACACAATCGTCAGAGATTGCTTTAACAACTGACTCACAGAAAACTTAAAGTTGCGCGCGTCTTTGCAGGTGGAATTGCCGCAATGCGACGGGGGCGTTCGCCGCTGTTTGGCTTGCCGGCGAACGGGTCGTTTAGTGCGCAAACACGAATACAAGTAAGTCAACTCCCGCTGACGCGCTGATTTCAAAACAAAAATCGGATACTCATGCGCCACTTGGCTCACCGCATGGTGGGTATTGGCTTTACTTTTCGAATTTCCGCGAAAAAACTTTTGCGGGCGTGTGGACAGAAGCAAAATCAACCATTGATAAGGGGCGGATGACTTTCCGAGATTATCGACGAAGACCCGCGAGACTCTACTACTCAAGGCCTGTTTGACCTTTCTCATGGCGCTGCTATTACTCATAAACTAGCCAAAGGCGTGAAATAGCGGAAAGAACGGAATATGGCGGACAGCTCTAACCTGGATATCGGCCCGGATAAATCCCTGCTTCTGGTGGATGATGACGAGCCATTTCTGAGACGGCTCGCCAAGGCGATGGAAAAGCGCGGTTTCGAGGTTGAGACCGCAGGCTCGGTCGCCGCAGGCCGCGCAATTTCTACCGCCCGTCCACCGGCCTATGCGGTTGTGGATTTGCGGCTTGAGGATGGCAATGGGCTAGACGTGGTCGAAGTGCTGCGTGAAAAGCGCCCCGACAGCCGCGTTGTGGTTTTGACCGGCTACGGCGCCATTGCCACGGCTGTTGCCGCCGTCAAAATTGGCGCGACCGACTACCTGTCGAAACCCGCCGACGCCACTGACATTACCAACGCACTGCTGGCCAAGGGCGACGAACTGCCCCCGCCCCCCGAAAACCCCATGAGCGCGGATCGCGTACGGTGGGAGCATATTCAAAGGGTTTATGAACTGTGTGATCGAAATGTCAGCGAAACGGCCCGACGCCTCAACATGCACCGCCGGACTTTGCAGCGGATTCTGGCGAAGCGCAGTCCGCGGTAGTGGTCACAGTTTCTTGACTTGTTATCTTTCGTCCCGTTGGCAAAGTTCTCGCTTTGGGACATCAGTTGCTAGACAGGGACCTTACAAATGATCGGCTATGTGACCATCGGCGTGTCGGATATGGAGCGCGCAAAGAAATTCTATACCGACCTTTTCTCGGATCGTGACGCGAAGGTGATTATCGACGCGGGACGCATCGCCTTTATTGGCAGCAAGCCCGGTGAGCCGATGCTGGCCGTTTGCGAGCCCTATGACGGGGGCGAGTGTTCGGTGGGCAACGGCAGTATGGTCGCATTTGCCGCTCAGTCCAAAGAGGAAAGCAAGGCATTGTACGACAAGGCCATCAGCCTGGGTGCAACCGACGAAGGCGAGCCTGGACAGCGTGTGCCTGACCGTTTCTACGGGTCGTATGTCCGTGACCCGGATGGCAACAAGCTGTGTTTCTTCGTCTTCGGCTAAAGCTGACGTAGCAGGGCCGCGTGCCGTTCCGTGTACGCCCGCCGCACCTCTACCGGCGGGCGTAAGACGATCTCCAGCCCCTCCATTAAGGTCTTATCCGGGCGGCCAAAGAACTTGGTCGCCTCTGCCTCAGAAAACCCGGCGATCTGCGTGGCCTCCATCCAGGCGCTGATCTTGTCGGCTTTCTTGATCTGCCGCTTGATCGTTTTAGGCACAGCGGCGGGCAGTCCGAACCGGATGTGGATCGCCGCCGCCAGCCTATCGTCCAGCGCGCCATAATCCGGGCCGACCGCGGATTTGACCGGTGAAATCATGTCCCCAATCACATATTCAGGCGCATCATGTAACAAAGCGGCAAGCTGCCATTTAATGGGCGCTTTGGGGGCGATCCGGCGAAAAAGCGCCTCGACCAGTAGGGAATGTTCGGCAACCGAATAGGCAAAATCCCCTGCGGTTTGACCATTCCAGCGCGCCACAAACGCCAGGCCGTGCGCGATATCTTCGATTTCAATGTCAACTGGCGTCGGATCCAGCAGGTCCAGCCTGCGACCGGATAGCATTCTCTGCCACGCTCTGGGTTGTGTTGCCATTATACCATGCCCGATTTCAACAGCGGCGATTGCGCAGCACTTTTGTGGTATGGTTTACCTGTCAAGATCACCAGCTGCCAACTTTTTCTTGAGCGATCGTGCTTTGAACAAGTGCGCGGTGATACCGACATCTAGTACCGAGGGGGGCGCATGCTCCTCCCGGTGTGCCCCTCTCGATCGTAACACGTATCGAAAGGAGCTTGCTATGTTCAAGCGTTTGTTTGGAATTGCACTGGCTTTTGGAATGGCCGCCACTGCACCCCCTGTATTTGCCCAGCAGAACACCTGTGCACAGCGTGATCACGTGATCGCCAAGCTTCAAGACAGCTACTCGGAACAGCTGGCCTTTGGCGGATTGCAGAAATCGCGCGGCTCGCAATCGGTGATGGAGGTCTGGACCTCTGAGGAAACGGGAAGTTTTACCGTTCTGGTGACGCATGCAAATGGTATCAGTTGCATCGTCTCTGTTGGCACCGACTTTTTCGAAGCCATTCCCAAGATCAAGGTAGACGGCACGCCAAGCTGATTTAGGCGTTAATAATCCCGTTTCCGGCCATCTGCGTTGCCACGTCCCCAAAGGGATGTTAGGGGCAATCCGGACCAAGATTTACCGGAATGGAGTACTTGATGGCCGGGGACTATATCGTCAAAGACATTTCATTGGCCGGGTTCGGCCGCAAAGAGCTGGATATTGCCGAAACCGAGATGCCGGGTCTGATGGCTCTGCGCACGGAATACGGTGACAGCAAACCTTTGTCTGGTGCGCGTATCGTTGGCTCGCTGCACATGACCATCCAAACCGCTGTTCTGATTGAAACGCTGGTGGCGCTGGGCGCGGATGTACGCTGGGCGTCATGCAACATCTTCTCGACCCAGGATCACGCCGCTGCTGCGATCGCCGAGGCGGGTATCCCCGTTTTTGCCATCAAGGGTCAGACGCTGGAAGAGCATTGGGATTATCTGGACAAGTCCTTCTTGTTCGACGAAGGCCCCAACATGATCCTTGACGATGGCGGCGACGCAACGCTGTACATCCTGTTGGGCGCACGCGCTGAGGCCGGCGAAGACATCATCCCTGTTCCGGGTTCGGAAGAGGAAGAGGTGATCAAGAAACAGATCGCCAAACGCATGGCAGTCAGCCCCGGCTGGTTCACCAAGATGCGCGACCAGATCCAGGGCGTGTCCGAGGAAACCACCACCGGTGTGAACCGTCTGTATCAACTGGTCAAAGATGGCCACCTGCCGTTCCCGGCGATCAACGTGAACGACTCGGTCACCAAGTCGAAGTTTGACAACAAATACGGTTGTAAGGAATCGCTGGTCGACGGTATCCGCCGCGCCACCGACACCATGATGGCCGGTAAGGTTGCCGTTGTCTGCGGTTATGGCGACGTGGGCAAAGGCTCGGCGGCTTCGCTGCGTGGTGCGGGTGCCCGTGTTAAAGTGACCGAAGTTGACCCGATCTGCGCGCTGCAAGCTGCAATGGACGGGTTCGAAGTCACCCTGCTGGAAGACGAAGTCGCCAGCGCGGATATCTTCATCACCACAACTGGCAACAAAGACGTGATCCGCATCGAGCATATGCGCGAGATGAAGGACATGGCCATCGTCGGCAACATTGGTCACTTCGACAACGAAATTCAGGTGGCCAGCCTGAAGAACCACAAATGGACCAACATTAAGGAACAGGTGGACATGATCGAGATGCCTTCGGGCAATCGTCTGATCCTGCTGTCCGAAGGCCGTCTGCTGAACCTCGGCAACGCCACCGGTCACCCTTCGTTCGTGATGTCAGCGTCCTTCACCAATCAGGTGCTGGCCCAGATCGAACTGTTCACTAAGGGTGATGAGTACGAAAACAAGGTCTACATCCTGCCCAAGCACCTGGATGAAAAAGTTGCCCGCCTGCATCTGGACCGGATCGGCGTGAAGCTGACCCAGATGGACAGCGAGCAGGCCGCCTATATCGGTGTAAAACCCGAAGGCCCGTACAAGCCGGAACATTATCGCTATTGATTTTGGCGAAAAACGGAACTGAAACGGCGGCCCGTCAGGTCGCCGTTTTTTTTGTGACTGATATTCAGCGCAAGGACGGAAAGAAATCGCCGCGACCTTCGGGCGTCAGGTCCAGTATATTCCAAAGCGGCCACGCGGCATCTATGTGCCGTGGGTGCCAGTCGCTGGGCTGGAAGAAAAGCTCGGAACCCCAGAAATGGCAGATTCCGTCCTGTGTACGTCGAAAGACGTTCAGGATGGGCAATTGGCTTCCGTCTTCGGCTTCGGCGAGATAGTCGCGCTGATACTCGGTGCCCAGCGCGGACAATAGCGGTAGGTCATGCCAACCCATCTTTGCTTGTAGGGCTGTTAGCTTTTCCGGCGTATTCTGGGCAACCACGGCAAAGCTGATCTTCTTTGAAAGGTGTGCAATCTGCCCGTTCAAGCCGTCCAGAAAGGCCGAGCACATCGGGCAGGGCAACTCTGCGTTTGGGCCGTACATCAGCGAATAAATTGCAAACGTATCATGTGAACCAAAGAGCGAGGACAGAGGCGCATCATCGCCCTGAAGGTTTCGGAACGCGTAGTCCTGCGGAATCTGGCCACCCGATGGAAGTTGGCGGCGCAAATTGGCGACGTCTTCTATCTTGGCGCGCAATTCTACTTCGGCGGCCAGCAGTCGGTTTCGCGCCTCACGATATGCGGGGCTTTCATTGGGCAAGGAAACGGTCATGGCATCCTCCTGGTAAAATAATTTAACACAAATGTTAAATAAAGGGCGACTTGAAATCAAGGTCGGGTTTTCTTTGCGGGGAAAGCCGGTGATTTTTCCCTTTGTTCAATTCCATATGACCATTACCGTGATTGGGGTGATGGGGAATTTCAAATCTACCCAATTCAGGAGATGACTATGGGAAAACGCGATGAGCTGATTGCCAAGTATGCAGAGGACCTGAAATCCAAATGCGGCATGGACGCGGATATGGATTTGCTGACCAAAGTCACCATCGGTTGTGGGCCGGCGATTTATGACGCTGATGCGTCAACGGTTGCGGCCACTCAGGAAGGTGAGCTTGAAACGGTCAAGAACAACTTTTTGATCAAGAAACTAGGATTGTCCGATGGCCCGGAACTGATGGAAGGGATCAAAAAGGCCCTGGACACCTATGGCCAGTCCGAGCGCAACAAGTATCGCGCGGTCGTCTACTACATGCTGACCAAACATTTCGGGAAAGAGTCGGTTTACGGATAAGTTTCCGCGCCACGGTCGCGCCCGCCGTACTAAAAGGGCGACTCAAATTTTAGATACTTGAGGTTTGAACGGCACCCGAGCCTTCGGCTAATGTCAGGGTGTGACCAGGACGGTCAGAACCAGATAATTCCATACGCGTGTGGTGAGTAGGGAGCACGCGGGGTAGGGAAGGTTCTGCATCCGTCAGAGCCTTCCCTTTATTATTCCGCTTGCGTCTGCCCCAGATCGCAAATCACCTGCCATTCGGCCTCGGTGACCGGTTGCACGGACAGCCGAGAGTTCTTGACCAATACCATATCGCCCAGACGCTCATCCGCTTTGATATCGTCCAAGGTCACCTGTGTCGTGAATGGGCGCACCGCTTTGATGTCCACACATTCCCAGCGGTCGTCATCTGTGGTGCTATCGGGGTGGGCCTCGGCGCAGACTTCGACGATACCAACGATCGCCTTGTCTTTTTGCGAGTGGTAGAAGAACCCCCTGTCGCCAACCGCCATCTGGCGCATGAAGTTTCGCGCCTGATAGTTGCGCACGCCGTCCCATTCTTCACCTGCGTCCCCTTTGGAGACCTGCTGGTCCCAGCTCCAGGTCGAGGGTTCGGATTTGAACAGCCAATACGCCATCAGCCCACGACCTTTTTCCACGCGATCAGGTCAACCGACTGGAACAGACCGGCCTTGGCATATGGGTCATTGTCGGCCCAGGCCTGGGCGGCGGCCATGTCCTCGACCTCGAGAATGATCAATGAACCGATCATCGCGTCACCGTCCAGCAAGGGCCCAGCCTGTGCGACAACGCCGGTTTCCTCGATATAGCCGAGATGCGCGGCGCGGTTGTCCAGACGGGTTTGTAGGGCGCCGTCCTTGTCGCGGGCGATAAGGGCAATGAGCATATTATTCCTCCTTCAGGGGTCGGTTTAGCAGGGATTGAATGGCCTCGGTCACACTGTAGGCACCACGGCTCAGGTCCGCCACTGTTGCGCTTATGGGCATATCCAGCCCTTCTTGTGTCGCGATGTCGGACATCGCACGCGCAGTGGCGACGCCTTCGACTGTGGTCGCAGTGTCGAAAGGTAGATTTCGACCCAAAGATAGGCCAAAACGGTAATTTCTGGACAATTCGGACGAGCAGGTCAGGACCAGATCACCCAAACCAGACAGCCCCATCAGCGTGTCGACCTGCGCGCCTCGCATAAGCGCAAATCGCTGCATTTCAGCAAAGCCCCGCGTCAAAAGGGCGGCACGGGCGCTGTCACCCAGTCCCGCACCGATGGCGGCTCCGCATCCGATGGCCATCACGTTTTTCAATGCCCCGCCCAGTTCGGCACCGGTGACGTCTGTTGTGCGATACAGGCGCAAGTTGGACGTTGTCAGGGCGTGCTGCAGTTCTTGGCTCAGGTTCTGGTCGGCACAGGCCAGTGTCAGGGCGGTCGGCAACCCCCGCGCGATGTCGTCGGCGAAACTCGGTCCGGTCAAAAGGGCTGGGCACGCATCTGGTATGACCTGCTGAATGACCGAGATCGGCCCAAGCCCAGTCGACAGTTCAATTCCCTTGCAACAGGCGACCAAGGTCTTTCCCGATAACGCCGAGGCGTGATCCATGAGAGCGCTGCGCAGCTTCTGCATGGGCACGGAAACCAGCAGAATCTCGTTCGTTGCCGCCTCTGCGATGTCAGAGGTAATGGTGATCGCGCTGGGCATCGATACATTCGGCAACCGCGCCGCGTTTTCGCGGTCTCTTTGCATCAAACGCGCCTGATCCACGTCGCGCGCCCAAAGTGTGACTGGCCCGTTCCCGGCTAGCGAAATTGCCAGCGCTGTCCCAAAGGCACCGGAGCCCAGTACGGAAATACTCATGCCTTGGCACCTTTCTTGCCGCTGCCCAACATCGCGGGGCTGGTTCGGTCCAGAGGCCATCGCGGACGTGCTGTCAGGTCCAGCCCGTCGCGGGCACCGGTGCGAAACCGCTCGATCCCGGCATAGGCGATCATGGCGGCGTTGTCGGTGCAAAAGCGCAACGGAGGTGCGGTAAAGCGGGCCCCGTTTTCGGTCGCAACAGTCTCTAACGCGGATCGAATGGCAGAATTGGCCGCGACCCCACCCGCGACGGCGATAACGGGGTCAGGCGGGCTTTTTTGCAGATAAAGGTCGATGGCCCGTCGTGTTTTCTCAGCCAGAGTATCCACGATCGCCTGTTGAAACCCGGCGCACAGGTCCGCCCGATCCTGACGGGTGAACCCACCTTTTTCCGCAGCGATCTGGTCACGCATACGCATAAGGGCCGTTTTCAAGCCAGAAAAGGACAGGTCACAACCGGGCCGATCCAGCAAAGGCCGAGGAAAACGGAACCGTTTCGGGTCACCTTTCCGCGCTTCGGCTTCGACCGAAGGGCCGCCGGGCTGTGGCAGACCCAAAAGCCGCGCGGTTTTGTCGAATGCTTCGCCGGGGGCATCGTCTATCGTACCGCCCAGCCGCGTGAACTTTTCCGGGCCGTGGGCGATCAGGTACTGACAATGTCCACCCGACACGAGCAGCATCAGGTACGGAAACGCGATCCCGTCCGTCATCCGAGGAGTCAGCGCGTGACCGGCCAGATGGTTCACTCCGATCAGGGGCAGTCCGGTAGCGGCGCTGATGCCCTTGGCGCACATGACCCCGGACATGACGCCGCCGATCAGACCCGGACCGGCGGTCACGGCGATGGCATCGACGTCACCAAGGGTTACGCCTGCGGATTCGAGCGCCTGCATCACGCAGGTGTCCAGCTTTTCGGCGTGGGCACGGGCGGCGATTTCGGGGACGACACCGCCATATGCGCTGTGCAGATCTGTTTGGCCATAGACAACCGACGACAGCACTTCTGCCCCGGCGCCGTCACTTTGGCGCACGACTGCGGCGGCTGTGTCGTCACAACTGCTTTCCAGCCCGAGGACAGTAAGTGTTTGCACCATTGGCCTGATCCGTTACACCTTGATTGCAAAGCGGGGTATCACCCTGCGCGGATGCAAACAATCCCAAGGCCAGGGGCACCGCCGTTGTATTTGTTGATGACCCGCCCTCGCGCCGCCTCGGAAAGGTTCGTTGCGCAATTGCCAACCCGGGTCAGGTCACGGGTTCAGGTCATCTATTCCCCGATCCTCGAAATCAAGCCCTTGCCGGTTCAGGTAAACGACACGGATGTACGCGGTCTGATTTTTACGTCGGCCAATGCGGTTAATGCCGCGGCGTCAATGGGCGTGGATCGCGCTCTGCCTGCTTATTGTGTTGGCCCTGCAACCACTGGAACGGCCAAAGGTGCAGGATGGCAGGCACAGATGGTGGGCCAGACTGCCGAAGAACTGGTTGCCGCCCTGCTGCAAGCCAGGCCCGACAGCCCGCTTCTGCATCTGCGCGGAGAACACACGCGTGGAAGTGTCGCCGAACGGCTGACCGAATCCGGCCTGACTGTGCGCGAACTGCCCGTGTATCAGCAGCGATTGTTACCGCTGACATCCGAAGCCGAGGCCGCCGCGTTCGAAAAAGCGCCCGTAATTGCCCCTATTTTTTCCCCCCGAACGGCGCGACATTTTGCCGACATCTGGCATGGGACGGCACCCTTGATGCTGGCTGCAATCAGCGCCGCGACAGCCGAACCCCTTTATTCCTTGGGCTATGAGCGTCTGAAGATTGCCAAGGAACCGACTCCGAAGAAAATGAGGAAAGCCATTAAAAAGCTTGTGAAACATGCGTTGCGGGTTGAGGGCGACGAGGCCACAGATTAACTTAGTTGGGTCTGTAGTTCAGGTCATTTCGGATTCGATAAAGGGAATATTGCGTTGGCTGGTAGTAAGAAAACCGATCAAAAGCCGGTGGATGATCCCAAGGTCGACGACGTAGCCGATGCTGTTGCGGCGGCCGAGGAAACATCGGTTGACGAGGTTAAGCCCGTAGAAGAACCGGTTTCCGAAGCCGAAGCCGAAGCCGAAGCCGAAGCCGAAGCCGAAGCCGAAGCCGAAGCCGAAGCCGAAGCCGAAGCCGAAGCCGAAGCCGAAGCCGAAGCCGAAGCCTCATATAAGGTTGATGAAGAAAAACCCGGTGAACGCGTGGTCGAAAAACGCAGCGGATTCGTGCCCGCGCTGCTGGGCGGCGTATTGGCCGCAGCTATCGGGTTTACAGTTGGCGACAGTAACATGTTCTCATCCGACGGCTCAGATCAGATCGCGGCGTTGGAGGCCAAGCTAACCGAACAGGCCAGCCAAATTGAATCCCTGACCAAATCGGCATCCGGTGGCTCGGAACTGGCATCGAAAGTTGATGCGTTAACTGGTCAATTGGCACCCATCACCGCTGATCTGGATACCGTTAAGTCCAGCCTTGCCGAATTGGGCGAGAAGATTGAGCCGCTGACTGCCCGGTTGGGTGAGATTGAAAGCGGGGCCTTGACGCAGGGCGCGTCACCCGAAGCAACGGCTGCGTTTGAAGCAGAGTTGAAGAAATTACAGGATTCTCTGGCCGCCCAACGTGCAGAAGTTGAAAAGATGGTGGCAGACGCGCAGGCGCTTGAGGCGAAAGCCTCGGCCGAGGCGATGGCCGCAAAAAATGCCGCGATTCTGTCCAAGCTGCGCGGTGAGCTGGACTCGGGACAGCCTTACCCGGGCCTGATTGCCGACCTCTCGGCCGGCGGTGTTGACGTGCCCGAGGCTTTGAGCGCCCCGGCGGATAAGGGTGTCGCAACTCTTGCGGAGCTGCGCGAGTCGTTTGAACCGTCTGCGCGCGCGGCGCTTGCTGACGCACGAGAGGCTGACAAAGGCGTCGGGCTGGTTGCCTTCCTGCAGCGCCAGACAGGCGCGCGTTCTGTGACGCCTCAGGATGGGGATGGCCCGGATGCAGTTCTGTCCCGTGCGCAGGCCGCGTTGTCAGACGGTGACGTGTCCGGCGCGTTGAATGAACTCAAGTCCCTGCCAGAGGCGGCAAAAGCTGCGATGGCCGATTGGGAACAGGCGGCACAAACGCGGGTGGCCGCGGTCGACGCCGCAGATGCGCTATCCTCTGGCGCGAACTCGAACTGAAGGACCTGCCATGCTGTGGTCACTTTTTAAGATTCTTGTTTTTGTAGCGATTGTCGGTTTGCTGGCTGTGGGCGCGGGCTTCCTGATGGAAACCAGCGGTGGCGTACAGATCACTGCAGGTGGAATGGAATATACGCTGGGTCCGTTACAATCGGTTATTGCGCTGGGCGTGATGGTCTTTGCGATTTGGCTGTTCTTCAAATTGCTGACACTGCTGATTGCCACGCTGAAATTCCTCAACGGTGATGAAACCGCGTTGTCGCGGTATTTCGACCGCAGCCGGGAACAGCGCGGGTATCAGGCATTGGCCGACGGGTTGATGGCGTTGGCCTCGGGCGAAGGCCGCGTTGCCATGAACAAGGCGACCAAGGCTGAAAAACTGCTGAACAAACCTGAACTAACGAACCTGCTGGTGGCGCAGGCCGCCGAGATGAACGGCGACACCAAGAAAGCGTCCGAGACCTATCGCAAGCTGGTCACAAATAACGCCACGCGCTTTGTGGGTGTGCGCGGTATCCTGAAACAGAAGCTGGCCGAAGGCGATGATGACACCGCCCGTAAGCTTGCGGAAAAGGCGCTGGCGATCAAGCCGCGACATCAGGAAACACAGGATATTCTACTGGGTCTTCAGACCAAGTCGCAGGATTGGGCCGGGGCCCGATCTACCCTGACCGCCAAGCTGAAGGCCGGTCATTTGCCGCGCGACGTGTACAAGCGTCGCGATGCGGTGCTGGCACTGTCCGAAGCCAAAGGGATTCTGGACGAATCCGCAACGGTTGAACAACGCGAGCACGCGATTGAAGCTAACCGTCTGTCCCCTGATCTGGTGCCAGCGGCGGCAATGGCCGCGCGCGCCTATATTGAAAAGGGCAAGCCGCGTTCGGCAACCAAGATCCTGAAAAAGGCGTGGGAGGTTCAGCCCCATCCCGATCTGGCTCATGCCTTTGCCGAGATCGTTCCGGATGAAACTCCTGACGAGCGCATCAAGCGCTTTACCGCGCTGACCCGTGTGCATCCCGAAGATATTGAAACCCGCCTGATCCTGGCTGAATTGAACATCGTGGCCGAGGACTTTCCCGAAGCAAGGCGTGCGCTGGGTGATGTCGTCGAAAAGCAGGCGGATGCGCGGGCCTATACTCTGATGGCCGCAATTGAACGCGGCGAGGGTGCGTCGGACGCGGTTGTGCAGGGGTGGCTGGCCAAAGCTCTGAATGCGCCGCGCGGACCGCAATGGGTATGTGACAACTGCCATGACATTCAGCCCGAGTGGGCCCCTGTCTGTCAGAACTGCCACAGCTTTGACACGCTCAGTTGGCAAACACCGCAAACGCCCGAGATCGCCTCGGCCACCGGCGTGCACATGTTGCCGCTGATCGTCGGTGCGCTAGAGGACAAACCCGAGCCAGAGGTTGACGAGCCGGAAGAAGAGGCTGAGTCCGAGGTGATCGAAATGGAGGCCGAACCCGTGCGCCCCGATATCGAGCCTGCAATCGAAGAAAAGGTCTGAGGGCACGGTTCAAAAGGCCCTTTAGAACCTTATTGCCCTTCAAGTGCCGTTGGGCCGATACGTCCAGCGGTAGTTTGGCGGGGTCGGGCCCTTGTTTCGGCCACCCTGCTGAGTTTGCTCCCAAGCGTGTGCCAGAATGCCAACAGATCGGGACAGGCAAAAAAGGCCGCGCGCTAGTGGTGCATCAAAACCAAGCTCGGCATAGATCACCGCCGTAGCACCGTCGATATTCATCGGAACGGGCTTGCCTTTGCGCCGGGCCAGTTCCTCTTCGATGTCATGCGCTACGGATTTGTAGCGCCCGACACAGGCGCCCGCTTCAATCGCTTCGTCCACAAGGTGCATCAAACGCGGGGCGCGCGGATCGGTTGGGGTGTGAAAACGGTGGCCAAACCCGGGCAGAATTTTTCCCTGCGCGGTGATCCAGTCATCCAGTGCCGGGCCAACGGCGGATGGGTGCGCGTTGACGAACTGATACAGGGTTACCGCTTGTTCCCCAGCGCCGCCGTGGATGTCCCCCAGCATATTCACTGCGCTTGCCATGGCGTTGTTGAGCGGCAGGCCGCACGTCACCGCCATACGCGCCGTAGCAATCGAAGGGGCTTGCGGCCCGTGATCCACGGCTGCAACCAGCGCGGCCTCGAACAATTTCAACTGTGCAGGGGATGGTCTGTCTCCGCGCACCATGAACCAGATCATTTCCGCAAAACCAAGGGTGCCGATCAGGTCCTGAATAGGTGTGCCCCGCAGATCTATTCGTCCGGGTTCCATGTCGATGATGGATGTTGTCCACCAGTCGGCGACATCGCTCATATGACCCCCTCCTTCATCAACGCGTTGATTTCATCACGGGTCAGGCCAAGCTCTGACCAGATCGCCGCATTATCTGCACCCAAGTCCGGCGGGGCGGTACGGGGCATTCTGCGTTGACCGTCCATCACGACGGGGCTGCCGGTCAGTTTCAGCTCTTTGCTCTGAACTGGCAAAGTTCCAATCAACCCGCGGCCCGTAAGCTGTTCGTCAGCCAGCGCCTCAGGCACGGTCATCACCTGCCCGGTTGGGACGCCAATCGCGTTCAGCTCGCCAACCCATTCCCGGGCGGGTCGGGTGCGCAGGGTAGCTTCCAGTTCGTCCCTTAGGGTATGGCGGTTCCTCTTGCGATCTTCGCGCGTGGCATAGTCAGGGTTGTCCAGCAAATCGTCCCGCCCAAGGTGCCGGGCGAGCGCCTGCCATTGTTCGTCGCGGTTGGCCGCGATGTTGATCGAATTATCCGCTGTGGCAAAAGTTCCTGACGGGGCAGACGTCGTGTTTTCGTTTCCATGCGCCCCTGGCGTGACGCCCCCGATCAGGTAGTTCGATACCACCCAACCCATAGTGGAGACCACGGCCTCGGACATTGCGATATCCAAAAACGCGCCGCGCGGCTTGGCGTTCAGGGCGGCACTGATAGCGAAGGCGGCGGTTAGCCCACCGACGGTATCGGCCAGCGGGTAGCCGACGCGATAGGGCGCTGTATCGGCTGCTCCGGTGATCGACATGACACCACTGATACCCTGAACGATCTGGTCGTACGCCGGGTCTTTTTTGCGCGGACCGTCCTGCCCAAAACCGCTGATCGCGCAGTAGATCAGATTGGCATTTTCAGCGCGCAGCACATTATAGCCAAGGCCAAGGCGGTCCATGACACCGGGCCGGAAGTTTTCGACCAGCACGTCGGCGGTTTGCACCAGCTTCTTCAGCAAGGCTTTGCCCTTGGCGGATTTCATATCCAGCGTGACTGATTTCTTATCCGCGTTTTGTGCAAGAAAACTAATGCCCATCCCGGCTGTGTTTCGATCCGGGTCAGCCCCCAACACCCGAGCAAGGTCGCCGCCCTGGGGGCGTTCGACCTTGATCACTTCGGCCCCCATCAGGGCAAGCTGATAGCAACAATACGGGCCTGCCAGAACATTCGTCAGGTCAAGAACCCGTATCCCTGCCAGCGGCTCAGTCGCCATCGGCGATACCAGCAGCCCGCGCCCGTGCGCGGCGTGCGCGATAGCTGGGCAGCAGCACCAGCAGCGCGGCGATGACCAGCAGGCCCAGCGTCATGGGACGTTCCCAGATAAACGCGATCCCATCATAAAGCTGCATGGACCTTGCAAAGTTGTCTTCCATCATTCCGCCAAGGATGAACCCGATCAGAAGCGGGGCCAGCGGATAGTCGGCAAACTTCAAAGCCGTGGCGCATACGCCGAAGCCAACAAGGATCAACAGTTCGGTCGCATTGTTCTGCCCGATATAGGCCCCCATCAGGGTAAAGAACAAAATAAACGGGATCAGGTAGTTACGCGGAACCGACAGCACCTTGGCGATGTAGGGGATCAGCGGCAGGTTCAGGATCAGCAGGACAAGGTTACCGATGAACATCGACATAATCACCGCCCAGAAGATCTGCGGTTCGTCCAGCATCAAGCGCGGGCCGGGTGTCACGTTCAAGGCAATCAGAGCGCCCAGCAGGATCGCGGTTGTGCCGGAACCGGGAATGCCCAGCGTCAGCAGCGGAACGAATGATCCGGTACAGGCGGCGTTGTTCGCCGTTTCCGGGGCCGCCAGGCCCTTGATCGAGCCTTTGCCGAATTCTTCCTGTTCCTCTTTCGGGGCAATGTTGCGCTCAACAGCGTAGCCAAGGAAGCTGGCGATTGTCGCGCCCGCGCCCGGCAGAACACCGATAAAAAAGCCTTGCACGGATTGGCGACCCACGACAGGTGCGATAGCCTTGGCTTCTGCCTTGGTAATGCGCAGGTCTTTGATCTCACCATCGTCGCCTTTCAGGTCTTTTGGTTTCAGGACCAGAAACAACGCCTCGGGCAGGGCAAACATGGCCATGGCCAGCGTGATGAACCCAAAGCCGGATTGCAGGTCCATGATCCCCATGGTGAAACGGGGCAGGTTGAACAATGCGCCTTCGCCAACGGTTGCCATGATCAGCCCAAGGACCGTCATGATGACCGCTTTGGCGACCTGTCCGCTGCCGGCAAATGCAGCAATGGCGGATAGACCGACTACCATCAGCGCGAAATACTCGGCCGAATGGAACAACAGCGCTACTGATGAAAGGGCAGGGGCAAACACCATTAGCAGCACGGCACCCAGCGTGCCGCCTGCGAAACTGGCGATCGCGGCTATTGTCAACGCCTTGCCTGCTTTGCCTTGTCGCGCCATCGGGTAGCCATCGAAACTTGAGGCCACCGTCCCCGCGACCCCCGGCGCGTTCAGCAGGATCGAGGATGTCGAGCCACCAAAGATCGCGCCATAGTAAACCCCTGCCAGCAGGATCAGCGCCGCGGAAGGGTCGCCCATCGAGATTGCAACCGGGATCATGATAGCGATAATCGACATCGGTCCGAGACCGGGCAACATCCCGATGAATGTGCCGATCAGACATCCCGCGATGACCATCAGAAGGTTTTGGATTGAGAATGCCGTTTGCAGGCCGATCAGAAGTCCTTCAAGCATGTCAGCCTCCGAAAATGCCCGGCAACGGGCGCATGTAGATGCCAAGAACTTCCTGGACCAGATACCAGACCGCCCCCGTTGCGATGAAGGCAACAGGCAGCATGATGTGCCATTTGCGCTCGCCCAGAATGAAAGAGCCAAGGATCAGGAATGCCGACGTCGAAATCAGGAAACCGACGGGGCGCAGGCACAGGGCGTAGATCACCATCAAAGCCAGCAGCATCAGCGCCTGATCCAAGTGGTATTCGCCCAGACGCCGATAGTCGATATCGGCTTCTTTCACCTCGGACTTTTCAAAGCCCAGCAGGATGATCGTTGTGGTGATGATCCCCAGAATGGACAGCACTTTGGGGAAGGTGCTTGGCCAGATTGGATTTCGTTGCATGAAAGGGGGAAGGCTACTGTCCATCGTGAACCAGGCGGCGTAGCCATATGTTAAACAAACACCCAGCAGAACGAGCGCGATCCAGCGATCCAACGCCATGATGCCCCCTCCTTTTTGTTGTCTTTGGGGAAGGCAGAGCGGCGGACCGCTCTGCCAATTATCAATTAGAGGAAGCCCAGCTTCTTCATCAGATCACCGATCTGCTGTTCCTGCTGCTCAAGGAAGGTCTGGAAGTCAGCGCCCGAGTTGTGGATGTTCACCCAACCGTTGCGCGCCCGAACCTCTTCCCATTCCGGGGTGTCATACATCTTCGCAATGGCGTCCTGATAGGCGGCCAGCTTGTCTTCGGGCAGGCCGGGGGCTGCGAAGAAACCGCGCCAGTTGACAAAGGTGGTGTCGATGCCCTGTTCCATCATGGTCATCGCGTCAGGTGCGGCGTCCACACGCTCTTCCGAGGTGACGCCGATGATCTTGACCTCACCGGCATTTGCCAGATCGACGGCTTCCGAGAAACCGGTCGACAGCGCGGCGATCTCACCGGACAGCAGGGCTGCCATGGCTTTCCCGCCTGCGTCATAGGGGATGTATTTCACGGCCAGTGCGTCTTTGCCCGCCGCTTCCATCACCATGGCCGCAACCAGATGGTCCATACCGCCCGGAACCGAGCCACCGCCGATCGCTGTGCCTGCGGGGTCAGCGTCAAATGCGGCCAGCAGATCTTCCATCGAGTTGATGGGGCTGTCCTTGCCCACAACAATCGCCGCATAGTCGCCGATTGTGCCCGACACCAAAGTCAGGTCGCGGAAGTTATGCGGGAACACGCCGGTCAGCGAGCGGATCACGATGGGCGTCGAATTCACCATCAGCGTGCCGTGGTTGCTGTCGGCGTTTTCGATCAGAAAGCCGATGGCCTTGCCGCCGCCACCGCCGGACATGTTTTCGTAGGACGCGGTTCCGACAAGGCCCGCGTTGGTCAGTGCTTCGCCCGTGCCACGGGCCGTGCCGTCCCAACCGCCGCCAGCGCCGCCGGGAATCAGAAAGTGGATGCTGTCTACGACCTTATGGCCGTCGGCCAGCGCCGGACCGGTCAGGCCAATTGCGGCCACAGCTGCGATTAGGGCGCGACGGCCCAGTTTGAATGTCGTCATGGTTTCCTCCCGTTTGACAACCGGCCGCATGGCGGCTCAGATTGGACGGAACAAAAACACACCAACCTGACATCAACCTGTCACGCGGCAAAATACTGTTTGGGCCCGATGAAATTTCTGCTTGTCGAAGACAATCTGGATCTCGCGAATGCGGTCAGTTCGCGTATGCGGCTGGATGGCCATGTCATTGATCATGCAGCGAATTTGGAAGACGCCACCGCCTTTGTTGAAACCGAGGAATACGACCTGATCCTGCTGGACATCATGCTGCCGGATGGGGATGGCCGAGACTTTCTGAAACGGCATCGGGCCAGTCGTCTGGACACGCCGGTGATCGTTTTGACCGCGCGCAGCCAGGTTTCGGATCGAATCGGTTCACTTGATCTGGGGGCGGATGACTACGTGACCAAGCCATTTGATCATGCCGAGCTTGAGGCCCGCTGCCGCGCGGTCCTGCGCCGAAAATCCGGCAGCGCCAAATCCACGATCGAGATCGGCGGCGTCGTGTTTGATCCGGTGGCCGGCCATTTGACCGTGGCCGGGGAAACCCTTTCGCTGCGAAATCGGGAACTGCGCATGATGGAGCTGTTCATCAACGCGCCGGGCCACGTGTTTTCGAAACAAAAACTCGCTGACAGGCTGTTTTCCTATGATGACAGCGTGACGGATAACGCGATTGAGGTTTATGTCGGTCGCCTGCGCAAACATCTTGAGCCTTCGGACCTGAAAATAACCACGCTGCGTGGTCTGGGGTACAGGTTGGACCATGACCACTAATCCCAACGTTTCAGGGTCGCTGAGAAACAGGTTGGTCCTGACCCTGATTGGCGGAGCGGCGGTTCTGGCCGTGTTGTTGTTCTTTGCGGTTCGCAACTATGCCGCGCAGGTGGCTCAACAAGGTCAGGACAACATCCTTGAGGCGTCCGTGACGTCCATTCTTGATGCCGCCGCGTTGCGGGATGGGGTGCTGGAGGTGGATATCCCCTATGCCGCGTTCTCGATGCTGACCACCCCAACCGATGATCGTGTATTTTACGCCATTTATCAGGACGGGGTGTTTCTGTCCGGCTACGAAGATTTGCGGCTGGCAGCGGCCCCAGCCCAAAGCGATTGGTCCTTTACATCTGGTGAATTGCGCGGCGAACGCATTCGACAGGTCAGCGCAAGCCGAACGCTTGTGGGGCTGGGCCGGCAGACTGAAATCGAAGTTGTACTTGGTCAGACGCAGGACGCGCTTTCACGGACCCTCGACCAGATCTCGCGCAATGCCGCATTTCTGGGGCTGGGGTTCTTTCTTTTGACGGCGGCGCTGTCATTCTGGATCACGTCGACCACGATCGGACAGCTTAACAAGCTGACCACATCCGTCACGCGGCGGGGCCCTCAGGACCTCAGCCCATTCAAAAAGCCGGTCCCACGGGAAATGGCGCCTTTGGTGATGTCCCTGAACTCTCTGATGGGGCGCTTGGATCAATCGCTCAGCCAGTCCGAGGATTTCATCGCCGAGGCCGCGCATCGTGTGCGCACGCCATTGGCAACCGTGCGATCTTATGCCGAAGCAACGCTGCATCGTGTTGAGCGCAAGGAAAACCGCGAGGCGTTGCGGGCGATGGTGCGGGCAATCGACGAAAGCTCGCGCGCGGCGGGGCAGCTTTTGGATCATGCCATGATCACATTCCGCGCCGACCACCTTGTGCGTGAAGATGTGGATTTGGTTGAATTGATCCGCGACCTTGTTCAACGCCTGACGCCAATTGCGGAAATGAAGGAGCTGTCTTTGTCCATGACAGGTGATCCTACGGTTCCCTATTCCGGCGATCCCATCCTGATCCAGAACGCGGTGCGAAACATGATCGACAACGCGTTGAAATACGCTCCGTTGGACAGCACGGTCGAGATCGAGATTAACGGAAAACCCGAAATCAAGGTGAGCGATTCCGGCCCCGGTTTTCTTCCTGAAGAGGTCGAGACACTGACCCGCAGGTTCGAGCGCGGCAAGAACGCGGCTGGAACAATCGGCTCGGGTCTGGGGCTGACGATCGCTCAGGACGTGGCGATTGCACATGGCGGCACGCTTGTTCTGACAAATCAGCCATCGGGGGGCGCATGCGTTATCTTATCGCTTTAGTTCTGCTTGTCTTGCCCGGACTCGGATGGGCCGACGATTGGGAAGATCAATTGATCTTCAACGAAAGAGCAGACGGTCCGCGCCTGCGTGTCATTTCCAGCACCGACACGGTGTTGTTCGCCCCTTTGATCGATGGATTTGTCGCAAAAAATCCCAATATCAGTGTCGAATATCTTGTATCAGGGACTGCGGATATCAATCAGCGCGTCCGCGCCACGCCGGATGCCTTTGACATTGTTGTTTCAAGCGCGATGGACCTGCAGCTTAAGTTGGCAAATGACGGGTTTGCTCTGCCGCTAGAGGATATCGAGACACCATCGTGGGCGCAGTGGCACCAAAGCCTGTTTGCTTTTACGACCGAACCCGCGGCCATCGTGATCAACCGAGCAGCGTTCGAGGGTCAGGACGTTCCTCAGACTCGTCAGGGCCTGATCGAAGCGCTGCGCAAGCGGCCCGAAGAGTTTCGGGGCAGGATCGGAACCTATGATGTGCGCGACTCTGGTCTTGGCTACCTTTTTGCGACCCAAGACGCACGCGCGTCCGAGACATTTTGGCGTCTGATGGAGGTTATGGGCGGCCTTGATGTGCGCCTGTATTGCTGTTCCGGCGAGATGATCAACGATCTTGCCGATGGTACAATTCTGGTGGCCTACAATGTTCTTGGCAGCTACGCCGCCGTTCGCGCTGAGCGCAAGGACGCCCTTGAGGTGATTTTTCCGACCGATTTCCAAACGATCATGATGCGCACCGCGCTAGTGTCCAGGGCGACACAGCAACCGGACGCGGCCGAGGCTTTTGTCCAGTACCTTGTCGAAGAAAAGCCAGTGGTGCAGGGCAGCCAGCTATCTCTTCCCCCGCTCATGTCTCAGGGTGAGTCCACGGATCATGAGACAATCGGGTTGAATCCGGCCTTGCTGACATTTCTGGATGATTTGAAACGAAAAAAATTCCTGTCTGCGTGGGAAAACGCGGTCATCCAGTAAGCGCGCCGTTGTAACCATGACGTGCGCATGAATGGTTTGTTTTCCGCCTTTCAGCCAATTGTCCCAATCAAATCCGTTTGCTAACGTCGCCTCGCGTCGAGGAGGGCGCGCAAACCGAAATGCTGGACTATTCGCATAACGCCTGGCTTGTGGCGGCGTCGTTGGCCGTGGCACTGATGGCGGGCTTCACTGGCCTATACCTTACGCATGGCGCGTCCAAGCTGGATGATCAGAGGCGCAAGATTGTTGTCGCTCTGGCCGCAGTGGTCCTGGGCGGTGGGATTTGGTCGATGCATTTCGTGGCCATGCTGGGTCTGCAACTGCCGATCCTGTTCTATTATGATGCGCTGATCACGCTGATCTCGGCTTTGGTGGCGATCTTGATGGTCGGTCTGGCGCTGTTGCTGCTGCATTTCAGGCCACGTTCGGTACAGACGATTGTCGGCGCGGGCGTCATCGTCGGCCTTGGCATCGTGGTGATGCACTATATCGGGATGGCTGGGATGGAGCTATGCCGCCCGGTCTACAACACCTGGGATGTTGCGATCTCGACCTTGGCCTCGGTAGGGCTGTCGGTGGTGGCAATCTGGGTGGCTTATGACAACCGCACCCAGCGCAATATCCTGCTGGGTACGGCTTGTTTCGGGCTGGCCGTGTTTTCCATGCATTTCGTAGCCACCGGCCTGACGGATTTCGTTGCCAGTGACAGCGCTGGCGGTGCAGGTCCCGCGCTGAACAATCAGGTTCTGGCGATGGGCGTAACCGTCGCTGTGTTCCTGATCTGCGGTGCCTTCCTGCTGACCGGCGTCAGTTTCCTTGAGCCGGCCGTGGCGGCGCCTGCGCCTGCCCCAACACCGGAACCCGAGCCTGCGGTGCTTCGCGCGGGGGTTCCGTTTGAACGGGAAGGCCAGACCTTTTTTGCTGAACCCGCCCGTATCGCCGCTATCCGTGCCGAAGGGCATTACACCGTCTTGTACATGGGCGCGGAAAAGCTGTTCTGCCCGTGGTCGATCACTGAGGCAGAATCCCGACTTGCGCCCGACGGCTTTTTGCGCGCCCACCGCAGTTATCTGGTGAACCCCAAACATGTCTCGGGGTTTGAGCGGCACAAAGACAATGGCACCTGCTATTTTGACGATGTCGACGCTTTGACCAAGGTCCCCGTCAGCCGATCGCGCCTGTCTGATATTCGCGACGCGCTCGGCCTTTGATCGCAACTCGTGCAGCCCATTCGCATTTCGTGAAACAACCTGCGCGCCCCGTTCCCCGTGGCTGGAACGGCTGATGTGACCGTTCTTTCCTTAACCTAGGTCCCCCAAGGCATATCGCTTCGGACCCAGGGAGGAAAAACATGATACCAGCCGGTTTTGAGTATCACCGGCCAGGCGACATCGCCTCGGCCATCGGCATTCTACAGGAACACGGAGACGAGGCGCGCGTGATCGCGGGTGGGCACAGCCTGATCCCGATGATGAAGCTGCGCATGGCCGAGATGGGTCATCTGGTCGATCTGCAAGCTATTGACGAACTGAAGGGCATCCAGATCGGGTCCGACACCGTCACATTGGGCGCGATGGTCACGCAGCATGAGCTGATCACGCATGACGGTCTCGCCGCTGCCATTCCGTTGATCCGCGAAGCGGCGTTGCAGATCGCCGATCCGCAGGTGCGGTATATGGGCACCGTTGGTGGCAACGTGGCCAATGGCGATCCGGGCAACGATATGCCGGGGCTGATGCAATGCCTGAACGCGACGTTTGAACTGTCCGGCCCCGATGGCAACCGGAGCGTCGCTGCCCGCGAGTTCTATGAGGCCGCATATTTCACCGCGCGCGAGGATGAGGAAATCCTGACCCGCATCTCGATCCCGGTTCCCGGCGCGGGTGTTGGACAGGCGTATGAGAAGCAAAAGCGCAAGATCGGCGATTATGCGACGGCGGCGGCTGCGGTGATGGTGGGCAACGGGACCGCCTCAGTCGCGATGACCAACCTGGCCGACACGCCGATCTGGTCCGAAGGCGCCAGCGCGGCGTTGGCCGATGGCGATGTGAATGGGTGCGTCGCTGCGATGCTGGATGCGATTGAACCTGTGGCCGACAACCGCGGCCCCGTCGAATTCAAGAAACATGTGGCCGCCGTGATGCTGCGCCGCGCCATCGACCGCGCTCAAAGCCGCGCGGGTTGAGGGGAGGAAACCATGTCGAAAATGCACGTCAAACTCACCGTGAATGGCAAAGAGGTCGAAGGTCTGGCCGAGCCGCGCACGCTGCTGATCCACTTCCTGCGGGAAGATCTGAAAATCACCGGCCCTCACATTGGTTGCGAAACCAGCCATTGCGGGGCCTGCACCGTGGATATCGACGGCAAGTCCGTCAAATCCTGCACCACCTTTGTGGCGCAGGTGAATGGGGCCGATATCACCACCGTCGAAGGGCTGACCAATGACGATGGCAGCCTTGGTGTCTTGCAGGAAATGTTCCGCGAACATCATGGTCTGCAATGCGGCTTCTGCACGCCGGGCATGATCACCCGCGCGCATCGCTTGTTACAGGAAAATCCCAACCCAACCGAAGAAGAAATTCGTTTCGGGATGGCCGGGAACCTGTGCCGTTGCACAGGCTACCAGAATATCGTCAAGGCAATCTCGGCCTCGGCTGACATGCTGAACGCTCAGAAGGAGGCCGCGGAATGAACGACCAAACAATGACCCCCGAAGAACGCGCCGCCAACCTCAAAGGTATGGGCAGCTCGCGCAAACGCGTCGAGGATGTGCGCTTTACCCAAGGCAAGGGCAATTATGTCGATGACATCAAGCTGGACGGCATGCTGTTCGGCGACTTTGTGCGCTCCCCCTACGCACATGCCCGCGTTGTCAGCGTGAACAAAGAGGCTGCCTTGGCGCAGCCCGGTGTGATCGCTGTTCTGACAGCCGAGGATCTGGCCCCGCTGGGTCTGCACTGGATGCCGACCTTGGCGGGTGACAAACAGATGGTTCTGGCTGATGGCAAGGTGCTGTTCCAAGGACAGGAAGTGGCCTTTGTCGTCGCCGAAGACCGCTATATCGCGGCCGATGCGGCGGAACTGGTTGAGGTCGAGTACGAAGAACTGCCCGTTCTGACCGACCCGTTCGAGGCGCTGAAATCCGATGTGGTCCTGCGTGAAGACATCGCGGATCAAACCGAGGGCGCACACGGGCCACGCAAGCATCACAACCACATCTTCACTTGGGAACAGGGCGACAAAGACGCGACCGAGGCTATTCTGGCCGAGGCTGACGTGGTCGCCGAAGAGATGGTGTATTACCACCGCACCCATCCGTGCCCGCTTGAGACCTGTGGGTCCGTGGCCAGCATGGACAAAGTGACTGGGAAACTGACGCTCTATGGCACGTTTCAGGCCCCGCACGCGATCCGGACGGTTGTGTCGCTGATCTCGGGCATTGCCGAGCACAATATCCGTGTCATCAGCCCCGATATCGGCGGCGGGTTCGGCAATAAGGTGGGGGCCTATGCGGGCTATGTCTGTTCGGTCGTGGCCTCGATTGTCACAGGCAAACCAGTGAAATGGGTCGAGGATCGGATGGAGAACCTGATGTCCACCGCCTTTGCCCGCGACTACTGGATGCAGGGCAAGATCGCGGCCACCAAGGACGGCAAGATCACCGGTCTGTGGTGTCATACCACGGCGGATCACGGCGGCTTTGACGCTTGTGCTGATCCCACCAAGTTCCCGGCGGGGTTCATGAATATCTGCACTGGATCGTATGACATCCCGACCGCCTATCTGGCCGTGGATGGGGTCTATACCAACAAGGCTCCGGGCGGGGTGGCTTATCGCTGTTCCTTCCGTGTGACCGAGGCGGCCTATTTCATCGAACGCATGATCGAGGTTCTGGCCATCAAGCTGAACATGGATGCGGCCGAGTTGCGCCGGATCAACTTTATCAAGGCCGATCAGTTCCCGTATCAGTCGGCGCTGGGCTGGGAATACGACTCGGGCGACTATCACACCGCTTGGGACAAAGCCCTGAAGGCCGTGGACTATGACGGCCTGCGCGCGGAACAGGCGCAGCGGGTTGAGGAGTTCAAAGCCGGGAAGACCCGTAAACTGCTTGGTATTGGTCTGACGCACTTTACCGAAATCGTCGGCGCTGGCCCGGTGAAGAACTGCGATATCCTCGGGCTTGGCATGTTCGATAGCTGCGAAATCCGCATCCATCCGACCGGGTCTGCCATCGCGCGGCTGGGGACGATTTCTCAGGGTCAGGGTCATGCCACGACCTTTGCCCAGATCATCGCCAGTGAGATCGGCCTGCCCGCTGATGACATCACACTGGAGGAAGGCGACACAGATACCGCGCCTTACGGGTTGGGGACCTACGGGTCTCGGTCCACGCCTGTGGCCGGGGCGGCGACCGCCATGGCCGCACGCAAGATCCGTGCCAAGGCGCAGATGATTGCGGCCTATCTGCTTGAGGTCCATGACGACGACGTTGAGTGGGATGTGGATCGGTTCTCGGTCAAGGGCGCGCCTGAGCGGTTCAAGACGATGAAGGAAATCGCCTTTGCCGCATACAATCAGGCGATCCCAGGGTTGGAGCCTGGTCTGGAGGCCGTCAGCTACTATGACCCGCCGAACATGACTTACCCGTTCGGGGCCTATATCTGCGTCATGGAGATCGACGTGGACACCGGCGAATGGGATGTTCGCAAGTTCTATGCGCTGGATGATTGCGGCACCCGGATCAACCCGATGATCATCGACGGGCAGGTTCATGGCGGCGTAACCGAGGCGTTGGCTATCGCGATGGGACAAGAGATTGCCTATGACGAGATGGGCAATGTGAAGACCGGAACGCTGATGGACTTCTTCCTGCCAACCGCATGGGAGACGCCGAACTATATCACCGACTACACGGTCACGCCGTCCCCGCATCATCCGATTGGGGCGAAAGGTGTTGGCGAAAGCCCGAATGTTGGGGGCGTGCCTTGTTTCTCGAACGCGGTGCATGATGCGTTCCGGCCTTTTGGGTTGGTGCAGAGCCATATGCCGCATGACCATTGGCGGATCTGGAAGATTGCCAATGGGTTGGGGATGCATGGGTGATTGGATTCGGTCCGGCCTGGGCCGGTCCGACCGAACGGAGGGGGCCAGCCCCCTCCGAACCTCCCCCGGGATATTATTAGCCAGATGAAGAATGGATCCTGGTTTTGACTTTGAGTGATGTGCAGAACGGATTGGCCGCGCAGGGCTATGTTGCTGATGATCGGTTGGCAATGGCGCTGCACTTGGCGCAGGCGTTGGGGCGACCATTATTGCTGGAAGGGCCGGCAGGGGTTGGCAAGACCGAAGTCGCCAAGGCGATGGCCGCATGGCGCGACACGCGTCTTATTCGGTTGCAGTGTTACGAAGGGCTAGACGCAAGTCATGCCATCTATGAATGGAACTATCAGCGTCAGTTATTGGCCATTCGCGCGAGTGAAGCGCAGGGCGGAGCCAGCGAAGCGCAATTATTTTCAGACGAATATCTGCTGAAACGACCTTTGTTAGAGGCTATTGGGGAAGAAAAACCCCCGGTATTGCTGATTGATGAGATTGACCGGGCGGATGAGGAATTCGAAGCTTATCTATTGGAAATCCTATCTGACTTTCAGATCACGATTCCGGAATTGGGAACGATTAAGGCGCGGGTTCGGCCAATCGTAATCCTGACGGCAAACGGCACGCGCGACTTGTCGGACGCGTTGCGTCGGAGGTGCCTATACAGCTTTCTGGACTATCCGTCACGCGAGACGGAACTGGCGATTTTGCAGGCTCGGATGCCTGAGATCGAGGGCGCTTTGGCCCGGCAGATCATTGGTGTGGTGCAGGCGCTTCGGAAAGAAGACCTTGAGAAGACGCCTGGCATTGCTGAAATGCTGGATTGGTCTGCGGCTTTGGCCGGATTGGGCGTGAATGATCTGGCCCAGGCGCGTGATGAGGTTCAGGCAACGCTTGTCTGCCTGCTGAAAACAGCCGCTGACTATGATGCGGCCCCGCCCGAGGTAATGGATCGCTTGATTGGAAAGGTTGCGTAATGCAGGTCACGCGGTTTCCTTCCCGTGCTTCTGGATTTGCGGATCGCATGTCCGGTTTTGTGGCGCATCTGAGGATGAATGGGATGCGGGTAGGGCCAAAGGAAACAGCGGGCGCTTTGAACGCGTTGTCTTTGATTGACGCGACGGATGCGGGTCAGGCCCGGCGTGCTTTGTGCGCCGTACTTGCAGGAGATGCCGAAGACTGGCGTCGGTTTGATGACTTGTTTGACTCGTATTGGTTCAACGCCGGGAAGCAACGGGAAGGGTCGGCCAAGTCTGCTCATGTTCGCGTCCAGTCGGCCAAACCGATGATCTGGCAGCAACAGGACAAGGCGCAGGACGACGTGCAATCCGGAACAGATCAACCCACCACGCCGGATCCGGGTGAGGGAGAGGCAGAGGGTCTAGACGGCAGGCTGATCGCGACCCGAACCGCCAACCTGTCGCGCCGGGATTTGCGAGAGTTGATGGATGATGAGGCTCTGAATAAGGCCGAAAGGGCCGCAACGTCGCTTGCCTGTGCCATCCGTGACCGCCGGTCGCGCAGGCGCAAGCAGGCGTCGAAGGGGCCGGCGCTGGACCTGCGGCGCATACAGCGCGCCAGTCTTGCACGGGGCGGAGAGCCGATTGACCTGTACCGTCGCACCCGCCCACCGCGTCCGATGCGCATTGTTGCGTTATGCGATGTCAGCGGGTCCATGACTGTCTATTCCCGCGTGTTCCTGGCCTTTTTGAAGGGATTGATTGGTAGCGGCACGGAAGCGGACGCCTATTTGTTTCACACGCGTCTGATGCGCGTCACCGATGCGCTGCGCGATCACGATAGCCTGCGTGCGGCGGGGCGGCTTTCGCTGATGGCCGAGGGGTTCGGGGGCGGTACCGATATCTCGGGCAGCTTGGAGCAGTTCGTGTCAGGCTATGGTGCACGCGCGCTGAATGGTCGAACGATCGTGCTGATCCTGTCTGACGGGTATTGCAGTTCGGACCCGCAGGCGCTGGGCGCGGCTCTGGCGCGCATCCGGCGAAAGGCGCGGCGGATCGTCTGGCTGAACCCGTTGAAAGGGTGGGAAAACTACCAACCCATCGCGGCTTCCATGCAGGCGGCCGAGCCTTATCTAGACGCCCACCTCCCGGCCAATACGCTTGCAGCGCTTGCAGCGCTTGAACCGCAATTCCGGAAATTGTGAAAGGAGCCCCATGGCAAATTTCGACATATTCGACACGATAGAAGAGCTTCGCCGGACAGGTGACGCGTTTTGCGTGGCAACGGTTTTACGAACGGCGGATGCGACTTCGGCCAAGGCGGGCGGTAAGGCGGCGATCACGCGGGATGGACAGATACTGGGCCATTTGGGTGGCGCCTGCGTTCAGCGGGCCGTCAGGGTATCGGCGCAGGATGCACTGTCCAGTGGTGCGCCCCAGATGATCCGTATCAAACCTTCAGACAAGGTGGTGAGCATGACGGACCCGGATGGTGTGCAGACTTTCAAAAGCGGCTGCCCTTCGGGTGGAACCGTTGATCTGTTGGTGGAGCCTTATCAGCATGCGCCGCGTTTGGTGATATTCGGAGGGTCGCCAATTGCGTCCGCTCTTGCCGATCACGCGGCGCTGGCCGGGTTTCGGGTTTGCGTTACCGAAACGGACGGGGCGCACGCACAGTTCGAACCGGATTCTGTCGGCGATCTTGGATTGGAGGCGCGGGATTTTGTTGTTGTGGCGTCTCAGGGCCGCGGTGACGCTGTGGCACTTGAGGCCGCCCTGAACACACCGGCGCGGCGCGTTTCCATGGTGGCCAGCCGTCGCAAAGCGGACACGCTGATCGACAAGCTGGTGGCAAATGGTCTGGATCCGGCGCGTGCAGGGCAACTGAAGTCTCCGGCCGGTTTGGATATTCACGCCATTGATCCGCATGAGATCGCCCTGTCGATCCTGGCCGAAGTCGTGATGTGGCGGAACACGGACAAGACAAGAGAGGTGTCTGAGGATGAAAAGCTTGCTTAAACGCGTGCGGTCCCTGTGGCCGGCACGCATCGAACAAACCCCCAAACAAGCGACGGAAACCGCACTTTTGGTTTTCCCGAGATGTTGTTGAACAAAGGAAGAATAAATGGAACTGTCTGATGAAATCCGCATCGCGGCCCCACGGGATGTTGTATACAAGGCATTGAACACGCCCGAGATTTTGCAGGAATGTATTCCCGGTTGCGAAGAACTGATCCAGCACTCCCCCGAGGAACTTGAGGCCAAAGTGGTCCTGAAAATCGGCCCGGTCAAAGCGCGCTTTGCCGGACAGGTCACGTTGGATAACTCGAACGCGCCCGGTGGGTTTTCGTTGACCGGTGAAGGCAAAGGGGGCGCTGCTGGCTTTGCCAAGGGCGGGGCCGAAGTGACGCTGACCGAAGACGGGGCCGAAACTGTGCTGGCTTATACCGCCAAGGTCGATGTTGGTGGCAAGATCGCCCAGCTTGGCAGCCGGTTGATTGCTGGCACGGCCAAAAAGCTATCAGGCAAGTTCTTCACCAAGTTTGGTGAGGTCGTGTCGGAACAGGCCGTTTCCTGATTGAATTGGGTTGGTCGGGCCAATTGCCCGGCCCATTCGGACGCAATTCAGTTGACGGCAAAGGCATTCGGCGCAATCACCGTAGTCATGGACGTGATGCCCGTGGCAGGAGGCTTCGGTGAAAAACAGCGCGGTGCTGGAACAACTGGAAAACTGGATTGCAGTCCGCCCGAATGACTTGCAGGCGATCCGCCGTCTGGTCACACTTTTGGACATGTCAAATAGCGCGCAGGGTGTTTCCGGTGCGTTTGGACGGGCCCAGTCCAAGCTTGCGTCTACACTGCCCAAAGACTGGCAACAGGCGTTCTTGGCTCCGTCGGAGTGCGCTGTGGCGTACAAGGGATGGCTGAATGTCCTGAAATCCGCAGGCATCAAGCATGCGGTGCCGGTCGCACAGGTGTTTTCAGGGCAGGTCCTGAAGGTGCAGGGCAAAGTTCCTTATTGCGACGCGCGTTTGAAGTTTTTTTCAGAGACCAAGGTGATACCGGCGCTGTGCCACGGTTGTTACAAGGTGCAGATTTTGCCCGAAACGCTGGAAAAGATGATCCAGGCGTATCTGGTGCTGCTGAAGCTCGACCTTCCCGGTAACAACACCAGAAAGTGCATGATTGAACTGCGCGATGGGATCAAATACCCGTATAAAGGCTACATCTATTGCAACAGCGCGGATGAGGCCAAAGCCTGCCTTGCCGCCTTTGAGGGCAAGTTGGCAGAGTTCGGTGTGTCGGGCCTTCATCTGAAGATCTCTCACGGCTGTTCGGAATACGGGCTTGAGTATCCGGCGTTCAAGTATTCAGTAAACGCGGAGCAGACCGAATTTGAAGCGCCGAAGGATTGGGCCGGAATCGAAGAACAGTACTTCAAGGGCACGAAGTTCCCCAAGCCGCAAATCAAAGCCCACACAAAGCCTTTTATCAGTTTGCGTGACGTGTTCGTCTTTCGAACCTGGGCTAAATATGCCCAGTTGATCGGGGACGAAACGGCAACCCCCTTCATCGCGCAGGGCGGTCCTGATTTGCCAGCTCAGTTCGTGAAACGGGTCAAGGCGCAAGCGGCGCAACGAAACGCCGAACTGACAGAGCTTGCCGCGATGTCTCAAGGGGCGGCCGGCTGATCCAGAAAGGCAAAAAGCCGTCTAATACAGTGGATTTTTCAAATTTCGGGGGATTTGGTGCCCAGGAGAGGCACTGAACAAAATAACCACCAAGCGTCACTATGCTTCACAAAGTCAGAAAATTACACTCAATAACAAAATATTTTAAGGCCTATCCCGTCATATTGCGCCAAGATACATCTTGATACCGCAGGAAAAAGAGGGGATAAAACGGGGGATAGGAAGTGCCAAGAGGGGATATGGCGGGAAGTCTCTACAAGCTGAGCGCCGCAAAGGTTCGGAGCGCGGGCATTGGCAAACACAGCGACGGTGGCGGGTTGTACCTGTACCGGTTGGCCACAGGCAACCAATGGGTTTTTCGCTTCACTATCTCAGGAAAGCGCAAGGAAATGGGTCTGGGTGGCTTCCCTGGCGTGTCATTGGCGCAGGCCCGTGAAATGGCTGATGCCTATCGCTGGATCGTTAAAAGTGGGGACAACCCGATAGAGGTACGTAAAGCAGAGAAAGAACAGGCTGCGGCTGACCAGATAGCCAATGATCCGAAGGCCCGCGAAGAGCGACTGCTGAAGAATATCGCCCCCTTGGCCTATGAGGCGCGCAAAGCGCAGCTAAAAGGTGATGGGGAGGCTGGCCGCTGGTACAGCCCGATTAAAACTCATGTACTGCCCGCGCTGGGCGATACGCCGGTCGAATATATCACCGGCACCGCGATAGCCGATGCACTACGCCCGATTTGGCACACCAAGACTGACGTGGCCAGAAAGTCACTAACCCGGCTCAAAGCCTGCTTGAGCTATGCAAGCGCCAAACGGTACGAAATCGACCGTCATGCGATAGAGGATGCCCGCGAACTGCTAGGCAAACAGGTTCACAAACCCGAGAACATACCGTCGATGAATTGGAGGGATGTCCCGACGTTTTATCAGAGCCTTGAAGGCGGTGGCACGGTTCAACTCGCTTTACAATTGCTAATCCTGACAGGGCTACGGTCGAAACCTATCCGGTTTGGGCAGATTAGCCAGATTGAGAACAACCTTTGGACCATACCGGCAGAGCTTGTGAAAGGCCCGCGCGGCAAAACGGATGATTTCCGCGTACCGCTGTCAAAAGAAGCAATGCGGATCGTGGAATTGGCCGAGAAGACTACCCGAGATGGGTTTTTGTTCCCCGGAGCGCGCAAGGGCGTCATCAGTGATGCCAGCATGTCCCGACATATGGAGCGGTTGGGGCTTGAGGCGCGACCTCATGGATTCCGTGCCAGCTTCAGGACGTGGGCTGACGAAGCGACCAGCACGGATTATGAAATCAAAGAGACCGCAATAGGCCATAAGGTCGGATCAGCCGTTTCGCGCGCCTACCAGAGATCTGACTACTTTGAAGAACGCCTGCTGTTGGCTGAACGTTGGGCCGCTCACGTTACAGGAAAAGAGGTCGTTTCGATTCGGGGTATTGCGAATGCGTGACCATCGGTCAGTTAACCACAGTTTATCCACAGCTTATCCGCAAAATCGACCCTTTATCCCCCTGTATATTGTGGAGATCATGAAACCTGTCATCAAGGTGTTGCGGTCCAAGATGCACGGGGTTTATGTTCATTCCATAGGCAGTACACTCCACGATTGCTTATGAAGCATCACCGCAGAGGGGCGCCGCGGTCTCCTACAACTTGGGCGCCCCACCTGCTTAGAACGAAACCTTAGCGAAAAGGCCTCGAATAGAATGCAACTCTCAGGAGAACATCGCGGCTCAAATTTTCAGCCGACTATCCTTTGTTTCTCCCTCGCATTATACGTTTTTATGACGACTGCGAGAAAAATTGGCAAGGATAAATGTCCGCTGTTGCCGACACTATTCTTGTCAATGTCCTTGGGAACTCGGTGCTCTATTCCTGGTTTTTTCCTTTTTTCAAGGAAAACTAGATGGCAGAGCAGAACACAAAAACTGCAAACCTGATCCGTCTTACGGACGCTATCAAGCGATACTCGTTGAGCCGGTCCACATTCGACCGAGCAGTCAAAAAGGGTGCCATTACAAAGCACACCGTAGGGCGTGCCGCGTTCGTGGACACCCATCAGATTGATGCCTGGATCATGGGTGAAAGCCTGAGCGCATAACGAAAACCCGCGCCAATGGGACGTCATTGACACGGGTGATTTCGTTCTCACACTGTAGAAAATCTACACTCGAAATCTATCGTGTTTCGTCCCTACGCGCAAGCGAGGACAGAATACATGAAAATAGTAAGCAACTACGACTCAAAGCGGGCCGCTTCCAAGAAACCTAACGAGCGCCGGTATTACTGGTCGCCTTTGAGCCGTTCGGTTGAACGGGTGATCGTACGGAAAGGACGGATCAAACATGGCTAATATGTCCTTTTCCAAATCGCGCAATCAAAGCTATGAAGGCGGGCTGGATGACGGCTCTCTTTCCTGGACCGATCATCGGGAAACCGCTGAGAACTACCATGGCGAACTCTTTCGCCATGGTATCTACCGCGTCTCTGTCTGCCGGGACGATATCCAATGGCTGTTTCAGCGTCAGAGACCCCAATTTCCGACCGGTGGAGCGGCATGGGACACGCTCGGGTACTATGTGTCCAAATCTGGCCTAACCCGGCTCGTCCGGGCGCATATCGGCTGTGACTTTCCTGAACTGGATGCATTGCCCGCGCATTTCCAGCGGAGATGTCGCGATGAGTAGGCGGCGGTCTCCCAAGGGTAAACGTTCGGATGAGGGTCAGTTCGTTTATCTGCCCTACGCCATGATCAAGTCCCCGGCGTGGCGGGCTCTGTCCGGACCTGCAGTGAAGCTCTGGCTGGAGCTTCACACCCGCTTCAACGGCGGCAACAACGGCAAGGTGTTTCTGTCGATGAACGAAGCGGCAGAGATATTGGAAATAGGCAAGGCCACTGTTCAGCGTGCCTTGGAGGAGTTACAGGACAAGGGCTTCCTTGTGCTGGAGCGGAGAGGCAACTGGTATCACCGTCGCGCCCATGAGTGGCGGTTGACGACCAAGGCCATGCAGACCCGGTCCGGCAAGAAAGCAGCCACCAATGACTGGAGGTTCTGGCAGCCCCAAAAAACAAAACGCGGTTCTGAGTCGGACCCGTCACCTTCCTCTGTGGTTCCGTTTGAGAACCCAAAGACCACCGATGGTTCCATATCAGAACCCGTCAGGCCGGTTTCTCTCCGATCGGTCGGTTCTGATTTGGAACACTAATACTAACCACTCTGTGAGAAGCAAAGAGACATACGAAGGAACAATGAAGGGCGACTAAGGAGTAGGCCAGCGCACCATCTTAACGGCGGGGGGTAGGTCAATCATCGTTGCTTTCGCACCGCATACCGACCCACCCGCTGTTTGCACATATCCGCAATTCAGAAATTCGAGGTACAGAATGCCCAGACCAAAGACACCACTAGGCAAGGCGATCCTGACAGGCGCCGCAAAGAAAGACCCCCAGCGGTACAGAGGACGAAACGAACCGGAAGGTCTGGGCGAACTCGGGGGGCCGCCGAATTATCTCAACGAGACTGAAAAGGTCGTCTGGCGTGCCTTTGCAGAGGAATTGCCCTGGTTGGTTCACAGCGACCGTGCCTTGTTGGAGTCGGCGTGTATCCTGAGGGCTCGAGTACAGGTCCAACAGGACCTCAGCGCGGCGCTATTGAGAGAACTTCGTTTACACGTCAGCGCATTGGGTGGGAGCCCAACCAACCGTAGCAATATTCAGGTTCCTGAAGCAGAGGCGGAGCACAATCCATTTGATCGGTTCGCGTAGAGCAAAAGCGTAACGGATATTCAGTATTTGAGGCTGCTTTCCCGCAGAAAGCAGCCTTTGATCAACAAGCAGCACCTAAAGTTAGGCAGACTGTTCCAAGTTTTTCCGTGCAGAAGTCAAAGAAGGTGGCCAAGCCGTTATCGACAACGTGCAACACGAGGGGCGGCATGATGACAAAAAGCAACGACAAACTCGTGGGCGCTACGAAATTGACCAGGAATGCGCTCAGATGCGCAGCTAAAGCGAAGTCTACCGGCTAGCGATGCTGCCGCCAGCAGTTCAAGGTTGGAGTTTTTGCCGCCGGCGTGGCGCCAGAGTTGGGAACGCTGCAGGATCAACACATCCGCCCGGGAGGCGCGGAGAAAGATCGAGAAAAGCCGAGGAAACGCGCAAGACGATCAATGAGCTTATCCGCGCCAATAGGAAACTGCAGAAAATGATCAACCGCTTCGACACCGACCAGTACCAAGCCAAAGCAGTCATTCGACCGAACTGTTTCGATGACCGCTTCGAGCCCAAAGCGGCCAATTGGCAGAACAGTATCCTATCCGAAAATTGACTCTAAGCTTCTGGGTCGCTCGAAGTTTTATCGAGCTCAGCGAGTTCCTCCCAAACGCCTTCAGGGATTGACCACTCTGCCCATTCCATCGCCTGTTCAACATGCTGAGACCACGTCACTCCGCAAACCGTCGAAGTTATTTCATCGTCGTTTAACGAGTATTGCAACGCGACTGCCCCGACCGGGACATCGTAGTGTCCGCATATGTCTTCAACAGCACGTATTGGCGCAAGTACTTCATCATTTGCAGGTCGATAGACGTAAAAGCGATGGATCGCGCTGCCCCGGGCAAGTGCGCCTCCAGAATAAGGTGCGGCGTTCAAAATCGAAACTCCTCGTGATTTTGCGAGTTCTATTAGCGGTCCCGCGTTATTGTTTACGAGAGTATGCCTGTTGTGTGTCAGGACCACGTCAAAATCCCAACTCTCCAAAATTGGCATCATCAAGTCGATACGTCCCGCTGCGATTCCGACCGCTTTGGCCAGACCTTCCTCCTTGATACGGAACAATTCTTCAATCGCGCCACCCCGTCCTTTGACCTCAGACAGGTCATTTGCGTATTCGACATCATGGACGTGCAGTATATCAACGCTGTCGACGCTTAGGGCCGCAAGACTTTCCTCGAATGATCTACGTGCCTGAGAAGCATCAAAAGCACCGGTTTCCATGTCCCGGTCGACTTTGGTGGAAAGCACCCGCCCGTCCGGCCAACCACCAAGCTCATGAACGACCTTTCCTATACGCTCTTCACTTCGTCCCATGGCATAGCAGCGGGATGTGTCCAAGAACGCATTTGGCTGCGAAAGAATTGCCCGAATTGTATCAATCGCGCGATCTTCCTCAACCTCATACCCATAAATTTCCGGGATACTTCCCAATCCCGTCGATCCAAACCCGATGCGAGGGACTCGTATCCCTGTCTTACCAATTTCGCGTAGCTCTGCCATGCCAACCTCCCAATTGGTTCCGGACATTCACGGATTTCGCGCGAGTAATTTATCGAAAACAAGTCAGACTTGTCGCTGGAGCTAATCTCTGGCCTCAACGCTATTGTTGAAACCGCAAATTCACAAAGCTTTTCGCGAATTGTAGTAATGTCCGCATGGTGGGTGTACTAGCAAATTTGTTGAACGACTGCCTCGAGTCAAATCAGGCGTTCATTGCGTTACCCTGAAAAGCCAATTTTGCACGAATAACTGAATTTGCACAGGGGCGTACAATGATAGAGAGAATGACTGTTTAAAAAACCTATCAGGCGTTTGGGCTGATCACGGCTGAAACCTTGTGATAACAGCTGTTCCTGGGGGAGTCGGTCCATTCATTGCGCGAAGTTCATTGCTAGCCTCTTCCAATCGGATTTCTCTGGCGACCATTGGCTGGATATCCACTTCGCCACGTTCGATCATTCCTAGAAGACGAGGGTATTTCCACGAAGGCATACCACGAGTGCCGAAAAACGAGAGTTGTTTAGAATAGATCGCACGCATGTTCACCTGCATCAGGCCGTCGCCCGACGGCATACCAATTTGCACGTGTCGACCAATGATAGCGAGACACTCTAAGGATGCGTTCGTCGTTTTTTCGATCCCCAACGCTTCTATGGATACCTGTGCTCCTCCATCCGTGATATCTAGGATCGCTGCTGCGGCGTCTTCTTTGCTGGCATTTACTGTAGCGTCTGCACCGTTGAGCTTTGCATGCTCAAGTTTCTCTTCAACCACATCCACTACGACAACTCTGCATCCAAGCATTTTTGCCAATAGAAGAACGGACAAGCCAATACCTCCTGTTCCGTGGACAGCCACCCATTCACCAGCTGCGACATCTGCACGGTCTGTCAAAGCATGCCAAGCAGTGGTTACGCGACACCCGAGCCCTGCCGCCAAGGAAGGAGAGAGCGTTTCTGGCAAGTGAACTAAGTTATGGTCAAACGGCACAGCAACATATTCTGCGTAGGCACCTGGCGTTCCAAATCCTGGAACGATTTGGTTAGCACACGTGTTTGATGCGCCTGTTTGACAAGCGCTGCAGCTGCCGCACCCCAAGATGAATGGCGCTATGAGGCGGTCACCAACACTGTGCTTCGCTTGAGGCCCTGCCTCTACCACAGTTCCACAATATTCGTGCCCTAGGATGGAGCCATTTTGAACTTTGGGGTGTGCACCAGACCATCCATGGTAATCCGAGCGGCATACGCCACAGGCAGCGACCTCTAGGACCACTCCATTGTCTGGGCAGGTTGGGTCCGGGACCGTCTCAATCGAAAGGTCTTCACAAAACTCTCTTACGACTGCAGCTCGCACTTGGCGCTCCTAAAGATCTGGTTTCTTTGATCGAGCAATTCGGTTCGGTCGAGTCTAGACTGGTCTATCGCCTTTCACGGTTACGCGTCGCCCTTTTCGCTCTGCTGGCCAATAGTCCCAGATCGCACGATGCATACAGCACCGGTTGTCCCAAAAGGCCATGTCGTTAAGCGACCACCTGAACCGGATTTGATAGTTGATCTGTTCCGCATGCTCGAAAAGCATGTTGAGGATCGCGTCGCTTTCCTTTTCCGACAAGCCCAAAATCTTTGTTGTAAACGTTCGATTCACAAACAGCGATTTCCGGCCCGTTTCCGGATGAGTCCTAACCATCGGATGAACTGTTTCGGGACAGTCAATTTCGCTGTCTTTTTGCCCCCGGTCGCTATAGCGGCCTTTATAGATATGCTCGGAACTATGAAGCGCAGATAACCCGCCGATCATATCTTTTATCGGTTCAGAAAGATCGTCGTAGGCCGCATACATATCACTGAACATGGTATCCCCACCGCAGGGTGGAGCGATATGAATTTGTAGCATAGTTCCAAGGGGGGGTGTCTCATCGCAAGAAACGTCAGAATGCCAAAACTCACCGTTTGCTACCTTGGAATTCTTAGTTGCATGTATTTCGAAAATCTCCGGATACCCGTCCATCGTTGGGGCTGCGGGGTGTGCGTGAAGCGGCCCAAAGCGTTTCCCAAATTCAATGTGCTGCGCAGGTGGTATTTCCTTCTGCTCTTTGAAGAACAGCACTTGGTAGGTGTGAAAGGCGTCGCAGATCTCTGCAAACTGAACGTCAGGCACAGGCCGGCTTAGGTCGACTCCGTAGATCTCAGCACCGAGATTTGGAGCGAAGGGTTTGGCGACGATGGAAGTATAGGTGTTGGATTTAGGAGCAACCATAAGCACCTCTGGGTTTGGTTTCATAGGGCGGGCTATGCGCAAGGTACACATCAGTAAAAATGAACAAAAACGAAAAATCTTTGACTAATTAGTGAAAAAATTTCACATAATGATCGCGGTTTTAGCGCTAGCGAGGTTATCGGAATGAGCATTCGGGCGCTGCGAACTCTAGTCGCAGTTCATCGACATGGCAGCTTCCGTGCCGCGTCAGAGGCGGAGCATCTAACTCCGTCGGCGGTCAGTCACCAGATGCGGAATCTGGAGGTCGCGTTGGGGCTCGAATTATTTGACCGATCATCCAAGTCGCCCAAACTTACTCATACCGGGCTAACCTTCGTCGGAGAGGCTGCTGCGGTGGTGGCCGCATATGACGGTTTGGCGGAAAGGGTGAAGTCGAATAACGAACTCTCTGGTGAAATAACTTTGGGTGCCGTTCCAACGACACTGACTGGATTAGTACCGACTGCGCTAGCGACGCTAAAGTCCGTGCATCCGGATATCCTTGTACGGATTGTTCCAGGTTTGACCAATCAGCTTTTGCTACAATTAGACCGCGCGCAGATCCAAGCGGCTATCATCTCCCGACCAGATATTCTGCCAAACACGTTGGAATTCTCTGAAATTGTATCCGAAAAATTGGTCCTGCTTGTCTCGGAAAACACCCCAGATTTATCTTCAAGAGAATTGCTTTGTGCGTCACCGTTTATTCGTTTTACGCGTGATGCGGTTGTGGGAAGGCAAATCGAGACTTGGCTGCAAAGGAAAGGCATTGAAGTCAAAGACGCTATGGAGCTTGAGAGTCTTGAAGCAATCTCAAGTATGGTCGCCGCTGAACTTGGCGTATCAATCATACCAGACAGCCGTTTAGCTGCATATGACCATCTGCGGCTCAAAAGGATCCCCCTTGAACATAATGGACCAGAACGCATTGTTGGCTTGGCAACTATGACGGCGTCGCCTCACACCAAAATGATCGACGCAGTTACGACGGCGCTAGTGGAAGCAGCAGATAGCCAACGGGTTTATCTGTGAGATGGCTCTCCAATAGGTATCCACAAGACATTTTCGACTAGTTGAACTAAGAAAACTGGAAGTCAAAACTGGTCTTGGTTCAGTCATTAGCATGCAACGTGGAGAAAAGCAGCTTCGAGCACATAACGAACACTCATCCAATGTCTTTTTGCCGTTCTGCAAAGTATCGCTGCCATCATCCAATGCGAATTTGAGAGATGGAGAGGCAAGGTATGGCCGGAAAGACAGTATTGACGCGCTTAATTTGCAGTCTAATTAGCTGGCTACCCTTGCAAAAAGCAGACTGCCTTCGTGATCTAACATCTTACCTCTACGGTCACATGCGGTCCAATAGTAAGGTACCCACGTAGCTGGTTCGTCGGTAGTGAGTGACGTCGAGCCAGCTTGGTCTGCACGGCTTCAAACGCCGTCTGAGTGGGGCCTCGCGTGGGCCAAACGATCCCCAACTCGGCCTCGCGAGGTTTCAGACACCGCTTGAGGGGTTACCGATGGAACATAGCAGCAGCTATCCAACCAAGGCCTTCGGACGTCTGGTTTGAGCCCAAACCTGACCGGTTTCATTCCGGTACTCGCGTCTCAAAACGCGCCAATACGAATGATTGCAATTCGCCCAATTCAATTGTGCGTTATGTGAAAATTTCGTAACTAAAGACATCTAAGTCTTCCTCAAAACCCCGCAGAGAATGCCGCCCCAATTTTTTTGGCCCTTCAGATACCAAGTTCACAAAATCGCCCGTTGCCAAAAGCCGCGCCTCCAGTTTTCGCGTCAGGCCCTCTAACCTGCTGGCTATCGCGACTGATGGCCCGGTAACCGTAAAATCCAAGCGCTTTTAAGTGCCAACATTCCCGTAAACGGCCGCCCCAGTGTGCAAGCCAACCCCAAATTCAACACGGTCCGATGGATCAAGTTCTTCATTCCTTTGGAACGCTTCACGCGCCGCGGACAGGGCCGCTTCGCACATGTCTTCGGGTAGTCTACGTTGACCATCAAAAGGAAAGATCGCAAGCAATCCATCGCCAACGAATTTAAGAACCTCTCCGCCGTGATCGTGTACCGCCCCACCGACACAATCGAAGAATTGGTTAACCGTTGCGACATAATTTTCCGATGACAAGCGCTGGCTCAAAACCGTAGAGCCGCGCATATCGCTGAATAAGAGAGCACAGTCAATTATGCTGACATCTCCCCGGGCTATTTGACCGTTCAGTACGGATCGACCGGACAACTTGCCTAGATAGACCTCCATCAACTCAGCTGCCAAGAACTGCTCCGACAATACACGCGCTGCACCAAGCAAAGGTAAAGATAGCCGCGACAGACCATCTATCTCACGGTCTGTGAAGCCAGAACGACGTTTTGTAGCAAAAGATACAGACGCGCCCAAAGCCCACTCCATCTCTCCGTCAAAGACAACAGTACGATTGCCGAATGGTGCACTGCATACGACATAGTCGGTGACACCTGCTTGAGCGAGTTTTTGGAATAGCGGAAATTTGTCACGGGTCGCTTGATCTGTCAGATTTGCCCGCATGAAAGGAAACTTGATTGTGCCGTTCGCAAGTCCGTCCGCCAAGTCCCATACTTCCTTATTGAAGTGCTGTTTCGCAATCTCATTGGCCAATTTCGAATTCTCCCCGAAGGGTGCTTTGTCGAAGAGATCGGCCGTTACTGAGCTGCGTGGAAGAACGGTCCATTCAATACGATGGTTTGATGCATCCCACGTTGCATCGAGTAATCCAATTACAGGGTGCATCATCAGGCGGCCCAAGGAAACACGCGTGACCGGCACGCCACCATCGATCAGCCGGTCACTTAACTGCTCGACTAGCCCGCCAAGATCAGCGTCAAAAAAGGCCAGCTTTTGCAGCCAATCTGCTATGCGGTCGAAAACATCCGCCATATCTTACACCTCCACCATCATCTTGTTACAGCCGAAGGCTCGTGTCATTCGGTTTGTCTTCGAACGCTCAATTCTCCAGCGATAGGTTTGCAAATTCGCACGCGCGTGTGCTCGCAATGTTGGCCAAAGCCCGTCAATTTTTCGAGCTGCGAAAAAGTGCTGGGCGCAGCATTCGATAGAGAAATGTGACTATTAAAATCTAAAGTGCTCTTTCCAAGGTCTTGTGCAGCGGCGCAACTAACGGCCACTTTGTCCGCTCAGCGGTCATTCCGACGTAACACATTGAACGGCCCCTCTGCACCCAAAACAACATATGCAACTTGGTGTTTGAGTGCCTGCAACGAAGCGGACCTATGGAGTAGGACAGACCTTTTGCCGTTTCAAAGGACAAACACCTTTGACATGAATAATGATTCATGTTTCATATCTAATGAGGAAAACGGGAGGAGCCTTTATGTTGCGCATGCTTGCACTAACCGCTGTCAGCGCGTTGATATCGTCGACAGCGAGCGCGGAAATTAGAATTGCCCATGTCTACGGCAAAACTGGACCTTTTGAGGCCTATGCAGCCCAATCCCACAATGGTCTGAAGCTAGGGTTGGAATACGCCACCGATGGCACGATGGAGATCAATGGCGAGAAGATCGTCATCATCGAAAAAGACACGCAGTTGAAGCCGGACATCGGTCGGGCGCAACTGGAGGAGGCTTATGGCGACGATGATGCCCATATCGCTGTTGGCCCGGTCAGCTCTGGTGTCGCCCTGGCGATGCTGCCCGTTGCCGAGGAGTATGAGCGTGTTTTGATCGTAGAGCCCGCTGTGGCGGATTCGATCACCGGCGCGAACTGGAACCCATATATTTTCCGTACCGGTCGCAACTCATCTCAGGATGCAATCGCGAACGCCGTAGCCTTGGGCGGTGAGAACGTCACCGTTGCAACCCTGGCGCAGGACTATGCTTTTGGTCGGGATGGCGTGGCAGCGTTCAAGGAAGCTTTGGAGGGCACCGGTGCGACATTGGCACATGAGGAATATGTGCCGACCGACACGACGGATTTCACCGCGGCCGCAGAGCGCATCTTCAATGCGATGAGCGAAGTCGAGGGCGAAAAGAAGCTGTTCATCATCTGGGCCGGGGGCGGCAACCCCATGAGCAAGATCAACGCGATGGAGCCCAGCCGGTTCGGAGTTGAGATTGCCACTGGCGGGAACATCCTTGCAGCTTTGAAAGCGTACAAAGAACTGCCTGGTATGGAAGGCGCCACATATTACTACTATGAGATCCCGCAAAACCCGGTGAATGACTGGCTTGTGAAAACACATTTTGAGCGTTTCGACAGCCCGCCGGATTTCTTTACCGCCGGCGGCATGGCTTCAGGCATCGCCATTGTTGAAGCGATCAAAAAGGCCGGTGGCGCCGAAGATACCGAGGCGTTGGTTGCGGCGATGAAAGGGCTTACGTGGGAAACGCCCAAGGGCACCATGATGTTCCGTCCGGAAGACCATCAGGCAATGCAGACTATGTACCATTTCCGCACCGAAATTCAGGACGGCAAGGACTATGGCGTGCCGGTTCTTGTTCGTGAGATCGGCATGGACGAGATGGAAATCCCGGTTCGCAATCAATAATCTGCGACCGCAGTCTGTCACATGAAACCGGGGCGGTTCGTTTTTCCTGCCCCGGGACCTTAGGACTTCATCCAATGACCCAGATACTTTTGGAAACTGACGCACTTACTGTGCGCTTTGGTGGGCATGTGGCCGTGGATGCGGTGACCTGCAAATTTCCCGCCGGAGAGCTGACGGCGATTGTCGGACCCAATGGCGCAGGCAAGACGACGTACTTTAACCTGATCTCGGGGCAGATCGCAGCGACCGCCGGAACTGTGACGCTGAAAGGTCAAGACATCACCCGCCTGGGCGTCGCTGAACGCTGCCGCCGTGGTCTGGGGCGCGCCTTTCAATTGACCAACCTGTTTCCCGACCTTTCGGTTCTTGAAAACTTGCGGCTGGTGATCCAGTCGCGCAAACACAAAGGCTTTGGGTTGTTTTCGATGGCTGACAGCCACACAGAATTGACTGCGGAAGCCAGCGGTATTCTGGAACGGGTTCGCCTTGATACTCAGAAAGATCAACTGGTGACCGAACTGTCGCATGGCGATCAGAGAAAGCTGGAGGTGGCCATGCTTATTGGTCTCGACCCGCTGGTTTACATGTTCGACGAACCGACCGCAGGCATGAGTGTGGATGAGGCCCCGGTGATCCTTGACCTGATTGCCGAGATCAAGGCCGATACCAGCAAAACGGTGCTGCTTGTCGAACACAAGCTCGACGTAATCCGCACCTTGGCTGACCGAATTATCGTTTTGCACAATGGCGCCTTGGCCGCTGACGGTCCGCCCGCTGAAGTCATGGCCTCGGCCGTGGTGCAAGAAGCTTATATGGGTAAGGAGCTGGATCATGTCTGACCCAATCCTGACGCTGAAAGATGTTTACACCGACATCGCGCAATACCACATCCTGCAAGGTGTCGACTTTGAGGTGCCACGTGGCGAAGTAACCATGCTGCTTGGCCGCAACGGTGTGGGCAAAACCACGACGCTCAAGACGATCATGGGGCAATGGACCGCGAAGTCGGGCGAAATACTCTATAACGGGCAGGACCTGAAACGCCTGCCAGTCTCTGCCCGCGCCCGCACAGGCATTGGCTTTGTGCCCGAGGATATGGGTATCTTCAGCGATTTGACGGTCGAAGAAAACATGGTGCTGGGTGCCAGTTCTGGTCCGCTTGACCCAAAACGGAAAGAGTGGCTGCTAGGTGCGTTTCCTGCACTGGGCACCTTCTGGAACAGCGAAGCCGGTAACCTGTCGGGGGGGCAAAAGCAGATGCTCTCTATCGCCCGGGCCATGGCCGAAGACCGCGAACTGTATCTGATTGACGAGCCCACCAAGGGCCTGGCACCCGCCATCATTGCGACCATGGCAAACGCTCTGCGCGACCTAAAGGCACAGGGGCGTTCGATCCTTCTGGTGGAACAGAATTTTTCGGTCGCCAAAGCCCTTGGGGACAGCGCCGTAGTCATGGATGACGGGCGCGTAATCTGGACCGGGGCCATGGCGGAACTTGCAAGTAACAAAGACCTTCAGGAAAGCCTGATGGGTTTGAGCATGGAGGCGCACTGAATGACGGCCGCTCCTGATCATAGACCAACCTTCGCAGACGTATCGCTGGGCGAGCGTCTGGACAAGGCGATGCCGTTCCTCTTGATCCCGATCCTTGTGGTGCTTGGGTTCTTCGCGATCGGGGCACCATCGTCCTGGCTGACTTTGACGGTTTCGGGCCTCGCTATGGGGATGATGATTTTCATCATGGCATCCGGGCTTACGCTGGTGTTTGGCCTGATGGATGTCATCAACTTTGGCCACGGCGCATTCGTATCGGTCGGGGCATTCGTCGGGGTCTCGGTCCTGATTGCACTTGGCGACTGGACCGGAGCGACCTCGTTGCTGCTGAACATGTCGGCAGTTTTTCTTGCGGTTGTGGCGGCGATGACTGTGACTGGCGCGTTGGGCTGGGTGTTCGAAAGAGTGATAGTCAAACCCGTTTACGGCGCGCATCTAAAGCAAATCCTTGTCACTGTCGGCGGCCTGATCGTGATCGAACAGTTGATCCATGTGATCTGGGGCCCGGATGAGATCTTTATCAACCGCCCCGAAATGCTGAAAGGCGCGATCACCTTTGCAGGCGCTGCGATGGAAAAGTACCGCCTTCTCGCCGTGGGGATCGGCGCTGTTTTGTTCATCGCCATGCGCATGATCCTGCGCCGCACCAAGATCGGTCTGATCGTGCGGGCAGGCGTCGAAAACGGTCCGATGGTCGAAGCGCTGGGGTATCGGCTGCGCGTGGTTTTCGTCGGCGTATTCATTGCCGGATCAGCACTTGCTGGCTTGGGCGGTGTAATGTGGGGCCTTTATCAAGAGGTTATCACTGCGGGCATGGGCGAACGCATGATGGTCCTTGTTTTCATCGTGGCGATTATCGGTGGCCTTGGCTCGGTCGAGGGAGCTTTTATCGGCGCGCTGCTGGTGGGGCTTTTGCAGAACTACGTCGCGTTCCTTGAACCGAAACTGGCGCTTGTGTCCAACATCGCGCTGATGACTGCAATCCTGATGTGGCGGCCACAAGGCATGCTGCCTGTAGTGAAGGCGAAATGAAATGATTGTGCGTCTGATATCTGGCGATACGCCCCGGTCCCCCATTTTAACCGCGCTTTTGCTGCTGATCCTGATTTGTCTGGCCGGAGCGCCGTTTCTTTTTGAAGGTGTGCGAGCGTTGGATACTGCTGCTCGGATTTGCATCTTTATCCTGCTGGTGGCGGGTTATGACCTGCTTCTTGGGTACACTGGGATCGTGAGTTTTGCGCATACCATGTTCTTTGGCATGGGCGCGTATGGTGTCGCACTGGCATCCACCCATATGGGGCGCGGCTTTGATGCCCTTCTGGTCGGCACGGTCCTCGGCGCGTTGGCGGCAATCGTACTGGCGCTGCTGATTGGATTATTCAGCCTCAGGGTGCGCGCGATATTCTTTGCGATGATCACACTAGCCGTTGCCTCTGCCGTCGCAGTTCTTGTGTCGCAGTTCTCCGACATAACCGGTGGTGAAGACGGGCTGACCTATAAAATCCCGCGCGTTCTGACCTCTGCCAACAGGATGGGCGAGGTGATGGGGGTCAAGTTCACCGGGAAGATCCTGAACTACTACCTGATCTTCTTCAGCTCGCTGGCGCTGTTCCTGCTTCTGCTGCGTATCGTGAATTCTCCGTTTGGTCGTGTCCTGCAAGCCATCCGCGAGAACGACTTTCGGGCCGAAGCAATCGGTTACCGGGTGGTCTGGTATCGCACGGCTGCGACCTGCTTGTCGGCGGCTACTGCCGCCCTTGCCGGAAGCCTGTTTGCAATTTGGCTAAGGTATGTCGGTCCGGATACAACGCTGAGCTTCGAGATTATGCTCGACATCCTGCTGATGGTCGTCATCGGCGGCATGGGCACGATGTATGGCGCGGTGCTGGGTGCGGTGCTTTTCGTACTGGCGCAGACCTACCTGCAAAACCTCATGGGGGCGGCATCTCATGCCACCGAAGGCTTGCCACTAATCTCCGAGCTTGTTGATCCTGATCGTTGGCTGATGTGGCTGGGCATCCTGTTTATTCTCAGCGTCTATTTCTTCCCAACCGGAATCGTCGGTCGCCTGCGCAGGCAGGGCACCACATGAGCGTACCGCTGGTTTTCCTGCATGGCTGGGCCATGAATGGCGCGGTTTTTGACGACGTCAAAGCTCGGCTCGGGCCTGATTTCGACTGCCATGCACCGGATTTGCCCGGACATGGTTCCCGAGAAAAGGATGAGCCAAGCCTTGCGCGTTGTGTCGAGGTTGCGGGCAAAATCATCGACCAGTTGGATCATGCTATTCTAGTCGGCTGGTCCATGGGGGCCGCTGTTGCATGGCAGTATCTCGCGCAGGCAGGCACTCAAAACTTGGGCGGGCTGGTCACCATTGACATGAGCCCACGTTTGCTGCCTGACGATCAGTGGACGTTTGGACTGGGCGGCCAAACCGCGGATGCTGTTCTGTCCACGTCCTCTAAGATCGAATTTCAATGGCGCAGCATGGTCAAAAATATTCTGCGTAACATGTACGCGCCTAGCGGCCTGCAAGAGACCGACGAGGACGCGATGAGGGCGCTTCTATTGAAGCAGGACCCGACAACACTGCGCCCGATTTGGGACGATCTTGTTGCAATGGATGCACGGCAGATCATCGCCACGATCGATATTCCCTACCTGGTTTGCGCGGGGGCGCAGAGCAGGCTTTATGATCCGGGCGTAGCGAACTGGATCGCGCGACACTCACCTATGGCCGAGGTGCAGATTTTTCAGAACTCGGGCCATTCTCCGCATCTCGAAGAGCCCGACGCCTTCTGCGATGCCCTCCGGCGCTTTGTCAGTACACTGCAAAGCGCAAAGACCGAGCAAAGGAAGACACTATCAAGATGACAAAATCCTCTGCTTCCCAACCGAAAACCAAACGCGGAATCGAACGCCGCGCAAAGATCCTTGCGGCTGCCGAGCAGGTGATCGGTGAAAAGGGCTTTGCCGCCGCTTCCATCGCCGACATTACACGTGCGGCGGAAACGGCACTTGGCACATTCTACATCTACTTTTCCAGTAAGGAAGAGCTGTTTCGCGAGCTGGTCGAGGACATGGGCCGCGCCACAAGAACCCAAACGACCGAACGGATCGTGGACGCGCCAAACCGCTTGGAAGCCGAGCGTGCAGGGCTTGAAGCCTATTTGCGTGTCGTTCGCGACCGCCCGTTGCAATACCGGATCGTGGAAGAGGCCCGATTTGTTGATCCCGAAGCCTATCGCACCTACTACAAAGAGTTTGGCAAAGCGTACGCCGATCAGTTGGAACACGCCGTGCAAAAGGGCGAGATTTCTGAAGGTGATGCCGAGGTCAGAGCCTGGGCTTTGATGGGGATCGCGAAGGCCTTGGGCGAGCGCTACGTGCTTTGGGACGACAATGTCGATATCGACCGCGTTGTTGCCGAAGCGCATGAGTTGATCTGCAACGGACTGGCCCCATGAGCGGGTTAGTCACTTGGCAAACAATAGAACTGCCGAACTCGGAACCCTGCTGCCACATCCAATTGCAAGCGCCGCGCGCAAATGCTCTGGAACCGGGCCTTCTGGCCGAACTGCACCGGGCATTTAATGCGCTGGATCAATCGGATGTACAAAAAGCGCTGATCTCAGGCGGGCGCAATTTTTCGACCGGCGGGGATGTCGGACGGTTCGCCAAGGCGGCGAGGGATGGGCAAATCGAAAGCTATACAGCGCAAGTTGTACCCGTTCTGCAGGGGCTGGTTTTGCGCATGGTTGAGATGCCGGTCGTCCTGGCTTCGGCCATACGCGGTGCAGCTACAGGTGGTTCGGCCGGATTGGTTTTTGCCTCTGATCTGGTGGTTTCAGCGCCTGACGCCTTTGTTCAACCCTATTACGGAGTGGTGGGTTTTGCTCCGGATGGCGGATGGACCGCCCTCTTGCCGGACTTAATTGGCGGTGCAAACGCAAGCGGTTGGATAATGGCCAACCATCGGAAGGGTTCAGAGCAGCTAAAAGGCCTTGGGCTTGTTCAGGCTGTTGATCCTGACCCCGAAACGCGCGCCGCGAAGCTGATTGCCGACATCGATACCGGCACTGCGCTGGCAACAAAATCCCTGTTCTGGGACGACAAGCGCCGGGCGGTTGTGAAAACACGTCTTGAGGCAGAAACCGAGGCTTTCCGGGCCCTCATTGGGCGACCGGAAACTCTGACCAAGATGAAAGAATTCCTTCAACATGGGGGATGAAAGAGATGTTTGAACAGATCCCTGACATGGCCGCAAAAAGGGCGGAGCTTTCGCCCAGTGCCCTGGCGTTTCATGACACGGCGCCCTCGCGAGATTGGACCTTTGGTCAGATAAATGAAGCCGCCAATGCAGTTGCCGCCGGACTCACTGCCCAAGGTCTTTCCGAGGGCGATCGAGTGGCCATCCTGTGCCAGAACTCCGCTGAGTTCTTCATCACCCTGTTTGCCTGCCAAAAAACAGGCATCATTCTCTGCCCACTGAATTGGCGTCAGCCCGCACCAGAGCTTGTGGAGACCATAGAGCAAGTTGGTGTCTCGATTATGCTTGCGGACACGGAATTCCAAAAGGTTGCGGCCGAAACGGCTAAAGAGGTCGGGGCACCGCTCTTGACGATAGAAAACGACCTTGCCGGATGGATCGAGCAGGGTGGCCCGGAGTTGACGGCTCTGATCCCATCCGATCGGCCTTGGTATCTGCTTTTCACCTCTGGGACGACGGGCCTGCCCAAGTCCGTCATTCAAACCGCAGGAATGGCATGGGCAAACACCATAAACATTGGGCAAGCCATCGACATCGCGTCAACAGACCGCTCTGTGTGTTTCTTGCCTTTGTTTCATACAGCGGGGATTAACCTATACACGCTGCCCATTTTTCTATCCGGCGGTTCATCGACCATCTTTCCAAAGTTCGAAGTGGAAGAGATACGTGACCTGATCGCGTCGGGCCAGATCAACCAGTTCTTCGCCGTACCCGCGGTGTATCAGGCGTTGTCGCTTGCCCCCTGGATTGACGATCTTGACTGGCGCAATATCCGTTGCGGTTGCGGCGGTGCGCCTCTGTCGGAACCACTGATCCAGTTTTTTGCTGAACGCGGTGTGAAAGTCCTGAATGGAATGGGCATGACCGAAACTGGCCCAACTGTATTTCTGATGGACGCCGCCCGTGCCGAACATAAGATCGGTTCGGTCGGCAAGCCACAAAGCCTGGCGCAAGTGCGATTGTACGGGGTACCCGATGGCACGGAGGGTGTTGGCGAGTTGCACATCAAAGGTCCCGGTGTGACGCCGGGTTATTTTGGCAACCCGGAAGCCACGGCAAATACCTTTTCCGAAGATAGGTGGCTCAAAACCGGAGACGTCGCACGTCGCGATACAGACGGGTATTACTACATCGTTGACCGCATCAAGGACATGTACATTTCAGGTGGAGAAAACGTCTATCCGGCTGAAGTTGAAAGGGTTTTACATTCCCATCCCTCCGTTCTCGAAGCAGCTGTAATCGGTGTGCCCGACGACAAATGGGGGGAGGTTGGCGCCGCGTTCATTCTGCTGCGACCGGAAGAAGCGCTTAGTGTTGAAAGTTTGCTTCCGTGGTGCCGCGAGCGCCTGGCCGGATACAAAGTGCCTGCGCATGTTAGAATTGTCGAAGATTTCCCTCGTACCGCTGCGGGTAAAGTTCGCAAGCCCGCCCTGAGTGAGGCATTTATTCATGATTGACATCCAAGAACGCTGGACGCCGATGCAGGATGACTTCGATACTTTCGCGCGCGTGTCCGGTGACGACAACGCGATCCACGTGGATCCGGATTTCTGCGCAAACACCGCATTTGGTCGGACGGTGTCTCATGGCATGCTGCTCTACGCCAAGCTTTGGGGCATGCTGAAGCAACACGACCCGTCTCTCAACACGACTTCACAAAGTCTAATGTTCCCAAATCCGGCTTTTGCCGGAGAACCCCTGGACTTGTCTATCAAGCAAGATACCCAAAGACGCCTGAATATGCGCGTCGTCAGGGTTGCCGACGGTGCAGAATGTTTGATCGGAGAGGTCGAGATCTGATGCTGAAATTAGGACAATCAGCTCAAATCACCCGACGATACACCGAAGAGGACATGAGCGTTTTCACGTCGCTGAGTGGGAGCAAATCCGAAAGCGTCCCAGAACCGTTGGTCGCCGCTTTGTTTTCTTACCTACTTGGGGTCGAGCTACCAGGTTCAGGCACCAACTACCTAAAACAAGAGCTACAGTTTAATGCGGCGGCACCATTTAACACAGTCCTGACAGCGCAAGTTACGATTACTAAACTGCGCCCTGAAAAACACCTGGTGGATCTATGGGCCTGTTGTACGACACCAGACGGCATAGTGATTTGCGAAGGTCGCAGCTTAGTAAAAGCTAAGGATGTGTATGGTGCCTTTCCCGAGCAAACATAGATTTGCAACGATCCTGAAAAGAAAGAGCAATCCTTCCTTGGAATCCACTTAACAAAAGGTCTGTCTGTAAAGCGGACGCTCCCGGCGAGCGCAGCGAATGACAGTTTGGAGCCCAATGCAGACGACGTCAGCACCACTAACCAAGCCCAATATGTTGCCGAAGCGCCCACAGTTCTATCAGCGTCAACGGAGTTGATTTTTCGCCCTTGCCTATTGAGTTTCCAGCGGATCGAAATTTTTTCTTGGAGCACCGCCTCGCTTCGCTGCCATTGCCATTGCCCAGTCTCGTGCAGCGGTGTTCTTGTCCTCGTAGCGCCCATGCAACACGCAGAAGAACAGTGCGCTGTCGTCGAGGCCGTTTCGAGGCGAAAACCAGTCGAAAGGATCAATTGGTTTGACGTATGCGAACTGTTTTGAGGCAGGTGTATTGCGCTCAAGTTTCGCCTCATCATTTGTGATGTCCTGCAGCAATGTCGGGCGTGTCGTACCAGTATCCGGTGTCAGAATTCCCATGATTTGCTCGCGACCCGCAGGTACAAATCGTCCCTCTTCCTCCACCGGGAACCGTATGGCTTGCCCTGCAAAAACATCTCGCTGAACAACACTATCGCGGACAACAACGGTTCCGTTCACCAAAACAAAGGGAATTCCAGTAGACGGCAAGCCCTGCTGTCCCAGTGTATAGTTCGCATTTTCAGTGACGTTTTCAGGATCAAAAATAGTGATGTCAGCCACCATGCCTTCCTGCATGCGTCCGCGTACTTGCATCGCAAGCAAACCGGTATCGCCAAGGCGTTTAGCATGAATATAGCTCAATTGGGTCAATGTGAGCATCAGTGGCACGTCCGCTTCTCGCGCCATCCGAAGCACAAGTGCATGGCTGCCTGCCGACCTTGGATGCCCGGCATAGTCTTCATATGGCGATTCCCACCTCAAAGGCTGACCCTCGACATCGAGACCCATCATACCATCACCTGAAATCCCATAGCCCGCGATAGTGATCCAATCGTTCAACCATTGCTCCCTTGGTGGGCTAAAAACAATGGCAGTTCGCCCCGGTTCATTCTCAGCAAATTCGAGAAACTCTTCTTTGGTCACGTATCGATTGAGTTGAGGGTCAAAGATGGTTTCTTCATACTTGTAACCCATTGATCCTTCCCAATTTTCAGGGGCGATAATTGAGGCTCCGTAATTTCCCGAACCGGCCGTCCAAGGGTAATAGCTGGACCAAACATTGTAGCCTTGGTCTCTCGCCATCTGCAGCTTTTCCTGGTTCTCCCACCAACCGTAGTCATTGTCATGATGGATGTGCAGCGGTGCCTGCAGAACCATCGCATTGACAAGGATTTCATTCACACCAGTCTGGGTCTCGGTCGGTGTGGATGCGCTCGGGTGAAATCGGTGATGGACAGAGGTGAGCCTGCCGTAGCGAGAGGCAGCGCGTTGCGCTTCGAACATTTCATAGGTGGTAATGCCTTCACGGGCATAGCCGATGGTCGACCCGACGCCTATGGCTCCCAGGCGCAAACCTTCGTCGAGCTGCGCTGTTATCTCGTTCATCTGTTCGCGGTTGCTCGGCACAGAAGACCAGCCTTCAACTCCATCTTCTACGGATTCTGCACGAAGCGCGAAGAAATTTCGAAAATCGATGTCTCCACCTTCGAGCACAAGCCCGTCGTGGACCCGCATGCGCGCATATTCCTGTCCTACAACAGTCCCATAGTTCGCTTGGGTGACACCGGCCCGCGCGTCGTACCACTCGCCAATGTTGGCCGCACCCACCTCAAAGTCCATTTGCGTGGTGACACCATCGCGGAGGTTCACCTTGATACCCCAGGGATCAAGCCCATGCTGTTCAAGATCAATGAATCCGGGTGCGACGACGTGGTTGGTGGCATCTATCGTCTCCTCGCCCTTGATAGCCTCGGTCGTTATTGCTGTGATCCAACCGTTGTTGATCCCGACATTTGCTATTTGGTCGAACCCAGTCTCGGGGTCCATGACCCGACCGTTCAGGATTACAACATCGTAGCTTTGTGCGTGTACCGAAGCCGCAGCCAAAGCTATGGCCGCCGCTGTAGAAACAAGTCTCATGCGAATCCTCCCGTCCAGCAAAGCTTACGGTGACTGCATAATTCCAGCAACGTTGGGGGTGGCATCACAAAAGCCAATGCGGAGCAACACCAAATGCTCGCCGTGTTCCGTTTTTGAGCGACGGCTTTGTCCGCAGAGCAGAAATTCGCCCAAACTCTGCGAGCGACCGCTTCGATCCCAACGCAGTCTTGGCGAGAAACGTGCTTCAGCGTGCTAATGGTTCGTTCAACTGCGTAGAATTTGAGCAATTAGGAATTGTTGACTATGCTTCACTGTACGTGTTTTCAACTTTCGGGAGATAAGGATGCCAAATTTGATCCTTCAAGAATGCCGCCGAAAAGCAGGAACCATCGCCTACATTGTACTTGGTTGCTCAATGACGTGGGCATCAGCCATTTCCGCGCAAGAATTTCAAACGGAGCAAGAAAACACGGAAGTTATTCTAGCACCGGATGCATTCTCGCCCTATGCCGGCCGAAACTTTCCGCAACGACCTCTCTGGGGAGACTCTCACCTCCACACGTCTGTATCTGTTGATGCGGGCACTATGACTCGGCTCACGCAGGAGCAGGCATTCCGCTTTGCGCGTGGCGAAGAAGTAACCACTACTCATGGTCTACGCGCGAAGCTATCACGTCCGCTCGACTGGATTGTAGTGTCTGATCACGCCGAGATGTATGGCCTTATGCCGCAGCTTCTCGCCGGGGACGCGGAAGTCTTGGCGACCCCGCAAGGAAAGGCCTGGTACGAAGCATTGACCGCAGGAGATCCCCAGCTGGCTTTTACTACAGCGATGGAAATCGTAGCTTCCCTTTCTGATGACGAACCGCCAATAGACAATCCAAAGGCCATCAAACACGCTTGGGAAGAATACACTGAGCTGGCCGACAGCTATAACGAACCTGGCGTCTTTTCTGCGATAATCGGATATGAGTACACCACAGAAGGTGCAAACAACCTTCATCGCAACGTTCTGTTTAGAGATGGGCAGTTCAGAGCCAATCAAACTCGCCCATTTTCGCAATACGACAGTAAAAATCCGGAAGACTTGTGGGCATTTCTGTCCGAGTACGAAGAACGAACTGGCGGCGAAGTTCTCGCTATTGCGCATAACGGGAACCTGTCAAACGGGCGGATGTTTTCGATGAACGCCTATGATGGTTCAGCTCTTACAGAAGAAATCGCGAGTCTTCGCTCACGATTTGAACCTCTTTATGAAGCCACACAAATAAAGGGCGACGGTGAAGCGCACCCGTTCTTAAGCCCTGAGGATGAGTTCGCAGACTTCGATACGTGGGATGCTGCCAATTTGAACGGCACGGAACTGAAACGGCCCGAGATGCTAGCCGGTGAGTATGCGCGCGAAGCATTGAAGCGCGGCATGTTAGTTGAACAAGAACTTGGGGTGAATCCTTTTAAGTTCGGGATGGTCGGTGCGACGGACTCGCATACTGGCATGGCAACAGCCCAAGAAGACAACTTTTTCGGAAAGCACTCTGGCGTAGAACCTGAACCGAACCGCTGGGAACATTTGGTCATTGAAGCACCCGATCCCGATCTTTCTATCTATGGATGGAAGCAAGCAGCGGGAGGACTTGGCGGAGTATGGGCTGTTGAAAACACTCGAGAGGCAATCTTTGATGCAATGAAACGCAAAGAAACCTATGCGACAACGGGTTCTCGCATGGTTGTTAGGTTTTTTGGGGGCTATGATTTCACAGCAGAAGACGCCTCGCTTCGCCTACCGGCAGATGCAGGCTATAGGAAAGGCGTACCGATGGGGGGCAACCTGACGAACGCCCAAGAAGGCAAAAGCCCCAATTTTCTAGTTGCTGCTCTTAAAGACCCGCTCTCTGGAAACCTCGACCGCATTCAGATCGTCAAAGGTTGGGTTGATGAAAACGGCGATACCCAAGAAAAAATTTTCAACGCAGTATGGGCAGGGGATCGCGAGATGGATGCCGACGGCAAATTACCGGACGTCGGCAATACCGTTGATGTGGAAAACGCAACGTGGACCAACACTATTGGATCGGGTGAATTGATTGGGGTTTGGGAAGATCCAGAGTTTGATCCTGCATTACAAGCCTTTTACTACGCTCGTGTGATCGAAATCCCAACACCTCGATGGACCGCTTATGAAGCGAAACGCTTTGGCGTAGAAATGCCGAACTACGTCCCAATGGTGACAACTGAGCGCGCATACACTTCACCGATTTGGTATTCGCCAAGCTGAATACTGCATAGGTAAGCTTGAATAGGAGCCAAAAAGTGGCGTTATTTTAAGAGAGCAAACGTCCGATTTGTCCGCATAGCAACCTCTAGTTAGATCGGATCGCATGACCATCGCAAACCGAATTTGACCTTGAGCTTCGACGTTTTCAACTGATTGAACGTCCAAATATATCCATCAAAAAACCCGCCTGCATCCTATGTTTTGGAGGTTGGGAGGAAAATCGAATGGCGACGCGCGGGTATTGTCTCTGTAAAAAAACAAGCTGGGCCTACAAGGGTGATCTAACATGGTCATGCTATTGCCACTGTGATGACTGCCGTCGGAATTGTGCGGCGCCGGTGGTTGCGTGGCTAGGTGTGCCGATAAGGAACTTTGAGTGGACTGGTGATAAACCCCGCACTTACGAAAGTTCCAAAGGCGTTTTCAGGCACTTCTGCGGGACGTGCGGGTCACCCATTGGATTTGAAGCCGATCACTATCCGGGTGGTATGCACCTCTATGCAGGGTCGCTCGAAAACCCGGAAGACTTCAAACCGACTTTTCACGTCAACAAACAAAGCAAATTGTCTTGGTTGCATGTGAATGATAATCTCGACGCGTTTGAAGGCACATTACTACACACGCCCAACGATCCAGACGGATATATGTAAATCGGGGAGCCACCTAACTTCCTATCTGTTGCTTTGTCCGAACGGCATCCACTTAGCCAAACTCCACGGGCGACCGTTTCAGCTCGACCTACCACTGAGAGTCCAAAGCAAGCTGCATCCGCGTTTAGCAACTCGCAGTCCAAAGCGAACATCGAGCACCTTGAAGCAATCAATATTCAAACCATCATTTCAAGAAATGAGGGAGAGTTCTTTGGCTGATTGGTTTTCGTTTATAGGACGTATCGAGCCTATGGAATGGGGCCAGAGCACCTACACGGTCTTACCTATTCCACATGAAATCGCTGCCGCGCTCAAAAAGTTGGGGACGAAACGCGTCGAAGTTGAATTAAATGATCATCCTTTCAATATGGCTCTTACGAAATCCCCTGCCATTACCGAAACCTTTGTATACACGGGAAAGACTATTCTCCGTTCCGCTCAGATATCACCCGGTGAGGATATCGACGTCCGCCTACGCAAAGCCGATCCAAACTCTGTGGAAGTACCAAACGATGTGGTTTCGGCCATTCGCGACGCAAATCTCAGTGACACTTGGTCTGCGTTGACACCAGGCAAGAAACGCGGCCTCCTTCATACTATTAACACGGCAAAGCGAGCTGATACACGCGTGAAACGCATTGCGCAGTTGATTGCTTTTTTGCGAGAGTAACGCAACAGATGCGCCTCACCAATTTGGTGTTGAGTGTTGAAGCGCGTTTTCGCGAAAGCCTGCATATGCTCGTCCGTTTTGAACAACAGCTGTGTCCGCATTTCGCGAGCTTAGGCAGCTACTGTTTTTTGCGATCGCAGCGGACGGCAGTTTTGACGGATCGCGCCGCAGCACGGAGACTGGGGGTGAAGGTTCGCAATGGGCCGATATCACACGTGCTAACAAGCTGACTTGTCGGCAGCTTTGTCCGCAAAATAGGCATTCAACCTACTTGGTCGTGCCGACGCTGGACCGCCAGCGGCTGCTTCGGAATCGCGTTGGACCTAGTGGTGGACAGGTCGCCTCCGATCGATACTCTTCTTGTTCAGACGCGCAAAGTAGCTTGGCAATGCATCCGACCGAAAGGATTGTAAGGCAATTCCACGAATCTAGGGACATGCGTGATCCCGAACGCAGCGTTGCTGTTTTGCGAGCCACTGCCAGTTCGAAGATATCCCACGAAGCGAGAGCCAGATCGGAACTGAGGGCTACAGAATGGACTATGAACGCTGGCGACGCGCGCTCCCTGATGGAGAGGTGAAGGTCACAAACGTAGTAGTAGATGGCGACAGAGCAGTGGTTGAGTTTATTAATCGCGGAACCCATACCGGCCTTCTTGAGTCTTCGCTTGGATCGTTCGAACCAACTGGTAGGTGGCAAGAGGCGCACTATTGCAGTGGTATGCGGGTCAAGGATGGCAAAATAGTAGTAGGTAGGGAGTATTACGATGCTGCTTCTATCGCTCAGCAGCTTGGTCTCGTGTCATGACGAAGTATCTCAAGGCATACCGGCCATCTCGCTAGCTAACGTTGAACGTCGGCTTTGTCCGCCAAGCAGTCAATTATCCAATACGCAGCGAATGGCCGCTTCGAGCCCATAGTGACCGATGCTGCGCTATCAACCGACGGCGACTATGCGCAGAAAGCTGACTTTGCAAAGTCTAGCTTGAGCCCAAAACGGACGTGCACTGAATTAAACGAAATTGGCTTTCGCCGCTTTCAGAAAAAAGGGGTATGAGTTTCCTTCTTTAATTCGAAGTATCGCAAATCATACCTAGGTAGGAGGAGTTACCATGAAGACAGCGGTTGTGACCGGCGCCGCGGGAGGGATGGGGCAGGCCATCTGCCGCCAATTGCAGACAAACGGGTTGCATGTGATTGGTCTGGACCTCAAAGAAGAGCGTCTGAACGAACTGGCATCAGAATTTAGTTCGGACTTCACACCTATTTACGTTGACTTAACTGATCCTTTGGCCGTGGCTCAAACGTTTGAGCGCATTAGGACAGCCCATGGCGGTCTGGATGCTTTGGTAAACAACGCTGGCACCTGCTTTATGTCTGACTTCCCGCACATTCCGCCCGAGGAACTCGAAAAGCAGATGGCAATCAACTTTAATTCTGCATTCCATTGTTGCCAGCAAGCGGTCCAATTGATGTTAGAACGCGAAGGCATCAAAAAGATTGTAAATATCTCATCGAACGGTGCTTACAATTTCGATGTGTTCGACCCTCCGCACTACCGCGCGTCAAAAGCAGCAATGGATACCCTTACAAAAGACCTCGCCCGTCGATACGCACAGGATAAAATCTGTGTAAATTCTCTGGCACCTGCCATGACTAAGACACCGTTGTTCAATGTCTTGACCGAGGAAGTCTTGAAGAAAGCCGTTAGTGCCATGCCACATGGTCATGCGATGCTACCTGAGCAAATCGCCTCTTGGGTTGGTTTTCTCATTTCACCGGCAGGGGATGTTTCCAGTGGGAATGTGATTATTCTGAACCAAGGGCGCGACGTCAGATAATTCTTTGGTGCGACATAATTTTCCGGAAAAATGGTCCAAGTGGTGGGATCAGCTGTAGACTTCTGGTGCTTTCTTCAGATCAGGCCACTGCTTTGGACAATGCCCATAGATTACAAAGGCATCTCGCTCGGATGCCAGACGCATCAACCTGTCTGCGCTGGCAATTGCTGCATCTTCGTCCCAAGACCCGGCAAACTTCTCGTCGATTTCTGATGGTCGGGAAATCGCATCACTGGTCAATAAAATCGCCCCCGACGGAAGATCGACCATTACCGCGATCTGGCCAGGCGCATGACCGGGTGCCATCAAAACTAAGATACCCGGCCCAATCTCTACGTCGTCATCAATTACCAGGTAATCCTGCTCGGGCCATTCCATCAGCCGCATATCGCCCCAATACAAGGGGCGAGGTAAGGCTCGCTCGGCAGAGGAGATGAGAATGGGACTGTTTGGAAAGTCGCCCAATGCACCGATATGGTCGATATGGGAGTGCGTACAAATCTGTAATGTAATGTCTGACGGAATAAGCCCGAGTTTTGCCAGCTGTGCGCGTGGCAGATTATCTGGTTCGCACTTCAGAACCTCGCCAAACTCGAACAATCGATCTTCTTTGACCGCGGCGTCCGTATCAATGGCGTATTTTTCAGGAAATCCAGTGTCGATGAGTATTGCTTCTTCCAAATCTGTTCGGATCAGAAACCCGCAGATACCTATGATGCGGCCAGTGGAATGGACCTTGAACAGCCCGTAGTCCAAAACCACAAGGTCAATCGGTCGCCCTTTGACAAATCCCTCTGCTTGCACAGACTCTCTCCCTGATTGACTACAAAGATTTTGAGTAGAGCATGAAAGTCAAGATACACACACTTTTTCAATACCTACTGGATACCACGGAAGCGGATCCAGAAGCTTTCGTTGGGTTTTCCTTGTCCGAGTCGCCGCGTTTGGGTGAGTTCATGAATGCGCTGGATCCAGCGCTGCCGTTGGATTGGAACCAAAAGAGCTTTCGGGGTCTGCCCGCTTTACGACGGCATGTTTTGGACCGCGCCGGCTTGTCTGATGTTTGCAAGCCAGACGATGTTCTGATCACCGCCGGCGCCGCGGAAGCCAATTATCTTGCATTCATGCAATTGGTCCAACCGGGCGACGAAGTCGTAACGGAACGTCCGGGCTGGCCACAAGCGGGCGTATTGGCAGAGGCAGTTGACGCGACGCTAAAAGTTGTCGACCGCGAAGAGAGAGCTGGTTGGGTATTGCCGCTCGACAAAGTTGAGGCCGCAGTAACAACGCGCACGCGGCTCATCTTTATGACCAACCCCAATAACCCCACTGGGCAGTTGATGACACAAGCGGAGCTGGAAAGGCTTGTCCAAATCGCAGATCGCGTAGGTGCATGGCTGGTTGTTGACGAAGTTTACGCGGGATTGGAGTGGGACGGGTCCCGTGCCCCTTCGATTGCTGGTTTGTATCCAAGGGGTATCACGACGGGCAGCGTTTCCAAGGCACTGGGGCTCCAGGGGCTACGCACCGGCTGGATGATATGCCGTGATTCAGATCTCATTTGGGATGCTATTATTCTGCGGGAAAACTCGAGCGAAATTATGAATATTCTCGGCGAAGTCATCGCGGAAATTGCCTTGAGGTCTGACCGATATAATCAGGCTTTGAAAACTGCACGGGCAGCTGGGATGAAAACGTTGGAACGCCTGGATAGGTTTGTTGCCGATCAGCCCAACCTCGATTGGGTCAAACCTCAGGCTGGATTAATTGGTTTGGCACGGCTCGATGGGATTGATGGCGACGTGTTCGCCAAACGCTTGCTCGCCGATCCCTATCGGACATTTCTACTACCGGGTTCGTCTTACGGGATGCAGAACCACATCCGACTGGGTGTGGGGGGAGGTGCTGCTGCCAACCTCGACCTTGGCCTAGAGCGCATGGGCGAACTATTGGCAAACTGGTAGATTTAGGACACTCATTTCGACGGTTCGGGCTGCAAAGTCGGTCAAATAACGTTGCCCGCCCCAAGCTGACACTACGCCCAATTTTGGTGCAAGTTCACCTGCCATACGCTGAAAGCTCTATCGCTAGAATAACGCTGTCGGCGCGCTAGTTCGAAGATGGAACAACTGATTCATAAACAAGGTTCGAAATGACAGGTTGGACAACTGAAAACGTCCAAGACTATCCGCGACCACCTGCGCTGCGGGCAGTGCCTCATCGAGTGCGGATCGAGCTCGGCGGTCAAGCAATCGTGAAAACCGATCAGGCGTTTCAGGTTCTCGAAACCCATCACGCCCCCACGTATTATATTCCGCCGCAAGACATTGATGCCGTTCTGACAAAGGCCTCAGGTAGATCATTCTGCGAGTGGAAGGGTGTTGCGAGCTACTGGGACGTTCAGAACGGGGCAGCTGCGGCTAAGAAAGCTGCGTGGAGTTATGCGGCACCAACCATCAAATTTGAACGGATTAAGGGCTATCTCGCCTTTTACGCCGGACTTATGGACGCTTGTTTTGTTGGTGAGTACCCGGTGATCCCGCAACCCGGGGACTTCTATGGAGGTTGGGTCACCGAAAACTTGAAGGGTCGCATAAAAGGCGCTCCGGGCACGGAATTTTGGTGAGTATTGATGACCGACCCTAAATCCTCACCAACCCCTTTGGCAGTTCCTACAAGCCGTTTGGGCCGTGTTGCCGGTTTAAGCAGCATGACGGCAGGCATTGCGGGGAACATGGCAGCACGCGCCCTAAGAGAGATCGGTCGCGGCGCGCGACCCGATATGCGTGGTTTGTTGATGACACCCGGCAACGTGACACGAGTCGCGGATCAACTCGCTCGCATGCGAGGCGCCGCGATGAAGGTGGGTCAGTTGATTTCGATGGATGCAGGTGAGGTCTTGCCGCCTGAACTGGCTGACATCATGGCGCGTTTACGAGATCAGGCGCATTTCATGCCACCGAAACAATTGCGTGACGTCCTGAACCGAGCTTGGGGTGCAGATTGGCGAAAATCCTTCAAAGACTTTAACGTTAGGCCCATAGCGGCAGCGAGCATTGGGCAAGTACATCGTGCGACATTGAAAGACGGGCGCGATGTGGCGATCAAAGTGCAATATCCCGGTATCGCGCGCAGTATCGACAGCGACGTGGCCAACGTTGCCACTCTGGTTCGCATGTCAGGTCTGCTTCCCCAAAGCTTTGATCTGGCTCCGTATATCCAAGAGGCGCGCAGTCAATTACATGAAGAAACGGACTATGAACGCGAGGGGCAATATCTGCGCTGTTTTGCTGATCTATTGCAGGGCGATGAAGCGTTTAAAATCCCAGAGTTCTATGCAGATTGGAGCACGCCAGAAGTTCTGACGATGTCCTTTCTGGAAGGTCGCCCTATCGAGGCCATGAGTGATGAGACAAGCGAGGAACGCAATCGAGTCTCAGAGGCCTTGGTCAATCTCACGCTGAGCGAGGTTTTTGAGTTCGGTATGATGCAGAGCGATCCAAACTTTGCCAATTACCGATACAACCCATCCAATGGAAAAATCGGTCTCTTGGATTTTGGCGCGGCACGCGCACTGCAACCATCTGCAATAGATGGATACGTGGATCTATTGCGCGCCGGTTTGCTTGAAGACGGCGCGGCGCTTCGAAAGGCTGCCATACAACTGAAGCTTATTGAAGGTGATGGCCCATTTGACGACCGGATCCTCAGAATGATCCGTAGCGTTTTCGAAGCAATTCTATCTGCGAATGAATTTGATTTCTCTGACCGAACGATTTTCCACCGCCTGAACAAAGAGAGTATGGCTCTGATCGAGGTCGGCTATATCCCACCCCAGGTGCCAATGGACGTTCTTTACCTTCAGCGAAAGATTGGAGGAATGTTTCTGTTGGCTACTCGATTGAATGCCTCGCTGCCCGTGAAGATGCTGCTTGAAAAGTACGTCATCTGAACTAGCCCAATTCACTCAAAACCAACAAGGCGAACAACTACAAACCTGCGTCACTGATCAGCGTGACCAACGCAAGATGAAGTGTGAATACGGCGCGAATGCTGCCAAACGCGGATTCGAGAACGTCTTTGAAGAGCCAAGGCCGCGTCCACAGCGAAGTGGAGAAGTGGTTGAAACAAAGATCCAATTTCTGTGGCCATACGTACAGTACTTGAAGAACGGAGGTATCGTGCAAGTCGTTTGGTTCAAACGGGATTTACGGGTAAATGATCATCCGGCACTTTCGCAAGCGTCTGAGGTCGGGCCAGTTCTGCCACTCTATGTTGTTGAACCGGAGCTTTGGCAGCAACCCGACGCGTCAACACGGCAGTGGAACTTTGCTGCTGAGACAATCGCCGGACTTCGAAAAGACCTTGGGGAACTTGGCCAGCCTCTTGTTGTGCGCACCGGGCAGATTGTGTCGGTCCTATCCGAGTTGAAGGATTGTGGTCTAGTCGACGTACTTTGGTCACACGAGGAAACAGGGAACAATTGGACGTATCAGCGGGACCTTCAGGTCGCGGCTTGGTGCAAGGATCATGGTGTGCATTGGCACGAAGTGCAAAACCACGGCGTTTTTCGAAGGCTCAAGTCTCGCGATGGCTGGGCGGGACAGTGGGACAGGTATATGGCATTGCCCGTTTCGTCACCAGTTGCGCTTAAACCAATCGACATAGAGCCAGGGTATATTCCCACGGCGCGCGACCTCGGCTTGCGGGATGGTCTGTGCGTTGGTCGTCAAGCCGGTGGACGAGCTGCGGGTTTGGAGCGGCTGAACAGCTTTCTGACCTACCGAGGCAAAAGATACCAACGCGAGATGTCCAGCCCTTTGGAGGGAGCCGTTGCGTGTTCGCGGCTATCACCCTACCTGGCTTGGGGCGCGCTTTCGATGCGCGAGGTAACCCAAGCGACTGAAAAGCAAAGACGCAGATTGCCGTCGCAAGCAAAGGACTGGCGCAATTCGCTGCGCTCGTTTTCAGGCCGATTGCATTGGCATTGCCATTTCATTCAGAAACTTGAGGATGAACCTCGAATTGAGTTTGAAAATTTGCATCGGCTCTACGACGGGCTTCGACCGAAAGCGCCAGATTGCGAGCTTTTGGCTGCCTGGTGCAAAGGCGAAACGGGATATCCGTTTTTGGATGCATGCATGCGGTCATTGCAAGCGACGGGGTGGCTCAACTTTCGGATGCGCGCAATGGTGATGGCCACGGCGAGCTATCATCTCTGGCTGGATTGGCGTGCCCCGGGGGAGCATTTGGCGCGCATGTTTACCGACTATGAGCCGGGCATTCACTGGAGTCAGGTGCAAATGCAATCGGGCACCACCGGAATCAATACCGTGCGCATCTATAACCCAGTTAAGCAGGGTTACGATCAGGACCCTGATGGGGTGTTCATTCGGACATGGTTGCCGGAATTGGCCAATATTTCGGATCAGCATATACACGAACCCTGGAAAGCTGAAAGCGCGCAGAAAATCGTTGGAACGGTCTATCCAGATCGTGTTTTTGACCATCTCGCAGCAGCTAAAGCCGCGCGCGAGCGGGTTTGGGATGTCCGCCGGAGCACTGAGTTTCGCGCCCAAGCGCAAGCCATCTCGGCAAAGCACGCGAGCCGAAAGACCAGGTGGACTGCTCGCAAAGATGCGCGGTCGGCTCAAGATCAAGAGCAACTCGACCTGCCTTTGGGGGACCAACGATGAGGATGCGGAAGAAAGCCGATTTGCCCCAGAAAATCTGCCCGATCTGCAAGCGCCCGTTCACCTGGCGCAAGAAATGGGAAAACGTTTGGGATCAAGTGAAATACTGCTCAAAAAAATGCAGGTCGGCCGCATGACCGAGATTTTTCCAGAAATTGTGGAAGCGAAAGAGACGATCAGTTTCAAGCCCACACGAACCAATGGCCTTAAAAGGCTGAAGCAGTTCGTAGGACGCGCCGGTCGGCATTATGCAGGTAAGCGGAACTACGATTTTGGGACCGATCAACGCAGCAATGTATCGGGTTTGTCACCTTGGGTGCGCCACCGTTTGATAACGGAACAAGAGGTACTGGCGACTGTACTAGCGTCACATAATCCCGACGCGGCGGAGAAGTTCGTTCAAGAAGTGTTCTGGCGCACTTACTTCAAGGGCTGGCTGGAACAGAGGCCCAGCGTCTGGGCACATTATCAACGGGATCTGTTGAGCGCTTTAGAGCGACTAAAATCCGATCAGGGCTTAGAGATCCGTTTCAACGATGCAGTGAACGGCAATACCGGCATCGACTGTTTCGATCATTGGGCGCGGGAACTGGTGACGACCGGTTACCTCCACAACCATGCGCGCATGTGGTTTGCATCAATTTGGATTTTTACGCTCCACATACCCTGGCATCTTGGCGCGGACTTCTTTTTGCGGCATTTGCTGGATGGCGATCCCGCGTCAAACACGCTGAGCTGGCGGTGGGTCGGCGGATTGCACACGAAAGGCAAAACCTACCTCGCGCGACCCGATAATATTGCCAAATACACGCAAGGACGGTTTCAACCAAAAGGCCTCGCCAAATTTGCAAAACCGTTGACCGAGCCGCTAGATCACCCGCTCATTCCACTTTCTATCCCGCTCATTCCCGCGGACAGCCCTTATCTGTTGCTGTTGACAGAGGATGATCTGTCAAGTGACTGCTTAGTGCGGACATCGCCTGCGGCCGCGATTGGACTTTTGGCGACGCATGGTCGGTCTCCAAACCCGATGGGGGACGCCGCAAAGGATTTTGCCAAGGGCGCGATTAACAGCGCCCTGGAACCCTACGGAAAGCTTGCTCAGTCCGCCGAAGACTGGAGTGGTCCGTTGATCAAGGCAGCACGGAATGCTGGTGTCACAACCATTGCAACAGCCTATACGCCTGTCGGTCCCACTCGGTCACGATTGGATCGTGCGGAACCCTTTTTGAGGGACGCAGGCCTATCCTTGAATCGGATTCTTCGGCCTTACGACGCTTTGACATGGCCTCACGCAAGGGCCGGCTTCTTTGGTCTTCGAAAGAAGATCCCATCGCTTTTGAGCCAATTAAACCTGGCCACCCAACCAAGGCCATAGCCGGTGTCCACTGCCGCGCTTCTACTTCCCAACCAATTGTTTGCCCAGCACCCCGGTGTCGCCGCCCGACCCGACGCGGTTGTGCTTTTCGAAGACCCGCTTTTCTTTTGCGATGCGTTTTATCCTGCCACGATGCACAAGCAAAAGCTTTGGCTGCACCGTGCTTCCATGACGCGCTATCGCGATGGCTTGGTCGCAAAGGGATTTGATGCCGCGATTTGGCCCTTTGAGCGGCAGCCGGGCGCATGCCTGTGCCTGTTTCAAAGTCTGCGGGACCGCGGCATCAGCCATATAGTCATGGTTGATCCGGTAGACTTCATTGCAGAAAAACGTCTTAGGGCGGCGGCTGGCAAAACCGATATCACGCTCGATTTCCAGCCATCACCTGGTTTTTTGAACACTCGGGCCGACAATCAGGATTGGTTTGCCGGTCGAAAACGCTGGTTCATGGCAGAGTTCTACAAAAGCCAACGCCGCCGCTTGAATGTGTTGATGGACGGCGGTCAACCGACGGGTGGACAGTGGAGCTTTGACGAGGAAAACCGCAAGAAAGTACCTAAGGCGCTGTTGGGCAGCCTGCCCTGGATCGACTGGCCTGTCCATGACGCCGTTGATGAAGCTGCAAAAGCAAGTGTTCTTGCTGACTTTCCAGAAGCATTGGGCAGCCTGGATACGTTGTACTATCCGACATCACACAAAGCTGCGTCCGACTGGCTGGCGCAGTTTCTGGAACGGCGGTTTTATCACTTTGGCGACTATGAAGATGCCATTGTTGCGGGCGAAAATTGGCTGTGGCATGCCGTTCTCACGCCAGCCTTGAACATTGGATTGTTGACGCCCAGACAGGTTTTGGACGCTGCCCTGGCGCATGCGGATCGCAAGGGCGTTCCCCTGAATTCGGTGGAAGGTTTTGTCCGTCAGATCATTGGTTGGCGCGAGTTTATGCGCGCGACCTATGAGAGCCTGGGTGTGCCGATGCGCACTACAAATCATTGGGGCCATCACCGCCCAATGCCCCGCGCTTTCTACGACGGAACCACTGGTATTGATCCGCTGGATGACACGATCAAAAGGGTGCTCAAGACAGGGTATTGTCATCATATTGAACGCCTCATGGTTTTGGGTGGATTTATGTTTCTGTGCGAAATTAATCCGGATCATGTCTATCGCTGGTTTATGGAAATGTTCGTCGACAGCTATGATTGGGTTATGGTTCCCAATGCCTACGCGATGAGCCAGCATGCCGATGGCGGGTTGATCACCACCAAACCGTACTTTTCGGGCTCAAACTATGTTCGCAAAATGAGCCATTGGGGCAAGGGGCCATGGGCCGATATTTGGGACGGGCTGTATTGGCGCTTTATTCTGAAACACAGCGATAGACTGGCTGGCAATCCCCGATGGGCGATGATGTGCCGTACGGCTGAACGGATGTCGCCAGAGGCCAAGAGCACGCACATAAAGACGGCTGAAGCTTTTTTGCGACGGATGACACAAGCATGAACACTATGGTGGCGCGTGACTGATATTGAGGTCACATCCCGTGATCAACTGTGGGAGTGGCTAAGCATGCATTTTGCCCAACGTGATAGCGTCCGCCTGATCACGTGGAAGGCGGCACATCCGCAGAAATATGTCAGTCGGGACGAGGTGCTGGATGCGCTGATCTCGCATGGTTGGATTGATGGAAGACGATTTACAATCGATGAAGACCGGACGGCGCAACTGATCAGCCCGCGAAAACAGCAAGCCTGGTCCAAAAGCTACAAAGACAGAGCAGAGCGCCTCAGGCAAGAAGGCTTAATGCACCCCGCAGGAGAGGCGTCCATACAATCCAGTAAGGCGTCAGGACTGTGGAACTTTTTTGATGACGTCGACGCTCTGATTGTGCCAGACGATTTATCTGGTGAATTGGACCTGAACAAATGGGAGCAATTGCCGCCCTCTTATCGACGCAACGTCCTGCGCTGGATCAAGATAGCTAAGAACCCAACAACGCGCCAACAGCGGATCACTAAGACGGTCGAAACAACGCATGCTGGAAAAAGAATGCAGCAAATGTAGCGACTTCTGGTTTGCCCTTTGTTTACAATCGCAATCTGAGCTTTCTTAGTGAAAGCGTGTGGACATCAGATGAGCCTGTGTTGAAGACGACGGTGTTGTTGTGCTGTCCCATCAGACCTGGCCCGATGGTCTGGCGAACGTGGGGATCGATTTTAGTGCGGTGCACGGAATCTCTATAGGATCTGTCGGCTGAACCGCGATAATCAAAGGGCATTAGTCTGATCCAAGAAATCCGCCGAAGCGTATCTATCAAGAACCAATAAGGAAGGAGATAAATATGCTCCCGAAGAGTATTCTTACGGCGACCTTTGGATTACTCGTAGCATCTTCGCTTCAAGCCGGAGTACAAATTCGCTTCATAGAAGGCGCACCCAAGGACCGTTTCGTTCTGACAAATGTGGGAACGTGCCAAGTTGAAGCCTCGAACGTCAAAATTGACCTGTCGCAATCTGCCGGACGATTGATTTTCGACGTGACCGAAAAAGGTGCGGGCGTAGAGGTCTTCCAGCCTCTCGAATTCGTTGAGGGTGCAGATGCACTGCGTCAACTTCCTTCGGTTGTGGACGGGCAAAATACAATTGAACTTGAGATCGCCTCCCTCGCAGCCGGGGACACACTCGCCTTTACCATCGATGTAGATGACACTATCGGGCAACGCGAAATCACCGTAACCGGGTCGGAGATCGAAGGCGCCACGGTGTCATATACTGATGCGGATAAGACCAGTACTGCGACCTTCTCTTCCGAAGCACTTGTCAACGTTACGACCAAGGACTGCTGAAAGCTATCCTACAATGTCGAATTGGTTGATCCGCATAGCATTCCTTGCGCTTGTGATGGGCGGCGGCATCCTGATCGGGACACTGACTGCACCTGGCGATTGGTATGCGCAGCTTTCTAAACCTGCTTTCAATCCACCAAATTGGATATTTGGCCCGGTTTGGACGGTGCTATATGTTTTGATCGCTATGGTTGGTTGGCGTCAGTTTGACACAGACCGAAGCTCGACCGCTATGAAGCTGTGGTGGGCGCAGATGGGTCTGAACTTCTTGTGGTCCCCAACCTTTTTCGTATTGCAAATGCCGTGGGTGGCCCTTGTGGTCATTGTCGCGTTGCTGACTGTCATCGTCGTGTTCATCGCTGAAGTCAGGTACACTGATCGAGTCTCTGCCCTGGCCTTCCTGCCGTATTTAGCATGGGTCGCATTTGCCACGGCGCTTAACCTTTCCATTTCGATATTGAACTGAGGAAGAACAATATGCGTGGCAACTTCGTTGGGCTTGTTTCAAGTCTATTTCTCATCGGATCTACAATGGCACAGGCTGACGGAAATCTTACTGAATACTTCTCCGAGTCTCCGGAGACGCGTTGGGACTACGTTGCCGACACTGTCATGGGAGGGGCCTCTTCAGGGCAGGTGCAGTTTCGTTCGGAAGGTAATGTTGCATTCGCGCGGTTGACCGGAATAGTGAGTACAGAAAACAACGGTGGCTTCATCCAGTTTCGACGCAAGTTGCCTGATCGGCCAGATGCGAGTGCTTCGGGCGTCAGGCTATTGGTCCGGGGTAACGGCGAGCAATACTTCGTCCACCTCAGGACACGTGGCACGGTGGTTCCTTGGCAATATTATCAGGCCGCGTTCGCAACTTCTAACGAGTGGACAGAAGTTTATTTGCCTCTGTCAGACTTCAAGGCTTCAGGTGCCATGTTACGCGCTATTCCCGTCGCTGACGGAATCACCTCAGTTGGAGTTGTTGCCTACGGGCGCGATCACGAGGTTCGCGTAGATGTCAACGAGATTGGTTTCTACTGAAGGTTTCCCAAAATAGGACTGATATCTTCAAATAGGTTAGTTTGACATGGTTCGAGATCGAAGTGTGCCAAAAGAAACTGCAAAACTTGATTTTGGATGTCCGCTTTGGGCTGAGAGCGGAAATTTCGTTGCGCTGAGTAGATGGCGGCTCTGTCCGCAAGGCAGACTCTCGGTAAGTTTTGGTGAAGGTCTGCTTCTGAGCCCAAAGCGGAAGTGTATTATAGTGTGGCCATTCCTACAGCGGGAAGTGGGCGATCGGCATGTAATTGAAACTAACCCGGGATCATCCTGCATCAATATCTATTCGGGGGACGGATCAGGGGATGATTTTCAGACTCATCCTTGAAAGATTTAAAAATCAACAGATTGCAATGATAATTGGTGCCCAGGAGAGGCACATGCAACCTGTTTGAGGTCGTTCGTTCCTCTTGTATTTTACTATATGCTACAATTGTTTATCTTATCAAATTGTCCAAACTTATCGTGCTGCGTTTGACATCATCCAATAGGATAAGGTGGATATTAAGCATTTTCTTTTGCCATGAGGCAGCGCTCGGGTTGGACGTGGATCTTCAGGCGACGGAGAAAGCCAGGGTATTATTGGGAAAGTTCCGTCATCAGCCGAAACATATTCCCCCGATGCAGTGGGACGAAGATCCCAGTTTCTATGAAAGCTTGAAGGAGTCGTTTCTCTCGAACTTGGCAATGAGGTTGCTCATCCTAAGCAGGGGGCCGAAAAGGAAGAGAAGAGTTGATGTTAATCTTGAGCTGGGCAGCAAATGAACAGACGCGATGCGGCGCCGCCGTAGCTCCACCGCTAGACTCTGAAACTAACAACGGGCTTAGACTTCAGCGGCAGCTTCACAAAGTCGCTATTGGCTCTCCTCGCCGCGCCCGCGGAATTGGGTTTACCGAATTACTGGAAATCATGGCTTTGCGGATATTTAACGGAACAGGTTAGCTGACTGCTCTGAGCCCAACTCGGCCATCGTGTTTTCGAGCTACGCGCTCGAAGCACGGTTTTGCTGCATAAGCAACAACGCGTCGAGGTAATGCGGCGAGAAAATCGGTCATTTGTGTCTGGTTCAGCAGGGTTTCATCAGACTATGAGCAAATCCCGGGAAAAAGCGAGAATTCGTGAACCTAGTCCAAAACACTTGACGGAGCAAAACTCAGTAGGCTTCCCGGCCAAATGCGATGAGAGAATTAGATAATGCTGGGTAACTGAGTGTACTATCCCTGCAAGCCATGCTTCTTGATTTTGTTGTAAAGTGTGCGGGTGGTTATTCCCAGTTCCTGTGCCGTTTGCGCCCGGCGGAAGCCATTGCGGGCCAGAGCCTCTGCTATCCAGTCGCGTTCTGAGACTAGCGTTCCAGCCGAAGTCTCTAGGGCGGGAGTAGCTGAAACCGAGGCGGGCTTACGGCGCAGGAACTCGACATCCTTCAGATTGATTGTCGACCCATCTGATTTGCGTATCGCCCGCTGGACCGCAAAATAAAGTTCTCTCACGTTGCCGGGCCAGTCGTGCTCTAACATCAGACGAAGCGCAGCGTTTGAGAATTTCGGAGTCTCGTTGATCACCTGCCGTCCGATGTGCAGTGCCAGCTCGGGGATATCGTCCACGCGTTCGCGCAGCGGTGGCAGCAGGATTTCGTGCCCTGAAATCCGGTAATAAAGATCTTGGCGAAACCTGTTGTCTTCAACCACTTCAATCATGTCCTGTGTCGTGGTCGAAATGATCCGCGCGTCCGCCCGTCTGAGCGTATGATCCCCGATACGCTGCACGGTCTTTTCATCGGTGAACTTTAGAAGCTTGCCCTGATGTTCCGGCAGCAAGGCGGTGATTTCATCAAATATGACAGTGCCGCCCGAGGCTTGTTCCAAAGCACCGCGTTGTGTCCCCGTCGCACCAGAAGCACCGTGTACCTTACCCAGAAGGTGTGCGCCGCCGTCCTCGCTACCCAGGGCGGGGCAATCTACGACCACTGGCTGCCGTCGTGCAGACGGGCCTGCGTGATGCAGTTTGAGCGCTGCACGGCTTTTGCCGGTTCCCGTTTCACCGATTAACAAAACCGGGATATCCTCATGGGCAAGATCATCAAGTTCTTCGCGGATCAACTGCATGGAGTAAGAAGACCCGACCAATTCATGTTCAGTTGTTGGCGCACCGGTCTCGATTCGTGACAGGCTGGGAATGGCAGTGAACCCCTTGGTCACCTCATTCAACGTTTGTTCTACCGGCAGTCGGTCCAAGGTTGACCCTGCTACAAAACCTTGCACACCGCACAGGCGGGTGATGGCCAGCGCTTCTTCGGGCGAGGTGATCGGCCCCCCATGGCAAAGTCTGTCCACCGAAGTGGGAACGCCCTCTAGAACGCGGTCAATTTGGGCTGCGGCGGTCTCTAAAGTCAGGTGCGTGTTGACCCCTGTTCCGCCGCTTGTAAAACCAATATTCACGCAGATTGCGGTTGCCCCGGCATCGACCATTTTGCGAGCTTGCGCATTCGTCTGGACGTAGGAAAACACGCCCAACCCGACATTTGTGGCTTCCTTGACCATCGCAATTTCCCGATCAAGACCCAGCCCTTCGCGTTCGATCAGGGCGCCCAGACGCCCGTCGATCAATGTGGTCGAGGGGAAGTTGCAGATGCCGGAAAAGCCTAATGTTTTGGCCTTTTGGACCAATTCCGCAATATCAAGTTGAGGATCGCTTACGGAAAATCCGGCATAAATCGGGGCAGAGCATCGCCCCAGCATTTCCCGCTCGGCGAATTCCATGACCCAGTCATTGGCCGCGCGCACTGGCAGAAAGCTGGTCAGTGACGATGCGCCTTGAACCCGAAACCGGCCTGCGTTCAGCGCAAGCAAATAATTGGCCCCTGCCTTGTCAGCAGCCTTGGCAGTCAGTCCGGAGCCTACGACCGCGGCAAATAAGAAGCTGTCTCTGCGCGCGCTCATGCGGTGGCCTCACATCTGACCAGCCCATCTACTTCCAACGTACTGAGCGGGACGGATCGCTCATGCCAATCGGATGTGTAGGCGTAGATAGTAGCATCGGGTGCCTCGGTTCGGATCGTGTCGATGATACGTTGCAAGGATCCCAGAACCAGCGCACTGCTCTCGCGGGTTTCAACCTCAAGTAAACCAGGGTGCAACACCAGATGCTTTAACCCCGCCTTCAAAGCGCCACGCCCCTGCGCCAGAGATATGAAAAAGGCCAGAGTTCTAAATCCGGCCTGTTGGGCCCGGGCCAGAAACGCATACTCAAATTCAGGCGAGGCTGGGATGGTCGACATGGATTGCCGCAACGCGCCGTCCAGCAGGATCGACGAAGGCCAATTGGTGATCCCACGGTACCCAAGCGCGTAAAGCTGCGAGAACATGGCCACTTCGGAGCCGAACGGGTCGCTCGCCAGCAGAGCAGCCCAATCGCCCTGCCGGGGTGTTTCGCGGACTGCCCTATTGTGATCAAGCCTTGGCATGACAAATGCCAGGTCTGCTTGCGCCACTGTTAAACCGTTCAGCGTTGGACAGTAGATTCGATTGGCTTCTGTAGAGTTGTCAGATTGCGCACCAGTCAGGGTCAGAGTGGTCATGGCTCAACTTGGGAAAGCTTTTCTTATTTTCAGAAGCTTTTTCTCATTTTTTCCTAATTCGAGCAAGGCCAGTTGAGGTGATTTGACTTAATTATCTGATTTTAAACATTATATTTCTCATTCGAAAAATGCGCTTATCTCTGTGATGGCTCAAATTCCTGCGTCATGCTTTCCCCAAGCGGGAGGAACCATGACCTTATTTCTAATCGTCACCCTGAATGGGTTGACGCTTGCAGCACTCTATTTTTTGGCGGCCAGCGGCTTCAGCCTGATCTTTGGGCTAATGCGGACGGTGAACATGGCCCATGGCGCGTTGCTGTTGCTGGGTGGATATGTCGGATACAGCATTGTCGATGTCACTGGTTCATGGGGGCTGGGCGTTGTCGGTGGTGGCCTGGCAGCCGCATTGGCCGGAGCCATCGTGCAGGCAGGGGTTTTGGGCTGGATGCAGGGGGATGAGCTGCGCCAGACCCTCGCCTCGATTGCGATTTCGATCATCATGGCCGATCTGATGCTGTGGTATTGGGGCGGGCTGACCTATCAGGTCGAGCTGCCGGACGCTCTGGCCGGGGGACAGCGCCTGCCAGTTTTGGGCGTGGGATATGCCAATATCCGTCTGGCGCTGATGGGTTTCGCGCTGGTGGTTGGGATTGGCCTGTGGTTCCTGATCCAACGGACACGCTTTGGTGCTGTGATCCGCGCGGGCGTTGATGATCAGGACATGCTGCGGGCGCTGGGATATCCGATCAACCGTATCTTTGTCATTGTGTTTGCCTTGGGAGGCATGTTGGCCGGTATGGCCGGGGTCGTCGCCGCGAGCGCGCTGTCGATTGCGCCGGGGACGGACCTGCAATTCCTGTTGTCTTCGCTGGTGGTGGTGATCGTCGGCGGAATGGGCTCGATCGGCGGGGCCGCCTTGGGTGCGCTGCTGGTCGGTCTGGCCGAGCAATACGGGCTGGCCTATGCGCCCACCTACGGCGTGGTGTTCACCTTTGCGATCATGGTGCTGGTACTGGCGGTACGCCCACAGGGCCTGCTGGGAAAGGCCGAGCTATGAAACAGGCGTTCATCCTTATTCCTCTGCTGATCCTGCCCTTCGTTCTGAACGATTTCTGGCTGACGCAGGTCGCCACACGTTCGCTGATCCTTGGCATCATGGCACTAAGCCTCAGCTTTCTGGCGACCTATCTGGGCGTTGTCTCTTTCGCGCAGGCGACCATGGCCGGGATTGCGGGTTACACCATCGCCTTTTTTGGCCCCAATACAGTGGGGATCGGAGTTCCGCTGCCATTCTGGGTCTCGATCCCACTGGCGCTGGTCCTTGCGACTGTTTCAGGTGCGTTGGTTGGCCTAATCGCACGCCGGTCACGTGGTATCTACGCCATCATGATCACGCTGGCGATTGGTGTGGCGTTCTTCTACTTCACCCGCCAGAACTATACCTTCTTCAATGGCTGGACTGGCTTTTCCGGCGTTCGAGCGCCCGAAATTGCCGGCCTCAGCCTGCGCGATCCGCTGCCGCTGTACCTGTTGTCTCTGGGCATGGCCGCGCTTGCATTGGCGCTGGTCAGCGGCTTTGTCCGCTCACCGCTTGGGCTGACCATTCAGGCCGTGCGTGACGCACCCGGTCGTGTGCTGGCGCTGGGGGTTTCCATCACCACGCCTATCGTTGCCGCCTTTGCCTTCTCGGGTCTGCTGGCCGGGGCCGGTGGCATCCTGAACGTCTGGTACCAGGAACGCATCTCATCCTTTTCAGTCGGGCTTGGGCCCATCATCGACATCCTCATCATCTCGGTCATTGGGGGCCTGCGCCATCCGGGCGGAGCGTTTGTGGGCGCGGTGGTCTTTGTTCTGCTGGACACCTTCGCCGTCGACCTGATCGACCGGGAACGGTTCAACACGCTGATTGGCGTTGTGCTGCTGCTGATCGTGATCGTGGCCCCGGGCGGGCTGCAACAACTGGCAAGTGACTGGATGGCGCGGCTGCGCCGTCCAGAAGTCAAAGAAAAGTCAACTGTCCGAGCAAACTCATAGGGAGGAACCTAAGAAATGAATAAGCTCAAAATGGCTGCATCCGCGCTGGCGCTCTGCGCAATGGCGGTCCCGGCCTCTGCCGAAGATGTTAAAGTTGGAGTGATCTCGATCCTGGAAGGCGCGTTTGCCGCGCTCGGTCAGGATGGTATTCGGGGCGCGGAACTGGCGGTTCTGGAAACCGGTGGCGAGGTCGATGGCAACAAGATCGAAGTCATCACTATGTCGTCCGACGCCAGCCCCGACAGCGCCGTGAACGCGGCCCGTAAGCTGATCGAACAGGACGGCGTGGACATCATCGTTGGCCCGCTATCCGGGTCCGAGGGTCTGGCGCTGCGCGATCTGTCGAAATCCTATCCCGGCGTTACCTTCCTGAACGGATCGTCAGCCGCGCAAGATACGACACTGCGCGACAGCTCTGACAACTTCTACCGTTTTGGCGGTGATGGCGCACAGTGGATGGTCGGCGTCGGCGATTACGCCTTCAACGATATGGGCTACAAATCCGTGGCTGTGATCGCCGAGGACTATTCCTTCCCATACACGCAGGTTCTGGGTTTCATGACTGAGTTCTGCGAGGCGGGCGGTAAGGTCCCTGAGAAGTTCTGGACGCCCATCGGCAACAAAGATTACTCCTCGGTCGTCTACTCGATCCCACAGGATGTCGATGCTCTGTTCGTGGCGCTGGGTGGCGCGGATGCGGTCAACTTCCTGACCCAGTATAGTCAGGCGGGTGGTGAAAAGCCCATCATCGGCGGTTCGATCACCATCGACCAGTCCATTTTGGACAGCAAAGGCCCGTTCAAGAAACTGCTGGTCGGCGCACCTGCGGGCACCCCGACCGTCGGCGATTATGACGGTGACGAATGGAAAGCCTTTACCGCCAGCTATACCGAAGCCTTCCCTGATGGCTTCTCGGCCCCTTCGATCTTTGCGCATCACTACTACATGAGCGCCAAGGCCGCGATGCTGGCTCTGGACGAAGTTGATGGTGATCTGTCGGACGATCATGCCGCCTTCCGTGCAGCGCTGAACGATCTGACCTTTACCACCCCCACCGGCGGCACGATGCGGCTGGACAAGAACCGCAATGGTGTGATCGACAACTTTGTGACCGAAGTCTACGAGCGTGAAGACGGCTCGCTGGGCAACCGCGTGGTCAAGGTTGTGCGCGATGTGGATCAGCTTCTGGGACAGGACGAAGAGGTCTTCCTGGCCTCGGGTCCGGTCAGCCGGGACAACCCCTCGTGCCCGTAAACCACTCACATAACACAGCCAATGCCCTGGAGGTCCGGGGCATTGGCAAACGCTTCGGCGGGTTCTGGGCGGTTCAGGATATCGACCTGACCGTCCGCCCCGGCGAGCGTCGCGCTATCCTGGGGCCGAACGGGGCGGGCAAGACCAGCCTGTTTAACGTGCTGACCGGAGATACCAGCGCTACGACCGGCCAGATCACCCTGTTTGGTGACAGTGTAACGCGAGAGCCGATCAACAAGAGAATTCAACGCGGGCTGCGTCGGACCTACCAGCACGCCCATCTGTTCAACGGTCTGACTGTGCGTGACACGCTGTTTCTGGCTGTCGCCGGGCTGCGGGGCAGTTGGCGGCAGGTAATGCCCCTTCGCGCCAGCGATGCCCGCCTGGCCGAGGCCGAACGACTGGCCGAGGTCGCTGGTGTTGCTGATGTGCTGGACCGCGAGACCTCGGAACTCAGCCACGGACAACGGCGGCAATTGGAGATCGGTATCGCACTGGCCGAAGACCCGAAAATATTGCTGTTGGATGAACCGGCGGCGGGGCTTTCGCCTGCTGAACGTCCGAAACTCAGCGCGCTTCTGAAGTCCTTGCCCGAGGATGTGACCGTAGTGCTTATCGAACATGATATGGATATCGCATTGCAAACCTCGGAAAGCGTTTCGGTCCTTTATAACGGGCGCTTGCTGGCCGAAGGCTCACCGGATGAGATCATGCGCAACGAGGATGTGCACCGCGTCTATATCGGGGGTGCTCATGGCCACTGACGCTTTGCTGGAAATTCGCGGGGTAGACCTGCGCTATGGCTCTAGTCATGTGCTGCACGGGGTTGATCTGAACCTCGGTACCCGCCCTTTGGGCATTCTGGGGCGCAACGGAATGGGCAAGACCAGCCTGTGCAACGCGATCATGGGCCTGCACCCGCATTCGGCGGGGGAAATTCGGTTTGACGGTGTGGATATGACTGGTCTGCCGCCTGAGAAGCGCGCGCAGATGGGCATCGGCTATGTGCCGCAAGGGCGGCGGGTGTTCCGGTCGCTGACAGTCGAGGAACATCTCAAGATCGTCGAACGCAAAGGGGGCGCCTGGTCGATTGACCGCGTGTACGAAACCTTTCCGCGCCTCAAAGAACGCCGCCGGAACCTTGGCAACAGGCTGTCCGGGGGCGAACAGCAGATGCTGGCCATCGGTCGCGCGCTGCTGCTGAACCCGCGCCTGATGGTTTTGGATGAACCGACCGAAGGGCTGGCCCCGGCCATTGTCTCGGACGTGATTGATCTGATCGAACTGATAGCAAGCGAAGGCATCGCGGTGTTGCTGGTTGAACAGAACATGCACGCGGCGCTTGCCGCTGTGCAGGACGTGGCCCTCATGGTCGGAGGAGAGGTGGTCGAACGGATGACAGCAGAGGCGCTGGAAAACGATCAGGCGATGCAAAAGCGCCATTTGGGGCTGGAGCCGGGCCAGTCGGGCTAAGGGAGGGAAGGATGACAAAAAGAGCTTACGTGATCGGCACAGCCGACACCAAAGGGCCAGAGTTGGCATATGTGCGTGACCTGATCGACGCGACGGGCATCGAAACTGTCCTTGTCAATGTCGGCACCAAAGGTGGCGAGACTGGCGTGGATGTCACGGCTGCCAGTGTCGCGGCCTGCCATCCCGACGGTCCGGCGGCGGTGTTCGTGAATGATCGCGGGCAGGCTGTGACCGAGATGTCGCGGGCACTTACCGCTTTTGTATTGGGCAGAGAAGACCTGGGCGGCATCATCGGGCTGGGCGGTTCGGGTGGGTCAGGGATTATAGCGCCCGCTATGCAAGCCTTGCCGATCGGGGTGCCTAAGGTGCTGGTCTCGACGCTCGCGTCGGGCGATGTCTCGGCCTATGTGGGCGCGTCAGATGTGAACATGTTCCACCCGGTAACGGATGTATCCGGTCTGAACCGTGTGTCGCGCAAACTGCTGGGCAACGCGGCGCACGCGCTAGCCGGTATGATGGCCAATGAGGTGCCCGAAGCCACGGATGACCGCCCCGCTCTGGTTTTGTCGATGTTCGGTGTCACGACCCCTGCCGTTCAGGCCATCACTGAAGGGTTGTCCGACGACTACGATTGCCTCGTTTTCCACGCCACCGGCAGCGGTGGGCGGTCGATGGAACAACTGGTCGATCAGGGCGACGTGGAGGGCGCACTGGATATCACGACGACCGAGATTTGCGACTTGATCGTGGGCGGTTTCCTCAGCGCGGGTGAGGAGCGTCTCGACAGCATTGCGCGCAGCAAACTGCCTTATGTCGGCTCGTGCGGGGCGTTGGACATGGCGAATTTCTGGTCCCCCGACTCGGTGCCCGCGCAATTCAAAGGTCGCAACTTTTATCATCACAACGCGCAGGTCACGCTGATGCGCTCGACCCCCGAGGAATGCGCCCAGATCGGTGTATGGATCGGCAACAAGCTGAACGCCTGTGAGGGGCCGGTGCGCTTCCTGCTGCCTCTGCGCGGGGTCTCAGCGCTGGATATCGAAGGTGGTGCTTTCCACGATCCAGCGGCAAATGAGGCGCTGTTCCAGGCGCTGCGTGACACGGTGGTCCAGACACCTGACCGGCAACTGGTCGAGCTGGATATGCATATCAACGATCCCGCCTTTGCCGAGGCCGCGATCAGCAATTTCAACGAAATCTACAACCGGAAGGACAATTGAGATGGCAGTCACAGGACGCGCAGAAATCCTTGGCCGCCTGCGGGCCAAAATAGCAGCAGATCAGGTCATTGTCGGGGGCGGAGCGGGCACCGGTCTGTCCGCCAAATGTGAAGAGGCTGGCGGCATCGACCTGATCGTCATCTATAATTCGGGCCGTTATCGCATGGCCGGTCGCGGGTCGCTGGCGGGGTACATGTCTTACGGTAACGCTAATGAGATCGTCGTCGACATGGGGCGCGAAGTTCTGCCGGTCGTCAAGAACACCCCTGTTCTGGCAGGGGTAAACGCCACTGACCCGTTCTGTTTGATGGACAAGTTTCTGGATGATCTGGAGGCAATGGGGTTCGCGGGCGTGCAGAACTTTCCCACCGTCGGCATCATTGATGGCCGCTTCCGGCGCGAACTTGAGGCTACGGGCATGTCCTATGACATGGAGGTCGAGATGATCGCAAAGGCTCATGAGCGCGATCTGTTGACCACGCCCTACGTGTTCAGTGCCGACAACGCCGCCGAGATGGCCAAGGCGGGCGCGGATGTGATCGTGGCGCATTTCGGCCTAACCACAGGCGGATCAATCGGAGCAGGCGACAGCGCACCCGACATCGAAGAATGTGCGCGGCTTTACGACGAATGGGCAGCAGCGGCGCGGACCTATCGCGATGACCTGATCTTTATCTGCCATGGCGGTCCGCTAGCCGAGCCGGAGGATGCACAGAGGTTCCTTGACCTCTGCCCGGATTGCCACGGTTTTTACGGTGCATCATCAATGGAGCGTCTGCCGACCGAACGGGCGATCACAGCCCAGACCGCCGAGTTCGGCAACCTGCGGCGGGGTGCAGAACGCTCCAAAGGCGTCGCTTGACTGCAAAGCGACAAGGTTCAGAACTATTTCGTAACCAAAACACTACCGGAGAATTGGGATGATCGGAAAATTCATGCTGTCGGCGGAGACACCGCAGGAAACGCTTGATTGGGGCAAGTTGAAGTGGATGAGCAATCCACCCGCAACAGGTGCTGGGCAACTCACTGTGATTGAGGTCAGCCTTGCACCGGGGCATGGCCACGATTTTCACAAGCACCCCGATCAGGAAGAGGTTATCTATTGCGTCGCAGGCAAGGTCGAGCAATGGCTTGGTGAGGAAAAGCGCGAGATGGGGCCGGGGGATTCGGTTTTTATCGGCGCAGACGTGGTCCACGCCACTTTTAACGTCGGCGATCATGATGCAACGCTTCTGGCCATTTTGGGACCATGCGTCGGAGAAATGGGGTACGAAATCGAAGACGTCGCGGATCAGGCGCCTTGGAACGGTCTGCGGTAAATCCGTACAAAAAACAAAGCGCCAACTACAATCACATGTGCACGCTACCCAAAAATTCTAGACTTGGCAGTCTGGCCAGACGCAGGATGGTGACGGGAAGCCTGGGTTCTTTCTTGGGCAAGATCAGAGCTGCTCAATTGGGTGTCCGTTGCCGGGTCACTAGGGCCAAATGGAGATTGGAACCTGTGCACCTACAGGTGCTGACAGGACTGGGTTGTTCTGTCAACCTGTGTCTGCCGAATTGCGGTTTAGTGGTTATGACGGCGCACTGCAATACAGCGAGAACGAGAATTGCATGGCTCGCCTGCCTCATTTCCCAAATTGAAAAGCCCGTCACCGCAGAAAGGCTTCATTACACTATTCGGAACGGACCATGAATGACCGGCTTTGACTCGAAATAGCAGCACGGTGATCCGCAATCTGGAAATGCAAGCAGCTGCTAAGTCAGCAATAGCCGCATGTGCACAAGGTCGCTGTGCGGACGACGCCACAATTCGGCCAAAGGGCAGCGGAGACAACAACGGCCCAAAACAAGTGATTTGGTGAGGTGCAGAATTGCTTCGCCTACGCCCGCATTGTCGACATTCGCTGCCAGCGCAAGTTTTGAGGACCGCCAAATTTACAGATCGCAGTCAAAACATGCTTTAGCTTCTCGTTTAGCCGATGTCTGCATCCAACGCGCAGACAATTAGTTGACTGCTCTGACCGCAGAATAAAGCCTGCGAAACCGCAATAACCGTTCGAACATTTCTGATAGGTCAGAGGGTTCAAACATTTTGACAGCTGACGGACGAAGCGCGAGATCGGTCATGCTCAATGCGCCGTCGCCACAGGCTGCCAATCGCGCCGCGCCACAGGCCGGACCGGAATCCGCGTCCTCTGAGCGAACAATGGGTTTTCCAGTAACCGACGCGATCATATCCAGCAAAAAATCTGACTTGCTGCCTCCTCCGATCGCTGCGAGTTCCGGCAATTCTTTAATACTGTCACCGAAACTCTGTGCCGCATCGGCAAAGCAGAAAGCAATCGCTTCGACCACGGAACGGCAGATGTCTGCGCGAGTTGTGGAATCCTCCAGGCCAAAAAAACAGGCTCGGATATGCGGGTCGCCATGAGGGCTGCGTTCCCCTGTCAGATAGGGCAGAAAAATTGGTACACGGTCCCCGTTGACCGTTTCGGCAAGTGCAACAACTTCGGCTGCGGACAGTCCCAACTGCCCACCTATCCATGAAATCGGCCTTGCGCCGTTCAGCATCGCTGCCATTTGATACCAACGGTCGGGCAAAGTGTGCGCAAAAGCATGCACATAGCGTTCGGGGTTTGGCTTGTAAGCCTGGTCCGCCACGAACAACTGGCCGGACGTTCCTAGAGAGATAAACCCGCGCCCCGTTTCGGTGGCGCCCAAAGATACTGCTCCGGTTGCTGCATCTCCACCTCCGGCAACGACTGGCGTGCCGGGTTTCAAGCCGGTCTCAGTTGCCGCTTGCGTTGTTACGGCTCCAACGCAATTGTGGCCATCGAATATCTGTGGCAACCAATCCCCTGCAACATCAGTGGCTTCGACGATACCGGCGTGCCAGTCACGCGACACCTGATCTAGCCACAATGTTCCGGCGGCATCGGACGTATCGGTTCCCAATTCCCCATGCAGGCGCAACCCGACATAGTCCTTGGGCAGCAGAATATGGGCAAGTTGGGCATAATACCTAGGTTCATGCTGTTTTAGCCATGCAATCTTGGGTGCGGTGAAGCCGGGCAAAGGGAGGACGCCCGCGATTTGACCAATCTGAGGCAAGGCCGAACGCAATTCATCGCACTCTTGCGCTGCCCTGCTGTCATTCCACAGGATTGCCGGGCGGATTGGGCGCAAATAACGGTTCAGCAAAACGGCCCCGTGCATCTGGCCTGACAACCCAATTGCTTTCACCTCGGACAGACTAATTTGCCCAGAAAGATGACCCAAGGCGTCGCGCGTCGCCTGCCACCAAAGATCCGGGTGCTGCTCTGACCAACCGGGCTGCGGTGAGGACGTTTTTATCCCTATAGAGGACGTCGCCAGAATTCGATCAGTGTCTGCGCAGACAAGTTTGACCGCAGACGTTCCGATGTCGATCCCGAGATACATTCAAACCCCTTGCCTGCACAAAAGTTCGAAACTTGTCTTTCTATTGATCTTTTTCGCGCGCGCAAAGAATATGTAAAAATAGGATAAGATCAAGGCGGCTCAGGTCGGCAGGCAGACAGGTATGACCAAGATAAAGAACATGGAAGAGTTCGCGGCCCTTAGCGGTATCTCGCGGCCAACGGTATCCAAGTATTTCCACGATCCAGACAGTGTCCGCCCGACGACGAGGGCTCGGATAGAAGAGGCGTTGGAGCGGTTTGACTACCGCCCAAACATCTATGCAGTGAACCAGAACCGCAAACTAACCAAGAATATAGGCATCGTCGTGCCTTACCTAGCCGATCCGTTTTTCGCTGAAATCGCTCGGTATCTAGAGCAAAGCTGTATCGCGGCGGGGTACCGCCCGTTTCTGTTCAGCTCTCATGGCGAACAAAAGCTGGAAAATGAAATCCTGGACGGCTTGCAATCTTTAAAGCCCGCAGGCGTTTTGTTGGCGCCTTTGGGACGTATCTCAGACAAGTCAGCAATCGAGAAATTCTGCGCCAGAGTCCCGACAGTCCTGTTTGACAGTAACCTTGACGGATTGGGCGCGGCGTTTATTGGGTCCGATAATTTCAGCTTTGTGTCTCAGACCGTTGAATATATGACCCGCACGGGTGAGCCGCCTTCGTTCTTCGAAATGCGGACGCCTGCGAACCCCAATGCCAACAAGCGGCGCAAGGCTTATGTCGACGTAATGGACCGGCTGGGTTTTGAGCCTCATGTGATCAAAATTGAAGGCACGGGCTGGGCCTTTGAAGAGATTGGCCGAAAGGGTGCGCTCAAGATTTTGGGTGAACGCAAGCTGCGCACGGATTCTGTCCTGTGCAGCAATGACCGGTTGGCCATCGGTTTTCTGGCGGCGTGTTTCGAGGAGGGGATTCGCGTTGGGCGGAAAGACGGTTGTGCATTGCGGGTGGCGTCGAACGACGATCATCCGTTCGCAAAATTCACATGTCCCTCACTGACAACCGCCGCGCATGACTATGATAATGTGGCGGCGCGAAGCGTCGAAACGCTTTTTGAACTTATTGAAAACGGTGGGAAATTTGAGAAACGGACAGAAACCCTCTTTCCAGCACGGTTGGTCTTAAGGGAATCTGCATAACAACTAAAATTTAACGCGCGTAAAGTTTTTATTGACGGCGCGACAAATCTTCAACTAGGCTCTCTGCACAGCATCCAAGCTCAGGGAGGACAGGGATGTACTTGAAACACGCACTTCGTGCGGCGACTGCGCTGACTTTCGTCGCAACGGCAGCGGCCCACGCACAATCCATAACGATCGCAACCGTAAACAACGGCGACATGATCCGGATGCAGGGCTATACCGACAAATTCACCGAAGCGACGGGCGTTGAAGTCGAATGGGTGACGCTGGAAGAGAACGTTTTGCGCCAGCGCGTGACCACCGACATCACCACCAAGGGTGGTCAGTTCGACATCATGACGATCGGCATGTATGAAACCCCGATCTGGGGTGCGAACGGCTGGCTGGTTCCGCTGGATGGTTTGTCAGAGGAATATGACGTCGGTGACATCCTGCCCGCTATGTCGGGCGGTCTAAGCCATGACGGAACGCTCTACGCGGCGCCGTTTTATGGCGAAAGCTCGATGATCATGTATCGCACCGACTTGATGGAAAAAGCAGGCATGGAAATGCCCGAAGCGCCAAGCTGGCAATTCATTAAAGAGGCCGCAGCGGCCATGACCGACCGGGACGCTGACATCAACGGCATCTGCCTGCGCGGTAAAGCCGGTTGGGGTGAAGGTGGTGCCTTCATCACGGCCATGTCCAACTCATTCGGCGCACGCTGGTTCGACGAAGATTGGAAACCCCAGTTTGATCAGCCCGAATGGTCCGACACGCTGAATTTCTACGTTGAAATGATGACAGAATCCGGTCCAGCAGGCTATGCGACCAACGGGTTCAACGAGAACCTGTCATTGTTCCAACAGGGCAAATGCGGCATGTGGATCGACGCCACTGTTGCGGCGTCATTTGTGACTAACCCGGATGACTCGACCGTTGCGGATAGCGTTGGTTTTGCTCTGGCACCCGACACCGGATTAGGCAAGCGCTCCAACTGGCTTTGGGCTTGGGCACTGGCCATCCCGGCCGGTACGCAGCAAGAAGACGCAGCTAAGCAATTCATCGAATGGGCCACTTCAAAAGACTACATCGAGTTGGTCGCAGAAAACGAAGGCTGGGCAAATGTCCCACCGGGCGCGCGATCTTCTTTGTACGAGAATCCGGAATACCAGAAGGTTCCATTTGCCAAGATGACATTGGACTCGATCCTGTCGGCTGATCCGAACAACCCGACGGTCAAGCCGGTGCCATATGTCGGCATTCAGTTTGCGGCGATCCCGGAATTTGCAGGTATTGCGACGCAAGTCAGTCAGGAGTTCTCAGCCGTCTATGCCGGACAGCAAACGGTTGAGGAAGCGCTGGCCAAAGCGCAGGCTTTCACAGCCGAAGAAATGGAAGCCGCAGGGTACTAAGGCCTCCTCCCCGGCGGGCGGGCAGCATTGATGCCCCCCGCTATTCTCTTCCACGACTCGCGTTTTTCTCGCAGGCTACGCTACGCCTGAAAAAAGAGGGTTTGCGTTATGGCAACTCAACATTCCCGCTCGGTTGCTCGCCTGATGATGGCACCTGCTGTGGTCCTGCTACTTGGCTGGATGCTCGTGCCGCTGACGATGACGCTATATTTTTCCTTCAAGAAATATCTGCCTCTGCGCGGTGGGGATCTGGGCTGGGTTGGAATAGACAACTACGTTCGGTTCGTATCATCCAGTTCCTTCTGGCCCGCAGTTCAGGCAACGCTGGTGATCGTCGGAGGCGTTCTGATCATCACCGTAATCTTGGGCATCCTTTTGGCGATGCTGCTGGACCAGCCGATGTGGGGCCAAGGCATTGTCCGCATTCTCGTGATCGCGCCCTTTTTTGTCATGCCCACCGTGTCCGCTCTGGTCTGGAAGAACATGTTCATGGACCCGGTCAACGGCCTGTTGGCCCATCTGTGGGGCTTTTTCGGGGCCGAGCCGATCTCATGGTTGTCCGAGGCGTCGATGACCTCGATCATCATCATTGTGTCCTGGCAGTGGCTGCCCTTTGCGACCCTGATCCTGCTAACCGCAATCCAATCGCTGGATAGTGAGCAGTTGGAAGCGGCTGAGATGGACGGCGCGCCGGTTCTAAAGCGGTTCTACCACATCATCCTGCCTCATCTGAGCCGCGCGATCACCATCGTGATCCTGATCCAGACGATCTTCCTTTTGTCGATCTTCGCCGAGATATTCGTAACCACCGGCGGAGCATTCGGCACCCGAACACTTACCTACCTGATCTTCCAGCGTGTGCTGGAAAGCCAGAATGTTGGCCTCGGATCGGCCGGAGGTGTTTATGCAATCATCTTAGCCAACATCGTTGCGATCTTCCTGATGCGCATCGTCGGCAAGAACCTGGACGCGTGAGGAGGAACGACTATGACCCGCGTCGTCACAACCCGCCGCAAATCGCTGAACACCGCCTTCGCTTGGGGTGTTGGTTTGCTGATCTTTTTCCCGATCCTCTGGACCATCCTGACCAGCTTCAAGACCGAGGCACAGGCGATCGCCAGCCCACCGCTGTTCCTGAACTTCAACTGGACGCTGGAAAACTATGCCATCGTGCAGGAACGTTCGGACTATATGCGGTTCTTGTGGAATTCGGTCATTATCGCCGGGGGCTCGACTCTTCTGGGTGTGATCATAGCCGTGCCGGCCGCATGGGCCATGGCCTTCGTGCCCTCGAAACGCACCAAAGACATCCTGCTGTGGATGCTGTCCACGAAGATGCTGCCAGCGGTTGGCGTTCTCTATCCGATCTACCTGCTGTTCATTCGGCTGGGGCTTTTGGATACGCGCGGCGGGCTGGTTGTGGTCCTGATGCTCATCAACCTACCGATCATTGTCTGGATGCTGTACACTTATTTCCGCGAAATTCCGGGGGAAATTCTGGAAGCTGCGCGGATGGACGGGGCGACTTTGAAAGAGGAAATCCTCTATGTCTTGACCCCCATGGCTATCCCCGGCATCGCCTCGACCGTCTTGCTGAACTTCATCCTGGCCTGGAATGAGGCGTTCTGGACGCTCAACCTGACCGCAGTTGATGCGGCTCCGCTAACGGCATTCATCGCTAGCTATTCCAGCCCCGAAGGCCTGTTCTTTGCCAAGCTTAGCGCTGCCTCGACCATGGCCATCGCACCAATCCTGATCCTTGGCTGGTTTAGCCAGAAACAACTTGTCCGCGGCCTGACCTTCGGCGCTGTGAAATAAGGAACACGACACATGGGACGCATCCAACTCAAGTCCGTGACCAAAAGCTTCGGCGATGTGCAGGTCATTCCGCCACTGGACCTGACCATTGAAGATGGCGAGTTCACAGTCTTCGTCGGCCCTTCGGGCTGCGGTAAATCCACCCTGCTGCGTCTGATCGCGGGGTTGGAGGATATCACCTCGGGCTCCATCGACATTGACGGATCGGACGCCACCGACGTGCCACCCGCCAAGCGCGGTCTGGCGATGGTTTTCCAGTCCTATGCACTCTACCCCCATATGACCGTGCGCAAAAACATCGCCTTTCCTCTTCGGATGGCAAAACTGGATCAGGCCGAGATCGACAAGCGGGTCGAAGGTGCTGCCAGCGTCCTGAACCTGACCGACTATCTGGACCGTCGCCCCGGCCAGTTGTCCGGTGGACAGCGTCAGCGGGTCGCCATCGGGCGTGCTATTGTGCGCGAACCGGCGGCGTTTCTGTTTGATGAACCTCTGTCAAACCTCGACGCAGCGCTGCGGGTCGGTATGCGTCTAGAGATCAGCGAATTACACGAACGCCTCGCCACCACCATGATCTACGTGACCCACGATCAGGTCGAAGCCATGACCATGGCCGACAAGATTGTCGTCCTTCAGGCTGGGGTGATCGAACAAGTCGGCAGCCCGCTGGAGCTGTACCGGACACCACGCAACCTGTTTGTTGCGGGCTTCATTGGCTCTCCCAAAATGAACTTCATTGAGGGCGAAGAGGCCGCAAAACATGGCGCGAAAACCATCGGCATCCGCCCGGAACATATCGCTGTTTCGGAGACCGAGGGCGAGTGGTCCGGGGTTGTCAGCGTCTCGGAGCATCTGGGCTCGGACACCTTCTTCCACGTCCACGACACCGGATTGGCCGAGACGATCACGGTGCGCGCCGATGGCGAGGTCGGGTTCCGCCACGGGGACCGCATTCACCTGACCCCGCGCGCAGATGTGATCCATCGCTTCGACGCCCAGGGGTTGCGGATCGAATGAAACGGCTTGCGGGAAAAACCGCCCTGATCACCGGGGCTGCGCGTGGCATTGGTCTGGCCTTTGCCCAAGCCTATGTGGCCGAAGGTGCGCGCGTCGCGATCGCCGACATCGACATCGCACGGGCCAAAGACGCGGCCAGCCAGATCGGAGACGCGGCAATGGCCGTGGAAATGGACGTGACCCGCCAGCCCAGCATTGACGCGGCTGTCGCGCAAACGGCGGCGCAGTTCGGCCCGATAGATATCCTGATCAACAACGCGGCGATCTTCACCGCCGCTCCGATCACCGAGATCACCCGCGCTGACTATGGCCGCGTGTTCGACATCAACGTGTCGGGCACGCTGTTCACGATGCAAGCGGTGGCGCGGCACATGATTGAACACGGGATTCGGGGGCGGATCATCAACATGGCCTCGCAAGCCGGGCGACGGGGCGAGCCGCTGGTTGGTGTCTATTGCGCCAGCAAGGCGGCGGTCATCTCTTTGACCCAGTCGGCGGGGCTTAACCTGATAGCACATGGTATCCATGTGAACGCCATCGCGCCGGGCGTGGTGGATGGTGAACATTGGGACGGCGTCGACGCGTTCTTTGCCCGGTACGAAGGTAAGCCACCCGGCCAGAAGAAACGCGAAGTGGCGGCGACCGTTCCCTATGGCCGCATGGGCCGGGCCGAAGACCTAACCGGGATGGCGGTGTTTCTAGCTTCGGACGAGGCCAAGTACATCGTCGCCCAGACCTACAATGTTGATGGTGGAAATTGGATGAGCTGATGACCCCTGTGGCAGATTCACCCCCTCCGATCCTGCTCAGGCGCGACAGGCTTACAGACCTGCCAGCGACTGTGAGAACCCCTGCTTATCAACGTTCGGACCTGACGCCGGGCATCGTCCATATCGGGCTTGGTAATTTCCACCGCGCCCATCAGGCTTGGTACATTCATCAGCTTATGCAGCAGGGCCAGGCCCGCGATTGGGCCATCATCGGAGCTGGTGTGCGAAATTATGATGCCGTGATGCGCGAGCGGCTGCTGGAGCAGGACTGCCTGACTACTTTGATCGAACTCGACCCGCAAGGAACATCCGCCGAGGTGATCGGCCCGATGATCGACTACCTGCCGATTGAGGACAACAACGCTGCCCTTATCCGTAAGCTGGCTGACCCATCCATCCGGATTGTGTCACTGACGGTTACTGAGGGCGGGTATTTTCTGGATGTTAACACCGGAGCCTTCGACACGGATCACGAAGATATTCGCCATGATGCAAGGAATCCGGGCCAGCCTCGCACGGCTTTTGGTGCCATTGTAGCGGCGCTAAAGCAGCGCCGGGCGAACGACCACAGGCCCTTTACTGCGCTGAGCTGCGACAACCTTCAGGGCAATGGCAGGATTTTGCGCGACAGTATTGTTGGTTTGGCGCGTATGTCCGACCCTGATCTGGCCAAGTGGATTGATGAACACGGCGCGTTCCCGAATTCGATGGTGGATTGCATCGTACCCGCGACAACGGACCAAGTGGTCTCGCAAAGCCTCGCGCTTGGCATCGACGACCGCGCTCCTGTCTCACACGAGAATTTTCGCCAATGGGTGATCGAAGATGACTTCTGTGCCGGGCGCCCCCCTTTGGAACAAGTGGGTGTCACGCTCACCCACGACGTCCACAGCTATGAGGTCATGAAACTGCGGGTTTTAAACGGGGGGCACCAACTGCTCGCAAATGTCGGGGAAGTTCTGAGTGTTCCGACAATTTCAGATTGCATGCTGGACGAAGATATCCTGGCTTTTTTTGAGAAAGTTCAGGCGAAAGAAATTCTACCTCACGTCCACGCTGTACCCGGGACGACCGGGGAGGAATATCTCGAATTGGTAAAGAAACGATTTTCCAACAGTGCAGTCAACGACACAACACGCCGGGTCGCATTTGACGGATCTTCCCGACATCCGGTTTTCTTGCACCCATCTTTGCGCAATGCGGTTGAATCCGGGTCTTCCATAGATGGGCTGGCATTGGCTGAAGCGTTTTGGTGTAGGATGTGTGTTGGCATTCGTGAAGACGGCTCTGAAATTGCCCCGAACGACCCGCATTGGGAAGAGCTTCAAAAGACGGCACTGGCGTCCAAAGCCGATCCGGAACTTTGGCTGAACCAACGTCAGTATTATGGTACGTCGAACATAAGCAAACAGTTTTCTGAAGCCTTCACCGCGTGGATGACGGCGATCTGGCAGAGTGGCAGTCGGAGAGCAATAGCTGACTATGTCGCTCTGACCGGGTAATCATATTAACTTTCGCCGCAAGTCTGGATCAGTTTTCGATACGCTATTCACTTTCCGATGGTCAATAATAGGGCGTCGGCTTAATTGTGTTACTTGAGCCTCTGTCAATGTACTTGCAGCGATTGTCCACTTTCGCCCACTTTGTCAGGTATTGCACCGCTCGTTATTGTCGCCTTTGGGCTCGAAGCGGACATCTAATTGGTTTGGCCAGTGACTGCTGTGCGTTGTGACCAGTCAGTGAACAATTAATGGATACAAGTCTGCAATTTCTTGTCGGCACGGGAATCGTCCATCAGTGAGCCAATATCATCCGTGCCTCCCAATGAGACAACAACCTGCAGTGCCTAACCCCCAACAGATATCAAGCAACAAATGGAGGGTGTTCAATAGGGTAGATAGAAAAAGCCGAACTTACCCTATCGCACTGATAAAACGACTGTTTTTCAGGACTTATGGTGCCCAGGAGAAGCTGTGTCTCCGGTTCTATTCCCGTTACAGGCACCTTCTTTGGGTCTCCCGTCAGCAAAGTAAGGGGTATCGCGACAGCCAAGCCAAGGTCAACAGGCGCGTCGTGTACTACGGTTTGTACTACGGTAGCGTGGAGACCCCACGCACAGGCGGTTCCAGTGCGGGTACTCACATTGAAGCAAAAGGGGTCCCCGTAGATCGCTCCGGCTTCCCTCCAACTCGCCAAGGGCAAAGGGGGAGATTGCAGGTGCTCGTATAGTGATATGACCTCTGATATTTGCGACCCCAAAACTACCCGTCATTTCAAGCAGCCAAGGCAACGTCAGCGGTGACTTCACCTGTGGGAGGGTCCGGAACTTCGCCTCGCACCACTTCAGCAACTCCAGCACTCCATGAAGAGTTGCGACAGTATCGATCAGCAGCTTGCGAGATCGTGCAATAGCTGCGGCAACCGCTACAAAACAATTGCTTCTTGTCTGGGTTCGGGAGGATCAAGTCTGGGTTGGTCAGGATTTTGCGAACCTGCGGGCAGCGCCCGCTTCTGGCAAGCTGAACGATTTCTTTGATGTAACCCAGACGTTGCCCAGGTGGCATTGTATAGAGTGTCTCTGCCATCCTATCGGCCAGTTCGAATATCTCATGTTGTTTTCGTCTGATCGAGCGACTGTTAGCCGCGTTGGCTGGTCGCTGCTTTCGACGGTCCCGCTGTGAGCTGGCTTTGCGGCAGCTTGCCGAACAGAATTTCTTGTTGCTTCGGTAGAGGAATCATTGCCACACGCGGGGCATGAAACAAAAGATGGGGTAATAGACATGGATCGCTTTCTTTGCAGGTCCTCCGTCAGCGACGCCGTGCTACAAGCGCTGCATTAAAGGCATGAAAGACGACTACCTTCCTGTCTTGATTGGACGGAGAAGCAGGAAGACTGAGCGGAGGAGGGTGAGTGGCGCAATCTGCGTGAATACTTCGATAAGCTAGGGCAATCCACTTATCTGGAGAACCTTGCACTTAGCAAGCAAGCAATAGGAGTTGATACGCGATTATCCCGCTGAACCTCGCATCCTGTCACACCATTGAAGCCGATAGTTATGTCTTTGAAGGCCATGTGCCGTTCGAAGCATTGGAAGCCGTGTTGAGGGATCGGCCTGGCATCACAGGGCTTGCCGTTCCTGGCATGCCAATGGGCTCCCCTGGTATGGGCGACGATCCATCCGCCCGTTACGACGTCATTGCATTTGGGGGAGAGGCTGGGGCCGGTACGGTATACTACCGCGCGGGCACCGCGCAGCCATTCGATACCTGATGCCTGGGCACACAACACTCTTGGTCACCGGTGGGCTTGCGCTCACCGGTTTCGCCGTAGCTTTCGTTCTGGCCCAGCCCTCCGAAGCGGTCGGTCTATTGACACCGGATAACGCCAAACTGGTCGCCCTCGGCCAAGATATATACGCGGACCAATGTGCTACCTGCCACGGTGAGAACCTTGAAGGACAGCCAAACTGGCGGGTACGCGGCGAGGATGGTTTGCTACCGGCACCGCCGCATGACGCCACAGGGCACACGTGGCACCACGATGATGAAACACTCTTCAAATTGACCAAATTTGGCCTGGCCGGGCTGATGGAGAACGCGCCCGCAACTGGTATGCCGGTCTATGAAGGCGTGCTCAGCGATGACGAAATCATCGCGGTGCTGTCCTTTATCAAATCAACCTGGCCCGATGATCTTCGTGAATACCACGATGAACTGAATGCCCAATCCGAATAGGGGACAACTCAGATGATCAAACAAACTCTTGTCGGCTTGGTCGTGGCAATGGCTCCAATGCTTGCGGCCGCACATTCAAAGTCGGAAGCAACGACACCGGCTGACGGCGCGTCTGTCACGGATGTGCCGGAGCTTACCATACGGTTCGATGATCCGATGCGTATCATCTCGGTCGCGTTGACCTCACACGATGACGACGTCGAAATTGAACGCGAAACGGGCATGGACCCCACCACGGAATTCCGGGCTATGCCTTTGGAGGAGCTTGCACCCGGAAGCTACCGCTTCGACTGGCGAGGTATGGCTTCAGACGGTCACCCGATGCAGGGCAGCTTTTCTTTCACGGTCGCTGAGTGACCGGACTCTCCCCTATAGATGGTGTCGTCGTCTTGGCCATTTTGGCAAAGGCAATTGGCTACGGTGCGGCGCTGCTGGCGATGGGTAGCGTCCTATTCACGGTCCTCTTTGCCAAGCGCGCCGAGGCGACCGTTTTGCGCCTTGCACGTCACCTCGCGGTCGGTGCGGCGCTTCTCGGTCTCGCCGTTCTGGCTTTGAGTTTCGGCATCAGGGCGGCGCGGATATCCGGAATGGGCTTTGAGGGCGCGACGGACCCAATGATGCTTGGTTTTGTTTGGGACAGTCCGCTTGGCACCGCCGCTATTTGGCGAGGGGTGGGTGAACTTGCGATATTGGCAATCCTGCTTCCCCGCGTCGGGCAATGGATCGCTTTGGCGGGCAGCCTTGCCATTGCGATTTCCTTTGCCCAGGTGGGACACTCCCTCGGAGAGCCCAGGGGGCTTCTCGAAGTCTTACTGGTTCTGCATCTGCTGGCTGCCGCGTTTTGGGTCGGCGCTCTCCTGCCTTTGCGCAAAGCGGCACTCACCCCAACCGGGGCCGATCTACTTCACCACTTTGGCAGTGTCGCTGCTTACGGAGTAGCCATCCTGATTGTTGCGGGCGCAGCGCTCGCATGGCTGCTTTCGGGTTCTGTGGCCGCCTTGTTCGGGACGGCTTATGGATTGGTGCTTTTGGTCAAGGTCGTGATCGTTTCCGCCCTTTTTGGCATCGCGGCGCTGAACAAGTTGAAACTCGTTCCGGCTCTCGGGGCTGAGCAGCATGATGCGACTATCGCGCTCCGACGGTCGATTTCGATGGAGATGTTGGCTGTTGTCCTGATCCTGCTTGCAACGGCGACGCTAACCAGTGTGACGACACCTCCCATCAATCTCTAACGGGCAATGATCCGAAGCCGAAACTGCAAAGTTTTGTTACGAATGTCCGTTTAGGATGGGCTGCGGTCCTTTAGTATCAGCAGGCCAATGACCGCTGCGTCCGCGAAGCGGATACTCATGCCGAGTGGAGCGAATGACCGCTTCGAGTCCAAAGCGGGCGTGCTCGCGCAGTGTCTATCTCACCAAGTGTATGAATGCTTTCGCTCCAAGTTCTGGCTTCGCCAAAAGGTACGGTCTTAAATCCGGTAACTGCTCCACGCCGTGAGCGGCTGCGGTACTATGCGTCCTAGGTAATCGTGTCGGGAGGAAAATATGTTTAGAAAGAAGGCCTTTTCGTGCAAGCATTGTCATCAAATAATCGCTTGAAATCAGGCTAGGGATTAAATGAACGGCGCTCAATCACTCGTAAAAACCCTATTAAACAATGGTGTAAATACGGTCTTCGCAAATCCCGGCACCTCGGAAATGCACTTTGTCGCTGCCTTGGACGAACACCCGGAGATGAATTGCATTCTTTGCCTGTTTGAAGGCGGCACGACGGGAGCTGCAGACGGGTATTTTCGCATGAAGCGAGACGTCGCCGGCACGCTCCTGCATCTTGCACCCGGCTTTGGCAACGCCTTTGCCAATCTGCACAACGCCCGAAAAGCGGGGTCCGGAATCGTGAATGTAGTGGGCGATCACGCAACGCATCACCTCCGATATGAAAGTCCTTTGAAGGGAGACATCCTCGGTATCAGCCAAGCGGTCAGTCATTGGGCGCGTGTGTCGTCCAATGCCACCGACGTAGCCACGGACGGAGCGGCTGCGGTTCAAGCGGCCCGCGCGCGCAACGGTCAGATCGCAACGCTGGTCCTGCCTGCCGACACAGCTTGGAACAAAGCGAACGCAGCGGCAAACCGATTAGACAACCGAGAAAGCCTCTATCGTCCGTCAGTAGGCGACATAGAGGCCGCTGCAGCCCGTCTTGCGACGCCGAAAGCCGCGCTGATGATTGGCGGATCAGCTCTATTTGGACCGCAGCGTACACTGGCTGGAAAAATTGCCGCCGCTACGGGGTGCCGGTTGTTGGCCGATACTATGATACCTCGTATTTCCAAAGGCGCAGGAACAGCAAAGTTAGAGCAACTGGTCTATCCGATATCGCCCAAGACCGTTCAGCTGGAAGCAACGTCTTCGATCACTCTGCTTGGCGCAGATAGGCCAGTCGCCTTTTTTGCCTATCCTGGGAAACCTAGCGTGCCTGAACCACCGCATTGCCCCATTACGGACTTATGCACACCCACAGATGATATCGAGTGGACGCTGCAAGCGCTCGCCGAAGCGGTCGGGGTCACTGGTAAAACGGCGGCAGCAACCTTTCCGCTCGAACTACCGGACATTCCCACCGGTCAGCTGACACTCGAAAAAGTTGGTTTGGCTTTGGCAGCACTGATCCCGGAAAACGCTATCATCTGCAACGAATCCGTGACGTCCGGGTTTCATGTCATACCGCCGGCTGCCACCGCTCGCCCGCATGATCTGCTCGCCGGCACCGGTGGCGCGATTGGGCTGTGTTTGCCTTGCGCAACAGGCGCGGCCACCGCCTGCCCGAACCGACAAGTCATTGCTCTGACAGGGGACGGGTCGGCCATGTACACGCTACAATCACTGTGGACAATGGCGCGGGAAAATCTCGACGTCACGGTGATCGTATTTGCAAACCGCGGCTATCAAATTCTGCGCGATGAACTCACAAATGTCGGCGTGGCGAGCTATGGTCAGAATGCTCAGGCTATGTTTGACGTGGTGAACCCGACGTTGGACTGGGTTTCGCTGGCGAAAGGCCATGGTGTTCCAGGAACACGCGCAGATGACATGGACAACTTTGCAAAGGCGCTCTCCGCCGGTCTCTCCAGCGAAGGGCCATCGCTGATCGAAGTTGTGTGTCCACCACCCGCATGAGTATTCTGACACGGAACCTAAAGAGCAGACGAAACTAGGAGGGCAAACTGCGGATTGTTATATTTTGAAGCTGAAAAAAGACTTGGCGATGGTTCAGACGGCGGCGAAATTGCAGCTTTGTCTGCAGAGCGGGCGCTTATGCCGAGTATGGCGAACGACAGTATAGAGCCCAAAGCGGTCAAACAAACAGCGAAGCTGGAAGAATTCGCCTTCACACAACGATAAATTCAGCCTTTAGACGTTCTCTAGCTTGTTCAAGCAGTAGTTGCCGCCTGGACGTCTGTAGCAAGTTTTCCGGCAAGCGCCTTCATTCTCTCGACACGGTTCTCTTTGTCTGGCACGATTATGCCACGCAGTTTTTTCTTAACCATGCCAGACATTAGTTTGCCCATAATTTTGGACGAACTTGGCGTTGCAAACCTGATCTTGACCAGTGTCCCTTCCCCGACTTGGACCAGTTCGTTGGTCTCTAACATCGAAAGCCCCATAGGAAGGTTGTATTTGCCGGTCGCGTAGTCACCATGATGCCAGTCGACAATCTGAAATGGGAAAATGTCTTCGCCGTGATAGCAGTGATAGAGCGTTCCAGGTTCAATCTTGTTTTTGTTGGTATGGAACAGTTCGACCTTGTTGGCACCGAGCCATTCGGCACGCAACTCCGGCCGGGTGCAAATGGTAAAGGCTACGTCAGGCGAAACCGGCAGCGGAATGATCCATTCGTCAATGAGAAGGTTATCGGCTGCTTCCACAAACGTTCGCTCCGACAAGCGGCGACGGTCCCAAGCAGCACGCATGTCTCGCACGACATACTCAATCTCGCCGATGTGTTCGATGTCCTCGGTGTGGAATTCGGAGCTTTCGAAATAATCCACGAGATCCATTGCGCGAAGAGCTGCGCAAGAAATCAATGTGTACGCGGTCAAACCAGTGCGTTCTTTGACGCCATTTTTGAGAAGTCGAAATGCCGTGATCACATCCTGACCGGCTAATTCTTCACGATCTCCAGTCTTTTGAACGATACATTCACCGTGGTGTACAACGATTTTGAGTTCGAGACTGTCAACGGTTGAACATGCATCGCATGGGCATGATGTATTGATGAGCATCTTTTCTTTGGCATGTGCAAAGACGCAGTAGAGTTGCTCTGCAAAATCGAGGATGAACTGTTGCGAAACCACCTCGCTTTCCAATGCGTAAGCAAAGATGGCGTCACCTTGTAATCCTGAAACTGCCAATGGAGACCGGATCGAAGGGATCATGCTACCGAACAGTGCCTCCAGAATCCCTTTAGCATGTTCGATGGCTGTTTCGGACATAAATTTCGTGTAACCGGATATATCCGCAATTACGAAATACGCAGTTTTCACACTGTCGGCTGTTTTAGGCATAGCGTCTTTCCTGTCCTCAATGATCTTCATGCCGCCCGGCGCTGCTTTTCTTGCTCTAACTCTGCTGATGTTTTGTTGCTTGGTGCAAGGGAATTCATGCGAATATGATTACGGAACTAAGGAACAGATTGATGCTATAGGTTTCAGGTCTATGCTTTACTGACTTGTATTTTGCTGTCATCCACTGTGTCTTCCATTTGGTCGGCCAAAACTCGATGGTGGCTTTTTGTCTCGCTATACCGGCGAATGTATGTGTCGACTCCGCGTATAATGTTACAAGCACCGTGCGAAATTTTAGTATTGGGAGAAACCCGAGTTACTTACCGCTTGGGAAAACGAAGTTCAGCGCATTTGGTTTAATTGAAACCTCAAAGCGTTGATCAATCATCGGCTCGCCGTCCAAATTCATATGAAACGGCTGGGAGGTTTCCAAAACCATAGATCTCAGACGAGAGCGCTGTACAACACCATCCTTGGGATCCGAAATATCCGGCAATCTGCCAAAAGGCAGGTTTTCTGGCATTAATCGATCTGTGGAGAGCACGCTTAAATCGAGTAAGCCGTCGGACACCTCCGCTTCAGGCGCCACGTCAAAACCGCCACCCGCATAGCGACTGTTCGCAATCGCGATTGCGGAAATGGAAACGTCATACGGGTCTTCATCATCAATTGAGATTTTTGCGGGAACAGATTTTGCATCAGATAAACGAGCAAGCCCAAACAGCGTATATGCAAGCCCACCAAGTCTTTTCTTCATTTCCTTGGGAGTTGTTGCGGTGATCATCGCTCCAAAACCGCCGCTGGCAACATTCACAAACGGTCTGCCGTTTATGTATCCGACATCGATAGGCCGCGCGTCTCTCGATGCTGCAATTCGAACAGATGTTGCCAAGTCCAACCCCTTATCACCATACGACCGGGCGAAATCGTTAGCCGTCCCTAAAGGAACAAGACCTATCGAGACAGGCGACTTCAACTTCAAAACAGCACTCGCGACCGAGTTCAAAGTGCCGTCACCACCGCCAGCAATTATCCGTGTTGCCCCATCGCCCACGGCTTCTCGAAGTGTCTTCTTCAAGTCTTTTCCTGACCAAGGAATACACACCCTGATACCAAGCTCTTTTTCTAGTGGTCGTACAGCAGCACGCAGATCGGGTCTTGCTGCTGACTTTCTGTTGAGAACTAGCAGGGTACATTTAGCCATGGTTCTAGCATAAAGCTCTCGAACGTTGGGGCAACTGCTTAGCAAGTTCAAAAAGCAGAGGCGCTCAGGAAACTGAGATTCTTTGTGCCAGCCAATAGTCTGCTTTGTCCGCATAGTGGTCGTTCGTGAAAATTCGGCGAACGTCTGCACCGAGCCCTTAGCCGCCGTTCCGCCTTGCCGAGAATTTAAACCGAGGCGATACGTCGTGAAACGATCAAAAACTTCGAACTCTGCTTTGAAAGCCTATTATGCTTTTGATCTGATCTTAAGGTCACTGCGTATCTAAAATGTACATGTCGAGTTATTGCTGGGATGGGATTTTGATTGGCAACAAGCGAAGCTTTGTTAGCAAAATGGGGGAAGAGTTAATCGCCCTTATTCTTGGAAGCGCTCCAGACGCAATTCGCGCGGTTACTTGGCCGAAACGAGACAAGTGCAAAATTGTCAGCATAAACAATGCATGGAGAATTCGGGATGACTGGGACTACAGTGTGTATCCTGATGACTTTCCCACACAGTATAGACCTGACCGGAAGAGTCACGCTCAGAGGCTGATTGACTCATCAATATATGTTCCGGCAAACAATCAGTTTGGTGGCATTGTATATGCTGGTGCGACAATGGCATTCACGGCTGGATATTGGGCTCTCAGCGCACTGAAACCTACAGTCCTAGCCTACTTGGGCTGTGACATGGTCTACACAGGACGAAACACGCACTTCTATGGGCAAGGCACACCTGATCCTATTCGTGAAGACATTACTTTGTTATCTTTGGAAGCCAAATCAGCAAGGCTTATGACGATCGCTGCCCAACAGCACTGCGCATGCGTCAATCTCTCGGAAGAATTGGAAAGTCGTCTGCTTTTCCCAAGAGTCAGCCACACGGCGCTAAGCGGTGATTTGCCGCTAACCAACTATAGCGCGGAACTTTCCCGCAAAGCCCTAAGCCTGGAAAACGAGGCCGGTTACTTGATCCAGGATGGTAAGTATTGGGAGCACTACGCCTCCTTTGATCAAAACGTACTGGCGGAAATAGATCGACTGTGGCTGTCTGCCGTGGGAGTGTAATCGAGTCGTCAGTTGCCCTTTCAGCGAAGTGAATTTTGATTTTTCGACGTTAGCTCGCCATTGCAACAAAACTACACTGTTACCTAGTCACCTGATCTCCACCTCTGACACATGGCCAAAGTCGAAATAGATTTGCTGGCTGATAACATTCTTTATATTTAGGTGACCGCTTGGTCCGCAGAACGGTCACTAAGGCTGAACGCAGCGAAAGGCTGCTCTGAGCCCAGAGCGGACATTAATGTCATAGTGTTTGTGCTCCGTATGGTGGGGAATTCGTACTTCAGTCCAAATGTTTGAAAGCAAAAATCTCTACGGCTTCTTCAAACCCACGCATGGTTTGCGACCCAAGTGCAAGAGGCGTTTCGGAAACAAGCTTTTCAAAATCACTCGTTGCCAGCAAAGGCGCATCAAGCGACCGAGTTAAGTTTTCCAATCTGCTGACCAAAGCAACTGACGTACCTGTCACCGTGAAGTCCAATCGTTTTTCGGTTCCCACGTTGCCATAGATCGCTGAACCCATGTGTAGGCCAATTCCAAAATCGGTTTGGTAATCAGGCGCAATTTCTGCGCGCCTTTGAAACGCTTCTCGAGCAGCTGACAGGGCTGCCTCGCACATGTCTTCCGGCAAACGTCGGTGACCGTCAAACGGGAAAATCGCCAGCAAGCCATCACCTACAAATTTCAACACTTCTCCGCCGTGGTCGTGAACCGCTCCGGCAACGCATTCAAAGTAACGGTTGACGGCAGCAACATAGTCTTCCGGCGACAGGCGTTGGCTCAGAGCCGTTGACCCGTGCATGTCGCTGAATAGAAGGGCACAATCGATTTCCTGAACATCGCCACGTGATATCTGACCGTTCAAGACTGATTGACCGGAAATCCTGCCCAGATAAGCTTCCATTAATTCTGCTGCCAAAAACTGCTCTGTATAAACACGAACCGTGCCAAAAAGCGGTATGGACAGACGCGCAAGACCATCGATTTCTCGTTGCGTAAATCCAGAGCGCCTCTTTGTTGCAAAGGATACAGAAGCACCAAGCACCCACTCCGATCCATTTTCGAACGATACGGTGCGAGTGCCAAACGGAACGGACAATACGAGGTAGTCGGTGAAACCTGATGAAGCCAGTTTTTGGTATATCGGGTATTTATCCCGGATTGATTGGTTCGTCAGGTTGGCACGCAAAAGCGGCACCATTTCCAATTCGCCTACAAGGCCATCGGCCAGGTCCCAGATTTCGCGGTGAAAAAACCTGCTGGCCACTTGATCTGACAGTTTAGTGTTTTCGCCAAAGGGTGCACTGTCAAAAAGCTCATCCGTGATGGAACTGCGAGGCATGACAGTCCATTCAATACGATCGGTTGATATATCCCAAGTGGCATCGACCAAACCAATGACGGGATGCATCATGAGGCGACCCAGAGAGACCCGGGCAACTGGCACGCCGCCGTCGATCAGCCTGTGGCTCAGATGCTCGACCAGACCACCTACCTCGCCTTCGAAGAAGGCTAATTTCTGCAACCAATCTGAAATTCGGTCGAAAACATCCGGCATAATGCTCTCCTCAAAAAGCACTTTGGAGCAGCCCACCGCCTATGTCATTTTATTTATTGAAGCAAAACGTACGCTTTAGAGGGGCGAAACAATTGTCCACTTTGTCCGCTTGGCTGACACTTGTCGCGATTGAGCGAATGACGGCTCATAAGCGGCGCAGACTGGAAGGGCTGCGTCCTATCGCTCTCGATCCGATTTCGCCTTCATTGCACTGCGGACGAGCTTACCGAAAGCTCGATCTTTTTCCCGGCGTTCGGCCAGGCTGGCGGAGTTGAAGGCGTCCTCGGCCTGTAGCTTGCGCCAACGAGCGAGGCGCGCAGGGTCGAGGCTGCCGTCCTCCATGGCAGACAAGACGGCGCAGCCGGGCTCTGTTTCGTGCTGGCAGTCAGTGAAGCGGCAGCGCGCTGCCAGCGCTTCGATATCCTCAAAGACGTCGGCGATGCCTGTGGCCGCATCGGTCAGCTGTAGTTCACGCATGCCCGGCGTGTCGAGGACGAGGCAACCACTTGGGGTCACATGTAATTCCCGCGTGGTCGTGGTGTGCCGGCCTTTGGCATCGTCTTCTCGGATACCTTGGGTAGCGATGGCCCGAGTGCCAAGGAGTGCATTCGTCAGAGTGGACTTGCCGACGCCAGAAGAGCCAAGGAACGCGACTGTGCGGCCCGGTTTGCACCAGTCGGCCAGCGCCTTTTCCGGCTCTTTACCACGAGCTTCAAGCGCCACCACAGGTACTCGGTTCGACACTTTTTGTGCCTCTTCGATATAGTGCGTGGTGTAATCGGTAAGATCCGCCTTGGTCAGCACGATCACAGGCTCGATCCCAGCCTCAAAGGCGACCGCCACATAGCGTTCCAGTCGCGCCACATTCAAATCCAGATTGCAAGAAGTGACGACGAAAACCGTGTCAATATTCGCCGCGATCAGCTGTACCTCACGACTGGTGCCTGGCGCCCGGCGCTTAATAAGGCTCTTGCGCTCCAGCACACGGCTCGACCGAGGACGCGCGCGATCGAGTAGCAGCCAGTCGCCGACAGTAGCCTCCGGTCCTGGCGGACTCGTCTCGTTGATGCCGTCGCCCGCCACCTGCAACCCGCTGCGATGCACGGCGACAACGCGCACTGGAGGCGTCTCGGTCAATTCTCCGGCGTCGATCTGGCTGGCGAAGGCCGGGCCCCAGCCCAGGCGTTCCAACACCGTGGGCTCGCGGCGTGCGGGCGCTGCACCCGGCAAGAAGGCGGAGTAATCACGTACCATCGATCTAACAGGGCGTGTCGTGGCCGCAGGCGACCAGTCGCTGCCCGATTCCCTCGCCCTGGCGTTCTGAAGCGACGGCCAAGGGGGCAATCATGAAAAACGCGCGCGGGTCGCGTGCGTTGTTGCGACAGGTGAAGAAGATTCCGCCGTGGCGCGGGAGTGCGCGCCAGACTGCAAACGCCTTCTCCACCGCGAGGATATAGGCGCTACTCTCAGACCAGACCATGTCCCATAAGTGCTCGGGGGCCGAATTATAGACCATATCGACGTTCTGTGCCTCTTTTCGGTCGGCGAACCCAAATACGAAGATCCGCGACCTGAGCTGCTCCAAAGCGACTTCGGCTGTGTCTGTGTCGGTAATCCGTGTCTGAGTCACGTCGACCAACGTCATCGTCGCCATGCTAGGGTCACGTACGATTTCGAGGATTGTCTCAGGCTCACTGAGCGCCAATGTAAGCACCGGCGTGTCGCCTCGGCCGTTCCCGAGCCCCACCGGTTGGGGCCCGCGAAAATCTCCAGGAAGCCAGCCATGTTCGTGTTGGGCGCGACGCGTTCGACCTCTTCGTGCCAGTCTTTGAGGTTCGACTGTCCGAGCAGAGCTTCCAGAAGGTCGCGCGATTTGTGCTTCTCGGCAATTTCCGCGTCCATCACTGTGAATCACTGACCTGGCATATCGCGGTCGAGCTTGCCATCGAGACAAGCCCGACACTCCTGCTAGGTCAGCCTGCGTGGATGAAACTGCTGCATAGGCCGCAACCGCTAGTGGTCGACGTCCGAATAAACGCGACAACCGTTCGCCTTTCAGCAGCCCGGGCTTTTCGTAATTCGGTAGCGTGGTGCGCGACAGGCCCACGCTCTCCGCCGGTTCCGAAATCCGCACTGCCAATCACCTTTTCCGCTCAAACCGTTTCTCGATCGTAATGATTATTCTAAAGTGAGAAGCTACAGACAGGTCAAGCTCCTAATACGATTTAAGTCAGCTTTGTCCGTAGACCGGACCTAGACACGCCGCGAATGTAATGTCCGATATGGCGAGGAATGCTGCGTGCGCTTAGGCGCCCTTCTGACGAATGCGCTTTGCTATCTGCAGTGCCATTCTTCACCCTGTAAACACGGCAATCCCAGAGCAGGAGGTGTTATATAGCAGCGCTACAAGTTTAACCCTTCAATCCAAGTCGCAACCTCTGCGCCCGTCGCGTTCATGTGTGCTGCGTGAGTATAACCTGAAACCCGTTTGCGCGGCTTCAGATCGTGTTCTCCGTCTTCGAACCAGCTCATTTGAGTTGCTGATGAAAGCTCGTAGCTACTTACTTCATCCTTCTTGCCACACTGGTCCCGGGTTCCCTGACAGATCAGCGTTGGCGTTCGCAGACATTGCAGATGCTCCGTACGTAGCTTCTGGGGTTTGCCTGTGTGAAATGAAACATTCGAAATCTTTTCCTAACACCTACCGATAGGTATTTGGTCGCTCAGCTTCTCTTTGAAGGCTTGCGGAACGGTCTTGCTTCTCCGCCCTTGCCGTTTCTGTTTTTTGAACGAGATGCGTTGGAATCTTTGTTTTTAGCCTTGTGAAGCGCTTTTCGTGGCCTCAGAGATTTAGATGAGTCAGAGGCGTTCTTGTCACGTTTTTGCCCCTTCTTTCCCTTCGTGGCGGGCTGTGATTTTGCCGTTCCGTTCTCGCTTGTCCGCTGCGAGCGCAAAGCATTTGTCTGCTTTGGTTTGTCTTCTCTCGCTTGCCTATCCGATGTGCTTGCCGCGGGCTTTCTTCTGTCCTTTGGGCGTTCGGACGCAATCTGGGCATTTTGCTCTGAGCGTTTGGAGTTGCGCGCAGCATTTGGCGGTTTGCCTGAACGAGGCCTTTTGTTCTTGGCAGCGTCGTCCGACGAATGTGGTGCCGCAGGCGGTCCCTTAGGCGAGGCATCGAAATCTGGTGTGCCCGCCAGCTCAGTCAGCGTCGCACCTTGCTCTATGGTGAGCTCGGCACCCAACTCTTTTTTCATTGCAGGCACTGCATCATTGGCAATCTCGACAAAGGTCTCTTGATATTGAACGCGGATTGCGCCGATGGCGTCTTTGGACAAACCTGCATTGCGACAAAGCATGGGCAACAACCAACGCGGCTCTGCACGCTGTTTGCGCCCCAAGGAAAGTGAGAACCAGGTGCTTGGCCCAAACGCTGCGCGCGTATCAGATTTGCTTTTTTTAGTCTCTGACACCGTTCCCAGAATCTCCGGTGCTGAGTGGCGTTCTCGGTAGAGGCGCAAATAGGCTGCAGCGACCTGCTCCGGTGTTCTTCCGCTTAGCAGCCGTTCTGCAAAAGCCGTTTCCTCGATGCTTGGCAGCTCATCCAAGGCAGGATTGGAAATGATGCGCTCCTCTTCCCGAGCGAGCACCTCATCCGCTGAGGGAGGGACGCACCATTCGGCCTCCAACTTGGCCGTTTTCAGCAATCGTTGCGCCTTTGAGCGGTGCCGTCCCGGTACGATCAAGATGGACATTCCCTTGCGCCCGGCGCGGCCCGTGCGTCCAGAGCGATGTAGCAAAGTTTCGGCATTCGACGGTAGATCTGCATGGATCACCAACTCCAACCCCGGAAGATCAATACCACGGGCGGCCACGTCCGTCGCCACGCAGACCTGTGCACGCCTGTCACGTAAAGCCTGCATCGCGTTAGAGCGCTCTGTCTGGCTGAGCTCCCCTGACAGAGAGACAACAGAAAACCCCCGGTTTGAGAATTTTGCGGTCAAACGCGCAACCATGGATCGGGTATTCGCAAACACAATCGTCGTCTGCACGTCGTGGTAGCACAGCAAATTGATGATTGCTTTTTCGATATCTGACGGGGCTACGTTCAAGGCGCTATAGGTAATGTCCGAATGCTGTGCTTCTGCGTTTCCGACCTTGATCCGCTGCGCGTCTTCCTTCTGGTAAGTCTGGGCGAGCTTGGCGATGCCTCGCGGAACAGTGGCCGAGAACATCAAGGTGCGGCGGCTTTCAGGCGTTTGGTCAAGGATGTATTGAAGGTCTTCGGCGAACCCCATGTCCAACATTTCGTCGGCTTCGTCGAGAACGACAGTTCGTAGATCGCTCAGATCAATGACCCCACGCGAGATATGATCGCGCAGCCGTCCAGGTGTGCCGATCACGACATGCGCGCCGCGCTCCATCGTCCGGCGCTCAGTACGGGCATCCGTACCACCCACAGCCGACGCAGTAACGATCCCGGCCTCAGCAAACAGCCAGTCGAACTCTCGCCGGACTTGCAAGGCCAGTTCGCGTGTGGGCGCAATGACCATGGCCAGTGGCACAGCTGGTCGGTCAAATCGACCGTGTTTGTCGAGAAGCTCTTTCGCCATCGCCAGCCCGAAGCCTACGGTTTTGCCAGAACCGGTTTGTGCAGAGACAAGCAGATCTTTTCCCGCCAGCGCTTCATCTGACACAGCCTTTTGTACAGGCGTCAAGCCGCTGTAGCCTTTTTGGGAAAGTGCTATGGATAAGGTTTGCGGAAGGTCAGAGAAATCTTGCATGGGTCACCAAATGCCGGGAAAGACCTGGCGATAGTGGTATTTGGTGCAGATGTATAGCCCGTAAACTGCGTTTGAAAGAGAATGTGTCAATCACAGGAAATGGACTTTTTCACCCGCTCAACCGATGGCCGCTGTAAGAATTTTGATTGATTCAAATTCGAAACCGTATGTGTGCCGTTAGCATGCACTTGAACAAAGGCTTCATGGGTAGTGTTTTTTCAAGGAGGGGCGTTAGCCGTGCACTTGCTCGGCAATGAGTTCCGCGACAGACGGACCTGGTCCGACAAGTTCCAACACGTTGCGGTCGGGGTCGCGAATGAAAATGGTTTTGGTACCGCGGAAGTCGCGGCGCCCAGTGATGGCGATGCCGTTTGCGGTGACAAATTTCTCGGTTGCGTCGGCGTCTTTCACCTTCATCGCCAGATGGGTGATGCCCGGATATTTGGGCTTTTCATCCATTAGGATATTCTCGCCCGGCTTTGCTGTGGCGGGCCCCAGCAAGTTAATGTTGATGCCCGAGGGATGCAGCATCACCAACGGGTGGCCCTGATCGAAGCCGCCATCGGCAATCATCTCAAAGCCAAGTAGTTTGTAGAACGAGACGCTTTCATCCCGGTCGCTAATGCGAATTCCGATGTGGTCGAAGTTGCTGATCTCGATCATTGGGCAGGTCTCCTTGGTTCTTGCCAAGAAGATAGCTTTGTCCTATTTCGCAATTAATATCTCACTTGGACTATCATTTGTTCCATATGGATAAAGATAAAGACCTCTTTGACGGGATGTACCTGTTCTACGCCGTGGTTGAGCAACAAGGGCTAAGCGCCGCCGCACGCGTGCTTGGGCACACGCCCAGTCATGTCAGCAAAGAACTTGCGCGCCTTGAAACCAGACTGGGTGCCCGTTTGCTGAACCGGACAACCCGAAAGATTAGCCTGACGGAACCTGGCCAGACGTATTTTGAAAACGCCCGCAGGATCATAGAAGAAACCCGCTCGATCGAAGGCCGACTTCATGCCATCGGGGACAGACCTTACGGCGAATTGCGCATGAGCGTTCCGGTTGTCTTCGCTCATGGATGCCTGAACCATTGGTTGCCCGAATTTCTTGAACGCTATCCCGATGTCACTTTGAACATCGACGTCTCCGAGCGGCGCGCCGACATGATTGCCGACGGCATTGATCTATTGGTGCGGATCGGAGCATTGCGACCGTCGGATTTCATCACCCGCGAGTTGTTCAAGACCGAACGTCTTACTGTCGCCGCACCGTCGTACCTGGAGCGCAAGGGGCTGCCGACCCATCCGAGTGATCTGACCAACCACGATTTGATAGATTTCACAGCACATGGAGCTTCGAAGAGCTGGACATATCCCGGACAAAATTCTGAAACGATTAATGTTCCAATCGCTCCCAAGGTTCGCTGCAATGACGCGCAAACCGAAAAAGCACTTGCGCTTGGGGGTCTCGGCATTACGCGCCTCCCAGAACTTGCCTGCCAAAGGGAGATTTCGCGAGGCTTTTTAGTTCCGATCCTGGAAGAGTACAGCTCGCCACCCGCCGGAGTGAATGTTATCTATGCAAGCCGCTCAAATTTGCCGGCGAAGACCCGTGCAATGATTGACTTCTTGGCAGAAAAGAGTGGCAAGTACTCCCGTGACGGCGCCTAAATTTCGCTGCCCGAACGAACTCGTTGGCTTTGGCGCATTTTTTGAAAGCGGACTTTCAACGGAATTTGTCGAATGGCAACTTTGTACGCACTGTGGTCATTTAGACAGAACGCAGCGAACGTCTGTTTCGAGCCCATTTTGACCAATGCTGCGCGATGTCCTAATGACAGCAATGCGCAGAAAGCGGGCTTTGCAAAGTGCAGCAGACTGCTCATACCGAGCATTCTTTCCATGGGCTGCGTATGCGGCTATGAGCAGGATGCAGACTTCACAGTTGCGCTCCGAAAATTTGGGTCCTGATGGAGCTTTTTCTGTATCGTTTGATTGATCTTCCTTGATCGATAGGATGGGCTAAAATTCAAAACAGTTATGAGGTCCTAAATGTACAGGTGTTTTCTGACGACAATGGCTTTGTGTTGTGCAAGCGTTCTTCATGCCGCTGGTATGGAGCGTTGGGGTGAATCCGGGGACTGGACAATCCTGATTGATCCCGAAAAGGGAAACGGCTGTCTTGCGTGGAAACACTTTGAAGACGATATGACCGTTGAAATTGGCGCGGCGCCCAATCAGGCTGGTGGTTTTTTTGCCGCCTACAATCCAGTATGGGTGCAGATCGAGGACGGCGTAACAGGCATCGTAAAGTTCGACTTCGGTGATGCAAAATTCGAGGGCGAGGCGGTCGGTGTCTTCAAGAATGGAGTGCCCGGTGGTTACGCCTTTTTCGACAACCCGGCGTTTGTATCCGAATTTGGAAAACGCCAAAGCGTCACGATTATTGGTGAAAGTGGGGCCAGGGTGGAGCTTGATCTCAATGGGTCTGCAAAAGCCATTGAGACCGTTCTGGAGTGCCAGGCAGAACAGCCAAAACCGCTGGAGAATTAGGTATTATTGCAATTGATTGATGTCTGGCACACAGGGTTGCGTGTCGACAGGCATGGCATCAGCGCCTTCCGGGGCCTTGTTTCTCGACCGGCCCACATCAAGCTTGAACTACGGCGATGAAAGGTGGCCAGTCACGTCAAAGGGCCTTACGCTTCGGGATAGGTGTTTGCCGACGCGCCGCGGCTCCGCTCTTATCGCTATGCTATCGTTCAGCCAGTCCACTTGTCCCCTGGCCACCAATGAACCGGTCCCGTTTCAATGACTATGGAGTTTAAACCGACTCGCCCAGCCAGAATTTCTACCGGAGCAACCGCGCAAGTGATATCGGTGCAACCTTGTCTGAACTCTCCTGAAAACTGCCACGGGAAGATATTGTGACCCACTACGGCACTCGACGGAAGCATGTCTTTCAACTAGGCAGCGCCAGTTCGGGTCGACGAAAGCACCGAGAAAGTTCGAAGGATTCTGCGTGCTACGGGCTAAGTTGAGCTCATGACGAAAACCGCTTGGTGGAGGAATTAGGTTGCCAACTATGTTCGATGGAGGATTGCTATCTTGGAGTACAGCGTTGGCAATCTGTACATCAGCCGTACTCGTCGTACTGCTTGGCGATCAGGTTGTTGCGTTTGGTGGTATCGCCGCAGTCGCGGGTTTTTCCGCAGGTTTTCTCGGGTCTGTTTTTTCGAGTCCCGTTTCTAGCGTCAGAACATTTGTGATGGTGCTGATGTGCATACTAGTATGCACACTCTTCCCGCTTCAGTGGATCGCCTTTCTGTGCGGATTTTTCCTGATAAGCTGGGCCGCTTACGAGGGATGCAAGAACGGTGGATTTGCGACTGTACCCGCGCTAAACGGGTTACTCTTATACTTACTGATCCCGCCTGATGAGCGTATTGCCATTCTTGTTTTGGTGTTTTTCGCCGCGGCGATAGTCGGTAGTTTGCTCTGCGTTTGGCTGAACTTGGCTGGATCAGCAACACGGCCTCCGATGTCTTTTAAAGAAGCATTTTCTATCTGGTTATTCTTAATTGTCGGCATGAGTTTGACGTCGTTTCTTGCTCATGTAATCGGAAACCAAAAATCATATTGGCTTTCCTTGTTATTCGTTTTTCGGGTCTTGGCCCCGCTTCAAAAAGTGCCTGTCGCTGCATTGCGGTTTGGCGTTGGCGTGGCGCTTGGGTCTTTGGCAGCCCTATGTCTAGAGTTCAGCGGCTTGTCTCATCAAGCCTTATTGATCCTCGGTTTTGCTTCCGCTGTCATAGGCGTGCACAAAATAGGCGGCAACACGCTATGGACTGCCATGTACTTTACTATTGCCACTTTGTTGGTGACGGCGCCAACGATGGAGTTTGCGGTCTTCCGAATAGAAGCCGCGGCGATGATAGTTTTTGTAGTCGGAGCGCTATCTTTCCTGATCAGCTGGTGTTGGGAACGGATAGAAAGCCGTTCCGAAAACTAAATTTGCATAGCAGCAGAGAGTAAAACATCAGCCCCTAATTTTCCTGGAGACCTCCTGCCCAATATGCAGGGTGTGCTGTTTGGCTGCCATCAAAACACAGACGGCCACACACAGACCCCTTGTATTAAGCGGCCCGCCCTTATCTCTGGTTCGGCAGCTGTTAGTGATTTTGTTGATGTCCCGCTACCTTGACCTGATCCAATTAGCTAAGGCGAACGCTTAGGCACCATTGTTTTTGGAGGTTATCAAATGAAGAGGCTATTTCCATCCCTTCCCGAGGACGCAACACTTGGCAACGTCTTTCAAATGTTTCCGGGCAAGCTTTCACTCTGGTGCCAGTATGAGAGCCTCGTGATGCGAGGAGAGAGTGAGCTTTCCGCCTCCGAACGCGAGTTAATCGCTGCCTACGTTTCCGGATTGAATGCCTGCTCTTATTGTCACGAAGCGCATACAGTATTTGCCCGCGCTTATGGCATAATCTGTCGGCACTCTTTCGGAGTCTTTAAACTCAGAAGCGACGACAAGAATTTTGCCGTCGCTTAGCCATTCTGCGAAGTCACTTCAGGACTTCAGGTAGGTATTAAACCAATCAATAGTGCGATCCCAAGCTAGGTTTGCCATCTCCTCATCATAGCGCGGCGTGCTGTCGTTGTGAAAACCATGGTTGGCACCTTCGTAGATATAGGCCTCGTAAACCTTATTATTGGACTGCAGCGCGGTTTCGAAGTCTGGCCAGCCTGCGTTTATGCGTTCATCAAGCTCTCCCATCTGAATCAGCAACGGTGCCTGAATTTTAACTACATCCTCAGCTGATGGCTGCCGGCCATAGAATGGCACGCCGGCGGCCATTTCGGGGTAGGCAACGGCAATTGCGCTGACCACACCACCGCCATAGCAGAAACCTACAGCGCCAACTTTCCCAGTACAGTCTTCCCGGTTCAACAGGTATTCGAAGCCACTGAAGAAATCATTCATCAGCTCGACCCGGTCGACTGTCTTCTGCAGCTCGCGCCCATCCGCGTCGTTACCGGGGTATCCACCGACCGACGTCAGGCCGTCAGGAGCCAGTGCCATAAAGCCTGCTTTCGCCAATCTGCGCGCCACATCTTCGATGTAGGGATTCAGGCCGCGGTTTTCGTGTATCACGAGCACCCCGGGCAGAGGTTCTTCCACACCTGCGGGACGAACAAGGTAGCCACGGACATCACCCGTTCCGTTAGGAGAAGGGTAGGTTATGTAGTCCGCGTGGATATCGGGATCGTTGAACGACACCTGCTGTGCCAGCGCATAGTTCGGACTGAGTATGTTCAATAACGCGGCAGCTGTTAAGCCGCCAACCGCGAATTTTCCGGCGCGGTCTAGAAATTGGCGTTTGGTGATCTTTCCGTGCGCATAATAGTCGTACAGATCCAGAAGTTCCTGATCGAAGTCGTTTGCCGTCATGCGAGTCATGGTCAATCTCCTGATGAGGTGGCGGTTCAATCCGTGGGGCACTATCAGTTCAAAGGGTTATGGTTTGTTCGAGGTTCTAGGCAGGTCGGCTAAGACATTGCCGATGCGGATTCCTTTTTTGTGTGCTGATCGCGCAGAACGTTCTTTTGGACTTTTCCCATTGTGTTTCGTGGCAACTCTGGAACGAGTTCGTAGCGACGCGGATGTTTGAAGCGCGACAGCTTTTCCCTGATGGTTGATGCAATCTGATCCGTGTCGAGCTCTACGCCAGGCTCAGCAACCAGAGCGGCGATGATCTTTTCCCCGAAGTCGTTGTCTGGGATACCAAAAACCGCCGACTCCAAAACGCCGTCGATGTCGTTTAAAGCGTCTTCGATTTCTTTGGGGTAGACGTTGTAACCGCCGGTAATGATAAGGTCCTTTGACCGGCCCACAATCGACAGGTAACCATCCTCACTATATTGGCCCAAGTCGCCGGTGATGAAAAAACCATTTTTCCGCAAGTCATCGTCGGTTTTTTCGGGCATCTGCCAATAGCCTTTGAAAACATTGGGTCCGCGCACTTCGATCATTCCCACCTCGCCCTGGGGCAGCGGTACCCCAGTTTCGGGGTTGGTCACGATCACCTCGGTGCCGGGTAGCGCCATGCCAACCGTTCCCGCGCGGCGCTCACCACTATACGGATTAGAGGTGTTCATGTTTGTCTCGGTCATACCGTAGCGCTCAAGGATGCGGTGGCCGGTCCGCGCTTCGAACGCCATATGGGTTTCCGCCAGAAGAGGGGCTGAACCGGAAATGAACAGACGCATGTTCCCCGTGACCTCATCGGTGAATCCATCGTCCGCCAGCAATCTGGTGTAGAAAGTGGGGACGCCCATCAGAAGGGTCGCGCGCGGCAATTCATCCAAGATCACGCCAACATCGAATTTTCCCATTAACCGAACCGTTGCACCGGCGAGAAGCGATGTGTTCATCGCCACGAATAACCCGTGCGTGTGAAAAATCGGTAATGCGTGAACTAAGCGGTCGGCGTTGGTGATGTCCCACAAATCAACAAGCGTTTGAGCATTCGACAGCAGGTTCCGATGGCTGAGCATCGCACCCTTCGACCGGCCAGTGGTGCCTGATGTGTATAGAAGCGCCGCGAGGTCCTCTGGCCCGCGATCCACAGTTTCGAAAACACTGGGCTGTTCGTCCGCCGCGTGGCCTAGGCTTGAAGCTTCGCCGCCAAGGGTCAGCAGGTTTGCGCCATACCGGTCCGCCAATGTTTTGAATTCAGCTTCGTCGTTGCCGTCGCAGACGATCACCGCAGGCTGGGCGTCAGATGCGAAGTAGTCCAATTCTGCCATTGTGTAAGCAGTGTTTAGCGGCAAATAGACAGCACCCACCTGAACCGAAGCAGCATAGAGTGCAATCGTATCGGCTAACTTTGGGGTCTGCACAACGATGCGGTCGCCAGGAGAAACTCCGCTGTTCCGCAATACATGCGCGATCTGTGCGGCGCGTTTCAGAAACGCGTCATATGACAATACCTTTCCATCATCGAGTAGGAGGAACGGAACCTCGTTTCCAGCGTGGTGTGCAAACAAGCTGTCGTAGAGTGTGTTAGTCACGCTGTATTTTCCTTTGGTCTGGCCGCAAGTACTGCGGTTGAAGCCGCGCGCACGGAACGTGAGGTTTCGATTGTGGCGTGTGCCACAAATTCTTCGTGGTGACGTTCAGTCTTTTTCAGGTCATAGAGGTAATTGACCATTGCGCCGCCAGATTGGGATCGTCCGTTCTGCGACGGATCGGCCTCGGCATGCAGTTCGTGAAGCTCGGCGCCATTGCCCAGGTGAAAGCGGGCCACGGGATCTAGCGGCATCCCATCTTCGCGCTTGGCGAGCAACAGGTATCGGGCGGCCATCGCCCGCACGTCCTGCGGAGGGGCTGTTCCTGCAAGTACGGCTTCGGCAGCATGACCATGCTCGGGATGCCCCGTTTCGCCAGCCAACCATCGGTTCATCCCCGGTATCGGAGACAAGGTTACAAATGTGTCGAGGCCCGGAAGCTCTCGCGAGAGTTCCGTCACAACCTGTTTGATCAGCAGGTTTCCAAAGCTAATACCCGTTAGACCCCTCTGGCAGTTTGAAATTGAGTAGAATGCCGCAACTTTTGCCTGTTCGGGTTCGATCGGTTCTCGCACTTCGGACAAAAGCACATTAATCGCGTTCGGAGTCTCAGTCGTCAAAGCAACTTCGACAAAAATCAGCGGTTCATCCGGCATTGAGGGGTGAAAAAAAGCAAAACAGTGACGGTCGGGCGGGTAAAGCCTGCGCCGCAAGTCATCCAGATCGTTGATCTGATGGACCGCCTCATACTCAACGATCTTGTCCAGCACACGGGCTGGTGTATCCCAACTGATTTGTTTGAGGACAAGAAACCCCCGGTTGAACCAGCTTCGCAGCAAATGCACGAAATCTACATCTGTGCGCTTAAGTTCGGGGTCGGATTTGAGAAATCGCAACAGGTCAACGCGCATTGCCACAAGATCTTGCGTCGCGCCAGATGGTTGATTCAGCCGACGCAGCAATTCTTGCCGTTTGGGTTCGGCTGCCTCGCTAAGCCTTTTGTACAGATCGACGCTTCTATCTTTGGCATAGAGGCGCGCCGTCGCAGAAAGCTGATCCGCGTCGAACTCAAGCTGGTCATTCAAATAGACGAAGAAGTTCAGTTTTTCCGGGTCGTCCAAGGTCTGGTATCGATCCAGTATCGTTGATGCGAGCGCGAAGCCCGATACTTCACCTTCTGCAGACAAGAGAGCTTCACATAGCTCTGATATAGATCGCTTGTCATCCTTGCCCCGCTTCTTACCGGGGCGGTCGAACAACTGATCAAGCAGATCGCCCAGAAACCAGTTCCGCTGCATTCTCAGGATTCCATCTGACTGCTCAGATACTCACCAGTTCGACGGTAATGATCGATCAAATGTCGTGTTGCGCTTTCTGCATCGCGATCCAGTGCAGCGTCCAGTATTTCCTGATGCTCTGCGTTGATATCGCGCTTTTTGTAACTCGACCCACCAGCCGCCAGATAACGATAGCGGATGTTCAGGTCATAAAGCTGCGAGCAATACCGCAACAGTAAAGGAAGCCTCGCATTGTCCAGCAAGGCCATGTGAAACGCCTTGTGTGCGTCTTCAAAGTCGTGTGCCCCTTTTTGGCCCGCCTTCTTCATGTGGTGGTGCCGCAAAACGAGCCTATCTTCCCAGGCTGAGCTTGCATTGGCGATGGACGTGCGCAACGCAGTTTCTTCAAGATTGCATCGCAACATAAGGATTTCCTCGAAGTTGCACTTGCTTACTGGTGCCGCCTTGAAACCGCGCTGGTCAATTCGTTCCACCAACATATCCGATGTCAATAGGCTTAGTGCTTCGCGAACCGGGCTTGCGCCGGTGTCCAGCAGCCCGCGGAGCTGTTCGATCTTGAGTTTTTGACCAGGCGGCAGCTCGCCAGTCAGGATCATTTCGCGCAGCTTTCGATACGCACCATGAGTGGCGGATGTCTCTTTGACCTCGGTATCAAGCATGGCATCCATTTCTGGCATTCCCTTCTTGGTGACGCAATCTCTTGGGAGCTCTTAGCTGAGCGCTCTCGTTCCAGTCGATAGTCCGATTGAGATGTTCAGCGAGCCCTCGTTTATCAGCCATCGCCGAAGTACAAAGCTGCGTGCCCCGCTTTTGTGCATCGGGTCATCTTCTGCCAGCTTTCGGGCGGCTTCGAGACTGTCGGCCCTATAGATAATGAGGCCAATCCCCTGCATGTGCTCGCCGGTTTCATCCGACATGGGGCCTGCAAAAGCCAGCTGCCCCGAATGTTCAAGCTGCGCCTGATACGCCAAGTGATCTGGCAGTGACGCCTTTACATCTTCGGGCGCTTTGGCTGGCGCGCTCAGCGCAACGTAAAGCTCCAAAGCAAGCGCACCGCGGCTTTTTGCTTCTGATTTGTAGTCTGCCCAAGCAACCAATTTCCGTCTCCAAAAATATCGATATTATTTGACTTATGGCAAAATAGTCGGCAAAAATCAAGCAAGCTAACATGGAAGGTGACAATGAAATACCTGGTGGGAGAGACTTCGGAAGGCACAGCGGTTTTTGCCGTGAACGGTGAAAACGCAGTGAATCTAACGGCTTTGGACCCTGCCGTCGGTTCCGACTTGATGGGTTTGATCGGCAAGCCTGGTCTGGCCGACTCGCTAGCTGGAAAAATCACCTCGGCAGATAGTGTCCCGCTATCTTCAGTCACACCGGCGTTGCCCGTGGCGTCACCCGGCACGATCATTTGCATGGGGTTGAACTATACGGATCACATCAAAGAGGGCGGCTACGACATCCCTGAATATCCAACGCTGTTCATGCGCGGGAAGAACTCGATCATGGCGGCAGGGCAGCCTATGGTACGACCTGCGTGTTCGGAAAAACTCGACTACGAAGCCGAACTTATGCTGATCGTTGGAAAACGCGGCCGCCATATCTCGGAGCAGGACGCGTTGGACCATGTTTTTGGTTACACTGTGTTCAATGACGGGTCGCTACGAGACTATCAGCGCAAAACCGTTCAATGGACGCCCGGTAAAAACTTTGATGACACGGGTGCTATCGGGCCGCTTACCGTGACACCAGACGAGCTGCCTGAAGGGGCATCCGGCCTTAAAATCGAAAGCCGTGTGGGTGACGAAATCCTTCAAAGCTCGAACACTGCCAACATGATTTGGGGCGTTCGTCAGGTCATTGCGACGATTTCCGAGTACACCACTCTCGAACCGGGAGACCTTATTGCGCTGGGAACCCCGCCGGGTGTTGGGCATGCCAAGAAACCAAATCCTCGTTGGCTAAAGCCGGGCGAAACCGTCGAAGTCGAGATTGAAGGCATCGGCGTCTGCGCCAGCCCGATCATCGACGAAAAAGATGCCAAATCAAAGGTGGCCGCAGCATGAGCGCACCAACCGGAGCAGACCTGGAGGCACTTCGCGCCAAGGCACAGCAAGATCATCGTGATCTGCGCGAGCGCATTCCGCGTTTGTCGGACGATGCAATTGCCCTGATCCTGCGTGAGTCCAGGTCCCACTATGCGTGGACCGACCAGCCAGTTTCTGACGATCTGCTTGAAGAGATTCATGACATCACGATCAACGGCGCGACCAGTATGAACACGCTGCCTGCCCGCTTCGTTTTTGTTAAAAGTGCCGAAGGAAAAGAGCGCCTCGCCAAGTCGTTGAAGCCGAAGAACGTGCCAAAAATGATGGATGCGCCGGTCACGGCGATCATTGCCTATGACATGGAATTCTGGAAGGAATTGCCTTTTCTTTTTCCGCACGAAGACCGACGGCCACTGTTCGACGGCAATCCCGAATATGTAGCCGATACAGCCTTTCGCAATGGAACACTCCAGGGCGCCTACTTCATGATCGCCGCCCGAGCGGTCGGGTTGGATGTCGGTGCGATGTCAGGCTTTTCGAACAAGATCGTCAACGAGGAGTTCTTCGCGGGAACGACGCTGCAGTCGAACTTTTTGTGCAATCTGGGCTACGCAGATGAAACAGGGTTGTTTCACAAGCTGCCTCGCTTCCCATTCGAAAAGGTTTGCTCGTATGCATGAGGAGGTGACGCTGTGGCTATGAAAGTGAAACCCGTCGTGACTTACCGCACGACAGCTCAGTGCCCGACTCATACGCGGACTGAGATACCAATTCGCGATCTTGATGTTGTTGTCGATGAACCCGTCGAACGCGGCGGGACAAATCTTGGTCCGTCTCCAACCGAAACCGCAATGGCAGCCCTGATCGCTTGTACGAATGTCATCGGGCACAAGAACGCACATCGGTTGGGAGTTGACCTCGGCACTGTGACAATCGACGCGAAATGCAGGTTGGATCGGCGCGGTGTCCTAATGGAAGAGGAGATCGATGTTCCGTTTCCGGAAATTGAACTCACCGTGAATTGTGAAACGTCCGCAAGTCAGGAGGAGTTGACACGGGTGGGTGAGGAAACGGCCAAATATTGCGCCATTGCAAAATTGTTCGAAACGGCAGGCACTGACCTGACCGTCAACTGGGTCAAAACAAACAGCTAAAAGTCAAAGGACCCGACTTTCTGGGAGGAGAGAAATGAAAAACTGGACCAAACGCAGCCTTGTTGCGGCTGCTGTGGTAAGCGTCATGGCGATGCCGGTTATGGCGGAAGAGACCATTTCAGCCGTTGTGATTGATGGGTACCCAGATCGGGCCTTGTGGGTGAAGGAATTCACCAACTTCTTCATTCCAGAAGTAGACAAGCGGCTGGCTGAGTCCGGTAACTACAAGATGAACTGGCAAGAGAACTACGGCGGCTCGATCGTCAAGCCGAAGGGTGTTTTGGAAGGTGTCCAACTTGGCCTTGGCGATATTGGGATCGTTACAACGATTTTCCATTCTTCAAAGCTTCCCAGTCAGGGTATTTCGGGTTCGACACCCTTTGTGGCATCTGATTCCCGTGCCGTGGCCAAAGCAGTGGATGAAATCGCGCGTGAGTTTCCGGCAATGCAAAATGAATTTGCTGCGCAGAACCAGGTTTACCTGGCAACAGGCGTCGTGCTCGATACCTATCAGGTTTTCTGTACAGAACCGGTGTCGGCTGTTTCTGACCTGGAAGGCCGAAAAGTGGCCGGAGCTGGACTCAACCTCCGGTATCTTGAAGGCATCAAGGACGCAGCTGGGGTACGTGGTGGCCTAACCGATTTCTACAATATGCTTCAAACCGGCCTGGTTGATTGCGCGATGCTTTGGCCCGAGGCTGCCAAGACATTCAAGATCGCCGAAGTGGCACCTTACATGCTCAAAGCTGACTTGGGTGCCGTAAACTCCAAGACGATCACTGTGAATTCTGACTATTGGGCAAAACTGCCGGACGAAGTCAAAGACGTTCTTAAGGCCGTCGCCATTGACTACCGTGATCATGTGGCTGGTATCGCTATGGACCGCGCCGCAGCCTCAAGAGATGCATATACCGAGGCCGGCGGAACGATTGTTGAGGTTTCGGACGAAGAACGAGCGGCTTGGGCCAACGCAATGCCAAACGTTGCGCAGGAATGGGCCGCCACGTTGAATGAGAATGGAGAACAAGGCGACGCGATATTGGCCGCTTACCTCGGCAAGCTGCAGAACGCCGGTTTCACCGGAGTACGTGACTGGACGGCTGAATAACCGACTGGCGATCCACGAAAGGGGCCTTTTATGCTGAAGACCGCAGTTTCTGGCCTGTCGCGGGTCGCCAGTTCGCTCGCAATTGCCGCCAACGCATTGGGTACGCTTGTCGTCCTCGCGTTGGTGGTCATTCTGAATGTCGACGTCATTGCGCGCGGTCTGTTTTCAGCTCCTTTGCGCGGGACCTACGAAATGGTCCAGTTTTCGGTCGTGATGATCGTGTTCCTGCAACTGGCCGACGTGGTCAGAGTGGATCGATTGACGCGCTCAGATGGGTTCCTGAACCTGCTGCACCATCGCCGCCCTGGTCTGACGGCCAGCCTGAGGCGCATCATCAATGCCATATCGGCAATCTTTATGGCTTTGATTGCGTATGTAACTTTTCCAGAATTTCTTCATATGTGGGAGACACGGGATTATTTCGGAGTACCCGGTCTTTTCACATTACCCTGGTGGCCAGTCAAATTGGTCATCGCGTGCGGTACTGCGCTTGCCTGCGTGATCTTCCTGCTCAAGGTCGTCACGGCGCAGGACCGCCCGCAGCTTATTCGCACCCCCGAGCATGACGAGGCCGCAGAATGACCCCGATCGAGATTGGCCTGATCTCGGTCATCGCCATCGTTTTCCTGATTTACGCAGGCGTTTACATTCCGATTGCGCTGGGCGTGGTCTCGTTCGTGTCGATCTGGCTGATGCGGGACAACTTCACGCTTGCGCTCAACCTGTTGAAAGTGGCGGTTGGCGACAGCGCGATGGAATATAGTTTTGCGACCATCCCGTTGTTTACCTTTATGGGACTTATCGTCTCAAAGGCCGGGTTAGGCAGGGATATCTACGAAGTTATGACCATGCGGTTTCGCAGGGTTAAAGGCGGTATTGGAATGGCAACTGTCGGAGCCAACGCCGTCTTTGCCGCCGTTACCGGTTCGTCAATTGCATCTGCATCCGTATTTACCAAAGTCTCGGTCCCGCAAATGATGGCACAGGCTTATAACCCGCGCTTTGCAGTTGGGGTCGTGGCCGGGTCTTCGGTCTTGGGGATGATCATCCCGCCGTCGGCAATGCTGATCATCTATTCCTTCGTCGCCGAACAATCCGTTGGAGACATGTTCCTGGCGGGGGTCATTCCGGGGATTATGCTGGCAATCGCTTATGTCGGCGCGATTTGGGTCATGGGGCGCTTCACTCCAGCTTTCGTCGGTGGCCGTGTTGTTGAAGACACTGAGTGGATGACAGGGCCCGAGATCGCCTCCAAGACACTGCCAACACTGTTTATCATCACGGTTGTGCTAGGTGGTATCTATACAGGCTGGCTGACGGCGGTCGAGGCAGGGTCCGCAGGAGCCTTTGTTGCGCTGGTCATTGCTGTTGCCCGCAAGTCGATGTCACCACGCGCGTTCTGGGACGCTTTGTTGGAAACCGGACATATCACAGCGGCGATCTTATTCCTGATCACTGCGGCGTCGATCTATAGTCGCATGCTGGGATTGGCCGGGCTGCCCAATCAATTGCAGGACCTGCTTGCGGGGAATTCCGCGTCATTCTGGTCGATCATGCTGCTTTATGTATTGCTGATGCTTTTCCTTGGAACACTTCTGGACACAGCATCGATCATTCTAATCGTTGTCCCGCTGTTTCTGCCCATGGCCGAAGCTTTGGATCTGTCGCTGATCTGGTTCGGAATCATCACCGTTGTCGGCGCTGAAATCGGACTTTTGACCCCGCCGCTAGGGATATCCTGCTTTGTCATAAAATCCACGATCAACGATGACCGCATATCGCTAAAGGACGTCTTCATGGGCGCACTGCCCTTTGCGTTCGTTATGCTGATCGTTCTGTTCATTCTGATCGAGTTCCCGATCCTCAGCCTTGCCCTGATTTAAGGAGGCCAAGATGCGCTCTGTTACCTCAGACAATATCACCGACGTTTTCATGGGTTACTTGTCCACGGATACCGATCCAAGGATGCGTGAAATCATGGGGTCTCTGGTCAAACATCTTCACGATTTTGCTCGTGAGACCAATCTGACACATGACGAATGGCGCGCAGGAATAGCGTTTCTTGAGGGGTGCGCCGCCGTAGAAACCGAAGACAGGCATGAGTTTGTTCTGGCCTCGGATGTGCTGGGCCTGTCGTCTTTGGTGGATATGCTGCATTCCAGCCCTGACGCGACTAGTTCCTCCGTGCTGGGTCCATTCCATGTCTCTGGCGCACCTCCGCTGCCGATCGGTGGCGATATGAAACGTCACTATGGAGGGCCGGTTTTGCTGGCTGAAGGCGTGATCCGGGATACGAAGGGCAATCCGATTGCGGGTGCTGAGCTCGACATTTGGCAAACCGCGCCAAACGGGCTTTACGCCAGTCAGGATGAGGAACAGGACACCTATTCTTTTCATGGCTTGATGACGGTCGGCTCAGATGGCCGCTATGCTTTCACCACCGTCAAGCCCGTGGAATACACTGTACCATCTGACGGGCCGGTCGGGGATATCCTGCGCGCTTGCGGCCGCCATCCCTGGCGACCGTCGCACTTGCATTACATCATCAAGGCTGCGGGTTTTCGCTCTTTGGTGACAGAAATATTTCCCGACGATGATCCTTATCTGGATGAAGACACGGTGTTTGGCGTGCGCGACGATCTGGTGATGACATATGTCGAACGCCCAGCTTCTGAATTTCCTGATGGCATGGAGCTTTCTGGTAAGATCACTGAACCTTTCTTACATGTGAATTTCGACGTGACGCTTGCCAAGGACTGATTGATAGATAGGAGGCTTGAAGTGCTGAAACGTATCTTAATTTTGGGAGCTGCGCTGTTTTGCAGTCCCGCCGTCGCACAAGAGCGCCCGATCTTCGACGCGCACATTCATTATAGCCACGACGCCGTCAAACTGGTGCCGCCAGAACAGGTGGCGAAAATCCTTCGGGATGCGGGCGTGAGGAAAGCGCTGGTTTCCAGCTCAGACGACAATGGCACGCAGCTGTTGTTGACGGCGGCACCGGACATCATCGTTCCAGCGTTGCGCCCGTATCGTCGTCGCGGCGAAATCAACACTTGGATGCACGATGAAACTGTAATCGACTATCTGGAAGAAAACCTGGCCAAAAACGACTACGAAGCCATCGGCGAGTTTCACGCTTACGGCGACGATATCAAAACGCCGGTCGTCCAGCGTATGATTGCACTGGCCAAAGAGCGGAACCTCATTCTACACCACCACGGCGATCGAGCGGCAGTTGACCTGATCTTTGAGACTTGGCCAGAGGCGCGGGTTTTGTGGGCGCATTCTGGCTTTGATCACCCAGCCAGCGTGTCTGACGCCTTGGATTCCTATCCCAGGCTTTGGGCGGACTTGGCTTTTCGTTCGGATATGGTTTCACGCGGCCGTTTAGACCCGGAGTGGAAGGCCGCGTTCGAGGCGCATCCCGAACGGTTCATGGTTGGTACGGACACATTTGCGCCGGAACGTTGGTACTATGTCGGCCCTCACGCAGATTTTTCGCGTGAATGGCTAGATCTTCTGCCGGTTCGAATCGCAGACAACATCGCGTATGCTAACGCTGAACGTTTGCTGGGGTCAGAATGATCCGCTGGGTTGTCTCGCTTCTTGCTTTACCCGGCGCAGCAGTTGCTTGTGACGCTGAGGGGCAACGCATGGACTCGCAAACCCCAAATGCACCCGAGGTTTATGTGGATGTCCGCGAAATTCCATTGGCCCAACCATTTTCCATTCTGATTTCAGTCTGCACTGAAGCCACGGTCCATGAGGTTCGGGTTGATGCAATCATGCCCGCTCACCAGCACGGATTGAACTACTTACCCGAAGTTTCGGCATTGGACGAAGGAATGTTCCGGGTCGATGATTTACTATTCCACATGCCGGGTCAGTGGAAGCTGCAAGCTGACGTTGATTTCAGTAGGCGATCGGTTTCCTATACGTCAGAGATTACGCTAAAATGAAGCTCTGGGCTGCAGCAGCGCTTATGACGCTTCCGGTTGCTGTGAACTCAGAAGTTTTGTTGTCCGAAAATGAAATACAGCAAACGCTTTCCTTCGGGCCGTGGCCACCAACATACCAGCCAGACCCCAGCAATCGCGTTTCAAGTGACTCAAGAGCTATTACGCTCGGCGCGGCTTTGTTCAACTATCCGGGGTTGTCGGTAGATGGCGCTTTTTCTTGCGCGAGTTGTCATGATCCCGAACAGGCATTTACAACGTCCGAGGCGCGGGCGCTCGGCCGTGTCCCGTTGAATCGGAACACCCCATCCCTGAGAAACCTTGCGGGGCTGCGCTGGTACGGTTGGGGCGGCAAGAGCGACAATCTTTGGGCTGCCAGTCTGCATCCGATCATCGAAGAACAAGAGATGGCTCATAGCAACGAAAGCCTAAAGACGGCAATTTCTGAGAGTTCTTATGTTGCTGATTTTGAGTCTATTTTTGGCAATATCCGAAATCAAGACCCGGAGTTGGTTCTGGTCAACACTGCCAAGTCTCTATCAGCCTACTTGGAGACGCTCAGAACCGAGCGGACACAATTTGACAGTTTCCGCGATGCGTTGGAACGCGGAGACCTGTTGGCGGCTGCGACCTATCCCGAAGCTGCTCAGAGAGGTCTAAAGCTCTTTCTGGGGCGCGGAAAATGTGCTTTTTGCCACAATGGCCCGGCATTTTCCAACAATGAATTTCATGACGCCGGTGTGCCATATTTCCTAAGCGAAACCGAAGTCGACGAAGGACGGTTCGGAGGGTTGAACTTCCTATTCTCGAGCGCCTACACACTGGACGGGGAATGGAACGACGATTCCGCCAAGATAGGTTCATGGGCGGTTCGCAGTGTGCGTAGGCGTCATTCTGATTTTGGAACCTTTCGTACGCCAAGCCTGCGGGGTGTGGCCGAAACTCCGCCCTACATGCACGACGGCAGTCTGATCGACTTGGATGCGGTGGTCCGGCACTACAGCGAGCTTGATACCGAAAGGCTGCATGCCGACGGTGAGGCCATACTTTCAGAACTGAGCTTGTCTGAGCAGGAGATTGCTGATCTCGTTGTATTTTTGGAGACTTTGTCCTACGTTACATGGCCTTGAGATACTCCAATTCAGCCTGAGTGCCGCCTGAGTTATGCGGCACGCCGCATTTGGCTGACCCCATCTCCACGTCAGAGAGTGTGGCCATAAAGCAAGGTCGTTGAAGTCGTCCAATTGAACTATGCGGAATACCTTGTTGGTTACTTTGGTTGGGCCATTCCCGAGTAAAAATACCGTACGGACTAAACAACTCGGAACGCTGGCCTTGCCTACTGGTCTTTACCACGGAATCCGATTGTCGGCTTTGGGCTCGATGCAGACATCTGATTGGTTTGGTCGAATAACTGCTTTGCATTGTGACCAGTCTGTGAAAACTTAATGGATACGAGTCTGCAAATTCTTGTCGGCAAGGGAGTCGCCCATCAGAGCGCCAACATCATCCGTGCCTTCCAATGCGACAACAACGTGCAACGCCTAACCCTAAACAGATACCAAGCAACAAATAGAGGGAGGCAAATAGGGTGGATAGAAAAGGTCGCACTTACCCTATCATACTGAAAAAATGACTATTTTTCAGGACTTATGGTGCCCAGGAGAGGACTCGAACCTCCACGTCCATACGGACACTAGCACCTGAAGCTAGCGCGTCTACCAATTCCGCCACCTGGGCAGGTGTCGTGGAGGGGCGTTTAAGCCTACTGGCGGTGGGCGTCAACCAGATTCGGGAAGTTTTTTGAAAGTTTTTTGACGGACGCCGAGGGTCTGCGGAACAGGGCGCGGATATCCTGAATGCGCGGCGTTATTGCGCCTTGTTTGCTTGGGCTTTGAGGGGTAGATCGTGTATGACCCATCAGCAGGAGCCCTCGCATGTCCAAACTGGTCACGATTTTTGGCGGATCCGGATTTGTTGGCCGATACGTCGCCCGGCGTATGGCAGGTGAAGGGTGGCGCGTCCGCGTGGCCGTGCGGCGCCCGAATGAGGCCATGTTCGTCAAGACTTATGGTGTAGTGGGGCAGGTCGAGCCCATTTTGTGCAATATCCGCGATGACGCCTCGGTTGCTCTGGCGATGCAAGGCGCTGACGCCGTGGTCAACTGCGTGGGTGTGCTGAACGAGCTGGGCAGGAATGAGTTTGACGCAGTGCAGGCCGAAGGCGCCGAGCGTATTGCACGGCTGGCAGCGCAGCAGGGGATTGAGCAGATGGTGCATGTCTCTGCGATTGGCGCGGATGCGGCATCAGACAGCCAGTATTCGCGGACCAAGGCGCAGGGCGAAGCTGGGGTTCTGGAGCATATGCCGGGCGCGGTAATCCTGCGCCCTTCGGTCATATTCGGGACCGAAGATCAGTTCTTCAACCGCTTTGCCGGTATGACCCGGATAAGCCCGTTCCTGCCTTTGGTGGGTGCTGAGACAAAGTTCCAACCTGTTTTCGTGGACGACGTGGCCCAGGCCGCTGTGAAAGGTGTTCTGGGGCAGGCTCCGGCTGGCGTTTACGAACTGGGCGGACCAGAGGTAAAGACTTTCCGCGCGTTGATGCAGCAGATGCTCGACGTGATTCACCGTCGCCGGGTCATCATTGGAATGCCTTTCTGGGTGGCGCGGATCATGGCCGGAGTTCTGGATATCGTGAAATTCGTGAGCTTCCAGCTTTTCCCCAATAACATCCTGACTCGTGATCAGCTTAAGAACCTGCGGCGCGACAATGTTGTGTCAGAAGGTGCGATGGGATTTGCCGACCTGGGGATTGAGCCATCGACTTTGGAATCGGTGTTGCCAGAATACCTGTGGAAGTTCCGCCCCTCGGGTCAGTATGACGACATTCAAAACTCGGCGAAGAACCTGAAGATCTGATCAGCTATAGGCGATGATCAGTAATGCCGCGCCCAGAATGACCCGGTAGATCACGTAGGGTGTGAAGCTGACGCTTCGCAACAGGCGCATCATAAGGGTCAAGGCCAGCAGCGCCGCAATGAAGGAAAAGAGGGCAGCGATAGCCCCGTCAATGGCCAGTTGCGCATCTGCCTCGCGGATTACGTCGACCGACAACAAGATCCCCGAGGCCAGAATTGTCGGGATCGACATCAGCATGGCGATCCGGGCACCGTCCTCTCTGGTATAGCCCAAATGCCGCGCGCCCGTGATGGTGATCCCTGACCGCGACGTGCCGGGTATGAGCGCCAATGCTTGCCAAAGGCCCATGATAGCCGCATCCTTGATGCCCCAGTCGCCGGCCTTTTTCGTCTGCGGCCCCTTCTGATCCATCCAATAAAGCAACAGACCAAATCCCAGCATCGTCCATCCGATTACGGTCATTGAGCGCAGCGATTGGCTGAGACCGGTCTTGAACAGGATTGCACCGACGATGATTGTGGGAATCGTCGCGATGATAAGACCCATGGCCAGACGCGCCTCGGCAGAATCGATACGCCCCGTCAGGGCGCGCGGCAGGCCGGAGACCGCCTTCTTGACCTCGGACCAAAAATATAAAACCACAGCACCCAAGGTGCCGACATGGACCGCGACGTCTATGGCAAGACCCTGATCATCTAAACCCGTCAGGCTGGGCAAAAGGATCAGATGACCAGAAGATGAGATCGGCAGGAATTCAGTGATACCCTGAATTATTGCCGTGAGAATCAATTGAAAAAGGCTCATTGAATTGCCCGTGCCACCGTCACATTTTTATTATGCTCACTGGGTATAAGTGTGATGCGGAAAAGAAAAGAACACAATTAGGTCCGAATCGGAACTAAAAAGGTGAAGTTTTTTCACTCGGATGCCTCCTGCCGACAAAAATTTTCTAAATAGGTCAGCACAATTGACTTTTCATCCGATCCTGTATCTCTTAAAGAAGCTCGACCAAGCCAATTCATGGAGTCTGACCCGTGGCCAAGCAACCGATGCTGAAATTTGTGCAAGTCGATCGCGCCATGCCCGAAAAGCGCGCCGCAGACACGCGCAAGGAAGACTTTGACGAAATCTATGCCGAGTTTGCGTCGGCCAAGGCCGAAGAACAAGCCAGCCGCTGCAGCCAGTGTGGTGTGCCTTATTGTCAGTCGCATTGTCCACTGCACAACAACATCCCCGACTGGCTGCGCCTAACCGCGACGGGCCGTTTGGAAGAGGCGTATCAGACCAGTCAGGCCACCAACACCTTCCCCGAGATTTGTGGCCGCATCTGCCCGCAAGACCGTTTGTGCGAAGGCAATTGCGTGATCGAACAGTCGGGCCACGGTACCGTGACCATTGGCACGATCGAGAAATACATCACCGACACAGCGTGGGACAAAGGCTGGGTCAAGCCTGTTGCACCGGGTGCGGAGCGTAGCGAAAGCGTGGGTATCATCGGCGCGGGTCCGGGCGGACTGGCGGCGGCGGATATGCTGCGGCGTGCGGGTATTCAGGTGACGGTTTATGATCGTTACGACCGTGCAGGTGGTCTGCTGATGTACGGCATTCCCGGCTTTAAGCTGGAAAAAGACATCGTACAGCGCCGCAACGATCTGCTGGCCGATGGTGGCGTGACGTTTGAGCTGAATTGCGACGTCGATGCCGCAAAGTTCGAAGAAATTCGTAGTCAGCACGACGCGGTGATCATCGCCACTGGCGTTTACAAATCGCGCGACCTGTCCATGCCGGGCAGTGGTCTGGGTGGCATCGAAAAAGCCATCGACTTCCTGACCGCCTCGAACCGCAAAAGCTTTGGTGACGATGTCGAAGATTTCGACAATGGTCGCCTGAACGCCGCTGGTAAAAAGGTCGTCGTGATCGGCGGCGGGGATACCGCGATGGATTGCGTGCGCACCTCGATCCGTCAGGGTGCGACCTCGGTCAAATGTCTGTATCGCCGCGACCGCGCTAACATGCCCGGCTCACAGCGTGAAACCCAAAACGCCGAAGAAGAAGGCGTGGTCTTTGAATGGCTCAGCGCGCCCAAGGGCTTTGCCGGCGACGACAAGGTTACCGGCGTCATGGTGCAAAAGATGCGTCTGGGCCAGCCCGACGCTACAGGACGTCAGGCCCCCGAGGTGATCGAAGGCGCGGATTATGTCGAAGACGCCGATCTGGTGATCAAGGCGCTGGGTTTTGAACCCGAAGACCTGCCCACCCTGTTCGGCCAGCCCGACCTGCCCGTGACCCGCTGGGGCACCGTCAAGGCCGCCTTCCAGACCGGTGAGACCGAGATGGATGGCGTGTATGCCATCGGTGACATCGTGCGCGGGGCCTCGTTGGTCGTGTGGGCGATCCGGGATGGGCGCGATTGCGCCGATGCGATCCTCGACCGGTTCAACGCGCGCGCTGCGGTCGCAGCCGAGTAGCCCAGCAGGAGCGTCGGGATGCCCGAATTGCAAGGCCAATGCATGTGTGGCGCGGTCACCGTGACTGCCACCCCGGCGCAGGATGCGCTGGGCGCGTGCCATTGCGACCAGTGCCGCCGCTGGACCAGCTCGGTGCTGATCTCGTTTCAGGCCGAAGAAGGGTATGCCGCGCTGGGACCGGTGAAGACATTCACCTCGTCCGATTGGGCTGAACGCGCCTTTTGCGCCGACTGTGGTTCGGCGCTGTGGTACCGGATCACCGTACCGGGCGAGAAGCACGGACAAACACAAATGGCGGCCGGCCTGTTTCAGGACACGGGTCATCCGCTGACACACGAACTCTATATCGACAAAAAACCCCAGGGTTACGCGTTCGCAGGTGAACGCCAGCAAATGACCAAAGCCGAGGTTGAGGCCATGTTCGCCCCCTCGGAAGAAGGAGACAGCCAATGACCAAATACGATGCCGATTGGGTGCGCGCCGAAGAAGCCAAACGTCAGTGGATGGCCGAAAACGGTCTCTATTCCGAGGAAGAAGAGCATTCTTCGTGTGGCGTGGGCCTTGTTGTATCCATCGACGGCAAACCGTCGCGTAAGGTTGTTGATGCGGGGATCGACGCGCTCAAGGCGATCTGGCACCGCGGCGCAGTGGACGCAGATGGCAAGACAGGTGATGGCGCGGGTATCCATGTACAGATCCCCGTTCCCTTCTTCTATGACCAAATCCGCCGCACCGGACACGAACCCAATCTGGATGAGCTGATCGCGGTGGGTCAGGTCTTTCTGCCGCGCACGGATTTCGGTGCACAGGAACAGTGCCGGACCATCGTGGAAACCGAAGTGCTGCGCATGGGCTATTACATCTATGGCTGGCGCCACGTGCCGGTTGATGTGACCTGTCTGGGCGAAAAAGCAAACGCGACCCGGCCCGAGATCGAGCAAATTCTGATCTCGAACTCCAAAGGCGTGGATGAAGAGACTTTTGAGCGTGAGCTGTACGTAATCCGCCGCCGGATCGAAAAGGCCGCCGCAGCCTCGGGCATCTCTGACCTTTACTTGGCGTCGCTTAGCTGCCGTTCGATCATCTACAAGGGCATGATGCTGGCCGAGCAAGTTGCCGTATTCTACCCCGACCTGATGGACGAACGGTTTGAATCGGCTTTTGCGATTTATCACCAGCGTTATTCGACCAACACCTTCCCGCAATGGTGGCTGGCCCAGCCCTTCCGTATGTTGGCCCATAACGGCGAAATCAACACGCTGAAGGGCAACGTCAACTGGATGAAAAGCCACGAGATCCGCATGGCCTCGGGCACCTTTGGCGACTATGCCGAGGATATCAAACCGATCATCGCTGGTGGGTCGTCGGATTCGGCTGCATTAGACTCGGTTTTCGAGGTTCTGGTACGCGCGGGCCGCTCGGCCCCGATGGCGAAAACCATGTTGGTGCCGGAAAGCTGGTCCAAGCAGGCGGTTGAGCTGCCGCAGGCATGGCGCGACATGTATTCCTACTGCAACTCGGTGATGGAGCCGTGGGACGGCCCTGCTGCCTTGGCCATGACTGATGGTCGCTGGGTCTGTGCCGGTCTGGACCGGAATGGTCTGCGCCCGATGCGTTATGTGGTGACCGGTGACGGTCTGGTAATCGCAGGGTCCGAGGCCGGAATGGTGCCGATTGATGAAGCCAGCGTAACCGAAAAAGGCGCGCTTGGACCGGGGCAAATGCTGGCCGTGGACATGAAAAAGGGCAAGCTGTTCCGCGACACCCAAATCAAGGACAAGCTGGCCCGAGCGCTGCCATTTGGCGAGTGGGTCGGCAAGATCAACGATCTGGATGAAACGCTGTCAGACGTGACCGAAAGCGCGAAATTCAGCGGCGAAGAACTGCGCAAACGCCAAATTGCCGCCGGTTATTCGGTTGAAGAGCTGGAACAAATCCTTGCGCCTATGGCTGAGGATGGCAAGGAATCCATCGCCTCGATGGGCGATGACACTCCGTCTGCGGTTCTGTCCAAGCAATATCGCCCACTCAGCCATTTCTTCCGTCAGAACTTTAGCCAGGTGACGAACCCACCCATCGACAGCTTGCGCGAATACCGGGTGATGTCGCTGAAAACGCGGTTCGGAAACTTGAAAAACGTGCTGGACGAAGACAGCAGCCAGACAGAAATCATCACGCTGGGCAGCCCCTTTGTGGGCAACGCCCAGTGGGACAAGCTGGCAGAAAGCTTCGGTTCGCCGCTGGCCGAGATCGACTGTAGCTTTGAACCCGGTCGGGGCGCGCTGAATGCCGCTTTGGCCCGTATCAGAGCCGAAGCAGAAGAGGCCGTGCGCTCGGGCGCGGGGCATCTGGTGCTGTCCGACATGAACTCGAACGAGGGTCGCGTGGCGATGCCGATGATCCTGGCGACAAGTGCCGTGCATTCGCATCTGACCCGTCAGGGGCTGCGGACCTTCTGTTCGTTGAACGTGCGCTCGGCCGAATGTGTCGATCCGCATTACTTTGCCGTACTGATCGGTTGCGGCGCGACCGTTGTGAACGCTTATCTGGCCGAAGATTCACTGGCCGACCGCATTGATCGCGGCTTGCTGGACGGCACGCTGACCGAAAATGTCGCGCGCTATCGCGAGGCGATTGATCAGGGTCTGCTGAAGATCATGGCCAAGATGGGGATTTCGGTGATTTCGTCCTATCGCGGCGGCCTGAACTTTGAGGCCGTGGGCCTGAGCCGTGCGATGGTAGCCGAGTATTTCCCGGGCATGACCAGCCGGATTTCCGGCATCGGTGTCACGGGCATTCAGGCCAAAGCCGAGGAAATCCACGCCAAAGGCTGGGACAGCGGACTGGACGTTCTGCCCATCGGTGGTTTCTACAAATCGCGCAAATCGGGAGAGACCCACGCGTGGGAAGCGACCTCGATGCATATGATGCAGATGGCGTGTAACCGGGCATCCTATGAGCTGTGGAAGCAGTATTCGGCCAAGATGCAATCGAACCCGCCAATCCATCTGCGCGACCTGATGGACTTCAAACCGCTGGGCAAACCGGTGCCGATTGAAGAGGTCGAGTCGATCACTTCGATCCGCAAACGCTTTGTCACACCGGGCATGTCGCTGGGCGCGCTGTCGCCCGAGGCGCACAAGACGCTGAACGTGGCGATGAACCGGATTGGCGCGAAGTCCGACTCGGGTGAAGGTGGCGAAGACCCGGCGCATTTCGTGCCGGAGCCGAATGGCGATAACCCGTCGGCCAAGATCAAACAGGTGGCTTCGGGCCGGTTCGGTGTGACTGCCGAGTACCTGAACCAGTGTGAAGAGCTTGAGATCAAAGTCGCGCAGGGTGCAAAACCGGGTGAGGGTGGTCAGCTGCCGGGCATGAAGGTCACCGACCTGATCGCGCGTCTGCGTCACTCGACCAAGGGCGTGACGCTGATCTCACCGCCGCCGCATCACGACATTTACTCGATCGAGGATCTGGCGCAGTTGATCTATGACCTGAAACAGATCAACCCGCGCTGTAAGGTGACGGTCAAGCTGGTGGCGTCGTCAGGTGTGGGCACGATTGCTGCCGGTGTGGCCAAGGCGAAAGCGGATATTATCCTGATTTCGGGTCACAATGGCGGCACGGGCGCGTCGCCCGCGACCAGCATTAAGTATGCGGGTCTGCCGTGGGAAATGGGCCTGACCGAGGCGCATCAGGTTCTGGCGATGAACAACCTGCGCGGCCGGGTGACCCTGCGGACCGATGGTGGTCTGCGCACCGGGCGCGATATCGTCATGGCCGCGATGATGGGGGCCGAGGAATACGGCATCGGCACTGCCGCCCTGATCGCGATGGGCTGTATTATGGTGCGTCAGTGCCAGTCGAACACCTGTCCGGTCGGTGTGTGTACACAGGATGAATCCCTGCGCGCTAAATTCACCGGCAATGCCGACAAGGTCGTCAACCTGATCACCTTCTACGCGCAGGAAGTGCGCGAGCTGCTGGCCAGCCTTGGCGCGCGCTCGATTGATGAAATCATCGGCCGGGCCGATCTGCTGGCGCAGGTCAGCCGGGGTTCAGCGCATCTGGATGATCTGGACCTGAATCCGCTGCTGATCACCGTCGATGGCGCGCAGGATATCGTCTATAACCGCGGTAAGGATCGCAACGCAGTGCCCGATACGCTGGACGCTGAAATCGTGCGCGATGCCGCTCGGTTCCTGAAGGATGGTGAGAAGATGCAACTGTCTTACGCGGTGCAGAACACGCACCGGACAGTGGGCACGCGGGTTTCCAGCCATATCGTACAGAATTTCGGGATGCGGAATACGTTCCAGGACGACCATCTGCACGTGAAACTGCAAGGCTCGGCCGGTCAGTCGCTGGGCGCCTTTGCCGCGCCTGGGCTCAAGCTGGAAGTGTCTGGCGACGCCAACGACTATGTCGGCAAGGGCCTGTCGGGCGGCATGATCGTTGTGCGCCCGCCGCAGGTCAGCCCGCTGAAGGCGGATGACAACACCATTATCGGCAACACGGTTCTGTACGGCGCCACTGACGGACACCTGTTTGCAGCTGGCCGCGCAGGCGAGCGTTTCGCGGTCCGCAACTCGGGTGCCAAAGTGGTGATCGAGGGCTGTGGCTCGAACGGGTGCGAATACATGACCGGCGGTGTGGCGGTGATTCTGGGCAGCATTGGTGCCAACTTCGGTGCGGGCATGACTGGAGGCATGGCCTATCTGTACGACCCCGACGGTAAGGCGCAGGCGCTGATGAATATGGAAACGCTGGTGACCTGCCCGGTCACGGTGGATCATTGGGAAGACCAGCTCAAAACGCTGATCGAAACCCATCAGGCAGAAACCTTCAGCCGCAAGGCCGCCGATATTCTGCAGCATTGGGATGTGGAAAAGGCCAACTTCCTGCAGGTCTGCCCGAAGGAGATGCTGAACAATCTCAGCCATCCTCTGACCCACGAGGCGGAAGCGGTTCCGGCGGAATAAATCGCAAGCACAGACAAACGAAGCCCGCGCGCCCTGTCGGCGTGCGGGTTTTTTGTGCTGGTGACGCCCCAGCCGTTTCAAACCGCGATCACTCGTCGTATAGCTGGGACATGGCAAAGAAAGCAGTCCGCAAGAAAAGCGGTAAGAAAAAGAAGGCGTCCAAGGCCAAAACGCCGATCCTGATGCAGATTCGCCGCTGGGTTTTACGCGGCGCTCTGGGCTGTGTGGTGTTTGTGGTTGCACTGGTAGCGCTGTATTCGGTGGTGAACCCGCCCGTGACACATACGATTTGGTCGGAATGGCGCAGGTTGGGCAAGGTTGAACGCGATTGGGTGCCGATCGAAGAGATCTCGCCCATTATGGCACGGTCGGTCGTGGCGGCCGAAGATGCGAATTTCTGCCTGCATTGGGGCTTTGACGTCGAAGCGATCCGCGACGCGCTGGAGGATGGCGGATCGCGCGGGGCCTCGACCTTGTCGCAGCAGGTGGTCAAAAACGTATTCCTGTGGCAGGGGCGTAGCTGGGTACGCAAGGCGTTGGAGACTTCGATTACGCCGGTGGTCGAAATTTTTTGGAGCAAACAGCGTATCCTTGAGGTTTATCTGAACGTGGCCGAGACCGGGAATGGAGTTTTTGGGGTCGAAGCAGCAGCCCAGCGCAATTTCAAAATTCCGGCGTCAAAACTGTCCTCGGTGCAGGCAGCACGGATTGCGGCGATCCTGCCGTCGCCGCGCAATCGCTCGGTAACCGATCCCTCGGTGCGTACACGCAGGCGGGCGGCCTCGATCCTGGATGGGGCGGCCACCATCCGCGCAGATGGTCGCGCGGATTGTTTCGAGGATTGAAAAACAAACCCGCTCGGCGCTAAAGCTGGAGAGTATTCACTGGTTCGATTGGAAGATCATGGCGCGTCTGTTTCACGTTCCCCTGTCCCCGTATTGCCGCAAGGTCCGGTTGTCGCTGGCGGAAAAGAAGATTGAGGTTGAGCTGGTGGAAGAGAGATACTGGGAACAAGACCCGGATTTCCTGCGCCGTAACCCTGCGGGAAAAGTTCCGGTTCTTCGGCTGGACGGAAAGACCTTATCCGAGAGCACAGCCATCTGCGAGTATATCGAGGAGACCCGCCCAGAACCCGCGCTTTTGCCGAAGACACCGGAAGACAGGTACGAGGTTCGGCGTCTGGTGGCGTGGTTTGATGACAAGTTTCATCAGGAAGTTACCTCGAAGCTTTTGTATGAACGAGTGAACAAGAAAATCACTGGCGAGGGCTATCCAGACAGTAAGAACGTCAAGGAAGGTGCCAAGGCAATCAAGTACCATCTGGATTACATGGCCTGGCTGCTGGATCATCGTCGTTGGTTGGCCGGGGATCAGATGACGCTGGCGGATTTTGCAGCGGCTGCGCACCTGTCGGCTTTGGATTATATCTCGGACGTGGATTGGAATCGATCGGCGGCGGTGAAGGATTGGTATGCCAAGATCAAGTCGCGCCCTGCGTTCCGGTCGATACTGGCGGATCAGGTGCCGGGGTTTCGGCCTCCGCCTCATTACGCTGATCTGGATTTCTGATAGGGTAGCGGGGGGGCTGTCTGCCCCCCATCGCGCCGGGGCGCGATTCCCCCCGAGGATATTTTAGCCAGATGAAGAGCGGATCGGGTTTGAAGGACAGGTTGGTGGCGCAGGCCCTGAACGAGGGGTTTGTGTCCTGCCGTGTGTGCCGTCCGTGGGACGTGCCAGCGGTGCCCGCGCGGCTGGAGGCGTTCTTGCAGGCCGGGTACCACGGGCAGATGGGATGGATGGCCGAGCGAACCCATTGGCGGGGCGATCCGGCGGCTTTGTGGCCTGAGGCGCGGTCGGTGATCATGCTGGCCGAAAGCTATGCGCCCGAGCATGATCCGACCGAGGTTCTGGCGCATCCGGACAAGGCCGCGATATCCGTCTATGCGCAGAACAAGGACTACCATGATCTGGTGAAAAAGCGCCTTAAGCGACTGGCCCGATGGTTGATTGCCGAAGGCGGAGGCGAGGTGAAGGTGTTTGTCGATACTGCACCTGTGCCGGAAAAGGCGCTGGGCCATGCGGCCGGGTTGGGGTGGCAGGGGAAGCATACCAATCTGGTTAGCCGGGACTGGGGGAATTGGGCTTTTATAGGGTCTGTTTTTTCTACCCTGGATCTTCCATCAGATATGGCTGAGGTTGATCATTGCGGATCATGTCGAGCTTGTCTGGACGTGTGCCCGACCGATGCTTTTCCGGGGCCCTACCAGTTGGATGCGCGGCGATGCATTTCTTATCTGACCATTGAACACAAGGGTCCGGTTGATGAAGAACTGCGTGCGAAAATGGGGAACCGGATTTACGGCTGCGACGATTGTCTTGCCGTGTGTCCATGGAACAAGTTTGCCGTCGCTGCAAGTGATCTGAGATATGCGGCGCGTTCCGAGTTGAAGTCTCCGCCCCTGGCAGAGCTGGCAGGTTTGGATGACGCGGCATTTCGCGAAAAGTTCTCGGGGTCGCCCATCAAGCGGATCGGGCGGGATCGCTTTGTGCGAAATGTTCTTTATGCGATCGGGAATTCCGGGCTGCCGGAACTGAGGCCGATTGCGGCGCGACTGATCGACGATCCAGATCCGACTGTGGCCGATGCCGCGCGCTGGGCGGTGAAACAACTGGCTTGAGTGCCGCAAACGGGGTGGACGTGTCGCTGCGAACCGCTACACCGATCTTCAGCGAACAGTTAGAAGGTCCCGATGGCGTTGGCTTTGGGGGTGGATACAGGCGGAACATATACGGATGCAGTTCTTGTTCGGGATGAAAAGGATGTAATAGCCTCGGCCAAGTCCCTGACCACACGGGCGGATTTGGCGATTGGTGTGGGCAAAGCGATTTCCGCGGTGTTGGAGCAGGCGCAGGTATCGCCCGATCAAGTCTCGATGGCGTCACTGTCGACGACGTTGGCCACAAATGCGCTGGTCGAAGGGCAGGGTGGGCGTGTCGCACTGGTGTATATCGGGTTCAAACAGGCGGATCTGGACAGGCACGGGCTGAAGGACGCCTTGAAAGGCGATCCTGCCGTGGTGCTGAGCGGGGGGCACACGCATGCGGGGGCTGAGGCGGCCCCGCTGGATATTGACGCACTTTTGTCCTTTTTAGACTCGCATACGGGCGTGTCAGGGTTTGCAGTGGCGGCGCAGTTTGCGACACGCAATCCGGCGCATGAACTGGAAGCCGCCCGGATCATCGCAGAAAAGACAGGCGCGCCGGTTACGTGTTCGCATCATTTGTCTGCCAAGCTGAATGGCCCAAAACGCGCCGTGACCGCCGTGTTGAATGCCCGGCTGATTGGAATGATCGACCGACTGATCGGGCGCGCGCAGGATCAACTGGTGGACCTTGGTATTTCGGCGCCGATGATGGTTGTGCGCGGTGATGGCGCCTTGATGAGTGCGGAACAGGCCCGGGATCGGCCGATCGAAACCATTCTGAGCGGGCCTGCCGCATCGATTGTAGGGGCAAGCTGGCTGACCGGGGCCGAAAACGCGCTGGTTTCGGACATCGGGGGGACGACCACAGATATAGCGTTGATTCGGGACGGAAAGCCGGCGATTGACCCGGCTGGCGCGCAGGTGGGTGGCTTTCGCACGATGGTCGAGGCCGTGGCCATGCGAACGCATGGGCTGGGCGGCGACAGTCAGGTGCACGTAAAGACCGAAGGTTTGCCAGGCGGCGTATTCCTTGGGCCGCGGCGGGTTTTGCCTGTCTCGTTGATTGCGGTAGAGCATCCCGAAGTTGTTCATCCGGTACTTGACGCGCAACTGCGCGCGACAACGGTGGGTGAGCATGACACGCGCTTTGCGCGCCGCGTGCCTGGCCTTCCTGCGCAAGGTTTGGGGCCGCGGGAGGACGCGTTGTTGGACAGGCTCGGGGATCGGGTTGTACCACTGTCTGAGTTGCTGAAAACCCGAATGGAAAGCGGCGCACTGACGCGGCTTGTGGATCGCGGGATTGTTCAGGTCAGTGGCGTCACCCCGTCTGATGCGTCCCAAGTGCTTGGGCGACTGACTTCGTGGGACACACAGGCGGCGCAAAAAGCGCTGGAGTTGGTCGCGCGTAAGCGTGTTGGTACCGGGGATGTCTTGGCCTCAACACCTGAAAAATTGGCCGAGATGATCGTGAGCCAGTTGACCGAGCAAACCGCACTGACCTTGTTAGAGACTGCTTTTGCGGAAGAAGCTGAGGATTTTGGGTTGTCTGCCACCGATCTTGCCCGCCATGTTCTGACGCAAAAGGGTTTGGATCGGCACCGTGGTTTGCTGGCGTTGGACGCATCCCTGAATGTGGATGTGATCGGCCTTGGGGCGTCGGCGCCCAGTTACTACCCAGCGGTGGGTGAGCGGCTGCATTGCAATATGATCCTGCCCGAACATACCGGTGTAGCCAATGCGATTGGAGCTGTTGTGGGCCGCCTGATCTTGCGCCGATCGGGGACTGTAACGTCACCGTCAGAGGGGCGCTATAGGGTACATCTTGAGAGCGGGCCGCAGGATTTTACCGAATCTGAAAAGGCCTTGGAGGTTTTACAGATGGCCCTGAAAAACGAAGCCGAAGGCCAAGTCCGTCGGGCGGGTGCCGAAGACATCCGGGTGATTGTCAGCCGCGATATTAGGACCGCACGAATTGAGGCGCAGGACGTTTTTGTCGAAGCGACCGTAACGGTCGAGGCCAGCGGTCGCCCGAGGGTGGCGTCAGGTTAGCCCCAGGCTTGGGGCTATCCATTATTCGGCAGCGTCGCGTTTGGGCAGAACCCAGTCAGGCCGCGGGAAATGGCAGGTATAGCCGTTGGGGATACGCTCAAGATAGTCCTGATGTTCCGGTTCAGCGTCCCAGAAATCGCCAACGGGTTCGATTTCGGTAACGACCTTGCCGGGCCAGATGCCACTGGCATTCACATCGGCAATCGTATCCAGCGCGATCTGTTTCTGGGCATCATCCACATAATAGATGGCGGACCGGTAACTCATGCCGACGTCGTTGCCCTGCCGGTTGACGGTGGTCGGGTCGTGGATCTGGAAAAAGAACTCCAACAGGTCGCGATAGGTGATCTGCGTAGGGTCAAAGAAGATCTCAATCCCTTCTGCATGGGTTCCATGATTGCGATAAGTGGCGTTTGGTACGTCACCGCCTGTGTATCCGACGCGGGTGCGAGATACGCCGGGCAATTTGCGGATCAGGTCCTGCATGCCCCAAAAGCAGCCACCGGCAAGAACGGCGCGTTGTTCGGTCATTGGATATCCTCCACATGGATCAGGTATTCTGCATAGCCTTCATCCTCCATGTCATCGCGATGGATAAACCGCAAGGAGGCCGAGTTGATGCAATAACGCAGCCCGCCATGTTCGCGCGGGCCGTCTGGGAACACGTGCCCCAAGTGGCTGTCCCCGTGTTTCGAGCGGACCTCGGTCCGGATCATGCCCAGCGTGCGGTCGGTGAACTCTTCCACATGTTCGTGCACGATGGGCTTGGTAAAGCTGGGCCAGCCGCAACCGGATTCATATTTATGGGTCGAGGCAAACAGTGGCTCGCCCGAAACAATGTCGACATAAATCCCCGGTTCCTTGTTGTTCAGAAGCTTGCCAGTGCCCGGGCGTTCCGTCCCGCTGTTTTGCGTGACGTGGTATTCCTCGGGTGACAGGGCAGCAATCGCCTCGGGGTCTTTGGTGTATCGGGTCATTGGTCCTCGGGACGTGTGGAAACTGGTTTGACCTAATAAATGGGGTTTGAGCAGCGAAAGCAAAGGGGGTTTTGCCTTCCTCGCGCAGATGTGCGGGTATCAGCCGGGTTTCGGCGCAGGCTGCCGGGAAAGCTGAACGGCCAGAATTCCCAATGTGGTCACAGCAACGCCGACCGCATCCAGTGGTCCAAGTTTCTCACCAAGTAAGATCGCGGCGATTGTGACGCCGAATACGGGGTTGAGGAAATGAAACGTGGCAGCCCGTGTTGCTCCGATCCTGTCCAGCAACAGGAACCAGATGAAGGTCGCCAGCAGGCCGGGGAAAAGGGTTGTATAGGTAAAGGCCAGCGCCAGCGGAACCGTCGGGTGGATGTAGATGGTTTCAAACAGCGGAGCGGCGGCAAACAAAATTGAGGACCCCACCAGCATTTGCAGGCCAACAATCATCATGAAGTTCCCACCCGAGGTTGCCCCGCGTACCGCCAGTGTCGCAAAAGCCAGTGCCAGCGCCCCAATGCCGCACAGCATCACGCCGAACATGTCGACCCCTGCGCTGATGCGGCTGCTCATGATCAACGCGACGCCGGCGAACCCTGCAAACAGACCAAGCACCCCCATTGGACGCAACCTGTCGCCCAGAAACAACCAACTGGCCAGCGCCACCAGCAGTGGCATGGTCGAGGCGATTATCGCTGCAACCGAGGCTTCAACAGTCTGCATCGCATAGAAATTCAGACCCAAATAAAGGGCATTTTGGCAAATACCGAATAGAATGGTTGCGTACCACTGTGATCGGGTCAGCCGCCAGTTTTGGCCCATGGCCCATGCAATCGCGACCCCGATCAGACCAGAGATCAGAAACCGAAGAGCCAAAGAAAACAAAGGTGAGGCATCCGCCACGATAATGCGTGCCGAGGTAAAGGCCGACGACCAGATAAACGCAAATGTCAGCCCCATGGCCATGGCACGCAGATCCACCGCCACTCTCCTTCGTTGATTTCGGGCACTGTTCCTTAAATCGGTACGGGTCGCAAGATATTGGGAGCCAATCCTCGGCCGCTAAGTTTGTACTAATGCGCTGTCTTGGTCTAAACGCTTAGACGATCAAACCTATGATGCTGGGTTCCGCTTTCGACAAAACCCAAACACGCCTAAGTTTTTCACTGTTTTTTGTTTGCGACGCAGGCAACAAAACACCGAAATTTTGCATCTGGAATCTTGTGCGAGAAAAACACGTGTGTCTTGCCCGGACCAGACTTCACAAATTGCATCTCTCTGCTGGTTACTTGATGATTGCGAATTCTGGTCTCTGGCCTGTTTGCAAACAGGCTGGCCCAGCCCGGAGTAGTTGGCAACTCTGCGGTTTCATGCGCTCCGTCTTGATAAATACGACAGGCGATCAGTTGACCAAATGTGGTGTCCGGGATTTCGATTTCATAAGGATGCGCCATAATGCGAGGATAAGTTTTGACTTCGAAATCGAAAATTTCCTCATATGTGATGTCTGCTTGCAAGTTGTACGGGCTTGAACGGCTACATTCTGCAACTGCGGCAGAGGGGGACACTGACAGCAGGCAAAACGACAGCGTGGCGCAGAAAAAAAAGCTTGAAATAGCATTTGTTGATTTCATGGGGTCGGTTGTTGAAACTGAACCAAGTATAAGTCCGTACTTTGACAGCATTTTGGCGCGACGAAATTAGAAAACACCTGTTGAAGCTGATACGAATTTCTTAATTGTGGAAATATGTGTGAAAAGAAAAAGGGCCCCCGAATGGCGGCCCTTGATCATTTCGCAGTGAAAGCTGGGATCAGCCGTTCACGCTGTCCTTCAGAGCTTTCGCAATGGTCATCTTGACCACCTTGTCGGCCTCTTTCTTGAACTGCTCGCCGGTGGCGGGGTTGCGCACCATGCGCTCGGGGCGCTCGCGGCAGTAGATTTTGCCAACGCCGGGCAGGGTCACTGCACCGCCGGCGGATACTTCGCGGGTGATCAGGCCGGTGATGGCCTCAAGCGCGCTGTTTGCGGCTTTCTTGTCTGTCCCCATTTCCTCAGCGAGAGCAGCAACCAGCTGAGTCTTTGTCATAGGCTTTGCCATTTCTTGGTCTCCTTAACGTGCCCGATAAATAGGGCCTCACCGCGTAACTGTAACGGGATATTGTGGCCGAACACAACGAATAGTAGCGCCGAAAACCCTAAAAATATGGGGAAAACGTTGCTTTTTTGCTTCAGAGAAAGGCCGTTTCGTCGAAAGAACGCAATTTCCGGCTGTGCAGGCGCTCTAACGGCATGCCGCGCAGATGTTCCATTGCACGTATTCCGATCGCCAAATGGCGGCTGACCTGTGTGGTATAGAACGCCGAAGCCATACCCGGCAACTTCAATTCCCCATGCAGCGGTTTGTCTGATACGCATAGCAAGGTGCCATAAGGGACGCGAAACCGATAGCCATTCGCTGCTATGGTGGCGCTTTCCATATCCAACGCGATGGCGCGTGACTGGCTGAGGCGTTGCACGGGTCCGGACTGGTCGCGCAACTCCCAGTTGCGGTTGTCGACCGAGGCGACGGTGCCCGTACGCATGATCCGCTTCAGCTCATATCCCTCAAGTTCCGTGACCTCGGCGACGGCCTGTTCCAAGGCCACCTGAACCTCGGCCAGCGGAGGGATCGGCACCCAGACTGGCAGGTCATCGTCCAGAACCTTGTCTTCGCGCAGATAGGCATGCGCCAGAACAAAATCGCCCAACGCCTGCGTGTTGCGCAGACCAGCACAGTGACCGACCATAAGCCAAGCATGGGGACGCAGAACCGCGATATGATCGGTGGCAGTTTTGGCATTCGACGGCCCGACCCCGATATTGACCAGCGTAATGCCCGACCCGTCCGCGCGTTTCAGGTGATAGGTCGGCATCTGCGGCAGCTTCAACGGTTGTTCCAAAGTTCCATCCGCTGTGGTGATCTGCACATTGCCGGTCGATACGAAGCTGATGTAGCCACTATCGGGATCGGCCAGTTGTTCGCGCGCGTAGTTTTCGAACTCGGACACATAGAACTGGTAGTTGGTGAACAGCACGTGGTTCTGAAAGTGGCTGGGATCGGTTGCCGTATAATGGGCCAGACGCGCCAGTGAATAATCGACCCGTTGGGCGGTAAACAAGGCCAGCGGGCCATCTTCGTCTTCGTGATCGTGAACGCCATTTACAATGTCGTCATTCGTGGTGGTCAGGTCAGGAACATCAAAGACATCACGCAGCGTGAAACCGGCCGCACCCTGATGGGGAACAACCAGATCCGGATTGTTCGCCACAGCGAAATGAACCGGGATCGGCGTATCCGAGGCTCCGATCGTCACTGGTTGATCGTGGTTCTTGATCAGCAGCGCGATTTGCTGGGTCAGGTAGGACCGGAACAGATCAGGCCGTGTGACGGTGGTTGCGTGCATTCCGGGCTCGGAAACATGGCCAAAGCTCAGACGGCTATCGACCTGCGCATAAGACGAGGTCTTGATCCGAATCTCCGGGTAAAAGGCCCTGTACCGTTCGGTCGGGGTGCCTTGTTGCATCGCCTGGGCAAAGCTGTCGCACAGAAAGCGCGTTGCTTGTTCGTACAGTTGTTCCAGCCGTTCAACGGCAGCAGCCGGATCGGTAAATTTCTCGGCGCTGGGCACGTCGGGTGTTTTTATTATTGTCATGCAAGTGGTTCCAGAAGGTCAATTTTTTCAAATGTGCGCACGTCGATTAGCCCGAGGTCGGAAATCCGCAATTCAGGGATTACGACAAGGGCCAAAAGCGAGTGCTGCATATACGCATTGTTAAGGTCACAGCCGCAGGCCTGCATCGTCTCGACCATGCGTTCAGCCTTGGCTGCCACGTCAGATGCAGGACTGTCGGACATCAGTCCGGCAATGGGCAACTCGACCAAGGCCAATTCCGCGCCATCGCGGAAAATGGTGATCCCGCCCCCGACCTCGGCCAGTCGGTTCGCGGCCAGGGCCATCTGCTCGCGGTCGGTTCCCACAACGATCATGTGGTGGCTGTCATGCGCCACGGTGGATGCCATAGCCATCTTGCCCTGATAGCCGAACCCCGAGACAAAGGCGTTCGTGACCCCTCCGGTCGCGCGGTGGCGCTCGACCAGCGCGATCTGGCAAACCTCACCTTCGCCTTCCACCAACCCTTCGATGATCGGCAGCTCGGCCTTGAGCGCCTTGGTCGGCGCCTGATTTTCAACGACGCCAATCACGTTGGCCTGCACGCGATTGGCGCCGGTGGGCGCTGCGATCTCAAAATCAGCAGCGGCGAGCGTATGCCCCAGATGGACGGTGTTCCGAGCGGTTTCGGGCCAGTCGAGATGTGGGCAATTCACCGTGATTGCTCCGCCTTCGGCCACAACCTGACCGCGGGCGATGACCGTTTCAATCGGCAGTTCGGTCAGGTCTGAGCTGAGAATGATATCGGCACGCCGCCCCGGCGTGATCGAGCCGATCTCACGTTCAAGTCCGAAATGGGTCGCCGTGTTGATCGTGGCCATTTGCAACGCGATCAACGGATCGCACCCGCAGGCGATCGCATGTCGCACGACCCGGTTCATATGACCATCATTGACCAACGTCCCCGAGTGGCAATCATCCGTGCAAAGGATGAAGTTCCTTGGGTCCAGCCCTTTCTCGGTAACGGCCGTGATTTGGCTCTCCACGTCGAACCATGCCGACCCCAACCGCATCATGGATCGCATACCTTGCCGAACCCGCGCGATTGCGTCCGCTTCGCAGGTTCCTTCGTGATCGTCTGCCGGTCCGCCTGCCACGTATGCCGCAAAATCAGGCCCTAAATCAGGCGAAGCAAAGTGTCCGCCTACTGTTTTTCCCGCATTTTGCGTTGCTGCGATCTCGGCAAGCATCTTTGGGTCGCCATTGATCACACCCGGGAAGTTCATCATCTCGCCCAGTCCGATTATGCCGGGCCAGGACATCGCTTCGGCAACGTCCTGTGCGGTGATTTCGTATCCCGTCGTTTCAAGGCCAGGCGCAGACGGTGCGCAGGATGGCATCTGGGTGTAGATGTTCACGGGCTGCATCAACGCTTCGTCATGCATCATCCGCACGCCGTCCAACCCCAGCACATTGGCGATTTCATGCGGGTCGGTGAACATGCTGGTGGTACCATGTGGAATGACCGCGCGGGCGAACTCGGCTGGTGTCAGCATCCCCGATTCGATATGCATATGGGCATCGCACAGGCCGGGTAGCATGAAGCGACCGTTTGCTTCGATGATCCGGGTGTCTGGCCCGACGCAATGCGACGCATCTGGTCCCACAAAGGCAATGCGTCCGGATGCAATGGCAATATCGTGACCTGGCAGAACTTCGCGGCTGTGCACGTTTACCCACGACCCGCCGCGGATAACCAGATCTGCGGCTTCGCGTCCTGCAGCGACAGCGATCAAACGGGGGGCTACTTCGGGCCAACTTGGGAAAGGTGTGTATTCCATGGCCCAACTTTCCTGAATGCCGGGAAAGGTTCAACCCCTGCTGAACAGCTATCATGAAACCGTCACGCAGCGCGTCAGCGCTGCCCGACCCAACCAGAGAAGATGCCCCTTGGGCATCGCCGATGGGCGGGAGCGTTCCGCTATGCCTGCAAATCGCTTTCAATCTCGCGGCGCACCCAATCGGCAAAGGCCAAAGCTCCGGGTGTTTCTTCGGCTTGGGGTGACAGCAGCAGGTAATAGGCTTCGGGCATTGCCGCGCGATGATCGAAAGGCGCGATGAGTTTGCCCTCGTCAATTAACCTGCGGGCGATGGTGTCATGGGTCAGGCACAGCCCGCCGCCTGCCATCGCCACCGAGAGGCTGACCAGATACGTTGTCGAGTAAGTGATGGGCGGTTTTTCCCATATTAGACCCTGTTCTTCGACCCAGATTTCCCAATTCGACAGTAGGTTCGAGCAATCGAACAACGGATGTTGCTGCAAAGTCTCCAGCGTGATCTGATACCCCGGCGCGCAGACGGGATAGTAGTGGTCGGTCCGCAATAATTCTGTGCGCACCGTATCGGAGGGACGCAGAGAGTATCGGATCTCGACTGCAGCGCCTTCGGCCATTTCCCTTGGTTCCCAGAGCTCTGTGAAGATGTTCAACTGAACTTCGGGGTGCAGCGACCGAAATTTCGGAAGTCGCGGGGCAAGCCAGTTCACGGCGAAAGATATGTTGCTTTGAACCTGTACTGCGTTCTGCTGCGTGCCGGTGACGGCCTGTGTGCCCCGAACCAGAGTTCGAAACGCATCTCGCACAACCGGCAGGTAAGTTATTCCGGCTTCCGTTAGTTCCAGTGCGCGGGGCCTGCGCAAGAATAAGGGCTGACCCAGATACCCCTCCAGCGACTTGATTTGCTGACTGACTGCGCTTTGCGTCATGTTTAGGTCCCGCGCGGCACCGGTGAACGAAAGATGGCGTGCCGCGGCCTCGAACGTGCGCAGCCACCCCAGCGGAGGAAGAGATTTTTGCATTGGCATAACTCAATCATAAGTTTGACTAATGCATTACTTCCGTTTTTTTCGTTGGTCAAACATCCCCGGCGAAGGCAGGCTTTTTGTAGTTCGAATTCATCCGACAGGAGCCTGACATGAGCGTCACCAATCTGCGGCCCAATATCGACCACTGGTCCGAGCGCGTGGACCTTGCTGCGACTTTCCGGTGGACGGAACGGTTGAACATGCATGAGGGCGTGGCAAACCATTTCAGCTTGGCGGTCAATCCGGAAGGAACGCAATTCCTGATGAACGCCAACCAGATGCATTTTGCGCGGATCAAGGCGTCAAACCTGTTGCTTTTGGACGCGAATGATCCCGATGTCATGACCCAACCCGGCGCTCCGGACCCGACAGCATGGGGTTTGCATGGGTCTATCCATCGGCGCTGCCCTCATGCGCGCTGTGTGATGCACGTACATTCCATTTTCGCGACGGTTCTCGCCTCGCTTGCTGACAGCACCCTGCCGCCGATCGACCAGAATACGGCCACCTTTTATGACCGATATGTGATAGATGAGGAATTTGGCGGACTGGCCTTTGAAAGCGAAGGTGAGCGTTGCGCGGCCATGCTTTCAGACCCGAAAAAGAAGGTCATGATCATGGGCAATCACGGGGTGTTGGTCATCGGCAGCAACCCGGCAGATGCCTTTAATAGGCTCTATTATTTCGAACGGGCGGCCGAAACATATATTCGCGCGCTTCAGACCGGTCAGCCTTTGCGCGTGTTATCGGACGAGGTTGCCGAAAAGACCGCGCAAGAGCTGGACGACTATCCCGATCAGGCCGAAGCGCATCTGCGAGAGATCAAATCTCTGCTGGATGCCGAAGGCTCAGACTATGCCACATAGATAGGGGGATGCGATGACCGACGCCTCTCAGGACCCCGAAGCCGTCCGGTGGCACTACCATCCTGACGGACCGGTGGGATTGAACCCATTGTTCAACTGGCCACCACGCCCCGCCGCCGTTTTAAAGTGGTACAGCCGTGCCTGGCTGCAAATCACGTCTTTGACGCTTTGCATGGTTTTGGCGGTGACGGCTTACGTGTTTTTCTTTCCTGCGTTGGAAACGATGCAGAGCTTTGCGCCTGGCTGGATGTTCCGGATCTGGTTGCTGAACATGGTGCCGCAGATCCTGGTCGCGGGCGGGCTTCATTGGTGGCTGTACATGCGCAAAGGGCAGGGCATGTATAAGAAGTTCGATCGCCGGGACCTGACACGCAACAACGGCAGCTTCACATTCCGCAATCAGGTCTGGGATAACATTTGGTGGACGCTGGGAAGCGCGATGACGGTCGCCACCGTTTATCAATGGGTGATCTACTGGGCGATGGCGAACGGATACGTGCCGACCGTGACATGGGCCAGCGCACCGGTCTGGTGTGTGGTCTGGATGCTGTTCATCCCGATGTGGTCAGGGCTGCATTTCTATTGGGTTCACCGGCTGGAGCATCATCCGAAGCTTTATAAACACGTCCACGCGGTTCACCACCGCAACGTGAATATCGGGCCATGGTCGGGCATTTCGAACCACTGGTACGAGAACCTTTTGTACTTCACGACCTATTTCGTGCACCTGATCGTGCCGTCACACCCCCTGCACCTGTTGTTTCATACATATTTTCAGCAGATCAGCCCGGTTCTGTCGCATTCGGGGTTCGAAAAACTCAGGGCAGGGGACACGGATGCCGCCCGTGCCGGGGATTTCTTTCACCAACTCCACCACCGGTATTTTGAATGCAACTATGGCACGTCCGAAATCCCGTTCGATAAGTGGTTTGGCACGTATCACGATGGCTCGGCTGACGCGACAACCCGAACGCGCGCCTTCAAGAAACAGATGTATACCTAACCGGCCCGCAACGCGCGTGGCGTAACGCCGAATTCGGCCCGGAATGCACGGGTCAGCGCGCTGGGATCGTCATAGCCCGCCCGCAAGGCGACCTCTGCAATCGTCAGGTCGGTTTCGGCGACAAGCTTGCGCGCAAGGTTCAGGCGCAGGCGGCGGTAGACCTGCGCCGGCCCCGCGCCCAGTTCCGCGTGCATCCGAACGGACAGAGCCTTGTGCGATCGTCCAACGCGGCGGGCTATTTCGGTGATAGCCAGCGGCGTTTCCAGATTTTCTTGCATCAAGCCCAGCGCCTTGTTCACGTATCCGCTGGTCGCCCCCGCACCACCGGAATGCGAGCGTGCAGAATCGCGGGTCATGAAAAGCTGTGCCACCTCCAGCGCCAGCGCTTGTCCGTGATCCTGCCCGATCAGGTGCAGGACCAGATCAAAGGCGGCCATGGCCCCGGAGCAGGTGATGCGCTTACGGTCGATGATGTAGCGCTCGCGCTTTGTGTCGATGTCCGGGAACCGCTCGGTAAAGCTGTTCAGTTCTTCCCAGTGGATCGTGGCGCGGTGTCCGTCTAGCAACCCCGCGAGCGCCAGCAGCCAGCTTCCGGTGTCCAATCCGGCCAGTTTTGCATAGCGACCAGCAGAAGCGCGTAACCCGGCCAGGGTGCGCCATCCGCCATGCGCCCGGAACCCGTAAGAGGGCATGACGAACAGAATATCCCCGCGGGCATCTTGAAGCGTTTGGTGCGGTGCGACCTGCAAACCTGAAGAAGACGTCACGGGCGCGCGGTCCAGTGACAGAAAGTTCCAATTATACAGTTTTTGACCTGCAATCGTGTTTGCCGCACGCAGTGGCTCGACTGTGTTGGCGAGGCAGTGGTTTGAAAACCCGTCGAACAGAAGCACCCCGAATTGCCGCGGCGCAGAGGGCGATTTGATCCATTTCTGCATGCTTCATGACTATTTCTGCACGACTGAAAGATCAACCCGCGTCAGGATAGTTTCAGATTCAGACGTGGAGACTCCAAATGCAATACGGCCTGTCCGACGAACAAGAGATGATCGTATCGACCGTTCGCAGTTTCGTCCAAAATGAGATTTACCCGCATGAAGACATGGTTGAACGCACGGGTGAGGTTCCGCAGGAGATCGCCGACGAGATCAAGCGCAAGACGATCGAGCTGGGGTTTTATGCCTGCAACTTTCCCGAAAGCGTCGGCTGCGCTGGCCTGAACCATTTGGAATTCGCACTGGTCGAGCGTGAACTGGGCCGTGGGTCGATGGCCTTGAACCATTTCTTCGGACGTCCGCAGAACATTCTGATGGCTTGTGAGGGCGATCAGGTCGAGCGGTATCTGATGCCCGCCGTGCGTGGTGAAAAGATGGATGCGCTGGCGATGACCGAACCTGGCGCGGGCTCGGACGTGCGGGGGATGAAGTGCGCTGCTGTGCGGGACGGTGGTGATTGGGTGGTCAATGGCACCAAACATTTCATCTCGGGCGCAGAACACGCGGATTTCATCATCGTCTTCATCGCAACCGGCGAGGATCAAACACCTAAAGGCCCCAAGAAGCGCATCACCGCCTTTTTGGTGGATCGCGGCACTCCGGGTTTCACGATTCGTGACGGATACAAGTCGGTCAGCCACCGCGGCTACAAGAACATGGTGCTGGATTTCGACGATTGCCGCTTGCCGGATGCGCAGGTTTTGGGCGAGGTCGATGGCGGGTTTGAGGTGATGAACACATGGCTCTATGCCACGCGCATCACCGTTGCTGCCATGTCTGTAGGGCGCGCGCGTCGGGCATTCGACTATGCGCTGGATTATGCCGCCACGCGTGAACAGTTCGGCCAGAAGATCGGCAAGTTTCAGGGCGTCTCGTTCCAGATCGCCGACATGATCACCGAGATTGACGCCGCCGACCTGTTAACCCTTGCTGCCGCGGATCGGTTGGATCAGGGATTGCCCGCAAATCGTGAGATCGCCTCGGCCAAGTTATACGCCTCGGAAATGCTGGCGCGGGTGACGGATGCGGCGATTCAGGTGCATGGCGGCATGGGTCTTATGGATGACTACCCGCTGGAACGGTTTTGGCGCGACGCACGTGTTGAACGCATCTGGGACGGCACCAGTGAGATTCAGCGTCACATCATCAGCCGCGATTTGCTGCGGGCGCTTGGCGCATGACCGCAGCGCTGACCCGTGCGCTGACCCCTGAATCCATCGCCGTGATCGGGGGTGGGGCGTGGTGTGCCTCAGTCATTCAGCAGGCGCGCAAATTCGGGTTCAAGGGCGATATCTGGCCCGTTCATCCCAAGGCGGCTGAGGTCGCCGGAGAACGGGCATACGGTTCATTAGAGTCGCTGCCGACGCCGCCTGACCTAGCATTTGTCGGAATAAACCGGCACGCCACAATTCAAGCGGTTGAGGTTTTGTCCGCGATGGGCGCGGGGGGCGCGGTCTGTTTCGCCTCGGGCTTTACCGAGGCGCAGGCCGAAGACGACGCAGGAGCGGACCTTCAGGAGCAGTTGATTGCAGCGGCGGTTGATATGCCGATCCTGGGCCCCAACTGCTATGGGTTTGTGAACGGCTTGGATCGTGTGGCAGTATGGCCCGACCAGCATGGAATGCAGCCCGTGGATCGGGGCGTTGCGATCCTGACGCAAAGTTCGAACATCGCCATCAACATGACGATGCAGCGGCGCGCTTTGCCGTTGGCCTTTATGCTGACCTGCGGAAATCAGGCCCAGACCCATCAGGCCGATATTGCTTTGGCGCTGTTGGATGATGATCGCATCACAGCCATTGGCGTGCATATCGAAGGTTTCGGCGATCTGCGCAAATGGGAGGTTTTGGCCAACAAAGCGCGGCTTTGTGGTGTCCCGATTGTTGCACTCAAGATGGGTCGCTCTACCCATGCGCAGGCGGCGACGATCTCGCATACGGCGTCCTTGGCTGGTGGCGATGCCGGTGCGCAAGCTTTATTGGACCGGTTGGGAATCGCGCGGCTGGATGACATCCCGAGCTTTTTGGAGTGTCTCAAGCTGCTGCATGTGACCGGACGGCTGGAAAGCAATGGTCTGGGTACCATTAGCTGTTCCGGAGGAGAGGCCAGCCTCGCCGCAGACATGGCCACAAGCCGGGATGTGGATTTTCCACCGTTGTCTTCAACGCAACGGGCCGATTTGCGGGAAGCCCTGGGGCCGATGGTGGCATTGGCCAATCCGCTGGATTATCACACCTATATCTGGCGCGACACCGAGGCCATGACGCGGGCATGGGCCGCCATGATGAGTCCAGAGCAGGGTTTGACCATGGCAATCGTCGACTATCCACACACGGACTCGACAGATTGGGATTGTGCAACGCAGGCTGCTTTGAATTGCGTCGCGCGTTCGGGTCGTCCATTTGCCGTGACAGCAACTTTGCCGGAATTGATGCCCGAGGATGTTGCCCAACGGCTGCTGGACGGAGGGGTGGTGCCGTTTGCAGGGTTGCACGAGGCACTGGCGGCTGTTGAAGCCGCCTCGCGATCATTCGACGCCCAAGCGGATTCTGTTCTGATGCCATCTTCTGCTGAACCGAACATTGTTCTGACCGAGGCAGAGGCGAAACTGGCCCTTGAGGAATACGGTGTACGAGTGCCGAAAAACGTCGTGGCGCAGCCTGAAGCGGCACAGCAGTCTGTAGAAAAACTGGTCGGTCCATTTGCGGTCAAAGGTGTTGGGCTTGCGCATAAATCAGACCAAGGGGCCGTTCGGCTGAATGTGAAACTCGAGGACGTGGCCCGCACTGCGTCCGAGATTGGCACGGCGGAAATTTTGATCGAAGAAATGGCACCAAGCGGGGTTGCCGAACTGCTGATCGGCGTGACGCGCGATCCGGCCCATGGCTATGTACTGACGTTGGGCGCGGGTGGGGTTTTAACGGAAATTCTGAGGGACTCGGTGTCTTTGTTGATCCCGTCGTCCCGTCAGGCGGTTCACAAGGCGCTGGATCGATTGGCCTGTGCGCCCTTGCTGGCGGGCTACCGCGGCAAATCCGCAGCGGACATGCAGGCAATTCTGGATACGGTAGATGCGGTGCAAGCCTATGTCATTGCCAATGCAGCCCATGTCAGCGAAGTTGAAATCAATCCGCTCATTTGCGGCCCCGATGGGGCGGTTGCGGTGGATGCCCTGATCCGAAAGGCAAGCTCATGAACCCGGTCAAAACCAAGCGCGAGGGCGCGATCCTGCAGGTCACTCTGGACCGGCCAAAGGCAAATGCGATTGATCTCGCCACCAGCCGCGTGATGGGGGATGTGTTTCGCGACTTTCGCGACGACCCGGATTTGCGGGTCGCCATAATTACAGGGGGTGGAGACAAGTTCTTTTGCCCCGGTTGGGACTTGAAAGCAGCAGCGGACGGCGATGCGGTAGACGGTGATTACGGCGTCGGCGGCTTTGGCGGCCTGCAAGAGTTGCGCGAAATGAACAAACCGGTCATCGCGGCGGTCAATGGCATTGCGTGCGGTGGCGGGTTGGAACTGGCCCTGAGTGCGGACATGATCATTGCCGCCGATCATGCAAGCTTCGCGCTGCCGGAAATCCGTTCGGGTACGGTGGCGGATGCCGCCAGCGTCAAGCTGCCCAAGCGCATCCCTTATCATGTCGCGATGGAACTTCTGCTGACCGGGCGCTGGTTCAACCCAGACGAAGCAAAGAACTGGGGCCTGATCAATGAGATCGTGCCGTCTGATCAGTTGATGGATCGCGCGTGGGAACTGGCGCGCCTTTTGGCCAGTGGCCCCCCGCTTGTTTATGCGGCGATCAAAGAAATCGTGCGAGAGGCCGAGGATTCCAAGTTCCAAGACGTCATGAACCGGATCACGAGGCGGCAATTGCCGACCGTGGATACGCTCTATGGGTCCGAGGACAATCTGGAAGGGGCGCGTGCCTTTGCTGAAAAGCGCGATCCAGTCTGGAAGGGACGTTAGACACGCTCGAACAGGGCGATCAGGGCGGTGTCGTTCTTGTTTGGGCCAGCCGCCAGATCGCCATAGATGGGGACTTCGGTCAGGGACAGGTTTTGAATCTGACCCTGCGCCATCTTGTGCAGGGCTTCTGCGAAGCCCAATTTCTCATAGTGCTGCGCATTGATGGACAGCGCAAATTGCGCCCCATGCCGGGCGACACGCAGCAACGCAGAAAGGGCTTCGGGCCCAAGGTGGCCATGGGTGAACGTGCCGGATGACACAACGCCGGAATAGCTTTCGCGCGGCACGGGGATACCTTGGTTGAGATCAGCTTCGATTGCATCTCGGTAGATATCCTTGCGCATCGCGCGGTCCAACATGTCGGTACTGATATCGGTGGCGTCTATGGGACCCACGCCCAAACCGGCAAGAACGGCACCGCACAGCCCGGTGCCTGCGCCGACATCCAGAACCGGACCCTGACCTCCGGCGCTGACAAAAGCCCGCGCGGTGTGGACATGCAGTTGATAGTCCTCGCGCGCTGCGAACCCTTCATCGTAATCGCCGGCCCATTCTGCATAAAGCCGCTTGTGATCCTCTGGCGACTCCAGCGCATAGGCGGCGTGCAGGTCGGGTGTTTTGGTGCTCATGCCTAAAAGAAAGGCGCATTGAGGGATTCGAATCAAGTATCTCGGCGCCCGAGCTTGCATCTACCCAGTTTGCAGATCATCAATGGCGGCATGACAGGCACTCTTTTTTCGTTTGGTCACGGCTATTCAGCGCAGGAAGTTTCCCGGTTGTTGAAGCCGATGGGCTGGCGGGTTCTGGGCACCACGCGGGACCCTGCGCAATCACCGGCTCTGAAGGCATCCGGAGCCGAACCTGTTGTCTGGCCCGGACAGACACCCGACCTGAGCGGGGTCACGCATTTGTTGATTTCGACAGCTCCGAATGCGCATGGCGATCCTGTTCTGGCGGCCCTGCGGGATGAGATCGCAGCGCGCGCTTCTCAGTTCAAATGGGTTGGGTATCTATCCACCACAGCGGTTTATGGCGATCATCAGGGCGATTGGGTTGATGAAAAGACCCCGCCTGCGCCAACGGCCGAGCGTGGCAGGTGGAGGGTGCGAGCCGAGTCACAATGGCAGGACATTCCAGGTCTGCCGACCCATATCTTTCGTCTGGCTGGGATCTACGGGCCGGGCCGCGGCCCGTTCTCCAAGCTTAAACGCGTTGGGATGCGTCGCATTATCAAACCCGGGCAAGTCTTTTCCCGTATCCACGTCGCAGATATTGCGCAGGTGCTTGTGGCGTCGATGGCAGCCCCAAATCCCGGCGCAATCTATAATGTTTGCGATGATGAACCTGTTCCGCCGCAAGACGTGATCGCCTATGCAGCCGAGTTGCAAGGTTTGCCCCTTCCCCCTGCCGTGCCGTTTGAAGAGGCTGATCTGACCCCGATGGCCCGTAGCTTTTACAACGAAAACAAGCGCGTCAGAAATGATAGGATCAAGGATGAGCTTGGCGTGACCCTGCGCTATCCGAATTATCGGGTAGGGCTGGAGTCCCTGATGCAGGATGAATGATAATTTTTGGTTATCACAATCATCCATAAACAAAACTTAAATGCATTGCTGGTCTTTGTTAGAACGGTTCGCGACAAGACCAAAGAGTCGCTCTTGCCTATCCCGCCTGCGCGAATTTTCACCGTGCGTTTAGGGTGGATAAAAGTGTCATCTATATGTGTTCTTGATCGACCGAGTTTTTAACCGCGCAAGATTGCCGGAATTTAGCCAGGATTGGAGATCGACATGGACGGAAGTGATAACCCCAAGGCAGGCGGATGCCCTGTAATGCATGGCGCCGGAACCCGCTCGAACCGGGATTGGTGGCCGAACCAGTTGAACCTCTCGATTCTGCACCAGAACGCGCCAGCCTCGAACCCGCTGGGTGCTGACTTCGATTATGCAGAGGCGTTCAAGAAGCTGGATATGAAAGCGTTGAAGGAAGACCTCTATGCGCTGATGACGGATTCGCAGGATTGGTGGCCTGCGGACTACGGCCACTATGGCGGGTTGTTCATTCGTATGGCATGGCACAGCGCCGGGACATACCGGACCGCAGATGGTCGTGGCGGGGCGTCGACCGGGAACCAGCGGTTTGCGCCGCTGAACAGCTGGCCGGATAACGGCAACCTTGATAAAGCGCGCCGTCTGCTGTGGCCGATCAAACAGAAATACGGCAACCAGATTTCCTGGGCCGACCTGATGATCCTAGCGGGCAATTGCGCCATCGAATCCATGGGCGGCAAGACCTTTGGCTTTGCCGGCGGCCGCGAAGATATCTGGGCCCCCGAGGAAGATATCTATTGGGGGACCGAGACTGAATGGCTGGCCCCCACCAACAACCCGCACAGCCGTTATTCAGGTGAACGTGATCTGGAAAACCCGCTGGCCGCCGTGCAGATGGGTCTGATCTATGTAAACCCCGAAGGCCCCGATGGTGAGCCGAATGTTCTGGCCTCGGGCCGCGACATTCGCGAGACATTTGGCCGGATGGCGATGAATGATGAAGAAACTGTTGCGTTGGTCGCCGGTGGTCACACCTTTGGCAAGGCGCATGGCGCGGGCGATCCTGATCTGGTGGGTCCCGAACCCGAAGCCGCCCCGATCGAGGAAATGGGCTTTGGCTGGATCAACAAATTCGGCTCGGGCAAGGGTGACGATACAACCACCTCGGGCATCGAAGGCGCGTGGACGGCCAACCCGACCAAGTGGGACAATGGGTTTTTTGACCTGCTGTTCGGCTATGACTGGAACCTGACCAAAAGCCCCTCGGGCGCGTGGATCTGGGAGCCGGTGAACGTCAAAGAAGAAGATATGGCACCGCAGGCCCATGACCCTTCGAAAAAGGTCAAGACCATGATGACCACCGCCGACATGGCGATGCGCATGGATCCGATCTATGGCCCGATCTCGAAACGCTTCCACGAAAACCCGGATGAGTTCGCTGATGCCTTTGCCCGTGCCTGGTTCAAGCTGACCCACCGCGATATGGGCCCGCGTTCGAACTATATCGGCGAAGAAGCCCCCACTGAGGAGCTGATCTGGCAAGACAACGTCCCCGCCGTGGATCATGACCTGGTGGATGATGCGGATGTAGCGGACCTGAAAGCCAAGATTGCCGCAACCGGTCTGTCTGTCTCGGAACTGGTGTCGACCGCGTGGGCCTCGGCCTCGACCTTCCGCGGGTCAGACAAGCGCGGTGGTGCCAATGGCGCCCGTATCCGTCTTGCGCCGCAGAAAGACTGGGATGTGAACGAGCCGATGAAACTGTCCAAGGCGCTTGATGCTCTGGAGGGCGTTCAGACCGCGTTCAATGATGCGCAGTCGGGCGATAAAAAGGTTTCGCTGGCGGATGTGATCGTTCTGGCAGGTAGCGTGGGCATCGAACAGGCGGCCAAAGCTGGTGGTCAGGATGTTGAGGTTCCGTTTACTCCGGGTCGTACTGACGCGTCGCAGGACCAGACGGATGTCGACAGCTTTGCCGTGATGGAGCCCGCAGCGGATGGTTTCCGCAATTACCAGAAGACCGATTATACCGTATCACCCGAGGAGCTGTTGGTTGACCGAGCGCAACTGCTGAATCTGTCCGCGCCGGAGATGACCGCGCTTGTCGGTGGTCTGCGTGTGATGGGTGCCAATTTCGGCGACAGCACACACGGCGTGTTCACGGATCGGGTTGGTTCGCTCAGCACCGACTTCTTCACCAACCTGCTGGACATGGGCACCGAATGGAAGCCCGCGGGCAAGGGTGTCTACGAGGGTCGCGATCGCAGCAGCGGTGAGGTCAAGTGGACCGGTACCCGTGTCGATCTGGTCTTTGGCTCGAACTCGCAACTGCGAGCACTGGCCGAAGTCTATGGTCAGGCAGATGCAGGCGGGAAATTTGTCTGCGACTTTGTCTCGGCCTGGAACAAGGTGATGAACGCAGACCGCTTCGATCTGAAATAATCCTGTACCCTTTGAAGTGTCATACGCCGTCCGAGTCTCTTCGGGCGGCGTTTTCATTGGTCCGACTCCCTGCTGCATACCAAGCTTTGGGTACGATTCCGTTGAGGGGCAATTCAAACCCTCTTAATCAATACGTAAGAAGTGGGGTTTGCAGGGATAAGTTTGAAGGTAACCTGTTGTTTTTATTAAGATGAGCAGGTTTCCGCAGAGAAATGTGAAGTTTTTTCAAAATGGGGGTTGCAGGTCCCAGACCTAATCCGTAAATACCCCTTCACCGGCGCAGCTGAGGTTGTGCTGACGGATCGGAGAGACGGTCGGACGGGCTGGAGAGACAGTTGAGA
>NZ_CAIWNQ010000003.1 GCF_903914075.1 Ruegeria sp. THAF57
GTGTCGAAGATCATTGAATAATCGGTAGGACGGGCTTCAGCCCGGCACATCGATAAAACTAAAGAAGGCCGCTCCTCAGGGGGCGGCCTTTTTACTTGGATTGTGTCGTGGGTGCATAAACTTGGCTATGCAGGCCAAAACCCTCTGATCGGCTTAGATTACGCCAGCCAATACCAACCGAACGATATCTTCGCGTTTAAGACTGCGCGCGCGCAGCTCGGCGTCACTCATCAGCCAATAGGCGCGGATTCTGCGGGTTGCCGATCTGGTTTCAGACAGTCTGCGTAGGTTGGAACGGAGGCGACGGCTCAGCAGTTGCCACAATGCGGCAGGGCTAAGGTCATGCGGGCGGTAAACGGTGGATTTGGGCATAACGGTATTTCGTTGCGTTTTGATTGAACCGGTACAATCTACGCACGCGTGTATCGGACAGCTAGCCCCGCCCGGTCATATCCGCTGTGCGTCTGGCGCAATGGCCCAGCGTTTCCGCCGGGCCATGGTATGCAGATCAAATCGCAGCTTCTGCCGCTGCACGAACAGCCCGGATGTTGTCCCCGTAAACGTCTGGTTGCGAAACCGAGCCGCCTTTGAAGACCGCCGATCCTGCCACCAGCACGTCCGCGCCCGCAGCCGCGACCAGTGGGGCTGTTTTCGGGTCCACACCGCCGTCAATCTCAATATGGATAGGGCGGTCACCGATCATCTGACGCAGGCGGCGCACCTTTTCGGTCAGGTCGATGAATTTCTGGCCGCCGAAACCGGGGTTTACTGTCATGACGCAAACAAGATCAGTGAGGTCCAGCAGATGCTCGACCGCTTCGGCCGGGGTGCCGGGGTTAAGGGCGACGCCAGCCTTCATGCCAGCGGCACGAATGGCCTGCAACGTGCGGTGCGTGTGCGGGCCAGCTTCGACATGGGCCGTCAGGATGTCTGCACCGGCTTCGGCATAGGCCTCGATGTAAGGATCGACGGGCGTAATCATCAGGTGCACGTCCATCACCGTTTTTACATGTGGACGAAACGCTTTGACGGCGGGGGGGCCAAAAGTCAGGTTTGGCACGAAATGGCCATCCATCACGTCAACATGGACCCAATCTGCGCCTTGTGCTTCGATCGCCTGAATCTCGGCGCCGAAATTGGCAAAGTCGGCGGACAGGATCGACGGAGCGATTTTGATGCTGCGGTCAAAGGACATGTTTGGCCTCGTGTCAGGATAAAGAGTCGGCCCGCATATACCTGCGATATGCGGAGAAGGGTAGGGCCAACAGCGGCGAGCGCTGCGTTACAAAACTTTCACCCAATCGACACACAGCCGTTGAACACCGCCTTTAGCTAGCCGCCAACACATTTGGGGGTGGCTCGTGCTGCGAATAGAAAAACTGACGAAACGCTTTGGCGAAAATACGGCTGTGGAGGCTGCTTCGCTGGACGTCGACAAGCCGTGCATGATCGGCATCATTGGGCGTTCGGGCGCCGGTAAATCCACCCTCTTGCGCATGATCAACCGCCTGACAGACGCCAGCGACGGAGAGATCATTTTTGAAGGCCGCGATGTAACCAAACTTAAAGGTCGCGAAAAGCGCGCGTGGCAAGCCGATTGCGCGATGATCTTTCAGCAGTTCAATCTGGTGCCGCGTATGGACGTGGTGTCAAACGTGCTGCATGGCACGCTGAACCGGCATTCGACGCTGGCCGCCATGTTCAACCTGTTTCCGATGGACGATATTCACCGCGCTATCGACATTCTGGACCGCCTGGGCATTGCCGAACACGCACCCAAACGGGCCGAGGCGCTGTCGGGCGGTCAGCAACAGCGCGTCGCCATTGCGCGCGCCTTGATGCAGGACCCCAGCATCATTCTGGCGGATGAACCGATCGCCTCGCTGGACCCGATGAACGCCCAAGTGGTGATGCAGGCGCTGCGTCGTATCCACGAAGAGGACGGCCGGACGGTCATTGCCAACCTGCACACGCTGGACACCGCGCGCCGCTATTGTGACCGCGTCGTCGGAATGCGCGACGGGCGTATCGTTTTCGATGGCCTGCCCGAACAACTGACGACCGGTGTCGCGCGCGAGATTTATGGGGCCGATGCTAGCTTCTCGGAAGAGGCGACCTCGACCGAGATCGAAACGCTGGACACGACCCAAAAGGCCCTGATGGAAGCCGAAGCAACCATCTAGGCCCGACCCCCCTTTCATCGACCGGCCGATGAAAGGCCGGCATATCAAACCGGAGAGAGACAGATGAAAAAACTGATTACTGCCCTTGTTGCGACAACTGCGATCGCCGCCCCAGCCATGGCTGCGGATATAAACGAATTCCGCATTGGTATTCTGGGCGGTGAAAACGCTCAGGACCGGCTGAACAACAACGAATGCCTGCGCGAATACACCGAAGAAGCGCTGGGTGTGGAAACCAAGCTGTTCGCGCCTGCCGACTATGACGGCGTGATCCAGGGATTGCTGGGTGGCACCATCGACATGGCGTGGCTGGGTGCCTCGGGCTATGCGAAAACCTACCTGTCTGATCCCGAAGCGGTTGAGCCGGTTCTGGTCAAGGTCAACACCGACGGCGGCTATGGCTACTACTCGATTGGTTTTGCCCGCAAGGACAGCGGCATCACCTCGCTGGACGATATGAAGGGCAAGACTTTTGGTTTTGGCGATCCGAACTCGACCTCGGGCTACCTGATCCCGTCCATCGAAATCCCTGCCGCCACTGGCGCGACCATGGACTCGGGCGACTATTTTGGTGAGGTGAAATTCACCGGCGGTCATGAGCAGACCATCGTTGCCGTAAACAACGGCGATGTTGATGGCGGCGTGACCTGGGCTGACGGTTTGGGCGATTGGGAAGACGGCTATAAGTCTGGCGCTCTGCGCCGTGCTGTTGATGCCGGTCTGGTTGACATGAACGACATGGTCCAGATTTGGAAATCCAAGCCGATCCCCGAAGGCCCGGTTGTGCTGCGCACCGCTCTGCCTGCGGATGTGAAAGAGAAGATGACTGCTCTGATGGCGGGTCTGGCCGAGAAAGACCGCGAGTGTTTCTATGGCGTTGCAGCTGGTGAAGCAAAGGCGTTCGAACCGATCACCCACGAGGCGTATGAGATCATCATCGAAGCACGCAAGCTGAAGTCCAACTAAGCCTGCACAACCCAAAGACCGGGGTCCGGTGTTGAAACCGGACCCCGTTTCCCACTCAGGAGCATTCCATGACAGACCTGACCGCAGGGTCCCCGACCGTTGACCAGATCCGGGCCGACTATTCCGAGACGACACGACGCAAGCGGGTCTATGGTGGTATCCTTCTGATCGTATTCGTGGCTTTGATGGCCGCTGGGTTTCGCACCGCGGATGACCGCAACGCAGGCAGCTTTGTAGACGGCTGGCACCGTATCTTTGACTACCCCGCCGAAGTTCTGTCCGAGGCCTGGGATAAGATCGACGCGCTGCCTGCCAACTTGGTCAAGTTCTTCCCGGCGCTGGTCGAGACAATCAACATTGCTGCTGCATCCACGTTAATTGGCACAATCGCAGGGACTTTTCTGGCACTGATGTCCACGCGGGGTATGGCGCTCTGGCCTGCGCTGATCCCGCTGTTCCGGCGTATTGCCGATATCTGCCGCGCAATTCCTGAGATCGTGATCGCGCTGGTCCTGATCTTTATTCTGGGCGGCGGTCCGGTGCCCGCGATGATCGCCATTGCAATCCATACGGCAGGAGCGCTGGGTAAGCTGTTTTCCGAGGTGAACGAGAACGCATCGCTGAAGCCGGTCGCAGGGTTGCATTCGGTCGGGGCCAACTGGTCGCAGCGTATGTATCTGGGGGTGATCCCTCAGGTCGGACCGAACTATGTCAGCTATGCCTTGCTGCGGTTCGAGATCAACATCCGCGCCTCGGCCATTCTGGGTTTCGTTGGCGCGGGTGGTCTGGGGTACGAACTGCGCAATTCGATGTCGTGGGGGCAGGGGCGCTATGATGAGGCTGCCGCGATCTTCCTGTTGCTGTTTGTCACCATTGTTGTCGTCGACCAAATCTCGGGTCAATTGCGTGATCGCTTGACCCACGGATCCGAGAAAGGAGCGCGGGCATGAGCACCTTCGCCACAAACCTGACCATAGATGAGCTGAAAGCCGAAGCTGACCATCTGTTCAGCCGCAAACGTCTTGTGAATTTCGGCCTGCCCTCGCTGGTGCTGACTTATCTTATCTATGTGTTCTTCGCTTTCGATGTGCCCGGTCTGGCCGAGCGTGCGAATTGGGAAAACGGCAAGACGCTGGTGGCCGACAGCTATAGTTACAAAACCCATATCGAACGCGATAACCGCACCGGAGAAATCTCAGCCGCTATTGAGGGCGAGCGCAAGGGCGCCTATCCTGCGGGCGAAGCGCCAGATTGGGTCACGCTGGGCGAAACCACGGTGATTGATCTGGAGGACGGTCACGTCGTGCGGTTCGGTCCTCGTACCGTTGAATACGATATCCCCGGATACGGCACTGTCCGCGCCACACCCACGCGTGTAGCAGGTGTACAGGCCGAACTGCCTGCAGGCGATGTGCCGGACTGGATCAACATCTCGAAAAACAGGATGGCGATCACGACGGATGCGGGTCGCCTGACAGTGACGCGGAACCGGTCGGAAGTCTTCCGCTACTTCACCGGATGGGAGCTGTACTTCTTCACCCTCGACAGCCCCTATTACGGTAAGTCCTTTCCGCAACTTGTTGGGCTGGCCGCGAATGGTGAAGCCGGGGCGATCCTGAACGATTTCTGGACCAACAAGATGTGGCGGCATCAGGACGTGGCTTGGGCCATATTCGAGACGATCCTGATGGCCTTCCTGGGTACGCTGGGCGCGGGCATGGTCGCGCTGCCGCTGGCCTTCCTTGCAACGCGCAACTTCAACCCGCTGAGGTCGGTTCGGTTTCTGACCCGTCGCGTATTCGACTTTGTCCGGGGCGTGGATGCCTTGATCTGGACTGTCGTGCTGGCCCGCGCTTTTGGTCCCGGACCACTGACAGGTGCGCTGGCCATTCTGGTGACTGACACAGGAACCTTCGGCAAAATCTTCTCGGAAGCGCTGGAAAACGTTGATCAGAAGCAGGTTGAAGGTGTCCAATCCACGGGGGCCAATGCGCCCCAGCGATATCGGTTTGGCGTGATCCCGCAGGTGACGCCCGTTCTGCTCAGTCAGTTGTTGTACTTCCTTGAATCCAACACCCGCAGCGCGACCGTGATCGGTGCCATCACAGGTGGCGGGATCGGGTTGCTGCTGACTCAAGCGATCATCACGCAAAAGGATTGGGAAGAGGTTGCCTATTACATCGTCCTGATCATTCTGATGGTCATGTTGATGGACTGGTTCTCGGGCTGGTTGCGCAGGCGTCTGATCCAGGGGGAAACTGCGCCCAGACGTAAGAAGGCGAAGCTTGTCAAAGCAAGCTGAACTGGCACAGGCAGAAGGATCAAAAGATGGCGCGTCTTCGTTCGGACCAACCTTTCATTCACCCCGATTGCGCGATCTCGAACAGCACCTTTGGCGCATTTGTTGAGATCGGAGCAGGGACGCGAGTCGCGAATTCCGTGGTCGGGGATTACTCGTATTGTGATCGAACTTGTGACATTGCCAATGCCGAGATCGGGAAATTTTCTAATATAGCCAGCTTTACCCGGATTGGGGCAACGGATCACCCGATGGGGAAAGCCTCTCAGCATCATTTTCTCTATCGGTCGGCTGATTATTGGGATGATGCTGAGGACGACGCCCAATGGTTTGCCCGTCGCGCAAGCCGGGTTACGACAATCGGGCACGATACGTGGATTGGACACGCTGCAATCATCAAGCCCGAGGTCACCATTGGCCACGGTGCAGTCGTCGCATCGGGTGCAATCGTTACCAAAGATGTTGCGCCCTATACAATCGTGGGCGGCGTCACGGCACAACCGATCCGACGCCGGTATCCCGAGGCCGTGGCCGAGCGGATGATGACCCTTGCTTGGTGGAACTGGGACAATGCGCGTCTTCGCGCAGCGCTGACGGATTTTCGCGCGCTGGGGGCCGAGGCATTTTTGGAAAAATACGAAAGCGTTCCCGCCTGCTGATACTGCCGACCTTGGCCGCTGCGGTCATAGAAGGCAGGTGCAGATTTCTGCTCAGTCTTCGTTCAATGTCAACGTCACGCGGTCGCCCGCGAACACCGTCCGGCCAAATTCCACGGGCACGCCGTTTGTGTCGGCGTTAATGCCTGTGGAAAACAGAACCGGTGCGCCCTCGGTCAGGCGAAGGTGCAGGGCTTGCGTGGCCGTCGCAGCCCGCGCTGTCAGGCGGGTTGAGACACGGGTGTAGTCCCGCACACCGCACACTTGAAGGGCTTTAGTCACCGATTGCGTCTCGGACAGGGCCACAAGAATATTGGGCAGGCGGTCGGCTGGAAATACACTTTGAAACAGACCAATGGGCTGACCATCAGCCAACGACAGACCATCGTAGACATGAATTGTCGCGCCCGGCTCAAGCTGTAGCGCCTCGGCTTCGGCGTTGTCGGCTGTTCGGGTGGTGAGTGTCAGTATCTTCTTTCCCGGAATCTTGCCGCTGGCCGAAATGCTCTGGTGATACCGCACGCGTTTTCCGATTGGGTAATCCGTCGGACGCGCGGTCACGAACACGCCTGCGCCGCGTCTGGAATGCACCAATCCTTGTTCGGACAGGTCCGATAATGCGCGTCGAACGGTATGCCTGTTTACGCCATGCTGCGAGGCCAACTGCGCCTCGGTTGGAAGTTGATCGCCGGTTTTGTACCGCCCTTCGGCGATGTCCGATGTCAGGCTTAATGCGATGCTTTTCCAGACCGGAGTTTTGCTCATGTCACCAAATCTTCACAGTTCCCCGGATTGCGAGTCGCTCCGGTTGGATGTAATATTTGTCTAGTTGTATAGTACGCATAGACAACCCGGCCAAGAGGGTTTGATGGTGGATCAGATGAAAACAGAAGACATCGCGCGCAAGGAATGGATGGGCCTTCTGGCCCGTGTGCCGTCCGACGTGCTGATTGCGAAATGGGGCGAGTTCGACTTGCGTCCCGATTTTGAGTGGCTTCGTCGACCCGAAGTGGGCGGGGTCATGGTGCGGGGGCGCACTGGCGGAACCGGCGCGGCGTTTAACCTTGGGGAAATGACCGTCACGCGCTGTTCGTTGGCACTGGATGACGGGACAGTCGGGCATGGATATGTGCAGGGTCGCTCAAAATCAAAGGCTGAGGTGGCGGCGCTGATTGATGCGCTGATGCAGACCGACGTTTCAGAAAAAGTCCGCTCACAGGTGATCGAGCCTCTGGCCGAAATGATGCAAGCCGCAAGAACCAGCCGCGCGGCAAAGGCTGCCGCCACAAAGGTAGAGTTCTTTACTCTGGTTCGGGGAGAGGATTGATGACCAAGCAATCCCAGTTCTCAGGCGGTTTCAGTGATGCGTCGATTCAGGCCGCACACGCGTTTCGGGCCGCGATGACGGCGATGGCACGACCGGGCGAGATACGATCACTGACCGGTGGGCTGCCGCCCAAGCCGCTGTCTATCGCCGCAGGTACGCTATTGCTGACGCTTTGCGATCCTGAGACAAACGTTTATCTGGCTGGGGCAGCTGATACACCCGCCGTGCGCCAGTGGCTGACATTTCATACGGGTGCACCGGTCACGGGCGCTGCCGAGGCGGATTTTGCCTTGGGAACGTGGCAGGATCTAGGGCCGCTGACGGCCTATCGCATTGGAACGGCTGAATATCCAGATCGGTCCGCGACCCTGATCGTCGAATGCGCCGAATTGACCAACGCCGGCGCAACACTCAGCGGCCCGGGGATCAGGGATACGGCGTGTTTGTCCCTGCCTGATATCCCGGCTTTGCACGCCAATTCGTCGATGTTTCCGCTGGGCTGTGATTTCTTTTTCACCTGCGGCAGCGAGGTTGCTGCCTTGCCGCGCAGCACGACAATTCGGTCGGAGGGTTAGGCGATGTATGTTGCAGTCAAAGGTGGTGAAAAGGCCATCGAAAATGCGCATTCCTGGCTGGCCGAGGAACGCCGGGGGTCAACGGATGTGGCCGAGTTGAGCATCGCGCAAATCCGCGAACAGCTTTCCTTGGCCGTGAACCGGGTCATGGCCGAGGGGTCTCTGTTCGACCCCGATCTGGCGGCCTTGGCGATCAAGCAGGCGCGGGGCGATCTGATCGAGGCGATATTCCTGATCCGCGCGTACCGAACAACTCTGCCGCGGTTTGGGTGTTCAAATCCGGTGGCCACGGCTGAGATGGCGTGCGACAGACGAATATCGGCCACTTTCAAGGATGCGCCGGGCGGACAGGTTCTGGGGCCGACCTTCGACTACACACACCGTTTGCTGGATTTTAAATTGGCGGCCGAGGGGGAGGTTCCCGACGCGCCAAAGGGCGCTCCGCGCGATGAGCCGACGCCGCATATTACGGAATTTCTGCAAGGCGAGGGGATCATTCAGGATGAGCCCGAAGGCGACGAAACCCCTGACGATCTGACCCGGCAGCCGATGGAATTTCCGTCCAAACGTCCGTTGCGGCTTCAATCCCTGACGCGCGGCGATGAAGGTTTCGTGTTAGGCATGGCGTATTCGACCCAGCGCGGATACGCCCGCAACCATGCCTTTGTCGGGGAATTGCGCATCGGCAAAGTCGCGGTTGAGATGGATATCCCGGAACTGGATTTCGCCATCGACATAGGCGAGGTTGAACTGACCGAATGCGAAACGGTCAACCAGTTCAAAGGTTCAAAGACCGAACCACCCCAGTTCACGCGGGGCTATGGATTGGTTTTTGGCCAATCAGAACGCAAGTCAATCGCGATGGCTTTGGTCGACCGCGCCCTCAGGTGGAAGGAACTGGGCGAAGACAATCTGGGCGCCCCCGCGCAGGATGAGGAATTTGTCCTGAGCCACGCCGACAACATTCAGGCCACAGGGTTCCTCGAACATATCAAGCTGCCGCATTACGTGGATTTCCAGTCCGAGTTGGAACTGGTCCGAAAGCTGCGTCGCGAAGCCGAAGAGCGCATCACGCCGAAGGAGGCAGCGGAATGAGCGAGTACAATTTTGCATATCTGGACGAACAGACCAAGCGTATGATCCGCAGGGCCATCCTCAAAGGTTTGGCGGTGCCCGGCTATCAGGTGCCATTCGCCAGTCGTGAAATGCCGATGCCCTATGGCTGGGGTACGGGTGGGGTGCAGGTGTCAGCTGCGACGCTTACCCCGGATGACACGTTCAAGGTGATCGACCAAGGCGCGGATGACACCACCAACGCCGTTTCGATCCGCAAGTTCTTTGAGAACACGGCAGGCGTCGAAACCACCGAGGAAACCGAAAAGGCAAGCCTCATCCAGACTCGCCACCGCATCCCCGAGGCCAAGCTGCGCGAGGATCAGATCATTGTCTATCAGGTGCCGATCCCCGAACCGCTGCGTTTTCTGGAGCCGCGCGAGACCGAGACCCGCAAGATGCACAGCCTTGAAGAATATGGGCTGATGCACGTCAAATTGTACGAGGACATCAGCCAGCATGGGGCGATTTCAACCTCGTACGCCTATCCGGTGAAGGTGTCGGGGCGGTATGTGATGGATCCGTCTCCGATCCCGAAATTCGACAATCCCAAGCTTGAGATGGACGCGATCCAACTGTTCGGGGCAGGGCGCGAACAGCGCATCTATGCCGTACCGCCACACACCAAGGTCGTGTCTCTGGATTTTGAGGATTACCCTTTTGAGGCGACGAAAGCCGACCACCCCTGCGATCTGTGCGGTGCCGAAGACAGTTATCTGGACGAAGTTATCACCGATGATGCGGGCAGCCGAATGTTTGTCTGCTCTGACACCGATTACTGCCGCTGCCGACGTGAAGCGGGCCATACAGGTCGCATGACCAAGGATGTTGCAGCATGACCCCTCTGCTACAAGTCAAAGACATCGAGAAACGATACGGAACCAGGATTGGGTGCTCGGGCGTCAGCTTCGATCTTTATCCGGGCGAAGTCATGGGGATCGTCGGCGAAAGCGGTTCGGGCAAATCGACGTTGCTGAATTGTCTGGCCGGTCATCTAGAGCCTGACGCGGGTCAGGTGATTTTTGATACGCGCGCGGACGGACCTGTGGATACGGTAACCATGTCGGAACCCGAACGGCGAATGCTGGGTCGGACGGACTGGGCTTTTGTTCATCAGCATGCACGCGACGGGCTGCGCATGTCCGTCAGCGCTGGCGGCAATATTGGAGAGCGCCTGATGGCCGTCGGCGACTGTCACTATGGTCAGATCCGCGACCGGGCGATTGATTGGCTGGGTCGTGTCGAGATTGACGGAAGTCGGGTGGATGACCGCCCGACGGCATTTTCAGGCGGGATGCAACAGCGGTTGCAAATTGCGCGCAATCTGGTGACCGGCCCCCGGCTGGTGTTCATGGACGAACCGACGGGCGGGCTGGATGTGTCGGTGCAGGCCCGGCTGCTGGACCTGTTGCGCGGTCTGGTCCGTGAGATGGGGCTGAGTGCCATCATTGTCACCCATGACTTGGCTGTGGTGCGATTGCTGGCGGACCGGCTGATGGTGATGAAGGACGGCTACGTAGTCGAGGCGGGTTTGACCGATCAGGTTCTGGACGATCCGCAACATGCCTACACGCAGTTGCTTGTTTCAAGCGTGCTGCAGGTTTGAAGGAATAAGGCAATGATTGAACTGATCGGTGTGAACAAAAGTTTTACCCTGCACAATCAGGGCAGCGCGGTCATTCCAGTGATGGAGGGCGCGACGCTCAGGGTATCGCCCGGAGAATGCGTCGCGCTGACGGGGGCTTCGGGCGCGGGAAAGTCGACCTTGATGCGGGTGATCTACGGTAACTATCTGGCTGCATCCGGGCAGGTTCTGGTCGGTGGGCTCGATGTGGCGCAGGCCGAGCCGCGCCAGATATTGGCGCTGCGGCGCGATACGTTGGGATATGTCAGCCAGTTCCTCAGGGTTGTTCCGCGCGTCCCAACGCTTGAGGTGGTGGCCGAGCCGTTGCTTGCGATTGGAACGGAAAAGCAGGCGGCGCTGGATCGGGCGGCCGCATTGCTGGCCCGGTTGAACATTCCAGAACGGCTGTGGCAGCTTAGTCCAACTACTTTTTCAGGCGGTGAACAGCAGCGCGTGAATATTGCACGAGGCTTTGCGCACACCTATCCCGCGATGTTGCTGGACGAGCCGACCGCCTCGCTGGACGCGCAGAACCGCGATATAGTGCTGTCCCTGATCGAGCGGGCCAAAGAGCGCGGCGCTGCCATTGTCGGTATTTTCCACGATGTCGAAGCGCGAAACCGTGTGTGTGATCGGGAAATCGACGTGTCAGGGTTCACACCGGGCAAGGCCGCATGACCCGCGCCCCTGTCATAGCGGTTGTCGGCCCGTCCGGGGTGGGCAAGGACAGTGTGATGGAGGCACTGGTTGTGCGCGCGCCCGGAATTCTAAGAGTGCGGCGCGTGATTACCCGGCCCAAGGGCAAAGAGGGCGAAGATTTTGACCGGGTCGCTGAAGATGCCTTTCAACACATGGTGGCCGACGATGCGTTTATTTTGCACTGGTCGGCGCATGGGCTGAATTATGGCGTCCCGCGTTCGATCGAGACCTTCAGACAAACCGTTGATGCGGTACTTGTGAACCTGTCGCGCGCTGTCTTGCTTCGGGCGCAGGAGGTGTTTGGCGACCTGATCGTAATCTCGCTGACCGCCGACCCCGAGGTTCTTGCCCAACGACTAGCAAGCCGTGGGCGTGAAACCACAGCCGAACAAGAACGGCGTTTGGCGCGTGCGGAAACCAATTTGCCCGAAGGCCTTGTGAAGGTCTTTGAGGTCGATAATTCCGGCCCGTTGGATCAGACGATTGATACTATTCTGAACCGGCTTCAGCCGGAAAGGGCGTAACGATGGATCATGTGAAAGCACCCATCCTCAGCCTCGCCCACAAGGGCCAGATCTTTGATCTGAAACGGATTTGGCAGCAAAGGCGCAAGCCAGTCTTCCAGCGTATTCTGCACCTTGGACAGCGTAGGTTTGTTCAGATGCCCGCTGAGTGTGATGTGAAAGCGGAACGCCTCGATCACGTAGGGATAGCCCCATTGCACGAGATTGGCCTCTTGTACCGGTGTCAGACCCGCGCCGCGCCGACGGTCAAGTTCAGATTGGGGCGCGGGCGCGCGAAATGCGTCCAGTTCCCGAACACAGCCAGCGGCCAGAGCATTCAGGTCGGTGGTGTCTCCGACAGGGCGAAGAGCCAGAAACCGGCCAAGACGTGCGATCTCAAGCCCGTCCAGCACCACGGGCGCGCGTGTGGCCGCAAATTCAGCGCAGGCCGCGTGCAGACCGTCAAACGACTGCCCGTCCGCCAGTCGGAACGGAGGCTTCATTGTTGCATGCAGCCCGTATTTTCGCGGAACCTCAGTCACCGAGGAAACGTCAACCCCGGCGATGTCCAGATGGGCCACGGCTTGTCCGGTCTCCATGTCCCAACCCAGCCATTGGGTCGCAAATTTTGTCCAACCGGCCTCAGCCGGGGGCGCAAAATATATCGCGTATCGCGTGAATGTCACATTGGCCTCCTATGCGTGGCCTTCCCAATAGCTCAAACCGTGTGAAATTCAGATGACAGAAGAAATGATCCTTGCCAATGCCACACTCGTTCTTCCCAACGAGACGTTAACAGGCAGCGTTCGGATTGCGGGTGAGACAATTACCGAGGTCGCGTCGGGTGCCGCGATTCCTGCCGGTGCGATTGACTGCGAAGGGGATTATGTCTGCCCCGGACTGGTCGAATTGCACACCGACAATCTGGAACGTCACATTCAGCCACGCCCCAAGGTCGACTGGCCCCACGCTGCGGCCATCCTCGCACATGATGCTGAACTGGCCAGCACAGGGATCACCACCGTGTTTGACGCCATGCGCATCGGCTCGATCCCCAGCGGCCAGCGTTATAAGAAATATGCGCGTGACCTGTCCCGCGAGCTTTGGCAACTGCGCGAGCAGGACGCGCTGAAGATCAGCCATTTCCTGCACCTTCGGGCAGAAGTCTGTTCCGAGACACTGGTCGAGGAGCTTGACGAGTTTGATGCAGGCGACCGTGTGGGCCTTGTGTCACTGATGGATCATACGCCAGGTCAACGGCAGTTCCGGGACATGACCCAGCTTGAGGCTTATATGAAGGGCAAGCATGGCATGAATGATGACGACTTTCTTCAGCATGTCGCCTTGCTCAAGGCGTTGCGCGAACGCTTTGGCGACAGGCACGAAGTCGAAACGGTCAAGGCCGCCCGACGCTTTGGCGCGATGCTGGCCAGCCACGATGACACCACGGCTGCACAAGTGCGCACATCCTCAGGGCATGGGATTACGCTGGCTGAATTTCCTACTACGGTTGAGGCCGCTCGCGCCTGCCATGATCACGGAATCAAGGTGATGATGGGTGCTCCGAATGTCATCCGGGGCGGGTCCCATTCCGGCAATGTTGCGGCGCATGAACTGGCCAATCTGGGGCATCTCGACATTTTGTCGTCAGACTATGTGCCCGCCGCCCTTTTGCTGTCGGCAACACGATTGGGCGAAATGTGGGGCGACATGGCACGTGGTTTGCGCACCGTGACGCAGACGCCTGCACAGGTCGTCGGACTGAATGATCGCGGCGAATTGCGCGCCGGGGCTCGCGCGGACGTCATTCGGTTCCGAATGCGCGAGGACGCGCCTGCGCTTAATGGTGTCTGGTCGCGTGGGCGCCGTGTGGCCTGATCAGGCCCTGTAGAACAGATACCGGTCCGGGGCGATGGTGTCCGGGCCGCTAATCTGGTCGAACCCCACCAAGGGCTGACCCGAGATCAATAGCCCGCCCGGTCGCATCACGCGCGATATAAGGGGGCTGAGACGAGCCGCTTCGGCCACGTCCTCGTCCTTGATACCGCGCCCAAAATCATAGTGAGCCATCGCCAATTTTTGCCCACCAGCGGCCAGCTTTTCGAGCATGGGTTCCGCTTCGCCCTGCAGAAAATCTTCGGCTGGTGGAGTGCTGGATGGGTGGCATTGCAGAACCCGGTCCATCACCCAGATTCGGCGGTCTGGCAGGATTTCCCTGAGGTGATCATAGGTCCGACCGTTTCCCAGACCCATATCCAGAACGTCCCCGGTCATGTCGGATATCTGTTCGGCTGCCCAGTTCAGCCCATCTCGTTGCGCTGTCAGGCGGCGCAGCATGGAATCCAGTCGGCTCATTCGGGTCTCCGTTTTGTGTCGTTTTGCTGCGCGGTCCAGATAACGGCAGGCCCATCCAGAAGCCGGTGCAACAGGTCTTGTGTGAATGTCCAGATGTCTTCGTTATGAACAAGGTGATGGGTCAGAACGCCAAAGGGCTCAGCGTTGTCGGTACGCCTCTCACGGCGATCCCGCAGCAATTCCACGGCTTGATTGATCAGGACGTCCGGGGCGATCAATCCCCGTGTTCCGCGCCAGTCAATCGGATCCAGATGTGTATTGACCTGCTGAAGCCCTAACACCGGGTAAGCGGCGTTTCGCGGTGTGGCAGTAGACAGAAACTGGTAACCCAAATCGGGCAGTTCTTTTACAACGTCCGGGGCAATTCGGTTCCATGGCGGTACGAACATCGGGCACAACCGTTCGCCGAACGATACTTTCAATCGGTCCAGCCCGTCTTGTGCGTCCTTCAGTATTTTTGACATAGGCCGGTGCAGGCGGAATTCTGACTTCTTCTCGCCCTGCGGTGCGTGGTTTTGATGGGCCCATCCGTGAACGACCGGGATCAGGCAGGGGGTGTCAGTCACATGGTCCGTTAGCGCGTCGTCCGCGTCCTGCGGGATCACAGCCAGATGCACTGGCAAATCAAGCCTATCCGACAGGGCCGTCAGACGATCAAGCTGCGGTGTGGTGGTCGTTGCATCGTCGTCGCGCCACCAAAGAGGCAGCGACAGGCCCATGTTGTGCCAGACCTCAAGCTCAACCATCAAAGGACGCCAATCGACGATCATGTGCGCCGCTCCCAAAGGGTCTTGGCGATGTCCACAGACCTGGCTGCCCCGTCAAACCCAAATTCTGCGACTGTTCTGGTGGGGGCATCAATAACGCGATCCACCGCCATCGCCAACGTTTCGCCGTTAAGGAACTGACTTGGTAGAACGTCAATTGCGGGAAGGTTCGAAAGACTTCGCCCGCGTAGGGTTTGCTCAACCTCTTTGCCATCATCGAAGGGCACGAATACAGCGGCTGTTCCCGTCTGAAGGATGTCTAGTGCGGTGTTATATCCGCACATGCTGACCGATGCGGCCGCGTGGGGCAGCATTTGACGGAAATCTTGTCGTACTCGTTCAAGTGTTACGGGAGCGTCGCCAACGTATTGGGATAGGCGATCAATGCGTTCGCGTGCGTCCTGTCCACCGACCAGCAGGCGCCAGCGCCTGCTGGACATCTTTCGGGCGGCTTCGATAGCCGCGCGAAAGATTGGTTGCCCCACCGATCCCCCTCCGGCGCTGACAAGCACTTCGCCCCGACCCACGGCGTCGGGGTGCGGATCAGGTGCATTGGGCGCAACAAAGCCCGTGTAGAATAGCCGTTTCTCAAGCTGTTCCGAGACAGGCCAGCTTAGACCCAGCGGAACGGCTTTCTGATCGGAATGGACCAAAATGCCGTCATAGGTCCCCAGCACGATCTGCTCGGTGCGTTCAGCCTTTGCTGGCTTGGACGGCGGAGCAAGAATATCCCGCACAGATCCCAAGATGACGGGTTTGGCAGGCAGTTCCTGCGCCGCGTCAAGTGCTGCGCTGAATTCACCCGTCAACGATCTGCGCCCAAAAGGATAAAGCTCGGTGATAAGAATGTCCGGCGCAAAGGATCGCACCGCCTCTACCAGCGCCCGTTTGCGTGCCTGAAAATAGGCGTCATCGGCAACGTCGCCTGTTTGCGTCAGCAGTCGCGTGAAATCCGTACCGTCCGATCGCAAAGGTGGTAACCCAAACACCGTCATTCCGGCGCTGTCCAGTTGCGGCGCGGGCATCCCGCCGGACACCAGCAGGACCTGATGGCCGTCTTGCGCAAAGGCCCGCCCCAACGTGAGAGCGCGGCTCAGGTGCCCTGTCCCCAGCAGATGGGTGACGACGATCATCACTTTCATTCGGGAACCTCTGCCCGGATCAGGCGGACGGGCTCGGGGTCGGGGCGCATTGTATCCATATCAATGATATACAGGCGGTTGCGCTTGATTTTGAAGGGGGGGATCCCGCTAAAATCCCAACCCCAGGCCAGTGCCAGAATGACCCGCATGATACCGATATGGCAGACCGCTACGGTATCTGCGCGCAGCGAGTCCAGCCACGGGCGCAATCGCATCTTCACATCCGCAGGGCTTTCCCCGTTCGGAGGTCGAAAATCCCATCCCCAATCCTCGATATGACGATAGCCGCTGCCAGCATCTGCGATCAGGTCGACACCGCGCAGACCTTCCCATTCGCCCCAGTTCATTTCGGTCAGTGCAGCGGACATCATGGGGTCTTGTCCCGATACCAACTGGGCCGTTTCGCGGGCCCGCGCAAGCGGGCTGGACCAAATGTCCGCCGTGTCCCACGGTTGCGGCAGGCTGTAGGTCGACAAGTCCTGGCGCGCTTCTTCGTCAAGATTGATGTCGCTGCGCCCTTGTATGCGACCGGCGCGGTTCCATTCCGTATGTCCGTGGCGCAGCAGGGCAAGGCGGGTCATTGGCGTCCCTCGATCAATTGGCGTGCGGCTTGCCAGAACCTGTCCGTGGCCGCAGGCATGAGGTGTCGTGACGCAATCCGTTCGCGCGACATACGTCCGATTGATTGGCGCAGCGGCTTGTCATTCAGCAGGTCTTGAAGGCGCGCGGCAAGCGCAGAAGGACCGGAGTCCACCGACGGATAGTCACCCGGAGCCAAAACATCACGAACGCCCGGCCTGTCCTGAGCCACAACCGGAACACCGTTGGCTTGTGCTTCCAGATAGATCATTCCATAGGCCTCGTTCACACCGGGCCAAACCAGCAGGGACGCGGTTTGATAATGGGCGTGCAACGCGTCCCGGTTCAGTTGGCCCAGAAATTGCACCTTTGAACCGAAGGGGGACATCAACGCCTCGACCTCAGCGCGGGCCGGGCCATCCCCGGCTAATTTCAGGGACCAATCGCCCTGCAAGTGACCCAACGATTGCGCCAGAATCTCGTAGGAGGCCAGTTTGTCGCCATGTCGCATCATTCCAACCGTCAGCATCGGTCCCGCGCATGTTGATGGGGCCGGCAGCTCTGAAACTGGTAGGAACGGGGGCAATTCCACCAGACGTTGGTTTCCAAACCTTTCCCGCTCCAGCGTAATCAGGTCGTTGGCGGTGTGGTAATAGATCACCTGCGCAGCGTCGCATGCATCGTGTGCAGCTTGCGCGAAACGGGCCCATGGGCCTTTTAACCTGCTTGTGGCGCGCGTGCTTTCCAATTGCACATAGGGGATGTTGCGGGCTTTACATACGAGAGGGCCCAGCAGGTCTGGCGCCTTGTAATAATTGTGATAGGTCACCCACAGCGCCGTATCCGCAGGTAATTCTGTAATCAGCCTCTGCGCCTCTGTCTCGGCGTGCTTGCGCAATTCCTCTTGGACGACGGTGTCGCCGGTTTTGTCGTAAATGCGCAGGCGCGACACCAGATTAACCGTGTCACCTTGCGCGCCAATGGCCTGCATCAGGTTGCGCGCCATTTCACGATCGCCCGAAGGCACCGGGCTGTCCGGTGATTTCATTGGCGTGTAAAAGGCGACGCTTGCCATTAGTCCGGACCCGCGCCAAGGGCGCTGAGCCGCTGGGAAAGACGCGCAATGCCCGGATCCATCCGAAACTCGGCGATGAGTCGGTCATAGGCAGCGTCTGCCATCGCTGCTGTTTCGCCGGGATCGTTGGCCATCTGGGTCATGGCGGCAGCAAGGGCCACAGGATCGTCGTCGGACAAAACGCCATGCTGACCGGTTTCGATGAACTCTGGGATCGCGGAAATGGGTGTTGACAGGATCGGCAGGCGCTGAGACGCGGCCTCCATCAGCACGTTGGGCAAGCCGTCCCGGTCCCCATCTGATGCGATGCGGCTGGGCAGCACAAACAAGTTGGCCTTGCGCATGGCAGCGATGACTTCCGGCTGGTCGCACGCGCCTTTCCACTCGATCCGATGCGCGACCCCAGCGGCCTGTGCGCGGTCCTGCAGAACCTGTCCCAAAGTCCCGCCGCCGATATGCGTCCAGTGCCAGTTCAGTTCGTCCGGCAGCATTGCAAGCGCGTCGATCAGACGGTCGAACCCCTTCTTTTCGACCAGCCGCCCAACGGACAACATGTGAAACGGGTCATTCAGGGCGCGGGGCGTTCGATCTGGTGGGGGCGGGAACCGCGTCAGGTCCAACCCGTGATAGATCAAATCAACCCGCTTTGGATCGTCGGCCAGACTGCGCAGATGTTCCGCCCCGACGGCGGTACAGGTCGCGCCAAACGCAGCGCCATGCGTGCCGGCCTGCAGCTTTTCGGACTTTTCCCAATCAGGTGACGTCCAAATGTCCTTGGCGTGGGCGGAAAAACTCCAAGGCAAGCCGCGCATGATGGCTGCATAGCGGGCGACGGATGACGGCGTATGCATGAAGTGGGCATACATCGCCCGCGTCGCCTGCGGCAGTTCGGCGGCCAGAACGCACGCCTGCCCAAAGCGTCGAATGCGGTTATGCGTCGGGTCGCGGCGCAGATCAGCGCGCCAGACCCGATAGGCCTCGGCATAGCCAGATAAGCCTTTGGCCTTTTGCCGGGCCGCCCAGACGCGATCAGGCTCTTGGTAAAGGTATTCAGGCAAGTAATGTACCTGCCCCTTGAACCGATCATGCAGCGGGTGGCGTTTTACATCCGTTGGATGCCGCAGGGACCAGATATCAAAGCGATGGCCTGCGTCCTGCAAGGCAACCAGTTCTTGCGCGATGAACGTCTCGGACAGGCGCGGCCACCCTTTGACCAGCACCGCCAGTTTCGGAGGGATGGACGTCATCCGGTGGCCCGTTCCCGTTCACCGCCAAGTAGGGCGTCAACCCGGCTGGTGACATAATCCAGCCCATCCAGCAGCCCGTCTTGAATGGCCTGAGAGGGCAGCGGCTGATGGGGCAGCGCGCGGATCGCCCGAACCATCGCGTCTGTGGTCAGCCCGTCCCGGTTTTCGTCCAGCATCCGCACCAGCCCCAGACCTTCGGCACGCGAGGCCCGGATCCATTGTTCCAATCTTGGCGTTGTGCGCGGAACAATGACAGCGCGTTTGTCGAAAGACAGCACTTCGCAGAAGGTGTTGTAGCCCCCCATACAAACCACGCCAGCGGCACCCGCAAATAGTGTTTCGATCTGGGATTCAAAGCCCACGGCTGTCACGCGGCCATTCAGGGCGGCGACGCGTGTTTCAAAATCTTCGCGCAACTCACCGGACAGGAAAGGGCCATAGACCAGTACGGCCCGAGGGGAAAGGTCCGGGTCCTGTTCGTAGGCGGACAAAACCAGATTGACCATCGCCTTACCGTCGCCACCGCCGCCCGGAGTAATCAGGATATAGGGTTGCTTTGGCGGTTCGCCCACTGGCCCCAAATCACGCCGCAGGTAGCCCGTCCAATGGATGCGGGATTGTGCAGCCGCGCTAAGGGGTAGCCCACTGGTGGGATCATAGATCGACCGCAAGCCATATACCCAGATTTCGTCATAGTATTTTTCGGTCGCGGTAACGGCTTCTTTCCGGTCCCACTCGGCAGCAAGAACTTCGGGTTCATCAAGAACGTCGCGCAACCCCAAGACCAAACGTGTGTCCTTGGTTTGATATAGCGTTTCAAGCGTTGGCAGCAGCTCACCGCGAAATCCGGTGGGTTCCTTGTCGACAATCAGAACGTCGGGTTCGAACTGCTGGACCGCAGTTTGTATCAAGCCTGCCCGCAGTTCCGTCACCTCTTCAATGCCCATGCCCATCGTTTGCGAGGCATAGGACCCATCAGCCCGTTTCGTCACCCCGGGCAGGCGGACGTGGTCCACACGGCGCGGAAATGTGAATCGGCCCGCGACCGGTGATCCCGTAAGGATCAGCGCAGATGCGCTCGGGTCAGCCTGCGTAATCGCCGAGGCCAAGGCACGAGACCGGCGCAAATGGCCCAATCCAAACGTATCGTGGCTGTAAAACAGGATGCGGGGCGCACGGCCGATTGTATCTTTTTGTCTTCCTAGGCTCATGCTTTCGCCTGTCTTAGTGTTCCGGTGCAACTCCGCGCGCTTGCACCTGTATCGTATATGTTTTCCCTGCGCTTGCAAAAACTCGGTTGAGATGACCCGAAACTGGTAAGCATTGCGATTTAGCTACATATTAGTTGAGATTTGCCAGATATTCCCTGTCCTACATCAAACACAGAGCGCAGGCATCAGTTTGCAGTCTGTATGGTGGGTCATATGCAGTTTTTTCTGGGTTGAAAACACTTCAATTGGCGTCGGTGCATCCGAGACACGAATAGACACGATCACGAGAAGCGCGAGGCTGATTATTTGAACACCGCGTCACGCTTCTGTAGTGTTTTGTGCAAATGCCGAACTGGATCGAACACCTGATGAAACTTAGATTTTTTGCCGTTCTCGCCCTGTTGGTCTGGATGATGCCAGTGGTTTTGGCAAATGGGGCTGCGGCGCAGACCTCGCTTATTCCCGGATACGGCGCGGCTACAAGCACGACCGAAGACACGACCGATGAAGGCGATCTGGCCGCCGCAATTCGTTCAGCCACTGAAAGCGGTGCCAGTGTCATCGTGATCGACAGCGCAGGTCAGATCGTTTCAACGGGTGCGCAACAGGACGCCTCGGCCGAATCCGAGCCACATGACCTGATGGCCGAAGGTTCGCAACTTATGAAGGCGCAGGAGCGGCTTTCGAAGTTCCGCGAGTCGATGGTCTCACGGCTTGAGGCGTTGCCGTATTCGATCTTTGAAGTTCAGTACATTTTGCGGCAAACCAGCCCGGATGGACGCATTCAAACCTATGTCGAGGTTTTGTTCTGGAATGTCCTTTTCCTGCTGCTGGGGCGTTGGCTGTCCACCGAGATTTACGGCAAACGTATCGCCAAGAAGATCGTTGTTGCGCGGTCCAAGGAAAACCCCCAAGGCTATCGCGAAAAGATGCCGTTTTTGGTGTTCCGCTTCCTGATGGGGATCGGAGCCACGGTTTTTGCAATGCTGATGGCACTGATCGTCGGGTATTTGTTCTTTGGTGAGGCCGAAGATATCTCGATCCAGTTCACGGTCACGGCGATATTCACAGCATTCTTCCTGTCTCGAACGGTGTCGGACCTTTGGCGTATGGTGCTGTCGCCGTATCTAAGCCAGTACCGACTGCCGCCGTTTTCGGATCGGGATGCCAAGCGGCTGTATATCTGGGCATCCGCATTGGCGACCTATGACATCACCGTGGTGCTGTTTTCGACATGGGTTGCGGATTTCGGCCTGAACTACAACGTCTATGCCATGGTCTATGGCGGCCTGACGATGGTTGGCGCGCTGGGCAATGTGCTGATGATCCTGTTCAACGCGCGCTCCATCTCCAATGCCATCCGCGGGGGCAGGGCACCGGATCAGGTGTCGTGGATTTTGCGATTTATCTCGTTCGCCTGGGCCCCGGTTCTGATCGTTTACATGGTGTTTAGCTGGTTCAAGCTGGCGGTCGATCTGGTGCTGGAGAACGACAATTCGATTCCCATTGTCGCAAGCAGCTACGCCATCTTCATGTCGGTCGTCATTGCGTATGGCGCGATGAACTACCTTCTGGAACGGTATTTCGACCGCAATCGCAAGATTGAAGAAATGAATGCCGAGGTCGAAAGGGATGAGGAACCGGAAATCATAGACACACCGCTGGCGGAGCGGCGCAAGCACTCGATCGTGACGTATGAGGATCTGGCCCGGCGCGTCGCAGGTATTCTGGCCTTTGTCGTTGGTCTGTATGCACTGGTGGTGATCTGGAACCCGGATGCAAGCTGGAGCGAGGACCTGCCCATCGAGCGTGCTCTCGACGTGATGGTCATCCTGTTCATCGGGTATATCCTGTTCCATTTCTTCCGCGTCTGGATCGACAGCAAAATTGCCGAAGAGATTGATGACGGCGGAGGTGAAGCCGAGTTGGGCGATGAAGGGGGCGAAGGCGGGCAAAGCCGGTTGGCCACGCTGCTGCCGCTGTTTCGTGGCGCGATCCTTGCCGTAGTGGTCGTGACCATCGCACTGATTGCCCTGATGGAACTGGGCATCAATGTCAGTCCCCTGTTTGCAGGTGCGGGCGTCGTGGGTCTGGCTGTGGGCTTTGGTTCGCAAACGCTGGTGCGGGATATCTTCTCGGGCGCGTTCTTCCTTATGGATGATGCGTTTCGCAAGGGCGAATATATCGACATTGGCGATGTGAAAGGAACGGTCGAGAAGATCTCGGTCCGGTCGTTCCAACTGCGTCATCATCTGGGTGCGCTGAACACCATTCCCTTTGGTGAGATCAAAGTTCTGACAAACTATTCCCGCGACTGGGTGATTATGAAGCTGCCGCTGCGGGTGACGTATGACACCGACGTCGAAAAGGTGCGCAAGCTGATCAAAAAGCTGGGTCAGGAATTGCTGAGTGACCCGGTGATTGGTGACAATTTCATCCAACCGCTCAAGTCGCAGGGCGTGATCGAAATGCAGGATTCCGCGATGATCATTCGGGTCAAGTTCATGACCAAGCCGGGTGATCAGTGGCTTGTGCGTAAGAAGGTCTATCAGGACATCCGCGAGCTGTTCGCCCGTGAAGGCATTCGCTTTGCCCACCGCGAGGTTACGGTTCGTCTGGCCGACGAAAAAGGAGCCGAAGATCTGACACCAAAACAGCGTGAGGCCGTAACTGGTGCGGTGCAGGCTGCGATTGACGAGGATTACCTCGACGATATCGGCCCGGGTGGTGGTGATGACCGCTAGGGGCGGCTCCCGCCCCTTTGGGTTGTGCCTCTGATGAGGCGCTGCCCAAAGCGTTAGGCCGGGCCGCGCGTGCCGCGCGGCGGGCGCGCTACGACTTAGATGTCGGCCAGTTGGGCTGGGACGAGCCCAGTTTCGACGCAGGCAGGGGCCAGTCCATGTTTGCCTTTCCCACACTGAGGGCAGGTTTCAGGCGGTGACCTTTGCCCCAGCCCGAGTTCTCGGGCGTGTCAGAAAAATCGGCGGGCATGGCCTGCGTTATGTCTTCTGAAGTTTCGGATTTGGCGAGGCTTGCCAGCAACTCGGCTGTGCGAGCCAGCGACAGCCGGGCCTGCATGACAGACCCACCCGATGCGGCCTCGGCCAGCGCGGAAAGAATGGCAGCTGCCATCAGATAGCCGGTTGCGTGATCCAGTGCCTGCACAGGCAGCGGCGTCGGCTGGTCGGATTTTGCCCAGACGCGCCCTGCGTCTGCGATTCCGCTGCTCATCTGTACAAGGCTGTCAAAGCCACGACGACTGGCCCACGGTCCCTGCCAACCATATGCGTTCAGGGTGACTTCGACGCGGTTTGGGGCAAGTTCGTCCCGCTTTGCCTGTGTCAGGCCCAGCGCGTCCAAAGCGCCGGGTCGGTAACCGTGTACAAACACATCCGCTTGCGCCAGAAGAGACTGCAATTGCTCAATGCCTGCGGGTGATTTCAAATCCAGATAGGTACAGCGCTTACCCAAAGAGATATCTGGGATCACGCCGGGCTCGTCCCAACCCGGAGGATCAACGCGAAGTACCTCGGCCCCGAACCCGGCCAGGGTGCGTGTGGATACTGGCCCGGCCAACACGCGGGTCAGATCAAGAACACGGAGGCCCGACAGCGGGCGCTCTGCCGTCGCTTGCTGCCTGTCGCGCAAGGTAATCTGGCGGGGATTGGTCCACCCGATCAAGGGATCGCGCGACGCGGCGCGCCCCTGCGGATGGTCCAACCAGTCCGAGCGGCTGCGCATGGCGGCTGCAACGCCACCCTCTGCGACGATCGCGGTTTCGAGGTCAGAAATCGCCCAGGTTTTCAGGGCTTGCGAAACGGCCTCGCGATCTGGTTTGGCCCCCAAGACTTTAAAGGCTGCCGCCCGATGACGGGGCAGATTGGTATGCAGTCTAATCCACCCATCCGCGGCCTGATAATCCCCGGCGATGGCGTCCCACAAGCTTGGCATCTCCCAACCGTCGGCTTTGAAGGAAAACCCATACCAGAGTGAGGCCATCCGGTGATCAACCGAAACCTCTGGCGCGCTGGGAGCAAGGTTCAGCGCAGCAATCAAGCGGGCCAGTTCCTGACCCACAGCGGCGAAACTGGCGGTTGCCAGCTCGGAAACCGCATAAAGACTGGGCCGGGAACCCGATCCCGTTGTCAAATAACTATCTGATGCGGGAAGGGCAGAGATCAGGGTCATTGCTGATAAGGATCCAGACTGTCCCGCAACCCGTCGCCAAGGAAGTTGAAGGCCAAAACCACAACAATGATCGGAAGCATCGGGATCGCCGTCCATGGGTAGATCTCGATCGAAGCGAGGTTTTGGGCATCGTTTAACATCACACCCCAACTGACGGCAGGGGCCCTCAGGCCAAGGCCAAGGAAGCTGAGCGCCGTTTCCCCAAGTATCATGGCTGGGATCGACAGAGTGGCGGAAGCGATCAGGTGAGACATAAAGTTTGGCAACAGGTGCTTGCGGATCACCCGGCCCGAGCTTGCGCCCATCATCTCGGCGGCGCGGACATATTCCTCCTCCCGCAAGGACAGGAATTTGGCGCGCACGGATCGCGCCAGACCGGGCCAATCGAGTATCCCGAGAATGATCGAGATGATGAAGAAGACCGCAACTGGACTCCAATTCGATGGCACCGCAGCCGACAGCGCCAACCACAGCGGAAGTTCTGGGAGAGAGCGTAGAATTTCGATCACACGGTTGATAACCCAGTCGATCTTACCACCAAAGTAGCCGGCCATGGACCCGAACAAGATGCCAAGGAAGAAGGAAACAGAAATACCAATCAGGCCCACCGTAAGTGAGAGTTGCGCGCCGTATAGAATTCGGCTGAACACGTCGCGGCCCAAACGGTCAGATCCCCACAGAAACAGGGTTGCGCCCTCGGGCGGACAGAACAGGTGCGTATCCGTTCGGATCAGCCCCGCCAGCTTGTATTCGGTTCCTTCGCAGAAGAACCGGATTGGTCGCGGGTCTTCCTCATTTGGAATGAACTTCCACTGGAATGTCTCTAGGTCCGCTTCGGCGACGATTGGATAAACAAATGGTCCCACGAACTTTCCCTCGTGGAAAAAGTTGATGCTCTGCGGTGGGGCGTAAAGGTGTTCGTCGTTGCGCTCATTCGGGCCATAGGGGGCGATGAACCCTGCAAACGGCAGCATCAGATAGCACAGCAACAGGAAGATGCCAGAGATCAGACCCAGCTTGTGCGTTCGAAACTTGCGCCAGACCAAAACCCAGTTGGGCGCGTCCAAATCCGCGCGTTCAAGCTGTTGCAGGGCGGCATCCGGATCGAACGGAGCGTCGTCAACAAAGCGGCCGTCAGAACGTTTGGTCATGCCTCGCGCCCCTCATAGCGAATGCGCGGGTCCAGCATGACCAGCAGAATGTCAGAGATCATGGTTCCGATCAGGGTCAGAAGGGCCACGAACATCAGGATAAAGGCAGACAGGAACTGGTCCTGCGTTTTCAGCGCGGTCAGCAGGGTGGGCCCGATGGTCTGCAAACCCAGAACAACCGACACCAGAACCGAGCCGGATACCATTGACGGCAACAGGTTGCCGATATCCGCCACAAAGGGGTTGAAGGCCACGCGCAGCGGGTATTTCGTCAGCATCCGCGACGGAGACATTCCCTTGGCGATTGCCGTTTCCACGTAAGGTTTGCCCAATTCATCTAGCATATTGGCGCGCAGGCGTTGCATCATGGCAGACGCGCCGGACGTGCCGATCACGAATGTTGGGACAATCAGGTGAACTAGAATGGACTTCATCTTGTCCCAACTCATCGGCTGGCCTTCGAAGGACGGGTCCATCAGGCCGCCAATCGGTAAGTTGAAGTAGCGGTGGCCGTAATAGAACAGGATCAGAGCCAGCAGGAAGTTCGGCGTGGCCAGTCCAAGGTAACCAACAAATGCCGAGGTATAGTCGATCCACGTCCGGGACCGGGCCGCGGCGATTACGCCAAGCGGCAAGGCAACTGCGTAGACGAACAGAATGGCGGCAAGGTTGACCACCACCGTCAGCCACAGGGTGTCGCCCACGATTTCAGCCACAGGACGGTCAAATTCAAATGACCAGCCGTAATTGCCTTGTATCAGGCCCTCGAACCCGTGGGGACCGGGCCAGAATCCCATCCAGATCAGATACTGCTCCCACATCGGGCGGTCCAACGCGTATTCCGTACGCAAAAACTCGGCCTTGGCGACGCCTGCAGACTGGCCCGATGCCTGAAGCTCGGCGATCTGGTTGCTGAGATAGTCGCCGGGCGGCAGGTTGATGATCACGAAGATCAGTACCGACACCACCAAAAGCGTCAGCAGCATCGTGAAAAAGCGATACACCGCGTAGCGCAGCATTACCATTTAGCTGCTCCTGTCAGTCGGCGAAGAAAAACTCGTCGGGACGATGAATACCAAAATGAGCACCCGGTTCCCATGCCCACATTGCCTGCTCGGGCACGTTGCGCAGCCGGTTCGAGACAACTATGGGCTGAGGCGCGCCGTTCAGGATGCCGATCGCGTACAACTGGTCCGCGTGTATCTTCAGCATTTCGTTCCACGCGGTCTGCCGATCATCGTCCGTCTTGGCGATCTGCCAATCATGGGCCAGCTCCATTAGGCGCTGTGCTTCGGGCATATCGGGCGGCTCACCGGCTTCGCCTCCGGTCTGATAATACTGCCCCCATTTGGGCCAGGCCAGAAACACCTGATCGGTCGGCGCCAGATACGCGGGTGAGGTATGGAGCTGCGGAATTCCGTCATCCCAACCAAACCAGACCGAGGCCATCGTGTTCCCCGCAAAAACCCGGTTGCGAAGGATATCCCTGTCCAATGGGCGCATCACAAGGTCGACGCCAATCTCACGCCACGTGTCGGTAACGATCTGCAGCGCGTTCTCAACCTCTTGCCGTTCACCTGCTGTTTCAATGATCAGTTCCATCGGGCGTCCATCGGGCAACAGTCGGATACCGTTCTTGTCACGCTCGGTCAGGCCAGCCTCATCCAGTAGGGCATTGGCCTGTTCAATATCGTACTGGGCCCAAGCCTTTGCGTTTTCTTCGTCATAAAACGGCGACGCGGGTAAAACCGACATGGCACCGGGTTGAGCCAGCTTGAAATAGAGCGCCTGATTGATCGTCTTTCGGTCGATGGCCAACGACAGGGCACGGCGCACGCGCACGTCACGCAGAACCTCGCGCCACGCATCATCGGCAAAATTCAGGTTGGGATAAATCGCGATCTGCGACGCGACCCCGGTTTTCCATAGCAAGGTTTTGTAGTCGCCGCCCGTCTCACCTTTCTTCAGGATCGAGGCGTCGCGGAACGCCAGCCCACGCCCTTGCAGATCGGTTTCGCCAGCGTTTGTTTTCGCGGCGACCAGTCCGGGGGCGACGATCTCCATCTCGACGACGTCGATATAGGGCAATTGCATGCCTTTGCTGTCGATGCGGTGATAATAAGGGTTGCGGACAAAATTGTGCCGGATCTTCTTGCCGGAACTTGCGTTCAACCACGGCTGCAACGTGGGCAGTTGGTGATTGTCGAACTTATAAAGGTTATCCAACTTGTTGTGCAGCGCGGCCCAGCTTTTGACGCGGGCATCCTCGACCTGAAATGCCAGCTCATCGGCATCAGCGAATTTCTCGTGATATTGTTTGAGGAATTCTGAAGGCCGATAAATGAAGGGCGGGCGGGCCTGCGCCAGAGATTGCAGAAAGTCGGGGTTCGGATCGTCCCATTCATATACGACCGTGGTTTCGTCCGGGAAGCTGACGGTTGGCGGTTTGCCCTCGACAATCAGGAAGTCGGGCGGCCCGGACGGGCTGAGCAGTTCGTTATTCGCAACGTCCTCCCACCAGTACCGAAAGTCCTCGGACGTGAAAGGTGAACCGTCAGACCATTTATGACCTTCTCGCAGGCGCAGCGTGAACTTGCGGTTCCCTTCGTTTTCAAATGACGCAAGCAGGTCCGGGACAATCTCGTAGTTTTGGTCAAATCCAACCAAACGGGCATAGCCGTAAACGACCATCTGACGAATGTCCTTGGAACGCGTCACCATCGTGCGCAGGGTGCCGCCCGGGGTGCCAAATTCGCGCCCCTTCGCGGCAAGGTCCACGACCAAGGGTTCAGCCGGAAGCCGCTCCTCGATGGGGGGTAGGTTGCCCGCGCTGACCTCAGACTGCCAGAAGGGGCCTTCGACAGGGGTGGGCGTCGCGGCCAGTGTCGGTAATGAACACAGGGCCGAAAAAGCGGCTGCCAGTAACAGGGGGCGAGTGGTCTTAAACATGGCATCGTACCTTATGGCCGGGCTCCATCTCTACCAGCGAAGGTATCACGGAGTCGGTAAATCGGAAGGCGTCATCCCAACTGTCTGGTGAACCAGCGCCCAAAGCAACCAAATTCAGGTCAATGGGCCGGTTGATGTCGGGTTCCGGCTGAGCGGCAATCAGCGCCTTGGTGTAGGGGTGGCGGGGGTTGTAGAACAGGGTCTCGGGCGGGGCTTGTTCCACCACCAGACCCCGGCGCATCACCGCGACTTCGTCGGCAATCCGCGCCACGACCGCCAGGTCGTGGGAGATGAAGAAATACGACAGGTTCAGACCTTCCTGCAGGTTTTCCAACAGTGTCAGGATTTGTTCCTGAACCGACACGTCCAGCGCCGAAGTCGGCTCGTCGCAGACGATGAGTTGAGGGTCCAGCATCATGGCGCGTGCGATGGACAGGCGCTGACGCTGGCCACCCGAAAACGCGTGCGGATAGCGTTTCAGCATATCGGCGTTCAAGCCGACCCGTTGCAGCATTTCGGCGGCCTTGTCCCTTTGTTCCGCAGCCGAGCCGATGTTGTGGATTTCCAGCGGTTCGGTCATGGCGTCCTGAATGCGCATACGCGGACTAAGCGAGCTGTAGGGGTCCTGAAACACCATCTGTGCCTTGCGCTGAAAGGCGGTACGTTGCGCGCGAGACATCCGGTGAACGGTTATCGGGTCCTTGTCCGGGGATGTGCGAAAAAGAACTTCTCCACCCGGATCAGGTGGCTCGGCGCCCAAGGCTATGCGGGCGGCGGTGGTTTTGCCAGAGCCGCTTTCGCCCACGATGGCCAATGTCTTGCCGCGTGCAAGATTCAGGTCCACGCCGCGGCAGGCATGTATCAGCCGTTCCCCTTGCCACCCTTTACTTGAACGCATTGTATAGGTCTTGGACACGTCCTTCAGTTGCAGGATCAAGTCCTCTTCAGGCATCGGGATGCCGACCGCATCTTCGTCCGGAATTTCCGGGGCCGCGTTGAACAACTGTTGCGTGTATGGATGCGCCGGGTCGGTCAGTATAGGCGCGGCCGCGCCGGATTCCATGACGCGGCCCTTGTGCATGACAACGACCTGCTCTGCCATATTCGCGACTACGCCCAGATCGTGTGTCACGAGGATCAGCGCCATTCCGGTTTCGCGCTGAAGCTCTTTGATCAGACCCAGTACCTGCGCCTGAGTTGTCACGTCCAACGCGGTCGTGGGTTCGTCGGCAATCAGCAGCTCAGGCTTGGAAACCATGGCCATCGCGATCATCGCGCGCTGCCGCATCCCGCCCGACAGTTCGAACGGATAAGAATCATACGCGCGTTGGGGATCGGGAAAACCGACCCGTTCAAACTGAGTCAGAACTTCTTTGCGCGCCTGGGCCTCGGACGCGCCGCGATGTAGCCAAAGGACTTCGCTGACCTGATTTCCGATCTTGTGCAGGGGCGAAAGGGAACGCATCGGCTCCTGAAAGATCATCGAAACACGGTTGCCTCGGATATCCCTCATCTGGCGTTCGCTGATCCGGGTCAGGTCTTCCATTCCCTTGGAATCATTCAGAGTAATGGTGCCACTGCGAATTTGTGCAGTGCGCGGCAGGATCCGTAGCGCCGCCCTGCACGAGATCGTTTTCCCCGAGCCCGACTCCCCAACCAGCGCAAGTGTCTGCCCGGCTTCGACGTCGAAGTTGACGTCTTTGACAACAGAATCGCCCGCACCGAAACCGATGCTGAGGTCTCGGACAGACAACAACGCAGTCATGCGGGTTTTCCACCCGTCTGGCCGTGGGTTTTCATCGGCTTGTTCAACTCCCCGTGTTTTTTGAAGCAGTTTCGCGCGGTTGGACCCAACTAGTCAAACCCGTTCTTGTGCTGAAATGTCGCGAAAATTTGAATCCGAGGCCTATTTGCCTACACAAAGCCTTGAGGATTTGCCATCAAATGCGATGTCGGCCCCACCTTTCATACCGACAGATATCAAGGAGAGATTTCCCCGTGCCTGACGACCAAAGCCGCCTCGATTTGTTCATCGACCGTATGGTTTCGCAACGAGCCTGTCTGGACCACGCCATTGCACAGACAAAAGGCATGACGGGGCCTGTGTTCGAACTGGGGTTGGGCAATGGTCGCACCTATCACCACATGGCCCAGTATATCAAAGATCGGCCCGTCTATGTTTTTGAGCGTGCTGTTGCCTCGCATCCTGATTCAACCCCGCCAGAGGACATGGTGATTTTGGGGGATGTGCGGGAAACGCTTCCTGCGGCACTGGTTCGCTTTGGCGCGACGGCCAGCTTGATCCATGCTGATCTTGGCGGTCACAACCGGGAAAAGAACGATGCGTTTGCGCGCCTTGTGTCGCCTTTGATCGAGCCGCTTTTGGCGGAAGGGGGGCTGATGGTATCGAGCGACCGGATGTATTTCGAAACCCTGACAGAGTTACCATTGCCGACGGGGGCCGTCGAAGGCCGCTGTTTCGTTTATTGCCGCTAACTGGCTTATAAGGATTTTCTGATGCTGTTTTATGATTGCTCTACTGCTCCGAACCCCCGTCGTGCGCGGATGTTCATCGCTGAAAAAGGGCTTGAGATTGAGACCCGCGATATCTCTATCGCCAAGGGTGAGCAACTCAGCGATGAATTTCGGGCCGTCAATCCGAACGCGACCATTCCGGTTCTTGTGACGGACGAAGGGACCACGTTGGCCGAGAATCTCGGAATCGCGGCTTATCTGGAGGCGCGCTTTCCCGAGCCGCCCTTGATGGGGCGGACACCGGATGAAAAGGGATCGGTTCTGATGTGGAACAGTATTGTCGAGCAACAAGGCGGTGCGCCGATTGCCGAGGCGCTGCGCAATACCCATCCGGCGTTTGAAGGTCGCGCGATACCCGGACCTGTGAACCACGCCCAGATCCCCGAGTTGGCGCAGCGCGCGACGGTGCGGGTCGCGCGGTTTTTCGATGTTCTGGAAGCCAGGCTGGCCGAAAGTGATTTTGTCGCGGGCGAAGTGTTTACGTTGGCAGATATTTCGACATTCGTATTCGTTGATTTCGCACGCGTGATCAAAATGAAGATTCCTCAGGAAAACGCGGCAACTCTTGCCTGGTTTGACAAGATAGCGTCGCGGCCCAGCGCCCAGCTTTAAAGACCCGATCAGGTCCTGCAAGATTTTGACCACCAGAACTGTACAGAAATGTCTAGACAGAGGTGAACAGTGCGTCTAGCGTCCCCTGCGAGTCATGCGGGGGAGTGCAGGATGAAATCTCAGTATCGTGTTGTGGTCATCGGGGGCGGCGTCGTGGGTGCCTCGGTTCTGTATCATCTGGCCAAGTTTGGCTGGTCGGATGTGGTGATGCTGGAACGGCGGCGTCTTGCGTCGGGGTCTTCGTGGCATGCGGCGGGCGGTATTCACGCCTTGAACGCCGACCCGAACATGGCGGCACTGCAGGCTTATACCATTGACCTGCTAAGTGAGATTGAAAAGGAATCCGGCCAGAATATCGGCCTGCACATGACAGGTGGTCTGACCTTGGCGGGCACCCCGGAACGGTGGGAATGGTTGCAAGCGAACTATCGCATCTTTCAATCCATTGGGATTGACGATTGCGAGTTGCTGTCCCCGGAAGAGGCGCAGCGACGTTGTCCGATCATGTCCACTGATGGCGTGCTGGGCGCGATGTGGGCGGATCGCGAAGGGTATATTGACACGACCGGCACCGTGCAGGCCTATGCGACCGCAGCCAAGAAACGCGGTGCTGAATATTATGAGGAAACCAAGGTTGAAAGTCTGACGCAGACGGCAGATGGTTGGGAAGTAGTCACCGACAAGGGCACAATCACCTGTGAGCACGTGGTCAACGCGGCCGGCCTTTGGGCCAAGCAGGTGGGCCGCATGGCCGGGATTGAACTGCCGGTCTCACCACTCAAGCACCATTATCTGATCACCGACACGGTCCCCGAGGTCGCGCAGGCGGATTTCGAGATGCCGATGACCGTGGATCTGGAAGGCTTCACCTATATGCGGCAGGACCAGAAGGGTGTTCTGGTTGGTATCTATGAGGTCGAACACGAACACTGGGCCATGGACGGCGCACCATGGAATTACGGCGAAGAACTGTTTCAGGAGCAGCTTGACCGGATCGAGAACGAGCTGACGCTGGGCTTTGAACGCTATCCGTCGATCCAGAATGTCGGGATCAAGACGTGGGTCAACGGTGCGTTTACCTTTGCGCCGGACGGGAACCCTCTGGTCGGGCCGGTGCCGGGCAAGCGGGGCTATTGGTCAGCCTGCGCGGTGATGGCGGGCTTCCTGCAGGGTGGGGGGGTCGGCAAGACGCTGGCTGAGTGGATGATCCATGGTGAGCCCGAGGCTGATGCGTGGCCCATGGATGTGGCCCGCTTCGGCGACTTCGCGCAGAACAAACGGTATATCCGCGAAACGACCGGACAGTTCTATTCCCGCCGCTTCGTGATGACCTATCCGAACGAACAACTTCCTGCGGGGCGTCCGTTGAAGATGGCTCCGGCGCATGACGCGATGACGGAAGCCGGGTGCAAGTGGGGGGTAAGCTGGGACCTTGAGGTGCCGCTCTATTTCGCGCCGAAAGGGTTCGAGGAAACACCGACCCTGAAGCGTTCGAACGCGCATGATATCGTGGCCGAGGAATGCAAGGTGATCCGCGAGGGTGTGGGCCTAATGGATATCACCGGATTCTCGCGGTTTGAGGTCAGCGGCCCCAACGCGCAGGTTTGGCTGGATAAGGTGATGGCCTCGAAACTGCCAGCGCCCGGACGGGCAAAGCTGGCCCCGATGTTGGGCGAGAACGGGCGGCTTAAGGGTGATCTGACCGTGCTGAACTGGGGCGATGGGACATGGTGGATCATGGGCAGCTATTACCTGCGCGCCTGGCATATGCGGTGGTTCGATGACCACATGATCGACGGTGTGGCCGTTCGCGATCTGGGTGAGGAATATTGCGGGTTTGCTGTCGTCGGCCCAAAATCGCAGGCCGTGGTCGAGAAATTGGCTGAACAGGATATCTCGGGCCTAAAATTCATGGGTTGCGGGGATTTCGATATCGGCCTCGTCCGCGCCCGTGTCGCGCGCATGTCGGTCACCGGAGAAAAAGGGTATGAGATCAACTGCCGTTATGGGGATCACATCAAGCTGCGCCGGATGCTGCTTGATGCCGGGGCGGATGAAGGCATTCGCGAATGCGGCTTTAACGCTATGCTGTCGACCCGCCTTGAAAAGAGTTTTGGCATCTGGTCGGCAGAGTTCACACAGCTTTACACGCCCGGAATGACGGGAATGGATCGCTGGATCGACTGGGACAAGGAATTTGTCGGTAAACATGCGGCACTGGCCGAACGCAACGGCAACGGCCCCGCGCAGGTGCAGGTCACGCTGGAGGTTGATGCGCTGGATGCGGACGCCAGTGGCTATGAACCCGTCTGGGCCAATGGTGAGCGGGTCGGGTTCGTGACCTCGGGCGGGTATGGCCATTACACCGGCAAGTCGCTGGCGATGGCACTGGTCAACCGTGACAAAGCAACTCCGGGGACTGATCTGTCGGTTCATGTGGTCGGTGTTGAGCGCCCGGCAAGGGTGATCGAACCGTCGCCTTATGATCCGCAAGGCCAGGCGATGCGGGGCTGATGATGATCTCACAAACCTCGGAACGCGGCAGGCGACGGCGAGGGCGGGGCGCAGAAGCGCCACCTGCCGCAAAGCGTGATGTGAACTACCGCCAACTCAGGAACCCGTTCCCGCAGATGGAGGTTTTCCCGGCAGAGCAGATCGCCGACATGCATGAAACCGCCCTGCGCTTGTTGCAGGAATTGGGCATCAAGGTCCTGCTGCCCGAGGCAAGAAGGATTTTCGCCGCAGCAGGTGCCAAGGTTGATGAGCAAACCGAGATGGTCTTTATCGGACGCGACATTGTCGAGACCGCTGTAGCCTCGGCCCCAAAATCCATTGCCTGTCGCGCAGGGGTCCGCCGCCGGGATTTTACGCTGGAACTGGGCAGTCTGGTCTTTCAACCCGGGGCAGGTGCCCCCAATGCGACCGATCTTGAACGGGGGCGCCGTCCGGCAACCGGGCAGGACTATCTGGAGTTCCTGAAGCTTACCCATCATTTTGATGTGTTCCAGATGATCTCGCCCCAGGTTGAACCGCAGGACGTGCCAACCCAATTGCGGCACTATTTCACCACGCAGGCGCAGGTGGAGTTGACGGACAAGTTTCCGTTCTTTTTCGCGCGCGGGACACCGCAGGTGATGGATTGCTTTGAAATGCTCTCGACCGCTCGCGGGTTGTCGGATGACGCATTCCGCGCAAACCCGCACTGCTATACGATCATCAACACCAACAGCCCCCGGACGTTGGATATTCCAATGGCGCAGGGGCTGATTGATTTTGCCCGCCACGGACAGATGTCGATTGTCACGCCCTTTACGCTGATGGGGGCAATGGCACCTATTACTGTGGCAGGGGCAATTACATTGTCCCATGCCGAAGCCTTGTCCGCCATTGCGCTGACCCAATTGGTAAATCCCGGTGCGCCAGTCTGCTATGGGACATTCACAAGCAATGTTGATATGAAATCCGGCGCGCCTGCGTTCGGGACGCCCTCGCATTTTCAGGCGTCGCTGGCGGCGGGGCAGTTGGCGCGGCATCTGGGCCTGCCGTGGCGGTCGGCTGCGGGGTCGGCCTCGAACAGCAATGACGTTCAGGCAGCGAACGAAAACCAGTTCGGCTTGTGGGGGTGTTTGATGGCCGGGGCAACGGTGATCATCCATTCGGCCGGGTGGTTGGAAGGCGGGTTGACCGTTTCCTTCGAAAAGCTGGTCTGTGATGCCGAAGTTCTGAACATGGTGGCTGAACTATGCGCCGGTGCGCAGGCGGGTCCGGCTGAGATCGGGTTCGACACCGCCCTGAGCGAAGTTGAACCCAGCGGCCACTTCTTTGCGACCAGTCAGACGATGGAGCGTTACAACACCGCGTTTTATGAGCCGCACGTTCACGACTATGCCAATTTTGGCACCTGGACTGAACGCGGGTCAGTCGACGCCAATCACCGGGCTACGGGTGTGTGGAAGGACATCCTAGCCAATTTCCAGCCACCCAAACAGGACGGTAACCGGATTGAGGCCGTGAGGAAGTTCGTTGCCCGTCGCACGGAAGAGGGCGGCGCACCGCCGGAGAGTTGAATGAGTAATAAACCGATCCTCCACCGAGATGACCCCAAAGCCGAACCTTTGGTCGGAAATATCAAGGTTACGCGCGACGACTGGCTGAACGTGGCGATGGACGTTCTGATTTCCGATGGTGTGGATCAGATAAAAGTACTGAATTTGGCCGAACGGATGGCTGTGTCCCGCTCGTCCTTCTACTGGTACTTCAAGTCGCGTCAGGAGTTGATGGATGCCTTGCTCGAACGATGGCAAGCCACAAACACTGCCGCCCTGATCGCGCAGGCCGAGGCCCCGGCAGCGACTGTTACGGCTGCGGTGTGCAACGTGCATCGCTGCGTGGTGAACACCGACTTGTTCGATACTGCGCTGGATTTTGCAGTACGCGATTGGGCGCGCAAGTCGGGCAAGGTACGGCGTGCGCTGGATCAGTCCGACGCGCGGCGGTTGAAGGCGTTGCACGCCATGTTCGCCCGCTATGGCTATTCCGAGGTCGAGGCCGAAACCCGCGCCCGCGTGCTGTATTACATGCAGATCGGCTACGATCTGGCGCAACTGAACGAACCCATGTCTGTGCGGATCTCGATGGTTCCGCATTATCTGTACGTCTTTACGGGGGTCGAACCACGACCCGAAGAAATCGAAGAATTCAGCGCCTATTCCATGCGCTACTGGAAAGGAGACCCAGCATGAGCCAACCAGACGCAATCATAATCGGAACAGGAGTGATCGGTTCCGCCATCGCGTTCGAGATGGCAAAAGCGGGCTGGAAAACCCTGTCCCTGGATCGAAACAGTCAGGTTGGCCACGGCTCGACCGCAGGGTCCTGTGCGATCATTCGGATGCACTATTCGACTTTTGACGGCACGGCCTTTGCGTGGGAAGGGTATCACTATTGGCGGGATTGGGCCGCGTATTTAGGCTTGCCCACGGATGCAAACCTTGCGCAGTTTCGCGAGACCGGGTGTCTTGTGATGAAAACCGATGCCAACGGGATGTTGGAAAAGCACATGGCGAACAGCGCCGACTTGGACTGCCCGTTCGAAGAATGGTCGCCTGATAAAATTACTGAACGTCTGCCGGTGTATTCGCTGGAAAGTTACGCACCGGCCCGTCGGAAAGACGATCCTGAGTTTGGGCAACCGAACGGTCGCAAGATGCAGGGTGGGGTGTTCTGGCCTCAGGCAGGGTATGTTACTGACCCGGCGCTGTCGGCCCAGAATCTGATGGACGCGGCAAAGCAACACGGGGCCGAGCTGCGCACCGGGGCCGAGGTTGTCGAGATACTAAAAGACGGCGGACGTGTTGCGGGCGTCAAACTGGCCTCGGGCGAAGAGATACGCGCCAAGGTCGTCGTGAATGTTGCCGGGCCGGGCTCTGCGATCGTGAACAAGATGGCGGGAGTTCTGGACGACATGACGATTGAAACCCGCCCCTTACGGCAGGAGGTTGTACACGTCCCGTCCCCCGAGGGTTTCGATTTTGAACATGACGGTACAATCGTGTCCGACAGTGACATTGCCCTGTATTGCCGGCCCGAGCATGGCAACCATATCCTGATCGGCTCGGAAGATCCCGAATGCGATCCGCATCAGTGGTGCGAGGATGACGTTCACTATAACCACGACTTTACGGATCAATGGACGACGCAGGCAATGCGTTACGCGCAGCGGGTACCCAGCCTTGGGATACCTTCGAAGACACGTGGTGTTGTGGACCTTTATGACGCGTCCACCGATTGGATTCCGATCTACGACAAGTCCAGCCTGCCGGGGTTCTACATGGCCTGCGGCACCAGCGGGAACCAATACAAGAACGCGCCGATTGCAGGTAAGATGATGGCGGCCCTGATCGGCTATTGCGAGGGTGGCGCGGATCACGATGCCCAGCCGATGCAGTTTGAACTGCCGTATATCAAACGCTCGATTGATGTGGGGTTTTACTCGCGCAAGCGACCCATAAACGAAGAAAGCAGTTTTTCGGTTCTGGGCTAGCCCGGTCGAGTCAAGATTGTGCTCAAAATACAAGGCCGTCAACTTGTGCAAAGTTGGCGGCCATTCATGTGGCTGAACGCGTCTTCTAAGCCGCGAATTTTACCCAGGCCCAAACCATAGCCACATAGGTCAGGTTGTGCAGACACTGATCCAACCCGGCGGCTCGCCAGAACGCGGCCTGCGTCGGCATAAGCTGTTTCTTGTCGGAATAACTTGCTTTAGCAAAGTCGATGTTGAAATGGACGATCCATTCCAAGGCGGCGATTATCAGGATGAAGGACCAGGGCGCACCAAAGATCAAAAACACCAAGACAGAGCCCACAACATGCACCGCGGCATGCTGAGCGCGTCCCAGATGAAAATACTCGCCACGCCCCGCCAGCATCTTGGGCGTTTGGAGATAATAGTCCGCAAACATATGTTTGATCTGCAACAAGCAGAGCATCAAAAACACAGCGCCTAAGTTGGCAGGCAAATTAGACCTCCCGATATCGTCCTGCGGACAACAGTATGTGCTTAATTGTTGTTGCGCAAATGAACTTGTTCACAGTCGGCAATTATCTGATCAAATTGGAAACTATTTGCGTATTCTGATGTGATTGCGGTAAAATCACCAAGTTGGATTTGCGACGCATATGTCAGGATCGGATCAGTGATCCGCAACAGGGGCAGGTTCCATAGAACGTACTATTTTCCGGTTTATTTGGAAGTATTCGAAGCGCGACCAGCTTATCCTTCTGGCCGTCACCTCGACGCTGTTTCCGTTGCTCTACCTGACGTTGGAATTGCCGAAGCGGATCATCAACGACGCTATCGGTGCGGCAAGCCCTGTTGTTGACGTCCTTGGCTATAGCCTGCCGCAGACGACCTTTTTGATCATCTTGTGTTTTGCCTTTCTGGCTGCAGTGCTTGCGCATGGCTTGATGAAGATGCGCATAAACACGATGAAGGGCGTGCTTAGCGAACGCATGTTGCGGCGGTTCCGGTATCAGTTGATCAGCCGCGCCCTGCGCTTTCCCCAGCCATATTTCGAGCGGGTCAGTCAGGGCGAGATGGTGTCGATGGTCACCGCCGAAAGCGAGCCGATGGGCGGCTTGATGGGCGATGCGATCAGTCAGCCGGTGTTGCAGGCCGGGCAGATGATCACAATCTTGTCCTTCTTGTTCCTGCAAAGCGTCTGGTTCGGGTTGGCGGCCGTTGCTCTGATCCCTGTACAAGCGTGGCTGATCCCCAAACTTCAGCGTCAGATCAATCTGCTCAACAAACGCCGTATTCAGGAAGTGCGCGTTCTTGCCGCCCAGATTGGCGAGAATGCGGCCGGGGCATCGACGCTGCGGGCCAATGGCGGCTGGCGGTATCGTCGCGCCATGATTTCGGATCAACTGGGGCGTCTGTTCGGGATCCGGTTCGAGATTTACCAAAAGAAGTTCTTTATGAAGTTCATAAACAACTTCATCTCTCAGCTCACGCCGTTCATGTTCTATCTGGTCGGCGGTTTGCTGGTGCTGCAAGGATCGGTTTCACTGGGCGCCCTTGTCGCGGCGCTTGCGGCGTACAAGGATCTCAGCTCACCCTGGAAAGAGCTGCTGACTTATTACAACCAAACGCAGGATATGTCTCTGCGCTGGGACGTCGTGATAGATCGTTTTGCGCCGCCGGGCATGCTGGATGAAAAGCTGTTCGAGGATGAACCCTCAGACCGCCCGCACCTGAACGCGGATGTTGTTCTGGACCATGTCTCGGTGCGGGACATGGATGGCAATCAGGTTCTGGATGATCTGAACCTGACCTTTCCGGGGGGTAAAACCATCGGCATCGCCGCCCCGAGTGAAGAAGACCGCCGTGCGATTGCTGAGTTGCTGACGCGTGAAATCCTTCCCAGTGCGGGCCGCGTCGAAATCGGGGGTCACAACCTGTCTGGCCTGCATCAAAGCGTTGTGGCAACCCGGATCGGTTACGCCTCGTCCCGGCCGGTCATGTTTCAGGGAACTCTGGGTGACAATGTCATGATGCCCATGCGGTTCAAACCGCTGTCGGCCACGACGGATGACCCTGGTTTTGCCGAAACGCAAAGGGCTGGCAACAGTCGTGACCCGTTTAAGGCAGAATGGCTGGATCCGTCGCTGGCCGGGGTCGAGACCGCGGACGCGCTGCGTGACTGGTGGCTGCAACTGATTGACGGGATGGGTTCCGGCGCAGCCCTGTTCCAACGCGGATCAGAACAGGCATTTGACGTTGATGAACATCGCGAACTGGCCCAAAAGCTGGTCGAGCTGCGCCCGATCGTCCAACAAGCCGTGCGCGATGCTGGGCTGGAACAGCAGGCGCTGGTTTTTGACCGCGATGCCTATAATGCCGCTTTGCCAGTTGCCGAGAACCTTTTGTTCGCCACGCCTCGTGTGCCCGTTACGCAGGCCCTGTTGGCGCGTCAGCCCGTCTTTTTGGGGCAACTGCGCGAATTGGGGCTGGATGAAACGCTGGTCAACCTGACGCGCGACGTGGTCGATATGCTACGCCAGATCTTTGGTCTAGACGGGACCGACCACCCCTTATTCCGCAAACTGGGTCTTGAGGTTCAGACCTACGAAAGCGCGGTGGAATTGCTGGAGCGAACCCGCGACGAAGGTGTGTCCGGGCTGGACGACGAACAGCTTGCCAATCTGCTGGCTGTTCCCGTTGTCATTTCCGCCGAACAGATCGGGCCTGCGTTTACGGACGAACTTAAGAACCGCATCCTCGAATTGCGTCACAGTCACTCCCACAAGCTGCTGGAAACGCTGCATGACGTCTTTGCCCCGCTGGATTCCGAGGCGTTCGCACCGGGTTTGACGGTGATGGAGAATGCGCTGTTCGGCAAGGTCAGTCAGATCGGTGGGGCCAGATCGGACGAAGTGCGCAAACTGATCGTCGATGTGCTGGATCAAAACGGAGCGCGCCCCTTGGTGGTCGAGCTGATCTATGACGTCCCGGTTGCCTTGGGTGGCCAGAACTTGCCCGCGGTTTTTGCCGAACCGCTCGCTTTTACGCGCGCGACAATCAAGAAGCCGGACATTCTTATTCTGGAAAACGCATTGGCAAGCTATGACATGGCAACGCAGGTCGCGGTTTATAAAAACCTACGTTCATTACTGCCTGATACGACGGTCATCTATCTGAACGATCAGTTCGACAGTCCCGACGTATTCGACATGTTTGTCGAAATCAGGCAAGGTCGGGTTGTTTCGGATGAGGGACCGGCGGACGTGGAGGAAGACAGTGCAGCCTCGGCAGACCTGGCGCGCAAACTACGGGCGCTGGAACAGACGCCGTTGTTCTCGGGTCTGGATCGACGTCAGTTGCGCCTTTTGGCCTTTGGTGCGCGTTGGTTTGATGCGAAGCCGGGCGAAGTTGTATTCCTGAAGGACGATCAACCAACAGACGGCGCGTATGTTGTGCTGGAAGGAGAGGCGGGCCTGTATCTGCCTCAGACGGGCGGGCCGGATCAGCTGATTGCAACGGTCGGCGCGGGCGCGTTGGTCGGTGAACTGGGCTTGATCCGAAAAGAACCCCGTGCCCTAAGCATGATCGCCGAAACAGAGTTGTCCTGTCTGCGGATCGGTGAAGAAGAATTTCTGGCTGTTGTCGAGAATGACGCGGCGACCGCATTCAAGCTGTTGCAGGTCATCGCGGGATACGTATCGAACTAAGTGGATCAGCTTTTGGGTTTGCAGAATAAATCGTATAGCAGGCCGATCACTTGCGCCGTGTTACCATCCTGAAGCGAGTAGTAAATCGTTTTGCCTTCCCGACGGGTCGAAACCAGACCTTCGCCGCGCAACCGCGCAAGCATCTGGCTGACAGCCGCCTGCCGCGTATCCAGCAGCCGTTCAAGCTCACTTACAGATTTTTCGCCTTCGCCCAAATGACATAGGATCATCAGGCGCCCCTCATGCGCCAAAGCCTTCAGGAACGCCGCAGCATTTGCGGCGCTGTCCTTCATGTCCGACAGGGCGTCGTCGGTGTCCTGAGTGTTGTCTTCCTTGAGCGTCACGCGCAGCCTGTTCGCAACTGGGGGCTGGTCCAATATGCCTCAGATCGCTGGGGCTTGTCACCCCTCGGTTGCTGGCGCCCCGCCCTGAAAGGCGTTTCCGTTGACATAGTCACAGGGTTCTTCCTGCATCTGCAGGTGCAGCCCGTCGCCAGTGAACGGATGCGCGCGAGCCAGATCTTCGTCTACGTCGATCCCCAGACCCGGTGCGGTTGGGGCTGTTACGAACCCGTCTTCGACGCGAAGCGTGCCCTTGATCAGACTATCGTGAAATGGCGTTTCGATGGTTTCCAACAGCAACAGGTTCGGGATTGACGCCGCCAGTTGGATGTTGGCGGCCCATTCAATCGGACCGGCATAAAGGTGCGGGGCCATCTGCGCGTTGAACACTTCGGCAATGGCCGCAACCTTCTTCATCTCCCAAATACCCCCTGCGCGCCCGAGCGCGGGTTGTAAGATCTCAGCCGCACCCGCCCGCAATACCGCGCCGAATTCGGTCTTGGTTGTCATGCGTTCCCCAGTCGCAACTGGGATACGGACGTTGCGGGCAACGCGGGCCATATCTTCGATCATGTCGGGCGGGGTGGGTTCTTCGAACCAAAGCGGGGAATAGGGTTCCAACGCTTGCCCCAAGCGGATCGCGCCTGCGGTGTTGAATTGGCCATGGGTGCCGAATAGCAAGTCTGCCTTGTCTCCGACGGCGTCGCGGATCGCTTTGCAAAATGCGACCGACATTGAAATGTCGGTCATCGCAGGCATGTGGCCGCCGCGAATTGTATAGGGGCCCGCAGGGTCGAATTTTACAGCCGTGAAACCACGCCGGACCATTTCGGCTGCGCATTCCGCAGCCTGATCTGGCGCAGTCCAGAAATCGGTCAGGTTATGCTGGGGCAGGGGGTAAAGATACGTATAGGCCCGGATGCGCGGGTTCATCAGCCCGCCCAGCAAGGCATAGACAGGGCGGTCGCGGTCTTTGCCAAGGATATCCCAGCACGCGATCTCCAGACCCGAAAACGCGCCCATTACCGTCAGGTCCGGGCGCTGGGTGAATCCGCTGGAATAGGCACGGCGGAACATCAGTTCGATATTCTCGGGGTTTTCGCCCATCATGTGCCGTTCGAACACATCGCGGATGACGTGTCGCATCGCCTCGGGGCCAACTGATGAGGCATAACATTCCCCCCAGCCTGTGATTCCGGTGTCGGTCGTGACCTTCACCAGGATCCAGTACCGCCCACCCCAGCCCGGAGCAGGCGGTGCAGTGATGATGATATCGAGGTCCTGCAATTTCATCTCGGTTCTCCCAGCGATGTGTCAGCCCCTGTCGAACACAATGACATTGCGTTTGGCCGATCCGGTTTTAGTGTCCGCGATCGCTTCGTTGATCTGCGCCAGAGACCAGCGGCCCGAGATCAGTTCGTCCAGTTTCAACCTGCCCTGTTCATACAGGTCGATCATCCACGGTATATCGCGCTGAATGACCACGTCGCCCATCTTGGACCCGATCAAGCCTTGGCCCAAAGCGGCCAGAATGACGGGTTCGTAGCTGGCGGTGTCACCGGAATGGGGCATTCCGATCATGACGGCTTTGCCTCCGCGCCCCAGATACCGCACGGCCTGATCATATGCCGGTATCGCGCCAACCGTAATCAGAACGGCGTCGGCACCGCGCCCACCCAACGCTTTGTAGGCGACCTTCCACGGAGCCTTGGATGTCGCCAAAACGCCGTGGGTCGCGCCGAACTCTTTCGCGATCGCAAGTTTTTCTTCGGTCATGTCGACGGCCACGATCCGCCGGGCACCGGCGATGCGGGCCCCCTGAATGGCGTTCAGGCCGACCCCGCCTGCACCGATGACCACGACGTCCTGCCCGGCGCGCAGACCGGCGGCATTCACTGCGGCACCGACCCCAGTGATGACTCCGCAAGATAGCAGGCTGGCCACGTCCTTTGGCATATTTTCAGGGATTTTGACAATCTGCCGGTGACTGACCACCACCTTTTCCGCAAACGCGCCACAGGCCATTGCTTGTTCCAGGGGCTCGCCCTTCGATGTCTTCAGTGGCCCTTTGACCGTGTCGTATGGCGTTTCGCAAATTGTTGGCTGACCTCCTGCGCAGGACGGGCAGGACCCGCAGGCCCGGATCAGCGTGACGACGACAGCGTCACCCACTTTGAACCCATCGGTGGAACTGCCGACTGCGGTGACGATTCCAGCGGCCTCATGCCCGTAAACGGCAGGCAGGAATCCACCCCACGCTCCACTTGCGTATGAGATGTCGGAATGGCAGATCGCCACCGCATCCAAGGTCACTTCAACTTCGCCCGCAGCGGGTGGCGCAAGCTGAACATCTTCGATCACCAAAGGTTCGTTGAACGCGTGACATACGGCGGCCTTGATCGTCTGCATGGATTCCCCTCGTTTCGTTTGGATCACGGTGGCGCGGTCAGGGACGCTCTGCAAGACGGAAACCGTCATTTAGGGGTCGTTGTTACGCCTTGTTGGGGCGTGATCGCAAAAACATGGTAAATCCAACGATCATCAAGACCATAGCCAGCAGGAACGGTGCCCCGGGCAGGTAAAGCGCGGTTCCAGGTTTGACGAACTGCGCAAACATACTGGTCATCAACAGCGGCGAAATCACCATGGACAAGGCGTGCAGCGACGTAAGTACGCCCTGAAGTTCACCTTGCTGAGAATCCGGTGTTGCGCGCGACATCAGCGCCTGCAAGGCAGGCGTAACAACCGCCCCAAGCGCCGTAATGGGGATCAAAAGCAACGCAATCAATCCGTTTGTGAGAAAACTCAACAACAGAAAACTGACGATCTCGAAGGCCATACCGTAGATGATGGTGACACGTTCACCAAGGTGTCGGGTCGCCGGGCGGATCAGCCCGCCTTGTACTGCGGCCATTCCAATCCCGTAAACACCCAGCGACAGGCCGATCATTTGCGCAGACCAGCCGAAACGCTCGGTTGTGAAATAGGCCCAGATCGCAGGGTAGACATAGATCGAAACAGAATAGAGGAAATAAACCCACAGCAACGGTCTAATGCCCGGCAGTTCAGCAATCGCGCGCAGCGAATTGACAGGGTTGGCGCGGCGCAAGCTGAAGGGCCGCCGGGTTTTGTCAGTGACCGTTTCCGGCATGACAAACACTCCGATGAAGAACGATAGCGAAGACAATATCGCCGCCGCCCAAAAGGGCGCGCGGGTTCCGTATTCACTCAGCAATCCACCGATCACGGGACCGAGGACAAAGCCAACGCCGAAAGCGGCCCCTAGCAGGCCAAAGTTAGCTGCTTTTTCATGCGGCTTCGATACGTCGGCCATGAATGCCGCAGCGGTTGAGTGAGTGGCAGCCGTGATGCCCCCGACAATCCGCCCAGCCAAAAGCAGCCAGATGCTGCCGGCGATGGCCATAACGACGTAGTCCAGCGCCATAACAAAAAGGGAGACTAACAAAACAATGCGTCTGCCATAGGCGTCTGACAGGTTCCCCAGAATAGGGCCGAAAACAAACTGCATCGCAGCAAATGAGGTGCTGAGGACACCGCCCCAGATTGCAGCACTTGCCAGCGTTCCCCCCTGAACCTCGACGATCAGGTCGGGCATGATTGGCAATACCAGCCCGATGCCCATGGCGTCGATCATGACTGTCAGCAGGACAAAAAAGAAAGGCAGGCGCATGGGAACCGGAAGAAGGACACGTCGACAGGACCTTAACCACAGTCGTTTGACAAGGAAAACACCGGTTCAGGAAAATCTTATGGGTCGGGCGGCAACGAACTGGCGATCTCATCAAGGATTTCAGCCAACTGGTTCGGATGAGAAAAGAAAGGAGAGTGCGAGCTGTCGATCACGTAACGCATGTGTTGGGGCGCGGCGTGGCTCATGTGCTCCTGGTACTCGTTTGGAATTGTCTGGTCGTCGGATGCGCGGATATATGCCTTTGGAACTTGCTTAAATTGGTCACCAAGCGGCAGCGGCGTATCCTGAGGCGCAGTGGCCTGAGGGCACAAACGCGCGAGGGCATAGGGCACCGTGGCAGGGGGGCAATCATGGTAGAATAGCGCCTGAACGCGATCCGGCTTAACGGAATATGACAAACCATCCGCGGATTTCTCAACAGCGTCTCCGATTGTCTGCCTTGGCGACTTTCGGCGCATCTCGATCATTGACTGACCATCTTCGGGCACATACGCGCACAGGTATACCAGTGCTTTCATACCTTTCGGGTCCGCCTCGGCTGCTGCGCTGATCGGATAGCCTCCCCAGGAATGCCCGACGATTATCGTTTGTGGCGAACTGGCGGACAGAACGGCATCGCGGCAACTGCGCAATGTCACATCTGCGATCGGTGTCGGGTCTGAACCGTGGCTGGGCATATCAATCGCGTGCGCCGAATGGCCCAGATGCTCTAGCGCTGGAACTACGTCGCGCCAGCACCACGCCCCGTGGCACGACCCATGGACCAAAAGGAAATCCGCCAAAATACCGCTCCTTCTAAATTCGCCTAAATATGTCCTATGTCTGCCATGAACCGCTGAAGCAGGGCCGCGTATTCAAATGGTTGTTCAACACAAGGAAGATGGCCCGCCCTCCGCATCAGCTCGAACCGTGAACCGGGGATCAGGTCAATGGTTTCGCGCACCAAATCGGGCGGGGTCGAGCCGTCTTCGCTGCCGGCAATTCCAAGCGTTGGCAATCTAAGGCCGCTGGTGGGCGTGTAAAAATCGGTGCCCGAAATGGCGGCGCAGCAACCCAGATATCCATCAACCGGCTGGCGCACCATCATATTTCGCCAAAGCAAGTGGTCCGGCGACGCGCGAAACGGCTTTGAGAACCATCGCTCCATCGTAGCGTCCGCCAGCGCTTCGATCCCGCCCTCACGCACCGCGTTCATCCTGTCCTGCCAGATTGACGGGGTTCCGATCTTTGCGGCCGTGTTCGACAGGACCAAGGCGCGAACCTGATCCATGCGCTTTACGGCAAGCCCCTGCGCGATCAACCCGCCGATGGACAGGCCAACGAAGACACAGTCCCGAACCTCAAGAAAGTCCAACAGAGCTTCGGCGTCGCGGATTAGTGACCCCATCGAATAAGGCGCAGAAGGGCAGGACGACAGACCGTGCCCGCGCTTGTCGTACCGGATGATCCGCAGGCCCGGTGGCAAATGCGGCAGCATGGCGTCCCACAAGCGTAGGTCGGTACCCAGAGAATTGGCGAATACCACGGGTGCGCCATTTGGGTCGCCGTCGACCCGGTAATGGATGCCAATATCTCCTATCTCGGCGAACTGCATGACTTAATCCCCATTGGTCACACGTGGAATTCACAACCTGACTTATCCTGCGTGCGCTGTCAGGTCAGGAATTCCAGTGCTTTCCCAAAGACTTCGGGGTCCGTATTGCCCCCCGATGCAACAACTATCACCGCGTCGCCCTTGATTTCATCGCTGCGAAAAAGGGCCGAGGCCAATGATACAGCACCGCCCGGTTCCAGAACAATCTTGAGGCGCAGAAAGGCAAGCGCCATAGCCCGCATCGCTTCTTCTTCGGTGACGGAAAACCCCGGACCGCAAAGCCGTTTCAAGATCGGAAAGGTGATTTGGCCCGGTTGCGGTGTCAGGATCGCATCGCAGATATTCCCCGACGACGCGGCGTTATTCTGTATTTGCCCGGTCGCCAACGAGCGTTTCACATCGTCGAACCCCTCGGGCTCGCAAGGTCGGGCGCGCAGACCCGGGGCATGCCTTTCAAGCGCCAGCGCGATACCTGACGTCAGCCCGCCACCGCCACAGCACACCAGAACATCGGCTTGTTCGACACCCAAGGACGCGGCTTGGCGGGCGATCTCGAGGCCGGTTGTGCCTTGCCCTGCGATTACCTGCGGCTCATCATAGGGGCGGATCAGGGTCAGGCCGCGTTCCGATGCAAGCCTTTCTCCGATATCCTCCCGGCTTTCATTCGCGCGATCATAAAGGACAACCTCTCCGCCCAACGCACGGGTATTGTTAATCTTCAACTGCGGCGCATCCGACGGCATGACAATGACCGACAACGTGCCGTGTAAAGCAGCGGCGTGCGCAATCCCCTGCGCGTGGTTCCCCGAGGAATAGGCAATTACACCGCGCTTGCGATCCGCTTCGCTGAGGGCCGAGATCGCCGACCATGCACCCCGAAATTTGAAGCTGCCAGTATGTTGCAGACATTCCGGCTTTACCAATACACGGCGTCCCGCGATCTCATCCAGAAACGGAGATGTCAGGATCGGGGTTTCCCGAACGTGGCCTTTTAACCGCCCTGCCGCGGCTTCGATTAGGTCAAGCGAGCTCATGCGGCGTCCAGTACCTTATGAATGAGGTCAAGCGATTGGGGTTCGTCCAGAAACGGGGCGTGGCCCCGATGCGGTATCTCTGCCGAGATAAGACCGGGGTGACGTTTGTGCATTTCCGTCAGCGTGTCTTTGCCGAGTATATCAGAATTCTTGCCCCGTATGACGCCGGTTGGCGTGTCACGAAGCGCCTCGAAGAACATCCACATATCCGGAACGGCCCCCGTTGCGGCTTGTTCCAACAGTGCGGTGCGCAGAGCCTGGTCATAACGCATCGCAAGACCGTCACCTGTCTGTTCATACTGGATTTCGGCCTGTTGCCGCCAACGCTCCAATGGGACGCCGGGAAATGTCGGCTCCCTAAACTGTTGCAGGGCCTTTGCGGCCTCATCATAGGTTTTGGACACGGGCTGTTTGCCAACGTAATCCATGATCTTGGCAATACCCGACAGTTCCAGAACCGGGCCGACATCGTTGAGAACCACAGCCGACAGGCGCTCGGGGTGGCTGGCGGCCAGCGCCATTGCGATCAGACCACCCCGGGATGTTCCGATCACCGACGCCTTGTCGAGACCGAGGTGATCCAGCAATTCGATCGCGTCATGGGATTCGCGAAAGATATTATAGTTCATATAGTCCGGGTCGCGGTCTGAATTGCCGCGCCCGCGGTAGTCCATGGTGATCATCCGCATACCCGTCAGGTGCGGCGCCAGAAACGAAAAATCCCGGCTGCAGCGGGTCAGTCCCGCCAAGCATAACACCGACTGGCCCGAGCCTGTGTCGTTGAAATAGATGTTCCTGCCGTCTGTCGTGGTGAAGAAAGTCATTCAAGCCCAGCCAGTTGCGGTATCGTCGTCAGGTCGGTCAGAACATGTGCGGGTTTCCATGGCAAACGGTCCATCGGTTCACCCGCCCTGTTGACCCATGCGGTCGTAAAGCCGTAACCGGACGCACCGGCTGCGTCCCAGCCGTTAGAGCTGACGAACAGGACTTCGTCGCGTTCGCCGCCGAACCTGCCCTGTACAAGATCATAAACGCTAGCGTGGGGCTTAAAGACGCCAACGCTTTCGACCGACAGGACATCGTCCAGCACGTCACCGATGCCTGCGGACTTTACCGCGCCGTCAAGCATTGGGGGGGATCCGTTGGACAGGATGGCGGTTTGCAACCCTCCGGCCTTCAGCGCGCGCAACATCTCGGGGACTTCGGGATATGCCTGCAACTGCCAGTACAAGTCCAGGAGCCGTTGTCGCAACGTGCTGTCTCCGTCCAGGCCGGTTGCCTCAAGCGCCCAATCCAACCCGTCTTGCGTGACATCCCAGAAATCTGCATGGGCATCCGCAACTGCGCGTAGCCACGTGTATTGCAACTGTTTCAAACGCCAGTAATTTGCTAGTTCCGGCCATTTCTGCTGCAATGCTTCAAAGCCGGGTTCGGCAGCAGCCTGACGGGCGGCCGCCGCGACGTCGAACAGCGTTCCATACGCGTCGAAAACGCAAGTTTTGATTGGCATTTGATCCCCTCCATTCTTTGGGCGCAGGTTGGCAAAAGAGCGAAGGGTTTACAATGCCGTGTCACACCCTAGGGTTGGCCGCTCAATCCTTTTTCAGGCCGGAGGCCAATATGACCGAAATCAAGCAAGGCGACACGGTTCGCATTCACTACACCGGGACGCTGTTGGACGGCAAAGTCTTTGACAGCTCGGATGGGCGTGACCCGTTGGAATTCGTTGTCGGCTCTGGTCAGATTATTCCCGGTCTGGATAGCGCGATGCCGGGGTTGTCCGCGGGTGAAAAGAAGCGGGTCGAGATCGCTTGCGCGGACGCCTATGGCCCGATCAATCCCGCAATGCGGCAGAGCATTCCGCGCGAAGGAATTCCTGATGACATCCCGTTGGAACCCGGTTCGCAATTGCAGATGCAGGCCCCCGACGGACAGGTTATGCCAGTGACTGTGGTTGAGGCGGACGAGGCGACCGTTACGCTCGACGCAAACCATCCGCTGGCAGGGCAGGACCTGATTTTCGATATCGAGGTTGTTTCGATAAACTAAGCCCACACAAGACCCGGTTCGGATCAGCCTGCAATCAGGCTGGTCCAGGATTCAAAAGTGGCGCGAACATGCGGTTGCGTGAAGAATACAAACAGCATCAACAGCATTGTCAGCGTCAGCAATGCTGCGCGACCGCGAACCCTTAAAAAACCCTGCTTTCGGCGGGAACGGGAAACGCGGGGGCTACTTGCGATAATATGTTCGGCTTTGCTCATGCCGCTATCACTGCCGGGGAAAGATGTTCAAATCTTGGCACCGACAGGGAAAGATCGGGTCACATGTGATCCGGTTGCGGCATACCCAGAACATGGAACCCGCCGTCGACGCGAATGATTTCACCCGAAGTGCACGCGCCGGCATCTGATGTCAGATAAACAGCGGTGCCACCGACAGCTTCCAGTGTCGCGTTCGATCGCATCGGCGCGTTCTGGTCGCAGAACTTGTAGGTCTTGCGCGCACCACCAATGGCAGCACCTGCCAGTGTCTTCATCGGACCGGGCGAGATGGCGTTGACGCGGATACCTTCGGGGCCAAGATCGTTGGCCAGATAGCGAGTAGCGGATTCCAGCGCGGCTTTGGCCACACCCATGACGTTGTAATTCGGAACCACGCGGTTCGAGCCCTGATAGGTCAGCGTCAGCAACGTGCCGCCATTATCTTTCATCAGCGGATAGGCGCGGCGCGCGACCTCGATGAAAGAATAGGCCGACACATCCATCGAGTGTTTGAAATTCGCCCGTGTTGTGTTCAGAAACCGGCCCGTCAATTCGGATTTGTCCGAATAGGCAATGGCGTGGACCACGAAATCAATCGTCGGCCAGCGTTCGCCCAATTCGCCAAATGCACGGTCCAGCGAGGCGTCATCGGTGACGTCTGCATCCACCATGAAATCGCTGCCGAGGCTTTGTGCCAATGGCTCCAGCCGCTTGCCGAATGCTTCGCCCTGATAAGTGAATGCGAGTTCCGCGCCAGCCTCGTGCATGGCCTTGGCAATGCCCCACGCGATCGAGCGGTCATTCGCCACGCCCATGATCAGGCCGCGTTTGCCCTTGAGAAGATCCGACATCATATTCACCCGTTATACTTGGACAGAACCATGGACCCGTTCGTGCCGCCAAAGCCGAAGCTGTTGGTCATAACACTGTCCAAACCTGCATTTTCAATCACTTGTGTTGCAATTTCACCGGGCAGGATGCCTTCGGCAAGTGTTTCGACATTGATCGACGGCGTAATGAAGTCATGGTGCAACATCAGCAGGCAGAAAATTGCCTCGAGCGCGCCAGCCGCCCCCTGCGCGTGGCCGGTCATCGACTTGGTCGATGAAATCGGAGGTACATTGCCCTCGCCAAAGATTCTTCGCACGGCTTCAACCTCGCCCACGTCACCGACCGGGGTCGAGGTTCCATGTGCGTTGATATAACCGACCTTCCGACCCTCGGGGAGGGTACCCAAGGCCAGACGCATGGCGCGTTCGCCGCCTTCACCGGACGGGGCAACCATGTCGTGGCCGTCAGAGGTTGCAGCATAACCTGTGACCTCGGCATAGATTTTTGCGCCGCGGGCCAGAGCGTGATCTAGATCTTCCAGCACGACGATACCGCCACCGCCCGAGATCACGAATCCGTCGCGATCCTGATCGAACGCGCGCGAGGCTTTGGTTGGCGTGTCATTGTATTTCGACGACATCGCGCCCATCGCGTCGAACAGGCAGGACAAGGTCCAGTCCAGCTCTTCACCACCGCCGGCAAACATGACGTCTTGCTTGCCCAGCATGATCTGTTCCGCCGCGTTGCCGATGCAGTGCAACGAGGTCGAGCAGGCCGACGTGATCGAGTAGTTGATGCCCTTGATCTTGAACGCCGTCGCAAGGTTGGCCGAGATGGTCGAGCACATGCACTTGGGAACAGCGAAGGGCCCGATCCGCTTGGTCGCGCCGTTTTTCAGAACAGTCTGATGCGCCGTCAGCATTGCACTAGTCGAAGGGCCGCCCGAGCCTGCGACAAGACCTGTGCGCGGGTTCTCGACCTGATCTTCGGTCAGGCCTGCGTCAGCAATGGCCTGTGACATGGCGATATGCGCATAGGCCGCGCCGGGCCCCATGAACCGCAGAGTGCGCTTGTCGACATGCTCGGTCACGTCGATCTTGAGCGACCCGGCGATCTGGCTGCGAAAGCCGTGTTCAACCATCTGGTCATTGGCCTCGATGCCGGACTTACCAGCTTTGAGTGAGGCCAGAACCTCTTCGGCATTGTTCCCGATGGAGGACACGACCCCCAAGCCGGTGACAACTACTCGACGCATTTGCGTGCTCCTTATTTCGGCCCTGTCAGGCTTAGGCTTCAGACAATACGACTTTCATATCTTTGACGTCGTAGATCATTTCACCGTCCGCTTCGACGATTCCATCCGCAACACCCATGGTCAGGCGCCGCGTCTGTATCGCTTTTTTGAAGTCTATTTTGTAGGTCAGCATCTTGCGGTCAGGACGCACCATGCCAGTCAGCTTGACCTCGCCCACGCCCACGGCCATGCCGCGCCCCTGCCAGCCGCGCCAGCCCAGGTTGAAGCCTGTCAATTGCCACAGCCCGTCCAGACCCAGACAGCCGGGCATGATTGGGTTGCCGGGGAAGTGGCAGTCAAAGAACCACAGGTCAGGCGTGATATCGAATTCGGCCAGAACGTGGCCCTTGCCATGCGCGCCGCCATCGGCCGAGATATCGGTGATCCGGTCCATCATCAGCATCGGTGGGGCAGGCAACTGCGCGTTACCGGGGCCGAATAATTCGCCACGGGCGCATTTCAGCAGATCGTCCTTGTCAAAGCTGCTCGGGAATTGGGCCATTCTTGCCGCCTCTCCTGCCAGGGGTCCGTTTATCTAATCTGGCCTCGTCTAGCACCCGTATGCAAGGTCCTGCAAGAGCGGTGGCCCACATCATGTTGTGTTCAGACTATTCTTTGCGAATGAATTTCATTTGAAATTACCTGACCACAGCACTTATATATACCTAAGTACAACGAAGGTATCGGATTGATGACACCTGAAAGCCAGAACATCGCCACGAATTGGTTGGTTCACGCCGGATTGCGTCCGACGCGTCAGCGGGTTGCGCTGGCCGAGTTGTTGGTGGGCGATGGCCGTCATCGCCATGTGACCGCAGAGAGCCTTTTTGAATCGGCAAAAAAGAACGGTGATGCCGTATCTTTGGCGACCGTTTACAACACATTGCGCGCCTTCTGCGATGCGGGCGTTTTGCAGGAAATTACCGTGGACGGGTCGAAAAGCTATTTCGACACCAACACCCATGACCATCCCCACTTTTTCTGGGAGGATGAGGGCCGCCTGAGCGATGCACCATCAGAAGAACTGGTGATTCAACGTCTTCCCGAAGCACCCGAAGGCGTGGAAATAGCTTCGGTGGACGTCGTGATCCGCCTGCGGAAGAAGTAACCTTTCTCAGTAATTATCTTTAATCACAACGCCTTACCCGTAAGCGGGTCTGGCGGCTGTGTGACGTGTTGCGTTGAATTTCAACGAGGCAGCTCTTTGCGCGACCATCGTGTTTGGCCCGATTTGCAGATTTGCCCCAAGAAATAGCCAGGCCGCTGAGGGCAAGCCGCCGTGTCTGCCAATCGCGCAAAGATATTCGCACTGAAGCTGGGGAAAGCAAAAAAGGAAATTAAGGCCAAAGTCGAAAGATATGATTTGAACCAAGGTTTGATCCATGCGCAGATCGTCGAACCACCGGCACGGAGACTGAAAAGATGCACCCTTTGGTTACGCAAGACATGATTGACGCTTATCAGCGCGACGGGGTGATTCTGATCAAAGGTTTGTTTGCCGACTACGTCGACACCCTGCGCGATGGGATTGAGGTAAACATCGCTGATCCCGGTCCATATGCGTCGGATAACAAAAAGCAGGGCGAAACGGGGCTGTTTTTTGACGATTACTGCAACTGGTCGCGGATCGAACAATTCCAGAAAGTCGTTCACAGCTCGCCCGTGGCCGAAGTTGCGGCGGATCTGATGCAGTCTCAGACTGTTCAGATGTTTCACGATCACGTTCTGGTAAAAGAGCCGGGCACGTCGATGGCAACTCCATGGCATCAGGACGGGCCATATTATTTTGTCGAAGGTCAGCAAACCATCAGTTTCTGGTCGCCGCTGGACCCCGTGTCACAAGCAACGCTGAGGTGCGTCGCCGGATCGCACCGGTGGGAGAAAGAGGTTCTGCCGACCCGCTGGGTTTCCGAAGAAGGGTTCTTTCCCGACGAGGGGCAGTACATCCAAGTCCCTGACCCCGACGCAGAAGGCATGAAGGTCGTCGAGTATGAGATGGCGCCGGGTGACGCCGTTGCCTTCAATTACCGAACCCTGCATGGTGCGCGGGGCAATCATTCAGACAGTCGTCGCCGCGCCTTTTCATTGCGCCTTGTTGGTGACGATGCGCGCTATGTCGAACGCCCGGGTCGCACTTCTCCTCCGTTTCCGGGGCACGACATGCAGCCTGGCCAGCGGCTGCGAGAGGATTGGTTCCCGGTTCTTCTTAGACGTTAGGCGTTCGGATCAGAACCACTGGCCGGTTTCGATCAACCCCAAGTCCAGCAATTGCCGCGACGACCACTGAAACGGGGTCGAGTTGCTCCAGCGAAAGCACTGGATATTGCTGCTTGAACCGGCGTTTATTTTCAACGCCTTTGCCGCGCGAAACGAGCAGATGGCAGCGGTTAGGTTGTGATGCCACGGGCAGGAATAGGTATTGTATTCAGGCTCGTTGAACGTGTGATCTGGCCTGAGTTCCAATCCCGGCTGCGTTTTGAATATGGCGATCCGGTCGATGCGCCGGCGTTCATAAGGGATCTGGTCTTCGAACCGCCACCGCAGGCCGCCGGACATGTCCAACTGACGCTCCAGCGGATGCCCGTCGGTGTCGTGGCGGGTGTGGGCATAATAACCGGTCTTGTCCAACAGGGCGCGATCAGGGGCTACGCCGTTGGGCGCGGCCGTCAGATCATCCGCGTAAAGATCAACGACATGGCATAGCATGGAATTACGGCGCTCTTCCGAATGGAAAGCTAGCAATTCGCCAATCGTCCGTGTCTCACAAAACGGAAAAAACAGATACTCGGTGTTATAGCAATAATACATCCAAACATCCGGCGCGGCTTTCATGACCTTGTTGATCGCCTCAAAGACCGCTGTGCGCGGCGCGCATGCCAGGGTGACGCGGTGGATACGGTCGGCAAGGTCAGGGTTCAGAGAAAACTCCTGCGGCATGAACACGACAAGAGATTTGAAGCCCAGGTTCAGGTGGTGCTGAATTGTGCCATCGACCTCAACATCGTCTTCGGCAAAAATGAGTGCGACGGGGCCTTGCGCGAGGGCCTTCGCGCCGGTTCGCAGGAAAGAGTTGAGAGAGTCGTACTGCATCGCCCGTCTGATTTTGTCCAACTGGAGTTTTTGGTCAAAATCGGGTAATCGCGCGGGCATTGCAAGCGGCGTTCGTAAGGTATAGACGACGTCGATCCCGCGAACGCAAAGGCCACACCCATGTCGGAACCCAAAAAGCTGTACATCAAGACCTATGGTTGTCAGATGAACGTCTACGACAGCGAGCGTATGGCCGAGACGATGGGCGGTCAGGGGTATGTCGAAACCAAGACACCTGACGATGCAGATATGATTCTGCTGAACACCTGCCACATCCGTGAAAAGGCGGCTGAAAAGGTTTATTCCGAACTTGGCCGTTTCAAGGGGCTGAAGGCGGAAAAGCCTGATCTGAAGATCGGTGTCGCCGGTTGTGTTGCGCAGGCTGAGGGCGAAGAGATCATGCGCCGGCAACCTCTGGTCGATTTGGTGGTGGGACCGCAAAGCTATCACCGTCTGCCCGAGATGGAGGCCAAGACCCGCGAAGGCGCCAAGGCGCTGGACACGGATTTCCCCGAGGAAGACAAGTTTGAGAAACTGAAAAACCGCCCCAAGGCCAAGCGCGGCCCGACGGCGTTTTTGACGGTGCAGGAAGGCTGTGACAAGTTCTGTGCTTTTTGCGTGGTGCCCTATACCCGCGGAGCCGAAGTCAGCCGCCCCGCCGATCGCATCATCCGCGAAGCGCAGGACCTGGTAGAACGTGGCGTGCGCGAAATCACTCTGCTAGGTCAGAACGTTAACGCCTATCACGGTGCCGGACCGAATGGGGACATGACGCTGGCGGGTCTGATCTGGGAATTGAACAAGGTCGATGGGCTGGAGCGTATCCGGTTCACCACCTCGCACCCCAATGACATGGCCGATGACCTGATCGAGGCGCATGGAACTTGCGACAAGCTGATGCCTTATCTGCATCTGCCGGTCCAGTCAGGCTCGGACCGGATTTTGAAACGGATGAACCGCAGTCATACCGCCGAAAGCTATCTGCGTCTGATCGAACGCATTCGCGCAGCGCGGCCTGATATCATGATGTCTGGTGACTTCATTGTCGGCTTCCCCGAGGAAACGGACGCAGATTTCCAGGCCACGCTGGATCTGGTGGAAAAGGTCAAATATGGATATGCGTATTCGTTCAAGTATTCCACGCGCCCCGGAACCCCTGCCGCCGAACGGTCTCAGGTTGATCCTGAAGTGGCGGATGACCGCCTACAGCGCCTGCAGACCATGATCACGCAGCATCAGCGCGAAATTCAGGATGCGATGGTCGGGCGAAATGTCCGCGTGCTGTTTGAAAAACCCGGCCGGCTGCCCGGGCAGATGGTCGGAAAATCCGAGTATCTTCATTCGGTTCACGTCTCGGATGCCGATGTCGAAGTGGGTGAGTTGAAAGACGTTCGCATCACCAGTTCAGGTTCGAATTCGCTGGCTGGCAGGTTGCTTTGACGCGACATTTTTTGTGTCGTTGCGTCATGGTTGAATCTTATAGAAAAATTTACCCTTGATTTATGTCTTAGAACTATGCTCCGAGAAAAGTCATAGTTTTTAGGGGTATACGGCCCTCGCCGTCCCTGAGGTCGTTTTTGCGTCGCCCAGTATCAAGGGCGTGGCCATGGAGAGTGCGAGTGAAGGTTCTGAATCTTATCAATATACCCAAGTTCAAGCTGCCACTTTCTGTTTTGGTTGCATTTGTGTTTCTTTCCGGCGCGGTAACGGCTGGCAACCTTGAAGAAGGTGTTTCAGATCCTCCTATCGTCAGCCCCAAGCGTTTCGACAGCGACGTCAGTGCGTTTTACCTGGGCTTGACCGGTGGATACGCGACCAGTGGAACGGATCGCTTTGGCCTGACAACACCCACCGACACATTTGCGATCGGTGAATTGGATCTAAGCGGTTCCTATGGTGGTGTACGGGCAGGATGGCGGGGTATTCTACCGGCCAGGCAAGGCCGCGACTACGTCTACGGGTTTGAAATCGGATATGACTTCGGCTCGCTCGATGATGATGTCACGACGCAAATTGGGGGCATCACTGTAAACGGTGGATCCGAAGTCTCGGACGTCGTGTCGATTCGCTTCCGAAATGGCCTTACCAACAAAAGCGGCACGGTGCTGTACTTCCTCTCGGTGGGTTATGTGAACGGTGACGTTGAAACCACGAACAGCTTGTCCCTTGGGCCTACGGTTCAAAGCTTTGCAGAAAGCGACTCGCGCAACGGGTTTTCCGCCAGCATTGGTGCGGAACACAATTTGAACGCCAATTGGTCGATTACAGGCGAATATGAATACGTTCAGTTTGATTCCAAGGACATCGTCTTTGAAAACGGATTTTCCACCAAGTCGACACCGCGGTATCGGGGTTTGCGATTTGGCTTGAATTACCGATTCTGAACAACCGGCTTTTTGCCAGTTTTTTATACCTGCGCTGGTTTTCAGACCGGGCTGTGATCGGCGGTTTCGACATCAGTTACGGAAAATTTGAAACTGTGACTTGCACCCACCAAGATTTGTTGTCTACGCTCAAGGTGAAACGCCAAGACAGGAGAACGTATTGGCCATCGGTGCCCTGAACCCACCGCAAAATGAAATGCCCCAGCGTGAGGCGTTTGTTGAATTCCCAGACAACCGGTTGTTGATTGATCTGTGCGGCGAATATGACCGCAATCTGACTGATATTGAGCATAAATTATCCGTTCAGATCGTGCGACGCGGAAACCAGTTGGTTGTGATGGGCGAGGAAGATGCCCAGAAACAGGCAATTGAGGTCCTTCAGGCCCTGTACACCCGCCTTGAGGGTGGGCGCGAGGTCGAAGCAGCGGACGTGGATCGTGAGCTTCGTATGGGCGGATCTGAAAAAGGCACCGGAAGCCGCGACGGTGACCAGCTTGAAATGTTCAAGGGTGGCACGGTCGAAATCAAGACCCGCAAAAAGCTGGTTGAACCGCGTACCGATGCGCAAAAGGCTTATGTGCAATCCCTGTTCAATAACGAACTGGCCTTTGGGATCGGTCCTGCAGGGACAGGGAAAACCTATCTGGCCGTCGCGGTGGGAGTGTCGATGTTCATTGGCGGCCATGTGGATCGCATCATCCTTAGCCGTCCTGCGGTCGAAGCAGGTGAGAAGCTGGGCTACTTGCCCGGTGACATGAAGGACAAGGTCGATCCGTATATGCAGCCGCTTTATGATGCGCTGAACGACTTTCTTCCCGGCAAGCAATTGGCCAAGCTGATCGAAGAAAAACGAATCGAAATTGCTCCGCTTGCCTTTATGCGCGGTCGAACGCTGGCAAATGCCTTTGTTGTTCTGGATGAGGCGCAGAACGCTACGACCATGCAGATGAAAATGTTCCTGACCCGGTTGGGTGAAGGCAGCCGGATGGTAATCACGGGCGACCGCTCGCAGGTCGATCTGCCGCGCGGGGTTCAATCGGGGCTTGCCGATGCCGAACGTTTGCTGAAGACGATCCCGAACATCAGCTTCAACTATTTCACCTCGAAGGATGTGGTGCGGCACCCGCTTGTCGCTGCGATTATCGAAGCGTATGAGGCTGACTCGGGTCGTGAAACCGGATAGTTTCAAAGGCCCTTCGGGGACTTTGGAAGTGACAGAATGAATCTTGAACTAACGGTTGAGGACACGCGCTGGCAGGGGTTGGAGCCCGTGGCCACGCGTGCTGTGGCCGCTGTGCTGGCCCATCAGGGCGTGGATTCCGAATTGTGTGAGATAAGCCTTCTTGCCTGCGGCGACACTCGTATCGCCGAGTTGAACGCCGAATTTCGAGAAAAACCCACTCCGACTAATGTTCTGAGTTGGCCAGCCGATGATCTGGCGGCTGAGATCGCTGGTCAGGAACCCGCTTGTCCAAGCCCGGATTTCACCGGAGAAATCGCACTGGGCGACATCGCAATTTCCTATGATACCTGCGCACGCGAAGCCAATGAGGCGGGGAAACCATTCGAAGATCACGTGACACATCTGCTTGTTCACGGAACATTGCATTTGCTGGGATACGATCACATTCGTGACCCCGACGCCACTTTGATGGAGGGTGTCGAGGTCGAGATACTTGGCAAACTGGGTATTGATAACCCATATATAGTTTAATACGGGCCCATTCGGGCCGATCATTTGGAATGGGAAAATGGGCGATACAGACGGCAGTTCTATGGCGGCGCAGGGCGCGCAACCAAAGGACGGCGACAATGACATAAGAGAGAAAACGGGTTTCTTTTCTCGAATAGTGGACGCGTTCTCGACCCAGAACGTCGAAGAGGTTGCTGCGGCCAACGGACACGAGGTCGACAAGAGCCAGCCACGGGGCATGATCAACCTGCGGCGTATGCGCGTCGAAGATGTGGCCATCCCAACAGCAGAGATCGTGTCTGTATCCTCGACCATCACCAAAGACGAATTGGCGCAGGTTTTTCGTGACAGCGGGCTGTCGCGGATACCGGTATACGAGGGGACGCTTGATACACCGCTTGGGTTTGTGCACCTCAAGGATTTTGCCCTGACGCATGGGTTCAACGGAACGTCCTCTGAATTTGATCTGGTGTCGATGCTGCGGACCCTGTTGTTTGTGCCGCCGTCAATGCCGATTGGGGTCTTGTTGACCAAAATGCAGACGGAACGCCGGCACATGGCGCTTGTGATAGACGAGTATGGCGGCGTTGACGGATTGCTGACGATCGAGGACCTGATTGAACAGGTGGTCGGTGAGATTGCTGATGAACATGACGCCGACGAAAGCCAGCTCTGGGTTGAAGAAAAGCCAGGTTGCTATGTGGTTCAGGCCCGTGTCCCGCTTGAAGAATTCGAAGCTGAGATCGGGCGCTCGCTGACCAGCCACGAGGATGTAGACGAAGAAGAGATCGACACGCTGGGCGGTTTGGTCTTCATGCTGTCGGGGCGTGTCCCTGCACGTGGCGAAGTTGTTCTGCACCCCGAGGGGCCAGAGTTCGAAGTCTTGGATGCCGATCCGCGCAGGATCAAACGCTTGCGTGTCATGTTGCCGGATATCGTTGCATGAACCCTGCCCAGGGCTTGCCTATTTGGTTGAGATTCTTGTTAGCGGCCATATTGGGCGCGGTAGCTGCGTTTGGTCTGGCGCCATTCGGGTTTTGGGTTGCATCCATTGCAGCGTTACTTGCTTTGGCGCCTCTGTATTTGGCAACGGAAACGCGGGCACAGGCGGCTTGGCTGGGGTGGGCCTTTGCGACGGGCTATTTCGCTCATGCGTTAAGTTGGATCATTGAACCGTTCCTTGTGGACGCGGAACGGCATGCCTGGATGGCACCCTTTGCGCTTGTGTTCATGGCCGGAGGGCTGGCGCTGTTCTGGGCGCTGGCTTTTTGGTTGGCGCGCCGCCCGGCGCAAGGTGCAGTTGATCAGGCTGTGTTTCTGGCCATCGCGATATCCTTGGCAGAGTGCGCGCGCGGTTACGTACTGACCGGATTTCCATGGGCTGGGTTGGCGCAGATTTGGGTCGCCACGCCCTTCGCTCAGGTTTTGGCGCTGGTTGGTCCATATGGGGTAGGCGCTCTGACGCTGTTGGCAACATTGCCTATGGGAGCCGCTCTGACGCAACGATCCTCGTTTGCGTTGCCTGCGTGCCTTTCTGTGGGGGTGGTGTGTTTGGCCCTTGGTTATGTTGCGTTTCGTCCTGATGTTGCCGAAACCGGGCATATCGTGCGTCTTATTCAGCCCAACGCCCCGCAACACCAGAAATGGGATCCGGACTATGCGCCGTTGTTTTTTGCGCGTCAGATTGAGTTCACGGCCGCGCAGCCAAAACCCGATTTGATTGTCTGGCCGGAAACTTCGGTGCCGGCGTGGTTGGGCAGCGCGCAACCTTATCTGGATGTCGTCGCGGATGCGGCACAGGGGACGCCGGTCTTTTTGGGTATTCAACGCGGGGACGGGCCTCGGATCTACAACTCGATGATTTATCTGAACGAGGACGGTCAACAACAAGGGCTGTACGATAAACATCACCTTGCCCCGTTCGGAGAATACGTGCCGCTTGGCGATCTCATGGCGCGACTTGGTATCTATGGCATGGCTGCAACCACCGGCAGTGGCTTCAGCGCCGGGCCGGGTGCTGCCTTGATGGATGCGGGCGCGCTGGGTAAGGCGCTGCCTTTGATTTGCTATGAAGCAGTCTTTACCCAGGATGTTCTGTCCGCTCCGGGACGTGCCGATTTCTTATTGCAGATTACCAATGATGCTTGGTTTGGAACGCGATCAGGCCCCTATCAACATCTGGCTCAAGCCCAAATGCGGGCCATTGAGCAGGGATTGCCCATGATGCGGTCAGCCAATACCGGCGTGTCGGCAATGATTGATCCGCTGGGCCGTATTACTCGGTCGCTTGCTTTGGGTGAGGCAGGGTATGTCGACGCAAACCTGCCAAAGCCTTTTGCGGTCACACTTTATTCAAGGATTGGTGACATACCCATCTTTTTACTGCTGGTCGGGGCGTCTACTCTGCTTTGGCGCAACGCTCGGAGAGAGGGCGCGTAATTTCGGATTGACCCGGTGATTTTGCGGGCGTATCTCATCGAATGCCTGTCACAACGGCTTCCTGGCGTGATGGGGAAATCTTAATGGAGCACTTTCATGTCCCGACAGAACTACACTTTCACTTCGGAATCAGTATCCGAAGGGCACCCGGATAAGGTTTGTGACCGGATTTCCGATGCCGTCCTAGACGCTTTTCTGAATGAAGAACCCGAAGCGCGCGTCGCGTGCGAAACCTTTGCCACGACTGACCGCGTTGTCATCGGCGGAGAAGTAGGTCTGTCTGATCAGGAAAAACTGCACGATTACATGGGCCGTATCGACGAGATCGCGCGCGCCTGTATCAAGGATATCGGCTATGAGCAGGACAAGTTCCACCACGAAACCGTCGAGGTGACGAACCTGCTGCACGAACAATCCGCGCATATCGCGCAGGGTGTTGATGCCTCGGGCGACAAGGACGAGGGCGCGGGCGATCAGGGGATCATGTTTGGCTACGCCACGACTGAAACTCCTGCGCTGATGCCAGCCCCGATCCAGTATTCCCACGCGATCCTGCGCCGTCTGGCCGAGGTTCGCAAAAACGGCACCGAGCCCGCGCTGGGCCCGGACGCGAAATCGCAACTGTCCGTCGTGTACCGTGACGGCAAGCCTGTGGGCGTCAGCTCGGTCGTGCTGTCGACACAGCATCTGGATGAGTCGCTGTCCTCTGACGATATCCGCGCGATTGTTGAGCCCTACATTACCGAAACCCTGCCCGAAGGCTGGCTGTCGACAGAAACCGAGTGGCACGTGAACCCGACCGGTAAGTTCGTGATCGGCGGCCCCGATGGCGATGCGGGCCTGACCGGGCGCAAAATCATCGTAGACACCTATGGCGGTGCCGCGCCTCATGGCGGCGGTGCGTTCTCGGGCAAAGACCCAACAAAGGTGGATCGTTCGGCTGCTTACGCCGCACGCTATCTGGCCAAGAACGTGGTGGCTGCGGGTATGGCGGAACGCTGCACGATCCAGCTCAGCTATGCGATTGGCGTGTCCAAACCTTTGTCGATCTATGCGGATACGCATGGTACTGGCCAGATTTCGGATGCCGAGATCGAAAAAGCCGTCGGTCAGGTGATGGACCTGACGCCGCGCGGCATTCGCCAGCACCTGCAGATGAACAAGCCGATCTACCAGCGCACGGCGGCCTACGGCCATTTCGGTCGTGAACCCGACGCGGATGGCGGTTTCAGTTGGGAACGAACCGATCTGGTGGATGCCCTGAAATCGGCTGTCTGATTGTTATCCAAAGGTGCGCCCTGACGGGCGCGCTCTATTCTGGTGCTTTTTGAGGGTGGCAGGTCTGTTGAGTGGACCGGGCCGCCCTCTTGTGTCCGTGGTGTCTGCGCAGTATGGGCTTCGCCCATGAGCAACCAGACGCCCCAACGCCCCCGCAGAAACTTTTATGGCCGCTTCAAGGGCAAGACCCTGAAGCCCAGTCAAAAGACTTATCTAAGTGAAGACCTCGAGGCGCTGTCACCCGGCGCGGTCGATTGGGAGAGTAACCCCGAACGCGCGCCGCTGGATTTGCAGGCGCTGTTTGGCGGACGGGATGTCTGGCTTGAGGTCGGTTTTGGCGGCGGTGAGCATCTGGTGCATCAGGCTGCCTGCAACCCAGATATCGGCATCATCGGGGCCGAGCCTTACATCAATGGCGTCGCCATGTTGCTGGGCAAGATCCGGCAGGCGGGGGTTGAGAATCTTGCCGTTCATCCCGGTGATGCACGTGATCTGTTTGACGTGTTGCCCGAGGCCAGTATCTCGCGCGCCTTCCTTCTCTATCCTGACCCATGGCCCAAAACGCGGCACCATCGCCGCCGGTTCGTGACGCCGGAACATCTGGAACCGCTGGCGCGGGTCTTGAAGCCGGGCTCGATTTTTCGGGTGGCGACGGATATTCCTGATTACGTCCGCCAGACGCTTGAGGAAGTGCCGCGCGCGGGTTTTGAGTGGTTGGCCGAGGGTCCTGCCGATTGGCGTGAGCCTTGGGGCGATTGGATTTCCACCCGCTATGAACAGAAAGCTCTGCGTGAAGGCCGCACGCCGCATTACCTGACCTTCCGCCGCAAGGGCTGATTGTCGCTGGACCATCTGGCCCCAATTCGCTAAGCGGCTAAGGCACTGATAGCGAAAACAGGAGCCCCCATGTCCGGACACGGTACGCCCATCCCGATGACCTCGCATCCCTGCGGCCCGTTGACCGGTACGGCAGAGGTGCCCGGCGACAAGTCGATCTCGCACCGTTCGCTGATTTTGGGTGCGATGGCGGTGGGTGAGACGAAGATCTCTGGTTTGCTGGAAGGTGAGGACGTTCTGGACACCGCCAAAGCGATGCGCGCCTTTGGGGCTGAGGTCATGGATCACGGCGGAGGAGAATGGACGGTGCATGGCGTGGGTGTCGGCGGCTTTGCTGAACCTGATCAGGTGATTGACTGCGGCAACTCTGGCACCGGGGTGCGGCTGATCATGGGCGCGATGGCGACCTGTCCGATCTCGGCCACGTTTACCGGCGATGCCAGCCTGAACAAGCGTCCGATGGCCCGAGTGACGGATCCGTTGGCTCTGTTTGGGGCGCAGGCCGTTGGGCGCTCGGGCGGGCGTTTGCCGATGACCATCGTGGGCGCGGCTGAACCTGTTCCGGTGCGATATGAAGTTCCGGTTCCGTCGGCGCAGGTGAAATCCGCCGTGCTGCTGGCCGGTCTTAACGCGCCGGGCAAAACCGTGGTGATCGAGAAAGAGGCCACCCGCGACCATTCCGAACGGATGCTGGCCGGGTTTGGCGCGGAAATCACCGTCGAGGATACGGATGAAGGGCGGGTGATCACTCTGACCGGGCGCCCCGAATTGAAACCGCAGGTGATTGCCGTGCCGCGTGACCCGTCCAGCGCGGCCTTTCCTGTTTGTGCCGCGCTGATCACGCCCGGCTCGGATGTGTTGGTGCCGGGCATTGGCCTGAACCCGACCCGCGCAGGACTGTTCACCACGCTGCGCGAGATGGGCGCGGACCTGACCTATGAAAACGAACGCGAGGAAGGCGGCGAACCGGTCGCTGACCTGCGCGCGAAATACTCGCCTAACATGAAGGGCATCAACGTGCCGCCGGAACGCGCGGCCTCGATGATCGACGAATATCCAGTGCTGTCCGTGGTTGCCGCGAATGCGACCGGAACGACGATGATGGGCGGCGTGAAAGAGCTGCGCGTCAAGGAAAGCGACCGGATCGACGCCATGGCCCGCGGGTTGCGCGCCAATGGCGTGACCGTGGAAGAGGGTGACGACTGGTGGTCGGTCGACGGGCTGGGCATTGGCAATGTCCCCGGCGGTGGTACCTGTGAAAGCTTTCTGGATCACCGCATTGCGATGTCCTTCATGGTGATGGGCATGGGCGCGAAAACGCCGGTTTCGGTGGATGATGGCGGCCCTATCGCGACCTCGTTCCCGATCTTTGAACCGTTGATGGCGGCGCTGGGTGCCAAGGTGGACCGCACGTGAGCTTCACGGTTGCCATAGACGGGCCAGCGGCGGCGGGGAAAGGCACGATCTCGAAAGGGGTATCCGCTCATTTCGGGTTCGCGCATCTGGACACCGGCCTGCTGTACCGTGCAGTTGGCCGCAGGACACTGGATGGGATGGAACCGGTCGCAGCCGCTCAGGCTTTGACTGCTGAAGAGTTAGGGCAGGGCGATCTGCGCACCGCCGAAATCGCGCAGGCCGCGTCAAAAGTGGCTGTGATCCCCGAGGTTCGGTCAGCACTTGTGGACTTTCAGCGCAGTTTCGCAACCCGCCCCGGAGGCGCCGTTCTGGATGGGCGCGATATCGGAACGGTGATCTGCCCGGACGCCGAGGTGAAGCTGTTTGTTACCGCCAGCGCCGAGGTTCGGGCAGAACGGCGGTATCTGGAACTTAAGGGCAAAGGATCCGATATGACGCGGGCGCAGGTTCTGGAAGATGTCCGCGAACGCGACGCCCGCGACGCCGAGCGCAGCACGGCCCCTATGAAACCTGCGGAGGATGCTGTGCTGCTGGATACGTCGAACCTGAGTATCGATGCCGCGTTGGCCGAGGCGATTGCCATAGTTGAAGACGCCAAACGCAAGGTGTCCTAGAACCTTGGCAGCTCTCACGATTTTGGGAACGCTCCTCACCAAGCTTTGTTTGGTCAGACGCCTCAAGGCTGCGTAGGGTGAATTGGTAATCCGCAGGAGCGATACCATGATCCGATTGACCTTAGCTCTGATTTTTCTGGCCGGAAGTCTGGCTGCGCAAGAAGTCGAGCCACCCATGACCTATGAGCGTCTTGGGAAGATAATTTTTGCGCTGGATCCTGAAGCGCAACCCCAAGGGCCGGGTTTCCAAATGACTGTCTCGGATGTTTCAGTCTTGGTGATCACGGATATCAACGCGGATCGGATGCGTGCGATGGTTTCCATCAGCAGCGCCGCTGATCTGTCGGCCGCGGACCTTCAACGCATGATGCAGGCGAATTTCGACAGCACTCTGGACGCGCGTTATGCCATCGCCAACGGCACGTTGTGGGCCGCATTTATTCACCCCCTGTCCAAACTGGACAAGGACCAGCTGATTTCGGGGCTGGCCCAGACCGTGAATATCGCCAAGACATATGGCACCCTGTATTCAGGTGGTGCCGCCGAGTTCGGAGGGGGCGATAGCCAGGATCTTCAGCGTGAGCTGATTGATGAACTGCTGAAGAAGGGCGAGGAAATCTAATCCATCTAGGGATTTGTGCTATTCGTAACGCTGGGATTGCCAATAGTTGCCAGCCCGCAATAACGGTTGAAACCGGGGCATGTTTGATGAATTTCACCGGGATCATAGCGGTGATGGGATGGGGGCATCCTCACGGATTGTCACAGCTTTGAACATGCTGGCAACCAAGGCGTCCTAGGCCCTAGCGAGGTATCGGAAAGCTGGTATAGTCCCCTGAATATTGAGGGGGGAGAGCTAAATGAATAACCGTTTGCGTAAAATCACTATCGTCGGCGGCGGCACCGCAGGTTGGATGACCGCGCTGATCCTTGAGATGGTGTTTTCTCGCACGTCAACTCCAAAGGACCGACCGCGTATCTGCCTGATCGAAAGCCCGAATATTTCGACTGTGGGGGTGGGCGAGGCCACCGTGCCCCGCATGCCGGTTACGCTCCGGCAGGCGGGGATTGCCGAGCGGGACTTTTTCCGCGAGACGAACGCGTCGTTCAAACTGGGTGTGAAGTTCTGTAACTGGAACAACGACGCCAAGGGCAATCGCGTCGACTATATGAACCCTTTTGCCCATGGCCAGATGCTGGAAGGGTTGGAGGCGGCCGAGTATTTCCTGCGCTTTGGCAATGGGGATCGGGACTTTACGCAGTCTATCTCGCCGCATGACGATCTGGCCCGCCTGTGTAAAGGCGCGCGGCCACTGGGTGCACCGGAATTCGAACAACGGTTCGGCTTTGCATACCACCTCGACGCGGTGAAGTTCGCTGGGATGCTGACGAAGGTCTGCACCAAGCGCGGTGTCGAACACATTCAGGATGAGGTCCAGTCGGTCGAGCTGGATGAACAGGGCAATGTCAGCCATCTGATGCTGCAGCGCAAAGGCCGCCACGATATCGAGATGGTTGTGGATTGCACCGGGTTCCGGGGATTGATTATCAATCAGGCTCTGGGTGAGCCGTTCATGGATTATTCGGACTACCTGCCCAATGACCGGGCCATGGCCTTGCAGGTCGAACATCCTGACCCCGAAAAGATCGAAAGCGCAACGCGGTCTACGGCACTTGGGGCTGGTTGGACGTGGCGAGTGCCGTTGTTCAATCGTGTGGGCACGGGCTATGTGTATTCCTCTGCGCACCGCACGGATGATCAAGCGGCGGATGAATACCTTGAATGGCTGGGCGACAGCGGCAAAGGATTGACGCCGCGTGTGATCCCAATGCGGGTTGGGCGGGTGCGCAATGCCTGGGTCAAGAACTGCGTGGCCATCGGTTTGTCCGGCGGATTTATCGAGCCGTTGGAAAGCACCGCGATTCATATGATCGACCACGCGGTGCGCTGGTTCGCCGAACATCTGCCGACGCAGGCGATCGAACCGTCCTTGCGGGCGCGGTACAACCGGCAGATGGACAAGCTTTATGACGAGGTGCTCGAATTCATCTGTCTGCACTACCGCTTGGGCAACCGCACGGATGATCAATATTGGATCGACGCCCGGACCGAGATGAAAATTCCCGACCGGTTAGCCGAGAATCTTGAACTGTGGCAGCACCGCTTGCCGATGCAGCACGATGTTGAGTTCGCGACGCTGTTTGATCACCGCGTTTACCAGACGGTGCTTTTGGGCAAACAAGTCTACGATACAGGCTATGGCACCGGCATTCGTGATCGGGTGCGGCCTTTAAAAAAGCCGATCTGGTTCCAGTGGTGGAAGGGCGCGAAAGTAGACCTTGCGCAAATTCTCAAGTCTATGCCGGATCACAAGACTCTTTTGCGTGATATCCGAGGAGAGTTGGAAAAGCCCGCCTTTGGCAAAGCAGTGGCTGCGAAGCCGACGGTCGCGATGCCGGGTGCGAAACCTGCGCCGGTGGCCGTTCAGAACATGCCCAATTTTGCTGAAATCCAAAGCGGCGCAAAGGATTTGCAGTTGTTCTAGATTTTTCCTGTGAGCCGGGCGGTGAAATTCGCCCGGTCGCTGGGCCATTTTTCAGCAGGTATTGCAGGTTATGGCGCCTATCGCCCGTTATAACTTGCGGTGCCTTGGCGAACCCGCTATAGAGCGCGCGTCGACAAGGCGATTTGAGCCATAAAACAATGAGACGAGCAGGGTCGGAAACAACCGGCCCTCTTTGTTTTGCGGCATATGTCAGGTCGTCTGACCAATCCACTAAGACCGGCGGAGACAACCGCTCGGCCAGCAAAAACGTACTGTAAAGGAAAACAACGCCACATGGCTAACGCATCCATGGAGGAATTCGAAGCCCTCCTTAATGAAAGCTTCGAAATGGACACACCCGAAGAGGGTTCTGTTGTCAAAGGCAAGGTTCTGGCGATCGAAGCCGGCCAAGCAATCATCGACGTAGGCTACAAAATGGAAGGCCGCGTTGATCTGAAAGAATTCGCAAATCCCGGCGAAGCCCCTGAAATCGCTGTAGGTGACGAGGTCGAAGTTTACCTGCGTGCCGCAGAAAACGCCCGTGGCGAAGCTGTCATCTCGCGCGAGATGGCCCGCCGTGAAGAGGCATGGGACCGTCTGGAAAAAGCATATGCCGACGACCAGCGCGTCGAAGGTGCAATCTTTGGTCGCGTCAAAGGTGGCTTCACCGTCGATCTGGGTGGCGCAGTTGCGTTCCTGCCCGGTTCGCAGGTTGATGTTCGCCCTGTGCGCGACGCCGGCCCGCTGATGGGTCTGAAGCAGCCGTTCCAGATTCTGAAAATGGACCGCCGCCGTGGCAACATCGTTGTGTCGCGTCGCGCAATCCTGGAAGAATCGCGTGCCGAACAGCGCGCCGAAGTGATCGGCAACCTGTCCGAAGGTCAGACCGTCGAGGGTGTTGTCAAGAACATCACCGAATACGGTGCATTCGTTGACCTGGGCGGCGTTGACGGCCTGCTGCACGTCACCGACATGGCATGGCGTCGTGTGAACCACCCGTCCGAGATCCTGACGATCGGCGAAACCATCAAGGTTCAGGTCATCAAGATCAACAAAGAGACCCACCGCATTAGCTTGGGCATGAAGCAGCTGCAAGAAGATCCGTGGGATCTGGTTGCTGCCAAGTACCCACTGGGCTCGGTTCATCAGGGTCGCGTCACCAACATCACCGACTACGGCGCGTTCGTCGAGCTGGAAGCCGGTGTCGAAGGTCTGGTGCACGTGTCCGAGATGTCCTGGACCAAGAAAAACGTCCACCCCGGCAAGATCGTTTCGACCAGCCAGGAAGTCGACGTCATGGTTCTGGAAATCGACGGCGCCAAGCGTCGCGTGTCTCTGGGCCTGAAGCAGACCATGCGCAACCCGTGGGAAGTGTTTGCAGAAACACACCCCGAGGGCACCGAGGTCGAAGGCGAAGTCAAGAACATCACCGAATTCGGTCTGTTCATTGGCCTCGAAGGCGACATCGACGGCATGGTACACCTGTCCGACCTGTCTTGGGACGAGCGTGGCGAAGATGCGATCCAGAACTACCGCAAAGGCGACATGGTTTCGGCCGTCGTTTCGGAAGTTGATGTCGAGAAAGAGCGTATCTCGCTGTCGATCAAAGCCCTGGGCGGTGACAAGTTCGCCGAAGCCGTGGGCGGCGTGAAGCGCGGTTCGGTCATCACCGTTGAAGTGACCGCGATCGAAGATGGCGGCATCGAGGTCGAATACGAAGGCATGAAGTCGTTCATCCGTCGTTCCGACCTGAGCCGTGACCGCGCAGAGCAGCGCCCCGAGCGTTTCAACACTGGCGACAAGGTCGACGTCCGCGTCACCAATGTCGACAGCAAGACCCGCCGTCTGGGCCTGTCGATCAAAGCACGCGAGATCGCCGAAGAGAAAGAGGCCGTGGAACAGTACGGTTCTTCCGACTCGGGCGCATCGCTGGGCGACATCCTGGGTGCAGCGCTGAAGTCCGGCGACTAAGCCCCGGCCATCAGCCAAAACCTAATTCACGGCCTCGCGCATATGCGCGGGGCCGTTTTTGTTGCGAATCAATATGTTCCAAAATTTGCGGTCAGTTTCCGCATCACGCTCTCATTTCCGGTTCATTTCCCTTAAACCGGCAAAAAATCGTGCGAGTTTTCAGTAAAATTAAGGCTTTGCGCCCAGAGTCAACATTCCCCCAATCAGGGTTTCTTTCTATACTGCCCGGAATGATTGACATGGTTAACCGGTCGCCTGGGAGGGTAGCGCACATGATCCGTTCAGAACTGATTCAGAAAATTGCCGACGAAAATCCGCATCTCTATCAGCGTGATGTTGAGCGTATCGTGAATACCGTGTTCGAAGAAGTTACGGATGCCATGGCGCGTGGTGATCGTGTTGAACTGCGCGGATTCGGCGCATTTTCGGTCAAGCAGCGCGATGCCCGCGTGGGCCGAAATCCCAGAACGGGTGAAACTGTTCAGGTTGAAGAAAAATGTGTTCCATTTTTCAAGACGGGCAAGTTGCTAAGGGATCGTTTGAACGGTAAAGCCTAGGCCATGATGCGCTACCTTCGATATGCTTTTCTGGCGATCCTCGGGATCGTTCTGATTTCGGTTTCTCTTGCCAACCGCGAAACCGTGGAATTGACGCTGATGCCGCAGGCTTTGGCCGATCTGCTTGGGTTCAATTTCAGTGCGTCGCTGCCTTTGTTCCTTGTGGTTCTGGGCGGCGTGGTTGCTGGCCTTGTCATCGGTTTCCTGTGGGAATGGCTGCGTGAGCATAAGCACCGCCGTGATGCGACCGCCAAGACAAGCGAAGTCCGCAAGCTTGAGCGTGAGGTCAAGAAGCTCAAGAAAAAGCAGAACGAAGGTAAAGACGAAGTTCTTGCGCTGCTGGACGAAGCCAGCTGAGGCCATCTGATGCCGGAAATTTCCGTCAAAATCTGCGGCCTGACCGCACCGGATCACGTACGCGCCGCGGCCGAGGCCGGGGCGCGGTACCTTGGGTTCAATTTTTTCCCGAAGTCCCCCCGCTATGTCTCGCCCGCGCAAGCGGCAGCGTTGATGCAGGCCGTGCCGGTTGGGGTGGCTAAAGTGGCCTTGGTGGTGAACGCTTCGGACGAAGAATTGGACAGTATCACCGGGGCGGCCCCGTTTGATATGTTGCAGTTGCACGGGTCCGAAAGCGTTGACCGTGTGCGTGAAATCAAAGCGCGCTATGGTTTGCCTGTGATTAAGGTGATCGGGGTAGCCGATGCCGAAGATTTAGCCGCAATCGACGAATACAGCGACGTTGCCGATCAGCTTTTGATTGACGCCAAGCCACCCAAGAATGCGGTCTTGCCGGGCGGCAATGGGCTGGCCTTTGATTGGCGGTTGTTGGCCGGACGCAAGTATTGGCGCAAACCGTGGATGCTGGCAGGTGGTCTGAACCCGGACAACGTGGCCGAAGCGATCCGCATGACGGGTGCGCGTCAGGTCGATGTGGCCTCTGGCGTGGAAAGCGCGCCGGGTGTCAAGGACCCTGCCCTGATCAGCGCGTTCATCAAGGCCGCTCAATAGCGCCGCTCTGGGTGCCTTGACGTACGTTTTGCCATGGCAAATCCCGCAGCTACCTCCTATGAACAACGGGTACGACGATGGAGACAGCCATGGCCAACGATCTTTTCAATTCCTTTATGTCCGGCCCCGACGAACAGGGACGTTTCGGCATTTTCGGCGGGCGATTTGTCAGCGAGACGCTGATGCCTCTGATCCTGTCGCTGGAAGAGGAATATGAGAAGGCCAAGGATGATCCGACCTTCTGGGCCGAGATGGACGATTTGTGGGCCAACTATGTGGGCCGACCCTCGCCGCTGTATTACGCGGAACGTCTGACCGAACATCTGGGCGGCGCAAAGATTTACCTGAAACGTGATGAGCTGAACCACACTGGCGCGCACAAGATCAACAACGTGTTGGGCCAGATCATTCTGGCGCGCCGCATGGGCAAGACCCGGATCATCGCCGAAACCGGGGCAGGGCAGCACGGCGTGGCCACTGCCACCGTCTGCGCCAAATTCGGCTTGAAATGCGTGGTTTATATGGGCGCCCATGACGTGCAGCGTCAGGCGCCAAACGTGTTCCGTATGCGCCTGCTGGGGGCCGAGGTGATTCCGGTGACTTCAGGCCGTGGTACGTTGAAAGACGCGATGAATGACGCGCTGCGCGACTGGGTGACCAATGTGCGCGACACGTTCTATTGCATCGGCACCGTAGCCGGTCCGCACCCGTATCCGGCGATGGTGCGTGATTTTCAGTCGATAATCGGCAAGGAAGCCAAGGAACAGATGCACAAGGCCGAAGGCCGTCTGCCCGACACGATCATCGCCGCCATCGGCGGTGGGTCGAACGCGATGGGGCTGTTCTACCCGTTCCTTGACGACAAATCCGTCAACATCATTGGCGTTGAAGCCGGCGGTAAAGGCGTGAATGAAAAGATGGAGCATTGCGCGTCGCTGACCGGCGGTCGTCCCGGTGTGCTGCATGGCAACCGCACCTATCTGCTGCAGGATGATGACGGGCAGATTCTTGAGGGCTATTCGATTTCGGCCGGTTTGGATTACCCCGGTATCGGGCCGGAACATTCGTGGTTGAATGACGTTGGCCGCGCCAACTATGTCTCGATCACCGATAAAGAGGCGTTGGAGGCGTTCCAACTGTGCTGCGCGACCGAAGGCATTATTCCCGCGCTCGAGCCCAGCCACGCGCTTGCCCATGTGATGAAGATTGCGCCGGAACTGCCCAAAGATCATCTGATCTGCATGAACATGTGCGGACGCGGCGACAAGGATGTGCAGACCGTGGCGAAATATCTAAACTTCGATATGTCGGATACCGAAGGACGCACGGCAGACTAACCTTTTAGTTCGACTAAGAAACGGCGCGCCATTTGGCCGCGCCGTTTTTTGAATCTGGAATTCATAAAAGTTGGGCAGGCGATCCTTGCCTGACCCGTTAGTCCGGTGCCGCCTGTTCCTGTAAGACGCGCAGCGGCACAACGTCCAACGCCCTTTGATGTGTTGCTTCAAGATGCACCATGGGCGCGCAACCTTCGTCATAGGCTTGAAGAAACCGCCCGGCGCACAGGCACCAGCTATCGCCCGGTTTGAGGCCTGCAAAGTCGAACTCGGGGCGTGGTGTGCTCAGATCGTTACCAACATATTTCGAGTAGGCCAGGAATTCGGCTGTCATGACCGCGCAAACAGTATGGCTGCCCTGGTCCTCGGGGCAGGTGTTGCACGCCCCATCCCGAAAAAAACCGGTCAGGGGATCGCGCGAGCAGGGGGCAAGAACACCCCCAAGCACATTTATACTGCCCTGCTTCTGCATAGCGCCATCTTACAGGCTTTGCGCAATTTTGCGGAACATTTCGATATTTTCTTCGTTCACACCTGGATCGCGGAAGTTACGGTCCGCCCCGGTTGAAACGATCAGGACATCGCGGGCTTGGTCAAAATAGATATATTGGCCATAAACGCCGCGCGCCAGAAACTCTCCTTCATGCGCGCCGACCGGAATCCACCATTGATAGCCATATCCGATTTTCCCGGTCTCAGTCGGTGCGCTGGGCGCGACCGCTTCGGCGATCCATTCGGCAGGGATAAGTTGCTGCCCGTTATGTGACCCATTCTGTAATACAACCTGCCCAAATCGGGCAAAGTCGCGGGTGGTGAAATTCAGCCCACCCAACACGAACGCGACCCCAGCGCCATCCGTCACGTAATAGCCATCCTGCTCCAGCCCAAGCGGTTGCAAGATCCGATCTGTCAGTAATTCGGCGACGCTGCGCCCGGTCGCGCCACGGATCACCATGCCAATGACATGCGTGTCAATCGAAACATACTGCCAGGTTTCCCCGGGGGCGGTGAAGCTGTCCTGAAGCGAGGCTGCAAAGTCGTCCAGCTCGCCACCCAGCGCAAGCACCCGGCCCATCCGGTTAATGTCGGAATCGTAATCCAGATAGTCCTCGTTGAACGTCACGCCGCTGGCCATGTTCAACACATTGCGGATCGTGGCGCCGTCATAAGCCGAGCCCTCCAATTCCGGTGCGTATTTTGTGACCGGGTCATCAAGCGAGTCGATCGCACCTTCGGCCAGAAGGATACCCAACAGGGAAGAGAGATAGCTTTTGGCGACCGACCACGAAATGCGCCGATCATCAGGTCCGGTGTCCAGATAATATTCCTCGAACCGGATCTGCCCATTCTGCATCACCAGCAAAGACGTTACGGTCCGGTCCTCGATCCAGCCGTCGGTGCCTTCGGGCAGATCGAAGCCCGGTCCGTAAGGCAGCTCCCAAGTTGGTCCGTCCCCACGCGGCAAGTCCACTTTTAGAAAAGCTTCGTCCATATGAGAAAAATTGTGGACGATCTTGTCCTCAGCGAACAAGGAGTTGACGGCCATAAGGCGTTGGATTTCTTCGCGTTTCCAGAAGCCAACAACAACCGCCGCCAGCACTAACATCAAAACGATGCGCAGCACCCATTTCAAAAAAGTTCTCATCCAATTCCTCCCATATTCGGGTGGTATTGGAACGCGATTGGGTGGGAACCGCAAATGATACGTTGCGGCAATGTTGGTGTGTCTATTTGAATTTGTCCAACAGCCGCTGCATGGCCGATCGGTCGTCGGGTGTTGGCTGTGATTCTGGTTGCGAAATTGGTTTTGCAGTCGGCTTGGCAGGCCCAGAGGGGGACTTTGAAGACCGTGGCGGGGCTGTGCGCAAGGCGACAGCGTTCATAAACTTGCCGCCCTCTCCGTCAGCCAGATGTCCGGCACCGTCGGATACACCATGCAGGACGTCGTCAAGCCAGTCGCTGTCGGCCTTGGCAAAATCACCCAAAACATAGGGTGAGACCATTTCCTTGCGCCCGGGATGGCCGATCCCGAGCCGCACCCGGTCATAAGCCGGGCTGATATGTTCGTGGATCGAGCGCAGCCCATTATGGCCAGCATGCCCTCCACCTGCTTTGACCCGCACTTTGCCCGGCGCAAGGTCCAGCTCATCATGGAAAACGGTCACGTCGGTCGAGTCGAGCTTGTAAAAGCGCATCGCCTCGCCAACGGACTGGCCCGAGCGGTTCATGAAAGTCTGTGGTTTAATCACAAGAACCTTTTCGCCGCCCAGCCGCCCTTCGGCAATTTCGGCCTGGAACTTTGATTTCCACGGTCCGAAGCCGTGATCATCCGCGATCCTGTCGACAGCCATAAAGCCAATATTATGCCGGTTTCGGGCATATTTTGATCCCGGGTTTCCCAAGCCGACAAACAGCTTCATTCCTACGTCCTTACTTTGCGCACCGATCTGCAATTGGTTGATGGCATGGATCAGGGGCAGTTTTCCAGCCCGATCAGACCAAAAGAAAAGACGGGACCCAAGGGCCCCGTCCGAAAAATCTGGAACTTCGTGTCCGGATTTATTCTTCGGCTTCTTCCTTGCCGACGACTTCGACCTCATCAGGTGCCACTTCGCCCTCTTCACCTTCTTCGTCGTCGCTGGACGACAGACCAGTCGGTGCCGAGATGTTGGCGATCACGAAGTCACGGTCGATGGTCGGCTTGGTGCCTGCAGGCAGGTCAACCGACGAGATGGTGACAACGTCGTTGATGTTCAAACCGGTCAGATCAACAGTGATCTTCTCGGGAATTTCACCAGCGGTACACATCAGCTCGACCTCAGGACGGACAACGGTCAGAACGCCGCCCTTCTTGATGCCGGGCGCTTCTTCTTCGTTGACGAACTCAACGGGGATGAACAGCGCGATCTTGGTGGTCCGACGCAGGCGCATCAGGTCCAGATGGGTCGGCAGGTCTTTGACAACGTCACGCTGTACGTCACGGCAAATGACGCGCACGTCTTCGTGTCCTTCAACCTTCAGGTTCCAAAGAGTTGACTTGAACCGGCCCGCTTTCAGGCGCTTGAACAGAACGTTGAACGGGATGTTGATCGGCAGCGGTTCTTTATCGCCACCAAATACAATGCCCGGAACCATGCCGTCGCGGCGTGCTTGACGAGCGGCGCCCTTGCCTGTCCCCGTCCGTTCCAGAGCTACGAGATCAGGAATCTCACCAGCCATGATATATTCTCCAATGTTAGGGCGGGCATCCTCCAAGGCTGTATGCCCGCGTGAAGCCGCGTCCATAGCTTGATTCACTACAATTGGAAAGGGCTTTTTACGGGATCAGGTTCATTGCGAGGCTCTGCCTCGCGCTCCGGGATATTTAAGGCCAGATGAATGAAGGATCCCTGCTTCATCTGGCTAAAAATATCCCGGGGGAGTCGCCCAAAGGGCGACGGGGGCAGAGCCCCCTAAACCCGATGGTCAGACTTGCCAGCGACCGCCAAAATCCTCGGGGACCAAAAGGTTGTGGCGACCCAAGTCGCCAACGTGGCGCTCGCCGCACAGCGCCATAGTGGTATCAAGCTCTTTATGAATGACATCCAGCGCGGTCGTAACGCCTTTTTGCCCCATTGCGCCCAGCCCATAGACAAAGGCGCGGCCGATATAAGTGCCTTTTGCGCCCAGAGCCAGTGCCTTGAGCACGTCTTGGCCTGAACGAATGCCGCTGTCCAGGTGAACCTCGACATCTCCACCGACCGCATCCATGATTTCGGGCAAAACGCGGATTGAGCTAAGTGCCCCATCCAACTGGCGCCCGCCGTGATTTGACACGACGATTGCGTCGGCCCCCAACTTGGCCGCCATCTTTGCATCCTCGGCGTCCAGTATGCCCTTGAGGATCACTTTGCCGCCCCACTGCTCCATCAGCTTTTCGACTTTTTTCCAGTCAAGGCTGGGGTCAAACTGTTCCGCTGTCCAAGCGCCGAGCGAGGAAGCATCCGACACCCCTTCGGCGTGGCCGACGATATTGCCGAATTCTCGCCGATGTGCGCCCAGCATTTCAATGCCCCATGCCCATTTGGTCATGAGGTTTGCGACGGTTTTCGCAGTCAGTTTTGGTGGAGCAGACAGGCCGTTTTTCAGGTCCTTGTGCCGCTGGCCAAGAATTTGCAAGTCCAGAGTGATGACAAGGGCCGAGCAGTTCGCGTCTTTTGCGCGTTGGATCAGGCGTCCGACATAATCCTGATCTTTCATTGTATAAAGTTGGAACCAGAATGGTTTTGTCGTGTGTTCAGCCACATCTTCGATCGAGTTGATTGACATGGTGGACAGCGTGAAGGGAACGCCGAATTCTTCGGCGGCTTTGGCAGCCTTCATCTCTCCGTCGGCGTGTTGCATCCCGGTCAATCCGACGGGGGCCAGTGCAACCGGCATCGCAACGTCTTGGCCAATCATTTGTGATGCGGTCGAGCGCCCGGCCATGTCCACGGCGACGCGTTGGCGTAGGCGAATATCTTCGAAATCCGAGCTGTTTTCGCGAAACGTTTGTTCTGTCCAGCTTCCGCTTTCGGCGTAGTCGAAAAACATCCGCGGGACGCGTCGTTCGTAGATCCGTTTAAGGTCTTCTATGTTTGTGATGACTGGCATTTGGCTTTGGCCTTTTGAATTGGTTCTTTTTTCTTACCAATTATACGGAGGTGCCGCAACGTCCCAAGTCTGCGGTCTGTTGCCGCGCCGAAGGAACGCAAAAAACCGCGGGTGGAAGAGGCCAGCCGCGGTTGATCATATTTTTGGGTCTGTCAGTGTTTTCAGGCCGAATGGGCCCCGTCGGCCAGCGTTTTTACAAAGCTCAGTACGTCGGAAACCGGTTTGCCAGCGGCGATCTGGCTGACGATCGCGGACCCGACTACCGCGCCGTCTGCCACAGAAGCGATCGCGCGGGATTTTTCGGGTGTGTTGATTCCAAAGCCGACAATGACAGGCAGGTCCGTTGCCGCCTTGATCCGGGCGACCTCGGGACCGACATTCGTTGCTTGGGCTTCGGCGGCGCCGGTGATCCCCGTGATCGAGACGTAGTATACAAAGCCCGACGTATTTTGCAGAACGCGGGGCAGACGCTTGTCGTCGGTTGTCGGGGTTGCAAGGCGGATAAAGTTCAGACCCGCCGCCTGAGCAGGCAGGCAAAGCTCTTCGTCTTCTTCGGGGGGAAGGTCTACGACGATCAGCCCGTCAATACCCGCAGCTTTGGCATCGGCCAGAAACGTGTCGACCCCGCGACTGTAAATCGGGTTGTAGTACCCCATCAGGACGATGGGTGTCGTATCATCCGTCTCGCGGAAGGCGCGCGCCAGATCCAAGGTTCTTTGCAAGGTCATACCGCCGTCCAGGGCACGCTGTCCGGCGGCCTGAATCGTCGGGCCGTCGGCCATGGGATCGGTGAATGGCAGACCAAGTTCGATCACATCGACACCTGCACCCGGCAGTCCCTTCACGATTTCGAGCGAAGTATCGAAATCAGGGTCTCCGGCCATGATGTAGGCGACAAAGGCTTTCTTGTTTTCGGCCTTCAGAGCGGCAAACTTGGCGTCGATACGGGTCATCAGCAGTCCTTGCAAACAGGTTTGAACCTGATGTGCAGAAACTTTGCGCGGAAATCAATCCCGCCGGGGCCAGATTGGCTTAGAACCCGTAGTGATATCGCAGGAACAGGGCATTCACACCGGGGTTGAAGCTTTCGGTGCTGGCATTGGACTTGTGCGTTACAGCCAGAGAAATAGCGTTGCCGCTGTTCAAATTGTAGCCAACCCCCAGAAGGCTGCGAATTTGGAAGCTGCCGCCCAAGTCGTTGTTGTCATTAGATGCGTTGTAGTAGCCGGGCATGACACTGAGTTCGGCAAACCAGCGGTCCGAGAATGAGTAGACGCCAATCAAACCCGCACCGATATGCGTGTCGCCATCGACATCAACCGTCAGTGCTGCCCCCCAGCCCGCACTAAACCGGGTGGCTTGGTGAAACGGACTGTGCTGGTATTCCAGCGAAAAGATGGCCTGATCCTCGCCATTGCTATCGGAAAAATCAGCGTAGCCTGCTCCGAAAATTACGGATTGAGCGTGTGCTGTAGCCGCTGAAAGCAAGAAAGCAGTGAAAATAAGAAGGAATTTCATAAGGCATCTTCGTCAATCTGTTCGCGATAGGTCTGAGAGTGATTACGTTTGGTCAACAAAATCAAGTCGAGATCGAGACACACGCTTTGACAGGGTTGTGATGTTGCAGATCGGACTCGAACCAAGTTGAGCGGTTGGGTTGCGCATTTGCCCTTACCTGAATAGAAGACGCCGTCGTATCGCTTCAGGAGGCCGAGATGGGCTTTAAAATGGGAATCGTGGGTCTGCCGAATGTGGGCAAGTCGACCCTGTTCAACGCGCTGACCAAGACCGCAGCTGCGCAGGCGGCGAATTTCCCGTTCTGTACGATTGAACCCAATGTGGGCGACGTTGCGGTTCCTGATGACCGGCTGGATAAACTGGCGGCGATTGCTTCATCAAAGCAAATCATACCGACACGGATGACTTTTGTGGACATTGCCGGTCTGGTCAAAGGCGCCTCGAAAGGCGAAGGGCTGGGCAACCAGTTTCTGGCCAATATCCGCGAAACCGACGCGATTGCCCACGTGCTGCGCTGTTTCGAAGACGGTGACGTAACCCACGTGGATGGCCGTGTGGACCCGGTGGCCGATGCTGACACGATCGAAACCGAGTTGATGCTGGCCGATCTGGAAAGCATCGAAAAGCGCCGCGCCAATCTGGTGCGCAAGCTGAAGGGCAATGACAAAGAGGCCGCGCAGCAGGATCGTCTGCTGGCGACCGCGCAAGAGATGCTGGAAAACGGCAAACCCGCGCGTCTGGTCGAGGTCTCGGACGAAGACGCCAAGGCGTGGAAGATGCTGCAACTGCTGACCACCAAGCCGGTTCTCTATGTCTGCAACGTGTCCGAGGAAGAAGCGGCCGAGGGCAACGAATACTCGGCCAAGGTCGCTGAAATGGCCGCGGCGCAGGGCAATTCCCACGTCATCATCAGCGCCAAAATCGAAGAAGAGATCAGCCTGTTGGAAGACGACGAAGCCCAGATGTTCCTTGAGGAAATGGGGCTGGAAGAGCCGGGCCTGGATCGTCTGATCCGCGCCGGTTACGACCTGCTGCACCTGGAAACCTATTTCACCGTCGGCCCGAAAGAGGCCCGTGCCTGGACCATTCGCACCGGCACCGCCGCACCGCAGGCCGCTGGTGTGATCCATGGGGATTTCGAAAAAGGCTTCATCCGCGCCGAGACCATCGCCTATGACGACTACATCGCCGCCAGTGGCGAGCAGGGCGCGAAAGAGGCAGGCAAGATGCGGGCTGAGGGTAAGGGCTACATCGTCAAGGACGGCGACGTGATGCACTTTTTGTTTAATACGTAAGGCGGGGCTTTGCGGCAGGTGTCTTTCATAACGATTAGGGCGTACACACATTGTGCGAACGCCCTAAACAGAGCACCTGCTTAGCCTTTTGCACGCATCTTCAATGCGTCTTCTGTTGTCAGCACATTTCCCGCATATCCCCACGACCCACTGCCGACCTCCAGGATGCGGACAGAGGTTCCCGCTTTGATCGTTTGACCGGCGACATCGCCGAAAGCTTCAGTTACGTTCCGAATGATTTTTTCTTTCTCCTCTTTGGAAAACACCCCTTCGAGCACCTGAATCTCTATTGAAGGCATCGTAATCTCCACGCTTTATCTTCTGACAATAACTGACCGGCAATCGAGTTCCGTTGCGTCAGGATGACATACACATACGTCGCGCGTTAATCCTTTGCTAATTGGAAAGCAGATTTGATACGCCAGCACTGGTATCATTTTGTTCAGTTGTTGACCCGTCTGATTATGATTTTCTGGGTCATATGAATGTTCTGGGACACTTCGAAGCCTGTTCGGACGGCGCATTCTGTCTTTAACGGGCAAAGCTGACTTTCTACTGGAGCGAAAAACCGAATAGTGTAGGGATCGTCTTGCCACTCGGGAAAGATCCCAAATGATCGAAATCCGCGACCTGCAACTCCTCAGCGCTTTGGCGCGGCATCAACACTTTGCCAAAGCGGCCGAGGAATGCGGAATTTCTCAGCCTGCATTCTCGATGCGTATCCGCAATCTTGAGGATCGGCTGGGTGTCTCGATCGTTCGGCGGGCCAATCGGTTTCAGGGCCTGACCGAAGAGGGCGAGATGATCGTCCAGCGCGCGCGGCGTATTCTGGATGAGACCAAGGCGCTGGAACAACAGGTGCAGGCATCCAAGGGTGAGATTACGGGGACGTTGATCCTGGGCGTGATCCCCACCGCGATTGCCTTTACCGGACGTTTGGTCAAACGCTTGCAGCAGGCCCATCCGCGCATCCTGTCGCGGATCGAAACCATGTCGGCGACCGCCATTCAGCACCGTTTGGACGAAGGCAGTCTGGATGCGGGCATCACCTATGGTGACAGTATCGGCACCGATCTGCGGCAGGTACAGCCCTTGTACGAAGAAACCTATGTGCTGTTGATCCCAGCGCATATGACCGAGGATTCCGGCCCGATCCCATGGGCGCAGGTGGCCGAGTTTCCCCTGAGCCTACTTGAGCCGCAGATGCAGAACCGGCGTATTCTGGATCGCATTTTTGCCGAGCAGGGACTGCACCCGCATGTGGTGGCTGAAACCAGTGGATTCACCGCCTCGATGGTCATGGCGCGCGAAGGGCTGGCGGCAACGGTTGTTCCCCGCGTGTTGGTCCGGGCATTGGGTGATCTGAAGGGGACGAAGGTGCTGCCCCTGGTCGATCCGGTGGTCAGCAAACCGATTTGTCTGGCAACCCTTAGCCGTGATCCCGAACTGCCGACGGTGGAGGCGCTGAGGACAGTGGTCGCCTCATTGCGGTGATAATCTGTCGTTATCGTGCGATTAAAATATGCGATTTGACGATATGTTAGTCTGATGAGACACGAGGCCTTAATCGGAGGGCATCATGGCACCATTAGACACCAAGCCATCAGGCGCACCCAAGGGCGTCTGGAAGTCAGGTAAAGGCAAGGGGCGGCATACGCCCAAAGGTCGTCAGTTCACGGATGAAGCGCAGGCCGAGATCACGCGCCTGCTGGGGGATCGCCCCCGTCGCCGTGATCTGCTGATCGAATTCCTGCATTTGATTCAGGACGCGCACGGCCATATCAGCGCCGACCACATCGCTGCGCTGGCCGTCGAGATGCGCATCGGTCAGGCCGAGATTTATGAAACAGCCACCTTTTATGCCCATTTCGACGTGGTGAAAGAGGGCGAGACCCCTCCACCCGCGCTGACGATCCGTGTCTGTGATTCCCTGTCCTGTGAAATGGCCGGTGCCCAGCAGTTGCAAAAAGCGCTGGAGGACGGTCTGGACGCGTCCGAGGTTCGTGTGGTCCGCGCCCCTTGCATGGGCCGTTGCGATACCGCGCCTGTGCTTGAGATCGGTCACAACCACATCGACCATGCGACCCCCGAAAAGGTGCAGGCCGCGATTGCAGCGGGTGACACCCATGCGCACCTGCCGGACTATGAAACTCTTGCTGCGTATCAAGCGAACGGCGGCTACGCCAAGCTGAAAGAACTGCGCGACGGCGGCGATTGGGAGAAGGTGCAGGAAGACGTTCTGTCCTCGGGCTTGCGTGGTCTGGGCGGCGCTGGCTTCCCGTCGGGCAAGAAATGGGGCTTTGTTCGCATGAACGAAGGCACCCGTTATCTGGCCGTGAACGGCGATGAGGGCGAGCCCGGCACGTTCAAGGACCGCTACTATCTGGAGCGCACGCCGCATGTCTTCCTTGAGGGCATGCTGATCGCCGCATGGGCGGTCGAGGCAGAAACCTGCTTTATCTACATGCGCGACGAATACCCCGCCGTGCTGGAAATCCTGCGCCGTGAAATCGCCGCGCTGGAACGGGCCGGGATCGTTGCGCCCGGCTATATCGACCTGCGCCGGGGGGCCGGTGCCTATATCTGCGGCGAAGAATCCGCGATGATCGAGTCGATCGAAGGCAAAAAGGGCCTGCCGCGCCACCGTCCCCCGTTCGTGGCGCAGGTTGGTGTGTTCAACCGCCCGACCTTGGTCCACAATGTCGAGACGCTGTATTGGGTCACCAAGGTGTGTCGCGAGGGGCCGGAATGCCTCAACAGCACCGAAAAGAACGGGCGCAAGGGGCTGCGCAGCTATTCGGTCTCGGGTCGTGTGGCAAAGCCGGGGGTTTACCTGCTGCCTGCCGGATCGACCATTCTGGACGTGATCGAAGCGGCAGGCGGTATGGCCGACGGGCAGAGTTTCAAGGCATATCAGCCGGGCGGTCCGTCCTCGGGGCTTTTGCCTGCGTCGATGGATGATATCCCGCTGGATTTCGACACGTTGCAACCGCATGGCACCTTTATCGGCTCGGCCGCTGTGGTGGTTCTGTCCGATCAGGACACCGCCCGCGATGCGGCGCTCAACATGCTGCGCTTCTTCGAAGACGAAAGCTGCGGCCAGTGTACGCCCTGTCGTGCTGGCTGCGAAAAGGCGGTCAAGCTGATGCAGGCTGACAAGTGGGATCAGGACCTGCTGGAAGACTTGTGTCAGGTGATGGGTGATGCCTCGATCTGTGGTCTGGGACAGGCGGCCCCGAACCCGATCCGCCTTGTCATGAAACATTTCGCTGACGAAATTTGAAGGGAGACAGAGCCATGCTAGACGCAAGCCCAACCAAGACCGTCACCTTCAACCTGAACGGCGAAGATGTCACCGTGCCCGAGGGCTGGACCATCTGGGAAGCCGCCAAGGGCCAGGGGTTCACAATTCCGCACCTGTGCCACAAGCCGCAGCCGGGGTACCGCCCCGACGGCAACTGCCGCGCCTGTATGGTCGAGGTGGAAGGCGAGCGAACTCTGGTCGCCTCGTGCATCCGCCCTGCCGCCGACGGTATGGTGGTCAAGACCGACAGCGAACGCGCTGAGAAATCGCGCGCCATGGTCATGGAACTTCTGGTCGCGGATCAGCCGGAGCAAGCGCACGACGCCTCTAGCCATTTCTGGGACATGGCCAAGCTGAACGATGTCAGCGAGAGCCGTTTTCCGGCGAAAGAGGCCGAAAAGATCCCGCTGCTGGATGACAGCCACATTGCGATGCGTGTCAATCTGGACGCCTGCATCAACTGCAACCTCTGCGTCCGGGCCTGCCGTGAAGTGCAGGTAAATGACGTGATCGGCATGGCCGGTCGTGGTCATACAGCGCAGGTGGTGTTCGACCAGAACGACCCGATGGGCGATTCGACCTGTGTGGCCTGCGGCGAATGCGTGCAGGCTTGCCCGACTGGTGCGCTGATGCCCGCTACCGTGCTTGACGACCAGCAGAAAGGTGACAGCAAAGACTACGACTCTGAGACAGAAAGCGTTTGCCCGTTCTGCGGTGTGGGCTGCAAAGTCTCGCTGAAGGTCAAGGACGGTAAGGTCAAATATGTCGAGGGCATCAATGGCCCCGCCAACGAAGGCCGTCTGTGTGTCAAAGGCCGTTTTGGCTTTGACTACATCCACCACCCGCACCGCCTGACCACGCCACTGATCCGGCGTGAGGACGCGCCTGAAAAGGGTCTGAATGTCGACCCTGCGGACCTGTCCACCCACTTTCGCGAGGCGACATGGGACGAGGCGATGGGCCTTGCGGCGTCCAAGCTGAAAGCCCTGCGCGCCGAAGACCCGCGCAGCGTTGCGGGTTTTGGTTCGGCCAAATGCACCAACGAAGAAGCCTACCTGTTCCAGAAGTTCATCCGTCAGGGATTCAAGCACAACAACGTCGACCACTGCACCCGTCTGTGCCACGCGTCGTCGGTGGCCGCTCTGATCGAGAACGTGGGCTCGGGCGCGGTGACAGCGACCTTCAACGAGATCGAAAATGCGGATGTAGCGATCATCATCGGGGCCAACCCGATCGAAAACCACCCCGTTGCGGCGACCTATTTCAAGCAGTTCACCAAACGGGGCGGCAAGCTGATCGTGATGGACCCGCGCGGTGTGGGCATGCGCAAGTTTGCCGACGAGATGCTGCAATTCCGTCCGGGGGCCGATGTCTCGATGCTGAACGCGATCATGAACGTGATCGTCGAAGAGGAACTTTACGACAGCCAGTACATCCACCGCTGGACTGAGAACTGGGAGGCCGAGAAAGAGCACCTGCGCCAGTTCACGCCCGAGGCGATGTCGCCGATCTGTGGCATCGAACCGGATCAGTTGCGCCGTGTTGCGCGCACCTTTGCGCAGGCCAAGGCTGGTCTGATCTTCTGGGGTATGGGCGTCAGCCAGCACATTCACGGCACGGATAACTCGCGCTGCCTGATCAGCCTTGCTCTGATGACTGGCAACGTCGGTAAACCCGGCGCAGGTCTGCACCCGCTGCGCGGTCAGAACAACGTGCAGGGCGCGTCTGACGCGGGACTGATCCCGATGTTCCTGCCGGATTATCAGACCGTGACTGACGATGGCATTCGCGCCAAGTTCAACGAAGTGTGGAATTCGGACGATTTCTCGAACGAAAAGGGCCTGACGGTGACTGAGATCATTGATCAGGCCTATGCGGGCAACATCAAGGGCATGTATATCATGGGCGAAAACCCGGCCATGTCCGACCCTGATGTGAATCATGCCCGCGACGCGCTGGCCAAGCTGGACCTGATGATCGTGCAGGATATCTTCCTGACCGAAACGGCGAATTATGCCGACATCATCCTGCCTGCCTCGGCGCTTTATGAAAAGAACGGCACGGTGTCGAATACCAACCGTCAGGTACAGCGGGTGCGTCCCGCCGTGACCCCTCCGGGGGAGGCGCGTGAGGATTGGAAGATCACTGTCGAATTGGCGCAGCGCATCGGGTTGAACTGGGATTACACGGATGTGTCCCAGGTCTTTGCCGAGATGAAGCTGACCATGGCTTCGCTCGACAATATCACGTGGGACCGGTTGGAGAGTGAAACGATCACCTATCCGTCGCTATCGGAAACCGATCCGGGCCAGTCCATCGTGTTTGGTGACGGCTTCCCGCGCACCGATGGCAAGGCGAAATTCACCCCGGCCAGCGTCATCCCCCCCGATGAGGCCCCGGATGAGGAATATCCTATGATCGCCACCACGGGTCGCCAGTTGGAACATTGGCACACCGGGTCGATGACGCGACGCGCTACGGTTCTGGACGCCGTGGAACCAGAAGCAAACTGTTCGATGAACCCGCGGACGCTCAAGCTGATGGGGATCGAACCGGGCGAGACCATCCGCCTGACAACGCGCCGGGGATCCATCGAGATCATGGTGCGTGCCGACCGCGCGATCGCCGAGGACATGGTGTTCATCCCGTTCGCCTATGTCGAAGCGGCGGCGAATATCCTGACCAACTCGGCCATCGACCCTTACGGCAAAATCCCCGAGTTCAAGTTCTCGGCCATCCGCGTTGAAAAGATCGAAGACGCGATTGCGGCGGAATAAGCGGAAAAGGCGGCCCCAGTAGCCGCCTTTTTCTTTCCTTGACAGAAGGTTAGATGCGGCCAAACCTATCATCGCTTGGGGTGATGGAGGGTTTCATGCCGCGCCGTTTTGTCGATTTATCCGTTCCGCTGGAAACCGGGATCGTATCCGACCCGCCGATTATGCTGCCCGAAATCGAATACCTGACCCACGATCAGACCGCAGAACAGGTCATGTCCTTTTTTCCGGGCTTGCAAAAGGATGATTTGCCGGGGGGTGAGGGTTGGGCGATTGAGCGTCTTCAGATCGCGACCCATAACGGCACCCATCTGGACGCGCCGTATCACCACCACTCGACCATGAATAACGGCGAGCGTGCGATTACCATCGACGAGGTGCCGCTCGAATGGTGCATGAACCCCGGCGTGAAGCTGGACTTCCGGCATTTCGATGACGGCTATGTTGCAACCGCCGCCGACGTCGCAACAGAGCTGAAGCGCATAGGTCATGATCTGCAACCGCTGGACATCGTGATCGTCAATACGTCTGCGGGAACGCGCTATGGTCAGCCGGACTATTTGATTAAAGGTTGCGGGATGGGCCGTGAGGCGACGCTGTACCTGACGGAACGCGGCGTGCGCGTGACCGGTACGGACGCCTGGAGCTGGGATGCGCCCTTTGCCCTGACGGCGCAGGAATACGCTGAGACACAGGATGCCTCGATCATCTGGGAGGGGCATCGCGCCTCGATGGAAATCGGGTATTGCCACATGGAAAAGCTGACCAACCTCGAAAACCTGCCGCCGACGGGGTTTGAAATCTCGTGCTTTCCTTTCAAGATCAAGGGCGCGTCGGCAGGCTTTGTTCGGGCCGTTGCGATTTTTGAGGAGGACCCCGATGACTGAACCCCTAAGCGGGCATGACGGCCCCTATGATGCGCCGGTCGAAATTAGGGGGTTCCGGGTGCTGCCGGAATGGATTGACTACAATGGCCACATGAATGTGGGTTACTACGGAGTGGCCTTCGATCTGGCGCTGGAAAAGCTGATGGTCGAGCATTTGGGCCTTGGCGAAGTGCAAGTGGCGGCATTGGGGCAGGGGCCCTATGTCTTGCAATCGCATATGACTTTCCTGCGCGAAATACAGGAAAACGAACCCTTCTTTTACCGGATTCGCCTGCTGGATGCAGACCACAAGAGGGGCCATTATTTTGCGCAGATGCTGTCAGAAAACGACGGCGAAGTCTGTGCAACGCAAGAAGCATTGTTCATGAATGTCAGCCATAAGACCGGGCGTTCGGTCGCTTACCCGGATTGGGCCGCAGAACGGCTTGCCCAAATGGTGCGCGATCACGCGGGGTTGGACGCGGCCCCTCAGGCCGGACAGGCGATTGGGATACGGCGGGCTTAGTAGTCGCGCTCGAAAAACACACCGACACCTGTTTCCCCGCGCCCGTCAACTGTCCCGCGAACGGTAAAATTGTCGGTTACATCAAGGTTCAGGTTCACCTCGGTATCGCCTTCGGTGTTCACGGTGAAATCGGTGTAGAGATTGTCACTTAGGTAAGCCCCTGCACCCAATCGACCGGCGCCGCCTTCGGTCGCACCGATGTCCACCGAGTCTACACCGGTCGCATCCCGTAGCCCCTTGGTGGCGTCACCACCCGCACCGCTGAGTTGGGCAAGTGATGCAGCCATTTGCGCAATGACAAACGGCGACAATTCGGAAAAGCGGTTGCCGAACAGAAGCATCGCCAACGCCTCTTCTGCAGGGCGCTCGGGGTCGGAGAACACGTCTACTTCCGGTGCATCCAGCGGACCTGCGATTTCAATCGTGGCCGTGCCGTCTGACGTGCTGGCGGAAGACTCGAACTCGATATAGGGGGTCAGGTCGCCTTGCAGGGTCACGATGCCTTTGGTCAGCGCAAGCCTGCGACCCAGAATGTCCAGGTTACCACGGATCAGTTCGATCTGACCTGATGGCACCACCGAAGACGTTGTGCCGCCAATAAACAAACGACCACCAAGTTCCGCGTTCACACCGCGCCCGCGCACAAAGACCGCCTTTGGTGCCAAAAGCGCAATGTCGAGAGAAATGCGGGAATCGCTGGGTGTTGCTTCTTCGTCAACAACCAGCCCTGCACGTTCGCGGGTGATCAAGCTGGCCGAGCCTTCGCCAATATGTTGAATGTCGGGAATAGGCGCGGCCCCGACGGCTCCGGATGCGGCGGCCAGATTGATATTTGTTTCTTCGAACGTGATCTGTCCCGCAATCGAACTGTTGCCAGCCAAAGCGCCAGTCATCGCAATTTGGCCGTTCAGCGTTGTTTCATACAAAAGTTGGTCGGTCAGAACGAGACTGTTGAGCGTTGTCGTGATGTTTGCGTTGAAGGGCGGCGTCAGATCTACTGGCCCTGCCACGACAAAGTTGCCACCAGCGCGCGGTCCACCGCTGATGGAAATCGTTGCCCGGCTTTGGGCCAGTTCCACTGACCCGCTGATACCCGTGATGGTCTGCCCGGCACCGGGAATTGCCAAAGAGGTGCCCGAGGTGGTTATCGTTCCACTCAGCGCTTCCAAAGAGGGTTTCCCCTTTAAAGCCAGATCAAACCGTGCCGTACCGTCGATCTTGTTGGGGGTAATGAACAGGTTGGCGATACCGATATTGACCCCACCTGCGGCTTTCAGGTCGGCCTCACCCGATGCTTCGTCAAATGTGCCGGAAACTTGGCTGTTGATTTCTGCGGGGCCTTCAGCCGTTGTGTCGATCGTCCACACTCCGTTGTCACGCTTCGCCGTACCGTTCGCGGCGATTGTACCGGGAAATTCCGGGGCAAACCGCTCAATCCGGTTTAGTTTTGCATCAAAAACCAGATCAGCCGCGCCGTCTGAATCCACGGACCCTTCCAGTGTGGCGTAGGAACTGTCCGGACCACGCAAGTTTGCCGTTCCTTCCAGTCCGGACGACGTGGGTGCCACGTTCCCCTCCAGCGTCAGTGGACCGGACAGAGTTTGTGTGATCCGCGCGACGTCATCCAGTTGGACAAAATAGTTCAACCCTCCGCCTTCGCGCGCGACTTTTCCTGATGCATTGGCTGAAATGGCCGACCCCTGCAGGCGGAAATTTCGAACCTCCAGACCCTGATCCCCGTTTTGGGCGTCCACGGTCAGGGTTGTGCGGCCATTCACAAGCTTGTCGACAAATTCGATACCGACCTGGATGTCGTCGGCGTCCAGGTTGCCCTGAATATCAAAGGCGCGGGTCGCCAGATCGCCGCTGCCCTGGAAATTGGCGTTCACAGAACCGGTCAGGTCCCGACTCGCCAGCCCCGAGAATAGGGATAGGTCTGGCACATCAATGCGCGCCTCGCCTTCGCCGGATGGCTCTCCGGTCGGGTCGGTCACAGTGGCTTGTACCTGTGCGCTTAGGGCTTTGCCATTCACTGTCGCATTTCGAATTTCGATCTGATCGGCAGAGCGTGCACCGTCCCACTGAATGGTGGTTTGGCCGGTCAAAAGCGGGTCGATGTCAGCCATGCCGGTTTGCAGGTTCCTGCCGACCACACTTGCGGTGCCGTCAAACTCCAACGTCTGAACAGTACCGGTGCCGTCGACCTCGGCGCGAAGTGAGCCGCCAAGATCGCGCTGGGCCAGACCTGAGAAAACGGACAAGTCCGGTGCGTTGACCTGCGCTTGCCCGTCGATGGTCAGGTTTCCATTTGGCGTTGTGACCACACCGTTTGCCTGTGCCTGAGCCGCTTCACTGTTCAGTTCAAAAGACCGGATCGTGATGCCGTCAGATCCGCGTTTGCCGTCCAGTGAGATCGTGGTTTCACCTGTGATCACCGGATCAATATCGTCGCGCCCGGTGGCCAGATCGCTGCCGTCAACAAACAGCGTCCCGTCAAAACTGCCCTCAAGCGGTGACCCTTTCCCTTCTACTCGCGCCGACACCTGCCCCCTAAGGTCAAGCTTGGCGATATCCGAAAACCGCGCCAGATCGGTTGCCTCAAGCGTCGCTGATCCATCCACGGTCAATCCGCTTGTCAGACCGTCGATCAACGCGTCCAAAGCCAGTGCGTAGTCAGCCCCGATCAGTTCGAACCCGGACAGATTAAGAGATTGATCGCTGCCATAATCGAATTGCCCGTCTAACGTGATGCGCTGACCAACGGCCGCATTCAGGGCCGGATCGGTCAGGTCGATACCAGTGACACTGGCCTGAACATCCCCGCTGGCGGCCAGAGCCTCGCCCTGGTCCAGCACGCCCTGCGCGCTGATACGCGCGTTTTGCAGATTGGCCTGCGGTGATTTGAATGCGTTTGCAGTCAGGCTCAGATCCCAGAGGTTTCCGTTCTTGTGGTCGTACAGGGCGGAAATTTGCGCAGCTTCAATGGACGTTTCACCGCCGGCGACCGGCAACACGACCGCCTCTCCGTCGGGCGGTGTGATGCGGCCCTGAAGGGCAGCCAGTTGAAGTGAGCCGCCTTCAGCCAGTTCCAATTCCCCCTTTAGGTTCAGCGCCTGTGTGGTCAGTTCAAGATCTGACACCTCAAGCGCGCCTTCGGGTTTGGTTTGGCCGTCCACGAACAGGCGTGTGTCCGTCCCGAAGAACGGATCAATTTCTGGGGTCAGGAACGGGGTCAGATCGCCGCTCAGGTCTGTTGTAAAGGCGATCCCTTGTTGCGCGCCACCATCAGCCGCACGCAGGCGCACTTGCCCTGAAACGCGTTGTTGGTTGTCGCTGCTCAACCCGATATCGGCTGTGAAATCGGTAAGCGGCCCCGATCCGTTGGCAGTCAGGCCAATCGGGGGGCTGTCGGGGATTTTCAAGGCGGTCGAAATCAACCCGCCTGCAGCCTCGGTCACTTGCAGGTCCAGATTGATCTCGCTCGTGGCGTTTTCAAATCCAGCCGTCAGCTTGATCTCATCCCCTGCGCGGTCCAGACGGGTTACATCCAGCGATGTATCAAGCGTTCCGTCCGCCAGAGACAGGTTGCCGTTGATCGAAAGGTCCGCAGCGACCCCGATCAGAGGTTCACCCAAAGACACTTCGTCAATGCGGATTTCTCCGATTTCAATTGCGACGGGCAGTTCTGGCAGTTGGAAGGGCTGCGTTTCGACGGTTGCCGCTGGTTCGTCTGTCGTCGTCGCACCGGGTGCGCGGGCAATGTCGATCTCTTGCGCGGTTAGGGAGTTGACAGAAAACCGGCCGCGGATCAGCGCCAGACGGTTCCAGTCAAGCTGCGCGTCCTTGATGGTCAGCCAGACGCCTTCGTCGTCTGCGACGGTAATTTCCTCGATTGTCGCGCGCGCGCTAAGTGCACCCTGAAGGCCGGTCACGGTCACGTTCTGATTGTCGCCCGACAGCGTGTCCTGGAGAAAGTTCTCCAGCATGCTGCCGCTGCCATCTTCTTGCGCGACCACAGGCGGCGCGGTCAGGATAAGTGTCGCGGTTAGCACAGGATATGAATATCGCCGTATCAAAATGCCTGTCCGATCCCGATATAAAACTGCAGGCCGTCGCCTGTGTCGCCCTGAACAGGCACCGCTAGGTCCAGACGTAGCGGGCCAAATCCGCCCAAGTCATACCTGACCCCCAAACCCGCACCGGAATGAGAGGCCGCGGCACTGGTGACGAAGGACGACGAGTCCACAACACCATAGTCATAAAATCCGACAAGCGATATCGCCTCGGTTATTTTCCCACGCACCTCGCCGGACAGACCAAGAAAGGACTTGCCGCCAGCAACTTCGTTTCCAACCGGGATGCCGAGGCTTTCAAAAGGCTGCCCGCGTACAGAACCCGCCCCGCCCGAGAAAAACAGGAAGTCGGGCGTCACACCATCCAGCGAGGGGCCAAGGACCGACCCGACCTGAACCCGGCCGGCCAGGACGATGCGTCCTTCGGTGTTCAGGCTGGTGTAGCCGCGTCCGTCAAAGAAGAATCGAATGCCTGTTTCCGTGCCAGACAGCCCGACGAATGGCATGATCTGAGAATCCAGATAGAACCCGCGCGTCGCGCTGACCTTGCTGTCCCGTTGGTCCCACTCGGACCGTGTCGGAATAATGAAGTAACGGAACTTGCGACCGTCGCCAAATGCGTCATCGGCATTAGACCACTGAAAGCCAGCCGAAGCCTCGGCATAAAGACGGTCTGAGAATGTGCGCCGTGCACCATAGGCCAGTGACGTGATTGTCACGTTGTAATTGTCCGTGTTTCGACGTTCGATCAACGCGCTCCAGAATGTGTTGTCGTCCGGGCCCAGCCTGTCGGGTTGATCCAGACGAAGACCGATACGTCCGTCCAAATCCTCGGCCCCGCCAATATTGCGCAGCGCAGCTTCGAAACGCAGCCTTTCGGCACGCCGGAATACGTTACGATGCGTCCAGGTTGCGGTCACGTCGATCCCATCGCGTGACGCGATCTCGAACCCGAAAGTCAGGCGGCGTTTCGGCAAATCTTCAAAATAGGCGTCAAAATCCAGCGTCCCGTCCGGGTTCGGGGTTTCATGTTCTTCGATGGAAACCACGTTGAACGTTCCGGTCCGCCGCAGGCGTGTTCCGACTTTTTGAATTTGCTCGGGCGAGTAAACCTCGCCCGACGGGAATCCGGCAACTTTTTCGATGGACCTGTGGCGCACGTCCGAGTCGCCCTTGATGAACATTTTCCCGAAGGTCAGGCGTGGCCCCGGCGCTAGATCGACACGCGCATCCAGCCTGGCCTGCGCATGCCGCGCGATGACCTGTTCATCCTCAACCCCGGCCTTGGCGTGACCCGCGTTGCGCCAACCCTGCACACCGGCAGAGGCCGCGCGTTGAATGGCGCCGGTTGTGGCTAGCTGGCCTGTTGCAAAATCTTCGGGCAGTTCGGTTTCAGGGGCCAATGGCACAACGACGGCTTCGCCGAACTTGAAGGTAGGGCCCGTGTTTACCGTTATTACGGCGCGGTTGATTTGCGCCGGGACGCTGAGTGAACTGATTTCGGCCGCTTCCTGGCCGTCCAGCTTGATGCTGACGACCGGGCTGAAATACCCTTCGTCATAGAGAATTTGAACGATGGTCCGGTAATCTGACAATGCGGCTGACAGAATTTCCAGCGGCGTGTCCAGACCGCGCGATTCGGCCGTTGCAACCGAAGAGGTTTCTTCGATCCGTTCCACCAACTTACTTGGCGCACCCGACGCGGTTAGGGTCGTTTCAAGAGCCGCAACTGATGTGGGCAAGACAAGCGAGAGAGCACCAAAAAGGCAATTCCTAAAAACGGCGTGCCGCCCGTTTCCCTGCATCTTTTGGCTCCAACTGCCCCAAGTCGAGTTTTAGGTCACCGCCTTGTGCAATGCGACGGTTCGTTAAAGCCATGTTAGAGCATCAATTTTCGCGCAGGGAAGAGAATTTTTCGCCGGACCTGTCGAATTCGCATTTGTGTGGTCGGTCAGTCTCGGGCCTATGATCCCACGTTGCGGAACCAACGGATGATAGCTTCGCGATCTTCTGGTTCCATATAGGTCACGTTGGCCGGGGGCATGGCGTGGCTGACACCCGATTGCAGGTATATCTGTTTTGCGTTTCGGGCGATGTCACCTTCGGTTTCCAGCAGCACGCCCTTTGGTGCCCATTGGATGCCCTCCCACACAGGTTCACGAGCGTGACACATCGAGCATCGACCCAAGACGACATCATGGGCCTCTTCAAACCCTTCGGCGGCTGCAAACTTCTGCTCGTAAGGGGTAAGAGGTTGCGCCTCGGCCTCTTCCAGCGGTTTATACATTGGTGCCGTGGACAGCCACATGATCGCGATGAACAGCAATGCTGTGACCAGCCATGTCCACGTAGGATCACCCGCGCGTGCGTGGTGTGTATTGAAATAATGGCGGATCGTGACACCCATCAAGAAGACCAGTGCAGCGATGATCCAATTGTATTCCGTCGCAAAGGCCAGCGGGTAGTGGTTCGACAGCATCAGGAAAACGACTGGCAGCGTCAGATAGTTGTTGTGGGTCGAGCGCAGCTTGGCGATTTTTCCGTATTTCGGGTCCGGCGTGCGGCCGTTCTTCAGGTCATCCACCACGATGCGCTGGTTCGGCATGATGATAAAAAACACATTGGCGGTCATGATCGTCGCCGTGAATGCGCCCAGATGCAGCATCATCGCCCGACCGGTGAAAATCTGGTTGTACCCCCAGCCCATCGCCACAAGCAGGACGAACAGAAGCACCATCAGCAGCGTTGGCCGCTCACCCAGTCCAGACTTGCAGAGAAAATCGTAGATCAGCCAGCCGACGGTCAGGGACACGGCCGAGATCGCAATACCCTGCCACAAGGCGAGATCCGCCTTTTCCGCGTCGATCAGATACAGCTCTCCGCCGACCCAGTAGACGATCATCAGCAATCCGGCACCGCTGAGCCAGGTCGCGTAGCTTTCCCATTTGAACCAGGTCAGATGGTCCGGCATCCGTTCGGGCGCGACCAAGTACTTCTGGATGTGGTAGAAACCACCGCCATGGACCTGCCATTCCTCACCATCCGCAGGTCCGGGGATATTGCGGTTCAGGCCAAGGTCCAGCGCGATGAAATAAAAGGATGATCCGATCCAGGCGATTGCGGTGATTACGTGCAGCCAGCGCACGGCAAATGCCATCCAGTCCCAGAACACGGCGAATTCGAACATGAGAGGTCTCTCCGATTGGTTGCCGCCACACTAGGCAAACGCGGTTTTCTTCGGTATTCCCGTATATTGTCAAACTGTATCAAAAAAAACGATAAGATGTCCTATCTCGACAATATCCGAACCTTCGTCAGGGTCTACGATTTGGGCAGCATGTCCGCCGCAGGGCGCGACCTGCGCATTTCGCCTGCGGTCACCTCGGCGCGGATTTCCCAGCTTGAGGATCATCTGGGTGTCCGCCTGTTCCAACGCACGACGCGCAACCTCAGCCCGACTGAGCAGGGGCGAGCATTTTATCCCGGCGCGGTAGCGGTTCTGGATGCGGTTGACGAGGCTGAGGCGCAAGTGGTTCACCTGACCGAAGCGCCGCGTGGGTCGTTGTTCGTCGCGGCACCGCTGGGCGTAGGACGCAGGCTGCTTGCCCCGCATGTGCCTGATTTTCTTGCAGCATACCCCGAGATCGACGTTCGGCTGCGTCTGACGGACCGGTCCGTTGACCTGACGACTGAAGGGTTGGATTTGGCGTTTTTCATAGGTCAGCCAGAAGACAGCACCTTGCGCATCCGAAAGATCGCGGATTGTCAGCGGGTCCTGTGTGCTGCCCCGGAATACATAAAACGTCGGGGCATGCCAAAAACCGGATCGGACCTGATTTCGGAAAAGCACGAATGCCTGAACTTGCGGTTTCCGGGTGCTGCTGAATTTCAATGGCAACTGGAAACACCCGAGGGGGCGAAACGCTTTGCGGTGACCGGTCGGTTTGAATGTGATGATGGGGACGTTCTGACGGACTGGGCCTTGTCAGGGCAAGGCATCGCAATGAAGCCCGTTTTTGAGGTGACGGACCACCTGAAGGCCGGGCGTCTTGTCCCCGTTGCCACAGACACGCCACCGGTTTCCGTCCAGATGGCGTGTCTTTATACGCACCGCAGGCATCAGGATCCAAAGGCGCGCTTGTTCATGGATTTCATGATTGCCCGGATCGGGGACGTTGTCCGCAATTCAGAGGTTTGAGCCCTCAACTGCCGCGATAGGTTGAGTACCCGTAAGGCGACAGCAAAAGCGGCACGTGGTAGTGGGCTTCTGCATCGGACATGCCGAACCGGATGGGAACTTCGTCCAGAAACAGCGGTTCTTCTGCGGACTGACCGGTTGCGCGCAAATAGTCACCGGCAAAGAAAACCAGTTCATAGGAGCCGGTTTTAAAGTCGTTCTGTGGCAGGATCGGGCTGTTTGTGCGCCCGTCCTCGTTGGTTTTGGTCTCGGCCAGTTTGCGGCGATTTCCGTCCGTGATTTCGAACAGCTCAATTTTCAGCCCCTCTGCCGGGCAGCCGCGCGCGGTGTCCAGAACATGGGTTGTCAGATAACCTGCCACGGGAATCTCCTAATTTCTAATCGTCTCATTGGTTTGCTGATGCTTATCACATAAAGCGCACATGTTTTGTTTGACACAGTCTGGTTTGAATTCCGAAACTTTGGGAATGCCGAAAGAAATGGAAACAGCGTTCGGATTGATTTGATAATCATCGCTCCGTTTCTGCGGTAAAGCGTAGGTAATGTGACAAAGACAAGACGGAAAATATCATGCAGCCCCCTCGTTACCCCCGCGACATGATCGGATACGGAGCCAACCCACCAGACGCCAAATGGCCGGGTGGGGCGAAACTCGCGGTTCAGATCGTGCTGAATTATGAAGAGGGCGGAGAGAACTGCGTGCTGCACGGGGACGCCGCGTCCGAGGCGTTCCTGTCCGAGATCGTCGGAGCCGCCCAATGGCCGGGCCAACGCCATTGGAACATGGAATCGATCTATGAATACGGATCGCGTGCCGGGTTCTGGCGCTTGCACCGGTTGATGAAGGACTTGCCGATCACTGTCTACGGTGTCGCAACGGCCTTGGCCCGTTCCCCGGATCAGGTTGCAGCGATGAAATCCGCAGGGTGGGAGATTGCGAGCCACGGCCTCAAGTGGGTTGAACATAAGGACATGCCCGAGGGTGAGGAACGCGCCCAGATTGCCGAGGCGATCCGCCTGCATACCGAGGTTGTCGGTGAACGCCCGGTGGGGTGGTATACCGGACGGTGTTCCGAAAATACCGTGCGGCTGGTCGCCGAAGAAGGCGGCTTTTCCTACGTGGCTGACACCTATGCTGACGATCTGCCTTATTGGATGAATGCCGGTGGGCGGGATCAGTTGATCGTCCCCTACACGCTGGACTGCAACGATATGCGTTTTGCCACGCCGCAGGGGTTTAACTCGGGCGATCAGTTCTATGCGTATCTCAAGGACAGTTTCGATGCGCTTTATGCAGAAGGCGAGGCGGGTGCGCCAAAGATGCTGTCGATCGGCCTGCATTGCCGCCTGATCGGTCGTCCGGGCCGGGTCGTGGCCCTGAAGCGGTTCTTGGACTACGCGCAGGGGCATTCGGATGTCTGGTTCGCGACCCGCCAGCAAATCGCCGCGCATTGGGCGGAACAGCATCCTCCTGTTTCACGGCCCAAACCGTCCGAGATGGACCGGGACGCCTTTGTCACAGCCTATGGCGGGATATTCGAACACTCTGCCTGGATCGCTGAGCGTGCCTATGATCTGGAACTGGGTCCGGCCCACGACACGGCTGGTGGGTTGCACAATGCGCTGGCGCGCATGTTCCGATCCGCATCGGAACCAGAGCGGCTGGGCGTACTGACGGCGCACCCGGATCTTGCGGGAAAACTGGCGCAGGCCAAGCGGTTGACGCAGGAAAGTACGTCCGAGCAGGCATCAGCCGGATTGGATGCGCTGACGGATGCTGAGCGCGACGCTTTTACGGATCTGAACACGCGCTATACGCAGAAGTTCGGATTTCCCTTCATCATTGCGGTGCGTGATCACAACAAGGCTTCGATTCTGGACGCGTTCCAACGCCGGATTGATCAGGACCGAGACACAGAGTTTGCCGAAGCCTGTCGTCAGGTTGAACGTATTGCCGAGTTCCGGTTGCAGGACGTTTTGCCCTCATGAAGCGGATTGCGGCAACCCCTCTGACGCCCGCCGCGTTTGCGCCTTTTGGGGATGTGATCGAAGTCGCAGGCGACCCGGACAAGATCATCAATCAGGGGCAATGCGGCCGGTTCCATGATCGCGCTGAGCTGGATTTTTCGGACGGCCGTGCAGGGATCAGCCTGTTCAACGCCAACCCGCGTGCCCTGCCATATCAGCTTGATATGGTCGAGCGGCATCCGGATGGCAGCCAAGCCTTTATCCCCATGACCCATCGGCCCTTTCTGGTCATCGTTGCCCTGGACGAGAATGGCAAGCCGGGCGAGCCGGAGGCGTTCATTACCTCTCCGGGGCAGGCGGTGAACTATCACAGGGGCACGTGGCATGGCGTTCTGACTCCACTGCACGGCCCCGGCCTGTTCGCGGTTGTCGATCGGATCGGCGCAGGCCCCAACCTTGAGGAATTTTGGTTCGACACGCCCTATGAAGTCGTGTCGTGACCGTTGAAGCCGCAGGATAAGCGGCAAGACCCCCGTGAACCTGACAGAGAGGACAGTAACTCATGGCTGACACTTCCATAGGGGCCCCCGAACAGCTTCGGGACCCGAACTATACTCCGGCTTTGCATAAGGCGGTTCCGCTGGGCATCCAGCACGTCTTGGCGATGTTCGTATCCAACGTCACCCCTGCGATCATCGTGGCAGGGGCAGCTGGGTTCGGATTTGGGTCCAACTCACCGGACTTTCCTGAATTGTTGTACCTGATCCAGATGTCGATGCTGTTCGCGGGTGTCGCCACCTTGTTGCAGACAGTAACGCTTGGGCCGGTCGGTGCCGCTTTGCCCATCGTGCAAGGCACTAGTTTTGCCTTTCTGCCCATCATGATTCCGCTGGTCGCGGGTAAAGGCGTCGATGGTTTAGCGGCCTTGTTCGGCGGGGTGATCGTCGGCGGTTTGTTCCATGCTTTGCTGGGGACTGTGATCGGAAAAATCCGCTTTGCGCTGCCGCCTCTGGTGACCGGGCTGGTGGTCACAATGATCGGTCTGGCATTGGTCAAGGTCGGCATTCAATACGCCGCAGGAGGTGTTCCGGCCATCGGGACGCCTGAATATGGGTCGGCCCTGAACTGGTCGGCGGCTCTGGTCGTGATCATCGTTACGCTGGCGCTAAAGTTCTTCACGCGCGGGATGCTGTCAGTCTCGGCAGTCTTGATTGGCCTTGTTGCTGGCTATGGGTACGCCCTGATGGTTGGAATGATCACGTTCGAAGCGATTGGCACAAGTTGGGATCGCGCGGCTTCCTTTGCGTTGCCGGTGCCGTTCAAATACGGGTTCGAGTTCTCGTTCGCGGCGATCATCGGTTTCTGCCTGATGGCCTTTGTGTCGGCGATTGAAACCGTGGGCGATGTGTCCGGCGTAACCAAGGGTGGGGCAGGGCGCGAAGCCACTGACAAGGAAATCGCCGGGGCAACCTATGCGGACGGTTTCGGGTCAGCCTTGGCTGGTGTATTTGGTGGCTTGCCAAATACCTCCTTCAGCCAGAATGTCGGGCTGATTGCCATGACCGGAGTCATGAGCCGCAACGTGGTTACGATTGGCGCGCTGTTCCTGATCCTGTGCGGTCTTGTTCCCAAGGTCGGGGCGATCATCCGTACCGTTCCCATCGAAGTGCTGGGCGGTGGTGTGATCGTCATGTTCGGGATGGTCGTCGCAGCCGGTGTTTCGATGCTGTCAGATGTAGACTGGAACCGGCGCAACATGGTGATCTTTGCGATCTCGTTGTCGATCGGGTTTGGTTTACAGCTTGAGCCCAACGCGGTTCAGCACCTGCCTGACACGTTGGGCATCCTGATGAAAAGCGGCCTGTTGCCTGCGGCACTGATCGCTATCGTTCTGAACCTGATCCTGCCGCACGAACTGGCAGATGAGGCGACCGAAGAAGTCTCGGGCGGGATGTCCGGGCATGGGTCGGGCAGCCTGCCGGGCGAATAATCAAAAGAAAGCGGATCGCAGTGTTCTGCGGTCCGCTTACCCTCGGGCCATTAACCGTGCCACGTCCAGCATCCGGGCTGAAAAGCCCCATTCGTTATCGTACCATCCGAAAACGCGAACCTGACGCTCTCCGATCTGGCGTGTTTCGGGGCCTGCGATAACCAGAGACTCGGGGCGCGTGCGCAGGTCGGACGAGACCAACGGTTCGTCCGTCCAGCCCAATACTGGCGAGGATGACACCGCCATGCGTAATTCCGCATCGAACGCCTTGGGCGTCATACCTCGTTCCAGTGTCACAACCAGATCAACCGCTGAAACACTGGCTGTCGGAACCCGAACAGCGGCACCGGAAATGCGACCTGCGAGGTGGGGCAGAACCTCATCAATCAGATGGGTGGCACTTGTGGTGGTCGGCACCATTGACATCGCCCCCGCGCGAGAACGGGCCAGATCGCCGCGCGGCGCGTCGACCATCGGCTGGCTGTTGGTATAGCAGTGGATGGTGGTCATATGCGCCGAGGCCACGCCCCCGATTTGATCCAGAACCTTGACCAAGGGCGCAAGCCCGTTGGTCGTGCAGGATGCGTTTGAAACGATCCGCGCGGCACCCAGTTGATCTTCGTTCGCGCCTAGAACAATCGTGATTTCGGTTGCGGGGGATGGGCCAGAGATTAGCACCTTGCTGGCCCCGGCGGTCAGGCCCTGGCTGGCCACATCCGACGTTCTGGCAACTCCGGTGCAGTCCATAAGGACATCAACGCCGGTCAGGTCCACCTGCGACAAGTCCGAACTATGCGTGACCGGGATTGCGCGTCCGTCTACCATCAGCTCTGCATCACCTTGCGCGACCGTGCCGGTGTAGGGGCCAAACGTGCTGTCGTATTTGAACAGATAAGCGCAGGTCTCAAGCGGTGCGATATCGTTGATCAGCACCAGCTCAACGTCGTTGTCCTGCGGCTGTGCCAGAAGCTGCCGCAGGATCGTGCGGCCGATCCGACCGAATCCGTTAATCGCGAGTTTCATGCGCAAGCTATGGCAGCGCGTTGCGCTGACCTCAATGCCCGTTTGGGGCCAGGGTCAGTTGCAGCTGACTTGCGAGAAGAACTGCCCCGAGATGTTTTGATACATGCTGCCAACAATTGGTCTGCATCCCGTGGCCTGCTGAATCGCGGTGGCGGCCTGAAGCGTCCGCAGGCGCGGCGGCGGGCCAAAGGGATTCAGATTGTTGTTGTCCCGCGTCGCGCGATACACGACCGGTGCATCCGATACCTGCGTCACCGCCCAAGTGCGGCTCATGACGAAAACCTGTTTGGTTTCTTCCTTGGCTACAACAGGGGTTGCCTGAAAAGCAGTCAGGCCAACTGTTGCCGCCAGTGCCAGCATTGATCCGCGCAGTACCATTGAACAATCTCCAGTGCTAAAAACAGGTGTTATTTCACCAGATTCAAGCGCTTCTGTGAAGCCCTGCGCGGCAAAAAGCCGATTTGCCGTCAACGCTTGGTTAACGACAGGGGCATGTGCCGGTTTACGTCCTTGTAAAGCAGATAGCGGAATTTGCCCGGCCCACCGGCGTAACAGGCCTGAGGGCAGAAGGCGCGCAGCCACATATAATCGCCCGCCTCGACCTCGACCCAGTCCTGATTTAACCGGTAGACGGCTTTGCCCTCTAATACATACAGGCCATGTTCCATAACGTGTGTCTCGGCAAACGGGATGACGCCGCCGGGTTCGAACGTCACGATGTTGACGTGCATGTCATGGCGCAAGTCCTGAGGGTCCGCGAACCGGGTGGTCGCCCAGCGCCCGTCGGTTCCGGGCATGGGGATCGGCGCGACGTCGCGCTCGTTCGTGATGATCGGGTCGGGGGCTGGCAGGCCGGAGACAGCTTCGTAGGCTTTGCGAACCCAGTGAAAACGCGCGGTTTCATCGGCGCGGTTGTGCAGGGTCCAGTCTGATCCGGCCGGAATGTAGGCGTACCCGCCGGTCTCAAGGACGTGGACAGCCCCGTCCAAGGTCAACGTCACGGCCCCTTCGACCACGAACAGAACACCTTGTGCGTTCGCGTCGGTCTCGGGATGATCGCTGCCGCCGCCGGGCTGAACTTCCATGATGTACTGTGAGAACGTCTCGGCAAATCCGCTGAGGGGGCGGGATAGAACCCAAAGGCGGGTGTTTTCCCAGAACGGCAAATTGCTGGTTACGATATCCCGCATCGTGCCCTTGGGGATCACGGCATATGCGTCGGTGAACATGGCGCGGTCAGTCAAAAGCTGATCCTGCCCCGGGTGACCCCCGGTTGGCGCATAGTATGTTGGCTGTGCCATTTCGTGCCTCTAACTCGTGTTTCGGGCACTATGCTGGGATTGCACTTTCGCCTCTAGCGGCAGAGTTGCGATAGGTTTGTTCGGATTTATTTGAAGGTCGCAAGGGGACTTGGCCGCCTATTGCAGGCGGTATAGTCTGAATGACGAAGTCATTTTTGAAAGGCGAGGTATTCATGAAACCTCTGGCGGTCACGGCATTTGTTTTTGCAGCTATGGTGGGTTTTGGAACGGGTAGTCACGCCAAGCCTTTGTCGAGAATCATTGCTGAAATGGGGCTAAGCCCAGCAGACTTCAACGTGGTGAACGCGACAGCGGATTCGATGCTGGAAAATGGCGCGCCTCCGGTCGGTACAGAACGCAATTGGACCAGTCAGGATTCGGGATCAAAGGGAACCATTCGTGTGCGCGATGTGCGGGACAATTGCGTGCATTTCCAACACTTGATCCAGCCTGAAGGCACCGAGCAGGTGCGCGAGGTCAGAACCCGCAGATGTCAGGACGCCGGTGGCGCCTGGATTCTGACCCCCTGATCTGACCTCAGTACCCCCGCGCGCGGTCCACTTCATGCAGCAGGGGCTGTCCGTCGGTCAGACGCTGATAGTTTTCAGCCACATCCCCAAGGGCCTCGCCCAGATGCCAACCTGAAACATGCGGGGTGATCATCACGTTAGGATGGGCCCAGAGCGGGCTTTGCGGCGGCAGCGGTTCAGTGGATGTGACATCAAGAACGGCGTGCCCCAATGCGCCCTTGTCCAAAGCAGAGATCAGCGCCGTTTCGTCAATCAGATCTCCGCGTCCAGCATTCAGCAGTTGACTGCCCGGCTTCATGGCCGCCAGCATTTCGGCATCGAACAATCCGATGGTCTGCGGGGTCGACGGCAGGATCGCGCAGACATGGTCGCATTGGCCCAATAGGTCGGGCAAGGCTGTGTCCCCGTGCACGCAGGTCACCCCGTCAAGTTGTTTGGGTGATCTGCTCCAGCCCATGACGTTGAACCCAATCGCACGCAGCATCAGGGCGCTGCGTGCACCGATATGTCCCAAACCCAGTACCCCGACAGTTTTCTCGGGTGTATAGCCCGGTGCCTTGGGCAGCCACTCCGCCTTGCGCTGGGCTGCCTCGTAGAAAGAAACGTTTCTTTGGCGATGCAGGATGTAGGTCACGAACCACTCGGCAATGCCCTGTGCCGGGGCATCCGGTTTCAGGCGCGCCACCCGAACGTGGTCAGGCAGGTTGGGATTACTGATAATCGTCTCAACCCCTGCACCCAGTTTCTGAACGAGTTTCAGATTGGGAAGTTGCGTTGGGTGGGTGTCGTTCAGGCCGACGACGGCAATCATCGTTATGTCGGAGGGGTCGCCGATGGTGTCTGGCGTCCTGACGTCCATACCGGGGCGCAAACGCTTAATTTCACGAACTATGTCGCCATCACTCATCCAGTCGGACAGTCCTGTTTCGATCAGCAAGGCCATTTTGCGCTCCGTATGTTTCGCTCCGGATGTGGTGGCTTTCTGACCACCAACCGGACAGTGTGCCGGCAGCTAAGTCTTTCTCTTAGGGAACGTAAAGACTGGTCTCGGGGTTCGAGCGGAAATTTTCTTCACACTTTGTGCAAACTCAGTGCTTGGCTGGTGGGCCGTATGCGATACACAGATGTCAGGCCGCACGGACCGGCCTGAGAATTGCTATGGGGAATAGGTATTAACAAGAGCATGAGCGGCAACCCTGATCTTAGCCAGCAGTCGTTTTTTCACATTCGTTCAGATGGGGCATTTGTCGGCAACGAAGCCGCGCGCGGGCCCTGGTCGCCAGATCATTGTCATGCCGGGCCAGTCACGGGCCTTGTTGCGCGGGCCGCTGAAACCGAAGTTGGGCCGGAAAAGATGCTGACCCGCTTGACCATCGACATGCTGCGCCCGATGCCCTTGGCGGGGCTGCGCGTGGCGGCGGAAACCACGCGCCATACCAAGACGATGGCAACGACCCGGGTCACCGTGCATGATTTGGACGACACGCTTTGTGCCACAGCAACGACCATGCACCTGGTTCGTCGAAATCTTGGGCCTGTTCCAAATGTAGCTGTGCCACCGCCCCAACTTGAAGATGCGGTAATCGGCCCTTTCCCGATAGGCGAGACACGTCACAACCTTGGCGGTTTTGCCAACCACACTGAGATTCTGTATCCCAAGGGCGTCAGTTTTGGACCCGGGCCAAAGGCGATTTGGATGCGCGCGCCGTCCTTGTTGTCCGATGAGGTTCAGTCGCCGATTCAGGCGCTGTGCCCTTTGGCCGATTGCGCCAACGGCTTGTCGTGGAATGCGCCCACGACTGAAATGGGGTTTATGAACACGGACCTGACCGTGCAGATTCACCGCGAACCGGTATCGGATTGGCTGGCGTCCGATTCAATTTGCCACTGGCAGCCGTCTGGAATCGGTATGTCTCAGGCGGTGCTTTATGACACCGAAGGTCCGGTCGGTGCGGCGTTGCAGACGCTGGTTCTGTTCCCGCAGTCCTGATTGATGGCCGAAAACCGCGCTCATGCTACGAAACGCATTGCCGGGCGCAGATGGTCATCCTATCTTTCGAGCATGCGTTGGTTATTGACCCTATTGGCCTGTTGCGCCCCGATTCCGGCCCTGACTCACCCGCATGTCTTTATCGACACGGGGTTAGAGTTCATCGTGGATGAAACCGGAAACCTGACACATGTCCGCGTCACATGGGCCTATGATGAATTCTATTCGCTTCTGATCCTTGAAGACATGAAGCTGGATCAGGACGCGGATGGCATACTGACCCCAGCCGAAGAAGGTTTTCTTGCAGGGTTCGATGCGCAATGGGTCGAAGGATACAACGGCGATCTTTTGGTTTGGGCGGATGGGAAGCCAGTTGCCCTGTCCGGCCCGGCAGAGGCGTCTGCCACGACCGAAGATGGTCGCATCGTCACATCTCATCTGAGGGCGGTCGAGGATGCGGCGGCACCGTCGGCGAACCTGACGGCGAAAGCCTTTGATGAAACCTATTACACCGCTTACGAAGTAACGCGACCCGTTACCGTTTCCGGCCCGCTTTCATGCCAGATTGACCGGATTGAGCCGGATATTGACGGGCAGTTGGCCCAGATGCAGGCGTTCTTGCGCACATTGGACGCCGACTATGACCTTGAGGAAAATGATATCCCGCTTGTCGGTGAAAACTTTGCGACCGAGATCCGTATTTCATGTCCAAATACCTGATTGTACCGGTCGCTCTGGCCATTGGATTGCTGCTTTGGTTCTGGGGCAGCGGGGGGTTCGATCAGCTTGCGGCTTGGGCGGCTGGTGAACAGCGCGCTTTCCAGAACCAGATCGCTCGCTCTTTAAGGGCCGCCCGAGCCGAGCAGCCCGAGGCCGTTGCGACATTGCTGACCGTTTGTTTCGCCTATGGTTTTTTCCATGCCATCGGTCCGGGGCATGGCAAGGTGTTGATCGGGGGGTACGGCTTGGGGCGCCGCGTTGCGTTCTGGCGCTTGTCAGCAATCAGCGTTTTGTCCAGCTTGGGACAGGCTGTAACCGCGATCGTGCTTGTCTATGCGGGTGTTCTGGTGTTCCAGATGTCACGGGAAAATCTTGTGGGGACGACCGAACAGGTCATGGCACCTATAAGCTATGGCGCCATTGCGGCAATTGGGCTGTGGCTGGTTTTCCGAGCCTTGCGGAGCTTTGCAAGGCGGCACAAGTCCCATACAGCCCATCACGATCACCATCATCACGACCATGGCGACCACCATCACGACCATCATCACCATGAAGGCGAAGTCTGTTCGGATTGTGGCCACCGCCACGGCCCCACCGCCGAGGAAGTTGCCAATGTCGGTAGCTTACGCGAGGCGTTGATCCTAATCGCCGGCATCGCGGCGCGCCCCTGCACCGGCGCGTTGTTTGTGCTGATCCTGACGTGGCAGATGGGTATCGCGATGGTGGGGATTGCGGGTGCGTTTGCAATGGCACTGGGGACGGCGATGGTCACGACTTTGGTCGGTTGGACCTCTTTGGGACTACGCGGTGGTTTGCTTGCCTCGGCCTCGGCAACGCGGTTCGCGCAAGTGTTGGCCCCGACCATCGAACTGGTCGCTGGGCTGATGATTGCAGTGATTGCCAGCGGGCTGTTGCTGCGCGCTATCTGACCCTATCAAAAACTGGCTGGGGATAACCGACCCGCGCCAGATAGAGCCCCTGCGGAGGGCACACCGGGCCACAAGCCGCACGGTCAGCCGCCTGCAGCGCGGCGCGCACATCTTCGGGCGTCCAAGCCCCCGAACCAACACGTTCCAGCGTGCCGACAAAGCTGCGCACCTGATTGTGCAGGAAAGACCGGGCGCGGACGTGAAAGTGGATTTCGGGGCCGGAAAAGCCCTGAACCTGTTCAACGCGCAATTCGTCCAGAGTTTTGATCGGACTGGCAGCCTGACAGATCGAGGATCGGAATGTCGTAAAGTCATGTCGTCCGATCAGTGTATCTGCGCCTGCTTGCATGGCGTCCACATCCAGCCTGTGGTTGATCTGCCAGACCTGCCCGGCGTCATGGGTCGCGGGCGCACGGCGCATCAGGATGCGAAACAGGTACTGACGCTCCACGGCGGAAAACCGGGCGTGCCAGTCATCCTCGACCCGTGCGGCTTTCACGATCGCAACAGGCTGCGGTTTCAGATGATAATTCAACGCCTCTGACAGGCGGAATGGGTCCCATTCTTTAGCCATGTCGCAATGGGCAACCTGTCCCAGCGCGTGCACCCCGGCATCCGTCCGACCGGCTGCGGCAATCGTATGCGCGCCGGGCTGGATACGCGACAACGCCTGTTCGATGGCGCCCTGAACGGAAGGCAGCTCTTTCTGCCGTTGCCACCCGGCGAACGGCTCTCCTTGGTATTCGACTTTCAGTGCGTATCTGGGCATGAGCTGCAGGTAACGTCCTGCAACGCAACGGGCAAGGGTGGGAAAGCGCTGGTATGTCAGGTCCGCGCTGCCTATTTTGAAAGAAACGAAAACAGCGGGGCGACAATTTGGTCATCTCTTCCCTGTCAGACAGTCTGGTGCGTGGGTTTGAAACTGTCGGCGACAGCGTGTCCGAAGCCCTGTTCGAGCCGGTCATACGTCTGGGCGTTACAGGACTGGCGCGATCTGGCAAAACGGTGTTCATCACCTCGCTTGTTTCCAATTTGCAGGACCGTGGCCGCATGACTGGTCTGGTGGCCCAGCGCGAGGGGCGGATCAACGCCGCCTATCTTCAGCCGCAGCCCGACGACACAGTGCCCCGGTTCGACTATGAAAACCATCTGGCGGCCCTGACCGGACCGCAACCACATTGGCCGGACAGCACCCGTGCCGTGTCGGAACTGCGCTTGTCGTTCAAGGTGCGCCCCGCTGGTCTTTTGTCGGGGCTGCAAGGGCCACGAACTGTTCATCTGGATATCGTTGACTATCCGGGCGAGTGGCTTTTGGACCTGGCCCTGTTGGACAAGTCTTATGAGGAGTGGTCGACCGAGACATTGAACCGCATCGCAGGGCGCGCCGAGGCTGACGCGTTTCTGGCGTTGGCTAAGGCGGCAGAGCCCGGAGCGGATCACGACGAGCCCACCGCGCTATCGTTGGCCAAAGCGTTTTCGGATTACCTGAACGCGGCGCGGGATGCAGGATACTATGACTGCACGCCCGGGCGCTTCCTGTTGCCCGGTGATTTGTCGGGTTCTCCGGTTCTGACCTTTGCGCCTGTACCGGTCGAGGGAAAACCCCATCGGCGCAGTCTACATTACGAGATGGCGCGCCGGTACGCGGCCTATAAATCTCAGGTCGTGAAGCCGTTCTTTCGCGACCATTTTTCCCGAATTGACCGACAGGTCGTGTTGGTCGACACGCTGGGCGCTATCCACAAGGGGCCGCAGGCGGTCGAAGATATGCGCCGTGCCATGGCCGATATCCTGTCGGCGTTCAGACCGGGCCGCAATGCGTGGTTGAGCCAACTGCTTTTGGGAAAACGGGTCGAGCGTATCCTTTTTGCCGCGACCAAGGCCGATCACCTGCATCATCTGCAGCACCCCCGCCTGACCAATATCATGGAGGCCTTAACGCGCGACGCCCGCGACCGGGCGAACTTTGCTGGAGCGCAAACGGCAGCCTTGTCACTGGCGGCGCTGCGCGCGACAACCGAAGAAATCCGGCCCCATCAGGGGGCAGACCTTCCTTGCGTGCGCGGCACTTTGCCTGATGGCAAGCACGCGGCTTTCTATCCCGGTGAATTGCCCGAAGACCCTGCCCGCCTGTTGGGGCCGGCCCGCGACGGGGCAGGCGCATGGCTGGACGCCGACTATGGTTTCATGGCGTTTGAGCCAGCCCAACTGACATTGCGGCCGGGCGACGGCCCACCCCATATCCGGTTGGACCGGGCGGCGCAGTTCCTGATAGGAGACCGCCTATGATCGTGATCCTTCGCCCAGCCCGCAGTACAGACGCCGGGGCGACCGGTGAAATTCTGCACGGTTTCGCTCTTGAGCATGACTGGATGCCGGAATTGCACTCGCGCGCTGAGACAATAGCCTTTTGTGGCCGGATGATTGATCAGGACTGGGTGACTGTGGCGGAAACCGATGACAGCGTCGTAGGTTTTCTGGCTTTGAACCAATGCGAAGTTCATTCCCTGTATCTTGCACCCAAGGCCCGCGGGCGCGGCATCGGGCAGCGCCTGCTGGACCACGCCAAGTCCATGCGGTCAGAACTGTCCCTGTTCGCGTTTCAGTCAAACCACCGGGCCTGCCGATTTTATGAAAGCAACGGGTTTTCCGAAGTCGCTCGAAGCGACGGAGCGGGCAACGACGAACACTTGCCGGACATCAAATACGTCTGGAAGAGAAGCGAGGCTGTTGATGGCTAAAGGTCCCGTTGTTTTCGATCTCGATGCCGAAGAGCCCACGGTTGACGTGTCCGCTGCGCCGCCGGTGCCTGATGTCGCGCCAATGCAGGGGCAGGCCATGCAAACGGCGGCCAGGTTGGCGGCCAGAAAGCCCTCGGTCTTGTCCCGGTGGTTTTGGGGGCTGGCTACGGCAGCAGTTGGTGCCGTCGTTTCCATAGCTGCGTGGGATTTTGTCACTTCACTGATGCTACGCGCGCCTGTTCTGGGATGGATCGTAACCGGGCTGTTTGGTGCGCTGGCTCTGGTCGCGCTGCTTGTTGCCCTGCGCGAGCTGGCCGCGATTGGGCGGTTGTCTCGTATCGACGGCCTGCGCCGGGCCGCTGACGAGGCGCTGGCTGATGAAGACTTGAAAAAGGCCCGCGACGTTACCCAAAAACTGATCAATTTCTACAAAGGCCGCGACGATACGAAATGGGGGCGAGACCGATTGAACGAACGTATGGCCGAGCAATTCGACGCTTCGGGCTTGTTTGAGCTGGTCGAAGATGAACTGCTTGCCCCGCTGGATGCCGCCGTCAGCCGCGAGGTCGAGGCGGCGGCGCGTCAGGTCGCAACCGTGACAGCTCTGGTCCCGCTGGCCTTGGCGGACGTTGTGACGGCGCTAGCAGCGTCGCTTCGGATGATCCGGCGCATTGCTGAAATCTATGGCGGACGTTCCGGGTTTCTGGGAGGGTGGCGGCTGACACGAGCCGTATTCGTGCATTTGGTGGCCACTGGCGCCGTGGCCGTGGGCGACGATCTGCTAGAGCCGGTTTTGGGTGGCTCGGTTCTTAGCAAACTGTCCCGCCGATTTGGCGAAGGGTTGGTGAACGGAGCCCTGAGCGCCCGTGTCGGTGTTGCCGCAATGGATGTCTGCCGTCCTTTGCCGTTCTCGGACCGTCATAAACCGTCGACGCGCACTATGATAAAACGGGCTTTGACAGGGTTGTTCTCCAAGACTTGACCTAACGCAAAGATTTCCTGTCTGCTGGTCCGCATAAAAGCGCCGGAGCCAGCCATGACCGAGCACGGACACAGCCAGCAGGAAATTTCCGAGAGGATCAATGCCCCTCCGGGCCGCGGCGTGCTGCGTGATGTTGTCTATGGCGGTATTGACGGTTCGGTCACGACATTTGCGATCATTGCCGGCGTGGCTGGGGCGGGTTTGTCACCGTTTGTCATTGTTGTTCTGGGATTGGCCAATGTTCTGGCCGACGGGTTTTCCATGGCAGCAGGCAATTATTCTGGCACCAAGGCTGAACTGGATAACATCCGCCGTATTCGGGCCATCGAAGAGCGTCATATTGACCTTTACCCCGACGGAGAACGTCAGGAAGTCCGTGAAATTCTTGCCCAGAAAGGCTTGTCCGGGCGCGTGCTGGACGAGGCGACCGATGCGATCACGGACAACCACGAAAACTGGATAAACCTAATGATCGAGGGCGAATATGGCCTCGGAACCGTTGATCCAAACCCATTCAAGGCTGCGATGGCCACGTTCATGGCCTTTTTGGTTGCGGGGATGATTCCGCTCTTGCCGTTTTTGCTGTCGGTCGAGAACGCGTTCACGGTGTCTGTCTGGATGACGATGGGTGTGTTCTTCGCGATAGGCGCGTTGAAAAGCCGATGGTCGCTGGCCCCTTGGTGGCGGTCAGGGATGGAAACGCTGTTGATTGGTGGTGCGGCCGCGTTGATCGCGTATCTGGTGGGGTCGTTGTTCCACCCATAAGGGGAGCTTGTGCATCGACAGGTAATGGAACCCGCGCCATTCGCCGCAGGCGGCGGAACCTCTGGACCATCCGAAGCGGGCGTCCTATAAGCGCGGCCATGTATGACCGGATGGCCATCATTATTCGAATTATATCCCCGGCGCTCTGATATCCTGAGACGCCGGGCAAAGGTGTTTGAGACTTCGCACCGACCGCTTCGATCCACACGACCAGATCATCCAAAGGACGCCCCCAATGTGCGCCGAAACACCTGATTACAAAGATACGCTGAACCTGCCCAAAACCGATTTCCCCATGCGCGCCGGATTGCCGAAACGCGAACCCGCATGGTTGGACCGGTGGGAGAAAATCGGCGTCTACGACCGCCTGCGTGAAAAACAGGGCCGCACGCCCTTTACCCTGCACGACGGCCCCCCCTATGCGAACGGCCACCTGCATATCGGTCACGCGCTGAACAAGACCATCAAGGATATGATCGTGCGGTCCCATCAGATGATGGGTTTCGACGCGCGTTACGTGCCCGGCTGGGACTGCCACGGCCTGCCGATCGAGTGGAAGATCGAGGAACAGTACCGCAAGAAGGGCAAGAACAAGGACGAGGTGAACGTCGTCGACTTCCGTCAGGAATGTCGCAAGTTCGCCGAAGGCTGGATCGACATCCAGCGGGACGAGTTCAAGCGTCTTGGCATCACCGGCAACTGGGCCGATCCCTATATCACCATGGACTATCACGCCGAGGCCGTGATCGCCGATGAGTTCATGAAGTTCCTGATGAACGGCACTCTCTATCAGGGATCCAAGCCCGTGATGTGGTCGCCCATCGAGAAAACCGCCTTGGCTGAAGCCGAGGTTGAGTATCACGACAAGGAAAGCTTCACCATCTGGGTGAAGTTCAAGGTCGTGAATGCGGGCGATCTGGATGATGCGTTTGTCGTAATCTGGACCACGACCCCTTGGACCATGCCGTCGAACAAGGCGGTCGTGTATGGTAAGGACATTTCGTATGGCCTCTACGAAGTCACCGGCGCGCCCGAAGAGTGCTGGGCCAATGTGGGCGATAAGTTCCTGCTGGCCGACAATCTGGCCGCTGACGTGCTGGGCCGTGCCCGTCTGAACGACGACCAGTGGACTCGCGTCCGTGACGTGACCACGGATGAGCTGGCAGGCGTTCAACTGACGCACCCGTTGGCCGGGGCCGAGGGTGGCAACGGCGAATGGGACGACATCCGCGACTTCCGCGCCGCCGAGTTCGTGACCGATACCGAAGGCACCGGTTTCGTCCACTGTGCGCCCTCGCACGGGATGGAGGAATTCGAACTCTATCGCGATCTGGGCATGCTCGAGCAGGTCATCACTTACAATGTGATGGACGACGGCTCGTTCCGCGCTGATCTGCCGTTCTTTGGTGGCAAATACATCCTGTCCCGCAAGGGTGGCGAGGGTGATGCGAACAAAGCGGTCATCGACAAGCTGGTCGAGGTCGGCGGGCTGCTGGCGCGTGGCAAGATCAAGCACAGCTATCCGCATTCGTGGCGCTCGAAGGCGCCGATCATCTATCGCAACACGCCGCAGTGGTTTGCATCTGTTGATCGCAAGCTGGACGACGGCATGGGCGAGATGGGGGACACTATCCGTGAACGTGCCCTGCGGTCGATTGATGAGCTGGTGAAGTGGACCCCTCAGACCGGTCGGAACCGGCTGTATTCCATGATCGAAGCCCGCCCGGATTGGGTTCTGTCACGCCAGCGCGCCTGGGGTGTGCCGCTGACGTGTTTCACCAAGAAGGGCGCTCTGCCGACCGACGCCGATTACCTGCTGCGCAACGCAGACCTGAACGCGCGCATCAAGGCGGCGTTCGAAGAAAATGGCGCGGATATCTGGTACACCGACGGTTTCAAGGAACAGATGCTGGACGGCATTGCCAACCCCGACGACTATGATCAGGTGTTCGACGTTCTGGACGTGTGGTTCGATAGTGGCTCGACCCACGCTTTCGTTCTGCGCGACCGTGAGGACGGGACCGAGGACGGCATTGCCGATGTCTACATGGAAGGCACCGACCAGCACCGCGGGTGGTTCCATTCGTCCATGTTGCAAGCCTGCGGCACCAAGGGCCGCGCGCCTTACCGGAACGTGGTGACCCATGGCTTCACGCTGGATGCCAAGGGCAACAAGATGTCCAAATCGCTGGGCAACACCATCGTGCCGGAAGAGGTCATCAAGCAATATGGTGCCGATATCCTGCGTCTGTGGGTGGCTCAGACCGACTATACCGCCGACCAACGGATTGGGCCGGAAATCCTGAAAGGCACCGCAGACAGCTATCGCCGCCTGCGAAACACGATGCGCTTTATGTTGGGATCGCTGGCTGATTTCACCGAAGCTGACCGGGTGGACCCTGCGGATATGCCGCGTCTGGAGCGTTGGGTGCTGAGCCGTCTGGCCGATCTGGATGAACAGGTGCGCAAAGGCTATGCCGCGTTCGATTTCCAGGGTGTGTTCAGTGCCGTGTTCACCTTTGCCACGGTCGATCTATCCTCGTTCTATTTCGACGTGCGCAAGGATGCGCTGTATTGCGACGGCGACAACCTGCGCCGCCGCGCTGCGCGGACTGTTCTGGACATCCTATTCCACCGTCTGACCACATGGTTGGCCCCGGTTCTGGTCTTCACTATGGAAGAGGTCTGGCTGGAGCGGTTCCCGGGCGATGACAGCTCGGTTCATCTGGTGGACTTTCCTGACACGCCAGCCGACTGGCGCGATGCTGATCTTGAATCCAGCATGGCCAAAATCCGCCGCGTCCGCCGCGCCGTGACTGCCGCGCTGGAGGTTCAGCGCCAAGAGAAAGTCATCGGTTCCAGCCTTGAGGCCGCGCCGATCGTGTATGTCGAAGACACCGAGGTTCGTCACCTGCTGGCGACTTTCGACGTGGATGATCTGTGCATCACCTCGGGCCTGACTGTCACCGGCGATCCAGCCCCGGCCGAGGCGTTTCGCGTGCCCGAGATCGAAGGGGTCGCGGTGGTGTTTGAAAAAGCCGAGGGCGAAAAGTGCCAACGCTGCTGGAAAATCCTGCCGGATGTGGGGCGCCATGCGCATGACGGCGTGTGCGGACGCTGCAACGAGGCGTTGGGATAAGCTTCGGGATTTTGCGAGGCTCTGCCTCGCGCTCCGAAGTATTTTTGAACAGAAGAAGCAAGGGGCGCGACCTGATTGGGGTTGCGCCCTTTGTCAAAACGCTGTCAGCATTTCGTTATGCCGATGATTACTGTTGAAACTCAATTTGGATGCCTCGGGGTCGAAGAGACGGACGGGGCGATTACGCGTCTGGTTTGGAATGGGCGAAGCGCGGGCGAGGCGACGCCAGTGCTGAAGGAGGCAGCGGCGCAACTGAAGGCTTATGATCAAGGGCGGTTGGAGCGGTTTGATCTGCCCTATTGCGTTGCGGGATCCGAGTTCCAGCGGCAGGTCTGTGATCTGATGTTTGCGATACCCTTGGGTGAGACCAGAACTTATGGCGAGATCGCGAAAGAGTTGGGGCAACCACCGCAACCGGTTGGACAAGCCTGCGGTGCGAATCCGATTCCGGTGATCATCCCCTGTCATCGTGTGCTGGCGGCAAACGGGCTTGGTGGGTTCTCAGGTGAGGGTGGAGTTGAGACCAAGGTCGCTTTGCTGCGCCATGAACGGGCCGCCGGTTTGCTGATCTAAGGGACGGATTTCTGTTGCAATCCCGGTGCTTGAGGCCCAACTTGTATCAGATAGAGATTCAAAGGACCGAATGGCATGACTGCTCAATCAGACTCGGCTGCCCGCAAGAAGGCAATTATCGACCGCCTGATGTCGCTGGAAGCGCAGGAGCTTGCGACTGCGCAGGCGCATTATGACGCGTTTCTGAAAGATTCGCAGTTGGACGACCGCGAAGGGCACGACAAGGATGATATTGCGGCATCGCGAGAGAATGCGGATTTGGCCGCGGCTTTTGACGCGCCGGTGCATGCCCATCATGCCAAGATTGATGTGATCGAAAATACCGATTTCAGCGTGACGGATACGGTGCAACCCGGCGCTGTTGTCAAATTCAACAACCGTCGTTTCGTGGTGTGCGTCTCAACCACCCGGTTTGATGTCGATGGCAAGACTTATATGGGGATTTCGACCCAAAGCCCGATTTATCTGGCAATGACCGGGCTTCAGCAGGGCGATGTGTTCACCCATAACGGGACTGAATTCGAGGTTCAGGAAGTCTTGTAATCTCGACTCCTGCGCGGCGGGACCACCTGCTGCGCAATGCCCGCTGAAACCAGATACAAGCTTGTTACGACCAGCCCCCAGTGCGCCCAGCTTTCGGGGTGGAAGTCTACCCATGCGGCCCAGCCGGCAAAGAACGTCCACGCAAAGGCCATTGGCAGGGTCACGCTGCGCCAGCGCTCGGTCCTGACGGGGTGCACGAATTTGAGCGGTAGGAACATCGCCAGTGACAGCAGTGAAACCATGAGGAGGATGACCCAGAAATTGGGTTCGAGCGCGAAGATCACGATGACGAACATGTTCCAGCAGCCCGGGAACCCCGAGAACGAATTGTCCTTGGTCTTCATCCGCGTATCTGCAAAATACATGGCGCTGGCAAAGGTTATGACAATGATCGCGAACCAGCCGGTCCAGCCGTCCATCAGGCCGGATTTGAATAGGGCAAAGGCCGGGATGAATACGTAAGTCAGGTAGTCGATGATCAGATCCAGCAGCACGCCGTCAAACTCGGGGGCGTTTTTCTTGACGTGGTAGTGTCGGGCCAGTGGGCCGTCGATGCCATCGACGATGAAGGACACCACCAGCCACAGATACATCAGGCTCCATTTTTCTTCGACGGCGGCCAACATGGCCAACATTGCGAAAACGGCACCGGTTGCTGTGAACAGATGGACGGATAGAGCTTTGAATCTGAGTGTCATGCGCGTGTCATGTACGATGCGTGCAGAAGATGCAAAGCAAAACGCCCCATTTGTTGAAATTGCATTTGTGTCAGGCTTTGGGGTGCGTCCGGTCGTAGACTTCCATCAACCGGGCGGTGTCAACTGCCGTATAGGTCTGTGTGGTCGATAACGAGGCGTGCCCCAGCAATTCTTGTATTGCCCGCAGATCGCCGCCCGCTGACAGCAGGTGGGTTGCGAAGCTATGGCGCAACGCATGAGGGGTTGCGGTCGCGGGTAGGCCCAGTTGTTGGCGGGCCTTGGCCATGACAGCCTGAATGGCGCGCGGGTTCAGTGCCCCGCCGCGCATGCCACGAAACAGCGGCTTGTCTTTGGCGCGCGGATGGGGGCAGAGCGTTAGGTAACGATCAACGGCGGCGCGGGCGGCGGGCAGGACTGGGACGATGCGTTCCTTATTGCCTTTACCGACGATCCGCAGGGATTGCGGCAAGGGCGCATCTGCGCCGGTTAGTGAAAGCGCCTCGGATATCCGCAGCCCGCAGCCATAAAGCAATGTCACTACGGCGACGTCGCGGGCCGAGACCCAATCATCGGTCGATTGAAGGTCAACCGTTTCTATCAGGGCGCGCGCAGCGTCTTCGGCGACTGGACGCGGGAGTTTCTTAGTGAATTTGGGCGCGCGGGTGGACAGGACTGCGGTCGGTTCGAACCCTTCCCGCTCGGCCAGCCAACGGTAGAAGCTTTTTACCGCCGACAATTTTCGTGCCAGAGATCGAGCGCCGACACCAGAGCCGCGTTGATCCGCCATCCAGGCCCGCATGTCCGACACACTGATAAGTGCCAGTGCCGTCAGCCCCTGAGACTGATTATGATGCAGGGTCATGAAGGACAGGAATTCGGTCACGTCGCTGCGATAGGCGGCCTGGGTGTTTTCTGAACGCCCCGATAGTGCCACGAGACCCTCCAGCCAGTGCTGCAACGCGTCGCGGCAGGCCGGAGAGATCAGGCTCATGACAGCCAGTTGCGCATGGACCGTTCAAAAACACCGGCGAAGAAGGTCAGCAGATCGGTGCCCAGTTGTGGTGAGAAATGATTTGGGTCCTTGGCGCTCATGATGATCATGCCGGGTAGTCGGCCTTCGCCCAAATCCAGCCTTAGACATGCCTCAGATCGCAGGTGGTCGGCTTGTTCGCCAAAAATGCGGTGCGTGGGATGAATGATCTCACGCAGGACCACTTCGCGGGCAGGGCCGCTGCGATCAAAGGTTAGGTAGTTGTCTACAAAGCCGGGTTCAACGACAGTGAGAACGCCCCCCAGCTTTTCGATTGCCGGGTCTTGCTGGACCACGGTGGTTTCCAAAATCAAGGTGATGCGATCAACGCGCAATATCTCGGCGACTTCGGTGCCAAGCGCCTTGAGAAAATCCTCGAAATCCACTGGCTCCAGAAGGCGCAGGATGGCGCGGTGAACCTGATTGGTGCCTGCCAGATTCTCATAGGCTGCGGCGATGACAGACCTGTGCGTGTCCTCAAGCCTGTCCAGTCGCGCCTCGAGCCTTTGCATGGCAATGCCGCGCAGGTCGATGATGTTGTCTCCGCGCGCTTCCTCGTTGGCGGCGACGAGGGCCTGCATCAGGTCCTTGTCATCCAGCACGGCGTAAGGCTCGGCCAGAATTGCCTCGCGGAGAGTGTCCTTGAGTTTGGTGTTACTGCTCATGTCCTGTCCGGTCGTTTTTTATGTTTTGCCGCGTTATAACACGGCTTGGCGAATTTGCCTTGGGAAAAATGGCGACGTGACCGGATTTCGTATGTTTGGGGGAGGAAGCTCCCGTCTGCCGGGTCCTGATCAAAGATCAGGTCCAAGGCAGTTGGGCCGGGCGCGGCGCCTGTCGGCACCGCGCGGTCGTGCAAAGGATCAGAGGATTTTCTGACCGGTTTTAGCCCAGTCAGCAAGGAACGTTTCAAGCCCCTTGTCGGTCAGCGGGTGATCGGCCAGCTTCTTGATCACGCCCGGAGGCGCGGTGATCACGTCGGCACCGATGCGGGCGCTGTCAGTCACGTGGTTCACGGTGCGGATCGAGGCAGCAAGGATTTCGGTCTCAAACCCGTAGTTGTCATAGATCTGGCGGATGTCTGCGATCAGATCCATGCCGTCGAGGTTGATATCGTCCAGACGGCCAATGAAGGGCGAGATGAAGGTTGCGCCCGCTTTGGCGGCCAGCAGCGCCTGATTGGCCGAGAAGCACAGGGTCACGTTGACCATCTGGCCTTCGTCGCTGAGCGTTTTACAGGTTTTCAGGCCGGCCCAGGTCAACGGAACCTTGACGGCGATGTTGGGGGCAATCTTGGCCAGCTTGCGGCCTTCGGCGATCATGTCGTCGGCCTCGGTGGCGACAACTTCGGCGGATACCGGGCCGTCGACCAGATCACAGATCTCTTTGGTGACTTCCAGAATGTCGCGACCCGACTTCAGGATCAGCGAGGGGTTGGTGGTCACACCGTCCACCATGCCCAGATCGTTCAGTTCGGCGATGGCGTCGATCTCGGCTGTGTCTACGAAGAATTTCATGAGGGCAGTCCTTTGATGGGTTGGCCTTGGTCGCGGATGCCTTTACCCCAATAACACCGATGCTGAAACCCCCGACCCGAGGAGATGCGGTGAGCGCACAGGAGTATTTCGACCATGGTGAGCTGGTGGCGGTTCTGACCACGCAGCCCTTGGACCGGACGCTGGATTACAAAGCGCCCGAGGGCGGGTGTTTTCTGGGTGCGTTTGTCGAAGTGCCTTTAGGCCCGCGCAAGGTTCTGGGTGTGATCTGGGGACCGGGGCAGGGCGGATTTGATCTGGCCAAGGCGCGATCGGTGATCCGGGTGCTTGAGGTTGCGCCGATGCGCGAAGAGATGCGGCTGTTTCTGGGCAAGGTGGCCGATTATACGCTGACGCCGATGCCTGCGATGCTGCGGCTGGCAACCCGCGCGCCGGGGTTGGGCGATCCGCCGTCGATGCGCAAGGTGTATCGGTTGGGAAGTGCAGAGCCCGACCGCATGACCGATGCGCGGTCCCGTGTGTTGGAGGTGCTGCGTGAATACGGTGGCTTGGCTTTTACCCTGAAGGAACTGGCCGAGCAGGCGGGGGTCACGTCCTCGGTCGTCAAAGGGCTGGTCAAGCAAGGCGCTGTGCGCGAGGAGGACAGCCCGCGTGATCTGCCTTATCCGCGTTTGGACCCTGACCTGCCGGGCAAGCAACTGACCGGGGATCAGGCGGCGGCGGTGGCGCGGTTGCAGGCCGGGCAGCAGACCGGGGATTACGGGACAACGTTATTGAAGGGTGTGACCGGTTCGGGCAAGACCGAGGTCTATCTGGAAGCCGTGGCAGAAGCTTTGCGTATGGGGCGGCAGGCGCTGGTCTTGTTGCCCGAGATCGCTCTGACAGCCGAATTCCTGACGCGGGTTGAGGCGCGTTTTGGCGCGCGCCCGGCGGAATGGCATTCGGGCGCGACAATGACCGAGCGTCGCCGGGTTTGGCGGATGGTTGGGCAGGGGGATGCGCAATTGGTCGTCGGCGCACGCTCGGCCTTGTTTCTGCCGTTCCGAGACCTGGGGCTGGTGGTCGTCGATGAGGAACACGATACGTCCTACAAACAAGAAGACGGCGTGCATTACAGCGCGCGGGATATGGCGGTGCTTCGAGCGTCGATCTGTGGCGCGCAGGTGATTCTGGCCAGCGCGACGCCCTCGCTGGAAAGCTGGGCCAATTCCGAGGCTGGGAAGTATGAACGGGTGGATTTGACTGCGCGTTTTGGATCGGCGGTGCTGCCCGAGATGAAGCCCATCGACATGCGGGCCGAGCAGATGCAGCCGGGGACATGGATTTCTCCGTCATTGCGGCAGGCGGTGCGGCAGAGGATCGAACGGGGCGAGCAGTCGTTGCTGTTCATCAACCGCCGAGGCTATGCGCCAGTGACGCTGTGCCGCGCGTGTGGCGAGCAGATCGCCTGTGACCATTGCGACGCGCGGATGGTCGAACATCGGTTTCTCAAGCGCCTGATGTGCCATCAATGTGGCGAGACGAAGCCGATGCCCGATACCTGCCCGTCCTGCGGGGTCGAAGGCAAGCTGGCTCCGGTCGGCCCCGGGATCGAACGGCTGGCCGAAGAGGCCGAGGCGACCTTCCCCGAGGCCAAGATCGCCATGCTCAGTTCCGACCTGTTTGGCTCGGCCCGCGCGCTGAAAGCGAAGATCGAGGAGATTGCGGAAGGGGATGCCGATATCGTTATCGGTACGCAATTGGTGGCCAAGGGCCACAATTTTCCGAAGCTGACGCTGGTCGGGGTGATTGATGCGGACCTCTCATTACATGGTGCCGACCTGCGCGCGGCGGAGCGCACATTCCAACTGATGCGGCAGGTGGCGGGACGTGCGGGGCGCGCGGATAAACCGGGGCAGGCGCTGTTGCAGACGTTCCAGCCCGAACACCCGGTGATCCGCGCCATTCTGTCGGGCGATGAGGAAGGGTTCTGGAAGGCCGAGGCCGCTGGGCGTCAGGCCGTAGGTGTCCCGCCCTATGGGCGCATGGCCGGCATTGTGCTGTCAGGCCCCGAGGTTGGGCCGGTCTTTGACATCGGAAACGCGATGGCGCGCAACGATGCGCCTTTGCGCGCAATAGGCGCGCAGGTCTTTGGCCCTGCACCAGCCCCCATTGCGCGCATCAGAGGGCGGCATCGCATTCGCCTTCTGGTCAAGGCGCCCAAGGGTGCGCCGATTCAGGATGCCATCGCCCGATGGATCGCACCATTGCGTCTGAAGGGAGATATTCGCCTCACTGTCGACATCGACCCCCAGAGTTTTTATTGACTTCTGCATTCGTGCAGGTCGGTTGTGCATCTGCCCTCTCGCCAAACGCTCAAAATGGGCGTAGAGCGATCCTATGCTGAAACCCATGCCGCTATCCGAGGCGCAGAAACTTCCGTTCTGGCGCCGCCCGATAACCCTGTTGTTCATGATGGCATTGACCATGCCCATCGCGTTCAACGGGTGGAGCGCGCTGCTCAACAACTTCGTCATCGAAGTGGCAGATTTCGACGGCGCGGATATCGGACTGCTGCATACAGTCCGTGAAATCCCCGGCTTTCTGGCCGTGGGGGTGATCGCGGTGATCATTTTCGTCCGCGAGCAGGTTCTGGCAATGATCTCTCTGATCATGCTGGGTGTCGCTACCGCGGTGACGGCGTGGTTCCCCAGCCTTGGCGGGTTGCTGTTCGTGACGCTGTTTAGCTCAATCGGGTTTCATTATTACGAAACGGTCAACCAGTCGCTACAACTGCAATGGCTACCAAAGGACCGCGCTCCGCAAATCCTGGGCTGGCTGGTGGCCATGGGGTCGGCGGCCACAGCCGTTGTCTATGGGCTGATCGTTCTGACGTGGGATCGGTTCGGGCTGTCCTACAACATGGTTTTCATGGTCACTGGGGGGGTAACCGCATCGTTGGCGGCGTTCTGTCTGTTCGCTTACCCGCAGTTCGATGCACCCACACCGCAAACCAAGAAGTTGATCCTGCGCCGTCGTTATTGGCTGTATTATGCCCTGCAATTCATGGCGGGCGCCCGCCGACAGATTTTTGTTGTCTTTGCAGGCTTCATGATGGTTGAGAAGTTCGGGTTTGAAGTTCACGAACTCACCGGGCTTTATCTGATTAACCTGATGATCAACATGGCCGCCGCACCGATGCTGGGCAAAGCAGTGTCGGTTTTCGGCGAACGTCGCACGCTAATTTTCGAGTATGCAGGCCTCGCCATCGTCTTCGCGGCCTATGGCGGAATCTACTGGTTTGGGTGGGGTGTGGTGCTGGCCGCGATCCTCTATGTTATCGACCATGTTCTGTTCGCTCTGGCGCTTGCGTTGAAGACCTATTTCCAAAAGATTGCAGACCCGGCTGACATCGCGCCCACTGCAGCGGTGGCCTTTACGATCAACCATATCGCGGCGGTTTTTCTGCCTGCGCTTCTGGGATTGCTGTGGGTTGTCTCGCCCGGTGCCGTGTTCGGGCTGGCGGCTGCGATGGCCATGATCTCGCTTGCGCTTTCATTGTTGATCCCACGCCACCCGGAGCCTGGAAACGAAACGATCCTGTCGAAATACACTCCGGCCCCGGCGGAATAAGCCGGCGCTTGACCTTGGCGGCCTGTCGCCCTAGGCGCTGTGGCAACTGACACAGGAGGCCAAGATGCCCACATTCACTGCGCTGACCACTCTGACGGGAAAGAAAGCTGCCGAAGGGTTGGGCGAAGCCATGGAGCGTCTGGTGCCAGAACCCACTGGCGTCGGCGTGTTCGAGGTCGAAGACGGTTCGGGCCTGTGGGAAGTCGGCGGTTACTTCACCGAAACCCCGGATGAAACCGCATTGGCTGTGCTCGCCGTCGCGTTCGAAGCCAAGCCTTTCGTGGTGTCAGAATTGCCGGAAACCGATTGGGTTGCCCATGTGCGCCGCGAGTTGGCCCCCGTCGAGGCCGGACGCTTCTTTGTCTATGGAAGCCACGACGCAGACAAGCTGCCCGAAGGCCGCATCCCGCTGTTGATCGAGGCGGCGATGGCGTTCGGCACCGGTCATCACGGAACCACTCTGGGCTGCCTAAAGGCTTTGGATTACTTGCTGGACGATGGGTTTTCGGCCAACAAAGTGGCGGATATCGGTTGTGGCACGGCAGTGTTGGCCATGGCTGCCGCACGGGTCTGGGACGGGGACATCATCGCAAGCGATATTGACCAAGTCGCCGTGGACGTCGCCGAGGCCAACCTTAAGGCCAATGGCATGTCCGGACAGGTTCAATGTGTCGAGGCGGCGGGTTTCGACCATCCCGATCTGAATTCCCTTGCGCCCTACGATTTGATTTTTGCGAATATTCTAAAAGGACCGTTGGTCGCCCTGTCGCCGGAAATTGCCGCGAATCTGCGTGCCGGCGGTTATGCAATTCTTTCGGGAATCCTCAACGAACAGGCAGATGACGTCGTTAATGTTTATCTCCAAAACGGATTTAATCTGGCCAATCGTTCGGAATTTGGTGAGTGGACGACGCTAATCTTAAGCAAACAGGGCTAAATTCGGGCCATTTACAGGAGTTTTCTAGATTTTCGCCACTTTTTTGGCGCAATCTCTTTCTACCTTGAAAAGATGCAACCTGGGGGCGGTTTTTGGAGGCTGCCATGACTGGAAAACAACTGGAATTTGATCAGCGCATTCATCGCCTGAACAAAAAACATGCCAAGCTTAGCCGCGGCTATCGCGCGACCATGCGTAAAGATGGTCTTGTCGTGATGCGGCCGCAGCGCGTGCAGTCGGCCGTGCCTGCAAAGGTTCTGCTGCTTTGTCTCGTGGGCTTGTTTGCCTTCAAGACGTTCCTGCTGACCAGCTTGGGCGCGTCTGCTTATCAATATCGGGTCGATAGCTTGGCTGAAGGCACAGCGGTGGAAAAAGCTGGTGCCTGGGTGATGCAAGTTGATCCCATCTCGGAACGTCTCTCTGTTCAGTTGGGCAAGTTCCTGCACTGAGCATTTGTCCGCTTTGACTAAAAAAACGCCGCGCATTGAAAGATGCGCGGCGTTTTTCTTTGCCCCCGAGGGAGGAGGAAGGGGCGAGTGAGTGGCAGGGGTGTGCTAATCCCTACCGGCGACCTTCCGCGACGACGTCAATGTCGCCCCGGCAAAGACCAATGTCTTCGAGTTCGCGGTTCGTTAGACGATTCAGCACGTTACGAGTAACGCGGGCATCGTTCCATTCAACAACGGCGGTCACTGCCGATGCAAAAAATGCGCCGATACGGCCAGCAAGGCCGAACGAGCCAGTGGTGGCGCGGGTGGTATCCAGTGCAGCCATATCCTGTTTCCTTCTGGTTAAATTTCATGTCTCGATCATTCGATCTGATCGGCATTTAGTTAGGGTGATCGGGTTCCGCAAGCGCAGAAATTGCATGTGTCCTATGCGTTTTTTGCAAGGCTATTGGATTATGAAAAACCCTTAATTTTAAGGTCATTAACCGGTAATTTCCGTGTCGAAAACAGACGCTTTGGCGTCGCAAACTGGCAGGTTTGTCGGCCCCGGAACATAAGTGTCGTTTTTAGACTTTCGGTCAATTCGCTTGGAAAATGTTCACGCTTCGTGCTAATCGAAGGGAAAGAGCACAAAAACCCGAGCAGGCCGAGGCAAAAAGATGCGGATATTGGGCATTGATCCGGGGCTCAGGACCCTGGGATGGGGCGTCATCGAATCGCGTGGCAGCCGCCTGAGCCACGTCGCCAATGGTTTGTGCAAGTCAGATGGCGATGATCTGGGCGAACGGCTGCTGTCTTTGCACAATCAGATTGTCGAGGTTATCGCGGAATACCGGCCCGAACAGGCGGCAATCGAACAGACTTTTGTGAACAAGGACGGTGCGGGCACGCTTAAGCTGGGTCAGGCGCGCGGGGTGGCTTTGCTGACCCTTGCGCAGGCTGGGCTTGCAGTGGGTGAATATGCGCCCAACAGGGTGAAGAAAACAGTGGTGGGCGTCGGCCACGCCGAGAAAGAGCAAGTTCTGCATATGGTCAAACTTCAACTGCCGGGGTGCGAACCCAAAGGCGCGGATGCGGCGGATGCACTGGCTATTGCGATCTGTCACTCATATTACGGCGCAGCGCCTCAGGCGAGGATGAAAGAGGTTCGGGCATGATCGGCAAACTGACAGGGCGTCTGGACTACCGCGCGGCGGATCATGTTCTGATCGATGTGCGCGGGGTGGGGTATATCGTCTATTGCTCGGATCGGACAATGGCGGCGCTGCCAGGTGTGGGCGAGGCGGTGTCGATCTACACTGACATGGTCGTGCGCGAGGACCTGATGCAGCTTTATGGGTTTCTGTCGCTGGTCGAGAAGGAATGGCATCGCCTGCTGTGCTCGGTTCAGGGGGTCGGGGCCAAGGTGTCGTTGGCTATCCTGTCGGCGCTGGGGCCTGATGGGGTAAGCCGAGCCATTGCTCTGGGCGATTGGGGCGCGGTCAAATCCGCCAAAGGTGTCGGCCCGAAGACGGCGCAGCGCGTCGTTCTGGACCTTAAGGACAAAGCGCCCGGTGTGATGGCGATGGGCGGTACGGTGACCGAGGCGATGGACGGCCCTGATCTTGAGGTTGTTGAGGCGGTCGAACCTGCGCCCAAACGGGTTGTTAAACCTGCACCGGGTAACGCCGCGGCCTCTGCCGGTGCGTTGTCGGCTTTGTCAAACTTGGGGTACGGCCCGTCCGAAGCTGCATCCGCTGTGGCCGAAGCCGCAGCCAGTCAGCCCGAAGCTGGCGAGGCGGAGCTGATCCGTGCGGCGTTGAAACTACTGGCTCCGAAAGGCTGAGTGAATGGTAGACGCCGATCCTACCCTGCGCCCTGATCCCCTGCCCGAGGACAATGACCGCGCCCTGCGTCCGCAGGGGTTGGATGAATTCATCGGTCAGGCCGAGGCGCGCGCAAACCTGCGCATCTTTATCCAATCGGCCCGCCAGCGGGGCGAGGCGATGGACCACACGCTGTTTCATGGCCCTCCGGGGCTTGGGAAAACCACTCTGGCGCAGATCATGGCGCGCGAGTTGGGGGTGAATTTCCGCATGACCTCTGGCCCCGTGTTGGCCAAGGCGGGGGATCTGGCGGCGATCCTGACCAATCTGGAATCGCGCGATGTGCTGTTCATTGACGAGATTCACCGCCTGAACCCGGCAGTCGAAGAGGTTCTGTACCCCGCGATGGAGGATTTCGAGCTGGATCTGGTGATCGGCGAAGGCCCGGCGGCGCGCACGGTACGGATCGAGCTTCAGCCCTTTACCCTGGTCGGTGCGACAACACGGATGGGCCTGCTGACCACACCGCTGCGCGACAGGTTCGGTATCCCGACACGGTTGCAGTTCTACACCGTGGATGAATTGCACGAGATCGTCACCCGAAATGCTCGCAAACTGGGTGCCCCCGCTGATGACGACGGCGCGCGGGAAATCGCCCGAAGGTCACGCGGAACACCGCGTATTGCAGGTCGTTTGCTGCGGCGCGTTGTGGACTTTGCCATTGTCGAAGGTGACGGTCACATTACGCGCGATCTGGCCGACGGTGCCTTGACCCGGCTGGGGGTCGATAATCTTGGATTGGATGGCGCGGACCGTAGGTATCTGACGTTGATTGCCGAGAACTACGCAGGTGGACCCGTTGGCATCGAAACCCTGTCTGCTGCGTTGTCGGAAAGCCGCGACTCGCTTGAGGAAGTCATCGAGCCCTATCTGCTGCAACAGGGTTTGATCCAACGCACACCTCGTGGTCGAATGCTGGCGCAGAAGGCGTGGACTCATCTTGGGATGGCCGCCCCCAAGGGGCAAAGCGATCTGTTTGGTTGAAGCTGGGCGTCATAGCTTTTAAGGGTTCGAACGACCCTTTTGTGACCACCGAGGATTGCGCGTGACACCCGAAGACATCCAAGCGTTGTTCACCCGTGAAAGCGGCGAGTTCCTGTTTGCACGCTGGGGTCGCCCTATCGTGCCCATTGTTTTCGGCGTGGAAGACGAAACGCTGGCGACCGTCAAAGGCGCGTTTGAAGCGGTCGTCACGCTTGCCGGTCACAACATGGCTGAAACCGACCCGGAGTTGGGTGCAAACTGCATGGTCTTTTTCTTCCGTGATTGGAAGGAATTGCTCGAGGTTCCGGATCTGGACCGTTTGGTGCCCGATCTGGCCCCGTTGGTCGAGCGGCTGGTTGCGGCAGATGCCAATCAGTACCGTATTTTCAGGTTTGAAGAGGACGGGTCGATCAGGGCGGCGTTTGTGTTTCTTCGGATGGACAAGGAACTGTCCAAGGTTCCGGCAGAAACTTTGGCGCTAAGTCAGGTGGTGCAGACGATCTTGCTGTGGTCTGACGCCGCATTTCGCAGCGCGTCGCCGCTGGCGATCGCGGGCGGCGCGACGATCCTGCGGCCGGATATTGCCGGACTGATCCGTGCGGCCTACGATCCGGTTCTGCCGGGCGTCGCACAGGATCCATCACACGCTCTGCGATTGTATGCGAGGATGGAGCAGCCGCAATGAAACACGTGTACCCTGTTCAGGTATTCTACGAAGACACCGATATGGGTGGTGTCGTGTATCACGCAAACTACCTGAAGTTTATCGAGCGAGCGCGATCTGATTATGTGCGTAAACTCGGCAACGACCAAAACGCCATGCGCGATGCCGGTATTGTCTGGGTCGTCCGCAGGATCGAGGCGGACTATCTGGCGCCAGCCAAGTTTGAGGACGACCTGATCGTCGAAACTACGGTTGCTTCTGTGTCCGGGGTGCGCCTGACCATGGATCAGGTCGTAAAACGGGACGAGACTGAGGTTTTTCGCGCCACGGTGACCGCCGTTTGCATGAATGCGCAGGGCAAGCCGGTGCGGCTTCCGGCAGAGATTCGCGCATTGTTGTAACAATTTGCAGGGTAGGGGTGGTTCTGTTGGCTTTTCATAACCAACTGCGTTAGCGTTTGGCAAAACAAGGCCAAAAGAACGGCCGTCAGGCAAAAACAAAGAGCAGGTTCATGGAAGCTGAAACGCTGGCGCTGGCGCAGGAGATCGACTTCTCCATGTGGGGGCTGTATGCCCGCGCGACCTTTGTCGTAAAACTGGTGATGCTGATGCTGATTGGTGCATCTATCTGGTCATGGGGCATCATTATCCAGAAAATCATCAACTATCGGGCGGCACGGCGCGAGGCGCAGGTTTTTGATGAATCTTTCTGGTCGGGCAATCCGCTGGATGAGCTGTTCGAACAGATTGGCGCGCAGCCCGACGGAAGTTCGGAAAAGATCTTTGCGGCTGGCATGATCGAATGGCGCAGGTCCCATCGCACGGATGGGGGGCTGATTGCCGGGGCAACCGCGCGCATCGACAGGTCGATGGATGTGGCGATCGCGAAGGAAGCTGAAACGCTGCAAAAGGGGCTGCCGATCCTTGCGACGGTTGGCTCGACCGCGCCGTTTATCGGTTTGTTCGGCACCGTCTGGGGTATCATGAACGCCTTTATCGAGATTGCCGAGCAGCAGAACACCAACCTTGCCGTTGTTGCCCCCGGTATTGCCGAGGCGTTGCTGGCCACGGGGCTGGGTCTGTTGGCCGCGATCCCGGCGGTTATTTTCTATAACAAACTCAGCGCCGATAGTGACCGGATCGTAGGCGGTTACGAGGCGTTCGCTGACGAATTCGCGACCATACTGTCGCGCCAGTTGGATAGCTGACATGGGGGCTGCGGTTCAGCAACCCTCGGGTGGGAACGGGCGTCGGCGCGGGCGGCGTCGAGGCCGTGCGCAGCCGATGGCCGAAATCAACGTGACGCCCTTTGTCGACGTCATGCTGGTGTTGCTGATCATCTTCATGGTGGCCGCGCCTCTGCTGACCGTGGGTGTTCCGGTTGATCTGCCCAAAACTGCCGCCAGCGCATTGCCCGGCGACAACGAAGAACCGCTGACCGTGACGTTAACGGCTGACGGGCGGGTGCAAATCCAGACCACGGATGTTTTGCGCGAAGAGTTGATTGGCAAACTGCGCGCAATCGCGGCAGAACGAAGCAGTGACCGCGTGTTCCTGCGCGCAGATGGCGCGATCCCTTACGCGCAGGTGATGCAGGTCATGGGGGCGCTAAATGCGGGCGGTTTTTCCAATGTGGGGCTGGTGACGGATACCGGCGGCCCGACACTGGACGAAGGTGGAGAGTGAGGCCGCGCGGTGGATACCGGCACCAAGATCTCGGCGATCGCCCATGTGACTCTGATCGGATGGGCCTTGTTTGGCGGCACCTTTCGGTCCGAGCCTTTGCCTATGGCCGTTCAGGATGTCTCTGTGATTTCGGCTGAGCAGTTCGCGGCGATGACCGCCCAACGCGAAGCGCCCGAGGTGCCGACGCCATCATCCTTGCAGCAGCCTGAAGAACCGCAAGATAACACGGCCACCCCAGAACCCGTTGAAGAGGAACAGCCAACCTCAGAGGTATCGGAGGCGGTTGAGCCTGAACCGGACCCCGAGCCAGAGGCGGTCGAGCCCTTGCCTGAGCCTGTTGAAGTGGAACAGCCCCCAGCGCTGGATCCTCCGCCTGACACTGAAATTGCGGCATTGCCGGTCCCGCCCGGCCCCGAGGCGCAGCCGCGCCCCGCAGACAAAGTCGCGCCCGAGCCGGTTGCCCCGCCGCCGCCCGAAGCAGCGCCGGATGACATCGAAACACCTGCCGTGTCCCTGGATGAAGGCGCAGAAATCCAGCAAGAGCAGCAAGATCAAACCGCCCCGGAAGAGGCCACAGATGAGATCGTGACCGAGGCCGAAGAGGCCAAGGAATACGCGCCCCGGTCGTCCCCGCGCCCTCAGGTCCGTCCGAACCGGCCAGCACCGCCCGAAGTCGCTGAAACCTCAGAGCCCGAGCCCCCGGCAGCTGACGAAAGCGCCATCCAGGATGCTTTGGCCGAAGCATTGGGTCAAGGCAGCGAACCCTCTGGTCCTCCATTGACCAGCGGCGAAAGGGACGCGATGCGATTGGCCGTTTCGCGGTGCTGGAATGTTGGCTCTTTGTCAACGGATGCGCTGCAGACTGTTGTTGTCGTGGCGTTTTCACTGACGCCGGATGGTAAGGTGGTGGGCGGCAGTTTGCGCATGATCGACAGTTCCGGCGGGTCTGCCGGGTCTGCGAGCCAGGCATATGAGGCCGCCAGACGCGCAATTCTGCGCTGCGGGGCAAAAGGATACGACCTGCCTGCTGACAAATACGCGCAATGGCAGGATATTGAGATTACATTCAATCCCGAGAGGATGCGGATCAAATGATGAAATTTCTGACCAGCCTGTTGCTGGGCCTGACGATACTGACGGCGCCTGCATATGCCCAGAACGGACCGCTGCGTCTGGAACTGGATCAGGGGATCATCGAGCCCTTGCCCTTTGCCGTTCCCAGTTTTGTCCCCGACAACGCGGCTGCGGCCCAATTCGCGCAGGACATCTCGCGCGTGGTTGCGGCTGATTTGACGGGAACTGGGCTGTTTCGTGAGATTTCATCGGATGCGTTCATCAGCCGGGTCAGCAGTTTTGATGCCCCGGTTCAGTTTGCCGACTGGAAGGCCATCAACGCCGAGGCGTTGGTGACCGGCGCTGTGAATGTCTCAGGCAATCGCTTAACTGTTCGGTTTCGGGTGTGGGATGTATTTTCGGGTCAGGAACTGGGTACTGGCCTGCAGTTTGCAGGCACCACCGACGGCTGGCGGCGGATGGCGCATAAGGTTGCCGATCAGGTCTACAGCCGGGTGACTGGTGAGGGCGCCTATTTTGATAGCCGTGTCGCCTTTGTGTCCGAGAGCGGACCCAAGGACCAGCGCCTGAAACGTCTGGCGATCATGGATTATGACGGCGCTAATGTTCAGTACCTGACCGACAGCGCAGCCATCGTTCTGGCGCCGCGTTTTTCGCCCACGGGCGACCGGCTGCTCTATACCAGCTATGAAACCGGCCAGCCACGCATCTATGTGCTGGACGTGGACCGCGTCCGCAGGACCGAGCTGAATACACCGGGCGGCACCATGAGCTTTTCGCCCCGTTTCTCGCCCGATGGACGCTCGATCGTGTATTCGCTGATTCAGGGTGGCAACACGGACCTGTGGAAGATGGATCTGGCGTCAGGGCAAAGTGTCCGACTGACGAACACACCTGCCATCGAAACCGCACCCAGCTATTCGCCCGATGGGTCACAGATCGTGTTCGAAAGCGACCGCTCGGGTACGCCGCAGCTTTATATCATGCCCGCCAATGGTGGCGAAGCGACGCGGATCAGCTTTGGTCAGGGTCGCTATGGCACACCTGTCTGGTCGCCGCGTGGGGATCTGGTTGCCTTCACTAAGCAGAACAAAGGCCGGTTCCATATCGGCGTAATGCGCACGGATGGCAGCGAAGAACGCCTGCTGACCTCGTCCTTCCTGGACGAAGGACCAACGTGGTCGCCCAACGGTCGGGTTATCATGTTTACCCGCGAAACGCAGGGCGCAAGTGGTCGGGCGACGCTGTACTCGGTGGATATATCGGGACGGAATCTGCGCCCGGTACGGACCCCAGATGGCGGAAGTGACCCGTCATGGGGGCCATTGCAGAATTGATCAGGGCAGGGGGTTGGAAAAGTTCACAAAAAACCTGCACTGTGATACAGAGACGGCAATAAACAGATAATATGACGAGGCACCTGAAATGAACGTATTGAGCAAAGTTTTGGCTTTGGGCGCGCTGAGTGTGATGGCCGCCTGTACCAGTAACGATCCTTCCGCACTGGGCGGTGGATTTGGCAGCGGCGCAAACGGGACGATCGCGCCCGGTTCGCCAAGCGATCCGCGATCCCCGGCGTATTTCCAGCAAACCGTGGGCGACCGAGTGCTGTTCTCGGTTGACCAGTCCACGCTGACACCGCAGGCACAAACGGTCCTGCAAGGGCAGGCGGACTGGCTGTTGGCAAACCCCGATTTTGTCGCAACCATCGAAGGACATGCGGATGAACAGGGCACACGTGAGTACAACCTTGCCCTTGGCGCACGCCGGGCAAATGCGGCCCGCGAGTATTTGATTTCGCGGGGTGTTGCGGGTAATCGCCTAACGACGGTGAGCTTCGGCAAGGAACGCCCGATCGAGATTTGCAGCACCGAGGATTGCTATTCCAAGAACCGCCGCGCGGTGACGGTGCTGACCGGTTCAACCTTGGGGTAAGACGATGAGAATTGCAGGATGGGTTCTGGCCGCGGTGGTAGCGACCGCCGGAGTGGCACAAGCGCAGGATCAGCAGACTTTGGCCGATATCCGGCAAGAGCTAACGGTGCTGCACGTGGAAATTCAGCGCCTCAAGCGCGAGTTTTCCACAACGGGTTCCCCCGCGCCAAACCTGTCTGGTAGTTCAATTCTGGAACGTGTCGACGCGATCGAGGCTGAATTGCAACGCCTGACGCGGCAGACCGAGCAATTGAATCAACGGGTCCAGAATGTCGTCACCGACGGTACCAACCGGATTGGTGATCTTGAGTTTCGTCTGGTTGAACTTGAAGGCGGCGATCTGAGTACGCTGGGCGAAACATCGACCCTGGGCGGGGACACCGAGATCACCGCAGCGGCTCCGACTGTGACAACAGAGACACCGCTGATCGCCGAACAAGGCGAACTTGCCATTGGTGAACGCGCCGATTTTGACGCCGCTGCACAATCTTTGGCCGACGGTAACTTTCAGGCGGCGGCCGATCAGTTCGCGCTGTTTGAAACGTCCTACCCCGGAAGCCCCCTCGCACCAGAGGCCCACCTGAAGCGTGGACATGCGTTGCAGGGGCTGGGCGACACCCGCGAGGCTGCGCGTGCGTTCCTGGCCAGCTTTACGGGCGATTCCGAAGGTACGTTTGCGCCTGAAGCCCTGTTCGAACTGGGGGTGGCCCTGGGTCGGTTGGAGCAGATTGATCAGGCCTGCATAACTCTTAGCGAGGTTGGCGTGCGTTTTCCGGGTTCGGCTGCGGCCTCGGCTGCGACGCAGGAAATGGCCTCGCTGGGCTGTTCTTGACCGAAATTTCAGACATTTTGCAATCCGAGATCAGGGCGCGGCTGAAAACGGATTTTCCAGCCCGTTTGGGCATTGCGGTGTCGGGCGGAGGCGACTCGGTCGCGTTGCTGCATCTTTTGAAGGATATCGCCGGGCAAGAGCAGGTGGCGTTGTTTGCTGCGACGGTTGACCATGGGCTTCGCCCCGAGTCCGCAACAGAGGCGAACAAGGTGGCACAGCAGGCAGAAACGCTTGGTGTCCCGCACGAAACTCTGATCTGGGAAAACTGGGACGGTCGCGGAAACCTTCAGGACCGCGCGCGACAGGAGCGTTATCGGTTGCTGGCGGACTGGGCCCGTAGAAACGACTTAGGCGCGATTGCGCTGGGCCATACCGCAGATGATCAGGCCGAAACCACGCTGATGCGTCTGGGGCGGGCCGCGGGGGTAACTGGCTTGTCTGGAATGGCTGATTCAATCAAGCGGAACAGCGTAACCTTCCTGCGTCCGATGCTGGGCGTCACGCGCCTTCAGTTGCGCGACTATCTGACGGAAATCGGTGTGGACTGGATAGAAGACCCATCGAATCACGACATGAGATTCGACCGGATTAAGGCACGGGACGCGCTGAAATCGCTTGGGGGCTTGGGAATTTCGGCCCGGTCTCTGACACGTGTTGCACAAAATCTGGCGCGGGCGGATGAAGCTTTGGCGCAATATACGCAAGACTCGGCACAGCAAGTTCTTGTTGCGGATACGGGGGGCGTGTGCTGCGACCGTGCTGGATTCGCGGCTTTGCCTGCAGAGGTTCAGCGCCGGTTGGTGCTGGGCTGTTTGGCGTGGATTGCCGGACCGGGCTATCCCCCACGACACACAGCCACCGAACAGGCAATCGAGGCGATTAAGCACGCAAAACCGGGCACGGTTGGGGGCTGCATTCTGATCCCAAAGGGCAATAAAACGTGGATTTGCAGAGAGCTAAACGCCGTGAAGGAAATGCGCTGCGAAATTGGACAAGACTGGGATGACCGTTGGGTTTTGACCGGTCCTTCTGCGCCCAATGCAACGATTGCGCCGTTGGGCGACGCAGGGCTATGTTCAGTGTCAGAGTGGAGAGCTCTTGGAAAACCCCGCGAGGTGCTGGTATCATCACCCGCAGTATGGGAGGGCGAAACCCTTTTGTCCGCGCCTTTGGCAGGTTTTCCGAACGGTTGGCAGGCAGAATTGGCGGCGGAAAGGTCCGACTTTCATTCTTCGTTTTTATCGCATTGAACCTGCTTGAATCATCTCTATTTTATAGAGCAACCCGGCAGACCCCCACCTGCCGAAATCTTTTGGGAGATTTTCCTTGGGCAACGCTCGTAACATCGCCTTCTGGGTCGTTCTGTTTCTGCTGATCCTTGCACTGTTTAATTTGTTCAGCGGACCAGGCGGAACGCTTCAGAGCAATGAAAGAACTTATTCCGATTTCGTGACTGCTGTTGAAGGCGGCGAGGTCAAGAATGTGACGCTGGATGGTGAACAGATTCGCTATACCACGCAAAGCGGCGCAAATTATGTGACGATCAAACCGGGTGACGCCGAAGTCACCAAGCTGTTGATCGACGAAAACATTCCGGTGCGCGCTGAAAAGCAGCAGCAATCCGGGTTCCAGTCCTTCCTGATCACGCTTCTGCCCTTCCTGCTGCTGATCGGTGTCTGGGTCTATTTCATGAACCGGATGCAGGGCGGCGGCAAAGGCGGTGCGATGGGCTTTGGCAAGTCCAAGGCCAAGATGCTGACCGAAAAGCATGGCCGGGTCACCTTTGACGACGTCGCCGGTATTGACGAGGCCAAGGAAGAGCTGGAAGAGATCGTCGAATTCCTGCGCAACCCGCAGAAATTCAGCCGTCTGGGTGGCAAGATTCCCAAAGGCGCGCTGCTGGTTGGCCCTCCGGGCACTGGTAAGACGCTGCTGGCCCGCGCTATTGCCGGTGAGGCTGGCGTGCCCTTCTTCACCATCTCAGGCTCCGACTTTGTCGAGATGTTCGTGGGTGTAGGTGCATCCCGTGTGCGCGACATGTTCGAGCAGGCCAAGAAAAACGCGCCGTGCATCGTGTTCATTGACGAGATCGACGCCGTCGGTCGCCATCGTGGTGCCGGTTACGGCGGTGGCAACGATGAGCGCGAACAAACGCTCAACCAGTTGCTGGTCGAGATGGACGGGTTCGAAGCAAACGAAGGCGTGATCATTCTGGCCGCGACCAACCGTAAGGACGTTCTGGACCCTGCGCTGCTGCGTCCGGGCCGGTTTGACCGTAACGTGACCGTCGGCAACCCCGACATCAAAGGCCGCGAGAAAATTCTGGGCGTGCATGCACGCAAGACGCCTTTGGGCCCCGATGTCGACCTGCGCATCATCGCGCGGGGGACACCGGGCTTCTCGGGTGCTGATCTGGCGAACCTCGTGAACGAGGCGGCGTTGATGGCCGCGCGCGTAGGTCGCCGTTTTGTCACCATGGAAGACTTTGAAAACGCCAAAGACAAAGTGATGATGGGGGCCGAGCGCCGTAGCATGGTGCTGACTCAGGATCAGAAGGAAAAGACCGCCTATCACGAGGCCGGTCATGCCGTGGTTGGTCTTGAGCTGCCGCTGTGCGACCCGGTCTATAAGGCAACGATTATTCCGCGCGGTGGTGCGCTGGGTATGGTTGTGTCTTTGCCTGAAATGGACCGCCTGAACTATCACCGGGACGAATGTGAGCAAAAGCTGGCCATGACGATGGCAGGTAAGGCTGCCGAAGTCATCAAATACGGTGAAGACCATGTGTCGAACGGCCCAGCTGGTGATATCATGCAGGCCAGCCAGTTGGCGCGCGCCATGGTTATGCGCTGGGGCATGTCGGACAAGGTCGGCAATATCGACTATGCCGAGGCGCATGAGGGCTATCAGGGCAACACCGCTGGTTTCTCGGTCTCGGCTCATACAAAAGAGCTGATCGAGGAAGAGGTGAAACGCCTGATCCAGCAAGGATATGAGCGTGCGCACAAGATCCTCACCGATAAGAACGAGGCGTGGGAACGTCTGGCGCAAGGTCTGCTGGAGTATGAGACGCTGACGGGCGACGAGATCAAGCGCGTTATGAACGGTGAATCGCCCAGCGAAGGTGACGACGAAGGCGGTAGCCCGGATGAGGGCGGCGCGCCAAGCGTCACGGCGATCCCGAAAACCAAGGTCAAGAAATCTCCGCCCGATGGTGGCATGGAGCCGGAACCGACCACTTAACGCTAAAACCCGAGCCAAGGCTCGGGTTTTTCTTTTCTTTCCGGTAAACCTGCCGTCTAGTTGCCCGAAGATTGTGGCGGTTAAAGGGGGCAGAACATGCCGGTCCTGCGAGAAACAGAATTCACGGGTGAAATCGTTTGGCTGGGTCACGTTCCGGCGGGGCAGTCGATCCGCGCATCTGGCGTCCGTGAGATGTCTTTGGGTTTTGCAGGTGCAGCGGGCGAGCGGCATGAGGGCGTGAACCGTTCCTCATGCGTGCGGATGAAGAATCTCTACCCACAGGGCACTGAGATCCGAAATGTGCGGCAATTGTCCGTGTTGTCTGAAGATGAGATGCAGGCGACGGCGGCAGAGATGGGGCTGGACGCGCTGGACCCCTCTTATCTGGGGGTCAGCATCCTGTTGCGTGGAATACCGGACTTTACGCATGTTCCGCCATCCTCGCGGCTTCAGGGACCCGATGGCGTCACGATCACGGTAGATATGGAAAACCGCCCCTGCGTGATCCCCGGTCGCGAGGTCGAAGCTGATCTGCCCGGCCACGGTGCAGCCTTCAAGCCCGCAGCGAAGGGCAGGCGGGGCGTGACCGCATGGGTCGAGCGGCCCGGCGTGTTGAAGCTGGGCGATCGTTTGAAGCTATTCGTTCCCGATCAGCGCGCCTGGGCACCTTAAGTCACAGGTTTTCCGATGGGAAACGATCAAAGTTACGTGACGCCACCGTGTAAGTGACGCTACGCCGTTTCGGGGCTTGATTATGTCGGAATCCACATTCATTGCGGGGGTTCACAACTGTATGGGTTGATCAGCGCCGACGCCCTGCGTTGGTTTTGCACGGCATTCAATCAGGGACCCTGCCCAATGAGCTACAAATCCGACATCGAAATCGCCCGCGAAGCGAACAAGAAGCCGATTCAGGAAATCGGCGCCAAGATCGGCATCGAATCCGCCGATCTGCTGCCCTTTGGCCACGACAAGGCGAAAGTCAGTCAGGACTTCATCAACTCGGTTCAGGACCGGGAAGACGGCAAGCTGATCCTTGTCACCGCGATCAACCCGACCCCTGCGGGTGAAGGCAAGACCACCACAACCGTTGGTCTGGGCGACGGTCTGAACCGCATTGGCAAGAACGCGATGATCTGTATCCGCGAAGCCTCGCTCGGCCCTAACTTCGGTATGAAGGGTGGCGCTGCAGGTGGCGGTTATGCGCAGGTTGTTCCGATGGAGGAAATGAACCTGCACTTCACTGGCGATTTCCACGCCATCACTTCGGCCCACTCTCTGCTGTCGGCGATGATCGACAACCACATCTATTGGGGCAACGAGTGCGACATCGACATCCGTCGCGTAGCATGGCGTCGTGTGGTCGACATGAATGACCGCGCGCTGCGCCAGATCACTGCTTCGCTGGGCGGCGTGTCGAACGGCTTCCCGCGTGAGGCTGGCTTTGACATCACTGTTGCGTCCGAAGTCATGGCGATCCTGTGTTTGGCCAACGACCTGAAAGATCTGGAACAGCGACTGGGCGATATCATCGTGGCCTATCGCCGCGACAGGACTCCGGTCTATTGCCGCGATATCAAGGCCGAGGGCGCAATGACCGTTCTGCTGAAGGATGCGATGCAGCCGAACTTGGTGCAAACGCTGGAAAACAACCCGGCCTTTGTGCACGGCGGTCCATTTGCAAACATTGCCCACGGCTGTAACTCGGTCATCGCAACCAAGACCGCGCTGAAAGTGGCGGATTATGTTGTGACCGAAGCGGGCTTTGGGGCCGATCTGGGTGCCGAAAAGTTCATGAACATCAAGTGCCGCAAGGCGGGCATTGCTCCGTCGGCTGTGGTGCTGGTTGCCACCGTGCGTGCGATGAAGATGAACGGCGGCGTGGCCAAGGCCGATCTGGGCGCCGAAAACGTCGATGCGGTTCAGGCGGGCTGTGCCAACCTGGGTCGTCACATCGAGAACGTGAAGTCGTTCGGCGTACCGGTTGTGGTTGCCATTAACCACTTTGTCACCGACACCGACGCTGAAGTACAGGCTGTCAAAGACTATTGCGGTGAACACGGTGTCGAAGCGATCCTGTCACGTCACTGGGAACTGGGTTCAGAAGGCTCTGCACCGCTGGCTGAAAAAGTTGTCGAGATCGTCGAAGGCGGTTCTGCGAACTTCGCGCCGATCTATCCCGATGAAATGCCTTTGTTCGAAAAGATCGAAACCATCGCCAAACGCATTTACCGCGCGGACGAGGTTCTGGCCGACAACAAGATCCGCAACCAGCTTCGCGATTGGGAAGAGGCGGGTTATGGCAATCTGCCGGTCTGCATGGCGAAAACGCAATATTCCTTCTCGACCGATCCGACCCTACGCGGTGCGCCCAATGGTCACTCGGTCCCGGTACGTGAGGTTCGCCTGTCCGCAGGTGCCGGCTTCATCGTGGTTGTCTGCGGCGAGATCATGACCATGCCCGGTCTGCCCCGCAAACCGGCTGCGGAAACCATCTGCCTAAACGACGCAGGTGAGATCGAGGGCTTGTTCTAAGCCCCCAAATGAGACATCTCGTGGTCCGGGGACATCCCCGGGCCATGAGGAGACGAACATGCCCACTCTGACACCACCGCAGGACTGCAATTCAATGCAGGAACTGCGGGCTCAGATCGACAAACTGGACCGTCAACTGATCGAGAAGTTGGTGGCGCGCGCGGGATATATCGACCGCGCCTCGCAGTTGAAACCGGCCGAGGGGCTGCCCGCCCGCATCCCGGACCGTGTCGAAGAAGTGGTGCAGCGCGTGCGCGCAAGTTCGGACGATCTGGGCATGGACCCGGATCTGGCCGAGCAGATGTGGCGCATACTGATAGATTGGTCGATTGCACGCGAGGAACGTGTTCTCGGCTCTGACTGACCGGGCGTTTCAAGCGCCCGCTCCGTTTTCAAGGAAGGGATGACAGGATGGTAGCCCAAGTTATTGACGGCAAGGCGTTCGCAGCAAAGGTTCGCGCGCAGGTGGCTGATCAGGTCACGAAGTTGAAAGAAGAAAACGGAATTACACCCGGTCTGGCGGTGGTTCTTGTGGGTGAAGACCCAGCGAGTCAGGTTTATGTCCGTTCGAAAGGCAAGCAGACGGTCGAGGTCGGCATGAACTCGTACGAGCATAAGCTAGACCCCGAAACCTCGGAAGACGACCTGCTGGCCCTCATCGACAAGCTGAACAACGATCCGGCGGTACACGGCATTCTGGTCCAGTTGCCGCTTCCCAAACATCTGAACGAAGACTTGGTGATCAACTCGATCGACCCGGCCAAGGACGTCGACGGGTTCCACATCTCGAACGTGGGTCTGTTGGGCACAGGCCAAAAGTCGATGGTGCCTTGCACCCCGCTGGGCTGCCTGATGATGCTGCGCGACCATCACGGTTCACTGTCCGGAATGGACGCGGTGGTGATTGGCCGTTCGAACATCGTGGGCAAACCGATGGCGCAACTGTTGCTGGGGGATAGCTGCACCGTGACCATTGCGCATTCGCGCACCAAGGATCTTCCGGACGTTGTCCGCCGCGCCGATATCGTTGTGGCCGCCGTGGGCCGCCCCGAGATGGTGCCGGGCGATTGGATCAAAGAAGGCGCAACCGTCATCGACGTGGGCATCAACCGGATCGAACGTGACGGCAAGAACAAGCTGGTGGGTGACGTAGATTATGCCAGCGCCGCGGAACGCGCGGGTGCGATCACTCCGGTTCCGGGCGGTGTTGGTCCAATGACGATTGCCTGCCTGCTGGCCAACACTGTGACGGCCTGCTGCCGTGCCAATGGATTGTCGGAACCCGAAGGCCTGACGGCCTGACGACCGGGCCTCGGCAGTTTAGAATCCAAGCATTTAGGCCGGTGAGCATGACGCTCATCGGCCTAAATGTTTCATTAGGATAAATTAAGTTTGTTCCCTCGGGGTTTGAATGTTCTTCGATCGGTGATATTTCATTATTCCCAGCCAGTTACGATCTGATCTTGTTGTGGCATGGTGTGTTGTGAAATGTGACTGTAGGTTTTGTTCGAACAAGCATGAAGACGACGCTTCGCTCAATTCTGGCCGAATTTACCTTGCAACGGGGCGTGGCAGGTTTGGTGTTCCTTCCCTTGTTAGCAATCGCATTTCAACCGTTTCCGGGCATATCCCTGTCTTTCGTGCCGCGTCTCCTGTTTTGGTGTGGTGCTATGGCCCTTGCGTTGGCATTGACGTGGTTCGTTAGAAGGCTGTTTTTCGAATACCTGTCATTTGTCGAGTTCCGAGGGCGCGATGTTGTCCAGATTGCCTTGGTATTCGCCCTGTTCGTGCCGTCAGTCTGGTCGTTTGCCTGGCTTCTGCTTGCTGCCCAAGGGGAACAGGCGCCGGGAATTCTTTCGGTTGCGTCCTATGGAGGTTTGTTCGCAGCCGGCCTTGTATTGGTGCGCAGCAAGCCTTTGGAAACCGGCGCGGATCATGCCCCTGAACCTCAGAAACCACGACTGCTGAACAGGTTGCCACATTCTTTCCAAGGTCAGGTGTTTCGGCTGGCGGTAAGGGACCATTCGGTTGACGTCGTAACGTCCGAGGGCACATTTACCATTCGGTCCCGGTTTGCTGACGCAATTGCCGAGATGGAGCCTGTAAATGGCCATTGCACGCATCGCTCGCATTGGGTGGTCGACGCGGCCGTGTCTGGCGTTGAACGGCAGGGCGGCAAGATTTTCCTGCGGCTCAAGAACGGCGAGCTTGTTCCAGTAAGCAGGAAATATAAGCCTGAGTTGGAATGTGACGGTATCATCCAATAGGGCGTCACCGTGGCATCGGGATCATCCGCGGTTGGGTGCCTGTCAAAATTGCTATCGCATCATCTTGCATCAGGTCACGCAGAACCTCAGCAGTACTGTAAAGCCCACCGGTATAGGTTCCGTAAGCGGGTAAAATCAGCCGCTCACTGTCGGCTAGAAAGGCTGGTCTGGTGATGGAACTGCCGCGCGCCCGAAGACGCGCTTTGGGGTGGTAGTGGCCGGAAACTTCGGCCTTGGCGTTGGGCTGCGCGATATGGCGAAAGACCAAAGGCCCAACCTCGAACTCGGCCAGATGGCTGCCACCCAGATCGACGGGACCGGGGTCGTGGTTTCCTTCGATCCAAATCCAGCGCCGCCCCGCCTGCAACGTTGTAATCCGGATCTTTTCCTCGGGGTCCAAGCCATTCAAAGACTCCAGATCGTCAAAGCTGTCGCCGAGGCAGACAACGCTTTGGGCGTTGGTCTGCGCGATATCTGCGGCCAATCGTGATAGTGTGTCCCGACTGTCATAAGGCGGCAGAGATGGCCCGCCACGACGCGCCAAACGCTCTGATTTTCCAAGATGCAGGTCAGAGACGCATAACAGGCCTTGATCCGGCCACCACAAGGCCCCGGACCCCATCGCACAAAGGCTTTGACCGGCGAAGGAAAATGTAAGGTCGTTCATGCTGTGTTCTTTGCGAGTTTAAACCTGTTGTGCAAGAGGGTTTATGCAGGGTCCAACCCCGCCTCGTGTAACAGGCGCAGGCTTTCTTCCTCCAACAGGCGCTCTTCGGCGGAACCTTTGACAGGTACTTTTCCAACCTCCAGAAACAGAGGTGCCGCCAGTGGCGAAACACGATCCAGACGCAAAAGGTCGATCCGGTTGCCGATGCGTTCGATCATTGCTTCGATCCGTCCAAAATCCACCAGACCGCGCATGGCTTCTTCCCGGGTGATCTGCATCAGCAGGTGTTCAGGATCGTATTTCAGAAGCGTGTCATAGAGGATATCCGAGGAAAACGTCGCTTGCCGCCCGCTTTTGCGCTGGCCGCCTGTATTGCGTTCGATCAGCCCGGCAATCGTTGCTGACGCCCGAAAGGTTCGTTTCATGACGGCGTTTCCGGCCAACCAGACGTCTAACCCTTGTCGCAAGGCCTCAAGTTGGAACAAGGGGCTGGGGTCGGTCACCGCGTCCAGCCCCCAAATCAACGTCGCGTAGTCGGTGGCGACAAAACCCAGAGGGGCAAGGCCCGTTTCCTCCATCCTTTTTGTCAGCAGAAGCCCGAGGGTTTGTTGCGCGTTCCGGCCCGCAAAACCGTAGACACAAAGATGTTCGCGCCCGTCACTGGGAAAGCTTTCGATCAACAATCGGTCGCGCTGTGGCAATCTGGATAGGTCGCGCTGCAAGGCCAACCAGTCGGCTGTATGTGCAGGCAATTGCGGCCAGTCCGGTTGGGCGAACATGCGCAGTATGCGGTCGCTCAACTGCGTGGATGTGGCAAATTTGGTTCCGGAAAATGTTGCGATTTTTGGCTTGCGGTTTGCTTGGCGGCTGACTTCGACCGTCATGTCGCGTAACCCTTCGTACCGCACGATCTGCCCACCGATCAGGAACGTATCACCGGGGGTCAATGAGGCGGCAAATGCTTCTTCAACCTCACCCAGTGGTTTTCCGCCGCGATTGCGCCTGAGCCGTACTTTCAGCGTGTCGGTGTCCTGAATCGTGCCTAGGTTCATGCGAATACGCTGCGCGGAACGCGGGTCACGCAGTTGCCACTTACCGTCAGGCCTTTGTTGTAGTCGTTGCCAGCGATCATATGCACGCAGGGCATAGCCTCCGGTCGCGCAGAAATCCAAACAGGCATCGAACTCAGTTCTTGTAAGCCGGGCATAGGGGCAAGCCGACGTCAGCTCCTGAAAAAGCGCGTCCGCCTCAAATGGGGCAGCGGCCGCAGCGATCAGGATATGCTGGCACAACACGTCCCGCGGCCCAGCCCCCCGAGGCTCTCCATCCAGATCATGCGCTTTGGCGGCTTCCAGCGCAGCGATGCATTCGACCACTTCAAAGCGGTTGGCGGGTACAAGCAGGGCCTTGGACGGTGCGTTATACCGGTGATTTGCCCGCCCGATCCGCTGCACCAGCCGTTTCACGTTCTTGGGTGCACCGATCTGGATCACCAAATCGACATCCCCCCAGTCGATCCCCAGATCAAGGCTGCCCGTACATACAATTGCGCGCAGATCGCCGCGTACCATCGCAGCCTCGACCCGTTCACGCTGTTGTCGGTCAAGGCTGCCGTGGTGAATGCCAATTGGAAAGGCGTCTTCGTTGGCGAGCCACAGGTTGTGGAAAAATATCTCGGCCTGCGCGCGGGTGTTGTGAAAGATCAGCGTCGTCTTGTGCTGTTTGATCTGCTCAAGCACAGCTGGGATGGAATAGGCTGCGCCACCGCCTGACCACGGGGGCATTTCCTGTGTTTCAAGCATTCGGATGTCAGGATCCGGGCCGGGGTCGGCCTGAACAACAGGGCAGGGATCAGGGTGACGTGCCAGAAATCGCGCGATGGCGTCCGGGTCTTCAACGGTGGCGGACAGTCCCACGCGGCTCAAATCTGGGCAGAAGCTTTGCAGTCGCGCCAACGCCAACATTAACTGGTCCCCGCGCTTGCTTTCGGCTAACGCATGGATTTCGTCAACGATTACGCGCTGCACGCCTTGGAACATCCTTGGCGCATCTTCATAGGACGTCAGCAGAGCCAGACTCTCTGGGGTGGTCAGCAGAATATGCGGCGGGTCGACACGCTGGCGCTTTTTCTGTGTGGCCGACGTGTCTCCTGTCCGGTCTTCGATGCGAATTGACAACCCGATCTCATCTGCCGGGCCGCGCAGGTTGCGTCGGATATCAGCGGCCAGCGCCTTGAGTGGCGAGACATAAATCGTGTGAAGGCCGGCATGATCCTGCGCCGCCAGATCGGACAGGGTCGGCAGGAAGCCAGCCATGGTCTTGCCACCACCCGTGGGCGCGATCAGCAGGGTTGCCGGATCAGCGGCCCGGTCGAACATCTCTTGCTGATGCGGATGGATGGACCAGCCTTTTGCGGTGAACCAGTCGGTGATCCGGGCGGGAATCTGCGTCATACGCGCAGATTACTCGGCCCGGCCCCGAAATGGCACGGCGTTATTTGACGATTTTCTCGTCCTTGACGAACATGTTGGCCCAGGCGCGGTCGATTAGGTCGGGGCTCATCTGATAGGGGATGCCCTCGAATTCACAGATTGAGATCATCTGGTCGATCAAGAAGATGGGCTGATAGTTCGCGTAAATATTGTTGATGGTCGGGTATCTGACCTTCAGCAGGTGCACTAGGGCGGCCTCATCCAACGGCATACCGCGCTTACGGGCAACCATGGCAAAGATCTTCAGGAAGTTCTCCTGGTTTGGACCGTCGATCTTGATCTTGAAGAAAATCCGGCGCAGGGCCGCTTGGTCGAAGATTTCATTCGGGTGGAAGTTGGTCGAGAAGATAACCAGCGTGTCAAAAGGGACTTCGAATTTCTCACCCGATTGCAGGCCGAGGATGTCCTTGTTTTCTTCCAACGGAACAATCCAGCGGTTGATCAGCGCCTGTGGCGGTTCAGCCTGTCGCCCAAGGTCGTCCACGATAAAGATGCCACCGGTCGATTTGAGCTGCAGCGGAGCCTGATAAGTTCGCGCGGTGGGGTTGTAGACCAAGTCCAGCATGCTGAGCGAGAGTTCACCGCCAGTGACAACAGTCGGGCGTTCGCATTGAACATAGCGCGTGTCGAACCGTTTGCGGCGGCGCAGGCTATTTGGATCGTCGGCCTCTTGTTCGATCGCAGTGTGCACGATCGGGTCGTAGACGGTGATCACCTGACCGGCATATTCAATGGCGCGCGGGACATACACGCTGTCCCCCAAAGCATCACGAATACCGTTCGAGATTGACGACTTACCGTTACCGGGGGGGCCATACATCAGGATCGACCGACCCGCGCTGACCGCAGGGCCCAGATGATCCAGAAGGCTGTCGGGAAGAACCAGATGCCCCATGGCTCCGGTCAGTTGATCACGCGTGACCTGAATGTTCCGGATCGACTGACGCTTGACCTGTTCGCGGTACACATCCAGCGGGACCGGCATTGCGCCGAAATATTCCGACTGGCTTAGCGCGTCCAGAGCACGTGCCTTGCCCGCATCCGTCAGTTGGTATCCCATCTCGTTGCCACTGTTCGCGTTCAGCGTACCGGTTGCCTCAAGAAGCTTTTGTTCGCGCGCGATGTCGATCAATTCCTGCGTTACCGAACCGGGCAAACACACGGCCGCGGCAACCTCGGACACAGTATCCACGTTTTTGCGGAAAATTGTCTTCAGCAGGATGTCCCGCATCATGACGATGGGAAGCTGCATTTCACCCAACCCTTTGGGGGTAGGAGGGGCCATTACCGTAGTCGTCTGCATATTCATGAGCGTCGCCCGTCTTATCCAGTATTCACGCCAATTGCCCGATACCGGGCCACTTGCGGAAAATCTGGTCCTGCTTTGTGTCATCACCAAGGCAGGGAAAAGGCGGTCTGATGATAGTTTACGACCCGTAAACAGTTCCCAACATCAGATAGATGGCCAATCCGCCGCCCAGCGAAAAGCCCATTGGGAACTGCTTGGGGCGGTTCCAACTCTCCCAATCAGGGGCAATGGTTCTAAGGGCGGTGTTTCTGGCAAGCCGGTGGGTTACAAATGCGGCCAGAGTCGTGGATACCAGGATCATGGTCGCTGTCATGTAATCCCCTGGCCAGATAAACGCAGAAGCCGCCGCCAGAAATTTGGCGTCACCGGCCCCCATAAGGCCCGCCGCGTTGAAGAAGATTCCAAGGATCAGGACAACCACGATATGCAGCAATTGCCAAACATACGGGGGCAAAGTGATGGTAAACGGGCCGACCCAGCCAGTGGTCCATTCGGTTGACCAAGGCGGCAGAACAAACAGCCCTACGACAACAAAAACCAAGGCCAGCGTGATCACCGCGTGGTTCTTGATCAGCATGTCACGCAAGTCTGTGAAGGCCACGTAAAAGCAGATCGGCAGAACAAACGGTAAGAACCAGCCCGCGGCAAGTGCGGGAATGCTCATCAATCAGGCTTCCTCGAGCGCCCGGAGCGAGCGGACAGCTTCTTCGAAATGCTGCGGATGCGTCGCGATCGCTTCACGGAACAGGTTCTTGGCCGTCGTAACGTCACCCTGCTTGACTGCAGAAATACCCATCGTATTCAGTAACATAGCACGTTCTGCCTGCGTCAGGGGGACAACAGGCATGCTGTAGTTTCCCTGTGCCGCACGCGCCAGAACAAGGTTGTTCTTGGCGGTAAACAAAGTGTTGTCCTGACGAATGGCTTCTGTGAACAGACGCTCGGCCTCTTCGAATTCGCCACGAGACAGCTTGGAGTATCCCCAGTTGTTCATGACGCTTCCGGGGCGCGTGGTCAGCCCGACAGCAGTTTCATAGAAATGATCCGCGCGTTTCCAATCTTGTTTGGAATCCGCAACGACAGCCTCGAGGCGGTAGCGCTTGAAGCTTTCATACGTTGGCGGGATGGAATCCAGAACCGTTTTTGCCTGTGTCCAGTTGCCCGAACGCACAAGCGCGTCGGCATATTCGACCTTGTCGACGTTGCCCGCACCTTTCATGGTTGTCACTTTTTTCCATGCGGCGGCTGCTTCGGTCGTGCGTTTGGCGCGTGCCAGCGAAATTGCCAAACCGCGCTGCAGGTCGATACGACCGGGATTCTTGGCAGCTGCACCCTGGAAATAGGTCACAGCCTCATTCGGGTCGGCCGCCGTCAGCAGAACTTCGTTCAGGTTTGTCTCGTCGATGACGTTCACTTCCTGAAACGTCTTCGCGACCTTTTCCTCTTCGGTTTCTTTTTCACAGGCAGACAGTGTCAGCCCGCACAGAACCATTGCCGGAATCAAGAATTGTTGGCGCATTTTGCGTCCCTTACTGCTCTTGCCTAAGTTACGGGAGCTTGCGCAGCTTGAATTGCCCGTCGCCTTGCTGCTCCAGTGTGTATTCTTGTTCTTCGGGTGTAGTATTAACAGGATTTTCCATTTTTGCGAGTGCTAAGCGAAGATTGTCGCGAATTGCGTCACTTTCGCCATTGTCCAATGCAAAGGCGCGCCGAAAGACCTGCGCTGCTTCGGGGTATTCGCCTTTTTCCACCAGAATAACGCCCAGATTATTCCACGCCACCGGCCAGTCTGGTTCGTCGGCGACGGCACGACGTAGCAGGGTTTCAGCCGGCTTGAGCTGCCTGAGGCCAAGGTTTGCGGTACCCATTGCCGCCATGATTTCCGGTGTCATACCTTGACCCAAGGCCGCGCGGGCAAATGAATCCAGCGCCAGATCATATTCTCCGGCCACCAGCAGGCGATTGCCCACAACCAACGGGTCTTCAACTTGCCCCTTCGGATCAATACCCGGTGGATCCAACTGGTCCGAAACGCTGGTTTCCGTGCAAGAGGCCACCATGGTCATCACCATAGCGGCCCCAAACGCGCGGCGAATCCCGAGTCGGACGCACCTGCTTGTTGAAATCATAGGGCTGAAGGCTCCCCTAGTTGCCACCTGCGAAGTCTGCGATGCCCTTTGCCGAAGGTCCAACAAGAATGACCAGCAACGGCGGCACCGTCAGCATCATTGTGGCAAGTGTCATTTTGGTTGGCAACTTGTTAGCGGCCTCTTCCGCGCGCATCACGCGTTTGTCACGCATTTCGCTGGCGTAAACCCGCAAAGCCTCGGCAATCGACGTACCAAACGTTGCAGATTGGATCATCACCGTAACGAAAGAGCTGACATCCTGCACCCCGCAGCGCGTGCCAAAGTCGCGCAGGACGGTGTCTTTGTCCTTACCAGCTTTAAGCTCGTAGGCAACGACTTCGAATTCCTGTGCAATATCAGGGTAGGAGGCTTTCATTTCAGTCGCCACCCGGACGATTGCCTGGTCCAGAGACTGTCCGGCTTCAACGCAAACCAGCATGAGGTCCAGCGTATCGGGGAAGCCGGCGACGATCGCCTCTTCCCGCTCGGCGACGCGGCGTGTGATCCAGTAGCGCGGCAGGAAATAGGCGGCGGTTGCTGGAATGATTACGCGCATTGCCATTTGCGAGGGTGTGAATTCCTGGTCCCCGGCCAGAACCGTCACCAGCATCACACCGATCAGGATACCGACGATCCCCAACGCGAATTGAGCAAAGTGAAAGAACCGGACGGCATCCTTTGAGTGATACCCGGCCTGACGCAGCTTAAGCTGCATGGCCGACAGCTCATCTTCGTTTTGCGGTTCAAGAAATGTCGCAAACTTTTCAAGCTGTTCGTTGCGGCTTGCGTTGCGCAACTTGTCCCGCTTTTCCTTTTTGCCCTTCTTCGGAGCCGCGTTAGAACGCTGAAGCTTTTTAAGAGGATCTTCGGGCTGATTGATCATCAGTGGAACCGCAACCAGGATCATAAAGACCCCCAGCACGCCGACGACAATCAAGGGTCCGAATTCACCCAGGTTTTCTTTAAGTAGGTCGTTAATTTGAGCCAAGAACTCCATGATACTTACCTCAGACCTTAATGTTTGTGAGAATGCGCATGACGATCAGGTTCAGCGTCAGCATGATCCCAACGAAGAAACAGCCGGGAATGAACCATGCGTGGTCCAGAACATCGTCATAGTAACCCGGATCTTTCACCAGAATGAAAATCAGACAGAAGACCGGGAAACCGGACAGGAATTTGCCGGACCATTTTGCCTCGGCAGTGATTGCCTTAACGCGGCGGAACAGGCGAAAGCGCGCCCGGATCACCTGGGCCAGACCAGCCAGAATTTCGGCAAGGTTACCACCTGATTGCTGCTGAATTCCCACGGCCACAGACAAGAAGCGCAAGTCCTGCATATCCAGACGCTCGGCCAGGTCCTTCAGGGCTTCGCCGACGTCGCGACCATAGGCACACTCGTCTGCAATCACGCCGAATTCCGTGGCCAGAGGATCCTGAACTTCGTTTGCAACGATCTGGATCGTAGACACAAAAGGGTTACCAACGCGCAGCGAACGTACCATCAATTCAACGGCGTCAGGCAACTGTTCTTCCAGCAGGGCCATCCGTTTCGACGCCTTGTGGTTCACCCATGCATAGACGCCACCGACACCGATTGCGATCGAGATGGCGATGCGAAGGTAAGTGTCTGTTGCTGTGCCGATACTCAGCCCAACAAACGCGAAACCTGACAGCAATGCCATTATCACGATCAACTGATGGGGCGAAAATGCAATCGCAGCTTTCTGCGCCTTGTCAGCCAGCAGAGAGTAGAGCGGGATGCTCTGGGTTTTCATGTGCTGCTGCATTTCTTTCCGCAGCTGCTCAAGAACCTGTTCGCGCCCGACACCCTTGTCCAGCATGTCGAGGCGCCGGTTGACCCGACTGTTCAGACTGATGGATTTGCCGAATGCGACAAGATAGATACCTTCGACCAACGCCAGAACAGCGACGAAGATAACAACATAGATAAGGGCCTCTAACGGCAGTTGCATATCTTGTTCTCCTTACATCGTCGTTGGTTCGTAAATGGACGCGGGCAGGTCAAAGCCCCACAAACGGAAGCGTTCGGAATAGTGGCTGCGAACGCCGGTTGCTGTGAAATGACCAATGATCTTGTTATCCGGAGTCAGTCCAACACGTTGAAATTTAAAGATTTCCTGCATCGAGATTACATCGCCTTCCATGCCGGTGATCTCGGTGATCGAAGTCATCCGCCTCGAGCCGTCCTGTAGACGGCTGGCCTGTACGATCAGGTTCACAGCAGATGAGATCTGGCTGCGGACCGCCTTGATGGGCATTTCGATACCGGCCATTGCGATCATGTTTTCCAAACGTGAAATACCGTCGCGGGCCGAGTTGGCGTGGATCGTAGTCATCGAGCCGTCGTGGCCGGTGTTCATGGCCTGCAGCATGTCGATGACCTCGGCGCCACGCGTCTCGCCCACGATGATGCGGTCGGGGCGCATACGAAGGGCGTTTTTCAGACAGTCGCGCGGGCTGACTTCGCCTTTGCCTTCCACGTTTGGTGGGCGGCTTTCCATCCGGCCCACGTGGGTCTGTTGCAACTGAAGTTCCGCCGTATCCTCGATGGTCAGGATACGTTCAGCATCGTCGATAAAGCTGGACAGTGCGTTCAGCGTTGTCGTTTTACCGGAACCCGTACCGCCAGAAACGATGATATTCAAGCGGGTTGAAACCGCAGCCTGCAGATAGGCGGCCATTTCTTCGGTGAACGCACCGAAATTGACTAGATCGTCAATCCCCAGCTTGTCCTTTTTGAACTTACGAATGGAAACCAAAGAGCCATCGACGGCAATTGGCGGAACCATTGCGTTGAAACGCGAACCATCGGCAAGACGGGCGTCAACATAAGGGTTGGATTCATCTACGCGACGACCCACAGCGGAAACGATCTTGTCGATAATCCGCATCAGGTGCTTTTCATCTTTGAACGTGATGTCGCTGATTTCCAGCTTGCCCGCACGCTCAACAAAAATCTGCTGAGGTCCGTTTACCAGGATATCGTTGACCGTATCATCTTGCAGCAAAGCCTCTAAAGGACCAAGACCTGTAACTTCGTCGTACAGTTCTTTGTTGAGCTGCGATCTGTCCTCGCGGTTTAGAACGATGTTCTTGAGTTCCAGAACTTCGCTGGCAATTGCGCTAATTTCAGCGCGCAGTTCGGATTCGCCTGCGTTTTCAAGCGCCGCGAGGTTGAGGTTTTCCAGAAGTTCGCGGTGTAACTCGATCTTGATCTCGCCCAGACGCTCTTTGCGTTTGCGCTCGCGATCAGAGGCCGCAGGCTCCGCCGCCTTCTTTTGCACGGGTCGACGCGCGACGGCGTTCGCGGAGGGGACCTGTTCAGCAGCGGGTTTGGGCGCTGCGGCTTGCGCTTGTTCCGCCGGTTGAACCGGCTGCGCTTCGGGCTGTTTCTTGTATCTTGAAAACACGGCGGCTCTCCCTTTGGGATTGTGTTACGCGGCCTCGGCGCTGCTGCTGCCCAGGCTGTGAAGAGATTTCGCAAGCTTCGCAATTTCACGACGCAGCGGGTTCTTGGCGGCAGAACTGGCCAGCGGCAGGCCGTGGTCGCCACTTTGCATCACCGGCTTGCCGCCATCAGGCAACAGCAGGTCGATCGAAATGCCCAGGCTCTCGCCCATGCGTTTGATCCTGCTTTTTCCGTTCAAATCCGTGAATTTCGGTGCGCGGTTCATCGCAAAGCGCAGCTTGTTGAACGGCAGCTCTTCGGCCTGAAGTGCTCGTTTCAGGCGCAAAGCGTTCTGCGCGGACCGCATATCCAGTTCAATTAATGCGAAATACACATGTGCAGCTTGCAGAACGGTTTCGGACCACTGGACCAGTGTTGTGGGCATGTCCACAACCACATAGTCAAAGTGCCGGCGTGCCGTATCAATGACGCGCTGAATATCCTCGGATGTGATCAGATCCAGCGGTACCATGTCAGACGGTGCCGTCAGGACCTGCATTTTTTCTTCATAAGTTTGAAGCGCTTGCGAGAACACGTCATCGTCCATTGACGCCGTGTCCGAGAGCATCTCAAAAACAGTTTCCCGGCGCGGCAGGTCCAGATAGGTTGAAACAGTGCCGTATTGCAGGTCCAGGTCGATCAGGCAGACAGACGGGGCCTCTTTTTCCGAAATCGAAGCCAGCTCCCAGGCCAGGTTTACCGCCAGAGTCGTCGATCCGACGCCACCGGCCAGACCGTGGGTCACGAACAAAGCGCCTTCTTTTGATTCTCCCTGCGCCAGAGAAACGGCCGCTTCCTGCGCCAAAACGACTGGGTCGGGCTTGTTCATACGCTCGATTGCTTCCTGCAACTCGCCTTCTGGCAAAGGGTAGGGGACAAATTCATCCGCGCCCTTGCGCAGCAACTGATGCAATGAAGTTGGCGTCACATCCTCAGCAATCAGGACAACTTTGATCTTCTTGTCCTTGGCTTGCGTGATAATCTCCCCCATCAGGGTAAGGTTGTCTTCGTCTTCGCCGTCGATTGCCAGGGCAACGAACTCAAGGTGATCGGCTTCAGGCTGGCCAAAAAAGGCCAAAGCCTCGGCAAATCCTAAGTCGCCCCAGCGCTCGCCCAAAGCGGCTTCCATGTCTTCAATCAGAAGATCAAAATTCTGGACATCCCGGCTTATTGTGCAGGCCAGAATAGCGGTTTTATCATCTTGCGTCGTTGCGCTGGTCATTAACACAGTCCTCGTCGAGAGGGCAGCAACCCTCGCGAACCAAATGGTCCGGTCAGGCTTCTGTTGCCCTGTTGCGGCCTTATCCGGTCGCAGTTCACCCAATTGTTGAAAATGTGGCTTGGAACTTAGGCAAGAATTAGGCGCAAAAGAACCAATTGTTGGGAATTGGGCGACGATGTCGCCCAATTCAAAAGATTATTCAGAGATGTCTGTCGCGTCTACATCAGTGATGTAGCTCAGGTTTGTCGCGCTCTCGACATACTCGCGATAGATGACTTCTGCGTACTTGCCATCCAACAGCTGAGGTGCGCGATCAACAAAGCCTGAAACCTCTGTAACCGTACGCCGGTTGCGGCGGTCTCTGTTCGGCGTGTCGATCAAGGGTCGAGTTTTACCAAAGGAAACAACGGCTTCCAGTCGCGACCGCGAGATGCCCTGACGTGTCAGGAAGGCAACCGCTGCGTCTGCACGACGCTGGCCGAGGCTTTGGTTGTAAGACTGCGACCCGACAGCATCCGTGTGACCGTAAACGCGGAAGCGCGCTTCGGGGAACTGTTTGATCCAATCTGCCTGCCGCAGCAGGATGCGCTGTGCGCTTGCATCCAACTGCGCGCTGTCAAAGGCAAAGTTGATCTGCGTCGGGACTTCGGCTGCGAACCTGCGGCCCAGGATTTGGGCATATGTCAATTCGCCAGTCATGACTTGCGAATTGTTCAGGGTCGCATTTCCGAACGCACCTTGGTCAACTTCATATCCGGCCTCACGCGTACATGCGGCGACAGCGACCGAAAGACCCAGTGTAATGATCCACTTCTGCATTGGTCCTATCCTCCTTATCATTCCAGCACGTAGCCGTATGAGCTACCGAAGTCTTGCTTGGCGACTTCAGACGCACCACCGGAACCCAGACGTTCGGTTCTTGCAGTCCGGCCGTTGATGAACAGATCGAACTCGCTTGGCGGTTTGACCCGATCCGTCGGCAGAGCAAGAGCTTCACCGCGAGTCGGCGACACCAGGTGTGCGGTTACGATGACGACGAGTTCGGTTTGCTGACGCTGATACTCGGCGCTGCGGAACAGGGCACCAAGAACGGGGACGTCGCCCAGCCACGGCACCTGGTTGTTCAGGTCCGCAAAGTCGTCTTGGATCAGGCCCGCGATTGCAAAGCTTTCACCGTCGCGCAGTTCGACCGTTGTCTTGGTCCGACGTGCAATGAACGAAGGAACATTGTTACCTGCAATCGTAAAGTCCGAGTTATTATCGATACTTGAAACAGATGTGCCCATCTCAAGGTTGATCAGATCACCGTCCACTACGCGCGGAGTAAAGATAATCTGAACACCGAATGCCCGATACTCGATCGCGATGTTGCCGTCATCGGCAGGGACCGGAATTGGTACTTCGCCACCCGCGAGGAACTCAGCTTCCTGCCCGGACAGGGCAGACAGGTTGGGTTCCGCCAAGCTGCGCGCCAGGCCCTTTGCCTCAAGTGCTTCCAACAACAGGCGAACTTGCGTCGAACCGGCACCAAAACCGAACAGGATTGCGCCTGTGTTGGTCTGAGTCACCGGAATGTTGTTGTTGATTGCGTTTTGCAGCGACAAGGAGTTGTTCAAGGTGTTGAAACCACCCGTTACGTCGCTTCCGCCAAAGCCCAGCGATGCTGTCAGGCTTTTTGCGACTGAACGGCTCATCTCGGCAAAGCGTACTTTCAGCATGACCTGCTGAACACCGCCAACCGACATCAGGTTCGATACACGCTCGGGCGCGTAGCGCTCTGCCAGTTCCAGTGCCCGCGCCAGTTTGGCCGAGCTGGAAACAGTGCCAGACAACACGATCCCATCATTTGCCGTGCGGACCTCGATCGGTTCGCTTGGCAGGATCTGCCGCAGACGCTCTTTAAACTCTGAAACGTCCGGAGATACACGGACGCGAACGTTGGCAAGCAAGTTGCCCGCACCGTCAAACAGCGTCAGGGTGGTCAAGCCGGGGGCTTTACCCAAAACATAAATCGTGCGGTCCGAAAGAGACGAAATATCAGCAATACCGGCGTTGGCGATGCTGAGTTCGGCAAACGGTTCCTCACTCTCTACGACAATGGCGCGGTTCATCGGGACATCGAGCGTTTCCGCCGTACCCTTCTTAACCACGCGCAAACTTTGAGCCCAGGCGGCATCGCCGACGGAACTCATTACAAGCGCCAACCCCAAAAGGGTCGCGCTAATCCAAGATTGTATTTTCATGTGACCTGCCTCTCCGATCACGCCTCGTTATAGGTCTAGTGCCTTATGCCTGTTAACACTGCGCGACTTGTGAATTTATTGCAATAATCAATGGTTTCTGGAATTTTCCTTATGTGGATAATGCGCAACATCCAAAATTACACAAGCCGCGCAAGATGCGCGGCTTGTACCTCTAAATTGCTGATTTGGCGTCAGTTTGTGCAGGGAATCACTGTTTTAACGATCTCAGCACCACGCCGGGTATTTACCGTGCAGACTTCTTCCTGGACTTGCACCGGAGCAGGGGCGGCTTCTTTGATTCCCAACAGCTTTCTCTGGTCCACTTCAACCGCGCTCGCGACGGTTTCGTCCTGAACTCCTACCAGTGCCAGAGACAGTCGACCTGTGTTCTGCGCCTGTGCCAGGGCAGCAATTTGTTCAGGCGTCGCCGCGACCGTGACGGTGCGGGCGATGGTTGCACCTGTCAGGTCGGAGCCCGCCTTTTGGTCAACCGCGATAAGTTCAATGTTGGTTTGAATCAGCCGCGTGATTTCACCGCTGTTGCCAGCGATTGCACCACTCACCGATCCGGTCCAGTAAACGTCGACATTGTCACCCGGACGCAGGAAGCCTGATACACCCGATGCAACATCAACACTGATTGCAAAGGCGCGTTTCCCTTTTTCAATACGCGAAGTCAGGCCAGCCGATTCTCCGGGCTTGGTCACCTTAACTTCCATCAGGGCTTCGTCTTTTTCCATTGCTCTCAGGACAAAGCGGTCGCCTTTTTTGTCTTCGGGAAACAATTCCGCCAATCCCAAAAAGGTGCCTTCGGGAATCGCATCTTCAGGCCATTGCACAACGCGGATGTCTTCCTCGGTCAGGCGCTCGCCGTATTTCAACGCGCGGTTCGAGACCAAGACGTCAATTGTTGTGATTGTCTTTACATTCGCAAGCGCGTCCTGCGCGGCGCGCTTCTCTTTTTCAAGTTGAGCCTGAGTTTTGGAGATGTAGTCTTGTGCCAAATAGACTGCGCCACCGGCCAGAGCCACCCCGATAATCAGGACTAGTCCAAATACTGCACGCATTCGCGTCCCCTCGCTTATTCTGTTTACTCATGACGTCGCAACGAATGCGCGTCAGCTCATCCCTCGCTAATCGTGAATTGTGTCGAAAAGGGGGACAATCCTTGATTTTTTTGGCGTCCGTGGATTTTCGGTCGATCCAGTCAAACGTTACTCGGATGCGGGTATCTGAAAACTGGGGTCTCGCACCTCGGCGCCTCTGAGCGCATTGCCGGTTTGATTGTCCACGTGTTGGATGGATGGAGAAAGGTTTACGAAGATAATTGCGCCAAAGCCGACCAGACCCGCCGTCAAAAGAACCCAGTCGGCGGTGATGGCCCCATCTTCACCAAATAGATATTTTGCGATTCTGTTCATTTTTAAATCCAGCTTTTTGAGATAAAAAAAGGGTCGCAATCTGACGAACGCGACCCCTCTTAAAATGCTGATCGGGCTATTAGCTGCTTCCTGAGCCGCCGATTGCCGGAACGCTTACGGATACACCCGACAGAGCCGTGTCGATTTCGCCGGCCAGGTCCGAAGTACCTGCACCAACCTGGGTGTATGCAACGGCTGCCAGGCCAACGATAGCTGCGGTCAGAACGACCCAGTCAACTGTTACGGCGCCGTCTTCGTCTTTGCGGAAGTTCTTGATGAACTTGATCATGTTACGTCCCTCCTAAAGGATCAAAATAGTCAATTAAACCTCGGCGTCTTACAGAGCTTCGTCTCTCAGTCCGCTCTTGACCGTCTCGGTATGGCATTATGTTTGACTGGCGTGCGTGGCAGGAATTGGGCCAAAACCAATTTTTTTTCGCCGAATGTTAACTTTCCGGTAATTTTTTTACCAAGTTACTGAAATGTATTGATAAAAAATTAGAAATTAGTTTGGGCGACCCTTTTGCCCGATGCAAAATTGCGCCAAATGAGGCGAAATTGCCCCAATTCCGGTGGTTTTTCTGGTTTTGGGGGCGGTTCTGGGGTTCAAATCAATCAAAAGATAAATGCATGAGGCGGGCAAAATGAATCTCAGGGACGCAATATTCTGCGTCGGTGTTGTGGCTGCGTTGTTTTTCAGCCCTGCACCTGTTGTTGCGCAATCCGTAGAACCAAGAGGCGTATATAAACGAGTCAAAGCGCCAAAGCCGGGCACGCGCCCCAAGATCACGGTTCAAATTTCGCCCGAGGAACATGCCACAGCGCCTTTCGCCCCAAGTACTGGGACCGAGATCGCTGTTCCCGAGATTATTGCGCGGACTCGTGTCGCGCCCCCCAGCCTGCCGGGAGGGGCCGAAAAGCCCACCGGTTCCTACAAGGAGTTCTGGGAAAAGATTTCGCCCGATTTGGCGCGATCTGGCGCGGGGCGCTTGGATGAGGCGATAAACGCGCTGGCTGCGATCAATGTCGCCTCGCCCCGATTGCAGACGCTTCAGAACATTGCGCAGCAGCAGGGGATTGAGATTCTTCGCTCCACCGTCGGCACGAATGTTTCACCCGCCTTGGTGCTGGCCGTGATTTCCGTGGAATCCGCGGGCCGTTCGGATGCGGTCAGTTCCGCCGGGGCGCAGGGCCTGATGCAGTTGATGCCTGCAACGGCCAGACGGTTTGGCGTGAAAGACAGCTTCCACCCGGGTCAAAACATCTCTGGCGGAGTGAAATACCTAAACTGGCTGATGGAAGAGTTCGGGAACGATCCCATCCTTGTTCTTGCTGGATACAACGCCGGTGAAGGCGCGGTACGCAAACACGGCGGAGTCCCACCTTATTCCGAGACGCGCAATTACGTTCCCAAAGTGCTGGCCGCGTTTCAGATAGCACGGGCTTTGTGTTCCACGCCGCCTGAGCTGATCTCGGACGGGTGCGTGTTCCAGACGCAGAACTAAAAAAGGCCCGCCGTTCTGGTGGGCCTTTTCCGTGATGCTTGTCAGTTGACGATGGTTGCTTCGGTGGCGCTTCGAATTTCGTCTTCTGTGACGCCTTCAGCGGTCTCGACGATCTTTAGACCACCGTCCGCGACATCCAGAACACCCAGATTGGTGATAATCCGGTTCACCACCTTTTTGCCGGTCAGGGGCAGGGTGCATTTCTTCAACAGCTTGGACTTGCCGTGCTTGTTGGTGTGATCCATCACCACGATCACCCGGCCAACGCCGGCCACAAGGTCCATCGCGCCGCCCATGCCTTTGACCAGCACGCCGGGGATCATCCAGTTGGCCAGATCGCCCTCTTCGTCAACCTCCATCGCGCCCAGTACGGCAGCGGCGATCTTGCCGCCCCGGATCATGCCAAAGGATGTAGCGCTGTCGAAATAGGAGGTGCGGGACAGCTCGGTGATCGTCTGCTTGCCTGCGTTGATCAGGTCGGGGTCTTCTTCGCCCTCGAACGGGAAGGGACCCATGCCCAGCATTCCGTTTTCCGATTGCAGAGTGATGTCCTTGTCACCCACATAGTTCGCCACCAGCGTCGGTATACCGATACCAAGGTTCACATACATACCGTCTTCCAGCTCTTGCGCTGCGCGGGCGGCCATCTGATTACGGTCCCAGGGCATTATGCGTCCTCCTTCTTGCGGGTGGTGCGCTGTTCGATGCGCTTTTCGTGGCTACCCTGAATGATGCGGTGCACATAGATGCCGGGCAGGTGGATCGCGTCCGGGTCCAGCGAACCACGGGGCACGATTTCCTCGACCTCGGCCACGCAGACTTTGCCGCAGGTCGCGGCGGGGACGTTGAAGTTGCGTGCGGTCTTGCGGAAGATCAGGTTGCCGGTGTCATCGGCCTTCCACGCTTTGACGATCGCTAGGTCGGCAAAGATGCCTTCCTCCATGATGTAAGTCTCGCCGTTGAAGTCTTTGTGCTCTTTCCCTTCGGCAATCACGGTGCCCACGCCGGTTTTGGTGTAGAAACCGGGGATACCAGCGCCACCAGCGCGCATACGCTCAGCCAGAGTACCCTGCGGGTTGAACTCCAGCTCAAGCTCTCCGGCCAGGTACTGACGCATGAACTCGGCGTTTTCGCCGACGTACGAGCTGATCATTTTCTTGACCTGCTTGGTTTGCAGCAGGATGCCGATGCCGAAATCATCAACACCCGCGTTATTTGAGGCAAATGTCAGGTCCTTCGCGCCGGACTCTTTGATTGCCTCTAGCAAAAGCTCGGGAATGCCGCACAGGCCAAACCCACCCGCCGCAATCAGCATGCCATCCGACAACACGCCATCAAGCGCATCGGTGGCATTGGCATAGACTTTTTTCATGAAGAAACTCCCCCAATGACATGGTGATGGGCAGGTTTTGCCGCCACGTCACGGGGAAGTCAACGAATCCAAGGGGGTGGTGGTATTTCTACCTATGAGGCCGCCTTTTTGGTCGTCTTTTTGGCCGCGGCCTTCTTCTTCGGTGCGGCTTTCTTTTTGGTGCCTTTCTTGGCAGCGCGTTCGTTGACCAGTTCGATGGCCATTTCCTGCGTCACATCTTCGGGCTTGATGTCCTTGGGGATGGTTGCATTGACCTTTTCCCATTTCACATATGGCCCATAGCGCCCGTCCAGCACCTGCATTGCGCCGCCATCGGGGTGATCGCCCAGTTCCTTGAGCGGTTTTGCTGCTGCGCGTCGTCCGCGCCCCGGATTGGCGCGTTTTTCGGCCAACAGTTCGACGGCACGGTTCATCCCGATCTCGAACACATCATTCGGATCCTTGAGATTGGCATAGACTGGTTTCGCCTCGTCCGGCAGTTGGTGCATGATATATGGCCCAAACCGTCCGAAATTCGTGCTGATCATGCCGCCGTCGGGGTGTTCACCGATCTGGCGAGGCAAAGACAACAGTGTCAGCGCCTTGTCCAGATCCATGTCATCCTTGCTCCACCCTCGGGGCAGCGACGCGCGTGGAGGCTTTTTGTTCTCGGGCGTGGGTTCGCCGCGCTGGACGTAGGGACCAAACCGACCGGACTTCAGCCAGATCTCATCGCCTGCATCTTCACCCAGCAGGCGTTCGTCGCCCTCGGCCCCTTCGCCCGCGATGGGTCGGGTATATGTGCATTCGGGGTAATTTCCGCAACCCACGAACCCGCCGGTGCGCGAGGTTTTCAGGTGTAGTTGCCCCACGCCGCATTTTGGGCAAACGCGTGGGTCAGAGCCATCCTCGCGCGGGGGATAAAGCTGAGGCGCAAGCGCCTCGTCCAGCTTGTCCAGCACTTCGGAAATGCGCAGTTCCGAGGTCTCTCCAATCGCGGCTGAGAAATCGCGCCAGAACTTGCCCAGCAGGTCTTTGTAGTCACGCTCACCCGCGCTGACATCGTCCAGCTCACCTTCCAGATTGGCGGTGAATTCGTATCCCACGTACTGTCGGAAGAAATTAAGCAAAAAGATCGTAACGATCCGGCCCTTTTCTTCGGGGATCAGCCGGTTCTTGTCCTTGCGCACATATTCACGGTCCTGAATCGTGGTGACGATGCTGGCATAGGTGGACGGACGCCCTATCCCCAGTTCTTCCATCCGTTTGACCAGCGTAGCCTCGGTGTAGCGTGGGGGGGGCTGCGTGTGGTGTTGCAGGGCCAGAACCGCCTCGTTTTCAGACAGAACCGCGGCCTTGTCCTCGGCCTTGGCGAACTGATCCTTGAGCGAGGTCTTGGCAAACCGCGCCGGATCGCCCTGCGTGATCTGGGGCAGGCGCTTGTCGTCGTCATCCGCCACGTCGTCGCGGCCTTCCTCATAGACGCGCATGAACCCGTCGAACATCACGACCTGACCGGTTGCGCGTAGGCCGACCTGACCATCATCGCTGCCGATCTCGACCGTGGTCCGCTCCAGCCGGGCGGCCGCCATCTGGCAGGCGATGGTGCGCTTCCAAATCAGGTCATACAGCTTTCGCTGATCCTCGTCCGTGACCTTCAGGTCGCTGGCATCGCGCGACATGTCCGTGGGGCGGATACACTCGTGCGCTTCCTGCGCGTTCTTGGCCTTATTCTTGTAGATGCGCGGGCTGTCAGGCACATATTCCGCGCCATAGCGGTCGGTGATGGTATCGCGGGTGGCGGCCACAGCCTCAGGTGCCATGTCGATGCCATCGGTCCGCATGTAGGTAATGTAGCCCGCCTCATACAGACGCTGCGCCACTTGCATCGCGTGGCGCGCGCCCATGCCGAATTTACGGCTGGCTTCCTGCTGAAGAGTCGAGGTCATGAACGGAGCGCTGGGGTTTCGTGCGGCGGGCTTCGCCTCGACCGAGGTCACACTCAGAGCGCGGCTGGTGATCGCCTGAACCGCTAGTTCCGCTTGGGTCGCGTTCTTCAGGTCGTGCTTGTCCAGCTTGTTCCCGGCCAGCGTAACCAGGCGCGCCTCATAGGTCTGACCACGCGGCGTTTCGAACAGTGCTTTGACCGACCAGTATTCGACCGGTTTGAACGCCTCGATCTCCATCTCACGCTCGACGATCAGGCGCAGGCAGACCGACTGCACCCGGCCCGCCGATTTCGCACCGGGCAGCTTGCGCCAAAGCACAGGCGACAGGTTGAAGCCCACCAGGTAATCCAGCGCGCGGCGGGCCAGATAGGCCTCGACCAGCGGCATGTCGACCTGACGCGGGTTTTGCATCGCCTCGGTCACGGCGTCCTTGGTGATGGCGTTGAAAGTCACGCGGCTGACCGGCGTGTCCTTCTTGATCGAGCGGCGTTTGGTCAGCGCCTCTTGCAGGTGCCAGCTGATCGCCTCGCCCTCACGGTCGGGGTCGGTGGCGAGGATCAGGGCGTTGTCCTCTTTCAGCGCGTCGGCGATCGCTTTGACATGCTTTCGGCTGTCATTGCCGACCTCCCATTTCATGTCGAATTCGTGGTCAGGATCGACCGATCCGTCCTTGGGCGGCAGGTCACGCACGTGACCATAAGACGCCAGAACCGTGTAGTCGTCGCCAAGATATTTGTTGATCGTTTTGGCCTTGGCAGGGGATTCTACAACAACTACAGGCATTTAAGGGAAAACCTCGCTCGACGAATTTAGCGCCTTCTATGATGGTGCAAAATGTGGAGGGCAAGAGCGAATTGTCAATGCGTTCCTTTTGCCAAAGCGATTTGGCGGTGATTTCAAAGTGATACGGGTGGAATAGTGGCGTTTTCGTTCGATCAGGCCGATAACGACAGAAGTCCGCCGGGTTGTCTTTGGATGCGCCCGTCCAATTCCAGATCTACCAGCACCGGACCGATTTCCCCAGCAGTGGCCGCGATATCGCGGATCAATTGATCTTCAGCAATGGGGGACGGCCCGAGGCGCGTCAGGATCGCCGCGTGCAGCGATTCTGCGCTAGCTTCCGAATTGTCGGTTCGGGGGGGCTGTGCGGCTTGAATGAGTGCAGGTATTTCACGTTTGGGCAGCGCTTCGATCACGTCTTCCGCAGATCGTATCAAAGTAGCGCCGTCGCGGATCAGCAGGTTGCAACCCGCGGCACGGGCGTCGAAGGGGTGGCCGGGCACGGCCAGAACTTCGCGCCCCTGATCCAGAGCGTCGCGCGCCGTGATCAGGCTGCCGGATTTGGCCGCGGCCTCGACCACCACAACCGCCTGCGAAAGGCCAGAGATGATCCGGTTGCGGCGCGGAAAATGACGGGCCTGAGGCGTCACGCCCATGGGTTGTTCCGATACCCGCAATCCGTTTTCGGCAATTTTATGGGCCAGATCGGTGTTTTCTGACGGATAGATCACATCGACCCCTCCGGCCATGACAGCCACAGTGCCAGCGTCCAGCGCCGCGATATGGGCCGCCGTGTCGATCCCGCGGGCAAGACCGGAGACAATCACATATCCATGCTTGCCCAGATCGGTAGCCAGCCCGCGCGCCATGCGCGCACCCAACGATGAACAATTTCGTGCACCGACCATTGCAACCGAAGGGTTTTGCAACAGTGACACATTGCCGACTGCCCACAACATCGGCGGCGCGTCGTTTAGGTCATTCAAAGCGGTCGGGAAGTCAGCGGCCCCAAGGCACAAAAGCCGCGCGTTGGCGGCTTTTGCGGCCTTGAGTTCCGCCTCAATCACACCGGGCGGGCATATTTCATACCCTTTTATTCCGGCAGCGCGCGCCATTTCAGGCAGCGCGGCCAGCGCGTTCTGCGCCGAGCCATGTTCCCGCAGCAGTCGACGAAACGTCGCCGGACCGACCTTGCGCGAGCGCAACAGACGAAGCCAGGAAAACCGATCCTCTTCCGTGGTGGGTGGGAGTGTGGGGTGATTGGAAGAAAGCTGCTCCTCGGTCATCCGTTGCTCCGCCTGATTGCAGAACTGGTTTACGGCTGGAGTGGTTAACAGCTTCTGAATCTGTTCAAATTTTTCTGGTATTTCTGAAAGTTGATCTAGTGGTTTTACGTAACGTACTGAAAATTAAATGTAAATTATAAGCGCGTCGCAAGCGTGGTCTGAGCGCCACTGGACAGCGCAAGCAGGAATTGAGGCGCAGTATTAACCCTGCGCCCCCCAAAAATACGCCGCGATTCTAGTTTATGCCGCCGATCCGCCTACAGTCAGGCCGTCCATCAGGACAGTCGGCTGCCCGACACCGACCGGCACCCATTGGCCGTCCTTGCCACAGGTGCCCATGCCGGGGTCCAGTGCCATGTCGTTGCCCAGCCCGCGGATACGCTTCAGGGCAGACGGGCCGTCCCCAATCAAGGTCGCGCCTTTGACCGGCGCACCGATCTTACCATTTTCGACCCGGTAGGCTTCGGTGCAGGAAAAGACGAATTTGCCGTTGGTGATATCCACCTGCCCGCCACCAAAGCCGACAGCCCAGATACCGTCCTTGATATCGGCGACCAGCGATGCGGGGTCCGCGTCGCCGGCTAGCATGACGGTGTTGGTCATACGCGGCATCGGTTTATGGGCATAGCTTTGACGGCGGCCATTTCCGGTGGGCGCAACCCCCATCAAGCGCGCATTCTGGCGATCCTGCATGTAACCGGTCAGGATGCCGTCCTCGATCAGAACGGTGCGCGAGCTTGGCGTACCCTCGTCATCAACCGAGATCGAGCCGCGCCGGTCCGGGATTGTGCCGTCATCCACCACGGTCACGCCCTTGGAGGCGATCTGCTGTCCCATCAGCCCTGCAAAGGCCGAGCTGCCCTTTCGGTTGAAATCCCCCTCCAACCCGTGTCCGATGGCTTCGTGCAGCAGAATACCGGGCCAGCCGGGGCCAAGCGCGACCTCCATCACACCCGCGGGCGCTGGGATGGCGTCCAGATTGACCAACGCGATCCGCAGCGCCTCTTGCGCCTTGTCCTGCCAGTCGGAAGGGTCGATCAGCCCGTCCAGACCTACACGACCGCCCCCGCCTGCCGAGCCGCTTTCGCGCCGGCCATTCTGCTCGACGATCACCGATATGTTCAGGCGGGTCATCGGGCGTACGTCACGGACGATCACGCCGTCTGGGCGCAGAATTTCGACCTCTTGCACGGCAGCCGCAATCGTTGCGCTGACCTGAACGACACGGGAATCAAGATCGCGGGCGAAGGCATCAATCTCGCGCAGGGTCTCGATCTTGACCGGGAAACTGGCGGATTCGATCGGGTCCTCGTCCGTATAAAGGCGTGTGTTGGTGGCGCGCGGCGCTTCGGCCAAGGTGCCGCCGCCATCACCGACGGCCAGGCGTGTTGTCTCTGCGGCGCGTTTAAGTGCAGGGATTGAGACGTCGGTGGAATGTGCGTAACCCGCCACCTCGCCTTGAACCGCGCGCAGGCCGAACCCTTCGGAGGCATCGTAAGATGCAGTGCGCAAACGCCCGTCGTCAAAGACCAGAGCTTCTGATTTTCGGCGTTCCACAAACAACTCTCCGTCCTCGGCCCCGGCGGTGGCAGATTGCAAAACCGCAAGCGCTTCGTCGTGGGGAAGGGCGCTTTCAAAGGGGCGAAACGGGTCATTCGTCATGGGTGGGACCTTTCGAGTTTGATCCAGATCAAAAATAGCGTCTGTTTGACGCAAGCATTTTGCTTTATCTACCACCCGGAATATGGTTTTTAACGCTGCCAAAGACAACGGGAGAGGTGCGACCGATTCACACCTTTTCGCCAGGGACGCAAAGATCAAACGATCAGGACAGAAAATGAAGAATGCTTTGATGCTTTCGGGGCTCATGACAGCCCTCTCCAGCCTGCCTGCCATGGCTCAGGAGCTTGAAATTATTGGCAAGCCGGTTGATGGCGGTTTGGGTTTCCAACCCGCCGCCACCAGCCTGGCCGAGGGGATTCACCGGCTGGACGGAATGATTTTGGTGATCATCACCGCCATCTGCCTGTTGGTTGCCGGACTGCTGGTCTACTGCATCGTGCGCTACAATAGCCGCGTAAACCCGACGCCGGCGCGATTCTCACACTACACTCCGGTTGAGATCGCTTGGACCTTGGGGCCGATCCTGATTCTGGTCTTCATCGGCGCCTTCTCACTTCCGGTTCTGTTCAAGCAGCAGGAAATTCCCGAAGGTGACGTGGTTATCAAGGTCGTCGGCAACCAGTGGTACTGGACCTACGAATACGTTGACCATGACTTTGCCTTCGACAGCTATCTGCTGGGCCACCCGGCCACCTTGGACGAGGGTGCGCGCCCGGCTGACGCAGATGTCACGCCGTTCGTTCTGGATGATGCGATGCGGGCCAAGCTTGCAGATTCCGGCTATGGTGAAGACGAGTGGCTGCTGGCCACGGACACTGCCGTCGTTGTTCCGGTTGGCAAGATCGTTGTGATGCAGGTGACCGCGTCAGACGTGATCCATTCGTGGACCATCCCGTCCTTCGGGGTAAAGCAGGACGGTGTTCCCGGTCGTCTGGCCGAGCTTTGGTTCCAGGCCGACAAAGAAGGCGTCTATTTCGGCCAGTGTTCGGAACTCTGCGGCAAGGACCACGCCTATATGCCGATCACCGTCAAAGTGGTTAGCGAAGAGGCCTATGAGGAATGGCTGCAGGGTGCTCTGGAAGAGTACGCGGGTCAGCCAGCCTCGTATCAGGTTGCCTCGAACTAAGCCGCAAACGGCCTAGATTGAAACAAGCAGGCTGCGCGGGGATCGCGCAGCTTTTGCCCCAAAAGGACCGGACATGAGCGACGCAAGCATCAATGCCAGCCAAGTGACCGCCACGGCGCACGCGGATGAGGCCAGCTTTGGCGATTATTTCGCTTTGCTGAAGCCACGTGTGATGTCTTTGGTGGTGTTCACGGCTTTGGTGGGGCTGGTGGCGGCGCCGGTATCGGTGCATCCGTTCGTCGGTTTCTGTGCAATCCTGTTCATCGCTATCGGTGGCGGCGCGTCTGGTGCGCTGAACATGTGGTGGGATGCAGATATCGACCGTGTGATGAAACGCACCAAGGGCCGCCCGATTCCGGCTGGAAAAGTGCAGGAACGCGAGGCGCTGTCACTGGGGCTGGCGCTGTCGGGCCTGTCTGTCATCATGCTGGGGCTGGCAACCAATTGGTTCGCAGGGGCATTCCTTGCGTTCACGATCTTCTTTTACGTTGTCGTCTATACGATGTGGCTTAAGCGCTTAACGCCCCAGAACATCGTGATCGGTGGCGCAGCAGGGGCGTTCCCGCCGGTAATCGGCTGGGTTGCTGCCACGGGTTCGATGTCGATCGAACCTTGGCTTATGTTCGCTCTGACCTTCATGTGGACACCGCCGCATTTCTGGGCCCTGGCCTTGTTCATGCGCTCGGATTATGACGATGCCGGTGTGCCGATGCTGACCGTAACGCATGGTCGTCGTGCAACCCGCTGGCACATTCTGATCTATACTGCGCTTTTGGCGCTGCTGGCCGTAGGTACAGCGTTTTCGGGCATTGGCGGCCCGATCTATCTGATCGTAGCCGTCGTGATGAATGCCTTGTTCCTGCGGGGCGCATGGGCAATCGCGCGCCGGACCGAAGACGACTCAGAAGCTGACAACTTCAAGGTTGAGCGGAGCTTCTTCAAGTTGTCGCTGCTGTACCTTTTCCTGCATTTCGGCGCGATTCTGATCGAGGCGTTACTGAGACCTTATGGGTTAGGAGGCTGGTCATGAGCTTGCGAAAAAGCCATGAACTGCATCAGCGCCGGTTCAGCCGCAATCTGGGGGTTGGCCTGACGTTGGCTGCGTTTATCGTGATCATCTTCGGTCTGACGATCGTCAAAGTCTCGGGAACCGATTTCAATATGGCAACGCAAGAGGTGCAGAACTGATGGCGTTGTCGGGTCCTCAGAAGACTGTTGCGCAGACCGTTGGCGTGGTGATCCTGATGGGAAGCCTCGCTTGGGCCGCGGTGCCATTTTATGACTGGTTCTGCCGTGTCACCGGGTTTGGCGGCACGACCGGTGTGGCCGAGGCCGCGCCTGAGGACATTCTGGACCGTACTGTCACCGTCCGCTTTGATGCGTCCAAAGCCAAAGATATGGCGTGGGAGTTCAAACCGGTCGAGCGCGAGATGGAAGTACGCATTGGCGAGACCGGACTGGCCTTTTACGAGGCATTTAATCCGACCGATCGCCCGATTGCGGGGCAGGCGTCTTACAATGTCGCACCGTATTCTGCGGGCGGCTATTTCCAGAAAATCGCCTGTTTCTGCTTTGAGGAACAGGTGCTCGAACCCGGCGAGCGGGTTCAGATGCCGGTAAGCTTTTTCGTCGACCCTGAAATGGTCGAGGATCTAGAAGCGAAATATGTGCATACGATCACTCTGTCGTATACATTCTACGAAATTGACCTGCCCGAGGGCTATGCCGCCCTCGATGCGCAGGCTGATACAACAACGAACTAATGCCTTTAGGTGAGGGACGCTGATGGCACACGCTAAAAACCATGATTATCACATTCTGGCCCCGTCGATCTGGCCGCTGATCGGCGCGATCGGTGGTTTTGTGATGCTATTCGGAGCTGTCCTGTGGATGCACGGCGTTACGTCGTTCATGTTCTGGATGGGTCTGGTGGCCGTTCTTTACACCATGTTTGCCTGGTGGTCCGAAGTGGTGGCTGAAAGCCGCGCCGGGGATCACACGCCGGTTGTGCGTATTGGCCTGCGCTATGGCTTCATCCTGTTCGTAATGTCCGAGGTGATGTTCTTCTTTGCCTGGTTCTGGTCGTTCTTCAAACATCGTATGTATCCGATGTACGATTATGCCGGCACCGAATACATTCAGCCGGATATCCACGCGGTTGATCCGTTCCACCTGCCGCTGATCAACACTCTGGTCCTGCTGCTGTCGGGTTGCGCGATTACCTGGGCGCACCACGCGCTGGTGCATGACAATGACCGCAAGGCTTTGATCAATGGCCTAGCGATCGGCATTGTACTGGGTATCGCATTTACCTTCCTGCAAGCGTTTGAATACTATGAACTGCTGGCCCACGAAGGCTGGGAATTCGGTGGCGATCAGTTCTACTCGAACTTCTTCATGGCGACTGGTTTCCATGGCGCGCATGTCATCATCGGGACGATCTTCCTGACGGTCTGTCTGATCCGCGCCCTTCGAGGTGACTTTACGCCCGAAAAGCACGTGGGTTTCGAGGCTGCCGCATGGTACTGGCACTTCGTTGACGTTGTCTGGCTGTTCCTGTTCTTTGCTGTCTACATCTGGGGACAAGCCCCATTGATGTGACGCCGATCAGGTGATCCAAATGAAAAAGCCGCCCGTTGGGGCGGCTTTTTCCTTACTTGGACGCAAGATTGCGCCCCATACAATTGCGCGGTTGCAATCGGGACCGCTCCGCCCTTAACAAGACGCCGGTTTCTGCAACAAGGTCACGACCCCGCCATGCGCCGCATTTTGTTCCTGCTGATCTTTGGTGTCGCCGGTCTGGGCGTGCTGATCTCGCTGGGCATCTGGCAGATGCAGCGGCTTGCCTGGAAAGAGGGTGTTCTGGCCGAAATCGACGCACGCATCGCGGCAGAACCCGTGAGCCTTCCGCAGACCGTTTCAGCAGATGCTGACAAATACCTTCCCGTGACCGTTTCAGGTGATATGGAGCCGGGGGAAATCCATGTTCTTGTCTCGGTCAAACAGGTCGGGGCGGGGTATCGGATTATCCAGTCGTTCAGCACGCAGGACCGAACTATTATGGTGGATCGCGGTTTTGTGCCGACCACCGCGAAACAGGCCGAACGCCAGAATGGGCCAATGACCGCGACCGGCAACCTGCACTGGCCGGATGAGATCGACAGCTATACGCCCGAGGCCGATATCGACGCCAACATCTGGTTCGCGCGCGACGTGCCCAATCTGGCCGCCGCGCTTGGGGCAGAGCCGATCCTGCTGATCGCCCGATCGGAAACCGATCCCGGCATAACGCCCTTGCCAGTGGATACGGCGGGCATCCCGAACGATCACCTGCAATACGCAATCACATGGTTTGGTCTGGCTCTGGTCTGGGCCGCGATGACCGGTTATTTCCTGTGGCGCAACCGCGCCCCTGCAAAGAGTGAAGAGCAATGAAATACATCTCGACCCGTGGCCAAGCGCCGGAACTGACCTTTGAAGAGGCGATGCTGACTGGATTGGCCCGCGACGGTGGCCTGTACCTGCCCGCCGAGATTCCGGTGATGAGCCATGATGAGATCGCGGCATTGGCCGGTCTGCCCTATGAAGAGATCGCGTTCCGCGTGATGTGGCCCTATGTCAGCGGCTCGTTCTCGGAAGATGAGTTCAAAGACATCATCGCGCGTGCCTATGAAGGCTTCGGTCACGACGCCCGCGCGCCTTTGAAACAGTTGAACGAAAACCACTTCCTGCTGGAGCTGTTCCACGGACCGACACTGGCCTTTAAGGACTTCGCCATGCAACTGATCGGTCACCTGTTTCAGGTTGCCCTGAAGCGGCGCAATGACCGCGTGACCATCGTTGGCGCGACCAGTGGCGATACCGGATCTGCGGCGATTGAGGCGTTCCGGGGTCTGGACGCCGTGGATGTGTTCATCCTATTCCCGCATGGCCGTGTGTCCGAGGTTCAGCGCCGGCAGATGACTACGCCTGCCGACAGCAATGTTCATGCGTTGGCTGTGGATGGCGATTTTGACGATTGCCAGGCGGCGCTGAAGGATATGTTCAACGATTTCGACTTCCGCGACGGGGTGAAGCTGGCCGGGGTGAACTCGATCAACTTCGCACGGGTGCTGGCACAGATCGTCTATTACTTCTCGGCAGCCGTCAGCGTCGGTGCGCCGCATCGCAAGGTCAGCTTTACAGTTCCGACCGGCAACTTTGGCGATATCTTCGCGGGTTATCTGGCCAAGCGTATGGGCCTGCCGATTGACCGCCTGGTCGTTGCAACGAACCAGAACGACATTCTGCATCGCTGTCTCTCGGGTGAGGGGTATTTCAAGGGTGACACCATTCCGTCGATCAGCCCGTCGATGGATATTCAGGTCAGCTCAAACTTTGAACGGGCGCTGTATTATGCCTATGGCGAGGATGGCAGCGCCGTGGCACAATTGATGGATGAACTGAAGACTGGTGGTTTTAACGTCAGCCAGGGCGCAATGGAAGCGCTGCGCGAAAGCTTTGACTCGGGCCGTGTGTCCGAGGATGAAACGCTTGAGACCATCAAGCAGACGCTAACCCATAGCGCTGAGCTGGTCTGCCCGCACTCGGCCATTGGTATCAAGGTCGGTGAGGAGCATCGCTCGGCAGAGGTTCCGATGATCACGTTGGCCACCGCACATCCGGCGAAATTCCCGGCGGCGGTTGAGAAGGCGAGCGGGGAGCATCCGCCTCTTCCATCCCGCATGTCTGATCTGTATGAACGTCCGGAACGGGTGACCCGGATTGCCAATGATCTGGACGCCCTCGAGGATCATATCAAAGGGCATATCGCCGAGTGACTGTCAGACAAGATCAACTGAAGAACGGATTTCGGATCGTCAGTGAACATATGCCGGGGCTGCAATCTGCGGCCATCGGTATCTGGGTGACCGCGGGTGGGCGGCATGAGCGGATCGAACAGAACGGTATCGCGCATTTCCTTGAACACATGGCCTTCAAGGGAACCGAGCGTCGTTCTGCGCTGCAAATCGCCGAGGCGATCGAGGATGTAGGCGGATATATCAACGCCTATACCTCGCGCGAGGTGACGGCCTATTACGCGCGTGTTCTGAAAGATGACGTGGCGCTGGCCATGGACGTGATCGGCGACATCGTTCTGAACCCGGTTTTCGACCCGCGCGAGATCGAGGTCGAGCGCGGCGTGATCCTGCAGGAAATTGGTCAGGCATATGACACGCCCGACGATGTGATTTTCGACTGGCTGCAAGAGCAGAGCTATCATGACCAACCTTTAGGCCGCACCATTCTGGGGCCGACCGAGCGGGTCTCAGCGTTTTCGCGTGAGGATCTGTCCGGTTTTGTGTCCGAGCATTATGGGCCGGAACAGATGATCTTGTCGGCAGCTGGTGCGGTGGACCACGACGCGCTGATGAAAATGGCCGAGAAGATGTTTGGCCATCTGCAACCGCGCAAAGGTTTGATTGCCGAAGCCGCTCGGTTCACTGGCGGGGAAGCCCGACAGCAAAAGGATTTGGAACAAGCCCATTTCGCGCTGGCTTTTGAAAGCCCCGGCTACCGTGATGATGCGATCTATACGGCCCAGATTTACTCGACCGCGCTAGGTGGTGGAATGTCCTCGCGCCTGTTTCAGGAAGTCCGCGAGACTCGCGGCCTGTGCTACACGATTTTCGCGCAGACCGGTGCCTATGCCGACACCGGGACCACGACGATTTATGCCGGAACTTCGGCAGATCAGGTTGGCGAACTGGCGACCATCACCATCGACGAGATGAAGCGCGCCGCTGATGACATGAACCCCGAAGAAGTTGCCCGTGCCCGCGCACAGATGAAGGCCGGAATGTTGATGGGGTTGGAAAGCCCATCGAACCGGGCCGAGCGATTGGCGCGGCTGGTTCAGATTTGGGGTGACGTGCCGCCGCTTGAAGAAACAATCGCCAAAATTGACGCTGTCAGCACCGTTGACGTGCGCGATTTTGCTGAACGTCTGGCGATCAGTGCTCCGGCCGCGCTGGCCTTGTATGGCCCAGTATCCGGCGCGCCAACGCTGGCTAAATTGCAGGAGAGGCGTGCGGCGTGATGCTGTTGGGCCGACGCAAGCTGAAACTTGAGACAGCGCGTCTTAGCCTGCGCCCGCCGGTTCATTCCGATTTCAACGATTGGGCGGCGCTGCGGCGGGCCTCGAAAGAGTTCCTGACGCCGTGGGAGCCGATCTGGGCCAAGGATCACCTGAGCCGCAAGTCGTTCACCAACCGGGTCTATTGGGCGCAGCGCTCGGTGGCGAGCGGAACGGCGATCCCATTGTTTCTGTTCCGGCGCGAGGATGATGTGCTGGTGGGCGCGATCACGCTGGACAACATCCGCCGCGGCCCGGCGCAGGCGGGAACGCTGGGCTATTGGACGGGGCAGGCTTATGCGCGCAATGGCTATATGCGCGAGGCGATTGGCGCGGTCGTGCACCATGCGTTCACCCGACTTGACCTGAGCCGGATCGAGGCGGCGTGTTTGCCCGAAAATAAACCTTCGCGCGGGTTGTTGGAGCGGTCGGCGTTTAAATATGAGGGCGTGGCGCAGTCCTATTTGCAGATCAACGGTCGGTGGCGGACGCATGTTCTGTATGCGTGCCTGCGGTCAGATCGGCGTGGCAAGACGGACGCGGGGTAGGGCGCAGCCAAGGCGTCGAATGCACTTTTGTCTAGTGCCGCCCCGTATTTGTCAGCATGACTACAATTCACTTACGCCCTCGCGTATTTTCCACCGGCAATGCGATGAGTGCGCAATCAAGCTGACGCCGTTCGTTTGAAGCAATATCCAAGGTTTTTTGGCCAATCTCCGTCTACTCGACGAATGGTTCTTGTTTGGGTTAGGCTTGGCCTAGCGGAGATATGAACCTTGGAAATCGACGAACATGAACGCAGATTGACGACGATCCTCTCGGCTGATGTCGTGGGCTATTCGAGCCTAATGAGCCGCGATGAAAGCGGCACCCTGACGGCACTTCAAGACCTCCGGCGTATTGAGATAGATCCCCGTATCGAACGGCACAATGGCCGCATCGTTAAGCTGATGGGAGATGGAAGCCTCGTTGAATTTGTCAGCGTCATGGATGCGGTACGCTTTGCAGTTGATGTGCAATTCGCCATTACTGCGGCCCAAACAGGCCGTGCCGAAGATAAGCGCATTCAGTTTCGCATTGGGATCAACGTGGGTGACGTCATTGCAGCGGGGGACGACATCTATGGCGACGGCGTGAATGTTGCCGCTCGGGTCGAAGGGCTTGCGGACCCCGGTGGCATTTGCATAACGCGCACTGCCTTTGATCAAGTGAACGGTAAGCTCGATCTCACCTTTGCATCTATGGGCCCGCAGGAGGTTAAGAATATCTCCGCGCCGGTAGAAGTTTATCAGATCGAATTGGATGAGCGCTCGCAAGCGCTTGCACTGGACACTCCTCCAAAGATCACAAAACCCGACGTCAAATTACCCCACCACATGATGAAGAGGTGGCTGCTGGCCGCTGCAATTGTGGTTCTGGCAGTCGCAGGTGTCGTGAATTTCTTGCGACCGGAGGTAGCTAAGCCGCCGGTTATCGCTGTGCTACCTTTCGAGGATTTTAGCAGTCCGGAACACAAGGGTTTCTTAAGTGATGCGGTGAGTGGCGGGATCATCACATCCTTGGCGCGGTATCCGCAGATGAAAGTGATTTCAAGGCGATCCAGTTTCAAGTTCCGTGACACCGATCTGGGTATCTCTGACATTGCCGATCAATTGGGCGCCGACTTTATTCTCGAAGGCACGCAACAGTACGATGGTGCACGGCTGCAGATTTCGGCGCATTTGATTGACGGCGAAACCGAAGCACATATCTGGGCCGATGATATGGATGTCCCTCTCGAGGATTTGCTGAAAACGAACAATGTGATCAGTTTGAATGTAGCTGAATCTGTTGGAAACAAGGTTATTGAAACCGAGGTGGCGCGGATGACGAAAGATGATGTCAGCGCGCTGATGATTGCGAATGCTGCACAGAGCCGGATCATGAGAAACTTCAGCCGCGAGAGCCTGTTGAAGAACATCGAGGAACAGGAGCAATCCTTAAAAGACTACCCCGATTCTGCTTGGGGTCACCTTGGGCAGGCACTCTCGCTGCGGATCGGCCTGCGCTATGGTTGGATCGAAGGCGATGAAGAGACGATACGCATAAGGATGCTCGATCTGGCTCGTCGGGGGGTAGAGCTTGATCCAAATAATTTCATGGCCTATCACGCATTGGGGCGCGCTTTGACGATGAACAACGATCCTCGCGCCGCAGCAAATGCGTTCCGTCGTGCGATCGAACTCAATCCATCATCATCGTTTGCAAGAACCACGTTGGCGCAGACGCTGGGCTTTATCGGCGAGACAGAAGAGGCATTGGAAGTGATCGCGGAGGCCGAACTCGTAGATCCATTTTATGGGCACGACGTTCAGTGGGAAAAAGCGAGAATTCAGTGGCAGGTAGGAGAGTGTAAACAAGCACTTGAGACGTTTCAGGCGTCGCATTCAATGCCAATTGCGGCCAACAAGATGCTTGCTGCAATTCATCACTGCCTTGGCAATGGCGAGGAAGCCAAAAAGGCAATGACGGATTATCTTGCTGAAAATCCAGACTGGACCGTCGCCCGAGAACGAGACGTTAATGCTGGTCTTTGGATAGCACCGGGTGTTCTCGATCGCTGGCTCGGAGCGATGGAATCTTCCGGAATGCCTTTGTAGCGCAGCCGCTACGTAGGATCGCTTTGTTCGCACTGCTGACCTATTCAACGACGAACCGGTTTCAAAAGAATCGACGGAAATCAGACGGTCGTTAGGGGTGTGTGATTGGCATTACTAGACGTTAGATACTGCCAAATATGACGAACAGATCCGCGTAGAGCTATGGCTGCCTTTCCGTCTGCGCCAAAAATCTTCCGACACAGGTTTGGTGAAAAGGGGCGACAAAAAAGTAAATTGTCATGATTGACAAATAACTTTCGATTGTTATTTGTCAATCATGACAATTTATGGGACCCTTATGCCTAGACCTTCGCTAAAAGACCAAAGATCTCAGGAAATTCTGGATGCTTACCTGTCCTGCGTTGCGCGGTATGGGCTTGAAGGGGCGACGCAGGCGCGCATTGCCGAGGAAGCTGGCGTCAAGCGACCGCTTCTGCGTCATTATCTGGGCAACAAGGATGATATGATCACAGCGTTGGCTGAATATGTTGTTGCCGGATTTACGGATTCTCTGGACGGGCTTCGTGAGGTCTTGCCGAACGGGGCCACGCCGTCTGATCTTGTGGACGCGCTTTTCTCCGATGACAGCGGAACCGATCCAAGGCTGATGCTGGCTTATCAGGCGCTGGTGGCAGCCGTTCCAGATCGACCGGATCTGAGACAAGACCTGATGGACAGCCTTACAGAGTTCTTCGACGTCGTCGAAGACGTCTTGAAACGCGCAAGCCCGGACGCATCGGATGAAAACATTCGGGCGGTGACACAGGGAATCTCGGCGATTTTTGTCAGCATGGACGCCTTGTCTCCGCTGGAGCTTCCCGCACAATGGCGCGCGGAGTTGAAATTGGCGGCCTCCATGCTTGCGTCTACATTGGAGACCGCGCCATGAGCCGCGCCAGGGCTGCGAACTACATCGCGCTGCCAATATTGTTGGCGGCCACTGCGCTGGGTCTTTATTGGGTTTGGGGGTTGCTCTTTGTTTGGTGGATTGTCCCGACACTTTTGAACGGACAGGCCTTTCTGGTTTTCGAGATCAACCGCGCAGAGGACTCGGTCCTGTATTGGGCCATCGTCGGTCTGTGGGCTGCGTTGGGTCTGATGATGATCGCCGCCAGCCTGTTTCCCCAATACGCCCACCTGCTTGCCTGAGGATGTGAGATGACCAAGATGTATCACAATCTACCGGTCAAGGCTTATACCGGACAAGACTGGTTCGACCGCGAACAACAGACGATCTTTTCCCGCACGTGGAGGTTTGCGGGATTGGTCGAGGATATCGAAGGCCCGGGACATTACATTTCGGTTCAAGCGGGCCTGAACAACCTGTTCATTGTGATGGGGCGTGATCACCGGCTGCGCGCCTTTCACAATATCTGCCGCCACCGGGGCACACAGTTGATCCGCGCCGTGGGCAAGACGCAAAAGGCACTTACCTGTCCATATCATGACTGGACTTACGATCTGGAAGGCAACCTGATCTCGGTGCCCGATGAGGCGTCCGAGTTTCCCAATGGCATTGATAAGTCCTGCCTGGGCCTGAAACCGGCCAGCGTGGATGTCTGGCGCGGCATGTTGTTTGTTCACCCCGACCCGGACGCGCCGACCTTGGCGGAATGGTTTGGGGACGTTGATCCCTTCCTAGGTCCTCATCACCCTGAGGAACTTGTCGAATATGCAGAAGGGCGGAACAGCTACGAGATCAGGGCCAACTGGAAGATCGTTGTTGAGAACTACATCGACGTCTACCACCTGAGCCATCTGCATTCGAACACGCTGCATATGTATGACCATGCCAAGGCCGAATACGGGTGGAAGGGGCCGCATTATCACTTTTGGGAGCCCCCGTCGGCTGAGTATGCAAAGAACCACGAATCCAACATACCTATGCCGCGCACGATCCCCGAACCGCATGTCGGGGCGTGGGTTCCAATGCTGTTTCCCGGCATTGGTATCGGGGCCAGTGAAGAAAGTTGGAACCTGTTCATCATCACGCCACTAGCCCCCGACCTGACACGGATTGAGAACCGGACAAAGCTGGCGAACGCGTCGGACTGGGCGTTTCAGACGCAACAGTGGAAAAGCTGGGGTTTCTGGAAGGATTTCGGGGGTGCAAAATATCAAGGGGATGACGCCGCTGGTGAAGATGACCCCATGGCGTCCGGAGATTTCACGACCGAGGATATCTATGCCTGCGAACAGCAGCAGAAATCTCTGAAAAGCCCGTATCTTGAAATCGGACCGGCCGGGGTGGGTGAAAACCCGATCATCCAGCACCAGAAAGTGGTGCTTGAGTTCATGCAAGACGACTGAACGATGCAGAGACAGATCATGAGAGCAATCCAAGCCACCCTGATCGGAGCCGCGATTGCCTCGGCCTTGGTGCTGACGGCACAGGCGGACGCCCCCGAGGTTATCGCGGCACGCATCCTGCAAGCCCAAGACGAACAAGGCCTGCTGGCAACATGGGGAAACTGGCACCCCGATGCGACACATCGGATCATCCTGAAATATGGCATGGGGCAAAAGGACGATGTCTTTTCATACCCGGTTGCCGAAATCACCAATGCAAAGGACCCACAGCTAGCCAAGGCTTTGGAAGGGTACAGGGAAACCGCACGGTCGGCACCTCAGATCACTGTGGGGCCCAAGGACGAAGTTCAGCGCGTCACCGCACTGACACATGTCGATTATGATTGGCGCGGCTATGCTGGCAAAATGCGTCAGACAGATGAGTTTGTCTTTGAAACCTATTTGGGCGAGCTGGTCGTCCTTTCATTGACCTCGACATATGACTACCGATGACAGGTTTCCCTGATGCAACGTGACTTTCATCCACTGACCGTATCCGGCCTTCAAAAGGAAATCGGAGGTGCCGCAACCAGTGTCACCTTTGACGTTCCTCAGGTCTTAGCTGGTTTGTTTCAATGGACAGCCGGACAACACTTGACGGTCAGGTTTCTGATCGACGGTATTGAACAAAGGCGCAGTTATACAATCTCAAACCCTCCGGTTTCCGCGCTGCGTATTACTGTGAAGCGCGTGGAAAATGGAATTGTCTCGAACCATATCGGCGACACGCTGTCGGTTGGGGACAGGGTCGAGGTGATGCCACCCTTCGGGCAGTTCACCTTAATCCCCGGTGCTTTGCAGCGCCGTACCCACTATTTCTTTGGTGCCGGTAGTGGCATCACACCGCTGTACGCGATGATCAACGCAGTGCTTGCGGACGAACCTCATTCCGTGGCCCACTTGATCTTTGGAAACACCAATGCGAACAGCATCATTTTCCGTGACCCGTTGGAGCGACTGCAAACGCAATATCCGCAGCGGTTCACGCTGCGCCATGTTCTGTCCCACCCTTCGATGCTCAGTTGGTTCAGCCCTTGGCGCACCGGACGACTGGATGCAGACGCCGTTCAGGCCGCCATTTCAGAAACTCCGCCAGTTGCGCAAGACACTCAGTACTGGATCTGCGGACCGGGCAGCATGAATTCGGACATTCGGGCTGCGCTGCAAAATCTGGATGTCCCTGCCGACCGCATTCATACCGAGAGTTTCGGTGGAGATACCGAAAGTGACCTGAGTGTTTCCGGGGTCGCGGCGACAGCCCGAATTCAATTGAATGGCGCATGGCACGACGTTTCGGTTGCGGCCGGTCAAACCATATTGGACGCTGCTCGGTCAGTAGGGCTTAGCCCACCATTTAGTTGCCAATCCGGAGTCTGCGGTGCCTGCGTGGCACACTTATCCGAAGGCACCGTCCATATGCGAAACAGAGCTGCACTTGAAGCAAAGGATATTTCCAAGGGGTTCATACTGTGTTGCCAAAGCGTAGCCACGCAAAAGAATATTGTTTTGAGGTTTGAGGATTAGTTTATGTTCGGTGGTGAACTTAGGCAGTTCAGGTTGCGCAAGAACGGCAGATATGGGCTGTGCTGCCGGGTGCTGCATTCAGCCGTTGAACAGAACCGGAGCATCACCTTCCGACCAAGGTGTGCGTTTGTGCATAACAAGCGAAAACACTGCGCTGTCCAAGAACCGATCCAGCCAAGCCACTAAATTCGGCCACTCCTGCGCGTCAAACCACGCCCGGTCTATATGTGCAAACTGGCGAACAAATGGTAACAACGCCAGATCGGCTAGGGTAGGTCGATCTCCGAAAAGCCAGGTCCGGCCAACTAGCTGCTCGTTCAGGTCGAGCAAATAGCCCGATGCTTTTCTGCGTTCTTCTTGGACATCTAAATCTGGAAATCGCGTGGCGTATTTTGTGTGGTCCAATGCGTCCTTGAATGGGCCATCATTTACCGTAATGAGGTCCCAGCCTACTTGAGGCATCTCCAAAAGTCGCTGTGGATCACTGTGTTTAAGCGCCCAAATCATGATCTCAAGGCTTTCGTCTAGAACCTTGTCTGTAAGTCGAAGCGAGGGCACTGTGCCGGAAGGGGATGTCTGTAAGAAGGCCGCTGGCTTGTCCCTCAAGAGAATTTCGCGCAGTTCGACAGTGACACCTGAGCTTGCCAACGCCAACCGGGCCCTAATCGCGTAGGGGCAGCGACGGAACGTCCATAAGATAGGGTGATCAGCCATAAGGGCATCTATCTCCATTCTGCCAATGCGGTCAAACCATCCATTTCGCATCACTGGTCAAGCTAACGTGCGTTTCACTCGCTGTCGTTAGGGGTATTGGGGCAGATGACGCTTTGATCTAGGCGAGGATGCGCTCATCCGATTGATCTGATTATGCGGCGGACTTGCAGTGCAACAAGCACATAGTTTGGAGTGCCTTTCGTTTGAACCTTTCTTGTTGTTTTGGAATGGTCTGCCCGCGTCTGATGTAAACATCAGGGGATGTGTGGTTTTATAAGCTTTCGCGGTAACGCCAGTTCTCTTTGCATCTTTGACAGCAACGGCACGTCGCGATATTTGCTCGTCTTCTTTTAGACTTGCAGGACGGGAGCGCCGCGCCCAGAGTGCGGAGCGCCGCTCACTTCAACTCGTTAAGTGCGTGTGCCATACTTCTTGCGATAGGAAACGAACAACGGGATACCCAAGGAGAACGTGACGCAGTCCGTACCAAACCGCCGTCTGGCTGCCATCCTTATCGCAGATGCGGTTGGATTTTCGACACGAATGGCCGAAGACGAGGTGTCTGCGTTACGCGCGATAAATGCATGCCTTGAAGCCTTGGAAACTGTCGCAGGGCTTAACGGTGGCCGCATCGTTAAAACTCTGGGGGATGGATTGCTGGCCGAATTTGCCTCGGTCGTAAATGCAGTTTCCGCAGCGGCCGCGATGCAAACCCGATTAGCTGAACGCGCCAGAGATTTGCCTGAGGCCGCCAATTTCGACTTTCGCATCGGTGTACATGTCGGCGATGTTGTGGCCTCGGGCGACGACCTGCTGGGCGAAGGGGTAAACGTCGCAGCGCGCCTCGAAGCTGCGGCTGATCCCCGAGGCGTGCTGATATCGGCCAGTACCTACGAGCACGTGGCCGGAAAACTTGAATTGCAATTTGAAGATCGCGGTTTGCTAAAGCTTAAGGGCATTCCCCAGCCAGTTGGCGTTTTTGCTTTGCCGGGATTGGCTGCGCCACCGGCCCCGGATGCGCCGACACTTCCCAATAAACCCTCTATCGCGGTTTTACCTTTTATCAACATGTCGTCCGATCCCGAGCAAGGGTTCTTTGCCGATGGGTTGACGGAAGATATCATCACAGCTTTGGCGTCGGTGCACACTTTGTTCGTGGTGTCGCGCAACTCGTCTTTCACCTATAAGGGAGCCGCCGTTGACGTACGAGATGTCAGTCGCGATCTGGGCGTTGCATACGTTCTAGAAGGTTCAGTGCGTCGCGCAGGCCAGCGGTTGCGCATATCCGGTCAATTGATCGATGCACGGAGTGGTGCCCATCTTTGGGCGGATCGTCTTGACGGAAATCTGGACGATGTTTTCGAATTGCAAGATCAGGTAACCAAAGCTGTCGTTGCTGCAATCGCGCCTGAAATCCACATTGCCGAGCAAGCGCGGGCAGTGTCAAAACGCCCCGAGAACCTGACTGCATATGACCATCTGCTGCGGGCTTTGTCGTCTTTGGGTCGGGCACAGACACGACAGGCAATTACACATGTCGATGCAGCGATCCAAGCGGCGCCAAACTATCCCAGAGCGCTTGGGTTGCGCGCTTGGCTGCACACTCTTCAGAATGGCTGGCTGGGTGAAGACAGGTTTGAAAACCACGCCCGGGCTGGGTTGTCATGCGCCGAGAAGGCACTTGAACAAGGCGGTGACGATGACGAAACAGCCGCCTATGCCCATTACGCTCAGGCTTACTTTTCCGACCTCGAAGCGGACCGAGCGCTGACGTTCTTTCGTGGAGTGACGCATCGACGGCCCAGCTTTTTGTGGGCGTTGACATCTTTGGGCATCCTCGAAGGACTACAAGGTGATGCAGAGGCTGGAATAGACTATGCCGCGCGCGCCATTCGCCTATGCCCGCGCGATCCACTGGCATTCCGAGCCCATCTCGCCATGTGTTGTTCAATTTTCTACTCCAACCGACCTGGCGTTGAATACCTTCCGCATGGTCGCGCGGCACTTGCCCAAAACCCGACAATTTTCTCGACATACGTCCAATTCGTGACTTGTTTGCACGAAGCTGGTGAAGAGCGGGCGTGTGCTGTGGCGAAGCGCGAACTTTTTGCAAGGTGGCCGGACGCCTCGGTCAGCAGATACAGATCATTGTTTTTGCAAAACAGGAACTACAACCGTCATGCTGATAGAATTGATGAGCGAATACGCGCGACTGGAATTCCGGAATAAGTGAGACTGGCACTGTTGAGGCGTCCTCTGCTGCCTATCCGGCGGTGATTATCCGGTTAGGATAGATTTGGCGTTTGCGCCCGGGGCGTTGTCTTAGAGATCGCATTCAAGGACGATAGTTTTTCGACGTTAGGGGAAGTGTACCGATCGAACGGGGTAGGGGGCGCTGCCCCCGTCGCGGCAAGCCGCGCCTCCCCCGAAGTATTTTTGAACAGAAGAATAAGGGGCATGACTTGGCGAACGCTTGCGCTACAATCAAGTCATGCGTTGGACGGTAGCAGCGGCATTGTTGGTGATCTCGGGTGGGGCGGCGGCGCAGGAACGACGGCCCAGCCACTGTATTGCCATCGCCGACGCGGCGCCGGGGATTGAATATGTTCATAAGGCTTCGTGGCAGGACCCGGTTCCCGAATTTTCAGTTCGGATCAGCTATGTCGCTCATGCCTCTTTCCTGATTCAGACGCAGGGTGGATTGAACGCGGTGACGGATTTCACCGGCTTCATTGGCGGTGCTGATCTGATTCCTGACATTGTCACCATGAATCACGCCCACAGCACCCACTGGACTGCTCATCCTGATCCAGCCATTCCGTATGTTCTGCCCGGTTGGGGAGAGTTCGGGCAAGGTATCGACCATTATCTTGATCTGGGTGAGATGCTGGTGCGCAATGTCTCGACCGATATCCGCTCGGCCTATAGTGGTATCGAAGAACGTGGCAATTCCATCTTCGTATTCGAGGTCGAAGGGCTGTGCATCGGGCATCTGGGTCATCTGCATCATGTTCCGTCAGACGAGCAATTCGCGGCGCTGGGCCGGTTGGACGTGGTAATGGCCGCCGTGGATGGTGGTACGACCATGCCATTGCCGGATATGATCCAGGTGCTGAAACGGTTGAAAAGCTCGGTCATTATTCCGATGCACTGGTTTTCGGGCTTTTCCCTGGATCGGTTTCTGGTCGATATCCGTGATGAATTCCCTGTGCAGCGGGACGGGGTTTCGGAAATTACGGTGTCTTTGAAGACACTTCCCGACCGGCCAACCGTTGTTGTTCTGGAGCCGCAATACCTGATCGATCTGGAATAGGGCTTGTGGCACAGGCGCGGCTTGGGCATGGAAAGGGCATGAGACTGAACCCGGCAGATGATACCTTTGCCCATCGCATTCGCGCCGCTTTGGGTGACGATGTGCTGCGACACGTATCCGAGCGATATGTTGAGGAACCGCGCCGCCGGTTCCACGGTAAGGCCGGGCTGTTGGCCCTGCCGCGGTCGGTTCAGGAGGTTTCGACTCTGGTCCGGTTGGCGTCAGAGGCGACTGTGCCGGTGGTTCCGTACGGTGGCGGTACGGGGCTGGTTGGTGGCCAGATCATGCCCGACGGCCCGGCCCCGTTGCTTGTTTCGTTAGAGCGGATGTCCGCAATCCGCGCCATCTATCCTACTGAAAACCTGATGATTGCCGAGGCCGGCGCAGTCCTGGCAGATGTTCAGTTGGCTGCCCAGAATCAGAATCGTATTTTTCCCCTCTCGCTGGCGGCGCAGGGGTCTTGCAGGATCGGCGGGAACCTTGCCACCAATGCGGGTGGGGTCAATGTGCTGCGCTATGGCAATGCGCGTGATCTTTGTCTGGGTCTGGAGGCCGTTTTGCCGAACGGCGAGATTTGGAATGGCCTAAGCCGCCTGCGGAAAGACAACACCGGGTACGACCTGCGCAACTTACTGATCGGGGCCGAGGGTACGCTGGGGATCATCACGGCAGCATCGCTTAAGCTGTTTCCACGCCCGGCAGCCACCGGAACTGCGATGGTGCAGGTGGTCTCACCCGAAGCGGCGATTGATCTGCTGGCCTTGGCCCGAGACCAGATGGGCGACAGCGTCAGCGCGTTTGAGTTGATCCACCGCCAGGGTTTGCAATTCCTGTCCGAGGTTTTGCCTAACATCCGACAGCCTTTCGCTGCGCATCCCGAGTGGTCAGTATTGATCGAGGTCGGGTTATCTGCCGGGCAGTCACCAATGGATGCACTTGAAAGGCTCTATGAAGCGGCGGATGCGCGAAATCTGGTCGTGGATGCGGTGATCGCGCAAAGTGAAGCGCAGCGCATGGACCTTTGGTCTGTTCGCGAACATATCCCCGAGGCCAACAGGTTGATCGGGTCGGTGTCCAGCCACGATATCTCGGTCCCGATCTCTGAGATACCTCAGTTTATTCGCAAAGGCGCGGGTGTGATCGAAAAGATAGGTCGCTTTCGCATCAACTGCTTTGGGCATCTGGGCGACGGCAACCTGCATTACAACGTCTTCCCTACGCAGGGACGTGACCGATCAGAATTTGATGGGGTGAGGGCCGAAATCAAAGGCGCGGTCCATGACCTTGTGTACGCGTTCGGTGGATCCGTGAGCGCAGAACATGGCGTAGGGCGCCTGAAAGTGGGCGATCTGGAAAGATACGGAGACCCGGTCAAGCTGGACGCGATGCGCGCCATCAAGGCGGCGCTTGATCCGAAGGGGATCATGAACCCCGGTGCGGTGTTGAAGGTGTAAGCGCGGCCCGGGCTTACCCGGGCCGCCAACAGGTGTCTATGAAGCGGGCAGAATGACCTTGTCGATCACATGGATCACGCCGTTCGACGTTTCGATATCCGCCTGAACGACCGATGCGTCATTGACCATAACGCCATTGTCCAAGTCGATCGTAATCTCTCCGCCTTGGACTGTGGCGGCCTTCATGTCATCGGACAAATCCCCTGACATAACTTTGCCGGGAACCACGTGGTAGGTGAGGATAGCAACCAGTTGGTCTTTGTTCTCAGGTTTTAGCAAGGTTTCAACCGTGCCCTCGGGCAGGGCCGCAAAGGCCTCGTCAGTTGGTGCGAATACCGTGAACGGGCCTTCGCCCTTCAACGTATCGACCAGTTCAGCCGCCTGAACCGCAGCGACAAGTGTTTCAAAGCTGCCGGCACCGACGGCTGTGTCGACGATGTCTTTCGAGTGGCCATCCGCGAAAGCGGTTGATGAGACGAACAGGCTTGCTACGCCAGCGATTGCGAGTTTGCGAAACATGATAAACTTTCCCTTGTTGGCATGCCTTCAGCGGCATCAACAGGGGTACGGGGAACCCTTGAAACAGGATCATTGAATATGTCTATTGCGTTGGGTTGATCTGGGGCAGGCTGGCGCTAAGCCAGCCTGTGCTGGAACTTCCACTCACGATTCTGTGATCGGTTGACCGCTAAAGCCCTTCGAATTCGCAGAGAACGTGCACATCCATACCCATGTCTTCCAGCACCTTGCGACCCCCCAATTCGGGAAGGTCGATGATGAACGAGCACGACACGATCTCACCGGCCAGCCGCTCGATCAGTTTGATACCTGCTGCGGCGGTTCCGCCAGTTGCCAGAAGATCGTCGACAACCAGGATCTTTTCACCGGGTTGGATGGCATCATCGTGGATTTCGACAATCGCCTCGCCATATTCCAGCTTGTAATCTTGGCTGATTGTGGTCCCCGGCAGCTTGCCCTTTTTTCGGATCGGCACAAAGCCAACGCTAAGTTGGTGTGCGATTGCCCCACCCAGAATGAAGCCGCGCGCCTCAAGCCCGACGACCTTGTCGATCTGTTCGCCTGCATAGGGGTGCAGCATCTGGTCGATGGCCATGCGGAACCCGCGAGGGTCAGCGAACAGCGTCGTGACATCGCGGAACATGATCCCTTCATGCGGGAAATCAACGATTGTTCGTATGTAATCCTTGACCGACTTGTTTCTGGACATGTCCAACCCCTTTGGCGTGAAAACACGCTGGGCTGTTTGGCCCATTGGCATCGGTCATGCAAGAAAAGATTGCCGCCGTATTACTTGCGGTTTTTCGAAACCGAGTTCGGCAACCCGTAATAACGATACAATGCGGCAGGCAGCCACGAGAGGTGAGGTTTGCGCCAGTTACGCTGATCTCGCAACAGAAATGCCTGAGCTGCGTGAAGGTTCATTGCCATAATCCTATTTTATTGTTAGGTGCTCGATAACTACATCTTCTATGCTATGTATATACAATGCATCGCTCAAAGAATCAAGGTTTTGATGGGGACAAGGCGCGTGGGAAAGAAAGACGGCAAGGGTTCTACCAAGAAAAACAGTCAGTTGGTTTTGCGCCTGGATAAGGATGAACGCGACGCTTTTGTCGAGTTGTGCAAGGAATTGGATACGTCGGCCGCGCGGGAAATCCGGCGGTTCATTCGCGGCTTCATGAAGGAAAACGCCAGCGACTGACGGGTCAGGCCGGGCGTCGTAATATCGCGGTCGCCACACCCATACCGATTAAGGTCAACCCGCCGAACCGTGTAATTGCGGTGATGACGTCCGCGCGTCCGATCATAACGCGCAACCGATCAGCCAACAGCGCATAGGCCAGCGCGTTGAGCCAGGCCAAGCCCACGAAGGTGGCGATCAGAATTGTGAATTGAGGGCCCAAAGGCTCTGCCGGGCGCAGAAATTGTGGCACGAACGCAATAAAGAATGCGATGGACTTGGGGTTCAGGGCGGTGACGGCGGCTGCATGGCCAAACACACTGCGCGCCGTGACATCCCGCCCAGATTCCACGGTTTCCAGCCCGCCAGATGGGGCGCTGCGCAGCAGTTTTATGCCCAGCCAGACCAGATACGCCGCGCCAACCCATTTCAGAACAGAAAATAGTGTAGCTGACGCCAGAACCAGCGCGCCCAGTCCAAGCAACGAGGCCGTCATTGCCACAAGATCCCCCAGCGCCACACCAGTGGCCGATGCAACGGCGACGCTTCGACCCTTTGACAAAGCGTAGCTGAGAACCAGCAGAACAGTCGGTCCAGGGATCAGCAACAGGGCTGTTGATGCAGCGACAAACGCCAGCCAAAGCTCTAGGGACATGAGGGTTCCTTTCGGGACAGTCGTGACACCAAGCCTTGCCCAAGCGCGAAGGTCAAGCCCGGCGAGGCTCGGTAACACGGCGCATCAGCGCTTCAAGCGGGCCGCGTTTGAATTTGCGCGCCCAAATCACCGCAAAAACCGATGATACGGCGCAGAACCCAAGCGCATAAGTTACGACTTGCAGCGCGGATAGCGAGCCGTTCAGAAGTCCGGCTGCCTCTAGAATGCCCATTCCGATCAGGATATGCGCCATATACAGCGTCAGGCTCATCCGTCCGGGCGCGGTCAGGGCAGGGGCGAGACCGGTTTTTTCAATCCGTGGCCAAAGTTTCAGAAGTAACCCGATTGCCATGCAGGATGTGCCACTTCCCGCGAGGATGTAGAACGGCCCCGGCGGAATGGACTCAGTCCCCAGATAGGTCGCAAGTTCGGGGCCAGACACCAGAATCTGAGGGAATGCAGCCAGTACTGCCGCACCAAACCCCCACATGATCAGACGATGCTGAATGCAGATTGTGTTTAGCTCTGACCGACCGATCGCCATTCCAATTAAAAGGAACGCAGCCCAAGGAAGAACGGGGTGCCAGCCGTTGAATAGCGTGTTGCGCAAGAACCCCGGCATTGTCCAAAGGTCTGTATATGTCAGCGTGGCCCAGTCCCACCCGCGATCATAGTCGAGTACAAGGTTCGCCGGGATTGCCAGACCGACGATTACAAGCGCGCCTGCCCATAGGCCGCGTGTTGTCGAGGTCAGAAACGCAGCGCCCACCACGAAATACAGCGCGTAGAAATGCAGGATATCGGCATCGAACACGTTCATGTTGATCAGACCCAGCACAAACAAAAACGCTGCGCGCCGCAATAGGACCAAAGCCGGGACGCTGGACAGACCCACGCCTACCCCGGCCAGAATGACGAACAGCGCCGCCGCGCGCCCTTCCAGCGCATCGACAAAGGTGGTTGCCCAACCATTGCCGGGCGCAACCTGCGCAGCAATGCGGAAATTCACCAATACCATGCCGCAAAATGCAAAAAAGCGAGCGGCGTCCAATGCGTCTAGTCGTTTCATGTCTGTCCTTGCCTCAACTGCCCCTGCTTGTCGCAACTTTGTGGCGCAACTGGGGCTGCGGTCAGTAAACAAATCGGGAGGTCAGCTACGCAGTTTCAGCGGTTGACTGCGAATTGGCCGGGCGTCTGGCGTATCGGCAACAGTCTAAAGATTGCATTAAGCCGCGCGCCTGAACCTTGAAACGAGCGGCAGCTCCCCCAAACTCAGATCATCCGGCACCTAACCGGGAGGAGAGCAATGACCGACACGCACAACGAAACCGCGCCTGTGTTCAAGCGCGAGGGAAGGTCCGCAGTATTCAAGAGCGTTCTGATTTTGGCGGTCGTCCTTGGTGCAGCGGTCTACGCTGGCATCGTGGGGTATATGTACCTCAACCAGCAATCTCTGCTGTTCAAGCCGGACGGAGACCTGCCAGAGCCCCGCGCAGTCGGTCTGGCCGATGTAGATGTGATCTCGATCCCGATGGCAGATGGCGCAGTCCTGACAGCGTGGAGCGCGCCTCCGGCAACAAAAGGGGCACCGACGGTCCTGTTTTTTCATGGCCAGACCGGAAATCTGGGGGATCGTGCGGATCGTATGCGCGAGATCCTCAATAGCGGCTTTGGTCTGTTCGCCCCCAGCTATCGCGGCTATCCCGGCAGCGAGGGCGAGCCGTCCGAGCCAGCACTGATAGCAGATGCAATCCAGATGTACGACAAATTGGCAGGCGAGGGCGCGGATATCGTGCTGCATGGTCAAAGCCTTGGCACGGGTGTGGCTGCAGCGGTGGCAGAGCAGCGTCCAACCGCGCAACTCTTAGTGCTGGAGGCACCATTTACCGCCACCGTCGACGTAGCCGCAGAACGGTATCCGTTCCTTCCGGTTTCTCTATTGATGAAAGATCAGTTCGCGACCAGAGAGTTGATTGACCGCGTTACCGTGCCCACTTTGATCTTTCATGGAGCCGAAGATGAAACGGTCCCATTGCATCACGGTCAGGCACTGGCTGACATGGCAGGCGACACCGCGCAGCTTCACGTTATCCCGGAGGGCACCCATAACGACCTGTGGTCCCACGGGCTGTGGGATGAAGTTCAGCAAACGCTGGCGCAATAAGCGTCAGAGCACGCGCCCGGCAACGGCATCCAGCTTGGCAAGCAACGCCGGGTCGCGTTTGTCAGGCGCAGTTAGGATGGCATATTCCAGTGCCCGGTCACATCCGTGCGGACAGAGTGCGCGCTGGACTCCCAGCAGGTTCGGCAGACCTTTGACCAAGGCGCGACCTTTCTCGGCATTGCCTGTCAGCGTCGCGATAATTGATGTCACGTCGACCTCACCATGGTCGGGGTGCCAACTGTCATAGTCAGTGACCATCGCGATTGATGCATAACAAAGCTCGGCCTCGCGCGCGAGTTTTGCTTCGGGCATGTTGGTCATGCCGATCACATCGCAGCCCCACTGTTCCCGATACATCTTGGATTCTGCCAGGGTCGAGAATTGCGGCCCCTCCATTGCCAGATAAGTTCCGCCGCGATGGATATTGATACCAGCGGCTTTGCCTGCCGCTTCACAGGCATCCGACAGGCGCGGGCAGGTCGGGTGGGCGACACTGACGTGTGCGACGCAACCCGAACTGAAAAAGCTTTTTTCCCGTGCAAAGGTTCGATCAATGAACTGATCGACGATCACAAAGTCACCCGGTGCCATATTTTCGCGGAACGACCCGCATGCAGATACCGAGATCACATCCGTCACACCAAGACGTTTCAGCGCGTCGATATTGGCGCGATAAGGCACATCGGTTGGCGAATGAACGTGACCCCTTCCGTGACGGGGCAGAAATGCCATGCCCACCCCCTCCAGAGATCCGGTCAGAATTTGGTCCGAAGGGTCACCCCAAGGGGTTTCAACGGTGACCCATTCGGCGTTCTCCAGCCCGTCGATGTCGTAGATGCCTGATCCGCCAATGACTGCAATCTTGGTTTGGGTCACGTGAATTCTCCGGTTGAGGTGGCTGCATCTGGATTTGTGGGCTGTGTCGTCCTGATTGACAAGAGGGAATGCCTAATGCTGTGACGTCAACAGGTTACGGGCCTGCGCTTGGTGTCGAAAATCCTGCCAAGCCGCATCGAATTCTTGCAACGGCCAAGTCAGGTCCTGCGCTTGCCCGTGCCGGTCGCGGAAAACAAAACGATATCCATCGCCGTCCAGCATCGCCTGAACGATCTCATCTGCGCGCGGCCCTTTGAATCTGCAGCCAAGCCCCGTCAGGCAGCCTGGCCTGCGCGTGCGCCAGGCAACGCCCTGCTCTCCATCAATGCGAAAGCCCGAGGGCGAGAACAGGGTTCCCGGCTCTATGCCAAACTCGATTTCCACGCCGTCGGGGGCCGGGGTGATGAATATGTACTGTGCTCCAAATTTGGGTCGATAAGAAAAGACCTCGGCGCGTCGGATATAGCACCGCTGTTTCAAGGCGCCGTATTCTTCGCGTTCATCGCAGATCGAATTCCACACGCCGTGGGATGCGTAATGCGTCACGCGCCAATTGCTGGCAGTGTCATTGCCCTGCAGGTCTTGCGCAAGCACAGTGACCGGGGCCAGTAGAAAAAGGATCAACCATCGCATGCCGCATAGGTGCGTGCATTGGTTCAACTGTTCAATTCACGACTTTGCGAGATGCCTGATATGCGTCTGGCGCATACCAGCCTCCCACTAGGCGCGGTGGCTTTGCGGGGCAATGCCGGGTAGAAGACCCCTTTCGCGCGAACAGATCAGACCGACAGGACCATCCGATGCCCCGAGCTATGCTGGCAAGCTTTGCCTCTCGAATTGCCAAACCCGACCTGCGTTGGGTGCCGGACGAGGGGCTGACGGTCTCGCGGTTGCGGATTGAGCTGTTGTCCGGCCTTACGGTCGCCTTGGCTTTGGTTCCCGAAGCGGTGGCATTCGCGTTTGTCGCCGGCGTGCACCCTCTGGTGGGGCTTTACGCGGCGTTCATGGTGGGCCTGATCACGGCGCTGATCGGTGGCCGCCCCGGTATGATTTCAGGTGCGACTGGTGCTTTGGCCGTTGTGATGGTGGCACTGGTGGCAGAACATGGGGTGGAATACCTGTTCGCGACAGTGGTCTTGATGGGCATCCTGCAGGTGATCGCGGGGGCTATGCATTGGGGCCGATTCATTCGACTGGTCCCACACCCGGTCATGCTGGGCTTTGTGAACGGTCTGGCGATCGTCATCTTTCTGGCGCAGTTGGGCCAGTTCAAAGTGCCTGGTACAATGGAGAACACCGGCCATGGCGTTGGTGGCGGAGAGTGGCTCTCGGGCCTGCAACTCTATACTATGTTGGGGCTTGTGGCGCTGACCATGGCGGTGATCTGGATCATGCCACGCATTACCCGCGTCGTTCCCGCACCCTTGGCGGGGATTGCCGTGGTGGCTGCTCTGGTGATCGGCTTTGGTCTGGACGTTCCGCGCGTTGGGGATTTGGCGTCGATTGAGGGAGGTCTGCCGCCCTTCCACATTCCAATGGTCCCTCTGAACTGGGAAACATTTGAAATCATTCTGCCCTATGCTGTCATTCTTGCTGCCATTGGCCTGATCGAATCCTTGCTGACCCTGAACCTTGTCGGCGAAATTACAGGAAAGCGTGGCGGTGCTTCACAAGAGTGTATCGCTCAGGGCGTCGCGAACGTCGCCACCGGGTTTTTTGGCGGCATGGGCGGATGCGCGATGATTGGCCAGTCGATGATCAACGTGAAATCCGGGGGCCGCACCCGTATCGCAGGGGTCGCCGCGGCCTTGTTCCTGTTGGTCTTCATCCTGTTCGCCTCACCCCTGATTGAGCAGATCCCGCTTGCCGCTCTGGTGGGTGTGATGTTCATGGTTGTGATCGGTACCTTCGCTTGGAACTCATTCAATATCATGCGCAAAGTGCCGCTGATGGACGCATTCGTCATCGTCTTGGTCACTGTTGTGACGGTAATGGAAGACTTGGCCGTGGCTGTTGTCGTCGGCGTCATAGTTTCGGCCCTGGCCTACGCTTGGAACAACGCAAAGCGCATTCATGCAATCACCCGTGAATCCGAAACCGAAAAAGGCGCGAAGGTCTATGAAATCCAGGGCCCACTTTTCTTCGGGTCGTCCGATGGCTTCGTCGAACTGTTCGATGTTCCAAGTGACCCGGAAACAGTAATTGTAGATTTTGCCGAAAGCCGTGTGGTTGACCAGTCAGCCTTGCAGGCGATCGAGAACATCGCAGCCAAATATGAGGCGGCCGGCAAGCGCGTGATGCTGCGCCACCTCAGCCGCGACTGTCATAAACTGCTGAACAAGGCAGGTCACCTGATGGTTGATAGCGACGATGACCCGGATTACGAAATCGCGGTGGACTATTCTGTCCGAACTGGGATTCTGGGTGGCCACTGAGTCTTTTGCGAGGCTCTGCCTCGCGCTCCGGGATATTTGGGGCCAGATGAAGTACGGATCCCCCGCTTCATCTGGCTAGAAATATCCCGGGGGAGTCGCCCTGCAAGGGCGGCGGGGGCAGAGCCCCCTTGTTGCGCGTTCAGTCATCCGGTCGATTCAGCGAGAAAAGGTCGGTGACCACCGAATAGTCGCGATACCCCAGCCGGGCCAGGGGTTGGAAGGACGTGATATCGAACAACCCGTCTTTCAGGCAATCGTCGCGCAGGTGAATGCCGGTAACTTCTCCGAACACAACGCGATTTGCCTCGCCGGGGAGCGTTACGATTTGAGTGAGTTTGCATTCCAGCGCTGCGGGTGCATCCGCAACACGGGCACAGGGGATCGTTTCGCACTCTATCGGTGTAAGTCCTGCGTGCTCAAATTCGTCAACGTGTTTCGCGAGCCCCGCTGAACTTGCGTTCATTGCGTCTTTGTGCGCATGGGCAACCACATTGACGCAGAAGAAACCTGTAGCCTCGATATTGGCGACGCTGTCTTTTCCAACATCCTGATCATGTTTTGTACCCGTCGTTGCGAACATGACCTGCGGAGGCGTGTAAGCGACTCCGTTAAAGAACGAGTAGGGCGCAAGGTTGTTTATCCCGTCGGCATCCCGCGAAGAAATCCATCCTATGGGCCGCGGGGTTATGATGGCATTGAAGGGGTTGTGTGGCAGGCCGTGGCCGTCTTCGGGGCGATAGAACATGTGGTCTCCAAGCATTTGCCCAAGGCGTAACGAAGTGTTAGGCCAAATTCCAGCAAGGAAAAGAGGGCAGGCGTGCAGCAATTCGGGATCAGGCCGGAAGAGCCGGACGATTGGTGGGAGGTCGAAGCGCTTTATGACCTGTGCTTTGCGCCCGGACGCGAGGCGCTGTCGTCCTATCGTCTGCGTGATGATATCCCCCCGGTGTCGGGGCTGTCTTTGGTGGCACGCGACGCGCAGGGTATTCTGGCAGGGGCGATCCGGTTCTGGCCCGTGCATGTGGGAAGTCACGACGCATTGCTGTTGGGGCCCGTCGCAGTTCACCCGACCCATCAGGGAGAGGGCCTTGGCGGTTTTCTGATCCACGAAGGTTTGCAGGCCGGGCGCGACAAGGGCTGGCAGCGGGTTATGTTGGTCGGAGATGCCCCGTATTACGCGCGCTTTGGATTCTCGCGTCTGAATGGTGTGGAAATGCCGCCCCCTACCAACCCTGACCGTGTATTGGGCGCAGAGTTGGAACCGGGCGTTTGGCGTGGCGTGAGCGGTCCTGTTGCACGTTGGACGCGTTGAGCTATTGAATTTGCAAAGCTAAATTCCAATGTTTTTAGGGCAGGAGGGAACGTATGCAGGACGTGGTTCTTGTCGAAAAACTGGATGCAGAAGCCGAACTTGACCGCTTGGCCCGCTACTACAAGTCTGCCGGTGGGCCAGGTATCAAGTTGCTGAACAGCCTCGGGGGATCGGCTGAATCCCTGTTGGAACAATTGCCTGCATCCGTCAGGCAAGGTTTGACAGGGGCAACTGAGCAGGCGCTTTGGATGGCAATGCACGCTGCGGAAAGCTCTCGCCGGGCTGTGCCCGATCAGCGACCTTGGGTCAACACGGCGCTGACGACGGCGATGGGTGCGGCCGGAGGAGTTGGCGGCGTTTCAACCGCTTTGATGGAACTGCCGGCAACGACCACCATGTTATTGCGCGCCATTCAAGGTGCCGCAGCGCAAGAGGGTTTTGATCCTTCGGAGGATGGCGTGAAATTCGACTGTGTCCGTGTATTGTCCGCGGCTGGTCCGCTGTCTTTTGACGATGGCGCGGATCTTGGTTTTTTCTCGGTACGGCTGACCCTGACGGGACCCGCGATGCAGCGGTTGATCGCGGCCGTTGCGCCGAAACTGTCCGTTGTCTTGGGACAGAAGTTGGCAGCGCAGTCCGTTCCTGTTCTGGGGGCGATTGCGGGGGGAGGGACAAATTTTGTCTACACCCGGTATTACCAACAGATTGCGCGCGTCCATTTTGGCTTGCGGCGTTTGGCGCTGGATGCCGACATTCCGCATGATGATCTTGTCCGAAAGCTGGCGGTCCGTATGTAATTTCCCGTAAGTGCTTGGAATAAAACACTTCATGTGGTAGGGTTGCTGCCAAGCCCCACCAAATAAGCGTCAAAGCGCAAAGGGGCTTGCGGAGACGGAGGCAGACGACGGGCGGCAAAGCGTGATCGAGCACAGGCTTTGGAAGCAAAATCAACAACTCACCGGACATGTTCCGGTCAAAAGGCAGTCGGCTGCCTTGTGCTATCGTGTTCTGGAAAACAGCCCCGAGGTCCTGCTTGTGACAAAGCGCAAGTCAGGCCGTTGGATCATACCCAAGGGTGGGCTGATAGATGGGTTGTCGCCATCAGCCACGGCAGGACAGGAAGCGTGGGAAGAGGCGGGGGTAATTGGCGATTGTACGCCCGACGTGATCGGAAATTTCTTCTATTACAAAAACCGGCGCCGGAAAGGGCCGGTGTTATGTGTGGTGGACGTGTTTCCGCTTTTGGTCCGTTCCACGGCGGCGCTTTATCCTGAATGCCATGAGCGTCAGCGCGCGTGGTTATCGCCGCTAAAGGCTGCCAGTCGGGTTCGTTCACCCGATCTTGCCCAATTGTTACGCAAGGTAGCCCTGTTTGCACACTGACACGGGTTTATCGACCCTTGCTATTGGCTTGCGGGTCAGTATCTATTTTGCAATCGAACTTTGGATGGAACATGATTCAATACGCGTTGAAGTGCAGCAAGGGACACTCCTTTGATAGCTGGTTTCAGTCGGCCACAGCTTACGACAAGTTGGCAGCCGCCGGTATGGTGACCTGTGCTGTTTGCGGCGATGCGCAGGTTGAGAAGGCGATCATGACCCCGCGCGTTCGTTCTGCACGCAGTGTTGAGGCACGGACCGAAACGGCGGCCCCATCCGAAGACGCCGTGAACATGACCAGCCCGACCCCGGAGGTTGAGCAGGCACTGAGCGAGTTGCGTCGCAAAGTCGAAGAAAATTCGGACTATGTTGGCAAGGACTTTGCAAGCGAAGCTCGGAAAATGCATCTGGGCGACGCACCAGAGAGGTCGATCTATGGCGAGGCGAAGCCGGAAGAGGCCAAAGCCCTGATCGAAGATGGGGTGCCGGTCGCACCGCTTCCTTTCATGCCCAGCCGAAAGACGAACTGATCATGCATATTGTGATTACCGGAGCCAACCGGGGCATCGGAAAGACACTTGCCGACCGGTATCGGGCGCAGGGCCATGACGTGACCGGAACCGCTCGGGATGGCAGCGCCGAGGTGGTGCTGGATGTGACCGACACCGGTCACCAGGCGGATATGGCTGCGCAATTGGGCGATCAGCCTGTTGACCTTTTGATCTGCAATGCCGGTGTTTATCTGGACAAGGCTGAACGCATTAATGGTTATCCCGCCGAGATGTGGGCGAAGACATTTGCGGCGAATGTGACCGGGGTTTTCCTGACCATTCAGTCTCTGCTCCCTAATCTTCGCGCATCACAGGGCAAAATCGCGATCTTGTCCTCGCAAATGGCATCACATACGCGAGCACCCGGAGGTAGTTATATCTATCGCGCATCGAAAGCTGCCGCGCTCAATCTGGGGCGTAATCTTGCCGCGGACCTGCGCGGCGACGGGATTGCTGTGGGTATATATCATCCGGGCTGGGTGCAGACGGATATGGGCGGTGCTGCGGCTGCGATCACGGTGGATGAGGCTGCGGATGGTCTGGTTGACCGTTTCGCTGCCCTGTCTCTGGATACTTCGGGATGTTTTGAGACCTATGACGGTCAGCCGCACGATTACTAATTATTCAAAGCGGCTTTGGGAAGTTCGTACACTTCGCCCGGTTCAACAAAAATGACCATGATGTCGCCCCGCGTTTCATAACTGAGCTTGGCGGTTGAATTGGTCGAATCCGGGATGCCATCCGTGAAATAGATGTTGCGCACCTCGCCATTGCCCATACCCACGGCCAGCGTTGCACCGCCATCGTCACGGCGCCTAAGCTCGGCGTTGCAGCTACGCAGGGCGTCGCCCGCAATGGTCGCGCAAGGGATGGTCCCCAAAGAGTTCTTGCCGTCGGTTCCAGCCAGCGTGGTTTCCTGTGCCAGCGCGGGCGTTGCAAAGACTGCTAAGGCGAGGATGAAACGTGGCATGGGGAACCTCTTGGTAAATCTGGTACTGGCAAGCTGACACCCCCGCGATCCGATGTAAAGCGATCGAAGGCAAGGATTTAAACGGTTTTGAACACTTGCCCTTGGGGTCCCCCTGACATAAGACGCACGAAACCTGAATTCCAAGGCGCGGAGACACTAGCCCCCATGCCCGTACTCGTGATGAAATTCGGCGGCACGTCGGTCGCCAATCTGGATCGCATCCGCCGCGCGGCGAAACGCATCGGCGTTGAAGTGGCCAAGGGATATGATGTGATTGTCATCGTGTCGGCCATGTCGGGCAAAACCAACGAGCTGGTTGGCTGGGTAAACGAGACTTCCCCGCTGTTTGATGCGCGCGAATATGATGCAGTTGTGTCTTCGGGCGAAAACGTCACCGCCGGTCTGATGGCTCTGACGTTGCAGGAAATGGATATTCCCGCGCGCAGCTGGCAGGGCTGGCAGGTTCCGCTGATGACGACCAGCGCCCACAGTCAGGCCCGGATCGAGGAAATCCCGACCGAGAACCTGACCCAGAAATTCGACGAGGGTATGAAAGTCGCCGTCGTTGCCGGGTTCCAGGGTATCAGCCCCGAAGGGCGGATAACCACGCTGGGCCGGGGTGGGTCGGACACCACCGCTGTGGCCTTTGCCGCGGCATTTGGGGCCGAGCGTTGCGATATCTATACCGATGTGGATGGCGTCTATACCACCGACCCGCGCATCTGTGAAAAAGCGCGCAAGCTGGACCGGATCTCGTTCGAGGAAATGCTCGAACTGGCCTCGTTGGGGGCCAAGGTGTTGCAGACCCGTTCGGTGGAACTGGCGATGCGCTATAAGGTGAAACTGCGCGTTCTTTCTAGTTTCGAAGAACAATCCGACGAGGCCGGTACACTGGTCGTCGATGAGGAGGATATCATGGAATCCAATGTTGTGGCCGGTGTTGCCTATTCCCGTGACGAAGCCAAGATGACCGTCGTGTCCGTGGCCGACCGCCCCGGCATCGCCTCGATCATCTTTACCGCGCTCAGCGATGAAGGCGTGAACGTGGACATGATCGTGCAGAACATCTCGGATGAGGGGCGCACAGACATGACCTTTTCCTGCCCGACCGATCAGGTGGCGCGCGCAGAAAAAGCACTGCTGGCGATTAAGGACGCGGGCGAGTTGAACTACACCGAACTGGTCGCGGATGAAGACGTCTGCAAGGTCTCGGTCGTCGGGATCGGGATGCGGTCGCAATCCGGCGTGGCGGCAAAAATGTTCAAGATACTCTCGGATGAGGGGATCAACATTAAGGTCATCACAACCTCTGAGATTAAAATTTCCGTCCTTATGGACAGGAAATACATGGAACTTGCGGTTCAGGCACTGCATGATGCCTTTGAACTGGACAAGGCGGCCTGAGCATTTTCTGCTAAGGGTCTCGCCTGACGCACTAATTTGGGTGGGCCATGGCGGACGGCACTGAAACAGAATCCCGCAAGCTGCTGGGGCGGCTGCGCGAAGAAATGGCGAGCGAAGCCGCCGGTCAGGAACGTCTTGACCGGATCACTCATCTGATCGCTGACAGTATCCGGGCCGAGGTGTGCTCGATTTACCTGTTCCGGGATGAGGATACGCTTGAACTCTGCGCGACCGAAGGTCTGTCGCCCGAGGCGGTTCACAAGACCCGTATGCGTATGGGTGAGGGGCTTGTGGGTCGCGTTGCCAAATACGGCAAGATCGTGAACACCCCAGATGCGCCTGCGGCCAAGGGATTCCGCTATATGCCCGAAACGGGCGAAGAACGGTTTTCGTCTTTCCTGGGGGTGCCCATTCAGCGTCTGGGTGAAAAGCTGGGCGTTCTGGTCGTGCAGTCCCGCGATGCGCGCGAATACTCGGCTGATGAGGTTTACGCGCTGGAAGTGGTCGCCATGGTTCTGGCCGAAATGACCGAGCTGGGCGCGTTCGTGGGTGAGGGCGCCGCCCTGTCGCCCCGCCACCAACAATCTGTGCAGCTAACCGGTGGTCCGGCGCAGGAAGGTTCCGCCGAGGGGCATGTCTGGCTGCACGAGCCACGTGTGGTGGTTACCAACCCCATCGCCGAAGACCCCCATCGCGAGCGTGAGCGTCTGGCCGAAGCGGTCGAAGAGTTGCGCGTGGGCGTCGACAAGATGCTTGAGATTTCCAAGGACGGCGACACCGAACAATTGCAAGTGCTGGAAGCCTACCGGATGTTTGCGAACTCCAAGGGCTGGAAGCGCAGGATGGAAGAGGACATCGCGCGCGGTCTAAGTGCCGAAGCTGCGGTTGAAAAGGAACAGTCACAGGCGCGTGCGCGGATGGGGCAGGTTACCGACCCTTATCTGCGCGAAAGGCTCGCCGATCTGGACGACCTCAGCAATCGCTTGCTACGCATTCTAACTGGGCAGGGCAACACCAACGGGGCGGATCTGCCGCCCGACCCGATCCTGATTGCCCGTAACATCGGCCCGGGCGACTTGCTGGAATATGGCCGGTCGCTGAAGGGCATCGTGCTTGAGGAAGGCTCAGTCGGCAGCCACGCAACCATCGTGGCCCGTGCGTTGGCGATTCCTTTGGTGGTACATGTCGGCCGGATCACGACCGAGGCGTTGAACGGTGACCATATTCTTGTGGATGGGGATCAGGGCACCGTTCAATTGCGACCCGAAGACACAGTCGTCAGCGCGTTTCGTGACAAGATCGCGATGCAGGCAAAGGCGCAGGAACGATACGCTTCGATCCGGGATACTCCGACCGTCACTCGGGATGGTGAACGCATAAATCTTGTGATGAATGCTGGTCTTATGGCGGACTTGCCTTCGCTGGATAATTCCGGGGCGGAGGGTGTGGGCCTGTTCCGGACCGAGTTGCAGTTCCTGATCCGAAACCAGATGCCAAAGCGGTCGGAACTTGTGACCCAGTATCAGCGCGTTCTGGACGCGGCTGGGGAAAAACGGGTGGTATTCCGAACGCTGGATATCGGCTCGGACAAGGTTCTGCCCTACATGAAACACGTAGAAGAACCCAATCCTGCATTGGGGTGGCGTGCGATCCGGGTCGGTCTGGACAAGCGCGGCGTAATGCGGATGCAGTTACAGGCCCTGATGCGCGCAGCGAACGGGCGCCCCCTGACACTGATGTTCCCGTTTGTGGCGCAGGCGGATGAGTTTCGCGAGGCGCGTTGGGAGGTCAACAAGACCATCGAACGCGAAAAGCGTCTGGGGCATGTCCTGCCCGAAAGAATAGAAGTAGGCGCAATGCTCGAGACCCCGTCCTTGGGCTTTGCCCCTCAAAAATTTTATGATGAGGTGGATTTTGTCTCGATCGGGGGCAACGATTTGAAGCAGTTCTTTTTCGCGGCTGACCGAGAAAACGAACTGGTGCGCCGCAGGTATGATACGCTGAATGTAAGCTTCCTCAGTTTCATCGAACGTATTGTCGAACGCTGCAACATATCGAATACACCGCTGAGTTTTTGTGGCGAAGACGCGGGCCGCCCGGTTGAGGCGTTGTGTCTGGCGGCCATGGGTATCCGTTCGCTGTCGATGCGGCCTGCCTCGATCGGACCTGTCAAAAGCGTGTTGCTGCGTGCCGACTTGCAGTCGCTGCGGAAGATCATTGCCGACGCGCGTCACCGGGGTGAGCAATCCGTTCGCCCGGCTGTGATGGAATGGCTGCGAAACCAAGGGTGACCGAGTCGTCGATTTTGAATTTTTTTTTCAAATCCAGTGTTGATTCTTAGTATGGTTTTTTATACTCCCACGTTGAATGTTAGCGATAACATTGCTGGTGTGGCAAAACGATGTGCCAGTGACAACTGAAGGAGCCTGCAGATGGTTTCACGCGTAATTCCGGTAAATCCGTTCGACCTTGTGTTGTTTGGCGCAACGGGCGATCTGGCGCAGCGCAAGATTTTGCCGGGTCTGTATCACCGGTTTGAAGTGGACCAGATGCCCGAAGAGGCCCGTATCATCGGAACAGCCCGGTCGGACATGGACAGTGATGCTTTCCGAGAGCAGATACGCGCATCCATGAAGAAATATGCCCCGGGGTTCAAACAGGATGTATTGGACCGGTTCCTTAGCCGGGTCGACTATGTCCCTGTTGATGCGCTGGGTGACTCAGGGTGGGCAGACCTTGCTGAAAAATTGCGCCCCGACGTGGTGCGCGCGTTTTATCTGTCTGTAGGCCCCAGCCTGTTTTCCGGCATTGCTCAGCGGTTGAATGATAACGGGCTGGCAACACCGGACAGCCGAATTGTGGTGGAAAAACCGTTCGGTCATGATTTGGCTTCTGCCAAGGCCCTGAATGAAGGGTTGCGCGCCTGTTTCGAAGAACATCAGATTTATCGCATCGACCATTATCTGGGCAAGGAAACCGTCCAGAACCTTATGGCCCTGCGTTTTGCCAATTCCCTGTTCGAGCCGCTTTGGAATTCGACCCATGTTGATCATGTTCAGATCACAGTTGCGGAAACCGTAGGTGTTGAAGGGCGGGGGGCATACTACGACCAGTCTGGCGCAATGCGTGATATGGTGCAGAACCATCTTGTCCAATTGTTGTGCCTGACCGCGATGGAGCCTCCGTCCAAGTTTTCGCCCAATGCGGTACGAGACGAAAAGGTCAAGGTTATCGAGGCGTTAGAGCCCGTGGACCCTTCGGATATCGCGCGGGGCCAATATCGCGCTGATCAGGGGGAGGACGGTTACTTGGATCACGTTGGCAACCCGGCCAGCCGCACCGAAAGCTATATCGCTCTGAAGGTGCATCTTGGTAACTGGCGTTGGGCCGGAGTGCCGTTCTATCTGCGGACTGGAAAGCGTTTGCGCGCACGTGAATCCGAAATTGCCGTGTTCTTCCGCGACCCACCGCATACGATTTTTCCCAACGTAGGCCCCTTGCGAGGCAACGTTCTGGTCATTCGGTTGCAGCCCGACGAAGGCATCACATTGCGCACAACCATCAAAGATCCCGGTCCGGGTGGATTCCGCCTGTCAGATGTGTCGCTGGACATGAGCTTTGCTGAGGCGCTGGGCACGGATGCGCGTGCTCAGGATGCTTATGAGAGGCTGGTGATGGATGTGATCCGGGGTGATCAAACCCTGTTCATGCGCGGGGATGAAGCCGAGGCCGCCTGGGCCTGGGTCGATCCCATCATTCAGGGGTGGGAAGATAGGGGTGACCGGCCAGCCAAATATGATCAGGGCAGTTCAGGCCCGGAAGAAGCATTGATGCTGATGCATCGCGATGGACGCCGCTGGCGTCAGATCGGAGGGTAATCATGGTACATTCCGTCATCACCGACGTCACACGGCGCATCATCGACCGCAGCGCCGATTTGCGCGGCTCGTATCTTGAGCGGATGGAGCACGCCAAGTCCAAAGGGCCGGCCCGTGCGCACCTATCTTGCAGCGGTCAAGCTCATGCCTATGCCGGTGCGGGTGAAGATCAGCAATCCATGGCCACTGGTACAGCCGGAAATCTGGGCATCGTCACCGCCTATAATGACATGCTCTCGGCGCACCAGCCGTTCGAACGCTATCCGGCGCTGATCCGTGACGCGATCCGCGCGGCGGGTGGCACGGCGCAGGTCGCAGGCGGCGTTCCCGCCATGTGCGATGGGGTCACGCAGGGCGAAGCAGGGATGGAACTGTCGCTGTTCTCGCGCGATGTGATTGCGCTGGCCACTGGAGTGGCGCTTAGCCACAACACGTATGACGCCGCCGTGTTCCTTGGCGTGTGCGACAAAATCGTGCCGGGTCTGGTCATCGGTGCGCAGGCGTTTGGCCATCTACCGGCGGTCTTCCTGCCTGCCGGCCCCATGACAAGCGGCCTGCCGAACGACGAAAAGGCCAAGGTTCGTCAACAGTTTGCCACCGGAGAAGTCGGTCGTGACGAATTGATGAAGGCGGAAATGGCCGCCTATCACGGGCCGGGCACCTGCACCTTTTACGGAACCGCCAACACCAACCAGATGTTGATGGAATTTATGGGCCTGCATCTTCCTGGCTCCAGCTTCATCAACCCGAATACACCTTTGCGCGATGCGTTGACCGAAGAAGGCGCGCGCCGTGCCTTGTCACTTAGCGCGCTGGGCAATCACTATACGCCGGTCTGTCAGGTGCTGGACGAACGCGCCTTTGTGAATGGTATCGTCGGGTTGATGGCAACCGGAGGGTCCACCAATCTGTTGATCCACCTGATCGCCATGGCGCGTGCCGGAGGTATCGTTCTGGATTGGGAGGATTTCTCGGACATCTCAGCCGTGGTCCCTCTGGTCGCGCGGGTCTATCCCAACGGTCTGGCCGACGTAAACCATTTCCATGCAGCAGGGGGCCTTGGCTATTGCATTGGCACGCTGCTCGAGGATGGCCTGCTGCATCCTGATACGTTGACGGTCGCCGGGCAGGGTCTGCACAACTATACCAAAGAGCCAAAGCTGAAAGATGGTGAACTGGTCTGGGAAGAAGGCACTGCACACAGCCTGAACGAAAAGATCGTGCGCCCGGCCAAGGATCCGTTTCAGCCCACAGGTGGCTTGTCGCGCCTGACCGGAAATCTGGGCACCGCCGTTATGAAGGTATCTGCTGTCGCGCCCGAGCATCAGGTGGTCGAAGCTCTGGTACGTGTCTTCCATGACCAGGAAGAGGTCAAAGCTGCGTTCAAGGCCGGTGAGTTCACGGATGACGTCATCGTTGTTGTTCGCTTTCAGGGACCGAAAGCCAACGGAATGCCGGAACTGCACTCGCTGACGCCGATGCTTTCGATCCTTCAGGGCAGAGGGCAAAAGGTGGCTTTGGTTACCGACGGGCGGATGTCAGGGGCATCGGGCAAAGTCCCCGCCGCGATCCATGTCGTCCCTGAGGCGCTTGATGGTGGCCCCATCGCGTATTTGCAGGACGGAGATGTCTTGCGCGTTGATGCGGTCAACGGCGAATTGGAGATCATGACACCCGGTGTCCTTGACCGCGCCCCGGCAACCGCAGACCTCTCGGCAAACCAGCACGGCGTTGGCCGCGACCTCTTTGGCGCGTTCCGCCAGAATGTCGGGTCGGCCGACACTGGTGCCAGCATTTTCGGAGTTTAATTCATGTCAAAAACTCAACGCACCCGCGAAATTTGCGCGCTTGCCCCTATCGTTCCTGTGTTGGTCATCGACGATGCCAAAGATGCACGCCCACTGGCCGAGGCGCTTGTCGCTGGCGGGCTTCCTGCGCTTGAGGTCACGCTGCGGACGCCTGCGGCGTTGGACGCAATCCGCGCAATGTCTCAAGTGCCGGGCGGTGTTGTAGGGGCTGGAACGCTGGTGACCCCTGATGATGTCCGTGCCGCGAAAGAGGCAGGTGCACAATTTGGTGTCTCTCCCGGCGCGACTGACGCTCTGATCGCTGCGTGCGAGGCCGAAGGCCTGCCCCTTTTGCCCGGCGCGGCGACGGCAAGCGAGGCGATGCGTTTGCTGGAACAGGGCTATGACATGCTCAAGTTTTTTCCTGCCGAAGCATCAGGCGGTGCGCCTGCATTGAAGGCTATTGGTGCTCCGCTGCCGCAGATCACGTATTGTCCAACCGGAGGTGTCTCGCCTGCGAACGCCCGTGATTACCTGTCTTTGTCCAACGTTGTCTGCGCGGGTGGCAGTTGGGTTGCGCCAAAACAGATGGTTTTGGATCAGGATTGGGCGGGCATCGAAACACTTGCGCGCGAGGCGTCCAAGCTGATGGATTGACGCTGCCCGGCCACACGTTAGGGTGAGGCCAATTCTAACAGGTTGATCCCATGAAAAATCACAACTCTCTCGCGCAGGGGCGTGAGTATTTGGCTATTCCCGGGCCGTCGGTAATACCCGACGCCGTTTTGCAAGCGATGCACCGTCCCTCGCCCAATATCTATGATGGCGAGTTGATCGAGATGATGCCCGCGCTCACCCGTGACCTTTGTCGCGTCGCCCGGACCGAGCACAACCTCGCAATTTATATCGCCAACGGGCACGGCACTTGGGAAGCTGCCCTGTCGAACGTCATTGCCCCCGGCGAACGTATTTTGGCACCGGCTTCGGGTCGGTTCACCCACGGCTGGGCAGAGATGGCAGAAGGGATCGGCGCAACGGCGCAATTGATCGACTTTGGTACGTCATCTGCCTGGGATTTCGAACGTATCGCCGATGCGTTGCGCGCTGATAAAGCGTATGAAATCAAAGCGGTTCTGGCCGTGCATGTGGATACCTCAAGCTCGATCCGAAACGACATTCCAACGCTTCGGGCGTTGCTGGATGACTTGAACCACCCGGCGCTTTTGATGGCGGATTGTATCGCCTCGCTGGGGTGTGATCGGTTCGAAATGGATGCCTGGGGTGTCGATGTCATGGTCACCGCCTGTCAAAAGGGGCTGATGACGCCCGCAGGTGTGGGGTTTGTCTTTTTTAACGACAAGGCGCAGTCCAAGCGCGCCGTCATGCCCCGGGTGTCGCAATATTGGGATTGGGTGCCGCGGGCTAATCCGGAGCTGTTTTACCAGTATTTCAACGGGACGGCTCCGACCCATCACCTATATGGGCTGCGCGCTGCCTTGGATATCATCCATGCCGAGGGGATCGAACAGGTTTGGGCGCGTCACGAACGACTTGCAAGGGCTATTTGGACGGCTTGCGAAACCTGGGCCGAGGGCGGTGCTTTGCACTTGAACGTCGCAGATCGCCAAGACCGCAGCCGTGCCGTAACCGCCTTGCGGCTGACCGACGGTCGGGGCACGGCCCTCCGGGAGTATACAGAAACCCAACTGGGCCTGACCTTGGGTATCGGCCTTGGGATGGAGGACTGGGACGGCTGTTTTCGACTTGGTCACATGGGGCATGTGAATGCGCAGATGGTAATGGCCATGTTGGGCGGGGTTGAAACCGGGCTGGCCGCACTCGGAATCCCGCGCGGCACAGGCGCGTTGGAGGCTGCGGCGGCTGCGTTGGTTTCGTAACGCGAACTGCCGAGCGTATTGGCGCAGTTCATGCGCGCGCGTTTGCGGCCTCAAGCGCCTTTGGCAGGGCTGCGGCAAAGGCATCCAGATCGGATGCCTCACCGCAGCTTACCCGAATGCACCTGTTCTGAGGCGCAGCAAAGGGCATTCGAACGAACACACCCTGCGCGACCAGCGTCTCAAGAACCGCTTTGGCAAAGGCTCCGTCCTGCCCGCAATCAATGGCAACGAAATTCGTGGCTGACGGCAAGGGGGTCAGACCATTCTTTGTTGCGATCTGTCTGATCCGGGTGCGGGCCTCAGCGATCTTGTTCTGAATCCGTTTTAACCAGGCGTCGTCTTGCAGCGCTGCCAGCGCCCCAGCTTGTGCTGCGCGGTTCATGCCGAAGTGATTCCGCACCTTGTTGAACGCCGATATCAATCCCGGCGCGCCAATCGCGTATCCGACGCGCGCCCCTGCCATTCCATAAGCCTTTGAAAAGGTGCGCATTCGGATAACGCGGGGATCATCGGCCGCGACCGGGGCTTCGGTCCCTTCCGGTGCGCATTCCACATAAGCCTCATCCAGAACCAGCAGGCACCCGTCAGGCAGATCGTCCAGCGCGGCGACGATATCCTTGCCGGAATGCCAGCTTCCCATAGGGTTGTCGGGATTGGCCAGATAGACCAGCTTGGCATCCGTTTCGGCGGCCAGAGCAAATAGGGCCGCCGGGTCTTCGTGATCGTCGCGGTAAGGAACAGTGTGCAGCGCACCTCCGAAACCTGCCACGTGGTAATTGAAAGTTGGATAGGCACCGTCCGAGGTGACAACAGCGTCGCCGGGTCCGATCAAAAGCCGGACGAGGTAGCCCAAAAGCCCATCAATCCCTTCCCCCACGACGATATTGTCTGCCCCAATGCCATGATGTTCAGCCAATGCGTGGCGCAGGTCATGGTTTTCTGGGTCGCCGTACATCCAGATTTCAGTATTTGCCATCGCCTCGACCGCGCGCGGCGAGGGGCCGAAGACACTTTCGTTCGCGCCAAGCCGAGCAATGAAGGGCGCACCCCGCTGGCGCTCCTGTGTTTCGGGGCCGACAAAGGGCACGGTCGCAGGCAGGGACAGAGCAAGCGGGGTGTAGCGTGGGTCAGTCATATAGGCAGATAAACGTAAGGTCACAGGGCGAGCAACCTTGTGTTGTGCGCGATTGCCACCCACCCTACACAGAATTGTTTAGGGAGGGGTGCAGATGCGCGTTTTGTTGGGGCTGATCCTGATCGGGCTGGCCTATCTGATTTTTTGGCCGGTTGAGGTTGAGCCAGTCGCGTGGGAACCACCACAAGCACCTGAGTTCGTAGGCGAGTTTGTCGAAAACAACGCGCTGGACCAGCTTGAATTGATTGCATTTCCTGATGATGAGCTGGGTCCCGAAGACATCGCCGTATTGCCGGATGGAACCGCTTATACAACCACAGCTTCCGGCGCTCTGTTCCGTATTGACGGCGAAGCCCCCACCAAGGTCGACGAACTTGATGGGCGTCCGTTGGGCCTCAAGGCGGGCCCGGACGGTGCGCTGTATATCGCGGACAGTTTTCGTGGGTTGATGCGTTGGAATGGTCCCGGTTCGTTAGAGTTGCTTACCTCTGAAGTTGACGGGAAGCCCTTGATCTATGCCAACCAATTGGATGTGGCCCGGGACGGGACGGTATATTTCTCCAACTCTTCAGATCGTTTCGACCCCGAAACAATGGGCGGTACCAAACCCACATCCGTGATGACGATCTGGGAGCAATCGGACACCGGGTATGTCGCCAAGTACGCACCCGACGGCAGCACCGAAAAGGTGGCCGATGGGTTCGTCTACACGAACGGTGTTGCGCTGTCTCCGGACGAAGATTTTCTGCTGATCGCGGAAACCGGGCGTGCACGGGTCCATAAACTATGGCTGACCGGTCCAAATGCGGGCGAGCGCGCAGTTCTGATGGACAATTTGCCAGGCTATCCGGACAATATCGAGGCGCAGGGCGACGGCACCTATTGGATGGCGTTCGCGAGCCCGCGCGTGCCGACCGAAGCTTTGATGCCTTATCCGTTCCTGCGCAAGGTGATCTGGCGGCTGGGTCCGATGGTGCGACCTGCACCGATCCATCGCGGAATGCTGATTCAATTCGACGGAGAGGGAAACGTCCTACAAAACCTGCAGGACCCACAGGGCCGACTGGGGATTACAACCGGCGGAAAGATCGTTGGAAACCAGTTCTATGTCATGACGCTGGATTCCCCGTGGTTTGGGCGTATGGCCGTCCAGGGATTGCCCCTACGTTGATCTGGAACTTTGTGGGTGTTGCAGGCATCTTTGCCGAAACTGTAATAGGGAAGTTCACATGTCGCGTGTATCCGTAGAATACAAAGATCACATTGCCCACGTCACTTTGACGCGCGGCGAGAAGATGAACGCGCTGGATGACGCGATGTTCAATGCAATTCTGTCCGCAGGGCAGGAGGTTGCCGCCTCGGACGCGCGTGCGGTTGTTCTGTCGGGGCAGGGCGGAAACTTCTGCGCCGGTCTGGATATGGCCAGCCTTGCGAAATACGCCAATAACAACCCGTCCGAATGGCTGATGACCCGCAGCCATGGGGATGCCAATGATCTTCAGGAACTGGCGCTGACATGGCGCCGCGTTCCGGTCCCGGTGATTTGCGCTATCGAAGGCGTGGCCTATGGCGGCGGTCTTCAGATCGCGCTGGGCGCCGATATTCGTATTGCGCACCCCGACAGCAAACTCGCCGTGCTTGAAATGAAGTGGGGCATTATCCCGGATATGGGCGCGATGTATATGCTGCCGCATCTGGTTGGCAGCGATGTGATCCGCCTTTTGACTTATACCGCCCGGCCAGTTGGGGCGCAGCAGGCGGCGGATTGGGGGCTTGTGACCAAGCTTTCCGACGATCCTTTGACCGAGGCAACGGCAATTGCCGAGGATATCGCGTCCAAAAGTCCGTCGGGCATTCGTGCGGCCAAGCGGGTCATAGATTTCGCCGAAAGCCATAGCCGCGCGGAAACCCTGATGGAGGAATCCGTCGAGCAGGTAGAACTGATCGGAAAACCGGACCAGATGGAGGTTATTGCCGCCCAGATGCAGGGCCGCAAGCCTGTATTCAAGTAACTAGCGCGTAAAGGCGCGCCGTGCATCACGTGCCATGTTGTACCGCATTTCCAGATCGGCGATGCGGGCCATCGCCTGTTTGCGCGCTTGCGGATCGGTAAGGGTGGTGTAGTCCTGGCGCGCTGCGTCCAGATCTTTCTTGATCTTAAACTCTTCGGGCAGCACCCCGGCCTGAGCCATTATTCTGTATCCGGCGGCAGTTGCCGGGTCGCTTTGCGCCTCGCCAGAGCGATCGGGCAGGGGACGGCCTTCGCCTTCAAGCCCTTGCAATTGTCCTTCGGCTTGCGCCTTTTTGATCTGACGCTCAATGAGCTTTCCCAGCGATCCAAACATATCTTTGTTCTACAGTTTACCGGGCCGCGCGGCTAGCGGCTTCGGTTTGTCATCACATAGGCGACGCCGCCAGCCAAAAGGCCCCAAACTGCGGCCCCCAGCCCGAAGACGGAAATACCAGAAGCGGTGATCGCAAAGGTCAGGATTGCAGCTTCGCGTTCGGCAGGCACTTCGAGCGCCGCAAAGGTTGCATTGGCCATCACGCCGATCAGGGCAACGCCGGTCAGCGTGCCCATCAGCAACGGATCGGCATGAACGGCAAACCCTGTAATTGCGACGGCAAACACGCCGAACACGCAATAAAACACACCAGCCATCACAGCGGACCAATAGCGTTGATTTGGATCGGGATGGCTGTCTTCGTTCGAACACATCGCTGCGGTGATCGCAGCAAGGCAGGTTGCTGGCGCACCGAATGACGCGGACAGGACACTTGCGCCACCCACGGCCGAAAACAGGCGCCCTGACACGGGCTGGTAACCAAAGCTGCGCATTACGGCGATGCCGGGGATGTTCTGCGTGGCCATCGTGACGATGAACAACGGAAGTCCGATGCCGATAATGGACGCCACTGAGAATGTGGGCCAAGTCCAGACCGGAGTGGCCACCACCTGTGCCGGCGCAACCGATACACCTTTGGCATTTAGAACGACCACGACGGCCGCCGCGATGACGGCGGCAGGCACAGCGAGCAGCCGGTTGAAACGCCCGGCGACAAACCATGTCAGGATCACGGGAAGCGCCTGCCACGGCAGGTCAACGGCGGCTTTGAAGGGCAGAATGCAAAGCGGCAACAGAACCCCGCCCAACATCGCTTGTGCCAGCGTGGTAGGGATCGCCGCAGCAAGGCGGCCCAGCGGTTTCCACAGCCCGGCCAGAACTGTTAACGCACCTGCGCACAAAAACGCACCCACGGCGTCTGAAAAGCCCGCCACCGGCGTGGCGGACACGGCAAGCAGGGCTGCTCCGGGTGTGGACCATGCAACGCTGATGGGTTGGTGATACCAAAGGCTCAGACCTATGGCCGCCAGACCCATGGCGATAGCCGCCATCATCAACCCCGAGGCTGCTTGGGCCGGTGACGCCCCCATCGCAGTTAAACCCTGAAGGACAATGGGAAATGAGCTGAAGAAGCCGACGATGGCCACAACCAGCCCGGTCGAGACAGTTTGGATCGGAGGGGCTGCGCGCGTCATTTCGGCCTCGGTGGGGTTGCCTCGAACCGTGCTACCAAGCGCGGGGGTGGCGGGGCAACCCCCAGTTGCGCAAAAGAAAACCCCGCCAGTAAGACGGGGTCAGAGTGTTGGGGCGTGAAGACGGATCAGGCGATCTCGGACAGACGGGCCAGTGCCTCATTCAGCTTCGCTTCTTCTTCTTCACGGGCGGCGAGGTTGGCTTTGGCTTCTTCCACAACCTCTTCCGGTGCCGAAGCCACGAATTTGGGGTTGTTCAGTCGCCCGCGCAGACCGCCGAGTTCCTTGGCCAGCTTGCCTTTGGCTTTCTCCAGTCGTTCCTTTTCCGCACCGATGTCGATGATATCGGCCAGCGGCAGGCCGAAGGACGCGCCGGGCGCGGCGATTGAGATCGTGCCTTTGGGCAGTTCATCCGCCGGGGTCAGGCTGTCGATCCGCGCCAGACGCTTGATCAGCGCCTCATTGCGGTCCCATGCGGCTTGGCCATGGGCGTCGATCTCTGTCACCAGCATCGGTACGTACAGCCCCGCCGGAACCCGCATCTGCGCACGGGCCGAGCGGGTGTTTTCGATGACCGAGATTACCCAGTTCATTTCGCGATCTGCATCCGCATCGACCAGTTCGGTGCCATAGGTCGGCCAATCGGCGTGGACGACCATCTTGGCGCGGTCGCCGGTTAGGCCCCAAAGCTCTTCGGTGATAAACGGCATGATCGGGTGCAGCAGGACCAGGCACTGATCCAGAACCCAGCGCATCGTGGCGCGGGTCTCGGCCTGTGCCTCGGCGTCGCCTTGCAGCAGCGGTTTCGACAGCTCCACGTACCAGTCGCAGACCTTGCCCCAGACAAAGGCATAAAGCCCGTTCGCTGCATCGTTGAAGCGGTAACTTTCCAGCGCCGCGTCGATCTCGGCCCGCACGCGGGCGGTTTCGCCGATGATCCAGCGGTTAACGGCCGCTTTGGGTTTCAGGTCGGCCACGTCCAGTTGCGGAACGGCGTCGGTGAAGACCTCGTTCATCTCGGCAAAGCGGACGGCGTTCCATAGCTTGGTGCCGAAGTTGCGATAGCCGGTGATGCGTTCGCGGGACAGTTTCAGCACGCCGCCAATAGCCGCCATCGAGGCGTTGGTAAAGCGCAGCGCGTCCGCGCCGAATTCGTCCACGATCTCCAGCGGGTCGATGACGTTGCCGGTGGTCTTCGACATCTTCTTGCCCTTCTCGTCACGGACGAGCGAGTGCAGGTAGACGGTGTGGAACGGGATTTCGTTCACTACGGCCAGTTGCATCATCATCATCCGGGCCACCCAGAAAAACAGAATATCTGCGCCGGTGATCAGCACGTCGGTAGGGAAATAGCGCTCCAGCTCCTCGGTCTGTTCGGGCCAGCCCAGTGTGCCGATGGGCCAGAGGCCGGATGAGAACCATGTGTCGAGGACGTCGGGGTCGCGCCAGACCGGGTAAACCAACTTGGTCGGGTCTTGTTCAACTGCATACTGAGCAAGGCTTTCCGCGAACCGATGGATCGCTTCGTGCTTGTCAGCAACTTCGATAACTGTCGCGTGGCTTAGAGGGCTTGGAATGTCGGCGTTGTCGTCGAGGAACATTTCGGTGGCAGCTTCAAAGCTGGGTGCACATTCCATAACACTGCCACGGTGCAGCATGCCGCCTTCATTCAGCAGGCGACCCAATTCGACCAGATCAAGGTCTCCGTCATTCTCATCGTCGACAAAGTTTTCGGCGGACAGGTCCAGCCCATACCAAACCGGAATCTGATGCCCCCACCACAGCTGGCGCGAGATGCACCAAGGCTCGATGTTTTCCAGCCAATGGTAATAGGTCTTCTCGCCCGACTCGGGGATGATCTTGACCGTGCCGTTCTTGACCGCATCCAGCGCGGGGCCGACGACCTTTTCAGCGTCCACAAACCACTGGTCGGTGAACATCGGCTCGATGACCACTTTCGAGCGGTCGCCGAAGGGCTGCATGATTGGTTTGCTCTCGACCAGCGGGACGAGTGCCGCCGGATCTTCCTCCTCGCCCAGCTTGGTGCCCAGACGCGAGTCATCCGCGCGGGTCATAACAGCCAGACCGTCGGCGGTGATTTCCTCGACAACTTTCGAGCGCGCTTCGAACCGGTCGAGGCCGCGCAGGTGATCGGGGATCAGGTTGATCGCGTCGATCTCGTTCTCGGTAAAGTCCTTGCCCCGCGCGTAGTCCTGCGCCTTTCCGGCCTCTTCCGCGTAAGGTGCGCCATCTGCCCGCATCGCGCCTTTGGTGTCCATGAGGCGATACATCGGGATGCCGCCGCGCTTGGCGACCATGTTGTCGTTGAAGTCATGCGCACCGGTGATCTTCACCGCGCCCGAGCCGAAATCGGGGTCCGGGTACTCATCGGTGATGATCGGTATCTGACGGCGATGCTCTTTCGGGCCAACCGGGATTTCGCAGAGTTTGCCCACAATTGGTGCGTAACGTTCATCCGATGGATGAACCGCGACCGCGCCATCGCCTAGCATGGTTTCGGGGCGGGTCGTGGCGATCGAGATGTAGTCACGCTCTTCCGTCAGCACGACGTTCCCATCCTCGTCCTTTTCGACATAGGTATAGGTCTCGCCCCCGGCCAGCGGGTATTTGAAGTGCCACATATGGCCCGGCGTTTCGATATTCTCAACTTCCAAATCCGAAATCGCAGTCTCAAAATGCGGGTCCCAATTGACCAGACGTTTGCCGCGATAGATCAGGCCTTTTTCGTACATGTCGACGAAGACCTTGATCACCGCGTCGTGGAAGTTGGCCGAGTTTTCGTGGCCTGTGCGTGGGTCGCGCGGCGCGCCTGCCATGGTGAAGGCGTTGCGTGACCAGTCGCAGGAAGACCCCAGCCGCTTCAACTGTTCGATAATCGTGCCGCCATATTCGCCTTTCCACTCCCAGACCTTGTCAAGAAATGCCTCGCGCCCCAGCTCGGTCCGGCTGGGCTGCTGTGTGGCGGCCAGCATCTTTTCGACTTGCATCTGTGTGGCGATGCCCGCGTGGTCCTGACCGGGCTGCCACAGCGTGTCGAACCCGCGCATCCGGTGCCAGCGGATCAGGATGTCCTGCAGCGTGTTGTTGAACGCATGGCCCACATGCAGCGCGCCGGTCACGTTGGGCGGTGGGATCATGATGGTAAAGCTTTCGTCGCGCGATTTGTTCGCGCCTGCCTTGAAGGCCCCGGCCTCTTCCCAGGTTTTATAGATACGGGCCTCGGCCTCGGCCGCGTTGAATGTCTTTTCCATCGCCATGGGGTGCGTCCTGCGTCATCAATCTTGGGTCAGCGCCTGCAATAGCGAATGCATGCGCCAAGGGGAAGGCCCCCTATGGACATCGTCCCCTCGCAGGCTAGTGTCGCGCGGTAGAGCAGCGGCAGGAGCGTTCCATGGAAAAGTTCGGTAAGAGTCAGCCCGTCAAACGGACTGAGGATCAGCGATTTCTGACCGGGCAGGGGCATTACATGGATGATGTTGTGCCCGAGGGCGCGCTGCACGCTGTTTTCGTGCGCTCTCAGGTGGCGCATGGGGTGATATCCAGTCTGGACCTAGAAGAGGCGCGGTCGGCGGATGGGGTGCGTCTGGTGATGACGTTGGACGATCTGAAGGCCGCAGGGATCGACACCGTAATGAATGCTGCAATCCTAGACAATCGGAACGGATCGAAAGCCGCAGCGCCGGAGCGTCATATGCTGGCCAGTGGCCGTGTACGTTTTGTCGGCGAGCCGATCGCGGTTGTCATTGCCGATACCCCGTCGCAGGCCCGCGACGCAGCCGAGATGATCTGGGTCGAAATCGACGAATTACCCGCAAAGCTGGACGTAGATACGGGCGGAGAGGTTTTGCACGAAGACGCCCCCGATAATCGCGCCTTTGATTGGGGGTTGGGTGATGAGGTCGCGACCGAAGCTGCATTTCAAGCCGCCGCGCATCGGGTTTCGCTGAATGTGGCTGATAACCGGGTCATCATCACCTCAATCGAACCGCGCGGCTGTCAGGCCAACTGGGTCGATGGCCGCCTGCATTTTGCCTATGGCGGGCAGGGGGTCTGGGCGATGCGTGCGCAATTGGCCGAGAAACTGCGATTAGAGCCCGAGGCGATCCGGGTCACCACCCCGGACGTAGGTGGCGGGTTTGGCATGAAGGTGATGCCTTACCCCGAATATTTCTGCACCGCTGTTGCCGCGAAGAAGCTGGGCCAACCCGTCCACTGGATGTCGGACCGGTCCGAGGCGATGCTGGCTGATCATCATGGCCGCGATTTGACCTCGCTTGCGGAACTGGCATTTGACGACGACCATCGGATCATCGCCTATCGCGTGCACAGCAAGGTCAATCTGGGTGCCTATAACAGCCATTTCGGTCAGGCGATCCAGACCAACCTGTTCAGCCGGGTGCTGATGGGGGTCTATGACGTCCAGACCACCTATCTGCGGGTCGAGGGGTTTTTCACCAACACCACGCAGGTCGATGCCTATCGCGGGGCCGGACGACCCGAGGCGATCTATGTCCTTGAGCGTGTCATGGACCGCGCCGCGCGTGAATTGGGCATCGATCCCTGGGAGCTGCGCCACAAGAATTTCATCCGCCCAGAGGCATTTCCATACAAAACTGCGACCGGCGAGACTTACGATGTCGGCGATTTTAATATGATCCTGTCACGCACAGCTAGCCAAACTGCGGGGTTCGACGCGCGCAAGGCGACCGATGCCGAACGCGGCCTGATCCGGGGGCAGGGTCTTTGCTACTATATCGAAAGTATTCTGGGGGACCCTTCCGAGAACGCGAAAGTTGAGTTCTGCGAGGATGGCACCGTGAATCTTTATGTTGGCACCCAATCAAACGGGCAGGGGCATGAAACTGTTTATGCTCAATTTCTGTCTGACCAGACGGGTTTGCCGGTGGACCAGATCAATGTGGTGCAGGGTGACAGCGATCAACTGCCACATGGGGGCGGCACCGGGGGGTCTCGGTCCGTTACGGTGCAAAGCACGGCGACACTGGCGACAATCGACGTCATGCTTGCGGCGTTCACGCCGTATCTGGCGGATAAGATGGGGGTCGAGGAAAGCGACATCAGTTTCGACCACGAAACATTTCGCGCATCAGGGTCGAACCTGACACCAACCCTGATAGAGGCTGCTGACATGGCCCGCGCCGATGGCCGAACCGATCTGTTGCAACATCAGGCGCGCGCCAACCTGGATGCGCGCAGCTATCCCAATGGCGCGCATGTTGCCGAAATCGTTATTGATTCTTACACCGGAGAAACATGGGTCGACCGCTATACAGTCGTCGATGATTTTGGTAACCTTATCAACCCAATGCTGGCCGAAGGGCAAGTGCATGGTGGCGTCGTCCAGGGCATTGGGCAGGCGCTGACCGAGCGTGTTGTTCATGATGCGCAAGGGCAACTGCTCACGGCTTCGTTGATGGACTATGCCTTGCCGCGCGCCGCCGAGATACCCATGATTAAGTTTACGTCGGTGCCGGTTCCGTCAACTTCCAACCCTATGGGGATGAAGGGATGCGGTGAGGCCGGGACGGTGGGCGCGCTGGCTGCTGTTGCAAACGCAGTACAGGACGCGCTCTGGGAACACGGGGTGCGGCAGGCGGATATGCCGTTCACACCCAACAAAGTATGGGAATTGCTAACGCATGGATCTGTCGCGGCTGAGTAGAAAGGTACTGGGATGGCTCGGACGGCCTCTGCGGTCCGAGCACTCGGCCGAGACGCGTCATCGCGAACCGATCAGCCATGTGATTATCCTCGACGGCACCATGTCCACGCTGGAGGCGGGTCGGGAAACCCACGCGGGCCAGACCCTGCGCCTGTGCTGTGAAATGGGCAGCAAGGTCTCGGTTTTTTACGAGTCCGGGGTGCAGTGGGAAAGCTGGAAATCCTCGCTGGACGTGATGATGGGGCGGGGGATCAACCGCCAGATCAGGCGCGCTTATGGCTATCTGGCGTCGCGCTACAAGCCCGGCGACCGTATCTATTTCATCGGCTACTCGCGCGGGGCCTATGGCGTGCGCAGCCTTGCGGGGGTGATCGACCTGATCGGGCTGCTCAAGGCCGAACACTCGACCGAGCGGAATATCAAGCAGGCGTACCGCCATTATGAGTGCAACGCCAATGGCTCGGCTGCGGCCGAATTTCGGCGGGCCTTTTGCCACGAGGATGTGGCGATTGAAATGGTCGGCGTCTGGGATACCGTCAAGGCGCTGGGCCTGCGCCTGCCGCTTCTGTGGCGCTGGGCCGAGGAACGCCACGCCTTCCACAACCACCAGCTTGGACCCGCCACCCGCCACGGCTATCATGCCATGGCACTGGACGAGACCCGCGAGGTGTTCGAGCCGGTATTGTGGAAATGTACTCCTGAGTTCAAAGGCCATGTGGAACAGGTCTGGTTCCGAGGTACCCACGGCGATGTCGGGGGCCAGTTGAACGGGTTTGAAGAGGCCAGACCCCTCAGCAACATTTCCCTCATCTGGATGTTGGACAAGGCCGAGATGCACGGCCTGCCCCTGCCCGAAGGCTGGCGTGAGCGGTTCCCGACCGACACCCACGCGCGCTCGGTGGGAACATGGCGCGGCTGGGGCAAGATTTTCCTGCTGCGCAAGCATCGGAAGGTGGGGCGTGACCGGTCCGAGCGGTTGCACGTCTCGGTCTCGCCGGATGAACTGCCCGGCTGGGTGCCGATGCCGGATTTGCCGTCGCATCCGGCGCAGTGAAAGGCTGAAGGTGGGCCAGGGGTTACAAGATAACTGACGGCGCAATTTCAAGTTCGAACCCATTTTGAAAGATGCTGCGCGACGGGCGAAAGCCCGCTTTGCACGGCATGGACACGGGTAAAGTCGCAAACCTTGCGCGGCTAGGCCAGCGAACGCTCCATGAAGTAGACCTTGTCTTGCCACTTACCCGGGAAGCTTTCTGGTTGCGGCATGGGAACAAAGCCAGCGTCCTCATACATCGCCCGGGCATGTGTCAGAAACGTAGCTGAAGAGAAGAAGACGTGACTGTACCCATCTGCTGTCAACTGCTTGAACATTTCGTTCAGCAGTCTGCGGCCAAGTCCGAGGCCGCGTCCTGCCTGACTTACAAACATTCGATTGAACTCGGCGGTGCCGGGACGGGCTTCACTGTACATGACGCACCCCATCGGTTTGCCATCCACCGATGCAACGATAATTCCGCCTAATGGTCGCTCGTGCAGAGCGGGTAGTTCCTTCAATATGGCCTCGAAACTTTTTGGGTTCATTGGATGATCGTCACCCCTAGGCCAATCGGAGGGGTAGTTTTCCCAGTGCCACTTCAACCATTCTCGGCACAGCATACGTGCCGCCTCAATATCGTCTTCGCAGCTTGCGAGCCGGACAATTATATTGGTCATTGTGGTACCCCGAACAAAGTATAGAAAGCGTGCTGAAACGGGGTGCATGAGTCAATCAGCCGCGAGCCGAAAGCCGCCATTGGCGCAAAAGCTGCGAATTGGCGCATTATCCGCACAGCTGACACTCCGATCTAAGACACCTTCGCAGCTTTCAGTGAAGGTGTTTCCTTTGTCAGAGCTAGTTACGCCTTGCATTGTTTTTTACTATGCAACACTTCCGGTAAGAGGCGTGGCGAAACGCCTGCGCCCCTTTCACATTCCACAATGGAGACTTGGGTTTAGGTTCTCAATTACCGCCGCCGATCCCGGCGCGAGCTCATGGGTTGGAAGGCCACGCCCACATGCGCTTCGCAATAGGGCTTGCCTGCCTCAACCGGCAGGCCGCAGAACCAGAAATCCTCGGTCGCGGGGTCGCCGACGGGCCATTTGCAGGTTTTCTCGGTCAGCTCCATCAACGTCAGCTTCTTGGCCTTCTTCTCGACCTCGTTGACCTTGGCGAGCGCCTCGGGGCTGATCTCATTGGCCGAGGGCTGCGGCGGTAGGGGCTGACCGGCCGGGATGATCTGACGGCGGGCGGGCACAGCAGGCTTGGCTTCGGCCGCCGGAGCAGGCGCAGGGCGCGCAGGTTCGGTCTTGGGCGCGGGCTTGGGCTTGGCCTCGGCCTTTGGTGCTGGTGCCGGTTTTTCCTTGGGCTCGGCCTTGGCTGGGGTCGCGCCAGTTGCGCGGTTCGACAGGCCCAGACGGTGGACCTTGCCGATCACCGCGTTGCGGGTCACGCCACCCAGTTCCTTGGCGATCTGGCTGGCCGACTGGCCCTCGCCCCACATCTTTTTCAGCAGCTCTACACGCTCGTCAGTCCAGGACATCATTTGCCTTTCAAAAGCGGAAAGCGGCCCCGGATTCGGGCCGCCTTGTGAATTCGTCTCGGTCCCTATTTTAATCACTGTGTGCCGAGTTACAAGCAGTTCTCGAATCAGTCGCTGAGTGACGGTGCCGCGCTTCACGCCAGACCAGAATCAGCCCCCCGGTCAGGATGATCGCAGAGCCGATCATGCTGATTCCATCCGGGATCACACCGAACACCGCAAAGTCATAAACTGCGGCAAAGACCAGCGTGGCATAGCTGATGGGCGCCACAAAAGACGCATCGGCGCGCGCCATCCCGTTTACAAAGCACGCCTGCGCGCAGGCCATCAACAGGCCGATCCCAGCCAAGGCCGCCCATTGCTGGGGCGTGGGCCATTGATACACAAAACTCACCGCGACAGAGGCGATGGTCAGCCCCATTGCATTGTTGATCAAAAGGATCTGAATCGGAATTTCGCGTCCAGCGAGTTTCTTGATAAAGATCAGCTCCATTCCGATCACGGCGGCGGCAGTCAGAGCCAGAAGCGCCGCAGGCTGGAAGCTTTCAGGCGTTGGACGCAAAAGGATCAGCGCCCCAGCCAGCGCAACCGCTGCGGCCAGCCAACGCCAAGGGCCAACACCTTCTTTCAGCAAAGGGATGGCCAAAACCATGGCAAAGACCGGGTTCAGAAAGGAAATCGCGGTTGCGTCGGCAATCGGGATGAATGCGACCGAGGCGAACATCAACGTGATTCCCAGCCATCCAAAGCTGGTTCTTCCCAAATGAAGCCCCCAATGCGGACGGGTAAGGCGGGGGCGCAGAACGGCCACTGCGCTGACGATCACCAGAAATGCGAACAGAAAACGGCCATGGCTGATCTGCAACGGATGCAGAGGCGGGCCCAGCACATCCGTTCCCAATGCTTTTGCCAGCAGGGTGGTTCCGGCAAGTAAGGCGCTTGCTGCAACGATCAACAGGGCCGCAAGCGGCGGGTTCTGGCGCGTGGGTGTCATATGCCAGCGGTGCGCTAGCGCGGGGTAAATGGCAAGCGGCAATTGTACGGCTCGTTAAGGAAATCAGACTGCCCCGGGCAATTCGGGGTTTTCAGATGAGTCGAGTACGGCTATACGAGCCGCCATGATCAAACACGCACATATCCTGCGACTCCGACGCCGACGCATTGCCGCGTAATCGGCCCGTTTGATCCTGTGTGCGCTGAGAATCCGCGCACTTCCCACCAAATCAGTTGACTAACATGGCCTTCGTGTATCACTCACGGGGCTCAATTTATCGAAAAGGATGATCCGATGATCCCGTCCGTTCTGCCGACCTATAACCGTGCGCCCCTGACCTTTGTGAAAGGCGAAGGTGCCTGGCTGAGCGAGGCAGATGGCCGACGTTTTCTGGATCTGGGCGCAGGTATCGCGGTAAATGCGCTGGGCCACGCACATCCGGCTTTGGTGAACGCGCTGACCGAACAGGCGCATGCGCTGTGGCATGTCTCGAACCTTTATCACATCCCGCAGCAGCAGGCGCTGGCCGACAAACTGGTCGAGCATACCTTTGCCGATACAGTGTTTTTTACCAATTCCGGCACTGAGTCTTGCGAACTGGCCGTGAAAATGGCGCGCAAGTATTTCTATGACAAGAATCAGCCAGAGCGGGTCGAGATCATCACGTTTGATGGCTCATTCCACGGTCGGTCCTCAGCCGGCATTGCGGCTGCGGGGTCCGAGAAGATGACCAAGGGGTTCGGCCCGCTGCTCCCCGGTTTCGTGCATGTCACCTTTGGCGATCTCGACGGCGTCACCAACGCCATCACCGACAAAACCGCCGCGATCCTGATCGAACCGGTTCAGGGCGAGGGTGGTATACGCCCGGTTCCCGACGCCGAGCTAAAGGCGCTGCGCCAAATCTGCGACGACAACGGCCTTCTTTTGATTCTTGATGAGGTCCAGTGTGGTGTTGGCCGTACCGGGAAACTGTTCGCACATGAATGGGCCGGGATCACCCCAGACATCATGATGGTCGCCAAGGGCATCGGCGGCGGATTTCCCCTTGGCGCAGTTCTGGCAACCGAAAGCGCGGCCAGCGGAATGACTGCGGGAACACATGGCTCGACCTATGGGGGCAACCCGCTGGGCTGTGCGGTGGGCTGTGCCGTGATCGACCAAGTGGCCACACCCGCGTTTCTGGAAGGCGTGAACCGAAAGGCAGGCCTGTTACGGCAAAAGCTCGAAGGTCTGATCGCAGACCACCCCGATGTGTTCGAAGAGGTGCGTGGCACCGGCCTGATGTTGGGTTTGAAATGCAAACCGACCAATATCGACGTGGTGAATGCGGGCTATGACAACGAGGTCATCACCGTCCCAGCCGCCGATAATGTGATCCGCCTACTGCCGCCACTGACCCTGACCGAGGACGACATCGCGCAGGCCGTTATCCGCCTCGAGAAAGCCGCGCAACAGGTTCACGCCAATCTGACCACCGCCTGACTCTTCTTCTGTTCCGAAATACTTCGGGGGTGTGGGGGCTGGCCCCCCCCCGCCGCCAACCAAAAGCGACAAGATATGAACCACTTCCTTGATATTCACAAAACTGATGCCGCTGACCTGCGGAAGATGATTGACCAGGCCGGAGCGATGAAACAGGCCCGCCTCGGTCGACCCAAAGCCGCCCATGATGACGACCAGCCGCTGGCAGGTCGCATGGTTGCGCTGATCTTTGAAAAGCCATCCACCAGAACGCGGGTTTCTTTTGACGTTGGCGTGCGTCAGATGGGCGGTGAAACCATGCTGCTGTCCGGCAAGGACATGCAGCTTGGCCATGGCGAGACGATCGCCGATACTGCCCGTGTCCTGTCGCGCTATGTCGACTTGATCATGATCCGGACGTTCGATGAAACGATCTTGACCGAGATGGCCGAATACTCGGACGTGCCTGTGATCAATGGCCTGACCGACCGCACCCATCCCTGTCAGATCATGGCCGATGTCCTGACCTTCGAAGAACATCGCGGCCCCATCGCGGGTAAAAAAGTGGTCTGGACCGGCGATGGCAATAACGTCTGCGCGTCGTTCCTGCACGCGGCTGGTCAGTTTGGCTTCAACCTGACCTTCACCGGCCCCGCGCAGTTCGACCCGGAGGAAGAGTTCATGGGGTTCGCCCGCCAAAAGGGATCGCAAATCGTGGTCGAGCGCGATCCGTTCAAAGCGGTCGAAGGCGCGGACCTTGTCGTTGCCGATACCTGGGTCTCGATGCACGATTCCCAATCGGCCAAGGAACGGCGTCACAACCTGCTGCGGCCCTATCAGGTCAATGAAGAGTTGATGTCGCACGCCAAGCCGGATGCGCTGTTCATGCATTGCCTGCCAGCACACCGCGAGGAAGAGGCGACATCCGAGGTCATGGACGGTCCGAACTCGGTTATCTTTGATGAGGCGGAAAACCGTCTGCACGCGCAAAAGGCGATCATGCGCTGGTGCCTGGGCGTCTAGCGCCTGCGTATATCCCACACTCGAAGCTTGGCGAGCGTCCAGACGCTCGCCAACAAGACCAGAAGGCAAAGTGCGGTTTTGGACATAACTTCCATCGTGCCTTCGATCAGCATGGCATGAACAACGCTGCCGACGATTGTGATGAAAGCCAACCCCGCGTGCCCAAGTCTCCAGAAGCGAAACCGAAGATGAAGGCGTTGCCGCAGCAAACCCAGAAGGGCCGCCGCGATAGCGGCCCACATTGCTGCGACTCCCCACGCTGAAAACGGGGTGGGTGATACAAACAGCAGGGCATCCAACATGTCAGGGGGGCTGGTGATCCACAATCCGGCCACGTGAATGACAAGGGCACCCACCAGGGCAAGGCCGCATCTGCGGTGCCATCGACGGCTTTGCATGGAAGACAGCCCAGGCAGCCATCGACCTGCCAGCAAGGGTTGAAGCAATAGCAAACTCAGGCTGATAATCCCGGCAAACCCAGCCGCGATGTAGACGGGGCTTCGCCACGCCAGGTAGGGGCTGGTTGCGGCCGCAAGGATGGGAACCAGCAAGACGACCATTAGCGCGGTCCAAACTGCAAAGGATCGCGTCACGTGTCAGGCAGGTTGCAATACGAAATGAGCGGCCAAGGTTTTGTCCCTTGCGCTTGCCATGACCGGACGCAGGAACACGGTTTCGAATTCACCGCTATCATAGGCCAGGTGGCCATGCGGCTGACCAAAGGCGGGTACGATTTGCGGCATTTCCAGCCGGAACTCTCCTTTTTCATCGGTCAGGGTCGCGCCGTGGCTGTGGGGGTCGCGTTCATGCCCTTCGGTTGTATGAGCCCAGATCTGAATACGTTGACCGGGCAGAGGGGCACCGTCTCCCGCGCGCCGGACTGTTCCGGTCATCCAGAACCCACCGCCGCCAATGCGCTGCACGATCGGCGCACCGGGCCGATAATTGTTGGCCCCTCCCCGCATTGACGGGGTAGGTGCAAGGCCATTGGCGCGGGCGGGCAACGGCAGGCCGGATGCAAGGACAGCTCCGCCTGCAGCAATCAAAGAGCGTCGAGTGAGTGAAACACGGGTCATGGGCCCCTCGCTTTCAAAGCCAGTTCGTTTGCCCGCATTATGCCGGGCGCTGTTGCCATGACAGAGTAGCACGAACGAACGATATTTCGAGCCAACAGAGGGAATTGTGAATTGCTTTGACGGCCCGTCCGCCGGGTGCGATCCTTTGTACACGCCCCTCCTGCCGGAAGGCCCTGGCCCATGACCCAGTCCGAGTACGTTTCAGCCGCAGAAGTTGCTGCGTTCCAGCGCGACGGAGCAGTCGTGTTACGCTCAAAATTCTCTGCGTCTTGGCTGCAGACACTGCGCGATGGGATCGGCGCTGACCTGACAGCACCTACTGAAAATTTTACCCGCCACACGAAAGACCCGGATGCGCCAGGTTACTTCGAAGATTTTTGGGCGTGGAACAAAATCCCGCAATTTACGGATTTCGTATTCAACTCGCCCTGCGCCCCGCTTGCGGCGCAGCTGTTGGGCGCGCCGTCGATCAATCTGGTCATGGATAACTGGTTTCTACGTGAGGCCGGGTCGATGTCTCGCCCTCCATTTCATCAGGATCTGTCCTATTTCGATTTCGAAGGAACGATGTGTGTCCTGTGGCTTCCTTTGGAGCCAGTGATCAAGCAGAATGGCATCGCATTCGTGAAAGGATCGCATTTGTGGGACAAGCTGTTCATGCGGGTGCGTTTCGCGGATGGGCATCCCAGTTACGAACCGACCGAGGTGGCCGGCCTCACCTATCACCCTCCGCCAAACGTCAACGCAAATCCCGACGCCTTTGACTTGCTGCAATGGGATATGCAGCTGGGGGATTGTATCTTTTTCGATATGCGAACCCTGCACGGGGGGCTTTCCTCGGTCACGCCAACTGAAACGGTGCGGCGTTTTACACTGCGGATGACAGCCCCAGACGGAGCCATCCGGTACCGAGGGGACTGGGCCAAAGAGGAACGCGCGCAATTCGAAGCGGCGGGGTATCGCGGAGGTGATCGTTTAGACGGCGCGTTCTTTCCCCGGCTTTGGCCGCGACCCACTGGCGAATGAGGATAGGCCGGGAAAGCTCCGCACGATTTGTGTGCGGATTTGCAAATTTATTTCGTAAATTTCGCCCTATATTCTGCATCAGTGAACGAAAATTCTTTGAACGCAAGAGGTGCAGGAATGAGTTGGAATCCCACACATAACCCCGACTGTGTTTCTGAGAATTCAGCCCTTGAAACGCTGATCATACCACGCGCTCGTGATCTGGGCGGGTTCGAAGTGCGCCGCGCTCTGCCGTCGGTAAAACGACAGCTTGTGGGGCCTTTCATCTTCTTCGATCAGATGGGTCCGGCTGAATTTATTACGGATGGTGGTATTGATGTGCGCCCGCATCCTCATATCGGTCTGGGAACCGTCACTTATCTGTATCAGGGTGAATTTGAGCATCGCGACAGCCTTGGCACGCATCAGATGATCTACCCTGGTGAGGTCAATTGGATGGTGGCAGGTCGCGGCGTGACCCATTCTGAGCGAACCAGCGAAGAAACGCGCAGCAAAAGGCACAACCTGTTCGGTATCCAGACCTGGATCGCGCTGCCCGAAGCGCATGAGGACATGGCCCCTGATTTTGAACATCACAAACAAGGTGTGCTGCCCCATATTCAGGATAACGGCGTCAGCGCCAGATTGATCCTCGGGTCGGCATATGGTGAGACCAGTCCCGTTACGATGTTGTCTGAGACCTTTTACCTCGACGTTCAGTTGGATCCGGGTGCCTCGTTTCCCTTGCCAGATGATCATGAGGATCGCGGCGTCTATGTCACCCAAGGCTCTGTCGAGATTGCAGGCGACACGTTCGAGGAAGGCCGGATGATGGTCTTTCGCCCGGGTGATCGCCTGTCGGTCAAGGCTGGTCCGTTGGGCGCGCGCCTGATGCTTCTGGGGGGCGCGACATTGAATGAGGATCGATATATCTGGTGGAATTTCGTGTCCTCTTCGAAAGAAAAGATCGAGACAGCGACCCGCGAATGGAAGACGGCTGACTGGGCAAATGGAGCTTTTCACCTGCCGCCCGGCGACGACCAGGAGTTCATTCCCATCTCGGAAGAATTGGCGCGTACCCGCCCCCGTTTGGCGCGCTAACCGAACGTAAAGGGGTCTTGCCCGCGTCCTGAATCCCGGCAATCCTTGCGCCTAGACGGAGGATGCCATGAAAATCGTGATTGCGGGCGCGGGCAGCATTGGATGTTACTGCGGGGCATTGTTGGCGGATGCCGGACATGACGTAACCTTGTTGGGGCGCGCTTATGTTCTTGATCCAATCCGTGCGCAGGGGCTTAGGGTCAGCGATTTTGCGGACCTGAATCGCCGCGTGCCCGCTGCGAAACTGACCCTGACCCAAACGCCAGAAGGAATGGAAGACGCGGATTTGGTGATCGTGACTGTCAAAACCGGCGCGACGGCAGATATGGCGGCGCAGATCGCGAAACATGCGCCCAAAACGGCCCCTGTACTGTCGTGGCAAAACGGGATGGAAAACGTTCGAACCCTGCGTGCCGCCTTGCCGGACTATGACGTCCGTGCAGGAATGGTGCCTTTCAACGTCGTCCCATCCGGTGCTGGCAGTTTCCACAGGGCGACATCGGGCGAGATTGTAATTCAAAGTGGCCCGGGCGACCTGGGGCGGCTTCTAAGCAACGTTGATATGCCCGTGGTCGAAAGTGACGACATTGACGCCGTGCAATGGGGCAAACTGGTCATCAATCTTAACAACGCGCTGAACGCGCTTTCCGGGCTGACGCTGAAACAGCAACTTCTCGATCGAAACTGGCGTCGCCTGATGGCGGATCAAATGACCGAGGCACTCGCGGTTCTAAAGGCAGCCGGGCTTCCTGTCGCCTCGACCACGCCGTTGCCGGCGTGGATGACGCCGCATATTCTACGTTTGCCGACACCCGTGTTTTCAAGAATAGCTGCGCGGATGGTCAGCATTGACCCCTCGGCGCGCACATCCATGGCCTATGATCTGCTTGCGGGGCGGACGACAGAAATCGACAGCCTGCAGGGGGAAATTGTCCGGCTGGGTGAAACCAGCGGTATTCCTACGCCAATCTGTCGGCGGGTGCGGGCTCTGATCGAACAGAAACCGAAAACAGCAATGGGTCCAGAGCGGATCGTGTCCTAACGCCTTATTGAAAGGCCGTCAGAATCCAGAAAATAACCGCTGACATTGTTGCGGCGGCGGGCACCGTGATGACCCATGCTGCCACGATTGTCATGAAATGGGATCGCCGCACCAGCTTGCGCCGCTTGTGTTCTTCGCGCGCCAAACGGCGTTCCGGCGGTCGCTGATAGTTTGAGGTTTTCCACCGGCGGTCCGAATGCCATTCGCGGTAAAACCCGACCCCGAAGACCCCGCCAACCGCGATATGGGTGGAACTGACGGGCAGGCCCAGCCAACTGGCCACAATCACCGTGATTGCCGCGGACAAGGCGACGCAGAAGGCGCGCATAGGGTTCAGCTTGGTGATCTGGCTGCCGACCATACGGATCAGCTTGGGGCCAAACAGGAACAGGCCGAAGGAAATGCCAAAGGCACCAATCACCATTACCCAGCTTGGGATTGTCACTTTGGACGCGAAATCGCCGAACTCGGCGGCGTGGACAATGGCGGCCAAGGGGCCAACGGCATTCGCCACGTCGTTTGCTCCGTGGGCGAAACTGAGGAATGCGGCGGAGATGACCAGAGGCAGACCAAAAAGCGTCTTGAGGGATTTCGTGCGGTTTTCCAACCCTTCGGACTTGCGGCGAACCCATGGTACCGTAACGGTCCATGCCAACAAACCAGCGGCCGAGCCGATCAGCAGGGCGACTTCAAGGTCCACCTTGACGATCCGCTTTAGACCCTTGACCGCCAGATAGGTCGCAAATGCCCCGGCCATTACGGCGACCAGAATGGGAACCCAGCGCCGTACGGCGGCAATCTTGTCGTCCTGATATTGGATTTTCGCTTTGATCAGCGCCAGAAAACCAGCGGCAATAACGCCCCCCAGTACGGGTGAGATCACCCAGCTTGCGGCAATCGCACTCATCGTACCCCAACTGACAGCACTCAGACCTGCTGCTGCGATGCCAGCCCCCATCACGCCGCCCACGACGGAGTGGGTCGTGGATACTGGTGCGCCGACCCACGTTGCCAGATTGACCCACAATGCCGAGGAAATCAGCGCCGCCATCATCGCCCAGATGAACACATTGCTGTTTTGAACCGAGGCCGGGTCAATAATGCCCTTGGATATTGTCGAAACTACATCCCCACCTGCCAGCAAAGCCCCTGCGCTTTCGGCTATGGCGGCGATAACAATCGCACCGCCCATCGTCAGCGCGTTGGCACCCACGGCAGGGCCCATGTTATTGGCAACGTCGTTGGCACCGATATTGATCGCCATGTACGCTCCGAAAGCCGCTGCCGCGACGACGATCAGCCCTCCGTCGGCCTGACCAAACAAAACGGCTGCGGTTAACCCGGCCAGCGCGATGAATGCCAGCGCGATACCGGGGGCAAGCATGGGGCGTGCGACGTACACATTTGCAGATTCAACGCGTGAAATGCGGTGCAAGTCGCTGTCCAGTGCCTGCCAGCGGGTTTTGGAATTCGAATTCGACATGAGGTTTCATCGGTTTTCTGGATTTGACGCACGCCGCTAAACGGTTTCGCCTGTGCGGGCAACCGCTCTGTCATCAAATTGTAGCGATTTTGTTACAAGTGACGTAGGATCTCGCTGAGTTCAGGCTCCCAAACGCGGTCAGCGGCCGTCTGGGGCGAAACCCACTCGCGCGTGCGCTGACCTACTTCGGGGAAGTCATCCGCCAGTTCCTGAACGTCAACCCGGTACACATTCGTCAATACCGGCTGAGCCGATCCGTCTTTGAGAATTTTGTCGTATGTGTACTGCCCGACAGGGCTGCGGCCAAGCTTCGCTGGCCTTACGCCGGCTTCTTCCCATGCTTCTTGCCGGGCTGTTTCCGCGCCGTCCAAACCGTCCATGGGCCAGCCCTTGGGAATGACCCATCGGCCCGTTTCGCGGCTGGTGATCAACAAAACTTCGGGCCCGTCTTGCGTTTTTCTCAGGCAAAGGGCAGCGAACTGCACCCGGCGGGGGCGCAGGAACAAAGGTCTGGCGACCTCTTCCCAGATATTTCGCAACCATTTTGTCAAAACAGGCTCACTTGAGTGGATGAAACGTATGCGTGTGTCACATAACAACGGAATGGAATATCTTCAATGCACCTATCTTTACCCTGCGTCATCTCGGCACTGATTGCTGCCGAAGGGCTGCAATTTCTAGCGGGAAAGGTGATTATTTGCCGAACAGCGTTCTAGCTGCGCCGTTTCGCCCGCAACGTGGGGTCGGCCTGCGTTGGGTCTTCGGGCCAAGGGTGTTTGGGGTATTGCGCGCGCATGTCCTTGCGCACATCGGCATAGGATCCCGCCCAAAACCCCGGCAGATCGCGCGTGATCTGTATCGGTCGCTGCGCCGGAGACAGCAGGGTGATCTTCAATGCTTCACCCCCGACAATTGGGTGACGCGTGACGCCAAACAATTCCTGCAAACGTACCGAGATTTCGGGGACCGCGCCGCCATAGTCGATGGGAACCTTGCGCCCGAGCGGTGTCTCAAAAGAGCCGGGTGCGCGGCGATCCAATTCTTGTGTCTGTCCCCAATCCAGACGAGAGCGAAGCGCGGGCAGCAGATCGAACCGTTTCCAGTCTTCAGCATTGCGCACTCCCTCAAGCATGGGCAGCAACCAGTCTTCCACTGTGTCCATCAGGCCCTGATTCGAGAAGTCCGGCAGGTCCACCCCTTCGGCCCGAACCAGTTCCACGCGCGCTGCCAGACGCGCGGCTGCCCCGTTCAAAACCAGCCCGAGGTCTCGCACGCCATCCAGCATTGCGTGGGCGACGGCATCGCTTGGGACGTCTTTCCATATTCGGTCATCAAGAGTGATAGCGCCAAACCGTTCTTGCCGCCGGGCGATGACGCGCCGGTCGCGTTTCGACCAATCACACGTTTCGACCCAGTCGATCTGATCCGAAAACAGGTCGCGGATTTCCCGCTCGGTAATTTGGGCGGCCATGCGTACACGCGCTTCTCGCGGATTTCCATCGGTGTCGGTGACCACAAGATACTGGGCGGCTGCCAGCGTATCTTCACCGTCCAGCACGACCCCTTTGCCGCCGGACAGGACATAGCGTGGCACATCACCCTTTCGCCGCTGTCCGATCCTGTCGGGATATGCAAGCGCGGCCATGGATGCGGGGCTTAGGTCCGAACGACTGCCACGGTCGCGCAGCCGCTTGGCCTCGGCCTTGATCCGGTCCACCGCGCCTGTGTTCACCTGCCAGACCCGATTGCGTTGAAAGGCCCGAGTGTCCCGCAACGCTTCAAGCCGCAGCAGAACATCCGCCGGAGCACCTTTAAGTGGGTCACGTTCTGCCATCAGCGCCGCCAGAATTGCTGCATCGGGTCCAGCCTGTACCAGCATGTGCCCAAGGCGCGGATGCAAAGGCAGCGCCGCCAAAGCCCGTCCGTGATCGGTAATCCGGCCGTTGCTGTCGAGCGCGCCCAGCATTTGCAGCAGGTTTCGTGCTTCGGCCATCGCTCCGTCAGGCGGAGGGGTTAGAAAGGCCAGATCGCTGGGCGAAGCACCCCAGAGGGCCAATTCCAATGCCAGTCCGGTCAGGTCGGCGGCTTCGATCTCGGCCGGGGGGTAGGCAGCCAGCGCTCCTTCTTCCCCTTTGGACCAAAGGCGATAGCAAACACCTTTGGCCACCCGCCCGGCGCGACCTGCGCGTTGTGTCGCTTCGGCGCGTGTGACGCGTTCCGTCACGAGACGGGACATGCCCGAGCCGGGGTCGAACCTTGCTCGCCGCGCCTGTCCCATATCGACGACCACACGAATATCGGGGATGGTCAGCGATGTTTCGGCAATTGACGTGGCCAATACCACTTTGCGGCCGCTATCAACCGGAGCGATCGCCTTGCGCTGCTCTGCGAAAGGCATCGACCCAAAAAGCGGCCTGATCGTGCAGTCCTTGGGCAAGCGACGGGTCAACGCGGCCTCGGCGCGGCGGATTTCACCTTCGCCGGGAAGGAAAACCAGCATCCCCCCATCGGTTTCCCGTTCGGCCTGAGTGACCAGATCCACCAATGCGTCCAGCCTTCGCGCCTGTGTCCCCATTGGATGGTCAAGCCAACGCGTTTCAACAGGAAAGCTGCGGCCTTCGGAGGTGACCAGCAGGGCATCCATCAGGCGTCCTACCGGTTCGGCATCCAATGTCGCAGACATGGCCAGAAGGATAAGGTCGTCCCTCAGCGCCCCCGTTACTTCAAGACATAATGCAAGTCCAAGGTCCGCGTTCAGTGATCTTTCGTGAAATTCATCGAAGATAACCGCGCCCACGCCGGGAAGATCGGGCTCGGATTGCAGCATACGCGTCAAAATCCCTTCGGTCACAACCTCGATCCGGGTGGTCTTGGACACTTTTGTTTCGCCACGCACGCGGTATCCGACCGTTTCGCCAGCGCGCTGACCAAGAGTTTCCGCCATGCGTTCAGCGGCTGCGCGCGCCGCCAGCCTGCGTGGCTCAAGCATGACAATCCGACCGTCACACAGCCCGGCATCCAGTATCGCTAACGGCACCCGAGTTGTCTTACCCGCACCCGGAGGGGCCTGAAGCACAGCGCGGCCCGAAGCTTTCAAAGCTTCGATAAGATCGGGAATGGCGTCGTCGATAGGCAGGCGTGTCATGGTGGCTTTATCCGCGAATGGTCCCCCAACGTCCAGTTCTGCCCTGTGGGAACATGGCCAGAGGTGTGCATCAACGGGGATCACGGTTTTCGCAGACGCCAACAGAGGACAGGCCGCAACACCCTAGCGCGAATAGCTGGCCGTGGTTGCATTTCCCGAACCCTATGGTCTGGACAAACACCCCTTTGGGGCGGCAAGTAGACCTGCCGCAGAGGATCGGGGTCAAAATGGAAATAGACGGCCTGGCAGACAGGATTTTGAACGGAGACAGGCGTGCTTTGGCCCGTGCCATTACGCTGGTTGAAAGTGGCCGCGCCGATCATCGGGCGCAGGCGACGGAATTGCTGGCTCAATTGGCAGGGTCAGACAGGCAGGCGCTGCGGATCGGATTGTCAGGGACGCCGGGGGTGGGCAAATCCACCTTTATCGAGAGCTTTGGCATGATGCTGATCGGTATAGGGCTTCGCGTGGCGGTTCTGGCTGTTGATCCCAGCTCTGCCCGATCGGGCGGTTCAATTCTGGGCGACAAAACCCGAATGGAGCGTCTGAGCCGCGAACGCGCCGCCTTTATCCGCCCGTCGCCCAGCCAGTCGCATCTTGGCGGCGTGGCCCGTCGCACACGCGAGGCAATCGCATTGTGCGAAGCGGCTGGGTTTGACGTTGTGCTGATCGAAACCGTGGGTGTTGGCCAATCGGAAACCGTTGTGTCCGAACTGTCCGACCTGTTCCTGTTGCTGCTCGCGCCTGCGGGCGGCGATGAGTTGCAGGGCGTCAAGCGCGGTATCATGGAAATGGCGGATATGATCCTGGTGAACAAGGCGGATGGCGATCTCAAGGCGACAGCCACGCGCACCTGCGCCGACTACGCCGGTGCCTTGCGCCTGCTGCGCAAACGCCCGCAGGACCCCGAAGGGTTTCCCAAGGCCATGACGGTTTCTGCGGTCGAGGAACATGGGTTGGAAGACGCGTGGTCCGAAATTCAGTCCCTGACCCAATGGCGTCGCGACTCGGGTCATTGGGAAAGGAACCGGGCGGTGCAGGCGCAGTATTGGTTCGAGCAGGAAGTGCGTTCGGCGCTTCTGTCGCGGCTGGCAACTGCGCGGGCGCGGGCCGAGATGGAGCGTCTGAGCACCGAAGTTTCACAAGGCCGGATAAGCCCTGCCGCGGCGGCGGAAGAGATGCTTACGACGCTGGCCTGAAGGGGTGACAGGTAAAGTCAAAGAATTCTGCTGGCCCGTCTTGACCCTTCCGGCGATTCCCACTACACGCATCCAACCAGTTTTCGGGCGCGACTTCGGGTTGCGCCCCTTGTGATTTGGCCGAGGGCAGTATGCCCGGCCTCCAGAAACAAAGGAAGAAACCATGTCGCGCCGTTGCGAACTGACCGGAAAAGGCCCGATGACTGGCAACAATGTCAGCCACGCCAAAAACAGAACTCGTCGTCGTTTTCTGCCCAACCTGAACGACGTTACCCTGCAGTCCGAGACTCTGGGCCGTGGCGTCAAGCTGCGCATTACTGCCGCTGCTCTGCGTTCGGTTGATCACCGCGGTGGTCTGGACGCGTTCCTGGCCAAAGCCAAGGACGAAGAACTGTCCGCGAACGCACTGAAAGTGAAAAAGGAAATCGCCAAGGCACAAGCTTCGGCCTAAACTTTTTTTACTGCGAATTTCAGGCCCTGTACCCACGTGGTGCAGGGCCTTTGCTTTTGTCTGGATTAAGAATGTTCGCGATTTCGGTGCAATTGGATCCTGAAGCGTAACTTTGATCACATACAGCGAATTCTGAACGGAATATGTTTAGGCATATTTTTGGCGGAGTTTGCCCTCATGTCTTTCAAATCTTTCGATTCTTTCTCAGTGTTGGCCGCATTTTTCGGCAAGACCTTTGGGACATGCTTTCGGATGCAACGTCAGGTGAACCGGCTGCATACGAGTCTGACCAAAGGGTCCGTCAAACGCCGGGAATTAGACCGCTGACACTTTCGTCTGACCCCAAGGCTTCAAGCGTCTGAATGCGCTTGAAGCCGGAATTGTCTCTGGCCTATACCCTTGGCAGAATGAAACCCGCTCTGACCAGAATTCTACCCTTTGCGCTTTCGCTGCTCGTTATTTTGACGGGGCAGGGTTTTGCAGTTTCGCGCGGGGTCGATGCTGCGGTCGGTCAAATGGTGCTGTGTACCGGAAACGGTCCGGTTGTTGTCTACGTCGATGCCGAAGGGCAACCGACGCAGGCCCCGCATTTTTGCCCTGACTTTGCTTTGACCGTGTTGGGCGCTGTTTCCATGGCGGACGCTGCGCTTCCCGACGCGCCAAAGCAACCCCAGCCGAGGTTGAAGCGTGGCTTGGGTGATCTCATCACGCCGTCGGTTGCCTCACAATCGGCGCGCGCACCTCCCAATTTGGCTTGATACTGTTTTCCATTTTATCAAGAACTCAAATCAGGAGAGGCTTTATGTCCTTCACCTACAAAATGCTGGCCACCGTTACCGCCGTTACCCTTGCAACTGCCGCCTGGGCGCAAGATAGCATCACCGTCGAGGACGCCTATGCGCGTTCGTCGGGCAAGTCCGCAAAGGCGGGTGCCGCTTTCATGATGATCCAGAACTTGGGTGAGACCGACGACCGTTTGATCGCAGCCGAATCGGATGTTGCGGCACGGGTCGAGCTGCACACTCATCAGGTTGATGACAACGGCGTGGCCAAGATGCTTCATGTCGAAGAGGGGTTCGTCATCCCGGCCGGAGAAACTCATATGCTGAAGCGTGGCGGGGATCACGTAATGTTTATGGGGATTTCGGCACCGTTCGAACAAGGCGCAACTGTGCCTGTCACGCTGGTTTTTGAAAAGGCTGGTGAGATCGTGGTCGACATTCCGGTCGATCTGGAACGCAAAGGCGACCACGGGTCACACAACCACTAAGGCTACGCTTTTCTTCGGGCCGCGATACGGCCGTCATCCATGCGTCAGGCCGGGTAATCCCCGGCCTGTTTGCGTTGCGTTTCAGCGGTTCACGACGCGCATTGCGATGCGATCATGGGCCCGTTTGAAGCGCGCGGCGAGGAAGAACATAACGACCGAGAAGGCCAATGCCGAAAAGGCGATTGCCCAACCCAGGGCGACCATCCCGCTGCCGGGCCAGAACAGCAGCACAAGTCCGATAACCAGCGCCACAATCCCCGAGTTACGCACCGTGGCCGCGTCCGGGTTCTGGTCGGGCATCTGACGCCAAGCCATCAGCGAACCCACTCCAACGATCAACGCCCATGCGCCCAGCAGGAAGAAGGTCAGGCGGGCGACGCCCTCGGGCCAGATCAGCAGAATGAGGCCGATCAGAAGGGCGCCGATTCCAACGCCTCCGATCAGGCCGCGCCGCCCGAAACCCAGCAAGGTCAGGCCGCCGTCGAACACCAGCAATAGCCCAACAAGTCTGAGCAGGAGCGAGATGCTGCCCGTAGGCCAGAACAACGCGGCGATACCAAGCACCCCGGCCAGAATGCCGCGTAGCAGGAAGGTCCACCACAGGTCTGCCAATTGATCGCCAAGCGCGTCTCGGCCATCCGGTCCCTGATCGTCCAGAATTTCGCCTTGTTGGGTATTGGGATCGGTCATGGGAGCCCCTTTGAGAATGGTTACTCCTTAAATGTTAACGATAATTCGGGCTCTTGTCTGCCGGTTATCGCTGCCCCAGCAATTCGTCCACCCATCGCGGCACGGTTTCTGATGCCGGGCCAAGGATCACATCATCGAAGCTGGACGCCCCGGTCGACGGCTCAAGGTTAAGCTCAACGGTGCGCGCACCGGACATGGCGGCTTCGTGCACGAACGCGGCGGCGGGGTAGACTTGGCCCGATGTGCCAATGGATGCAAAGACCGAAGCCCCGGCCAGGTGATCATAGATCGTGTCCATGTGATAGGGCATCTCGCCGAACCAGACCACGTCTGGCCGCGCAGTAGGGGCAGCGCAGGCTGGGCAAGGTTCGCCCACAGACATCTCGGGCGGTGCCGTCCAGCGATGGCCGCACGCAGCACAAAGTGCGCCGGCGAGTATGCCGTGCATGTGGATTACATCTAGGGCGCCACCCGCTTCGTGCAGGCCGTCGACGTTTTGGGTTACGATCACGACTTCTCCGGGCCAGTCTTGCTGAAGGTGAGCAAGCGCATGGTGGGCCTGGTTCGGTTCCGCCTTTGCCGCCTGCGCGCGTCGGGCATTGTAAAACCCTTGAACCAACGCGGGATCGCGGGCAAATCCTTCGGGCGTCGCCACGTCTTCGATCCGGTGTTGTGACCACAAGCCCCCTTCGTCGCGAAACGTGCCCAGTCCGCTTTCCGCAGAAATCCCGGCCCCAGTGAGAATGACGATCTTTTCCATCTTTGCCCTTCGCGCTACACATTGGCCTATGAGCCACCGTATCCTGTTTGTCTGCCTAGGCAATATCTGCCGTTCCCCTGCCGCCGAGGGCGTTTTTCGGGCGCGTGCGCCGCACCACTCCAGCGACAGCGCCGGGACGGCGGGATGGCATGTTGGCAATCCACCTTACGGCCCGATGCAAGAGGCCGCTCTTGCGCGTGGGATCGCCTTAAGCGATCTGCGCGCCCGTCAGTTTACAGCCGAGGATTTCCACAGGTTCGACCTGATTATCGGAATGGATGCGAATAACATCGCGGATATCGAGGGCCTACGCCCTGAAGGAAACGACACTCCCGTGCGCCTGCTAACCGATTTCGCACCCCACTTGGGGGCCGATCACGTGCCGGACCCGTATTACACACGCGATTTCGACGGTGCGTTGGACTTGATAGAGGCTGCCGTTGATGGCTTGGATGAGCACTTGGGCGGTTAACCCATGACCTTGAGCCGGTCACTGAGCCATGGCAATTGCTCCAAAGTTGGATCGACGATCTGAGTGCGCATGAGGCGGCGCATCATGCCAGCGACCTCTTGCGGTACCTGATCGGACCAGTCGGTGCGGGTGAACAGCGAGATCATGCGGGCGAATTCCCCGAACGGAGCCGGATGTGCTTCGAGCCCATCGTGGAAACGTGCCGCACGCATGTACCCCAGCGGGGTCGTAATCGCCCATCCCAATCCACGCGCAACCATCGCCATCAGTGCCAGGTGAGAGCCGATTTCGAACCGTTCCTCAAATTCAAGCTGCTGTCGGGACATGTGCGCTTCGATCTGACGGCTTATCAACTGTTCCCGCGCATAGCGCAAAAAGGGCAGGTCCTGCATCGCGTTTGCGGCCCCTTTAGGGGTCACAAGAATAAATGGGTCCTGAACCAACGGGTATTCCACAACGCCTTCAAGCACCTCACCGGAATGTGCGGATACGGCCATGTGCAGGCGTTGGGCCTCGAGGTCCGCAAACAGGTCAAGGCTGGGCAGCGTGATCAGTTTGAACTTTGACCGGGTCAGGCTGTCAGCCAGCAACGTGGCCAACCGCGGCGTCAGGTCGTTGTCGAAATCGTCGATCAACCCGATGGACAACGTGGTCAGATGGCCAAGGTCCATCACTGTCAGTTCGCTCTGGGCCATCTGGAGCTCGGCCAGAATTGCCTCGGTTCGAGTCAGGAAACTGCGCCCGGCCTGCGTCAGCCGCATCGGGCGACGTCCATGGTCGACCAGTTCGGTGCCCAAGGCATTTTCCAGATTGCGCAATTGTTGCGAGACCGATGGCTGGCTGAGGCCCGTAATCTCGGCCGCCTGAGCCACCGAGCCTGTCCGCGCCAGCGCTTCGAACACTTCGAGGCCGCGCAGGGTAAGCCCTTTCATAACCATATAGTACACCTTTCGCTGCGCCTTTTCTGGGGCGCAGGGCGTGTCAGGTCAAGGCGTAGGGCTGGCTTAGCTGCAAATCGCCTGCGCCATCTGGCCAAAGGCCCGATACCTGTCCCACAGGGCATCGTCCCGCGCAGTCTGAGACATTTTCAGCTCTTGTGCTTGGTGTGGGTCGGTGAACCACTTGGCGACGGTTTTCTGGTCGCTGCGTGTAAGGGCCTGATTGGCCACGCGCTGAATGCAACTGCACCGGTCTCGCGTGGCAGCCGAACGGTCGGACGCCAGACATGCCTGTTTGATCTGGGCCGCATTTGCCACCGGAGCCACCGCCATCAGCGACGCGGCGCATATTGCGATAAAGAGGAACTGTTTCATACTCGAGCCTCGTTTTTGCCTGCCCGGAGGGATCTAGCGCCCCTCTCGGTATGCGCGTGAGTATGAATCAAACCGGACTCGGGATCAATCTCACGATGCAGAAATGTGATTTCTTTTATTGTGGCGAAAAGAATGGCCAAATTAGGGCCGCACGCGGCTGCGCGCGACCCGACGGGTTATTCCAAGGAAATAAGGATCGCAGGCGGCTTTGTCCCACCTTGACCAGCGCACGTTTTCGAACCATATCCCGACGCTATGACAGACCTCGCTCATATCCGCAATTTCTCCATCGTCGCGCATATCGACCATGGCAAATCCACCCTTGCTGACCGGCTCATCCAAGAGACCGGAACGGTCAAGGATCGCGACATGAAGGAACAGCTGCTCGACAGCATGGATATCGAGCGGGAACGCGGCATCACTATCAAGGCCAACACGGTCCGCATCGACTATACCGCCGACAATGGCGAGGAATACGTGTTGAACCTGATCGACACCCCCGGCCATGTGGACTTTGCCTATGAGGTCAGCCGGTCCATGCGCGCGGTTGAGGGCTCTCTGCTGGTTGTGGACTCGACCCAAGGGGTCGAGGCGCAGACGCTGGCCAACGTCTATCAGGCAATCGACGCCGATCATGAGATCGTGCCGGTGCTCAACAAGATCGACCTGCCCGCCTCCGATTGTGACCGCGTGGCCGAACAGATCGAGGATGTGATCGGCATCGACGCCACCGACGCCATTCAGGTCAGCGCCAAGACGGGGCAGGGCATCCACGAAACGCTCGAGGCCATCGTGCAGCAACTGCCCGCGCCGCAGGGCAATCTGGACGCGCCGCTCAAGGCGATGCTGGTGGATTCGTGGTACGATGCCTATCTGGGCGTGATCGTTCTGGTTCGCATCATGGACGGTACGCTGAAAAAGGGGATGCGGGTCAAGTTCATGTCGAACGGCACCCTGCACCATGTGGACCGCGTCGGTGTCTTCCGGCCTGAGATGGAGATGGTCGACAGCCTCGGTCCCGGTGAGATCGGCTTCCTGACCGCTTCGATCAAACAGGTCCGCGACACCCGCGTCGGGGATACCATCACCAATGACCGCAACGGGACCGAGGACGCTCTGGACGGCTTCAAACCCGCGCAGCCAGTTGTGTTCTGTGGCCTCTTCCCCGTGGACTCGGCCGAGTTTGAAGACCTGCGGGATGCGATTGACAAACTGGCCCTGAACGATGCCTCGTTCAGCTTTGAGATGGAAACCTCAGCAGCGCTGGGCTTTGGCTTCCGCTGCGGCTTCCTGGGGCTGTTGCACCTTGAGGTCATCCGCGACCGCATCGAACGCGAATATGATATCGAGCTCATCACCACCGCTCCGTCGGTGATCTATCACGTCTACATGAAAGACGGCGAGATGATCGAGCTGCACAACCCCGCCGACATGCCCGATCCGTCCAAGGTCGACCATATCGAGGAACCGCGCATCAAAGCGACCATTCTTGTGCCCGACGAATACCTCGGCGACGTGTTGAAACTCTGCCAGGACCGTCGGGGTATCCAACTGGACCTGACCTATGCCGGGTCACGCGCGATGGTTGTGTACGACCTTCCCCTCAACGAAGTTGTGTTCGATTTCTATGATCGCCTGAAATCGGTAACAAAGGGTTACGCCAGCTTTGACTATCAGATGACCGGTTATACCGAGGATAATCTGGTCAAGATGTCGGTGCTGGTGAATGACGAACCCGTTGATGCCCTGTCAACCATGGTTCACCGCGACCGGGCCGAGATGCGGGGCCGGGCGATGTGCGAAAAGCTCAAGGACCTGATCCCGCGCCACATGTTCAAAATCCCGATCCAGGCCGCCATCGGAGGCAAGGTCATCGCCCGCGAAACCCTCTCAGCTCTGCGCAAGGACGTGACCGCGAAGTGTTATGGCGGGGATGCCACACGGAAACGCAAACTGCTGGACAAGCAGAAGGCGGGCAAGAAGAAGATGCGCCAGTTCGGGAAGGTCGACATCCCGCAGGAGGCGTTTATTTCTGCGTTGAAGATGGATAGCTAAATATTAATGCCGCTGCCTTTTGTTGGCGGCATTGATACTTCGGGTTAGTTTGGTTTGGGTAGCGCAACTGGCTTAAACCCATCAATAATTTCGGTTGCTTTGACCGGAGCAATGCTACCTGATTTTACCTTAGATTTGAGATATGGCGCTAATTTTTCTTTGTAGTAGACAGTTCGCAGCCATTTCCGAAACTCCGGTAGTGCATCATCGGGGTAGCAATAGGTGTCGATTGGTCCTGCCGCAGATTGTGGATAGTAACTTGGGTAACTACTTTTGAAACTCTGGCGCATGCCGTGAACGGCTTGCAGGTTCTCGTCCTTCCAGTACTTAGCCCATGCGAGGCCGACACTAATATCGGGTACAAACCCAGAATCTATCATTACTCCTTGATGAACTAGGGACGCGAACATCTCTGCGATCTCTTTAAAAATACTAAAGTATCCCATTGGAACTGCATTTTCAAAGAGCCCGACACGGTCCATATATTGAACAGTGGCCAAGTCAGCGGTTGACGCATTTCGCGGCAGTCCGACTTGTTCGTAAACAAAATCTGTGAAGCCCTTTCTAGCGAGCGTTCGATACGCACTTCTCGCATGGTCGTTAGGTGTCGCTGAATCAAGCGCGTAGTATTCGAGGATTGCCATGCACACATGCTCTGGAAATGCATGGTGGATTGATCCGCTTCTTTGAGCCGTGATGAAGGCTTGGGTGTCGTCGCCAGCACCTTCGCGGATAATTTCCTTGATTTTATTGACACGTTTTTTTGGCGGTTCAACCTGCCAGTCGTCGACGATAGAAACAACGTTTGAGGGGCTAACGCCACAAAGGCGCGCCAAACCTCGACCGGTAAGGTAGGGAGCCCCGTTGCTCAAAACTCCCATTCCGACGCCTTCGTTTTCGACTTCGGTCACGATTGTCAGGTTCAGTTCAAGTTGTTCCTTGTCTTGGCTACTCAAGCTCGTTCCTTTTCTATTTTGCTATCGAGTTATTCTGTCCTTGCAGTTATTTAAGTGTTCACGGTCGCGTTACAATGATGTAATTTATTTGTATCTTTTCGTGTTCGATCTGACCAGTGCACCCGCCCGGCGGCACCGCCGAGCCGCGCCGACGCGCGCCATGGGGCGGCGCGTTTGCGCTTCCCCTAGGGTCGGTCGCAGCCCTTTGTTCTATCGAGTGGGCGTTGAGACTTTGCGCCGAAGCACGACACGTCCTGACCCAGATCAAGGACCACCCGCAGCCTCAGTTCTAACCTCCACCAAAACACTCAGAACACACGAGGCCCCTATGTCACCGCTGACGCTGATCCTTCACATCTTCCTTGGTTCCACCCTTGCCGGGTCCGCCGTGATTGCGGTTTTGGTTTTGGGCTTTGCCTCGTGGACGGCCATGTTGATCGCTGCGGTTGCGGGCTTTGTTGCGGCTTTCCCTGTCTCGTTCATGGTGGCGCGCAAGCTGGAAGGTTGAGGCGCGGTTTAGACGCAAAGATCGGAATGTGTTATCCTCCGCCCCAGGGGGACCGCGTTCAGGCGGCCTTTTTGATTATACGCTTGCAACGCAAGACCCTCAGAAATGAGAGGTTATTATGCACAATTTCTTAACAGCGACCGCAATCACAGCCCTGACCGTCGGCCTGTCCAGCACCTTTGCTATGGCTGAAAGTTATGACGCCGCCGGCAAGGGGTCGGGCGTCAGTTCGAACCAGGTCTTCAGCATCTCGGACGGGCACGCGGTGATCAAATCTCAGACCGACTATGACAGTTTCGAGGTTTCCGCCGGTCACCCGTTGGAAGGGGCGACGGGGTCCTGTTTTGGTTCGATGCTGATCAATGGGGCCGAGGTGTCGGGCGCGGGCAATTGCGTCTTTGATACAACCTCTGGCGACAAGGCAGTGATGAGCTGGACCGCCACGGGGATCGGTTCGGACGGCGCATTGACCGGCGACTGGTCGGTATCCGGCGGCACGGGCGGTTGGGCCAGCGCCACGGGGGGCGGCACGTTCTCGTCCTTCACCGATCCGGACACGCAGAAATTCGTCAATACGATTTCGGGTAGCTTTGAGCTGAACTGAATCACTATTTTAAACAGAAGCTTAGGGAAATGGCGTTCGGGTCAGAGCGACCTTTGCGCTGCGTGGCAGGTAAGCGTCACCTAAACCCTTCATGAAGTTTCCCTTAGGTTAGTTGCAACCGGCCCTCTCTCATCCAATCTGTTCAGCAAGCCGGAAACGGCCAGACCTTTGGGAGGAGAGCCCATGACCAGATATATGACTGCCGGAGCAGCCGCTTTGGCCACGACACTCACCCTTGGAACGGCTGCGATGGCCGATACCACGCCCGATCTGCGCGGCACGTGGGTGGGGACCTATACGACCGTACAACCCACGCATATGCAGCGTGGGACCGAGCCGCGTTTCAACAAGGCCGAATGGATGCTGGATGTACAGGTGCAGGAAGACAACGTCTTTTGGGGGCCAAGCCTGTGGCGCCGGGACGGTGACACGGATTGGAACGAGAATGAGGCCACCGGGACGATAAGCCTGGATGGATCCGGCAAGATCGGGATTGTCGAAACCTCACCCTTGGTGATTGGTGCAAATGCGCTGATCGACGCCCGGTATGAAGACGGAAAGATTTTTGCGGATTTCCGTAGCCTGAGAAACGGAACGACCTACAGCACCGTTCTGGAACGTCAGGTGAACTGAAGCGTTTCCGGCCCGGTTGGGCTGTAGGGGGTACTGGCTGCGATTGTTTGCAGTACGTAATAAGTAACTCCGACCGGGCCGGACGCTTCTCAACAACGGAACCAATGTCTCCACAGGGAGGAGACGGGTCGGGCGGCAATTCCGCCGTCAGCGGTAGGGTTCGGTTCTATCCAAGCTGGAATGCGGCGTTTCTTGGTTTGGGTTAGTCGGATCTGGTGAGCTTCAGCGCAGCATCGCAGACGGTTGCAGAAGTGTTGCCCGGCCCTGGTTCCTTTTGTGTGGCGCCCTATTTAAAGCGAATCCACAGGTGTCGATTCGACGGATCGCGCGTCCGAAAGTTGAACGTCCCGCTTCACTTTCACGTTCACAGGTGTTTGCACATGCAGAAACAGCCGCAAATTCGGGCGTTTCCTAAAGTCTGGACTTTTCCTTGATCAAACCTGCGTCTGGGCGCGTTTTCTGGAGTTGTCCACAAAACGCTCCCTGCGGATATCAACACGTTATCCACGGCTAATTTTCATGCTGCAGTGCTATTTTCTTGTCGGGTTACGGACTGAATGCAACAGTCACCTTACCGCAGCGGTTCTTAGGGGCCACGGCGGGACGCAAAGGCCAAGGGGGTCTGAGTGAAAGGTGGTAAGTCTTAGGATATACCAGCGTTCACAGAGGCTTACCGGTAGGTGATTGATCGAGTCGAGCTGAGGCTCGGATCGTTTGATCAACTTCTCAGAAGGTCAATGCGTGTTGCAAGGCGTCCGCAGGCGCCAAGCAGCAGTCGCGGCTTTTAACTGGGTTGTGACAACTGGATCGGGGCGTCCCTCGGGCGTGTCGACCCGGCGAGGCGTCAGGGGTGTCCGTTCGGACACATGCAAAGACCGCGTCTGCGCACCTGACGCCTTTTCCTTTTGCCGGTCCCCGGGATTTTACAGGCTGCCACTCTATCCCCCTTTATGATGGGATCGGGGTTCTTGCTATTGTGCAAGAACCCCGAAGTCGTGTCAGAAATGCAATGCCGCGTCTATGCACCTGTAAGGCAACGATAACGCGGAAGGCTCAGACTATCAACCATATGTAGGGGGTGAGTGTCGCCTTTGCGCAACATGAGGGTTGCGATCAAAGGGCTTGCTGTACGTCGCTGGCCGTATCCGAAATCGCATCGCCCGCTTTTTCAATATCGCGTCCAACGCCTTTTGCCGTTTCGCAGGCAGTCAGTGCAAACAAGGTCAATCCAAGCAGAATTGTGCGGATCATTGCTTTCTCCATAGGTGTTTATGTCGACGTGCGTAACAGTTTTCCAATGTTGAAACCAGCGTTTTGCTGACGGTTGATGAGCCGTCCAGGCCGGAGCGAATTGGGCAGGTGCTCAGGAACTTGGCATGTCGAAACAGGCGGTCCCCGAAGCGGCTAAGAGGGGCTGGTCAAAAGGAAACCCAGCAACCCTTAAACCGCGTTCGAACTACCGTTTACCAGAGGGACGAGATTATTGCGCCGGTTGAATGGACGTTTCAAAACGCCCGGGGTGTGCGATTGCCTCAGGCAGTCTCTTCGCGGCAGAAAATCTCGTAGACAACTTCCAACATGCGGCGTGGACGGTCATCTGCCAGGCGGTAGAAAATGGCTTTTCCTTCGCGGCGGGGCGTTACCAATCCTTCAAGGCGCAGGCGCGACAATTGCTGCGAGACCGCCGCTTGGCGGGCGGATAGCAGTTCTTCTAGTTGCGTAACCGATTTCTCACCCGACACCAGGTGACACAGGATCAAAAGCCGTCCTTCATGGCTGATCGCCTTCAGAAAGTTGGATGCGCGCGCGGCGTTTCCTGCAACGCGCTCGAGGTTTTCGGAAAATGAATCCGGTGAAAGCTCTGATAGTGCCATGTGCGTTTTCCTTTTGGGCCGGGCTTGTGCGTGGTTGGCGGGTTCCCTGTCGCCGCCAAGAGCGGACGCTTTATCTATTTTGGAGGCGAATTTCTATATGTAAGAATCAAAATGACGTGATGAGAAAAACTCAGCCTGCCCGCAAGACGGATCGCGGCTTTCAGTGTTCAGGTCATGCCTGGGAACCGGACAGTTGCGAATTGCGCCTGATGGGGAAACGCCGCGTTCAGGGCATAAGTATTCAGCCCCCCTTGCAGCCCCCCTGTGCCGACACTAAGACTCGGGTAATGTTTCTTCGGGTAGTATCCCGATCCATAGCAAGACAGGCAGGTTCCTAATGTTCGATCCCGTTGATACCTATATGAATACGCTCGTCCCGATGGTTGTTGAGCAGACCAGCCGTGGCGAACGCGCGTATGACATTTTCTCGCGCCTTCTGAAAGAGCGGATCATTTTCATCAATGGCCCGATCCACGACGGGATGAGCCATCTGGTCGTGGCGCAGTTGTTGCATCTTGAGGCGGAAAACCCGAACAAGGAAATCTCGATCTACATCAACTCACCTGGCGGTGTTGTGACCAGCGGATTGTCGATTTACGACACAATGCAGTATATCAAGCCGAAATGTTCGACTTTGGTGATCGGTCAGGCGGCCTCGATGGGGTCTGTTTTGCTGGCCGGTGGCGAGAAGGGGATGCGTTTTTCCCTGCCGAACAGCCGGATCATGGTTCACCAGCCCAGCGGCGGTTATCAGGGTCAGGCGAGCGATATCATGATTCACGCGGCCGAGACGCAAAAACTCAAGGATCGCCTGTACGATATATACGTGCGCCACACCGGGCAGACGAAAAAGGCGGTTGAAAAAGCCTTGGATCGCGACAACTTCATGAGCCCGGAAGAGGCGAAAGACTGGGGTCACATCGACGAAATCGTCGAAAACCGCGCCAAAATGGATGGCGATGAGGCCTAAAAAATAGTCCCCGCGTTAAGGGCGCGGGGTACATTTTTGACATTGTAGCGGCCCCGGCGGTGGCCTAAGCTGCAGACATAAGCGGCAAGAGCGGCCCAAAGCGGGTCGCAGGGACGAAGCCCGAAAGGTAGAACATGGCGACGAATTCAGGCGGTGACGGCAAGAACACGCTCTACTGTAGCTTCTGCGGCAAGAGCCAGCATGAGGTGCGCAAGCTGATTGCCGGCCCCACAGTTTTCATCTGTGACGAATGCGTCGAGCTGTGCATGGACATCATCCGCGAGGAAACCAAGGCCAGCGGTCTGAAATCCACGGATGGGGTGCCGACGCCCAAGGACATTTGCGAGGTTCTGGACGATTACGTGATCGGTCAGGCGACGGCCAAGCGGGTTTTGTCGGTGGCAGTTCACAACCACTACAAACGCCTGAACCATGCCCAGAAAGCGGGCGGCGACATCGAATTGGCTAAGTCCAACATCCTGCTGATAGGTCCGACCGGTTGCGGCAAGACGCTGCTGGCGCAGACCTTGGCGCGGATTCTGGACGTGCCGTTCACAATGGCGGATGCAACCACGCTGACCGAAGCCGGTTATGTGGGTGAGGACGTCGAGAATATCATCCTCAAGCTGCTGCAGGCGTCGGAGTACAATGTTGAGCGCGCGCAGCGCGGCATCGTCTATATCGACGAGGTCGACAAGATTACCCGCAAATCCGAGAACCCCTCGATCACCCGTGACGTATCGGGCGAGGGTGTGCAGCAGGCGCTGTTGAAACTGATGGAAGGCACCGTGGCCAGCGTGCCGCCACAGGGCGGCCGCAAGCATCCGCAGCAGGAGTTCCTGCAGGTGGACACCACGAATATCCTATTCATCTGCGGCGGTGCGTTTGCCGGTTTGGACAAGATCATCGCACAGCGCGGCAAGGGCTCGGCGATGGGCTTTGGCGCTGACGTTCGCGACAATGATGAGCGTGGCGTCGGTGAAATCTTCAAGGATCTGGAGCCCGAAGATCTGCTGAAATTTGGCTTGATCCCAGAATTTGTTGGCCGTCTGCCGGTTCTGGCAACGCTGGAAGACCTGGACGAAGATGCGCTGGTGACGATCCTGACCAAGCCCAAGAACGCTCTGGTTAAGCAATACCAGCGTCTGTTCGAACTTGAAGACGCAGAGCTGGCCTTCACCGATGACGCGCTGAAAGCGATCGCCAAGAAAGCGATTGAGCGTAAGACCGGTGCGCGTGGTCTGCGATCAATTCTGGAAGATATACTGCTGGACACGATGTTCGAACTTCCGGGTCTGAAAAACGTGACCGAGGTTGTTGTGAACGAAGAAGCGGTGTCTTCGGACTCGCAACCGCTGATCATCTACGCGGATGCGGCTGAGTCTGCCTCGGCTGGGTAAGTTCAAAGTCTCCTGACATATTCGGCGCGGTTCTCCCGCGCCGTTTTCTTTTGAGGGCACTATGGCAATTAGACGTATTTCTTCAGGCGGGGAATTTGAGGCCAAAGTCGGATATTGCCGTGCCGTGGTGGCGAATGGGTTCGTCTTTGTTGCCGGAACCTGTGCGCAGGGCGACGACATTCCCACAGATATTGTTGGTCAGTGCAGGTCCGCTTTGGATGCAATTGGAAAAGCACTGTCTGAGGCTGGGACGGATTTCGCCCATGTTGTCCGTGTAAACTATTACCTGCCGGACATGAATGAGTTTGAATTGTGTTGGCCTTTGTTGGTTGAGGCATTCGGAGCCAACCCGCCAGCGGCGACGGTAACCGAATGCAATCTCATTACGCCTGAAGATCGCATTGAGATCGAAGTGACCGCAGTTTTGCCGGAATAGGGGCTGCGGTCTTTGTGACACTGGACCTTGGCGAGCCTTTGGTCCATATCTGCAGGAGCAGAAATACCGGAGGCAGACGATGGGAATCCTGAATAATCTTTTGCGAGCCGTAACCTGGTGGAATGGGGCCACTCTGAATACGCAGCTCTACACGGCGCGTAAGGGAACCAAGGTTGGCGAAGATAACGAAGGTAATGTTTTCTATCGCAATGCCGACGACAGCAAGCGCTGGGTTATTTTTAATGGCGAGGCCGAGGCCAGCCGGATCGACCCTGACTGGCATGGATGGTTGCATCGGACTTGGGACGAACCGCCGACAGACAAGCCGTTGCAGCATAAAAACTGGGAAAAGCCACATCAGGAAAATTTGACAGGTACGGCTTTGGCCTACGCTCCTGCAGGTTCGTTGCGCCGACCCAATCCGGTCGAACGTTCGGACTACGAGGCTTGGACCCCAGAATAAGCGAGGCGAGCAATGTCGAGCTATAATGTAACCGAAGTCCTGGTGGGCGGGGCCGTGTTGGCCTGTGCTGTGGCATTTGGCGTTTATGCCAGCCAATCGACTGGCCTGTCGCAAAGCGGACCGGGATATGAATTGGGCGCATCTTTCAGATCGCTGGAAGGTGTTGGCGTGGGCACTGACGTTCGTCTTGCTGGCGTCAAGATCGGGACCGTGACAGGCGTTGAGCTGAACCCCGATACGTATCGCGCGGATACAACGTTTTCGATTTCTGACGGGATATTGGTGCCGGATGACAGCGCGATCGTCATCTCATCCGAAGGTTTGCTGGGCGGGAACTTTGTCGAGGTTATGCCCGGTGGGTCGCCTTTCTTTTTCGAACCCGGCGATCAGGTCGAGGATACGCAGGGTGCGGTCAGCCTGATCTCGCTTCTGGTCAAGTTCGTGGCCGGGGATGGTGGCGAATGAAGCGCCTGTTTTTGATAGCAGCACTACTTGCATCAACGGGCGCAGCAGCCCAGCAAAAGGTTCAATCCGGCCCGGGCGCGATGCTGCGTGGTTTGGACAAGGTCAACGGCCACACCGTTGACGTCGAATTGCAAAGCGGTCAGACCGAGGCGATTTTTGGACTGGATGTGGCTTTGGGCGATTGCCGTTATCCGGCTGAAAACCCGACCGGGGACGCCTTTGCCTATCTCACGATTTGGGAAAAAGGTAAGACAGATCAATTGTTTGATGGATGGATGATCGCCACATCCCCGGCGCTGAACGCGCTGGATCATTCACGTTACGATGTCTGGGTAATCCGCTGTATGACACTATCCGGCAACTGATCCAATTCTGCGGTGAAGTCTGCGCTGGCGTCGATCGCCTCTTCCAATGCCTGTCTGTACTGAGCGCGCGGAACTTCGATCGCGCCTAATGACGCCAGATGAGCGGTCAGAAATTGCGTGTCAAATAACTGAAATCCGGTACGCCTTAGCCGATCGACCAGATAGGCCAGCGCAATTTTTGAGGCATCCGTTCGCCGTGAAAACATGCTTTCACCGAAGAACGCAGAACCCAGGGATACTCCGTAGACTCCGCCGACCAGTGCCGGTCCATCCCAGATTTCTAATGAATGGGCATGGCCGGATTGGTGCAAGCGTTGATACAGATTTCTCAGCTCTGCATTGATCCAAGTGTCTGTGCGATCGGCGCAGCCGTCGACGACGCCAGCGAAGTTCTGATTGATCGTAACTGAGAAACCGCAGTTTCGGATTCGCCGCGCAAGGCTGCGGGATATGTGGAACCCGTTCAGAGGGATAATGCCCCGAAACTTTGGGTCGACCCAGAACAAATCCGGATCGTCGCGGTGTTCGGCCATCGGGAAAATGCCGATGGAATACCCATGCAGCAAGAGTTCGGGAGAAAGGCTCATTCAGACAGTCCGGCGTTCGAAGGGCCGAAGCCCTTCGAAGTGGTGGTGTTACTCGGCCATATTCTCCGCAAGCCAATGCTCCAGCCAGTGAATGTTGTAGTCGCCGCTGTGAATGTCGGTTTCTTGCAGTAGAGCATGGAACAGCGGCACCGTGGTGTCGATTCCATCTACGATCAATTCACCCAAGGCTCGGTCCAGACGCGCCAGCGCCTCGGCCCGGTCGCGGCCCTGCACGATCAGCTTGGCAATCAGCGAGTCGTAGTAGGGCGGGATCGAGTACCCGTCATACAGCGCCGAATCCATCCGCACGCCCAGACCACCAGGCGCGTGATAGGCGCTGATCTTACCGGGGCAGGGCGAGAAGTTTGGCAGTTTCTCGGCGTTGATCCGAACCTCGATGGCGTGGCCGTTGATTTCCAGATCGTCCTGACCGAACGACATGTCCTCGCCTGCTGCCACACGGATTTGTTCGCGCACCAGATCGACGCCGAAAATGCCCTCGGTCACCGGGTGTTCCACCTGCAGGCGGGTGTTCATTTCGATGAAATAGAACTCGCCATTCTCGTACAGGAATTCGATTGTGCCCGCGCCGATATAGTTGATCTTCGCCACAGCGTCGGCGCAGATTTTACCAATCTTGGCACGTTCCTCGGGGGTGATGCTGGGGCCAGGGGCCTCTTCAAACACCTTCTGATGGCGGCGCTGAAGCGAGCAATCACGTTCGCCCAGATGGACAGCCTTGCCTTTGCCGTCGCCAAAGACCTGAATCTCGATATGGCGCGGTGTGGTCAGGTATTTCTCGATATAGACCTCGTCATTGCCGAAGGCGGCTTTGCCTTCGGCGCGTGCGGTCATGAAGGCGCTTTCCATCTCATCCGCGGTCTGCGCAACTTTCATGCCGCGGCCGCCGCCGCCGGCGGTGGCTTTGATGATGACGGGATAGCCGAATTCCTCACCAATGCGCTTAGCGTCTTCCAAAGTCGGAACGCCGCCGTCGGAACCCGGTACGCATGGCACACCAAGGGCTTTCATCGTGTCCTTGGCGGTGATCTTGTCACCCATCACGCGGATATGTTCGGCGGTGGGGCCGATAAAGGTGATGTCGTGATCTTCGACGATCTGCACGAACTCTGCGTTTTCGGACAGGAAGCCATAGCCGGGGTGGATCGCCTGCGCGCCTGTGATTTCACAGGCCGAGATGATGGCTGGCACGGACAGATAGCTTTGCGGGCTGGGCGGGGGGCCGATACAGACAGACTCGTCTGCCATGCGCACGTGCATTGCGTCGCTGTCGGCGGTGGAATGGACGGCAACCGTCTTTATCCCCATCTCGCGCGCGGCGCGGATGACGCGCAGGGCGATCTCGCCTCGGTTGGCAATCAGGATCTTGTCGAACATGGGCCTGCCTTACTCAACAATGACCAGGGGTGTGCCGAATTCCACAGCGTCGCCGTCACCCACCAGAATGCGTTTGATGGTACCCGATTTAGGCGCGTGGATGTGGTTCATGGTTTTCATCGCTTCGACGATCAGCAGCGTGTCGCCTTCGGACACGGATGCGCCGACCGAGATGAACGCAGGCGCGCCGGGTTCGGGCTGCATGTAGACGGTTCCCACCATGGGAGAGGTCACTGCACCGGGATGGCTGGCCGGGTCTTCGACAGCGGCCGGTGCTTCGGCAGCAGCAGCCGGTGCCGGAGCAGCAGCGGGTGCTGCCGCAGGGGCCGCAGCCGGAACTGCCACTTGAACCGGAGCTACGGCAGCGGTCTGTGACAAGCGGCTGACGCGTACATTCAGGCTGTCTTCCTCGCCGTATTCGCGCTTGACCTGCAATTCGGTCAGGTCGTTCTCGCGCAGCAGTTCAGCCAATGCCTTGATGAATGCCACATCCGCTTCGTGTTTGGTGTCTGTCATGAGTGTCCTCGACGGTTCCCCTTTGGCCCGTCTGTGTCTTGCGGGCTTTGGTCTGATTACGCAGCGTTATAAGCCATGAGCCTTGCCATGAAAAGCGCGTCTCGGCCTGTCAGGTGGGGGTTTTAACCAAGTTTTCGAGGGGGGGAAGAGGTTACAGCGGCATTCCTGAAAGTTTTGCAACCAATTCCGGTAGTTTTCGCGCGCCGAATTTCTCAAGCAACCGGGCGCGGTAAGCTTCGATGGTGCGGTAGCTCAGCCCCAGTTCGACGCCGATTTCCTTGGCGGACAGGCCCCTGCACGACAAAATCGCCACTTCGCGTTCCCGTGCGGTCAGCTCGACTAGCGGACGTTCCTCCGAAATGTCGGAAAAGCTCCAGATGCCGTGGCGGAAGGGGTCATCGGGGGTCAAGGATCGACCGCGTGCGCGGCACCAGAACAAATCCCCATTTCGCCGCCGCATGACGCGCTCGTCCGTGTAATATCCGGTGTCGCGCATGACCTGAAGACTGCGGGCACCGATACGCTCCCAATCCGCGACCGAGGGGTAAAGGTGCAGCAAAGGCATGTTGCGATAGTCGGCCTCGTCTCCTCCGAAGGTCCGTGCAAACTGCAGATTGCAGCGCCGGATGATACGGTTTTCCAACTCGACCAATCCGATAGGAGCATATTCGAAGGCGGCGTCACTCATTCCGGTATCGTGCAGGGAATTGGTTGGAAATAGAAGGGGTGCGGCCGAGAATGTGGTGTTGAGAGGCGTCAACACGGGTCTGATGATCGTGCAATCTGTTTGTTAAGGGTGTAAATTTGGTTTGAAAATGTGCTTCTAAAAGATAGAAAAACCTTAAGAGTTTAGAAAAAACTGAACGCTTACAAAGGTTGGTTCCGCTTGGGGAGGGGCGAGAACATGCGCGACACGTTGACAGGCAGCCGTATTCGAGAGAGGCGGCAAATCGCAGGACTGCGGCAGGCAGAACTGGCGCGTCGGGTCGGGATCTCGGCCTCCTATCTGAACCTGATTGAACACAATCGCCGCAGGATTGGCGGCAAGCTGCTTGTGGATATTGCCTCGGCTTTGGCCGTTGAGCCTTCGCTGCTGACGCAAGGGCTAGAGGCAACGCTGATATCCGCGCTGCGCGAGGCAGCGGCGGACGCGGTTGGACAACAGGCCGAAGTCGACAGCCTGGAGGAGTTCGCGGGACGTTTCCCGGGGTGGGCTGCTGTGCTAGCGCAGATGCACAGGCGCGTTGTCTCGCTTGAGCGAACGGTAGAAACCCTATCCGACCGTTTGACCCATGATCCACATCTGGCTGCTTCGATGCATGAGGTTCTGTCCACCGCAGCCGCGATTCGTTCGACCGCAGCGATTCTGGCCGAAACACAGGAAATCGAACCCGAGTGGCAGGATCGCTTTCATCGAAATCTGCATCAGGATGCTGAACGCCTTGCCGACAGTTCGAAATCCTTGGTTGCTTATCTGGATGATTCTGACGCGGCGGACGATCGTCGCGGCGTTCCTCTTGAAGATGCTGAGGCGTTCTTTGAGCAGCGCGGACACCACTTCCCCGAGATGGAGGGCAGCGAAGATAGCTCTGCGATAGACTTGAGCGAGATTGACTCGGCGGCCGCAAAGACCGTCACTCGCGGTCTTTTGGATGTCTATGCAAGCGACGCCAAGGCCATGCCATTGAAGGCGGTGAAAACTGCGCTGGCTGGCACGGAGCCTGATCCGATCAAGCTGGCTGCACAGTTTTCGGTGGACATCGCGACCGTTCTGCGCCGTTTGGCGGCACTGCCAGACGGGGTTCTTTCGCGACCCACGGGACTGGTGGTGTGCGATGCCTCGGGAAGTATCTTGTTTGCCAAATCGGTGCCGGGCTTTGCGATGCCGCGCTTTGGCGAGGCGTGCCCCCTGTGGCCTTTGTTTCAGGCGTTAAATCGGCCTTTGGTGCCAATTCGCAAACGTATTGTACAGCTTGGCCGGTCGGCGGCTGAGTTTGATTGCTATGCCTATGCATGGCCTCAAGCGATGTCGGGATATGACGACGCACCTGTTTATCGCTCGGTCATGTTGGTCCGGGCCGTCGAAGAAGGCGGGCAGGGTGGCCAGCCGGTTGCCAGGGTCGGGCCAAGTTGCAGGGTTTGCCCAAATGCCGACTGCGAGTCGCGCCGAGAGCCGTCGATTCTGAGCGAAGGTTTTTGACACTTTCCTGACAGACAGCGTAAGCTGATACAGACAGGACTGCGGATGGGTATCCTGTCACGGGGAGGAATGAAACATATGAGCCGTAAGGTTCTGCTAATTGAGGATGAGCCGAACATCGCCGAGGCCATTCGGTTCCTGCTGACGCGTGAGGGTTGGCAGGTTGAAACGCACGCCGAAGGAACGGACGCTGTCGAGGTCATTCAGGGCGCAAATCCTGATCTAGTCATTTTGGATGTTATGCTGCCGGGCAAAAGCGGCATGGATATTCTGCGCGATCTTCGCGAGTTGGACGACCTTCGGGGTCTGCCGGTCTTGATGTTAACGGCACGTGGTCAGCTTCGTGATCGCGAAATGGCCGAAAGCGCCGGTGTCAGCCGCTTCATGACCAAGCCGTTTTCCAATGCCGAGGTCCTGACCGCGGTGCGAGATCTGCACGCGCAGGCCACACAATCATGAGCAATAGCGAAGATCGGCAGCCTCAGGGTGTTCGGCCTTCGCTGTTTCTGGAACGCCAAAGCTATCGTCGGCGTCGGTTGACGGACGCTGCACGGCTGTTGCCAATTCTCGGGGCTGCATTGATCGCGATTCCGTTGCTCTGGCCTGAACCGGGGGAAACCGGGGCGGTCACTTTATCGTCGGCCATTCTCTATATCTTCACCTGCTGGGGGCTAATGATACTGATTAGCCTGATCTTTGGCTTTGCCGCCCGCCGCACGGCGGCGCGGGACGACACCGACCCGGACACGGATCGATGGCAACGCTGAACCTTCTGATCCTTGTCTGTCTGGGCTATGTGGTTCTTTTGTTCGGCGTGGCCTTTGCCGCTGACCGAATGGCTGCCGCTGGACGTGGGGCGTGGTTGCGGTCCCCTTTGTTTTATACTCTGTCGCTGTCGATCTATTGCACCGCCTGGACATTCTACGGCGCGGTTGGAAATGCCGCCCGGTCGGGGCTGGAGTTCGTGACGATCTATCTGGGTCCCACGCTGGTCATGATCAGTTGGTGGTGGGGTCTCAGGAAATTGGTCAGGGTTGGGCGCAGCCAAAGGGTGACCTCGATCGCGGACCTGATTTCGTCGCGCTACGGCAAGTCGAATACGCTGGCAATCTGTGTGACCATTCTGGCGGTTCTGGGCGGTACTCCGTATATCGCGCTGCAACTGCAGTCTATCACCTTATCGTTCTCGATCTTTGCAGAGGCTGATCCGTCCGGCCTTTACCGCGAGGGATCAAGCGTGTTTTGGGTGGCTGCAGGGCTGGCGATGTTTGCCATCCTGTTCGGGACACGAAACCTGGACGCGAACGAGCGTCACCACGGTGTTGTGACCGCTATCGCGTTGGAATCCGTGGTTAAACTGTTCGCTTTGCTGGCGGTTGGTATCTTCGTCGTTTGGGGGGTCGCAGGCGGCGTTGGGCCGATGATGGATCGCATAGACGCATCAGAGATCGGTCAGTGGAATGTGGACGCGGGTCGCTGGACGACGTTTATCTTTTTGTCTGCTGCGGCGTTTGTCTGCTTGCCGCGCATGTTTCAGGTGATGGTGGTTGAAAACGCGGATGAAGGACACCTGAGAACAGCGGCCTGGGCTTTTCCGCTATATCTGCTTTTGATGAGCCTGTTTGTGGTGCCGATCGCTGTGGTGGGTTTGGACCTGTTGCCGGAAGGGTCGAACCCAGACCTGTTTGTTCTGACTGTGCCCCTGTCACAGGGCAATGAGTGGTTGGCCATGTTGTCCTTCATTGGGGGGTTTTCGTCTGCAACGTCGATGGTGATCGTTACGGCCATGGCCTTGTCAACCATGGTTTCGAACCATCTTGTGATGCCAATCTGGCTAAGCACTCAGGAAGGGTCCGGGTCCCTGTCCGGCGATGTTCGACATGTCGTGTTGGTTGCGCGCCGTGTCTCAATCGCGGCGATCATGGCATTGGGCTTTTTTTACTACCGGTTATCTGGTGGTGGCGCTGCGCTTGCCTCAATTGGGCTTGTGGCCTTTGCCGGTATTTCTCAGATTCTGCCTGCCCTGGTCGGCGGTTTGTTCTGGCGCGGGGCGACGCGGACAGGAGCACTTGTCGGGTTGTCAGTGGGGTTCCTCTTGTGGATCTACACGCTGCTTCTGCCCGGAATGGGTGGGGCGCTGATGTCCAGCTCGGTTCTGCAGGACGGCCCGTTTGGGATCGGCTGGCTGCGGCCGCAGGCATTGTTCGGGATCGAAGGGATGGACCCCATGGTCCATACGGTCATGTGGTCGCTGTCTTTGAATACCGTCGCTTTCTGCGTGGCGTCGCTGCTGAGTTTTCCTAGCCCGCTGGAGCGCTTGCAGGGGGCGCAGTTCGTCAATGTCTTTGACCATTCTGTCGCCCCGCGCGGATGGACCGGGTCCGTTGCACAAAGCGAGGACCTGATGATCATGACCCAGCGCATACTGGGCGCGGGTCCTGCGCAGGAGTTCTTTCAGGCCGAAGCTGAACAACAAGGCGGACGATCCAGCCTGCCCGAACCAACACCTGCCTTTCTGGAACGGCTTGAGCGGGAATTGAGCGGCTCGGTCGGGGCCGCGACGGCGCATGCCATGATTGGCCAGATTGTCGGCGGGTCTTCGGTGTCGGTCGAGGACCTTTTGGCTGTGGCCGACGAATCCGCGCAATTGCTGGAATACTCCAGCCAGCTAGAAGTGAAATCTGCCGAGCTTAGCCGTACAGCCCGGCAACTGCGCGAAGCGAATACCAAGCTGACCCAGATATCGCAGCAGAAAGACAACTTCCTTAGTCAAGTCAGTCATGAACTGCGTACACCCATGACCTCGATCCGGGCGTTTTCCGAGATCATGCGGGACACAGACGGTTTAACGGACGAAGAACAGACGCGCTATGCGGCGATCATCCACGACGAGGCGCTGCGGTTGACGCGATTGCTGGATGACCTGCTGGACCTGAGCGTTTTGGAAAGCGGACAGGTCAGCTTGAATATGGGAGGCGATACCCTGCGCTCGGTTCTGGATCGGGCCGTATCGAGCGCGTTGGCGGGCACCAGCAAAACCCTCACCGTTCGCCGCTCGAAGGCGTCCGAACGCATTCCGCTTCACACCGATCTGGATCGTTTGGGGCAAGTCTTCATCAACTTGATTTCCAACGCGCAGAAATACTGCGATGCGGATGACCCGGTCCTGACCATTTCTGCGCATGATGTAGGCGGCCAGGTCGTGATTGATTTTGCGGATAACGGTAGCGGTATTCCAGCCGAGGCGCGGTCCATGGTGTTCGAAAAATTCGCGCGTGTAGGTGGCGACAAGGCAGGCGGGGCTGGTTTGGGTTTGGCGATCTGCCGCGAGATCATGCAGCGTCTTGGGGGCGATATCAGCTATTTGCCGGGGCAGGGCGGGGCAGCCTTCCGCGTGCAGGTGCCACTGGCTTATAGGCAAGCAGCCCAATAAGACGGGTGTAAAGACATTCGTAACCTGTGCCGGAGTAGACCAGAACATAGGCACATTTACGATTGACGACTTCAGGCATGACACAACCGGTCACCACCGCTTTGGCGAAAAAACTAACTGCAAGCCAGGACGCGCGCGGCGATCAGTCGAATTCCATTCTTCGCGCGCTGCGGTTGGCACTTGCCCGTACCGCTGCGGATCGTTTGCAACTGCCGTTGTCGGTCATCGCGGCAAGGCGGGTATCTCGATCAGCCGACGGGCTTTCGGGGTTTGCCGGTGACAACTGGTTGTTGCTGCATCTTCTGAACAACGACGGGCTTTCGGCGGCGGTCTGTATGGATTTGGAAACCGTTTCGGCCATCGTTCAAGTGCAGACTATTGGTGAGGTGACGTCAACGACACCTACGCCACGGGCCTTTACCGATACGGATGCCGCGATGGTTGCGCCCATGATCGAAGACGCATTCACCCGCGCGGTACGGTTGGTGGAAACCGTCAGTGAACAGGCAAGCCTGACAGGGTATCAGTACAAGTTGCGGTTGCCTGATCTTCGGGCGCTGTCATTGGCTATGACTCAGGATGCGTATGTTTCATATGATCTAACGGTCGAGCTGGGCGGCGGTTTGCGACAGGGCCGGTTTTCTGTTCTTCTTCCCGAAGTGGCGGGCCCGGCGGATGCCGAACCTAGTGAGGATTCGGAGCCGCATATCGAACAGGCATCGGGCGTGCTGCGCGCAGAGTTGAATACTGTGATTTGCCAAATGGCTTTACCCCTAGCTTCTTTTTCGGCGCTTGCAGCGGGGGATGTATTGCCTTTGACCGGAGCACGGCTTGATCGCGCGCAATTGCTGACGATCGACAGGACTCGGACAGCAGTAGGACGTTTGGGGCAATCCGGTGGGATGCGGGCAATTCGCCTGAACGAATACGAGCCGCAGGATGCGCCGTCACAGGCCGAGACTAAGGATTTCTTTGAGGCACGAACGACGGCAATCCATCCCTCGACAGAGCTGTCTGTAGAACCCATTCACACAGACACACATGCGATTGACACCATCGATAGCACGTTGGAGTTCGGCGACTCCGACCAGATCGCCGCCGAAATTTCGAAGCTGGCTGGCCTGAACGATGACGCAGGTCAGGTGGCCTGATCCATAGGGTTTACCCAGCCGCGTTGCGAATTTGATCAAGCGTGGGACGAAGGTTTTCCAGCGCGTAGCCTGCCTTGGTTGTTGCGTCCAGAATATCGTCCGTGCTCATCCGGTCGCATTGGCCAAGGGCCCAGATAACTGAACACCGCGTACCTGATGCGCAATACGCCAGCACCGGTCCGCTGCAGCTTTCGGCCAACTCGCGCTGGAGGGCGACGTTCTCGGGTGTCATGGTCTGATGCGTCAGCTCCAGAACCTCATATTCCAAACCCGCTGCACGGACGGCCTCGCCAATGGCGTCCGACTGCATGTCTGACGGAACTTCGGTGTTCGGCCGGTTGCAAATAACCTTGACGAATCCGGCTTCGGCTATGGCTGAAACATCCTCGACCGTGATTTGCGGCGAGACGGCGTAGCGGGGTGTAATGCGGCGAATCTCCATCCCAATTGATTAGGCTGCGTTTGCAGTTCTGTCCAGTTGCGCCCCCACAGTCGGCGCTGCGTACATTCCGGCGATCATTGCGGCCAGAAACACTAGCCCGCCAACGCCGCCATAGGTCACCGAGGCAATGGCAGGTCCCGGACACAGCCCGGACAAGCCCCACCCCATGCCAAACAGGACAGAGCCGACGACAAGCCGCCGATCCAACTCGGGCGGAGACATGGTCGGAAAGGTGCCGCCGGCCAAGGGGCGACGATGTTCTGTCATCCGCCAGGCAAACAGCATTGGGATAATCGCCCCGCCCATCACGAAGGCCAGTGTCGGATCCCAGTTCCCGAACACGTCCAGCCACCCCTGAACTTTGGTGGTGTCCGTCATGCCCGAGATCAGCAGACCTGCGCCAAACAGGCACCCGGCAATCAAAGAGATCAGCAACCGCATCAGATCACCCCCCACATGTGGCGCAGAACCGCGAGTGTGATTGCACCGGCAGCGATGTAGATAACCGTTGCCACAATTCCGCGCAGCGAGAAACGCGATATTCCACAGACCCCATGTCCCGACGTGCATCCATTGGCGATCCGGGTGCCGATCCCAACCAGCAGTCCCGCGAAAATGATGACAGCAATATTGCCGGTCAGATGGGTCTGCGGTGTGGGTGACATCAACGGGCGAAGAAGCAAGGGCATTCCTACAAGCCCTGCAACAAAAACCAGGCGTTCCAAGGTGCGATCACTATTGTCGACCAAGCCGCCCAAGATGCCGCTGGCCCCCATGATCCGGCCATTCCCTAGCAGATAAACAGCGGCACCCAGACCAATCAGCAGGCCCCCGGCCAACCCCCAAATCCATTCCAGTTGCATGGTTCTTTTTTCTCCACGTATTGGTTGGCTTCACAGTTTATTCACTGGAATCTTTAGGAAAACATCACCCTCTTTGTCGGCAGGAGGCATCTGCCCCGCGCGCATATTGACCTGAAGAGAAGGCAGGATCAGACGGGGCATGCCAAGCGTCGCATCCCGTGCATCGCGCATTTTGACGAACTCCTCGACCGAGCGTCCCTGGCCGATATGAACATTGAGCGCCTTCTGCTCTCCGACTGTTGTTTCCCACGCATATTCGTCGCGGCCCGGTGCCTTGTAATCATGCCCTACGAAGATGCGTGTCTGATCAGGCAGCGACAGGATTTTCTGGATCGACGTAAACAGCATTTCCGATGACCCGCCCGGAAAATCGCACCGCGCGGTTCCGAAATCGGGCATGAACAGGGTGTCCCCCACGAAAGCCGCGTCTCCGATAACATAGGTCAGACAGGCCGGGGTATGGCCGGGCGTGTGCAGAACATCACCCCGCATTTGACCCACGTGAAAGCTGTCGCCCTCGCGGAACAAGGCGTCAAACTGACTGCCATCGCGTTGGAACTCGGTCCCTTCATTGAAGATTTTGCCAAATGTCTCCTGAATGGTGACGATCTGATCTCCGATACCGATTTTACCGCCCAAATTCTGTTGTAGGTAGGGGGCCGCCGACAGGTGATCGGCATGAACATGGCTTTCCAAAATCCATTCGACTTTCAAACCGTTGGCCTGAACATATTCGATAATCTTATCCGCTGAACTGGTGTCGGTTCGGCCGGATGCATGGTCAAAGTCCAGGACACTGTCGATAATTGCACAGGCCGTCCCCTCGGGTTCCTGTACTAGGTAGGACACGGTAAACGTATCGGTGTCAAAAAACGCTTTCACCTTCGGTGTCATTTTGCCCTCCGTCAGACTGCCTTATTCGTATATCAATTTCGGAATGTATAGTGATAAAGAATCCGTGAATTGATGTTTGTCAAGGCAGGGTAATTCAGATCGGCCTAGAATTTAACCATTCCGCAGGTGACTGCCGAAACCGTATTTCAGACAGGCGGGTTTTTGCGTGTCGTCGGGTTAAGGTCAGCAGGTCTTAAATCGGTTACCTATATGTGGGTAGATAACGCACCATTTGGGAGGATGGAGATGTCTACAATTAATTTATATTCCGAAGCCGAGCAGCTTGAAGAAAAGTTGCAGGGTGCGTGTCTTGAAACCCGTCTGGCGCTTCAGCCAAGCGTGACAAGGGTAATTGAACGGATGCGCCAGCAGGGTGTACATGTCCCCTCGCGCTTGCGTCGGCTGGATGCAGCCTTGTGTGAGGACGCGATGGAGGCTCAGTTCGATAATCTGCCTGTTTAGGCTATGGGATTAACTGAACGAGATACCCAGAATAACCAGCATCAGCCCGATCACGGACAGAAAGAGTGAGGCCAGATTCCAAGGCAATACTCCCTGAACAGTCGCGCGCAGTTCGTCATCGGACAGACCGGACTTTCGCGCTTTCATCACGTGCAGGATGCACCAGACGAGTCCCAACAGTCCGGCAAGCGACAGGGCGGCTCCGCCCCAGGTGATGATTTCGAACATGGTTTTCCGCATCAGGCCAAAGAGTTTCTTTGCGCTTATCGGATACCCGTGCATCGCACAAGTCCGATGCCCGATTGTCCGCTTGCGGCGGGTGCTGCGGCCATGTATCCGGCTTAGTGCCGACTTGCGGCAACAGACTTCAGCCTCTGGGAGAGAATAAATGGAAGACATGACCGAAGATCAGGCCGCCGCCAACTATCGCGTTACCGCCGGAGAGCTGCGTCAGTTTATCGAACGGTTCGAACGTCTGGACGCTGAAAAGAAAGACATCGCAGAGCAGCAGAAAGAAGTCATGGCCGAAGCCAAGGCGCGCGGCTACGACACCAAGGTCATGCGCAAGGTAGTTGCTCTTCGCAAACGTGACAAAGACGATATCGCAGAAGAAGAGGCGGTATTGGAGATGTACAAAGAAGCCTTGGGTATGAGCTGACGGTTTCGAATTTGTGGTGTCGTTCAGGCTTTGCTTTCTACGACACCGCGATCTGGGTGGGCAGCCAAACCGGGACTGGTGGATTTCTATCTCGGGTCAAGAAAGGCTGATTGATCGCAGGTCACAGTACTTGGGCGGGGCAATTTTTCTGGGCTCAGGGCCTTAACAACTGGACCCCTGGCATTGATTCCAGCCTTTCAAGATCCTGTTCATAAAGCTCGGAAAACGCATCCACGATGTCTGTGCTCCAGCCCGGAAGTTCCAGTTCTTCTTCTACAAGCTCCGGTTGGGCGTGATCTTCCAAGATGTCCGCCAGAGCATAGCGTAAGCCCGTTTGTTCCCCGTCAGGTCTCGCATTCAAAAGCGCATTCGCCTTTTCTTTTCCCGCTTCATCCAGAAGGGAAAGCAGAAAGTTATACTCTTTTTCTAGGGTCAGTTCCTCTGGCAGGCCGCACATTCTTCTCAAAATGTCGCCCCAAATCAGAGGCGATTCCTCATTGCTCCACAAGGTGATGTTTACGCCCGGAGCCATGTCGCGGATGTCGTCGACCATTCCGATCCAATTCAGGCAGCTCAGGTCTGTATTGCGAATGATATTTTCCCTGTCTTCGTCTGGCAGAGACATTAGTAGTTTGGGAATAAACGTGCCCGGGTTTCGTAAGGCAAAGAAGAAGTCGATCCGAATGTCTTCGAGCGCCTGATCCAACACGGACATTAGCTTTCCGGCGCGTGGGTAAAGTTGCCCGTCCTGAATAGCCGCCTTTGAGTCTGCAATCAGTGCATTGCTTTGGAACACGGCCCGGCGAATGCTGGGGTCTGATGTCAGGCCTGCGCGAACCTGACTGGTTTCTTCTGGTGTCAGGAACTGCGGCTCGGATGTTGAGAAGGTCGGCTTGAAGGCTTGTTTGTATTGGCGCGGGCCAAAAGCGGCAACACCATGCTCGGTCAGCACAGACTTGTGGGCTCTCAGGGCTTTTAACACTCTGCCTTCGCCGGTGAATGCGGCTCCTGCGTGGATAGCAACCTGCATATTCGCTTTTTGCCCCTGCCTCTTCTGCCTCGTCTGTCGGGTTACAGGCTGTGTAACTGACAGTCAAACCAGTACGCTGATGTGGCGTGGCAGGGGCGCCTGACGCTGGGATTCAAAAATCATCGACAAAAGAAAAAAATGAGTCTTGCAGTCCAGAACCAGAGGCAGTAATCGACGTCCAGTGCCCCTATAGCTCAGCTGGTAGAGCAACTGATTTGTAATCAGTAGGTCCGCGGTTCGAGTCCGTGTGGGGGCACCACTTCAACCGATTGACCGGAAACGAAAAACCGCTGAGCGAAGCTTGGCGGTTTTCGGTTTTTTCAAACGTTTTTCAAACATTGTCTAAATTTCTGCGTTTTTGGTCGGCATGATGTAACCGTGACTTTGATGCAGTGTTACCAGTCTCATGTTCGGGCTGCGCAACATCTCAAACCGTAAGCGCAGGAAAAATAACTAAACCGCCGAAAATACCGCTCACGCTACATATAGTTGGTTGATGAACACACAGAAGAATTTATTGTGGTATGTAAGCCTGTATGAGCGTTCGAGTCGTCGCCCGTGGCAACGATTGTGCTGAAGCCAAAGTACGACAAAGCAGTCTACGTTCGGGAATTCTGTAGGAGTTGAGTATGAAGTTCGATGAATTGTTGGAGACTCTGGGCGCCCCGACTAAGTCAGGTGAAAATTGGGCTGTTTATCGTGGAGATTGTGTGGAGTTGCTTGCCCAGATGCCAGCGGCATCAATTCCTCTCACGGTCACTTCTCCGCCTACAACATCGGGAAATCGTATGAAGAAGTACGCGATGTAGGGGAGTACATAGATTGGTGCGAGAATTGGATAGAACTTACCCATCGCATCACGACATCCTCAGGATCGTTTTGGCTTAACCTTGGCTATTTGTCTTTGCCAGATCGGGCAAAAGCGATTCCGATTCCATACCTTTTATGGGACCGTGTACCATTTTATCTGATTCAGGAGGTTGTTTGGAACTACGGGGCTGGGGTTGCCGCCCGCACATCATTTTCTCCGCGAAACGAGAAATTCTTGTGGTATGTCCGCGACCCAGAAAACTATACATTTAACTTGGATGATGTGCGTGACCCCAACGTAAAGTATCCAAACCAAAGAAAAAACGGGAAGCTAAGATGCAATCCGCTTGCAAAAAACCCGTCTGATGTTTGGCAATTTCCAAAGGTTACCTCCGGCAAGAATCGTTCTTCGAAAGAGCGGACTCCGCACCCAGCTCAATTCCCAACAGCGGTTGTGGACAGGATAATCAAAGCATGTAGCAACCCTGGAGATGTGATCCTCGATCCGTTTATGGGTTCAGGTTCACTGGCGGAGGCAGCTCTGCGCGCAGGACGCAAAGCCGTCGGGTTCGAAATCAACGCTGACTATGTTGACCTGACGGCAGAGCGCCTAAAAGTGGCCTTCGCTCAGCCAGAACTGCTATAAAGCCGCTTTAGCTTGTACCTGTCGCTCTCTGGACGCAGTCGAGCTTGCTGACCTGTTGCAGCTTTTTGCCCAATCCAATCTGTGTGATCGAGCCACCCAAATCTGATCAATTTCACTTTTGGAAGACCGTTGGTTCCGAACTTTTCGAAATTTACCGTCGACGCAGTCATTCACTGCAGTTTGCGCGAGCGTCTGCTTTCGGCGGATTCGGTCCTTGGTCGAATTTCTTTGCAACTACTGACGTGCGGACAAACCTGCCTTTGACATCCCCAGATCGGACGTCCGCTCTCGAAACTACAGGTTCAAATACGCCGACGCATCTTCATCAGACCAGTCGTTCGTTTTATCCACCAAATCGAGCGGCGGGCCAGCTGTGGTAAGGAGCACCTCAGCCAATGCGGTTGTTTCCCAGAATCATCATTTAGGGTCTAAGCTGATCATGAATGGTTTTGCCATGTAAACTAAGCCCGCTATTCGGCGTTGTACCAAATTGGTGACGTATAAGCGCGGTCCTGAACTTCCGCGGGAACAGCCTCGGGCAGCGGGATATCGTAGAAAGCGGCGTCGATAGTCGTCCAACGTGGTTTTGGAATTTCGATCACCCTCACGTAAAAAAACGCGTTGTTATCCGGATCAAACTCTGGGTCTTGCCAATACGCGGCAAGCTCTACGGAACCGATTGAGTTGCTGTAGGTGGCGTTCTCAATATCTACGGTCGAGCCCACAGGTTCGCGTGCGCGCCCATCTTCTCCGATCTCACGACCGTCAGAGACCGCCACGTCAAAAATTCGCTCGTGGGTCTCGCCACTCTGATCGATCCAACCTTTGATGATCTGGACACGGTCGAGGTTTGCACCATCCGGATCGCGCAGCGCACGTACCAGAAAGCCGGGGACCGCCCCATCAGGCGCGTTCTTCAGGTCACCGCCCATTGGCACGCCATTCTGATACCCGTTGGAAACAAAGTCCGACGCGTACAGATCTTCGGCGTCGAAATCCCAACCACCAAAGACGCGGACCCGCATTCTCGGCCCGGTTGTGGCATAGGCCTCCTTGCGCTTGATGGCACCGTGGACTTCTTCGCGCGTGTTGTCGCGGGCCCAAACAGCCGTAAGGCCCGCAGCCGACTCCTGCGCCGTAATGATACGCAATGCCGGATCTTCCGCCGGAATTACATCAAAGTTGTGACGGCTCGCCGAAGGCTCCGTATGTTGGTACTTGCCAAAGTAGTTGTCCTCGCGCGTGGTCGGCAGGGCGGTATGCGTGTCCGTCGTACCGTAGAAGCCGAACTTGAACGGGTTAACGCCTGTCTCGCGCTGCACCTCAAGCCCGACCTTCAAGGCGGAACGCCCATATTCGTAGCGCAGCATTTCAGGTGTCTTTGCAACGGTGCCCGAGATATTTGCGACATCCCAGGTTTCAAAATCCGCAAACTCATCATCGGGCGACAGGTACGGATGCGTTTCCTCATCTCCCTTGATCTGGGTGACCTCATGCATGGGCTCCCAACGAATACGTTTGGCGGCGTATTCCGCATCCATGGGTGACCCGTCAAACTTGGTCGGCGCGAACATTATACCGTTGGATATGTTGCCGTTATGGGGAACGGACACGGCGCTTCCGCCTGTCGCGTCTTCGTAGGCGGCCAGATAATCCCACAGCCGCTCAGGGTCCTCACTTTCAAAAAAGGGCAATGGGCGGGTTCGACTGGTCTTATCAGCACCATCCCCAAAAATCACGACGCGATGAAGGTTGTCACCACGTGGTGTCGATGTCCATTCGTATCCCGCCAACGATGTAAAAACGCCGGGTTCGTAGTACTCGTCGACAGTTTCCACGATCTGTTGCCAGAGGTCGCCGTCCAAACCCAAACCTGCCGTTGGGTCCCGGCCTTCGATTGACGCAATTTCGATGATGTCGGCAAACGCCTCCATCCGGCCTTCCTGCCCAGAATTGAACCTTTCATAAGTCAGGCGGCCCCAGTCGTCGGCCAAAAGCCTAGGGTCTGCCGCGCGAATGGCGGTCGCAAGACCCAGCATTTCCGCATGCTCGGTGATCGCAAGGAAATCGAGGGGCCTGATGAGCTGAACAGGCTGCCCGGTATTCGAGGTTATTCTCTCTCCTCGCGCAACGCGAAAAGCGTCATGGATGTTCAGCGATGTTCCCACCAGCCCTGCGTCGAACGAAATTTCAGTGTGAAAATGCAAATCTCCAAAGAGAACTTGATCGGGGTAAGACCGATCAACAAACGGAGAGTAGGTCTGCGCAGGGACCACAGCTTCAGGAGGAACTTCGCCTTCAAAGCCTACAGCTTGTGTTCCCAATGAAAACGCTAAGGCGGTTGTAGCATGCAACAAAAACGTGGGTTCAAATTGAGTTCTCATGACTGCCCCCCAGACAAAAAAACTAATGCCGCAGTGTATGAAAAAATATGCAAAAAATCAAATATTCAGGTGGGTGAGGCGCGTGATCCGGGATCCGAGCTTAACGGTTGGAGTGGTGAACTTGCGCAGCAGTTGGCACGTCTGCGCCAGACCAGAACTGGGGATCAGTGACCGCCCCTATTTCCGCAAAATTTATTAAAAGTCGTTGATTTTTAAAGAGTTTACGGGCTCAAAACTCATTACAACTGCTCACCGGAAACGGATCTTTTTATGCGAATGGTACTGAGTGTTACAGTGCGTTCATAACACCTGCATCGTTCAGCAAAGGTGCCGCAAGAAAGTTAGGGGAACGTGAAGTGATTGAATTTTATAGATCCATTTGGAGAACAACGGGACAGCGACAGATGGTTAACATCTTGCTGTCGCTGGCCATTGCCGCCCTGGCGGCGTTTCCTCTGAATTACCAAAAGGAAATCGTGAACGGGCTGACCGAAAAGAAAATAAGCCCCGCAGGATTGCTGTGGCTCGGCGTTGCAATGGGTGGAGTGATCATCCTGAGCCTCGCGCTGAAATGGGTGCTGGGTTACCTATCGAGCGTTCTGGGCGAAGACATGATCCGCAAACTTCGCAAGCGCATTTGCAATCTGTCGCGCGAAACCCCCGCAGGGGCTGAGAAAGTTGCCTATGGTGCCAAGGCCACAATGGTGTCGGCCGAAGCCGAACAAGTGGGAAAGTTCTCGGGAAGCGCTTTGTCTGAACCCATCGTACAGGCCGGAACCCTTGTTGTGATCGTCGGATACATTGCAGCCAATCAACCCTCTCTGGGGCTGATTGCAATCGGTATGATTATCCCTCAGGTGTTTATTGTTCTTCTCGTCCAGACTCGCGTGAACTCCCTTGTGTCAGACAGGGTTCACACATTGCGCAAAGCCACAAACTGGCTTGTTGACCCTGATCGCTCGGCCGTGGAAATCACACCTAAATTTGACGAGATCTACGATACCCGTTCTCGGATATTCGTGTGGAAGCTGTCTTCGAAATTTGTACTCAGCGCCATTAACGGAGCCGGGACGGTGGGGGTTCTTGTCGTGGGCGGTTGGCAGGTTCTGGAAGGCAATACGGATGTCGGCACAGTCGTCGCCGCCACTGTAGGTTTGACACGTCTTCAGGGCCCGACGCGGCAGCTGATTGCCTTTTATCGACAGGTCAGCGCAACCGCTGTGAAATTTGAACTGCTGCGCGACGCAGGTGTAGATATGGCTGACGTGCCAAACTGAACTTTGCCCGCCTGTTGTTTCAAGAGGATAAAGCAATGACCAATGAGGCCGGTCTTGTCTTTGTATTGATCGCTGCCGTAGGCGTTGAACTTATGGCAAACAACCGTTCATTCTACGACTTTGTCGCCTTGAAAGCAGGCATTCCTTCAAGAGCAACAAAAGGCAGCTTCGTCCACATTGCAGGCATTCAACGAATTATCTTCAATGTCCTCTCCGAGCCCCCTTCTACCAAGTGCAGCAAGGTGCACGAATGTCCAATGGTGGGCGAAGCATAACCAGCCGCACTGGCTCTGCTGGATCAAATCTCCCACTTGAAGCCTGTTTCTTGTTCAGTCACCTCCCAAAGTCTTGTCATGGCGGGTTTGTCATACGCGTGCGGGTTCAATGTGCCCTTGCCGACTGGGCCAACGGCTTCTAAGCGGCCTGTTGGTCCGTAGAGTGCGCGTTGTTCGGTCAAAGTCTCTTCGGTGGCGCACATGACTTCGGGATAGGATCCTTGCTCGGCCGTTTGAACCATCGGTGTCTTCGTCATCAGCCACCAGATGAACCGCATCGTCCGGCTGCCGCTCGTACTGATCAGTGACGTTGCCGACGAGCCGGGATGGCAGACATAAACCTCGACCTCGGTGCGCCCTGCGGCGGCAAGCCTGTCCTGTAATTCATAGGCGAACATCATTTGCGCCAGCTTGCTTTGTGAGTAGGCGGTATTCGGCCCGTAACCCTCTTCCCAGTTCATGTCGTCGAACTTGATCGTCTTCAGACCCATGTTGTAGCCGAGACTGGCGACAACAACGATCCGACCTTTCGAGGCTTTGATCCGCTCAAACAGAAGACCACAGAGTAGGAAGTGACCGTAATGGTTGGTGCCGAGCTGGCTCTCGAATCCATCCTCTGTAAGCTTGCGGGTTGGTACCTGCGCGATGGCGGCATTGCAGATGAGCGCATCAATCTGAGGAACGGAATTTAGAACCTCGTCCGCAGCTTCACGCACGCTTGCGAGCGAGGCCAAGTCCATGCGTATGAAGATCACTTCTGCTTCACTGCCGAACTCGCTCTTCAGGTCCGCAACAGCTGTCTGAGACTTCTCAGCCGAACGGTTCAACATCACGACCTTGGCGTTCTTTTTAAGGAGCGTCCGTGCGGCCTGGAACCCGGCACCGGCGTTGGCACCCGTGATGAGGTAGGTCTTGCCAGAGAGGTCGCCGAGGCGCTCGGGCACCCAGCCTTTGGGTCCAAATGTGGTATCTGGCATCTTTTGTCTCCTATCCGCGTTGGCGCATGGGCCAAGCGAACTTTGTTTAAGCATGGAAATGTAGATAGCTCTCATCAGAACGCAGAAACAGGCGAGAATATCGCAAATACTTGCCCGATTATATCAAGATAGTTGTCAGCATCGATCTGGAGTCTTTACATCGCTCTTATGAGCAAGGATCAGATCAAGCAAATCATCGCAGACCGAACCGCAACGGACGGCCTGACCGACACGGGCATCAAGGGTGTACGGTTGTTTCGCGCCACGCAATCAATCCCCTGTGTTCCAGCTGTTTATGAGCCCTGTGTCGTGGCCATTGTGAGCGGTGTAAAGGAAGCCGTTCTGGATGGCCGAAGATACGAATACGACAACAGTCAATACCTCTGCTGCCCAATGTCGATGCCGGTCAAGGCGGGGACGCCTTTGGCCTCGCATGACAACCCTCTCTACGGCGTTATGATCTTGCTGGAACAACGTGTTATGGCCGAACTGGCGATGGAAATGGAAAATGCCGGGGGCGTTCTGCCTTCGGTCAAAAGAGAAATGCGGGAGCCGGGAATTAGGCTCGCGCGATGGGACGACGGGTTCACGGAAGCGCTACTGCGGCTACTGCGGCTCGGAGACAGCGAGATGGATACAGCGGTTCTCGGCGAGGCGCGATTGCGTGAGCTGCTCTATTCGATCCTGAAGGGAGAAGCTGGCACCTTTGCACGGCAGGCATTTGGTGCTGGCAACGCGATCGCACGTTCCATAGCGCACGTGTCGTCACACTTGGATGCGCCGATCTCGATTGAAGTTATGGCAAGCAGAGCGGGCATGAGCCGGGCGGTCTTCCATCGTAAGTTCAAGCAGGTCACGACGATGGCACCTATCCAATTCGTTAAGTCGATGCGCCTCAACAACGCTGCAATGAAAATCGCGGGCGGGATGCCGGTGAACGAGGCTGCAACGGACGTTGGCTATGTCAGCCCGTCCCAGTTCAGTCGCGAGTTCAGGCGTGTGTATGGACAATCTCCAAGGCAATGGGGTGAGGCACAGAAACTACGGGTCAAAGTTTCTTGAGGTTGACTTGCGTGAGCAGAGCGGACCTTGGAGCAACCGCAGCGAACGGCTGCTTCGTCCGCGCTGCGGTAATTGATGCACTACATAGCGAAAGACCGCTTTGAGTCCAAAGTGGACATTTATCCGATACAAGTGCTCCGCTCTGCAGCGAAAGACCGTGTTGAGCGCAAAGTGCCGAATGCTGCGAACCCAACCAATGGCTTCTATAGTATTTGACTTTGTTCATTCACTGTCTGAAAGATTAGCGCAAGTATTTGATCATCTGCGGGTCGATAAACGCAGAAGCGGTGGATCGCGCTACCTCAGGCCAATAAACCTCCTGACAGGGTGACTATTTATGAAAAAAACCAACAATGGCTTTAGGCTTAAGAATATGTTCTCCATAAATTAATTAGAATTTCAGGGCGCCACATCTCAGATGTTTTTTGTCACGTTTCACTCTGTTGTCCCGAACGAAAACGAACATGGCTTCAATTCAGAGCAATAAGCCTACTTGTCGAGTAAATAAGGTTCTGGAGAACTGGCAGAGGTTATGTGTTTGTCTGTCTCACTACCGCCAAAAACCATCGTCTCAATGGACCAGAGAGCACTCAGGCACTAACAATCAAACTGGACCAGTCAAATCGGGCCAACCACGTATCGAAATCGTAGCGTATGGAGGCACAATATCGCGGGGGCGAACGTACGGACCGGGTAGGGGCGAGGATTTCAAACCCTCTTAGGCGTCCTATGGAGCCGCAACTACGATTGCAGGTGCAGTGGGAAAAATCGGCGCATTAGTATCGGGTTTCAAAGAAGAGAGCACCGAAAAATGTTAGAATAATATGGCAGTTTGCGCTCTAACCGCCAACCATCAAAATGGTTGATGTCTACACTATATGTCAGAAAGCGAATAAGGTGCTTCATAACTTCATAACTTCATGGAGAATCAACTGCGAATGCCCAACTTGCGGCTGCCCAAGCGCTGGCGGTAAAGGAAACTATACCTTTAGGTACGTTAATCCACCGCTAGTTTATTTCGATGTGCCTAAGTGTGCGTCAAGTTCCATTAGACGCGCGTTTTTTGGCCCTGATGAAAGCATGAGCCTGAGAAAGCCACCTGTCTTTGCTTTGACGCGCGCTTTCAGGTTCTCTTTCGTTCGCAACCCCTTTGCGAGGGCTCTATCCAACTGGAAAATGTTTACCAATGTACCGGGCCGCAAAAGGCAACTGCGATCCATGGGCGGCGACGATACAGCCGACTTTTTTTCGTTCCTAAAGTTCTGCGGCCAGCATAAAAACCACCATTGGCAACCTCAATCTCTTTATGTACCCAAGAGGTTGGACTTTCTCGGACGGCTAGAGAATTTTACCAGCGACTTCGCAAAAGTACAAAGCGTCGCATTAGAATTTGGTTTGATAGAAAAACGGTCACAAGCACTGCACCTTAATGCAAACGCATCAGTAACTGAACACTATTCAAAATACTATGGCGCAAAAGAACGAGAATTGGTGGAGGAGCTATACGAGGTTGACTTAAGGCGCTTTGATTATGGTTTCGAAACCGCGTCTGAACACTAATAGATGCAAGTAAACCCGCTCTCATGTCGTAGTTCTCTTGGTCACGCATCAAAGTTTTGCCTCGGTAAGTCAAAATTTTGACTACATAGAAAAGAAGTTAAGATGGGAATACGGAAAAAAATTAAGAAACTTCTATTTGAAAAGACTGAGCAGGCTAAGAGCTGCCAGGTTCGGGATGCAATGACCACCCCTGCAGCATCTCCGGATCATGCCAAAAATCCGAAATCACCCGTTAATAGTATGGTCCAGAGGCAGCCCACTAAGTCCAGAATGGAGAAGTTAGAGGAAGTCTTGGAAGTTAATCGCAGGTTGACTTTCGGCGATCAGAAGGCGCAAGTGGATTTTCTCGTGAATTATGTTTTTGACTACGAAAACAACGGGCTCCCTAGAAATCGGTTTTTTGTAGATCTTGCTTGTGCAGATGGTGTCCAAATAAACAACACGTATTTTCTGGAATCGTGGCTAGGATGGAAGGGGTTGTTATTTGAACCCAATCCAAACTACTGGCCGACAATTGAGAAAGAGCGGCGATCCCCGGTTGTAAAAAAAGCTGTATCCCGACGATCCGGCGAACTTGTGCAATTTCGGATCGACAACGGTATGCTTGGAGGGATTGTTTCAAAAGAGACTGACAATAACCCATCTGTTCGCGGCAAGGAGCTTGAAAACGCCGAAATTATCCATGTAGAAACAACGACATTGAGTGACGAGTTAGATGCCTACAGTGCTCCTACGGAGATCGATTTTCTCTCGCTTGATATTGAAGGCGCCGAACTGATGGCTATACAGGGGCTAGACTTAGAAAAGTACCGAATTCGGTGTCTTGCGATTGAACGTCCAACACCAGAACTTTGTATTCTTCTTGATGAATTTGGGTATCGTCAGGCAAAACATCTGCGGAACGACGTTATTTATGTTCACAAGAAATATTGGTCCGAAGTTAACTGGAACCCTAGGGCAGTGTTTTCGTTTGTCCCCCCAAAGAAGCGTTAAATTTCTAAGTTATAATAAACTTTTAAGCATCAACTTGGGCATCATCGAACGTTGCTCTAGGTCTAGGGACGTCGTTCGCCGCATGAATGAGCAAAAAAACCTTTCTTCGCCAACAGAAACTCTTCTAACGGTCTTTAAAACGGGTTTGTTTAAACACTTTTCTGGGCGGGAAAATTTCTGGAATGTTCGGCCAGAATACATAGTGTTACGCAAGGTTCCCACTCTTCAAGTTTGACAAAAGGGATTTGATTTGACCGACGCACCTACCAAACCCTCGCCACACCAGAAACCCGTCGCCCCTCAATGGTTGTCAAAAAACGTATTATGCCAACGTCGCAATCAACAATTGGGCGAACTGTACGAATTTTTTGGTGAGCCGGAATTGCCAAACAAGCCCGTTAGATTGGTTCATGTTGTTAACTTTTTTTCCGTCAACGGTAATTTGGACTTCACGCAGGAAGCAACGGCAAAAAGTATGCTCGTAGCCGCCGAAAGTAGTAAGTCAGGTTTTGGAGAGACCAAATTGGTGCAAGTTGGTACTCCCGAAGATGTAGACATATTACCGAAGGGCTTTGTTCAGAGCGCATTTCTGGAAAGAGACATTAGAGATTTCGGAAAGTTTGAAATCGAACGAACCTTTCCTTTATTGTTTGACATCTTGGACCGAGGCTCAGAATACGCTGGTGCAAATGACTATGTTATCTACACAAACGCTGACATCTGTTTAAAAGAGCACTTTTATGGTGCTATACGACAGCTAATCCTCGCCGGTTTTGACGCCGTTACAGTAAACCGAATGACGCTATGCGATAATCAGACTTCTGCTCCGCCAGCGCTCGTTGCCTCAGAAATTGGTAAGCTCCACGGAGGTTTTGACTGTTTTATTTTTCGAAAGTCTCACTATCAATCCTATCAAAAAAGCACTTCGTGTCTGGGAATAGGCGGCGTTGCGCGCCCTCTCCTTTACAACATGGTGACAACATCAAAAAGAATGCTCATGTTACAAAACGTCAACTTGACCTATCATTTTGGCAACGATAAGCCGTGGCTGGACGAAAGTTATCGTGATTACGCCGCCCACAACAGAGCGGAAATGGTTACCACACTGCAAAAGCTCCTACGCCATCCTGAGAAGCAAGAAGCGTTAAAAAGCTTCTGTTTAAATCACCCTGAGCCAAAAGTCGTTACTTCTGAGTTTATAGACCAATTTGGATAGTGTAAGACCAAGTCATGCATTTCGCTTGACCGCGTTTTTATGATCCAGAGTTCAGTGGTGACTCCAAACTGGTTCGATAAATACTGCAATCACGTCAACGGACACTTGCCTTAGTCAAGATTCTTGAAGCTCAAAAGTTATAAAGGCTACATCGACGCTATCAAGTTCAAACATATCTACTGTTTGTACCCCGCAACTCCCCAATTTACCCAGCTTCGTTCTTTTTAACGACACTCTGCATTGGGTCAAGTCTCTGACCTGCCCTTGCCCCCCAACGGCCAGTTCCATTTTTTGCCTTTCGACAAAAATTGCTTTTACAGACAGTAGAGCTTCTCTGACGGCCAAGCGCAGGTGCATCACTTTGAACAGGTGTTGGAATGCCCCAGCGCTGCCGGAATAAAATCCGCCGTCCAATCTGGTCTTGGGGTAGCGCTATTGAATAGGGTACACTTGTCTGATGGTATCGAGGTCATAGAGGGCGTATTTCCCCCCCCCAACTTGATATTGCCTTTGTCGCGCGTAACCATCCCAAAAGAAGAACTGAATCCGTAAAGGCGCTCATCGGCGAAATCGTACGCGAGCTAAGCGCATTGATCCCTTTGCGCCCTGCTACTTTCTTAGTTGGATAGATTCAGGTTAACCACCAGCATGGGATGCCAAAAAGCAAATCAGGCATTAGTATCTACTAATTTCCTGTGCAAAGCATGGAAGGAAATCTACTAACTCATTGTAATTTTTTTACCTCAAACAGATTTGTAATCAGTAGGTCCGCGGTTCGAGTCTGTGTGGGGGCACCATTTTCCCCTGTATCCAAAAGACGTGCCTGGTTCATGTGGCTGGAATTCCGTTTCAGAAGCGTTGTGACGAACGGTTGTGGGCAGAATGTCGCAAGCGGGGCCCTTGAATTCCGTTGATGTGTATACCATTGTATGCCAAATCGAGTCTTCCCTTAATTTAGCTGCCCTCCAGCCCCTTGCCCGATGTGGAAATGATCATGAGCCTATACGATGAATACCTCGCTGAAATCGAAAACCGGAAAGAACAGGGCCTTAACCCTAAACCGATTGACGATGCTGCGCTTCTCAATGAGGTGATCGCCCATATTCAGGACACAGCCAGCGGACATCGCGCGGATTGCCTGCAGTTCTTTATCTACAACACACTTCCCGGAACCACCAGCGCGGCAGGTGAGAAAGCCCGTTTTCTGAAGGCGATCATCTTGGGTGAAGCGACCGTGGACGAAATCACGCCCGCCTTTGCCTTTGAGCTTCTGAGCCATATGAAAGGCGGGCCGTCGGTTGAGGTGCTGCTTGATCTGGCGCTGGGTGCTGACGAGGGCATTGCGCGCCAAGCGGCTGACGTTCTGAAAACCCAAGTCTTCCTCTACGAGGCCGATACGGACCGCATCAAAGCAGCTTACGAAGCAGGCAATGCAGTCGCTGCCGATTTGCTGGACAGCTACGCCAAGGCTGAGTTTTTTACGACTCTGCCCGACATTGATGAAGAGATTGAGGTTGTCACTTATGTTGCGGCCGAAGGCGATATCTCGACCGACCTTCTGAGCCCCGGCAATCAGGCGCATTCCCGGGCTGATCGCGAATTGCATGGCAAATGCCTGATCTCAGAAGAGGCGCAGAAAGAGATTGAAGCGCTCAAACTGAAGCATCCGTATGCGCGTGTGATGCTTGTTGCCGAGAAGGGCACGATGGGTGTCGGCTCGTCGCGTATGTCTGGCGTCAACAACGTGGCACTTTGGACTGGCAAGCAGGCTTCGCCTTATGTTCCGTTCATAAACGTGGCGCCTGTTGTGGCGGGGACCAATGGGATTTCTCCGATCTTTTTGACAACCGTTGGCGTGACCGGCGGGATCGGTGTTGACCTTAAGAACTGGGGCAAGAAAATCGGTGAAGACGGTCAGCCGATCCTGAACAACGACGGCAATCCGGTTCTTGAACAGAAATATTCGGTCGAGACTGGCACCGTACTCAAGATCGACACGAAAAAGAAAAAACTCTTCAGCGTCGAAGGCGAAGAGCTGGTCGATATGGAAGGGTCGTTCACGCCGCAGAAGATGGAGTTCATGAAGGCAGGTGGCTCTTACGCCATCGTCTTCGGTAAGAAGCTGCAGACATTTGCTGCCGAAACCCTAGGGATCGAAGCCCCGCGGGTCTTTGCCCCGTCGAAGGAAATCAGCAACGACGACCAAGGGCTGACAGCGGTTGAGAAGATATTTAACGCCAATGCGCTGGGTGTCGCACCGGACAAGGTGCTGCATGCAGGGTCCGACGTGCGCGTGCGGGTCAACATCGTTGGATCTCAGGACACGACCGGCCCGATGACAGCACAGGAGCTAGAGGCAATGGCGGCAACCGTGCTGTCGCCGTCCGTTGACGGTGCGTATCAGTCCGGGTGCCACACAGCGTCTGTCTGGGATGCTAAGGCGCAGGCCAATACGCCGAAACTGATGGCGTTCATGAACAAGTTTGGTCTTGTGACTGGTCGCGATCCCAAGGGTGTCTATCACGCGATGACCGACGTGATTCACAAGGTCCTGAACGACATCACCGTCGACGACTGGGCGATCATCATTGGCGGGGACAGCCACACGCGTATGTCCAAGGGCGTGGCATTTGGTGCAGACTCAGGCACTGTGGCGCTGGCGCTTGCGACCGGTGAAGCCTCGATGCCGATCCCGGAATCGGTGAAGGTGACCTTCAAGGGCAAGATGGCTGATCACATGGATTTCCGCGACGTGGTCCATGCAACTCAGGCGCAGATGCTGGCGCAGCATGGTGACAACGTGTTCCAGGGGCGTATCATCGAGGTCCATATCGGAACGCTATTGGCGGACCAGGCGTTCACATTCACGGACTGGACGGCCGAGATGAAGGCAAAGGCGTCGATCTGCATTTCGAACGATGACACGCTGATTCAATCGCTTGAACTGGCAAAGCACCGTATTCAGATCATGATCGACAAGGGGATGGAGCATGAGAATGGAATGCTTCAGAAACTGATCGACATTGCAGAGGCGCGGATCACCCAGATCAAGTCGGGCGAGAAGGCTGCATTGACGCCGGACGAAAATGCCAAGTACTTTGCCGAAGTTGTCGTTGATCTGGATGAAATCGTCGAGCCGATGATCGCTGACCCAGACGTCAATAACATTGACGTTTCAAAGCGTTATACTCATGATACGATCCGGCCGATCTCTTACTACGGGGCGGAAAAGAAAGTTGATCTTGGCTTTGTTGGATCGTGCATGGTCCACAAGGGCGACATTAAGATCGTTGCGCAGATGCTCCGCAACCTTGAGGCGGCCCATGGTGAAGTTGCGTTCAAGGCACCGTTGGTTGTTGCTGCCCCGACCTACAACATCATTGATGAGTTGAAAGAGGAAGGGGATTGGGAAATCCTGCAGAAATACTGCGGATTTGAGTTTGACGACGCTACCCCCAAGGTCACTGCAAGAACGGAATACGAGAATATTCTCTATCTCGAACGTCCGGGCTGTAACCTATGCATGGGGAACCAGGAAAAGGCCGCAAAAGGGGATACGGTTCTGGCGACCTCGACACGCTTGTTCCAAGGCCGGGTTGTTGCCGACTCTGAGACCAAGAAGGGTGAATCGCTTTTGGGCTCAACACCGGTTGTTGTTCTGTCCGCAATTCTGGGACGCACGCCGACGCTTGAAGAATACAAGCTGGCGGTAGAAGGGATTGACCTGACAAAATTTGCGCCGCCGGTTCAGAAACCACTCGGCGGCTTGTCGGTACATTTCTAACAATAACGGCAGCGGCGCGAAGGGCATGGGCAAGCTATCAACTTGTCCCGGCCCGTCGCGCCGCTGCTGACATTTTGCGGCACCCAGTATCGCCACCGGTCATGCTAGGGTGAAATGTGGACCTAGCTAATGAGGTAGGTCGACAGAAACGGCGCATAGCTCAGCAGAACAAGGACAACCGTTACGGCCATTAGAAATGGCCAGAGCGATCTTAGGATCGAACCGGGTGTGGCGCCGCTCATTGAAGAAGCGATGTAAAGGCCAATTCCAACCGGCGGTGTCAGCAGGCCAAGGACAAGGTTCAGGCAAACGACTACGCCGAACTGGTAGGGGCTGATGTCGTATGAACCCGTGGCAATCGGCAGCAAGATCGGGGTGATCAGGATAATCGCGGCGATGCCGTCGATGATCATGCCCACCAACAGAAGCGCCGCGTTGACAATCAGCAGGAACAGGAACGGATCAGAGGTTATGGTTGTGATCAAACCGGCCAGCTTTTGTGGAAGCTCTTCGTAAATGATCACCCAGCCGAAAACACTTGCCGCCGCGATCATGAACAGGATCATCGAGGCGTTCTTGGCCGTTCTCAGGAACATTTCGCCAAGATGTCTTGGGTCAAGTTCACCATAGATCAACCAGCCGACGACAAACGCCACAAATGATGCGACAGCAGCGGACTCTGTCGGCGTGGCAATGCCGAACAGGATGCCGCCAATGATGGCCACAGGGATCAACAGGGCTGGTGCTGCGGCAGCAAGGGCGCGTGCGGATTCCTTGGCGCTCATCCAACTGCCTTTGGGAAATTGCCGCCGCCATCCGATCAATGCGATCACCAGCGCAAAGCTGGCCGCCAGGATCAGGCCGGGCAGGATTCCGGCAATGAACATCTCGCCAATCGGAATCTGCGCCAGCACCCCAAAAATCACGAACATCATCGACGGTGGGAGCACCGGGGCCAGCAACCCGCCCGCTGCGGTGGTGGCCGTCGCAAAGCCTTTGTCATATCCTTCCTCCTCCATGGCAGGGACCATGGCGCGCGACATGACGGCGATCTGGGCAGTGGCCGATCCGATAATTGCAGCCATGAACATGTTCGCCAGAAGGTTGATATAGGCCAGACCACCCCGGAAACCGCCCACGAAAATGCGGGCCAGGGCAATCAGGCGGCGGGTCATGCCGCCTTCGTTCATAAGTTCGCCGGTCAGCATGAACAGCGGGATGGCAAGCAGACCATAGTTTTCCAAGCCGCCGAACATCTTCTGTGCAAAGCTGTCATAGAGGATCGTGTTCCCGCTTTCCCAGATGTACCAGATCGCGGTCACACTCAGAACGATTGCCACGGGCACCGAGATAAACAGGGCCACAAGAAAGACAATGGGGCTCATGAAACGGGCCTCGTCCCAAAGAGGTGCATTGCTGAATGCAATGTGGCCCCAAGCGCAAAGAGCCACATGACCAGCCAAAACAGGAATTTCGGCAGGCCGAGTGTCAGCGTGGGCTCGGCGTAAATGAAGTTGAAGGTTTGGCCCTGAAACGCGGTGGTATCGAATCCAGCTTGGACAATGTTCAAGGGCAGAAACCAGCGCCAACAGAACCACAACATCGCCAGCGCGAAAGCAAAGACAATCACGTCAACGCATTTGTCGATAAGATGTTTAATGCGGGTCGACACTGCATCAGTAACGATGGTGATGGATACGGCATCCCGGTGGTGCAAAGCGGCGGATGCCCCCAGAAAAGTCATCCAAACCATCGAATAAATCGCAAGTTCGTCGACCCAGAACAGCGCGTTTCCGGTGCTGCGCGTGACCACGTTCAGCAGGATCAGCACCGTTACGATAAGCGCCAAAAGCGCCGCCGACCAGAGCTCTACTCGGGCCCAGAATGCCGATAACCGGTACAACATGACCTATCCCCAAGACAAATGGCGCGAGCACAGGCTCGCGCCATGTCTGTCTGTGACCAAACTTTACTTGGTTTCTGCCGCAGTAGCGCGCAGGGCGTCAAGCGACGAGGTCTTTTCCGACCAGATCGTATTCCATTCGTCGATGGCATCGCCAAAGAACGAGGCATCCACCTTTACATAGGACTTTCCGGTGCCTTCGATCTGCTCCAGCCAACCGGCCTCGTTCGAGACATAGCTGTCGATGGTGCTGTCCACATGCTTGGCCATCAACTCACCAATCAGTGCCCGGTCTTCCTCGGACAACCCCGCCCAGACTTTGGCCGAGACAAGCCCAACCATTGGGAACATCATGTGGTCGGACTGAACGATCGTATCTGCATGGTCATAGTATTTCAGAACCCAGATGAGTTCGGCATCCATGTCGATGGCGTCGACCTGACCATTTGCCAGTGCGTCGTAAACCGCAGGCAAGGGCATAGGGGTCGGGGCCGCGCCAACGGCGTTGTAGAAGTCAAGGATTGGAGTGAACGGAGTGATCCGCAGTTTTAGACCGGCAAGGTCATCCGCTGACGAAACTTCGCCCCGGCTTACGATCTGGCGCAGTCCGGCCATACCGTAGCCGACCCCAACGACGCCTACCTGACCGGGCAGGGGCTCCAACATTGTCTTTGCGGTGTCTGACCTCAGGATACGACCGGCATGGCCGATGTCGTTAGCAAGGTATGGGGCGTAGAAAGCCCCCAGTTCCGGCGCGCGGTTTGACACTTCGGCCACGGTCATAAAGGCCATATCCAGTGCACCGGTCTGCAACTGCTGTAACATCTCGGCTTCGTTGCCCAGTTGTCGCGCCGGGAAAACGGATACGCTGTGCGCGCCGTCGCTGGCTTCGGACAACTCGGCCCCAAACGCTTCGGCGGCCTTGGTCCAAATGTGAGGTGGCGGTGTGATCAGGCCCAACCGGAATTCCTCGGCCTGTGCCGCAACAGCAGAGACTGTCGCCAAAGCAGTGGCCGCAATGATTTTTCCAAAGTGTTTCATGTTCTTCCCCGTTACTTTTTTTGTTTCTACAACTGCACCCAGCCCTCGGGCGGTTCTTTTCCCGGATGTATCGCATTACAATTCGGGCAAGTGCGGTCTTTTTCCGATGCATAGAATTTTTCGTACACCGGAGGCAGGTCGTCAACGATGGACTTTAGCTGCATTTCAGCCCGGTACACGCGTGTCCCGCATTCAAAACAATACCATTCGATTGCGTCCAGTTCACCTTCCTGCCGCTTGGGTTCGATGACCAAGCCGACCGAGCCTTCTTGCGGACGCTGAGGAGAGTGGCGGACATGCGCCGGAAGAAGAAATACCTCGCCTTCACGGATGGGGACGTCATAGAACTCCTCGCCATCAAACAGCTTGAGAAGCATGTCCCCTTCAAGCTGGTAAAAGAACTCTTCGACCGGGTCGTCGTGGTAATCGGTGCGTTTGTTTGGGCCGCCGACAACGGTGACCATCAGGTCGGCATCTTCGAATACCATTTTATTGCCGACCGGTGGCTTCAGAAGATGACGATGTTCGTCAATCCAAGCCTTGAAGTTGAACGCTCTTAGCTTTGACATTGTTTTCTCCCGTCTGGCAAAAAACTTCGGCGACATTCCTCATAACCACAAAGAAATTGTCTGCATGTAGGTATCGGATTAAGTTATACCGCTAGTTTCACAGTTTCAGTCCGCATTCGTCAAACCCCTTGCGAATAATATCTTTTTCCGCCTGGCTGAGCTCTAGCATCGGCGGGCGTACACGGCCCCCCGTTTGGCCCAGCAGGTGCTGCCAGTACTTGCCGAAAGCGGTTGGTTTATCTGCTGGTTTGGTCCGCTTGATCGCGTCCCGTACCGGGTTCAGGCTGTCGAACACGCGCCGTGCCTGATCCGCTTTCCCTGCGAAGGCCAGTCGGGTGTATTCATTCATCCGTTGGTCATTGGCGGTTTGCAACTGGTAGGGCGGTGATGAGCACAGGTACAGCTTCCAGTCCAGTTCAAGAATGTTGTCCAACCATTCATGTTCGGCAGAGGTCGAGACATGAATTTTGTCTCCGACCATATGGGTCAGCCTGACATACATGTCGCGCGGAACCGAGTATTTGATCGCAACTATATTGGGTAGATCGGCAATGCGCGCGCATTCTTCGGGTTGCATCAGATATCCGCTATCGGGGTGGCTCCACATGGCAATGCCAATATCAAGCTCATCGCAGAAGCGTTTATAGTATTGATACAGCAACTCGCCCCGGTCCTGACAGAAACTGAGCATTGGCGCATGTACGACGACATAATCGGCGCCGCAGTCCTGCGCGTGACGGCCAAGTTCAAGCGCGGTGTCCATGTTCTGATCCGAAATCGACATGATTGTTCCGGCCTTCCCTGCGCATTCTTCGACCGCGATCGACATGTTCCGTTTGCGCTCTTCCAACGTCATTGCCCAGAATTCGCCCTGCTTTCCGGCGATGAACAGCCCTTGAATCCCAAGGTCGTCGATCCAATGGCGGATATTCGACCGCAGCCCGGCCTCGTCAAGCGACAGATCCTCGTGGAACGGGTTGAGAGCGGCCGCCCAGATGCCCGTCATGTTTTCGCGCGCATAAGCTTTGGCGTCTTGTTTTGTGTATTTCATGGGGCAGGGCCTTTCACTCTGGTTCGGGTTAGAAAACCGTATTGAGTATTGGCATTCCAAGCCGAACTCGGGCAACTGGGTATCAAAATAACGAATACCTGTGGGTTTCTAATTCAGTTTTGGTCTGATCTGTCCTAGCGTTCGACACATGAAAATCGGAATGATCGGGAATGGCGCCATTGCGCAATACGTATCGTCGGGCCTTGGCGCGCGCGGGCACCACCTTGGCGCGGTTCTGATGCGACCCGATCGGGTTAGTCAGGGCGCCGGGTTGGAAATCGGCTCGGTCAACGACCTGCCATCCGGTATTGATTTGGTGATTGATTGCGCAGGTCATGAGGCGTTGGCACGTTTAGGGCCCCAAATATTGGCCCGTGGGGTCAACATGATCACGGTCTCTTTGGGCGCGCTTGCCGATCCGAAGGTATCTGAGGCTTTAGGCCTTTCCGCGAAAAAGGGGAACGCAAAGCTGCATCTGGCAAGTGGCGCAATCGGAGCGTTGGATTGTCTGGCAGCCGCGAGGGCCGGAAAATTGTCGAGGGTCACTTATGTCGGACGCAAGCCGCCGGGGGGATGGAAGGGGTCTGCCGCTGAAGAGAAGTTGGATCTGGACGGCATCGTCGATGGGGCCGTTACCCATTTCGAAGGGACCGCGCGCGCGGCGGCCTTGTCTTATCCGAAAAATGCCAATGTCGCTGCGGCTGTGGCTCTGGCTGGTCTTGGGTTTGATGACACCCGTGTTCAATTGATTGCTGACCCATCTATCACGCAAAACGTCCACGAGATCAGGGCCGAAGGTGACTTCGGCAATTTCCATTTCCAGATCAACGGCAATGCTTTGCCCGACAATCCGCGTTCGTCGGCGCTGGCGGCGATGAGCATTCTTGCCAAGCTGGATCAGATAACCCAACGGATCACGCTATGACGGGGCGGCATTCACGCATTGTCGATCGTGCGTTGACGCGCTTGAAGCTGCGTCAACTCCGTCTGCTGGTGGCGGTGGGCGCGCATGGTAATATTCAAAATGCAGCCCGCGAACTTGGGATTTCACAACCTGCTGCCACGAAAATGATTCAGGATCTCGAGCTGGATTTTGAGGTCAAGCTGTTCAACCGGACCAATCGCGGGGTAGTGCCGACCGTGTTCGGCGAAACCTTGATCCGCCACGGCAAGCTGATCTTCACGCAAGTTTCAAATGCCGCTCAGGAATTGGATGACCTGAACGAGGGCAATTCTGGACGTGTTGTCGTGGGTACCCTGCTGGCGGCGTCCACAAGCCTGTTGCCCGCCGCTATTGAAATTCTGCTGACCGACAGGCCAAACGTGGCCGTCAAGATCAGTGAAGGTACCAATGAAGTGCTGATGCCCGGGTTGTTGTCCGGTGAGATTGATATGGTGGTGGGGCGCCTGCCGTCGCATCGGCACCGTGACAAGATCCGTCAGGAAAAGCTGTTGCAGGATCATATTCTGGCAGTGGTTGGCCCTCAGCACCCATTGGCGGGCAAGCCAGATGTTTCCTTTGCACAAACTAAACCGTTTGGCTGGATTTTGCCGCCATTGGAGACCACCTTGCGCCGACAGGCTGATCATTTCTTTATCGGTCAGCAGCAATATGTCCCGCCTGTTACGGTCGAAAGCGTGTCTTACCTGGCCAATCGCGCACTGTTGCAATCGCGCAATCTGATCGGGCTTATGCCTGCTGCGGTGGTAACGCAGGATTTCTCGAACGGGCATTTGTCACAGTTGGACTGGACCGTCCCCTTTGGCCACGGGCCAATCGGAATATCCCTGCGGGCGGATGACGATCTGTCACCTGCCGGTCGTGCGTTCAAGGCAGCTTTGCATCAGGCAGCGCAGGACAATCCGGTCAGGTATTCGTCAAAATGATATCAGTATTCCCCCAATTCACTTGAAGCGATCACCCGGGATGCCTGATCTGAACGGGCAGAACAATCGGAGGCCTCTGCGTCATGTATCCAGACTTGAAGCTCTTTATCGGGGGGAAGTGGCGTAGCACCGAAGCCGATATGCCGGTCGTAAACCCCGCGACGGAAGAAGAGATCGCCCGCCTGCCACGCGCCTCTGTCAGCGATTTGGATGATGCACTGGATGCAGCGGTCAAAGGCTTTCGGGTTTGGAGCCGCACGTCACCACGAGCGCGCGCGGACACGATCCTGCGGGCTGCGGCGCTCATCCGGGACCGGCAGGAAGACATTGCGCAGTCGATAACACTGGAACATGGCAAACCGTTGGCTCAGGCTCGGTTGGAAGTCATACGCGGGGCGGAATTCTTCGAGTGGGATGCGGGCGAGGCGATGCGGACTTATGGCCGCATCATTCCAGCGGCCCCCGGCCACAAGTTCGCAGTTCATCATCAGCCGGTTGGTGTTGTCGCTGCGTTTTCACCGTGGAACTTCCCGATGAGCCAGCCTGCCCGAAAGATCGCAGGCGCGTTGGCTTCTGGGTGCTCGGTCATTCTAAAGGCTGCCGAAGAAACTCCGGCGGGGGCTTTGCATATCGTTCGTGCGTTCGAGGATGCGGGCCTTCCTGCCGGAGTGCTGAACCTTGTATTTGGAACGCCTGCCGAGATTTCAGGGCATCTTATTCCGCAGGACCCGGTGCGTCTGGTGGCTTTTACAGGATCAACAACGGTCGGACGGCATCTGACGACCTTGGCGGCACAGAACGACACGCGGGTTCTGATGGAGTTGGGTGGTCACGCCCCGGTTATTGTTTGCGAAGATACAGATGTTCACACCGCCGCCGTTTCCAGTGCCGTTCGGAAAATGCGCAACGCCGGGCAGGTCTGCACGTCGCCGACGCGCTTCTTTGCGCATGAAAGTATTTTTGAAGACTACGCCGCTGCTTTTGCAGCGCGAGCCGAGGCCACAGTTGTGGGTGATGGCCGCAAGGATGGGGTTGAAATGGGGCCGACCGCCAATGCCCGGCGTATCCCCGCACTTGCAGAATTGGTCGATGATGCGGTGGCCCAAGGTGGGACTTTGGTTACGGGGGGCGCCCGGCTTGGTAACACCGGGTATTTCTTTGAACCCACTGTTCTTATGAACGTACCCGACACCGCCCGGATCATGCAGGAGGAGCCGTTTGGTCCGGTCGCGGTGATAAACCCGGTCGCTTCGTTGGACGAAGCTATCGAGCAAGCGAACGCTGTGCCTTATGGGTTGGCCGGTTATGCATTTACAAATCGCGCTGACTATATTGATCGGCTGGTGGATGAGGTAGAGGTCGGCAACTTGTCCATCAATACGCTTGAGGCATCCATGCCCGAAACACCCTTTGGCGGCGTCAAGTCCAGCGGTTATGGCCGAGAAGGGGGTACAGAAGGATTGGAGAATTACATGACGGTCAAAAACGTCTGGCACTCGGCCCGAATTGTTTGAAGGACCGATTGATCAACACTTAGCATCCGATCGCAATGGCAGTTGCGTTGCCATCCGACCCGGCACCGGAGGTGGAACACTCTCGCCCGGGATCAGAACGGTTGCTACCTGCGCTTCAAGAAAAAACGAGTGTCTTGACGGGCAACAGTATCGCCTGTGCACGCAGGACAATGGCATTCGCTATGCCCATCCCGTCCACAATTCTGGCGAAAAAGGCGGACAGCCCCGTGATCTCCCCCTTGTCTATTTCTTTTGCGCGGCTTGTATAAGCGACGCCGATGCAGGCGCTTCCGGGGGGGATGCCTTCCAAATGCCTGGGAAAAACCGGAGCCAGAAAAGCGGTGACCGTTCCCGGACGCGCGCGATCCTGGGAATCAACCAGCGCGTCCCCCGGTCGAAACTGGCCTGCGGCTATGGTATTTTGCACCCCGTCCACAATCATGGGGACAATGGTCAGCGGTTTGGATGCGCAGGTGATTTCAACAAGCATACCGGGTTTCAGAACGCTTGCGGATATCTGTCCAAAAGCCGCGACAAAGCGGCCTTGCCCCGATATCTCGGGAACCAAAATGCCAGCGGGACGCAGGATCGGATTAACGATGTCGCCCGGTTTCAGCAAAAACTGGGTCACTGTGCCATCCACTTCGGCGAATACCGTGGACTTTGCGATTTCATTCTCGGCTTCTTGCAGGACCGCGCGCGCACTTTCCTTTTGCGCGGGTAAAACTGCGGTCTGACGCAACTTGGCGCCGTCGCGCGCAGAAATAGCGGCTACGCGTTGGCTAGTTGCGCCGGACACGGCGGTTTGCAGGCGTTCCAGCTCTTGTTCGCTGACAACGGTGTCGTTTCGTTCCGCCAGTGACAGACGCCGCTGAAGGTCGTTTTCAGCCTGACTAAGCTCAGCCTCTGCGGCTTTGACGCGGGCCTCGGCTGTGGCGACTTCTGTCGCGATCAATCCCAATGTGGCGTCAATCTCTTCAATCCGTCGCCGCGCGGTCTCTGCCGCCGCTTCCTGACGGGTGGTATCCAGCGTGAAAATCGCGTCGCCTGCCTTCACCCTTGCATTGTTGGTGACATAGACTTCGGCAACGCGGCCCCCGCGGTCAGAAAGGATGGTCACAGTACGAAAAACCGCGGTCACTTTGCGCGTTGAAGGATGGAAATAGAAAATGATGGTGATCAGCGTCACGGCCAAAATTGCACATGCAGTCAATCCCCAACGCAGTTCATACCAGACGTTGAACAGGGTGATTTCATGGCCCCACCGCTTGCCCTGCTTGTACCGGCGGTAAAGATAGTCGGGAACAATCGTGATCAGCGCTGAGAAAATTAGCTCAAGCATCAGTGTGCTCCCGCAAATCCGTCTTGGTTTCCAATGGAAGGATTTCGTGCAGGGGCACTGCTGCGATCAGGATGGCTGCAATCCAGAACGCATTGTTCAAGGTGAACAGCGAAATCAGGCCAAGCACGCCAACCAGTTGCATTTGCACCTTATGAGCACCGGCCGCCATTCGATCTGGAATAGCCTGCACCGTGAAATAGAGCGCACCAAAGCCCAGCAAGACGGCGATAAGCGAAATGCCCACAACGATCAGAAAGCCATCCGTTTCGCCTGGGGCGGTTACCCAAAACGGTAGCCGGGCCAAAGCCTCATCAGAAATAGAGCTGTTCACGGGAACCTCCGGTTTCATAATGATACTGCGCAAGGATAAACGATTGAATTCAAAAAGATCAAACCGGGGTGGTTTTCGGCTCCGATCTATGGCGCACTTCAGCGCGCGGTTGTCGCAAGTGGCGTCCTGTCCGGTTTTGGCCGCACCATTTTTGCGATCGTCAACTTAGCGACTTTTCAATCAGTTTGGTTCGCATTAAGAGTTCCGATAGTCACCGCGCCTGATGGATCGGTGACCTGCGGATGTGGCGAAACTGGTAAACGCAAGGGACTTAAAATCCCTCGCCCTAGGGCTTGCGGGTTCGATCCCCGCCATCCGCACCACTCAAACCTTCAAACTGGAAAGCCCAACTGGCTGATCAGCCGCCAGATATCGCGGTTCAACTCGGAAAGTTGATCGACAATGCCTTCGATCTCTTTCATGGCCGAGGCGTCGACTGTGTCTTCACGCCCTAGTTTGATGTCAGTCTTCCTGTCGGAAATCCTCATCAGTATGGTCTTTGGATTGCCGCTGTCCGGGTCAAAAGAATAAATGCAGTGGTTGTATTTATTCCGAATGCCCGACAGCTTGGCCAATCGCTGTGTGTGAACAAGGATTGGGTCGCGAATTTCCGCTGGACGGCCCTCCATCTTGGCAAGCCGTTCTACCAGATCAAGTCGCGCCCGTGTGGTGTTCAGCGTCAGAAAGATGATCACCGCAACATCTTTCTTGGTTTCGCTCAGGCCTGCGATCAAGTGGATCAACAGGCTTTCGGTGTTAGTCCACATATAATTCAGCCGACCCACGAGCAGGATCAGGCGATCAAATCGGGTTTCAAAGTCGTCAGTCAATGGCCATTTCATGCGCTTCGTTGGGCGCGACCTCAAAGAAGAATTGTGCAGCGGCAGTTCTGTTACTTACACCGATTTTGCCGACGACGTTGTGTATATGCAGCTTAACGGTGTGCTCGGTAATTCCCAGATTTGAGGCAATGATCTTGTTGCTTTGGCCTTTTGATACCAACTGCAGGACCTGTTTCTCCCGCGGGGTCAGCTTGGAATAGATCGGATGAGGATCTGCTGCCGCCGAAATTGCGGGATGGTCATGCTTGGGTTGGCCGTCATTGGCTGCAACGCTGTCAGCAAGAAAACAGGGCATATAAAATTCTTCATGCAACAACAGACGCAGGATAGACCTCCAAACATCTGGCGAGACGTTCATCGGCAAGTATCCAATGTCGCCATATGTATTGCGATCCCAATTTTCGAACAAAAACCGGGCCGCCTCATCTTTGCGATATGCAAATGCAACGCTGCCTGAGCCGACACAATCCTTATAGGCTTTGGGCCGCGCAACCAGATCATCAAGTGACATTTGGTCAACGATGACGACCCGACCGGAACCGGATGGCGGACAGACCGGAAGTGATTGGATGCTGTCAATCCGATGTGTGGCGACACCGAATTCATTTTGGACCTCGCGCAAGGTTTGGCGCGAATAAAACAGTTCCTTGCCAACAAAATTGATCGAGAATTCTTCGGCGATTAAATTGCCTTGGACAGCATTATCCTGAAACGGAATGCTCATTATTCCCCCCCTTATAACCCACACCGCAAAAAAGCGGCAAAACACTAAACAGAACTCGAAGAGCAGAATTAATAGAATATTAACTAGTATGATCCGCAGACTATAGCGAAAAGTACAAGTATCTTCAACAAAGCGTGATGCTTCACCGTTTGGTTCTAGTACTTTTGGGTAGGTGGCTATCACCTCTTCCCGTTTAAGTAGAGGAAAACGCTGAGTTTCCCAATCTAGGGGTTTCTTCTTGGCGTTTTGCGCCAGCAGTTTTGGCAGATCAGCCGAATCGAAATTTTAATCCAATGAAGTCAAGCAACTAAGCGTTCTAGTGCTTACGGCTAGCTATTCAGACTGCGATCCTGCTGCAACGATGTGAATGCTTCAATTGAAGAAGCTCTTGTTCCTAATGTGCCTGCGATTCGTGCATTTCAACGATTTCTTCCGCAGGGGCTCTTTCGGCTAAGCCGAGAAAGGAGGGTGGGAGACCAAGTCACTGAACGATACCGCACGAAAGCGCGTTTCGCGTTTTTCTTTGTGCGCAAGTCTTGTTTCAACCGCGCCCGTAACCGTTTTGCAGATGAATGACGGTCAGTGCGCTTAATAAGTGGAAATTGATATGCTTAAGAACCGTAATGGTAATCACGGCGCCGACGTCGAAGAAATTAATGTTGGTCCAGTTATTGCTCCGGTAGATGAAATTGATATCGACGACGTCGAAATCAGTGCTGACCAGACTGAGCAGAAAACCAAGGTTGATAGTGATCAGGATCAGGATCAACTGCAGGCCCAAGCACAGAAAACTGATGTAGAGACTGATGTAGATAACGAGAATGATCAGGATCAGGACCAACATCAGGGTCAGGGCCAAGCACAAGCTCAGAAGCAGAAGAACGGCGATAACGACAACGACAACTCGAACTCTGTCACCATCGACTTTGGCGAAGCCGAGCCGCTGGGCAGCGACGATGATCTGGTAGATGTAGACGTCTCTGGTGGGTCGAGCATTGATAAAGTCATTACTGTCGGAAATGACCTGGATTATGATCCCGGCGATGACCTGAACCTGAATATCAGTCTGGATGGCGCAGGCAATGACATGTCCGCCATCAACAAGCAGTACCTGAACCTGAGCGACGACGACACCTTGGGTGCGGCGGAAGTTAAGAATAACGGTAGCTTTGACCAAGAGGGCGACGCGCGTGGCGGTACTGCCAATGCTGACGAAGGCATCGGCTCGCAGTCAGACGGAGGAAACTCCGGAAGCGGTGGCACTGCGCACGGCGGTTATGCAGACGGGGACACCGATGGTGGCACTGCATTGGCGTTCGGTGGTCACACCGGTGACGCAGATGGCACCGGTACCGGCGGAGCCGGAGGTTCCTCGGGTGGTGCAACCAACTTCGGTCTGGGCGTTGGACATTCGAATGCAAACTCGAATGGCAGCAGCACCGCAGGTACTGGTGGCAACGCGAACAGCGACGCTGACGCAGATAACACCGGAAGCGCAGATTCTGATGGTGACAGCACTGCCGGCGAAGGCGGAAACGCTGGCTCGATCGGTCTGGGTCTGGGTCTGGGTCTGTCCAACGCTGACAATGATGGCGCGTCCCTCGGTGGAAGCAGCCTGACAGGTGCTACCGCTCTGGGTGCTGGTCTTGCCGGCAATGACTCGGACGCGAATGGCGGTAACGGCGGTGCCGGCGACGCGGATAATGACGGCGTTGCAGTAAACGCTGGCAGCAGCGACACCGACGCTAATGATGCGGCGGCTGGCAATGTCGGGCTTGGCCTGGCAGGTAGCCTTGCAGGTAGCGATGCTGATGCTGATGGTGGCAATGGTACTGGTTCCGGTGGTACCGGCGGTGTTGGTAACGGTGCAGCAGGCACCGGCGGCAACGGTAACGGTCAGAGCGGCACCGGTGGCAACGGTAACGGCGCGGCCGGCACTGGCGGTGTTGGCACCGGCGGTGTGGGCACTGGCGGAACATCCGGCCAGGTCGATGCGGCTCTTGCAGCGTTGAACCAGCAGAACGGCTTGCTTGGCCTGAACGCAGGTGAAGCAGAAGCTGACACCGGAAGCGGCGACAACAATGGCGGTAACCCCGGCACTGGTGGTGAAGGAGACGGCGGATTTGGTTCCGGCGGTGACGGCAACGGTGCACAGGGCATTGGCGGCGACGGAAGTGGCGCTCAAGGTCTTGGCGGCAACGGTGGCGGCGGCAATGGCGGCGGCGGAGACGGTACCGGTGGTACAGGTCTCGGCGGTACAGCTGGTGCTCAGTCTGGTGCTCAGGGTGTAGGCGATCAGGCCACAACCGGCCCGAACATCACGCAAACTCCGGGCGATCTGAACGGCACAGCAAGTATGCCGCAGAACACCAGCGGCGACGGTGGTGCAGGCGGTGCCAACAACACGAATGGTTCTGCCGCAGGTACCGGGACCGGTACTGCGACAGCCGACGGTGTTGGTGGCGGCGGCGGCGCGATCCAGCAGGACGCAATGTCCAGCGGGACCGGTGCCGGATCTGCGGATGCCGTGAATACCGCGGGTGCGGGTGGCGACTCTGGCCTGTGGTCGGTCGCAGATACCGACGGAAGCGCCGACAGTCTGGCAAGTGCCATCGCCGGGTATGGCGGAAACGCAATGTCCGACAATGACGCCACTTCGACCGGCGCAGGTAGCGCGACCGGTTCGGCGACCTCTGGTATTGGCGGCGGCGGTGGTGCCGGTGCCGGTAACGGCGGAACCAGCGGCGACGCGTTGGGTTCGGCAACCAATGGTGCGATCACCGGTGCAACGGTTAACGGTGGCGACGCATCGGGTGCCAACTCGGGCGCTGGTGGTAGTGGCGGTAACGCCGGGTCCTGGGGTTCCAACAATTCCGGTGACGGAATTGTCCACGGTGAATCCTACGCATCGGCGGCTGCTGTTGTAGATACGTCGGCCTTCAACCAATCGATCGTCATGGGTGCCAACGTTCTTGGCAACTCGGTCGATACGACAATGGTTGGTGGCTCGATGAACTCGACCTACACCAGCGACGACACCGACGTATAACCCGCCTCAGGGTTTGGGTCAGAGGGCGCGTTTCGTTCTCTTACCCGGTCAAGCTAACTGCCGAGGCCGCTTCTGCGGTGGCCTCGGCCCAACTTAACCCAGACCGGAATTATTGCGCCGGGACGGGGAAAGGACAATTTTATGTCGCTCGACAGTATCAGTGAAACGATTGCCCACTTTATTGGAACCTTTGAGCTTACGACTGAGCAGGCCAGACTGCGCGAACAGTACGAGGAATTTACTGCCCTCAGACGCAAGATTGAATTAGAGGATCTGGCAGAGGCCACAGCCATTAATGTACGGGCCGACCTGAAACTTGATCCGGGTAAATACGGTCCTCTTCCCTATAAATTCATGGCCCCGGATAATGATGGTCCGTTCCCCCCAGCATCTGGAGGCCCGATCCCTGAACCGGCTCTTTTCCTTGATCCGGTATCCGGTCCGGACGAGATTATCCCCGAAGGGCAACTATTTACGGCGGAATTTCAGCAGACCATCGTGGTTCCAGAACTGGTGCCTGAACTTATCGGGTCAGCCGTCACATACACATTCCAGACCCTTAACCTGAGCGACAACGACACAATCGGTCAGGGTGATTTCCGCGACGCCGAAGTTTTGATGCAAGAGGGTTACGAGGCGCTGGACGTTGCGCTTTCGCTGCATGTGATCTCATCTCCGTCTTTTGACATTGCGGATTACCAATCTGTCGAAAAACTGGAACAGTTGGCCGAACAGATGAAGGCGACCGTGACCGTTCAGGTCGACGGTGCCACAGTCCATCAATTCCACGGCGAAGAAGCGGTGGGTATCATCGTCAACGGCGAACGGGTGGAGGAACTGCCCGATTGGATGGAGCTTTTGCCACAGCATCATCAGTCCGAGGACGACGAAGAGAGCGGGCAGCCGGACCCCTATCCGAAAGAATGGGATCAGTCCGAAGATGACGTCTTTGGTGAAGGCCACACGGTGATAGCGGGCGGCAATCTGGCCATCAACGAAGTGTCCATCACGGTTGGTTGGGTCGACGCACCGATAATAGCTGTGGGCGGAGCGTCCTACGATCTGACCGTGGTCAGCCAGGTCGCCATTGTCTCAGACATCGACGAAGGAGAGCCGGGCGCGCAGAGCGAAACCAAGGTTATCCAGTCGTCCCAGATTGCAGTCGAAGCCAGCGAGGCGTCTTGGATTGAAGATAACGTAGCACCACCCGGACAGGATCCGCTTGTCGTTATCAGTTGGATAAGCGGAGACCTGTACGTCACCAATTTTGTCAAGCAAGTGATTGACGCCACCGACATTGATCACATCCAGACCGAAGTTTCGGCTTCGAACAGTATGTATGTTCTGGGTGACAACGACATGTTCAACGTCAACAACGTTGTTCAGTTGGGCAGCTTTTATGATGTGGTCATGGTTGGCGGGAATATGGTTTCCGTCGACATCGTTCAGCAAACGATCGTCTTAATTGACGACGATGTTGTAACGGGTCCCGTTCAGGATGAGGTCGAAGAGAACCTTGTCATGAACCAGGTGTCTCTGACCAGTACGGGTGAAGATACGCATGAAGACATCACTCCGAACTTGGCCAGTGTTTTGCCAATAGAGGAAGTGAACACAGACGCCCTTGAAGACGCGCTGTTGAACGATCCTGCCTTTGCCGGAATGGAGCAGCTGCGCGTTCTGAAGATTGAAGGGGACCTGATCCAGGCGAACGTAATCGAACAGATCACTTTGCTGCAGGATCAGGATGACGTTCATCTGAATGGGGGCAACGGTGCCGCAGCGTCGGTGCTGGGCGCAGGGAATGCTCTGTTGAACGCGGCCAGCGTTTCCAAGATTGGCGTCGACTCTGTCGTTATGGCGGCGGAAGGCGAGTACTCGGACGTGCTGCTACACCAGGCCAGCCTGATCGACTCACCTGATGAAGAGTTGGGCGAAGAAATCGCCAATGAAGCCATCGCGTTTTTGATGGAGGAAACAAACGGACCCGGAGAGTCAGATCTTGCACCGGGCCATAACAAACTAACACCCTCCGAGGCGGCCAGTCTGGATGACGGTATGCAGTCCATGCTAGCCTAACCCCCCTTATTAGTTACGAGTGACCCGAAAGTTTTAGTATGTCGATTTTGTTTTCGTCACGCCGAGCACCGTTTGCCAGTCCATTGGACAGTCGAAGCGGTTCGGGCCGAGTGAGACCCCTTGTTGATGAACCTGCACACAGGCCAGCAAAGATGGCCGGTTTGCGCCTGACCGAGGAGATGCGGTTAAAAACTCCTAAGACCAATCCGGCCAAGGCCGTTGAATCGCAGGCGACCCGCACCGCACGGGCATCCGCACAACCGAATAAGACCACGGAACCTCCAGAGCGCGCTGTACCTTCCCCCCGGCGCGCTCAGCCACAGCCCGATGAAGACAATCACCAAGAGGGCCGTGGTGCTGGGGTGGCCGATGCCAAAGGCCCCGATCCTGAGACCGCTAAGGATTCGACCGCACGAAAACCCCCCTCGTCGCGCTCGCACAGCGGTGAAGCCATAGGTACCACTATCGAGGCCAAGGCAAACGAGCCGCTGCCGCTGCGCAAAGAGGGCGGCGGCGACGGTAAAGGGCCACCCCAGACTTTTCACAAGCGCACCCCACCTGAAGATTTCCAGAACACCCTGCGCACGTCACTACGTGCGATATGGCGGAATCTGGCTTTTGTTCTGGTGCTGACTTGCGCAACGAATATCCTGATCCTGGCGATCCCGATCTATCTGTTCCAGATCAGTGACCGGGTGTTGACCAGCCGCTCTTTGGACACGTTGATCATGCTGACGGCGATTGTCGCCGGGGCGGTGATCTTTCAATCCGCTTTTGATGCTGTGCGTCGGTTCATGCTGATGCGCACGGCGGTCGAGGTTAACGCGCGTCTTGGGGCACCGATCCTTAGCGCGGCCGCCCATGCGTCGCTGCATGGAACCGGGCGCGAATATCAGACGTTGGGCGATTTGCAGCAGGTCAGAGGGTTTCTTGTGTCAGGAACGCTGATTTCGTTTTTGGATGTGCCGTTCGCCCCGCTTTTCATCCTGATGATTTTCCTTGTGCATCCCCAATTGGGCACAATCGTCATTGCGACGGCTTTGCTGTTGATGGTGATTGCCCTGATAAACCAGCGCATGACCGCCAAACCGTTTGCCGAGGCGAACAAGGCACAGTCGATGGCAAATCAACATCTGGATTCGATGGCGCGCAACAGTCAGATCATCAATGCGCTGGCCATGATCCCCGAGGCCGTTCGGATTTGGGGCCGCGACACGGCGCAGTCGCTGACGTGGCAAGTGCGTGCACAGGATCGCAATGTCATTTTCGCTGCAATCTCGCGCGCGGTGCGCTTGTTGACGCAGATCGCAATCCTTGGGTGGGGGGCGTTTCTTGCCCTTCAGGGTGAGATCACGGGCGGCATGGTTATCGCAGCGTCGATCATTGCCGGGCGTGCGTTCGCCCCGATTGAAGGCTCGATCGAAGGTTGGAATGCGTTTCTGTTAACCCGCGGCGCGTATGGCCGCATCAGCAATCTGCTGTCCAACTCGGCGTTGCAGTTCGAAAAACTGCGCCTGCCGCGCCCCGAAGGTCGTTTGGATGTTGAGCGTTTGCTTTACGTGCCCGGCGGGACTAAGCGGGTTGTTCTGAACGGGATCAGCTTCTCACTCAATCCGGGCGAGACCTTGGCGATCATCGGCAATTCCGGCGCTGGCAAGACGACCTTGGGCAAAACGCTGGTTGGATCCATCCTGCCAACGTCCGGGAGTGTGCGGTTGGACCTGATGGACATTCGCAATTGGGACCCGCGGCAATTTGGTGAAAGCATCGGTTACTTGCCGCAGGACGTGCAGTTGTTCCCCGGCACGATCAAGGACAATATCGGACGGATGCGCGAAGACGCGACGGACGAACAAATCCACGACGCAGCGGTTCTTGCGGATGTACACAACATGATCGCTACCCTTCCGCAAGGGTATGAGACCGTTGTCTCCGCAGATGGCTCGCCATTGTCAGGGGGCCAGAAACAACGCATCGCTTTGGCGCGGGCCTTTTTCGGCAACCCAAGGATGGTTGTTCTGGATGAGCCAAATTCAAATCTGGATGTCGCCGGAGATCAGGCGTTGGCACGGGCGATTGCCCAAGCCAAGGAAAGCAAAATTACCGTTGTGGTGATCACGCAAAAGCCAACGCTGCTGAACGCGGTCGACAAGATCATGCTGCTGACCGACGGTCGTGTGGCTCTGTTTGGGCAGCGTGAACAGGTTCTGCAGCAACTGAACGGACCACGCAATCAGCAAGGTATCGCTGGCCAGAAGGGGGATGGACAATGAACGATCTGGTCGCAATCAACAACGACCCCAAAGACCCGACCGTCTGGTATGCCGAGGTTCCGCGATCCATCAACCGATTGATTGTGGTTGGGTTCGTCATGCTGATCCTATGCTTTGGTGGATTTGGCGTCTGGTCTTTCCGCGCGCCTCTGGCCGCCGCAGTAATCGCGCAAGGCAGCTTTGTCGCGACGGGTCGCAACAAGATCGTGCAGCACCTTGAAGGCGGCATCATCGAGGACATCAAAGTTATTGAGGGTCAATCCGTGAAGGCGGGCCAAGTTCTGATGACGCTTGATCAGACCTCGGCCGAAGCCAATGAGCGCGAGTTGTTCATCCGAAAAATCCGCCTTCAGGCCATGACTGAGCGTTTGCAGGCCGAATACAATGAAAGCGACCGTCTGGAATTCTCGCAGGGGTTGCTGGCCGCCACGGATGATGTCGAGGTGATGACGATCCTCGATGGTCAACGCATCAGTTTTGACGTGTCCCGCAAGACTTTGCTGAACGATATCGCTCTTCTGGAGCGTAATATGGAAGCCCTGAAGATTCGATCCAGCGGCTTTGAGGCACAGCTTGCAAGCATGAAGCGACGCTCGGACATCCTTCAGGAAGAATATGAGACCAAGCAGTCGCTGTTCGAAAAGGGATTGGTGCGAAAGGGTGATCTGAACACGATCCGCAGGGTCCAAGCCGAGGCAGATGGCCAGCAGGCGCGTTTGGCCGCAGAAACGGCTGAAATCAATCAGATGCTGCTCAAGTATGAAGAGCAGATTACGCGCACGCGGTCTGCCTATCGCGAAGCCGCATTGGACGAGCTTGGCGTGATTGAAGGGGATCTGGAAAGCGTTCGTGAAAAGGCGCGTCAGGCGCGCAGCGTTCTGGACCGTGCGGTTGTCCGCGCCCCGGTGACGGGAACGGTTGTTCGTCTGCATTACCACACGCCCGGCGGTGTTATCGAAACGGGTGAGCCCATCGCAGAAATCCTGCCCGCAGATGCCCCGCTGATCATCGAGGCGCAAATCCCCCGGACAGAGATTGACAGCGTTATCACCGGTCAGGATGCAACGGTGCGCCTTGTTGCGCTGAACCAGCGCACGACCCCGGTGCTGAGTGGTGAGGTTTTTTATGTTTCGGCAGATGCGCTTGTCGAAGATTCCTCGGGCGCCCCGCAAGAGGTTTATCTTGCGCGGATATCACTTGAGCCGGATGAGATCGAAAGGGTGCGCGGCTTTATTCCGACGCCGGGAATGCCGGCTGAGATCATGATCCAGACCGAAGAACGCACCTTTGCGGCCTATATAGCAAAGCCTGTGACAGACAGCATGTCACGCGCTTTCCGGGAACATTGATCGCCTGCCTTGGGCGATCAACCTACACCTTCCAGTTTTTGCATGTTAGCATCCCGTGACAACCAACAGGAGGGTGCGACATGCCCGTGACCGTCAAGGAAATGATGGAGGCCGCAAACGCTGCCGTCGAGCGTATCGACATGGAAAAGGCGAAAGATGTGTTGGGCAAAGGTGGCCTTTTGCTGGATATCCGTGATGCGGCCGAGGTTCACAAAACGGGCCGGGCCAAGGGCGCACACCACATCCCTCGGGGGATGCTCGAATTTCGTGCCGATGACGCGCTTCAGTCGCACGACCCCGAGCTGAAAAAGGATCGCCCGATCGTGCTGTATTGCGCATCAGGCGGACGCGCCGCCCTTGCCGGGAAGCTGCTGAAGGATATGGGGTATGATCAGGTTTATAACCTTGGCGGGTTGAATGATTGGGTGAACGCCGGTGGCGAAACCTCTGAAAGTTAAGCGCAAAGCCGCAATTCCCGCAGCGACTTAAGCGTTGAGAAAAGCCCTGACTGCGGCTTCGAATTCGCGGGGTTTTTCAGCGTGTAGCCAATGCCCCGCACCGGGAATCTTGGCGAACCGCGCAGCGGGAAACAACGCGCGAATTCTGCCGCGATGTTCAGGAAGCACATAATCCGAACTGCCGCCGGACAGAAACAAGGCTGGTCCTGCCCAATGTGCGTTCAGGTCAGGAAAGCTCATGATCTTTGGCATCTCAGACGCCAATACATCCAGATTAAGAAGCCAGCGTTGCCCCTTGATATCCAAAGATTGTGTGAAAAAGCTCTGCAGGGCTTTTTCAACGCCTTGTTGCGCCAACTGTTGTTCCGCGTCCGAGCGTCGTTCAACCTTGGACAAGTCGACTGCGCGCATTGCTTCGATGAATTGGATTTGACTGTGCGTGTAGGTGACAGGCGCAATGTCTGCGACCACCAGTTTGCGCACACTTTCACCGTGTAAAAGGGCCAGAGTCATGGCCGCCTTGCCCCCCATGGAATGCCCGACAACATCGGCGGTGCCGCCAAAATTCGCGATCACCTCAGCAAGGTCGCGGGCCAAATCTGGATAATCATGATGGTCTGTCCACATGCTGTTCGCATGGTTGCGCATGTCTACGGCAACCACCTGCCGTTGATCGGACAGGCGCCGGGCGATGACGCCCCAGTTTCGGGCCGAGCCATATAACCCATGCGCGATAATAAGCGGTGGGTTTTCTGCGGGTTCGCCATGTACAATCGTGTTCAGCATCACCGTGTGATACCCGGCGCGAATTGAAACGACCAGCCCCATTGTCGCAGGGAAGCGGCCCAGATAAAGTGCCGCATCAGGAGAAACCGTATGCAAAAGACCGTCGATATCCAAACCCAGATCGCGCAGACCGTGCAACTGTTGCGCGACAAGTTGGGTGTCCATGGCAAGACGCTGACAGAGTCTGTCAAAAAAGCAAAGCGGCAGCTTCCCCGCCGGATTTACAAGCAGGCCATGTTGCTGGCCCAGTCTGAACAAATGGCCGCTCATCCCAAGTTGAGGCTGGTGTTGGACACGCCAAAACTGGCCAGGGCATCGGAAGAGGTGCAGAAACATTTGGGGGGCATAAATCTTGCCGACCGGCGCATGGGGTGGTTTCTGGGGATGCTGAGCAGTTTGGCCTTTAACCTGCTTGTCCTGTCTGCCCTGCTCTTGGTGTTCCTGCGGTGGCAGGGGTTTATATAAAAAACGGCGCCCTGTGGACGCCGTTTAACTGTTTGTAATCGAACAGATTTAGAGATTCGGGTAGATCGGAAAACGAGCGCAAAGCTCGGCCACTTCAGCCTTGACCTTGGCTTCGACCTCACCGTTGCCGTCTTCGCCGTTGGCGGCCAGGCCGTCGACCACTTCGATGATCCAATCCGCGATCTGACGGAACTCGCCCTCGCCAAAGCCACGGGTGGTTCCGGCAGGCGAGCCAAGGCGAATGCCCGACGTAATGGTTGGCTTTTCGGGGTCGAACGGCACGCCGTTTTTGTTGCAGGTGATGTGCGCCCGGCCCAGAGCTTTCTCAGTCGCGTTGCCCTTCACACCTTTTGGCCGCAGGTCGACCAGTACCACGTGGGTATCGGTGCCGTGGGTTACGGTATCCAGACCGCCTTTGATCAGTTGATCCGAAAGCGCCTGCGCGTTGTTGACCACGTTCTGGATGTAGGTCTTAAACTCGGGGCGCAGGGCCTCTCCGAACGCGACGGCTTTGCCTGCGATGACATGCATCAGCGGTCCGCCCTGAATGCCGGGGAAGATGGCCGAGTTCACTTTCTTGGCGATCGCCTCGTCATTGGTCAAGATCATGCCGCCGCGCGGGCCGCGCAGGGTCTTGTGGGTGGTGGTGGTCGCCACATGCGCGTGCGGGAAGGGGCTGGGATGCTCACCTGCCGCAACCAAACCGGCAAAGTGGGCCATGTCCACGTGCAGGTAAGCGCCGACCATATCGGCAATCTCACGCATACGGGCAAAGTCGATCTGACGTGGGATTGCGGAACCCCCCGCGATGATCAGCTTGGGCTGATGCTCTTTCGCTAGTGCCTCGACCTGATCGTAGTCCAGCATGTTGTCTTGCTGGCGCACACCGTACTGAACGGCGTTGAACCACTTGCCCGACTGGTTCGGGCGTGCGCCGTGGGTCAGGTGACCGCCTGCGTCCAGGCTCATACCCAGAATGGTGTCGCCGGGCTGGATCAGCGCCTGGAAAACACCTTGATTGGCTTGACTGCCCGAATTGGGTTGGACGTTGGCGAATTCACAGCCAAAAAGCTGCTTTGCGCGGTCAATGGCCAGATTTTCGGCGATGTCGACGAATTGGCAGCCGCCATAGTAACGACGCCCGGGATAGCCCTCGGCGTATTTGTTGGTCATGACCGAGCCCTGCGCTTCCATTACGGCGGCAGAGACAATGTTCTCGGATGCGATCAGTTCGATCTCGTCGCGCTGACGGCCCAGTTCGGACGTGATCGAGCCGAACAACTCGGGGTCACGGTCCGCAAGCGACTGGGTGAAAAATCCGGTATCACGAAGATTGGCGTTCATGGGGGCTCCACATTCTGGGGGTAATTCTTGCGGATTTCCTATCGGAAACCGATCTGGCGCAAAAGGCTTAAAGCGACGAATTGGCCTGCTGCGGCGTCAAGTCTGGCCTATCGGGGAAAGGTATGCTTGTTTCGGAACCAAATGTGCAAGACCGGAAACCACGACAGATGATTCAGAGAATCGCTTTTCTCGCCAGCGACGTTAAGGTGGCGCAATCCGCCCGTGACAAACTGGTCAAGCGGTATGGAAACGCCGCGCCGCGCGATGCCGACGTCGTTGTTGCGCTGGGCGGGGACGGCTTCATGCTGCACACGCTGCACAATATGCAGCATCTCGACACGCCGGTTTACGGCATGAACCGCGGAACAATCGGTTTCTTGATGAACGAGTTTCACGAAACCGATCTGCTGGATCGCCTTGCCGCCGCCGAAGAAGAGGTCATCAACCCGTTGGCCATGCGCGCAATGGACCAATCCGGCAAACTGCACGAGGCGTTGGCGATCAACGAGGTCTCGTTGTTGCGGGCCGGTCCTCAGGCCGCGCGACTGAAGATCAGCGTGGATAACCGCGTTCGCATGGATGAGTTGGTCTGCGACGGGGCGTTGCTGTCAACGCCTGCCGGGTCAACGGCGTATAATTATTCTGCTCACGGTCCGATCTTGCCCATCGGCTCGGATGTTTTGGCTTTGACGGCGATTGCGGCTTTCAGGCCCCGTCGCTGGCGTGGGGCGTTGCTGCCCAAGATTGCCAAGGTGCGATTCGATGTGCTGGATGCGGACAAGCGACCCGTTATGGCGGACGCGGATTCTGTATCTTTCCCCGATATAGACTGGGTCGAAATACGGTCCGAGCCGTCCATACAGCACCGTATTCTGTTCGACCCCGGTCACGGCCTTGAAGAGCGCCTGATCTCAGAGCAATTCACATAATCTTCCGGTCAGCCGTTTTTTTTGGCTTGTGTGAACCAGTTCACAGGAGTTGGATTAATGTTGGATTAACCTGAACTTGCCCGAAGAACACACCAAGGTGGGAGTGAGTGGCCGCCAACGGTGTTTTCGAAATGAATGCGCATTTTTCGCGCTGGCGGGGGTAGGTGGTGCTACGCTCGTTATCGGATCTCCGGGCATATTTTAGCAAGCGGACCCCGGGCACAAAAACCCGGGGTCTATTTTGTTCTGAACGCTTGTCTACGCGGATGCGCTCATCTTGTCCCAAAGTGGCAGGCACATTTGGCCGACACGCGATTCGATCGCGGCGGCCGCATCCACCGCCATGTCTTCGCGCCAGCGACGGGCCGCGATCTGTACGTTTATGGGCTGCGGCCCTTGGGGAAGATTTGCCAAAAGCGCAGGAACGCTGGCGGCAGGCAGACCGAGGAAGTTCATTGCATAGGAATAGACGGCGCAACCCAGAACCTCATGCACGCCTTCCGCACCTTCCGTGTCGCGATCAGGTTTGAAGAACGGCTGGGGCAAAAAAGGAGAAAGCACCAGCGGGTAGTTCTGCATGAAAAGCGACCATTCACGGGCATAGTGGCTGCGTTTGGCCAGCATCCCGATCAGGTCTGTTCCAGTGATCGGTGGAAATTCCTGAAAATAGACCTCAAAGATATCGCGAATGGTCTGCGACCCGGCCGCCTCGATATCGCTTTTCAAAAGGGTCAGAACTTCGCCCATCAGGGCGCGATACCCGCCGCGGCCACATTCGAATACATCTGGGGGTGCGACTTCTTCGACGTGATAACCTGCGTCAACCAGCGAGTCTCGGGCAATGTCCAGGGCCCGGTCGACTTCGGGGTGCAGCGCGTATCCGAATGTGTCCTTCGTAAACGCGACTTTGATCGGTCCTTCACCGGCAGTGCCGCGCCATGGCATCGGTACATGGAAGGGGTCATGCGGGTCAGGCGCGATCAGGCTGGGCATCGAAAGGTGCAGATCCGCCGCCGAGCGCGTGATCAGCCCCTGCACCGACATCGACTGCGCCAGCAATCCCCGTTCGGTCTTTTGGCTGGGATTCCATGCAGGAACACGCTCGAGCCCCGGTTTCACCGTCACTGCGCCATTTGCGGCAGCCGGAAAGCGCAAGCTGCCGCCGATGTCATTGCCATGAGCCAGTGCGCCAATCCCTGCCACTACAGCAGCCCCTGCGCCACCGGACGACCCACCGGGCGAAATGTGGCGGCCCCACGGATTGTTCGTCCGACCGTGGAGTTCGTTATCCGTATCCGCCCGGAATGAGAATTCGGGCGTGTTCGTGCGCCCAATGACGATGGCCCCTGCATCTTGAAGGTTGCGAACAACAGGCGCATCAGCGGGGGCGATCACATCCTTCAGCGCGACAACCCCGTTCGAGGTCGCGTGGCCTTTTTGATCTACGTTGATCTTGATCGTCACCGGGACACCATGCAGCGGCCCGGGTTCTGCGCCATTGGCCACCGCCTTGTCCAGATTACGGGCACGGGTCAGCGCCTCGTCGCTCAGGTCCTCGACCACGGCGTTCAGGTCGGGGTTCACCTGTTGCATCCGGTCAAGGGATGATTTCACGGCGTCTTCCGCGCTGATGTCCTTGTTGCGGGTCAGGGCGGTCAGATCTGTGGCGTTCAGACGCCAGATGTCGCTTGATGTCATAGGGCCTCACTGTCTTGATCAGACAGTAGAGGCCCGGTCATGGGTTGCAAGGAAAAGCCGGGGCAGGGGTGATGTGCCGTGCCCCTCAGCCCGATTACTGGGCGTAGCCGATTGATTTCAGCGCGTCCGTGATCTCATCCAGAATGGCGGGGTCGTCGATCGTTGCGGGCATCTTGTAATCCTTGCTGTCCGCGATCGACACCATCGTCCCGCGCAGGATCTTGCCCGAACGGGTCTTGGGCAGACGATCCACCACCACGGCTTGTTTGAACGCCGCGACGGGGCCGATCTTTTCGCGGACCAGTTTGACCACGTCCTGCACAACCTGACTGTGATCCCGGTCGCAACCGGCATTCAGGCACAGGAAGCCCACAGGCATCTGCCCTTTCAACTGATCGGTCACACCAATGACCGCACATTCAGCTACATCGGGGTGGGCGGCCAGAACCTCTTCCATCCCGCCGGTGGACAGGCGGTGACCAGCGACGTTGATCACGTCATCCGTGCGGGCCATGATGTAAAGGTATCCGTCCTCATCAATCATGCCCGCATCACCGGTTTCATAGTACCCGGGGAACTGGTTGAGGTATGAGCTTTTGAACCGTTCCTCTGCATTCCAAAGCGTTGGCAGAGTGCCAGGGGGCAGGGGCAACTTGACCGCGATTGCGCCAAGCTCACCGGGTTTCATCGGGTGGCCGCCTTCATCCAGAATCTGAACGTCGTAGCCCGGCATGGGCTTTGCTGGAGATCCCAGCTTGATCGCCAGTTCCTCGATGCCCAGAGGGTTGCCAGCGATGGTCCACCCCGTTTCGGTTTGCCACCAGTGGTCGATGACCGAGACTTTCAAAGCCTCCTGAGCCCATTCGATTGTGTCAGGGTCCGCACGTTCACCTGCAAGGAACAAAGCGCGCAGGCTGGAGAGGTCGTATTTCGAAATCTGCTCTCCCTTTGGGTCCTCGCGCTTGACTGCTCGGATGGCGGTCGGGGCGGTGAAGAAGCTTTTGACCTTGTGTTCAGCTATCACGCGCCAGAATGTGCCTGCATCCGGGGTGCCAACCGGCTTGCCTTCGAAGACGATGGTGGTGTTCCCGTGGATCAGCGGCGCGTAGCAGATATAGGAATGCCCCACGACCCAACCGACGTCAGAAGCTGCCCAGAACACATCGCCGGGATCGACGTCATAAATGTTCTTCATCGTCCAGTTCAGCGCGACCAGATGGCCGGCCGTCGGGCGTACGACGCCTTTGGGGGATCCGGTGGTGCCTGACGTGTACAGAATATATGCGGGATCATTGCCGTCTACTGGAACGCATTCCGCGGGTTCAACGCCGTATTGAAATCCGTGCCAGTTGAAATCGCGCCCTTCAATCAGTTGCGCGACTTCCTGTTCGCGTTGAAAAATAACGCAAAAGTCAGGTTTGTGGCTGGCCAGATCAATGGCGCCGTCCAGAAGGGGTTTGTAATGCACGACGCGCCCTGGCTCCATCCCGCATGAGGCTGCGATGATGGCCTTGGGCTTGGCGTCGTCGATCCGTACTGCCAGTTCGTTACTTGCAAACCCGCCGAAAACCACGGAATGCACGGCACCCAGACGGGCGCAGGCCAGCATTGCCTCAAGCGCCTCGGGAATCATCGGCATATAGATGATAACCCGGTCGCCCTTTTCGATTCCCTTGGCGCGCAAAGCCCCCGCAAGGTTTGCCACGCGATTGCGGAGTTCGACATAGGAAATCTCACGCTTGGTGTGGGTGATTGGGCTGTCGTAGATGATCGCGGTCTGCTCGCCCCGGCCATTTTCGACATGCCGGTCCACCGCATTCCAGCAGGTATTTACTTTGGCATCGGAAAACCACTCATAAAGAGGCGCCTTGTCGTCAAACAGAGCTTTGGTCGGTGGCTGGACCCAGTCTATCCCTTTGGCGGCTTCCATCCAGAATGCCTCTGGGTCGGATTTCCAGCTATCGTAAACGTCCTGATATGCCACGGTGGTTTCCTCCGAAAATTCCCTGTGCTGTTGTTAGGGGCGCAGCGGGCGACACACAAGCAACCGCTGTGACGGGGCGTCACTTTACCGCAAAACATTTGCAGATGAGCGCCATTTAAGTTGCAAATTTTTGCAAATTGGCCGTATTCAGCGGGCTTGCGGGCGGATACATGTCGCATTTGCAAATCTGCAAACTATTGCGTGCAAATAGCGGCAGAATCAGGCCGGGCATCTGAAAGGATGCCCGGCGCTATCCTATCCGTAATGCGCGACCGGAGTGCCCGCGATGGCCGCCATGTTCAGCAACCCGCGCGCCGTGATCGAGGGCGTCACGATATGCGCCTTGTTGCCCATCCCCATCAGGATCGGGCCAACCTCAAGCCCATCGGCCTTCATCTTAAGGATATTGCGGACCCCGCTGGCCGCGTCAGCATGGGCAAAAATCAGAACGTTAGCTGCCCCCTGAAGGCGCGAGTTCGGGAAAATCCGCGAACGCAGTTCAGGGTCCAGTGCCAAGTCCAGGTTCATCTCGCCTTCGTAGGTGAAGTCACGCGGTTTCGAGTCAAGCATCTCCAGCGCGGCGCGCAGGCGTTTGCCGGACCCTTCCGCCTGATTACCGAACTGTGACTGCGAACAGAACGCGATCTTGGGTTCCAGACCGAACCGACGCACATGGCGGGCTGCGCCAATTGTCGTTTCGGCCAGCTCTTCGGGTGTTGGCAACTGTCGTACATGCGTATCGGCGATGAACAGGGGGCCGTCCTCGAGGATCATCAGCGAAAGCGCCCCATGAGGCCGCAGGTCGCCGTCATCCAGAACCTGCTGCACATAATTCAGGTGCCAGCGATATTCGCCGAACGTACCACAGATCATGCTGTCAGCCTCGCCGCGTTGTACCATGATGGCGGCAATCGCGGTGTTGTTCGTCCGCATGATCGCCTTGGCAAGGTCTGGCGTTACGCCCCGGCGCTGCATGATGTTATGGTACGAGTTCCAGTAGTCATAGTAACGAGGATCGTTTTCCGGGTTCACAATCTGGAAGTCCTCGCCGGGACGCACGGTCAGGCCCAGACGCTCACATCGTGCGTCGATCACATCGGGACGTCCGATCAGGATCGGGGTCTCTGTGGTTTCCTCAAGGATAGCTTGGGCTGCGCGCAGGACGCGCTCATCCTCGCCCTCGGCAAACACGATGCGGCGGGACGCAGCGGCAGCGGCCTCGAAGACGGGGCGCATGATGAGGGCGGATTTGAAGACGGTCTGGTTCAGCCGCTCTTTATATGCCTCGATGTCTGTGATGGGGCGTTTGGCGACCCCGCTTTCCATTGCAGCCTTGGCCACTGACGAGGACACAACACCCACCAACCGGGGGTCAAACGGCTTGGGAATCAGATAATCGGAGCCAAAGGTTAGCTGTTCCCCCTTATATGCAGCGGCTGCTTCGGCGCTGGTTGTGGCGCGGGCCATATCTGCAATCCCGTCTACACAAGCGATCTGCATTTCATCGTTGATCTCGGTCGCCCCTACGTCCAGAGCGCCGCGGAAGATGAACGGAAAGCACAGGACGTTATTGACCTGATTGGGGAAATCGCTGCGACCGGTGGCAATGATTGCGTCGGGGACAACCTCGCGCGCTACATCAGGCAGAATCTCGGGCGTTGGGTTGGCCAGTGCGAAAATGATTGGACGGCTGGCCATTCTTGCCACCATTTCAGGTTTCAGCACGTTTGGTCCGCTGAGACCCAGAAACAGGTCCGCCTCGCCGATTACGTCATCCAACGTCCGCAGGTCGGATTTCTGCGCGAACTGGTCCTTGTGTGGGTTCATATCTTCGGCGCGGCCTTCGTAGACCAGACCGTGAATGTCGCACAGCCAGATATTCTCGCGCTTGACGCCCAGCTTGACCAGCATACTAAGGCAGGCAATCCCGGCGGCACCGCCACCGGTTGAGACCACCTTAATATCTTCGAATTTCTTGCCAGCCACGTGCAGGGCGTTTTTGGCGGCGGCCCCAACAACGATGGCGGTGCCGTGCTGGTCGTCGTGGAACACGGGGATATTCATACGTTCGCGGCACAGCTTTTCGACGATGAAACAGTCTGGTGCCTTGATATCTTCCAGGTTGATCGCGCCAAAGGTCGGCTCTAGCGCGCAAACGATATCGGCCAGCTTTTCAGGATCGGCTTGATCCACCTCGATGTCGAAACAGTCAATCCCGGCAAATTTCTTGAACAGGACGGCCTTACCTTCCATTACGGGTTTCGAGGCAAGCGCGCCGATATTACCCAGCCCCAATACCGCAGTGCCGTTGGATACGACGGCCACCAGATTGCCGCGCGCTGTGTAAAGTTCTGCATTGGCGGCATCCGCTTTGATTTCAAGGCTGGCTTCGGCCACGCCGGGTGAGTAGGCGCGGGCCAGGTCGCGGCCGTTCGCCATCGGCTTGGTGGCCTTGATCTCAAGTTTTCCGGGCTTTGGATGGGTGTGATAGTCAAGCGCGGCCTGCCGCAGGCTAGGTGAGTCAGACATCGGCGATTCATCTCCCTTCCGAAATTTAGTTGAGGGTTAAACTATTTTTTTCGGAATGGCTACGCTACGTCAATCTGCAACAATGATGTAACCATGTTGAGAGCGCTTGGTTGAAATCTGTCATAAAGTGTTTAATTTCCCGCCACTGCGAAATCATCGCGAACCTATGGGGCACTGAAGGTCATTCATGAGCTATAAAGACGAATTTCAGGCGGAAAGTGTTTTTCCGTCAGAAAAGATGCTCTTCGGTGCCAAGCGAATTGCGTTTTGGGGTGCGATCGCTTTGGGCGCAGTTATTTTGCTCGTTGGTATTATATGGCCCGTGCAGACATCTACCCTGAATCAGGAAGGCGGTTTGATCGAGACCGTTTCCGCGATGGGGCTTTTTGCTGCTGGATTGGCCGCGTTTTACCGTTTCCCGGGCCTAAATCGCATGTATATCGGTCTTGTCTGCCTACTTTTGGCGGAACGAGAGCTTGAGTCCGACATCTACCCCGTTGGCAGTTTGCCGTTCGAGATTTTGAACGGGCTGGATGCCGTTCTTGATATCACGGCCGTTCGCGTGGTTTTGGGGCTGATTGTTCTATTCGGTTTGATCTGGCACGGCATTCCGAACGGGTGGCGCGCGCTGCGCGGTCGGGCATCGTTTATGGTGATGTTTGTTGTGGCGGGGCTCTTTGCGGTTTTGGCGCAAGGGCTGGAAGAAGTGTCGTACATGTTCCGGCACGATTTTTCTGGTGTCATGATGGTGCGATTCTTTGTGTTGGAAGAAACGCTTGAGATGTTCTTTTCGATTGGCATTCTGGCCGCTGTTCTGATCGGATGGCCCAAAGCCGAAATCGAAGAGACCTTAAATGACCGAGAACCCCAACCAGATCCACGCTGAGATTCGCCTGCCGACGCAGGAATTGCGCGACGACATCCCCTTTTTTACCAAGGTTCTAGGGATGCGGATGGACATGATTTATCCTGCTGACGATCCACGTGCCGCAGTTTTCTCGGGTCATGGGTTGCGACTTCGGATTGAAAAAGATGCACCGGAAAGTCCCGGCACTCTGCGTATTCTGACGGATGATCCTGACGGATTTGCGGATGGTCAGCGCGCTTTGATCGCCCCGAACGGTACGCGGATTGAGATTGATGAACTCAACCCTCCGATGGTGATGCCGGATACGGTTCATTCGTTTGTGGTGCGGCGGCTCAAGGATCAGGCGCCGTGGATTATCGGACGTGCCGGGATGCATTACCGCGATCTGGTACCCGACCGTTTGGGCGGGTCGATCATCGCCAGCCATATCCGGATACCGGATGGTGGGCCGGTGCCGGACATGGTGCATTTCCACAAGGTAGGGTTTCAGTTGATCTTCTGCATCCACGGCTGGGTGGACGTGGTTTACGAGGATCAGGGCGACAAGATGCGTCTGACGGCGGGCGATTGCTTTATCCAGCCGCCTGAAATTCGTCATCGCGTGCTCGAAGCGTCGGACAATGTACAGGTCATCGAGATTGGTGTGCCAGCCGAGCATGTCACCGAGATTGATCATCACATGACCCTTCCCACCCCGCACCTCCGTCCGGATCGGGAATGGCAGGGCCAGAAGTTCGTCTTTAACCAGGCCGAGGGTGCGGAGTGGGGGGCATTCCGGCTGCCGGGCTATGTTTGCCGGGACACAACGATTGCCGAAAACACCAAGGGTGTGGCCGGGGTGCAGGTGGTGCGCAAGGGCCAGGGCGAACCGGTTTGGGCAACGCACGATACAGATATCCACTTTACATTTGTCATGAACGGCCAAGTGACCCTTGAGGGCGAAGGACGCGATCCATACCGGCTGGAGCAGGGGGATGCTTTTGTCATCCCGCCCGGAATGCGTACCCGATTGGCGGATCCGTCAGAGGACGTCGAACTGTTGGAGGTCACGCTGCCGGGTGTCTTCAACACGACACTGGACTAAGCGATTTGGTTCAGGAAATCTGCGCTTAGGGCTTCAATTCCCTGGGGGCTTTCCAGTAGTGTATTAGTTTCTGACCAGATGATCAAAAATTGGGGAATCGCCATGATGTTGAAAGACACAGCACTTTCGGTTCGGGAAAACGCATACGCGCCCTATTCCAAATTCAAGGTCGGTGCGGCGATCCGGTCGGCCTCGGGTCAGGTATATGCCGGATGCAATGTCGAAAACGTGGCCTACCCCGAAGGCACCTGTGCCGAAGCCGGAGCGATCGCTGCCATGGTCGCCGCGGGCGAGAAGGACTTGACCGAAGTGTATGTTGTGGCCTCGTCCCCTCAGCCTGTGCCACCTTGCGGGGGGTGCAGGCAAAAGCTGGCGGAATTCGGCAAGCGCGACGTCAAGGTGACATTGGCCAGCGTGGACGGCGCGGAGTTGGTGACAACGATCGGTGACCTGTTGCCCGGCGCGTTCGACGCATCGCACATGGAGGATGTCTGACCGCATGGATGCCCGCTCGATTATCGCAAAATTGCGCCGGTCCGAGGTTCCAACGGCCGCCGAACTGAACTGGTTTGCACAGGGTCTAGCGGATGGCGGGGTTAGTGACGCGCAGGCCGGGGCCTTCGCCATGGCCGTCTGCATGGGCGGTCTGGGTGCGCAGGGGCGGGCTGATCTGACGGTCGCAATGCGCGACAGCGGCGAGGTTCTGACATGGGATGTCGACGGCCCGGTGATTGACAAACACTCGACCGGGGGGGTGGGCGACAGCGTTAGTCTGGTGCTGGCCCCGGCGCTGGCCGAGTTGGGCGCTTATGTTCCGATGATTTCGGGACGTGGGTTGGGCCATACCGGGGGAACGCTGGATAAGCTTGAAGCCATCCCAGGTGTTTCCACGCAGATCGGGCAGGACCGACTGGCCCAGATCTTGCGTGATGAGGGGGCAGCCATTGTGGGTGCGACAGGCCAGATCGCCCCGGCAGACAAACGGCTTTATGCGATCCGTGATGTTACCGCGACGGTGGAAAGCCTTGATCTGATCACAGCGTCGATCCTGTCCAAGAAATTGGCGGCCAGCCCGGATGCTCTGGTTTTGGACGTCAAGGTTGGCAGTGGAGCGTTCATGAAAACGCATGAAGACGCGCGCAATCTGGCCACAGCATTGACCGAGACAGCCAATGCCGCCGGGTGCCGGACGTCGGCCGTGATTACAGATATGAACCAGCCCTTGGCCCCGGCATTGGGCAATGCGCTGGAAATCTGTGAGGTCATGAAGGTTCTGGCCAGTGGGCAAAATGCACCTCTGGCCGAGATTTCGGCAGAGCTGGGCGGTGTCTTGCTGGTTGATGCCGGGATGGTTGCAACACTGGATGAAGGGCGCGACAAGGTCTCTGAGGTTATCCGCAATGGCCGCGCTGCTGAACGGTTCGGGAGCATGATGGCTGCCGTTGGTGGCCCCTTGCACTTTGTCGAAAACTGGTCGCGCTACTTGCCCGAAGCCAGCGTTATTCTTGAGGTTCCGGCACCCTCCAGCGGATATGTCACCGCAATGGATGGTGAGGCGCTGGGCCTCGCCGTTGTTGCGCTGGGCGGTGGTCGACAGGTCGAGGATGACGTTATCGACCCTGCTGTCGGTATTTCCGATATCGTGCGGCTTGGCGACAAGATTGACAAGGGCGCGCCACTGGCCGTGATCCACGCCGCACGTGAGGATGCAGCGCGTCAAGCCGCGCAATCGGTCTTGCACGCAATTAGCCTTGGCCCTGAAAGCCCGACGCTTCAGGGTATCGTGCACGAAAGGATCACAGCATGAGCCGTGCATTTCTGGTCGTCATGGATTCGGTTGGCATTGGCGGGGCACCGGACGCGGATCGGTTCTTTAACGGTGACGTGCCGGATACAGGGGCAAACACGCTGACCCATATCGCGCAGGCTTGCGCCGAGGGCCGGGCAGAGGAGGGGCGGTCTGGGCCGCTGCGCATGCCGAATTTAGACGCTTTGGGGTTGGGGGCGGCCACCCGGCTGGCCTCAGGCGATGAAACGCCGGGATTGCATGCCGAACCAATCGGTCTTTGGGGCTGCGCGCGTGAACATTCGCGGGGCAAGGACACACCGTCAGGGCATTGGGAATTGGCAGGTCTGCCCGTGCCGTGGGACTGGCACTATTTTCCTGACACGACCCCCAGCTTTCCCAGTGACCTAAGCCGTGCTGCCGCGCAAGTCGCTGGAACAGAAGAAATTTTGGGCGATTGCCATGCCTCTGGCACGGCGATTATCGCGGAATTGGGGGCCGAGCATATGCGAACCGGTTGGCCGATCTGCTATACGTCGGCAGACAGCGTTTTTCAGATCGCCGCCCATGAAGAGAGTTTTGGCCTTGAGCGTCTGTTGGACATGTGCCGGGCACTTGCCCCTCGGTTGCACGAAATGAAGGTTGGGCGTGTGATCGCCCGTCCTTTCGTCGGCTCACCGGACACGGGCTTTACGCGGACAACCAATCGTAAGGACTTTGCCATCCTGCCACCTGCACCGGTTCTGACGAATTGGGTGCAGGACGCCGGGCGGCGGGTTCATGCGGTGGGTAAGATCGGCGACATCTTCTCGATGCAGGGGATTGATACGCTGCGCAAAGGCTCGGATGTAGAACTGATGGGGCACCTGTCCGATCTGGTGGACGAGGCCGAAGAGGGCAGCCTGACCTTCGCCAATTTCGTTGAGTTCGACAGCCTTTATGGTCACCGCCGGGATATCAGCGGCTATGCCCGTGCGTTGGAATGGTTTGACCAAGAAATCGGCGTCGTACTTTCGCGCCTGCGCCCCGGAGATATGATGCTGTTGACCGCGGATCACGGAAATGATCCAAGCTGGATCGGAACGGACCACACACGTGAACAAGTGCCGGTGCTGATCGCCGGACTAGGCGCGGGTGAAATCGGAGCCGTCAATTTCGCTGATATCGCCGCAAGCATTGCGGCCCATTTGAACATTCCGGCCCAAGGGCCGGGACGGAGTTTTCTATGACCGTAGCAGACCTGCCAAAGATCGAACTGCATCTGCATCACGAAGGCGCGGCCCCGCCTGCCTTTATCCGCCAGTTGGCGCATGAAAAGCGTATCGACCTGAGTGGAATTTTCAAGCCGGACGGCAGCTATGATTTCCGGGACTTCGCGCATTTCCTCAGCGTGTATGAGGCTGCCTGCGAAGTGCTGAAATCGCCCGAGGATTTTCGGCGACTGACGCTTGCGATCTTGGAAGAAAGCGCGGCGAACGGGGTCGTCTATTCGGAAACATTTTTGAGCCCCGATTTCTGTGGTGGCGGTGACCTGCACGCCTGGCGCGACTATCTGAATGCCATTCAGGACGCGGCCGATGAAGCCGAACGGAAATACGATATCACCCTGCGCGGTGTCGTCACCTGTGTGCGTCATTTCGGGGCGGAGCAGGCCAAAGTCAGCGCCCTTTGTGCTGCGGAAACTGCGGGGCACTGGATCACCGGGTTTGGAATGGGCGGCAACGAATCCGTCGGCACCCAGGGAGATTACAAATGGGCCTTTGACTGCGCGCGCGAGGCCGGGCTGCGCCTGACCACACATGCGGGGGAATTTGGCGGCCCCGAAAGCGTCAGGGACGCCATCCGGGAGCTGGGCGTTGAGCGTGTCGGCCATGGGGTTCGCGCCTCCGAAGACCCGGATCTTGTACATGAACTGGTGGACCGAGAGGTGACGCTTGAGGTCTGTCCCGGCTCGAACGTGGTTCTGGGGCTTTTCCCAGAGTTTGCGGCCCACCCGATAGCAAATCTGCGCGACGCTGGTGTCAAAGTCACGGTTTCAACCGACGATCCCCCGTTTTTCCATACCACAATGCGACGCGAATATGAGATGCTGGCCGAAGCTTTCGGCTGGACAGCCGACGATTTTGCAGCCCTGAATGAAACGGCCCTGACTGCGGCTTTTTGCGATGAAGAGACCCGAGCGCGGGTCAAGAAAAGACTGGAGAGATCATGAGCGAACACCTGACCGTCGTCGACCACCCGCTGGTTCAGCACAAACTGACGCTCATGCGGGACAAGGGCACATCGACCGCCGTTTTCCGCCAACTGCTGCGCGAGATCACGCTGCTGTTGGCCTATGAGATCACGCGCGAGATGCCTCTGACCACCCGGCACATAGAAACCCCGATGGAGGAGATGGACGCCCCGATTCTGGCAGGCAAGAAATTGGCGCTGGTGTCCATTCTGCGGGCTGGCAACGGGATGCTGGATGGTGTGTTGGAACTGGTCCCCTCGGCCCGTGTGGGGTTTGTGGGGCTGTACCGGGATGAAGAAACGCTGAAACCTGTTCAGTACTATTTCAAAGCGCCCGAAGGTTTGAAAGACCGCCTTGTCATCGCTGTCGACCCGATGCTGGCCACGGGCAACAGCTCGGCTGCTGCGATCGACCTGCTGAAAGAGGCTGGTGCCACCGATATTCGGTTCTTGTGCCTGTTGGCGGCACCCGAGGGTGTTGCGCGTATGAAAGAGGCGCACCCCGATGTGCACATCGTGACTGCCTCGCTGGACCGCGAACTGAACTCCAAAGGCTATATCATGCCCGGCCTCGGCGACGCCGGGGATCGGATGTTCGGCACCAAGTAAGTGATCTACTCTCCGCAGATGTTCTGAAGCCGGACCCAATCGCGGTCCGGCAACACCTGTTGCAAAGGTCGTCCTGCCATCGGGTCGGCCTCGATCAAGCCCAGAACGGTTTCACCCGTCACGTCCATCGCATAGGCATATGGTGTCGAGGGAAGGGCGACTTGCGCGAAAAGCTCAAGTAGGTCGTCATCCGGCAGTCGAGGGCGCGGCTCTGACAAGACCTGCTCGGTATAGCTATCTACGATCTCGGGTGTCAGCTCACCGGTTGTGAGCAGACGGAAGGCAGAGCGCACTCCGGTCCGGTCCAGAAGGTCATCCAAAGGATCCTGAGCGGCTGCCCGCGCGCGTTCGGCGATGATATAGCCAGCCGCGACCGAGGGGTCTTCGTGGTCTTCAACCAATGAGCGGTTCAAAAGGATGATCCCTCCGGGTAGGCTGAGGCTACTTTGTACGCCCGCAGGCAGGATAACGACGCTGCGCACCCCCGTCCGCGTCGCCAGATGGTCCAGCGCCTCCTGCGCGTCCGCAGAGGTGCACGCGCGGCCTGACACCCTTTCAATCCGGCTCAGGATGGCGTCGCCTATGTCCTGCCTCTTGATCTCGGGCACGACAGACACAACGTGATTTTGCAAAGCAGCCGGCACCCATAGCAGCAAAAGCGCAAGAACGGCCCCGACAACGCCCGCAACGCTCAGCCAACGCAGCCGCCCCGGATGTGGTCTCGCACGGTCGATTGCGCGTTGCAGGCGGTCGATGGCCTCGATCATGGTCGTTTCAGATTCCGCCAGTTCCAGCGTTTCTTCCGGGTCGCCATCGGGGTTGAAAATCGCTGGATAACTGCCGGGGTTCTGACGCTCGAGCGCTGCCAGTGACCAATGTGTCAGGGCGCGGTCATTGAAATCCGAAATTGTCAGAGTCGCTTCGCCAATTGAAACCACGACCTCGCGCCGTTGCACATCGGGCGAGGGGCGCCACAGACCGGTGGCTTCGATCCGCTGGTACTGTTTCAGGGCCGTCATCAAGGTGAGGTCTGCTCGTTATTATTTGAACTTAGTTTAGCACGCTAAAATCCAATGGCGCAAACCTGTTGCACGTCAATCGGGAATTGTGCTGGATATCACGACGCGCGGGAGAAATTTCGCGTCCGGGATCAGTGTCAGGGCGGCAGATGCAGTCAGAAACGCAGACATCACCAATACTCGCGTCGGTGCTGATGATCAGCGCCATGGCTATTATCGGAGTGATCGACAATGTGGTGGTGCTGTTGGCTGAAACAATTGGATTGTGGCAGTTCCACCTGAACCGTTCTTTGCTGATGCTACCGTTGATTGTCGGGCTGTCGCTGCTGGGCCTGGGCAGCCTGCGTCCGAAACGGCTGGGGCCGGTTGTTTTGCGCAGTGTTCTGATCACCCTGGCCATGTTGTTTTACTTTTCTTCCCTTGCGCTGATGCCGATCGCACAAGCGCTGGCAGGATTGTTCACTTCGCCGATCTTCGTGCTTTTGATTTCCGCCCTGTGGCTGAAACAGCCCATCGGGCCATGGCGCATCTTTGCTGTCATCCTTGGGTTTTGCGGTATCTTGTGCGTCTTGCAGCCGAATCCGTATGAGTTTGACACGCTGAGCTTGCTGCCTGTCGCAGGAGGGTTGTTCTACGCCCTGAGCGCAATAATCACCCGCAGCCACTGTTCCGAGGAGAGCACCGTCTCGCTTTTGGCGGCCATGGTCATCACATTGGGTGTGGCCGGGGCAATCGGGCTTGTGGCCCTGTCAGTGTTTCCACTGGAGTCTGTGGCCGGGCCGCAGGGCTTCGCGACCCGAGGCTGGGAGCCTAATATGACGCCCGCCGTGCCTTGGATTCTGTTGCAGGCCGGAGGGTCCACGATTGCCGTCTTTATGTTGATCAAGTCATACCAGATCGGGGAACCCTCGTATGTCGCGGTCTTTGAATACTCGGTTATGGTTTTTGGACCGCTTTTTGCATGGGTCGCCTTCGGTCAAACAATCGGAATGTTGCAGACGGTGGGAATTGGTCTGATCGCCACGGCTGGGGCATTGTTGGGGTGGCGCGCCTCGCGGGAAGTGGCGCGAAAGGTGGCGGCGTGATTATCTCGCGCGGGCGGCGCTATGTCTTTGTCCACATTCCCAAAACGGGGGGGACATCGCTTGCGCTGGCGCTGGAACAGCGTGCGATGAAAGACGACATTCTGTTGGGGGACACTCCTAAAGCCAAAAGGCGTCGCAAACGGGCCAAGTCGCTTAACGCACGCGGGCGCCTGTGGAAACACTCGACGCTTGCGGATATTGACGGAGTTCTGACCGCCGACGACCTGAAGGACATGTTTACCTTCACGCTGGTGCGCAATCCGTGGGACCGAATGGTCAGCTATTTTCACTGGTTGCAGGGCCAGGATTTTGATCATCCCGCAGTCTCGCTGGCCAAGACGCTGTCTTTTGAAGACTTCGTGTTGCACCCGGCAACTCTACGATCCTTTCAAAACCACCCTGCGCGCCAATATATGACCACGGCAGAAGGGCACGAATGTTGCCGGGCATACATCCGGTTGGAGCAATTCGAACAGGATGCAGCGCCATTATTTGCGCATCTTGGGTTTCAGTTCGACCTGCCGCGCGTGAATCCGTCAGTTCGTTCCAAGGGCTACAGGCAATACTACTCAGCCCGAACAGCCTCCGTTATTGCCAGTGCCTGCGCAGAAGATATCGACAGGTTCGGATATCAATTCGACCCGTCGATCTGATCGCAAATTCAAACAAAATTGAGGGCGTAACCTGAAGCTATGCAGGGTGGTCTGCGCGGGCTTTTGAGAAAATGGAAAAGCTGGCGCATAGGGACATGCGCCAGCTTTATTAATTTAAGCGGCTTTTGCTTCGGGGTCGAAGCGGCCATAGAAGGTCTGACCCTTCTCAGCCATTTCACGCAGCAGCGGCGGGCAGGCGAAGCGATCACCGTATTTTGCCGATAGCTGGTCACAACGCTCGGCGGCGTAGGGTGCGCCAATGATATCTACCCAGCTTAGTGGGCCACCGGACCAAGGTGCAAAGCCCCAAGCCAGGATCGCACCCACATCGGCCTCGCGGATATCTTCCACCACACCTTCTTCCAGCGCGCGGACGGCTTCCAGAACCTGTGCGAACATCAGACGTTCCTGAACTTCGATCAGGTCGGGCTGATCTTCGGCCAGCGGATATTTGTCTTGCATCCCTTTCCAGTGACCCAGTCGCTTACCTTTTTCGTCATAGTCGAAAAAGCCGGATTTCGACTTACGCCCCAGACGGCCCTGTTCTTCCATCCAGAACATCAGATCGTCCGCCGGGCTTTCGGGATAGGCATTGCCCATCGCTGCCTTGGTCGCGCGGGCAATCTTGGCCCCCAGATCAATCGAGGTTTCATCGGTGAGCGTGATCGGCCCCACGGGAAAGCCCAATTGGCGCGCGGCGTTGTCGATCAGCACGGGGCTGACGCCCTCTGTCACCATGCGCGCACCTTCGTTCAGGTAGGGGATAATACAGCGGTTACAGTAGAAGAACCGCGCGTCATTAACCACGATCGGCGTCTTGCGGATTTGGCGCACATAGTCCAGCGCCTTGGCGACTGCGCGGTCCCCGGTTTCCTTGCCTTTGATGATCTCGACGAGGAACATCTTCTCGACCGGCGAGAAGAAGTGGATGCCGATGAACTGCTCGGGCCGCACGCTTGCCTTGGCCAGATCGGTGATCGGCAGGGTCGAGGTGTTCGACGCAAAGATGCAATCCTCGGGAATGATCGCCTCGACCTTTTTGGTCATGTCGGCCTTGACCGCGGGGTCTTCAAACACGGCCTCGATGATCAGGTCACAGCCTTTCAGCTGATCCAGATCCGGGGTCGCGGTGATCTGACCCAGCATGGCGACTTTTTTGTCTTCGGTGACTTTGCCGCGCTTCATGCCTTTGTCCAGATAGGCTTCCGTATAGGCTTTGCCCTTGTCCGCGGCGGCCTGATCACGGTCGATCAGAACAACCTCCATCCCGGCTTGCGCGGATACCAAGGCGATACCGGCCCCCATCATGCCTGCACCCAGAACGCCGATCTTCTTGACCGACTGATCGGGGATACCGGCGGGGCGCACGGCGCCTTTGTCCAGCGCCTCTTTGTTCAGGAACAAAGAGCGGATCATCGCGCCCGACGAGGGGTTCATCAGAACGGTAGTGAACCAGCGGGCCTCGATCTTCAGCGCGGTGTCGAAATCAACTAACGCACCTTCGTAGACCGCGCTCAGCAAGGCTTTGGCAGCAGGGAACGCGCCTTGGGTCTTGCCATGCACCATCGCGGCGGCACCGACGAAGTTCGGGAAACCAGCCGGGCTAAACGGAGCGCCGCCGGGCATCTTATAGCCTTTGGCATCCCACGGCTTGACCAGATCGGCGGCTTGGGCGTTCAGAACCCATTCTTTCGCGGCGGCCATCGGGTCTGCTGCAATCTCGTCGATATAGCCTGCGCTTTTGGCCTTCTTGGCGTCCAACATCTTGCCTTCCAGCAGCAGCGGAGCCGCGGCCATGGCGCCGACCTTGCGGACCATCCGTGTGGTTCCGCCCGCGCCGGGGAAGATGCCGATCATAATTTCCGGTAGGCCGTATTTGGCCTTGGGACTTTCACCGGCAAAGATGCGATGGGTCGACAGGGGCAGTTCCATGCCAATACCGGCGGCGGTGCCCGGCAGAACGGCCGCAATCGGCTTGCCGCCCTTTTTGGTCTTGGGGTCCATGCCAGCCAGCTCGATTTTGCGCAGCAGCTTGTGCATGTTCATCGTGCCTTCGAACAGGCCCTTGGCCGGGTCATCACCCGCCTGTTCCTTCATCACGGCCAGCAGGTTCAGGTCCATGCCACCGGCAAAGGATCCCTCTTTGCCCGAAGTGATGATTATGCCTTTGACCTCATCGTCAGCCAGCGCCTGATCAATGCAGGCATCCAGTTGTGTCAGCCCGTCAAAGGACATCACGTTCATTGATTTGCCGGGAACATCCCAGGTGATTGTACCAACGCCATCGGCGTCTTTGGTCAGGGTAAACTCGGTCATCCGTCGTCTCCTATCTGGTCAGCCGTCAGGGGGCTGCCGTCTTTCCGGGTGAAGGATTCGCCATCTGCGTCGTCCTTCACCATCATGTCCAGGTCGCTGTAGTAAGCGGTCTCGGTCGGGGTCCGCGTGCCCACCACCAGAAAGGTCGCAGGCGCGTCGGTTTTGTTCACAAGGTGGTGGCCGTTGGGCTCACCCGCGGGCCAGGCCGCACAGTCACCGGGCTGCATCTCATGTTCACCGTCATCGTCGATCAGGGTGCAGGTGCCGGAAAGCACAATGGCAAACTCGTCCTGCTCCATGTGGTAGTGCCGCAACGAGGACATCCCCGCCGGTTCCAACCGCACGATGTTGACCCCGTATTGGGTCAGACCGTCCGCATCCCCCAGCCTCTGAACGAAACGACCTGCGGTCGCCTCGGCCAGTTTGCCGGGATAGGACGATCCCCCTACAAACGGGATCTGTGAGAGATCCAGCTTGGGCATTACACCCGCTCGATGATGGTGGCTGCACCCATGCCCGAGGCCACACACAGGGTCGCCAGTCCAGTCTCTTTGTCCTGACGCTCCAGCTCGTCCAGCAGGGTGCCGATGATGATCGCACCGGTGGCGCCAAGCGGGTGGCCCATAGCGATCGAGCCGCCGTTGACGTTGACCAGTTCGGGGTCGACATCGAACGCCTGCTGGAAGCGCAGCACGACCGAGGCAAAGGCTTCGTTCACCTCGAACAGGTCGAGGTCCGAGATCGCCATGCCGCTGTCGGCCAGAATTTTCTGCGTCACCGGCACGGGGCCGGTCAGCATGATGGTTGGGTCCAGACCGATCTTGGCGGTGGCCTTGATGCGCGCGCGGGGTTTCAGGCCGTGCTTTTCACCGAATTCCTTGTTGCCGATCAGAACAGCCGCAGCCCCGTCCACAATGCCCGAGCTGTTGCCCGCATGGTGGATGTGGTTGATCTTTTCCAGATGCGGGTATTTCAGCAGCGCCACCTTGTCGAAGCCGGGCATCTGCTCACCCATCATCTGAAAGGCGGGGTTCAGGCTGCCCAGGCTCTGCATGTCGGTGCCGGGGCGCATGTATTCGTCGCGGTCCAGAATGGTCAGGCCGTTGCGGTCCTTGACCGAGATCACCGATTTCTCGAACCGGTTCTCTTCCCAGGCTTGTGCCGCACGGCGCTGCGATTCCATCGCCAACTGGTCGGCCTGTTCACGGCTGAACCCGTATTCAGTTGCAATGATGTCCGAGGAAATCCCCTGCGGCACGAAATAGGTGTCCATCGCCACGGTCGGATCAATGGCAATCGCTGCCCCGTCCGAACCCATGGGCACGCGGCCCATCATTTCCACGCCACCGGCGATGTAGCCGTCACCAGCACCGCCTTTGACCTGGTTGGCGGCCAAGTTCACGGCCTCCATGCCCGATGCGCAGAAACGGTTGATCGACAGGCCGGGGATGCTTTCATCCAAGTCCGAGGCCAGAACCGCAGTCCGGGCCAGACAGCCGCCTTGTTCCATTGCCTGAGTGGCGTTGCCCCAGATCACGTCCTCGACGGCGTGGCCTTCAAGGTTGTTACGCTCCTTCAGCGCGTTCAGGGTCACGGCGGACAGTCGCACCGAGGTCACCTCGTGCAGACTGCCGTCCTTACGGCCCTTGCCACGCGGGGTGCGCAGGGCGTCATAGATATATGCTTCGGTCATCATTAGCTCTCCTTAAGCTCGATCCGGTGCTTGGCCGGGCATCAGGTCATAGGGTGATTGCCAACCGGGCTGTTCAGACAGCCGCGTCAGCCATTTGTCGATATTGGGCCATTCGGCGCGGTCAAAGCCGAAAGGTTCGGGGTAATACAGATATCCGCAGCAACTGAGATCGGCGTTTGTCACGCCGTTGCCAACGATCCAGTCGCGGCCATCCAGATGAGCGTCAAGAACTTGATAAGCCGCTTTCAGGCGCCCTTGATTGAATGCAATAACGTCCGCGTTGCGGTGTTCGGGGGGCAGGAAGTTCATCAGGAAGCGTGTCAAACCCGCCATCGAACTGAACTTATGGTTATCCCAGAGAACCCAACGCAGAACCTCGTATTTCTCTTCATGCGTTGTGCCGCCGAACTTGCCGGTTTTTTCAGTGATATATGCCTGAATCGCACCGGACTGGCTGGTGCGAAAATCGCCATCGACCAACACCGGGGCTTCACCCATCGCATTGACGTTATCGCGGTATTCAGGGGTCCGTGTCTCGCCCTTGAAAAATTCGACCTCGATCGGCGCCCAATCCAGACCGGACAATTCAAGCGCCAGAGCCGCCTTGTATGAATTTCCGCTCGCGCCGAAGCAGTATAGTTTCATGGTCATGGTCGCGCCCCTCCCGTGGCGTTGGTCGACTGTTTCACGCGTATCTTTAGCAGCAAGAACCTGTCATGCATGAATGACGTTGCGGTCTATTGCGCAAGTTTCTTCTTGTTGAAAATACGCGGCTTTCCGGGTTCAGTTTGCCTTTGGTTTAACGCTTGCGTGCCTCTAGCTCGGAATTGAAAACCCGGAGTCGGTGGGTCAGGTTGTCCTGATCAATGACGCTGTTGAAGTTTTCAAAAAGGAAAGACAGCGCTTCGCCTTCGTCCAAGCCAGCTTCGCGGGCGAACCCCCTAAGCTTGCGGTATCCGTCTTCGGTCATTGCGACCGGAAATCGGCGGGTTAAACGAAATCGTTTCGGCATGTCTTTCCCTCCCGAGGAACTGGCTCCGGGGTTGCCCCCGGAACCAGGTAAGGATCAGAAGTTTGCCGCCTCCAGTGCCATGACTGTGTCGGCGCCGGTCTGGATACGTGCCAGATGCAGGCCGGTGGCCGGCAGGCGACGCGCCATGTAGAACTGGCCGGTGGCAATCTTAGTCTCGTAGAACTCGGTATCCGAGGCTGCGCCGTCAAGGGCTGCATAAGACGCTTTTGCCATTTGCGCCCACATCAGGCCCAGGCAGACATGGCCGAACATGTGCATGAAGTCGTTCGACCCGGCCAGCGCGTGGTTGGGGTTCTTGGCACCGTTCTGCATGAAGTACATCCCAGCGGCCTGCAAGTCCTTCGAAGCCGCCTTGAGCGGTTCAATGAACGCCTTGTCGAAGGCTTCGTTCTGACCGCCGTTTTCCTTGCAGAAATTCTTGACGATCTCGAAGAAGGCCATGACGTGCTTGCCGCCATCGGTGGCCAGCTTACGGCCCACAAGGTCCAGCGCCTGAACACCGTTTGCACCTTCGTAGATCATGGCGATCCGCGCGTCGCGGGTATATTGCGACATGCCCCATTCTTCGATGTAGCCGTGGCCGCCGTAAATCTGCTGGGCCTGAACGGTCATGTCATAGCCCTGATCGGTCAGGAAGCCCTTGATGACCGGTGTCAGCAGCGAGATCAGGCCGTCCGCGTCCTTGTCTTCCGAGCGGTGCGCCTGGTCGATCAGCGTGGCACCCCACAGGATGAATGCCCGTGCGCCTTCGGTAAAGCTTTTCTGATCCATCAGGTTGCGGCGGACGTCCGGGTGGACGATCAGCGGGTCTGCGGGACCATCTGGGTTTTTCACGCCGGTTACGTCACGGCCCTGCAGGCGGTCCTTGGCGTATTCCAAAGCGTTCTGATATGCGGCCTCGGCCTGCGACAGGCCCTGCATACCCACACCCAGACGCGCTTCGTTCATCATGGTGAACATGGCGCGCATACCTTTGTTCAGGTCGCCCAGCAAAAAGCCCTTGGCTTCGTCATAGTTCATCACACAGGTCGAGTTGCCGTGGATGCCCATTTTCTCTTCGATCTTGCCGACCGAAACGCCGTTGCGTTCACCCAGCGAGCCATCTTCGTTCACCATGAACTTGGGCACGATGAACAGCGAGACACCCTTGATGCCCTCGGGGCCGCCGGGGACCTTGGCCAGCACCAGATGGATGATATTGTCGGCCATGTCGTGATCGCCGGACGAGATAAAGATCTTTTGACCCGAAATCTTGTACGAGCCGTCATCTTGCGGCTCGGCCTTAGTGCGCATCAGGCCCAGGTCGGTGCCGCAATGCGGTTCCGTCAGGTTCATGGTGCCGGTCCATTCACAGCTTACCATGTTGGGCAGATAGGTGGCTTTCTGTTCGTCGGTGCCGTGCGCCAGAATGGCCGAAGCCGCACCGTGGGTCAGGCCTTGATACATGGTGAACGCCTGGTTCGAGGCCGAGAACATCTCACCCACGGCAGTACCCATCACATAAGGCATGTTCTGACCGCCGAATTCCTCGGGCATATCCAGGCCGGTCCAACCACCTTCTTTCATCTGCTCGAACGCGTCCTTGAAGCCGGTCGGTGTGTAAACGATGCCGTTTTCAAGGCGGCAGCCTTCGGTGTCGCCAACGGTGTTCAGCGGATGCAGGACGTTCGAAGCAATCTTTCCTGCTTCTTCCAGCACGGCACCGGTGAATTCGGCGTCCAGTTCGTTGTATCCGGGGATGTCCGACCCCGAAATGTTAAGCACTTCGTGCAGGATGAACTGCATGTCTTTGGTGGGCGCGTTATAGACGGGCATTTGAAGCTCCCTTTAATATTCAGATGTCCGGGTGATAGGGACCGCCAGGGTTACTCGGCGGCGTTTTTCTCGTTTTTCATCGAGGCGATGACTTTTTCGCCCCAGCGCAACTGCTCTTTCATTTCGCTGATCGCCTGGTCCAGTTCGTCCCGGCGGGATTCCAAGTCCACCAGACGTTCTCGCGCGATCTCAAGCGTGCGGGTCATCTGGGTCATCTGCTGATCGCCGACATGGTAGAGATCCAGCAGTTGCCGAATTTCTTCCAGGCTGAACCCAAAGCGTTTCCCGCGAAGGATAAGCTTCAGGCGTGCCCGGTCGCGTTTGGTGAACAGGCGTTTTTGCCCTTCACGGATCGGAAACAAAAGTTCTTTTGCCTCGTAAAAGCGCAATGTGCGTGGAGTGACGTCATACGTCTCGCACATTTCACGAATGGTCATCAGATCTTCGGTCATGGGTTCAGCACTCTTGATCACTGGCGTTTTCAATAGTTAGTTGCGCAGTCGATGCGCGTCTTACAACACGGAGGTGTAGTTTACGTAATGCAAACGCTACGTCACTTATAAGTTGACGTAACATCCGTTTACGTCAAGCGCCTTGGACGCCAAGATCAAACGAACGTGACGTCACAATTCCTGACAGATGAGGTTGTGCTGATTTGCGGCGGCAGGACACGGCGATCCGGCGAATTTGAAAATGGCCGGTCCCTTAGGGTGACACCGTGAAGAGGGGAATCGGCGCAGCGCCTGCCGCCCCTTGATTATTCTAGCGAACTGGCGGTTTGATCACGCATGCTCTGCAACGCGTCGACCGCTTCATCCAGTTGCTGTCGTTGCTTTTCCAGTTCGATTAGCTGCTGGTCGGCCAACTCAACGAAGGCCTTCATTTGGGCCTGATTCCCCTGATCTTCGTAGATCAACAGCCACTGGCGAATGTCTTCCAACGGAAAGCCGTATTTCCGTCCCCGCATGATCAGCGTCATCCGGGCACATTCCCGAGGGCCATAGAACCGCGACCTGCCTTCCCGTTCGGGTTGCAGCAGCTCGATATATTCATAGTAGCGCAGGGTACGCGGGGTTACATCGAACTCGGCGCACATCTCTTTGAATGACAAACGATCGTCGGACATTCCTGATCTCCTCTGGGACAACCTATGGCCTGCCGCATGCAAGCGCAACAGGCAGGCTTGCTCTTTTGCCTGCCCCTCGCTCATAAAGGGAGAAACCAAGAGGACACAAGTACATGGTCGACAATGCGACGATTGCGCGCCAGTTCATCGAGGCGATTCCGCATGCCAAGGCTCTGGGAATGCACCTGACCAAAATCGACAGCGGCGAGGCTGAAATCACTATGCCTTACAGCGAACAACTGGTTGGCGATCCGCGGACAGGTGTGATCCACGGGGGGGCAGTCTTTGCCGTTTTGGACACCTGTTGCGGGGCCGCTGTCATGAGCCACCCCGCCGCCCCCGGTGGAACGGCCACGATCGACCTGCGGATTGACTACATGCGCGCCGCGACACCGGGGCAGAGCATCACGACCCGCGCGACATGCTATCATATCACCCGTAACGTCGCCTTTGTTCGAGCAACTGCAATGGACGACGATCAGGATCTGCCAGTGGCGACGGCATCCGGGTCTTTCACCGTGGAGGGGCTGTAATGGCGCGTACCCGTCCCGAGCCCATGCAAGTCGTAAAGCAACGACGCGATGCGGCTTTGAACGCTATCGTTGATGGTGTGCCCTATATCCGGTTTCTCAATATCGGATTTGATCGGCGCGGGGATGAACTGACCGGCGTGTTGAACTTCGACGAAAAGCTGATCGGAAACCCTTTTCTGCCAGCTTTGCATGGTGGGGTCACCGCGGCCTTTCTGGAAGTGACGGCAGTAATCACCCTGAGTTGGGAGTTTTTCTTTCCCCGGATCGAAAGCGGTGAACTGGATGCAGAAGACATCTTCAAGGATGACACGGTGCGGTTCCCCAAGACGGTGGATTTCACTGTTGACTATTTGCGGTCCGGCTTGCCACGTGATGCATATGCGCGGGCCTTCGTCAGCCGTTCGGGGCGGCGATATGCTTCGGTGCGGGTTGAGGCGTGGCAGGACAATCACGCGCGCCCCTATGCGCAGGCCACCGGGCATTTCCTGATGCCACAACCACCGACCGCCAAAGAGTGACGGCTGTGCAGGATGCTTCGGCACCCATAACGCATAAGCGGGTGCTGAAGATTGCGGTACCCATTGTGCTGTCGAATGCCACAGTTCCCATTTTGGGGGCCGTGGATACCGGTGTTGTCGGGCAAATGGGTTTGGCCGCGCCAATCGGGGCCGTCGGTATGGGCGCCGTCATCCTGTCCGCGATTTATTGGATTTTCGGGTTCCTGCGTATGGGAACCACAGGTTTGGCAGCACAGGCTCGCGGGGCAGGGGACACAGCCGAGACCGGCGCTCTTTTGATGCGGGGGCTGCTTCTGGGCGGTGCGGCAGGGCTGTTTTTCATTCTGACACAAATCTGGGTGTTCTGGGGCGCGTTCGCCCTTTCACCAGCCAGCCCCGAAGTTGAGGTATTAACGCGCGACTATCTGGAAATTCGAATCTGGGGGGCTCCGGCGACAATTGCGCTTTACGCTGTGACCGGTTGGCTGATCGCGATCGAACGGACAAAAGGGGTGTTCATCCTGCAGATCTGGATGAACGGCTTGAATATCGTGTTAGACCTTTGGTTTGTGCTGGGCCTTGGCTGGGGCGTCGAAGGTGTTGCGATTGCGACATTGATCGCGGAATGGACGGGTCTGGCTTTGGGCCTCTGGCTTTGCCGCAGCGCGTTTGGCGGCAATCAATGGCGCGACTGGCCGCGAATATTCGATCCCGCTCGTCTGCGCCGCATGATGCAGGTGAACAGGGATATCATGATCCGTTCGGTCCTTTTGACCGGCTCGTTCACGACCTTTCTGTTTGTCGGATCAGATCTGGGCGACGTCAACCTGGCCGCCAATCAGGTCTTGTTGCAGTTCCTTGAAATCACAGCGTTTGCCCTGGACGGGTTCGCGTTTTCAGCCGAGGCGCTTGTCGGGGCTGCCGTCGGTGCCAAAGATCGTTATCAGGTGCGGCGGGCCTCGGTTATGGCATCGCTTTGGGGCGTGGGCGGAGCCTTTTTGTTGGGGGCTGTGTTTTTCCTGGCAGGACCCAGCCTGATTGACGTGATGTCCACCTCGACTGAAGTGCGGTTTGCCGCGCGGGAGTATCTGGCCTGGGCAGCATTGGCCCCAGTGATCGGCGTGGCAAGCTGGATGTTCGACGGTATCTATATCGGCGCTACGTGGACCCGTGCAATGCGGCAGGCGATGATCCAATCGGTCGCGATCTATGTCGTGGCGCTGTTTGTGCTTGTCCCGTGGCTGGGCAATCACGGGCTATGGGCGGCCCTGATGGTGCTGAACATTGCCCGGGGCGTCACCTTGGGATGGCGATACCCCAGACTGGAAGCCCAGATCGTCTAGAGTAGGCCCAACAGATTTTCAGGAGGCCGACCAATAAACGCCTTGCCGCCTGATATCGCCAGTGGGCGCTCGATCAGGATCGGATTGGCAGCCATCGCTGCAATCAAGTCATCGTCGGGCGTTGTCTTGGACAGGCCCAATTCCTTGAAACGCTTTTCGCCGGTCCGCATCATTTCGATGGCAGGAATACCTAAGCGCTGTTGGGCGGCGCGGATGTCTTCTGCCGAAGGCGCATCATCCAAATACTTGCGGATTTCAATCTTTGCGCCGTTTTCCTCCAGCAGAGCAAGCCCGGCCCGGGACTTGGAACAACGCGGGTTGTGCCAATATTCGATCACAGCCAATCCTCTCGTTTGCTGCCAACGGCCTGCGCGACAGTTTCGAAACCGTCACGGGCCAATAACTTGTCCAACCCTTGCGCTATGTCGGAGGCAAGGGAAATGCCGCCGAATACCATGGCCGTATAGAACTGAATGGCAGACGCCCCGGCGCAAATCTTGGCATAGGCCTGTTCTGCCGAACTGATGCCGCCGACGCCGATCAACGGAACCTGCCCGCCCGTCAGCTTGCTCAACTGCGCTAAAATGCGGGTGGATTTTTCAAACAGTGGCGCGCCGGAAAGACCACCAGCCTCGGACTTATGGGGGCTGCTCAGGCCGTCGCGCGACAGTGTCGTATTGGTGGCGATTACGGCGTCTACACCTGTTTCGCGGGCCACGTCGGCAATATCCTGAAGCTCGTTTTCGGTCAGGTCAGGGGCAATCTTCAGGAAAATCGGCAAAGGGCGCGCCAGAGCGTCACGAGTTTCAATCACGCCGCTCAACAAGGCAGTCAGAGCCGCTTTTCCCTGCAAATCCCTAAGCTTTTCAGTGTTAGGGGAGGATACGTTCACCGTGGCAAAATCCAGATGCGGGGCGCAATGGGCCAGCACCTTGGCAAAATCGCCGGGTCGATCGTCGCTGTCTTTGTTCGCCCCAAGGTTCAGGCCGATTACAGCATCATTGGGGCGCTGCGCCAGACGGCTTGCCATAACCTCCATGCCTTCGTTGTTAAAGCCAAACCGGTTAATGGCCGCCCTGTCTTCGGTAAGGCGAAACAGGCGCGGCTTCGGGTTGCCGGGCTGGGGGCGCGGCGTGACTGCACCGACTTCGATAAATCCGAAACCTGCACGGGACAGCGGGGCCAGAACCTCTCCGTTCTTGTCGAAACCGGCGGCCAATCCAACCGGGTTCGGCAGGTCAAGCCCTGCAACTGTTGTGCGCAGTCTTGGCGACGTTATTGGTCCCGGTGCCGGGGCTAGCCCAGCCTTCAGAGCTTTGATCGACACCCCATGGGCGGCTTCCGGGTCCAACCGGTGCAGGGCGGCAAGGCCAATTTTCTCGGTCAGTTTCATCCAAACGATTCTCCGCCCTGAACCGGAGCGCAGCGGATCAGGCGCGAGGTTTCAACCGCTGCCTGACGGTGCACAACGGCCTTTTGATAGGTTGGGTCCGTAACCATCTCAAGGAATGCATGTGCAGAAGGGTACCGGGCAATGAAAACGGCATCCCAGCTTTCGTCGCCGGGGCCGATCAGGGTTGTCTGGAACGCACCGCGCCACAGTATTGATGCACCCAAACGGGCGATGATCGGCGCGGTTTCGGTTCCGTAGTTCCGATAGGCCTGCGCGCCGGTCAAGTCAGCCTTCGCCAGATCATGCCCGTCAGGGTATTGGGCCTTGGCCCGGAACTTCACCAGATTCAGCATCTCGATCGGATGGTCGCGGTCGAGGGTCTTGAACGCTTCGAATTGCGCGCGCTCGGGGTCGATATAGGTTGTCATTCCATCTCCTCGGGGAATTGGTGCGCATGTCCGTCAAACGGCAGGGGGCGTGACCAGACAACGTCCGTCATGCGGATTTTGCGGTAGAGGTGGGGGAACAAGGCGCCGCCCCGTGACACCTCCCAATTCAAGCTGTCGCCCATCGCGTCCGCATCGCAGGCCAGCAAGGTCAGCCCGGTGACGCCCGCAAAGTGCTTGGCCGCGGTTTCAGCAGCCTGCGTCGCGGTCGAGAAATGAACATACCCGTCCGAAACGTCAATCGGAGCACCATCGGATTCGCCGTTGGACTGCAACGCGGCCCATTCATCGGCCCGAAAAATCTTGTAAATCAGCATAGGCTCGTGATGCCCCGCGCGACGGGTAGAATCAAGATGGATTTCCCCCTTTGACTCTTTGAACGGCAGAGCGCACCATCACGCCCAATAACAATAGGGAGTTTCAATATGTTGACCCGTTTCCTGGCTTCGGCCGCTGTTTTGGGCCTGACCGCAGGCATGGCGTTGGCCGAATACAAGCTGACGATCCTGCACACCAACGACATCCACAGCCGTATCGAGTCCATCAACAAATATGATTCAACTTGCGATGCCGAGGATGAAGCTGAAGGCAAATGCTTTGGCGGCGTTGCACGGTTGAAAACGATCGTGGACGCCCGTCGCGATGCGCTGAGCGGCGAAAACTATCTGTTGCTGGATGCTGGTGACCCCTTCCAGGGTTCGCTGTTCTATACGACCTACAAAGGTGCTGCCGAAGCCGAGTTCATGGAGGCAATCGGCTATGATGTCATGGCGGTCGGAAACCACGAATTCGACGACGGCCCCGAAGGTCTGGCCGCGTTTATTGACGTTGTCAGCTTTCCCGTGATCTCGGGGAACCTGGACCTGTCGTCTTCGTCGGAACTGAAAGATCGCGTTGATGGGCACGTTGTCCTCGAACTGGGCGGTCAGAAAATCGGGATCGTCTCAGCTCTGGCGACGGACACGGTAGAAACCTCAAGTCCCGGCAAGGACGTTGTGTTTCAGGACGAAATCGAAAGCCTGACTGCCGATGTCGAGGCGCTGAAGGCCGAGGGTGTGAATATCGTCATCGCCCTGACCCATGTGGGGTTGGCCAAGGATATCGAGATTGCCGAAAAAGTCCCCGGACTGGATCTTGTTGTTGGCGGGCATTCCCATACGCTTTTGTCCAATACGCAAGAGGGCGCGGCTGGGTCTTATCCCGTGATGGTCGGCGACGTTCCGGTCGTTCAGGCCTATGCCTATTCTAAGTATCTGGGCGAGATCACGCTGACCTTTGACGACGACGGAAACCTTGTATCGGCAGAAGGTGAGCCAATCCTGCTGGATGCCTCGGTAACTCCGGACCCCGATATCGCCGCGCGCGTTGCCGAGATGGGTGCCCCGATTGAGGAAATGAAACAGCGTGTGGTCGCCAATTCCGCTGAAGCGATTGAAGGAAACCGCGATGTTTGCCGCGTTCAGGAATGCCAGATGGGCAACCTTGTCGCCGACGCGATGTTGGCGCGGGTCGCGGATCAGGGCGCTCAAATCGCGATTGCCAATTCGGGTGGTCTACGGGCCTCAATCGACTCGGGTGATGTGACCATGGGCGAAGTGCTGACGGTTCTGCCGTTCCAGAACACGCTTTCAACCTTTGAGATCAGTGGTCAGGGCGTGATTGACGCGTTGGAAAACGGCGTCAGCCAAGTCGAAGAGGTCAAGGGCCGCTTCCCACAGGTGGCGGGCATGACCTTCACATGGGACCCGTCAGTGGCACCGAATGAAGGCCGCATCACCGAAGTCATGGTGGTCGATGGAGACGGATTTAAGCCGATTGATCCCTCCGCGACCTATTTGGTTGTCACGAACAACTATGTCCGCAATGGCGGAGACGGGTACAGCATGTTCGAAGGTGACGACAAGAACGCTTACGACTTTGGCCCGGATCTGGCTGATGTGACGGCGGAATACCTTGCAGAAAACGCGCCTTACACGCCGTACCTGGATGGTCGCATCAAGCAGAAGTAACGCGACTTAGATAACAAAAATTAGGCCGCATCAGTCGATGCGGCCTATTTTATTTCAGACCGGTTAGCTGAAATCGTATTCTGGCCAAAGCTCTGGATCGAACCCTTGCAGCATCGGTTGAAGATGCTCTGAAACGTCGCGCCAACCGCCAATGGACTTGGTCGAAATTTTCTTACGCACTTGGTCGATACTGGCCGTTCTGACCTGTTTGGTGTTCTTTTCAGGGTGCATCATGGTTTCGGACCACTTGATGTCACAGAATTCGGCAACCTGCTGGCTGTACGTCTTGGGGTCGGCGACCAGCTTTTCGTAAGGGACTGTCAAAATTCTGTCGCCAAACACAGCGGTCCAATGTGTCATATAACGACGGTACAGGTTCGCTGTGTGGGCAATTGCCTCAAGGTTCGAGGCATAGCGCATCCCGCCAGCAGGGAACCTTCTGATCCATTTGGACAGACCAACGTCGCGCGGATCGCGCAGCATGTTGATGACTTTGGCATTGGGGAAGGCCGACAGAAGGAAACCCGCGCGCTGAAAGTTATGCGGCATCTTATCGACAAACGCGACTGAGTCGTCAGGGATTGGCGGCATCAACTTGCGGAATTCCCGCGCAAATTCCGCCGCCTCTTTTTCGCCGAACCGTTTACCGGTTTTCAAATGGGCCTGAGACAGGTCGCCGGTAATTGTAAGCTCTCCGCACCCCGCGATTTCGGGGTCAGAACTCAGCATCATTTCCATCAACGTGGTGCCGGAACGGGGTTGGCCCAGAACGAAAATGGGTTTGGGGGATTCCGAAAGGTCAGCCAGGATCGGATCGACCCCAATGGGGAACAGGTCCGTGATCTGCGTCAGCTTTTCTTCTTCTGCCTGGAAATCATACGGGTTTGCTTCGTGCTGCACCGCATTGGCCCGCGCAAATTGAGGAAGCGCGGCGCCCAACCCTTCGGTCTTTGAGATCAGCTCGGCCTTAGCGAATTCCAACTCTGAAAGTTCATGCTCATTTGTTTTGCGGGCGGCTTCAACTGCTGGCATCAGGTCTGGCGCGGTTTCCGCGTTCGCCATAGTTGAAAGTTGGAACAGCGTCGCCACATGCCCGGGCTCTTCGGTCAGAATCCGCTGCATAATTTCTTTCGACCCCGCCTTGTCGCCGCTTTGATGCAGGTTAACGGCCATCTGAAACGCAACATTGTGATTTTCAGGATCCAGCGCATAAGCCCGGGTAATGTCGCGCGCGCTGTCTTCGACAAACGATATGCGCCCATAGGCCCGTGCACGCGCCGACAAAAGACCGGGGTTATCCGGGTCCGAGGCCAGCTTTCTGGAAGTATAGTCGATGATCAGACGCCAGTTGCTGCCCTTTTGCTGGATTTCGTCGATGACGCGGGTCAGTTCCTTGTTGTTGGGGAACTTCTCAAGCTTTTGTTCAGCAAATTCCAGCGCCTTGGGAATTTGACCGGTTTGCATCAGCGCGTTGGCAAGGTTTTCGACAAATTGCGGATCGTCCGGTTTCATCCGCGAGGCTTCGATGAAATGTGGTATCGACTTCCGATACTGCTTCATCTCGGTCAGGACAAAGCCGGAAATGGCGTGAAAATCCGTGTCTTTTGGGAACTTCTTGAGGCCCAACTGCGCTTTTTTCAATGCTTGCTGCAGCTTGCCTGCGTCTAGGGCCGACAGCGCCTTACTTTTCAGGGAACTTGCTGTTTGATTTTGCATATGACCCCGTGAGAACCTGTGCCTGTAGGAAATACTGTTGATGGTTCATTACCCATGTGCGGACGGTTTGCAATAACTCTTCCCAACGACGCAATGGCGCAGCTTTTTGCGGCCCGGCCTGCCAATACGTTGCCTGCCGTGCCCAACTTTAATGTTTGCCCGACAAATCAGGTGCATGTGGTGCGGGCCAGTGACACAGGCCGCACGCTGGACCCGCTGCGATGGGGGTTTCTGCCGCATTGGTACAAGACGGCAACCGCTGGTCCTTTGCTGATCAACGCGCGGGCGGAAACACTGGCCGAGAAGCCCGCTTTTCGTGCAGCCTGCCGCGAGCGGCGATGCCTGATCGTGGCCACCGGGTTTTACGAATGGACCAAGACGGATCAGGGTGATCGGCTGCCTTGGTACATTCAACGCAATGATGGCGCGCCCATTGCCTTTGCCGGTGTCTGGCAAGACTGGGGGGCAGAGGGCGCGCGGCAGGGGACCTGCGCAATCGTCACAACTCCTGCCAACAAACACCTGAGCGCGATCCATCACCGAATGCCCCTGATCCTTGAGCAGGACGACTGGCCTTTGTGGTTGGGCGAAGCTGGAAAGGGGGCCGCGCGATTGATGCAACCGGGGGCCGAAGATGTTCTGAGCTTTCACCGGGTGGACCCGGTGGTGAATTCCAACCGGGCATCTGGCCCCGATCTGATTGAGCCTGTCGATGCGTGATCGCTGTTCTTTCCAAACTGGGCGGGGCGGGTTAGACCGCTGACATGGTTCTGAAATTTTCCAAACTTCCCGAACTTTATGGGCATGGATTCGATACGGTGATCGACGTGCGCAGCCCGGCGGAATTTGCCGAAGATCATTTGCCCGGTGCAATAAACCTGCCGGTGCTGGACAATGAAGAACGCGCAAGGGTCGGCACGATATACGTTCAGCAAAGCCCCTTTCTGGCGCGAAAGCTGGGCGCGGCATTGGTGTTTCGGAATGCGGCGAACCACATCGAACGCAGCCTGTCCCACCACGAAGGAGGGTGGAAGCCCTTGGTCTATTGCTGGCGCGGCGGGCAGAGGTCAGGGTCGTTCACCTGGATGTTGCAGCAAATCGGCTGGCGCGCCGAAGTTGTCGAGGGCGGCTATCGCACCTATCGCAGGTTGGTGAACCGTTACCTGTACGATGACCCGTTGCCCCATCGGTTGATTGCGCTGGACGGGTATACGGGCACCGCAAAGACAGAATTGTTGGCCAAGCTCGGAGCGTGTGGCGTTCAGGTGCTCGATCTTGAAGGGCTGGCAAATCACCGGGGGTCATTGTTGGGTGAAATGCCCGGAGGACAGCCCAGCCAGAAGGCCTTCGAATCCGCGTTGGCAGCCCGTTTGTGCCTGCTGGACCCAGCCCGTCCGGTCGTGGTGGAAGCTGAGTCTTCGAAAATCGGGTCGTTGATCCTGCCTCCAACCATCTGGTCTGCGCTTCGAAACGCGCCGCGTATTCAGGTTGCTGCCCCGATTGAGGCACGCTCGGCCTATCTGGTGTCGGCCTATGACGACGTATTGTCAGACAGTGACAGGTTGCGGGATCGGCTATCTCCGCTCCGGTTTCACCGGGGGCACGAAACTGTGGATGGTTGGCTGTCGTTGATCGAAGCAGGCGACAAGAAAGCTCTGACCCGCGCCTTGATGGAGCAGCACTATGACCCGGCTTATGCCAAGTCCAGCCGGGCGCGCAAAGCGCCGGTCATCGCCAATGTCGATGTTCTCAGGTTGGACGACGCGGGGTTGGACAGCGCGGCGGTACAGATTCGGCGCGTTTTGGATCAGCTTTGAAGGCGCAGGCCCGGTGTATCCGTCATTTGACCAATAACAACTGCGGGGTATCCCGCCTTGTGCAGGGCTGTACAGGTTTGATGAGCGTGATCCGGGGAAACGACAGCCAATAAACCCCCGGCGGTTTGTGGGTCAAACAACAGGTCGATCCTGCCGCCGGAGGGCAATTCGGGCGCCAGCGCGCGATTGTCATTGAACAGCGTGGATCTGACGCCGCCTTCGCTCAGTTCAAGTGCGCCGGTCATGATCGGGATTGCATCGGGGTCAAGGGTTGCCCCGCAGCCTGATGCTTCGCAGATACCCAATAGGTGCCCTGCGAGGCCAAACCCGGTTACGTCCGTCATGGCATGGGCGTCGGCTAGAATGCGCGAAGCTGCATCCTGCGGCTGGACCATCTGTTGAAATGCCTTGGTGATCCACGCTCCGTCCGCCGCGCCAGCCATTTCAGCGGCCATCAGGACGCCGCTGCCCAATGGTTTAGTCAGGATTAGGGCGTCACCGGGCCGCGCACCGGCAAGCGTGATCGGGTCGCGCTCACACAGGCCGGTCAGGGTGAAACCAATAGTCAATTCGTCCCCCATGGAACTGTGACCACCGACAATTTCAGCTCCGGCTGAACGGATAACGTCGTTGGCTGTCGTCATGACTTCGATCATCGTGCGGTGCTGCAAGTCAGGCGACATCCGTGGCAAGATGATCGTTGCAGTCGCTGCCTGCGGTGCGGCCCCCATCGCCCAGATATCACCAAGGGCGTGCACGGCGGCGATCCGTGTCATCAGGACCGGGTCGAGTGTGAAACCGCGCAGGTGATCCGATGTCATGACCTGTCGCGCGTTTCCGGTTAGCAGAAGGGCGGCGTCGTCATTGGGCAACGGCGTCACATCTGCGCGGTCGGGTTTGGGCAGGTTGCGCAGGGCGTCCTGCAACGCGCCCCGCCCGATCTTTGCGCCACACCCCCCGCACATAGGTTTGTCACCGATCGCGCTGTCCAACCCAGCGGCGTGGTCGCGGGGCAGCGCTGGTTGCGCCATCTGAGGCAGGTTGCGGAATTTGTTCATGAATGTCTGGTCAATGTGGTCCTTCCATTTCCACATCAACGCACCACTGAACGAGGTGCCCAGACGTTCGGCCAGCGCGGACTTTCCGCCCAAAGACACGAGTTTCAGGTAGTCCTTTTGCGGGACATACCGGCGCAGTTTTCCCGCGCCAAGGGCTGCGCGCAAGTTGTTGAAAAGAATGGGGGCTTCTCTTACCGCATAAACGCCTGCCTTGGGTCTTGGGCTTTCGGTCAGATGCGCGCAATCCCCGGCCGCAAAGACAGCCGGGTCACTGGATTGAAGGTGCCCGTCGACCTGAATAAAGCCGTCCTGCAAATCCAGCCCTGTTCGGGCGATCCACTCATGGGCGCGGGCGCCGGCGGCACCGGTTACAAAGTCCGCCGGAATCTGACGCCCGTCCTCCAGCAGCACATGATCGTTTGTAATTCGGGTGATGGTCGCGCCTTCGATGACTTCAACGCCAAGGCCGGACATCGAGCGCCTTATCGTTGATGCGGCTTTGTCCTGCGTAGCGGTCAGGGCTTGGGCATTGTCGATCAACGTGACCTGCGCGGGTCGGTTTCGGGACTTCAGGGCATGGGCCATTGCCATGACCAGTTCGACGCCCGCAATACCGCCGCCAATAACGACCACCTCAGCAGGGCCGCTTTGGTCGACAAAATCGCCCCATTTTGCGGCAAACGGCCCCAGCGGTTTGGCTGGGGTCGCATGTTCGGCAAAGCCCGCAAGCCGCGGCATGTCCGAGGTGATGCCCACGTTGACCGAAGCCACGTCAAACGCGATCGGAGGGCGTCCGGGCACATGCACATGTCGGTCATACAGGTCGATACCGTCCACACCCCCCAGAACGATGCGCGCACCTGCGAACCGGGCCAGCTTGACCAGATCGATATTCAACTCGTGCCTGTCATAATGCCCGGCGACAAACCCTGGCAACATGCCCGAATACGGTGCGGTCGGGCCGGGGTTGATCACTGTGACCCGAGCGCCCGGCAGCGGGTTCATCCCCCATTTACGCAGCAGCAGCGCGTGGGTGTGACCGCCGCCAATAAGAACCAGATCGCGGGTCAGGGGCAGCGGAGGTGTATTCATTTCGCTAGTTCGCCGTATGGTCCGGTACGTCTTCGACCTGTTCGACGGCGTGGGTGGCCCAAAGCCCGTCCTCGCCCGCGTCTGGCAGGTTCTCGGGTTTTTCATGGCGGTGAATGTGCCACTTTGCAATGAACAGGGCCGTGATCGGGGCTGTCAGGAACAAGAACAGCGTGATCAACAGCTCATGCAGGGACAGATGATTTTCAATCAAAACCGAATGGATGATCGAAGCCACAAGAACGCCGCCCACCCCCAGAGTCGTAGCTTTGGTCGGCGCATGAAGGCGCGACATCGGGTCTTTCAGTTTGATCATCCCATACGAGCCCACGAAGCCGAAAATCCCCGAGACGACTAGAAAGAAGGCGATCAAAAATTCGAAAATGAATGCCATGTCGCCCTCACTCGATAATGTTGCCGCGCAACATGAAACGCGCGTAAGCCACGGTTGAGACGAACCCTAGCATGGCAATGATCATGGCGGATTCGAAAAAGATCTCGGTCCCCAAGGATAGGCCATACAGGATCAGAAGGGCGATGGTGTTGATCACCATCGTATCCAGCGCCAGCACACGGGTGCCGACGCCGTCTGCTGTGATGATCCGCCAAAGGCACATCATGATGGCGGTTCCGAAACACGCAAAGGCAAACCAGATGGCGTAGTCGATCATTCGAAAATCTCCTTGAGCCGGCGTTCATAGCGCTGCTTGATTTGATCGCGCACCGCCTCGGGGTCTGGGGCGTCCAGGCAATGAACCAAAAGGCAATGACCTTGCGCTGACAGATCGCTGCTGACCGTGCCCGGTGTCATTGTAATGGTGCCGGCCAGAACGGTTATGGCCTCGGGCGTGCGTAGCTCCAGCGGAACGCTGATCCAATTGGGTTTCCGGTCTGCATCGCGTTTGAACAGGATGATCCGGGCGACTGTGACATTGGCCACGACGATATCCCAAAGCACGACCAGAATGTATTCAACCACCATGGGCCAATTTCGCAGTTTCGGGCGATCCGGCCAGTAGGGTTGCGTGACGAATGGGATGATAATCCCTAAAATCAGGCCGAAGACCAACGAGTTCAGCGAAGGTTCGTTCGCCAGCAGAACCCACACAACCGTCAAAAGAAACGTCAGATGAGGGTGCGGAAATATCCGGTGCAGGAGTCTTATCATTCTTCGCCTCCCAATACGGCTGAGATATAGTCTTCCGGGGTAAACAATTGCTGGGCCGTGCTGCTGGCGTATTGCAATGCGGGACCAGCGAACAGCGTCAGCATGACAAGGCCAAGAACAAGCGTAAAGACGGCGGTGAAGGCGAGGCCGGGTTGCGGTTCTGGCGCCGGTACAGTGTCTCCCTCGTCTGCGCCTTCCTGGTCCGCTTCCGCGTTGTGCTGGGCGTCATGACTTTTCCAAAAGATCAGCGACCCGGCCCGCGCCAGACCGACAATCGTGACAAATGAGCCGATCAGGACTACCGCCCAGATTGCGTTTGCGTCCCGTGCATCCCGCGCGGCGTCCAGAACCAACAATTTGCCGACAAAGCCTGATAGCGGCGGCATCCCTGCCAACGCGATGGCCCCGACAAAGAACAGGGCTGAAATCAACCCGCTCTGCGGCATCGGCCGCGTGGGGGCAATCGCTCCGCCGCGACGTTCCATTACCAGATCAGCCACCAGGAACAGCAGGGCGGTCGCTAGGGTCGAATGGTAGATATAGTACAGTGCCGCAGTTGTGGCGGTTTCCGTGAACAACGAAATGGCAATCAGCAGCGTTCCCATAGACGCGATGGCGCAAAAGGCCACCATCCGCGCGATATGCTGCGCGCCAAGGATGCCGATCGTACCCACCGCAAGCGTCACCAGAGCAGCCGGTTGTAGCCATGCGCCTACCAGTCCTTGCGTCGCTTCGACCTCGGGGCCGAAGCCCAGCGTGTACATCCGCAGGATCGAATAGGCTCCGACCTTGGTCATAATTGCAAACAGCGCGGCGACAGGCAGAGGGGCGTTCGCGTAGCTGGCGGGTAGCCAGAAATGCAGGGGCAGTACCGCGGCCTTGATACAGAACACCAACAGCAACAGCACCGCGCCGACCCGCAGCAGGGCCGTGTCGTCGGCCGGTAGCTCGGCTACGCGCACGGCCATGTCCGCCATGTTCAGCGTGCCGGTCACAGCATAAAGCGTTCCCAGTGCGAACAGGAACAGGGTTGATCCCAGCAGGTTATAGGCAACGTATTGCACGCCCGCCTTCAGTCGCACCGCCCCGCCGCCATGGGTCATCAAGCCGTAAGAGGCGATCAGCAGAACCTCGAAGAAAACAAACAGGTTGAAGGCGTCGCCAGTCAGGAATGCGCCGCACACACCCATCAGTTGAAAGTGGAACAAGGCGTGGAAATGTTTGCCCCGGTCGTCCCAGCCCGAGGCGATGGCATATAATACAATGGGCAGCGCCAGCAGGGCGGTCAGCAACACCATCATGGCCGACAGGCGGTCCAGCACCAGAACAATACCGAACGGCGCGGGCCAGTCGCCCAGTTCATAAACCTGAATGTCGCCTCCCGCCGCCTGTGCAGTAATCGTCAGGGCGATCCCCAGCAGAACAACCACCCCGGCGACCGAGAAGATGCGTTGCAGGTCCAGATGATACCGCAGGACCATGATAATAAACGGGGCCAGGATCGCAGGAAGGACGACCGGCGCAACGATCCAGTGGTTCATGCGTCTTCTCCCGGCGCATCCACGCTGTCCTGCGCGGTCATGTCGATATGGTCATCCCTAGACGACAGATACGCCGACAATGAGATCATGACGATCACCGCCGTCATCCCGAACGAGATCACAATGGCTGTCAGAACCAGCGCCTGCGGCAGCGGATCAGTATAGGGCACGTCTTCGTATTTATTCAGAACAGCAGGGGCGTTCAGTGCCAACCGTCCGGTGGCAAACAGGAAGACGTTCACGGCGTAGGTCAGCAAGGAGAGGCCCAGAATGACCGGAAAGGTTCTGCGGCGCAGGATCAGGAAAATCCCGGCGGCGGTCATGATGCCAACGGCTGAGGCGACAAGCGCTTCCATCAGGCTTGCTCCTTTTCTTGTTCTTCTTCCGGGGGATTATCCCGCAGCGGGTTGATATCCATCGGGAATTCCTGCGCCATTCCGGGCTGCCAGGCAAACCGTGACAGGCTGTCCAAAGCCAGCATGACGGCGCCCAGAACCGCCAGGAAAACGCCTGTGTCGAACAGCATCGCCGTGGCCCATTCGAACTCTTCCAGCGGTGGCCAGTGCAGATAACCGAAGTCGCTGGTCAGGAAGGGGCGTTCGTTGAACCACGCACCCAGACCCGTTGCGGCTGCGATCAGGACACCCCAGCCGATTGTGCCGTGATAATAGAACCGCTGCCGTTCAATGGCCCATGTGTACCCGCTGGCCATGTATTGCATCAGGTAGGCGATGGCGACGATCAGACCGGCGATAAAGCCGCCTCCGGGCTGGTTGTGGCCGCGGAAAAAGATATAGGCCCCCACCATCAACGCAATTGGCATCATCATGCGCGTCACAACTACCATCATGAGAGGGTGTGAATCACCCGATTGCGGCCAGTGCGGTTTGCGGTTCAGCAGATAGCTGCGGACATTCGTCCCCAATACGGATTCTGTCAGCGCAAAGATGATCAGGGCGGCAATCCCCAGCACAATGATTTCACCAAAGGTATCAAAACCCCGGAAGTCGACCAGGATCACGTTGACGACGTTGGTGCCTCCGCCTCCTTTGTACGAGTTGGCAAGGTGGAACTCGGAAATGGTTGGAAACGCAAAGTCACGCAGCATGAGCGCATAGATCAACGCGCCAGTGCCCAGCCCTGCGACGACTGAAATAGCCGCGTCCCGCCAACGCCGCGTTGCGCTGCTGTCCCATGGTGTATCCGTAGGCAGAAAGTTCAGCGACAGCAGCAGAAGGATCATGGTCACCACTTCGACCGAGATCTGCGTCAGGGCCAAATCCGGGGCCGAGAGATAGTTGAACGCCATTGAAACGATCAGTCCAACGACTCCGATCAGGACCAGCGACAGCAACCGGTTACGGTGGAACCACATAATCGCCAATGTCGCACCCACCAGACAGATCCAACCGATGAACGGAATGAGTGGTGCAGGCAGGGCTTCGCGTGTCGCGGCCCCCAACGACCCGGTCGAATACGCATAGTACCCCAGTCCGAGCGTGAAGGCGATCAGGATGATGGCGTAACGGCTGATGACACCATTATGCAGCCCGTCTGTGACCCACCTGCTGAATACCGTGAATGCGCCAATGACATTGTCAAAGATTGCTTTGGCCTCGGGGCGGGGAAGGGCGTTCCAAAGCTGCTCGCCCCGGCGGTGAAGGGCCAGCAGGAACAGACCGCCCAGCGTTGCAACAACGGACATGTAAAGTGCAGGCGTAAAGCCGTGCCACAGTTTCAGCGAATAGTAGGGCAGTTTCTCGCCGCCAATCACCGCGCTGGATACGACGGTGACCAGTGGCCCTACAATGGCCGCAGAATACAAGCCAATCAGCACAACAAGCACCACGAGGAAAGCCGGGGCCAGCCATAGCCCGACCGGAGGATCATGTGGATGGGCCGGGTAATCGCTCCGCTGTGGGCCAAGAAACACATGGCTGACAAAGCGGAATGAATAAGCGGCAGAAAACAGCGCCGCCAGCAAAGCCAGACCCGGCACCAGATAGGGTGAGTTCAACCAGGTGGTGTGAACGGTTTCTTCCAGCATCATCTCCTTGGACAAGAAGCCGTTCAGGGGCGGCAGCCCTGCCATCGACAGTGCTGCAATCGTTCCGATGGTGAATGTTATCGGCATCAGCTTTCGCAGACCGCCAAGCCGCTTGATGTCGCGGGTTCCGGTCTCGTGGTCGACAATGCCTGCGGTCATGAACAGCGCGGCCTTGAACGTCGCGTGGTTGATGATGTGGAACACGGCGGCGACGGCTGCGAACTTGGTGCCAAAGCCCAGCAACATCGTGACCAACCCCAAGTGTGACACCGTGGAAAATGCCAACAGCGCCTTCAGGTCATCTTTGAACAGTGCGATGCAGGCACCGATCAGCATCGTGACCAACCCTGTTGTCGCAACAATATAGAACCACGCATCTGTTCCGGCCAGAACCGGCCACATTCGCGCCATCAGGAAAAGCCCGGCCTTCACCATTGTGGCAGAATGCAGGTAAGCCGAAACCGGTGTCGGTGCAGCCATCGCATGGGGCAACCAGAAGTGAAACGGGAATTGGGCCGACTTGGTGAAACACCCCAACAGGATCAGGATCAGCGCAGGCAGATAATGTGGCGACGACTGGATCAGCTCTTTGTTCTGAAGAATGACGCTCAGGTCGTAGGAGCCGACGATATTGCCAAGGATCAGCATCCCCGCGATCATAGCGAGCCCGCCTGACCCCGTTACCGCCAGCGCCATTCTAGCCCCCTGGCGGCCTTCGGGAAGGTGTTTCCAATAGCCGATCAGCAGGAATGAACTTAGCGACGTAAGCTCCCAGAAAATAAGCAGAAGAAGGACGTTGTCTGACAAAACGATGCCGACCATCGCGCCCTGAAACAGCAGCAGGTACGTATAGAACTGCCCCATCGGATCTTCGCGTGACAGGTAGAACCGGGCGTAGAGAATGATCAGTAGACCGATGCCCAGGATCAGCAGGGCAAACAGAAAACCAAGACCGTCCAGCATGAAATTGGCGTTTAGTCCAAGAATGGGAATCCAATCAAACCGAGCGGACACGACATCGCCCCGCATGACCGACGGGATATGGATGAGCAAACCCATCAAGGCCAGAAACGTGGTCAGCCCCGCGGCGGATGCAGCTGCGTTTCGTCCCGCCCTGATAAGAAGGGCTGGAAACACAGCGCCGAGAAAGGGAAGGGCCGCGATGAGGAATAGGGACAAGTGCGATACTCCGGTCTGGGCGGTCAAAATTGGTACTGATTTTGTAAGGAAATATTTCCGACTGTCCAGCTATTGCAAGTTTTGCACTTTGTCCTACCCCTGCATTCAGGGCGAAGTTCTGTGCGGGAAAATGACGCGATCTTGATTGGCGCGCCTATTTTCGGCGCGGAATTGAAACTGGGACTGTGATAAACCCGTCTTGCCGGTTGAGGAGAATGCGACGTGGCAGGTGAAACAAGTAGAACACGCAGATGGGTCGTGCTTGGCGCGGTCGGTGTCGTTGCAACAGGGTTGGCGGTTCGCGAATACCGGTTGATCCCTCCGGTTTACGCGGGTGGGCAGCTTGGCGTTCGGGACGCGCACCAACAGGCTGTATCAGGTGAGATATTGTTGCTTGATATCCGCACGCCACGTGAATGGGCGGCGACAGGCGTCGGAGAAGGGGCGGCAACGCTGGACATGCGCCGGGAGGATTTTGTCGAAGTGTTGGATCAATTGACCGACGGCGACAGGACCACGGCAATCGCTTTGATCTGCGCGCGTGGTGTCCGGTCAGCCCGGCTGAGTAACCGCCTAAGCGAGGCTGGGTTTGTAAACATTATCGACGTTCCTGAAGGTATGCTTGGGTCCGCTGCGGGTCCGGGCTGGCTGCGTACGGGCCTGCCTTTGGTTGACTATGAAAAGGAACAGCTATGATCCGAACGGTGACATTGGCACTTGGCCTTTCGCTTGCGGGTCAGAACGGCCTTGCCGCCTGTGCTGATCAGGACGGGATGTGCGAAACGGCCTCGGGCGGGTACCACATCGAAATGCCACAGGCCGAAAACCCGCCGCTGGTGGTTTTTCTGCACGGCTATGGCGGCACCGCGACGGGGACTTTGAAAAACCGCAGGATGGTCGACCCTCTGCTGGCCCGAGGCTATGCGGTCATGGCCCCCGAAGGGTCAGAGCGAAACGGACGCCAAAGCTGGAACTTTTTCCCCGGATGGGAAGGCAGGGACGAGACCGCATTCCTGAACGAAGTGGTACAGGACGCTTCGGACCGGTTTGGTGTTGATGCCGACCGCGTGGTTCTGGGCGGGTTTTCGGCTGGGGCCTTCATGGTCTACTATCTGGCATGCGCTGCGCCCGAGACGTTTTCGGCCTATGTGCCAGTATCCGGCGGGTTTTGGCGGCCCCATCCCCAAAGCTGCGAGGGACCGGTGCGCATGTTCCACACGCATGGCTGGACCGACAATGTCGTCCCGCTGGAAGGCCGCATCCTTGGCGGAGGCCGCTTTCATCAGGGCGACATTTTTGCCGGGTTGGAAATATGGCGTGTAGCCAACGAATGCGCAGACACCAAGCCCACCGGCTTTTCCACAACCGGCCAATTCATGCGCCGTCACTGGAGTGGTTGCGCCGACGGCAGCGCGTTGGAATTCGCGCTTTTCCCCGGGGGGCACAATGTGCCCAAGGGGTGGCCCGATATGATGGTTGACTGGTATGAAGGCCTGCCGGGGGGCTGATCAAAGCCCATTACTCGGCAGGTGTCATGACGCCCTTGCCATCGATCAGACGCTTCAACTCATCCCGGTGTCGACGGGCCGACCGCGTGATTGCGGGTTCCTGAATGTCCTCTTTCATACCGACCATACGGCGCGCGGGTGCTGATGATACGCCACTGAGCGCCGACAACGGAATGGCGAACGCAAGGCTAATGGCAATCGGAGCCAGCCAGATCGACACAAGTCCGGACAAAATGCCAACACTCAGGGCGATGCCGCTGATGGTTTCCAGCACATGGCATAGGATCAATGTGCGCAGCCCATAACTGCCGCCATCCCGCGCCTGCGGGGACCAGCCCTTTTGCACGCCAAAAGCTGTGCGGAAAACGGCGGTCATCTGTTGCACCATAAGGATCGGGGCATAGAGGATGGACAGGACCACCTCGGCCAGAAATGAGGTCAAGAACTTGGGGCCGCCACCAAACTCGGCATAGCGCATGCCGCTTAGGGGCAGGGCCAGAACGCCAAGCACCTTGGGGGCCAGCAACATGGCGTACATGACCAAGATGATCAGGACGTGACGGGTTTCCGACATTTCCGGCCATTGGGGGAACAGAGGGTTATCGGGGCTGAAATAATGCAGAACCGACGCGTCTTCGCCCTGACCGATAAGCGCCCACATGACCAGCAGGGCGAACCAAAGCGGTGACATCAGGTATCCAACCGCACCGTGGAACATGTGGAACCGCGATACGGCCCGAAACCCGGTAGAGTCCAACAGTTTCAGGTGCTGCAGGTTGCCTTGGCACCAGCGCCTGTCTCGCAATGCGTGATCAATCAGGGTTGGCGGGGTTTCTTCGTAAGATCCACGGATGCGCGGCAGAAACCGCACGCCCCATCCGGCACGGCGCATCAACCCAGCCTCGACGAAATCGTGGCTCATGATCAGCTTTTCCTGACCGCTGAGCGTCCGTAGTTTTGGCAGACCCGCGCAATTGGCAAAAGCCTTGGTGCGGATAATGGCGTTGTGACCCCAATAGTTGCCCTCTTGCCCGCACCAACGGGCCAGCCCTTCGGCAAAGGCAATGCCATATACGCCATTGGCGAATTGCTGCATTCGGGCAAAAACCGACTGCGCGCCGATCAATTGGGGATAGCTCTGGATCAGGCCCGCGCCGGGGTCGCGCGCCAACGAGTCGGTCAGGCGCAGGATTGCCTGGCCCGTCATCAGGCTGTCTGCGTCCAGCACCAGCATTGCGTCCCAATCAGCGCCCCAGCGACTGACCCAATCGGCAATGTTTCCGACCTTGCGGTCCGTGTTCTGTTCACGCCGACGGTAATAGAGTTCCAGCCCCGGCGCGAGCGTGGTGCGCAACGCTTCGATACTGGATTGTTCCTGCGCGGCAATTTCGGGATCGCGGGTGTCGGACAGGATGAACATGGCATAGTGATGCTGACCACCTTGCGCGCGCAGGTCTTCCAGCATCGTCCGGGCGTTCCCCAGAACATTCCACGGAACCTCGTTATAGACAGGCATCAGCAGAGCAACGCGCAGCGGCTGCGCGCGATCTTGCCGTTGCGGCGGTTCTTGCCGGGACAGTGACACCATGCCCAGCAAAACAGTGCAGACCGTGAAGGCGATCCAGAAGAAATTGAAGGAAATCAGGGTTAGAAGGATGCCTTCCACCAAATTGATCCCTTCGGCCGCAAACCAGTCCGCCATCACCCATAGTAAGCCCAGGGTCGCAACCATTGCGGGCGAGAACACAAGCGCACGCCAGAAGCCAGCCGAAGGACGCTGGCCACCCGGGACTTGCGCATCGCGGAACCCTGCGCGGAAATTCTGCGCTGGCATCGCCAAAGGTGTCTCTGGCGGCATGATATGCAAATCGCTGCTCATATGGTCCAACGGTACAGCCAGACCTCAGAGGCCGGTTGTTTGTCTTTCATCAATTGCGCACGCAGTTCGACGTGGTTGCGTTCACCGGGTTGGAACGAGAATGCCAGCCGCAACCCGCCCGTATCAGGGTTACGCTGCAAGACGCCATCTGAGGTTTCGGCGTGGGGCGAATCCACGAAGATGGTCATCGCCTCGGGATCATCGAACAACTCGCTTGGCTCAAAGTCGATGACAGCCAGACGGCCATCGCCAAAGGTGTTGTCGCCCATCGCTGTGTTGATCACGCGCGGCATCGGTGTCCGCTGCGGTTCTTCACCCCAGATCAGGCGATAGGAGAGGTCGACCTGACTGCCTGCCGTGTACGGCTCCATCGGGCGCCAATAGGCGACGATATTGTCATAAATCTCTTGATCTGCCGGAATTTCCACCAGCGTCACTGTGCCCTTGCCCCAGTCGCCGTTTGGTTCAACCCACAGGCTGGGACGCTTGTGGTAATTGGCCTCAAGATCGGCATAGTCCGAGAATTCCCGCTTACGCTGCATCAGGCCGAAACCGCGCGGGTTCATGTCGACGAAAGAGGAAATCTGCAAACGGGTGGGGTTGGCCAGCGGCCGCCACAGTACCTCGCCAGCGCCGTTGCGGATCAATAGCCCGTCGCTGTCGTGGACGGCGGGGCGGAAGTCGTCAAAGCGGCTGTGGTTGGTCTGATCGAACAGGAACATCGACGTGCCTGGTGCGATCCCTACATGAGACAGGTCCTCTCGTGGGAACAGCGTGGCTTCGACATCCATCACGCAATCCGCACCGGCGGTGACGTTGAACCGATAGGCACCGGTCACGCTGGGGCTGTCCATCAGGGCGTGTACAACCATGTTGCGTTGGCCGGGTTCAGGGCGTTCCAGCCAAAAGCGGATGAATTCCGGGAACTCCTCGCCATCCGGGTCACCGGTTTTCAGGGCAAGGCCGCGCGCGGACAGGCCGTAAACCTCGTGCAGGCCAATGGCGCGAAAATAGCTGGCCCCCTGCCAGACGCAGAATTCGTCTGTCTCACCGGGGCGGTGCATCTCGGTCCGTAGGCGCAGGCCCGAAAAGCCCAACGTATCGTCGATGGGCAGTTGTGGCACGTCTTCGGACTTGTCGAACATCGACAGATCGAAAGCGACCGGAGTTGCCATGCCGTCCTCGACCGTGGCCACTTTGACGGTGCGGGGGAAGTAAAGGCCGGGGGTAAAGAAATCGACATTAAACGGCGTTTCGGTTTCGTACCACAGCGCGCGATCTAGACGGAACCGGATCGAGCGGTATTGCTGATAGGTCAGGTCCTGCCATTCCTGCGGGACCATTTCCCGTTCCGCAAATGGCCGACTGGCCAGATCACGGGCAAGCGCGATCACGTCTTCGCGCTGAAATGGAACTTCACCACCTACCGCAAAGGTCGCCGGGGCGATTGCAAGCGCTGAGGTTGAGGCCAGAAATGCGCGACGCGTGAAATTCATTTTTTTGACTTCCAAGGTTGTGACTTGAACCAGGCGGCCGTGTAAGCGACGCCGATGATCATGGCAAAGCCAATCATGTTGGCGGCAAACACGCTGGCAACATCCCGCCCACTCAGGTCCAGTCCGACGCCGATAAGTCGTGCTGCTGCCATGGAAAATACAAAGACCGCCAGCGACTGCTGCCCGACTTTGGTGATGACGGTCAACAAGAACTGCCAGACCCGCGCGGCAACCCCGTGCCCGGTCGCGATCAGGCGGTGGCCGTGCTCTCCTGCTACGACCCAGCCCAGATAGGCTAGCGATAGGAAGTGAATGTAACGGAAAAGTCCGAATTCTGTCTTGTCGCGGAATTCCTTGGTGACGGGCCAGACTTTTCGGATTTCGTCTGCAAGGTCAGGGGCTGCCGCATTGATCCACATGAACACTTTCCAAGACCCGAAAGGCATTGACAGGATCAGGAATAGCGCCGCTGCCCAGATCAACGTTTTCGACACAGGCGGGGCAGGAATCCAGCCACGCATGAAGGCAAAGCCGGTGAAGAACAACAACTGCCATCCAAAGGGGTTGAAAAACCACTCCCGTTCCGACCACGGTTCGGCGGGCAAAGCCAGCGCACCCGTCTGTGCGATGAGCCAGATCGCGATGGACGTGGCGGCAACGGCCCAAAATCCGATCCGATACAAGCCCATGAACACGGGCATAAGGGCCAGAACCACCAGATACATCGGTAAGATGTCAAAGTAGTTCGGCACGTAAGTCAGCGTGAACAACCCTACCATTTGCGGGGCCGGGTCATTGAAGAAATGCTGCAGGTTTAGGGACGAGATGTAGGTTTTCTCGAAAAGCCCGGTCTGATCCAACGCGGCCATCGACATTGCCACGAAGAAGAACAGGCAGATATGCGCCCAGTATACCTGCCAGATGCGGAAGGCGACACGGGCTGTGCCCATCCACCAGCCTTTACGCAAAAAGGCACCGCCAAACGCGATGGCCGAGGCCATGCCCGAGCAGAACACAAAAATTTCGGTTGCGTCCGAGAACCCGAACCGCGCGGGGATCCACTTGGCCCAGGGGTCGTTTGGGATATGGGCGATCAGAATGATAAACATCGCGATACCGCGATAGAAATCCAGGCGCGGGTCGCGCACGCGGGCAGGGGCGGCTGCTTGGGCCGCCACAGGCGCAAAATCAGAAGCGGGCGATGCTGTCGCCATACGTGTTCTGTCCTTCTTTGGTCTTTTGTTTTTGTTATTCAGCCGGAACGCTTTGTGCATCCCGATCATCGCGGGCCGCGTCGATCAATGCGCGGCGCGCAAGGGCGTAATTGTCCTCGCCACCGGCCCGTTTTGCGCGGCGGTCATCCAGAATGCGCTCGACTGCATCCAGACGCCCGGCGCGCAGGCCGGAATCAATTGTGATGCGCTCGAATACATCACGTTGCGCGTGACTGCCACCTGCCAGTTGCATTCCGTCACGTGCATTGGACAGGAAATCAAAGGCTTGACCATAAAGCCCCTCGCCGAAGGCTTCCAGCCCCTTGGCCGCCGCGATCCCCGGATCGGACATGCGGATCGGGGTGTCACCCTGATTGCGCTGGGCGTCTTTCTGGATGCGTTGCAGCATCTTGCCGGTGGCCTCGGGGCGCTTGTCGCCAGTGAGGGCCAGCAAATAGTGCAGATCGGCGAAGATCAGGCAACCATCCTCGGTGCGCGCGGCGCTGAGATCGGCCAGTTCTTCCCAGCGGTTGCCAACGTTAACGCCCTCAAGCTCAAGCCGGGATAGCAGCGAGGTGGCGTTCGAGATGTCGCGATAGTCGTCGGTTTTGTCCTGACGGATATAGTTGTCATACAACTCCATCACCTGATCGACCTGACCCAAATCCAGATGCATCAGCGCCTTGTGCCACCAGACGTGGTAGCGGAAGTTGTTGCAATGGGTCCAGGCGTCCTCGCGCCCGGCCAACCAGTCCAGACCCAGTTGTGCATTGCCTGTCATCTCATGCACATGTGCGACGGCGTGCAGGCCCCATGCATCGTCCGAAGCCATCCACAAGGCCTGACGACCTGCGATCTCGGCTTTTTCATAGGCGCCCGTTTCTTCCAACGCGAAAGAGTGGCAGCCCAGCAGATAGCCGCGCCCCGCGTGGTCAGGTTCATACGCGGGCATTACCCTTTCGATGGATCGGCGCATCCCGGCGGAGTCACCCAAAATAAACCGGGTGGCATGGCTAAGCTTCATTGCTAGCGTATCTTGCGGATGCGCGCGCAGGACCTCTTCGAACTTCTGTACAGCCTGCGAAGGCAGATCGGCCAGATAAAGCTCCAAAGCATCAACAAAAAGACGTTCGCGATCTGTGACTGGCTGACGCTCCATCGCGGCCTTTGCAGAGACCAGCGCGTCGGTTGCAACAGGCATCACCTCGCGCCGCCCCAAGAGGACCATGAACAACCCTTTGACTGCGTGACCCAGCGCAAAGTCGGGCTCAAGTTCCAGGACAGCGACCAGATGCTGCGGGGTGACCGCCGCGTGCGCCATGAACCCAAGAAGCACCCCGTTCCATGCTTCGACGCTTGTCGGGTGGTTCAGAGTGTTCATCTGTCCGAAAACGTCTTGTTTCATGCTCGTGGTCCGATCCAGTTTTGAATATGTTGCTCTATTCGACTTACCAGAGACTCTAGCGGCGTCGTATCAGTATCGACCAACCTCTCGAATTGGTGAAAGGCTGTGTGCCTAAAACGTGAAAAAAACCGCCGATTCAACGGCATGTTTCAGCAACATGCCGCCTAATTCGGCGTTCTGTTTCAATCGTTGAACGGATTTTCGGCGCTCAGAACATCCTGTGTGTCCGCCCCAAAGACCGGCGGCGCGGCACGATATGTAACCGGTGTGCGCGAGAATTTGAGCGGATTTCCGATCAGTTTCACCTCGGCTGGATCTGCCTGCATTGCAATCTGCATTTGTCGCGCCGCGACCTGTTCGGTGTCAAAAACCTGATCCATTGTCTGCACGGGGCCGACGGGCACTTTGCGGTTTTCAAGCTCGGATATCACCGTTTCAGTATCAACGGATCGAACGGCGGGGCGAAGTATTGCGTTCAGCGCATCCCGGTTTTCAAGACGGGAAGGGTTCGTGGCAAAACGCGGGTCGTCGGCCAGTTCGGGGCGTTCGACGAAGTCACAGAAACGCCTGAACTGGCTGTCATTTCCAACCGCCAGAATGACGTGGCCGTCTGACGTTTCATAGACATCATAAGGCACGATATTCGGATGGCCATTTCCGCGCCGCTGCGGAACGTCGCCAGAGGTCAGGTAGTTGACCCCTTCGTTGATCAGCCACGCGATCTGAGCATCCACAAGCGCAAGGTCAATCTGCTGGCCTTCTCCGGTCAAATCGCGGTGACGCAGCGCGGCCAGAATGCCAACAGTTGCGTACATCCCGCACATGACATCCGCGATGCCCACACCCACCTTCATCGGAGCGCCCTCGGGATCACCTGTCAGGGACATGATGCCGCCGTAGCCTTGCGCCATCAGGTCATAGCCGGGTTTTGACGAATTGGGGCCCGTCTGCCCGTAGCCCGAAATGGAACAATAGACGAGGCCGGGAATATCTTTGGACAACGCCTTGTAATCCAAGCCGTATTTCGCTAGCCCCCCGGGTTTGAAGTTCTCGATCAGGATATCCGCATATGCGGCCAGTCTTTTGATCTCGGCCTGACCCTCGGCTGTTGCGATGTCTATGGCGACGGATTTCTTGTTGCGGTTGGCCGACATGAAATACGCGCTCAGATCCGAGGGGTTTCCGTCGGCGTCCGCCACATAGGGTGGCCCCCATTGGCGCGTGTCGTCGCCCTTAGTTGCCGGGTTCTCGATCTTGATCACGTTGGCGCCCAGATCCCCCAGAAGTTGGGTGCAAGTCGGACCCGCAAGGATGCGGGACAGGTCCAATACCTTTACGCCTTTCAGCGGGCCTTCAGATCCGGCCATCATAGCCTCCACGGTCAATTTCTGCGGCAATCACAGTGAATGTGTCAGATTCCATCGCCGCGTCCAGTGCTGCGCGCAATTCGGAACGTGTGCGAACCGTGTGGCCGATGCCGCCAAATGCCCGACCCATTGCCGCAAAATCGTGTCGGTCGAAGTCCACACCTTTGTTTCCCATCTGACGTTGCCGCTGTTTCAACTCGATTAGGGCAAGGCTTGCGTCCACGAAGACGAGAAAAATGGGGTTACCCCCCATTTCGGCAGCTGTTGAAAGCTCTCCGGCAACCATCAGGAATCCGGCGTCGCCGGAAAAGCTGATCACGGGGCGGTCGGGCTCTGCCAGTTTTAGACCGATCGCCATCGGCACGGCGCACCCCATCGTGCAAAGGGCCGAAGACTGGATCAACCCACGTTCCTCGGAACATTCCCACATCTGGCTTAGAAGGATGCGATGGGCCCCGCTATCTGCCGTGGCCAGTGTTTCCGGCGGCAATGCAGCGCGTGTTTCCGCAATAACGGCGGCCGGTCCCCACTCATCATCAGTCGGAAAGGCCTGTAACAATGCGGATTTAACCTTGTTCGGTTCACCGCCGGGCCAGGTTTTCCGGGCGGGGTTGCCCTTGGCAATCGCTTCAAGTGTAGCCCCTGTGTCGGCCACCAGATTCAATCCGGCCTGATGCATGTAGTGGTCATTAACCACGGCCGAGATATCAATGACCCGCTTTTCATCTGGGTCCCAAATCTCGCGCCAGCCGGGGCGCATTTCGATTGGATCATAGCCCAGACACAAAACCAGATCAGCCTGTTCAACCAACGGCACCAGATGCTTGTCGGCCAATGGCGACAGACCTGCGCCACCCAAGCACAGGGGATGATCTTCGGGGACGACGCCCTTGGCCTTGTAGGTGGTGACGAATGGAATGTCGAAATGTTCCAGAAACGCCTGCACGACGTTGCGCGAGTCATCGTATAGAACATCAAGCCCGATAATGGCTATGGGGCGTTCGGCCTCGGTGACCCAGCGGCGAGCTTTCTCAACGCAATTCCCTTCGGGCGCGACCGCACCGGGTTTGGTAAGCCTGCGGCGTTTGACACCTGAAACACGCGTGTCCGCGACCGAGATGGGCACATCAATATGCACCGGACCGGGGCGGGGCTGGTTGGCCAGCGACACGGCCTTGTCCGCAATGATATCCGCGCCCTTTGCGGTAAGCGTAAAGGTCCCCTTGGTGATCGAGTGGTAGACCTGCGCGTGATCCATGACCTGATGGGTGTAAGTCAGCGCCTCGTCCGCGTCGACGCATCCGGTCAGCACGATCATGGGCACCCTGTCCTGCAAGGCGTTGGCAACCACGTTGATCCCGTTCATCGCGCCGGGGCCGAGGGTTGCGACAAGAATTGCAGGCGCGCCGTCGCGGTGATGCACAGCCTCGGCCATGAAGCCTGCTGCGTTTTCGTGTTTGGTCAGGTGAAAGGTGATCCCGGCCTGCTCCAGTGCGTCCACCAGTGTCAGGACTTCGCCGCCCGGCATGCCAAAGGCGTGGCGGCACCCGGCCTCATAAAGACGTTCGGCCAGAAGGTCCGCAGCGCGGGGCGAAAGGTCCTGCATCAGTCGTTCTCCGAGAAAATGTCTCACAGCAGATTGCGGAGGACGGCCCCGGGCGCAAGGCGGATCACGCCAGTGTGACTATTTGACTGCGGTTTCAGCTATGGACTGAAACTTTGTATCCAGATCAGCCGCGATGTTTCTCAACGGTTCGCCGCCTTCCGGCAGATAGGGTGAAAAAACAAAGCTGGGTGTCTTGTAGGACAAAGTGGCGGTGCCATCGGGTTTTTCTGTCACATAGAACCGGATCGGGGCTTCGATCATCGCGTTCACCGACGTTTCAAGAACGCGTACTGCGTAGTCATTGTTAAAGACACCAATGACCCGGTTGCCGGGAATGATGATCCCACGCGCAGCGGCAGCCTGTGTCGGCCCGGCCTGAGTGACCACGATCAAACCGTTTTCCTTCACGGCGGCTTTTGTGTCTGTCAGCAGTTCCTCGTAAGATTTCTGCGTTGGAAAAACGGCCCATCCCGACGGTGCGTCGTCCGCCCAGGCGGGCAAGGCCAGCGACCCCAACGCAAACAATGCAGCTTTCATAATAAGTCTCCCACGAAATACCGGAACGCGTCTTGCAAGAAAAAAGGTCAAGTTTCGGTCGCAATACTGCGCGCATTCCAAACAGATTGACAGTTCAGAACCCAAAGGATCACAGCATTGTAAGTAAGTACCAAGACTGGGGCTTAGTCCTGGTCTTCGCGCTTTTTCAACAAATAGATATCCATGATCCAGCCGTGATCCGCCCGGGCCATGGCGCGTGTGTCTAAAATCTGCTGGGCCGCGTCTGCCAAAGCCCCTTTGATCAGGATTTCTTCGCTCATGCCGACGTAAGCGCCCCACCAGATGTCATAATCAGCCATCGACAGGTGCTGGAATGAGCATTCTCCGTCCAGCATAACCGCGACTGTCGACGCATCTTGCGGCCATCCTTCATCCCGAATGCGCCGCCCGGTTGTGACAACATATGGCGCACCAAGGTCGTTGATCGGGATGGCATGAGCCGCAGTCAGGGCCTGCAATGCGGTAATGCCCGGCACAACGCGCGTCTTAGGGTAAGGGTCCAGCCGTGACGCGATCCTGAGAGAGCTGTCATATAATGACGGATCACCCCAGATCAGCAACGCAACGTGGCGCGCGCTGGGATGGGTGAAAATCGCATCGCGCCAACGCTGGGCGATCGCGTCATGCCACTCGTCAACGCCCTGTAGATACCCGTCTTCCGAGCGGCGTTTGGGGATGTCAAAATACGCGATTTGCGGCGGTGTGTCCGTTACTGCATTGATGATTTCTTCTCGCAGGCCGGCAAGATCGGCTTTGTTCTCGCCTTTTTTCGGAATCAGGATCAGGTCAGCCGCCCGAATGGCCTGTGCGCCTTGAAAGGTCACGTGATCCGGGTTGCCCGAGCCGATGCCGATCAGGGTCAGGTCAAACATCGTCAAACTCTGCCAATGGACCATAAAGGATCAGGGCAGGGGCTGTGCCGATTTCTGCCGCCAATTTCTCGGACAGTGCGCCGACCGATGATCGGTGCAGTTTTTGGTCAGGTGTAGATACGGATTCAGCCATCAAAGCAGGGGTTTTCAATGGTAAGCCATGATCGTGCAACGCTTTGACCAGAAGGGGAAAAGTTCGCTTACCCATGAAAACAACGGTGGTTGCGTCCGGGTCGGCCAAAGCGGGCAGGTTCAGATCGTCGGGAAGTTTTCCGCTTACATCGTGGCCCGTCACAAATTGCACGCGCCGGGCGGTCAGTCGCCGGGTCAGAGGGATACCGGCCGCCGCCGCAGCGGCAACAGCCGATGGAATTCCGGGAATGATCTCGTACTTGATGCCGGCTTCTTGCAGGGCGACAAGTTCTTCCTCGAGCCGTCCGAACAAGCCTCCATCGCCCGATTTCAAGCGCACGACGCGCGCACCGGTGTTTGCGTAATCCACCAGTAGTCGGCTGACGTGATCCTGCTTGGGCGACGGACGTCCGGCCCGTTTGCCGACGCCCACCAGATCGGCGTCGTCCCGCGCATGAGACAGGATCGGGCCGCTGCTGAGATCGTCAAACAGCACGGCGTCAGCCTTTTGCAACCGGTCTACGGCCTTCAGCGTCAACAGTTCCGGATCACCGGGCCCCGAGCCTATGAATGAGACAAACCCGCTCATGCCGAGGCTTCCGCGATCAGGTGAAAGAACGTGCCGGTTACGTTGCCGCGTACCGACCCGGTTTGCGGTCCTTCAGCCCCTTCAGCGTCGAATACGCGTGCCAATGGCGCATCTGGCTGCTCGAGAATGGATGAATAATGGAACTCATGCCCCCTCAGCGGTGTCTTGGCGTCATAGCCGGGCATTGGGGCTAACAGTTCTGCCCGGCGGTACCCAAGGTTGAACTTGCGTTTCTCATAGGACGTTACCAGCCCCAGCAACCCTGCCATCTGATGCCGGGTGCCATCCTTGTCGACAAGGGCTTGTCCCAAGGTCATGTAACCTCCGCATTCACCGTGAACGGGCTTGGTTTCCGCGTGTTTGCGCAGGCCGGACAGAAATGTTGCAGCAGCGGCCAGTGTGCCCGCGTGAAGCTCGGGATAACCGCCCGGCAACCAGACCAGATTCGCGTTGGGTGCGGGCGGTTCGTCCGCAAGTGGTGAAAAGGGCAGAATTTCCGCCCCGGCTGCGCGCCATCCTTCCAGCAAGTGCGGATAGGTAAAAGAAAACGCCGCGTCCCGTGCCAGTGCGATCCGTTGCGCAGGAGGCCGCGGCAGCGCGGATGACGATGGCCCCTTTGAGCCTGAGGAAGCCGCATTCTTGATGGCCTCAAGATCCACGTGTTCCCGAAGGAACGCGGCATATCCGACGATTGCGCTTTCAAGGTCAGGATGTTCAACAGCCTGAATCAGGCCCAGATGCCGTTCAGGAAGCGTCAGGTCGCCCCGGCGCGGCAAAACGCCCAGAACAGGCAACCCGGCGCGCTCCATGCCCAGCCGCGTTAAACGTTCGTGACGTGGGCTGGCGCATCGGTTCAGGATTACGCCTGCAAAGGGAAGATCGGGATTATACATCCGAAATCCCAGCGCGGTTGCAGCGGCCGATTGAGCCTGCCCGCCGACATCCAGCACCAAAACGACGGGCCAACCCATCCGCTGCGCGGTTTCCGCGCTTGAGCCATGCCCAAGCTCACCGGGTTTGGCGACACCGTCGAACAGGCCCATCGATCCCTCGGCGATGACGATGTCCGCATCCTCGGCTTGCGCGGAAATTGCGGTCAAAAGCGGCTCTCCCATCGCCCAGCTATCAAGATTGAACGAGGCGCGCCCAGCTGCTGCCCTGTGGAAGGCCGGGTCGATATAATCCGGCCCGCTTTTGAACGGCTGCACCGTCAGCCCATCTTCGGCCAGCGCCCTTAGAAGCCCCAGCATGACTGTCGTTTTCCCAGTCCCCGAAGACGGAGCAGAGATCAACAGGCCCGGAGAGTTAGTCATCGCCATGGCTCCAACTTGACCACGGGCTATCCGCGCTTTGCGGGCGATAGCGGCGGTCGTAATCCTTTGAATACAGGCAGCTTTCGTCAAACCCTTTGCCCGCCAATGCGGGGCCAACCATGATCAGCGCCGTGCGCGAGATACCTTCGTCCAGTGCATCTTTCAGCGTTTCCAGCGTCGCGCGAATAATGCGCTCATCCGGCCAGCTTGCGCGATAAACAACGGCGACGGGGCAGTCTGCACCGTAGGCCGGGGTCAGGTCGGCGATTACCTTGTCCAGATTGCCGATCGACAGGTGAATGGCCAGCGTTGCGCCTGTGCGGGCAAAATTCTCCAATGTCTCGCCTTCGGGCATCGAGGACGCACGGCCCGGTGTCCGGGTGAGAACCACGGATTGAGCAAGCCCAGGCAGCGTTAGTTCGGTCCCCAGCGCCGCCGCAGCCGCTGCGAACGAGGGCACGCCCGGCGTGACGCTGACGGGAATTCCCATCTCTTTCAGCCGTCGAATTTGCTCGCCCATGGCCGACCAGACCGACAGGTCGCCGGAATGCAGGCGCGCAACGTCGTGGCCCGCTTTGTGCGCAGCCTCGATCTCGGCCATGATCTGATCCAGATCCATGGGGGCAGTATTGATGATCTGCGCCCCTTCGGGGCAGTGGCCAAGGATTTCCTCGGGCACCAGCGAGCCTGCGTAAAGGCACACAGGGCAGGACGCGATGATATCGCGCCCGCGCAGGGTCAGCAGGTCGGCGGCACCGGGTCCGGCACCGATGAAATGAACGGTCATGATTGTCCTCCGATGGCTATGGCGCAGGTGGCCAGCCGGTCGTCCGATATGTGTCTGGGGGAAAGCAACCGGGCCTGAGGCCCGGCGGCCGCAAGGGCGGATGCTTCGGATACGCTGCCAGTGCCATATGTGGCCCGGCTGCGGTTCGAGCATGTCAGGGTGCGTTGTCCGGCCAGTTCGCTGGCCGCCACATAGTGCAAGGGCAGGGCCAGTGCGTCCGCAAAGGCCGCCAAAGCCGGATGCCCCTTTTTGTCGCTGGCCGTCGCCAAGGCCGAAACGTCGTGACCTATCGATGCCGCATCATAGGCAGCCTGCAGGCTTTCAACCGTCGCAGATGACGAAAAACCAAGGCCCGCGACAATCATAGCGTCACGCTCCACTGGATGACCGGATAGGATGACTTCCACCCGCGACGAGGGCCCAAAGACGACGCCTGCGCCAGTTCAATCCGCAATAGCTCACCACCCAGCTTCTCGTGCCACTGGGTCAGCAGTGCTTCGCTTTCCAATGTCACGGCGTTTGCCACCAACCGCGTCCCCGCCGGCAGTGTTTCACTGATCCATTCCAGAAGGGCGGTGCTCAGGCCGCCACCGATGAAAACGGCGTCGGGTTTTGGAAGCGGGGTCAGTGAGTCTGGTGCGGTGCCGTGCACCACGTCCAGCCGGTCTTGCCCCAACGCGTCCGCGTTGCGCCGAATGCGGTCGGCGCGGTCCTTGCGCGGTTCGATCGTGGTGGCGCTTAGCGTCGGATCACACATCAGCCATTCGATGCCGATCGAGCCCGAGCCGCCTCCGATATCCCAAAGGTGCTCCCCCCTCTGAGGGGCGAGGGCAGACAGGGTCAATGCCCGAATGGGCCGTTTTGTAATTTGGCCGTCGGTTTCAAAAATCTCATCGGGTTTGCCAGAGGCTTTGGGAATGGCGTTGCCGTGTCTCGCCACGTCCAGTGCAACGCAAACGGGGTGATTGAAGTCGCCTTGCAAGGCTTCGGTCAGAGTCAAGCTGTGGGATCGCTCTCGGGGGCCGCCCAAAGCCTCCATTACGTGAAACTGGGTGTCAGCAAATCCGGTTTCGGTCAGATACTGCGCCAGCTCTGCGACCGCAGCCCCGTTACGCAGCAGAAGTATCGCACGAAGCCCCGCTGCCAAATGGGGGCGCAATTGCGTGAGTGGCGCGGCGTGCAAGCCGAAGGTCTGAGCCCCTTCCAGCGGCCAACCCAAGCGCGCGGCGGCCAGTGAAAACGTCGATCGCCCGGGCAGAGCCGTCCACTCACCAGCCTCAAAATTGCGGGCAATCACCGAGCCTGCGCCGAACCAGAAGGGATCGCCCGAGGCCAAAACCACGGTCTTGCGCCCCCTCAAACCGCTCAGGATAGGCAGGCCGTCGGAAAATGGGACAGGCCATTCGATCCGTTCGGCCTTGCCTTGGGGTATCAATGCAATATGGCGTGGTGGGCCCATTATAACTTCGGCCTGTTCCAGCACTTGACGGGTTGCAGGCGAAAGGCCATCCAGTCCATCTTCACCCAAGCCCAAAACGGTCAACCACGGAGTATCAGACATGCCTAACCTCCTGATTCTTGGTGGTACAACCGAAGCAAATGCATTGGCCCAAGCTATAGCGGATCTGGGGATGCCCGCGACCTATTCCTATGCTGGCCGCGTGGACAAGCCGCGCCCCCAACCACTTCCGGTGCGGGTTGGCGGTTTTGGCGGCATCGATCGGCTGGTTGCTTACCTTCATGACAACGAAATAACCCACATTGTCGATGCAACCCACCCGTTTGCCGCCCAGATGAGCCGAAACGCGATTGAGGCCAGCGCGGTTGCTCAAACAAAGCTTGCTGTGCTGACTCGTCCCGCCTGGGCAGCCCAAGCCGGCGACGATTGGCGCCACGTTCCGGACATCGGGGCAGCGGTTGCAGCGTTGTCCGGCGACCCTCGCCGCATTTTCCTGGCGGTTGGACGCATGCATCTTGCGGATTTTGCCGCCCAACCCCAACACCATTATCTTCTGCGGTTGGTGGACGCGCCCGGCGCGCTGCCCCTGCCGAACTGCGACGTTGTCGTGGATCGCGGACCTTTCGCCGAAGCGGACGACCGCGCGCTGATGCAGAGGCACGGGATTGAGCTGGTTGTCTCTAAGAATGCTGGCGGAACCGGGGCACGCGCCAAACTGGACGCTGCCCGATCTTTGGGTGTGCCGGTCTTGATGATCGACCGGCCGGTCCTGCCGCAAAGAACAGAACTGGCGAGCGTTGCTCAGGTTCTGGACTGGTTGGATCATTCCTGATCCTCGTCCGGGGTAAAGCGCGGCGTATAGACGATGGGTGTTCCGTCCCGCTCGATCAGGCGTGTTCGCGAGGAACCGACCAGAACGACGGTTTGCATATCGGCCATGTCCGGCGTCGCTTCGGCCAAAGTCGAAACTCGGATCGCTTCATCCGCGCGGGATACGGCGCGGGCAAACAGAATTAGCCGTTCGGGTTCGCATTCGTCACGCAGAATTTCCAGCGTTTTTACAAAGCCTTCGGGGCGAGACTTTGAGCGTGGATTGTAAAACGCCATCGAGAAATCCGCCTGTGCAGCCAGACGCAGGCGCTTTTCGATCAGAGGCCACGGTTTTAGGTTGTCGCTCAGGTTGATCGCGCAAAAGTCATGACCCAGTGGTGCGCCCGCCCGCGCCGCGGCCGCTAGCATCGCTGTGATCCCGGGTAGAACGTCTATCTGGAGATTGCGCCATTCTTCCGGCCCATTCTCCAACGCTTCAAACACCGCGGCTGCCATCGCGAAAACGCCGGGATCGCCCGAGGATACCACGACCACGCGCTTGCCTTCCGCTGCCAATTGCAACGCATGCTGCGAGCGGTCGATCTCGACCCGGTTGTCACTGGCGTGCAGGGTCAGGCCGGCGCGTTCGGCGACGCGCGCGACATAGGGGTTGTAGCCGACAACATCCGTCGCCTCATCCAGTGCAGCCGTAACTTCGGGTGTCACAAGTCCCTCGTTGCCGGGGCCGAGGCCAGCGATTTTGACCCAGCCGCTCATGGTCGCCGCCCCTGTCCGTGGACAATGATGATCGAGAAATAAGGCGTGACCTTGTCCTCAGATTCGGACAATTTCATCACTTTCTGGTTGGGCATCTGTGCAAATTCGACGATCCAAGCCCTGTCATACATTCCTGCCGACCTGAGCGCCCGCTTCACCTTGTCGATGTTGCGACCGATCTTCATGACCACCAAAGCATCGGTCTGCGCCATGCGCTGCGCCAAATCGTGTTCGGGCAGCGTGCCAACCAACACGGTCAACACGTCGTCGCCCCATGTGATCGGGTCACCCGTGGCCGTCCACGCGCCGGACATTCCGGTAATTGCGGGCACGACTTCCACATCAGTCGTGGTTCGTAAGCGGTTGTAAAGGTGCATGAAAGATCCATAGAAAAATGGATCTCCCTCGCACAGAACCACGACATCCTCGCCTTGTTCCGCCAAGGATTTCAAATGCGCAGCGCAGTCTTCGTAGAAGGCCGACAGCAATTCGTTATAGCGCGGGTCACTCAGGGGGATTTCGGTCGTGACCGGGTATTCCATCGGAAATTCCACGGCGTTTTCGGGGATTATCCCGTTGACGATCTTTCGCGCCTGTCCGCTGCGACCGGGCTTGCGGAAAAACGCCACATGTCGCGCATTGCGCAGCAGACGGTCGGCCCGGACGCTCATCAGGTCCGGGTCGCCGGGGCCAAGGCCAACGCCGTATATTTTCCCCGCTGTCATTCGGCGCGGCTCGCGATTGCGTTAACGGCGGCGACGGTGATGGCGCTGCCGCCCAAACGCCCCTTGACGATGCAGGACGGGACCGGCTGCGCTTCCCATAGGGCGTCTTTGGATTCGACCGCGCCGACAAAGCCCACGGGGCAGCCGATGATCGCGGCGGGGCGCGGGCAGTCGGGGTCTTCCAGCATGTTCAGCAGGTGAAACAGCGCGGTGGGCGCGTTGCCAATCGCGACGACGGCACCCGCCAAATGCGGGCGCCACAGCTCCAGCGCGACGGCGGATCGCGTGTTGCTCATCTCGGCGGCCAGCGGGCGCACACGTTCGTCGTGTAGGGTGCAGATCACGTCGTTGTAGGCAGGCAGACGGAACCGGGTCACACCTTCGCTGACCATGCGCGCGTCACACAGGATCGGTGCGCCAGCCTCCAGTGCTGCGCGTGCGGTGGCGACAAAGCCGGGCGAGAAATGCACGAACTCTTCCAGCCCCACCATGCCTGCTGCGTGGATCATGCGGACAGCGACCTGTTCCTCGTCGGCGTCGAACCGGGTCAGATCGGCCTCGGACCGGATGGTGGCAAAGCTTTCTTTGTAAATCGCCGCGCCATCGGTTTCGTAAGTGTAAGGCATCAGGTGAAGTCCATATTCATCAGTGTTTCTACGGTCAGGCCGGTCTGGCAGGGCTCATCCCCCGCGCGGCCTTGTTTGACAAGATCAAATCGTCCGGCATTCCCGATCAGAGTCACATCGGCCGGGCCCATCCGCGCGCACCCCTTGGAACAGCCCGAGACATGGAGGCTGCCCGGTACGCGCGCCGCCAAAGCGCGGGCGATATCACGGGTTTCCACCTGCGCTTGCGGGCAGAATGGCGCGCCGGGGCAGGCGTCGGTGGTCATCAAAGGATCGGTGCCACCCGTGACAAAGGCTGGGGCAGGTATTGCCGCCCCGCCTTCCAGCAGGATCAGCCGCCACGGGGTCACACGCAGGGCTTGGGCCCCGCTGTGCGCGATCAGCTCTTTCAGGGCGCGCGCAGGCAGTTGCCCAAAGGCTGCACCATAGAGCGTCCCCAGATCGCAAGCACCCGGCTGCAACGGTGCGCCAATAGGTTCCGAAGCTGCGCCCTGCCATTCCGAAGGCAAGGCCGAGACAACGCGTGACATGCGACGAGTCTCGGGCGTGTAGGTTTGGGCGAACCATGTGGCCAGACATATCAACTGGTCAATGGCGTCAGCTTCCTGGACCAGACGTCCGGTCTTGGCCCCGTCGGCGCGCAGGATCAGGCCGTCCGGGGCGGTCTCCAACCGGATATCAGCGGAATCACCTGCCAGCAGGCGTTGAGCTCCGGTGTCGATGGCAAAGCCGAATTTGGCGGGCAGGGCGGGCAATTCCGCCAACCGGTCAATCAGTTCCTGTGTCAGCTTGGCGGTCAGATCGCCCGACTGATAAAGCGGCGAGACCAAAATGTTACGGCGCACCTCGATCCCCGGTTCGGCATCCAGCAGCTTCAGCGCGGCCAGTTCAGCCAGCAGGGGCTGATGATCCGCCTCGGCCACGCCGCGCAGTTGCAGGTTGGCGCGGTTGGTCAGGTCGATGGTGCCATTGCCGAAACGCGCGGCCAGATCACACAGACCCATGGCTTGTTCCGCCGTCAGCCGTGCCAATCGGGGCCGCACCCGTACCACCAGCCCGTCGCCCGACATCATCGGACGGTGCGCGCCGGGGCACCAGCCCTGGACGATGGGAGCGCTCATCCCAGCCCCTCCAGATCGGCACGGATCGAGTTGCGCCGCGTGTTCCAAAGCCCGGCCTCCATTAAGGCGCGGAACCGGTCCTGCATAGCCTGATGCGCCTTTGGGTTGGCCTCGGCCAGAAAGGCGTCGACGTCATCATTGCCCAGCGTGGCATCGTGGTAGAGGTCGAACAGATGCGGCGCGACCGTGCCCGACAGATGCGCGAATGAGGCCATATGGTCCAGCGTCGCTGCAATCTCGGCCGCGCCCCGGAACCCGTGGCGTTGCATCCCTGCTATCCAGCCCGGATTGGCGGCGCGGGCGTGGACCACGCGGCTGATTTCCTCGGGCAGGGTCCGCGCGCGCGGGGTGCCGGGGTTGGTGTTGTCCAGATGATACAGCTGCGCGGTGCCGCCGGTGATCTTCTTGGCGGCGGCGAACCCGGCCTCATGCGTGGCATAATCATTGGCCAGCAGCAGGTCGGTCTCGGCCAGATCCTGAAGGTGCACAAAGCTGTCGGCATTGGCGACGCGCTGCGCAATCCCGTCCTTGTCCTGCGCGTTATGTTCGCCCTCCAGAGCGTAGGAACTGGCGTCCAGCCAAGCCTCGCCCGCCTGCGCGCGGGCTTCGTCGGTGTAAATTTCGGACAATTGCGTCATGTTCACACCATAGCTGCCGGGGGCGGGGCCATAGACGCGGGCGGCGGGTTCGTGACCGGCGTAAGGGTTCCAGTCGGTGGCCTCGTCCCGCGCCGACAACGCCCGGATCGCCTGACCGTAGAGCGCCGAAAGCGTCGGGAACACGTCGCGGAACAGGCCCGAGACCCGCAATGTCACATCCAGACGCGGACGGCTGAGGTCGGTGATCGGCAGCACTTCGATGCCCGAGACCCGTTCGGACCCCTTGTCCCAGACCGGTTTTACGCCCAAAAGGTGCAACGCCATGGCGAATTCCTCGCCCGCCGTGCGCATCGTGGCTGAGCCCCACAGATCGACGATCAGCCCCTTGGGATAATCGCCTTCTTCCTGAAGGTGACGCCGCACCAGTTCCTCGGCCAGTTTGACACCCTGCGCATAAGCCGCGCGTGTAGGCACCGAGCGCGGATCGGTGGTATAAATGTTCCGCCCGGTGGGCAGCACGTCAGAACGCCCACGATAGGGGGACCCAGATGGCCCGGCCTCGATCCGCTTTCCGGCCAGCGCATCCGTCAGCGCGCGACGCTCAGAGTGGGCAGAGGGCGCGGGGTCGAAATTGCCCGTGACCTCCGGTACCCGGCCAAAGATGTGCAGACCGTCACCGAACTGGCTTTCCTTGATGTCGCAGACAAAGCGGTCAATGCGGGTGATCGCCTCGGCGGTGCAGGTGGCCTGATCCAGACCCAGATCGCTTTCCAACCCGATGGCCTGCGCCTCATCCCGAATGTCTTCCTGCAACCGGTCGCGGCGTTTGGGGTCAAGACCATCGGCATTCGAGAATTCGTCCAGCAGGGATTCAAGCCGCACCATTCGGTCGGGCGTGCCGCTTTCCTTCAGCGGGGGTGGGACGTGGCCCAGCGTGACCGCGCCGATCCGGCGTTTGGCCTGTGCGGCCTCGCCGGGGTCGTTGACGATAAAGGGGTAGATCACGGGCAGATCGCGGATCAAGGCCTCGGGCCAGCAAGTGGCGGACAGGGCGACGGATTTGCCCGGCAGCCATTCCAGCGTGCCATGGGCACCGATATGGATCAAAGCGTCTGCGCCCAGCCCTTTGCGGAGCCACAGGTAGAAGGCGACATAGCTGTGGCGCGGGGTGCGCGACAGGTCGTGATAGTCGTCATCGCGCAGCTCGGGCGTGCCGCGCTCGGGCTGCAAGGCGACCAGAGCTTTGCCCCGGCGCAGAGCGGTAAAGTGGAACGCTCCGTTTGCGCAAGCGAGGTCGTCCTCGGGCGCTCCCCAGACTGTGTTCAGGTCGGTACGAAGCTGCTCGGGCAGGTCGGCCAGCGCGGTTTGGTAGTCGGCAAGGGGCCACGCGATGCGCGCGTTCAGCAGCGCTTCAGAGATTGGGTCGGCGGCGGCGGTGTCATAGCCCTCGGCCTGCAAGTCGGACAGCATCGCCTCGGCAGAGGCCAGCGCGTCCAGACCGACCGCATGGGCCATCTGCCAGTCTTTGCCCGGATATGTGGACAGGACCAACGCGGGCACCTGGTCGGATTTAGGTTTGTCCTGAAGGTTCAACCAGCTGGTCACACGGTCGAGGATGGCCTCGACCCGTTCCTCTTCGGCCCGGTGGGCAAAACGAGAATATTCCAGATGCGGATCACGCTTGCCCGGTTCTTTGAACGAGGCGACGCCCGCGTTGATCCGCCCGTCCACCTCGGGCAAAACCACATGCATGGCAAGGTCGGCGGGTGAGAGGCCGCGTTCCGCCTCGGCCCATGCCTTGCGGCGCGAGGTGGCCAGCGCGACTTGGAAGACGGGCACATTCGCAGCATCTAAGGGCGAGGTGCCAGACGCGCCTTTGCCCGAGAATGAGGTGGCGTTGATGATCACCGAAGGGGCCAGCGATACGATGGTTTCGCGTAGCCAGTCGGCGGCTGCCGGTGCCTTCAATGACGGGGCGAACAGGCCCACGGCCTCAAGGCCCCGTTCGCGTAGGCTGTGGATCAAGGCTGCAACAGGGGCGGTATCTGCGGATGTCAGATAAGCGCGGTAGAATGTCACGAGGATACGTTTGGCGTCGCCGGAAAACGCCTGTTCTGCCGGTATCACGCCTCGATCCGGGCACCACACGCCACATTCGGGGATCGTTTTGGCCCCCATCACCGGACCCGCATATAGCCCCGCCGCCAGCGCCATCTGCGCCAAAGCGGCTTGTGCTGCGACCTCGCCACCCGTGTCGCACAGATGCGCCAAGCGGCGCAGGGTTGACACGGGCAGGGTGGAATACTCATCCAGCCGCGTATCCTCGCGCCCGTCGGCGGGCAGCACGGCCACAGCGATCCCCTTGGCCTGCGCCAGCGCCAGAACCTGTTGCAGCCCATAGGCCCAATAGGGCACCCCTCCGATCAGGCGGATCAGGATGCCCTTTGCGCCCTCAAGCGTCTGTTCCACATAGGTGTCTACGGACAAAGGGTGTTTCAGCGCCGTCAGATTGGCCAGCCGCAGGGTCGGCATCCGCCCCTCGGGCCCGCCACCGCGATGCCAGCCCGCCGCGAAAGCGCCAAGGTCACTGTCGGAAAAGGACAGCGCCACCAGATCCGCCGGGCTTTGGCCCAGATCGGTCGGGGTCTCTGATTCCTCGAGCCCGTGGCTTTCGCGGAAGACGACGTGCATGGTCTTACTCTGTGCTCACTCGGCGGGTTCGGTGACACCCATCAGGATATCGCGGATTTCGGCCTCTTTGATGTCGTCATGCTCGGCGATCACTACCAGACGCGAGCGGCGTGCTTCATCCGGTTCCCAAAGGCGGTCATACTGATGCCGCACGCGCGCACCAACGGCCTGCACCAGCAGGCGCATTGGCTTGCCTTGAACGGCGGCATAGCCTTTGACCCGCAGAATGTTCAGTTCAGAAGCCAGACGTTCGATTTTGGCAACCAGATCCAGCGGATCGGCCTGTTCGGGCAACTCGACGATGATGCTTTCGAAATCGTCATGCTCGTGATCGTCGTGACCGTCATGATGGCTGGGTCGGGCATCCATGTCATCCTCGGCGGCGGCTTCCAGCCCCAGTACGACGCGCACGTCGACGACACCTTCGGCCACTTCGACCACGGGCAGAGGGCGCGGGGCCTCGGCGGCGATGATCTCGCGCGCTTTGGCAACACCCTCGGGCCCGGCCAGATCAGGCTTGGTCAGAAGGATGATGTCGGCGCACGAGATCTGATCTTCGAACACCTCGGACAGGGGCGTTTCGTGGTCGATGGAATCATCGGCCATGCGCTGTGCATCCACCGCTTCGACATTGGGGGCAAAGCGACCTGCAGCGACGGCCTCGGCATCGGCCAGTGCGATCACGCCGTCCACGGTGATTTTCGACCGGATATCGGGCCAGTCGAAGGCTTTCAGCAGCGGTTTCGGCAGTGCCAAACCGGATGTTTCGATCAGGATATGTTCCGGGCGCGGCTCCAACGCCATCAGCGCCTCAATCGTGGGAATGAAATCATCTGCCACGGTGCAGCAGATGCAACCATTGGCCAGCTCCATGATGTTTTCCGCCGGGCAATCGGGGATCGCGCAGGATTTCAGGATATCGCCATCCACGCCCACATCGCCGAATTCATTGACCACAACGGCCAGACGCTTGCCCTGCGGGTTCTGCATCAGGTGGCGTACCAGCGTGGTCTTGCCCGAGCCCAGAAAGCCGGTGATCACAGTAACAGGGAGTTTTTCCAAATTGCTCATTTCAGGGCTCCAATCGGGGGAATGCGGGCCGCGCAGTTTTTGCGGAAATGTTCAGGGCGTTCGCGCCATTTGACCAAGCCATCTTCGGTCGCAAGGTACTTGGTCGCGCCTTCAACGATGGTTTCCACATGGTCGCTTTCATTCAGGTGCTCATACACGAACGTCCAGCGTTCGGGCCCACCGCGCAGAACGATGGAACAGCCCTGATCGCAATTCGAAAGGCATTCCACGGCTTTCAGGACAACGCCCTCGGGCAGCTTGGCCTGTTCAAGGGCTTTGTGCAGCAATGCGCCGGGCCGCTGCGCGTCGTCTTCGACGGGCAGTCCTCGGCGACAGGTGGTGCAGACCAGCAGCTCGACTGGTGCAGTATCGGTCACGTCTCTCATCCCCCCAAATCCTCTTTGTGGGGGACGGGGTCTCATGCGGGCCACGCGTTGCGACATGGACCCGACACCGGAACACCCCGTCCGGTTACATCTTCGGGCGCTGGCAGGTCTCCCGGCTTGCGGATATCGGGGCATAGCCCTGTCAGATGTCCTGCCTTCCCGACCTTATTGGCCAGTGGCTTTGGGCACCCTCTCCGGTCACGGTCGCGGGGGCGGCTGTGTTTCACGGAAGATCCGCTGACACATTCCCTTTTCATCCATCCTAAGATGGACACCAACGGATCGGACATGCGGCACCCGGCAGGGGATTGTCAAGCGACTCGCAGATATCCGCGCTACCAGAGTGAAAAAGCGACCTGACAGCGTCGCTGGGCGGCATGACTTGGGGGCAAGCGTCATGCTGCCATGCCCTAAACAAGAGAGGTATGTCGCATGAAGGTAGGCTTTATCGGGCTGGGCAATGTGGGTGGCAAACTGTCGGGATCCTTGCTTCGCAACGGGATCGACCTGACCGTACATGATCTGAATCCCAATCTGGTCGCTGAATTTGTAACGCGGGGTGCAAAGGCCGCCGAAAGTCCCGCACAGCTGATGCGCGATTGCGATGCGGTCATTACCTGCCTGCCATCACCCGCCGCGTCGGATGCGGTGATGCAAGAGATGCTGCCCAATGTCCGTACCGGCAAGATCTGGATGGAGATGTCTACCACCGACGAGGCCGAGGTCAAACGGCTGGGTGCCCTTGTAATCGAACGCGGGGGCGCAGCCGTGGATTGTCCTGTGTCGGGCGGGTGCCACCGCGCAGCGACGGGCAACATCTCGATCTTTGCGGGCTGCGACCGGGATACCTTTGAGCGTATCCTGCCATTTCTGACGACAATGGGCCGGCGCATCCTGCACACCGGCGAGCTCGGCTCGGCCTCGGTGCTGAAGGTTCTGACAAACTACCTGGCCACGGCGAATCTGATCACCTGCGCCGAAGCATTGGTTACCGCCAAGGCTGCCGGTATGGACCTGAATACCACATATGAGGCCATCAAGATCTCTTCGGGTACATCCTTTGTCCATGAGACAGAAAGTCAGGTCATTTTGAACGGATCGCGGGATATCTCATTCACAATGGACCTTGTGAAAAAGGACATCGGTCTGTTTCAGGAGGTGGCAGACCGCGCCGGTGTTCCGCTTGAAATGAACCCGCTGATGATCCGAATTTTTGACGACGCCATCGCACGTTATGGAGAGCGGGAGCTTTCGCCGAACATTATCCGGCGCCTGGAGGATGCGACTGGGCTGGATGTCAGCGCCCCAGGGTTTCCGCCCGAGATGGAAGACGACGAACCCGAAGAGCCAGGGTACGAGGTCGTCCCTCAGGGTCGCAACGCCGTTTAGTTATTCATGAAATCCGTCACCTTGCCGCCGCGCGCTTGTCCACTGGGCACGCAGCGGTTCTCCTGTGGGCAGGATCGCTTTTCTGGCGACAGAAGCAGGGTAAGGCCTGCGGAAAAAATGCCATTTTCTGAGGGTCTTAGGCGCGGGGAGGGCACTATTGCCAGTGTACCACACCCGAGCACCACAGGGCTAAGTCAATGATTTGGCAAAAATTGGAGGCGAGTACCGGAATCGAACCGGTGTACACGGATTTGCAATCCGCTGCGTCACCACTCCGCCAACTCGCCTTTTCAAGTAAAATCAAATACTTGTCGTGGTGTGGGGGGCGTTTTAACAGCTTTCGTCTGGGGCGTCCAGAGGGGCGCCTCAAAAATTCATGCAGAACGCCTTGGCTGGTTGTAGATACTCGGGAAATATTGGTTCTGCGGCAAAAGTTCTCTGTGCTGGCCGTTGCTGGTTCCGCCCTGATATGGCACAAGCGCATCATCCAAGGGAAAGATACGAGCGATCCAATGACAGACTTCGCAGCCCGCCGCCGCACGATGGTTGATACACAGATCCGACCCTCTGATGTGACCAAGTTTCCCATTATCGACGCGATGTTGAACGTGAGGCGAGAGAACTTCGTGCCGGATTCCCAGCGCGAGGCGGCTTATGTCGAAGGATTGGTAGATATGGGTGCGGGGCGCTGTATGCTAGAGCCCAGGACTCTGGCTAAGATATTGGATGCACTTAACATTTCAAATGATGAGATTGTTTTGGATGTCGGCTCGGCTATGGGGTATTCGACAGCAGTTGCGGCGCGGATGGCGCAATTGGTTGTCGGAGTCGAGGAAGACGAGGACCTTGCGGCCGAGTCTCAGACCGTCCTTATGGAGGCGGACGCAGACAACGCCATCGTGCATGTCGGACCGTTGGCGCAAGGTGCGACAGAGCATGGGCCTTACGACGTGATCATGATCCAGGGCGGGGTCGAGCAGGTGCCAGACGCCATTATTGATCAGCTCAAAGAACACGGCCGGATTGCTTGCCTTTTCATGGAAGGTGAGCTGGGAACGGTTCGCATCGGCCATAAATCCGGAGGTCGGGTGACCTGGCGCCATGCTTTTAATGCCAACGCGCCGGTATTGCAGGCATTTTCCGCGGATCGTGCATTTTCGCTATAATTCTACGGCAGATTATTCTGCTGCCTTGATTAGTTGAAAGCAAAGGCGCAAACTGCGCCTAGGGCTGCGTAATTTTGATTTGAGAGGATTTCGTTATGAGTTCAAAGTCGGGAGGTAAGCTGGTCAAGGCCTTGGCGCTGACGGCTGGTATCGCACTCAGCGTTGTTCCGGGACGGGCGGTTTGGGCAGATAATCTGACCGACGCTTTCATTGGTGCATATAACACAAGCGGATTGCTGGAACAGAACCGCGCGCTGCTGCGTGCAGCAGACGAAGATGTGGCAATTGCCCTGTCTGCGCTGCGGCCGATCATCAACTGGACGGTGCAAGTCAGTCAGGATTACACGCGTTCCACCACGGATGACGTCGTAGTCAGGAACGAACCATCGTCCTTTTTCACCGGATTGACGCTGAGCCAATTGATTTATGATGGCGGCTTCTCGGTTCTGGGCAAACAGTCTGCGCAGGAAATCGTTCTGTCCACCCGTCAGAACCTGATTGATATTGAACAGCTTGTCCTGTTCCGCGCCGTGAATGCGTATCTGGAAGTCGTTCTTCAAGAAGAAACCGTTCAGATTCAGCTCAACGATGTCGATGTGTCTTCCGAGGAACTCCGGGCCTCTCAGGATCGTTTCGACGTGGGCGAAGTCACACGAACCGACGTTGCGTTGTCCCAAGCGCAGCTTGCCAGTGCTCAGGCGGAACTTGCCATTGCTCGCGGTAACCTGAGCCGCGCGCAGGCGGAATATGTGAACGCCGTGGGTAAAGCGCCGGGTGCAACAGCGGGCCAACCCAGCCTGCCGAACCTATCTGGCTCAGAATCTGAAGCGATCGCCTTCGCTCAGCGGAACCACCCCGCAATTCTGGCCGCTCAGCACGAGGTGCGAGCCTTTGATCTGGCCGTGCAGCAGCAGCGTGCCAACCTTGGTCCGAACGTAAGCCTGAACGCGGATGCGGGTATTCGCGAAAGCTATGACAATGATGACAACCTCGAAGACGCGTCGATTTCGCTGAACTTCAACCAGCCGATCTATGCTGGTGGTCGTTTGGCGGCAAACGTGCGTCGGTCCATGGCGACCCGTGACGCCTCGCGAGCAAACCTGTTGAACGTGCAAAAAGACATCACGCAGGGCGTGGCAGATGCCTATGCGCGTTTTCAGGCCGCAACTGCAAGCCTGAGAGCGTCGACGGAACAGGTTCGCGCCTCGCAGGTCGCGTTTGACGGTATCCGGGAAGAGGCGACATTGGGCGCTCGGACCACGCTGGACGTTCTGAACGCTCAGCAGGACTTGCTGAACGCGCAGTTGACCGAGGTTGGTTCACGCACAGAGCGGTCACGTGCGGCCTATGATTTGCTGCAGGCCCAAGGTCTGCTAACGGCCGAGCGGCTCGGTCTTGCTGTGCAGATCTATGACCCGACGCTCTACTACAACCTGGTCAAGCGCGCACCGGCGCAGGTCAGCAAGCAGAGCAAGGATCTGGATCGCGTGCTGAAAGCGTTGCGTCGCGACTAAGGGTCCAAGCTGACGGTTGTGAGGTCCGAAGTGTTTGGCTACACTCGATTCTGAGGACAGAGTGGTAGTGAAAAGATGACGGACAAGGTGGTAAACGGGAGCGTAGAGGACGTTTTGTCCTCTATCAAACGGCTGGTCGGTGAAGAAGGCCGCAAGATCCCGGACCTTGTTCCAACAGCCATGTCCAGAAAGCCGGGTCGCTTGGTCCTGACGGATGCTTTGCGTGTTAGCGAAGCAGCAGAAGACGAAGACGAGGCGGAACCCAAGGCGAAATACACCGCGGATGCGTCCATCAAGCCAATGGTCCTGCGTGCCAGCGACATTGTTAAGCGTGACGAACCTGTCGCCGAAGAACAGCAAAGCCCTGATCCAGCGGATAGTCTGAGTGCGAAGATCGAGGCGCTGGAAGCCGCAATTGCCCGCACCGAAGATCAGTGGGAGCCGGACGGCGATAGCGAGGACGAGTATTCCGGCACGCGCACGACGTCGCTGGAATGGAGCGCGGATGAGGAAGCAAGCAGCGCCAAGGAAGACGTCCACGCCGATAATGATGACTCTGCGCCCGAGGCCGAACCCCAGGTTTCCGAAACGAAGGCAATGTTCATTCGCGATCCCGAAGTGACCGCTGCCGCTGTATCATCCACTGAACAGCCCAGGGACGTAACCGCCCTTGATGAGGTCGCGTTACGTGACCTGATAGCGCTGGTTGTGCGTGAGGAACTGCAAGGCGTTCTGGGTGAGCGGATTACGCGCAACGTCCGCAAAATGGTCCGGCGCGAGATTTATCGAGCGCTTGCCGAACACAAGCCGGATTGATCGTTATCCGCGCGTAGGACTCTCTGCAAGGTCCAGCAGTTGATCCAGGTTCATATGCGTTTCAAGATGGTCCGCCAACGCGTCGAGTGTGTCCTCAACCCCATCTTCATAACCCAAATCCGATGCTGCGCCGAGCTGTGACAAGTAGCTGGCGCGAAATGCGTCAGAAGAGAAGATGCCATGCAAATAGCTGCCACGAATGCGGCCGGACTTGTCAGTGGCGCCTTCTGGCCGCCCGTCGATTTCCAGCCAAGCGCGTCGGCAATCGGCCCCCTCTGTTTTACCCATGTGAATTTCATAACCCTGTACAGGGTCGCCGCCTGGAACAGTTCGGGCGCTGCGCAGGGTGAGCGTCTTTTGTCCCGACATCACCGTGTCGACATCTAATAGGCCCAAGCCTTCGACAGTCCCCTGGCGACCATCCACCCCTTCCGGGTCCGCGATCGTCTTGCCCAGCATTTGATACCCGCCACACAAGCCCAAGACATGACCGCCCCGACGAACATGTGCAAATAGATCCACATCCCAGCCCTGAGCGCGGAAATAAGCCAGATCGCCGATGGTCGATTTGCTGCCCGGCAAAAGCACCAGATCGGCGTCTCCGGGCAGAGCGCGACCAGCAGGCACGATCTCTACGGTGATGCCCGGTTCGGCGGACAGGGGGTCAAGATCGTCGAAATTCGCCATCCTCTCCAGTTGCGGGACCACGACTTTACAGGCCCCACCGCTGTGCGAGCGGATATCCATCATGTCTTCGGCTGGAAGACGCCACGCATCATGGAACCAAGGAACGACGCCCAAACAGGGCCATCCGGTTCGCGCTGCTATGTCATCTCGTCCTTCGTCAAACAGTGAAACATCACCCTTAAAGCGGTTAACCACAAAGCCCCTGATCATAGCCAGATCGCTCGCATCAAGCACGGCCTGGGTTCCAACGATCTGGGCAATGACGCCGCCGCGATGGATGTCACCGACCAGAACCACAGGAACCCCCGCAGCACAGGCGAAGCCCATGTTGGCAATATCGCCCTTGCGCAGGTTGGTTTCCGCCGGGCTTCCAGCGCCTTCTATCAGCACCAGATCGGCATCGTCGCATAACCTGTCAAAGCTTTCCAAGGCAGCACTCAGCAGCTTGGACTTGTCCTTGCGGTAATCTCCGGCTTTCATCGTCCCGGCGCGTTGGCCCTGTACGACAATCTGAGCGCCGGTATCCGTTTCAGGTTTCAGCAGAATCGGGTTCATGTCAGTATGCGTCGGCCGTTTGGCAGCGCGGGCCTGTAATGCCTGCGCCCGTCCGATCTCACCGCCGTTCTCGGTGACGGCGGCATTGTTTGACATGTTTTGCGGCTTGAACGGTGCGACACGCAGGCCGCGCCGCGTATAGGCCCGGGCCAGCCCTGCCACCAGAACCGACTTGCCGACATTGCTGCCGGTGCCCTGAATCATGATGGCGCGAACCATGCCGAGTCTCCTATAACCTGAAGGGCACATGACCCGATTTGATGGCTGAGGAAAAGCCCCGGATGAACACACCTGCACATCTTTTGATCGGGGCTGCGGCTTTCGCAAATCCTCCGCGGGGGCGGATTTTGTGGGCTGCTTTGCTGGGCTCTGCGCTGCCGGATGTGTCGCTTTACCTGATGGCTGGGGTGTCCCTGTTCATTTTGGGGATTCCTGAGCAGGTGGTTTTCGGTCAGCTTTACTATTCTTCGGAATGGCAGACCGTATTCGCCGTCGACAATTCATTTTTTGTTTGGGGATTGGCGCTATTTGCTGGGGTTTGGTTCCGTATCAGGCCGCTAATCGTTGGCGCGTCGGCTGGCTTGCTGCATTTGTTACTGGACTTTCTATTGCATGCCGGGGACGGGCGGCCCCAGTTCTGGCCATTCAGCTCGTGGGTCTTTGACAGCCCAGTCAGTTATTGGGACAGCGCGCACCACGCCTTTTGGGTGGCACCTGTGTCATTGACAGTGTGCGCGGTGTCTTATCTGTTACTGTGGCGGCGGGGCATGGCATGGTCGGCGAAGGTGTTTTTTGCCATGATGCTGTGCGCCGAGGTTTGGGTTGCGCGACAGTGGTTGCTGTTTTTCTGACGCAACGCTTGGGGCAAACGAAAAGCGCGCTCCAGTGGCAGGAGCGCGCTTTTTCATCCGACCAGAAGTTTGGATCAGGCTGCTTCTGCCTGTTGTGCGGCGTTGCGACGCTCGCTCTCTTCACGCGACAGGGCGACCGAGGTGCGTACACCACGACCAACGAACTCCATCAGTCCGCTGACAACGCGTTCGTTCGGGTCAATCCCTGCACAAGACAGGACCTCGCGACCATCGCGCGAGCGGGCCCACCGAGCGATTTGTTCGGGGCCATTGCCGTACTTTTTATCGTCGGCGATTGCGTCATCCAGTGCAGCCAACACAACGGCTGCGAAAAGTTTACGAGCACGGTTGCCTTGCTCATTGTTAAAGGCGGTGCCGTCAACGAAATCTCTCATCTCGTCTTCCTTGTTGTTCTTGCTCTTGCATTTTCGGCGTGACGGTCCTTATGACCGATTAAGTGCGATTCGGATACACCTAATATGCATAGTTGCGTTGCGTCATTTGCATGGCTTGCTGCAGCTGCAGCACAAGGTCTCGTTGTCTTGCCAGGTGCAGCCACGCCAGATATAGGGAGCGCAACTTACGCATCAACCGTTTGTGAAGGATTTATGTAATGCCCAAGATAAATGGGAACGAAATTCGCCCCGGCAATGTGCTTGAGCATAATGACGGTCTGTGGGCAGCCGTAAAAGTCGATCATGTAAAGCCCGGAAAAGGCGGTGCTTTTGCGCAAGTCGAATTGCGCAACCTGCGGAATGGGTCAAAATTGAACGAACGGTTCCGTTCGGCGGATAAAGTTGAACGTGTGCGGCTAGAGCAGAAGGACCAGCAGTTCCTGTACGAATCTGACGGCATGCTGGTGTTCATGGACTCTGAGACCTACGAACAGATCGAACTGCCTGCCGAGCTGCTGGGCGAGCGCCGCCCGTTTCTGCAGGACGGCATGACCATCGTGGTCGAGTTCTACGAATCCGAGGCGCTGAACGCCACTTTGCCCCAGAAAGTGACCTGCAAGATCGTCGAGACCGAACCTGTCGTCAAAGGTCAAACCGCTGCGAACTCGTTCAAACCGGCGATTCTGGACAATGGCGTTAAGGTCATGGTGCCGCCGTTCATCGGACAGGATGAGATGATCGTCGTGAACACCGAAACCATGGAATATTCCGAGCGCGCCTAAACGGTTGCCTTGATGAAAATGAAAAAATACCGCGACGGCAGGGGCCGCGCGGTCTTTTTAACTTAACCTTCTTGGGTTCCGATACTGTTCAGGATTGGGGCCGAACAATTCAAGCATCAACTCGTATTTGATGCGATTGGCACTGACTTGCCGGTAGAACGCGATCAAAAAGGCGGTTGGCCCTTGAATGCGGGTTAAACCGCTGGTCGCGGCGACCACAGTACCCACATCCGTTTTGCCTTGTAAAACGAGATAACCGCCCAGCATCAAAACGCCGACGGTGCCCGCGCCGTTGATGACGCTGAGCAGGAACTTGGCGGACAGTTTCCACAAAAACATACGACGGCGTGTTTCGTAGATGTCGTCGAACTGCGCTTCGATATCACGCGCGACAGCGTCGATATCTTCGACCGTCAGCTTGTCGGTCGCGCTGCGCAGGATGTGGACGCGCTCGGCCACAAAGGTGTTTACTTTGCGCTGTGAGATCAGAACGATGACGATCTGCGGCACAATCATCGAAAATGCAATCAGGCCAAGTCCCGGCTGCGTCGATGAAATATACCCGATCACACTGATCAGAGTTCCCACTTGCACCACCGGATCCGAAAACGCCCCGCCCGCAAATTTGCCCAGCTCTTCGGCTTCGGCCGAGATTGCGGTGGTCATTGTTCCCTTGCGAACGGTCCCGCCCGTTTCGCCCAGATCCGATGAACGCAATAGCAGCCGTTGCCGGATCATGCGGATCATGTCTTCGCCCAATGTGCCAGCCCGAAAGCCCAGCAACCATTTCAGAGCAAGACTCAGCAGGATAACGGACATCATGCCGCTTCCGAGATAGATCAGGTGATCCGTGTCGACGTTATCCTCGGTCAGATGGTTGACGATGTCGCGCTGAAACTCCAGCGGCACCGCAGCCAGACCCGCGATGGCTATGGATAGAATAATAAGGATGATCTGACGCCCTGCACTGGCACGCCAGATCGCTCTGTATAGTTTGAACATTTGTTTTTCCGGTTCTTGAACCTGCACACAGTGTGGCAGCGCCTTTGGGCGTGTTCAAACTATACCTCAAAAACCGTGGGTTACGCCGTGCTGGATTGGCAACAATCAAATCTCAACGGTGATTGGGACTCCGTCGGCGGTCAAATCGCCCTTGGCGCGGTCCAGTCTAAGATAGGCGATGCCCCGACCGTCAGACTGGGTAAACAGCGTGCCTGCGGGTTTTCCATCGGACAGAATTTCCGCCCCGACCGGGGCCGCGCCGCCGACCCGGACGCTGCGCAGACCCTTGCGCAACTCGGTCTTGTGTTTCATCCGCGCGGTGACTTCCTGCCCGACATAGCAGCCCTTTTTGAAGTCGACACCGTTCAAGACCTCGAAACCGGATTCAAGGATATAGCTGTCAGTTGTCAGTTCGATTGCAGTCTCGGGAATGCAGTGACGCACGCGGATCGCGTCCCAATCGGTGCCATCGTCGCCCTCGGCGTTTTCCGAGTAGATGCGCCAACCCATTTCGGGATGACGGGGATCCGACAGCGCGCCATGGGGGGCAGGGCCCGTTCCGCGTTGAAGGTTCAGGCCGCTATCATCAATCGTGACATCGGCCCGCAGCTTGTACATGTTCAACCGCTTGACGAGACCGTCAGCCAGTTCCTCTGCCACGTCCAGAAGAACGGTCTCTCCGTCCCGCAGCAGAAAGAAATCTGCCAGATACTTGCCCTGAGGGGTCAGCAGCGCGGCGTAGACGATCCCGTGTTCTATCCCGGCGATGTCATTTGTCACCAGCCCTTGCAGGAAACTGTCAGTGTCCGCGCCGCCAAAGCGCAGGATGCGGCGATTGGGCATGTTACGTCCTCGTCTTTTCCTTGAGCCACGTGATATAGGAGTTCACGCCGACAAGACCAGAGGGTTTCATCATGCCAGCGCCGATCAGCATCGTCATCCCAACGCTGAATGCGGCGGACAGCCTTCCTGAAACGCTGCAGGCTTTGATGGAGGGGCTGCATACCGGACTGATCCGGGAACTGATTGTTTCTGATGGTGGCTCTACCGATTCTACGTTGGAAATTGCCGATGACGCCGGGGCCGAGATTGTGACCGGTGCTGCGTCACGCGGGGGACAACTGCAGCGCGGATGCGCATTGGCCAAGGCTGAATGGTTATTGGTTCTGCACGCGGATACCGTCTTGCAAGAGGGGTGGAGCAAGGCTGTGGGTGATCACTTGCGGACCGGCGGTCCGGCGGCCTTTCGTCTTGCTTTCCGCGCTGCGGGGTTTGCACCTGCCTGGGTTGCGGGTTGGGCCAATTTGCGCAGCCGTCTGTTTCGGTTGCCGTATGGCGATCAGGGACTTTTGATCAGGCGCAAGGCTTACATGGATGCGGGGGGGTACCCAGACCAGCCATTAATGGAAGATGTTGCGCTGGCGCGTCGGCTGCGGGGTATAACCCTGTTACCCGTTCGTGCCTTCACAAGTGCGGATCGGTATCAGAGGGTGGGGTGGGCCCGCCGGGGTGCGCGGAACTTGTGGACACTGACGCGGTATTTTCTGGGTGGTGATCCTGAACGGCTGGCTCAGTCATACCGGCGCTGAGGCTTGTGCGCAGTTCGACGATCGACTTACCCAGCCGGAACGGGGCCGCGAAACTAACCAGACAGAGGGCGACGATCTGCAGCACCAGAATATGTGCATTGGCTTGCAGGTATTCCCATTCGTCCTTTAGCTTCCCAACCTGCGCGATCAGATCGTCGTAACTCTGGGCAAGAATGACATAGTCCCCGGCGATTGCCGGAACTTTTCGGCGCATGTTGTCGATTGCAGCCTGCGTTTCTTCGTCGAGTGACGTGAAAACCAGAAACTGATCCAAGTCGAAGGATTCAACCTTTGAGGCCATTGCCCGCATGTCGTCCTGCTCGGCCTTTGCGCTTTGTCCGAACAGGAAATGCAGACCCTGAAGCGGCGCGACCTCGTTTGTGACGGCGATAAACAAAGGAAGCTCGGAATTACTGGCGGTGGACGCCGATAGGAACTCCACCTTGTCGCACAAAACCCCGATATCTTTGTCATAGGCGGGGTCACAAAAGCGCAGCCGGAACCGTGCGGCATCCCGGTCGAACGCAAGCGTTGCGGCATAAGCCACGTCAATCTGCCGGTCCAGCCGCGAACTGTCTGATGTGTATAACCCTGCAAGAACAGCAACCAAGGCACCGATTCCGCCCAGAACAACCCAAACGAGATCAGCCAGTTTCCACGCACGGTGGCCAGCAGGTTTTCGGAACAGAAACCCGGTTCCAACCGATCCAATCAGAAAGAACAGGATCAACAGGGGCAGTTGATTGTCGGCAATAAACGTCATGCATACAAAGTGACGACGCGTTCACGACGTGGCAACACTCTTCACGGGCTGTTGTTCTTTTTGTCGGATCAGAAATCAAGAGCCGGAGCTTTGGCCAAACTTCCGAAATAGCTTGGTGCGGTCAAAGGCTTGCTCCAACTCGTCAGTGCGTTCCTTTACCGAATCCCAAAGCCGCTCCTGCACCTCGGCGATGGCACATTCCATTAACGCAAGGATTGAAGCCATCGAGTCCCAGGCCGAAGGCACGGCGATCCGGGCCGCGAAAGTGTGCCGCGCCAGCCGGTGAATAGGCGAGCGCCACTGGTCGGTGAACAGCACAATCTCGGCCTCGCGTTCCTGACAAAGCTGCCCGATCAACATGGTCGCGTTCTCGTACCTGCGCACGTCCAGCGCAACCAGAACGTCATTCTTTCGAACATCCAGCAGGTCATGCGTCCAGGAGGCCGCGACGGGCAGCAACCGGACGTCGGGCCGGATCATTTGCAAGTGCAGATAGAGATACTGCGCCAGCGTGCCCGTGATGCGCCCGCCGGTGATGAAAATCCGCCGGTTCGGCTCCGATAACAGGTTGCAAAAGCTATCGAATTCACCGGGATCAACTTCGTCTATCGTGCGCTTCTGGTTGGCAAGGGATTGTTGGGAATAGCGATTCAGGATGTGTTCTTCGGGCAGGTCATTCTGCCAGACGTCGCGCTTGGCGACAGGCCCCGAGATCATCTCTTTCACCTCGCCACGCAGGGCGGCCTGAAACTGCGGATAGCCGTCAAACCCGGTTTTCTGCAGCATCCGCGCAACTGTCGTGGTCGAAACCGAGGCTGCGCTGGCCAGTTCGGTGATGCTGCCCAGCCCGGCCATGGGGTAATCATCCAGCAGAACACTGACGAGTTGCCGTTCAGAAGGGGTCATCTTGTCCCGATGGGCCAGCAGCCTGTCCGTCACCCGCACTGAACGATCCTCCTGTATGCGACAGGGGCATAATGTGAACAATTTTTCATCAAGATCAAGCGTGGAAAATTTTGTACAGGAAAATTATTGACAGGTGTTTGCTGAGTGTGGAAATTTTTCCGCGACGATCACACATGGAATCGCAGGGCGGTAAATTGGACTTCGGAACAGTCGTTCACACGGATTTGGCAGACGACGCGCCTTCGATGATGCTGGTCTGTGAGCACGCGTCCAATCGAATCCCTGTATCTCTTGGGGATATGGGATTGGAACCAGATGCGTTGCTAAGCCATATCGCCTGGGATCCCGGCGCATTGGCCGTGGCTAAACTGATGGCTGCGCGCATGTCGGCCCCCTTGGTCTATGGTGGCGTTTCGCGTCTGGTTTACGACTGCAACCGCCCGCCCGAGGCCGCCGGGGCCATGCCGGTACGAAGTGAGAACTGGGACATTCCGGCCAATGCAAGCCTGTCTTCGCAAGGGCGCAAGGCGCGTATCGAAGGGGTCTATGAGCCGTTTCGCAAATCCCTGTCGGATGTGTTGGACCAGTATCGGCGCTCGTTAGAGTTGATGGTCACGGTTCACAGCTTCACGCCCATATATCTTGGCAAAAAGCGTGAGGTGGAACTGGGTATCCTGCACGGTGAGGATGACCGTTTCGCGACCTCAATGATGGCCCAGCAGCCAGCCCAGAACCCATATGTCACCCGCTTGAACGAGCCTTATTCGGCCGCCGATGGTGTTGCGCATACTCTGGACGCGCAGGCCGCGCCGCGCGGGTTGATGAATGTGATGATCGAAATCCGCAACGACCTGATCGAAACGCCTGAGCAGCAGTCGGCTGTGGCTGACGCGCTGGTCCCGTGGATTGCGAGGGTCTTGTCGGGCATCAATAAGAAGGTGGCGATGTGATCCGGGTCATGGGTGTATATGTCCGCGTCGTCGATGCGATCAACTATAGGATCGGGCGGGTGATGATGTGGGGCCTGTTCGTGATGATGGGCATCCTGCTGTGGTCTTCGATCTCGAAGACCTTTTTCCTGCCGTCGCTGTGGACGCTGGAAATGGCGCAGTTCGCGATGGTGACCTATTACATCATGGGCGGGCCGTATTCGATCCAACTGGGGTCGAACGTGCGGATGGACCTGTTCTATCACAACTGGAGCCACACGAAAAAAGCGTGGTTCGACGCCTTCACCGTGATGTTGCTGATCCTGTATCTAGGCGTGCTGTTTTATGGCGGGCTGGGATCAACCGCCTATAGCCTTGGCTATTGGGGGGATTCGCCGATCTCGTACTTCACTGGCCTGCTGACCGGCAGTGAAGAGATCGGGCGCCTCGAACGATCCTCGACCGCGTGGCGACCATATATCTGGCCCGTCAAGGCGATTATGGTGTTCGGCTTCTTCCTGATGCTGCTGCAGGCGATATCGGAATTCTTCAAAGACATAGCCCGGATCAACGGGCAGGAAATCGGGGTTCGTCGGGCATGAGCCAGGAATACATCGCCATTTTCATGTTCGCCTCGATGATGCTGATGCTGTTCACAGGTCAGCGCGTCTTTGGCGCGATCGGAGCGGTCGCTACTTTCGCGGCACTCGCCCTGTGGGGGACGGGCGGGCAGGATATTACGTTTTCGGCCGCGATGAAGCTGATGAAATGGTATCCGCTGCTTACCCTGCCGATGTTCATTTTCATGGGTTATGTTCTGTCGGAAAGCCGTCTGGCGGATGACCTGTATCGGATGTTCCATGTGTGGATGGGGCCGGTGAATGGTGGGTTGGCGATCGGCACGATTGGCTTGATGGTTTTGGTCTCGGCTATGAACGGCCTTAGCGTCGCGGGGATGGCCATTGGCGCAACCATTGCGCTGCCGGAACTGCTGCGGCGGGGCTATGACAAGACGATGGTGACCGGCGTTATTCAAGCCGGGTCCAGTTTGGGCATTCTGGTACCGCCCTCGGTCGTGCTGGTGCTTTATGCGATGATCGCGCGGCAACCGGTGGGTCAGTTATGGCTGGCCGGGATCGTGCCGGGCCTGCTGATGGCCAGCCTTTTCATCTTATATATCTGGATTCGCTGCCGCATTCAGCCCGAGCTTGGCCCCGCAATGAAAGACGCGCATGAGGTGCCGCGGGCCGAGAAAATCCGGCTGCTGGGCGCGGGCGCGCTACCGTTGATAATCTTTGCCGCCATGATGGTACCGTTTGTGAATGGCTGGACTTCGCTTGTCGAAAGCTCGGCCATCGGGGCGCTGACGGCTCTGGTCGTCTCGGTCGTGAAACGCCGCATGACTTGGAAGATTTTCGAGGATTGCACCAAGCAGACGCTGGCGATTTCGTGCATGTTCATGTGGATCATTCTCGCCGCTCTGGGCTTTGGCGCGGTGTTCGATGGGCTGGGCGCGGTGAAAGCCATCGACAATCTGTTCACCGATCAATTGGGCTTGTCGCCGTGGATGATCCTGATCCTGATGCAGCTCAGCTTTATCGTGATGGGCACGTTTTTGGACGACACGGCGATGCTGGTGATCGTGGCGCCGCTCTATGTGCCGCTGGTGGGGGCATTGGGTTTTGACCTGATCTGGTATGGAGTGCTTTATACGATCACCACCCAGATCGCCTATATGACGCCGCCTTTCGGCTATAACCTGTTCCTGATGCGGGCCATGGCCCCGCCCGAGATCACGCTGCGCGACATCTACCGCTCGATCTTTCCGTTTGTCGCGGTGATGGTGCTGGCGCTGACGATCATCATGATTTTCCCGGAAATCGCCCTGTGGCTGCCCGGCTATGTCTATGGAAATTAACAAGAATGCCCGTTGAAGCGGCACGAGAACCTACAACAGAGAGGAAATGACATGACAACAAGACGTAAGTTTCTGAAAACAGCCGGGGTCGGTGTTGCCGCTGCACCTTTGGCCACGCCTGCACTGGCGCAAAGCACGATCACATGGCGGATGCAGACCTATGCCGGTCCTGCACTTGCCGCCCACGTGATCGATCCCGCGATCGAGATGTTCAACAAAATCGCCGGTGACCGGATGCAGATCGAGCTGTTCTATGCCGATCAGCTTGTCCCGACCGGAGAGCTGTTCCGTGCCATGCAGAAGGGCACGATTGATGCGGTCCAGTCCGACGATGACTCGATGGCATCGCCTACCGAAGTAACGGTGTTCGGCGGCTATTTCCCGTTTGCGTCGCGCTATTCGCTGGACGTGCCGGTGCTGTTCAACCAGTACGGCCTGAACGAGATCTGGGATGAGGAATATTCCAAGGTCGGCGTCAAGCATATCAGCGCCGGTGCATGGGACCCCTGCCACTTTGCCACTAAAGACCCGATCAACAGCCTGGCCGATCTGCAGGGCAAACGCGTCTTTACCTTCCCGACAGCGGGCCGGTTCCTGGCGCAGTTTGGCGTTGTCCCGGTTACTCTGCCTTGGGAAGACATCGAGGTCGCGGTGCAAACCGGCGAGTTGGACGGCATCGCGTGGTCTGGCATCACCGAAGACTACACTGTCGGTTGGGCGGATGTGACCAATTACTTCCTGACCAACAACATCTCGGGCGCATGGGCGGGATCGTTCTTTGCCAATATGGATCGCTGGAACGAGCTGCCCGAAGATTTGCAGACCCTGTTCCGCGTCTGCTGTGACCAGTCGCACTACTATCGTCAGTGGTGGTACTGGGGTGGCGAAGCCAGCCTGCGCGTCAACGGCGATAAGATGCAGTTGACCTCGATCCCGGATGAAGAATGGGCGACGGTTGAAGAAGCGGCCGTTGCCTTCTGGGATGAGATCGCAGCTGAATCCGAAACCAAGGCGAAGGTTGTCGAGATCTTCAAGCAGTATAACGCCGACATGCTCAAGGCCGGACGGCCTTATCGCTACGGCTAAAATCCAAGCGACTACGGCGCGCGGCCTCGGTCGCGTGCCGGTATTGAACCACTGGAACCCCTGTCCCCGATGCTAGGCTTGCCTCTGAAACAGACAAGAATGCTCTGGTCACGCTTTGGCGTGAGCCGAGTCCGAGGGGCATAGGTAAATGGCAATCGCCGGGTTCCTGATCGAGATTTTTGCGGCAACCATGTTGCTGATCTTTGCTTTGCGTCTGGTGCGCACGGGCATCGAACGGCGCTTTGGTGCGTTGTTTCAGTCGCTGTTGACGCGACATTCAAACGTATTTGTTGCAGGTGGGGCCGGTATGGTTCTGGCCACGATCCTGCAAAGCTCGGCCGCGGTGACGGTATTGCTGACCGGTTTTGCGGCGGCTGGCACGGTCAGCTTTGGCATGGCATTGGCCGGGGTGCTGGGCGCGGATCTGGGGGCTGCGCTGGTCATTCAGGTTCTGTCTTACGATCTTGGCTGGCTGCAACCCGTTCTGCTGGCGCTTGGCGGCTGGCTTTACCTCAAATCCGACCGCGCCAATGTGCGGCTGATCGGGCGCATTGTTCTGGGCGTCGCGTTCATTCTGGTCTCATTGCAGTTCCTGCGGGATGCGGTCGATCCGATCCGCGAAAGCGCCTTTTTGCCGGCCATCGCGGGATATCTGGAAAGCGATTATTTCAGCGCCTTTATCGTAGGCGCGGTTCTTGCCTTTGTTATGCACAGCTCCGTGGCAACGATTCTGATGTGCGTAACACTGGTTCAGGTCGGAGCGATCCCCTTTGCGGCGGGTCTGTCGCTGGTGCTTGGGGCTAATCTGGGATCTGCCTTCATTCCCATCTGGCTGACGCGCGACCTGCCAATTTCAGCAAGGCGCATTCCACTGGCCAACTTGCTGCTGCGCGGCAGTGCGGCGCTGGTGATGCTAATCGCGGTCAACGTGACCGGCGCGCATCAGGCGCTTATGGTGGCCGGGGCAGGGCAGTCGTTGATCCTGGTCCATATCGGGTTCAATCTTGCCATATTCGTGCTGGCCACAGGGTTCGTAAATTGGTTGGAGCGCCCGATGACGCCGTCGCTTATCCGATCCTCTACCAAAGCGGGCAGGTACTGGAGACGCGTCTGGTGATGGAAATGGAAAAGGAAGCGGTCGAGGACTAGGGCCGCGAGACAGAGTTTGGGGCGATGTCCCCGGAAGATAACAAAGGATGAACGGGATGGGCAATGACGCACGTTTGGACGATCTGAAAGCCAAGGTCGAAGCCGGTGAGGTTGATACCGTGCTGGTCTGCATGGTCGACATGCAGGGCCGTCTGATGGGCAAACGCTTTCACGCAGGCCATTTCGTGGCTGGTGCGTGGGAAGAGACCCATTGTTGCAACTACCTGCTGGCGACCGACCTCGAGATGGCGACCCCTGATGGCTATGCCGCCACCAGCTGGGAACGCGGCTATGGCGATTACGTGATGAAGCCCGACCTGAGCACTCTGCGCCCGGTGCCTTGGCTGGAGGGCACCGCTATGGTGATGTGTGATGTGTTGGATCATCACACGCATGAGGAAGTGCCCCATGCGCCTCGGTCTATTCTGAAAAAGCAGGTGAACCGGCTGAAGGCCATGGGCTATGACGCCATGTGCGCCACCGAGTTGGAGTTCTTTCTGTTCGAGAAAAGCTTTGACCAGATACGCAAGGAGGGCTTCCGCGATCTGGAGCCGATCTCGGGCTACAATGAAGACTATCACATCTTGCAGACCACCAAGGAAGAGCATGTGATGCGCCCGATCCGCAACCATCTGTGGAATGCGGGCATACCGGTCGAGAATTCGAAAGGGGAGGCCGAGACCGGGCAGGAAGAGTTGAACATCAAATATGCGGCGGCGATGGACACGGCCGAGTATCACTCGATTGCTAAGAACGCGGTGAAAGAGATTGCCTGGCAGCATGGTCATGCGGCGACGTTCCTGCCGAAATGGCATCATGAGAAAGTGGGCAGTTCGTCCCACGTGCATCAGTCGCTTTGGGCGGATGGGCAACCGGCGTTTTTCGACAAGTCGGATGCACTGGGCATGTCGGCTCTGATGAAAAGCTACATGGCAGGGTTGCTGAAATACGCGGCCGATTACACCTATTTCATGGCGCCGTACATAAACAGCTATAAGCGGTTCATGAAGGGCACCTTTGCGCCGACACGGATCATCTGGTCGGTGGACAATCGCACGGCGGGGTTCCGTCTGTGTGGGGATGGCACCAAGGCGGTACGGGTAGAGTGCCGTATTCCGGGTTCGGACATGAACCCTTATCTGGCGATGGCAGGGATGCTGGCCGCTGGGATTGCCGGGATTGAAGAGGGGCTGGAGTTGCAGCCCCCGACGCAGGGAGACGTCTATCAGGGGGAAACCGGGATGATCCCCGGCAATCTGCGTGCGGCGCGGGATGCGTTGTATGGGTCAGCCATGTTGCGGGCCGCCATGGGCGATGATGTGGTCGATCATTATTCCCGTGCGGCAGAGGTCGAGATTGAAGAATTCGAGCGTGTGGTGACCGATTGGGAAATCGCGCGCGGGTTTGAGCGGGCTTGAGACGGGTTGGCTGGGGGCTCTGCCCCCAGACCCCCGGGATATTTTTGGCCAGATGAAGCAGGGGATCCTGTTTCTTTCGGAAATGGAGTGAAGATGGGGCAGATGTTGAATTGTGTCTCGCCGATTGATGGGTCGGTTTACGCAGAGCGTGAAGTGCTGTCGGCTGAGGCGGCGTTCGAGGTCGCCGCGCGGGCGCGCGCGGCGCAGGCGGAGTGGGCGGCGCGCCCGTTGCAGGAGCGGACCCGCCTTGTGATGGCAGGCGTGGCTGCTGTGGGTGCGATGAATGATGAGATCGTGCCTGAGCTTGCGCATATGATGGGCCGTCCGGTGCGCTATGGCGGTGAGTTTGGTGGGTTCAATGAGCGTGCTAGCCATATGGCCGAGATTGCCGAGGTTTCTCTGGCTGATATCGCGGTGGGTGAGGATGAGACCTTTAAGCGCTATATCAAGCGTATTCCGCATGGGGTCGTGTTTGTGGTGGCGCCTTGGAATTACCCGTACATGACTGCGATCAACACGGTGGCGCCCGCGCTGATTGCGGGTAATACGGTGGTGCTGAAACACGCGACGCAGACCTTGTTGGTGGGTGAGCGAATGGCACAGGCCTTCCATGGGGCGGGTGTGCCACAGGATGTGTTCCAGAACGTGTTCCTCAGCCATGACGTGACCAATGATCTGATCGCGGGAAAGGCGTTTGATTTTGTGAACTTTACCGGCTCGGTCGGTGGCGGGCAGGCGATGGAGCGGGCCGCGGCGGGCACCTTTACCGGCGTTGGCACTGAACTGGGCGGCAAGGATCCGGGCTATGTCATGGAGGATGCCGATCTGGATGCGGCCGTGGATACGTTGATCGACGGGGCGATGTTTAACTCGGGCCAGTGTTGTTGCGGGATTGAACGGATTTATGTGCATCAGAGCCTTTACGAGGCGTTTGTCGCCAAGGCGGTTGAGGTCGTGAACGGCTATAAGCTGGGCAACCCGCTGGATGCCGAGACGACGATTGGTCCGATGGCCAATGTCCGCTTTGCCGATGAGGTGCGCGCGCAGATTGCCGAGGCCGTTGCGGCGGGTGCCGTTGCCCATATCGAGACCTTCGCCGAGGATGATGGCGGGGCCTATCTGACGCCGCAGATCCTGACCAATGTCACCCATGATATGCGCGTGATGCGGGACGAAAGCTTTGGCCCGGTGGTGGGCATCATGAAAGTTTCGTCCGACGAAGAAGCCATCGCGCTGATGAATGACAGCGAGTTTGGCCTGACCGCCAGCCTCTGGACCCGCGATGTGGATCGTGCTGCGCGGGTGGGGGACCAGATCGAAACCGGCACCGTGTTCATGAACCGGGCAGACTATCTTGACCCGGGCCTGTGCTGGACCGGCTGCAAGAATACCGGGCGCGGAGGGGGATTGTCGGTCATCGGCTATCACAACCTCACACGCCCCAAATCCTACCATCTGAAAAAGGTGACATCATGAGCCTTGTTGGAAACTGGTCCTATCCGACCGCGATCAAGTTCGGCGCTGGCCGGATTAAGGAATTGCCCGAGGCCTGCGTGGCTGCCGGGATGAAGCGCCCTCTGTTGGTGACTGACAAGGGGTTGGCCGATCTGCCGATCACCACGGCGACGCTGGATATCCTTGAGGCTGCCGGACTGGGCCGTGGCCTGTTCAACGATGTGGACCCGAACCCCAATGAAAAGAACCTCGCAGCCGGGGTAGAGGCTTATAAAGCGGGCGGCCATGACGGGGTGATCGCGTTTGGCGGTGGCTCGGGGCTGGATCTGGGTAAGATGGTGGCCTTCATGTGCGGCCAGACGCGGCCCGTTTGGGATTTCGAGGATATCGGCGACTGGTGGACCCGTGCTGATGCTGATGCCATCGCGCCGATCATCGCCGTGCCCACCACCGCAGGGACAGGGTCCGAGGTCGGGCGCGCAAGCGTCATCACCAATTCGGAAACGCATGTCAAAAAGATCATCTTTCACCCGAAAGTGCTGCCAACGGTCGTGATCTGCGACCCCGAGCTGACCGTGGGTATGCCCCAATTCATCACCGCAGGCACTGGTCTGGATGCGTTTGCGCATTGTGTCGAGGCGTTTTCCAGCCCGCATTACCACCCCATGTCCCAAGGCATCGCGCTGGAAGGGATGCGGCTGGTTAAGGACTACCTGCCGCGTGCCTATAAAGACGGCTCCGATATCGAAGCGCGCGCCCAGATGATGAGCGCGGCGGCGATGGGGGCGACCGCGTTTCAAAAGGGCCTTGGCGCGATACACGCGATGAGCCACCCGATTGGCGCGGTGTTCAACACCCATCACGGCACCACGAACGCCGTTTGTATGCCGGCCGTTCTGGACTTTAACGCCCCCGCCGTCGCCGACCGGTTCCAGCAGGCTGCGGCCTATCTGGGCATCGATGGCGGCTTTGACGGCTTCCGCGCTTTTGTGCAGGAGTTCAACGACAGCTTCGCCATTCCGCGCAAACTGTCCGATCTGGGCGTGACCGAAACACGGCTCCCCGAACTGGTCAAAGGCGCGATCATCGACCCATCCTGCGGCGGCAATCCGATTGAGCTGACCGAAGACAACCTGACCGCGCTGTTCAACGCCGCGCTGTAACAGGCTTGTAGACCCGCTCCCTCACCTCGCATACTGAGCGCAGGTGAGGGAGATTTTCATGACCAAAGAGATAGTTCTGATCCACGGGGCCTTTGCCGGGCCGTGGTGTATGCAGGATTACGCGGGCTTCTTCCGCGCGCGCGGCTGGACGGTTCACACCCCCGCGTTGCGCTACCATGGAGGAGACCCCAAGGCCGAGCCTGACCCCGGCCTGACCGACACCAGTGTCATGGATTACGCCGATGACATCGCCGACTTTGTGCAGGGGCTGGACAGCAAGCCCGTGCTGCTGGGCCATGCCATCGCGGGGGTGGTGGCGCAGCAGGTGGCGGCGCGCTGTCTGTCCAGCGCCATCGTGCTGATCAACCCGAACGCGGCCTGGGGGACGTTGCCCGAAACCGACGACGAACGCGCCGTGCCGCGTGCGCTGATGGAGGGCGGGGCGTTCTGGAAACAGCCCATGCGCGTCGATTTCGACCTGATGGCCCCCTTTGCGCTGAACAAACTGCCTGAGGCGCAGCAGCACGCAGTGTTCGACCAGCTTGGTGCTGAGAGCGGGCGTGTGATGTTCGAGATGTTCTTTTGGATGTTCGACGACCACCACGCGATGAAAGTGGACAGGGACAAGGTCGACTGCCCCGTCCTGATCGTTTCAGGCACCGAGGATCGGGCCGTGAACCCCAACACCTGCCGCGCGCTGGCGGAACTCTACGGAGACCGCGCGACCTTCCTGCCCGTCGAAAACCACGCGCATTTTCTGTTTATGGAGCCCGGTTGGGAAGGCCCGGCCGGACAGATTGCGGACTGGCTGGATCAGACGCCGGGTGTCACCGGCTGATCTGGAAGCTGCTCTGGGGTTTCCAACTGAGCGAGCCATCGTCGTTCTTGACGCAGCGCAGCAGGTGCTCTTCGCGCGTGCTGATCGTGTCGGTCACGGTGTTGTCGCCGAATATGACCACGAACGCGTCCATCGAATAGGCCATGCCCGCATAGTAACAGAACCGGGTCTCGGCCCCTTCCGGAATTGGCGATGCGGTGCTGAGCGTCTGCTGTGCGGTTGCATGGCTGGCCAGCAATGCCAGCGCCAGCCCGAGGGTTGCTGTTTTCATGTCGTCCTCCCGTTCGAAAATCACTTGGCTCATTGAGTCTTGGACGCTCGAGAACCTCAAATGTCGTTCTTGAATGACGGGTTGAGAGTAAGTGTGAACGGGATCAACGGGTTAGGCAAGGGGGGTGTCTGGACGCAGTTCTATTGATCAACACCGACAACAAGTCCCTAGCAAGATGCGAGATGATGTTAGTAGGCAACTCCGAGTATTCTGACTTGGAGTTGGTCCTTCGCGCGGCGCGAGTAGTTAAGTTCTTTTGCGCGCGAATTTCCGAAAAAGCCACCAGTAAGTTTTGCTTTGAACACTCAATAGTTTTGTAGCCAGTTTGCCTTAGTTGGCTTGATTTTCATCCTGCGCCTCAGCTATGGGTTTGCAACCTTAGGAGTTATTTTAATGCAAGAACAATACCGACAGGCGTTCTATTTATTTTTGGGCCTTCTGTTGACGTTTTTCCTTTTATTGGTCCTTGGAGCAATAAATGTAAATTACCCCGGATTTACTTCACTCGAAGCGCATTGGGTTGCATTGTCGTTGTTGCCTTTGTTGGCATTCTTGTGGTTTGGGGGCTACATTACGAGATTCAATGCGTTTGGGGTCGAAATTCAAAACGTACTGAAATCTCCAATTGGGGACTCACTAGAGATTTTCAGGAAAATTGAGGTCTCCGGAATTCTTTCAATGAAAGATGAATTCGCAACAAGAAAAGGGAGTGGTTCGAAGCTCGAGAACATGTCTCTTTTGAGAAGGCAAAAAGTTCGGATGCTTAAGTTTGAAATAGGACACCATTATAACACCAAATTGGTCTTGGATTACTTTAAGGCTTTGCCCAATCTAAAGTACGTAGAAGTTGTGGACCGAAGAAATCGTCTAGTTTCAGTTGTCACATTGAATAGCATTTTTTTGAATAGTGTTGATGACCGTGACAGACTTCTTTGGGAAGAAGATGAGTTCTTACTTCGACGTGTCGAAGATTTCCTCACTTCACTTCACAATATGATTGAAGGGCCATACATCCTTGAATTTGAGGAAAAGTACCCGGACGTCGCCTTGAGGTTGGATAGCTCCGCAACCGTAAATTTCATGCTGGAGTCAGTTCGCCTTTACAACGCAAGTGTAGTGGCGATTGAAAATGAACAGGCACGCTGCTTGGCAGTTATAACTCAAGAACAGTTGATAAAGTACTTATCAAATATTGTTGTGAGAAATAATGTTTCCTAGACTATTGTTGCCGAATTGATCATCAAACATCCAACTCCTCCACAAACCGCGCGTTCTCCTGAATGTACTGGAACCGCAGTTCGGGCTTCTTACCCATCAGACGCTCGACCAGATCGCCGGTTTCGCCGGGTTCGTCCTCGTCAATCGTGACGCGGATCAGTTTGCGGGATGCCGGGTCCATCGTGGTCTCTTTCAGGTCTTTGGCGTCCATTTCGCCCAGACCTTTGAAGCGCGAGACGTCGATCTTGCCTTTGCCGCCCAGACCCTTCTCAAGCCATTCGTCCCGCTCGGCCTCGTCCAGACAATAGACACGCTTGGCGCCTTGGGTCAGGCGATAGAGGGGCGGGCACGCGAGGTACAGGTGACCCGCGTCGATCATAGGCCGCATCTGAGTGAAGAAGAACGTCATCAGCAGGGATGCGATATGCGCGCCGTCCACATCCGCGTCGGTCATTATGATGATCTTGTCATAGCGCAGATCGTCGACGTTGAACTTGGTGCCAAGCCCCACACCTAGCGCTTGTGTTAGGTCGTTGATCTCGGCGTTCGTGCCCAGCTTGGAACTGGCCGCGCCCAGCACGTTCAGGATTTTCCCGCGCAGGGGTAGCAGGGCCTGTGTCTTGCGGTCCCGCCCCATTTTGGCAGAACCACCGGCCGAGTCGCCCTCGACGATGAACAACTCGGTGCCGTCGCGTGTTGAACTAGAGCAGTCCACCAACTTGCCGGGGAGACGAAGTTTCTTAGTGGCGGACTTGCGTTGTGTTTCCTTCTCGGCCCGTCGGCGCAGACGTTCCTCAGCCCGGAGTATCACAAAGTCGAGTATCGCGCCGGCGGATTTCGTATCTGCCGCCAGCCAGTTGTCGAAATGGTCGCGGACCGAGTTTTCGACCAGTCGCTGCGCCTCGACTGTGGCAAGGCGGTCTTTGGTCTGGCCCACGAATTCCGGCTCGCGGATAAAGCACGACACCAGCGCGCAGCCGCCGGTGATCAGGTCATCACGGGTGATCTGCGCCGCTTTCTTGTTGTTGATCAGTTCACCATAGGCCTTGATCCCCTTGAGGATCGCGGCCCAGAACCCCGCAACATGGGTGCCGCCTTCGGGCGTAGGGACGGTGTTACAGTAGGATTGGATGAACCCATCGCGCGAGGGTGTCCAGTTGATCGCCCATTCGACCTTGCCCGGCGTGCCGAATTTCTCGGTGAAGTCCACGGTGCCCGCGAAAGGCTGCTCGGCATAGGTGGACGAGCCGTTCATCGTCTCCTTGAGGTAATCGGACAGGCCGCCAGGGAAGTGGAACGTCGCCTCGGTCGGGGTCTCGCCGTCGTCGATATGCGATTTCCAGCGGATTTCGACGCCCGAGAACAGGTAGGCCTTGGAGCGGATGGACTTGAACAGACGGGCCGGTTTGAACTTATGGTGACCAAAGATCTCGGCATCGGCATGGAAGGTGACCGTGGTGCCGCGCCGGTTGGGGGCTGCGCCGACCTTTTCAACTGGACCCAGTGGGATACCGCGCGAGAACCGCTGTTCGAACAGCGTCTTATCGCGGGCCACCTGCACAACCATAGAATCCGATAGGGCGTTCACGACCGAGGCACCAACCCCGTGTAGACCGCCCGAGGTCTGGTAGGCCTTGCCCGAAAACTTACCGCCCGCGTGCAGGGTACACAGAATGACCTCAAGCGCAGATTTGTCGGGGAATTTGGGGTGCGGATCAATCGGGATGCCGCGTCCGTTGTCGCGCACGGTCAGCGCATAATCTTCGTGCAGCTCCACCTCGATCCGGTTGGCGTGACCGGCGACCGCCTCATCCATCGAGTTGTCGAGGATTTCCGCGACCATGTGGTGCAAAGCGCGCTCATCCGTGCCGCCGATATACATGCCGGGGCGTTTGCGAACGGGTTCCAGACCTTCAAGAACCTCGATCGAAGAGGCGTCATATGTAGCGGTCGCGCTGGGCGTCAACAGATCGTCGGGCATCGGTGCTGCTCTTGTTTTTGGGTTTTGCCCATTATGGCAGGTGATGTGGTCCGGGGGAAGAGGGACGCGAAGTGTTGTGGGATTTTGCCAAACCCAGGACGCCATTCGCGCGTTAGCCCGTTTTCGCATAAGATTGGGACACTTGGCATTATCTATTAATTGGGGGAATTTGAAATGACCACGAACTCGGCCAGTTTCGTTGGAGATATACCAACACATTACGACAAGGGTCTGGGGCCAAATATCTTTGTCGACTACGCTGCACTCATTGCTGAAAAGTGTTGCGATGAGCCCGCCAGTTCGGTGATTGAACTGGCGGCGGGTACCGGAATAGTCAGCAGAGTCTTGCGAGACAAGTTACCGGCAGAGGCAAATCTGTTGGTGACCGACCTGAACGCGCCGATGCTGGAGGTGGCGAAGGCCAAGTTTTCAGGTGACGAGAATATTCAGTTTGCGGTCGCCAATGCGATGGAGCTTCCGTTTGATGGGCCGGAATTTGACTTAATGGTCTGTCAGTTCGGGGTGATGTTCTTTCCCGACAAAATCGCATCTTATCGAGAAGCGGCGCGCGTTTTGCGACCGGGCGGCAGATATGTCTTCAACGTCTGGAGCCCAACGTCCGAGAACCCGTTTTCGCAGATGGCACACGAGCTTATGCAGAAGATTTTTCCCGACGATCCGCCTGGGTTCTACAAAGTTCCTTTTCACTATGGCGATCCTGCCACCGTTCTTGGCGATCTGTCTTCCGCCGGGTGGAGCAACGTAACGCATGAAACCATTAAAATTCAAAAGAAGATTCAGGATCTGGAGGTATTCTCCAGATCGTTGGTTTTTGGGAACCCGCTGATTGACGAAATCAATGAACGCGGCGGTGTCGACCCCGAGGACGTCGTTAAGGAATTTGGGGCCGAATTGGAAAATCGTTTTGGCCCAGATGGCATGACGATGCCTTTGTCGGCCACAATGTTTGTTTGTCGCTTGGGCTGAAAAACCTTAGCACCGTATCTGGGGTGATAAACACAAAACCACCACGCGATGGGCTCTCGTAGATCTTGTCGCGGACGTCTATGGTGCGCTCGTTGTGTGTTAAAAAAGCAAGGAAACCGAATGAGTTGGATCAAGACAATTCCGTTCGATCAGGCATCGGGCAGGTTGAAAAAACTGTACGACCGAGTGACCGGCCCCGGAAATAATGTGGACAATATTATGATGGTGCATTCCTTGCGGCCGCATTCGATGGAAGGCCACATGGCGCTCTATAAGAATGTCCTACACCATTCAGCCAATACGATCCCGAAATGGTTTCTTGAGGTGCTGGGTGTTTGGGTCAGTTCCTTGAACCGCTGCGCCTATTGCGTCGAACACCATTTCAGCGGATTGCAACGCCTGTTGAACGACCCCGATCGCGGCAATGCCATTCGCTCCGCAATCGAGGCAGGTTCCCCCCAATCCGCCCCACTGGACGCGGCGCAAATCGCCGCGATGATGTACGCGCGCAAATTGACAGAAGCCCCATCAGACATGGTCGCGGCCGATGTCGAAGCGTTGCGGTTAGCAGGGTGGGATGACGGCGAGATCCTCGAGATCAATCAGGTCTGTGCGTATTTCTCCTATGCCAACCGGACGGTTCTGGGACTTGGTTGTTCGACGGATGGTGATGTTCTTGGGCTATCGCCGAACAACTCGGACGACCCGGCCGATTGGGGGCACCGCTAGGCGGTCAGGACGCCATCCAGTTTTTGATTTCCTGTGCCAAAACTTCGGGGCGCTGATGGTGCAACCAGTGATCTGCGCCGGGAATGTCGATCCTGGTCAGGTCCGGCGCAAAGTCCTCTAGCCCGGCAGTCGACTCGGGCAGCAGCGCGGTGTCTTCCGGGCCCCAAAGCAACAGGTGCGGACATTTGATCATCAGCCGATCCAAGGGCAAGTCCGGCAGGTCAGTCAGGGGCTTATCCGGGTCGGCAACAATCAGAGGTGACGCCCGGTACCAATTCAGCATCGCATCAAGCCGCCCGGGGCGCGCCCATTCGGTGCGGTAGTCCTGCATTTGTTCGTCAGATAGCCAGTCAACTCCCATGCCGCGCCGGAAAAAGCGTTCCAATAGGAAAAAATCATCGGCCGAGAACCGCTGGGCCGCGTTTGGGTCGCGCAGGTCGTTGATGTATTGGGATGCTTTTGATTGTGCGCCTCCTTCCGCAAGGGCACGTTGAAACGGAACCGGATGAACCCCGTTTGCGATAATCAGTTTGCTGACCAGTTCCGGCCGGAACATGGCCAGCCCGTAGGCCACTGCCGCGCCCCAGTCGTGACCCAGAACGCAAACAGGGGCGCCGATATCCTCGATGAGGGCGGCCATGTCGGAAACCAGTTTGGACAGGGCATAGTGATCGGTTCCCTCTGGAGCCCAACTTTGACCAAAGCCGCGCTGATCGGGGGCGATGCAATGGAAGTGTTCTGACAGGTGCGGGGCCAGATCGCCCCACGCACCGCCATATTCAGGGAAGCCGTGCAGCATCAGCATCACCGGCAGCGAAGGGTCGCCCCAACTGCGCAGATAAAAACTCTGACCATTAAGCTCGATAAACCTGTTTTCCATAGCGGAACCTCTTGGAGTGTTTACGTAAACGCGACAAGAAAGATGTAGCAGTTTGACACCAATCAAAGCGCGTTTTTTCACATTCTGCTAGATGCCTTGTCGGACAGTGTAGCAAGGAGAGACTGAATGGAAACAGCGGCTCAGATCGAACAGAAAAATGGTCAGGTTCAAATCGTACCACCTCTGGCCGACGCAGAACACCAGCCCAGCCCGGACAAGATCCGCCATGCTTTTGAAAGCGGCAAATATCCTTACGACCGCAAGTTGGCCCGTAAAACGTATGAAGATCAAAAGGCCCAGTTGCAGGCCGAATTGCTGAAAGTCCAGCTATGGGCGCAGGAGACCGGTCAGCGGTTCGTGTTGCTGTTTGAGGGGCGCGATGCCGCAGGCAAGGGGGGTACGATCAAAAGGTTCATGGAGCATCTGAACCCCCGGCAAGCCCGCGTTGTGGCCTTGAACAAGCCGACATGGGAAGAAAAGGGCCAATGGTATTACCAGCGTTACGTGCAGGAATTGCCAACGGTTGGGGAAATGGTTTTCTACGACCGCTCTTGGTACAACCGCGCGGGTGTCGAGCGGGTCATGGGGTTCTGCTCTCCGAATGAATACCTTGAGTTCATGCGGCAAACCCCAGAGCTAGAGCGTATGTTGGTTCGTTCCGGCATTCAGCTTTACAAATACTGGTTCTCGGTCACGCAAACCGAACAGCAGCGCCGTTTCAAAAGCCGCGAGACTGATCCCTTGAAGCAGTGGAAGCTGTCTCCCATTGACAAGGCCAGCCTGGACAAATGGGAAGACTACACCGAGGCGAAAGAGGCGATGTTCTTCTATACAGACACAGCCGACGCCCCGTGGACCATCATCAAGTCGAACGACAAAAAGCGCGCGCGCCTCAATACGATGCGTCACTTCCTGTCGACGCTGGATTATCCGGATAAGGACCATGACATCGTAGGTGAACCCGATCCGTTGATTGTCGGACAGGCACATCACGTGATCCATCGGTCCGAGCATATTCTGGGTAACTCGCTGCACCCTGACGCGCGATAGGGGGTGTCCGGGGCGTGGATTTTGCCTTGGGCTTCATAGTCTCACTGTGAAATTTCACTGTTCTGGTCTTGTCCCGGCCTCTGGCCGGGCATAAGGCTGGGGCAATGAACAAGGTGATGACATATCGCGGCCATTTCCGGGCCATTGCCGTACTGGGCCTGCCGTTGATCGGCGGGCATCTGGCACAGTTTGCCATTGGTCTGACCGATACCATCATGCTGGGCTGGTATGGGGTCGAGGCGCTGGCCGCAGTCACGCTAGCCAGCAGCTATTACTTTGTGCTGTTCCTGTTTGGGGCCGGGTTTGGTTGGGCCGTTATGCCCATCGTTGCCACCGCCGCCGCCGAAGAGGACGAGACGAGCATCCGCCGATCGACCCGCATGGGGCTGTGGCTTTCTTTGATTTATGCGGCGTTGATGATGCCGCTTTTGTGGTGGTCCTACCCGATCCTGATTGCATTGGATCAAGAGCCGGAGGTGGCCAAAACCGCGTCCGAATACCTGCGGGTTGCAGGCTGGGGGTTGTTTCCAGCGCTTATTGTGATGGTGCTGAAATCTTATCTGGCGGCGCTCGAGCGCACTCAGATCGTTTTGTGGATCACCGTCACGGCCGCCGTGGTCAACGGGTTCACCAACTATGCGCTGATCTTTGGCAACTGGGGGGCGCCAGAGCTTGGCGTTATTGGTGCGGCTATTGCCTCGGTGGTGACACAGATCGTTTCATTGGTATTCGTCGTAATCTATGCAGTGCGCGTTTTGCCTGAACACAGCCTGTTTCAACGCTTCTGGCGGCCGGATTGGGAGTTCTTTTTCAGCGTCCTGAGGTTGGGCGTGCCAATTGGCCTGACCACATTGGCCGAGGTCAGCCTGTTTGCAATGTCAGCGATCATGATGGGCTGGCTGGGTCAGGTGCCGCTGGCTGCGCACGGGATCGCGCTGAACCTCGCCTCCGCCACGTTCATGGTGCATCTGGGCCTGTCTAATGCGGCGACGATCCGCGCGGGTAATGCGTTGGGGCGCAAAGATCGGGCGCATCTTGAAAAAGGGGCGATCGCGGTGACGGGGATGTCATTGGTGATGTCGATCCTGACCGTGATCCTGTTCCTGACCTGCGCCGAGCCGTTGATTTCGCTTTTCATGGAACCCGATGATCCGCAGCGCTCGCAAATCCTGCTGATCGGAACCGGGCTTCTGGCGATGGCGGCACTGTTTCAACTGGTGGACGGGGCGCAAGTTATCGCCCTGGGCCTGTTACGCGGGCTACAGGATGCCAAGATACCAATGGTGATGGCGGGGCTCAGCTATTGGGTAATTGGAATCCCGGCCTCGTATTACTTTGGCTTTGTCCGCGGGATGGACGGCATCGGCGTCTGGCTCGGCCTCGTTCTGGGACTGGCCTGCGCAGCCGTTCTTCTGATGGCCCGGTTCTGGCTGCGGTCCGTTCGCGAGGTTCCGATGGCGGCCAGCAATTCGGCCTGATCAGCTTTTGTCTAAGCGATCCGCTTTCTTGCGCACCAGCACCGACCGCAGATCGTGCATCGCCAGCAGCAACCGGTCCGTGACGTCTTCAAGCTGTTCGTCGGTTGCCTTGGATTGCGCCCATTGCGCGGTCAGATTCAGGTAGTCGACCGCCCGGTGAATGTCGTCGATATCCCGGCGGGCCAACAGCTCTTTGCGCTCGTCCATCCACCGCTCGATTTCAGTCCGATCCGCCTCGGACAGCGAGCGTTGGCCATGTGGTTTGACCTCACCATTGCGGATATTGATGACAGCAATCTGATCCATTTCGATCCGGCGCTGGCGGTTTTCAGTGTCGATCTTGAAAACCGCTGCACCGTTTTCTCGAACACGGAAATAGTATTCAGGCAACATTGCTGTCATGAAACCTCCGATCAGGTCAGGGATGCGCAAAAGCGTTGTATGCGTGTGCAAGCTTCGGTCAGCGCCTCGTCCGATGTCGCATAGCTGACGCGGAAATTCGGCGACAGACCAAAGGCTGCGCCGAACACGACGGCCACATCCGCCTCTTGCAGCAGGGCGGTTGCGAACGCCTCGTCGTTTTCGATCACAGTGCCCGCGGGTGATGTCTTGCCGATTAGCCCCGCAATGGATGGATAGACATAGAATGCGCCCTCGGGCGTGGGGCAGGTGATGCCGTCAATATCGTTCAGCATCTGCACCACCAGATCGCGGCGACGTTTGAACGTCACGTTGTTCGGGGCCAGAAACGCCTGGGTGCCATTCAAAGCCTCGACCGCTGCCCATTGGCTGACAGAACAGGGATTTGACGTCGACTGAGATTGGATTTTGCGCATCGCCGCAATCAATTCCACCGGCCCCGCCGCGTATCCGATCCGCCACCCGGTCATGGCATAGGCCTTGGACACGCCGTTGCAGGTCAGTGTGCGTTCGTACAGCCCAGGTTCAACCTCTGCCGGGGTGCAGAACTCGAACCCGTCATAGGCCAAGTGTTCATACATATCGTCCGACATGATCCACACATGCGGGTGACGCATCAGAACATCCGTCAACGCCTTGAGCTCCGCGCGGCTATACCCTGCGCCGGTGGGATTGGACGGAGAGTTAAAGATGAACCACTTGGTCTTAGGCGTGATCGCGGCCTCAAGCTGGTCTGGGGTCAGTTTGAAACTGTTCTCAAGCGCTGTTTCCACAACCACCGGAGTACCGCCCGCCAGCAACACCATATCAGGGTAGCTAACCCAATAGGGGGCGGGAATAATCACCTCATCGCCTTCGTTCATCGTGGCCATCAGCGCGTTATAAAGCGTCTGCTTGCCCCCGGTGCCAACTGAAATCTGCGCAGGGGTATATTCCAACCCGTGATCGCGCTTCATCTTGGCGCAAGCGGCCTCTTTGAGTTCGGGGATGCCGTCGGGTGCTGTGTATTTCGTCTTGCCCGCGGCGATGGCGGCGACCGCTGCGTCCTTGATATTCTGAGGGGTGTCAAAGTCCGGTTCCCCGGCGCTTAGACCGATAACGTCACGTCCGGCAGCCTTTAATTCGGCGGCTTTTGCCGTCATTGCGATTGTAGGCGACGGTTTTACGCGTGACAGTGTCGCAGACAGGAAACTCATTGGGGCCCTCTGTTTGAATGATCAACTTGTCTGTCATAGGGTGCGCCCGAATGACGATCAAGCAATATGACCTATAGAATTGGAGACCCGAATGAACGATGAAAACGACTGGTATGGGCCGGACGCTGCAACATTCGGGGATCGGTTGGCTGGCGCGCGTGAAGCCGGTGGAATGACCCAGTCTCAATTGGCGCGCCGATTGGGGGTAAAGAAGGCCACGATCGCAGCGTGGGAAAATGACCTGTCCGAGCCTCGGGCCAATCGTTTGTCGATGCTGGCTGGCATGGTCAATGTCTCGATCATGTGGTTGCTGACGGGGGAAGGCGAGGGGATGGATGCGCCTGTCGAAGCCGACGAAAGCGCGCCCGAACTGGCCGAAGTCGTTGCTGAACTACGCTCGATCCGGGGTGAAATGCGCGCCAGCTCCGAGCGCGCAGCGCGTCTGGAAAAGCGCGTCCGACTGATGCTGGAGCAAAGCAAATGACCGAAACCCGGGACGTCAGGATCAAACGCCTGAAAATGCGATCTATGCGTCGGGGGATCAAGGAAATGGACTTGATTTTGTCGGCTTATGCGGATCGGAACCTAGCCGGAATGGATAGGGGCGGGTTGGATAATTATGACGCGCTTCTGCACGAAAACGATCAGGACCTTTATCAGTGGGTGACAGGTCAGGTCGCGCCGCCTGCGCACTATTCCGATTTAATTTCCGATATCGCTCAAACGTTTCAAAAATAACGGAAAAACGGATTTAACTGATTTTTCGGTTTTTCGATTCATGCTGCGTGAAACAGCGCGATTGAATCGGAGGATCGGATGAGTATGGAAATGCAGGTCTCCGCGCCGGCGGCCAAGGGTTTCATGACCAGTTACCTTGAGGCGCTCGCCTTGGTCGAGCGGCTGCACCGTCTGCTTCTGGATGTCATCAAGGATGAATTCGAACGCGTCGGCGTGTTGGAAATCAACGCTGTGCAGGCGTTGCTTCTGTTCAATATAGGCGATCACGAGGTTACGGCTGGTGAATTGAAAAGCCGTGGATACTATCAGGGCAGCAACGTCAGCTATAACCTGAAAAAACTGGTTGAAATGGGCTATATGCATCATCAACGGTGCGAGATTGATCGCCGCTCCGTCCGGGTGCGACTGACCCCACAGGGGCGGCAGATCAGGGACATCGTATCCGAGTTGTTTTCTCGTCATGCCGAAGGTCTGCAATCCCGCGGGGTGCTGGAATTCGAAGGGATCGAAGACATCACGGGGTCATTGCGCCGGGTCGAGCGGTATTGGACTGATCAGATCCGCTATATTTACTAGCTAGGGGCGGGTGGTCCGGCCGACCTCGGACAGGGACAGGCTCTCTAACTCTCGGATAAGTTTGCGAGTCATCGCAGCTTTGTAGTCGTCGAACCCCAGCGCGACTTCCACAAAAGCATCGGGGCCCATTATGACCGAGGCGGTGAAATAGGCCGTCAGTTCACTGACCTGAACCGTGCGCTGATCGGACTGATCGGCGTCGTCGACCCCGATGACCAGCCCATTGATGGTGATCCCACTTCGGGACAGCTCGTTCTTGACCTCTTGTGGATGGGGGCCAAGGTTGCGTTTGCCATCCCCGGACAGATCAAGTGTTCGTTTCCAGCATTCGGACTGTTGCGCCAATAGATCGGCCCCGAACTGCATCGCCGACCCAAGCGCCGTGCCTTGCGGCGCATTGCTGCGGGTTACCGAGCTTAAATTGGCTTCAATCCGCGCAAGGTCTTGGCGAACGCGGATATCGGTCCAGTTCACAAGGATACGCTGGTGATGGGTTTCACTCCATTCGAAGATCGCCATTCGCACCGGAGCTAACCCTTCGGACAGGATCAACTGTTGGACTTCCGGGCTTTGCAACGCAGCAGCGACACCATCCAGTTGCAACCGGTATTCCGCCTGATCGACAGACCCCGATACGTCCAGACCCAGGGCCAGCGCCTGTCTGCAGTCACACGCCGCCGGGCTGCCCAGAAAAGAAGCCGCAATTGCGATCGGGCGTATCATTCGGGGTCGGCATCTTCAAGGGCGCCGATTTGCAACCCTTTCAGTTCGCGTTCCAGTTTGCGCCGCATTGCGCGTTCAAAGTCCTCGAAGCCCTGCGCGACTTCCAGAAACGCGCCGGGGCCATGCAGGACGTTGTTTTCGAAAAACGGGATAAGAAACAACTCTCCCTCAAAATCCGCGGCATTGATGACCAGACCGTTAACCACCGTGTTTTCGAACGGGAAGTGCCTGTACGCGGAATCCGGCCCGTACCCATCGTTGTTAGACCCATCACCAGACAGGTCGATGGTTTGGAACAGGCACGCCGGAGCCTGTTGCATCAACGTCGCCCCGAATGCCAGCGCGTATCCCATGGCGGTTGCCGAACCACTGTCGGTTCTGACCGAGCCTTGAACCGTCGCGGCTGCTGTTAGCAGATCAGCCTGCGTTCGGATCATTGTCCAGTCCAGAATGACGTGTTGTGTGTCGCGGCCGCTCCATTCGTAAACGGCCAGGGCGACGGGCATGGGCGACGAAAAAAACGCCTGCTTGACCTCGGGCGCGATAAGGGCAGCGGCTAAACCCTGCCGCTGCAAGATATCCTCGGCCGCATCGACCGAGGTCGAGATATCCATAGCCAGCGCAAGGGCGAGGCGGCAGGTCTCGGCCTTCAGGGGGCCGGCCATAAAGGCCAGACCCAATGTTGCAAGCCAGCGGATCACCAGTGGCCAGTGCTGTCCATGCTGACCCAGGGCTCTGCTGGGGCCAAAGCTTCACCGTTCTGGAGCAGCTCGACAGAAATATTGTCAGGTGACCGCACGAAAGCCATTCTGCCGTCACGTGGCGGACGGTTGATAACCACGCCGTTGTCCTGCAACTGCTGGCACATGTCATAGATGTTGTCCACGCCATAGGCGAGGTGCCCGAAATGCCGGCTGTCACTGGGCAGCGCATCATCCCCATCCCAGTTGTAAGTCAGCTCAATCGGCCGGTCCTCCTGTCCCGGAGGCGCCATGAAGATCAAGGAAAAACGCCCCTCTTCACTTTCGTAGCGGCGTGTCTCTTTCAGGCCAAGCAGCTCATAAAACGCCATGGATTTCTCCAGATCTTTAACGCGCACCATGGTGTGGAGGTATGTGAGCCCCATTGCGGCTTCCTTTCTATCTCGGTGATAGCCTGCAGATTAGCGCGCAGACCAAGCGTGTCGAGAGGTCGCCGGGGCACATTTTATAATTTGCTGTGCAGGGCGCACATATCGCGGTTCCGGTCGTGGGGTTGTCGAGATATAGTGGTGGGCGACTCATTGCTGGAAAGGAATATTCATGCCGCTGTCCACCGACCAACTGGCCGAGATCGAAGCGCAACGGGCGCAATCGCATCCAACACGCCGCGTTGTGGCAGCGGGAATGGAGGAACACCTTTACACCGCGCATCAGGTCCTGGACCACGGTTTTGTGCGCGTGATCGACTATATGGGCGATGATGCCGCCATTTGTCAGGCCGCCCGCGTTTCCTATGGCAAGGGCACCAAATCCGTTCAGAACGACGAAGGCCTGATACGCTATTTGATGCGGCATTGGCATTCGACCCCGTTCGAGATGTGCGAGATCAAGCTGCACGTCAAACTGCCCGTCTTCGTCGCGCGTCAGTGGATTCGGCACCGGACGGCAAATGTGAACGAATACTCGGCCCGTTACTCGATCCTTGATCGTGAGTTCTACATCCCCGCGCCCGACCACGTCGCGGCGCAGTCCGAGATCAACAACCAGGGCCGAGGTGACGCCCTGCAGGGGGAAGAGGCCGCGCGCGTTCTGGAAATGCTCAAGGCAGACAGTGCCCGCTGTTACGACAACTACGAGGCGATGATCAGTCAGGATGGCCAGCAAGGATTGGCGCGCGAATTGGCGCGGATGAACTTGCCAGCAAATATTTATACGCAATGGTATTGGAAGGTGGACCTGCACAATCTGTTCCACTTCCTGCGTTTGCGCGCTGACCCGCATGCTCAGTATGAAATCCGTGTTTATGCCGACACCATGTGCAAGATCGTCGCCGACTGGGTGCCGTTTGCCTATCGTGCGTTCGAAGACTATCGGCTGGGCGCGGTGAACCTGTCTGCGCAGATGGTCGATTGCCTGCGCAGAATGCTGTCGGGCGAGGCTGTGACACAGGAGAATTCAGGGATGACCGCGCGGGAATGGCGCGAGTTTCAGGGTGTCATCCAGAAAGGGTGATACTCGGCTGAAGCATATCGGTTGTCTATACATTTTGTCATGAAACTGTTACGGTCAGTGCATGACACTTGTGACAGCTCTTAGATACGTATGCGCTGGGTTGTTGTTGGCGACTCCGGTTTCTGCCAAGTCGCCAATAGCCGAGGTGATCTGCGAACCGACCCCGAAAATGCATGACAAGCTTCTTCGTCAGTTCGGAGCCAAGCGGCACGCAACCGGCCTGCGTGGACCCGAACAGTTGATGGAGGTCTGGACCAGTAAATCAGGTGACTGGACCATGGTCGTCACGTATTCGACGGGCACGTCATGCATTGTGGCAATGGGACAAGACTGGCATACCCGTGCCGAAGAAAAACCGGCCCGAGGGTAAGGTCGCACACCTTTAGCGGCGGACAACGGCTGAAAATTAGCCGTTGGCCTGTTTTTAGTTCCCGCAGTAACGGGGAAATTAAAGCGGCTTCAAATCAGCAGCCATTTGGCGGCCATCACGTCCGTCTTGCAGCTCGTACGAGATTTTCTGATTGTCAGCGAGCCCGGTCAGACCGGACCGTTCTACGGCCGAGATATGAACAAATACGTCCTTGCCGCCCTCATCAGGGGCAATAAACCCATAGCCTTTAGTGGTATTAAACCATTTCACGGTGCCAGTTGGCATTTCCCGTGTCTCCTTCTACTTACACGTTGTCCCACAAATTGGTGGGGGTAGTGATTGACGCCACCGCAACACATCACCGCCTCGCCCACACGCCACGGCCCGGATTGCGCATTTCGTCTTTTTCAACATTGCACGGTGAAGTAAAAAATCAAGAATTACCGAGAGAAGCAGGCGAAAATGCTAAAAAATGGCTCAAAATCAGGAGTTGCCTAAAAATGCGCCTTTTTGGTCTAAAGACATGTGATACTTGCCGTAAGGCTTTGAAATCACTTCCTTCTGCCGAATTTGTTGATGTTCGCAGCCAAGGCGTACCTGAAACTGTACTGTCTGAGGCGTTCGATATTTTCGGCGGCGGATTGCTCAATACGCGGTCGACAACTTGGCGTGGTCTGGATGAAGAGCAGCGCGCGCGACCTCCGTTAGAGCTGATACAGGATCATCCGACCCTGATGAAACGCCCGCTGATTGAACGGGATGGCGCTCTTTTTCTGGGTTGGACCCCGGAAACCAAGACAGCACTTGGCGTTTCCTGAAAGCGTACCTATCTGCTTTGACGCAAGAATGAGGACAAGTGATGCGTAACGCAGCGATGATTTTGGGTGTGATTGCCGGACTGATCGGTATGATTGTCGGCTTTTTTGGCTACGGCTATGTAGAGCTGATTGACCGGTTCGGCGAAGTCGAAGGGCTGGCCGAGCAAGTGGACAACGCCCAGCTTATTCAAGCCATGTCCATCATTGCGCCCCTGCTGGCAATCGCGGGTGGGGCCATGGCCCATGCGCGGGCACTGTTCGGTGGGATCTTACTGCTGATTTCCGCGGCGGGGATGTATTACGCGTTTGGGTTCAATGCGTTTACCATGTTCCCAGTGGCATTTGCTGCGGTGGCGGGCCTCCTTGGGCTGGCCGCGGGTAAACCGGACGAGCCCAAGGCGCATTTCTAGGTCACTTCAGGCGCAGCAGACGATCAAGCGAGATCGGACCTGCGCCGTTGATGACGATCACCAGGAACAGGAACGTCCACATGACGCGCTGATCCATCAGTGTGATGGCGTTGTCGAACAGACCACCCAGCTTCACACCGTGGCCGGTGACATCGACAATGGTTTGCACCCACACAAATCCGATCATGGCCAGCGCAGCAACCCGTGTCAGCAATCCGACCAGCAGCAAGACCGGCAAAACAAACTCGGCAACCGTACCCAGAAAGATTACGATGCGTTGAAAGAAGGTCATCTGGGTGACGTCGTACAAAACAGCCTCAGCCGCCTTGGGGAATATCTGACCGAACGCACCGGCAGAGGCTGAGAAAATAGATCCATCTATTTTCAGCGTCGCAGAGTTCCAATAGTAAACAAACAAAACAGCAACAAAAACCAACCGTGCAAGCGTCGGGGTCAGCCAGTTGGCTGAGCTGTCCAGCCGTCCCAGAACGTTGTTGTGAAGAGAGATCAGGGCAGTCATTGTGCCAGCCTTTCGATAGTCACAGAAGTAATGGCGCCACCTTGCAGCAGCAGCGCCAGAGTGGTCCCGAGATCAAACTCGGGGGTCATCGCAGATGTGTTTTCAAACGCCTGACCGATGGTCAAACCGGTCATCATATCTGCAATCCAATCCGCGCCGCCTGCGGGCAGCAAGTGCGGAGCGGGATCGTATTCGGGTCGGGTGACCAATACATCTTCACCGATGGCCTGAGGCTTCGGTGCATCGTCTTGCGTATTAAAGCGCCAGATCGAGAATATCGGCCATTCGGACCGGATAACTTGCATCGACGGGGCGAATTCCAGTTTCGCCTGCATGACTTCTTCGGCAGAAACGGCCAACGCCTTGGCGTCGACTGCCGTGCTGTCAGTGGCGTGGTAAGAGCGGCGCAGCGCCAATTCCAAAAGGGCAACATCCGCGAGGTATCCAAGATGCGCCAACTGCTCCATCCCGGTCAGAAACTGGGGAAACTCCTCACCATAGAACATCATCAGCGGGGTCGTCGGAGGGTGCTTGCGCAGAAATATCCCGGACAGCCCATCCATGTTCTGTGTACCGAGCAGCTTGGTGATCACCGGAAAGGCCTGATGCATCGCCTCGGTCAACGAAACGGCCACGTTATTGCGATAAACGCTGAACCGACGACCAGCAGGTTGATCGGATGAATCCACCAACCCGTCGGGAACCGCTTGGGAGGGATCCAGCAATGCAGTATGGAATGCGGTCTGAGATACACTCATGCCGGAATGCGGTCCAACGCCGTCTGCGCCCGTTCAGCCTCGGCCCTCAAGACAGGCCAGTCCGGTACGTCTGTGTCCCATTCAATTAAAACAGGCTTTGGCCCTGATTTTTCAAGAACATAGTCCAACAGCGCCCAAACAGGGTCAACGACTTCGCGCCCATGGCTGTCGATCAGCAAGGGGTGGCCGTGGTCATCTTCGTCTTCGTCATGACCGCCCAGATGAATCTCTCCGACCTTATCCAGCGGATAGGCATCTATGTAGCCCTGCGGAGAGAAATCCAGATTGGTGGCCGAGACAAATACGTTGTTCACGTCCAGCAACAAACCGCATCCGGTGCGCCGGGTGATCTCGGCCAAAAACTCAGGCTCGGACCAGGTGCTTTCCTCGAAGGCGAGGTAGCTGGAGGGGTTTTCAAGCAGCATTTGCCGACCAACAATGTCTTGCACCTGATCAATATGCTCGCAAATCCGGGCAAGGGTGGCGTCGGTATAGGGCAGGGGCAGCAAGTCGTTCAGGAAATGGCTGTCATGGGTCGACCAAGCCAGATGTTCCGAGAAACTTGCGGGGTTGAGCCAGCCGACAAGGTGCTTCAGGCGGGACAGATGATCGGCATCCAGCCGAGCCTCTCCTCCGATGGACAGGCCAACGCCGTGAACTGAAATGGGGAATTGTTCTGAAAGGTGACGAAGCTGCGCAAGCGGCCTGCCGCCGTCCCCCATATAATTCTCGGCATGAATCTCAAGCCAGGCAACCGGGTTCGCGTGCTCGAGGATCTCGGCAAAGTGCTGGGGCTTGTAGCCGACGCCCGGTGCCGAAGGCAGTCTGTTCGATCGGATTGCATTGTCCAGCATGAGAATATTCCCCGGTCACGAAAAAGAGGCGGGCGTTATGGCCCGCCCCTAAATTCTTCAAGGCTTAGGCTTATGCCGGCAGGTCGCGTTCCAGCGGCTCCAGCGAGCCTTTGCGGTCCGAACCGTCTGCCGATTTTGGCAGTTCGATATCGGCGCAGGTGCCCGCATCGACAAGGGTCCAGGCGTTGCCCTGATAATCTACGGTCGATGTACCGGCGCAGGTGGTGCCGGGGCCCGCGGCGCAATCGTTTTCACCTGCGAGCGATACGCCATAGCACTTTTCCTTGGCTTGCGCGGTCGCGGTGGTGGCCATGCCAGATACTGCTGCTGCAACGGCACTTGCGATAACGAGGGATTTAGCGGTGTTCGACATCTCGGAAATCCTTTTGATGACTGCGTATGTCTGTGTTTGACAATGACAAAGGTAGTGGCTTTGACGGCTCAGTTAAATTCACGAGCCCGTGTCTCACAACCCCGTCAGGCAAGGTCATGCCCTCTTGTAGGGTAACACATTGTTTTTGAAATCGAAAATGGAAAATATTTCAATCCGGCCCCGTCTTGGGGCCGGATCGCAGTCAAATTGATGCTGAATGTTACAGCAGATCGGGCGGAGTTGCCGCCTTTGACAGCTCAATTGTTACAGTCTCGAGGGATTGAACCTGAGTTTGTTTTTCACCCAGACGGCGCACGCTGACGGTACGGTCTTCGACTTCGCGATGACCGACGGCCAAAATCACCGGCACTTTACCGACAGAATGTTCGCGGACTTTGTAGTTAATCTTTTCATTACGAATGTCCGCTTCGGCACGCACGCCTGCTGCTTTGAGCGTTTCCACCACTTCGGCGACATAGTCATCAGCCTCGGAGGTGATCGAGGCGACGACAACCTGACGCGGGGCCAACCAGAACGGCAGCTTGCCTGCGTGTTCCTCAATCAGGATGCCGATGAAACGCTCGAACGAACCCAGCGTGGCGCGGTGCAGCATGAAGGGGCGGTGTTTCGCGCCATCTGCGCCGATAAAGCTGGCGTCCAGACGCTCGGGCAGGTTGGGGTCAACCTGCAGAGTTCCGCATTGCCATGTACGGCCAATCGCATCGGTCAGAGTGAATTCCAGCTTGGGTCCGTAGAACGCCCCTTCGCCTTCGAGAACCTCATAGTCGTACCCGGCGGCCTTACAGGCATCCCCAAGGGCCTTTTCAACCAGATCCCAACTTTCATCCGACCCGATCCGCTTTTCGGGGCGGGTGGACAGTTTGATCGTCCAGTCGTGGAAGCCCAGATCGGCATAGACCTTGGACAGGAAGGCGATGAACTTGGCAGTTTCGGATTCAATCTGATCCTCGGCGCAGAAGATGTGGCCATCGTCCTGCGTGAACCCGCGCACCCGCATGATGCCGTGCAAAGCGCCCGAGGGTTCGTAACGCGCGCAAGATCCGAACTCGGCCATACGCAGAGGCAGGTCGCGATAGGACTTCAGGCCCTGATTGAACACCTGCACGTGGCACGGGCAGTTCATGGGTTTCAGCGCGTTGATCGCCTTTTCGCGGGCGTGTTCCTCATCGACTTCAACGATGAACATGTTTTCCTGGTATTTGTCCCAGTGACCCGACGCCTCCCACAGTTTGCGGTCGACAACTTGCGGAGTGTTCACCTCAACATAGCCGTCGCGTTCCTGCATCCGGCGCATGTAGTCCTGCAGGGTGGTATAGATTTTCCATCCGTTCGGATGCCAGAAGATTTGCCCCGGAGCTTCTTCCTGCATGTGGAACAGGTCCATCTCGCGGCCCAGCTTGCGGTGGTCGCGCTTGGCGGCCTCTTCCAGCATGTGCAGGTGCGCCTTCAGCTTTTCCTTGCCGGTGAAGGCCACACCGTAGATACGCTGCAACATGGCGCGGTCGCTGTCGCCGCGCCAGTAGGCCCCGGCGATGGACATCAGCTTGAAAGCGTCGCCAGGCAGCTGGCCGGTGTGCTGCAAGTGCGGACCACGGCACAGGTCCTGCCAGTGGCCGTGCCAATACATGCGCAGAGGCTCATCGCCGGGAATGGCTTCGATCAGCTCTACCTTATACGGCTCATTATTGGCCTTGTAGAATTCGATCGCGCGGTCGCGATCCCAGACCTCGGTGGTGACGGGGTCGCGCTTGTTGATGATCTCTTTCATCTTTTTCTCGATGAGGCCGAGATCTTCGGGGGTGAAGGGTTCCTCGCGGTCAAAGTCATAATACCAGCCGTTGTCGATCACGGGGCCGATAGTGACCTTGGTGGAGGGCCAGATTTCCTGCACGGCGCGGGCCATGACGTGCGCCAGATCGTGGCGGATCAGCTCATTGGCCTGTTCTTCATCCTTCATGGTGTGGATGGCGATTTGCGCGTCGGCTTCGATGGGCCATTGCATGTCCCAGTGCTTGCCATCGACCGTGGCTGAAATCGCTTTTTTCGCCAGCGAAGTCGAAATATCGGCAGCCACCTGCGCAGGTGTAACGCCAGCGTCATAGCTGCGTGCGTTGCCATCGGGAAAGGTGAGTGAGACGGATTTTGAATCCAGGGCCATGTCGGCTCTCCTCGTCGGTTTGGCGCCCACTGAACGCCCGGTTGCGGGTGTCGCAATTTAAGATTTTGAAAACAGTGATTTTTAGGACGATGCGGTGTCACTCGTCACTGTTTTGTGGCTTTTAGCGACGATAAAGCCACGATGCGTCTCATATAGCGATTGTCAGAGGGGTGCAATCACTGTCCTGCACCGTATGGCCCGCCCTCCTGTAAGTCGCCGAACACCCCCCTACACCTTGTGGCGTGCGCCCTCGAAAGCCGCATCGTCCCCGGGAATGCCGTCCTTGAAATTGGGGTACTCCATTCGGTCGCCCAAGTTCATCAGCACCGTCATCAGGTGGTTGCGTGGAGTAAACGCCGGAAGCGAAAGTCGCCGCCTGGTGTTTCGATCACTTCGCCGTCCATACCATAGGCTTCGCCCAAAACTTCCAACCGCTTGCCATCTCTCTTTGATTGGATAGCTCCATCTGAATTGACCGAAGAGCACTTGAAAGCCGAGTTTAGCCTTGTGGATTTTGTCGATAGGTTTGGTTGAAATTCTAAGATTATTCCTCTGCTGGAGCAAATTGATCGCTAGGTGGTCAGCGTAATTGTGCAATTACATCTTCTGCAGCCCTTATCCCCTCTAGGTGTGCGCCGCTGACCGAGCATTGTTGACTAGGATGCGTCGCTTCTCCGGCGAAGTGCACTCGCTCAGCATGAGACTGGCGTAAGATAGCGCGTTGGGTGTAGCCTCCTGGTTTGGCTCCGGCGTACGAACCGCGCACATAAGGTTCATTTCGCCACGCGGTGGCGTGACCCTTGATAAAGGCTTTTCTGACGGTCGTGCCGAAGAAGCCAACGAGTGTTTCCAGAGCGTGTTCTATGGCGCTTTCAGGTCCCGCGTCCTGCAAGTGTCTGGAAAAGCTACCAGAGCTTTCAAAGCTGGTTAGGTCGGTGCTTGAGATATTGCAAAGAAAACCGCCTCCGCGGGCCACCCCGTTGGCGTCGGGTTCTAAGTGGTATGTCAGCCAAGTATCAGGTTGCACGGGCAACGCGCCAGGGCGGAAAAGGAGGCCTGCGTGATTGTAGTCTCCCATGGTGATAAGCTCGAGCGCTGCGCGCCGGTCAGATTCAAGCGGGGGATCAAAGCGAATAATGTCTTCGGCTAGGACACCGACAGAAACTGTGACGACTACACTTCGAGCTTTGATCTTGCCGGTAGCCGTAGTTATTTCCACACCATCCGCGAGAGATTTTATTTCTGTAACTGGGGTGTTCAGTTTGATTGGCAGGCCCCGCGCAGTGCACGCGACAAGGTGTCCGAAGCCATCGCGGCAAAACCAATCGTCGCCCCCCTCCCAGGCACAGATGTCTCTCAGCGATGTATCGGGCAGGTCTCTGCCAATCGACAATGCAAATGCCATGGCCGCAGTAAATGACCAATGCCCTTTGTTCTGCCAAATGTCCGCCAAGGACCGGTCTGTTGGAATTCCCGTGTTAGCTTCGATTTCTGCATCGATGCGCGCCGCCTCGGTTATAGCGGTATGAATTTCATCGACTTCGTCCCAAAGAACGGCATCATCCTCCAAGCCATAGGTCGTCGAGTTGTCCGGAGCCGCATAGAGATCAAGTCCAAGTGCGAGCCCCGGTTCTTTCAGAGCATTTACATGTTCGGTGTGCATCCAGTGCGCACCCACGTCGAAGGGGACACCAAAGGTTTCCGTGTCCGTATGTGTGCGCCCCCCGACACGGTTGGAGGCCTCGACGCAGACTACTGAGAGTCCCGCCGATTTGAGAGCGCGAGTAGCTGCAATTCCTGCTGCTCCGGCGCCAACGACAACGACGTCAAAGTCACAAACGTTCAATGTTTTCGCTCCAAAATTTAGAGTGGTCCAAGAAACAATTTCCGGAGTGGCTTGCACTTTCCTGGCACCGCGAGAATTTACAAGGATCTGAATTGTCCAAGGATTTTGTCACGTGCACTGAAGCAGTCATGTGTCGGTGCTTGGGTTTAGATCGCAAACAAATTCCGGAATTGAAACGCCCTCGTATCTAGCCAGATCGAGCGGGTCTTCCGTGTCAAACTTGCTGCATCTGCGGTATATTTCCAACATCTCGGCGGAAAGCTTGCCGCTCTTATAGAAATACATCGCGGCAGCATATCTTGTGGCGCCAGAATCAGGCGTTCCAACAGTCGTTGTCAGGAACCGCCTTTGAACTTCTACTTCTTCCACTTTGTGGGCGCCTGTAGTCACGATTTCCGCTTAGCCGACAACGTATCATTCATTGAGGCGACTTCATCTTCTTCGGGCGCTACTTCAGAGTTATAGATGGGCAGTATTCTCCTTAGATGGTCGTGATGGGAACGCACGCCATATTCCAGATCGGAGAGATAGAATCCCTCGAAAGCCTCTGAAGCCATTGCTTCGTTGGACCAAATCGTCAGCTGAATATCTTCTTCCACTGTTTCTCGATCGATCCGAGCTGCAAGGTAGCGTGCCGCTCGTTGTTGGCGGTCTTCGTTCTGGTTTCGGTATGTCGCGCTCCGTAAGATGGACTTTTCTGTCGTTACGGGGAATTCTTGGTAAAACAAGGTTGTCTCAGGTGTGACAGCAATTACCGCATTTGGGAAAATACCGTAGTAAAGCCAAGTTTTGTGCAAGTGTTCAGGCAGGTGAGGCTGCGGCTTTGTGAACTTCTTGTAGTTGCGAACGGCCCACCTGCGGCCCTTCGTCGGAGTGAATTTTCCATCGGAGCGTGAGACGCCATCGACATAGGGTTCATCAGAATATGTTGAGCCATATAAATCCTGAAGGGCAGGGTGCGCGAGTGGGACGTGATACCCTTCGTTGTCAACATCTCTGATTGATTTCCAGTTTACCGGAGTTTCTTCCGTCCAGATCCCGTCTGTGGGAACATGATCTGCCATTTTGTATGCAGATATCTCTTGCTCAATCGGGGCCAGTAGTTCAGCCACCGATGGTTGGGGGCCGGGTTTGAATCGAACAAAGACAAAACCTTGCCAGACCTCCATTTCGATTTCTTTCAGACCAAATTGGTGCTTGTCTAGATCGGGGAATGACTCTGGGCGAGCAGCGCCGCGCAGCGTTCCATCAAGATTGTAAACCCAGCCGTGAAACGGGCAGACCAGAGCGTTTTTGCATATTCCTTGATCTTCAGACACAAGCCGTGAGCCGCGGTGACGACAAACGTTCAGAAACGCGCGGATTTCGGACTTGTCGGATTTCAAGATCAGAGCACGTTCGCCGCACATATCGAAACACAGAAAGCTACCGGCTTCCGGGATGTCCGAGACATGGCAGGCTATTTGCCAGTGAGTTTTGAAAAGTTCGCTCTTTTCGAGCTCAAGAAGAGCGGCGCTGTGATAGCACCACCCCGGCAGCCCGCGTCGATCCCAATTGGCAGGAACCTCGGTATTTCTGGATTCGTCACGCATCCGAACAATCCGCATAGTTTTGATTTGGTCAATTTGTGTTTCGGTTGGGTGGGCGAACTCAAGCATGCAGTCTTGAAAAACAGTTGGATTAGCCACCCTACGAGTGACTGTAGGTTTCGCCCAATTTGGGTTGCGCGTCAACTCATACTGACTGAATGATCATTCAGAAACGTATTTTTAATAGCGCTTTTGAGTCTTTTTGAGATTGCGGCTATTGGGATGTCTGCATAAGTTTTGTTCAAGATAAGCGGTTTGCGTGAGTTTGATCAAAATTAGACCAACTAAACTTGACAGCGGAGATTTCATCAGACTACCGTTCTGAATGACCAGTCAGATAAAGTTATCATGGCTGGCGCGGATGGGGTGCAAGATGATCGCGCCTGAAACATGAGGCGCGATCATTCGAAATAGTGTCTAGCAAACAAGGCAATCGAAATTACTGAAGCCACCACTCAGGGAGAGGAAGCGAAGTTATGAACTCAATCAGGAAAGTTGTCGGAACTACGTTTTTAGCAGTAACGGCTACTGCAATTTCGGGATCGGTATATGCGCAAGAGCGCGTGTTGAAGGTTACGAATTGGGGAGAGTACATCGCTGAAGACACAATCGAGAACTTCGAAAAAGAATTCGGTATCAAAGTTATTTACGATCCGTATGACTCTGCCGAAGCAATTGATGCCAAGCTACTGGCTGGAAATAGCGGATATGATGTGGTTAGTCATGCCGGTAGCGATACAGCTCGGCTGATCAAGGCAGGTATTGTTGCCCCGCTCGATATGTCGAAGCTGGACAACATAAAGCACATTGATCCGGCTATTATGGAACAGCTGGCAAGTGAGTGGGATCCAGGCAACCAGCATTTCATTCCGTACATGTGGGGAACGCACGGCGTCACGTACAACGAAGAATTGGTGAAAGAGACTTATCCTGATGCCCCCATTGGCTCGATGGATATGGTGTTCGATCCCGTGCACATGAAAGAGTTGGCCAAGTGTGGCGTTTCATTCCTGGATTCACCGGGCGACATAATACCAATGGCTTTGGCGCATATGGGTTTGGACGCGAACTCCACAAACAAGGAAGACTATGAGAAGGTTGGGGCGATGCTGGCGGAAATTAGGCCGTACATCAAAACCTTCGACAATTATGCGTATCAGAGGATGCCTCAGAAAGAGTTCTGTGTCTCAACCACTTGGGGCCCGGATGGACTACTTGCGATGTCAGGCGCGGCTGAAGCCAACACTGGTGTCGTGCTAGACTTCTTCCTGCCCGAAGGTGATCGCACGGCGCAGTTGTGGATAGATGGTTGGTTGATCCCAGAGGACGCGGCCAACAAAGAAGACGCTCATCTTTTCTTGAATTACATGATGCGACCTGAAGTTGCAGCGAATGATAGCAACTTCACCTGGTATGCGACCGCAAACCTAACGGCCAAGCCGATGGTAGATGAGGCTGTCACCACCAGCCCGGCAGCTTTCCCGACATCAGATCAGGTTGCCAAGATGTACACGACTGCCGTTCTCCCTCCCAAGGTCGAGCGTTTGCAGACACGTACCTGGACTGACTTTAAAGCCGGTAATTAATCCACTCACGCTGGCAAGTGCAGTAGCGAACCCCATTGGATCGCTACTGCACCTTCGAATCCATATTGGCAGACTGCGAGGCCCAAATTGACTGTTTCTGCAACCGTCAGTGCCGCACCTTGGCTCGAGCAAGAAGAGCAACAACCCTTGGTTCAAATCAGAGGTGTAACCAAGAAATACGGTGAAGTGACAGCCGTCGATAACGTCGATCTGGATATCTACAAGGGAGAACTGTTCTGCCTTTTGGGTGGATCAGGGTGCGGAAAGTCGACATTGCTTCGAATGCTTGCGGGATTTGAGGATTTGAACGCGGGCACGATCACCATCGACGGCGTTGATATGGCCGATGTGCCGGCCTACGAACGTCCGACGAACATGATGTTCCAAAGCTATGCGTTGTTTCCGCATATGACCGTAGAAAAGAATGTGGCTTTCGGGTTGGAGCAAGACCACGTCCCGAAGTTCGACATAGCGGACAGGGTTCACGAGATTCTCAAGCTCGTTGAACTGGAAGATTTCAAAAAGAGAAAACCGAAGCAATTGTCTGGTGGACAACGGCAGCGCGTCGCGCTGGCGCGGGCTCTTGTCAAACGGCCCAAGCTTCTTCTCCTGGACGAACCCCTGGCCGCGCTTGACAAGAAGCTGCGCAAGCAAACACAGTTTGAACTTGCCAACATTCAGGACAAAGTCGGTGTCACGTTTATTGTTGTGACCCACGATCAGGAAGAAGCGATGACCTTGTCGTCGCGAATGGCAGTAATGGACGCTGGTCGCTTCAAGCAGATTGGCACACCGACAGAGATCTATGAGTTCCCTGAGTCCCGCTTTGTCGCTGACTTTATTGGGTCAGCAAACATTTTCGAGGGTAGGGTCATCGAGGATGGCGCGGATCACGTTCGGGTCGAGACCGAGTTCTGCGAAGTATTCATTGATCATGGTCATTCGGTAAAGGAAGGCAGCAAAATTTGGGTCGCTTTGAGGCCCGAGAAAATTCGCCTCGATAAAGCGGATGCGGCCACTGAGGGCGCTAATCAGACATCGGCTGTCATTGACGACGTGGGGTATTTGGGAGAGACGTCAATTTATAAGGTAAGGCTGCCCAATGGCGAAGTCTTCGACGTTACAATGCCCAACCAGTCTCGCCCGACTCATGCCACTACGCGGCTAACTTGGGAGGACAAGGTGAATATCAGCTGGGATCCGTCTAGTGCGATGTTGCTACACTCATGACGGATTTTACGGACGATATGTCTGAACCGCTTCAGGGTGAACGACAATCAATGCTCCGTCTGGTAATGCGGCGCATACAAAGCAAATGGCGTCAGATCGTTACCGTCATACCGTTCTTCTGGCTGCTGGTTTTCTTTCTGGCGCCGTTCTTTATCGTTGCGAAAATAAGTTTGGCCGAACTTGCTATCGCCAGCCCTCCATTCACCAGTTTAATTGAGTGGACGGATAGCGGAATAGTTACCATCCGACTGGTGTTTGACAATTTTGTCTACATCTGGGAAGACAGCCTGTACTTTGATACCTACGTCAATTCACTAAAAATTTCAGTGACTTCGACGTTCCTTTGCCTCGTCTTCGGTTACCCCATTGCATATGCAATTGTGCGATCCGGGCCTGTCGCTAAGCCGCTGTTGCTGTTTGCAATTATCCTTCCGTTTTGGACGTCCTTCTTATTGCGGGTCTATTCTTGGATGGGGTTGCTTGCAGATCAAGGCACGATCAACAATCTTCTGATCGCGCTTGGCATAATCGACGAGCCGATCCGCATGTTGTACACGGAATTCGCCGTCTATATCGGCATCGTCTATACCTATATGCCGTTCATGATCCTACCGCTTTACGCGAATATGGAGAAGCTGGACAACAGCCTGAATGAAGCGGCCGCCGACCTTGGATCCAAGCCCACGAATACATTCTTCAAAATTACGCTTCCGTTGACGATGCCCGGAATTGTCGCTGGTTCGCTTTTGGTCTTTATCCCTGCGACCGGCGAATACGTTATCCCCGATCTGCTGGGTGGCGGAAACGTGCAGATGATTGGTCGTGTTCTTTACAACGAGTTCTCTAGAAACAGTGATTGGCCAGTTGCTGCCGCTGTGGCGATTGTTCTTCTGTTCATTCTGGTACTGCCCATCATGGTCTTCCAGCACTACCAAGGCAAAGCGGCGGAGGAGCAATAAATGTACGGTAAACGCTCCCGTTTTTTGACCATCATGCTGACCTTGGGACTGGCGTTTTTTTATATCCCGATGATCTTGTTGGTCATCTATTCTTTCAACTACTCCAAACTGGTACCGGTTTGGGGTGGGTGGTCCTTGCGCTGGTACAAGGAGCTTTTTCAATCTGCCGAAGTCTGGAGTGCTGTTTCGCTCAGTCTTCAGATTGCCGTTGTCAACGCTACTTTTGCCACGGCGCTTGGCACCTTGGCAGGTCTGGCTATGGTGCGCTTTGGACGGTTCAAGGGGCGGACCTTGTTCGGTGGCATGTTGGTTGCTCCTTTGGTTATGCCCGAGGTGATTACCGGATTGTCCTTGCTGGTTTTCTTTATTTCTCTGAACCAACTGATCGGCTGGCCTGCCGAGCGTGGTTTTGCGACGATTACGATCGCGCATATCACTTTTTCCATGGCCTATGTGGCAGTGACAATTCAGGCACGCTTAACCGGTGTGGGGCAAACACTGGAAGAAGCGGCCGCCGATCTTGGCGCAAAACCGTTCAAAGTTTTGACGGCCATCACGATCCCACAGCTGACGCCGGCATTAATTTCAGGATGGTTGCTGGCCTTTACGCTGTCTCTCGATGATTTGGTCATAGCAAGTTTTGTTACTGGTCCGGGCGCAAATACCTTGCCAATTTTGATCTTTTCGCGCATTCGACTGGGCCTCAGGCCGGACATTAACGCGCTAGCGACCATCATGATTCTTGTAATTGCGATTTGTGTTGCTATTGCAGCGATCATTATGTTCCGGCAACAAAGAGCGGATCTGCTGGACAGGCAAATGGCTGAGCGAGAGGAGAGTTAAATTGGAGACGCATGAGCTTCAAAAAAAACGACGTACCGAACCTCCTGAAGTTCGTCGCTTGCAGTTGATCATGGCCGCCATAGACTCGATCTCGAAACGCGGGTTTTCTGACACGACGCTTAAACACGTGACAGAAACAGCCAATCTGTCCCATGGCGTGGTGAATTATCACTTCGACAGCAAGGAAGCACTATATGATGCTGCGCTGGGTTTTCTTGCACAAGAACACTATGAGAATTGGCTAAAGTCTTACGACGCTGCGGAACCTACAGCCGCACATAGGCTGGCGGCTATCATTCGAGCAGATTTTGACAAAAGCATCTGCACTCATAAGCGCTTGGCTGTCTGGTTCGCTTTCTGGGGTCAAGCAAAGTATCGTCCTAATTATTTGAAAATACATAATAAATACGATAACGAAAGATACGAGCGAATTCTGGAGCTGTGTGGTGAGTTGATCGCCGACGGTGGTTACGACGATCTTGATCCAGAAAAAACAGCCCGGGCAGTAGAGGCGATGTCAGATGGGGCTTGGCTCAGCCTGATGTTGTACCCCAAAGTGGCCGATCGTCGGGAATTCAGGGATGTTTGCATGCTTTCGCTGTCGCGGTTTTTCCCAAAACACTTTCCGGTCTAAGGGAAAACAACGAACGGGGGCTTCAGCACCTTATCTTGTGCATTCCGGGGTCATAGAGCGGTTTTAACGAGGCGGTCGCATCGTACTTCTCGTCTGCGATTTCGATCTGCCAATACCCCGATGCGATTAAGTCTGCAGTCAACGGCTCGTCAGCCTCTGCAAAGCCAATACCTACGGCTGCGCCGAGAGTGTGCCCATACCCACCAACTTGAATGTAACCGACTTCCTTGCCGTTTAGATAAATCATCTCGTTGCCGTACATGAGAGGCTCTGGGTCTTTTAGCAGGAACTGCAACATCCGGTTGTTGGGCGTGCCTTTCGCCTTGATCGCGGCCAGTGCGTCCCTACCGATGAAGCCACCGGGCTTGTCCAGTTTGATGGCAAAGCCAAGCCCGGCCTCAATCGGGTTGTCCGTGTTATCCACGTCAATTCCGAAATCACGGTACGCCTTCTCGAGTCGTAGGGAGTTAAGGGTTTGCATCCCGGCATTGCGAACGCCCAGATCTCGACCTGCTTCCATAATCAGATCGTAGGTCTGCACGGCCTGAGTAGCCGGTACGTGAAGTTCCCAGCCGAGTTCTCCAATAAACGTCACGCGATAAGCCATGACTACGGCGTACCCGATGTCGATTTCACGCGCCGTCATGAAGGGAAAACCTTCGTCAGACAAATCAGCTCCGGATATTCTGCTCAATAGCTCACGCGACTTTGGGCCGTGAACGTTGATTTGGCAGCGCGCTGCAGTGATGTCTGTGATAACTACGTTCTCATCGTCCAGAATGTGCCGTCGCATGCGCATTTCTGTATGACCCGCCGAGTTTTCCCCCACGATGACCCAATATTTCTGATCGGATAGTCGGGTAACTGTAAGGTCAGCCTCAAACCCACCTCGTTCATTTACCCAGGCTGTGTAGACGACGCGACCGGGTTCAACATCAACGTCATTGCAAGAAAGGCGAGAGAGAAGGGCGCATGCATCCGGTCCTTCGACGCTGAAACACGCCATTGATGTCATGTCCATTACGACGACATCCTCGCGTGCTGCCCGGTGTTCATCAGCGTGCCATTCAAACCAATTTTGGCGATACCAACTGTATTTCTCGATCTTGGCCTCTTCGGGAGTCGGAGCAAACCAATCAGGTTGCTCCCAACCATTTCCCTCGCCAAAGAAGGCTCCGGCCTCTTTGAGGCGGTCATAAAGCACTGAGCGCTTAACGTTCCTGGCCGTTTTGTAGTTCTCATTGTGGTAGTGCTGGCCAAAGAGCTTTCCAAGCAACTCAGGTGTTCTGTCGCGTCGAAAAGCCGGTGTCGCCATTTCACGGGAGAAGCGATTGACGTTGATGCCGGTGACATCGATTGGCGGCAAGCCGTCCACGATCCAATGAGCCAGCACCATTCCTGTGCCTGCACCGTTCAGAATGCCAAGTGAGTTCATCCCACAGGCAACCCAAAGATTGCGAAGTTCAGGCGTCGGGCCAACAAGCGGCGCAAGATCAGGCGTAAAGCTTTCTGGTCCGCAGAATAGTTTTTTTACGCCGTAGTTCATGGCGTCAGGCACGCGTGAATAGGCTTTCTCTAGATCGGGCCCAACACGTTCCCAATCTGGCTCGATCTCTCCAAATTGCCATTCATCCGGGATACCATCGACTTTCCAAGCCGCAGCGCCGGGTTCAAAAAGCCCCAACATCATCCCGCCGACTTCTTCACGGTAATACGTGTATGTGGAAGGGTCTTCGAGAACAGGTAGGTCGCGTGGCAGTCCTGGGATGCTATCTGTGATCAGATAGTAATGTTCAGCCGCCTGGAGGGGCAGGTTTACACCGTGTCTGGCGCCCAGCTGGCGAGACCACATACCACCACAGATCACGACGTTTTCGGCTGTTATGGTGTGACCACTTGCGGTGCGGACCCCTGTCGCGGTGCCGTTTCTGGCCAAAATCTCTTCGACCCGCACACCTTCGTAGAAACGTGCGCCTCTGTTTTTGGCTCCCTTGGTCAAAGACATGGTCACGTCCACAGGGTTAGCCCGCCCGTCCTCCGGAATCAGGAATGCTCCGACGACGTCTGACAGGTCCCCAATAGGGAACATATCCTGCGCTTCTTTTACTGAGACTTCGTGGTTGTTTATTCCAAAACGCCGCATGAAGGCTGCGACGCGCCGCATCTCATGCAGGCGTTCTTCGTTGGTTGCGATCTGCAGATACCCAACGTCGCGGAAGCCTGTGGAAATACCGGTTTCCTTCTCTAGGTTTGCATAAAGGTCTCGACCGTGCGTGTAGATGGCGCACTCAGCTTCCGACTTGAGAAGGCCGGCTACAATCAGGCCTGCTGCGTGCCAAGTGGTTCCTGATGTCAGTTGCCCCTGTTCCAATACCACAACATCGGTATGGCCGAGCCTAGTCAGGTGGTACGCTGTGTTCGCGCCGATAGACCCTCCACCAATAATCACGGTTTGAACATGCGTCGGTAGAGTGTCAGTCATTGCGACAGAATCCTTTTCTGGCGTTCCTTCCTCCGGATATCAGTCAATTTGTTCTATGTCTACTGACTGAATGATCATTCAGTAACGGTCAATTACCTGGTCTGAGATTTTTGTAATAAAGCTTGTCTGCGCAGGGAGAAAAGGCTTCACTACAGTGATTGACTGACAATCAAATGCGGGGAAATCCTATGTCAGACGAAGTCCTATATGACCGACAGGTTATTGCCTTTTTGGAAGAGCTTTGGGGCGAGGGTTTTCTTTCGCCTGGGGGTCCTGAAGAAGTCGCTCGAGTTGTTGAGGGGATTGGTCTGAAAGACAAGCATATCCTTGACATTGGCTGTGGATCTGGGGCCATCGCGGTGTTGATGGCAAAGGAGTTTGGTGCCGCTAGGGTAACGGGAATTGATGTAGAGGCTCCAGTTTGCGCGGCTGCGAGAGAGCGAGTTGGGCAGGTGGGGCTGGAAGGAAAGGTCGAAATCCTAGAAGTCACCCCGGGGCCAATGCCCTTCGAAGACGGTACTTTTGATGTTGTGTTTTCGAAAGATTCGATCATCCACATCCCTGACAAGGTGGCGATGGCTGCGGAGGCCCACCGTGTACTGAAACCAGGCGGTCATTTTGCTGCTTCTGACTGGCTGACCAATCACGACGGGAAAATGTCACCGGAAATGGCGCACTACGTAAAGATGGAAGCCCTGGAGTTTCAGATGGCGTCGCCCTCTAAGTATCGCGCGGCTATGGAGTTAGCTGGCTTTGAAGACGTTGAGTTAGTCAATCGCAACCCTTGGTATGCACAGGTTTCTGCTGCGGAGCTTGAAGATCTGACTGGGCCAAACCGAGTTGACTGGGAAGCCCGGCATGGTGCGGAATTTATCGAACATCAGATCGAGATCTGGGACGCTATGCAGCCCGTGTTGAAAACCGGAGAGCACTGCCCACATCACATCCGGGGCCGCAAACCAGCCTAAACTGACTGGTGCCTTGTCGCCGCGTGATGACTGTTATGCGTCGTAGTCCTTGCTAACTTGCACCATACCAGCCTCCATGATGTCGAACATTTCGTCTATCTGCGACGGAGTTATGATCAGAGGGGGCGAGAACACAGCCATGTTTCCAAATGGGCGCAAGAGCAGTCCCATCTCCTCGCAGGCATCGTCTAGTTTCTGCCCAAACTTAACATGCGCTTCGTAGCTCTCGACCTTCAGGCCGGGGCGACATTCTATGCATCCCAGCAGTCCGTCACCGCGCACATCCCCAACGATTGGAAACTTCTCCTTGATTTGATGTAGGCGCTTTTGGAAATGAGGTGTAACACGTTGAACGTGTCCCAGAATATCCTCGCTCTCCATGATTTCGATGTTTTTGATTGCAGCCGCGCAGCTAACAGGGTGCCCGGAGTATGTGTAGCCGTTGTAGAAAACATCGTCGCCCGGTGCTTCGGCAATTCGTTTCATTACAGCGTCTGAGATGATACAGGCACCCAGGGGCAGATAGCCCGAGGTTAAACCCTTTGCGCAGGTAATAATGTCGGGGACGATGCCAAAGACGTCTTCTGAAGCGAACCAGTGTCCCAACCTACCAAAGCCAGTAACGACTTCATCCGAAATGTACAAAATGTCATTTGCCCGGCAAATTTCGAGCGTGCGCTTGTGATAACCCGGAGGTGGGACGATCACACCACCCGAACACAGGATCGGTTCCGCGATAAAGGCGGCAATACGTTCGGCGCCAACGTCCTCAATCAGGTTCTCAAGGTCGGCGACTTTGGCGTCGCACCAAGCATCAACACTCATGCCTTCTGGCCGGCGGTAGGGATTTACGTCGGGCAGAAAACGCACCAGATCCTGAGCTTTCTCAAAGCTTGTTTCGAAACGTTCTTTCCCGGTGACAGTGGCGGCGAGAAACGTCGATCCGTGATAGCCTTTTTCCCGACCGATCACGATCCTCTTCTCAGGTCGACCAAGCCGTTTGTTCATGAACAGTGCGGTCCGCAGGGCGGTATCAACAGCCGTAGACCCACCGGTCGTGAAGTGCACAGTGTTCAGATCGCCGGGCGTGCGTTCTGCGATCATGCGCGCCAAAACGGCCGCGGGTTCAGTCGTAAACGACCACGGCGATGCGTAAGGCATCTTCATTACCTGCTGGGAAATGGTATCGGCCATCTCTTGACGCCCGTATCCGATCTGTGTGCACCACATACCGCCGGGGCCATCAATATATCGCTTCCCGGCAGCATCCCAAAGGTAGATACCATCCGCTGTATTTACTCGCATGTACTCGTCGGATCCAAAGCCCTCGGTTCCGGCCCAAGGATGTAGGTGATGGTCGCGATCCCAAGCAACAAGGTCGCCGTCGGTTGGTGTATTACCTAGGGTGTTCACGTCTGCTTCTCCTTTAGGTGCGGGCCGGTGGCGTGGCACGTGCGCGGGGCGGTGCGAAAAAGGCTTTGTTGACAGGTGTAAGGCGCGCCATCCTAGTGTCCCATTTGCCTTCTTGCAGAGTGTAAATCTCGGCCTTTAAGCCGGATGACCGGCTAGCATCTGGCATGCGGACATGGGCCAGCGCTATGTTGCGTTTGGCGGTCGGCGACCATATCCCAGATGTTATGTGCCCAACCTCTTTTCTGCGTCGGTTGTAGATCAATGACCCTTCTGAGGGTTTGAATCCTTCTACATCGAAACGCATGAGGAGGCTTCTTGGAGTTTCCCGCTTGGACAGCAGCTCTCGTCGGCCATTAAAATGACCTTTGTTGAAGTCGACAAGCCGGCCTAGACCAAGTTCAAAGGGTGTTTGGCCTCGGTGCAACCGTTCGGTTGCGTGAACTGGTTGAAAGTCCACGCCTGCGGTCAGAAACCCCGCTTCGATGCGGGCCAAATTTACGGCTTCGTAGCCAATCGCACGCAATCCCTGATGTGCGCCACCTGTCCAAAGGCGGTCCCAAAGCGCTTCTGCCTTGTCCCAATCGCACCAGAGCTCATAGCCTAAATCACCGGTAAAGCCCGTCCGCGAGATCATCAGATCATGGTGAATTTGAGAAAGATCGAACGGCTTCAGCTTGCTGACATCTAAACCAGCGGCTTCCAAAACCGCGTAAGAGGTCGGCCCCTGCAACGAAAGTCCAGCAACACAGTGAGTTTCGTCGACGACGGAAACATCAAACCCCCACGCAGCATCTAGCAACCATGTCAGCATTTGTTCCTGACAGCAAAGGCGCCAATCATTGTCGCCAAGGTGAAAAAGGGTCCCGTCATCGATGACCATACCCTCTTCATCGCACCAGATCGCGTACCCCACGCGACCAACACCGATTTTTCGAACGTCCCGTGTCATTAGGCGATTGAGCATCGCGGTCGTGTTTGGCCCGGTCAATCGGTACTTGTGCATTGGTGAGATGTCGAACAAGGATGCCTGATTGCGCAGCGCGAAGTACTCGAACTCGACACTGTCCAGAACACCCGGGGCGGAATAGCCCGCCCAATCGTACCAATTTTGCGCGCGATTTTGCTCTTCAAGTTTTTTGTGAAACGGTCCGGGGATCAAACCTAGTTTCGGATCGGTGAAGATGCTCATGGCTGAGCCTCCAGCGCTGCCAGCGCCGCATTGCGACCAGCAAGGCCCATGACATCACCACCAGGGTGTGTTGCTGCACCGCATTGGAACAGCCCTTTTGGCCCCATTGAGTATCTGGCCATCCCGTTTGCGGGCCGAAGTGTCAGCAGTTGGTCCAAAGCCATTTCCGCATGGTGCCAGTGCCCCCCTGGCGCTCCGGTTGCGCTTTCGATTTGATCCTGTGTTATGACCTGTTTGCCTGAGATATGATCCCCCAAGCCGGGCAGGGAACGGCTTAGAGTTTCAACCGTAGTTTGCGCCAGCTTCTCCTTGGCGCTCTCGGTCCAGCCGCCTTCAAGGTCAGATGGCGCGTACTGAACTATGGTTGACAGCCAGCTTGCCCCGTCGGCCGTCTGCACTTTGAAGGCTTCAATCACGGGTGCTTTGGACATTTGGCGATACTTGGCCGGATTGAATGCCGCTTCGACGTACTCCACAGAAGGGGCAAAGATCAGACGTTCGTTTGCTAACTGCTCAGGCAGGCCGGGCAGTGGGGAGTTATCCTTGAGCCGTAGGTTTACCTTAGCCGCTGTTCCACACGCCCGTATATTTCGAACTCGCCGGATCGTTTCGATGTCAAAGACAGAGGGTCCGGTCATTTGACTTGTTATTTTTGGGGCTAGGTTGCTGAGCACAATGGGTGCGGTGATGGTTCGCCCATCGGTGGTTTCCACTCCGGAGACCGTATCGTTGTCCAACAGAATGCGTGATGCCTCAGTTTTTGGCATCAGCACGCAACCCGCCTTTTGCGCAGCTTCCACCATCAAATCAGTCAGCGCAGACATCCCGCCTGCTGGTTGAGTTATGATACCGCCGTGACCCAGCCGATAGATCAGATTGAACACAGTGCCCGGAGATCTTGGACCGGTGGCTGATCCCCAGATTGCGTCAGCAGCAAGCAATCCAGCCACCGGTCCTTCCGGCAGGTCATCTAGGATAATGTCGTGGACATTTGACAAGACGACTTGCAAGAAACGCCGCATTTCAGATTTGCCTAGCTTTTTCAGGCCGATGCCCAATTTTGCCAGGCGCAAGAACTCGTTCAGCCCGCCCCGTGAAAGGACCGTTTTTTGGCCGCCGGGTGCTGGGGCCTCGGCGAGTTGGCGCAATAGGCTTCCATATGTAATCAACCTCTGTGTCAGATCAGACCAGGCACTGGATTCCGGGTGTTTTGTCCCGTCGCTCCAATAGACGCCGTCGTTCTTGAAGACGATGTGCCGCCCATCCTCAGACAGAGAGACTGTGGAGACGGGTTTGCCGGATAGAACAGGGTGTTGAGGATCTATCCCGATGTCACTCAAGGCCCTCGGGCTTAAATTATAAAGCGAATGGGCGAGCGTAGGGCCGCCATCCACAGAATAAGACGCCATGCCGCCGAACCTGGTGGATTTCTCTATGATACAGACATTCTTACCGCGTCGACCAAGTAGTGTTCCGGCAATCAGGCCATTTACACCCCCGCCAATGACAATCGCATCAAATTGGCTCATGCGGCATACCCCTTCATTCGGCCATGCCGTGTTTCGTTTCTAAGGATTGCGCGTGCTGCGTTTGCACCGGGGGCCCCCATAACCCCTCCGCCGGGATGGGCGGACGACCCGCACAGATAAAGTCCTTTGATTGGCAGACTATACTGAGACCAACCCGGAACTGGCCGGTTGAAGAACAACTGGTCAAACGTTAGTTCACCTTGGAAAATATTGCCCTCTGTCAGGCCGACCTCGCGCTCGATTTCCAACGGTGAACGAACTTCCATGTGAACAACGCGTTCGCGAATGTCAGGGCACGCCACAGACATCTGGTCGAGTACAGTTTCCGCCATCGCAGTACGCTGTTTTTCGTTCCAATTCTCTGCTGATCTAACGCCGTCTACTTCCAGATCATACGGGGCATATTGGACGAAAACCGTCATCATATGTGCCCCCGTCGGCGCCATAGTTGGATCAATCTGGCTAGGGATTAGCATGTCGATATAGGGCTTTTCCGACCAGCGCCCAACTTTCCAATCGTCATAGGCCTTTTCAAGTTCAAAGAGGCTTTGCGACACATGCAAGTCGCCCCTCAGGAAGCTGGTGTGCTCGGGTGCGGCAGGGAAATTTGGAAAGCGATCAAGTGCTATGTTGAGCTTGGCTGAAGAGCCGCGAATTTTAAAGTTCCGCACCGCCTTGGTGAAGTCATCCGGCAACTCGGCCGCGTCAATATGGTGCAGAACAGTGCGTTTGATATCCATATTGGAGGCAACGACAGGAGCGTAGAAAACCTTGCCGTCCTCAAGAGCCACGCCTTCAACGCGCCCATCTTTGCTGAGGATTTTCTCAACCCCTGCACCGGTGTGGATCGTACCCCCGTGATCTTTGAATGATGCAGCAATGGCATTTGAAATTGCGCCCATTCCACCGCGTGCAAAACCCCACGCGCCGATACCGCCATCAATGTCACCCATGTAGTGATGCAGTAGCACATAGGCCGTTCCGGGTGAGTATACCCCTAGGCCGGTACCGATTATGCCAGAGCCAGCTAAGTGGGCCTTGATCAGGTCGTTCTCGAAATGCTCATCCAGAAAGTCACCAATGGACATCGTCCAGAATTTCAGCGTTTCCCCAAGTTCCCGACTGCCCTGCCCATGTGCTTTTTTTACGAGGTAAGCCAGTTCGCCGAGATCACGTGGGTGGAGAGAGGCAGGGTCCGGTGCGTCACGAAGTAGAAAAGGACGGATAAATCGGCATTGCCGCATGATTGCTTGCGAATACCCGCGGTACGCGTCGGCATCTTTTGCAGAATGCCGCGCCATTTCACGCTTAAGAGCGTTGTGATCAGAGTAATAGGCGAAATAATCCGCATCGCGCGTAAAGCTCGCACCGCCTTCATATGGAATAACCTGAAGCCCGTATTTTGGTAACTCGAGGTCCCGAGCAATCTCGCGTCGCAGAAGAGAGCAAACGTACGAGCAATTTGAGTACGTCCAACCCTCGTGCAGCGACCGGCTGACTGCCGCGCCACCAATCCAGTCGTTCTTTTCGACTACCAAAACACGCATGCCAGCGCGCGCCAAATAGGCGGCGGCGGTTAATCCGTTGTGACCAGCGCCAGCCACAATCACATCGTATCTGTTCTCAACCGTCAAATTTTCCCATCCCTTTCTCTTCCGTTTACAGATCAGGGGCGCATACGTAAAGTTTATTTGAGCGCTCAAATAAATTTCTACCTATTGACGCATCTTTTTTGCGCGCTGTAGATGACTGCATTCGTAGGAGGAGCGGCAATTGGTCGAGGCAGAGCGTAAACGACCCCGCAAAGAGCGGAAGGAGAACGCAGACCGTCGTCGCCGGCAGCTGCTCGACGCGGCTTGCCGTTCTATTTTGGCGCATGGGCTAGCAAAAACGACGCTTGCAACGGTCGCGTCTGAGGCTGAGCTGTCTCAGGGTGTTGCGGCGTTTTACTTCAAGTCAAAGCTTGGCCTTCTTACCGAAACCTTGCGTGATCTGTATCAACGCTACGAAGACCATTGGTCAGCTGCCTTAGGGCGAGCCGGAAACGAGCCGGTCGACAAGATAAGGGCTTTGATTAAAGCTGACTTCCATCTTGATGCATGTGGTCCGGATGTCTTGCCGCTATGGTATGCATTTTGGGGCGAACTTCGATTTCAACTGCAATATGATGAAGTTGCCGGGCATTTCGAAACACGCCGGCGAGAGACTTTGCGAGAAATCTGGAATGAATTGCTGTCCGAAGATGACGTTGCTTCACCTGATCAAATGGCCGAATGGATGGAGACATTAACTGATGGCTACTGGCAACGACTGCATCTTGCTCCGGAAGGCCTGAGCCGAAAGCAGGCAGAACAGGCTGCCTGGGGATGCCTTGTTCGCTTGGTTCCGGAATTACTTGGGGATACGGCTTAGTCAAATTCGACTGAAAGGCCCATCAATATGACGCGCGTGCGGGTATCGCAGCAACCTCTGCCATCTTGGGGCACCATCTTGAGTGAGGCGCGCTACTTAGCGCGGCTTGCTCTACCAATAGTTATTTCTCTTGCTGCAGCTGCTTTGATTGGCGTCGTTGACACCATTATGGTGGCCCCATTGGGAACGCTTCCGCTGGCGGCGGTCTCAATCACAGCTTCAGTACTGATCATCTTCTATTCGGCGCTTTACGGATTTGTATCCGCTATTGGTGTGCGGATGGCTGAAGCCTTCGGGAAAACGAGCGAACGAGGGCTGGCAACAGCAACAAGCGCCGGAATATTTGTTTCCTTGATCGTTGGCGCCGTTGGCGCCGTTGTAATGATCTGCCTTAAACCCGGCCTTTCTTGGATTGGACAACCGCCTGAGGTGATCAGCCTAATTGGCGGCTACTGGATCGCGATGAGCCTTCTGTTGGTGCCCTTTACGATTTTCTATGCGCTCAAGGCTCTCTTTGACGCCATGAACCGCCCATGGATCGGCGTTGGCCTTGCATTCCTCGCGGTCGGTTTCAACATCCCTTCGAACTATGTTCTGATCCACGGAGTGGGTGGTTGGCCGGGGCTGGGTCTCGTCGGTGCCGGGATTGCTAGCCTGTTGTCTCAGATAGTGCCGTTGCTTATGGCCTTCGTGATTTTACGAGCATGGAAAAGAAAGAGAGGCCTTCTGAGAGCCGCGAGTTTCGATTGGCCAGAGGTCAAAGCGCAACTCAAAGAAGGATTCATTATTTCCGTTGGTTATCTGGGGGAGGGGGCCGCTTATGCAGTTGCCGGTCTGATGCTTGGTTGGTTCAGCGCTGCCGCGCTCGCCGCGCATCAAATCGTTTCCGCGGTCAGCGACGTCATCTACATGGTTCCTCTGGGCGTTTCGATTGCGATTTCGATACGTGTAGCTCAGGCTATTGGTGCGGATGAGCAAGAAAGACTCAAGCCGATCGTGTTGGCGTCGTTGTTGGTCGTCGTGGGTTGGATGGCTGTTGTCGTCAGTGGAATTTTGATTGGCCGTGCTCCTTTGGCCAATAGCCTTTCAGATGATCCTCAGGTTGTTTCTCTTGCGATATCGATGTTCCTTGTGATTGCGGCAATGCAGATTGCAGATGGAGTGCAGGGGACAATGTTGGGCGCTTTTCGGGGCATGATGGACAATCATGTTCCCGTTGCAATTACCCTGATTGCCTATTGGGTCTTTGCATTGCCACTTGGATATGCGCTGGGCTTTTGGTTTGGGTTCGGCCCCAACGGGGTTTGGATTGGGTACGGCACAGGTCTTTCGATAGCCGCGATCGCGTTGACCTATCGCTTCTTCCACAAAAACCGCTAGGCCACGCTGATTGTAAGCGCATCAAAAGCCCAGCTTATCCAAAAGTTTTAGACGCAGGATTTCTGCTTCGACAAGTGTTTCTCTCGCGAACGAGAAAGGCAGCGGTTTGAGGGGGGTGACCGGAAACTCCAGCTCTTCTGTTTTGGTTCCGGTAGCCCATTTAGCAAGGACTCGCCCCATTGCCGTGGCGATGGCTACGCCGCGCCCATTGTATCCTAAGCCGGTCATAATTCCCGGCGTGAGTTCATGCAGATGTGGGTAGTGATCTCTTGTTAGTGCGACAAAGCCACCCCATTCATATTCCCACTGAACTCCAGACAGTTGGGGGAAAAGTTCAACAGAAATGCGTTTCAATCGCTTAATTTGTTTGAGAGTGGAATTGTCATTGTAGGTCCCGCGCCCACCCATCAGAAAGCGACCCTCTGCGTCTTGTCTGAAGTACAGAAGCAGGCGTCGCGCGTCTGACAAAGCGTTGCCTTCCGGCAGAATTGTCCGGCGGAGATTGTCAGAAAGAGGCGACGAGGCAACCTGAACTGAACGAACGGGTAAAACTGACTGAGCCAACCGCGGATGCAGATCTCCGGAATAGGCGTTCGTGCAAATCAAAACCTTTTCTGAGATGACAGCTCCTTTGGGAGTTTCGACGCGAAAGCGGCCGGCCTCTGATTCAATCTGATTGGCAGGCGTTTCGCCGAAGACTTGCACGCCATTGCGGTGACCTGCTTCGGCCAGTCCAAGCGCATAATTCAGCGGGTGCAAAACACCACCACGGCGATCCAGAACGCCACCAAGGTAGGCTTCGGTCCCGGTTAGTCGCTGCATTTCGCTTTGATCAAGCTGTCTCATGCCCCCGCCGTGGTTGTCCCAATCCTCGGCTAGTTTGTGCAATTCCCTGAGTGTTTTGTGAGTATGAGCGGCACGCAGCCAGCCAGGGCGCTTTGCATCGCACTTAATGTCGTGCCGGTCGATTAAGTCGAACACAAGGTCGCCAGCGTCACCGGCCATTTGGATCATTCTGGTTCCCCAGAAATCTCCAAACTTTGCTTTGATGCCCGTTGGTCCGTCCTTTAGACCCACGTTGATTTGGCCGCCATTGCGTCCTGACGCGCCCCATCCTGGATGCTGCGCATCCACCAGAATAACGTTAACGCCTTGCTCGGCTAAATGAATCGCTGCTGAAAGCCCGGTGAACCCCGCGCCAATCACAGTCACGTCCGATTTCTGTTCGCCAACGAGTTGGGGGTACTCGGTCGGATAAGCTGCAGTTGCTGACCACAGGCTGTTTGCGATGACGGGATTTTCGTTGCGGATCATCTATGGGCCTCGCGCTTGCCTTGCGGGGGGAATTGCATAAGTTTGGCTGACGATACTTTGCCGGAAAGTTTGTGACGAATGCCAAGACTGTTGAACCAATTTGACTTGAAGCCAACCGTCGAACTCGATGCATTCGAGCAGGCTTGGAACGCGTTTGTGGAACATTTGGTCACGACAGGTCTAGCCACGAACGGGACGCCTTTGTGTAAACGCAATCCCGCAAGTGGCTACGATACCGACGAGCAGCGTGATCAATCGCTTATGGCAGTTATCGAGTTTAGGGATCAATTGCAGGCCGATGCAGCCTGGGTGGCCATTGAGGATCGCATTGAGCCTCTGGGGGCTTTGCATCGCAGGGTTATTTCTATGGTAAACGACCCGCTTTTCACGTTTTGGTCGGAACTTTAGATCGACGATTGCGAACATGCGGACTGTTTTCACATCACTTTCTCTTCATCATTGAATGATCATTCAATCAATGACATATTTCCTTTAGATGTCAAATTCTCACTCGCTGGATGAGAGTGGCTGTGGGGGCAGGCAAGACCGATGAATTGCTTTAGTAGATGGGATGCATTCGGGTGAGACAATCGCCAATCGAAAAAACAAACCCCGAGGGGCGGCGGCGTACCGAGTCCAAAGAGGTGAGGCGTCAACAACTCATCGACGCTACAATCGACTCAATTGCTCAGAACGGAATTGGCGGAACGACCATGTCCACCGTGACCGAGATTGCAGGTTTGTCGCTCGGCATCGTCAACTTCCACTTCAAAAGCAAACAAAAATTGCTGGAAGAAACGCTGCTGTTTCTCGCCAACGAACACCACGAACAGTGGTTGGAAGCCTTCGATAATGCAGGCTTGTCAGCGCCAGAAAAGCTGTTGGCTATCGTCGATGCGCATTTTCACCCCCATATTTGCACTCCAAAGAAACTGGCCGTTTGGTTTGCTTTTTTTGGAGAGGCAGGGCGGCGCCAAGTCTACCGCAATCTTATCAATGGTATCGATCAAGAGCGGTACAATATCGCGCTGCGCCTGTGTTCCGAAATTTCTGAGGACGGTGGGTGCGACGACATTCCGCCAACGCAAGTCGCCAACATTTTGGAGGCTCTTTACGACGGAATCTGGTTGGAGCTTTTGACTTATCCCGAGAATTTTCAACGTTCTGTTGCCCGGGATCACATCTCCGCCTTCCTTTCCAAGGTCTATCCGGACCACTTTCAAATGCCCGCATTCAACAACAGTGATTGAAACAAAGCGGCCCTAAAACCGGAATCTCCAGACAAAATCAGCCAGCGCATGACGCAGCTAACTAAGGGTAAAAATATGGGTAGGGACTCTCGCTACGACATCCTTTTCGAACCAGTCCAAATCGGGCCAGTTACTGCACCAAACCGGTTTTATCAGGTGCCGCACTGTACTGGAATGGGTTGGCAATACCCGCGTACACTTGCCGAGATGCGCAAAGTGAAAGCGCAAGGCGGATGGGGTGTCATATGTACGGAATACAACTCAATCCATCCTTCTTCTGATGACCTACCGCACCCTTATGCGTCGCTTTGGGATGACAGTGATGTTCGGGCGCACGCCCTGATGACAGACGCGGTGCACGAATACGGCAGCCTAGCAGGGGCTGAGCTTTGGTACGGAGGCGCCAACTCAAACAACTTGTTTTCCCGGTTGCCGAGCATGGATGTCGACAGTCGCCCAAATACGAAAGGACACCCTTTTCAGACACGCGCAATGGACAAACAGGACATCCGGGATTTACGCCGCTGGCATAGAAAGGCGGCTTTGAGGGCGCGAGATGCGGGATTTGATGTTGTCTATGTTTACGCAACGCACGGATACCTGATCTCGAATTTTCTGCACCCGCGAGTGAACACGCGCAGTGACGAATATGGTGGCAGCTTAGAAAACAGGGTGCGTTTGACTCGAGAACTGATTGAGGAAACCAAGGACGCTGTTGGCGACAGGTGCGCTGTGGCCGTTCGGTTCTCGGCAGATGAAGAGATCGGCGAGGATGGTCAGCCAATCTATGGTGAACGTCGAGAGATGTTTGAGATGCTCTCTGACCTGCCGGATTTGTGGGATATCAACATCGCAGACTACTCGGTCGAGATGGGTGTCTCCCGTTTCACCAAAGAAGCAGCACTTGAACCCTACATGCATTGGATCAAGTCGGTAACGGATAAGCCTGTCGTGACCGTTGGTCGCTTTACGTCACCGGATACCATGGTCTCGCAAGTCAGGCGGGGCATAACCGATTTCATCGGGGCTGCGCGCCCGTCGATTGCTGATCCATACCTTCCAAAGAAGATTGAGGAAGGGCGCTTGTCCGCGATCCGAGAGTGTATTGGATGCAATGTTTGTTACGCCAGTGACTCGATAGGGGTACCTATTCGATGCACTCAAAACCCAACAATGGGGGAGGAGTGGCGCAAAGGCTGGCACCCTGAAATCATTCGTAAGAAATCCTCAGATGCGCGCGTCTTGATCGTCGGGGCAGGCGCTGCGGGACTGGAAGCGGCACGGGCACTTGGCGTGCGTGGGTACGATGTCCAATTGGCAGAAGCTACGCGTGAGTTGGGTGGCAGGGTCTCGCGCGAAGCCGCTTTGCCTGGCATGAGCGAGTACATTCGCGTCAAAGACTACCGCGAGCAGCAATTGATCGAGATGCCGAACGTTGAAATCTACCGTGAAAGCCCTCTGACAGTTGACGATATCTTGGCCGTTGATGCTGACCACGTTGCGATCGCTACTGGCGCGACCTGGCGGAAGGAGTATTTTGACGAAGAGCGTTTTGTCCCGGTCGCAGAAGGAGCCGCCCTAAGCCGCGTTTTCACCCCTGATGACATTATGGATGGAAGGCTCCCCGATGGACCGACGCTCGTTTTCGATGGGGATGGCTACTACATGGCCAGCATCATCGCTGAGAAAATACGAGCTCAGGGACATGCCGTCACGCTGGTAACACCATCTGACAGTGTTTCCGACTGGGCTGGAAAAACGTCCGAACGATGGCGCATCCGAACGCATCTGCTTCGATTGGGGGTCGAGGTCCTGCCGTCAAAGTCGCTCAAGCATTTTGACGGCGAAATCGCAGAGTTGGAGTGCACCTATGGCGGGCCAGGTGTGACCGTTCCGGTTGCCAATATTGTTATGGTTACCGCTCGGAAGCCAAATGATAGCCTCTACAGCGGATTGCTAGGGCGGATAAGTTCTGAAGACTTGAAGTTTAGCCTTCGTCGCATTGGTGATTGTGACGCTCCGGCGATAATTGCGGCAGCGGTTTATTCAGGCCACCGATACGCCCAGGAATTGGGCGAAGCGGTGGATGAGGACATTCCACTTATTCATGACCGTGTGGATGTCGGGCATTAGTTCATTTGACTGTATTACGCGATCTCGATTGAACGTATTCAGTAAAACGAAGGAGAAACTATCCAGGCCAGATGGCTTAACTATCCGTCCGCTCGAATTGCAAGACAACGAACAGTGGCGCAGGCTGTGGACAGCATACTTGGGTTTCTACGAGACTGCTGTAAACGGATGCAGGTGAATACAATTGTCTGATCGCTGAGTTGGACGGAAAGCCGGTTGGATTATCGCACAATCTCTACCATCGGTTCATGTGGTCGGTCGAGGATACGTGTTATCTTATGGATCTTTTCACTGATCCGCAGGTCAGGGGAAAAGGTGTTGATCGAGCTCTGATCGAATGTGTCTTTCAACCCGCCAAGCAGGAAGGTGTTTCAACCACCTACTGGACAACTCAAGAATTCAACTACGAAGGTTGAGTTCTGTAAGCCAAAGTAGCCTATAAACGCCATTTATTGTCTGTGAAAAAATCGAATAACTGGTGCCGTCTTGCCGGAAAAACTCATCTTGAGGCGGGCAAGGGTTTAGTAGCCTCCTTCCATATAAAATTGATCCCAGAAAATTAACTCACATCTAGACCTGGGGCTACTCGATTGGCGGTGATGCTGTATATTCAGTTCCCATTTTCGCTCCCAATGGTGAAACACTTTTTGCGCGTTGAAGGATCGAAGTTAGCAAGGTTATCGTCCGGTATTGGTGGCACCGTCTCGACGCCATGTTCGCGTCAGAGGTCCGAAGAAATACTGTTCGATAATTGCGGAGGTCATATCAGTGGTTTTTTTGGTCTAACGCGGAGTTCGTTGGCCTGCTCGTAACAGGACATTGTCGGTTGCTACGGCCGTTGAAGCCCTGTCTGGCGCGTGCTGTATTGGAAAGCAGCCGCTAGGTAGCGATAGATGCTGTGTTTTTGAATGCCAATTGCCGCAAGCCGGTGAAAACTGAACGAACCGCCCCTATTTTGGATGGGTTAGATTTTCACCTGCATCTCAGGCCAGACCAACCGATCCACAGTGATATTAGGAGAGCACATGTCTGCTTTTGACCAAACCGCAACCTCCTTCACCAAAGCCTCGGATTTGTTAGTCGCAGCGCTGGAGGCTGAAGGTGTCGAATATGTTTTCGCTGTCCCCGGCGAGGAAAACCTGGATGTGTTGGAGTCTTTAAGGACGTCCAAGATTGAACTTGTTCTGACCCGTCATGAACAGGGCGCAGCGTTCATGGCCGCAACATATGGGCGATTGACGGGCAAGGCGGGGGTCTGCATGGCAACACTGGGCCCCGGCGCCACAAATTTTGCGACACCAGCCGCCTATGCGCATTTGGGCGGGATGCCACTGGTTATGATCACGGGCCAAAAGCCGATCAAAAAATCGAAGCAGGGCCAGTTTCAGATCATTGATGTGGTGGGTTTGTTCGACCCGATTTGCAAGATGTCCAAGCAGATTGTGCACGGCAACACCATCCCCTCGTTAATCCGAGAAGCGTTTCGCGTCGCGCAAGAGGAGCGTCCCGGCGCCGTTCTACTGGAACTTCCCGAGGATATAGCAGCCGAAGATACCACCGAGCCGGTCCTGCAACCTCATCCGCGCTACTACGCCGTGGCTGGTGACAGGGTTCTGAATGAGGCGGCCGAGATGATCCGCTCGGCTAGTATGCCTTTGCTTTTGTTGGGGGCGGGAGCCAACCGAAAGCATGCTCGCAGCGCTCTCAGCCAGTTTGTGAATGACACGCAGATTCCTTTCTTTGACACACAGATGGGCAAAGGCGTTGTAGACGAGCGGTCCGATCTGTTTTTAGGAACGGCGGCGTTGTCAGACGGGGACTACCTGCACTGCGCCATCGAACGGGCTGATCTGATTATCAACGTGGGTCATGATGTGGTGGAAAAACCGCCCTTCTTCATGAAGGAAGGTGGAACCAAGGTTATCCATGTGAACTACAAGGCGGCGCAAGTTGACCAAGTCTATTTCCCGCAGGTCGAGGTTGTCGGCGATCTGGCTCAATCCATCGAACGGTTGGGCGAAAAGCTTGGTGGCCCACTGGATTTTGACCGCAGCTATTTCGAGAGGGTCAAGCAGGAAACCGATATGCATATCTCGGCAGGAGCAGACGATCCACGCTTTCCGGTGATCCCACAGCGGTTTGTGGCCGATACACGCAAAGTCATGCGCGACTGCGATATCATCGCATTGGACAATGGCATCTATAAAATATGGTACGCGCGAAATTATCAGGCCTACCAGCCCAATACAGTCTTGCTGGATAACGCATTGGCCACGATGGGAGCCGGCCTTCCCTCAGCCATGATGGCGGCCAAACTCTATCCTGACAGGCGCGTCATGGCGATTTGTGGCGATGGTGGCTTTATGATGAACAGTCAGGAGGTTGAAACGGCCGTTCGCTTGGGCCTCAATCTGGTTGTAACCATTCTGAACGACAGCTCGTATGGGATGATCCGTTGGAAGCAATCTCACGCCGGGTTTGAAGATTGGGGGCTGGAGTTTAACAACCCTGATTTTGTGCAATATGCTAGAAGCTATGGCGCAACCGGTCACCGGGTGGAGCGAACCGTTGACCTGGTACCCACCTTTGATCAGGCGTTTGCAGCAGGTGGCGTACACCTGATCGATCTTCCTGTTGATTACAGTGAAAACCAACGCGTTCTGATTGACGAGCTGGCCGAAAAGGTCTGTTTGATCTGATCCGGTTTCTAAGTTTGGTCGGAGAGATTGGGCTGGAGGCGGGCAGAGTGTAAAAAACACCAGGTCGACGTGGTTTCCTGCTACGCCCACAGAAGCTTGTGTTGCGAAAAATTCGTCAATTTCCTGCGTGTTTCGGTGTTCCGGGCGGGGATGGTCACTGTTCGCATCACTGATGCCCCTCTGAAATGGTACTAACTTGCCCGCCAAGTGTTTGTTCAGCCACGCCCAGCGCCTCGGACGATGTTTATGTCACGCGGCATCGCTGGCCTTTTTCGGCTGGTTGCGGTTTCTGGCCTTGAAGGCGTCGATGCTCGACCGGTCGATCCGTGTGACACGACCGGTCGAGTAGCCGGTCAAATCGCCGGAGTCGAGCGAGCGCCAGACGGTTGAGGTCGATACTTGCAACTCCCGGCAGGTTTCCTTGACCGACAGGTCCCCGAGGATTGACTTGGGGCAGGTACGGGCGGGTTCATGCCACGCTCTCCTCGTTCGGCATGAAACGCTGGCGGTCCAAATAAGCGCCCAGTGAGCTGTGGGTGATGCGCAGGCGTTGGCCAACTTTGTAAGCGTTCAGCTCTTCGGACAGAACCAGTTTCAACACCGCCGTACGCGTCACACGCAGTTCTCTCGTGGTGGCAGTCGGTGTCAGGTCTGGTTTAACGCTTTCGGGTTCCAGTAAAGGCATGGACGGCCTCCTTTCAGAGAACGTCGTAACCCACCGAAGTGGGTTGAATTGGGTTCTAGCCGGATAGCGACGTGCGACTTCTGAGCGAAGCCATCTGCGCACGGTATCAGGGTGGGGCAGCGTTTCTCCGTCCGCCCTTTCACATGTCGTTAGGATCTCAAGCGCGGCACTTTCCACGGTCATTTTCTAACCGCTGTCCAAAATGCGTAGGCCTTCGCGGATGCTCCAAGTCAATCTTCGACCACTCAGCGCCCAACGCCTCGCTGATGCGGGTGCCTGTAAAGAATTGCAAGCGCATGATGTCCCGGTCGATGTCTTGCAGTACGTCGAGGCCCCGGACCATCGTGCGCAGTTCGGACATGGACTGGCGGTAGTCTTTGATCTGCGATTTCGGTGTCTTGTCCAACTGTGGGGGTGGTACGCCTGCGGACATTATTTTCTTTTTGCTCGCCCACTTGAACATGCTTGCCATTGCCATGCGGATGTTGCGAGCCGCACCAAGTTTGTCATCTATCAGGTGGGCAAATGTCGCGTTCAGGGCCTCCACGTCAGTGCGCCTAGGCGCATGCCACCATGGATGGGCAAGACGATCTTGATGAGGATCTTCTGCGACCGCCGCCACGACATTGCGCCGCGCGTCTGCATGGTTGCTAATTAGGTCTCTGTCAGTTCGTCTAGCGTAGTTTCAGACTACTTGTCGGCGCCTTTGGTGATAGGTCGCGCCCGCGCCTCTGGTGCCTCGGCAAGGCTCATAGCGGGATAATGCCCGAGGGTGACCTGACGCTGCCGCTTGCCTTTTTGGGTGCGGTATATCCAACGCTTGCCCTGTGTGGTGACCACAAGGGTAAGACCCGCTTATTGCGCGTCCGCGAGTCGCGGTCGTCCTGATCGACTCGACTTGCAACAGATGTCAGAAAGTCAGATGTATTCTTTGGCATGGCCGTGTTCTTGAGCAGTTCGGTCGTGTTAGTCGGGGGGCTGTTGGAGCCCGCCTGCCGACCTTTAACTATCAACACAGCAGCATGCCCGCCAACCTCGCGTCACTGATGCGTCACTGTTGTAGTATGATATCAACAGGGGGTGCTGACAGAGGCAGTGAAGCGGCTTGGTGCTGCAGGCAAGCGACTGTGTATTAAGGTATTTTCTCTATGTTTGTGGGAATTCCGCTTGGGCAAGGTCTGAGAACGCCCAGTTGCGGGGTATTTGCGTTTGGCTGCTTTGGAAGTTGGGAGGGATTGTGACAAGTGCTGGAGCGAGGGGCGCTAGCCCGCCGCCATTGGCGCTTGAACCAATGGCGGCACCTCGGGATATTTTTAGCCAGATGAAGGGCGGATCGGGGAATTGCGGTTGGGGTTGGGACGTGCATGATGTTCGCAAAGCAAAGAGGGTTAAATGGCTGTGGCTGAATTTCTGGACACCGCGCAGGGGCGGCAGTTGGCGTATCACAAAAGCGAAGGGACGGGGCCGACCGTTGTGTTTCTGGGCGGACTCAAGTCAGACATGGAAGGCACTAAGGCAGTGCATCTTGAGGCCTGGGCGCAGGAGCGCGGGCAGGCGTTTTTGCGGTTCGACTATTCCGGGCACGGTGAAAGCGGGGGCGCTTTCGAAGAGGGGTGCATCGGGGATTGGCATGAGGATACAACGGCCGCGGTTGCCGAGTTAACTGAGGGGCCTTTGATTGTCGTGGGGTCTTCGATGGGCGGATGGCAGGCCTTGTTGCTGGCCAAGATGATGCCGGATCGGATTGCAGGCATGGTCACGATCGCAGCGGCGCCAGACTTTACCGAGGATGGATACTGGGCTTCGTTCACGGATGCTCAGAAACAGGCGCTGGAGGAGGTCGGGTATGTTGAGCTGCCGTCGGACTATATGGAGCCCTACATCATTACGAAACGGATGATCGAAGATGGCCGCGCCCGACTTGTCCTGCGTAGCCCGTTGGAACTGCCGTTTCCGGTGCGCTTTTTGCAGGGCACCGAGGATACTGCGGTTTCAACCGCAACTGCGGTCAGACTGCTTGAACATGCGACTGGACCCGACATGAGTTTGCTGCTTGTCAAAGATGCGGATCACCGGTTTTCGGACGGGCCGTGCCTTGGGCTGATCGAGCAGGCCGTCATAGATGTGATGAATGCATCATGATGCGGCTAATAGGTCGTCTGTGTTTGGCTCTTATCGCTGTTGGGGGCCTGATTTACTGGTTTGGCCCACGCGAAGTTGTAGACCTTCATCCTCAGTTTGATCCTCGGAAATTTGGCGAGGGCGTCCAAGTCTATTTCGAAAGCGTCGAGTCGGCTTTTGACGATATCGTCCCCGGGGTCGAAAAGCGCGTGATCTGGCAGGACGGTTTCAAAGAGCGCAGAACCCCGGTTTCCGTTCTTTATCTGCATGGGTTTTCCGCGTCGTCCGAGGAAATCCGCCCGGTGCCCGATATGGTCGCTGACGCACTGGGGGCAAATCTGGTCTATACGCGGCTGCAGGGGCACGGGCGTAGCAGCGAGGCAATGGCGGACGGAACGGCCTCGGGCTGGATGCAGGATCTGGCCGAGGGGCTGGCTGCGGCGCGTGCGGTAGGCGATCAGGTTGTCGTGATTTCGACATCGACAGGCGGGACACTAGCAGCAGCCGCTGCCATAGACGAAGACCTGAGCAGGGATCTGGCGGGTATTGTCTTTGTCTCGCCCAATTTCGGAGTGAACACACCCGGTGCCTGGATACCCGGATTACCTTGGGCGCGGGATTGGCTGCCTGTTCTGATGGGAGAGACACGGGACGTCTCTGGCCCGGATCCGGAGAAGAACCTGTATTGGTCAACGACCTATCCTTGGGAAGCGGTCGTGCCAATGACGGTGTTGGTGGATGCGGTGAATAGGCTTGATTACTCTGACGCAAAGGTCCCGGCGTTGTTTTGGTTTTCGGATGATGATCAAGTTGTAAGGCCAGATATCACGCACGAGGTTGCGGCGACGTGGGGCGCGCAATCGACAACGGAATTGGTGACAATGGGCCCCGAGGATGACCCCGCCTCGCATGTTGTCGCCGGGAGGTTGATGTCACCGGGGCAAACGGATGCGACCGTAGCGGGTATATTGAACTGGTTAGAAATTTTGGGGATCAGGTAATGCAGGGGGGCTTTGATGCGTAAACCGGCCAGCATGTGGAGCCTTGAAACCTTTGGCAGGGTGCGACTGTCCCGTCATTTCTTCATGCGTGATTTTTTGTATTCCGAGATTGGCAACTTTCACGAAAAACAGAACATTCCCGACAATCCTGATTTGGCGATCCAAACGGGGCGAGCCTTTTGCGAAACTCTTCTGGACCCGCTGGAGGAAACCTTTGGCCGGGTCGCGGTGCGGTCTGGCTATCGCTCACCTTCGTTGAACCGGTTCGGGAATGAAAACCGTCTGAACTGTGCGCGAAATGACAATCCTCTGGAATGCCATATTTGGGATCGTGGGGAAGGGGATGACCGGATCGCGGGGGCCTCGGTCGTGATCCCGTGGTTTGCTGATCAATACGAAACCGGTCGCGACTGGCGCGACCTTGCTTGGTGGATGCATGACCATCTGGATTATTCCGAAATCTGGTTTTTCCCTAAGCTCTGCGCTTTCAATCTGGTCTGGAGGCCGATCCCCCACCGCCGGATCGACAGCTATATTGCACCGCGCGGTACCTTGCTGCGCGCAGGTGCCAAGCCGACTGAGAATCTGAACACCCGAAAGGCGCGTTATGCGGATTTTCCGAAGTTCCGGGGAATAGACTATCCCTGAGTTTTTTCTTGCCGACATTAGAAAAACCTCACATCCTGCGGAAAAGTAACGCCAAGGTGGTCGAATTTAAGGAGGCCCTGCGTGATCGAACCGTTGGTTTTTCTGCCCGGGTTCATGTGCGACGCGCGGTTGTTCGGAGCTCAGATACTCTACCTGTCTTACCAACGCGCGGTGACGGTTGCTCCGGTGACGACGGGTGACCGCATCGAAGAGATTGCCTCTGGCTTGCTGGACCAACTACCGCATCGTTTCGCCCTTGGTGGGTTTAGCATGGGTGGCGTTGTCGCGTTAGAGATCGTTCGGCGTGCACCTCAGCGCGTGTCCCGTTTGTGCCTGATGTCAACGGACGCGCAGGCCGATACACCTCAGATCGCGGCAGACCGGGAAGAGCTTATCGTAGGCGCAAAGTCGGGGCGGCTTGAAGATGTCATGAATAGGCTGATTGGATCCGAGACTTTAGCACCGGGTCTGGGACGGGTTCCCGTCTTGAAAGAAGTCATGGCGATGGCAAAGGAACTAGGGGCGGACGTCTTCGAACGTCAGATGCGCGCCCTGCAACGGCGTCCAGACCAGCAAGGCGCGCTGAGGCATATCGAAGTGCCAACGCTGGTTTTATGCGGGGCGCACGATCAGCTTACACCCGTGCGTCGGCATGCGTTCATGGCGGAAATGATCCCAAATGCCGAGTTGAAGGTCATCGACGAAGCAGGGCATCTGCCCCCGCTCGAGGCCCCCGCAGCCGTGAACACGGCACTTGAATCCTGGTTGAATGCCCCGGTTCGGCTGCCCTATTTGTAATACGCTGCCCGTTCAGATTGGCTGAGGATTACAGGCGTTGCCACGGGCTGTCTGGTCTTGGGGTCGAAGAAGACAGAGTTCTTCCAGCTTCCGGACATCCGCGACTTCAGTACGCGCGAAATCAATCCAGTGACGGCAGGTCCCAGCTTTTCATGGGATTGTTTGCCGTTGCGTTGTGGAACAAACCCTCGGGTCGTGATGGGGCCCAAGCCGCTTGGGTCTGCAATTCGTTTCACGATGAACCCCGCAAAGGGGAATTTCGGCGTTCGGGTCGTAACCGCAAGTGGCGCGTTACAGCAACTTGCGTACCAGCGCAGCATACCCTTGGGGCTGAGCTGCATCAGGGCCAAGTGTTCGGCCCCGCCGTCAATCCTGATTTCTTCTGGCAGCATCTGCAGCACCTCGACGGGGCCGGGGGCCGGGTCGGGTTGCCCGAAATATAGCTGAGCCGCGCGGCAGTCATGGCAGAAACACACTGTATGCGTTGCGGATTTCGCCCCCGCAGCGGTGATCGCGCCGTGAAGCGCGCCACAATTGCAGGAAAATGCGAAATCCTCCGCCATGGAACTTGGCATGGTGATCAGGCGACTTTGTTCTTGTTCGCCGCCCGACGGCGCGGTTTACGCGTGTTGGCGTTCATGAAGTCGATGACCAGCGGGCGGATGTTGTCGCGCCAACTGCGGCCGGCAAAGATACCGTAATGTCCCGCGCCGGGTTCAACGTGGCTCGCCTTTTTCGAATCTGGTAGCCCGGTGCAAAGATCAAGCGCCGCGATGCACTGACCGGGGGCCGAGATGTCGTCATTTGCGCCCTCGACTGTTTTCACGGCGACGTCGGTGATTTTCCCGATATCAACCTTGTGGCCTGCAACGACAAACTCGTTCCGCGCAATTTCGCGGTTTTTAAAGACACGTTCGACCGTCGACAGATAGAATTCCGCGGTCATGTCCATCACCGCCAGATACTCGTCATAGAACCGGTTATGTGCGTCATGATCCGACGCCTCACCGCGCATGACGCGCTGAATCTGATCCGAAAACGCCTTGGAATGGCGATCCGCGTTCATGGACATGAATGACGCCAGTTGCAGCAGGCCGGGATAAACCATGCGGCCAACGCCTTTGTACTTGAAGCCGACGCGCTGAATCATGGTCTCTTCCAACTGGCCCATTGTCACGCGGCGGCCAAAATCGGTTACGTCAGTGGGTGTTGCGTCCGGGTCAACAGGCCCGCCGATCAGGGTCAGTGTGCTGGGCTGCGCTTTGGGCTCTACCTCCGCCAGATACGCGGTGGCGGCCAGTGTCAGCGGGGCGGGTTGGCAAACTGCAACAACATGAGTCTCTGGTCCCAGTTCTTTCATGAAATCGACAAGATAGAGGGTATAGTCCTCTACATCGAACTTTCCTTCGGACACGGGGATATCGCGCGCATTATGCCAGTCGGTGACGTAGACTTCGCAATTGACCAACAGGCTTTTGACTGTCGAGCGCAGCAGCGTTGCATAGTGGCCGGACATGGGAGCGACCACCAGAACTTTGCGCGCTTGTTCTTCGCGCCCATTCACGCGGACGTGGATCAGGTCGCCGAACGGACGCTCCAACACGGGGACGATATCGACAATATGGTCCCGGCCGTCCTCGCAGGTATAGGTGCGAATGCCCCAGTCGGGTTTGGCAATCATGCGCTGAAAGGTGCGTTCTGTCACCTCGCCCCAGGCCGCCATCATGCTGAACAGTGGATTGGGAACCATCGAAAACAGCGGGTAAGAGGCCATCGCACTGGCGGTTGCACCCATCCACTGGTTGGTGTTGCGCATGGTTTCCATCAAGTCGTAGGTCATCATGTAGCGCATAAAATGGGTCTCCTGGGTATCAGTCTGAAAGTTCGGACCATTCGCCGCTTTGCCCATGGCATTTGCGACGTTATTCTGCATAGCAGCGAGGTTAGGGGGGAATTGTTAAAATGACAACAAGTCAAGACCAGAGTCCGGAGCTAACCGAGGAACACCTTGAACGACTTAAAGAAAATATGAACAAAGTCGAAGAGCTTTCAAAGCGTCTGGTGGAAGTGATGGCCGGGAAAAAGGGTCACAACCCCGCGCTGGACGGTCCGAATCAAGAGCTTTTTGCACGAGCAGCAACGGCATATTTTTCCGAGGCGTGGCAAAATCCCGCCAAGCTGATGGAACATCAGATCGAATTCTGGGGAAAATCCGTTCTAAACTTTGCCGAAGCGCAGAAGGCCATGACGACGGGCGAAGTTGATGACAGCGATACCGCCCCCAAGGACAAGCGCTTCAGCAATCCCATGTGGGAAGCAAATCCCTATTTCCGCTTTATTCGCCAGCAGTATCAAACCAATGCCGAGGTCATCACACAGGCCGTCGCATCGGTTGAAGACATGGACGAGAAGGACAAAAAGCGCCTGCGGTATTTCTCGCAACAGATCATCGACATGATGTCTCCGACCAATTTTCTGGCAACCAATCCCGATGCTTTGGAAAAGGCGGTCGAAACTGAGGGGCAATCGCTGATCAAGGGGCTGGAAAACCTGGTTGCCGATCTTGAAGCCAACGATGGTGAAATGGTTGTCAGGTTGGCGGATGAGAGCGCCTTCGAAGTGGGCGGCAACATCGCTACAACGCCGGGTGAGGTTGTGTATCGCAACCGGCTAATGGAATTGATCCAATACAAGCCTGAAACCGAGACAGTTTGCGAAACGCCGCTTGTTCTGTTCCCGCCCTGGATCAACAAATTCTACATTCTGGATCTCAAGGCACAGAACAGCCTGATCAAATGGGTGACTGAGCAGGGATATACCTTGTTTGTCGTAAGCTGGGTCAATGCAAATGAGTCCCACGCCGATATCGGTATGGGGGATTACGTCGAAGAAGGGTTCCTGACCGCGATCGAACAGGTCAAGTCGATCTGCAAGGTCAAGCAAGTGAACGCTGTAGGTTACTGTATCGCGGGAACCACGCTTAGCCTGACCCTGTCCCTTCTCAAGCAGCGGGGGGACAAGTCGATCAAGTCCGCCACGTTCTTTACCGCTCTTACGGATTTCGGCGATCAGGGAGAGTTCACGCCCTTTCTGCAAAACGACTTCGTGGACGGAATCGAAGATCAGATTTCCAAGGATGGAATTCTGAAAGCCTGGGTGGTTGGACGAACGATGTCGTTTCTGCGCTCGAATGATCTGATCTATGGGCCTGCGATCCGCAGCTATATGATGGGCGAGACACCACCCGCATTCGACCTACTGTTCTGGAACGGAGATGGTGCGAATTTGCCCGGTCGTATGGCTGTGGAGTATCTGCGCGGCCTGTGCCAGAGCAACGACTTCGTCAACGACGGGTTCGAGTTGCTGGGGCATAAACTGCATGTCCGTGATGTCGACGTTCCGTTGATGGCCATCACCTGCGAAACGGACCACATCGCAGCATGGAAGGATTGCTATCGCGGCGTGCAGCAGATGGGATCGAAGTCAAAGACGTTCATCGTGTCAGAATCCGGCCATATCGCGGGGATCGTGAACCCGCCCAGCAAAAAGAAATATGGCCATTACACCAACACCAATTTGAAAGCGGATGCAGAGACTTGGATGAAAGAGGCCGAGTACCATCAGGGATCGTGGTGGCCCCGCTGGGAGGCCTGGCTAAAAAAGCGGTCAGGCAAACAGGTTCAGGCGCGTACACCGGGCGATTCGGATCATCCGCCACTGGCGCCCGCGCCCGGAACGTATGTTTTGGTTAAGTCAACAAATTGATTTTGTGTGGCTTTTTATTTTTCGCTGCGACGCAGCAATAAATTTCTTGCAATGCTGCAATGCAGCAACCATATTGTCTTCAAGCTGATGAAAACCGGGGTGGGCCCGGTTCGGCAAAAGGATTAGGACAATGGCAAAGACTCAAGACTTTACCGCGACCCTGAAAGACATGATGGGCGCGTTCCCTGTTGACACCACCGCTCTGGAAGGTGCCTTCAAGTCGACCGCAAGCCTGAATGAAAAGCTGTCGGGTGTTGCGCTGGACGCCGCTGAAAAGTCGGCTGAAATCTCGAACAAATGGACCAAAGACACTCTGGCCAAACTGACCGAGATGTCGAAAGCAAAAGCAGAACCTGCTGAATACGCAAAAGCTGCGACTGATTTCGCAAGCGCGTCGGCTGAAGTTGCTGCAGAAAATCTGGCGGCCTTCGCCGAAATCGCGAAAAAAGTTCAGACCGAAACTGTTGAGCTGCTGATGGCTGCTGGCAAAGAAGCTGCGGAAGACGCAACTGCTGCTGTCAAGAAAGCAACCAACGACGTGACAGCCGCTGCCAAGAAAGCAACTGCTGCCAAGTAAAGAGAATGCCGCGAGGCGCACCCATTCCTCCCAACCGGTGCAATCGCGCAGGGCAGGTCGAAAGACCTGCCCTTTCTTTTTGTGCTGCAGTCGCATAACCTCTGCTGCAACGCATCATCCTTGGGGAGGGAAACCGGTGGCAGACCAGGAAAAACCGTTACTAATCAAACGATATGCCAGTCGTCGGCTGTATAACACCGAGACCAGCGATTACGTCACGCTCGAGGATATCGCGGCATTTATTCGTGACGGGCGGGAAGTGCAGATTATCGACCTGAAAACCGGGGATGATCTGACGCGGCAATATCTGCTTCAAATCATTGCCGAACATGAAAGCCGGGGCGAAAATGTGCTGCCTGTGAATGTGCTGAATGATCTTGTGCGCAGTTATATGTTGCCGGGCGGAGGTATGATGCCTCAGTTCCTGCAAAGCTCGTTCGAGATGCTGCGCGAAAGCCAAAGCAAGATGATGGAAAACATGAGCGCAATGAACCCGATGTCTCAGATGCCGGGGTTCGAGGCGATGCAGGCGCAGCAACAGGCATTTCTTAAAGCGATGACCGGTGGTTTGTCCGGCGGTTGGTCCGGTCCGGACAAGGAAGACGGAGGTAAGTCCGAGCCGAAAGAGGATCTGGACGATATCAAAAAGCAGCTTGCCGAATTGCAGCAGAAACTGTCCAAGCTGAACTGATCTAGCCCTTTAAAACGAAAAAAGCCCGCCTTTGGCGGGCTTTTTTGTGATGGGCTGTAGGTCAGGTGCCGAAGGCCATCGCTGGTGCAGTAACCTCGCCGACGGATGCCAGCAAAATATCGGCGATTACGTCCAATTCCTCGCGGGTCAGGCGCACAGGCAGGCGAACGTCGCAAGCCTTCATCAACATCGCTCGGGTTTGGGGCAGTTCGACCTGCTCAGGCAGGAATTGCCAGTTCCAAAAGGCGCGGGCATTGTCTTCGCTCAGGCCAAAAACCTGCACTTTGACACCGCGCGCCTCGGATGCCGCCGCAAAAGCGCGGATGTCATCATCGCTGAGGCCGACCAGGTTAAACTGGATCGAGTCCGGGGCCCGGCGTTCAGGCGACAGCGGGGCGGGCACGTCGATATTCGGCGACGTGTTCAGGCGATCCGCGACATAGTCGTGATTGGACAGACCGTCGCGCACGCGACGCGGCAGTTCAGGGATCTGTGGTCGGATCACGGCGGCGCTGAGGTTGCTCATCCGCAGATTATACAGCGGTAGCTGGTTCTGCCAGCGGGCAAAGGCCTGCTCCAACTCGGGCGAGTTGTCTCCGTGTGGGCCTTTGTGTTTTTTCCAGTTGTGCTCATAAGCGCCCGACATGATGACGGCGCGTGCCACCAAATCCGCGTCATCGGTGATCAGAATGCCGCCTTCGCCTGCGTTGATCATCTTATAGGACTGAAACGAGAAACAGCCGACTTTACCGATCGTGCCAATATTGCGCCCGTGCCACGTGGTGCCCAGCGAATGGGCTGCGTCTTCGATTACGGGAATGTCGCGGGCATCACACAACGCCATGATTGCATCCATGTCAGACGTGTGTCCGCGCATATGGCTGATGATCACAGCCTGAACATCGTCCAGTTTGGTGGCAAAATCTGCCATGTCGATGCGGTAATTTTCAGCAACTTCGCACAGTACCGGAATGCAATCTGCGTGAACGACCGAGGACGGAACAGCCGCAAAGGTAAAGCCGGGGATCAGGACACGTGCGTCGCGCGGCAGGCCCAAGGCTTTGAGCGACAGGAACAGCGCAGCCGAGCAGGACGAAACCGCTAGAGCGTACTTGGTTCCTAGCAACTCGGCGAATTCCGCCTCAAGCAATGCAACTGGCGCGTCTTGTGGCGCGGTATAGCGAAACAGGTCGCCCGACTGCATCAAGGCGTCGATGGCTTCGCGGGCGGCTGCGGGGATGGGTTCGGCGTCATGAACGTTTGGAGGAAGCGTCATATTTGGTTTTCCCGAATTCTATCTTTAGGAAAGATAAAGCTAATCCTCGGTCAATCCAAGTCTTCATTCGCCCTTACGGCGAAATTTCACCAATCTGTCGTGAATCAAAGGCCCAGCCGGTCCCGCAGCGCAAACCATGTCATCGCCAGCACCAGCAGGGGGCTGCGTAGGGTGGCGCCCCCTGGGAAGGGTAGGGTTGGGACGCGGGCCATCGTGTCGAACCCTTCGGCCTGCCCTTGAATGGCCAGCGCCATCAACTGCCCTGCATGGGTCGCAGTTCCAACGCCGTGACCAGAGTAGCCCGAAGCTGACAGGATATTGGGCGCAACCCGTGTCAGATAGGGCATCCGCCGCATGGTGATCGCTAGCGTACCGCCCCAGGCGTAGTCGATCTTCACATCGCGCAGATGCGGAAAAATCTCGACCATCGGTTTGCGCACTTTGGCGGCGATGTCCGCAGGGAAGCTATAACCATAGCTCTCGCCGCCGCCAAACAGCAGCCGGTTATCGGCGCTAAGGCGGAAGTAGTTCACCACGAATTTCGTATCGGCCACGGCTACGTCGCGCGTCAGCACACGAGCGGCGTCAGTGCCCAATGGTTCGGTCGCCGCGATGAAATTGTTGATCGGCATGACCCGCGCCGCGACCTTGCCGTTCAGCCCACCCAAATAGCCGTTGCAGGCCAGAATGACGTGATCGGCAGTGACCTTGCCCTGTGCGGCGTGAACGACGGCGGGTGCGGTTTCCTCGATCCCCGTCACCTCGGTGCTTTCATAAATCCGCACGCCCGCCTTGGCTGCGGCCTGCGCCAGACCCAAAGCATAGTTCAGCGGGTGCAGATGGGCGGCCCCCATATCCAGATAGCCGCCGCGATAGGCAGGCGAGGGGCATAGGCCATGGCCCGCGCCTTCGTCCAGCAGCTCCATCTGGTCATAGCCATAACGGTCGGACAGATGCGCCGCATGGTCGTGCAGCTCCTGCTGTTCGCCGGTGCTGAGGCCCAGAACGGCGACACCCGGTTTCAGATCACAGTCGATCTGGTGCTTGGCGATCAGCGATTTGACCAGAGCCTTTGCGTCTTCGGCCAGATCCCACAGCTTTGCCGCGTCGTCATCGCCGACCAGCCGCTCAAGGTCCTCCTGATCCATCCGCTGCGCACTGCCCAATTGGCCGCCATTGCGGCCCGACGCGCCGAAGCCCACGCAATGCGCCTCAAGCAGCACCACGCTGAATCCGGCTTCGGCCAGATGCAGCGCAGCGGACAAACCGGTGTACCCGCCGCCGACCACGCAGACATCCGCCTTTTCATCGCCCGCCAGAACAGGAAAGCGGTCGATCGGATTGGCCGTGGCCGCGTACCAACTGGCCGGATACTCGGCCTTGCGGTCGTTGGAATAAAGCAGGTTCATCGCCATGCCTCAGACATTCAACAGCAGATGTTCGCGCTCCCACGGAGAGATAACCTGCAGGAATTCTTCATACTCGGCGCGTTTGACGATGCCATAGACGCGAGCAAACTCGGGGCCCAGAACCTCGTGCAAGGCGGTCGCCTCATCAAACAGGTCCAGCGCATTGCCCATGACCTGCGGGATATCGCCTTCGCCTTCGTAAGCGTCGCCATAGAACTGACGGCGCGGGCGTTCCTGTTGAACCAGTCCCAGATAGCCGCAGGCCAATGACAGGGCGATGCCCAGATAAGGGTTGCAATCCATACCGGCGATGCGGTTTTCGACACGGCGCGCCTCGGGGCCGGACAGCGGCACGCGGATGCCGGTGGTACGGTTGTCGCGCGCCCATTCCAGATTGATCGGGGCTGCGTGGTCTTTCACGTAACGGCGGTATGAATTCACATAGGGCGCCATCACCGCCAGACCCGAGGGCAGGTGGTTCTGCAACCCGGCGATGAAGTGGTAAAACGCGTCTGTCTCACCCCCTTGCGGGCCGGAAAAGATGTTCTGCCCGGTTTCCATGTCGATGATCGAGTGGTGGATATGCATGGCCGAACCCGGCTCATCCACGATCGGTTTCGCCATGAAAGTGGCAAAGCAGTTATGGCGCAGCGCGGCCTCGCGGATCAGGCGCTTGAAGTAAAATACCTCATCCGCCAGCTTGACCGGGTTACCGTGGCGCAAGTTGATTTCCAACTGCCCGGCGCCGCCTTCCTGCGTGATGCCGTCAATCTCGAACCCTTGGTGTTCGGCGAAATCATAGATGTCGTCGATCACCGGGCCGAACTCATCGACGGCAGTCATCGAGTATGCCTGTCGCGCCGCCGCCGGACGGCCCGAACGCCCCATCATTGGCTTGATGCCTTGGGCGGGGTCCACGTTGGGAGCGACCAGAAAGAACTCCATCTCGGGGGCCACGACCGGTTTCCAGCCCTTGTCGTGATACATCTGCACCACGCGTTTCAGCACGTTGCGCGGGCTGAACGGGATCGGGTTATCATCGCGGTCATAGGCGTCGTGGATCACCTGCAACGTCCAGTCGCCGGTCCACGGGGCCGCAGAAGCAGTCGAGAAATCGGGTTTCAGGATCATGTCCCGCTCAATAAAGCCGTCCTCGCCCGCGGCCTCACCCCAGTCGCCGGTGATGGTCTGGTAGAAAATGCTGTCGGGCAGGTGGAAATAGGCTTGCTTGGCGAATTTCGAGGCTGGCACCGCCTTACCCCGCGCAATACCGGGCAAATCCGAGATGATGCATTCAACCTCGTCCAAACGCTGACCTTCGATATAAGATTGTGCTGCCTGCGGTAGTTGATCTTTCCAGTCGGCCATCAGGCCCTCTCTTTCTTCAAAAACTCCGCCATGAATTGCCCGATCTTGGGGTTGTCGTCATTAGCGGGCAGGCGGTTGGTCGCGGCCTGCATTAATTCATCTGGCACAAGACCTTTACCACGCGTGTCCATCAAACCCTTGATGAACCCGTCGCCGTATTCCGGATGGGCCTGAACGGTCCAGATTGTATCACCATAAGCGACCATGGCGTTCTGGCAGAAGTCGTTGGTGCCGGTCACGCGAGCGCCGTCGGGCAGGGCAACTACCTGATCCTGATGCCACGCGTTCAGCGTAACGGTCTGCCCATCCAGGTCATAGTCGGTGCGTCCCACCGCCCAGCCACCTGTGAACTTTTCAACTTTGCCGCCCAAGGCTTGCGCAATGATCTGGTGGCCAAAGCAGACCCCGATCAGTGGCTGGCCCTTGTCGCGGATCGCGCGGATCAACTCTTCTAGCGGCGGTATCCACGCGTGGTCCTCGTACGCGCCATGGCGCGAGCCGGTGATGACCCAGCCATCGGCTGCATCGGTGCTGTCGGGGAACTGCCCGTCCACCACGTTGAAGGTTTCAAACGTAAAGCCGTTGCCACCCAGCAGGGTACGGAACATGCCGTCATATGTGCCGAATTCTGAACGCAGGTCATCGGGGGGGTGGCCGGTTACAAGGATGCCGATTTTCATGGGTCACCAAATTTGATCAAATTTATTCTAGCCGACCGCGCCGGGCCGGGCAAGAGGGGTCAGACGGCTTCGACATAACTCAGCCAATGGTCCTCGGGTGGGCGCTCGGCAAAGCGGCGGATTTCCTGCCGTTTAGTCATCGCCAGAAAGCGGATCAGATCGGCGGGGAAAATCCGCGCGACATAGCTGTCGGATTCAAAGGCGGCAACGGCGGCCTCCCAATCGCTGGCCAGTTGCGGCAGGCCGTCAATGTCATAGGCGTTGCCGGTGATCGGCGCTGGCGGTTCGGTCGCGTCATCGATCCCGTTCATTGCTGCCCCCAAAACGGCGGCCAGCATCAGGTAGGGATTGATGTCCCCACCGGCGACGCGATGCTCAATACGGCGGGCAGCGGGTGGACCGCCGGGAATGCGCAGGGCGGCGGTGCGGTTCTCAAAGGCCCAGCTTGCACCAGTGGGCGCGTGGGCGCCGGGCACAAGTCGGGTATAAGAATTGCCGTGCGGCGCAAAGATCAGGGTGCTGCCGGGCATTGCCGCCAGACATCCCGCGATGGCGTGGCGCAACGTATCCGTCCCCTCGGGGCCGCCATTGTCAAAGACGTTCTGGCCGGCCTGATCGACGACCGAGAAATGCACGTGCATCCCATTGCCTGCATCGTCAGCATAGGGTTTGGACATGAACGTCGCGGTGAACCCGTGTTTGCGCGCCAGCCCGCGTGTCAACACCTTGAAAAGCAACGTATCATCAGCGCAGCGCATTGCGTCCTGATGGTTCAGGTTAATCTCGAACTGCCCAACGCCACCTTCGGAAATAGCAGTCTGGGCAGGAATACCCATCGCGGCGCAGCCATCGTAGAGGTCGGTGAAAAAGGCATCAAACGCATCCATTTCAGCCATGGACAGCACTGCTTCGTCCACCAGCCTACGCCCGGTTATCGGGTTCATTGGCGGCAGTGGCTGCGGGCCGGAAGAGTCCAGCAGCGTGAACTCCAATTCGGTCGCGGCGACCACCGACCAGCCGCGCTTGGCGTAGCGCTTCAATACAGAAGCAAGCGCGTGGCGTGGGTCTCCGGCAAAAGGGGTGCCATGGTCATCATAAAGGCACATCGGCACCAGTGCGGTGTCAACATCAAGCCAGGGCATCGGGACGGGGCCGCGCTCGGTCGGCAGCAGCACACCATCGGCATCACCGGATTCAAAGACCAGCGGACTGCCGTCAATATCTACACCCCACAAGTCGACGTTCAGGGCCGAAAACGGTATTCGAACAGTCCCCTTGTCCAATTTCTCGGCATATGAGGGAGGCACGCGTTTGCCGCGCAACTGACCGTTAAGGTCACAGGCTGCAACGCGAAAACTGTGCAAGGCGCTCAGGTCCATCGGGGTCTCCATCACTCTGGTTCCCCGAGGTGTAGTCGACGCAAAGCGTCTTGTCACGAAATTTGATCAAATTAACCCCGCGCCGAGAGGAGAAGGCGCGGGGTTTGGCGTCAAACGAAGTTGATGCCGTTTTCAGCCATCGGATGCGAGGCCACAAGGGTACCCGTCATCGCGTGGATGGCATTGGCCAGCGCCGGTGCCGAAGGCGGCGTTCCGGGCTCACCGACACCTGTCGGTGCCTCCGCCGAGGGGACGATGTGCACGTCGATGGCAGCGATGTCGCCGATGCGCAGCGGTTCGTAATCCGGGAAGTTGGATTGATCGACTGCCCCGCTTGTCAGCGTGATCTGATCGCGCATGACATGGCCGATGCCATAACCGATGCCGCCCTCCATCTGCGCCTTAACCACATCGGGGTTCACGGCGATGCCGCAATCGACGGCGCAGGTGACCTTTTCGATCTTGATGCCGTTTTCCGCATCGCCCGAGATTTCAACAACCTCAGCCGCATAAGACCCAAAGGACTTATGCACCGCGATCCCTTGCGAACGGCCAGCAGGCGCATTGCCCCAGCCCGCCTTTTCCACGGCAAGTTTCAGAACGGCAGCTTTGCGCTGCTGGTCGGGGTTGGCGCTGTCGGACAGGTGGGCCAGACGGAACTCGACCGGATCACGGCCCGCAGCCTCAGCGACCAGGTCCATCATGGTCTCCATCGTATAGGCCGTATGGGTATGCCCCACCGAGCGCCACCACAGAACAGTGGTCGCCTTGGGTGTGTCGGTCAGGCCAAGTGCCATACCTGGGATGGCATACGGGCTGTCGGCCACACCTTCGACCGAGCTGTGATCGACACCGTCATGGACTAGAACTGCCTCAAACGCGGTACCTTTGATCACCGATTGCCCGGCGATCTGGTGCTGCCAGCCGACGATGTTGCCGTCAGCATCCAGACCCACGCGGACCTTGTGGCCGAAAGCGGGGCGGTAATATCCGCTGCGGATGTCATCCTCGCGTGTCCAGACCAGTTTCACCGGGCGCGAGCGATCGGTGACCACAAAGGCCAGCGCTGCTTCGACCTGATAATCTGCATCGGGGGTGGCACGGCGGCCAAATGATCCCCCGGCCAGCATGGTCTTGATGTGGATTTTCTCAGGCGGCAATTGGAAGATTTGCTGATAGGCCATATGCGGACCGGTTGGCATCTGCGCACCGTCATGCAGGACAATATCGCCCTCAGCGGTTTGTTCGATGGTGCAGTTCAACGGCTCCATTGGCGCGTGGGCCAGCAGCGGGAAGTAGAAGGTCTTTTCGACCACCTTATCCGCCCCGTCGATGGCCGCCGAAACCGCCGCCACGTCTGCCTTGTTCACGTTGTACGTGGGCTCAGATTCCAGTGCGGCCATGATCTCGGCCTTGATCTGATCCGAGTCGCGGGTCTCTCCACCCGACATGTCCCATTCGACTTCAAGCGCGTCGCGCGCTTGAATGGCGGCCCATGTGTCTTCGGCATAGACCGCAACACCAGCCTGATTGGGAAGGATGGCAGCGTTGATATAGCCTTTGACCTCTTTCGACGCGCTGTCGTCAAAGCCTTTGGCGATACCGCCCTTGGATTCGGGGCGCTTGATCATCGCGACCATCTGGTTGGGCACATGCACATCCATCGCATACATGGCCTGACCGTTGCCCTTGATGGCCGAGTCCTTACGGCGCACGGATTCGTTGCCGATTAGACGGAACTCGGACGGGTCTTTCAGGCGCGGCTCGGCGGGGGCCTCAAGCTGCGACGCCGCAGCAACGAATTCCGCGATCGGGGCAGATTTGTCACCTGCCTTTACGATGCCTGCCTCGATGGTGATGCCCGATGCGTCCACGCTCCAACTTTGGGCGGCAGCGTTGATCAGCATCTCGCGCGCGGCGGCACCGGCCTGACGGTATTGCAGCCAGGAATTCGCCATCGCGGTCGATCCGCCTGTGCCTTGGAATGGACCGAACAGCAGGTTGTTATAGACGTTGGGATCAGAGGGCGCGAATTCGTATTCGATCTGATCCATGGTCAGGCCGATTTCCTCGGCGATCAGCGTTGGTAGACCCGTGGCCGGGCCCTGACCCTTTTCAAAGTGTTTGACGATGGCGGTCACGGTACCGTCGGCGTCGATCTTTACGAACGGGTTGAACTGCGTGGTCTCGGACGAGGCTGCCGCCAGCGCGCCATCGGGGCGTGCGCCGACCAGCAGCACGGCACCGGCCGCAGCGGCGCCTTTCAGAAATCCACGGCGTGAGGTGTTGATGGTCATTGATCAGGCCTCCAGAATCTCGGACGCGCGCTGGATTCCGGCGCGGATACGTTGATAGGTGGCGCAACGGCAGGCGTTGCCGGACATGTATTCGTCGATCTCTTCGACCGACGGTTTTGAGTTCTCGGACAGGAGCCCGACTGCGGACATCACCTGACCAGATTGGCAATAGCCGCACTGAACCACGTCCAGTTCGACCCATGCCTGTTGCACGGCAGCGCCAATCTTGTCATCGCCCACGGCTTCGATCGTGGTGATCTCGGCATCTTCGACGTCTTCGATATATGTCTGGCAAGAGCGCACAGGCTCGCCATTCAGATGCACGGTGCAGGCGCCGCACGACGCAACGCCGCAGCCGAATTTGGTTCCGGTCAGCTTAAGTTCATCCCGGATCACCCACAGTAGGGGCGTGCCGGGTTCGGCGTCGACCGTGTGGGTCTGGCCGTTCAATTTCAAGGTCAATGACATGAGGGGGATTCTCCATGTTGGGCTGGTTACCCGAGTCGGTAAACTGACGGGTTTACCGTATGCGACAAATTCTACTCTGTAAACCCATCAGTTTACGTAGGGTTTGACCTCAATCTGTCAATGGGACTATAGCTATGAAATATGAATGACGTCAGCGCGCCGAATGCGGCCAAACATGCTCAGATCATCGAAGCAGCGGTTTGCGAGTTTCAGGACAAGGGATTTGCGGCGGCCAGCATGGATCGTATTTCCCTGCGGGCCGAAGTCTCTAAGCGCACGTTGTACAAGTACTTCGAAAGCAAGGAAAATCTGTTTCGTTCCATCGTGTTAGAGCTATCCAACAGGTTCGCCGGAGTGCAGGATATCCGCTATCAGAAAGGCCGCGATATCCGAGAGCAATTGACTGAGCTGGCATGGGCCGAAGGGCGTATTCTGATGTTGCCCGAGGTGATGGCCATGTCGCGGATGGTGATCAGCGAAACCTTGCGCAACCCGGATTTGGCGGCCGCGGCACAGGGCAAGCTGGACAAGACCGCGATTTTCGCCGCCATGCTGCAAGACGCCGCAGATGATGGGCAATTGCGGATTGAGGAACCTCAGGCCGCAGGGCAGGAGTTCATCGGCCTCATCAAAGCCAAGGCGTTTTGGCCGATTATTTTTTCCGGTGACGTTCTGAGCAAGGACGAGATGGAGGCCACCATCAACAGCAGCGTTGACATGATCCTTAGCCGTTACGGGGTTTGATCGTTTCGATGCCTCAACCGGCTGCCCCGCCGGAGAGCGTGCCGAGCATTTACCCGGCTTTTGTTATTCCGTGTGGCGTTTGATCCCGAAACAGTGGTAGACGGCAAGCTTGGAAACGGATCGTCTTGTTCAGGTTCGTGGCGAAAGTCGGGAAAGATGTCGGACGTAACAAAGACCCAAAAGCCTTCGCAAGCTGAGATCTGGCGCGCGGCGCGCCTATCGGTTGCGCCGATGATGGACTGGACCGACGTAAAAGTATTTTATTAATATTTTATAATGTTTTAGGTTCTTTAGTTTTGCTCAAGTTTGCAGTTTTGTTTGCAATCCCACATAGTCTCGGCAGACAGTCCGCCTTTGGGGACTGATGTTGTGTCCATACCAGCCGGGGTGCTGCAAATCTCCGCGAAAGCCGTCTTCGAACATCTGACCCCGGGAAACGCCGGCGCTGAGATGGGCAGGGTCTGTGACCGGCTGCGCACCAAATGTGGGTGGTCGAATGCGGACCTGAAAAAAGCTCATGGAACTGGTCCGCAACGAAATGATCACAGATGGTGAGACGCGCCTCTGGATCGCGGTGCTGAAACAAGCAGCTATCGATGCCCAATCGAAATCTTCCGTAAAGATCCTCGAAAGAGACAGAGCACACAGGTTCCTGGTGTCGAACGACAGCGTCTAAGTTGCCGCGCTCGTCAGCGTCGATCCTGATGCCTAGAAGGCGTCTGTAAGCGTCGTCGGGGGGCAGTGGGATGGTTCAGAAGGTCACGTGTCGTAGACCTTCATTCGACCCTGCTGCCGAGCAGACGCGCGCCACAGCCTCTTTCGCACTCCTTCCGGCTCGAGGTGCTTGTACTTTCCGCCGGAGAATTTCGGCCAGTCCAGAGCAAGACCCTGGCGTACAAGTTCTGCGGCAATGTCAGTTCCGTCTGGCAAGAAACACTCAGCAACCAGCCTGTCGTAAGAAAGGTCTTCCCCCAACACGGCCGTCACGACCTTGCCCTTGCACATCCGAACAACAGCGTATTTCGATTTTTTCCCCCAAGGATGCTCCAGCTCCGGCGCATCGATGCCAGCGATCCTTATCTTGGTCTTAGAGATGACAATCGTGTCGCCGTCGATCACATAGCATTTTCCAGTGATGGTTCTGAGGGTCGGCTTTGGATCGGGGCGCTCCGGGGCAGGGGCCCGCCAAGGCGAATGGTCAGGCGTTTTCCAGCGCGGTACATGCGCTCGCGTTGACTGCCTCGCGTTGCCTTGTCGCCGGGACCCAACGAGAACCCGCATAATGAGCTTAAACATCGATAACCCTCTTCAGCGTTAGTCGTTCGGGAGCAATGCAAATCCGCTTTCAAGTGAGTAGGCAGGCGAACCTGCATCGCTCCCTAGCCAAGCCGTCTTCCCCTCGCGGTGAAGTGTACGCACGCGAAACGGCAGGGCTTGCGGGGCATCTGTCATGATTTTCGCGCGGAGGCTTTCGAGTTCCCGCCAAAGTCATTTTTGATCCGGCCAGAACAGACCTCACGTCAGCATTGACGTATCTCCACAAGAATTTGGCAGGAAAACAAATGCAACATTCACATTTTTGTATATCTCCGCAGCAAGCCTTGCAGACTTGTTTCAGAGTGGATTTTGTAATGAGGGGGTACGCTGCGAGGCCCAGAGGTGAGCGCGCTGCCTTTCTCCGCGTCGGCACGCGCGCTCCCTCTACAGTCATAAGTGCTTTTGGCCTGAGACCCTACCTCAGAACTTCCTCGGCTGCTGGATCACGTTTTCAATGATCCCTGCACCGGCTAGGCTGCGTGCGCCGCATTGGCGATACGATCTGAAGTGGCCTCATCTACGGCCAGAGCGACGCGCCCTGCGCCATAATAGGCGGCACGGAAGCCTCTTGTGGCGGCATCATGGGTCTTTCCATGGGGGGGAACCTTCCCTGCCACACTCGGACGGGCTACAGGAGTCGCTGAGGGCGGCATTTGCGGCTTCGATGCGTTGACTTGACTCCACGCTCTTCGGAATTCAGGCGTCCCTTGGCCCTCTTGAGCGAGCCTGATGATCCACCGCTTCGCGTGAACTTGCTATTTTCCATAGAGCGGCCCTTTCGTGCCAGGAGTCCCGGAGAAAGCATCCTGCGTCATGGCAGTGCCCTGAGCGGCTTCCCGTTCGGATCGGCCGGATAGGGCTCCGGTGCGCCCGTCCGCCAGGGCGCACGGCCTGCGCCGCGTTGGTTCCTGAGGCTACCGCTCATCCCACCGGGGTTTGAGAACGGCTTCATTTGTCTTTCTTCCGATTGCGGCGTGGGCGCGGAGGCTCTTCTTCCGCCATCATGGCGCGGATGTCGTCTTCGCTGATGCTCGGACCTTTGTAGGTGTGGCTGATTACCGTGGTTATGCTTGCATTGACGTTCTCATCTTCCGGGTCGCACTGCTGTGAAATGTTCGGGCCGCGCGGCTCAGTCAGGCTGCTGCCGCGCAGCGACCCTGTCTTGCCGTCTTAGTTTTCGAACTTATTCATGTCGGTCTTGCCTCCATTCTATTTTGACTAACGAAACGTGCAGCCTGTGCAGGGCGCATCCAGAGCCGGTTCGGCGGGCTGACGCGGTAGGTCGGCGTGCCATCCTTGCTCAGATAGTGCAGCGCCTTGCGAACGTTTCTGGCGACGGACGGAGGCGCGCAATGGGTGATTGCCACACCCCAGGACACGATCGGTTTCAAATCTGCTACGGCAGCGATCAGATCGTTCGTCGCCATTGGGCGTCCTGCTGCCTCAAGAGCAGTAAGGAGCCTGCGCTGCAGCTCACCGTGTCCGCGGCTCATCGAGGTCTACCTCATCTGCGCTGTCATCCTCAGACACTGGCGCATCGACGTCTTCGTCCGCTCCCAGAGCCGTGGTTCGACGCGAGGCCCTCCCCATCATTGTCACTTAGAATGTTGCGCGTCACTCAGCTGCGGTGCAGCTTGATACTGTCGGCGTATCAGAGACACCTTCAGAACCAGTGGTCGTCGCACCTGAACCGATAGAACCAGCGGATGGTCCCGGGTCGACATCGTTGTTAGAGACCGTGTTCTTTGGCGCCTCAGAAACGGTCAGCGGGACCCCGGAAGAGTTAGATCGGGATGTCGTCGCGGGTTTGAGGCTAGCAAATCGCTTGTCATCGAAGGGATCGAGGTCTGCCGCTCGAACATCCGGTTCAACAGCAACTCGGACTTGGAAGTTGACACAGACGGCGATGGCGATACGGATTTGACAATCCTGCTGGGCGATGCGCAGGCGGATGGTGACGGTTTTGTCTTTACCAAGGATGGAAACACGGTCGCCAACTGCGCGAACTTCCTGCCGGGCTTTGCGCCCGGAGTCCGTGTTGCGGACAGTGCGGTTAACGGAAATCGTCTTGGGTTCTTCGTTGTTCAGAATGGGGCCGCGCGGGCGGCAGATTTGTCTGATGCCGATGATCTTGGTTTCATCGCCAGTAACGGCGGCTTGGCCGACGTGGATGATGAATTCGACTTTGCTCTGACGGCGAGCGGGGATTCGGCAGGCGTTACCACCGTTCACTCGGAAAAAGCGATATGGAACACCGATGATCAGCAACACGCGCTGCCCGGAACCGCAAGGGGCGGTGAGGCAATGATCATCGGATTCGAAGATCTGACCGGTACCGGGGGCTTTGATTTCGAAGATGTTGTCTTCTTCGATACCCGTGTTGAGGCGGACGCCGTTTAATCTGGCGCATAGCGGGCGCAAGTAAATCAACGACAGGATGATAAAGCCGAAGAAGATTTCGGCTTCGTTCTGAGTTCATATTCCCCAAGACACAACACAATCAAGCGCGGGCTGCGTGCCTGCCCAACTGTTGAAGGCCGCTGAGGACAAGGCGATCCCTCGCAACTTTCCCAGGTTGACGAAAAAAAATGTTGCAACCGGTTGCAAAGAGAAACATGCTGCGCGCGAAGACTGGATTCGGAGAAGCCGCATGCTCAAGATCGGATTGTTAGGGGCCGGACGGATTGGCCGGGTACATGCGCAAGCCATCAATGAGCATCCTAAAAGCGTATTGGCTGCGGTGTCAGATGCCGTTCCCGAAGCGGCGGAAAGTCTGGCGGGAGAATATCAGGCCGAAACACGCAGTTCAGAAAACATCATCGCGGATGCTTCCATCGATGCGGTTTTGATTGCCACGCCCACCGACACGCATTCCGACCTCATCGAGGCGGCGACTCGCGCGGGAAAAGCCGTACTTTGCGAAAAACCCGTCGATTTGGACCTGAATCGGGCTATTGCGTGTCAGACAAACGCATCGGAAACCGGTCGGCCGGTTATGGTCGGGTTCAACCGTCGGTTTGATCCAAATTTCGCGGCACTAAAAGCCTCGTTCGAGGCAGGAGAGATCGGCAAGGCGGAACTGCTGTCGATCACGTCCTTTGACCCGGCCCCGCCACCTATCAACTACGTCAAAGTGTCGGGCGGTTTGTTTCGGGATATGATGATCCACGATTTCGACATGGCAAACTATCTGATGGGGCAGTTGCCCAGAATGATTTCAGCTGTCGGAACATCAGTTGTGGACCCTGAGATTGGTCAGGCGGGGGACTATGATACCGCTGTTGTTACAATGACTTACGCAGATGGAAGGGTCGCTGTAATCAAGAATTCCAGACGTGCCGTGTACGGTTACGACCAGCGGGTTGAGCTGTTGGGGTCAAAGGGGCTGCTTCAGGCGCACAACATCCTGGAAAACTCGGTGGTGAAGTCGACGGCGGATGGTGTTGTCGGTGCCAAGCCGACCTACTTTTTCCTGGAACGTTACATGACTGCTTACCTGACAGAATGGAGTGCATTTGTTGATGCCGTACAAGGCGGGTCGGATATGCCGGTTACTCTGGAAGACGGCGTCGCAGCACTGGCGATGGCCGAAGCTGCGACCCGTTCGGCGCGCTCCGGAACGCCGGTGATGATGAGTGATGTTTTGAAACCGGTTGCAAAATGATCGGATTTCCTGAAACTGAACATAGCCCCGGTTCACTTGGGGGCGGAGGAGATTCGGCCAAGGCCGAATGACTGGGGCTGAAGCCCAGACAATACGATTGACAGTTCTATTGGGAGGAATGGAAATGAAAACGTTCGTAAAAGGGGTTCTGATGGCCAGCGCTGTCGCATTCGCCGGTGCCACAGGCGCGGCAGCGGAGGGCGAGAAGTACATTCTGATCAGCCACGCCCCGGACAGTGACAGCTGGTGGAACACCATCAAAAACGGCATCGCCTTGGCGGGCGAGCAAATGGGCGTTGAGGTTGAATACCGCAACCCGCCCACCGGTGACCTTGCAGACATGGCGCGGATCATTGATCAGGCCGCAGCTTCGGGACCAAACGGCATCATCACCACTCTGGCCGACCCGGACATCCTGGAAGGCCCGATCAAGGCGGCCGTGGATTCTGGCATCGACGTCATCATCATGAACACCGGGACGCCGGAAAAGGCGCGTGAAGTTGGCGCGCTGATGTATGTGGGTCAGCCGGAATATGATGCCGGTTTCGCTGCAGGTCAGCGCGCCAAGGACGATGGCATCGGATCCTTCCTGTGTGTGAACCATTACATCGTGCAGCCGTCCAGCCAGGAACGTTGCCAGGGCTTTGCCGACGGTCTGGGTATCGAGTTGGGCGAGCAGATGATCGACGCGGGTCAGGACCCGGCCGAGATTAAAAACCGTGTTCTTGCCTATCTGTCGGCCAACCCTGAAACAGAAGCAGTTCTGACGCTTGGCCCGACCTCGGCGGACCCGACCATTCTGGCGCTGGAAGAAAACGGCATGGCCGGTGACATCTACTTTGGCACCTTTGACTTGGGTGGCGAGATCGTCAAAGGCATCAAAAGCGGCGTGATCCAGTGGGGCATCGACCAGCAGCCCTTCCTGCAGGCTTACCTGCCGGTTGTCGTGATGGCTAACTACCACCGTTACGGTGTTCTGCCGGGCAACAACATCAACTCGGGTCCCGGTTTTGTGACCGCAGACGGGTTGGAAAAGATCGAAGAATTCGCGGGCGAATACCGCTGATCTTTAAAACGGTGCGGACGCCGGATGTGTGTCCGCACCCCATTATACAAGCATTCAGAACGAAGCGCGAAGGAGGCAACAATGGCTGGGTCAGCGCAAACCGCAAGCGGCGACGAGCGGATCAAAGAGATCTCACCCCTGCGCCGAGCCCTGATCCGCCCGGAATTGGGTGGCATGGTCGGCACGGTGGCAGTGTTCACGTTTTTCCTGCTGTTCGCCTTTGATAGCGGCATGTTCACCGCTCAGGGTGTGATGAACTGGTCCGTGGTCTCTGCTCAGTTCATGATCATTGCCGTAGGTGCGTGTTTGTTGATGATCGCGGGCGAATTTGATTTGTCCGTTGGTTCGATGATCGGCTTTGCAGGCATGATGATCGCGATCTTTTCCGTCACGCTCAGCTGGCCGGTCTGGATGGCCATTATTGTAACCTTCGCGCTTTGCGTATCGATCGGGGCGGTCAACGGGTACATTGTCGTGCGTACCGGCCTGCCCAGTTTTATTGTGACGTTGGCTTTCCTGTTCATTCTGCGCGGCTTCACCATCTACCTGCCTCAGACCATCGAGCGGAAAACCATCATCGGCGGTATCCGCGACGTGGCCGAGGGCGACTGGCTGGCGTCGGTGTTCGGCGGCAAAGTTGGGCAGGGCTTTTTCGTCTGGCTCGGTGACAACGGCCTGATCGAAACCTTTGAACGCGGTACGCGTCAAGGTCAGCCTGTGGTCGACGGTATTCCGATGCTGCTGATTTGGGCACTGGTGATCATCATCTTTGGCCATGTGCTGCTGACCAAGACCAAATTCGGAAACTGGATATTTGCCTCAGGCGGAGACGCCGAGGCCGCAAGGAACTCGGGTGTTCCTGTGAACCGGGTCAAGGTGCTGATGTTCATGTTTACCGCCTTCTGTGCGACCGTCTTCGCGACCTGTCAGGTGATGGAGTTCGGCTCGGCCGGTGCAGACCGTGGTCTGCTCAAAGAGTTCGAGGCCATTATCGCGGTGGTGATCGGCGGCGCGTTGCTGACCGGCGGCTATGGCTCGGTTCTGGGTGCGGCTCTCGGGGCGCTGATCTTTGGTGTGGTTCAGCAGGGACTGTTCTTTGCAGGGGTCGAAAGCTCGCTGTTCCGGGTGTTCCTTGGCGTGATCCTGCTGGGCGCCGTAATCCTGAACACCTACATCCGTCGCATCATCACGGGAGAACGCTGAGATGACCGAAGATACCAAATTCCATCACGGCGACGCGCAGGACCAGAAACCGATCATTCGGATGGTAGACATTCAGAAACACTTTGGCTCTGTGATCGCCCTTGCTGGTGTCAGCTTTGATCTGAAACCGGGAGAGTGTCACTGTCTGCTGGGCGACAATGGTGCGGGCAAATCGACCTTCATCAAGACCATGTCCGGAGTCCACAAACCAACAGCGGGTGAGATCTTCTTCGAAGACAAGCCCATGCATTTCGAGGACCCGCGTGACGCCATTGCAGCTGGGATCGCAACGGTACACCAGCACCTGGCGATGATCCCACTGATGAGTGTCAGTCGGAATTTTTTCATGGGCAACGAACCCACGCGCAAGGTCGCCGGGATCAATTTCTTCGACAAGAAGCTGGCCGATGAAATCACCATGGAAGAGATGCGCAAGATGGGCATCAACCTGCGTGGACCGGACCAGGCCGTAGGTACCTTGTCCGGTGGTGAGCGTCAGACAGTTGCAATTGCTCGTGCGGTGCATTTCGGCGCAAAGATCCTGATCCTGGACGAACCGACTTCGGCGTTGGGCGTGCGCCAGACGTCCAACGTTCTGGCGACCATCGACAAGGTGCGCAGCCAGGGTGTGGGTGTGGTTTTCATCAGCCACAACGTGCGCCATGCACTTGCTGTCGGCGATCGCTTCACCGTTTTGAACAGGGGACAGACGCTGGGCACCGCGAAACGCGGCGAAATCTCGCCCGAGGAACTGCAGGACCTGATGGCAGGTGGTCAGGAGCTGGCCGAGCTGGAAGGGTCCTTGGGCGGCACGGTCTGACGCGTTCCCGCTTGGACCGGAGATATTGAAGAAACTGGAATTCAACCGACTGGCCGGGGTGGCCTTAAGTTGAAAGGGATCACAATGGGCAAGACAATCAGACTGACCGCAGCGCAAGCTTTGGTCCGCTATCTGGGCGCGCAGATGAATGAGGCCGGAGAGCCATTCATCGCAGGTGTCTGGGCTATTTTTGGTCACGGCAATGTGGCCGGATTGGGTGAGGCATTGCATGCCGTAAAGGACAGCCTGCCGACCTATCGCGGCCACAATGAACAAACCATGGCGCATTGTGCCATAGCCTATGCCAAGCAAATGCGACGTACGCGGGCCATGGCTGTAACCTCGTCCATCGGGCCGGGCGCAACCAATATGGTGACGGCGGCCGCGCTGGCCCATGTGAACCGTTTGCCGGTTCTGATCATTCCCGGCGATGTCTTCGCGACACGAGGTCCCGATCCTGTGCTGCAACAAATCGAGAGTTTTGGCGACGGAACGGTCAGCGCCAATGATTGCTTCAAACCAGTCAGCCGGTACTTTGATCGCATCTCACGGCCGGAACACCTGCTGACCGCGTTGCCGCGCGCGTTCCGCACGATGACGGACCCAGCTGAATGTGGGCCGGCGACTTTGGCTTTCTGTCAGGACGTTCAGGCCGAGGCGTACGATTATCCGGAAAGCTTCTTTGAACCGCGTGTCTGGTATCAGCGCCGCATACGTCCGGATGAAGGCGAACTGGCCCGCGCTGTCGCGGCCATCAAAGCAGCAAAGCGCCCGGTCATCGTGGCCGGGGGCGGGGTGCACTATTCGGGCGCGACGGATGCGCTGCAGAGTTTCGTGGAAACGCACAACATCCCGATTACGGAAACGCAGGCTGGTAAGTCCGCCTTGGCGTGGGATCACCCGTTGAACCTTGGACCCGTAGGCGTGACCGGTGGCGAACCGGCCAACTCGGTCTGCGCCGAGGCGGATCTTGTGCTGGCCGTTGGCTCTCGCCTGCAAGACTTCACCACCGGGTCTTGGGGCCTGTTTTCCAATCCGGAACGCGAGATGATCTGCCTGAATACGGCTGCCTATGACGCGGAAAAACACGGCGCTATGCCGTTGCAATCGGACGCGCGTGTTGGGCTGGAGGAATTGGGTTCAGCATTGCAGGGGTACCGCGCCAACCCTGTGACGGACTCACTGAAGGCCGAATGGTACGGCAAGGTCGACAAGCTGACTGATGCGCCGGGCGACGGAAACGCGCTTCCAACAGATATGCAGGTTGTTGGCGCGGTTCAGCGGGCGTCATATGACGATACAGTTGTCATGTGCGCGGCGGGAACCATGCCGGGAGAACTCCACAAACTCTGGAAAGCGCCGCGCCCTGGTGCTTATCACATGGAGTACGGCTTTAGCTGCATGGGCTATGAGATTGCCGGAGCAATGGGAATTAAAATGGCTCAACCGGATCGCGATGTGATCTGCTTTACCGGCGACGGCACCTACATGATGGCGAATTCGGAAATGGCGACGGCGGCGATGATGGGTGTATCGTTCACCGTAGTCATTACCGACAACCGTGGCTTTGGCTGCATCAACCGTCTTCAGATGGGCACTGGCGGAGCCGAGTTTAACAACCTTCTGGACCATGCAGTGCATGAGAACCCCTCGGCCATTGATTTCGCGGCCCACGCGGCGGCGATGGGGGCGACATCCGTCAAGGTTAGCTCGGTTGCCGAACTGGAAGGCGCGCTTGCCAAACGGGGCGATGTCAAAGGGCCCTATGTGGTTGTCATCGACACTGATCCGTACCCCTCGACCGAATACGGCGGTACGTGGTGGGAAGTGGCTGTTCCGGAAGTCAGCATTCGCCCCGAAGTGAACGAAAAACGCGCAGCCTATGAGCTGGCGATTAAGGAAAGAAACACGAAATGAGCGTGAAAATCGGGATTTCTCCGATCGCTTGGCAGAATGATGATTTGCCGGACCTGACAGCGGCTTACACGATGGAGCAAGCACTGAAGGAAGCGCGTGAGATCGGTTATGTGGGCGTCGAACGCGGCCAGCGTATGCCCAGTGGTACCGAAGGGTTACGCGCCTATCTCGAAGGCAATAATATCGCGCTGTGCGGCGGGTGGTGCTCGGGCGCGTCACTGGTCAACGATTCCGCGACAGAGCGCGAAGCGGTGCGCGAACAGGTTGAGCAGTTCGTGGCCCTGAATAGCCCGTGTATCGTCTATGCCGAATGTTCGAACACCGTTCAGGGTCAGGCCGGTACCCCGGTCAACAACCGCCCCAGACTGTCCAAGGACGAAGTCCTGGCCTATGCCGCCAAGATTACTGAACTGGCCAAATGGATGGGCGATCAGGGGATGCCGATGGCCTACCACCACCACATGGGCACGATCATCGAGACCGAGGATGACGTGAACTGGCTGATGGAAGGATCAGGACCCGAGGTAAAGCTGTGCTTTGACACCGGCCACCTGCTGTTCGGCGGTGGCGATGTCATGGCGACTCTGAACCGTTGGGGCGATCGGGTGCATCATGTTCATTTCAAGGACATCCGTCCGACTGTTGTTCAGGATGTGCGCGAAAACGACCGCAGTTTCTTGGACGCCGTTGTCGCGGGCGCGTTCACAGTACCGGGCGACGGTTGCATCGATTTTAAGGCGGTGGCGCACGCTTTGAAATCCATGGACTACCACGGCTGGATCGTCGTCGAGGCCGAGCAAGACCCGGCCAAGGCACCGCCCTACGAATACTCTAAGAAGGGCTACGAGCATATTCTAGAGGTCTGCGCGAAAGCAGAATTGGAGGTCCAAGCATAATGATCGGCCCCGCGGGGCGACACCGAAGCCATGAAAAAGGGAGATGTCTCATGGTAAATCAGGAATTGGGTTTTGTTGGTTACTTCGACCGTGAATCCTGTGATCTGGATGAATTCAAGGTGTTGACCTCGCAGAGTCTGGCAGCCGAGGCGGTGCCCCATGCCGCCTCGATTGATAAGAATGTTCCGATCTACGACATGCACGTATTGCGCCCGGTGCTGGAGGACGCAGGCAAGCGCAAAGCTCTGTTGGCCGAGTGGGGCTTTGTTTTGGGTAAATGGGCCGGAGTGATCGCTCTGAAAGGAGCGTTCGCTGATACATCCGTCATCGACCGCGCCAGCGATGTTTTCCGCCAGATCATCGTAGAGGAACGTCAAAGCGGTGCTGGCGAAGGTGATCACTTCGCCGCCTCTGGCGCGAATGACCGGATCTGGAATGCGCTGCAAAAGCAGTGCCTGCGCGACCCTGAAGGTTTTGCGCTCTATTTCGGGAACACGGCGACTGCGGCGGCGTGCGAGGCGTGGTTGGGGCCAAATTTTCAGGTTACCGCTCAGATCAATCAGGTGCGTCCGGGCGGCAAGGCACAACAGGCGCATAGGGACTACCACCTGGGTTTTCAGAGCGCGGAAAGAGCAGCGAATTATCCCGCGCATGCTCATCTGGTCACGGCATCGCTGACATTGCAGGGCGCGGTCGCCCATTGCGATATGCCGGTGGAAAGCGGACCAACCAAGTTGTTGCCCTTTTCCCAGTTGTACCCGCCGGGCTACCTTGCGTTCCACGACGAGAGCCACCGGGCCCATTTTGAGGAAACCTGCATTCAGTTGCCGCTGGACAAGGGAGATGCCGTTTTCTTCAACCCCGCGCTGTTTCACGCGGCGGGCGAAAACCGCAGCATGGATATCGACCGGATGGCCAACCTGTTGCAAATCTCATCCGCTTTTGGACGCGCGATGGAAGCCATCGATCGGCGATCCATGTCCGAGGCGGTGTTCCCCTCGCTTGTCGCCTTGAAACAACGTGGTGAACTGAGTGGTCGCGCGCTGGAAGCTGCTATTGCAGCCACGGCAGAGGGCTATCCATTCCCGACCAATCTGGACACAGATCCACCAATCAATGGCAACGCTCCGGAAAGTCAGGCCGATATTCTACGTCGAGCGGTGGCCGAAGGATGGAGCGAAGGACAACTGGCCGAGGCGTTCTCGGCCCTACAAACAAGGCAAGCTGCCTGAGGAACTACAGGCGGGCCCATCAAGCCCGCCGAATACGGAGAGAACACATGTCGGATCTGCTCAAAAAGCCCTTTGGGCGCAGGGGAAAAGTGCATGACATAACTCCGGCCAGTGCCGGGTGGCGCTATGTCGGGTTTGGTCTTTACCATTTGCGGGCAGGGGATAGTGTCAGCGAGGCAACTGGCGATCGTGAGGTCATTCTGGTCATGGTCGAGGGCAAGGCCAGCATTACCGGGGCAAGGCAGGACTGGGGTGTTCTGGGAGACCGGATGAACGTGTTCGAGAAGACGCCGCCGCATTGCCTGTACCTTCCGAATGGCACCGACTGGACAGCCGTGGCCGAAACCGATTGTGTGATAGCCGTGTGTTCTGCGCCGGGCAAAGGCGGCCACGAAGCACGCTGGATTGGGCCGGACGGTATCACCCTGACGGAACGGGGAAAGGGCGTGAACACGCGCTATATCAACAACATCGCGATGGAGACCGAGGATTACGCCGACAGTCTGTTGGTGACCGAAGTTTTCACACCCAACGGCCACTGGTCATCCTACCCCAGCCACCGCCATGACGAGGATGACTATCCACGTATCACCTATTTGGAAGAGACCTATTACCACCGACTGAATCCGGCCAACGGTTTTGGCATTCAGCGGGTCTATACCGATGACGGTCAGTTGGATGAGACCATGGCCGTTTCGGACGGAGATGTTGTGACCGTCCCGCGCGGCCATCATCCCTGCGGCGCGCCTTATGGGTTCGAGATGTACTATCTGAACGTCATGGCGGGGCCGCTGCGGAAATGGCGGTTCGTCCCAGCCCCCGAGGTCGAATGGATCATGGAGCGGGACGGATAACCTGAACCGACCCCGCCCTCGGGCTTTACCCTTGCGGCGGGGCTCCTAAGGCGCGGATCACCATTCTCGCTGCGGCCTCGACCGGGTCATGGGTTTCTTTCAGGATCGTCACGCGATCGAACCGTTCTGGGTCGCGATTAACCGCCTCGCGCATGGCGTGGCCGAATGCCATGCGCAGCTCCGTTCCGATGTTAAACTTGCAGATCGATGTCTCACGCGCCAACCGGCTGCGTTGTTCGACCGGAACGCCAGAACCGCCGTGAATGACCAACGGCACATTGGTCGCGGCGTCGATTTCCGCAATGCGAGCCTCGTCCAGCCCGCCCTCTTTGTTTTGCTGCAGGTGGACGTTGCCGACCGAGATTGCCATCGCGTCCACACCACTTTCGCGGGCGAACTTTGCGGCCTCGGCCGGGTCTGTGCCGTTCGACCCTTCGCCACCGGAATAGCCCACGAACCCGATTTCGCCTTCGCAAGATATACCGGCCGCATGCGCCATCTCGGCTATTGCGGCGGTTTCGTCGATGTTCTGCTGCAGCGGCTTGCGTGAGCCGTCGTACATCAGCGAGGTGAACCCGCTGTCCAACGCGATCTTGCACTCCTCAAACGTGTAACCATGATCCAGATGCGCCACGACCGGGACCGAGGCGTTCTCGGCCAGGAGGCGGAACATCTTACCCAGAATGGGCAGCGGAGTATGCTCGCGGCAGCTTGGGCCCGCTTGCAGGATCACCGGTGCGTTTTCGGCTTCAGCTGCGGCCACATAGGCGCGCATATCTTCCCACCCAAGGGTGACAAGGCCACCCACGGCATAACCTTGTTCATACGCCGGGGTCAGGACGTCTTTCAGGGTGACCAGTGTCATTTGAACTTGGCAATCATGTCTTTGATGCCCGGGATCGTTTCGACCTGATAGGCATGGGTGGGCTGGAAAAACTGGACCAGAGAGCGCTGTGTCAGGCCGCCGAGGATGGTGAAGTAATACATCTCGTACCCGGGCAGCACGCAACAGGGGTGGTAGCCCTTGTCGATGCAGATCGTTGAGCCGTCGACGATGTGATAGGCGTCGCCCGGCTCGTTGTCCTCGCGCTGCAACATTTGCAGGCCCGAGCCCCAATTGGGTTTGAAGCGGAAGTTGTAGGTCTCGTCGTGACGGGTTTCGTCCGGCAGACGGTTTGTGTCGTGCTTATGGCTGGGGAAGCCGGACCAACCGCCTTGGCCAACGGTGAAGAGTTCACTGACCAGTAGACGGCCAACCTTGTCGTGCTGTTTCTGGCCGAGGATGTGCTTGATCTTGCGATGAGTTTTAGTGTCGTCGCTGCCGTATTGAACCAAGTCATGTTCGCGCACATCGAAGGGATCCAGCAACTTGTCGTATTTGGCACCTGCAATAAACACTTCCGTCTCGTCCGACACGCAGACCAATTGGACCTTGGCGCCGACAGGAACGTAAACGCCTTCCGGCTCACCGTCCCAAACGTCTTCGCCGCGGTTGCCAAGCTTGGCGAAGTGTACGCCTTCGACGTCAACGTCTACACAGCCGGTGGCGGGAACGATGCAGGTCTCATAGCCCGGCACCTGATACTCGAACGCCTCGCCGTTTTTCAGTTTGACGATGTTGAAGTAATTCAGCGGTACAGTAGGGTCATCGGCATCGACGATGGGGTTATTCTGATTGTCATAGGGCGCGATATGCATGGAAGTCTCCTATGTCGTAGGGCCGGGGTGAGAGGCGAGAAACGCGTCCAGTTCCGGCGATGTTGGCATGGCCGGGGCGCACCCGGGTTTTGATACGACGATTGATGCGCAGGCCGAGCCGCGCATAACGGCTTCTTCCAGCTCGCTGCCCGCTGCAATTGAGGCCAACAAGCCAGCCATAAAGCTGTCACCTGCGCCGTTGGGTTTCACGGCTGTAACCGGATAGATGCCGGTTTCGATTTCTTGCCCGTCGGCAAACGTGACTGCGCCTTTTTCGCCCATCTTGTAAATAACGATCCGGCCCGGTTTTGCGGCCAGTTCCTTTGCCTTGTTCAAGCCCTTGTCGATGCCTCCGGCCATGAATCCGAACTCTTCGTCATTGCCGACGATCAAATCGCTGGCCTCGCCTGCACGCGACAGGACCTCAGCTGCGACTTCGGGGGATGGCCAGCTGTACGGGCGGTAGTCAATGTCGAATATGACCGGCAATCCCGCCTTGCGGGCGTTGTCGAAAGCGCGAAACGTGGCGCTGCGCGAAGGTTCCGAGGCGAACACCGTTCCAGCAGAGATCACCGCTGAGAACTTGTCGTAGTCGACCTTGTCCATATCATCTTCGGTCACCTGGAAGTCGACGGCACCGTTGCGGTAGATGACATTCTGAAAATTCTCGATCCGGCTTTCGTAGACGGCTAGCGACATGCGGTATTCGCCACCGACGACCCGGATGTACGACGTATCAACGCCGTATTGCGCCAGCTTGTTCAAACAGAACCGGCCCACAGCATCATCCGAGACCGAAGTGATCAGCGACGCCTGACTGCCCAGTTTGACAAGCCCGGCGCAGATGTTCGCCGATGACCCGCCCAGATCCGCGTGGAACGTGTCGGCGTCTTCGCTTTTGACGCCAACAGGATCGGCATAAAGGTCCATGCCAGCACGGCCAAAGACCGCAAACCGGTTTCCTTTGATACCGTCTATCAAAGCGTTCACGTCGTTACCTCCGGCAAAAAGGGGCTGGCGAGGATCGTTGGTCCTTGCGTTGAATCGATTCACACGATACTGATTTTGCAACCGGTTGCAAATACATTGTTCGGAGCCGAGACAGATGCCTGAAATCGGAATTGGAATCGTTGGTGGCGGCTATATGGGCAAGGCTCATTCGGTCGCGATGTCTGCCGTCGGCGCGGTATTCAACACTGTGCTTCGACCGCGTCTTGAGGTGATTTGCGCGTCCAGCCCGGAAAGCGCCGAGCGGTATCGTGCAGCCTATGGCTTCCGACGGTCGACCGAGGATTGGCGCGCGCTGGTCAATGACCCGGCGGTCGAGGCCGTCGTGATTGCCTCGCCGCAAACAACGCATCGTCAGATTGCTGACGCGGCGTTCGCCCTGGGCAAGCCGGTTTTGTGTGAAAAGCCACTCGGTTCATCGCTGGAGGATGGTCAAGCCATGGTCGCAGCGGCTGAGGCAGCAGGTGTCACCAACATGGTCGGGTTCAACTATGTCCGGACCCCGGCAACCCAGTTTGCGCGCCAGTTGATTGCGCAGGGAGAGCTGGGGGACATCACCTGGTTCCGCGGCGAGCATACCGAGGATTTTTATGCCGATCCCGAAGCTCCGGCGACTTGGCGCACGACTGGAATGGCCAACGGAACAATCGGCGATTTGGCCCCCCACATGGTCAATGGCGCCACGGCCCTGATCGGGCCGATTGTCGAGGTTATGGCCGAGGTCGAAACCGTTCACCACGAGCGTCCTGGCGGTCCTGTGACAAATGATGACCACGCTCAGATCATGTGCCGTTTCGCAAATGGCGCGATGGGGAATATTTACGTCAGTCGGATTTCTACGGGCCGAAAGATGGGTTATGCCTATGAAATATCAGGCACAAATGGTGCTATCCGGTTCGATCAGGAGGATCAGAATGCCCTGTGGCTCTATCGTCGAGAAGGGCCTGAGGCGGAAAGAGGTTTTACCAAAATCCTAACAGGCCCCGCCCACCCGGACTATGAGCCGTTCTGTCAAGGACCTGGACATGGAACCGGGTATCAGGACCAGATCATCATCGAAGCCAAGGATTTCCTTGAGGCAATTCATACCGGAAAAGCGATCTGGCCAACGTTCCGTGACGGGCACGAGGTTAACCGTGTTCTGGCTGCGGCTTTGGCATCATCCGAGCAGCGGCAGTGGCGACAAATTGGCGACTTCTGAGCGCTGAACACAACGAAAACACCAAAGAGAGACAAGAACCATGGCAAAGCTGAAATGGGGAATGATTGGTGGTGGCGAAGGCAGCCAGATCGGCCCTGCGCACCGTTTGGGCGCACTGGCCGACGGGATGTTCGAATTCGCCGCTGGCGCGCTGGATCATCGGCCCGATGCCGGTCGTAAATACGCCCAAAGGCTGGGCATCGCTGCGGATCGTGCTTATGGCGACTGGCAAGAGATGCTGGCGGGTGAAAAGGACCGGGAGGACCGAATTGATCTGGTGACGATCGCCACGCCGAATTCGACCCATTTCGAAATCACAAAGGCGTTTCTTGAAGCCGGGTTCAATGTCCTGTGTGAAAAACCTATGACCATGACGGTGGAAGAGGGGGAAGAGATCGTGCGCGTGGCCGAAGCCTCGGGCACGATTTGCGCGGTGAATTACTGTTACTCCGCTTATCCGATGGTCCGACAGGCCCGAGCAATGGTGCGAGCAGGGGATATCGGTAAAGTCCGACTGGTTGTGACCAATTTCAGCCACGGCCACCACGGCGATGCCACCGACGCGGATAATCCTCGTGTCCGTTGGCGTTACGATCCCGCCATGGCAGGCGTGTCGGGGCAGTTCGCCGATTGCGGCATTCACGCGCTGCACATGGCCTGCTTTATCAGTGATGACGAAGTCAAAAGCCTGTCCGCCGACATGGCATCGACAATCTCAAGCCGCGAACTGGAAGATGACGCGATGGTAAACTTCCGCACCGAAGGCGGCGCGGTTGGACGGTTGTGGACTTCGTCAGTGGCTATCGGTCGCCAGCACGGCTTTGACATTCAGGTGTTTGGTGAAACCGGCGGCCTTCGCTGGGCGTCCGAGCAGCCCAATCAGTTGATCTATACCCCGGTGGGTGGCCGTACGCAGATCATCGAAAAAGGCGAAGGCGGGTTGCATGACGAAGCGCAGCGCCTATCCCGGGTCGCTATCGCGCATCCGGAAGGGTTCCCTCTGGCGGTTGCAAATATCTATTGCGATCTGGCCGACGCGATTTTGGGAAAGGTCCGGGACGGTCTGCCCACGCCGTCCGATGGGGTTCGTTCCATTGCGGCGGTCCATGCCGCGGTCGCCTCGTCCAAGGCAGACGGAGCCTGGACGGACGCCCGCCCGCCGATGTTCCGTTGATCAGAGGCGGGGTCGCAGAGTGCCCCGCTCGATCACACGACAGGGAAAGATCCGCGCCTCGGGATAGCGGTCCGGGTCTTTCAGCATCTCTTCGACCAGATCGACCGACGATGTGATGATTTGTTTGATCGGCTGGTGAATCGTCGTCAGGTTTACGCTCTCCCATCGCGACATCTCCATGTCGTTCAAGCCGATTACTCCGACGTCCTTGCCAGGCTTCAGGCCATGATCCGAAAGGGCGGACAAGGCGCCGATGGACAGAATGTCATCACCGCAGAAGTACCCTTCTGCCGGATTATCCTTCAACAGCCTCAGCATCTCCTCACGTCCGGCCTCAAATGAATATGCGCCTGCGAACGAGTGAGATACTTCAAGAACGGGGTGTCTCTCGACCTCTTCCATGAAGCCGCGAAATCGGTCCATCGCAGAGGTCGCATCTTTGGGCCCGCCCAGATATCCGATCCGCTTGTAGCCGCGCGCGCGCAGTTCGCGGGCAGCCATACGACCGCATTCGACGTTATCGATCCCAACCACATGCACCTCGGGTGAGGTCGCCGAGCGCCCAAAAGTGTGCACGACGGGAACTCCGGCGTCGTGAAAGGCCTTGGCAAAACTGGGAGGCAAAGTGGAGGAAGCAACGATCGCGGCATCGACCGAATATTGCCGCAGCATCCGGACCGAATTGGCCGGTTCCCTTTCATCGGTCAAATTTACGATGAGGGGGCGCAGACCTCGTTCCTGCAATGCTCGCGTGAACTGGTCGAACACCTCAAGGAAGATAGGGTTGTGAAAGTTATTGGAAATCAAGCCGATCAGTTTGGTGCGCCCAGTCGTGAGCGAGGAGGCTAGCGCATTTGGGCTGTACCCCAGCTCTTTCGCGGCCTTTTCAACCTTGCTGCGTGTCTTGGCGGAAACGGACGCACCTTCGGTGAATGTTCTGGAAACGGCGGACCGCGAAACACCGGCCAATGCGGCCACGTCCTTTAGGGTCACAGCCATGATTGGCACCCTCGGTTCGGGGTAAGGCTAACTCGTGAATTCATGGTGAAAGCACTATGCACTATTGCATCGGACTTGCAATCGGTTGCAATGCGCTGGCGCAAAGACGCTGGGTACCGCTGTTCATTGGGAGACTGGTGGGTGATGAGAGACTCGAACTCCCGACATCTTCGGTGTAAACGAAGCGATCTATCCCGATCCGCTCGTACATCAAAGTGTTGTTTTCCACTGCCGCCGCCAACACCCTTTTGAAAGATGTCATGCGTTGCCAATAGCTTGGCACTCTCACAGTCGATAAATTCCTGCAACACTGCAAGTGTGTCTTGTCTCATACTCAACCTCTTAGTTCAGAAAGGGCAGTAGCGCGTTTGCAGCGGAGGCGGAGCCGTCACTACCTGCTGATGGGGGAGGATCGCCCGCTCTACGTCAACAGACCAAGCGTTAGCATCGGTCTTGCGGTCAAAGGTCCGCGCCTTGTATACGCCTTTCTTGCGCACTTGGGCGCGGTATTTCCCAGAGGGCAAACGTGTGATAGTGGCCACGGTGTGCAATTCCTGTGCAGTTGAAATCAAACCACATGCAAGGAATTTACAAGCCGTGTGCAATATGTGTGCAATTTTGGGTCAAAACGGACTGTCAAAGCATGACTAAACCTTTAAAGTATCGTGCAAAATTATCGGTTGCACCCATGATGGACTGGACCGATCGGCATTGCCGTTACCTGCATCGGATGCTTAGTTCTCAGACCTTGTTGTACACAGAGATGGTCACCGCCCCGGCGTTGGTGCGTGGTGGGGCGTTGCATTTGCTGGACTACAACCCGCAAGAGCATCCCGTTGCGCTTCAACTTGGTGGGTCTGACCCGCAGGAACTGGCAATGGCCGCGCGTTTGGGCGCTGAGGTAGGGTATGATGAAATCAACCTGAATTGCGGCTGCCCCTCGGATCGGGTGCAGTCCGGCACGTTCGGTGCCGTGCTGATGAAAGACCCAGATCGCGTCGCGGAGTGCGTGGCCGCGATGCAAGAAGCGGTCGATGTCGAAGTCACGGTCAAGTGTCGGATCGGGGTCGATGAACAAAACCCGGAAGAGGTCCTGCCCGAATTTTTGACCGCCATCCATGATGCAGGCTGCAAACGCGTGACGATCCACGCGCGCAAGGCGTGGTTGCAGGGGCTTAGCCCTAAGGAAAATAGGGATATTCCACCGCTGGACTATGATCTCGTCCACCGCATGAAGGCGGAATTCAACGCGCTTCACATCTCGATCAACGGTGGGATTGCCACGCTGGAGCAAGCGCAGGCCCATCTGGATGCTGGGCTGGATGGGGTCATGATCGGGCGGGCGGCGTATCACCAGCCTACCGAGATTCTGGCCGGGGCAGATCATCTAATCTTTGGGTCGGGCCAAGTGGCTGATCCGGTTGATGTCGTTCAAAAAATGGTGCCCTATGTCGAGCGGCACCTTGCCGAAGGTGGCCGTTTGCACCAAATCACGCGTCATATGTTGGGCCTCTTTGCCGGGCGTCCCGGTGCACGGGCTTGGCGGCGAGCTTTGTCCGAAGGCGCGGTGCATGAGGGGGCTGGGCCCGAGGTTATGTTGCAGGCGCTCGAGCGCGTTGCGCCTTTGGCCGAGGCGGTGGTGAACTAGGATACGGCGATTAAGCCGGTATGGGGGAAGAATGCCCGAGACGATGTTGCTGGCCCAGATGTTGGGCCTTTTGCTTGTGATCGGGGCGCTGGCCGGTGTGCTGGCCGGATTGCTTGGCGTGGGGGGCGGCATCGTTCTGGTCCCCGCCTTTTTCTATGCTTTTCAAACGCTCGGGTATGGTGGGCCGCAGTTGATGCAATTGTGTCTGGCGACCTCATTGGCGACGATCATCGTGACGTCGATCCGCTCGGTTCTGGCGCATAACAAGAAAGGTGCCGTGGACTGGGATATCCTGCGTGGCTGGGGGCCGGGGATCGCCATGGGTGCCGTCATTGGCGTGATGGTGGCGTCGGCGCTGCGGACCGAAGCGCTTCAGGCTTTGTTTGGTGTTCTTGGGATGGTCATTGGCGCCTATCTGGGACTTGGCAAGTCTGAATGGCGGCTGGGTGATGCCATGCCCAAAGGTGTCCGCCGGGCCGTTCTGTCGCCCAGCGTCGGGTTTCTGTCCGTGTTGATGGGGATCGGCGGGGGCAGTTTCGGCGTTCCGCTGATGAGCCTGTTCAACACGCCCATTCACCGTGCCGTGGCAACGGCAGCCGGGTTTGGTGTCATCATCGCAGTTCCGTCTGTTCTTGGGTTCCTGTTTCTTGATATCGCGCCCGAGCATCGGCCCCCGCTGACGATCGGTGCGGTCAATCTTGTGGCCTTTGCGATCGTTGTTGCCATGACAATGATCACGGCCCCCTGGGGGGTGAAACTGGCGCACGCGATGGACCCGAAACCTCTGAAACGAGTATTCGCCGTGTTTCTGACACTTGTCGCCCTGAATATGCTGCGTAAAGCACTGGGACTATGAGTGATTTTTGGCAATCGGGTTGGGTGAAATTCCCTTTTGATTCGACCCTTGCGGATTGGGTGAAGCATGCCCTTCCCGCCGCCCGAGCCACGACTTCGGACCCTGCCCATGCCGAGTGGCTGGATTGTGAAGGCACGTGGTTCATCGGTGTGGATGCGCTGGATAATGACGAACAGGGCAGGGTCGGTCAGTCCGGGGATCTGTCCGGGGCTGCCATGGATTTCATCCGTCAACATTACGGCGACTTGCCACTGCACAAGGGACAGGTTTCGGTCATCTATCCCGGCTACCCCCGTCCACGGCGCGGTGAAAGTGAGGCGGCTGGTCGGTACAGGTTGAACCGGGATGCCGCCCATGTGGATGGGCTGCGTCCAACGGGCCCCGATCGTCGGCGGCGTGTGGATGAGCCACATGCCTGGATTCTTGGTATTCCCCTGACCGAGGTCAGTGATAACGCGTCGCCCATGGTCCTGTGGGAGGGCAGCCATAGAATTCTGGGGCCCGCGTTTGCCAAGGCGTTGCAAGAAGCGCCGAAAGAAACAATGCACGAAGTCGATATCACTGACATCTACCAGGCCGCCCGCCGCGAGGTGTTCGAGATGTGCCCCCGTATCGAACTGCCTGCCAAGCCGGGCGAGGCTTATCTGCTGCATCGTCACTGTCTGCACGGCGTAGCGCCATGGCCTGACAGCGCATCGGCAGGCCCGGATGGACGGATGATCGCCTATTTTCGCCCCGAATTCACTGATGGTGTAGCCGCTTGGATAGAATCCCCGTAACCTCCGGTCATTGTTCAGGTTAGGAGGTTTTTCGATGATGACGATCCATACGAATTCAGATGGTGCCTTGATCGAAGTTGAATTGTCGGGCGAAATCACCAGCAGCGATTACAATGACACGCTTATTCCAGCTATCGAAGCAGCGTTGGCCGAGCATGACACGGTCCGTCTGATGGCCGTAGTTCAGCCGGAATTCAAGGGATACGACATCGGAGCCGCCTGGTCGGACACCAAACTGGGACTAAGCCATTGGCGCGGGTTTGACCGTATTGCGGTGGTGGCCGATCAGGGGTGGGTGCAGACGAGCGTTCGGTTTGCCGCCCCGATCATGCCATGCCCGATGCAGGTGTTTGAGCTTTCCGAGATCGAATCTGCCCGACGTTGGATGCGCGAGTCGCTTGGCTCGATCCATGTGACCGATTTGGGCGGTCCCTGCGTGCAGATCAGTCTGTTGGGCAAGCTGGATCCAGAGGAATATCAGAAGGCCGAGGCGAACCTGGACGCTTTACTCAGCGCCAAGGACGGTTTTCGTTTGCTGATCGACCTGCGGGAATTTGACGGGTGGCAGGGATTAACCGCATTAGCGGCACATTTCCGTCTTGCGCGCGGGCATGTTGGTATGCTCGACCGGGCCGCCATTGTTGGCGACAAGGCCTGGCAGCATCTGGCGCAAAGGGTCGCCAGTCATATTCTGGGGGCGAGGACGCAGTTTTTCCCGTCGGAAGAGTATCAAAACGCCAAGTCCTGGCTGTCGGCTGGGTAGCAGAATTCAACCAGTTCGAACCGCTATGTCTTTTGACGTTCAGTAAGACGTATTGTGTTCTTATTTTTGTTGATTGATGAGTCAACAACGGCCTATGTTGCTGGTGTTTTGCCGTGATACCACTGCGGGAAAACAACAAAGCTGAAGAGCGCTGCTGCGGGTTGCCACACACCCGACACACGTCGCTGGACTTTACCCCCTCGAAGTTCAGACCGACCCGCGGCAGCGCAGGCTCAGCTAGACCAAGCGGGCAGTTTCAGGATTTGTTCAATCGGGCCGAGCGACCGCCGCGGCGTTTGGCAAGTTGAGGCTTGCGTGCGGGCAGGGCCTCCATGATCTCGGCGCGTTCCGAGCTGTCCATCTTGGACCAGCGCGAGATTTCGTCGATGGTGCGGTAGCATCCGGTACAGATACGCTCGGTCGGGTGCACGACGCAGATCTGGATACAAGGGCTTTCGACCTCATTCCTTTTCCAAACCATGTTCGTCATTGGCGTATTCCGATCCTAAAGAAAGCGCAGCCTATCCAGCGCTCCTTGCAAGATATAACCAGCAGCGACGTGATCAATAACCTGTCCGCGACGTTTTCGTGTCGTATCCGCCTCTAACAGTGCTTTTTCTGCCGCAACTGTGCTGAGGCGTTCATCCCAAAACCCGATGGGGATATCCGTCAAACGCGCCATGTTTCGCGCAAATGCACGTGTGGATTGGCAACGCGGACCTTCCGAACCGTCCATGTTCTTGGGCAGCCCCAGCAAAAGCCCGCCAATTTCGCGGTCTGCGATAAGTTCCAGCAGCCGGGCAGAATCCAGCGTGAATTTCTTTCGCCGCACGGTTTCCAGCGGGCTGGCAACACCGCGCATTCGGTCGGACACCGCGACACCGATGGTCTTTTCCCCCAGATCAAGCCCCATCAGGGCGGTCATGGGGGGCAGTGACGCGGCAAAGTCTTCGAATACGTCGTGGATCATTGCAAAATTCCGGCTCGTTGAGCAGCGGCGGAAAGTGCTTGTAGCGCGCCTTCGTTATCCGCGAAAACGGACAGAGATTCTTCATAGATGGCCACCGCGCGGTCCCGATCTCCGACTACGCCGAGGGCATTGATCAATCGCGCCCATTCTTCGGGCGCGCCGCCCTCGGTTGCCAATCGATCCGACAGCTGGTCGATCATCCCGCGGATCATCTCCTGACGCTCTTCGACGGACAGTTCCGCGGCTGCGTCGATATCATCCTGACTGGGGCCTGAAGGCGTTGAAGCAGAAGGGATGTCCGGAGGATTGAAGACGCCTGCCCGAAACGCCAGATCATCCAGTTGCGCGCGAATGGCATCGGCCCAAGGTGCCCCTGCTGGGGAATCCCTCAGGGTGTCCACCCATATGCGGTAAGCGATATCCGGGCGCCCTAGCTGTGCCATCATTTGCCCCAAGTAATACTGCGCCGGGCCGTGCCGGGGATCGCGGGACAGGGCTTGTCTCAGCGCCTCTTCCGCCTCGGGCGAGACATATCCATTTGCGGCCAGAATCATCATTTCGGCCAAGTGTGAATAGGCGTCTGCCGACGCCGTCGAACCAGACAGCTCAATGACGCGCTCCTGCGCCTTGTAGGCCGCAGAAAAGTTTCCTGCATTCGACTCGTGCTGCGCCAAAAGAACATGACCCTGCAGGTCATCGGGCCGTTCCGCCACGGTGTCGCGCAATTGTTGCAACAAGGTGGCATAGCTTTCGTCCAACTGTGGCCGGGGTGCAGATGGCAAATCCGCTTCGAACTCAGATTGGCTGGGACGTTCTGCGCGCAAAACCTCGGCTCTTTCTATGCGTTGCGCCAAGGGCTGGTCGGGCAGCCCGGCGGCCCCTGTCTGTCGATACATCCACGCGCCGCCGCCAACCAGCACGGCTGCCACCACGACAATCGCAACACCCGTGGCCCAGCGGGGTGCGCCGCTTTGCGTCGTTTGTTTCTGCATCTGTGCGTCGGCTGCCAAAATGCGTCGCGAAATTTCCGTGCGGACGCGTTCCGCGTCGGCCTGAGCGATTACTCCTCTGGCCAAATCGCGATCAACGCTGGCAAGCTGTTCGCGATAAACGCGCAGGTCGTATGCCGCGGCCGGCTCGCGCGTTTTTTGTCCGCGCAGCATCGAGTAGCCAAGAAACAACGTGATCAGCAAAGCTGTCAGAATTATAAGGGCCCAGAAGGTCATTGTATCTCCAAGATGGCTGCTCTGACTTAGACCTCTGCACGGCCAGAAAAAAGGGACAAATGGCCGCGAACAGACTTCATGTCGCAATAATTGGGGCTATGTCGCAATAGTGCGATATTACGGCGTTGCGTGGCAGGGGACTATTGTCGTTACACGGCATATCTTTGGCCAATCACCGAACCGGATGGATTCGCTTATGAAACACTATTCAGCCTTTGCTGTGGCGCGCGAAGCGCTGCGCTATCACACCGGATGGGAGCGCGCCTGGCGTTCGCCCGAGCCCAAGAAGAAATACGACGTCATTATCGTTGGCGCTGGTGGTCATGGTCTGGCTACCGCGTATTACCTGGGCAAGAACTACGGCATCCAGAATGTAGCCGTGATCGAAAAGGGCTGGCTAGGCGGTGGCAATACCGGCCGGAACACAACCATTATCCGGTCAAACTATCTGCAAGATCCTTCGGCGGCGCTGTATGAGAAAGCGCGCGGCTTGTATGAGGACCTGAGTCAGGACCTGAACTATAACGTTATGTTCAGCCCGCGCGGCGTGATCATGCTGGCACAGACCCAGCACGAAATTCGCGGTTATCAGCGCACGGCACACGCAAATGCTCTGCAAGGCGTAAAAACCGAGTGGATTGGGCCTGAGCGCGTTAAACAGTTGGTCCCGATCATCAATCTGGATGGTCCGCGTTATCCGGTTCTGGGCGGTCTGTGGCAGGAACGCGGTGGCACCGCGCGCCACGATGCGGTGGCCTGGGGCTATGCCCGCGCGTGTTCGGCCATGGGCATGGACATCATCCAGCAATGCGAAGTTACCGGGGTGCGGTCGGACAATGGCCGCGTGGTTGGCGTTGATACCACCAAAGGTGCGATCGACTGTGAAAAACTGGGTATTGTGGTCGCGGGCCATTCCGGTCAACTAGCTGAGATGGCCGGTTTCCGTCTGCCGCTTGAGGCTGTGGCGCTGCAAGCGCTGGTGTCTGAGCCGATCAAACCCTGCATGGATGTGGTTGTGATGGCCAACACCGTTCACGGCTATATGTCGCAATCCGACAAGGGTGAGATGGTGATCGGCGGCGGCACCGACGCCTATAACAACTTCACCCAACGCGGTTCGTTCCACCATATCGAGGAAACCGTGCGGGCGTTGGTCGAAACTTTCCCGATGATCTCGCGCCTTAAGATGCTGCGCCAATGGGGCGGGATCGTGGACATGACCGGCGACCGCTCGCCAATCCTGTCCAAGACGCCTCTGCAGGGCTGCTTCATCAATGCGGGCTGGGGCACCGGCGGCTTCAAGGCCATTCCGGGATCGGGTTGGGGCATGGCGCAACTGATGGCCACAGGTCATTCACCGCTGACCGAAGCCTTCACGCTGGATCGTTTCAAAGAGGGCCGCTTTATCGACGAAAGCGTTGCCGCCGGGGTGGCGCACTAAGGGCACTGTCCGAGGTGACCACAACACAGAATACTGGTCGGCCCATCTGCCGACCGACCGACAAAAGGATGAACACATGCTGATCCTGAATTGCCCCTATTGCGGCGTCGATGCCGAAGAAACCGAACTGGCCGCTGGCGGCGAAGCGCACCTAAAGCGCTTTGGTCCCGGCTCGTCGGATGATGATTTCCACGACTACCTGTTCATGCGAGAAAACCCCAAGGGCGTTCACTTGGAACGCTGGCGCCATGCAAATGGCTGTGGCAAATGGTTCCACGCGGCGCGCTGCACAAACACTCTTGAGGTGTTCGGAACCTATTCGGCGCAGGTGTCTGAACCGCCGCAAGAGATCAAGGACGCCATCACCGCCAAGCGTCCCGGCTGGACCTGGAGAGAGTTCGAATGATCCGCCCAGCCAATAATAACTTCGCCTGCGAAAGGTCCGCAAAATGAGCACCCGTCTCGCAAATCAAGGCCGGTTGATCGACCGGTCGAAACAGGTAACTTTCACCTTCAACGGCACCTCGATGCAGGGGTACGAGGGCGACACGCTTGCCTCGGCCCTGCTGGCAAATGATCAGATGATGATGGGCCGGTCGTTCAAGTACCACCGTCCGCGCGGCGTTGTCGCCAGCGGTGCCGAGGAACCGAACGCTCTGGTCGGTTTGGGGCAGGGCAACCGGTTCGAGCCGAACCAGCGCGCCACCACGACCGAGTTGTTCAATGGGTTGACCTCGATCTCGCAGAACCATTGGCCGAATCTGGAATTCGACATCGGTGCGGTGAACACCTACCTTTCGCGCTTTTTGCCTGCCGGGTTTTATTACAAGACGTTCATCCACCCCAAACCCTTCTGGAAGCACGTCTACGAGCCGTTCATCCGCCAGTCTGCCGGATTGGGCAAAGCGCCCGACAAGGACAGCCGCGATTCGGACACCTATGAGCATTTCTATCACTTCACCGATGTTCTGGTGATCGGCGGTGGTGTGGCCGGTCTGCAGGCGGCCAAAGCCGCGGCTCAATCCGGAGCCAAGGTCATGCTGCTTGAACAGACCGCCCATTGGGGTGGCCGCGCTCCGGTTGATGGCGGCACCATTGATGGCGCTCCTGTGGATAAGTTCGTGGAACAATTGGTTTCCGAACTAGAAACAATGGACAACGTCATCCTGCGCAACCGCTGCATGGGTGCGGGTGTCTACGACCATGGGTATGCGCTGGGCTATGAGCGTCTGACTGACCACAAGCCGGGCACCCAAGGTCCGCGCCACCGCCTGTGGCGCATTCGCGCGAAACAGATCGTAACCGCCACCGGCGCGATTGAGCGCCCGCTGTCCTTTGCGGGCAACGACGTGCCGGGTGTCATGTTGGCCTCGGCCATGCGCGACTATGTTGTGAACTGGGGCGTGACCCCGGGTGAGCGTGTGATTGTCGCCACCAATAATGATGACGCTTATCGCACCGCCATCGCCCTGAAGAAAGCCGGTGTGGACGTGCTGCGTGTGGTCGATGCGCGCGACACGGCTGGTCCGCTAGCGGATGAGGCGCGCGAACTGGGTATCCGTGTCGACCCCGGCAAGGCGATTGCCAAGGTCAAAGGCGGCAAGCGCGTCAAGAAGGTTGCCATCTGCAATCAGGAAGGCATCGGCGGCGCGCGGGAAGAGGTCGAATGCGACGCGGTCGCCATGTCGGGCGGCTGGTCGCCGGTCGTGCACATGTGGTCGCATTGCGGCGGCAAGCTGATCTGGGATGATGCCAACGCGCATTTCCGCCCCGATCCGTCGCGGCCTCCGCTGGGGGTCGATGGGGAAGGGTTCGTGCTGGCGGCGGGGTCGTCCAACGGCCCGCTGGCGCTGGGCGACGTTCTGACCGACGCCGATGCGGCGGGCAAGGCGGCAGCCAAAGCGGCTGGTTTCTCAGCGAAACGCATAAAGGCACCGGTGGGTGAGACTACGGCCGAAGCTCCGATGGCCGCCGTCTGGCTGATGCCTGCCAATGCCGAGATCGGACTGCGGATGAAATCGTGGCTGGATTTCCAGAACGACGTCAAAGTATCCGACGTCCAACTGGCTGCGCGCGAAGGTTATGAAAGTGTCGAACACACCAAGCGTTACACTACGCTGGGTATGGCAACCGATCAGGGTAAGTTGAGCAATATAAATGGCTTAGCGATCCTTGCTGATGCGCTGGATTCGGAAATTCCGAAGGTCGGAACCACCACGTTCCGACCGCCCTATACGCCCATCTCGCTGGCGTCGATTGGTGGCGAAGCCCGTGGTGAGGTGTTCCAGCCGATCCGTCAAACCCCGATGCACAACTGGCACGACCAGAACGGTGCAGACTGGGAGCCGGTCGGCCATTGGCGCCGGACCTATGCTTATGTTCGTCCCGGTGAATCTGTGCATGAAGCCGTGAACCGCGAGGTGAAGAACACTCGCGAAAACCTCGGCCTGCTGGACGCCTCGACCCTGGGTAAACTGATCGTCAAAGGCCCCGATGCGGGCAAGTTCCTGGACATGATGTATACCAACATGATGTCTACACTGAAGGTCGGCAAATGCCGCTATGGCCTGATGTGTTCCGAGAACGGCTTCCTGATCGACGACGGTGTTGTTGCCCGCATCGACGAGGACACATGGCTGTGCCACACCACCACCGGCGGGGCCGAGCGTATCCATGGTCACATGGAAGAATGGCTGCAGACCGAGTGGTGGGACTGGAAAGTCTATGTCGCCAACGTGACCGAGCAATACGCTCAGATCGCCGTGGTCGGCCCCAACGCCCGCAAGGTGTTGGAAAAGCTGGGCGGCATGGACCTCAGCAAAGAGGCGCTGCCGTTCATGGAGTGGCGCGACGGGAAGATCGGCGAATTCGATTGCCGTGCCTATCGCATCTCGTTCTCGGGCGAGCTGTCCTATGAGATCGCGGTTCCTGCAAGCCAAGGGCAGGCGTTCTGGGATGCTTTGATGCAAGCTGGAAAAGAGTTCGGTGTGATGCCCTACGGCACCGAATGTCTGCACATCTTGCGGGCCGAAAAAGGCTTTATCATGATCGGAGACGAAACCGACGGCACCGTTATTCCACAAGATTTGGGGCTGCATTGGGCGCTGTCGAAAAAGAAAGAGGACTATCTGGGAAAACGTGCCCATTCGCGGACCCATATGGCCGATCCCGAGCGTTGGAAATTGGTGGGGCTTGAGACTGTGGATGGTTCTGTCATTCCCGACGGTGCTTACGCAGTGGGCGAAGGCGTCAATGCCAACGGTCAACGCAACATGATCGGACGTGTGACCTCGACCTATTACTCGGCCAATCTGGACCGAGGAATTGCGATGGGACTGATCAAGTTCGGCCCGGACCGGATGGGCGAGATTGTCGAGTTTCCGGGAACCGACGGCAAAATCTATAAAGCCAAGATCGTCGATCCGATCTTCTTCGACAAAGACGGGGAGAAGCAGAATGTCTGAACCCATCAGCGCACTGAACCACGCCAGCTATGATGGCATTGCCAAGGTTACGGAATGCGGCCTGCAGGGGATGATCACGCTGCGCGGCGATCTGTCCGACAAGGTGCTGGCCAAGGCCGTTAAGGTTGCCACTGGCCAGAAAATACCCGGCCAGCGTGAGGCGTTTGTCAACGGGGACACTGGCGTTTGCTGGATGTCGCCGGACGAGTTGCTGGTGCTGGTGCCTTATGCCGAGGTGAACACGAAACTGGCTGCGATGACCGAAGCATTGGGCAGCACGCATTCGCTGGCGGTGAATGTCTCGGACGCGCGGGCCGTGTTTAGCATATCGGGCGCAAATGCGCGCGAAGTGCTGGGCAAACTGGCCCCTGTCGAGTTGTCAGCCGAGGCCTTCCAACCCGGCCAAATCCGCCGTTCACGTCTTGCGCAGGTGGCCGGGGCGTTCTGGATGGACGACGCGGAAACCTTCCGCGTGGTCTGTTTCCGCTCGGCCGCAGATTACGTTTTCAAACTGCTGAAAGTTGCCGCCCAACCGGGCAGTGAGGTGGGCGTTTACTGAACCTAGTTTCAGTCTTGAGAGCTGGGTGAGGGGGCTTTGCCCCCTCGGCCTTGCGGCCTCACCCCCAGGATATTTTTAGCCAGATGAAGAGCGGATTTCTGGTCAGGGTTTTGTGCTGAACAGGAAAGTCGGGAACTGGGTCAGGGCGCGGTTTCCGGTGAGGATCGACGCCCCGGCTTCGCCGGTGAACGGATCCTGACACTGGTCATAGAAGGCCAGTGTGTCGGCCAGTTGTTTCATCGCGGGTGCGCGGTTTTCCGCGTCGAGATAGGGCGCGTGGGTCGACAGCAGCAGGGCGGGGTTCGTGGCCTGTAACCACGGGGTTAAAGAGGACAGGACCGGGTACTCGGCCCCTTCGATATCCATTTTTACCAAAGCAACGTCTGACAGATCGACGGCGGTTGCGAATTGATCCCAGCCGATCGTCATTGCATCTGTTCCGTGGCTGCCGTCATGCAGTAGGGACGATGTTGAATCGCCAGCCTCGCCATGGGCGGACGCCATGCGCGTCACGCCGAACCCATCCGACAGGGCGATGCTGAAAGCCGAGACGTTTCGGATGTCGTTCAGATGCAGGTTCCAGACCAGATGACGGTAGGCGACGGGGTCGGGTTCAAAACACCAGACATGCCGAGCGCGGCGAGCGGCATAGAGGACAGTGGGACCAATCCATGCGCCGATATCCAGATAGTCGCGGTCGGGCGACAGGTATTTGTCCAGTACCGCAAAGGTCTCGGGCTCCCAATTGCCTTGGGACGCCTTGCGCCAGAATTTCGAATGGTAGGGGTCCAGACGGAAATGCTCGCCGTTCAGGTTGCCTGCATAATACCCGCGGGCGCGGTAAAACATCTTGCGCGCCTGTGTCAGCATCGCGGACCTCCGGGTTTTCTTGTCTCTGCCCTTGACCTATCGGCGTAGCCAAAGCATTTAACCTTGGGAACCGCAACTTACATTTAACAGGGGGCCGACATGGCTTTTGAACTTCCTGATCTTCCTTATGCACATGACGCGCTGGCAGCCAAGGGTATGTCCGCGGAAACATTGGAATATCACCACGACCTGCACCACAAGGCCTATGTCGACAACGGCAACAAGCTGATCGCAGGGACCGAGTGGGACGGCAAGACGCTGGAAGAGATCATCGTTGGCACCTATGACGCGAACGCTGTCGCCCAGAACGGCATCTTCAACAACATCAGCCAATTGTGGAACCACAACCAGTTCTGGGAGATGATGGGCCCCGGCAGCAACGCTATGCCCGGTGAGCTGGAGAAGGCTCTGACCGAAAGCTTCGGCTCGGTTGACGAATTCAAGTCGCAATTCAGCGCCGCTGGTGCCGGTCAGTTCGGCTCGGGCTGGGCATGGCTGGTCAAGAACACAGATGGCTCGCTGGCCGTGACCAAGACCGAGAACGGTGTGAACCCTCTGTGCTTTGGTCAGACTGCGCTGTTGGGCTGTGACGTTTGGGAGCACAGCTATTACGTCGACTTCCGTAACAAGCGTCCGGCTTACCTGTCGAACTTCCTCGACAATCTGGTGAATTGGGAAAACGTCGCTTCGCGGATGTGATCCTTGACCCGTCGAGGGTTTATCAAGGGCCTGCTGGCGGTGACGCTGGCAGGTCTTTTTGTTGCGGCCTATGGGTTTTTCATAGAACCCGCGCTTCGGTTGCGGGTAAAGCGCTGGCGGGTTCGGCGTGATGACTGGACTGCGCCTCCGCTTCGGATTGCGGTTTTGTCGGATTTACACGTCGGGGAACCCCATGTCGGACTGAAGCGCATTGAGCAGGTTGTTAAACGCACGAATGCGCTGGCACCGGATCTGATTCTGCTGTTGGGCGATTATGCGGCCGGTCACAGGATGGTGTCCCAACCGGTTCCAATTGCCGATTTGGCGCCTGTGCTGGCCGGGCTTGAGGCAAAACACGGCGTCTTTGCCGTTTTGGGCAACCACGATTGGTGGGATGATCTGGCTGCGCAACGGCGTGGGGGTGGGCCGAATATCTATGCTGAGGCCTTGCGCCAGAATGGCATCCGGGTTCTGTCGAATGATGCGGTGAAGCTGGAGGGCGCAGGGTGCTGGCTGGCCGGGGTTGAGGATCAGCTCGCCATTGTTACGGGGCGGGGGCGATATCGGGGTTTGGATGATCTACCCGCGACCCTGTCCCAAGTCACCGATGAAGTTCCGGTCATATTGATGGCCCATGAGCCTGACATTTTTCCGAATGTGCCAGACAGGGTCGCGCTGACACTGTCGGGCCACACACATGGAGGGCAAGTGCGCCTGTTCGGTTGGTCGCCTATGGTGCCGTCGCGGTTTGGCAACCGTTATGCCTATGGTCATGTTCGCGAAGGTCAGCGCGATTTGGTTGTGTCCGGAGGCATTGGATGCTCGATCCTGCCAGTCCGTTTTGGCGTGACCCCTGAAATCACGGTCGTAGACCTGTCCGCCTGACCGATGGGTGGAATCCTGCCGCTCGGTTCGCTTTTGATTGCGAATGGGATTGTATGGACAGCAACAGTGCTTACGTAAGGTGAGCGGAGGGAGAGAGCCGCCAATCAAATGGATAATAGACTGGAAACGCGCAAAAAACCTTGGGCGCGTCACTGTAGAGCTGTGTCTGATGGATGAGGGATGGTCACATAAAACCATAGCAGGAGATCACGATGGTCGCACTTTCACAGGGAACTTGGGTTGTCATTGCCGATGGGGAAAAGGCGCTGTTTATGGAGAATATCACCGACGCCGACGATCCTAATCTGGTCGTTGTTTCGGTTGAGGAAAACGATGCACCTGCTACCCGTCCCACGGATCGGGCAGGGCGCCGCCCCGACACCGGACCGAACCAAAAATCGGCAGTCGAGGAGGCCAAGTGGAAAACCCATGCAAAATCCCTGTTTGTGCAGGATGTGGCCAACCTGCTGAATCGCAAAGGGCTGACAGGCGCGTATAAGCGTTTGGTTTTGGTCGCGAGCCCTCACGTTCTGGGCTTGCTGCGCCGACGTCTTCACAGCGAAGTTCTGAGCAAGGTCGTCGCCGAAGTCGACAAGACCCTTACCAATCATCCACTTCACAAAGTTGAACAGGTTTTGACCAACCGTTTGAAACCGGCGGTTTAAGACCCAATCCCAAAGCGGGCGGTGACGCCGCCCGTTTACGCACCGGGTTCGGACAGGAGTGGCCGCAAGGCAGACATCGCCGCGTGCGGGCTATCGACCCATGTGATGAAATCGGCCAGAGAGCTGTCTGCGAAACCCTGACCGATGACCTGCTGTACCAGGTCGTGCAAGGCGTCCCAGTATCCATCCACGTTCATGACCAGAATGGGCTTGTCATGCAGGCCCAATTGCCGCCATGTCAGCGCCTCGAACAGTTCGTCCAGCGAGCCCGGACCACCGGGTAGAACCACGACGGCGTCCGCGTTCATGATCATGACTTTCTTGCGTTCGTGCATCGTTTCGGTGACCACGAAACGTGTCAGGTCGGTTCTACCAACTTCGCGCTGTAGCAGGTGAACGGGGATGACGCCGAACGTATCCCCTCCGGCGGCTTGTGCGGCACGCGCGACCTCGCCCATCAACCCTACATCCCCGGCACCGTACACCAGCCTCCAGCCTTCAGTTGCAAGAAGCTGGCCGAATGTGCGGGCGGCGTCGGAATAGGCTGAGTTCACACCATTGCGTGACCCGCAATACACACAGACGGATTTCTGGGACATAAGAGGGCTTCTCCGGGGTTGTATCTGGGGTTTTGACCCCTGATAGCGAGATTGATAGATTGGCTCAACCGTCTGGCAGAATGCGTTGCTCTGAAACCATTTGCGCGGCGGACTGAAAGGAAAATGATGGACGCGAAGTCGGAAAACGAAAGCCCGGGCCCGAACACCTGGGTTGTGATTGTCGGTATTCTGGTTCTTGTCGGCGCAGGTGGTGCGTATTGGTCGGGTGTCTTTGACGCTGCTCCAGAGGAAATCACGACAGAAACTGAAGTGGCGGCACAAGCACCGGACGAAGCTGTCGAAGAGGAAACCCCGACAGAAGCCGAGGTAACGTCGACCGAGCCGCAGCAGACAGAACCGACTGCCGATCAGCCACAAACGACTGAACAGACCGCGAACCAAGCCGAACCCGAAGCAACGGATGGCGATGCGCCGCCTCAGGTTGCTGCGGAAGCCACGCCACCGACCCTGGACCAGATTTTTGTAGAGCCGGACGGCAATGCGGTCTTGTCCGGAAACGCCGAGCCGGGTGCCGTAGTTCGCGTTCTGCTGGATGGTGAGGCTGTGCACAGTTTCACGGTGGACGGCAGCGGACAGTTCGCGGAATTTGTCAGCATCCCGTTTTCCAACACCGCGCGTGGCCTGACGTTGGAAACAGATGCGGGGGAAGAACCGCTGCGCTCCGATGACTACCTCATCGCGGCATTGCCGGAACCACAAGTCGAAACACCGGCGCTGGAAAACTCTGAGAGCGGGGAGGCACAGACCGACGTTGCGCAGGAGTCGAACACAGAGATCGACGAAGCCGCGCCGACCGAGACAGCCGAAGCCTCCATCGAACCGCAGACAGAGCAGACCGCGCAAACCGCTGAGCCACAAACTGAACAAACCGCTGAGCCGCAGGCGGAGCAGACCGCGCAAACCGCTGAAGCTGCGCCTGAAGCTGTTCAGAACCAGCAGGTTACTGTTTTACGTTCAGGTGAAGATGGCGTGGAGCTGGTGCAGCCTCCTGCGTCTCAGGCAGGAGAGGCTGAACAGGTCGCGCTGGATACGATCGGGTATTCAGACGAAGGTGAGGTTGAGCTGACAGGCCGCGTACCGGACGGGTCTGTTGTGCGACTGTATTTGAACAACCGCCTTGTCGCGGATTTGCCGCCTGCGGATGACGGCAAGTGGCGCAGCGAGCTTGAGGGGGTTGATCCCGGTGTCTACACCCTGCGGGTGGATGAAGTCGGCTCGGACGGGACCGTCGTCAGCCGCCTAGAGACTCCGTTCAAACGCGAACCGCTAGAAGTTTTGCGCGCAAGTGATGCGCCAGACAGTTCCGCAGAGCAATCGACACAGGCCACCATCCGATCGGTGACCGTTCAAGAAGGCGACACCCTTTGGGCCATTTCACGCGAGCGGTACGGTGACGGCATACTGTTTGTGCGCCTATTCGACGCTAACCGGGACTCGATCCGCGATCCGGATCTGATCTATCCCGGGCAAGTCTTCACCATTCCGGAATAAACCTGTACCTCTGGCCCTCTTGGGTCGGGGGTCCATCTCTGACCGCAGTATTGGTACGTGATGAGACGAGCAGCCCCTATGCATTCTGATGATATGTCCGAGATCGACGAGCAACGATCCGGTTTGCGCACGATCCGCAAGGTCGCGCCCTATCTTTGGCCCGAGGATGAACCTTGGGTAAAGCGACGTGTTGTACTGGCAATGGGAATGCTGGTGCTGGCAAAGCTCATCGCGGTCTATACGCCGATTCTCTATAAAGGCGCGGTCGATGGTCTGGCGGGTGAGGGGGTGCCACCGCTGGCGTTGGGTGCTGTTGGTTTGACCGTTGCCTATGGCGTGGCCCGGATGATGACTGTCGGCTTTCAACAGCTACGCGATGCGGCCTTTGCGCCTGTCGGTCAACGCGCGCTGCGCGCCTTGGCGCTTGAGACGTTCAGGCATATTCACCAGCTTTCGATGCGCTATCACGTCACGCGCCGGACCGGGGGCCTTAGCCGGATTATCGAACGGGGTGTAAAGGGCGTTGAGTTCCTGTTGCGGTTTCTGCTGTTTTCCATTGGTCCCCTGATCCTTGAACTGTTGTTGGTCGCGATCATCCTGATGTGGCTGTTCGATGTCTGGTATCTTGTGGTCGTGGCCGTCACGATCGCCCTGTATATCTGGTTTACCTTCGCGGTCACCGAATGGCGCGTGAAGCTGCGCCGCGAGATGAACGATCAGGATACCGAGGCCAATCAACGCGCCATCGACAGCCTTCTGAACTTTGAAACGGTCAAGTATTTCAACGCGGAAACGCGCGAAGCGGAACGCTATGATGTGTCGATGAAGGCGTATGCGGGCGCTGCGCTCAAGACGGCCTATTCGCTGGCGTTCCTGAATTTCGGACAGTCTTTCCTGATCACCTGTGGCCTGATCGGCGTTATGGTTCTGGCGGCCATCGGCGTGCAAAATGGCACCCTGACCGTTGGTGACTTCGTGATGGTGAACGCCTATATGATCCAGATTACCGTACCTTTGAACTTTCTGGGTACGGTCTACCGGGAAATCCGTCAGGCCCTTGTTGATATGGGCCAAATGTTCGACTTGCTGGAGCAGCCCGCCGAAGTCACGGACAAACCTGACGCGCCGGATGTGGTGGTTTCAGGGGGCGAGGTGACGTTAGAGGATGTCCGCTTTGGCTATGACGCGGATCGGGAAATCCTGAAGGGGGTTTCGCTAACCGTTCCGGCCGGTCAAACGGTGGCGATTGTCGGGGCAACGGGTTCTGGCAAGTCCACGATTGGCCGCTTGCTGTTCCGATTCTACGACGTAACCGGCGGAACACTAAGGATTGATGGGCAGGATGTACGCGATGTGTCCCAAGACAGTTTGCACGCGGCCATAGGCGTCGTGCCGCAAGATACCGTTCTGTTCAATGACACCATCGGCTATAACATTGCTTATGGACGTGACAATGCCACGCAAGACGACGTGGAAGCGGCGGCCAAGGCGGCGCAGATCCATGACTTCATCATTACTTTGCCCGAAGGTTATGACACCAAGGTTGGTGAGCGTGGTCTGAAATTGTCAGGCGGTGAAAAGCAACGCGTCGGGATCGCGCGGACGTTGCTCAAGAACCCGCCAATCCTGTTGCTGGATGAGGCGACATCGGCGCTGGACACTGACACCGAAAAGGACATTAAGGACGCCTTGGCGCGCGCGGGTGAAGGGCGAACCGTCATTACAATCGCTCACCGGCTCAGCACTATTGCCGAGGCGGATCGTATCGTCGTTCTGGAGCGCGGTGAGATCATCGAACAAGGCACACATGATGAGTTGCTAGAGCAAAACGGGCGCTATGCCCAATTGTGGAACCGGCAGCAAAACGACTTGGAAGCCGCGTAGTATTCTTGTGCGGGGCATAAAGAAAAGGGGGCCGGTTCTTGACCGGCCCCTTCTGATTCATTCGGCTGCTTTGAGAGGAGAGCCCGGCGGTGCATCCGGTGTGCGATCCGTTTCGGGCTCTACCGTCCATGGTTCTTCGGTCCAGATCACCTCGGTGGCTTGCGCCTGGCGCGCCGCTTTTCCGATGGCCATGTCCTGCGCGACCTGACTGGATCGACCCGCTGTTGCGCGTGCCAGAAGTTTGCCCAACCAGATCGTATAGGTCGAAACCCACACGCGCAGCGCCAGGAAAGAAGGCGTTACGATCAGGGTCAGAACGGTCGCAATGCCAAGTCCGAACACCACCGCCGTTGCAAGCTGTTTCCACCACAATGCGGTGGGGCTGTTGATGGAATAGCCTCCGTTGATGAAGTCGAGCGAAAGGCCGAACATCATCGGTGTCAGGCCTGCCATCGTGGTCAGGGTGGTCAGCAGAACCGGGCGAATGCGGGCTTCGGCGGTGCGCACAATGGCCTCAATCCGCGGCATATAGCGGCTGTATTCCTGATAGGTGTCAATCAGGACAATATTGTTGTTCACCACAATTCCCGCGAGGGCCACAATCCCCGTTCCGGTCATGATGATCGAAAACGGCTGTTGCATGACCAGCATCCCGATCAGGACCCCGGTGGTCGAAAGAACAACCGCCAAAAGGACAAGAACGGAATTGTAGAACGAGTTGAACTGCGCCAACAGGATGACAAACATCAGACCCAAGGCCCCGGCAAAGGCGTTCATGAGGAACGCGCCGGATTCTTCCTGATCTTCCTGATCACCGGTCCATTCCCAGCTTACCGCGCTGCCAAGCGGATCGGTTTCAAGCCATTCCGTCAGGACTGCGATCCGTTCATTGGGATTGATTGGCGCGATGCGCGCGTCGCCCGAGGCGATCTGCGATCTAACCTGTTCGGCGTCCAATACTCCGGTTGTCTTTACAACCTCGTATTCGGATCCGTTCGGTCCGGTGACGGTCGCACCTTCGGGTGTTGCGTCGTCGGTCAACTCTCTGACGACGGCCACACGCTCTTCCGATCCATCAGCAGCTTCTATGATCACCTTGCTCAGGCCGGGCTCTACGTCGGCTTTGACATCGTAATACCGCTGCTGATTCACGCGGTCGATCTGGGCCAGTTTCGCCACGGGCTTGCGGGTGACAAAGTTCGACAAGGGCACAAGACCATCCGGCGTTCGGACCTTGAGGGTATCGAGGGTCGAAAGAACGCGGTCTTCGTCGGGCAGGCGGACGCGGATTTCAATCTCTTCATCCACGTTTTCCGGGCGCATTTCACCCAGCAAAAGCCCACGTGTCACCAACTGAACCATGGCGCCGACCGTGGCGACATCGGCGCCAAAACGACCTGCCTTGGCCACATCGACGTCAATCTGCCAATCAATGCCGGGCAGGGGAAGCGTGTCTTCGATCTTGATCAGGCCGGGTGTGTTATCAAACACATCGCGTGCGGCCAGTGTTGCCGCGGTCAGCTCTTCCCAGCCATCGCCCTTGATGCGCAGATGGACCGGTTTGGCCGAAGCCGGACCTTGGGACAGGGGCAGAATCTCGACAATTATGCCCGGAATCTCGGCTAGTTCCGCGTTTAGCTGATCCAGCACGAAATCGCCGTCATAGTCTGGCGCAACAGTTTGCCGATCGACAAGCCCACCGAGGATGGGTTCGGACACGTTCGGCCGATCTTCCCATGGAATGATTTCAAACTGTACGCGACCAACCGTGTCAGCGGGTGCCTGTGCACCGCCATTATTCTGGCTTAGGCCACCTTCGCCAGCGAAGGAAAAGACATTGATAACCGCAGGGTGCGCGCTGATGATTTCTTCGGCGGCCAGCACCATCTCGTCTTTTTCCGCCAATGAGATGTTGCCGCGCGCTCTGACATATGCCGTTGCTTGCTCAGGCTCATTCTCGACGAAAAACTCTACGCCGCGGTTGTTGCTGCCATAGATGGACATGACCGTGACAACCGCAAATCCGACGGCGACAATAGACACGATCGGCATGATCGGATTGCCAACGAGGAACTTGATGACGTGGCCAAAAGGTGTGTGTTCGCGGACCGTGTGTACATGCTGATCCGGGGTGCGCTCGATCTTGGCCGCGCTCAGGGTCACGGACCCGGCAAACGCGCCAAGGATAAACAACAGCGCACCAAAGAGCATTCCACCCGGCGTTCCCGCAGGCAGCAGATAGGCCGGGTTTAGAACCTGCATTGCCCCCAGGAAGATCATATAAAGCGACGGGGGCACCATCACGACACGCAGCCACCACGGGGTGCGCGCTTTCAGCCATTCAGAAGAATGGTCGAAGAAACGGCTCAGCCGCCCGGAAACACCGCCCATAACGGGTAGATAGATCAGGGCCACGATCAACGACGCAGACAGAACGAAGATCAGCGTGACGGGCAGCATTCCCATGAACTCACCCGGAACACCGGGCCAGAACAGCATGGGAAGAAAGGCGCAGAGCGTTGTCGCCGTGGACGACACGATAGGCCAGAACATCCGCTGCGCCGCCTCGACATAGGCGTGCATCGGGCCAACACCTTCCTTGATGCGCTTGTCGGCGTATTCCACAACAACGATCGCCCCATCGACTAGCATACCCACCGCCAGGATCAGGCCGAACATCACGATGTTGGAAATACTGACGCCCATCACGGCGAGGAAGGCAAAGCACAGCAGGAACGATGTCGGGATAGCAAAGCCCACCAGCAGCGCCGCGCGCGTGCCCAGCGACGCCAGAACCACGATCATCACCAGTGCAATGGCCGTTAGGACCGAACCTTCAAGTTGGCTGACCATTGAACCCACGATGCGGCTTTGGTCATTCGACGTGCCCAGTTCGATCGCAGCCTGCATCTCGGGCGGCCACTTGGCCTGCGCTGCGGCAATGGTCGTTTTGACAGCCTCGACCGTGTCGATCAGGTTGTAACCTTTGCGCTTGACCACTTGCAGGGCGATGGTGGGCTCACCGTTAAAGCGAGCCGTGCCTTCGCGATCTTCGAAAGTATAGTTGATCTGCGCCAGTTCGCCCATCGTGACGACCCGGTCTCCATTGACCTTGACCGGCAGGTCATAGACGTCTTGCGCGGTTTTGAAGGACGAGGGGATCTTGACCGAAAATGTCCCTTGCTCGGTCTCGACTTCACCCGCTGCGATAAGCTGGTTGTTGTTTTGGACGACGTTGATCAGCTCGGCTGCGGTGACGTTGTACGCTTCGAGCCGAAGCGGGTCGATGATAACCTCAAGCAGTTCATCACGATTGCCCGCAATCCCTGCCTCAAGAACCGAATCCAGCGATTCAAGCTCGTCCTGCAAGTCTTTGGCGACGCGGGCCATTGTGCGTTCCGGCACGGCCCCGGTCAGGTTGACGATGACGATCGGGAATTCCGAGAAGTTGATCTCGAACAGCGAATACTGCTCAGCGCCCTCGGGGAATTCGGCCTGTGCGCTGTTCATCGCGTCGCGCACGTCGGCCATGATCGCGGTTTTGTCCCAGCCAAAATCGAATTCCAGCGCGACCCCTGCATACCCTTCCGAGGCCGTGGACGTCATTTCCTTTAGGCCGTCCAGATCGGCCAGCTCGGTCTCCATCGGCTTGACCAGAAGGTTCTCAGAATCTTCCGCCGAAATGCCGGGGAATTGAACCGAGACGAACAGGGCAGGGATTTCAATGTCGGGCTCGCCCTCTTTGGGCAAATTGACATAGGCAAACCCGCCCACAACAAGCGAGATTGCGATAAAGGCCAGAACCATTCGCGCCCGGCCAGCAGCCCAACTGACGATTCCGGTCATTTTGCAGCGTCCCGATAGGTGGGCTTAACGCTTACGCCACTTGTCACGAATTCCTGCCCGATGACGATTATATCCACGGTTTCAGGAAGGCCGCCGACCCATACGCCTTCCGACGTGTCACGCAATAGCTCGACAGGGAAGAAATCGGCAACGTCGCCTTGCCCGACGGTTCGAACTCCAACCTGACCTTCTTTATTGAGCGTCAGGGCAGATTGCGGCAGCAGATGCGCCTTGGCCCCTTCGGCAGAAATACGGATGTCTGCGGTTTGCCCGTCTCGAATGGCAAGTTCGGGGTTCGGCACAGTGATCTCAACCTCGAAAGTCCGGGTTGTTTCGTCGGCGGACCGGCTCAGGAATGTCACGCGGCCCGCAACCTGTAGGCCCGTGACCAGTTGCGCCGAGGCCTCGGAACCTACGATGACACGGTTAACTTCGGCCTCGGGGACAAAGCCTACCAGTTTGATCGGATCAAGCTGAATGACGGTTGCGCAAAGCGATCCGGGCTGCATCAGGCTGCCTAACTCGGCCGTGTCGCTTTCCAGCAGACCCTTGAAGGGGGCCTCGATCGTCTGGCGGTCAATTTCCCGTTCTGCGGCGGCGACCTCGGCTGTTGCCGCTTCAATCCCTGCGCGCGTGGCTTCCAACCCAGCTTCGGCCGTCTTTACGCCTGCTTCGGCGCTTCGCATTGCAGCCTGACTGGATATCCTGCGTGTTTCCGAGCCGAACCCGGTTTCCGAAAGTTTTTGCGCAGCCGTCAGGTTGATCTGAGCTTCTGCGACCAGGGCATGTGCTTCTTCAAGTCGTGCTTCGGCTTCGGGGATACGGCTTTCGGCCTCAAGCTTGCCTGCCATCGCCTCAGCAAGGCTGGCGGGGCGGGTGCCGGGATCCAGTTCACACAGCAGGTCGCCCGATTCTACGAACGTTCCTTTGCGCTTTGGTTCCGAAATGACCGTCGAGGTCGTTTCGGCCAGAACTTCGACCTGTCGGTTGGCTTTTGTCTGACCGCGCAGCAACACGGCGCTGTCAATCTCGCGCGCTACCGAGCGAACGGCCACCACGCCGATAGCATTCCGATTCTCGGATGCGGAGCCTTCGGATTCATCCGCAGATGAAGGGCTTGCCTCGGCTTCGGCCCGGCCAGCAATCGCAAATAGGGTATCGCGTTCAAACACAAGCAGGAATAGTGCAACGACCACCAGCAACGCATTTACGATTGAAATCAAACGCATTCAGAATTTCTCCCCAAATTCTTCGCCCGGATTTCTACGGCGCCTAATCTTAAATGTGGGGCGCATTATGTATCTTTTCCACACTGAACTGAATAGTTCGGTTTGTTTTTTTCCGCAAGCGGTGTTCAACCCACCTAAAATGCCCAAAATCGCACCCTTGGCTTGGCAAGGTCGCCGGGGTATGACATTGCGCCATACGTAATTGAATTAGCCCGGAGCGCAGGGATGAGCGACGTCGACAGTTTTATTGATGAGGTGACCGAAGAGGTGCGCCGTGACCGTCTGTTTCTGCTGCTTCGCCGGTGGGGATGGGTTGGTGTGCTGGCGGTTGTCTTGATTGTTGGCGGCGCCGCATTCAATGAAATCCGCAAAGCACGCGCGACGTCGCAGGCCGAAGAACTGGGCGATGCGATTCTTTCGGCGCTGGCTCAGAATGACTCGGCTGAACGGGCCGGTAGCCTGGAAAGCGTCGCGGCGGCTTCACCGGGTGGCGATGCGGTAGTAGATATGCTGTTGTCTGCGTCCCAATCCGAGGCCGGTTCGGTGGAAGAGGCTGTGAACAACCTGAATGCCATTGCGGTTCAGGGTGATCTGCCGGAAATCTACCGCGCGATTGCGACGTTCAAGGCGTTGCTTCTGCAAACCGATACCCTGCCAGCAGCGGACCGGCGTCAGCAGTTCGAGGCTTTGGCCGCACCCGGCGCTCCACTTAGGTTGTTGGCCGAAGAGCAACTGGCCCTAATCGACGTATCCGAAGGCAATGTCGACGCCGCTATTGAAAGATTGCAGGCGCTACGGCAGGACGCCGAGATTGGCGTTGACCTTCAGCAGCGCGCAGCCCAGTTGATCGTGGCACTGGGTGGTGAACCCGAACCGTTGGTAGCCCGGCAGGGATGATCCGCAGCGTAACGAATAATGGCAGGCGAGTTCGGAAAACCATGGTAACAAATCTTCTTTCTCGAGTTGGATTGTCGGTTGCGGCTGTATCCCTGACCGTTCTTGCGGCGTGTGAGGAACCCGAAGTCATCCTGCCCGGTCCGCGCGAAGACATCCGTCCTGCGGCGGATACCGAAACGGTCGAGACGCGCGGGTCCAAGCCAATCAGCCTGCCGGCTCAGAAGGCGAATGCAAGTTGGCCGCAAAGCCCAGGAACGGCAGCGTTCCGCACGACAAACGCTCAACTTCGGGCCACGCCTCAGCGGGTTTGGTCCGCGTCGATCGGCAAAGGTGACTCGCGCAAGCAGCGGATCACGGCGGAACCGGTTGTCGCCGGTGGATTGATTTACACGCTCGATTCCGGGGCGACGGTTTCCGCCGTTTCGCCCCAAGGCCAACGGGTCTGGAGCACGGATCTTATTCCTGCTTCGGACGGTGACTCGGACGCGACTGGCGGCGGCATCGCTTATGCCGATGGTGTATTATATGTCTCGTCCGGATTTGGGCGGCTGACCGCGCTGGATGCTAGATCCGGTGCAATTCGGTGGCAAAAACGTCTGAATGCGACTGGCAGCGGCGCTCCGCTGGTGAATGGTGGCCTGTTGTATCTTGTGGCCGGTGATGAAACCGGTTGGGCCATTGATACCAAAGACGGCCGCATCGCGTGGCAGATTCAAGGCACGCCAAGCGTCGGCAATGTGCTGGGCGCGCCTGCGCCTGTGATCGCGTCCGAATTCGCGGTCTTCGCGTTCGGGTCTGGTGATGTTTCCGCAACCTTCCGCAAGGGGGGTATCCGTCGGTGGAACGCCTCGGTCGCCGGAGGACGGCGGGGTCGGGCCGCAGCTCAGATCATTGACGTGACCGGTGGTCCGATGGTGTCTGGTGACACGATCTTTATCGGGAACCACTCGGGCCGGACCGTGGCCTTTGATGCAAGCTCGGGCGAGCGTAAATGGACGGCGGATGAGGGTGCGGTCGACACGGTTTGGCCCGCCGGGAACAGCCTTTTCCAAATCAGTGACCGCAGTCAGCTTATTCGTCTGGATGCTGCGACGGGTGAAGTTGTCTGGGCGCAGGACTTGCCCGGCTTTGTGAAGGACAAGCCTAATCGCCGGGGCCCCATTGTGGCGCATTACGGGCCGATCATGGCTGGGGGGCGTCTGGTGATTGCATCCAATGATGGATACCTTCGGTTCTTCAGCCCGGTTGACGGCACCCTTGTGCACCGCGTCGAAGTACCCGGCGGTGCGACCACGGCACCGGTTGTTGCCGGGCAGACGCTTTATGTCGTGTCCACCAAAGGTGATCTACACGCTTTCCGTTGACCGAAAGATGCGCTAAAGGGCGCGTCTGAGTCTTGAAAGTTGAGTATCATGTCGCTGACCCTCGCCATTGTGGGGCGCCCCAATGTGGGCAAATCCACCCTGTTCAACCGCCTTGTGGGTAAACGTCTTGCTTTGGTCGACGACCAACCCGGCGTGACGCGTGACCTGCGCGAAGGCGAAGGGCGCTTGGGCGATCTGCGGTTCACCGTGATCGACACCGCTGGGCTTGAGGATGCGACTGACGACAGCCTGCAGGGCCGGATGCGTCGCCTTACAGAACGCGCCGTGGATATGGCCGATGTGTGCCTGTTCATGATCGACGCGCGGGTGGGGCTGACGCCGACGGATGAGATGTTCGCCGAAATCCTGCGCAAACGCTCCAAACACGTTATCCTTGCGGCCAACAAGGCAGAGGGCAGCGCAGCGGATGCAGGTGTGCTTGAGGCCTATAACCTTGGGCTCGGCGAACCGGTGCGTTTGTCCGGCGAGCATGGCGAGGGGATGACGGACCTTTATGCTCAATTGATGCCTTTGGCCGACGCTGCGGCTGAAAAGGCGCAGGATGATGCGCCGGAAACCGATATAGAACTGGATGAGGATGGCGAAGGCGAAACGCCGCTGATCACCGCCGACAAGCCATTACAAGTCGCCGTTGTGGGCCGTCCGAATGCCGGGAAATCCACGCTGATCAACAAGATCATTGGCGAAGATCGCCTGCTGACCGGCCCCGAGGCCGGGATCACCCGCGACGCGATCAGCCTGCGGATCGACTGGGCCGATCCGGATGGCAACAGCACTCCGATGCGAATTTTTGACACCGCCGGGATGCGAAAAAAGGCCAAGGTGCAGGAAAAGCTGGAAAAGCTGTCGGTCTCGGACGGTCTGCGGGCCGTGAAATTTGCCGAGGTCGTGGTGGTTCTGCTGGATGCGGCTATTCCGTTTGAACAGCAAGACCTGCGAATTGCGGATCTGGCCGAGCGTGAGGGGCGTGCTGTCGTCGTCGCCGTTAACAAATGGGACATCGAAGAGGACAAGCAGGAAAAGCTGCGCGACCTTAAAGAGTCCTTCGAACGCCTTCTGCCGCAACTGCGCGGCGCGCCGTTGATCACCGTATCGGCCAAGACGGGCCGGGGCTTGGAACGTCTGCGTGCTGCCATTCTGCGCGCCCATGACGTGTGGAATCGTCGTGTGCCGACCGCTGCGCTAAACCGCTGGCTGACCGCAATGCTGGAACAGCATCCACCTCCAGCACCGCAAGGCCGCCGCATCAAGCTGCGTTACATGACACAAGCCAAAACCCGACCGCCGGGATTTGTCGTCATGTGCTCGCACCCTGACAAGATGCCCGAAAGCTATAACCGGTATCTGGTCAACGGGCTGCGCGAGGATTTTGACATGCCAGGCACTCCGATCCGCCTGACGTTACGTGGGCAGGGCGACAAGAACCCCTATAAGGGACGTCGCAAGAAAAACGCGGGCGCGTTGGCAAAGCATCTCAAGGGCCGCGCGTAACTGCGCCAATTTTCAGCATTTTTGGCTCAGGGGCGTGACAGCCCGAGTTCCCCGCGCTAGCATTCAGGTGCGTGCATTTGTTTTCGCACGCGCTGCTTGTTTGCGGAGTTTCCGCACATAGTTTCGAACCCATATTGAAGCGGGCCATCGTGGGGAGCGGACGTGATGGATTTGAGGGAATACACAAGGCAATATGCGGTGCAAGATAATCGTCTGGCCGCGCTAAGTTACTTTGGGACTTTTGCGGTGTATTTTGCATCGCTGGCTTTGGCGATCATTTATGTGGATCGCTGGTACATCATGGTCCCCGCCGGAATCGTCTTCGCGTTCTCGGCTGTGCGCCTTTACGTTCTGCAACATGACTGTGGGCACCATTCCCTGTTTGAAACGCGTCAACAGAATGAATGGGCCGGGCATGGGCTGTCTCCGTTCACGTTTGCGCCGTTTGAAGTGATGAAGCAAAACCATAACCTTCATCATTCGGGCATCGGCAACCTCGAACATCGTGAGACTGGTGAGATTCATACGATGACAGTGCGCGAATGGAATGAGGCGGATTGGAAGGCACGGTTGTTTTATCGCCTTTACCGCAACCCGTTTATCCTTGTCCCGGTGGGCGCGCTGTTTACCTATTTCATCCGGTACCGCTGGCCCAAGAATACAGTCCGGTTTGGTGTAGCAGGAGTTCTGTTGCACAATCTGTCAATTGTTGTGTTCCTTGGGCTGCTTTACATAATCGCAGGGATGACCGGTATTCTGGTCTGGCTTGTGTTTTCCCTGTTGGGCGGGATGTTGGGTGTGTTTCTCGTCTACCTGCAACACAATTTCGAGGACACTTATTGGGACCGCCGCCCGGATCTGGACCCCAAGCTGGCAGCGTTGCAAGGATCGTCGGCGCTGGATTTCGGCTGGTGGTTCGACAATGCGGTGGCCTGTATCACGTTACACGATATTCACCATTTCAACGCACGTATCCCGTCGTATCGTCTGCGTGCATGTCATTATAACCTGCCAGCGGAATACACCCCGCGGCGGATCAAATTCCCCGAGGCGGTCGCGGCCCTGAACCTGAAATTATGGGATGAGGATGCAAAGCGCCTTGTTCCGTTTCCCAAGAAGGATCGGTCTGCCGGGCTTGCCCACAGTAATTGACGCCCGAGCGGGTTCTACGTGTTACCCTGTCTTGTGGATGCGTATATCCTGTGTATATACGTATGCGCAGGGCGAAACTGAAAGGACAAAGAATGACCGCAGTGACCGACGTAAATGGTGTAGGTGAGGCGCTTGGCCAATTGCTGATCGCCAATGGCTTCAAAACGGCTGAAGCTATTGCCAAGGCAACCCCCGACGCTCTGGTCAAGGTTCCTCGAATAGGTGCAGCGCGTGCGCCAGTGCTGATCGCCGCCGCGAAACAGGCGATCGCAGCCAAACCCGCCGCAAAGCCTGTGACACGCCGTGCGCCGTCGCGAGAACCTGCGGTCCGAAAACCAACCGCGCGCAAAACCGTGGCCGCCGCCGCAGCAGAAAAAAGAGCCGAGGAAGCGGCTCGTAAAGCAGCCGAAGAGAAAGCAGCGGCTGCGCTGGCAGAGGCTAAAGCCAAGAAGAAGGCAAAGGCCAAAGCCAAAGCTGAGAAAGCCGCTAAGAAGCGTGCCGAAATGGAAGCTGTGTTCTCGAAAGCCAAGGACAAGGTAAAGGCCAAGGCGAAGAAGGGTAAAAAGTCTAAAAGGGACGATAAGAAGAAAGACGAAAAGAAAAAGAACGATAAGAAAAAGGGCGACAAGAAGAAAGACGCCAAAAAGAGCGATAAGAAGAAGGATAAGAAAAAGGCGAAGAAGTAAGCCTTCCTCGCCTTTGATCACTTAGAAACCGGCGGCCGTGGCGCGTCGGTTTTCTTATGCCAGAGTGCCGTCCAGTTGCAGCGTCAGCTTATCGCCCAAATATGGGGCCAACACTTCGGGCAGGGTGACAGTGCCATCGGAGTTCTGGCCGTTTTCCAGCACCGCGATCAGGCAGCGCCCCACCGCCAGGCCCGAGCCGTTCAGCGTGTGGACATACTCCGGTTTGCCGCCACCTTCGGGCCGGAAGCGCGCATTCATGCGGCGGGCCTGAAAATCGCCGCAGGTCGAAACCGAGCTGATCTCGCGATACGTGCCCTGACCGGGTAGCCATGCTTCGATGTCATAAGTACGGCGTGCGCCGAAGCCCATATCGCCGGTACACAGGATCACGGTGCGATAGGGGACGCCCAGCTTCTCAAGAATCCCTTCAGCGCAGCGCAACATGCGCTTTTGTTCATCGTCGGAATTGTCCGGGTGCGTGACCGAGACCATCTCAACTTTCTCGAATTGGTGCTGGCGCAGCATCCCGCGGGTGTCCTTGCCCGCGCTGCCTGCCTCGGACCGGAAGCACAGCGAATGCGCGGTATAGCGGCGCGGCAGGTAGCTTTCTTCGATCATGGTGTCGTTCACGATATTGGTCAGCGAGACTTCGGAGGTCGGGATCAGCCACCAACCTTCACGGGTCTGATAACTGTCTTCGCCGAATTTCGGCAACTGGCCAGTGCCCAGCATCATCTCGGACAGAACAAGCACGGGGCCGTTGACCTCGGTCAGCTCGTTTTCGTTGATATGCGTGTCCAGCATGAACTGCGCCAACGCGCGGTGGATGCGTGCAACGCCGCCCGACAGCAATACAAAGCGCGAGCCGGACAGTTTGGCAGCGGTCTCGAAATCCATGCCGTGTTGAACGGCCTCAACCTCAAAATGCTCTTTCGGAGCAAAATCCAGTCCGCGCGGGGTGCCCCAGCGGTTGACCTCGACATTGTCGTTTTCATCTGCGCCTTCGGGCACGTCTTCGGCGGGTAGGTTGGCGATGCGGATCAATTGATCTGTCAACAGCGCGTCCAGATCCTTAGCTTCGGTCTGCATCCGGGCGACTTCGGCCTTTTTTTCGGCGACCAGAGCCCTCAACCGCTCGAATTCGGCCTCATCACCGCGACCCTTGGCAGCGCCGACCTCTTTGCTGGCCTTGTTCTGTTCGGCCTGCGCGGTCTCAGCCGCCAAAATCTTGGCGCGGCGGCTTTCGTCCAATCTCAGTAGGTCCGACGACACCGGCGCGTCCCCACGGCGCGCAAGTGCGGCGTCGAAGGCGGCTGGGTTTTCGCGAATGGCGCGGATGTCGTGCATGGTTCAGGTCCTTGAATGCGTGAATCACTGAAACCGCTTATGCACCATCTGAAAGGCGGGGTGTAGCACCGGTTACGACTTATCGGTGTCCTCGTGGGTTTCATGCGCCAGATGCCCGTCCCAGTCCTCGGTCGGGATTTTCGGTTCGGGCGGGTCAGCCATGTAAGAGGGCGTCATGATCTGCACGTTGTTCTCGTTGAACACAGCGACGATGTTGCGATGCAGGTCCGAGCGGATCTTTGGGATAATACTGCCGCGCGTCGAATATCCGTTGATCTGATAGTTGATCGCGTAATCGGCCAAAGCCGTCCATAAAACAAAAGGTTCCGGCTTGGCCTTGATCCCCTTGGTGCGGCTTGCGGCTTCGATCAGCATGGCCTCAACTTTTTCAGGCGGTTCCTCGTATCCGATGCCCACGGTGGTGTGCAAAAGCAACCCGCTGCCGTCGGTTTTCTTGGAGAAGTTCACCACATCCGAATTCATAAGCTGCGCGTTGGGGATCGAGATCAGCTCGTTCTTTATCGACTTCAGATGTGTCTCCATAAGCTTGATCTGGACGACATCACCGATGTGATCGCCGATTTGAATCCGATCCCCGATCGAGGTTGACCGTCGATAAATCACGAACAACCCGGCCAGCATGTTTGACACGACCGAGTTCGCGCCCAGTGACAGCATCGCGCCGACCAGAATGGTCAGCCCTTGGAAGGCGGCAGAATCCGAACCTGGGATGTAAGGCACCGCAAACACAAGCGCGATCAGGATGACGACGACGCGGGCGATGTTGAATGTTGGGTTTACCCAGTGACGCTCGAAATCGCCCATGTCGAATGTGCCAGCCTCGACGGCATCGAAGAAAACGCGCATGCCCTTGATGATGTACATCGCCACCCACGAGATCAGCGCAAGCATGATCAGGTTGGGGATATAGCTGATGATCCCCTTGAAGATCAGCAGAACCGGTTCTGTCAGGTACGTCAGCAATAATTGGGCGAAATACCGAGTCTCGGCAAAGGCCAGCAGGACGAAAGACAGGTAGTAGTAAAAGCCTAGAAAGAAGATCACCAACAAGACGAAACTCAGCCCGTACCGTACCAAGGCTGCGATTGCTTCGGCCTGAACGCTTTTGGCAGTGGCGGTCTCGACATCCCTCAGATGACGTTTCACGAATTTTACAGTTCGGCGCCTGATCCGCCGATGTACCCAAAGGATCAGGGCGACGAATGCTGCAAAACCGACAGTCCACGCAATGGCTTCGATTGCGCCGGATACCCGTGCCTGTTCGGTCCGATTGGCCCTGTATGCCACGATTGCGCCTTCGATCGCTTCACCATGGAGGAAACTGAGAACGTCCAGTTCCATTTGCTCCAGTTCGGAATCGGCGACAGTGACCACTGACACCGCAAAACCGTCAACAAGGATGCGGGTGCCTAGGTCCGTTTCCTCGTAGGCAATCGTAACGGTCGGGCTGTCGGAGGATTCGGCCGCTTGGACGATGTTGTCCTGAACGGTTTCGGCACGCTCTTGCGCAGGAAGGGCGCTTGAACCCCTTAGGAAGAACAGCGTATCGCCATCCACGATCACCGGGGCTTTGAACGTATCAGATTGTTCTTCGGCAATTTCGGTTTGCGTGTCCGTTTCCTGCGCCAATGCCAAGGGCGTCAGCAACGCGACGAACAAGACTGCAATCAGCAGTTGGCGAAACAGGCCAAGGGTATGGATTAATTGCGTCATTCGCCCTCCCACGGCTCAACTATATCTATCCAATCCGGCGTTCCTAGAACGCAGTCGCAACTTCGGCCTGCCACTGTGATTAATATGAGCCAATCATTGAAAAAACCTGCGCCACCATTCCTTGCAAACAGGCGGTTCAAAGAATAGGTTCTCGCCAAATTTGCGGAGCGCTTCCGCAAGACCAAACCAAAAGGAATATCCCATGGAAGGTGGCGCAATCGCCCAGTTTCTCCCGCTGATCCTGATCTTCGCGATCATGTATTTCCTGCTGATCCGTCCGCAGCAGAAGAAGATGAAGGAACATCAGGCCATGGTCGAAGCCGTGCGCCGGGGCGATCAGGTGGTCACCCAGGGTGGCCTGATCGGCAAGGTGTCAAAGGTCAAGGAAGGCGACAACGAGATCGAGGTTGAGATCGCAGAAGGCGTCAAGGTCCGTGTGGTCAAATCGACCATTGCGCAGGTTCTGAACAAGACCGAGCCAGCGAAATAACTTCGCGCGACATCTCGTTGAAAAGGCAGGGTAATGCTGCAAATTGATACCTGGAAGCGGGTTCTGATCTGGGCGGTCTGTGTGATCGGTCTGCTGATGGCCCTGCCGAATGCGTTTTACACGCGCGTCGAGCAATCCAACGACGCCAAAGCCGCAATTGAGCTTGGCGTCGACACCCCCGAGATGCAGGCCGAGGCGGGGCAATGGCCGAATTGGTTGCCGTCATCTCTGGTCAATCTTGGCCTTGATCTGCGTGGGGGTGCACATCTGCTGGCCGAAGTGCAGGTTGGCGATGTCTACGAATCCCGCATGGATGCGATGTGGCCGGAAATCCGCGATGCATTGCGTGATGAGCGGGGCACAGTTGGCACCATTCGCCGGCAGGATTCGGCTCCGGATGAGATTCGGGTGCGCATCAGCCAGCCCGAAGGCATGTCCCGCGCGCTGGAAGTCGTGCGCGGACTGGCCCGTCAGGTGCAGACGCTGACCGGCGTAGGCGCCACGGATATCGAAGCTCGGGCCGAGGGTGACACGATCATCGTGCGATTGTCCGAGGCTGAACAGCTTGCCTCGGACGACCGCACAGTGCGTCAGTCGCTTGAGATCATTCGCCGCCGGATCGACGAAGTTGGCACCCGAGAGCCGACGATTCAGCGCCAAGGTACAGACCGGATTTTGATTCAGGTTCCGGGCATCGGCAGCGCGGGTGAGTTGAAAGAGATTATCGGCACAACCGCGCAACTGACGTTTAACCCGGTTGTCAGCCGCGGCACCAACCCCGATGCGGTTGCTGGTGTGGGTGAGAAAGTCGTCCCGTCCATCGACGAAGATGGCGTGTATTACACGCTTGACGCAGCGCCCGTGGTGACGGGCGAAGAATTGGTGGATGCGCAACCCGCGTTCGACCAGAACGGTCGCCCTGCGGTGAACTTTCGGTTCAACACGTCCGGTGCCCGCAAATTCGGCGACTATACGCTGGAAAATATCGGTGCGCCCTTTGCGATTGTACTGGATGATGAGGTCATCTCGGCCCCTGTCATCCAAAGCCATATTCCGGGCGGATCGGGGATCATCACCGGTAACTTCACCGTTGAAGAAAGCACCAATCTGGCTGTTCTGCTGCGCGCTGGCGCCTTGCCTGCTGGGTTAGAGTTCCTGGAAGAACGCACCATCGGCCCGGAACTAGGCCAAGACAGCATCGACGCTGGTAAGGTCGCAACCATTGTGGCATTCGTCGCCGTGCTGTTCTTTATGGCGCTCAGCTATGGTTTGTTCGGCGTCTTCGCCAATATCGCGCTGATCCTGAACGTGGGGCTGCTGTTTGGCCTGTTGTCGATGATCGGGGCCACGCTGACACTGCCGGGGATCGCAGGTATCGTGCTGACGGTCGGTATGGCCGTGGACGCCAACGTTCTGATCTTTGAACGTATCCGCGAGGAACTGAAATCCGCCAAAGGACCCGCTCGCGCGATTGAACTGGGTTATGAAAAGGCGTTGTCGGCCATTCTGGACGCAAACGTGACCACCTTCATCACCGCTGTGATCCTGTTTGCCATGGGCAGCGGGCCGGTGCGCGGCTTTGCCATCACTCTGGGTTTGGGTATCCTCACCTCGGTCTTCACCGCGATCTTCGTGACGCGCCTGATGATCGTGATGTGGTTTGAACGCCGCCGCCCGAAAACGATCGAGGTTTGATCATGAGACTGAAACTTGTCCCGCAAAACACCTCGTTCGATTTCTTCAGTCGCTGGAAGATCTGGCTGGGCATTTCCGGCCTGATGATGGTCGTGGCCTTCACGTCTTTCATGCTGCAAGGTCTGAACTTCGGCATCGACTTCCGGGGCGGCACAACGATCCGCACCCAATCTGCGCAGGAAATCGACGTGGGCGCTTATCGCGACGCTATCGCGCCGCTGGAGTTGGGTGATGTCACTATCACCGAGATTTTCGATCCAACCTTCGGCGAAGACGAAAATGTCGCAATGATCCGAATTCAGGCGCAGGCCGATGCCGAGGCTGTTTCGGCCGCAACCGTCACGGCCGTAGAAGCAGCGCTGAAAGGGGCAGCCCCGGATATTGTTTTCGTATCTGTCGAGTCCGTAGGCCCCAAGGTTTCGGGTGAGTTGATCCAGACTGCTGTGATCGCCGTTGTCCTCGCGATTGGGGCTGTGCTGGTCTATATCTGGCTGCGCTTTGAATGGCAGTTCGCATTGGGTGCGGTCGCCGCACTTGTGCACGATGTGATCCTGACAATCGGTATCTTCTCGGAACTGCAAATCCGCTTCGACCTTGCCATCATCGCGGCGCTTTTGACCATTGTGGGCTATTCGCTGAACGATACCGTGGTTGTCTTCGACCGCGTCCGCGAAAACCTGCGCAAATACAAAAAGAAAGAGTTGAAAGAGGTGCTGAACATCTCGATCAACGAAACCCTCAGCCGGACGGTTATGACCTCGGTCACAACCCTGCTGGCGTTGATCTCGCTCTATGTACTGGGCGGGGACGTCATCCGTGGCTTTGTTTTCGCGATGATTTGGGGCGTGATCGTGGGAACCTATTCTTCGGTCTTCGTGGCGTCGACCATCCTGCTATGGCTGGGGGTCAAACGCGACTGGTCCAAGCCGTCGAACACGGCGGGCAACCAGTTTGCCAACGTCGATGCCTGATGTTTTCGGCCAGTCCCCGTTGGGGCTGGCCATCATCATTTTTGCGGCTTTTCTAGGCGGTATAGTCCGTGGCTTTTCCGGCTTTGGAACGGCGCTGATCTTTTTACCGATCGCAACACCCTACCTTGGCCCGTTCGGGGCGCTGATCGGCCTGACCATTATGGATATCTTCGGACCCCTGCCGAATTTGCGCCGCGCTTGGGGGGCCGTCGATCGGGGCGACTTGCTTCGGCTTGTCGGAGGCTGCGCGATACTGCTGCCTGTGGGATTGTGGCTGCTGACGCAAGTTGAGCCGGACGTTTTTCGCTATACGGTCAGTATTCTGGCGATTGCAATGCTGGTGATCTTGATTTCGGGGCTGCGCTATCACGGTCACGTCGGTCGAAAGATGGTTATGAGCATCGGTGCCGCAGCAGGTTTTCTGGGCGGTGTGGCGGGGCTGCCTGGGCCGGCCGTCATTCTTTTCTACATGTCTCGCCCTCTGCCGATTGAAGTTATCCGCGCCACTATTTTGCTTTTCCTGTTTGCCTTCGATTTTCTGATCTTGGGTTATTTGTCTGGCATGGGATTGGTCACGCTGCCAGCGGCTGCATTAGGATTTCTGCTGGCGATCCCGAACTTTTTGGGTAATTGGCTCGGTGGCTGGCTGTTTCGACCCTCGCGTGAAAAAGCCTATCGCATCGCTGCTTATGTTGCGATTGCGCTTGCGGCCTTGTCCGGCCTGCCTCTTTGGGGCTAGAACGCATCCATGCGCCTGAATGAGATCACGTATAACAACGCAGTACCCATTGACGGCTATGGCCCGGGGTTCTTCCGGATTGGCGGCGAGGTCCACGAAGGGACGGTTCTGACCAGCCCTCAGGGGACAACGGTTTGGAATGGCTATTCGGACGAAGCCGCATTGTTGGCGTTGGCCGATCACATAGATGTCCTGTTCATCGGAACCGGGGCCGAGCTTGCCCATATTCCGGCCGACCTTAGAACCAAACTTGAAAGCGCGGGCATCGGGGTCGAGATCATGGGCTCTCCTGCTGCGTGTCGTACCTACAATGTACTGCTGTCCGAGGGACGCCGCGTCGCGCTGGCCCTAATCCCTGTCTAAGGGATCCGTCTTCATCTGGCTAAAAATATCCCGGGGAGCCGGCATTGGTGCGCCATTGGTTCAAGCGCCTGTGGCGGCGGGGCTGGTCCCTCACTTCTGCCAGTGTCAACACGAACCCCATTCAAGTTCTGCGGCAAATCCTGCCTTTTGTCCCTTCGTGCAATCCGTTAAGCGAAGGACATGACACTGACTGTAACCGAACTGGCCATTGCCCGAGGGGGCGTTCCCGTGCTCGAAAGGCTCAACTTTGCGCTTCAGCCCGGCAAGGCGCTGATCCTGCGCGGCCCGAACGGGATCGGGAAGACAACCCTTCTTCGGACACTTGCGGGGCTGCAACCTCCGATCGCCGGCCGGGTTGAAGGGGCCGAGGATAAGATCGCCTATGCGTCACATTCTGACGGGATAAAGCCAACTCTGACTGTGGTTGAGAATTTGGCGTTTTGGTCCTCGGTCTTTGGCGCAAATGATATTCAACCCGCGTTGGACGCATATGCGCTGAATGAACTTGCGGACCGTAACGCGGGCAACCTGTCGGCCGGACAAAAGCGGCGGCTGGGGTTGGCGCGAATGCTGGTTACGGGGCGGCCAATCTGGATGCTGGACGAACCCACCGTATCGCTGGACAAAAATGCGGTGAAAATGTTCGCTGATGCCGTACGTGCGCATCTGGGGCAGGGGGGCTCGGCCCTGATCGCCACTCATATCGACCTCGGCCTGGACGGCGAGGTTTTGGATGTCGGCCCCAACAAGGCCAAACCCAAACCCATTGACGATTTCGACGGAGGTTTCCTGTGATCGCTCTGCTGTTGCGTGACCTGAAACTGGCCTTCCGCGCGGGCGGAGGGTTTGGCCTGGGGCTGGCCTTCTTCCTGATTGTCACAGTGCTGGTGCCGTTTTCGGTCGGGCCGCAATCCTCGCTGCTGTCGACCATCGCGCCGGGTATCCTGTGGCTAGGCGCTCTGCTTGCCTGCCTGCTATCGCTGGACCGCCTGCTGGCATTGGATTGGGAGGACGGCTCGCTTGACTTGCTGGCCACCGCGCCGCTGCCACTGGAATCGGTGGTGACGATCAAGGCGCTGGCCCATTGGCTGACCACTGGCCTGCCGCTGGTTCTGGCCGCACCCTTTTTGGGTGTTCTGCTGAACCTGCCGGTACCGGGGTATTTTTGGCTGGTCATATCGCTGCTGATCGGCACCCCGGCCATGAGTGTGATCGGCACCTTCGGCGCAGCCCTGACTGTAGGCCTGAAACGTGGTGGCTTGCTGCTGTCGCTGCTGGTCCTGCCGCTTTACGTCCCCACGCTGATCTTTGGCGCCGAAGTCGCCCGGCTTGGTGCCACGGGGATGGAGACACAGACCCCACTGCTCATGCTGGCCGGGATCACCGCAGCGACAATTGCGCTGTTGCCCTTTGCCAGCGCCGCCGTTTTGCGTATCAACCTTCGGTGACCCATTTAAAGATTGACCAAGGTCAATTGAGAACGAAACCGACTCGGACTAGATAAGGCCCATGTCTATCGCAGCCAAAGCCAACGCCCTCTGGGAATACGCCAACCCGCGCAAGTTCCTTGCCACCAGCGAACGGGTGATGCCGTTTTTCTGGATCACCTCTATCGCGTGCATCGTGATTGGGCTGGTGTGGGGGTTTTTCTTTACGCCGGATGACTACAAACAGGGATCAACCGTAAAGATCATCTACCTGCACGTTCCTGCGGCGCTGATGGCGATCAATTGCTGGCTGATGATGCTGGCAACCTCGTTGGTCTGGCTGGTACGCCGTCACCATGTCAGCGCGCTGGCGGCCCGCGCAGCCGCTCCCGTTGGCATCGTGATGACACTGATCGCACTGGCGACGGGCGCGATTTGGGGTCAGCCTATGTGGGGCACATGGTGGGCTTGGGATCCTCGCCTGACCTCATTCCTGATCCTGTTTCTGTTCTATCTGGGCTACGTGGCCCTGTGGGAAGCGATCGAAGACCCTGATACAGCTGCCGACCTGACATCGGTCCTGTGTCTGGTAGGGTCGGTTTTTGCGATCCTCAGCCGCTATGCGGTGAACTTCTGGAATCAGGGCCTGCATCAGGGGGCGTCTGTGATGCGCGCTGCTGCGATTACCGGAACGGATACAGAAGAAAAGGTCAGCAATATCTATTTCTACCCTCTGCTTCTGTGCATCATCGGGTTTGTTCTGCTGTTCATTGCGCTGGTGCTGTACCGCACGGGTACGGAAATCCGCGCGCGCCGGATCAAGGCGCTGCTGGCACGGGAAAGGGTAAACGGATGATCCCTGATCTTGGAAAATACGCCGATACGGTGATGTGGTCTTACATCGTATCCATCGGCCTGTTGGTGGTGCTGGTCGCATTCAGTGTGATGCGAGGGCGCAAGGTTAGGGCCGAGCTTGAGAAGGTCGAAGACAGGATGACCCGACATGGCTAAAATCTCGCCGTTGATGATCGCTCCGCCAGTGATCTTTGGAATTTTCGCGATCACAGCCTTGGTGCAATTGCAAAGTGGGTCCGATGAAACACTCCCATCGGCTTTGGAGGGGCATCCGGCGCCGCCCGTCGTTTTGACTGAATTCCCCGGCAAAGCCAGCTTTGATGACGCCACGCTGCGTGATGGTGAGGTCAAGTTGGTGAACTACTGGGCCAGTTGGTGCGCGCCCTGCCGGGTCGAGCATCCTAATCTGCAAGCTTTGTCGGATGAGGGTATCCCGGTTTATGGAATCAACTACAAAGATCAGTTGAGAAATGCTGAAAGCTTCCTGTCCGAACTGGGCGATCCATATGCCGGGATTGGACGGGATGAACAGGGGCGTTTGGGTCTTGACTGGGGCGTTTACGGCGTGCCCGAAACCTATGTCATAGACGGGGAGGGTACGATTATCCTGCGGTTTCCCGGACCAATAACGCAGCGCGTAATCGAAAGCACGATCCGACCGGCCCTTGAAAAAGCGGCAGCCAACTAAACCCCGCCCCTTCTTCTGTTTAAAATACTTCGGAGCGCGAGGCAGAGCCTCGCAAGAATAAAGGGCGCCCGCAGGCGTCCTTTATTGTTCGGTCTTACCAAAAGTTCACCCCGCCTTGGCGAGGTTCCTCAGCACATATTGCAGCACACCGCCGTTTTCGATGTATTCGATCTCGGGCGCGGTATCGATGCGGCACTTCAGTGTGATGGTTTTCTCGGTGCCGTCACCGTAGACGATTGTGCAGGGCACCTCTTGCAAAGGTTCGACCGCGTCCAATCCTTCAATTGAAACAGTCTCGTCTCCCTTCAGGCCTAGCGTCTTGCGGGTGTCACCGCCGGTGAATTCGAACGGGATCACGCCCATTCCAACAAGGTTTGAACGGTGGATACGCTCAAAGCTTTCGGCAATCACTGCTTTGACGCCCAGCAATGCTGTTCCTTTGGCTGCCCAATCCCGCGAAGACCCCGCGCCGTATTGTTCACCGCCAAAGACGACCAGTGGAGTGCCTTGTTCCTGATAGGCCATCGACGCCACGTAGACCGAGGTTTGTTGCCCATCGGGACCTTTGGTGTAGCCGCCTTCAACACCATCCAACATCTCATTCTTGACGCGGATGTTGGCGAAGGTGCCGCGCATCATGATCTCGTGGTTTCCGCGGCGCGACCCGTAAGAATTGAACTCGCGCGGCTGAACCTGACGGTCGATCAGATACTTCCCGGCTGGTGTTGTCGTCGCAAACGACCCAGCAGGCGAGATATGGTCGGTAGTGATCATATCACCCAGGATCAGCAAAACCTTGGCCCCTTCGATGTTTGAGATGGTGCCCGGCTCAGCGCCCATGCCTTGGAAATAAGGTGGGTTCTGAATGTAGGTCGACGCGGGTGGCCAGTCATAGGTTTCCTGCTGGGGAACCTCAACGCTCTGCCACTTTTCGTCGCCCTTGAAGACGTCGGCATATTTCGACTGGAACGCTTCGCGGGTCACCGTCTGTTCAACCAGTTCGGCAATCTCTTGGGTCGAAGGCCAGATATCCTTCATGAAGACATCGTTGCCGTTCTTGTCCTGACCAATCGGTTCCGACGTTAGATCAATGTCCAGAGTCCCAGCCAGCGCATAGACCACGACCAGCGGCGGCGAGGCAAGATAGTTAGCGCGCACATCGGGCGAGATGCGGCCTTCAAAGTTGCGGTTGCCCGACAGAACCGAAGTGGCGACCAGATCACCCTCGGCAATGGCTTCCGAGATTTCTTTCTGGATCGGGCCCGAGTTGCCGATGCAGGTGGTACAGCCGTAACCGACAAGGTTGAATCCGATCTTGTCCAGATCTTCCTGAAGACCCGCGGCCTCCAGATAGGCGGACACAACCTGCGACCCCGGCGCCAGCGAGGTTTTGACCCATGGCTTGCGGTCCAAACCCAATGCCGCCGCCTTGCGTGCCACAAGCCCCGCACCGATCATCACATAGGGGTTCGACGTGTTGGTACAGGAGGTGATCGAGGCGATCACGACCTTGCCTGATTCCATGCCATAATTTTCACCTTTGACCTCGACCTGCTTGCCCATCGGACGCTTGAAAGTCTCGGCCATCTCTTTGGTGAAAGCAGCCTTGGCATCCGTCAGCGCCACATAGTCCTGCGGGCGCTTCGGGCCCGAGATTGCAGGAACGATCGTACCCATATCAAGACTGAGCGTGTCGGTGTAGATCGGGGCGTAATCCGGGCCGCGCCAGAAACCGTTTTCCTTGGCATAGGCTTCGACCAGCGCGATGCGGTCCTCGTCACGGCCCGTATTGCGCATATAGCGCAGCGTTTCGCCGTCGATTGGGAAGAAACCGCAGGTCGCGCCGTATTCCGGGGCCATGTTCGCAATGGTCGCACGGTCGGCCAGCGGCAGACGGTCCAGACCCTCGCCATAGAACTCGACGAATTTGCCTACCACGCCTTTTTCGCGCAGCATTTCGACCACTTTCAGCACCAGATCGGTGCCGGTTGTGCCTTCGACCATCTCACCGGTCAGTTCAAAGCCCACAACCTCGGGGATCAGCATCGAGATTGGTTGACCCAGCATTGCGGCCTCTGCTTCGATCCCGCCGACGCCCCAACCCAGAACGGCCATTCCGTTGACCATCGTGGTGTGGCTGTCGGTGCCGACCAGAGTATCGGGGTAGGCGACTTCTTCGCCGCTCTGATCAGTGTCAGTCCAGACGGTTTGTGCCAGATACTCCAGATTCACCTGATGGCAGATGCCGGTGCCGGGCGGCACGACGCGGAAGTTGTTGAACGCATTCTGGCCCCACTTCAGGAACTGGTAGCGTTCCATGTTCCGCTCATATTCGCGGTCCACGTTCATCTGGAATGCGCGCGGATTACCGAACTCGTCAATCATGACCGAGTGGTCGATGACCAGATCAACCGGGTTCAGCGGGTTGATCTTTTGCGCGTCGCCGCCCAATCCCTTGATGCCATCGCGCATCGCGGCCAGATCAACCACCGCCGGAACGCCGGTAAAGTCCTGCATCAGCACGCGGGCCGGGCGATAGGCGATCTCGCGCGGGTTCTGACCGCCATTCGCGCCCCATTCGGCAAAGGCTTTGATGTCGTCGACGGACACGGAAAAACCGTCATCCTCGAACCGCAGCATATTCTCAAGCACCACTTTCAGCGCGGCTGGCAATTTGGAAAAGTCACCCAGACCGGCATCCTGCGCGGCGGGGATAGAATAATAAGAGATGGACTTGCCATTCACGTTCAGGCTGCGACGTGTCTTGGCGGTATCCTGTCCGACTTTGATGGGCATAATTTGGCCTCCCTCTCAAATGACTTGGATTTTGGGACTCGCTGATGGTTATCTGCATCACCGCAGCGCGTGGTTCAAGGTTCTAGGCGCTCAACACCCTGTTTTTTGTATACCATTGCACACATTTTTCCGCGGCGCCTATGTCCAGACTCTCAAGAAACCTTGATTGGAGCTTGAACGACGATCCGTTTAAACCGATTGGGCACCGTACAAATTCTTGAGATACAAATGTCCAGAATCGCTCAGTTGACTGCGTTCGTTTCCCTAGTTTTGGCTACGTCAGCCGCTGCTGAAAGTGATCCGGTCGTGGTCGAGTTGTTTACATCTCAGGGGTGTTCGTCGTGTCCGCCTGCGGATCGGATCATGCACGATCTTGCAAGCCGAGAGGATGTCATCGGCCTGGCCTTGCACGTGGATTACTGGGACTACATTGGTTGGAAAGACGAATACGCCAATCCCGACCATACAACACGGCAGAGAGCCTATGCCCGCGAGGGCGGTCGGACAATGATTTATACGCCGCAGATGGTGGTCAATGGCCAGCAGGACGTAGTTGGCGCGCAATCTCGTGAATTGGACAAACTGATTGATGCACATTTGAAGGCAGCGCCCGAGGCATCTGTAACGGCGAAACATGCGGGGGATCAGGTGACAATCGACGTTACCCCGGTTGATGTGCCAGAGGGCGCGCTGTTTGACGTTCGTGTTGTCCAGTATTCGCCGATGCGCCACGCGTCGATACGGCGCGGTGAGTTGGCCGGGCACGAACTGGATTACGCAAACGTGGTCGAAAGCTGGCAGATCGTCGGTCAGTGGACCGGCGATGCCCCGCAGGAGTTTTCCGCCCCATTGGTATCTGACCTGCCAGCCGTTGTTCTTGTTCAGAGGGTGGGGCACGGCCCGATCATTGCCGCTGCTAGGGTAGAATGATCAGGGCATGTCCTGCGGTTGAACGCCAAGCCCGTTCCATGGCTTCCAGCGGCGGTGAATCCAGAACCACTGTCCCATGTGCTGTCTGACTACGGATTCCAGATCGTCATTGGTGTACTGAGTCATCGTTTTGGCATCGGTGTGCGGCACTGGATCGTGGAGTACGATTTCAAAATCCAGTCCATTTTCTTGCCGCACAGCGTAACAGGGGATCATGACTGCCTTGTACTTCATCGCAAGTTCCGCGTTCAGCACTGATGTGACTGCGGGTTTGCCAAAGAACATCAGCTCTTCTCCGCCATGGGCGTGGAGATCGGAAACGATGGCGATGATCTCACCCTTTTTCAACGAGCGCACCATTTCCACCATGCCGCGACGTCCTTGTTCGAACATCGGAGCGCCGGTTTTGTAGAAGGCATCCACATACATGTCGTTGAAATAGGGGTTCGCCATACGGCGGTACAGGCAACCGATTGCTTTCCCGCTTCGTGCCTGTAGTGCGACGCGCGCCGCCAGATAGTGGCCGAAATGCGCCGTGATCATCATGATCGGCTTTCCCGCCGCAATGGCTGCATCAAATGCCTCGACCCCGGGTCCCGAGATTTTTGCAGTGCGTTGACGCTCAGTAAACCCTTCGGGCGAAAAATGCTCCATAATTGCCCGGCCCGCATTGTCGGGAACGGCACGGCAAATGCGCGCCACTTCGGCATCGGAAAGCTCGGGGCAGGTCAGGTTCAGGTTGTTGCGGACCCGTTTCGAGAAGCCCACAACAGGGGCAAGACCGCGCACGATGGCACCCATAGCGGCAATGCGCCGTTCATAAGGCAAAAGACGCATGGTTCCCACGACGCCCTTGAGAAACAGGCCTGTCAGGTAGTATTTGCCAAGCTCAAAGCGGCTGAGTTCAGACTTTTCAACGGGCATCAGGGGGTCTCGGCGACTATTTGAAATTGCCGGGTCAGACATACAAGCCGGAACCCGTAACCACAAGCATTCTACGCAGAGCCAGTGGTTTGCGCAGTCGCGTTGGCCTATTCTTCTTTCTCTTCCTCGATCAATGTTATGGTACCGTCTTCCACCAGGGCCCGAATGGCGCCAACGATTTGTGCCATGGCGTCTTCGGTCTCGGCCTGTTTGACTTTGCCGCGTTCGCCCATTTCGTCGCGCAGATTTTCAGCCAAGCGCGACGACATGTTGGACAACATAAAATCCACAGCAGTCTTGTCCCCGTCGGTTTCTGCGCCTGCAAGGGCTGTGACAAATACGGGCTGATCCACCCCTCGTAAAACAGCGGGTACATCCCGAGGCAATAAGCGCGCAGGGATATGCGCGAAGGTAAAGATCGACTGCCTTACGATGCTGGCAAAATCCGAATCCTCTTCGTCCAGCGCGACAAGTAATCCGTCCCGCATAGCGGCGGCAGATTGGTTCAAGATGGCGCCGACGCGCTCTCCCGGCCCGTCAGCGAAGGCTGTGGCAGGGCGCTGATCAAGCTGCGCCGCAAGGGACCATCCGATCTGTTCAACGGCCTCGGGGGTGACATTGGCGGTTTTTGAAACGGCATAGGTAATACGGCGCGCTACCGGACCCGGAAGATGCCCCAGAAGCTGCGCGGCCTTTGCGGTTTCAAGTTTTGACAGCATGACAGCGGCGATTTCGGTGCTTTCCGCTTGAACCATCTCAGCCAATTCCTCGGGCGGGATCTGGCGCAGGCGTTCCCATGGATCACCAACCTGACGCACACCCGCGACCTTGCGCAGGCGCGCTGCCGTTGTGGGTGCAATTTTCCCGTTCACGGCGTCCAGAGCACCCGCAAGCCCATGTGGAAAAGACAGGCCGACGCTTTCCAAAGCCTCAGCAAATTCTTGTGCGACCGCGTCAAGTGTCACGCGGTCCACCAGGCCCATCTGGCCAAGTTGGTGGGTCAGCGTTTCCTGCAACGCATCCGGAAGTTCTTCCAGCGGGATATCCGCGCCATCGTTCAACAAAAGGCGCACGACGACCGCAGCCTTTTGCCTGTTGCTGAGCCTGCGTGGAACTACACGCGGCGTTTCGTGGTTTTGTTCGGGCAACGGGGCGTTTGCGCCCGATGCCACCTGTACCAAAGTATTCGCGTCCTGCATTTGCTTGCGGTGCCACTCTTTTGTTCCGCAGTCAGGTTAGCGAGAGTCAGGTAAAGAAAGACTGAACCTCAGTAGCTATATGTCAGGCCCGTGCGGATCGCTTCGCGCAGCGACGCCTCGGCCCATGTTCCTTCGCCGCCGCGTGTTTTGATTTCACGCCACTGCTCGATCGCGAGGTCGGTTTTGCCTTCTGAAACAAAACCCTGTGCCATGTAGGACCGAGCCAGAAGGTTGTCCGGGTTCGTCTGGATCGCGTTGGTGTAGAAGGCATTCGCCAGCTCTAGTTCGCCCATCTTGCGATAGGTGAAGCCCCAATATGTCATCACGCGATCATCGTTCTGATCCATGACCTGCAGAATGCTTTGCGCGTTCTCAAACTGCCCGTCATAAGCCAGTTCGCGAACGGCCTCATAAAGTTCGTCTTGGGTGAAGTTTGTTTTGTCAGGCTTGACGCAACGACCGCGTTCTTTGTCAAAAACGCGTCCGAACAGGCATTTCTTGGTGGTGTTCGTCGGCTTCGGCGGGCTTGCGCTGTCCCCGCCTGCGGCATGCAATGCCGGTGCGAATGCAAATGCCTGAATGACAATAGCTGAAGCGAATACGATGCGCATTTTCCTACTCCGTTATCTGGGCCGTTCTGACCAAACTAGCGCGTTCTGGCGAAAAGCTACCAGCAGTTCGCTCGCTTTTATTCACAAGTAGGAAAGATATGCTCAGCTGTTCACAATTTTTGCGCAGCTGTGGCTATCGGCGTCCCAATAGGTACCAGGCGCACAGGACTGCGTTTGCTTTGAATGGCCGCTGCAGGCCAACGCGGCGGAAGTCGTGCAAGAAAGTGCAAGTGCGCAAAGAACGATGCGGATCATCTTTGGGTCTCCTGTTCGGAAATACACCGACATGCTACCCGAAAACGAACGTTCTGGCAAAAAGAACGGCCCGGACTTGATCCTGAGGTCCGGGCCGTTTGCGCTGTTTGAATTGGTTTACTTATTCCCCAAAAACACGGGCGAAGATCGTATCGACGTGCTTTGTGTGGTAGCCAAGGTCGAATTTCTCTTCGATTTCATCGGTGCTCAGGGCGGCGGTCACGTCTGCATCCCCAAGAAGCTCGGTTTTGAAGTCCTTGCCTTCTTCCCAGACCTTCATCGCGTTGCGCTGTACCAGACGATAGGCGTCTTCGCGGCTGACACCGGCTTGGGTCAGGGCAAGCAGCACGCGCTGGCTCATGACCAGACCACGGAACTTGTTCATGTTGGCCAGCATGTTTTCGGGGTAGACGACCAGTTTGTCGACCACGCTGGTCAGACGCGACAGGGCAAAGTCCAGCGTTACGGTGGCATCAGGGCCGATGTTGCGCTCGACCGAGCTGTGCGAGATATCGCGCTCGTGCCAGAGGGCCACGTTTTCCATTGCGGGGACCACGGCCATACGCACCAGCCGGGCCAGGCCGGTCAGGTTTTCGGTCAGAACCGGGTTGCGCTTGTGTGGCATGGCGGACGAGCCTTTTTGACCCTTCGAAAAGAACTCTTCGGCCTCCAAAACCTCGGTCCGCTGCATGTGGCGGACTTCGATGGCGATGTTCTCGATGCTGCTGGCGATGACGCCCAGCGTGGCAAAGAAGGCTGCGTGGCGGTCGCGGGGGATAACCTGTGTGCTGATCGGCTCGGGTACCAGACCCAGTTGATCGCAGACATGTTCTTCGACGCGCGGGTCGATATTGGCGAATGTGCCGACCGCGCCACTGATCGCGCCGGTCGCGATTTCGGCACGCGCGTCGCGCATACGGGACAGGTTGCGGTCCATCTCGGCATAGAAACGCGCAAAGGTCAGGCCCATGGTTGTAGGTTCGGCGTGGATGCCATGGCTGCGGCCAATACGAACAGTTTCCTTATGCTCGTAAGCGCGGCGTTTCAGGGCAGCCAGCAGACCTTCGAGGTCAGCGATCAGGATATCTGCCGCGCGGGTAAGCTGTACGTTGAAGCAGGTATCCAACACATCCGATGACGTCATGCCCTGATGCACAAAGCGGGCCTCTTCGCTGCCCACATGCTCGGCCAGGTGGGTCAGGAATGCGATGACGTCGTGCTTGGTGACGGCCTCGATCTCGTCAATGCGGGACACGTCGAATTCCACGTCTTTGGCTTTCCACACCGCATCGGCGTTCTCGCGCGGGATCACGCCCAGATCGGCCATGGCTTCGCAGGCATGGGCTTCGATTTCGTACCAGATGCGGAACTTGGTTTCGGGCGACCAGATGGCGACCATCTCGGGGCGGGAATAGCGGGGAATCATTGGCGGCAGCACCTTTTTGTGATTGGGATGAGGCGTTGGCGCGGGGTTTAGCCGTGCAGGTCTGCGGGAACAAGGTACGAGTGCAGGTATGAGACGGTTTGCCCTGATTTTATTGCTCTGGCCCGGTATTTTGGCCGCAGAGGAGTTCCGCGCGCTGACCGGAGATGAGATTCTAGAGGCTTTGACCGGCCATAAGCTTGGCTACGGCAAAGGCATCTGGCAGACATTCGACGCATCTGGCGTGACAAACTACTTCTCGGGTGGTCCAAGCGCGGGGCGCTGGGCTGTGCGGGGGGACCAATACTGCTCGGTCTGGCCCCCGTCAGAGCTTTGGGCCTGTTATGACGTGCGCCGTTCGGGGCAAGTCATTCGGTTTGTCGACAGCAATGGCGAGCTAACAGACGGAACTTACGCTAAATGACCTTGCCGCAAAGCCTTTCGGACTTTGAGGGCCGCTGGAACCTGACCCGTGTCATTCGCGATGCCAGGGCAGGGCACGTCGTGCGCGCAGACGGAATAGCGATCCTGAGCCGGTCCGACGATGGGCTGGTCTATGACGAAGACGTTACTTTGCGCCTTCCGGGGCAACCAGCGATGAAGGGAACGCGTCGCTATCTTTGGCGTGATGGCGGCGATGGTATCGCCGTGCATTTCGACGACGGCCGCTTTTTTCACAGGCTAAAGCTGGGAAAGACCTTTGCGTCGGATCACCATGACTGCCCGCCGGACAGCTATTATGCAGAGTACGATTTCTCGAACTGGCCGCATTGGAAGGTGCGGTGGATCGTGTCCGGACCTCGAAAATCCTATGAAATGGACACGGAATTTATGCTGCGGTAGCGTAATCATCTTGCAGAATTAGCTTTGACAGGGCATTGCTGTCGCAGAATTTCGGTCCGAATTGGGAGAAGTGAAGATGAATGCAAATGTTCTGGCCAACGCGATTGGTCCGCGCGAGGGAACAGCGCTGCGCGTTAAGCAGGTTGTTCTGGTTGCGCTGGGCATCGTTGCCCTGGCCGTTGCCGCGAAAATCAAAGTACCGATGTGGCCTGTGCCGATCACGATGGGTACCTTTGCTGTTTTGACCATCGGCACCGCCTATGGCGCCCGTTTGGGTCTGGTGACGATGCTGGGTTACCTGCTGGTCGGGGCACTGGGCTTTGACGTTTTCGCCGGGTCTTCGGCTGAAAAATTCGGCCTGACTTACATGATGGGTGGCACTGGCGGCTACCTGGTGGGCTATCTGATGGCGACCGTCCTGCTGGGCGCACTGGCTGCGCGCGGCTGGGACCGTTCGGTTGGCAAGCTGGCGCTGGCACTGGTTCTGGCAAATGTCCTGATCTATGTCCCCGGCCTGCTGTGGCTGGGTCAGCTTTATGGCTGGGACAAGCCGATCCTGGAATGGGGTCTGACACCGTTCCTGGTGGGTGACGCGATCAAGCTGGCTTTGGCTGCGCTGTTGATCCCTGGCCTGTGGAAGCTGGTCGGCGACGCCCGCACCTGATCCACGGCATAATCACAACGAATGAACCCGCGCCGGAAAGACCCGGCGCGGGTTTTTTGTTGCATTCAGATACTGGACAAGTCGCACCGCCACAGTTCAGTTTGAATTGACTGAAACAAAAGGTTTTTGAGACATGCATATTCGATTGGCTGCCGTCTTGCCCACGTGTGCGGCATTGCTGCTGGGCGGTACTCAGGCTGTTGGGGACACTCCGATCACTTACACGGATCAAGGGCGTGCCCTGTTCAGCTTTGCAGTCCCTGATTTCTGGGCTGTCCGTACCGGCGGCCCGCGCGAGATTGAGGATACCGAACTGGGCGACCCGCGCGCCGTTGCGCGCGTGATTGGCGTACGCCCCGTGACTGATGACGGCGCGTGGATGGGGTTTGTTTCGCCTGCCGGCGTCGCCTCGATCGACGGAGGGCTTCGTTACCTGCAAGATATTGACAAGTTTCTTGTAAAAGACCCCGACGTTTCCGAGACCGTCACTACGCAGATCGGTGGTTTGCCTGCCCGCGTGATCCGGGGGACAGGCACGCGCGAGGGGCGTGGCGTGAACTTTACCGCCACCGTGGTTGACCTGCCGCGCGACCGTGTCGCGGTGATCATAGCCGTGCTGCGCGATGGCGCTGACCCGGCCTATGTGGACGATCTGAACGCCGTGTTCGCATCGTTCCGGTCGGCGCAGTAGGGAGGCTCAGATGACACATAAACTGTTGAAACGGTCTATTCTGGCGCTGGGTCTTGGTGCTGCAAGTTTTACCTTGTCGGCTTGTGATGGCGTGACGGTCGGGGTTGGGTATGGGTACGATCCGTTCTACGACTCGATGCTGTGGAACGATTATTATCACGACGTGGACATCGACATTGACGTAGACCGCCCAGGTCGTCCACGTCCGCCCGTGGCCAAACCACCAGCGCGTCCCAAACCGCCCGTGGCCAAGCCGCCCGCACGCCCCAGACCGCCCGTGGCCAAACCACCGGCGCGTCCGCGCCCGCCGGTCGCGCGGCCACCCGCAGCACGACCGCCAATTCACCGTCCGGCTCCACGGCGCTGAGTTTGTCAGGTCAGAAGCTCGGTCGTGATCTGAGCTGAGCCCTCAAGTGTCCGGTGTACAGGGCACTTGTCGGCAATCTCTAGCAGGCGCGCGCGTTGGGTTTCGTCAAGCGGGCCTTCTAGACGGATTTTCCGCCGAAACATGTCGACTTTGCCGTCACTGACCAATCCAGCGTCCTGCGCGTGAACCTTGTCGTGGCAGACGTCGACAGTGATGCCGGTCAACGGCCAGCCCTTGCGTCGCGCATACATGCGGATCGTCATCGAGGTGCAGGCACCCAACCCTGACGACACAAAGCCGTAGGGCGACATGCCCTGATCGGTGCCTCCGTATGAGGCGGGCTCGTCAGCTATGGCGTGATGCCGGGGGCCGGATTGGATATCCTGCAGGAACCCCGCAGGATCAGCTTCGGTCACGCGCACGACCCCTTCGGGTGCGCCCGGCGGAGGGGCTGGGGGACACAAAGGAACATAGCGTGTGACCCATGCCGCGATTACGTCGGCGGCATATTCAGCATCCGCTGCTCGTGTGATCAGGTGATCCGCATCGTCCAGCGTCACAAAGCTTTTGGGATGTTTGGCTGCCAAAAAGATCGTGCTGGCGTTGTCTACACTGACCGTTTCATCCAACGGAGCGTGCAAAACCAAAAGCGCAGCTTTCAGGTTGGCAATGGCGGGGGTCAAAGCGGATTCTGAAATGTCGTCCACAAAGGCTTTGCCAATACGGAAAGGGCGTCCGCCCAGCGTAACCTCGGCAGAGCCTTGCTGCTGAATCTCAGGCAGGGCGTTTTCAAAGTGGTGCGACACATGCCCCGGATCGGCCGGGGCACCCAGCGTTGCGATGGCTTTGACGGTGGGAATGCCCGCACGCGCGCGTAATACAGCTGCGCCCCCCAGCGAATGACCAATCAACAACGACGGAGCCATGTTGCGTCCGGCCAGATACTGGGCAGCGGCGATCAGGTCTTCGACATTAGACGTGAAGGTGGTGTTTGCAAACTCGCCTTCCGAATGGCCAAGGCCGGTAAAATCGAAACGCAGAACGGCAATACCCATACCCGCCAAACGCGCCGCAATCCGGCGGGCGGCAGGAATATCCTTGGAACAGGTAAAACAATGCGCGAACAAGGCTGTTGCCAGAACTGGTCCGTCCGGAAGATCAAGGCGAGCCGCCAGCTGGTTGCCGTCGTGACCGGCGAATGTGATGCGTTCCGTAGGCATGGCGGCTCCTTACACTTCTTGATGCCATCAATATTGTGGTCAACAAGTGGGCTGCTCAACCCCTATGTAGGAAGCGTCACGGGAAGGTGAGCCGACAGTGGGAGGTCGTGGACGCCTGATGCCGGGGAGTAAATTAAAATATCAACATTTGTGATATTTAACCTAATAAATATTCGTTTTAAAATTTATCTCTCGCCCTCATCTTTTGCCTGTCACTAGTTTGCAGCCAAGGAGGGTATCATGGCGCATATCATCACAGCACCTCGCGGATTTGCCCCGCGTCCTGACATTCTGATCGCGATTATCCTGACCGGGATTATCGGCTTCGCTGCTGGTCAGTATTCGTCGCAACCTTCGGTGACACCGTCGGTTGGCGCGGAAATCGAAGACTGGCACGGCAATGTGCGGCGTTAAAATTGGCCGGACCAAGGGTCAGTCTTGTCCCATCAGCATCGGATCGAACGGATAGGTGGTGAGGTTTTCGTACCCCTCCTCGGTGATCAGAACCTGATCTTCGAGTTTGATCGAAAAGTCGCCACCAACCTCTCCGACTGCAGCTTCGACGCATAGCACCATGCCGGGTTCCAGTGGGTAATCATAAGCGCCTGCCACCGCCTTATCCGGGTAAGCAACCAGCGGCCATTCATCACACAGTCCGACCCCGTGCATCAGGCAGCCATATTTCTGAGCCTGAAATTTGTCGTCCAACCTGTGGGTGTTGGCGGTCAGGTCGGGGATCATCACGCCGGGTTTAAGCATCTCCATGTTCGTCATGATATGCTCATGTGCGTGCTGCATGGCATAGACCATATCGGCCCGAGGCTTTTTGTCCCCAATCCACCATGTGCGCGAAATGTCGATACAAATGCCGTATGACCCGATCAGATCGGTATCAAAGGCAATGATCTCGTTCTTTTGTGTGATCCGAGGCCCGCATTCCTGAAACCACGGGTTGGTGCGTTGGCCCGAAGCCAAAAGGCGCGTTTCGATCCACTCACCTCCGCGCCGGATGTTTTCTGCGTGCAGAATAGCCCAGATATCATCCTCGGAGGTCTTTCCATCGCCTACATTAGCACGGGCGAATTTCTCCATCTTGGCCACAGCGGTTTGGCAGGCATGGTTGGCGCAGCGCATGGCCAGTATTTCATCAGGGCCTTTGATCGCGCGGGTTTTCTCGGTGACCTCTTCACCCTCCATGATCTCGAATCCCTGTGCCTCAAGCGCGCGTAGGCCGTGCAGCATGATCTTGTCGACCGCCAGCCGCTTGTTGCTGCCGCCGTGTTCCTCGATCAATACACGCACTTCATTTGAAAACACGTCTGCCGCGATATCAACCTTGTCGCCCCGGTCGAAGTAGAACAGATCGGCACCGGATCGTTGCTCGCGCACCAGCGGATTGAACGTCGAAAGGAATGGAGAATTCTTGTAGTCCCAGATCACCATGTACCCATCGGCACACAGCAAAACCGCGCGGAACGGGTTGTGGGTGTTCCAAAGCTGCATGTTCGTGCTGTCAGTCGCATAGCGGATGTTGAGGGGATCAAACATCAGCAAACCGCCATACCCCCGGTCCACGATTGCCTGCGTCAGACGTTTCCACCGAAACTCTCGCATCTGGCTCAGGTTGGGTAGGCTCAGACCCGCTGCCTCCCACTCGGCGAAGGCCAGTTGGGTGGGTCCGATCTCGATCCGGTCCAAGTCGTTCGGGGTGCCGTCCCCAAGAGTGGCTCCTTTGGTCGGGTCGATCTTGCGGTTGTCCCGATAGTGTTCGTTCATGGTGGGCCTCCCTACTTGTTCGTAAACCGTGGAGAAACATTCCTGTCTCGTCTGGAAAAAATGCGACGACTTGTTCGTCGCTTTTTGACCGACAGGGAGGGCGTCTGGTGATAGGTGAATCTCATGACGATCATACTGCAAAACTCGATCCCTTATGATCCGCTGACCCCGCGCCCTTTGCCGGGCATTCAGCCAACGTCGCTGGACACTTGGCTGCACCGCGATGACGCTTTTGCAGCCCAATTGCAGCACCGGGAAGCCCTGCTAAGGGAAAGGCGCGACGATGTTCTGGCGCTGGATACGTCCGCCGAACCCGCAGCGCAGGAGGTTCTGGATCTTGTGCTGCAACACGCCTATCCAGGGTGTTCGGATCACGTCGTTAGACCGGATGGCCAAGAGGTCCCGGTCGACCGTGAAAACCCGATGGATACTTTGTGCCGCCTGGTTCAAGAGGACATCTGCATTCTGCAAAAGCATGGGGATGAGCATGTCCTGACAGGTGCAATCCTGTGTTTTCCCGCCAGTTGGCGCTTGTCTGAAAAGTTCATGCGCCCCTTGGTCGGTATTCACGTGCCGGTTGCGAGTTATGACGAGAATATCGCGCGCCGTGTCCAGCGTTTGTTCGACGGGATTCAACCTGACCGTCCGCTCTGGCGGTTCAATGCGTTGTGGTATGAGGATGCCGAGCTGCACCAACCCCGAAGTGAAAACGCACGGCGCGAAACAAAGGCGCCCGGCGACGCCCGGTATTTGCGCAGTGAACGGCAAACCCTATTGCGACTGCCCAAGACCCGAGCGGTGGTGTTTTCAATTCATACCTATGTCATAGAGGCAAGCAGCCTGCCAAAAATGGAAAACCCCGCCTGATGGCGGGGCCTCCTAGGAGGGTCTTTGGAGTGTGAACTACATGCCCAAGGCGTTGGCAACGCCGGCGAACGCACCGCTTGTGCTGAGAGCGGATATCGCGACCGTATAGGCAAGTACCTGCGTGTTCAGACGAAAGTCTTCGCCCCTGATCAGGTTTACAGCGGCCATGGACGCTGCAATCGGGACCGACACACTAGCCACGGCACCCGTGAGCCCCCAGCTTGTAAGCCGGAGGATATCACTGGGTTGGTCGTGGTCGAGGGGGGGCGTGTCGTCCCGATCTGATGACTGCTCGGTTGTTTCTTTTTCTGTCCGAAAAGCGATGCTGAGCAACTGCTCATCCGACAACTGGATCGGCCGGGCTGCTGGTTTCAGCGCCGTTTTTTGTGGCTCGTCCAGGACTTCTTCATTAATTTTCTGCCCCGCAAAAGGGCCGGAAACTGCCTCGAAAATCTGTTTTCTATTCCGCTTTTTTGCGGGCGGTAGAGTGTCAAAGGCACTCAGGAACTGTTCGATTGTCAGCACGGTATTGGGCGTTAGCCATTCAACCCGTTGTGTCGCGCAAATGTCGACCATGCGGTACAGGATCACAACCAGCATAAGCTCTGAGATCTCACTGTCGTCCAACAGGGCGGATACCGGGCTGATCGTGATTGTAAGCCGGTTTTCAGGCAGCGTTACAGCTGGTCTTTCAATGGTTTTTAAACCCGCCGCACGATCCATACGTTCAAATCGGTCTTCGGTCTGAACAACCTGCGTGTCCAAAGTCATGCGCACGAGGTACTGGCTGGACACGATGCTGGCCTCGGTCGTGTCCCGAACTGTCTTGCGTTCGACCAGATGACCGTAGTCTTCCAGCGTGGCCGCGACGATTGCTGCGAACCGCTCGATCGCGCCATCGGTATTACCGTTGAATTGCAGACCGCCATGGTAGCTGTGCTTCGGTGTCACTGCTTTTTCCTTTGTCGCATCCCGTCGTGCAAACAAATTTACCAAGCGATATTGGGCAGATTTGGGCAAAAATGGAAAAAAATCAGAAAATGCCAAGATTGATTACGCTCTGGAAACCTAGGCATTTTAGGGGCCTTTTAATGTATATGGCAGCAATGTGGCGGAATTGAGGTGGTCCGGCCTGAAAATGTGGCGCCCTCAGCCGTCGATTCGGGCGGCCATGATCGCAATAGATTGCTGATACACAGTGGCCGCGTTCCACTGTTGTATGACGGCAAAATTAGGTTGTCCGGGCTGATAGCCCCGGCCAGGTTTCCAACCCTTCTTACGCAAAAAATTGGCGGTTGAGGCCAATGCATCAGTCATATTGTAGAAATCGACCTTGCCATCGCCTGTGGCGTCGACCCCATATGTCAGAGCGTTTCCGGGCAAAAACTGTGTGTGCCCTAATTCGCCATGTTTCGCCCCCTGGGTCGCTGTCGTAATGCTGCCTTGATCGACCAGTTTAAGGGCGCCGATTGCATGAGGGACAAAGAACTCGGATCGGCGACAATCATAGGCAAGCGTTGTTATTGCTGACACAACCTGACTGTCCCCCATAAAGTTGCCAAAGCCGGTTTCCATGCCGTGGATCGCGATTAGGACACCCGCCGGCACCCCGTATTGCCGCTCAAGAGCTGCGTAAAACTGTGGGTTGCGGGCTTTGCGTTTGCGGCCTTGTGCGACGATTGCATTTGCACCGCGCACCTGCATGAACTTGTCCAGCGAGTACTTGAAGCTCTTTTGGTTGCGATCAGCAGCGATAGTGCGCGTTGCGTAAGTTGTCTGGGATAAGGCTTGCAGCCCCCGCTTTTTCACTCCGGCGCGTTTGGCTGTCCGGGCAAAGTCGGACTTCCACGCCTCAAAACCTGCGCCGGTGTTTCCGCAGGGCGCTGCTGCGCCAATTGTTGGAAGCGACATGGCAAGGATGAAGGCTAATCGAAGCACGGTCAAAATCCGGTCGGCTGAAATACTGTATCCAAGCCTATGCCGTATTCCCCGATGCGCAAAGAAGTTTAATACAGGTCCAGTTCACCTGTTCCCTTCAAGCTTTCAAACCACTCATCCGGCGTTTTGTTGATCTTGGCATGTTTGACCATCATCGCGTTCATGTTTGGCAGGTCCGACGAGTCCGGCCAAACGTCTGGCTGCCAGATGCCTGATCGGATGACGCATTTGGGGCAATGGGCAAAAACGGTCTGAACCTCAACCAGCAGGGCGAGTTTGGGTGGGTGATCCTGCACCGCCATTTTCCGTAGTAACGCAGGGTCCGCGCAAATACGGGCTGTACCGCGAATCCGCAGTGTTTCCATCTTGCCGGGAACAAACAAGATCAGGCTGACGCGGGGGTCTTTCAGAACATTGTGAAACGTATCCACGCGTTTGTTGCCGGGCCGGTCGGGAATTGCGATCAAACTGTCCGACAACACGTGAAGAAAGCCTGCCGGATCGCCGCGCGGAGAAACATCCACATGTCCGTCGGGGTTGGCCGAGGCGATCACGCAGAAGGAAGACATGGCGATAAAGTCACGACACATCTGATCCAGCGCAGGCAGCTCTTTGGCGATAACCTGAGGCAGAGGAGCGCCGGTTATCTGCTCTAACTCTTCGACGGTGGTCACGAAGTCAGTAAATTCAGTGTCCATGCGATCTCCTCCTGTCGTCCCAGTCTGGAAGATCGACCCAAATGAAACAAGGGCGCCCGAGTGGACGCCCTTGTAGATGTAAACCCAATCCGGATCAGCAGCTATAGTACATGCCATATTCTACCGGGTGCGGGGTGTGCTCGTAGGTTTCGACCTCTTCCATCTTAAGTGCGATGTAGCCGTCGATCTGGTCTTTGGTGAACACGTCGCCCTGCAGCAGGAAGTCGTGATCGGATGCCAGAGCTTCCAGAGCCTCACGCAGCGAACCGCAAACGGTCGGGATGTCGGCCAGTTCTTCGGCAGGCAGATCGTACAGGTTCTTGTCCATGGCTTCGCCCGGATCGATCTTGTTCTTGATGCCGTCCAGACCGGCCATCAGCAGAGCAGCAAACGCCAGGTAGGGGTTCGCGGCCGGATCGGGGAAGCGGGCCTCGACGCGCTTGGCTTTCGGGCTTTCGGTCCACGGAATACGGACACAACCCGAACGGTTACGTGCCGAGTAGGCGCGCAGAACGGGGGCTTCAAAGCCCGGGATCAGGCGCTTGTAGCTGTTGGTCGACGGGTTGGTGAAGGCGTTCAGGGTCTTCGCGTGCTTCAGGATGCCGCCGATGAAGTAGATCGCTTCGTCCGACAAGTCGGCATATTTGTCGCCAGCGAACAGAGGCTTGCCGTCTTTCCAGATCGACATGTTCACGTGCATACCGGTGCCGTTGTCACCTGCGATCGGCTTCGGCATGAAGGTGGCCGATTTGCCGTAGGCGTGTGCAACGTTGTGGATGACGTACTTATACTTCTGCAGCTCGTCGGCCTGCTTGGTCAGGCTGTCAAAGATCAGGCCCAGCTCGTGCTGACAGGACGCAACTTCGTGGTGGTGCTTGTCCACTTTCATGCCCAGACGCTTCATGGTCGACAGCATTTCCGAACGCAGATCCTGCGCTTCGTCAACCGGGTTCACCGGGAAGTAGCCACCCTTGACGCCCGGACGGTGGCCCATGTTGCCCATCTCGTACTCGGTGTCGGTGTTCCACGACGCGTCGGTTGCATCAACTTCGTAGGATACCTTGTTGATGCTGTTCGAGAAACGGACGTCGTCGAACAGGAAGAATTCAGCTTCGGGGCCCATGTAAGCCACATCGCCGATACCCGAAGATTTCAGGTAAGCTTCGGCTTTCTGGGCGGTGCCGCGCGGGTCACGCTCATAGGCTTCGCCGGTGTCGGGCTCAACAATCGAGCAGTGCAAGCAGATGGTTTTTTCCGCGTAGAACGGGTCGACATAAGCGCTTTCGGTGTCGGGCATCAGTTTCATGTCCGATGCTTCGATCGACTTCCAGCCAGCGATCGACGAACCGTCGAACATGAAGCCTTCTTCCAGGAAGTCTTCGTCAACCTGATCGGACATAATTGTGACGTGCTGAAGCTTGCCGCGCGGGTCGGTAAAGCGGATGTCGACGTATTCTGCGTCTTCATCACGGATCAGCTGAAGAACTGCGTCCTTGCTCATACTTTCTATTCCTCTGATTTGAGTGCGTTCGATTACAGTGCTTCCGAGCCGGTCTCGCCGGTCCGAATGCGAATGGCTTGTTCAACGGGCGAGACAAAGATCTTGCCGTCGCCGATCTTGTCGGTCTTAGCGGCTGAGACGATGGCGTCGATGGCAGCATCAACCTGATCGTCGTCTAGAACGACTTCGACCTTCACCTTGGGCAGAAAGTCGACCACATATTCCGCACCGCGATACAGTTCGGTGTGGCCTTTCTGACGACCAAACCCTTTCACCTCGATCACGCTGAGGCCCTGGACGCCGACGTCCTGCAAGGCCTCTTTCACTTCATCGAGTTTGAACGGTTTGATGATCGCTTCGATCTTCTTCATCCCGGGCTCCCTTTAACTCTTGTCAGAATGGGACTGACCACGTCTAAGATCAGTCGGCAATCTGATTGCGTAATTGCCCCTGTTTGGGTGAAGAGAAAATAGAGTGCCGGTTAAATTTTGACCGACTTGCACAAAAAGTAATCAGTATTGAATCGGCAGAGGGATTGAGATGACGGAATTACTGACCGCCGCACAGATGCGAGCCATCGAACAGGCTGCGATTGAGTCTGGTGAGGTGACCGGGCTGGAGCTGATGGAGCGGGCCGGGCAGGGCGTTGTCGATGCGGTATTCGAAGAGTGGCCGGAGTTGCGCAAGCGAGGGGCCAGCCCCTCGCGCTCCCCGGGATATTTAGGGCCAGATGAAGGGGATCCGCTGCGCGCTGTGGTGCTGTGTGGGCCAGGGAATAACGGTGGCGACGGTTTTGTCGTTGCGCGGCTTTTGCGTGGGTTGGGGTGGGAGGTTGAGGTGTTTCTGTATGGGGACGCCGAGAAGCTGCCGCCGGATGCAAAGAAGAATTTTGCAAGGTGGTCAGCCTCCAATGTCGTTCATGATTGGGATGACGAAGAAATCGAGGGTATTTTGGACGAGCAGGAACACGACCTAGTTGTCGATGCGTTGTTCGGGACAGGCATAACCAGATCAATGCCGGATGATACAGATCGAACATGGAATGGGTTCGTTCCTACGGTCACCGGTACTCTTCCACAGGATCGCAGGCCGAAATATGTAGCAGTGGACTGCCCCAGCGGGCTGTGCTGCGATTCCGGAATGAATTTCGGCGCTCTGCCAACGGATTTGACCGTTTCGTTTCACTCTCCCAAACTGGGACATTTCTTGATGGGAGATGGTCATTATGGCGGAGGACCGGGGCTTTCGGGCAAACTTGTGATTTCCGATATCGGCCTAAAGCCCGCCTATGCCAAGAGTATTGTTCAGTTGGCGTCTGATCCCGCAGGTAAGGGATTCCACGGTAAGTGGACTGGACAGCACAAATACACGCACGGCCATGCCCTCATCCTTTCGGGCGGTGCGGCGAAAACCGGCGCTGCGCGGCTTGCTGCGCGGGGGGCTTTGAGGATTGGGGCGGGGTTGGTGACGCTGGGTGTTCCTCCGGCTGCTCAGATGGAGGTCGCTGCGCACGTGACGGCGATCATGTTGCGGCGGGTCGAAGGCGCGGACGGATTGTCCAATGTGCTGAAGGATGACCGGCTGAATGCCTTGTGTCTTGGCCCCGGTATGGGGGTTGAGCGAGCGCGGGAATTGGTGCCGGATGCGCTTGAGGCACAGCGTGCGACGGTGTTGGATGCCGACGCGCTGACGGCTTTTGCGGATGATCCGGCCGCCTTGTTTACCCTTCTACACGATAATTGCGTTTTGACTCCGCACGGGGGCGAGTTCGTGCGGCTGTTCCCGGATATTGCCGAGAAGCTGGCAGCCACCCCGACCAAAGGTCCGGCCTATTCCAAGGTAGACGCCACCCGCGAAGCCGCCGAAAGGTCGGGATGTGTCGTATTGTTCAAAGGGCCGGATACAGTCATTGCCGCTCCGGACGGGAGGTGCTCGATCAACGGAGCATTCTATGAGCGCGCAGCGCCCTGGCTGGCGACGGCAGGGTCGGGGGATGTGCTGGCAGGGTTCATCACAGGGCTTTTGGCGCGGGGATTTGATCCGATGCAGGCAGCGGAATCTGCCGCCTGGTTGCATGTTGAATGCGCGCTGTCCTTTGGCCCCGGTTTGATTGCAGAGGATTTGTCTGAACAATTGCCTTGCGTTTTTAAAAAAATGAATATGTGATTGTTTCGGCGGTATTTGGCCGAGCATTATCAATCTCGGCGGCTATTGGCTTACCGGAGCATTGCAGATCAGCAGCGAATGTTTGCAACACGCGTGGCTGGGCGGCACTCTTGAAGCGTTGGGAGGGAGTAAACGAAACATCTTTTGAGATATTAAAAATATAAATATTACAGGCGTTTGGTTGCAGCGGTAGCGCTTTGCTTACGCGACTTGATCTGAATAGCTGAATGCTTGTGAAAAATGGGGATTGGTGCGCGATTGGGCAGTGCCGGAAACCGGAATTTTTTCATGGTGAGTGAAATGACCCAGAGAATTGTGCTTAGTTCAGTGGCAACTGTTTTGGCGGCGTCTGCAGCAGCGCCTGCTGTGGCAGAGCTTAAGTATGAAAACAACAGTGGTGGATATGTCGAGTTATACGGGCAATTCCATCCGGTGATTGTCTCGGTTGACGATGGCGAGGAAACGGAAACGCGCCTGCTTGACAACGATCTGTCGAACAGCCGCGTTGGGCTGCGTTTGATGCAACCCTATGGCAGCAACGAGTTTACGTTCTGGTTCGAAACCGGCCTTGGCCTGCCCAGTACAGGTTCGGCCAACCAGGATGGAACCAACAACGATGGTTGGTCACGAGAAGATCTGCGTCACGTGGACTTTGCGCTGCGGGGAAGCTATGGAAAATTCTCGGCAGGACAGGGCAGTATGGCGTCGGACGGTGCCGCCGAGGTTGATCTGTCTTATGTCGGTACGACGCTCTATTCGTTCACAAACGATGAAAACGGGGCGTTCTTCTACAGGCAGCCTGACGGTCTGCTGAGTGCGATTACGGTTGGCGATTCAGCCAGCAACTTCGACGGTGGCCGCCGCGGAAGAATCCGTTATGACACCCCTGATTTCAATGGGTTTTCTGCGGCCATCGCATACGGCCAGAATATCCTGTCGGACAGCGACGATGACGACTATTACGATCTCGCGGTCTCATATGGGAACACCTTTGCCAACGGGGTAGAGTTCGCCGCAAGCATTGCTTACGCGGTACGAGATTTCGATGACAGTTCCGGAGAGCGGAAGGACACGATTGGGTCGGCCTCTGTTCTGTTGCCCAGCGGATTTAGCTTTACGGCGGCCTTGGGTACACGTGATGACACAGCCGCAGGCGCAAGCGACCCCGATTACTGGTATGCCAAGGTTGCCTATGAAGACGACTGGGTCTCGTGGGGGCAAACCGGGATCGGCATCGACTATTTCGACGGTTCTGACTTCAACAACGAAGGGTCCAGCACCAAGTCCTGGGGGATCGCGGTCGTTCAGCGGATCGACAGCATCAATACCGATGCTTACCTGAAATATCGCAGCCATGATTTCGATGGAACGGTGGATTTTGACAACAACGAAGCCTGGGCCTTGGGCGCGCGCTGGCGCTTCTGATCTGTTGTAAAACGGCCTGAAACGCCCCGACGCATTTCGGGGCGTTTTTTTGCCCTTTTCGGCGGTAAAACAAGGTTGATCCCGGCTTTGCCTCTTGCACGCGGGCTACAGGACAAATAGAAGGCGTCAAATTTGCCCGGCGCGCCGTTTTGCGCGCCCCGAATCCTATGGGGACTACCATAATGCAGGTTACCGAGACGCTGAACGAAGGTCTGAAACGTGGCTACAACATCGTCGTATCCGCCGCTGAGCTGGATGAAAAGGTCAACGAAAAGCTGACCGAAGCGCAGCCGGAAGTCGAAATGAAAGGCTTCCGTAAAGGCAAGGTGCCGATGGCGCTGCTGAAAAAGCAGTTCGGTCAGCGCCTGCTGGGCGAAGCGATGCAGGAAAGCATCGACGGTGCGATGAACAAGCACTTTGAAGACAGCGGTGAGCGACCTGCCCTGCAGCCCGAGGTCAAGATGACCAACGAGGACTGGAAAGAAGGCGACGACGTACATGTCGAGATGTCTTATGAAGCGCTGCCTGCGATCCCTGAAGTTGACCTGAAATCGGTTGAACTGGAAAAGCTGGTCGTCAAAGCCGACGACGCGGCCATCGAAGAAGCACTGAACAATCTGGCCGAAACCGCGCAAGACTTTAAAGCGCGCCGTAAGGGTTCGAAAGCCAAGGATGGCGATCAGGTTGTGATCGACTTTGTCGGCAAAGTGGACGGTGAAGAATTCGAAGGTGGCTCGGCCGAAGACTATCCGCTGGTTCTGGGTTCCAACAGCTTCATCCCTGGTTTTGAAGAGCAACTGGTTGGTGTGAAAGCCGAGGAAGAAAAGGACGTCAACGTCACCTTCCCCGAAGAATACGGTGCCGAGCATCTGGCGGGCAAAGAGGCTGTTTTCACCTGTACTGTGAAAGAAGTTAAAGAGCCTGTCGCAGCCGAAGTAAACGACGAGCTGGCCACCAAGTTCGGTGCCGAAGATCTGGAAGCCCTGAAGGGCCAGATTGCCGAGCGCTTGGAAGCTGAATATGCGGGTGCTTCGCGCGCGGTGATGAAACGTGCGCTGTTGGACGTGCTGGACGAGAAGGTTTCGTTCGATCTGCCGCCGTCGCTGGTGGAAGCCGAAGCCAAACAGATTGCTCATCAACTGTTCCACGAGGAAAACCCGGACGTGGAAGGCCACGACCATGGTGAGGTCGAGCCTACAGACGAGCACAACAAGCTGGCTGAACGTCGCGTACGTCTGGGTCTGCTGCTGGCAGAACTGGGTCAGAAGGCCGAGGTTGAGGTGACTGATGCCGAGATGACTCAGGCGATCATGAACCAGGCACGTCAGTACCCGGGTCAGGAACGTCAGTTCTTTGAATTCGTTCAGCAGAACGCCCAGATGCAGCAGCAACTGCGCGCGCCGATCTTCGAAGACAAAGTCATCGACTATATTGTCGAGCTGGCTCAGGTGGCTGACAAAGAAATCAGCAAAGACGACCTGCAAAAAGCTGTCGAGGCTTTGGAAGAGGAGTAATCCTTTTCCGCCCATCTTGGGTGGGCAAAGAAAAACGCGGAGCCGTCTGGTAATGACGGCTCCGCATGAGTGGCTTTAGTTGAATGAGGTGAGGGGGTTAGGCCTCATAAGCTAAAGCACGGGGGGTATTCAGCAGAGCGATCTTTTGCTCTGGCGTGAAGCTCGCGGACAGCGTTTCAATCAATTGCAGAACGGATTTGACCTCTGCTTTGGTTGTGGCGGTTTTCATTTGTTCCACAAAATATTTTTCCAGTTGTGTCAGTGGCTTGCGGTCGAAGTTTGCCGCCTGCTTTGGCTTGATTTTCGTTCCGGCAAACAGGTCCAGCGCAGCCTCGTCGCTTAGAAAGACATCATGTTTGATACCTGCGTAGTTCCGGATTCCTGAAATTCGCTCTTCGGAGCAATCCATCAACGCCGCCATTGCGACCACTTTGCCCATCGGCTTGGCAGTGCCGACATAGTCGTACGGTGCATTGCCGGACCGTTGCAGAACCCGGTTCATGACGGGATCAATCACGGCAACAGAGTCCAATACCCCGGCGGCCATCGCATATTCGAAAGAGCCGATCATGACCTCGCTGGTGACATATGAAACGGTGTTCTTGCCACGACCATGCGATAGCTTTTGGGTGTCCACGCAAAACCGGGTGGCCTCCCAGACCTGGGCGCTGCGGATCGGAGGTTCGCCGTCCAAAATTGAATGAAACACGTCGGACAGCATGTGTGGCCCGGTGGTCTGCAACAGCCGCATGCAGCCAACGACGTCCCCATCGTCGTTGATGCTGACAACATGTGCAGGGTGTAAGTCGTCGAACTGATCGCGTTCGCGCCCGTTTACAATATTCACGTCCCATCCCAGCCGGTCGCCGAATACACGCGCGCGCAATTGGTACATTTCATCAAGGACATCTTTGAATTTATGTTGGTTGATACCATCAATTACGATGATCATAGCCATCCCCCTACAGTCAGGTTACCGTGGAGGCAAAATTAACCATGTTCGAAACTTAGGCTATTGGGGGTATCCCGTAGGGTTTGGTGGTTTTGTTAACCGGGAGCTATCAAACCAAGACCAATTGCGCGCCCAATCGCCTGCGGAGTCGTCAAGGCCCCAAGCTTTTCCCGACCAGACCGCATGTGTACTTCGACGGTACGGTGCGAGATTGAAAGGATGTCGCCGATGTCCTGCTGGGACTTACCTTCCGCGACCCATTGCAGGATTTCTTTTTCCCGCGTCGACAAGGCGGGCAGGTATAGCGCTTTGGCCAGCAGACCGGATTGCATGACCGTGTCATGGGCTTGCACCGCGGCCAGTTGCAAATCGCCCATGATATGTCTTTTCAGCCTTTCCCACTCGTCATCCGAGCAGTCCCGGGTAACATTTAACAGCCCACAATCGCCGTAAGGCCCCCGTACCGGCACCGTTAATCCGCGGGACGTAATCCCGAAATCATGCGCGTCGCGAAATACGGTGTGGAATTTTTCGTCGTGATGGAACCGGCTCCAATCCACAGGTGCAATGCTGAGGAGGGATTGATGCAAGGTGGGGTCGAAATGGTGAAAGCCTTGGTTCCCGTAGTGAACCTTCCATTCATCGGGATAGTTTGCGTACCCCTGCACATCCCCCTTAACGGGATTGAATGTGGCGTAGGACGCATAGTCAAAGCCGAGCTCTTGGCAGACGGCATTTAATATGTCGGCGGCCGACTTCTCCTCATGGTCGATCGCGGCCAAGTCTATTAGTTTCACTTGTCCAACCTTTGTGGCGGCAGTTCTTTCCCCAAAGAACAGCCATATCTGTCCATACTAAATCATACGTTGTGTCACCTATGCCGCGAAGGGCAAGCAATTTGTGAGGCTTCGGCAGGTGTGTCGCAGGGAAATAGCTGCAAACAAAGGGCCAACGTGACATTTTGTCGGTGGATTTTTGCTTGTCGCGACGCCGCTATTCTGACCTTAGGCCGGTCTCGACAAGCATCCCGCGCGCTTTCGCCTCGGGGTAATACCCTTTCGCGTACAAAAAGATTGCGCGCTGCTGATCTCCGTCAGACAAAAGCCAAGCGCCTCGCAGGTATTTTCCCGCAAACTCCAGATTGGTATCCGCATCAAGCAAGCCCTTGGGGGTACCGGTATATCCCATTGATCTTGCCGTCGCGGGAAGGATCTGGAGTAAGCCATAATAAGGCCGGTTTACCGCCCATGGGCGGTGGGTGCTTTCACGGATTGCCAGTTTGTGGACAAGCTCGCGCGGTAGTTCATAGTGATCGGCCCATTTGTTGATCGAAGCACGCAGTTCGGGCGTTTCGTTGGGGTAGAGCGGCGGATCGAACTGGGCGCGGGTTGGCGTTTCAGGGCCACCACAAGCGGCTAGGGGGGCGGCAAGCAGCATGGCCAGAACACTGCGGCGTAGGAGGAGGGTCATAAAAGGTCTCCGGTCATTCTGGGCGTGATGATAGGAATCAATCGTCAGACTGCAAGCGTAGGTGAAAAATCTGGCCGAATTTTGCCCGTAAAACGAGCCGACAAAAAAAGGCCGCACGAACCGTGCAGCCTTTTCATAGGTTAGACTACCAAAATCAGGCTTTGGTTTCGTCTTCTTCCTCAGCCGGAGCTTCTTCGGCCACCAGATCTTCGTCTTCAGACGCGGCGGAGCCGATGTCGTCAAACAGCTCGGCGATCTCGAACTCTGCAGCGGCTTCTTCTTCAGCCGCCAGTTCTTGAATCGATTTGCCCGAAGCCTGCAGTTCGGCTTCTTCTTCCGAGCGGGCAACGTTCATCTTGATCTCAACTTCGACTTCGGGGTGCAGTTTGACTGCAACCGCGTGAAGGCCCAGCTCTTTGATCGGGGCGACAAGAGCGACCTGTTTTTTGTCGACGGTAAAGCCAGCTTCGGTCGCGGCGTCTGCGGCGTCACGCGGGGTGACCGAGCCGTACAGCGCGCCAGCATCCGATGCCGAGCGAATCACGATGAACTGCTGACCGTCCAGCTTTTCAGCCAGCGATTCAGCTTCTTTCTTGGTTTCCAGGTTGCGTGCTTCAAGCTGTGCTTTCTGGGCTTCGAACGACGCGATGTTGGCGTCCGATGCGCTCAGGGCTTTGCCTTGGGGCAGCAGGAAGTTGCGGGCAAAGCCGGGCTTTACGTCAACGACGTCGCCCATCTGACCCAGTTTCGCAACGCGTTCCAGCAGGATAACTTGCATGTCAGTCTCTCCTTACTTCACAGCGTAGGGCAGCAGGGCGAGGAAACGGGCGCGCTTGATAGCACGGGCCAGTTCACGCTGCTTTTTGGCCGAAACGGCGGTGATGCGCGAGGGAACGATCTTGCCACGCTCAGAGATGTAGCGCTGCAGCAGACGGGTGTCTTTATAGTCGATCTTCGGCGCATTCTCACCCGAGAACGGGCAGACCTTGCGGCGGCGGAAAAATGGTTTTGCGGCCATGGTTTATGTCCTTTCGTCAGGCGTTGATCAGCGGCGCTCGCGGCGGCCTTCGCGCTCATCGCGCTTCTGCATCTGGACCGAGGGGCCCTCGGCATGCTCGTCGACCTTGATGGTCAGAACGCGCATGACATCGTCGTGCAGCTGCATCAGGCGCTCCATCTCGTCTTTCGCAGCCACAGGCGCGTCAGTCTTGAGGAAGGCGTAATGGCCTTTGCGGTTTTTGTTGATCTTGTAAGCCATCGTCTTGACGCCCCAGTACTCGCTGTCGACGACGCTGCCGCCGTTATCAGCCAGAACGGTGCCGAAATGTTCGACAAGGCTTTCTGCCTGCGCGTTGGACAGATCCTGACGCGCGATCACTACATGCTCATACAGTGGCATGTGCACTCCTGTTTATATCAAGGCGCACTTCAAAGGCGGGGCCATTCAACCCTTCGCGACCCTGCCACGAGAGGCTGCGCGATTCATACGATTAGCGAAGGATGGCCCCGTATACACGTTTATGGCCGGGGGGCAAGTCCCGTCACATATGCCTTGGTGAAGTCCTGCTATTTCCTTTGGGTTGCCCAATTCCTGACGCTTTTCAATTCGAAATTGAATGGCATACCGGGACAAAAACCGGACCACACACCGGACCCAAGTCGGCAACCTGAAAACAGGGTGAGAAAAATGACCGCGATTAATACGAATACGTTTGAACAGTCCGCGAGCAACGCGGCTTTTGAAAAATCAGTTCCAGTCCTCATCACTTTCGCCCCCAACTGGAAGGTGCGGATGGTTCTGGCCCGCGTTGTAGGCGCCTTTCTGATTGTAATGTCCTTTTCGATGTGGCTGGCACCGGGCTCGGTCATGGCTGCGGAAGTATGGCCAATCAAACTGGTTGCATCGCTTGCTTTCTTGATCGTTGGGGTCAGTCTGCTGACAATTCAGGTTCTGGATGCGCGGCCTGATGCCTATTTCGACCCGATCCGCCGCGAGGTTCGGGTGTTGCAAAAGAACGAAAATGGACGCCCTCAGACCGTACTGCGTCGCAGCTATGACACGCTGGGTGGTGCCAAATTTTCCGACGATCAGGTTGAGCTGTTCGACGTCGATGGCAGCTTGCTGATGAAGTTGCCGCTGCAGTCGGCGGATGTCAGCCGAGCGCTCAAGGGTCAATTGAGCGGAAGTGTAACAATCTTCGCCTAATTTCCATTCTGTTCAAATAGGAACAGATGTTGTGAGAGAATAGGACTTGTGTGCCGCCCTTGGGCGGCACATTTTCGTTATTGAGCAACCCAACAGGTTTGCATCCACAACATTGCGGAGATTGTCATGAAATCCACACTTCTTGCTGCTGCACTGGCCGTATCAGCGACTTCGGCGTTTGCGAGCGCGGAAAAATACGTTCTGGACCCCAGCCACAGCCAAGTCATCTTCAGCTATAACCACCTTGGTTTTTCGACCACTTACGGCATGTTCTCGGGTTTTGAGGGCGAGATCATGTTTGATCAGGAGAACCCGGCAGCTTCGAGCGTGACCGTGTCCATGCCTGTTGTCGAGATGTTCACAGGTTGGAAGCCGCGCGAAGATCACTTCATGACCGAGGATTTCTTTGGCGCAGCCGAAGGTGATCTGGTGACATTCACCTCGACCGGTATCGAGGTCACTGGCGAGAATACAGCGAATATCACGGGTGACCTGACCATGAATGGCGTGACCAAGTCGGTGGTTCTGGACGCCAAGCTGAATCAGGTTGGCGAACACCCGATGGCGGGTAAGCCCTGGGCGGGTTTCGACGCGACAACGACGCTTGTCCGCAGCGAGTTCGATCTTGGCCAATTCGCGCCTTTCGTTGGTGATGAGGTTGAGGTGCGCATTTCCGTCGAGGCCCAGAAAGCCGACTAAGGCAATCTCAGATATCGAATGCGAAACCGCCGGAGCCATAAGCTCCGGCGGTTTTTCATTATTCGCCGCGTGTCGCGGTCAGATCCACCGAGACAACAACTGCAAAGCCCAAGGACTCTTCGGTGGGCTGTGATGTGCCAATGTCGAAATCCATACGGTTCAGCTCTAATTGCCCGTTGACGGTTGCCCGATCGCCTTCAAGGTCCAGTGTGAATGGCAGAACGACATCTACGGAATTGTCGCGGATCGTCAGGGGCCCTCGTGCCTCATACCCGGTTTCGGTTTTGTACAGGTCTGCTTTGAACTGAGCCGTAGGAAACTGTGCGCTGTCGAAGAAGTCCGCACCCATGGCCTGACCGCTGACAGTGCCAAGGCTGAGCGATGGGATAGCAACCGTCACCTCGGCTGACCCGGCCAGCCCGGGCTGCGCCGGCTCATCAAACGCGATGGCGGCGGTCCATTCCTCGAATTGACCGGTCACGGGGCTGCCCAATTGGGTGATCCTAACGGCAAGAGTACCCTCTTGAACTTGCCAGTCGGATTGCACCTCGGCCAGTTCGGTAGTGTCGGTGTCGGCGTGGGAGTGATGGTCGAATGCACCGATGCTCCATCCGCCGATCAGAACTGCGCCCCAGACAGCCAGCGCTGCAATAGCCGGAACTGACGAGTGATGTTGCGCAGGTGGTTCGGGGGCCTGTGCGTTGCCTGGCAGCATTCGCCGAAGGGTGCTGTCCTTGTCGACAACATGGTGCTTGAGCGCCCCGGCAATGTGTAGAACCAGAGACCCCGCAAGTGTCCAGACGAACAGCCAGTGCAGGCTGGCTGTGAGCTCTGCCAGATGCGCGGATTTTGGAACGAAAGGCAGATTTTGCCCGAACGGCCACAGGATCGGCGCAAAACCTTCCGCCGCTGCGTGATGCACCCAACCGGTCAGAGGAACCAAAACCAATGACCCGTAGAGAAGCCAATGAACGGTCTCGGCGGCGAAGGCTTCGGGTTTGTTATCGGCGTTCAAAAGGCCGGGCTTGGTTTGTGAAATGGCCCAAAGGATACGGGCGAGCGCGACGAAGAAAACCGTGATGCCAACAGTCTTGTGCATTGAAAACAGGCGAGCAGCCCGCGCGATGTCGTCCTCGGTGGTTGGGACCGTCGGATCATAAATGGCATGGGCAATGTCGTTTGCAATCCAGCCCAGCGGCAGGGCGGTCAAAATCAACAGGGCGGTCAGCCAATGAAAGGTCTTGGTTACGCTGCCATAGCTGGAGAAGGTATTCGTCGCGGACATCTGATGCTCCGGAGGTAGGATCGCTTTGATCAACCTATCGCCATACAGTCAGGACACAATAGCGGGCCGCGCACAGCTATGGTGCCAAGGCGCAGACCCAAGGCAGTGCTTGTGCCGCGCGGTCACACGGTTTACACCCCGCCGCAACCTAACGTCATCCAAGAGGTTGCAATGACACGCGCATTTGTTTTTCCCGGGCAGGGCGCCCAGACCATCGGAATGGGCAAGGCTCTGGCCGAGGCGTATTCCACCGCGCAGGCGGTATTCGACGAGGTCGATGAGGCATTGGGCGAAAAGCTGAGCAACCTGATCTGGGAAGGCGATATCGCTGAACTGACTCTGACCCAGAACGCGCAGCCCGCATTGATGGCGACGTCGATGGCAGCGATGCGCGCGTTGGAGGCAGAGGGCGTTTCCGTCACGGATGCCGCATTTGTGGCAGGTCATTCGTTGGGCGAGTATTCGGCGCTGGCTGCGGCAGGTGCGTTGTCTGTTTCGGATACGGCGCGCCTGTTGCGCACCCGGGGGCAAGCGATGCAAAGCGCTGTTCCAGTGGGCGAGGGCGCGATGGCTGCGATCCTTGGGTTAGATTTGGATGCGGTTCGCGCTGTGGCCGACGAAGCCGCGCAGGGTGAGGTTTGTCAGGCCGCAAACGACAACGACCCGACACAGGTTGTGGTTTCGGGCGCGAAGGCCGCTGTGGAACGCGCTGCTGAAATTGCCAAGGAAAAAGGTGCCAAGCGTGCCGTGATGTTGCCGGTGAGCGCCCCTTTCCACTGCGCGTTGATGCAGCCTGCGGCGGATGTGATGGCTGAAGCTCTGGCCGGGGTTGAAATCAAGGTGCCTGCCTTGCCGCTGATCGCCAATGTCCGCGCCGAGGCCGTTAGTGACCCGGATCTGATCCGCCAGTTGCTGGTCGAACAGGTCACCGGCTCGGTCCGTTGGCGCGAAAGCGTTCAGTACATGGCCGCGCAGGGCGTGACCGAAACGTGGGAGATCGGGGCAGGCAAAGCCTTGTCGGGTATGATCCGCAAAATCGATCGCGCGATCGCGGGTAAAGCTGTTGGCACGCCGGATGACGTGCAGAATGTGACCCAGGCCGAATCGTAAGACACAGCGCATCGCTGGATGCGTATGAAAAGGATAATCGAATGTTTGATTTGACAGGTAAGAACGCACTGATCACCGGTGCCTCAGGTGGGATCGGCGGTGAGATCGCGCGCGTTCTGCATTCTGCAGGCGCGACTGTTGCACTGTCGGGTACTCGGGTTGAACCGTTAGAAGCCCTTGCTGGCGAACTGGGTGAACGCGCCCATGTGCTGCCCTGTAATCTGAGCGACCCCGAGGCCGTGGCAGCCCTGCCGAAGCAGGCGGCCGATGCAATGGGGTCGGTCGATATTCTAGTCAACAACGCAGGTATTACCCGCGACAACCTGTTCATGCGTATGTCGGACGAGGAATGGCAGAGTGTGATCGACGTCAACATGACCTCGACCGCGAAGCTGTGCAAAGGCGTGTTGCGTGGCATGATGAAATCTCGCTGGGGTCGGATCATCAACATCTCGTCTGTTGTGGGGGCTACGGGCAACCCCGGTCAGGCGAACTATGCCGCGTCCAAGGCGGGGATGGTTGGTATGACCAAGTCCCTGGCCTATGAGGTTGCCAGCCGCGGGATTACAGCGAACGCTGTGGCACCGGGTTTCATAACGACCGCAATGACCGACAAGCTGACAGACGACCAGAAGGCGGGAATTCTGGGACAGGTTCCAGCAGGTCGCATGGGGGATGCTTCGGAAATTGCGGCGGCGGTTCTGTATCTTGCCAGCCCCGAAGCTGGATATGTTACCGGAACCACCTTGCATGTTAACGGTGGTATGGCCATGTTGTGAGCGCGGATCGGGGCAGGTGCGAAAGCGTTTGCCTCGGGCGTTGTCTGTGCTATAGGCGGCGCATAAATGCAGGGGTCGGCCAAATGGTCGGCCTTCTACTTTCCCGGTAATCGGGGACCTTAACCGCCCGGATCGGGCAAATCAAAGCCAGCCTGAGCGGGCAAGGGCAGAACCGGGCACTACGCCCTGAAACGGAATGAGGAATAGACATGAGCGACGTCGCAGATCGCGTTAAAAAGATCGTTGTTGAGCACCTGGGTGTCGAAGAAGACAAAGTAGCGGAAAACGCTTCTTTCATCGACGATCTGGGCGCAGACAGCCTGGACACTGTTGAACTGGTCATGGCCTTCGAAGAAGAGTTCGGCATCGAAATCCCCGATGACGCAGCCGAGACCATCCAGACCTTTGGCGACGCCGTCAAGTTCATCTCTGAAGCGTCCTAAGACCTTCGAATTTAGTTAAAAGCGGCGCTTCCGTGCAACGGAGGCGCCGTTTTTTGTGCCCCAGCGGAATTCTTACTTGCCAGCCGCGATATTCCTCCGCAACCATTTTCGCGAGGCATAAATATCTGAGCGGGCAGGGCATGATACGATCCACCCCGATGATCAACACGGCACGTCTGACGCTTTGCGGCATGCGGCCCGAGGATTTTAACCGGTTCGCCGAGATATGGCGCAACCCCTGTGTTGTGCGCCATATCGGCGGCACGCCACGATCCCGTGGCGAAGCGTGGGATTCGTTCCTTAGAAACGCAGGACACTGGCAGATGGCCGGATTTGGGCAGTGGGCGGTCATCCAGCAATCGAATCGTCAGATGATCGGGCAGGCGGGGTTTTTCTATGGAAATCGTGCCTTGGGCGAAGACTTTGACAGTTTTCCCGAGGCCGGATGGGTTTTGGCACCCGAAGCGCAGGGCCGGGGTCTGGGCTTGGAGGCGGCACAGGCCGCGCATGATTGGTTTGACCGAATTATGCCTGGGCCATTGGTTGCATTGGTGAATTCTTCAAATTCGTCTTCTCAGAAGCTGGCGGAAAAGCTGGGATACGAGTTGATCAGAGAAAGCGAGTTCCAGGGTTCGCCCGTTCATCTATTGCGCCGAAACGGACCTCCTGTGCGCCACTGAAACGCCAGGCGCGATGCCGCAAATTGCCTGTAGTTTGCCGAAACTGGTAGAACGCGGCCCCTGTTCTCTGACTATGATATTCTGGATTTCCAGATTGATTGGGCGGAGGAGCAAGCTCATGAGGATTTACCCCACGATGGAACTGCAGGGCGGCCGGTGCGTTACGCTGGACAAGGGCCGCTTGGACGAGGCCATGATTTGGCATGTGAATCCTTCGGAAACGGCGCATGGCTGGGCCACCGCCGGGGCTGAGTGGATGCACCTGACGGATTTCGACGCAATCGAAGGGCGCGACACGAACTCGGAACTGGTTGAAGAGATTATCCGTTCGGCAGAGATTCCCGTGCAGTTGGCGGGCGGCATGCGGACCCGCGAGCAAGTTGAATATTGGATCGACAAAGGCGCCGGGCGGATCGTGATCGGTACCTTGGCTGCCTGGGATCCCAACCTGGTCAAAGAGCTTGCCAAGCTGCATCCGGATCAGATCGTTTTGGCCGTGGATGTCTGGCAGGGTCAGGTCATGACGGAAGGCTGGCGCAGCCAGAGCGCCTTTACCCCCGAGGCATTTATCGAGGCTTTCTCTGATACGCCGTTCGCCGCCATCCTGGTGACCGATATCGACAGTGATATGGAAGACGTCGAGGCGCAACTGGGCTTGATCTCGGGTCTGGCCGAAAAATCCCGCACCCCCATCATCGCAAGCGGCGTTGTGCGTACTGCGGATGACATTTCTCGTTTGGCCTACATCCCCAATATCTCGGGTGCACTGGTCGGTCGGGCGTTGTTCCGCAAGACAATTGATCTGTCAGAAGCCCTGAGCGTCGCAAGCGCGGCTCATGAGCCCGTGGCGGAGTTTCAGTAGAATAGTTCCGAATGCTCTGTCCGCCTCCTTATCTATTTTGAGGGGGCGGATTATTTTTTGGGCTTGGTGTTACCGCTTTCGGCATTTCTTTGCCTTTCGCAGCGTCAGGTGTTCAACGCAGAATTTGCTGTTCCTCTTGCCCCCGCACCCCGGCACGGGGTATGAGCGTTTCTTAAACACGAAGCAGGCAAGAGGCACTTCATGCGCAGAGTCGTTGTAACCGGTCTGGGATTGGTCACTCCGTTGGCCAGTGGGGTCGAGGAAACCTGGTCACGGCTGTTGGATGGAGAATCCGGCGCGGGACCAATCACGCTGTTTGACGCCGAGGCAAGCGGGGTCACGACGACCTATGCCTGCGAAGTCCCCCGTGGCGATGGAACAAACGGGACGTTCAACCCCGATGAATGGATGTCGCCAAAAGAGCAGCGTAAGGTTGAAGATTTCATTCTATATTCGATCGCGGCTGCTGAAATGGCCTGCAAGGACGCGGATTGGCTTCCTGAAGATGAAGAGGCGCGCCTGCGTACCGGTGTTCTGATCGGTTCGGGGATTGGTGGTTTGGGATCCATTGCGGAAACGGCGAACCTGATCCGTGACAAGGGGCCACGCAGGGTTTCCCCCTTCTTTATTCCTGGCGCGTTGATCAACCTGGCTTCGGGTCAGGTTTCCATCCGCCACGGTTTTAAAGGGCCGAACCATTCGGTCGTGACTGCATGTTCGACTGGCGCCCATGCAATTGGGGACGCAAGCCGGATTATCCGTGCAGGAGATGCCGATGTCATGGTCGCAGGCGGCGGCGAAGGCTGCATCTGCGAGATCGGCATCGCGGGCTTCAATGCCTGTAAGGCGCTGTCGACCAAATATGCAGATAACCCCAAAGCCGCGAGCCGTCCTTACGATGTTGATCGTGACGGGTTTGTCATGGGCGAGGGGTCCGGAATCGTCATTCTGGAAGAATACGAACACGCCAAGGCGCGTGGCGCGAAGATTTATGCCGAAGTGTTGGGATACGGCATGTCCGGCGACGCCTACCATATCACCGCCCCTAGCGAGGATGGTGATGGCGCAGAACGTTCAATGCAGGCCGCGTTGCGTAGTGCCGGGCTGGAGCCAAAGGATCTGGACTATATCAACGCGCACGGCACGTCGACCATGGCGGACACAATTGAGCTGGGCGCAGTTGAGCGGTTGCTGGGTGAACACGCCGCAAAGGCGACCATGTCCTCGACCAAATCCGCCACAGGCCACCTGCTTGGGGCTGCTGGCGCGATCGAGGCGATCTTTTCTATCCTGGCAATCCGGGATCAGGTGGCCCCGCCGACGATCAATCTGGACAATCCTGCTGTTGAAACACCTATCGACTTGGCGCCAAACGCCAAGCGAGAGCGAGAGATCAACGTGGCGCTGTCCAACTCGTTCGGGTTTGGTGGCACGAATGCCAGCGTGATCTTCGGAAAGGCCAGCTAAATGTGGCGCGCTCTGGCGTCCAATATGCTGACCATTCTGGTGGTCTGCTTGTTCTTGTCGGGCGGCCTCATCCTTTGGGGGCAGTCGCGCTACAAAAACGAAGGCCCACTGGAAACTGCGATCTGTCTTCAGGTTGAGCGCGGATCCAACATGACCGAAGTCAGTCAGAAACTAGAGGATCAGGGCGCGATCAGTAGCGCGATGATCTTCCGTATGGCCGCAGATTACACAGACAAAGCCCCGCAGTTGAAAGCGGGCAGTTTCCTGGTGCGCGAAGGCTCGTCGATGGAGCAGATCATCGACGAAATCACGCGCAGCGGTGCCAGCACCTGTGGGTCCGAGATCGAATACCGCATTGGTGTGACGCGCATACAGACCAGAGTGCGCGAGTTGAATCCCGCAACGCTCGATTTTGATGAGATTGCGTCATTCGATGTCGCCGAAGAAGAAGCGCCCGCGGCCTATACCGAGAAACGCAATGACGCTGATACGCGCTATCGGGTTTCGGTGGCCGAAGGCGTTACCGCGTGGCAGGTGGTCGAAGGGTTGAAACAGATTGATGCGCTGACCGGGGAAGTAACCGAAATTCCTGCGGAGGGGATGTTGGCGCCCGACAGTTATGATGTGGTACGGGGTGCTGACAGGAACGCCATTCTGCAGGGGATGCAGGACAGGCAGAAGTTGCGCGTCAACGCGGTCTGGGAAAAGCGGCAGGATGATCTACCAATCAGCAGTCCGGAAGAAATGCTAATTCTCGCGTCGATCATCGAAAAGGAAACAGGCGTTCCGCATGAGCGTGGACAGGTGGCCAGTGTTTTCGTGAACCGTCTTGAGCGTGGCATGAAGTTGCAGACAGACCCGACTGTCATTTACGGCGTAACGAAAGGTCAGGGAACCTTGGGGCGTGGCCTGCGTAGGAGCGAGCTACGCCGCGCAACGCCCTGGAATACGTATGTAATTGACGGTTTGCCGCCAACTCCGATTGCAAGTCCAGGTCTTGCAAGCCTGGAGGCCGCTGTAGCCCCGGAAGACACGAATTATGTGTTCTTTGTTGCGGATGGTACAGGCGGGCATGCGTTTGCCGAAACGTTGGACGAGCATAACCGTAATGTCGCCAAGTGGCGTGAGATAGAAGCCGAACGTCAAAGTTCAGGAAACTAAAAAAGGTGCCGCGTGTTGCGGCACCTTTTTCAATTCATGCGGCCGGTTTTCTTTTCTGCCGCCGACGCTGGTTTGACCTGGGCTTGGCCGACGCGTTGGCTGCCTGTGGCTTTGGCCCACGACGGCGGAACCCGCCACGTTTGCGCGGTTTTTTGGGCTCTGCAAATTCGGGCATTGTGCCGCTGGCGACGGGGATTTCGATCTTCATCAGCTTTTGAATCTGCTTCAACTGATCCAGTTCATCCGGCGCACAGAATGCAATAGCTTCGCCTTCGCGGCCTGCACGCGCGGTGCGGCCAATCCGGTGCACATAGTTGTCGGGCACCTCGGGCAGGTCGTAGTTAACTACATATGCCACGCCGGGAATGTCGATGCCGCGCGCGGCCACGTCAGTTGCCACAAGCACGTTGATCTCACCCGCGCGAAACGCCTTGATTGCACGGTCGCGTTGGCCTTGGCTTTTGTTGCCGTGAATGGAGGCCGCGTTAAAGCCGTCAGCGACGAGATCTTTCATCAATCGCTCTGCGCCATGCTTGGTGCGCGCAAATACCAATGTCAGAGCATCGGCGTCTTCAGACAGAATCTTGCGCAGCTTAGCGGGCTTTTCCGCCCGGCTCAGGAAGTGGATCGACTGCGTGATCTTGTCAGCCGCCTTCCCCGGAGGAGAGACCTGAATGCGCTGTGGGTTCGTCAGATAGGTTTGGCTGATTTCCTCCATCTGCTTGGGCATCGTGGCGGAAAACAACATGGTTTGACGCGGTGTGCCAAGTTCGGGCGCGATACGGCGCAAGGCGTGAATGAACCCCATGTCCAGCATCTGGTCAGCCTCGTCCAACACCAGATGGCGGACCGAGCTGAGATCAACTGCGCCGCGCTCCATCAAATCAATCAGGCGACCGGGTGTTGCGACAAGGATATCGGTTCCGCGTGCAAGGAAGGAAATCTGCTTGCCGATGGACTGACCACCCACAACGGTTGCGACGCGGATTTTTGTTTTATGTGTCAGGTTTCGCAGGCTTTCCGCGATCTGATTGACCAGCTCACGCGTCGGCGCAAGGATCAACGCCTTGGCTGTCTTGGGGGCGGGTTTGCCGGGTTGCGCCAGCAGGTGGTCAATCAGCGGCAACCCAAAAGCCAACGTTTTTCCGGTGCCGGTTTGCGCCAGCCCCATAATATCGTGACCCTGCAGCGCCATCGGAATGGCCTGATTCTGGATCGGCGTGGGTTGCGTAAAGTTTGCGCGTTTCAGCGCGTCATTCAGAGCCGGGGCAAGGCCCAGCATGTCAAAGTCGAACAAGTAATTATCCTTTGCAATCCGTGGCCGCCTATCAGCCACGAACAAATATATCGACACGTGCGCACCGCACGAGCCTACAGGGTTTCGCGAAGCCTCGGGACGCACGGGCGATTCCCGTGCCGTCTGGCCATCGCAACAAGAACCCTGCGTGAAGGGGAACTGGAGAGGTCTGGGCGCTGTAAGGTCGAATACGACCGTCTATGCTCACGCGGAAGCGCCTTGTTTCGGGGCACATGCGTGTTTGGCGAGGGAATGTCAAGTTTGCCGCTGTGTAATTGTCGAGTTTCCCAATCGGTGTGCTTGTTATCAAGGATACGGCGGGTCGTGACCCAGAGGTGGAAGGTCTTGAGAAATAGTTGATCTACAGGTCGGTTCCTGTTGCGTGAGTGTTACGTAACCATTTGACTTTACGCACTTATTATCCTAGCTTTGGTGCCATGCTAGAAGAGGTGGGTATCGGCCGCGGGTAAACCCGTTGGCCAATTTTTGCTTCTCTCGTGCGGAGAAAACTCACGCATGAGGTCACAGGCACACATGACTTTGATAACCCCGGAAGAGCGGATTACCCAGACGGCTGACTTGTTGCAGTCGCTTGAGCGATCCATTCGCGATCTGCGCCAAGCAGCGGAAGAACTGCGTAGGCAGATCGGTGCCGGGGAGGATGCAGACTTTGCCGGAGCAGGCAAGCAACTGGGTCAGTTAGAGGGGCTGATCCGAAGTTGCCAGAAAGTGGAGACAAGCTTTGTCGAACAACATCACAGACAAGCCGGAATTGCCCAAGGGGGCTATGCGCTCGACCTTGAGCGCGCTCGACTTGAAATCGGGTGCAGGTTGGCTCGCCTCCGCCGATGCTGCGGTGAGGGACAGATTTCTGAGTGAGATCGGGGAGGGGGGGCTGTGTGCCCTCCCTTTCCTGTTCGAGTTCTGGGCTTTACCGCATCAATTACCGCCCGAGGGGGACTGGCGGTCGTGGGTGATTATGGGGGGGCGAGGGGCAGGTAAGACACGCGCGGGGTCCGAATGGGTGCGTGCGATGGTCGAAGGATCCAAGCCGTTGGACAAGGGAGAGGCCAGTCGGGTGGCGCTGGTCGGTGAGACTTTCGATCAGGTGCGCGATGTAATGATCTTTGGCGATAGCGGGATTTTGCAATGCTCGCCCCCGGATCGTCGACCTGTGTGGAAGGCATCGGAACGCAAGCTGATCTGGCCCAACGGGGCCGAAGCACAGACGTTTTCGGCGCATGATCCCGAGGGGTTGCGGGGGCCGCAGTTCGATGCCGCTTGGGTAGACGAACTGGCCAAGTGGAAAAAGGCGGGCGAGACCTGGGATATGTTGCAGTTTGCGTTGCGTCTGGGTGAGCGGCCGAGGGTCTGTGTGACGACCACACCGCGCAATGTGAAGGTTCTGAAGGATTTGCTGGCCTCGCCGTCCACCGTGCAGACCCACGCGCCGACTGAGGCGAACCGGGCCAATCTGGCCGCGTCGTTTCTGGCGGAAGTGCGCGCGCGATATGTGGGAACGCGGCTGGGACGGCAGGAGTTGGATGGGGTTTTGCTTGCGGATGCTGAGGGGGCGTTGTGGACAGGCTCGATGCTGGATGCGGTGCGGGTTGAGGTTGTGCCTGAACTGGACCGCATCGTTGTGGCTGTAGACCCGGCGGTGACGGCCGGGTCCAGTGCGGACGCTTGTGGGATCGCGGTTGTCGGCGCACAGCTGCAGGGGCCGCCCGAGGACTGGCGCGCCTACGTGCTGGCCGACCGGACGGTGCAGGGCGTCGGTCCGGCGGGCTGGGCGCAGGCAGCGATCGACGCCATGGACGAATTCAGGGCCGAACGGTTGGTGGCCGAGGTCAACCAAGGCGGACAGCTGGTGGAAGAGGTCGTGCGGCAGGTGGACCCTCTGGTCCCGTTCCGGGCGGTGCGGGCTTCGCGTGGGAAGGTGGCGCGGGCTGAGCCTGTGGCGGCCTTGTACGAGCAGGGGCGGGTGCGCCATGTGGCCGGGCTGGACGCGCTGGAGGAGCAGATGTGCCAGATGACCGCGCGGGGGTTCGAAGGGCAAGGCTCGCCCGACCGGGTCGACGCGCTGGTCTGGGCGCTGCATGATTTGGTTGTGGGGCCTGCAGGGGCGTATCGGCGGCCTAGGGTGCGGAGTTTGTGAGGAGATTGACAGGCAAAAGGAGATTTTACTTCTGACGGTTGGCTAGCCAAAGATCGAAGTTTATCAGCACATCGTCAAAGGATTGCTCGTATTTGGATTTGGCATCAAATCCTCTTAGTCCTTTGAATGCATCGTCTGGAACTTGCCATCTCAGTGATTTTCCTTCGGACAAGGCATCCTTCATTTCGACTTTGTATTCACGAATACGCTTGGGGTCATTTGGGGCAAAATCGCGCGTAAAGAAATCGCACGCCTTCATGCGGGCCAGTATGATATCGTTTCTTTCGACATCGTCTTTGAAGATTCCAAACGGTTTATCCTTGTCGGCATTGTCTCTGAGGTACTTTTCAATACTCATCGGTGAGCCAGAGCCAAGAAACAAAAGCCACCCCGTACCCAGATCGCATTCTGGATGCTTTACGAACGCCAAAACCCAAGCCTCGTCATACATGCCGTCATAGCAAATCTGTCGAGCAAGATAGTGAATGTCATGTGCGTCCAGAGTATTCAGGAAAGCTTGACCTCCAGCACTGTCAGGGGAAGTCTCATGCATGTTGATTACGTGCGCTGTAGCTTCCCAGTCTGGACGGAGATGCTTTGTAGCTTTCCAACGCTCCGCGTTTCGCTCCGCTTCGACAATTTCTTCTGGAGTGCTGTATAGAAGCTGTAACTTCTTGAACGTGTTCGCTTTATTTAGCTTGCGAAGCGCTCGCTTGCGTTTGAAGTTAAAGATCAGTTTTGAAACTTTGAGCACAAATAAATCCCTGATTTAGTGCTTTGGTTGCTATTGTCGAAGATAAGCACTTCCATTTTGTCCAAATTATGGTGAGGCGCACGCCATAACCACGTGGTCAGTGTCGGTTTTTGTCCCGTTGCTCATCCCCCGTACGCCCCATTCCCAAGCCCTAAACTTCTTTCCGTCATAACTCCTTTCAACACGCCGGGCAGAGCGGCGGCAGAAAGGAGCACAGATGGTATTCGATTTCTTGCGTCGTGGAGCGGCCGGGGTAGCGCCCGAGGCGAAGGCCAGCGCGGCAGGCCCCGTGGTGGCGTGGCACACGGGCGGACGCGTGGCGTGGAGCCCTCGGGATGCGGTGTCGCTGACACGTACTGGGTTTTCGGGGAACCCGGTGGGGTTTCGCTCGGTCAAGCTGATTGCCGAGGCGGCGGCTGCTCTGCCTTTGGTTCTTCAGGATCAGGCGCAGCGGTTTGATACCCATCCGATCCTGTCGCTGATGCGGCGTCCAAATGCGGCGCAGGGGCGGGCGGAGTTGATGGAGGCTCTGTTCGGGCAGTTGCTGCTGTCGGGCAATGCCTATGTCGAGGCTGTGCAGACTGATGAAAGCCTGCCGGTTGAACTGCATGTTTTGCGCTCGGACCGGATGAGCGTGGTGCCGGGCGCGGATGGGTGGCCCAAGGCCTACGACTACGCGGTTGGCGGCAAGACGCACCGGTTTGCGGCGGAAAATATCTGCCATATCAAATCGTTCCACCCTCAGGATGATCACTATGGGTTCTCGCCCATGCAGGCGGCGGCGATGGCGATTGATGTGCATAACAGCGCGTCTCGGTGGTCGAAATCGCTGCTCGACAATGCGGCGCGGCCTTCGGGGGCGCTGGTGTGGAAAGGCGATGGCCATGGGGTGATGGCAGAGGATCAGTTCCGGCGCCTAAGCGACGAGATCGAGCAGAACTATCGCGGGGCGCGCAATGCGGGGCGTCCGATGGTTCTGGAAGGGGGGCTGGATTGGAAGCCGATGGGGTTCTCTCCGTCCGATATGGAGTTTCAAAAGACCAAGGAAGCCGCCGCCCGCGAGATCGCGCTGGCCTTTGGGGTCCCGCCGATGCTGCTGGGGATCCAGGGCGACGCGACCTATTCGAACTATCAGGAGGCCAACCGGGCGTTCTATCGCCTGACCGTTCTGCCCCTGGTGACGCGGGTGGCGGCGGCGCTGTCCGAGTGGCTTTCGGGCTTCACGGGCGAAGAGATGATGCTGAAGCCAGATCTGGATCAAGTACCTGCCCTGTCGGCGGAGCGGGATGCGCAATGGGCGCGGGTTAGCCGGGCGGAGTTTCTGACCGAGGCGGAAAAACGCGCACTGCTGGGGTTGCCGGCACTGGCGGATGGCGCGGATGGCTGAGGGGTATCCCCCGTTTGATTGCGCGCCGGGCCTGCGCCTGGCCGCGCATGAGAGAGTGGCCGAGATTCAGCATGCACATCTGTGCAGGCGCTTGGATCAGATCGAAGAAATGATGGAGCGGCTGGAGCGACGCCTATGGCTGACGGTTTACGGCGTGGCGGCGGTGATCCTGGCGCAGGCGTTCCAGTCATTCCTGACGGTAACGCCATAAGTTCAGCGGGTTACATGGAGAAGTTTATGGATTTGGAACACAAATTCGCACGGTTTGGCGAGGGCTTGTCGGTCACCGAAGATGCGGTGATCGAAGGCTATGCCAGCCTGTTCGGACAGGTCGATCAAGGCCGCGATGTGGTCCAGAAAGGGGCCTATCACGCCTCACTGGCCGGGCTGAAAAAAGCGGGTCAGCGGGTCAAGATGCTGTGGCAGCATGACCCCGCTCAGCCCATCGGCGTCTGGGATGAAGTGCGTGAGGATGACTGTGGTCTGTGGGTCAAAGGTCGTCTGCTGGAGAGTACCCAAAAGGGCCGCGAGGCAGCCGAGCTGATCCGGGCGGGGGCGATGGACGGGCTGTCGATTGGGTACCGCACGAAACGGGCCGCGAAGAATGACAAGGGCCAACGGGTCCTGACCGAACTGGAGCTGTGGGAGGTGTCTTTGGTGACCTTCCCGATGCTGCCCAGTGCGCGGGTGGCGGCCAAGGGCGTGGACCCTGAGGCCGAGAACACCTGGCGCAGTATTGCCGAGGTGTTCAACGACGCCCGGCTGGAGCTGGCGCGACCCTAGTGCCTCAAACCCACCCAAAAAAGGAAGTGCTGATGAGCAAGACCGACACCCCGGCCTTGACCGGAGAGGGTGCGCCCCTGGTTCAGGAGGTGAAGCAGGCGATGGCTGGCTTCGTGAACGAATTCAAGGGCCTCAAGGCTGAAGTTAAAACCCAACTGCAACAGACAGAAGAGCGACTGACCATGCTGGATCGTAAATCAACCATCGCGGCGCGCCCGCATCTTGCGGCCTCGATCGAGGACGGTGCCCCGCACCAGAAGGCCTTTGATGCCTACGTGCGCTGCGGAGACGATGACGGGCTGCGCGGGCTGGAAATGGAAGCCAAGTCGCTGTCGAGTGCGGTAAACAGTGACGGCGGGTATCTTGTCGATCCGAAGACCGCCGAGATGATCAAGTCGGTGCTGAAGTCCACCGCCTCGATCCGTTCGATTGCGTCGGTCGTGAATGTCGAGGCGAACTCGTTCGATGTGCTGATCGACCATACTGATGTGGGGGCAGGCTGGGCGGATGAGAATGCCGCGGCAACCGAAACCGCAACGCCGTCGATTGACCGTATCTCGATTGCACTGCACGAACTGAGCGCGCTGCCTAAAGCCTCGCAACGTTTGCTGGATGACAGCGCGTTTGATGTCGAAGGCTGGTTGGCAGGTCGCATCGCCGACAAGTTTGCCCGCGCCGAGGCGGCTGCCTTCATCTCGGGCGATGGCGCTGACAAGCCAAAGGGCATTCTGGATCACGCCAAGGTCGACAACGATGTCTGGACCTGGGGCAATATCGGTTATGTGCCGACGGGCATTGCAGGTGGTGTCGAGGCTGATGCGATTGTCGATGTGGTCTATGCGCTGGGTGCGCAGTACCGCGTCAACGGAACGTTCGTGATGAACTCGAAAACCGCTGGCTTGATCCGCAAGCTGAAGGACAGCGATGGCCGCTTCCTGTGGTCCGACGGTCTGGCCGCCGGTGAGCCCGCGCGTCTGATGGGCTATCCAGTGCTGATCGCCGAAGATATGCCGGATGCGGGCACCGACAGCTTCTCGATCGCGTTCGGTGACTTCCAGGCCGGGTACACCATCGCCGAGCGTCCCGATCTGCGCGTTCTGCGCGACCCGTTCAGCGCCAAACCGCATGTCCTGTTCTACGCGACCAAGCGTGTGGGCGGCGACGTTAGCGACTTTGCTGCAATCAAGCTGGTGAAATTCGGCACCGCCTAAGCGGTGACGGATCCGGGGGGCCGCTGGCCCCTCGGGCGGCGGGCGCGGGCCGGGGTGAGATCCCCCGCGTTGTCTAGCTGCTCCCCTCCGTCCGAGCAACGTGGGGCGGCGCGGGCCCGCCAATTTCCTGAAGTGACGACCCCCGGAGGGGGCCGAGATTGCGGAGTGAATGGATGATGTTGATCGAAGAAACCGCCATCGCGGATGTGGCGCTGCCGGTGGATCAGTTCAAGGCGCATCTGCGGTTAGGCACGGGATTTGCTCAAGGCAGCGTGCAAGACGAGGTGCTGAAAGGCTTTTTGCGGGCGGCGATCGCAGCGATTGAGGCGCGCACCGGAAAGGTGCTGATCGCGCGCGGGTTTTCGTGGAATCTGAATGGCTGGCGCGATGCGGCGGGTGAGGTGCTGCCGGTGGCCCCGGTTAAGTCGATCAGTGCTATGACTGTGACAGATGCGGCAGGTGCCGATACGGTAGTGGATGGTGGTCGGTATCGTCTGGCCAAAGACAGTCAGCGTCCGCGTCTACGCCCTGCGGGGACGTCTCTGCCGATCATTCCTGCTGGCGGGTCGGTCAAGATTGCTTTTACTGCCGGGATGGCTGCGGATTGGGGGGCTCTGCCCGCCGATCTGGGGCAGGCGGTGCTGTTGCTGGCTGCGCATTACTACGAATACCGCGATGAGACGGCGCTGGGCGCGGGTTGTATGCCTTTTGGTGTCACCAGTCTGATCCAACGCTACCGGATTGTGCGCTTTGGTGCAGGGGTAGCGCAATGAAGCCACCCCGATTGAACAGAAAGCTGGTGCTTGAGGCACCAGTGCGCAGCGCGGATGGGGCCGGTGGGTACACCGAGACATGGGCCGCTCTGGGGACGGTTTGGGCCGAGGTCACCGCGCGCAGCGGGTCCGAGCGGCAGATCGCAGGCGTCCCGGTCTCGCGCGTTGGCTATCGCATCGTGGTGCGCGGAGCGCCCGAGGGCTCAGCGATGCGCCCAACGCCGGATCAGCGGTTCACCGAGGGCCCGCGCCGGTTTGTGATCCGTGCCGTGGCCGAGCGTGACCCGCGTGGCCAGTACCTGACCTGTTTTGCAGATGAAGAGGTGGCGGCATGAGTTACGGCGTTTCAGCCGCTTTGCAGGCGGCGGTGTTTCAACAACTGTCCGGCGACGCGCAGGTCGGCGCGTTGTCGGGCGGCGCGATCTATGACGCGGTTCCGGCGGGGGCGGTGCCTCAGACTTATGTGACGCTGGGACCGGAAGAGGTGCGCGACGCCTCGGATCGGTCGGGCGCGGGAGCCGTGCATCGCTTTACCGTGTCGGTGGTGTCCGAGGCCGCAGGTTTTGGCGCAGCAAAGACATTGGCCGGTGCTGTATGCGACGCGCTGGAGGACGCGGCGTTTACTTTGGAGCGGGGTCGCCTTGTGGGGCTTTGGTTCGAACGCGCCAGCGCCCGGCGCACCGGAACGGGCGGTGCAATCCGCCAGATCGACCTGAGATTCCGCGCCCGCGTGGAAGATGAATAAACACTCAACGGAGAGAGCATATGGCTGCCCAGAACGGAAAAGACCTTTTGGTCAAAGTGGATATGAACGGCTCGGGCCTGTTTGAGACCATCGCGGGCCTGCGCGCCACGCGGGTCAGTTTCAACGCGGAAAGTGTGGATGTTACCAGCCTTGAAAGCCAAGGTGGATGGCGTGAACTGCTGTCGGGGGCTGGGGTCAAATCGGCCTCGATCTCGGGCTCGGGTGTGTTCAAGGACGAGGGCACTGATGAGCGCGCGCGTCAGTTGTTCTTTGACGGCGAGACGCCGAGTTTTCAGGTGATCATCCCCGATTTCGGCATTGTCGAAGGCGCGTTTCAGGTGACCGGCATCGAGTACGCGGGCTCGCATAACGGTGAGGCCACCTATGAGATGAGCCTGGCCAGCGCCGGTGCCCTGACCTTTACGGCGCTGTAACCCAATGGCCAATCCGTGGACGGGTGAGGTGGCATTGACCATCGACGGGCAGCCGCGTGCGCTCAAGCTGACGCTGGGTGCTTTGGCGGAACTGGAACAGGAGCTGGGCGCCGAGACGTTGGTGGAATTGGTGCAGCGGTTCGAAGGCGGGGCGTATTCCAGCGGTGATGTGCTGGCGCTGATCGTGGCGGGGCTGCGGGGCGGCGGGACGGATGTGACCCGCGCCGACATGCTGCGCGCCGAGATCGAGGGTGGCCCAATGGCTGGTGCCCGCGCGGCGGCTGAGTTGCTGGCCCGCGCCTTCATGGTGCCGGACTATTGAGCGGGTTCGACTGGCCAACCCTGATGCGGGCCGGGATGACCGGCCTGCGTCTGACGCCGGAGCAATTCTGGCGTCTGACCCCGGCCGAACTGCGGCTGATGCTGGGGCAGGGCGCAGGCGTGCCCGCGATGAACCGGGCAGGGCTGGACGCTTTGCTGGCGGCCTACCCGGACAAGAAACAAGGAGAACGTGATGACGACGGATCATGACGGGTTGGACGACCTGCAAGAGCGGGGCGAGGCGCTGGGCGACTCGCTGGGGGATGCTGCGTCGATGGCGGCGGCCTTTGACAGCCAGATGAAACGGATCAGCGCTGCGTTTGAAGAGACCGGCAAGGATGTGGCGACGTTGGAACGCGGCATGTCCAGCGGTCTGCGCAAGGCGTTTGATGGCGTCGTTCTGGACGGTATGAACCTGTCGGATGCGCTGGATGTGCTGAAGAACTCGATGATCCGCACGGCGTATTCGGCGGCGATCAAGCCGGTGACGGATCACTTTGGCGGTCTCATTGCAGGTGGGATCGGGAGCTTTGTGCAAGGTGTTCTGCCCTTTGCCGATGGCGGCGGCTTTAGTCAGGGCCGGGTGATGCCCTTTGCCAATGGCGGGGTGATCAGCGGCCCGACCACATTTCCGATGCGAGGGGGAACCGGGCTGATGGGGGAAGCTGGCCCCGAAGCGATCATGCCGTTGGCACGTGGCCCGGACGGTAAGCTGGGCGTTCGTACATCCGGCGGCGCGCGCGCTGTCAATGTCGTGATGAACATCACAACACCGGATGTGCAGGGGTTCCGCCGCAGTCAAAGCCAGATCGCCGCACAGATGAGCCGCGCATTAGGGCGCGGCAATCGCAACAGATAAAGGGAGCAGGTCATGAGTTTCCACGAAGTGAGATTTCCCGCCAGTCTGAGTTTCGGCTCGGTCGGTGGCCCTGAACGGCGCACGGATATCGTGACGCTGGCGAACGGGTTCGAGGAACGGAATACCCCTTGGGCGCATTCGCGCCGCAGGTACGATGCCGGATTGGGAATGCGATCGCTGGACGATATCGAAACCCTGATCTCCTTCTTCGAAGCGCGGCAGGGGCAGATGTTTGGGTTCCGGTGGAAGGATTGGTCCGACTACAAATCGGGGGCTGCGACAGCCGAAACGGATCAGGGCGACCAGATCATCGCGCGGGGCGATGGGCTTCAGACTGAGTTTCAGTTGGTTAAAACCTATCTTTCAGGCGGATTTCAGTATGCGCGACCCATCGTAAAACCAGTTCTTGGTACAGTGATATTGGGTTTGGAACAGGATGAAGTTCGCGAAGGTGTGGACTTTGAGGTCGATCTTGTTCGGGGTCGGGTTATGTTCGCGGATCCGCCACCTGAAGGTGTTGAAATTACGGCTGGATTTGAGTTCGACGTCCCGGTCCGGTTCGACACGGACAAAATCCAAACAAGCGTCGTAAGCTTTCAGGCGGGTGACGTTCCAAATGTGCCCGTGGTTGAGGTGCGTGTCTGATGGTTGGGAACAAGGATGCGCTGCAGGCACACTTACAGACGGGATTAACAACCACCTGCCGATGCTGGGCGATCAAACGCGTTGACGGACAGGAATTTGGTTTCACCGATCATGACATGGAACTGCGCTTTGATGGCCTGACGTTCAAGGCCAGTACGGGTTTGACTGCAACTGCGATTGAACAGGCGACCGGGCTTTCCATAGACAACTCCGAAGCGATGGGGGCCTTGTCGGATGCGTCTGTCACCGAAGCGGATATCGAAGCGGGCCGGTTTGACGGGGCCGAGGTGCGCGCCTGGCTTGCAAATTGGGCTGCGCCTGACCAAAGGGTCCTGCAGTTTCGCGGCTCGGTCGGGGAATTGCGAAGGGCTGGTGGCGCTTTTCATGCCGAACTACGTGGTTTGACAGACCTGCTAAATCGACCTCTGGGGCGGGTTTACCAGAAACCTTGCACGGCTGTGTTGGGAGACATGTCTTGCAGGTTCGACACCGACGCCCCTGGCTTTTCCGCAGAAGCTAAGGTCGCTGAACTGACGGCTGGCAGCGTCATAAGACTAGCAGGGGCAGCATCGCCGGACAGCGGCTGGTTCGACCGTGGACGAATGGATGTGCTGACTGGTCCCGCCTCGGGCTTGTGGGCGTCCATCAAACAAGATGACGTAATCGCAGGTGGGCGCACCATTACGTTGTGGTCCGGAATCAGCGGTGGACTGGGCTTGGGTGATCGGGTCCGTCTGACGGCTGGCTGCGACAAACGGATGGAGACCTGTCGAAAGAATTTCAACAACCTTCTGAACTTCCAGGGCTTTCCTGACCTGCCAAAAGAGGATTGGGTGCTGGCCGTTCCCAAGAAAGGCAATCCAAACACTGGGGGAAGCAGGCGATGAGCGGCTCCAGACAGGAGATAGTGAAGGAAACCCGAACCTGGTTGGGGACGCCCTATAGACATCAGGCATCAGTGAAAGGTGTGGGCGCAGATTGCCTTGGCTTGCTACGAGGTGTCTGGCGCGCGCTTTTGGGTACAGAGCCTGAACGCGTGCCCTCTTACAGCGTGGATTGGTCCGAACCGCAGGGCGAAGAGCGCATGTGGGCGGCCGCTTGCCGGCATCTACTGCCTAAAGACGTTTGTGAATTGGAACCCGGCGACGTCCTGCTGTTTCGTATGCGAGAAGGCCGGGTTGCAAAACACGTCGGAATTGTCAGCGCGGTGGGAAGCGCGCCGCGATTTATTCATGCGTATTCCGGGCACGGCGTTGTCGAGAACACTCTGAGCGCCCCTTGGCGTCGCCGAGTGGTCGCTTGTTTCAGCTTTCCCTTGGAGGGTACTTGAATGGCTACGATTGTTCTTTCCGCCGCCGGTGCGGCAATTGGCGGTGCCATCGGTGGTACGGTCGCGGGTCTTTCGACAGCAATTGTCGGGCGCGCGATCGGTGCGACTTTGGGGAATGTCATTGACCAACGCCTGATGAGCCAATCCGTGATGGGCAGCGGCAGCGAGGTCGTCGAAACAGGTCGGCTCGACCGATTTCGCCTGACCGAAACGGGTGAAGGTGCTCCGGTCGCGACCATTTTCGGGCGCATGCGGGTTGGTGGACAGGTCATTTGGGCTTCGGACTTTCTGGAAACTCACAGCACCAGCACGCAAACGCAATCCGGTGGCGGTGGTAAGGGCGCGCCCAGTACACCGGACGTCACAACCACCACCCATAGCTACAGCTATTCAGTTTCGGTTGCGATTGCAGTGGGCGCGGGTCTGATCGCCGATGTCCCTCGAATTTGGGCCGACGGAGAAGAGGTTGAGCGCGCAGGGCTCAACATGCGTGTCTACCACGGATCGGATGACCAGCTTCCTGACCCCCTTATCGAGGCCATCGAGGGCGCAGGTTCGGTTCCGGCGTACCGGGGAACGGCATATGTGGTGATCGAAGATCTGCAACTGGCTGCCTTCGGAAACCGTGTACCACAGTTTTCTTTTGAGGTCGTCCGACCGGACCAACCGGACCTGCCAGAAGCCCCAAACGCCTTGTCCAGTATTGTCCGTGGCGTTGCGATGATGCCGGGGACCGGGGAATATGCGCTGGCCAGCACACAGGTGAACTACACCAAGGGCAGGGGGCAAAGCTGGGCCGCAAATGTGAACTCGGCCTCGGGTGAACCTGATCTTGTGACGTCAACCAAGGCGTTGAGTGCTGAGCTTCCCGCTTGTGATGCGGCGTCTTTAGTCGTGTCTTGGTTCGGAAATGACTTGCGCTGTGGTCAGTGTCAGATTCAGCCCAAGGTTCTGCACAAGGATATCGAGGGTAAGAACATGGTCTGGGGCGTGGCGGGGATGACACGTCAGACCGCGCAGGTCGTCAAACATGATCAGGATCGTCCTGTCTATGGTGCAACCCCCGCCGACGCTTCTGTCATTCAGGCGATTCAACACTTGAAGGGTGCCGGCAAGCGGGTGATGTTCTACCCCTTTATCCTTATGGATCAATTGGCCGGGAACGGTCTGCGTGATCCCTGGTCCGATGCCACCGATCAGCCACATCTGCCTTGGCGCGGGCGAATTACCTTGAGTTCTGCACCAGGTCGCCGGGGTTCCCCGGATGGCTCTGTAGCCGCAGATCTGGAAGTAGCAGAATTCTTTGGAGAGGCTCGCGCAGATGACTTTACCGTAGGTGATGGGGGCGTCGAATATACCGGTCCGCAGGAGTGGGGCCTGTTCCGGTTTATCTTGCATTATGCCAGCCTGTGCAAAGCTGCTGGGGGAGTGGAGTCCTTCTGTATCGCGTCGGAAATGAGGTCGCTCACGCAGATAAGGGGGGCCTCAGGGTTCCCGGCTGTGGATCAGATGCGCGTGTTGGCCGGTGAAGCCCGCAAGATACTCGGGGCAGAGACCAAGATCGGTTATGCTGCGGATTGGAGCGAGTATTTTGGATATCAGCCTGCCGATGGCAGCGGAGACCGGTATTTTCATCTGGATCCGCTTTGGGCCGACGACAATATCGATTTTGTTGGCATCGACAATTACATGCCGCTTTCTGACTGGCGGGACGGCGAGACCCATGTTGATGCTCAAAACGGGGCATCAGCGATCTATGACCTCGACTATTTGCGCGGCAATATTGAAGGCGGCGAAGGGTACGACTGGTACTATGCCTCGCCAGAGGAGGCTGAGGCACAGATACGCGCTCCGATTGAGGATGCGGAACATAATGAGTCGTGGGTCTGGCGCTACAAAGACCTGCGCAATTGGTGGGCGCAACCGCATCACGAACGAATAGGGGGCGTGCGACAGCCGGATCGAACCGCTTGGGTTCCGGAGTCGAAACCTATCTGGTTCACGGAACTTGGGTGTGCTGCTGTCGATAAGGGGACAAATCAACCGAACAAGTTTCTGGACCCAAAGTCATCTGAATCAGGTTTGCCGAAATATTCCAATGGCTTGCGGGACGACTTTATGCAGGTTCGTTACCTTGAAGCGGTTTTGGGCTATTGGTCTGACCCGCAGACCAACCCGGTTTCAGACATTTACAACGGCCGGATGATTGATATGTCCAACGCTTATGTCTGGGCATGGGATGCCCGGCCGTTTCCAGCCTTTCCAAACTTGCGCAGTCAGTGGAGCGACGGAGAGAATTACTCTCGCGGTCACTGGCTGAACGGGCGATCAGGTGCGCGGACGCTGGCGTCGGTCGTGACCGAAATTTGCCATGGCGCCGGGGTGACCGACATAGATACGTCTGGCCTGTACGGGGTCGTTCGCGGGTATGTGGTCGAGCAGGTCTCGGACGCGCGGTCCGCGTTGCAACCCCTTATGTTGCGGTACGGGTTCGACACGATTGAGCGTGACGGTATCCTTCTTTTCCAGATGCGTGACGGGCGAACACCGATCCAAATTGATCCGGAAAAGCTTGCGATCAGTTCGGATATCGACGGTTCAATCGAACACCGGCGCGAAGCAGAAGCCGAGATGACAGGTCGCGTTCGCCTGCGTTTTGTTCAATCGGACGCAGACCACGACATCGTTGCCGAGGAGGCTGTGCCGCCGGACGCACGCACGCACGCTGTGTCGATAAACGAAATGCCCTTGTCAATGACACGCGCCGAAGGCCGTCAGACATCCGAGCGGTGGCTGAGTGAGGCAAGAATAGCCCGAGAAACGGCACGTTTTGCCCTCCCCCCATCGATGTCGCAAGTCGGAGCGGGAGATGTCGTCAGCTTGAACGGAAGCGACCAAGGTACGCGATATCGTATCGACCGCTTGGAGCAGGCCGAGTTACAAATCGCAGACGCCGTCCGGATTGAACCCGGCATTTATGCGGCCACGGACTTGCCCGACGACACGATCGCCGAGAATCCGTTTGTGGCCCCGGTTCCCGTGTATCCTGTGTTCCTGGATCTGCCATTGATGAGCGGGTCCGAGGCACCGCATGCGCCATATTTGGCGGTGACGGCCAATCCGTGGCCTGGAGGTGCAGCCGTCTATTCCGCGCCAACTGACGAAGATTATGTGTTGGAACAATTCGTTTCTGGTCAGGCGGTGATTGGCCTGACAGAAAGCCCACTGATGCGTTCAACCGCAGGAGTTTGGGACGAAGGCGCCCCGCTAAATGTCCAACTCATTGATGGCGTTTTGGAATCCCGCCCACGTTCCGCGTTGTTGAGCGGTGCCAATCTTGCGGCGATCGGGGATGGAACGCCTGACAATTGGGAATTATTCCAATTTGCCGACGCCAACCTTCAAGGCCAGGGAACTTACGCGCTGTCCGGGCGGCTTCGTGGGCAGTTCGGAACTGACGCAATCATGCCCGAGGTTTGGCCCGAGGGTTCGGTGTTTGTGTTATTGGACCCACGCGTGATGCAGACCGGGCTGCTTCGGTCAGAGCGCAGGCTTGCGAAGCACTATAGAATTGGACCGGCTTCGCGTGGGTATGACGACCCGTCCTTTGTCCACCAAGTCGAGGCGTTCAATGGCAATGGTTTACGCCCCTACGCCCCGGTGCATCTGCGTGTTCGTAGATCAGGGGCGGGGGATACGTTTTCGTGGATGCGTCGAACGCGAATTGACGGTGACGACTGGGCCGGAATCGACGTCCCGTTGGGCGAAGAGTCCGAAGCTTATCTGATACAGATTCGGGCCGAAGGGTCATTGGTGCGTGAGGAATTGGTTCAAATTTCCGGCTGGACATATGCGTCGGGTGCAAAACTCGCCGACGGTGTTTCCGGTTCCTACACAGTCCAGGTGGCCCAGGTGTCGGCCAGCTATGGTCCGGGTTTGCCGGCATTTCTTACGGTAGGTTAGACGGCTAAGTAGTTAGCCGTTTTGTTGGAAACCTTCTCAGGCGACGCGAACAACAAAAAGCGCCGCCTGCTATATGATATCGCTATTTCGCCTATATGGTGAGCGAGGCAAAATCACAGACAGAGTTGTGAGAACGCAAAAAAGACCAAGCAAACGGCTCACCCGGATGCGCAGCTAACGCACTTGGTGGCCGCATGATCCAAGTTCAGGCGGCCAATTGGGATCTCTTCACCGCAGTCTTCGCAGAAACCGTATTCTCCCTCGTCTATCCTAAGTAATGCCGCCTTCAACCTGTTCATTTCGACGTCCCTGTTGGCTTGCTGTGCCTTGGCCATTGCCTGGCTCTGCAACGCGTCCATCCTGCTAAGGCGCCCTATGGCTTGTTGGTCCAGTTCTACAATCGCCTGCGCCTTCTTTCCTGCTTCCGAGTTGTCAGCAAGTTCCGCTAAACGACTGCGTATTCGGGCCTCGAATTCGGCCATCAAAGAAGCATTCATTTTCGTTATCCTGCTGATCACGGGTTTGCGTTTGGCGTTTTTGCCTCTAAATGGCATTCTAGGCGCAGCAAAGGATCAAAAGCCATGTTGGAAACGCGCAGTCACGTTACTCCCGTCGATCCCGTCTGGGATCGCATCACGACCGAAGCTCAATTGGCCGTTGAGAATGAGCCGTTGATGGGCGGGTTGGTGCACGCCTGTATTCTGCACCACCGCAGTCTAGACAGGGCATTGTCCTACCGGGTATCGGCCAAGCTGTGCTCGAATGAAATGTCCATGATGGTGCTACGAGAGATCGTGGACGAAGCTTATGCGGATGATCACTCGCTGATCGAGGCGGCTCGCGCCGACTTGATGGCTGTGTACGAGCGCGACCCGGCTTGCCATCGCCTGCTGCAGCCGATTCTGTACTTTAAGGGCTATCAGGCAATGCAAGCCTACCGTGTGGCGCACTGGCTATGGCAAAAGAAGCGCTACGATCTGGCTTACTTCTTCCAGATGCGCTCCTCCGAGATTTTCGGGATTGATATCCACCCGGCCGCGAAAATCGGCAAAGGGATTATGATTGATCACGCCCATTCGATCGTAATCGGCGAAACCGCGGTTGTCGGAGACAATGTGTCGATGTTGCATTCCGTCACGCTTGGCGGGACCGGCAAGGAAGAAGAACAGCGCCATCCGAAAATTGGTGACGGTGTTCTGATCGGTGCAGGTGCTAAGGTGCTTGGCAATATTGAAGTGGGTCATTGCAGCCGAATTGCTGCCGGATCGGTTGTCTTGCAGGCCGTGCCTGCGTGCAAAACCGTTGCGGGCATTCCTGCAAAGATCGTCGGCGAAGCAGGTTGTGATCAGCCCGCGATCTCGATGGATCATATGCTGGGTAAAGATCAGTAAGTAACACTCAGTTCGGGCGGTTGTTCTTTTTGTTCAACCGCTTGAGCCGCTTTTCTTCCCGCCGTTTCTTTCGCTCTTCAATCCGCTTGCTGCGCTCGGCTTCCCATTTGGCAACCGCGCTTTTGGAATTGAATTTCGAGTTTTCACCTGGATAGCTGTTGGGCTTGGCATAGGCATCTGCAGGTGCAATTGCAGCCAGCATCAACAAAATCAAACCTGTCCGAGTAAGCCGTGTGAAGGTCATGGGGCACCTTTGCATCCGTGTCTGATTTGCAAACAATTTGACGCCCCGCGCGTGCCCATACAACAGTTGGCCGGATCACGTTTCCTCACTTCCCGGCCAGACATGAAAAAGCCGCGCCAGAACGTGCGGGCGCGGCTGCTTCAGTTTTTTGGTGTCAGGCCAGCATGACCATGGGGTTCTCAAGGTTTTCGACAATGGCTTGCAGCAGTTCCGCGCCAAGCGCGCCGTCAATCACGCGGTGGTCCACGGACATTGTTACAGACATCACGGTCGCAACGGTCAGCTCTCCGTCATCGCCCACGACGGGCTTTTTGACGCCTGTACCCACGGCAAGAATGCCAGCGTGCGGCGGGTTCACGATGGCGTCGAAATTGTCGATGCCGAACATGCCCAGATTCGAGATCGCAAAAGTACCACCCTGATATTCATGCGGGGCAAGTTTGCGTTCGCGGGCGCGACCGGCAAGGTCTTTCATCTCGGTCGACAGCGCGGACAGCGATTTGGTGTCGGCATCCTGAAGAACCGGGGTGAACAGACCGCCCTCGATAGCGACGGCAACAGCCACATCTGACGGTTTCAACTGCAATACCCGATCACCGGCCCAGACGGCATTACAGGCCGGAACCTGTTGAAGCGCGTTGGCTACGGCCTTGATGATGAAGTCATTGACGCTGAGCTTCACGCCTCGGCCTTCAAGCTGTTTGTTCAATTGGCTGCGGAACTTAAGCAGCGCGTCCAGCTTGATATCGCGGCGCAGGTAGAAATGGGGGATGGTCTGCTTGGCCTCGCTGAGACGCGCGGCAATGGTCTTGCGCATGCCGTCCAGCTTGACCTCTTCGTAATCGCGGGTTTCGTACATCTTGGCGACGGCGTCTGCGGATGGGCCAGCCGGGGCTGCTGCTGCCGGAGCCGCCGCTACGGGTGCAGGGGCCAGAGCCGGTGCGGTGGCTGTTGCGCCCTCAACATCCGCTTTGACGATACGGCCATGCGGGCCAGATCCGGAGATCTGCGCCAGATCGAGACCCTTTTGTGCGGCAATCCGGCGGGCCAGGGGTGAGGCGAAGATACGACCGCCATCGGCCTTGGCCGGTGCTGCCGGAGCAGGGGCAGACGCCTCGGACGCCGCTTGCGCGGCAGCCTCGTTGCCTGCGGCGGCTGCGGGCGCAGCCGCGGGGGCTGCGACAGGTGCGGTGCCAATGTCATCGGCGCTTTCGCCGTCTTCCAGCAGGACCGCAATCGCGGTGTTGACCTTGACCCCTTCGGAACCCTCGGGAATCAGGATCTTGCCAATGGTGCCTTCGTCAACGGCCTCGAACTCCATCGTCGCTTTGTCGGTTTCAATTTCGGCCAGCAGGTCGCCGGACGACACCGTGTCGCCCTCTTTGACCAGCCATTTGGCAAGGGTGCCTTCCTCCATCGTGGGGGAAAGGGCGGGCATCAGAATTTCTGTAGGCATCTGTGTCGCTCCTTACCGGTAGGTCACTTGTTTGACGGCTGCGATCACTTCGTCGGTGGTGATCAGTGCCAGTTTTTCGAGGTTCGCGGCATAAGGCATCGGAACGTCCTTGCCGGTACAGTTGACGACCGGAGCATCCAGATAATCGAACGCCTCTTGCATCACGACCGAGCTGATATAGCTGCCTACCGAACCTTGCGGCCAGCCTTCCTCGACCGTCACTAGACGGTTGGTTTTCATCACCGAGTTGATGATCGCGCCGGTGTCCATTGGGCGGATGGTGCGCAGGTCGATCACCTCAGCGCTGATGCCGTCCTCGGCCAGCTTGTCGGCGGCTTCCAGCGCATATTGCATCCCGATGCCGAAGCTGACGATGGTCACATCCGAGCCTTCGCGCCAGATGCGGGCCTTGCCCAATGGTATGGTCAGATCATCCACTTGCGGGACATCGAATGAGCGTCCGTAAAGGATCTCGTTTTCAAGGAAGATCACCGGGTTGGGGTCGCGGATCGCCGATTTCAGCAACCCTTTTGCATCAGCAGCCGAGTAGGGCATAACCACTTTGAGACCGGGGATTTGCATATACCATGCGGCATAGTCCTGAGAATGCTGTGCGGCCACGCGGGCGGCAGCACCGTTGGGGCCCCGAAACACGATGGGGCAACCCATTTGACCGCCGGACATATAAAGCGTTTTGGCAGCAGAGTTGATGATTTGGTCAATCGCCTGCATGGCGAAGTTAAAGGTCATGAACTCGACAATCGGCTTCAACCCACCAAAGGCCGAACCAACTGCGATACCTGCGAAACCATGTTCGGTGATGGGTGTGTCGATCACACGCTTGCTGCCGAATTCGTCCAGAAGGCCTTGGCTGATCTTGTATGCACCCTGATATTCGGCGACCTCTTCGCCCATCAGGTATACGTCTTCATCGCCGCGCATTTCCTCGGCCATTGCATCACGCAGCGCTTCGCGAACGGTCTCGGATTTCATCTCGGCGTCCGCAGGCCAGTCCGGGGACAGATCGACGACTGGTGCAGCAGGCGCAGCGGCAGGAGCGGGGGCCTCAACCGCCGCAGGAGCGGCCTCAGCCACCGCTGCGGCTGCCGGCGCAGCAGTGGGCAGGGCAGAGGCGTCTTCGCCTTCTTCCACGAGGACCGCGATAGGTGTGTTCACCTTGACCCCTTCGGTGCCTTCCGCGATCAGAATTTTGCCGACGATGCCTTCGTCAACGGCCTCGAACTCCATCGTGGCCTTGTCGGTTTCAATCTCGGCCATGATATCGCCCGAGGATACGGTGTCGCCTTCCTTGACCAGCCATTTGGCCAGCGTGCCCTCTTCCATCGTGGGCGAAAGGGCGGGCATGAGAATTTCGGTTGCCATGTCTCAGTTTCCTTCCGGGGCCGGGGTAATCATCCCGACGATGTTTCCTTGTCCATCTTCCACATAGGCGCAGCGGCCTATGCCAGGATAATCGGTTGGCGGCAGCGCTTCGGCGCCACCATTATCCAATGCCCACGCATAGCGTTCGTCGCAATCGCTGACCTCAAAGGTCATGGTGCCGCCGCGCACGGGGGACCCCGCGGCCGGTGCGTTGCCGATACGCTGCATCAGACCGCCGGTCAGCGCCTTGTTTCCAATCTGGTCACCTTCGATCAGATGGTAGCCCATCTCTTCCCCGCCGGGCATCGGAGTGAACCCCCACCCGAACAGGCCGGAGTAAAACATCTTGGCCTGTTCCACATCGCTGACGTGAACCTCAAAATGTGCCATCTACCCGACCTCGGCGTAGATATCTGTCCAGAGCTCTTCCACAGAAGGCTCGGGGCTTTCTTTCGAGAATTCGGCGGCCTGATTGACGATCTCTTTGATCTCTTTGTCGATCGCCTTCAGGTCATCCTCGGTCGCGTGTTTGCCGGTTAGCAGCAGTTCGCGCACATGCTCAATTGGATCGCTTTGCTCGCGGACCTTCTGAACCTCTTCGCGGGTGCGGTACTTGGCTGGGTCGGACATCGAGTGGCCGCGATAGCGATAGGTTTTGACCTCAAGGATGTAGGGCCCCTTACCAGCGCGGCAGTGGGCGACGGCTTTTTCACCAGCCTCTTTGACGGCCAGTACGTCCATGCCATTGACGATTTCACCGGGGATACCGAAAGCCTCGCCGCGGTGGTAGATATCCTTGGTCGAGGTCGAGCGCGCCTGCGCCGTGCCCATAGCGTATTGATTGTTCTCGATCACGAAGACCACTGGCAAACTCCAGAGCGCGGCCATGTTGAATGTCTCATAGACCTGACCCTGGTTGGCCGCACCATCACCGAAATAGGTAAAGGTGACGCCACCGTTTTCCTTGTACTTGTCGGCAAAGGCCAGACCTGCGCCCAACGGTACCTGCGCACCAACGATGCCGTGCCCACCATAGAAGTGCTTCTCTTTCGAGAACATGTGCATCGAGCCACCCTTGCCCTTGGACAGGCCGCCAATACGCCCGGTCAGTTCGGCCATCACGCCGCCCGGATCCATGCCGCAGGCCAGCATGTGACCGTGGTCGCGGTAAGAAGTAATCCGCTTGTCGCCGTCCTTGGCTGCGGCCTCCAGGCCCACAACAACGGCTTCTTGGCCAATATACAGGTGACAGAATCCACCAATAAGACCCATGCCATAAAGTTGACCGGCCTTTTCTTCGAATCGGCGGATCAGCAGCATCTCTCGGTAGTAGGTGGTCAGTTCTTCCGACGAAACATTTGGTTTCTTTGCGGTTTTTCGCGCAGCCATTGTGGCGATCTCCCCCTCTCGGCAAGATAGTTTAGCGTTAAACTATCTCATAAAGCATTTGCTGCTTTCTGGCGAGGGTAAATGTGACGCAGCGTCCGATCTCGCGAAAATCGGGTTGCGGCTTGCTGTAATATTGATCGATTCAGTGGAGGATTAACGGATGACAACCTCATCCGAGCGGATCATTCCCAGCACAGAGCGCGCTTGCTGGTCCAGCAAATCCAGGTCCAGATAAGTATCCGACAAGCGGCGGGTCAGGTTCTCCATCTCGGCAATTTCAGCCTCGAGCTTGTCGAGGTCGCGCGACAGAGCGTCCCGTTCCGCTGCAATCTCGACCCGTCGGAACAGGCCATAGTCACCCTGCACGGCGGCAAAGGTGAAATATACACCCAGCATAAACGCCACCATAAAGAATGCGACTGCGCCCAAACCGGGCCGATTGGAACGGGACACTCTGTTTACCGCCGTATGAAGTCTGCCTCAAAACGGGTCCTTTTTGGACCTCTGAAAACACTATGTCACAGGTGATTCGGGTTGTGAATCCCCTGATTCGACAAAAACGCGTGGGCTGGTGGTTTTATTGCTCCAGCGCGGCAACGCCGGGCAGGGTTTTACCTTCCATCCACTCGAGGAAGGCGCCGCCTGCAGTCGAGATATACGAGAAATCCTTGGCCGCGCCCGACGCATTCAAAGCCGCAACAGTGTCACCCCCACCCGCGACCGAGACCAATTGCCCGGACCGCGTCAGTGCGGCGGCTTTCAGCGCCGCCGCGTTGGTTGCTGTGTCGAAAGGCTCAATCTCGAACGCGCCCAGTGGACCGTTCCAGATCAAAGTCTGACTTTGTCCGAAAATGTCCGAAATCGCCGCCACGCTGTCGGGGCCTGCGTCAAGGATCATACCATCGCCGGTGCATTGATCGGCGGGCAGGACTTGATGCGGGGCGCCTGCTTCGAACTTTTCGGCCACAACGATGTCGGTGGGCAGTACGATGCTACAGCCCGAGGTTTCGGCCTTGGCCATGATCGCGGCTGCGGTGTCCTTCATCGCTGTTTCCGCCAGCGAATTGCCCACGTTCAGGCCCTTGGCGACCAGAAACGTATTGGCCATGCCCCCGCCGATAACCAGGTAATCCACCTTGTCGATCAGATTGCCCAGCAGTTCCAGCTTGGTTGAGACCTTGGCCCCGCCAACAACTGCCGTCACAGGGCGTTTGGGTGCACTCAAAGCACCCTCCAGCGCCTCCAGTTCGGCCTGCATCAGCCGACCAGCGCAGGCGGGCAGCAGGCGGGCAATGGCCTCGGTCGAGCTGTGGGCGCGGTGCGCGGCGGAAAAAGCGTCGTTGCAATAGACATCGCCCAGACGCGCCATACCGGCGGCCAGATCGGCGTCGTTCTTGGTTTCCGCAGCGTGAAAGCGTGTGTTTTCCAAAAGCAGCACCTGACCGGGCTGCAACTGCTCGGCGGCCAGTTCCGCCTCGGTGCCGACGCAATCGGCGGCGAATAGGACAGTCGCGCCAAAAGCGGTCTCAAGCGTCGGGACCAGTTGCTTCAGCGATAGGTTCTCGCGCCGTTCACCCCCGGGGCGCCCAAAATGCGCCAGCAGGATCGGTTTGCCGCCGGCCGCAAGGATGTCGCGTACCGTGGGCACGATGCGCTGGATGCGGGTCGCGTCGGTCACAACGCCGTCAACAACTGGTACGTTGATGTCCACGCGTACCAGCACACGCTTGCCGTTCAGGTCCATATCATCCAGCGTTTTCCAGCCCATCGTTTCATCCTTGTCGTTACAACCGCTTTAGGCGGTTCTTTTCCTGCATTTTGCCCTCAGGTCAATGCGTCACTTGGCATTCATGCGTCCGCGTCATAGGTATTTGCGCAAGATAAACGACAGGAGGGCCTCATGGCCGAGATCAAGGATCCCGAAAATACCATCATCATCGAACTGAAAGACGGCAATGTCGTCATCGAGCTGCTGCCCGATGTGGCCCCCCAGCACTCGGCCCGGATGAAAGAACTGGCCCGTGGTGGTGAGTATGACAACGTGGCCTTCCACCGTGTGATCGACGGTTTCATGGCGCAGACAGGCGACGTGCAGCACGGTGACATGGAAGACGGGTTCAACATCCGTATGGCGGGCACAGGTGGGTCGTCGTTGCCGAATGTTCCAGCAGAATTTTCGAAACTGCCTCACGATCGCGGCACATTGGGCGCGGCACGTTCGCAGAACCCGGACTCGGCCAACTCGCAGTTCTTCATCAACTTCAAGGACAATCACTTCCTGAACGGCCAGTACACCGTCTATGGCCGTGTTATCGACGGGATGGAGCACGTGGATGCCATCGTCCGGGGTGAGCCGCCGATGAGTCCCGACCGTATGATCAGCGTCAAGGTGGCAGCCGATGTATAAGCTGGCAGCCGCATTTGCTTTGCTGGCCAGCCCCGCGTTGGCCACAGGTTTGCAGATCGAGATCGAGGGCGAGGGGGCTAATGGCACCGTAACCGTTGATCTGTTTGACGATCTGGCTCCGAAACACGTTGAACAGATCAGCACCCTTGCTGCCGAAGGCAAGTATGACGGTGTGGTTTTTCACCGCGTGATCGACGGCTTCATGGCACAGACAGGCGACGTAGAGCACGGGCGTCTGGGCAGCGATCTGCGTCGTGCGGGCACGGGTGGATCGGACCGGCCTGACCTGCCTGCCGAGTTCTCGGACTTTAATTATGACCGCGGTGTTGTGGGCATGGCACGGGCGCAAGACCCCAACAGTGCCAATTCGCAGTTCTTCATCATGTTTGCGCCCGGTCCGTTTCTGAACGGCCAATATACCGTTGTTGGACAGGTAACCGACGGGATGGACATTGTCGATGCGATCAAGCGTGGCGATGGCCCCAACGGGGCGGTCATCGGACAGCCCGACGTGATGAAAAAAGTTACTGTAACCGAGTAACACAAAGGGCCCCGACGCAGATTGCACCGGGGCCTTTTTGATAGACAGGGCTTAGTCGTCGCCCATGGCTTTCCAGATCACGGCCCCAAGCGCGCCGCCGATCAGGGGCGCGACCCAGAACAACCAGAGTTGTGAAAGGGCCGGACCGTCGGCAAACAGCGCAACACCGGTTGAGCGCGCCGGGTTTACGGATGTATTCGTCACCGGGATCGAAATCAGGTGGATCAGCGTCAGGCCCAGCCCGATGGCGATGGGACCGAAACCAGCCGGAGCACCCTTAGACGTCGCGCCGAGAATGATTACGATGAAAAACGCCGTTAGTACGATCTCGATGATCAAAGCGGACATCATCGAATACCCTTCGGGGGATGCGTCGCCATAGCCGTTACTGGCAAAGCTTCCGACCCCAGTGAATTCGGGTGCACCGCTTACGATCAGGTAAAGGACGACCGCTGCGGCAATTGCGCCGACGACCTGGGCGATCCAATAGGGAATAAGGTCTTTTGCAGGGAACCTTCCACCGATCATCAGGCCAAGACTGACGGCTGGATTGAAGTGCCCGCCCGATATATGGCCGACCGCGTATGCCATTGTCAGAACGGTTAAGCCAAAAGCGAAAGATACACCCAGCCAGCCGATGCCGACATCGGCGACGCCTGCCGCTAAGACGGCGCTGCCGCAGCCGCCAAGTACCAGCCAGAACGTGCCGAAGAATTCGGCCATGAGTTTTGATGACATGAAAAGCCCTCCGAAAAACAATGGGTTCAGTGTAATTCAAAAAACCTGTTTTGTGAAATTTTTCCAGAACCCGGTTCCGCCAAGGCAGGTTAATTCCAGGTTACAGGATCCAAGCGGAACAGCTTGGCCAACTGCTCGTAAATACCGGGGGCCTCTGATTTCAAGGCGCGGGGCCGTTCAAAAAAGACCTCGACCGATACCGCAAAGAACTCTTCGTGCCCGACGGCGCCATAGGGGTCGATGACCGTGTGCCGCCCTTTTTCCACGGATTGAACATGGGCATCGTATGCCGCCAGAAATGCGCGCTCCCACTCGGCGAAGGTCTGACCTTGACTGAGGATCGGAACGCCGTTGGTTCCGCCCGACAGATCGTCGATCTGATGTGCGAATTCGTGCAGGACTACGTTTTGTCCATCATGATCATCCAGTGCGCCTTGCCTGCTGTGAGACCAAGACAGAATGACCGGCCCCCGGTCCCAGCTTTCCCCGGTGCGGATGATTTCCTTTTCGCTGACCACATAGCCGTCCTGCCTGCGTTGCCGGGACTTGAAGGCGTTGGGGTAGATCAGGATCGTGGTGAGGTGATCGTACCAGAGCGTGTTGTTGATAATCAGGAGACATGCTTGCGCGGCGATGGCCAGACGCATTTCTTCCGTGACCTCAAGACCGTCACAACCAAAAAACCGGACCTGATTCAGAAAAAGGTTCACCTTGCCGTCGAGACCTGCGCGCAGGTCAGGCGGCAAACGGCGCACCAAGGGAACCTGAGCTTCGATTACGGCGCGCTGTTCAGGGGTAAGCGGGGTGGACAGCAGCGCCTTGCGCGCCTGTGTTTTGGCCCAATGGCGATAGGTAAAAAAGCCCGCGATAAACAGAACTAAGGCAAAGAAAATCCACATTTCACAAGCTTATACAGGCGGGTTGCGTCTTGGAACCTGAAAGTGCGCCGTGGTCCAAGGCAAAAAGAAACGCCGCAGGTTTCCCTGCGGCGTTGAATTTTCAATCCGGGCGAAGCAGGTGTTACTGCTTGACCTCAGCCGCCGGGTTTGCGCCGCCCTTGGCACTGCGGCCGGGGTTCAGCGGGTCGTCCTGACGCTGGACCGAACCTTCGAAATGCGCGCCGCTTTCGATGGCGATGGTCTTGTGGATGATGTCGCCTTCGACACGTGCGGTCGAGGTCAGGCGTACTTTCAGACCACGCACACGGCCAACGATGCGACCATTGATTACCACGTCATCTGCGGTGACTTCGCCCTTGATGGTCGCGGTTTCACCGATCGTCAGCAGATGCGCGCGAATGTCGCCTTCGACAGTTCCTTCAACCTGGATATCGCCCGAGGTTTTCAGGTTGCCGGTGATGTGCAGATCCGAAGACAGAACCGACGCCGGAGGCTTGGGCTTGGGCGCGGTGCTCGCCTTGTTTTCTGACGGTGCAGGGGCAGCCGGTGTTGCTGGTGCGGCGGGTTTTGCCGCTTCTGGTGCATTCGAACCGGGCTCGTTGATTTTGCTCTTAGAAAACATTTCTCGCAGCCTTGATGTAAGTCATTGGGTTAACAGGTTTTCCGTTCACGCGTACCTCATAGTGCAGATGCGTGCCGGTCGACCGTCCGGTGCTACCCATATCAGCAATATGATCCCCGCGCGAGACCCTTTGACCAACCTTTACCTTGATCTTGGTATTATGGGCGTAAAGTGTCTCAATTCCGAAGGCGTGCTTGATTTTTACCAGCCGTCCAAACCCGGATTGCCAGCCAGCATGGGTGACCACTCCGTCAGCGGTCGCAAATATATCCGTTCCATGTGCACCTGCAAAATCAGCACCGTTATGCATGCGGCGACCTCCGGTCTTGGGGTCGCGGCGTGTTCCGAAACCACTGGTAAAGCGGACAACCGCGTTTACTGGGCTTGCAAACGGCGCTTTTTCTGCAGCAATGCGATAGAGGTTCAGCTGATCCATCTGCTGCAGCAGGGTATTTGCGCGGATTTCGTCGGGGGTCAGTTCCTCACCGCGCGTGCTGAAGGATATGGGGGTTAGGGGGCCACCCATGCCACTGTACCCACGCCGTACTTCTTCGATGATACGGTCGGTGGGCATTCCTGCTTTGCGGAACATCTTGTCGAGCGGCTCGACAGAGATGACCATAGCTTCTTCTAGCTGACGGAAAATTTCGTCGCTGCGTTCCTGCATTAGCTGGATTTCCAGTTCCAGCTCGTCGCGCTGATCCAGCGCATCCTTGGCATCGGCCGCGATCTGATCACGTTCCATCGCGGTCCTGACCAATGCCTCGGTCATGAAGTTCATTTGGGCAGGGTCGGTGGCATATGCCATCTGTACCTCGCCCGAACCTGCCTCTTGGTTCATCTTAGCCAGCTCTGTGCGGGCTTCTTCGCGCTGCTTCATTGTTGCGCGCAAGGTCGTCTGGATCACTTCGATCCCGGTCTCAAGCTCGCGGCGGCGGTTTTCTGAGGCCAGCAGTTCGGATTGCATGGCGGAAATCTGTTCGAGCGCCGCGTTGAACCGGTCCTGCGCCATCAACGCTTCTTGCGCGCGCACATCGCGTTCGGCCGACAGAACATTCAGTCGTTCTTGATAGGTGGCCTGATCTCGTTTCGCCTGTTCGCGGAAATTGCCGGATCCGATGCTGTCCATCAGCAGGATCGCGGTCGCAACAGCGGTCCAGCCAACAATCACCGCAACGCCAGCAACAGCAGCGACCTGCGTTTCCGAACTAAGCCGGATGAACCGTGTGTCGTTGTCGGATTTCAGAAAAACCCTGCGTTCCGGAAAATGCCGTTCAAGCAGCGAGTGTAGTTTGATTGCCAGACGTGTTCGCACGCGTCTTCCCTCTTCATCCCCAAGATCGGGATCGGTCGTGAGTGTTAGCCGTCCCTTGGCCGAAGTGCATAGAGGGCGCTCAGGTTTTGGGCAAGTTTGTTAACCAGTTTACCCAACAAAGTAGGTTTTTCCCGCCAATTCTCGGCGGGAAATTGCCGATAACGTCAACTTGAGCGCGTTTAATGGTCGTGTCCGGGCTGAGGCAGGTCTTCAGTCAAAGGCCAGTAGAAATCTGGCGGCAACCCCGCTTCGGCGCGTTTTTCCTCGTTGAAAGGGGGCTTCAGGACGCCGTGGAAATACCGCCGGACCAATTCGTGAAATACATCCTTTGGGTCGGCATTCTCACGCCCACATAGGGACTCGTTATACCAACCAAAATCGATTTTTCATTGTTATTGTCAGCGCGACCCCCTTGAAAACAATCAATGCATCGAACCGAAATACTTCCACTTCAAAAAGTTCCACGTGCATTATGGAACTTTTTCGCCCCAAAACCCGATCAAAAGTTCCATGCACTTGAGTTCCAGTCTTGATCGAAACGAGGAGAGAAGCGGCAAACAGGAAGAGCATTGGTTTTGACTTGGGCAATTCTTCTGCGTCGCTTGGACGGGATTCCGCAGGCCGAAACGGTCCCGCCCTCGGTGAGTCGGAACTGTTGCCTGATGAATTGGCGCGAAGGGTGATTACTTGAAGTACGAGGTCCTCAAGCAAAATGCTTCAGTGGCGCAGGCAACTGCCAACTTTCTCAGCGAACATAAGGAGGAAGTTCCTCAGCGAGCGGCCAATAAAAGTCAGGTGGCAATCCGGCATCTACGCGTTTTTCTTCGTTAAACGGAGGCTTCAAACCTCCTTTGAAATAGCGCTTTACTAGCGCATGGAATACTTCTTTTGGATCACTGTTGTCCCTGCCACAGACGAAGTTAAACCATTTCGCCCCATACGCCACGTGGCTGACTTCCTCACTGTAGATGGTTTTGAGGCTTTCAACAGCCGCAGTCTCACCAGCTTTCTCGAAAACGTCTATCATTCCCGGTGTTACATCTAGCCCTCGTGCCTCCAATACCATTGGAACGATGGCTAACCGTCCTTGTAGGTCGTTTGCAGTATCTGATGCCGCGCGCCACATTCCATCATGAGCGGGCAGGGCTCCGTAGTAGCTTCCCATCGTTTCCAGGCAATCACAGATCAGATTGAAGTGTTTTGCTTCGTCGTCTGCGGCTTTCACCCAATCGTCATAAAATCCCATCGGCATCGGCACGTGGGCGAAGCGTGAGATAATATCCCAGTGCAGATCGACGGCATTGAGTTCGATATGAGCGACGGCATGAAGTAGCGCTATTCTTCCTGCTGGAGATCCCGGCTTGCGCTTTGGTACGTCGCGGGGACTGAGCAACTCTGGGTGCTGCGGGCGAGCTGGATGATCTGGTGGAATAGAACACCCGAGTTCAAGAACTTCACCCGTAGTCCGCGCAGTTTTCCAAACCGAAGCGTAGGCTCTTGATTTTGCTGTTTTTGCGCGACCATCCTTCGTGGAGAGCACATCGACCGCCATTGCAGTCAGCGTAGTCGGACGCTGTGATTCAGCGTCTTTGTCAGTACGGCTAGACAAGTTGTAACTTGCTCCCGGTTCTGTGAAATTAGCAGAGCTTGGCTTTAAGCCAGATGGCGCAACAAACATTTTAAGGTTGCCCGTTACGCCTACTATAGGGTGCAGCCGGCGTCCAGATTTCAGGATGCTGCGTGGTCTGAACCATCATGCGCTCCCGCTTCATGGGCTGTGTGTCCGTGAGAGCGCATATTGAGTGACCGGTTCATTAGAAGATCGGACGGTTGATGAGCGGACTGAAACCGAGTTGATGAGCCAGCCCATTAACTCGGGATACTGGCGCACGGATCGGTGAGTGGGGCTGGTAAACTAGACGAAGCGGGATACAGCACTGCTATCTGGGGCGGCGACCTTAATCATAGCAGCCCTAGATTGCGGTGCGGTAGCCCTTGAGAACCCCCATCAGGTATTTGGATTCAAATCCCGTTTATACTTTCGCGCCTTTACTATGCATGAAGCTGTTTGGCTTTTGACCTTCTTTCATTACGAACCTAACCGTGTCGCTCGAAAATTTGGCGTAAGCAGGTGAAGAACTTTCCGTATTGCAGGTTGTTGGCTTGTGCAGTCTTTTTGAACCAAGCTTCATCTTCCTCCAAAATCGAGAGATGCAGTTGCCCAACGTATTGAGACCTTGGCCTTCCACCTGTTCGAGTTGGTTTTTCACCTGATGCAAGGTGCGGTTTGACAAAAATCTTGTGTTCATTTTCGAGAGCCATTCGCTCCAAAAAGCGCATTTCCAGTCTGTTCAGTATTTCAATCATCTGGGTTTCTGTGAGATGAACTCTTTCCGCCATTTAACGGCCCCCGCTTTTTGCCAAACCTTTGTGCAGTTGAAATTTACCCTGAGATTCAAAGTATACTGTATAGACGACTAGCGTTACGTGGGCGATTTGTCAAAATATGGCGAACGCAAAAAACGACCCGCTGCTATTGGCATTTTCAAGAGTTTTGCGTCGCCACAGACTCGCCAAGAAGTTGTCGCAACTAGAGCTCGCCACGCAGGCTAACCGAAGCATGCAATACATCTCACTTCTGGAATCCGGCCACCACCAACCAACTCTCGGAACGCTACAACTTCTCAGTGGCGCACTGGGTCTTTCTTTGACCAGATTGGTATCCGAAATTGAAGAAGAGGCTGAGTAGAATCTAGCGATTTCTCTCGGTACACCTCTGGACATTGAATCTATCGCAGAAAACAACTCTGACGATAGTCACAACTGCCACCGCTCAATGAACTTCTCGATCTGAATGACGTTGGTTTGGAGCTTCGCTCGCAGCGTCGATGCTAGGATGTTTGCCGTGGGCGTGTCCTCATGTTGCGTGATAAGTCCATCCTTGCCGGTCCACCGGATGTCGAAGAAATCAGGGCAGGGCATCTCCATGCCGCGGAGGGTGGCTTTCTCGTATTCCTCGAAAAACCACTCCCTAACGGTTCGCTTGATATACTCAGGCGCATCATCGTCTTCGAGTTGAAGGACCATCTGCTCTCGCCATGCGGCCCAGCCATAGGCGATTTCTTCAGGCCTCAAATGGATTCCATTCATTTCGCCCTCCTTTCAGCTACTCCGCCTTCGCGTCGATGATCTCAGAGTTCCGCTCTTCCGTCATCTCTTCATAAGTCAGGTCTGCGAAATCCTTTGGTCCGATGGGAAACCACCGGCCGCTTTCGTCGTCTCTGACAGCAAGTGTCATCCGCTAAAACGCGGATCTTCAGTCTCGGTGTACACCGGCTCAATGACTCTCATCGTCATTCTCTTCATACACTTTGCGCGCCCTGATCTCTTCTGCGGTGATCGGATCAGACAGCGGCAGTCGCCCGGCGATAAACTCGGCCTTTCTCCTCGCCAGGAATGCCCTGGTCAGTTCATCACCTCGCTCACCTGTTTTCCGCATCCAGAGCGTTGCGGCCTTCTCGACCAAAGCCCAGACGGTCTGCTTGCGCTTGTGGCTCAGGATCTCGCCCTTGATGCCTCGCTCTGAAATGCCGAGCTTGGCGCATTCTCTTTCGTTCATTTGGACTTCATAGTCGGAGATATCAGCGAGGTCGCTGATGTTGCTTAGGTGCGCCCTGGCAACCTCTCTCTCATTTACAAAGACAACGACTTTGAGCATGTTTCACCAATTCCTCTTCACGCAAGCAGGGCAACGTCCGTGCTCATCAGTCCGGTCGATCTGCCCCCTATAGCCACACACATTGCAGGCCATCCCATCCTTCACAGGCCGCCCATCTCCGAATAGGCGCTTACTCTGCGGACGCCTGGACGACACGAGCTCATGCGCACACCAACAGCACAGCGTTGTGACAAAGCCCTCTGCGAGCTGCACCTGGGCTGCGTTGCTGCACTTCTCGCAGCTGTGATTGGCTCGTTCGATTGTCGCTTGAAACAAGCTGTCGATCCGCTCGTCCTTAACCACAGTCCTGAAATAGATACGCAACTGGCCAAACTTTTGCTTGATCTGAGAGACCACAGGATACTCGATCTCCTGCTTGTCGCAGTGCTCCTTGATCTTCTGGAAAAGATCCGTGACCTGACCTGCCCAGCCGTCGGGCGTGTAACCCAACTCTTTCTCAACTGAATTCTTGATGTCGTCATAATCGACGACGCCGATATTGCTATCCGACATGACGGACTCCTCCTAAATGGTAGGAGTGGAGGGGCATGATCCCTCACCGTCGACGCTAATCTGGCGTAAAGAGCTTATAAGACTCCTGGCCCACCATGGCACTCCCAAAGGCTCACTGAATCAGCGAGTTATTCGGGTGCTCAATTGGTGTACGCAGCAAGTCATAACTTAGGCATAGCTCAAGACGTCACAGTTGTGAAGTGCCTCTCATGCCACACCATACGAAACCGACGCTAAGGCGTTTTGCCCTGTTCTGAATCGGCTCAATCTGGGTCAGTTCAACGTCGAAACGAATATTGTCGATGGGTGAGCCCAATTCCACGACCGGAACAGGTATGTCGCGTGCATCGAAAACCTCATAGCAGTTCTCTTCCGGATAGGCTTGAAGGTGCAACGGGCTTTGGTAGATATCTCGGCCTCCTTTAATGAGACACTGAAGCAAGAACGCGCTGCGCAACTCTGTATCAGCAATCCGATCTGCGACCATGTCCATCATCTCTCCGACCGACTTTCCGGCTGGAACTTCTTCGACGCACAGCGAAAAAATGAACGCGTCGAAGTCTCCAGCCGGGCGCAGTTGTTCTATTGAAAATCTATGCTTCGGAATGTTGGATAGCGTTGTTTTGACATCCAATACGAACGACTCTGTGATAAAGTCGAATTTGGCATTCTTCCGGGCGCTCCAAGACCGGATAGCCGCCTCAGTGTCAACGGATTGGGCAATGGCAAAAAGCTCGCCCCAAAGTCCAATAAGATCACGTGACGCGCCTCCAACTTGGCTAAATAGTGCAGCAATCTCCTGAATTCTTTCAGCGATTGCGGCGTTGTTGAGCGCATCATCACCGCCACAAAACCGCTCTTCAAGTATCCTCATGAAGAGCCGAACAATGTCCGGGTCATCATCCTTGAGGCGGATGATCGTGTAGCAACCAGACTGCGCTTGGTTGTCGGCGGTTTGAATTTCACATTGCCTGGAAAACCCCACATCAACAGACCGCAGTACAATATCTGGCCGCAGATCAGTCTCTTTGGCAGGCAGTAGCAACGCAGGGTATGCCTTGAAGTCTACGCACAGCCAAAGGTCGTCCAAGCCGGAGATGGGCAAACCAAACTGAGAGCCTTCCGTCTCGGGTATTCTTTCACACAACGTGTTGTAAAGCGCGAACAACATGATGCGTTACCTTTCGATCCAGACACGCTCCATCAACGGATCGGGCACATGAACTGCTAAGATAGGCACGTCATTGAGCGTACGCTTCTTGTCCGCTGTTTGTATGTCGTAACGATGGAGTTGAAAGGTAACAGTCTCCGAAGACACCAGTGCTCGTGCGCCGGGATAGTTGGTCCGAGCGTTCGAGCCTTGGAACAAGTTTTTAATCTTTGGTGGGTTTTTGTCAGACAGGCTCCGTTTCGAAGCCACGCCGGACCAAGGACCGGATAGCGCATAGAAACTGCAACGCATGTCGGGTTCTTCTGCGATCATCCGCTCCAGCCCTAACATCAATGCACCGTGCTCAAGCGTGTCGTCGGTCCATTTGTAACGAAACTGGCCGATGAAGGGGACGAGATCAGCCAAACGCAATGCATTGCTGAACTTTGGAACAACTTGCTCATCATTCCAGCCATTTTCTGCATATGCCTCAAGGTTAAAAGCGTCCAAAATGGCGTCAACCGTGTCACGGTTGTCGGAAACAACTTCTCCGTCGTCAAAAGGGTGATTTGGAATGATCCAGCCGCTTTTCCCTTTGGATTGATACATCTCCAACAAGATCACGGAAGAGCGCGTAGGCTTTAGGCTCTTGTCCAGCGGATAGCTACGTCGCCATTCCTTGAGGGTCTTACCGCTGGCAAGATGATTGCGAATGGATCCCCGAATGGTCTCCTCGTGTCGCACGTAGCCAGAGAAGGCATCAATGTTCTCTTCGGTGAGGTAGATGCGGCAAAGGCCCAGATAGCGTTTCTTGTAGCCAAAGAAACGTGCCCGCTGTTGGATGTTGTCGGCATTACCCACTCCGGTTGAACGCGGCACGTAAGACACTGTCAGGCCTTCAACAGTGAATCCACGGTCAAGACCGATTCCGCCAACCAAAATCCAACTGTATTCGCCCTCCCAATCCACGGGCGCAATGCGACTTTTCTCGCGTGTGTTGAGTTCCTGTACGGTCGTTTCCTCCATTGCCTCAAACAAAACCGGAGCGATTTCTTTGTATCCGAGATCAGTTTCGTAGGTTTTGAGCAAAGCCGCAGTCGATGCTTCGAACTGCTTCAGGAGGACACTATGTTCCGGGTGAGCGGGGTCTTGGAGGATTTCCGCCCAATGATCTTTGATTTGGCGCGCCCACCTAGCGAACATCAAATGCTCGTCTTTGGCAACCGCCGGATGGATCATCATTGACCTGTTTCGACCCTTCTGGAACTCGCCCTCCATGAACCCGATTGCAACGCCTATGAAGAAGTCTCGGAGTGCGGACTTTAGGCTCTCTGGCGGTTGAAAGGGTGGATCATCTTTATCAGGAACATCACCGCTTGGAATGAGTTCAACGTACTTACTTTGACCATCAACAAAGAACTCTTGGCCGCCAACATAGTGATCGCCGGGCGTTAGGACGCGGCCAAAATCCGGAGATAATGCATCAATTCTACTGATAAGCAATGGTGCCTGGGGAGTCGCAGTGTACAGGATGTAACTATGGTGAGGGAAGAGTTCCCGCAACTCTCTAATTCGTTGATAGGTCTTACTTTCTTCTTCTTGCTTGGCCTTGGTATTCATCCCGGCTTGGTCGCCCTCATCATCTATGATGAGTGTTGGAATGTCGGAAAAGTCTGACTCACCAAGTAGGCGCGCCAGATTTTCAAGATGTTGGTGTTGCTTCATCGAAACAATGATGATCGTCCTTGCGCGAGGAGAATTACGACGCCAAGCGCCGAGTTCCTTGTTCACGCGCCCAACTTCACTCTCTTGAAAGGCTTTCTGCTGTGTAGTGAACAGATTCCACTCGCGAGCACCTGCCACATCCAGATCGGTCTTCAGGCGGTCAAAGGACTGTTCGACAAGGTTATTGGTCGTTCCTGCCAACAGGATTACAAGGCGATAACCATTGTCCCTGGCCAAGGCGGTCAAGCTGGTAAAAGACAGCGTTTTCCCACTTTGGACATATCCAATCACAAGACCGGTATTGTTCTGATCACAGCATTGGGGTGGAGCACATTCGCTCAGTATTGATACGGTTTCCTGAACAAGCCGTTCTTTTTCGGTGTCTGAAAGGTTGTCGTTGGAGTTCAACAGATCAGTAAGCGCTGATCCTTGCACGGGAGACCATTTTCCGGATGAATGCGGAGATGGTGAAGAAATAGTGATGACGTTGGGCTGTTCAGTCATTGGCAATTGGTTTCGAAAGTTGATTTTTTAGAATTTCATTTGTGTAGCGGCGTACTGCGGCCGGGTTTCGATCAGCACGTTCTCCAGCAGCTACTTCGGCGAGCGCCATAGCTGCTGCAATGTTCATAACCGCTAAGAAGCCTTCTGAATCCAGTGTCGGAAACTGCGCCATAAAGGGATGCAACATAGCAATCCGGATATTAACCTGACGTGGTTCTGGATCGACAATGGATGGTCTATTACTGATTTCGAGCCAGTTCGACGCATCATCGTCATAGGATAGCTCGATGGATACAACCCATTGTTCGTCACGAAAACGCGTCCGAACCTTTACATTCTCTTGTTTGCTTTGCGGGATTTCCGGAAGCGGCGTTTCTGGCGATGGCTCAGGCTCAACCGGTTGAAACAGATCAGGAGACCTCCCCGCGCCCGGCGTTGATTGCGACAAGTCTTGCCCTTTGAGACGCTCCGCCATTGTCTTGAGCGCGGTCGTCGCATCCTTGCGTTTGGCCTTTGCGTCCTTCCTGGTTCGGTGTTCACGCACCTGTGCCAAAAGTGGAAGATCATCCTCGGACAAAACTTTTCGAAGTTCTTTCAGAAAGGTGTCCTCGCTTTCTTCCCACTTGATGCCGTCCTTGGTGTGACTGACATGGAAGCCGCGCAAATGTATCTCACCAAACACGCGGAGGTAGGCATATGTATTGGATGCTCCGAAAATATCCTTGGGTCGGTAAGTTTCATCGAAACTACCCATGATCAGGCGCTTGCGCCGAAACAAGGCTAAACCTGCAAACTGGTTGCTGATTGTCTTACGAATGGCGACGAAACCCGTGGCAGCCTTACCGTCGCCCAGATCGATATGGATGTCTTTTTTCCATTCGACGTCGGGTCCATCCGGATCACGGTAGCTTGGCGCAACCAAAATCTCGGGGTCTTCATATTCAAGCGGTTCGCCATCTATGCGAAGCTCCATACTGCCTTCGCGAATGAAGACGCGATAGATGCTTGCCAAATGGCTTTTGATCTTCTTGACCGTGTTTCCGTGTGGAAAACGCCTGATATTATCGAGCCGGATTTCAGTGTAGTGTTTGTCAGTTGCAACTTGAGTTGAGACGACATGCAATTCCTCTACGCTGTCTTCGACGATTTTATCTATGTCGAAGAAAACCGCCCGTTCTGTGTTCTCTCCGAGTGCGCTTGAGGTAACACTCCAATTAGGCGCAAACCAGCAGGCCGCACTTTTCATCCCCATACCGAATTCAGAAAGTCCTGATGCATCAGGTGGGATTTCTGCTGGGCGGAAGGCACGAGCATAGTCACGTTCTGCAATCCCGGCAGCGTTATCCCGAATGGTAATACTGTTCTCTTGAGGGCGGAAGTCGATATCGATGACAAGCTTAAAACTCCCACCATTGACCTTCTTGAGAGCTTTTTTCTGATCGATGCTGCTTTGAATTGCGTTGTCCACAAACTCTGCAAGCGCGAACCATGCTTTGTAGTTCAAGTGTGGTAGAACAGAAAGAACGTTGACGCCGGGGCGGATGTTTACCGAACTAAGTTGAACCATTACTCCGCTGCCACCGCCTCATGAGCTTGTGCATCTCGCAAGTCACGATTTGTGAGTGCATCAAAGATGTTGCGGACAACCTCGACGTTCACGGCGTTGCCGAAAGCCTTGTATGCTCCGTTTTTTGTGTCGGGAAGAAACTCAAGATTCCCCATGCTTTGTAGTCGGCTGCACTCTCTTGGCGTCATGTATCTCTTTTTCCAGGCGATTATCGGCACCTGACTAGTCGTCATAGCGATAAGCGAAGGTGCCGTGTCTTGCTTCTTAACGCGAATACCACTGGCTCGAAACTGGATGACATGGCTCCAGATGTTTCGTTCAGCTCCTTTGCAATTCCACTCTAGCTTCTGAAAGCTCGGTGGAAATGCTTTGATGCGGTCGATCCAGGGATCAATGATATTGCGGTGCCGTGTATAAAACTCGCGGTTCTTTTCAATAAAATCTATCTTCCAGCTAGGGAATGCTTCGAGGGAGGTGCGCGCGTAAGCTGGAAGTAAGTCTTTGACTTCTTCCGGTGTCCGTCCGGTCAGCGGAACACCAAACGCGCCGCAGTATTGATCCAATCCTTCGTACCCGAGCGCGTCGGGGGTTTTTCCGTCTAAAGGATAGTCGGCACCAAACTCCATAGCCCAAATCGGAAATGATGGCAGGTGTTCATCGGCGGGAAAAGCAGCAACGAACTCCTGCCAAGTTTCGAGATAATTTAGATGATCCTCATTGAGTGTGTGCGCATCGTCCGGCTCTTCGTCGAGAACAGTTCGAATTGAGGTCGGTGCAATCTTGCTGGGAACAGGCCAAGAAAACCCATCCAAGCCCTCAAGGTCGCCAACTATGAAAGCCCGTTCACGCTTCTGCGGTACGCCGAACATATGCGGGGAGAGACGCTCAAAGGAGATTGAGTAACCCAATGATCTTAATTGATCGCAAATAATTTCCCAAGTCTCCCCGCCTTTGTGGCGCATCAAATTTGGGACATTTTCAACAATAAAAAAGCGAGGTTTCTTTAGCTTCAAGATATCGACAACGTAGTCGAAGAGGTTTCCCCATTGAGGGCATTCAAGCCCCTTTTGGTCTCCGGCTTTAGAAAAAGGCTGGCAAGGAAATCCGGCGCAAAGAATGTCGTGATCAGGAATCGCTCCTAGATCGACGGTGCGGATGTCCCCGACGGGAAGGATGCCGAAATTCTTCTCGTAAAGCGCACCAAGGGTCGGATTGAGCTCGGAAGCAAAGACGCATTCACCACCACGCTGCACCAAGGCCTGGTGGAAACCTCCGAGTCCTGCAAATAAATCTATGAATTTCATGCGGTTACGGCTGCTCCGTTTTTTCCCTAGCGTACACATGAAATTCAGTGGTTGCAACCAATCTGGTTCGCTTGACCACATCATCTTGCTTCAAAGAGTGCCAAACCCACAAACTGGCGGGTTCTTTGCAACTGACGGGTTGTTCTCAGGTTCCGTCTCGGTGGAGAACCGCAAGAACGCGCTCCTCGCCGGGCATGATGTTGGCGCTCAAAACTGAGTCGTCATCGCGTCGCTGATCGAGACCTGCAAGCTCAACGGGATCGAACCCCAAAGCTATTCGCCAGTTAACTGGGTATGTCGCTTTCCGCAGTTCAAGTTTCGACCTAGGGTGCAACGCCGTATAGCTAGGTAACTGGTTTGCCTTTGATCTCTGCTCGAATTTTCGCGGCTAATTCCTTCATCTTCGCAGCGTCGTTCTCAAACAACTGTGTGAGGACATGAGAATAGATTTCGAGCGCACCAAAATAATGTTTTTCGCGAACTCTTTCGCCATGTGACCCAAGGTTTCCAACCTCTTTCAATGCAAAACATAGTTCGGCGTAGTCCTCGTGGGTTTCCGCCCAAAGTTCGATCCTTCGATGCAAGCTTATTTGCACAACCTTACCTTTGTCAGATTTCTGCGTGGTTGGTATCTTCAACTCGTCCATTAGTACTTCCAAGCTCGCGCGCATGGCATTGGCTGCGGCGGAAACATCGATCCAATACAACGAGAAACTTCTTTTGAGTTGCTCTTCAACCTCACGGGGTATGTCTTCAGGAAGCCGAATGATGTCCGGCGCAGGAAAGAAAGACTGGATGTTGCGAAAGTCGTAGTATTCCGCCCCGCCCTCAAAGTCGTAGGCCTGGTCAACTCCACCACGGCCAGATACAAACGCAACCTCGGAACACTGCTCATTGTTGCAGACGCACTGCTACGTGAACCGACGCTCGATCCAGTCCGGGTCCCAAGCTTCATGTCCATGAGCAAGCTTAGAGTGCGCGGGTTCAATCTCCACAAAACTACCTTTTTCTGGCACTAATTGTCCCTCCCTACAGGTGGGGCAGTGGTACTTGCGGGTGGGTTCACCGCTAAAGTATCTGGAGAACTGTTGCGCTAAAGATGGCATTGTTTCTACTTCTTCGAGCTTTGATTTAGCGCGATATTTTGTGACTGAACACGCTTAGTTAGTCAACTCTGCGCCAAGGACTCTTGGTCGTCTAGAACTATGCTCTTTAGGTGTCCTGTCATTAGTAGCGGTCACAGGTTGCCAACGCCGGATTGATTCCCGTTAACGAGAATTTGGGAGCGACTAATGCAGATACCTAAGACAATCATGCAGTGTCCCTTTGGGTGTTGCGATGCACGAGACTCCCGAGTGCGTGGGTAAATTGACGACGGGTGATGCAATGTCAACCTGTTGCTTTTTCAGCGCAATAAATGGACGTCCACAAGCAGCCCGAAGCGGACATTCAAAAAGACTATTCAATTCCGGCTTCGCAGGACGTAACCGGTGTTCGGGACGGATGAAAAAATTAGTGTTCCAATCGATGCGACGGTTAGAAATGAATCTTTTATTGGACCGGCCGTTTGATTTGATTACTGTCCTTCGGGACTTGAAATATGATTTGTTTGTGACTGTATCTCAGCTGTATCGTAAGGACTTTCACCCAATACTGCGGCTGGTTGAGATAAGGTGAGAAAGAACATGGTCGCACCGATCAAAAAAACGACAGCGGCGCCGGCAACCCGCGCTCCAACGGCAAATCTCATCTGTTGGGTCGCACTCGATGCCGAGCGGGCTGCGGCCCAATTGTGGCTCCAGATTGCCGCGACACCAATGGCTGCCATCGACAAAGCCATGCCGAAGGAGATCGCGGTGACCATGACAATTGCGGGGCCAATTAAGTCGTTCGCCAGACCATAGAGCATCACCATAAGTGCACCGGTGCACGGGACGACGCCAATTGCTGCGGCAAGCCATCCTGAGCCTGTCTCGGCCTTCTTTGCAGCCGCGGCGCAACTGGCACATCCGCCAGAATGGTGATGGTGGTCATGTCGGCGGTATTCCAGTAACGCTGCACCGGCGCGCCAGAGCATCACCGCACCGATCACACTGATCGCCGCGTAGCTTGCGAGGCGGATCAATCGATAGTCCGATGGGGCATTCCCGGTAGCTTGTCGTACGGTGAAATCTAGAAGGAAAACGACGACGATGGCTGACAGGACATGGGTTATTGCAATTTGAGTGCCCATCATGATCCCGCGCCGGAGGTTCCCTCCGGAGCCCACGAAATAGGAGATCACAACTGCCTTGCCATGCCCGGGTCCCAAAGTGTGAACCGCACCGTAGAGAAATGCAATCAGTAAGGCGAACAATGCGCTCTTGGTAGAAGCGCCTGCTTTCATGTCCGTCATCGCACCCGTGAACACGTTGGCCACGTGTGCTTGTATTCGCACGAAGAGGGGCAGATCCGGCGTAACGGTCGGTGCAAAAGACATCTCGCCTGCTGTGCCAACTACAGTCACGCTTTCGAGCGCGTAACTTGCAGGGACGTCGCGCCGACCGTCCACTAAGAAAAGGTCATGCTCCGCCGGATGATGTTTGAGCTGACCAGAGATCCGCATGGGCTGAAACAGGCTCACATCCTCCAATCCTTCTGGCATCGAGGCGTAGATGATCTGATTTGCTGGTGGCGCGGGTGTGTGGATACAGGCCCCAACCCATGGCACAAGCAAGAAGCTGGTGACGTTGCGGCCGTCCATAGTTAGCGGCAGGATGTAGCCATCAATCATGACCTGTTGTTCAAGATGCGTCGCAGAAACTCCTGTAACGGCCTCCATGCGCCTGGCCATAATGAGCTCTCGTTGCGCGAACAGAGCCTCGATATCCAGCCCGGCAGCCTCGATTCGCGACCGCGCGGAAGTTAGGGCCTCTGTGCGCGCAGTATCGGCCTCACCGCGTTTCGAGAGCATCTCCGATTGCAGGATTAATCTCAGGTCCTCGAGCTGTGCGGCGGGCATTGCGGCAAAGGGATCGTCATAGGGTTCTGTGCTCGGAACCAGATCCTCCCATGTAACCAAGGGCAGACTCAACGACTTGGTCGCTGTAACCAGCACGATGGCCACTGCGGCCCAAAGCGAATGCCAGCTAGGCAAGGTGCTGCGCGTTTGGTTCTCCGCAGTCGCGTTCCCACCCATCATACCAATACTCGGCAAAACGGGTATGCGGACATTGTTAATCTGCTACCCGTTGATGCCATACTCTTTTTCCTCCAGAGATTTGCCGAGTACTTGTGAGATACTTACCCAATCTAGAAGCTGACCTTATCGGTGCCCTCGTAGACCTTATTACCTTCGAACCAGGTCTCCAGCACGATGGTTGCGTGGATCTGGCTCGGGTTGATCTCGGTGAGGTCCTGATCGAGCACGATGAAGTTGGCCCGCTTGCCAGCCCGGATCGAGCCAATTTCTTCTTCCAGGAACATCGCGTATGCACCGCCCATAGTGTAGGCATAGAGCGCATCTTCAAGTGCCACGGCACTGGACGGGCCGAGGATCGGGTCGATTGCACCGGCCCCAGGAGCCTGCCGGGTAACGAGTGTCTCAATGTTGATGAAAGGATCCGCCTGGGCCTGGTTCCAATCTGAACCAATGGCGACATTGACACCGCTTCTCAACACCGGGCCAAGTGGCCAGACCTCTTGCAGCATTTCGGCGCCGAGATCGGCTTCCGCTGCGTCGATAATCGCGCGCGGGAACCAAAATGAGGGCGAGAACTCCATGATCACGTTGGTATATTTCATGCGATCAATGTCATCAAAATCAACGATCACGTTATGAGCGATGTGATTGCGTAGGGCGCGCACTTCTTCGACGCCGTGTGCCGCCATCGCCATCTCGACGCCTTCCATGACGATCTCTGCGCCGCGGTCGCCGGTCGAGTGCACCATCACGCCGAGGCCGAGACCGTTGTAATGCACGATCTTTTCGCGCAACTGCTCAGGCGGTGTCGCCGGAAGCCCGAAATTGTCAGTGCCAGGATAGGGCCGTTTGATCAGCATTGTTTGACCAAACGGCACGCCATCAGCGAAGAGTTTCACACCGTCGATGCGGAAATGGTCGGTTTCATACTGCTGGCGGTTCCGCAGCAGTTCGGCATTGGAATACTGGCGGTAGAAATCGACTTCGTAAGGGGTCATCGACACCTGCATGTTCAACCTGCCCTGCCGGTCAAGTATCTGGACCGCTTGTGCCCAAAGGTGATCACCTTGAGCGACTTTCACGCCAGTGACACCCATGGCATGTAGCAGCGGGAAGATCTCTTCTGCCGCCGTCGTGACCTGTTCGAGCGTGTAGTTCGGCGATGCGCCAAACACTTGCTGCATGGCGGTTTCGTAGAGCAGACCATTCAATTTTCCGTCTGCATCGCGACCGAAATAGCCGCCGACGGGATCCGGGGTGTCCTCGGTAACGCCGGCCAGTTCCAGCGCTTTTGAATTGGCGATGGCGATGTGGCCGGTTTCGTCCTCGATCACAACTGGGCGATCCGGAACGATGGCATCTATGTAAGCGAAATTCAGCGGTGTGTCGGTGAAGGTGCCCCAAGAGAAGGCTGCGCCGATCAGCCAGGGTTTGTCCGGGTTGGCGTCGGCATAGGCCTTGATCTCGGCGGCGAATTCGTCGGGTGTCATGGGCACAGCCGCATTGACAGAGATATCAACATTGGCGATCAATTGCGACCGGATCGGATGGATGTGTGCGTCGATGAGACCCGGCATGACGAACCGGCCTTCGAGATCGACAATATCTGTATCATCGCCCTGGTGAACAGACACCTCTTCGAAAGAACCGACGGCCAGGAAGCGCCCGTCGCGGATCGCTACCGCCTCAGCCATAGGCGCTTTTTCTTCAACGGTGTAAAATTCACCGTTCGTCAAAATCAAATCCGCGTCCTGGGCGGCGGCGGCGAACGGAAACAGCGCCAGCAGAACTGCTGTTGAGCGGAAAGTCGATTGTTTCACAGTGTAACTCCCTGTTTTACCGAGGCTGAAAAGGCCTGACGCATTCCTGATCTTGTCACAATCCGCGACGCGCGACTACGGGCTGTCATCATTTGGACGGTTCGTGCACGGGCGGAGCGTGGGACACAATAACCTCGCCTAACGCCGGACTTGGCAATTCAATCGATGCGCGTCTGGCTCACGATAAGCGGTTAAAGTGAGTGCGCAAACAGGACAGCTTGCCTCACTTCTCCAGTGACTTTAACAAAAAGGTCGACTTTCCGGTGGATCAGTACGGAGCACCGCACCACCACCCGTTTCGCAAGCGGTCGCTACGGTGCAGTTCAGATTTGCATTTTCAATGCTCGCTGTTAGCTCACTGTTTTCGTTTTGCGCAGCAAGCATGATTGGATGTTCGCCGCCTTAAGCTGACCTTCACAATAGCCAATGCGGAATTGGGCAAACCTAAAAAGCGAGGGTCAAGTCTCTAATGCGTTTCTGAATCTCCGCTCGAAGAAGTCACCACAGTCAATATGTTCGCGTGTTTAAGTTTCTGTCGCAGACTCTGCTCCAGTTCATCCGAAAGAGTGTCTACTTCAATTGCGGACACTGGTCGCTGAGGATCAAATAAGACAACGATAGAGTGACTTCTCCCTGCTTTTACAATCAATAGTTCAACCAGCTTACCACCGAATGACGCTATCGGCTCATTGACGACACCAAGCACCATTTCATAACTGGCCTTTGGCGCTGCGACCCCTGCCAACTCGGCCAATCCCGCTCGAAAGTCTGCAAAATAACGAATTGCAGCCATCGAGCATAAGACTAGAACAATCAGAGAGTCTCCGATGGGGGCGACAACCGCCAACGGTCCATCGTCTATCGAAGCGACCAAAAACAAACCAACACCCGCGGCCGCGGTCACAGCGCCGTCAAAGGCAGCCGCATTGGCCTCCAGCTTTAAGATATCACTGCGCTTTCCGCCCTTCCTCCAGGCTCTCTGGTGAAACAACCAAAGAACCAGGCAAGTCATCAAGATGGCAGCGAGATAAACTGCGATAGGCTCGAACAGCAAAGGTGGCGGCAGCTGACCGTTCGCGTATGAGCCGATGCTACGAAGCGCATTGATGATTGCGAAGAGCACCACACCAAGCAACGAGAGAGCCCTGAATGTTGTGAAAATTGACTCTTCCGACCCGTAGCCAAAAGGGCGAATCTGGTCTGGCGCCTTTTGGACCCTTCCAATTACCCTTCGTGCAAAAAGTGCTGCTGCAAAGCCGACAAATGAAAACAACCCATCTAGGAGAATAGCCTGGGAGTTTGAAAGAATGGCTGCGCCGATACCCGCGAGCCCCATCAAGAGCGTGCCAATCATACTAATGGTTAGAGCACGTTGCTCAGATGCATGTTCATTCTGCACGAGTGCCTCACAAAACTCTTGAGTGGACCGCTAAAGGTACAGTGCTTGAAAGGACCTGGCTGTCAAACGCCACGGCGTGGAATGCGATCTGGGATGAACTGCCGCAAATATGAGATCGATGCAGAAAGCCCATCGTCAATCATCTCGGGGGTCAGAGCCCCATGCCTCTGAAATGATAGGCTAAGGAACAGATCAAATATCTCGATTGCATGGAAGAAACGTAATTCGCGTTGGTCAATCTCAGGCAAAACAAAGTAGCTGTTCATGAGTTCCGCGAATTGTGCACCAAGCTCAAAGTCGTTCTGTCTATCGGTAGCCTTGATCGCAGGTGCCGTTGTACTCCCCAAGATAAGTCGGCAATAGCCTGGCTTCCTTTGATACAAAGCGACGCCTCGGCGTGCTGCGTGTTCGAACAAGCTACGCCAATTCTCCAAGGCAGTGCCTGAGTAGGGCGAGATTATGTCTCCGATTAACTGCTCGCCAAAACGACCGGCAGCAGCTGCAAACACCTCGTTGGTCCCCTTGAAAAAGTGGTAAGCAGAACCTGACGGGATATCGGCTTCTGCCGCGATCCTGTGCATGGTGATATCTGGAAGGTCTTCATTTTCCAGAAGTGTTTCGGCAGCGAGGATCAACTTCAATCGTCGCTCCTCGCCTTTAGCGTAGTGTTTCATTCACAGTCTTTACCATTGGTATTTGACACGTCCGTACCAACATCAGAACCCGCGCGTCAAATTCCAGCTGCCCTACATCTTTGCTGTTTCATCTAGAATCGCTGGAACAATCTGTAGGAAAATCATTGAATTCATGCGTTCTGTTTCCGTCTGCGGGTAGCCACCGTTCATTGCAATGACGGTTTCACTTTCTGGCTCAACCACCAAAACCTGACCGTGTATTCCGACAAACGCCGCGAATTTGTGGTCACCAATTTCCAAGATCCGGATCTGATCTTTATACCACCCATTTGGCGCGAGCACGGCCTCTTTTCCGTTGCTCCAAGCACCGCGGACCCTGTCGTTTCCCATCCACAGGGCGTCCAGGAAAGCGGCAGGGATGACTTGATCTCCAGCGTAGTTCTTACCTCCGGCGAGCATCATGCGTCCGACGCGCGCGAGGTCACGCGTTCTCATGTTCAATCCCCCGGATGCAACTGTTGCACCCGACGGGTCAGCCATCCAATATGCCTCGCCCTCAGCTCCTAGCTTTGACCACAACTTGTCTTGCAAATACTCGGCCAATCCAACACCGGTCGCCGCTTCGACAGCAAGACCCAGAACTTCTGTGTTGGGGTCCTGGTACTGATAGTGTGTGCCTGGTTCATATTTTCGTTGCGCGATTGTCACCAGATAATCTTCGATGCCGTTCAAACCGCTATCATTGGGTCCGTTCCATTCCTGAGACTCGGTGAATTTTGGGTCCCACGAAAGAAAGGGCGGTGTGGGAATGTCGAGGCCTGAATTCATGTCGGCCACGTCTTGCAACGAAACGCCTTCAAACGCTGTCCCTTTGAACCTTGGCAGATAAGCTTCCACCGGTGCCGTCATGTCCAGTTTACCCTCGGCCGCAGCAATTCCAGCAAGAATGGCAGTGAAGGACTTCGTTACTGACATGTCCAAGTGGGTAGATGTTTCATCCATCCCGTTCCAAAAATGCTGGTGCAGCAGGTCGTCGCCCTTCAGAATTACCACTGTATGGTTCTTGAGCCTGTCCCGCAACAAAGTCTCGATATCCAGTGGACCATCAGCGTCTTCAGCAGTCAGTTCGGACAAATCGAGACTCTTGGACTCCGTCCAGCTCTCGGGCTCAATGTCACCGCTCGGTTCAACAACGTAGTGACGCGTGAACTTGTAGGCATTGGGAAAGGTTACGGCTGCATTTTCGCCGCTATCCCAGTTTTCTTGGGTGACTCCAAAGCCTTCGACTTGATCGAGGAACGCCTGATCTGGAGGCAGTATTGACTGAGCATATGCTGCTGATGACAGGAGAAAGCTAACTGCTACTATACAATTGATTTTGTTCATCTGTTTTCCTTGATGCCGTTGAGCTTATTTCTAATGACTGCACTGCATATTTTATGAAATCGAAGCGCGGTCAGATCTGAGAAGTGTGCTGTGCGCCATGGGCTGAGCGCTGTATTTGTTATTCGAGTCCAGCTTCACCGATATGGGTACACCAAGAATGCCGATGTCGACAATAGTCGAGTTTTTGGTCGGGATTTCAGCCATGCCGGGTTTTCGCTACCGCGCATCCTTGCTAAAAAATTATGCGATTTTATAACCTTGTGACAAATTGGTTTCGAAAATTTCCAGAGCCCAAATCCACTGCTCTCGAAGTTATCGACAAGAGTCGAAACTAGGGTATAAAAATCTCGTGGGAGAGTCTGGTGTATCTGACCTTAGGAGCTACCCTTGTTTTGCATGGTAATTGGGCCTTGGGCCCGAGCAACTCAGTTAAGCTCGCTGGCCAATCGATTGTGTGTGCTCTCCAGGCTAGTTCTCTTTAGTGTTTTTTGCTCGGTAATTTTATGCTCTCTCGCTTATGCGCAGGAAGAGTGCGACGCCGCGTGCCAGGCCGCACGTAAAGCACAGGACCCGCTCGCCGCAGTCACCGCACTACTTACGGATAACACAATCGGCTTTGGCCCCAATAGCGACAGCACAACCTACAATTTTCAACTTCAACCAGTTTACACGTTCGAAGGAGAAACCGCGAATGTGATTTTGCGAGGTTTGATACCTTATGTTGGGTTGCCGGGCGGTGTAGCGGGAGCAGATTCCAGCCTACCAGAATTCGCCCTTTCCGACAGTGGTGGAGGAACAGATTTCGGCTTTAGTGATACCATTGTTCAGGCTTTTTATGTTCCCGAAGTGGAGCCAGGAAAGTTTAAGATCGGGTACGGTGTCCAATTCTCATTTGATACAGCCGAAGACGGGTTCAACGGGCCTGGAAACGGAGCGGGCCTCGCTCTTGTTGGGTTCAATTTTGCTGGCGATTTGTCTTATGGCGGGGTGGTCGGGCATCTTTGGGGAGAGGATGCTTTTTCGCTCACCACCATACAGCCGATAGTCTTCTACAATTTGGAGAATTTCCTCGGAGGCTCTTACGTCGGCTACTCCAATACGAGTAGCTATAATTGGAACACAGGTGACTGGGTTGTTCCCGTCGGAGCGACCTTCGGGAAGACGTTCATCGTGGGTGGCGGAAATGCTGTCGACCTGAATGTTGGTGCCTACTATCTCGCCGAGGCGCCGGACAACAGCAATGACTGGCAGCTCAAATTCGGCGTTTCCTGGTTCTTGCCGTGAAATCAACTCATGAGGATAAGTCAGCGCACTAGTTTCAAATAGGGCGCAAGTTGAGGCGTTATTTATGGGAATTCGAAGAAAACTAACTTCAGTAGTACTATGTGCGTCACTAGGTGCACTGTCTTCTCCGTCACTTGTATCTGGGGACACGACTGATGACCTCGAAGACGTCGGTGATGTTCTCCAACTGGCAATTCCTCTCGCGGCCCTTGGGATAACTTACGCTAAGGACGACAAGGAGGGGCGACAACAACTCGCAAAGGGTGTTGGCACGACCTTTCTGACCGTTCAGAGCCTTAAGTTTCTTGTGGAGAAATGGCGCCCCAATTACTCGGCGGATAATTCCTTTCCGTCGGGGCACACCGCAGCTGCATTCTCGGGTGCTGCCTTCCTTCAAACACGGTACGGGTCCAGCTACGGCGTACCAGCTTATCTGCTAGCGTCATTTGTCGGTTACACCCGAGTTCGCGCCGAGAAACACTTCTCCGACGATGTCCTGGCCGGTGCAAGTATCGCAATGCTTAGCAATTGGTTGTACGCGACGCCTTTGGAGAACGGAGTCAGGGTTCTTCCCACAGTCTCGCAGGATGCAGTCGGTTTGCAGGTTTCGATGCTTACTGGATCAAACAAATCGGCAGAGACAAAAGAGACAGAACCCTTCAAACCCAGGTTTAGGTTTTCATTCTCCTTCGGCGCGAGCAGTCTGGACAACAACGACGTACGATCTCCCAGTTCAACCGGCTCACAGCTAGACCTTGAACAGTTTGATACCTTTTCAAACCCGACCACAAGTTCCGCAGCGAGTTTCGAGTATTTCATGTCTGATCGGCACGAGTTCTACGCGGTCCTAAATCCGCTAGAGGTACGAGACGAAGGCACTTTTTCAAACCCCGTTCGGTTTGACGGCACGGTATACCCGGCAAACACGACAACTGCGATGGATTACGTTATGAACGAAATTCGTGGCGGTTACCTGTACAACGTCGTCCCTGAAGGTCGGTTCGATTTAAAAATTGGCGGGGGTCTGACCTTTCAAAATACCTATGTGCGACTTGTTTCCGGAAATTTGGATCGTGAAGTCGAAAGCAACGACTTTGCGCCATACGCGAGCATCCATGCCACCTATGAACTGTCTGATCGGTTAGAATTTCAGTTGGGTGTCGACGGCACCTCGTTTGACTCTGTCGAGTTTCTAGATGCGGTCGCCTTGCTGAGCTACGAACTCACACCACAATGGGATATTGGAGTAGGCGTTCAAAGCTTCAGCCGAAAGCTGGATGTGGCTGAATTGGAGAACAAATACGATGCCACAAGCGTCTTCTTGAATGTTGGGTATTCATTTTGAATGATTTGGATGTAAACCAAATAGACTGCTGAGGCTCAAATTATACATCTATTGTTGCTCTGAGCAATGGTAGCGAATGCTGTTAGCGAGGCTTTGCAAAGTCAGCTTTCTGCGCATTGCAGTCGTTGGGGCATCGCGCAGCATCGGCCATGCTGCGACTCATTTTCTGCGTCCCTCTGGGTAGGTATTCCCAAGTCTAGAGACGTTAAGCGGTTGCTTCATCAAGCGAGGATCAACCCCTTGTGCTACAGCGTTTGACAAGATCACGTCCAATTTCTCTTCGAGTTGAGCGATCTTTTTCTGCTGTTCTTCCATTATTACAGCGGCGTTTTTTGGTGCCTTTCGGGCTTTCTTACCTTTATCCGTCTCTCTTTTGCGCGAGAAGGCTGCCGCTTTGTCTTGGTAGGCCGCATGGATGAGAGGGTGTTTGAATAACTGCTTAGATGAGATTTTGACAACCTTGGATTCAACTTTATCGTGAATTTTTTTCTGGGTGATTTCGCCCCTCATTTGACCAATCAGGAATAAAATTTTATCCACTTTTTCGGGCGTAAGCTTCACGTCAAACTCCACGTGGTTCGAGAGGTTTCAAGCTCTGCCAGCTTTTTCTCGATGATCCGTTCAGCGTGGCTGAACTCGATCAATGGGCCGAGGTCGGTATTGCGGATCAGAGTCCCTTCGTTTGCTGGATCCATAATGGCCTCAGCGAGTGCTTGGCTACGAGCGTGACTATGTTCGATTGCCTTTATGGTTGCTTCATTGACCCGCATTCCTTTGGCCTGGCGAGCACGTAGAGTTTCAAGAGATTTCTGATCTCTTTCGGCATCTCTAAGAAGCAGATCAGCGGCTCTTTTGGAACCTCCTAGGCACACGAGCCTCGTGCACGTTCTACAGGCGCCAGCTCGGTCGCACGGCTCTTGATTGAAGCGACGGTTGCAATATCCGAATAAAGTCGACAGAAGATGCATCTTCAGGTTTGCAGTTTCGTAGGCCGCATTTTCGACATCCGAGTCGTCCACAACCCTGATTGCCGGTAGGTTCTCATCCTCGCCACTGCGCTTTATTTGTTCGACTTGATACAGTTTGTCTGTGTGGTCGTAGTTCCGGTTTTGCATGACGTTCGCACGACCACTCCAGTAGGCTATGTGTGATTGGGGAACGTTGGCGCGTTGAGCCATCGTGTTTAGGTAATGGCGCATTTGGTGTGTAGTGATTTTGGGGTACTTACCGTTCTTTAACCGAATATCGAAACGCTCGAAGATGGAGGGAACCGCAGGGTTAGTGTGGCCACTTTTGTGAAGACTTTCTGGCCTGCCTGACAAGACGAGTTCGACCACACCACTACTTAATGCTTCTATCATGTAAGGCCGTGCCTCAGTATTGTGAGCAAATTGGTTTTTTAAGCAGACGCACAGCGCCTCGGAGTATGCTACCGAAGACAACTCGCTGAGCACAGGCAAGCCGTGGGGTGCTTCCGCCAAGCACTTCTCTTCGATTTGAGCAAAGTCGTACACAGCTATGGGTTTTCCGTTTTCGCAGGCCCTGTACTTGGCAGCTAGGATGCGCCTGGACTGAAGCCAGTAATTTCCACCGACACCAAGAAATTCTTCCAGCTCTGAACGTGTGATTTCGCCCGTTGCCCGAACATGCTGAAGATTCGTAGGGACAAAGACTCTGCCAGGGTTCTCCATCATCCATTTTGCTAACTTGCGCGCTCTCTCAGTATGTTCACAGATCCTTTCGAGTGCCAGCTGAGCAACCGGAACCATTTCTTTCGGAACAAATTTAATCATAGGCTTGCCGCCCTTTACTGGCCACCACCTGAGGCCAGCCTTGAAACGACAGTCTTCGTTGAAGGGCACATCTGGGTTGGCGTAACCTTCGCCCGGGTTATGCAAAGCCTGAACCTTGGCTGGTAGAATGAAGACTTCCTCCTTTCGAGAGGGGGCACACATCAAAAGTGCGACAATGCCCATAGCGACCTGATCTCGCGGCGTTTTTGCCCGGTGAAAGGCTTCTCCCAAGCATGACACTTCCTCTTCGGTCAGGTTTTTCCGGAGAGAGTACTCATTCACTCTGCTCAGAAAGCGTTTGTCCTGGAGTTCTGGGTGCCACCAGCTCTTCAAGTCATGCGCGATGCCCGCTCCCTCCAACACTCGCGCAATAGATCGCATGGTCTCGGCAGCCTTACGCTTATGGGATTTACTGGCTAACTCGACGACTTTGTTCAGGTCTGACTTTGCTATAAGGTCTGCACGGCCGGGATGTCCTCGACTTTCTAGAACGCGGTCTAAAATGCGGCAGAACTTCACCTTGTGCCTAAAGACATTGGATTTTCTAAATTTTCCTGTTTTTGTGGCGTTTTCATTGAGTTGAAAGGCGAAGTATGCCTTTGCGAAGTCACCAAACGGCACGTTCATCGCGAACTCGGGATCATTCGCGCGGGACCGCTGTCGATCCGCATGATGGAAACCAACCGTTTCTCCCTTGGAATTCCTTATCCGCTTTACAAAAGCAGTGATGTCCCAAGTAGCACTGTCCCAAACAACATGTCCCTCGACGCGAGGGTCAAAGATCGACAGTTTCTTAGCCTTTGCGATGTATTCTTCAACTGAGATTTGTTGTTTCGACTTGAAGTGCAAAGTCAATTGGTGCTCTCCCGTTCATTGCGCGCCTGATGCTGCATTTTTTTAGCTGCTAAGACCGCAGCAACGTGTCGATTAAGTTCTCGAGAATATTCGTCATCACCATGCATTTTCGCTTCTGCCTTTCTGCCAGTCAGAAGGTGCAGTAATGGGTCAAGATCGGAATCAATTGAGAGATTGAAATGACGGCAGAGAAAGCATGCATATGGCGCTGCGAGGCTTTCCAGCGCGCTACAACCTCCAGAATCGCATGCACCCAGATCTGGAGCACCGTCAGCCTCGGTTGCTGTAATAATTGCTCCGAATTCGAGGTCGTCGGGTTGCGCTTCGGTCACTTGACCCAAGAACCTGCCTGCGACATGTACCATCTTACCGTCCAGCAGACTACTCATTAGCTGATGATGTCGAGAGGCTAGTTCGATGTAGGCTTCGCAGCTGCCGGGGCTGGTATGATGCATCCATGCCGCGATTTCTTCCGCCGTACATCCTCGCATCGCCATGATTGTCGCGATAGTGTGCCGTTCTCTCATTTGGTTAAACACCATTGGTTCACCAGTTCGAGGGCTTATGATGTTTAATCTTCCAAGAATGGCTTTGAAACGTTCGGAGGCTAGGTTCGCAGTCATGTGACCTTCGTAACCCGCCTTTGTTTGACCTTTTGAGCGTCGTGCTCTTTTCTTATTAACTGAGCGACAATCTGTAACAAACTCATCAGTCCTCGCGGGAAATAATGGTTTCTCTTGATTCCACTCAGGAGCAGGAATGCCACCGGTTAATCGATCCAGGTAAGCTTCTAAGGCGTGGGTAAACAGCATTGGCGCAGGTCGCTTAGGGCCGTACCTTTCGGCTTGGGTTCGCTTCTGCTTTAGGATTTCGAACCGGATAGAGGTCTCCACACCGTGGTGCTTCGGAGTTCTTATGTCCCGAAGTTTCAGGTTGGCATTCATTGAGGCTCGTTGGCCATAGAGGCGAAATGTTTGAACTAGCACATATTGAGCATCATTGATGGCGCCGTTTTCGTAAGCTTCATGGAGTTCGCGATCCACCATCGCGATTTCGCCATCCAAGTAGGGACCCGACTCTGGATCTAGGGTCAGAATATGAACTTTTTCGTTTTCTTTTTTTCGGAAGCCGTCGATTAGTTCAGCCGCATCCGGGGCAATCCCCGGAAATCCAATTTCTTGCCATGAAGAAACAATGTTTCGCATGCTGTAATCACTGCCACTCGGATCACCCAATCGGTAGGCGGCAATATCTTTACGGTTGATCCAACCGACCAGGTCGTTGTTTTCGCGCCTGAGCCAGACACAGGGTCGCTTGAAGGCTGTCAACTCTGCAAGAATCGAAGAAGCAAGGTTGGTTTCGAGCCGATAAGCCACCACTTCCTTGAGCGCGTTTTTCATCAACGGCGACAATACCTCAGTACACCATTCAAAATTGAAGGTAGCAACGCTACCAGTTGCGCTCACTTCCCAATAATCAGAAGTGATATCGAAAGTTTCACCGTTGGCAGCTCGGCGGAAATTGGTTGGGCGCAGTGCTGGTATGCCGTGAGAGCACGGTTTGTGCTTGTTCATTTCTTACCTTTCTTCTTTCTCGCGGCTTCTTCGGCCACCTTTTCGCGGTGATCGAGCAGGCTAATGTACTCACTTGTCTCTGAGCCAATTATGTTGAGGAATTCCGTATCTTTGGCAGCGGCTCGAGCTTCCTGTTCCGCCCAGATCGTTCGGATGCTTTTCGCTGCGCCAATGTCGGACTCTCCTCCGAGATAGCGAGAGATCATCTGAGATGTTCCCGACCACCCAAAGTGATAGGTGAAAACCTTTCGAGCTTCTTCGCCGCTGGCTCCAAGTTCGTTTAGAAGCCTGGCAATTTCTCGAGCCTTCCTGTGTCGCATAGGGTGAGGCGTCAGTTTTCGAACTCCAGCTGCTCTGGAGGCGTCTCTGAACACATCGTCAATTGCGGTCTTGGACATGGGCTTGCCATACTCAGTGGGATCACGAGCCAAGTTGACAAACATGAAGGAGTTTGAGTTTCTGCCGCTTTGAAAATCGATGTCGTCCCTCACATCCATCCATTCATCGAGGGTCTCGATCAGCAACGGCGACGATTTCAAACTGATTTTCCGGTCGAAGGTCTTTGCGTTTGGCTGACGTTTCCTAGGGTCTTCTGGGTCATTGTGGCGGCGAACGACCTCGATCAAATCATCTTCGCTCTTATAGTCTTCGGTCTTCATTTGACCCAACTCGCCAGCGCGCAAACCAAGGTCGGAAAACATCAATAAAATAAGGTAGTTTCGTAGTGCTCGAATTCGGTTCTTGGGCCAGACTTCACACGGATTGCAGATCGCTAACCACAGGGAAAAGCGATCTGCGGCTTTCTCATGATCGTATGCCTTGATCCGGCTTTGTGGCATACCTTTGCGTAACTTTCGAAAGTAATGCGCATAGCTCCCCGGCACTGTGTGGTAGCCGCCGTCACTTAGCTTGATCGCTGGTTCCAAGAGCTGTTTGCGACGGCACAGTTTCTGTTTGGAAACTGGACTTGGCTTTTTTCGAAGCAAGCGATTGCCATATTCGCCGAGCCACTGGAGGTATTCTTCAATACCAATCTGCCGTTGGATTATTGTGCCAGCTTGAACGCTTCGCTCTTCCAGGCACCTGGTAAGAAACTTCTGCTCATTCAGGGGCAAAACCCACGCCAGTTTACGCAAATCCTGAATTTGAAAATTCAGGAAGTAGTTTAAGTCTGCGACTTGCTCTAAGCTCAGGCATTCTCCATCTAGCATGATGGTATAAAGGTCGATACCTCGGTGAATTGCCCAAAGTTCGAGAATGGTGATGTGAGATAGTCGAGTGGAAATAGTATCAGGGGTGTAGTTCCGCTGACGTGTCTCGCTGACAACCCAAGCCCAAGGCCACAGAGCGATGCTGCCATCTTCACGGTAAATCGAAAATCGGGTTTCGCCAGCTCGAGTTTGAGTCTGTTTCACAGGTTGTCGGCCTAGTGTTGAAATGGGCTTCAAGGGTTTCTCCGAGGCAGTGGACGGTCTCCAAACGATACTCGAATGGAGGCCAATCTTCAACTTTCTCGCGCTTGGTGCGGTTCCAAATATTATGCAAGAACAAATGCTTATACTATTCTTGCTCCATAATGGATAGATGAAAGGACTGTTCTTGGTTCCAAGGATAAAAGAAGAGTGGAGAGGCAATGGTGCCCTACGAATGTCTATTCTTGGCGATAAGGGCCCTAAGATTTTTTTTGACGGTCTAACGCGTTTTTGAGCATTGTCGGTGCCAGTTTTGACCAGCGCTGCGAATCACCGGAGGTGTCCGCAACTGCAAATGATCGAAGGGAACAATCTCGACAGCCAAAGCAACTTGGAGGCGCGGACCCACGCGGCCTCACCAGGCTGCACTTTTGCAACCATCATCGGCAACAACGCTTGTACCTGTCACGGTTTGATATCGTTGACTGGAGCCTTTCTCAACAGGCTTACCCATCATGTCAGAATTCTTGAGGTGAACGGTGACAGCTATAGCCTGACGCAAAGCAGGGCAAAACAGCTCAAAGACAACTCTTGAAATGGAATTTCGATTGGTCCTGACGGACCAAGGCACCTCGGCACACGCCAGCTATTTGGAGAGCGCGCGTGCCAAGGTGCCAGTCACTCTGAAATGGCCTGGTATTGCGCCTCTCATTGGTCGGAAAACATACCGCCGTTGGCAGTCCAATAATGAAAACGTCTGAAGTAGTTGAGATCATCTGAGTCTCCGTCCGTGACTGTAAGTCAAATCTAGTCAGCAACGAGTACCTAACTAAGTGGCATCAAGTGCTGTCGGTTATTCTTGATCCCAGAACGTCCAATCTTGTAAAGCATTGTGATGATTTATTTTTTGTAGACGCTGCGTATGTGTATGTGGGCACATTTCGAAAGTTCCATCCGAAAAATACTTGTTCTGTAATCCCAAGTGATGAAGCAAGTCTTTCGAAGAGGGATTCTGACTTGATGAAAATATTTTTTATAATTTACAACTACTTAGGCGCTCGAAGCTTCCTCTGTAAAGAAATGGTTGGCATATAAATGAAACCACTTTGATCCATAGGCCACGTGCCCGACTTCTTCGGCGTAGATCACCTCGAGTGCGGCGATGGCGTTCTCAGCCTTCGCCTTGCGGAAGATGTCAATCATTCCGGGGGTTACATCCAGCCCGCGGGCCTCCAGAACCATCGGAACCACAGCCAGCCGTCCCATCAAATCCTCGGCCGTATCTTCGGCCGCGCGCCACATTCCCGCATGGGCGGGCAGGGCACCGTAAAAGCTGCCCATCTGCTCAAGGCAGTCGCAAACCATCTCGAAATGACGTGATTCTTCTTCTGCGCATTTTACCCAGTCGTCGTAGAAACCGATTGGCATGGGCACATGTCCGAACCGGGCGATGATGTCCCAGTGCAGATCAACGGCGTTCAGTTCGATATGAGCCACGGCGTGCAGCAGGGCAATCCGCCCGGCCTCGGTTCCTGGTCGGCGTTTGGGAACGTCTCGGGGCGACAGCAATTCAGGCTTTTCAGGCCGCGACGGGTAAAGCGGTGGGGTCGCTGTCCCAATCTCCATCTCAGGTGCGTCACCCGTGCGAGACGCAAACCACTCGGCGGCATAGCGTTTGGAAAGGGCGGTTTTTGCGCGCCCTTCCGCAGTGGTCAGGACTTCGGTCGCCATTTGGGTCAGCGTTTTCGACACCGGGTTTCTCCGCTTTTGCGTTTGCGCGGGTCTTAGACTGGATGGCGGTCGCAGGAAAGAGGGTCAGAGCGCGCACGCAGCCTCAAGCACCTCATCCACGTGACCGGGGACTTTGACCTTGCGCCAGACGCGGGCGATCTTGCCGTCGGCGTCGATCAGAAAGGTCGAGCGTTCGATCCCCATCGACTTGCGCCCGTACATGTTCTTTTCCACCCAGACGCCGTAGTCCTCGCAAACGGTTGACCCCTCGTCGGACAGTAGCGGGGTGGTCAGGTTGTGTTTGGCCACAAACTTGTCGTGCTTGGCAATGGTGTCCCGCGAAATGCCGAAAACTTGAGCGCCCGCCTCGGCAAAGGCTTGAAGTTGTTCCGAGAAACCGATGGATTCCTTGGTGCAGCCCGGCGTATCATCGCGGGGATAGAAGAAAAGAACGACGGCACCGCCGCGCAGGTCTGACAACGTGACCTCGCCACCGCCGTCGCGGGGCAACGTGAAATCAGGGGCAGTGTCTGTAACGTCGGGCATTGGAAACTCCGTTAAAGGTTTTTAAGTGCTGCCCGTCATCATAGGGCGGCGCGAGCGGGTTGAAAGGCGTGGATAGAAAATTGGTGCAGCACGAAGACAAAAGTGCAGATCAGCCGGGCAAACCCCGGCGCGGTCGGTCGCGTCGTCGTACTGCCCTTCGCTGGACGATGTGGTTCGCTATTTCACTTGCTGCGATGGCTTTTGCAGGGTGGTTCTTTTTGATCGGTCAGCAATTGCACGCCCCGAATTGGATGCGGGTTCAAGCTGAAAAGCGGCTTGATCAGACGCTGGGCGGGCTGAAAATCCGGTTCGGGGATGCCACCTTTTTTGTGAATGAACAGTGGCGCCCCCGGCTTCGCCTGACGGATGTGACCATCAGCGATGCCGCCGGACAGCAGATCGCCCAAGTGTCGGACTTGCGCACACGCCTGTCGATGCGGGGGCTTTTGCGGGGGCAAATCCGGCCAAGGCGCATAGTTCTGCAAGACGCGCAGATCGCCCTGACGCGCGGTAAAGATGGCGCGTTGTCTCTGACGGTCGGCACCGGCAGCTCGCCCGTGCAGCAGGCACCTACGCTGGCTGAACTGATCGAAGAGTCCGACGATGTGTTTCTTTCTCCGATCCTGTCGGGCCTAAGGTCGGTTGAGTTGCAGAACCTGACGTTGGACTATCAGGATTTGCGCCTGGGCCGTGCCTGGGTGTTCGACGGAGGGCATATTTCGATTGCGCGCAGCGGGGACGAAATGCGCCTTGCTACCGGGTTTTCGGTTTTGACCGGCCGGGATTATGCCAGCTCGATCGAGGCCAATTATTCCAGCGTTTTGGGCACGCCCGAGGCAAGTTTCGGCGTTTCCATCACCGATCTGCCCGCCGAAGATATCGCAGGACAAAGCCTTGCGCTGGCATGGCTGCAAGAACTTGACGCGCCAATTTCCGGCGCCCTTCGCGGCAGCGTCGACGATCAGGCCGCATTGGGCCCGCTGTTCGCCACACTGAATATTGCCGCAGGTGTCATCCAGCCGACGCCCGAGACACAACCCATTCGATTTGACTCTGCGCGGACCTATTTCACCTATGATCCCGATGCGCAGGTGCTGGATTTCAACGAAGTCTCGATCGTTTCCGATCTGGGGGCGGTTCAGGCCAGCGGCACGGCGTATCTGCAGGGGATTGAAGATGGGACATTGGAAAGCCTGACGGCGCAACTGGATCTGAACAAAATTGATATTTATCCCGGCGGTCTTTTCCCCGAGTCACTTGAATCGGCACGGGCAAATCTTGACTTCCAACTAAAGCTGGCACCGTTCGAGGTGCGATTGGGGCAACTGACACTGGTCGACGCAGACCATACTCTGCGTGCTTCGGGTAATCTGATCGGCCGCCCAGATGGATGGGTGGCGGCGCTGGATGCGTATCTGAACACAATGACTGCCGACCGGCTGCTGAATTACTGGCCTGAAATTCTGGCCCCGAAACCACGGCTTTGGGTGTCTGAAAACCTGTATGAAGGCCAATTTCGGAACGTCGAGTTTGCTTTGCGGCTGCAACCGGGGCGCAAGCCGGACATTTACTTGGGGCTTGGGTTCGAAAACGCCAAAATCCGCTATGCCAAGACGTTACCCCCCATTCAGGACGCGCAGGGTCGGGTCAGCTTGCTTGACGATCGGTTTACCGCATCTGCCGAAAGCGGGGTGGTGATCGCCGATGCTGGCGGGGCGGTAGATGCTTCGGGCACGTCGTTCATCATTCCCGATACAACAATCAAGGGTCCGTCACCGGCCATCGCCCGGATCGAAGCGCGGGGTTCAGCGACTGCGGCGCTGTCGCTGCTGGATCGCAAACCTCTGGAGTTGTTGACGAAAGCCGGGCTGCCTGTGGATCTGGCTCAGGGTGAGGTCAACCTGTCGGGTACTCTGGCGTTGCCTATGAAGAAAGGTTTGAAGTTCGAAGAAACAGAGTTCCACTTCACCGGCGAAATCGACGATGTGGCAAGTGACAGGTTGGTGCCGGGTTTCTCAGTCAGTTCAGACCGCCTGAATGTAAAGGGCGATCAGAATTCGGTCGAGATTGGTGGGTATGGTCTGTTTGGTGATGTTCCGATTGACGTGACATGGCGCCAACCCATCGGTGGTTCAGGCCCACAACGCAGCGAGGTTACCGGTGAAATCGAACTGTCGCCCCGTCTGATGACCGAGCTGAAAGCAGGATTGCCGCAGGGTATGCTGACGGGGCAGGGAACTGCGCAGGTCTCTATCGGCATCGGAGCAGGCGATCCAATAAAGCTGGCAGCGACCTCTGATCTGGTTGGCGTTGCCTTAGCCATACCCGAGCTTGGCTGGCGCAAAGGCAGGCAGACCGCCGGAACATTGAACGTCGACGCCACGCTGGGCGATCAGTTGCGTGTGGATGAGCTTAAGCTGGACGCGGCGGGTTTGCGTACCACGGCTTCGATCTCGTTTCGCGAAGGGGGGGATTTTGACAAGGTTCAGTTCAGCTCTTTCGATCTGGGCAACTGGCTGGCCGTCCCTGCCGAGCTGGTGAATCGTGGGTCGTCCGTGCCGGATATCCGCGTGCTGGGCGGTGTCATGAATTTGGGTGGAGCCACTTTCGGCGAAGGCAGCAGCGGTGGCGGAGGCGGCGGGCGCGGGCCTGCGCTGGACGTCGTACTGGATCGCCTGCAGGTAACGGAATCGGTTGCGCTGACGGGATTCAACGGATCATTTCAGACGTCGGGTGGCATCACCGGCGCATTCACAGCCGGCGTGAACGGAGGTGCGTCGGTTCGCGGACAGGTCACCCCGCGCGGAGGGCGCAGCGCCGTGGGACTGAAGTCATCCGATGCCGGTGAAGTGCTGCGATCGGCAGGGGTTATCACGCAGGCACGAGGCGGCTCGCTTGATATGAGCCTCGAGCCCGTTGGCGCGCCCGGCAATTATGACGTTAACCTCAAGATCGTGAATACCCGCATTACCGACGCCCCGGCGATGGCCGCCTTGCTGAACGCGATCAGCCTTGTTGGTTTGTTGGATGAAATGGCGGGGCAGGGTATCTTTTTCTCGACCATCGAAAGCCGGATGCGCATTACACCGACCGAGGTCAAAGTCCTCAGCGGCAGTGCGGTTGGCCCGTCCATGGGACTGTCTTTTGATGGCACGATAGATACCGTCGCGGGGATGCTGAATCTGCGGGGTGCGATTTCGCCGATCTATCTGGTCAACGCGATCGGCAGCGTTTTCACCAAAAAGGGTGAGGGCGTGATTGGCTTCAACTATAATCTGACAGGCCCACTGACCTCGCCCAAAGTGTCCGTGAACCCCTTGTCGGGCCTTGCGCCGTTGTTCTTGCGGAACCTCTTGCGCGCGCCAGCGCCCACTGTGACCGACGGCCCGAATTCCCTGCCTGTAAAACCTGATGAGCCAAAAAAGACCTTTGGTTCCCCTCCGAAGGATCGTTGATCTGAGCTGTTGCTGAATCCGGTCTGGCCTTGTATGGCGCGCGCATGAAACTCAGCGATTTTGATTTCCACCTGCCCGAAGACCTGATTGCCACGCGCCCGGCAACGCCGCGTTCGTCCGCGCGATTGCTTGTGGCCGATGGCGACGCAATCTCGGACGCGCATGTGTTTGATCTGCCCGATTGGTTGCAGCCTGGAGATCGCCTTGTTCTTAATGACACGCGTGTCATCCCGGCGCGCCTGAACGGTCGGCGGCACCGCGACAGCGCGCAGGGCCCTGTTTCGGCAGCGATCGAGGCTACCCTGCTGGACCCGCAAGCCGATGGAACCTGGGCCGCGCTGATCAAACCGTTGAAGAAGGTGAAACTGCACGAAGAGATCAGGTTCTCGGACCAACTCAGCGCCACTTTGGAGCGGGTAGATGACGGGCAGGCGTTCCTGCGGTTCAACCTGACCGGAGAGGACTTTGACACCGCGCTGGAACATGCCGGTGCGATGCCCTTACCGCCCTACATCGCAGCCAAGCGTCCGGCTGACGATCAGGACAAGACAGATTACCAGACAATCTGGGCCCGAAATTCGGGTGCGGTGGCTGCACCGACCGCGTCGCTGCATTTCGACGAGGCGCTTATGCGCGCGTTGGACGAGCGCGATGTGCAAATCACTCATGTCACACTGCATGTCGGTGCAGGGACCTTTCTGCCGGTGAAAGTCGAAGACGTGACCACGCACAAGATGCACGCCGAATGGGGCAGGGTTAGCGCGCAGGCCGTCAGCGAAATCCAAGAAACCAAGGCCGCCGGGGGACGGGTCATACCAGTTGGAACCACCGCATTGCGCCTGATCGAAAGCGCCGCGCGCTCGGGCCGAATCGAACCGTGGGAAGGCGAGACAGACATATTCATCTATCCCGGCTTCCAGTTCCACGTCACCGACGCGCTGATGACCAACTTTCACTTGCCGAAGTCCACGCTTCTAATGCTGGTGTCGGCTTTGATGGGGCAGACTCGCATGAGCGATGTCTACGCCCACGCTATTGAACAGAATTACCGGTTTTTTTCCTACGGAGATGCGTCGCTTTTGATCCCGTGACTGCCGCGTTGTCGGGATCGCATTACGGTTATGTCGTAGACAAGCATGCCCAGAGCCGTTTTTCATACCAAAACGAATCCGTAATTCAGACCGATTTTTAGCGGAGGTCCCAATGATCCAGGTCCTGTCCAGCGCATGGGCGCTTCTTCTTGGCGTGGGCCTGCTTATGGTCGGCAACGGTTTGCAAGGCACGATCCTTGGTGTTCGCGGCGAGATTGAGGGGTTCTCGACCCTCGAGATGTCCTTTGTGATGTCGGCGTATTTCGTGGGTTTCCTCGGCGGATCGCGTCTGGCGCCCGAGATGATCCGGCGCGTGGGGCACGTCCGTGTCTTTGCGGCGCTGGCTTCGTTCATTTCGGCCGTGATGATCATGTATCCGATGTTGACCGAGCCTGTGGCTTGGATCCTGGGCCGTGTCGTTATCGGGTTTTGCTTTTCCGGAGTGTACGTTACGGCCGAAAGTTGGCTGAACAATGCCGCCAGCAACGAAAACAGGGGGCAGGCGCTGTCGCTGTATATGATCGTCCAAATGACAGGGATCATCACGGCACAAGGCTTGATGCTGGTCGGAGACCCCGCAGGCTATGAGACCTTCGTGATCGCGTCGATTCTGGTTTCTATTTCCTTTGCGCCGATCCTGTTGTCAATTTCACCTACACCGGCCTTTGACACGACCAAGCCGATGACCCTGCGCGAATTGATGGGCAAGTCACCGCTTGGATGTGTCGGCATGTTCCTGTTGGGTGGTGTATTCTCGGCTCAGTTCGGCATGGCGTCGGTGTACGGTGCACGGGCCGGGCTGACGCTGGTCGAAATCTCGACCTTTATCGCCGCGTTCTACGTCGGGGCCGTCGTCTTGCAATATCCGCTCGGCTGGTTTTCCGACCGCATGGATCGCCGGTTTCTGATCATGCTGGTTGCCATCGCCGGGGCCGGAGGGTCGATCGCCGGCATGTTGTTCGGAACGACATTCCCGATCCTTTTGATTGCTGCTTTCGTGATCGGTGGGATGTCGAATCCGCTCTATTCCCTGTTGATTGCGCATGCCAATGACTTCCTCGAGCACGAGGATATGGCCGCTGCTTCTGGTGGACTGGTTTTTATCAACGGGTTGGGTGCGATTGCCGGGCCGCTGATCACCGGTTGGTTGATGGGCGACGCCGTGTTTGGCCCTCAGGGGTTTTTCCTGTTCATCGCGATGTTGCTGGTCATAACCGCAGGGTACGCAATGTATCGCATGACACAGCGCGCCGCGATCCCGGTCGACGAAACGGGTACGATGTCTCCGCTTTACCCCACAGCCTCACCTGTTGCGTTTGAAGTAGCGCAGGAAGTGGCCATCGAGGCGGCCGAAGCCGAGCAGGACACGCAAGATATTGCCTAAGACACGGATTTATGTCGCAAGTGTTGCAATATGTTACTGTAACAAACCTGTAAAACATCCTTAAATGACGTTACGTCCCTGGGGGAGGCGAACAGACGGAGTTTAGGGCAATGGCAGGGCCTGAAGACGTACTGAGTTTTTGGTTGGATGAAGTCGGTCCCAAGGGTTGGTATTTGCAGGATGATGCGCTTGACGCTGAAATCCGCGAAAAGTTCCAAACCATGTGGGAGGCAGCGAATGAGGGCAAGTTTTCCCTTTGGCTGACCTATCCCAGTGGTGCTTTGGCGTACATCATCCTGATGGATCAATTTCCACGCAACATGTTCCGAGGCAGCGCCAAGGCGTTTGCATCTGACCGCGCGGCCTTATCAGCGGCCAAATGCGCTGTGGACAAGGGGTGGGATCTGAAGATCGACGAGCCCGCAAGGCAGTTCTTCTATCTTCCCCTGATGCATTCGGAAAATCTGTGTGATCAGGAGCGCTGTGTGCGGTTGATGTGTCAGAATGTCAGCAAGGATTCGAGCAATCTTTTGCACGCACGCGCACACCGTGAGGTTATCCGGCAATTCGGGCGGTTCCCATACCGCAACGAAGCGCTATCGCGGCCAATGACCAAGCCCGAAGCGGCGTATGTCGACATGGGCGGCTATGGCGCGACGGTCCGAGAGTTGCAGGCCGCCGGTTAAGACGCAGGCACGCATCCACGTATTTCAATGATCCGGTCGGCGATTGCGTCGGCCGAGGCCTCAATGGCTGTATTGATCAATTCGTCTGGCGATTCCGTCAGTTCCGAAATCCGGGCCTGCTTCGCCTGTAGCTCTTTTTCCAGATTGTCGAGCTTGGCTAAAGCGGTCGAGATTTTCTGCGCCGCCGCGCTATTCGCAACGCTTTCGCCAATTTGAATCGAGGACAAGTCGCTGCGCAAAGCCGCCAACTCACCTCGAACCCCCTGCAGTTCCTGCTTGAGGGGCGCAACAATCTGGATATTCTCAGCGAAGGCTGTCGTGATGCCTTCGACCGTTGAGGCTAGTTTCCACCCCAGAAACAGACACAACGCAACCAGGATGAGTGTGGCGTTCAGCAATGCAAGCAACAGATCTTTAAGCGTTCTGGCCATGATAAGCCTCTTGAATTTCTTGGGTTAAACAATTGCCATCAACAACCGGCCCTTAACTTCTAGCCATAGTAGGCCGCTGGGTATAGGCTCAAATCAGTGCATTTGGCGCCACTTGACCCTGCGTCGCTTTTGTCGCGGGGGCAATGTATTGATGCGCAAATAAATTTAGTTTAATGGTAAACTAATTTCTGAATCGACCTGCGCCGAGAGGGAAACATGGCTGCACAATCTTTTGATCTGATCGTAATTGGCGCCGGTCCCGGCGGGTATGTCGCAGCTATTCGTGCGGCCCAGCTTGGCCTGAAAACCGCTGTGGTCGAACGTGAACATCTTGGCGGCATCTGCCTGAACTGGGGATGTATCCCGACCAAGGCGCTGCTGCGGTCGTCAGAGGTATTTCACCTGATGGAACGGGCCAAGGATTTCGGACTGAAGGCGGACAAGATCGGCTATGATCTGGACGCTGTTGTCAAACGCTCACGCGGGGTTGCCGCGCAGTTGTCCGGCGGCATTGGTCATCTGCTGAAGAAGAACAAGGTCACCGTGGTGATGGGCGAGGCGACAATCCCCGCCAAAGACAAGGTTTCGGTCAAAACCGACAAGGGAACCGAAGAGCTGACGGCCAAGAATATTGTTCTGGCCACAGGCGCCCGGGCCCGCGAATTGCCGGGCCTTGAGGCGGACGGCGATCTGGTCTGGACCTACAAGCACGCATTGCAGCCGCCGCGCATGCCCAAGAAACTGCTTGTCATCGGGTCCGGTGCGATCGGTATCGAATTCGCCAGCTTCTACAACACGTTGGGGGCAGATACGACAGTGGTCGAGGTGATGGATCGCGTGTTGCCCGTTGAAGATGCAGAAATAAGCGCCTTTGCTAAAAAGGCGTTTACCAAGCAGGGCATGACCATCATGGAAAAGGCGATGGTCAAGCAGTTGGACCGCGCCAAGGGCAAAGTGACCGCACATATCGAGGTCAAGGGAAAGGTGGAAAAGCATGACTTTGACACTGTAATCTCAGCGGTCGGGATCGTCGGCAATGTCGAGGGGCTGGGCCTTGAAGCATTGGGCGTTAAGATTGACCGGACACATGTGGTGACGGACGAATACTGCCGGACCGGGGTCGATGGCCTTTACGCCATTGGTGATATCGCAGGCGCTCCGTGGCTGGCGCACAAGGCCAGCCACGAAGGGGTCATGGTTGCCGATCTGATCGCGGGCAAGCACGCGCACCCGGTCAAGCCAGAAAGCATCGCAGGCTGTACCTATTGCCAGCCGCAGGTCGCGTCAGTGGGATATTCCGAGGCGAAAGCCAAAGAGCTAGGCTATGATATCAAAGTTGGTCGCTTCCCTTTCATCGGCAACGGCAAGGCGATCGCGTTGGGCGAACCGGAAGGGATGATCAAGACTATTTTCGACGCCAAGACCGGAGAGCTCTTGGGTGCACATATGATCGGCGCTGAAGTCACGGAGTTGATTCAAGGGTATGTTGTCGGGCGCCAGTTGGAGACAACCGAAGAAGACCTGATGAATACGGTATTCCCGCATCCGACACTGTCGGAAATGATGCATGAAAGCGTACTGGACGCGTATGACCGGGTAATCCACATGTGAAGGGCCGCCAATGGGGGCTCTGCCTCCGCCGCCCGTATCGGGCGACTCCCCCGGGATATTTTTAGCCAGATGAAACGGGGGATCCGTACTTCATCTGGCCTCAAATATCCCGGAGCGCGAGGCAGAGCCTCGCATTAAAGTCTATCTGGTCAGAGCGTCCAGAATGCGCGCCCATGATCGGATGCCCTTGTGGAAGCTTTTGACGTCGTATTTCTCATTGGGGGAATGGATCGCGTCATCGTCGTTGGCGAAACCAACCAGCATCGAGTCCAGCCCGAGCTCGGTGTTGAAATAGCCGACGACCGGGATAGAGCCTCCCATACCTGTGAAAACAGCCTCGCGGCCCCATTCATCGGATAAGGCACCCCGGGCGGCTTCGAATTCGGGGCGGTCCAGATTCATGACAGAAGCGGGCGAGCCTTCCAGGTCGTTGTCCCATTCAATCTTTGCATCCGTCGACAGGCGTTGCTCGACATGCTTTCGTATCTTGTCGCGCAAGTCATCCGGATCCATGTCGCCGACCAGACGGCAGGTGATTTTGCAATGGGCCTGCGATGGGATAACCGTTTTTGAACCGGCACCGTTGTATCCACCCCAAAGTCCGTTCACCTCGAGCGTTGGGCGGGCCCATTGCTGTTCAAGCGCGGAAAACCCTTTTTCGCCGTGCGGCTGCGTGTACCCAACAGAGTTGAGGTATTCGGCCTCATCAAATCCACAGCCTTCCCATTGGCGAAGCTGTTCGGCTGGAACGTCGTGGACACCTTCATAAAAACCGTCAACGGCGACGCGGCCAGTTTCGTCATCGTAAAAAGACGCGACAATTTTTGATAATTCGCGAAGCGGATTCAGGCCGGGGCCACCATAGTGACCCGAATGCAGGTCAATCCGGGGTCCGATAATTGTGAATTCGTCTTTGAGCATCCCGCGTAGTTGAGATGCGATGGAGGGAACGCCACGCGACACCATCGACGTGTCGCAGACCAAGGCCAGATCTGCCTTTAGTTCAGCCGCGTTTTCGCGCAGGAACGGGACCAATGAGGGCGAGCCGGATTCCTCTTCACCTTCAAAGAAGAAAGTGATGCGGCAGGGTAGGGTGCCGTGAACGGCTTTCCAAGCGCGGCATGCTTCGACGAAGGTCATCAATTGACCTTTGTCATCGGATGAGCCTCGGCCCCGGATAACCGGGCCATTCTCGGTCTCTTCGATCGCGGGGTCGAACGGGTCACGATTCCACAGGTTCAAAGGGTCGACGGGCTGAACGTCATAGTGACCATAGAACAGCACATGCGGCGCGTCGTTGCCCTCACCGATATGTCCCACGACCATGGGATGCCCGGTGGTTTCCCGCTTTTCCGCCGCAACTCCGATGGATTGCAAATCCGAGACCAGCCAGTCGGCGGCCTGACTGACATCAACGTCATAGGCCGGATCCGTTGAGATCGAAGGAATGCGGAGCAGTTCCATCAGGCGGTCTATTGAGGTTTGAAGATCGGCGTCGATACGGTCCAGAACAGAGTCCAGCGACATGGGGGTCTCCTGCCATTATGATTTTGGCGGAACCCTATCAGCGCCATCGGCGCCGTCCAGTGCGCTTTTGACGATCGCGGGGCAAGAGGCGAAAATAGTAGGTGGATTTTCCGTATTGCCTGCGTCGTTTCCCCGCGTCTGTTTGTCGAAACTTTACTTGTCGAGTGGGATGCAAAAAGATATTTGATGCAAATCAAATACGCATTCTCTTAGCTCGTTATATGTTTTGAGCTTAAATTGAGTGCATCGGTGCAATTTCGGATCTGTCGGAAACGGTGCCATAAAAGACGTTCGACCGTTGTGAACAAGGTCGGGCAAGTAAGGAGAAACCGGTGGACTATACTGCTCAGCTTGATTCAGCGATCGCAAGGCTACATGACGAAGGCCGCTACCGGACTTTCATTGATATCGAACGGCGCAATGGTCACTTTCCTTATGCTGTTCGGACGCGCCCTGACGGGTCGCAGCAGGACATCACCGTATGGTGTGGCAACGACTATTTGGGTATGGGGCAACACCCGGTCGTACTAAACGCGATGCACGAGGCCGTTGACGCCGCCGGAGCTGGTTCGGGCGGCACGCGCAACATTTCGGGGACGACTGTGTATCACAACCAGCTTGAAGCCGAGCTTGCTGATCTGCACGGAAAAGAAGCGGCGTTGCTGTTCACAAGCGCCTATATCGCCAATGACGCAACGCTGAGCACGCTGCCAAAGCTGTTTCCGGGTCTGATCATCTATTCTGATGCACTGAACCATGCATCAATGATCGAAGGTGTGCGTCGCAACGGTGGTGCCAAGCGCATTTTCCGTCACAACGATGTCGCCCATCTGCGAGAGTTGCTTGAGGCTGACGATCCCAAGGCGCCCAAGCTGATCGCATTTGAATCCGTGTATTCGATGGACGGTGATTTTGGCCCAATCGAAGAAATCTGCGACTTGGCTGATGAATTCGGCGCGTTGACCTACATTGATGAGGTTCACGCCGTCGGCATGTACGGCCCGCGCGGAGGCGGTGTGACAGAGCGTGATCGTTTGGCGCATCGTATCGACATCATCAACGGTACACTGGCAAAAGCTTTTGGCGTGATGGGCGGCTACATTGCCGCGAGCGAAAAGATGTGCGACGCCGTACGCTCTTACGCGCCGGGCTTCATCTTCACGACCTCTCTGCCGCCTGCGGTCGCTGCGGGCGCAGCGGCGTCGGTCGCGTATCTGAAGAATGCGACAGAACTGCGCGAACAGCATCGAACCCAGGCACAGATCCTCAAACTGCGCCTCAAAGGGCTGGGACTGCCTTTGATTGATCACGGCAGCCACATCGTTCCTCTGATCGTCGGTAACCCGGTCCACACCAAAATCCTGAGCGATCGGTTGCTGGACGACCATGGAATTTACGTTCAGCCGATCAATTTCCCGACGGTTCCGCGTGGAACCGAGCGCTTGCGATTCACCCCTTCGCCGGTGCATGGACCCGACGAAATGAACCGTTTGGTAGTCGCGATGGACGAACTTTGGTCACATTGTGCGCTAAATCGCGCCGAACTTGCTGGTTAACCTCACGCCAAAGTGTGCAACTTGTTTGTCGCGTGTTAAGCTTACGCTAACAAAATCAGTGTTCGAATCATTCAGGCAGTGATTCGGCGCTAGCGTTAAACACGCGTAGGCAAAATGGGGCAGCAGGGATGATTGGGCGCAGATCTCAGCGCGAATCCGAAGACGACGTTGACGTCCGGCCAAAAGGCTATGACGATTATGAGGTGCGGCTTGGTGACATGATGCGCGGCGAACGCGCCACCATGGGCAAATCTCTACTGGACGTTCAGCGAGAATTGCGGATCAAAGCCAATTACATCGCAGCCATAGAAGACTCTGATCCAGATGCCTTCGACACACCCGGCTTCATCGCCGGGTATGTGCGTTCTTATGCCCGCTATCTGGGCATGAACCCTGATGAGACATTTGCGGCCTTCTGCAAGGAAAGCGGATTTGAGGTCGCGCATGGTATGTCCGCAGAGGCGTCCGTTGTCCGTAAGCCGGTGGGCGGCTTGCCCGCCCGGGGTCCGATGGGCCGCGACCCGTTCATTTCGCCGAATACGCCGTATATTCCAGGCAAAGAGTCTCTGGTCAGCCAAATTGAGCCTCGTGCGATTGGATCGTCAGCGGTGCTGTTGGCTTTGATCTGCGGTATAGGCTACGGCGGGTGGGCAGTTCTGAACAAAATCCAGCAGGTGCAGGTTAGCCCGGTTGAACAAGCCCCGGTCGTTCTGTCCGACCTTGATCCGCTAAATGTCGCGCGTGCTGACGGGTCAGCGGAAGAGGTGGAGACCATTCAAACCCCCAGCGCCGAGGCACTGGATCGTTTGTATCGGCCACAGGCCCTGGATGTTCCCGTGCTTGTTGCACGTGACGCACCGATTTCGACACTTGATCCGCGTTCGGTCGGAACATTCCTTCCGCCAGAGCCGCCAAAGATCGAAGTGGCCGAGGTTCACACTGTCGAACGCCCGGCACTGCCGCAGGTGGTTGAACAACTGGACACAACGCTCAAAATCGTAGCCGTCAACCCGGCATGGATGCGGGTTACAGCCGCGGATGGCAGCATCATATTCGAAGGCACTCTTGGCACGGTCGAGCAGGGCAATACGTTCGAAGTTCCGCTTACGGAAGAACCTCCGCAACTGCGCGCCGGGGCGTCCGGGTCGGTATATTTCTCGATGAACGGTGAACATTTTGGCCCTGTTGGAAATCCTGGAACGGTCGCAAAGGGCGTAATCCTGTCCAAGGATGCTGTGGCTGAGCGTTACGATGTTGCCGATCTTGAGGCTGAACAGAATAGCGCCCTAAAGCGTTTGGTCGCCGAATTGCAGGCTGAAGCTCTGCAAGACCCGGCTGAGTGATCTTGCCATTGCGATGCCCCTGTAGGCGAACTATTTAAAGTCCCAACTCAGGCAGTCTTGGATCCGTCCCCATGTCGCTCAATCACGTTCGCCCGTGGCGCAATATCTATCGCCGCAAATCCCGTCAGATCATGGTCGGCGATGTCGCCATCGGCGGGGATGCTCCGATTGCCGTGCAGACCATGACCAACACGCTGACCACCGACGTGGCAGCAACAGTGGCACAGGTGCAGGCCGCAGCCGAGGCAGGGGCGGATATCGTGCGGGTATCGGTCCCGGATGAGGCGTCTTCAAAGGCCCTGAAAGACATCGTGCGCGAAAGCCCGGTGCCCATCGTGGCCGATATCCATTTCCACTATAAACGCGGGATCGAGGCTGCTGAGGCAGGTGCCGCCTGCCTGCGTATCAATCCGGGCAATATTGGCGATGAAAAGCGCGTGCAGGAGGTGATCAAGGCTGCCCGTGACCATGATTGCTCGATCCGAATTGGGGTCAATGCGGGGTCGCTGGAAAAGCACCTGCTTGAGAAATATGGCGAACCATGCCCCGAGGCGATGGTCGAAAGCGGGCTGGAACATATCCGTATTCTGGAAGACAACGACTTTCACAACTTCAAGATCAGCGTAAAGGCCAGCGACGTGTTCCTGTCGGCGGCGGCGTATCAGGGTATTGCCGAGGCTACCGACGCGCCGATCCATCTGGGCATTACCGAGGCCGGAGGGTTGGTCAGCGGCACCATCAAGTCTGCCATCGGGCTGGGCAACCTGTTGTGGATGGGGATTGGCGACACGATCCGCGTCAGCCTGTCCGCAGACCCGGTCGAAGAAGTCAAGGTAGGCTATGAGATCCTGAAATCTCTGGGCCTGCGCCATCGCGGCGTGAACATCATCTCGTGCCCGTCCTGTGCGCGTCAGGGGTTCGACGTGATCAAGACGGTCGAAGCGCTGGAACAACGGCTGGAACATATCAAGACGCCCATGAGCCTATCCATCATCGGTTGCGTCGTGAATGGCCCCGGTGAGGCGCTGATGACCGATGTTGGCTTTACCGGCGGCGGGGCCGGTTCTGGCATGGTCTATCTTGCGGGTAAGGCCAGTCACAAGATGTCCAACGATCAGATGATCGACCACATCGTGGAAGAGGTCGAGAAGAAGGCCGCCGAACTGGATGCAGCCGCAGAAGCTGCGGAATAGCGCCTTTTCGATTTTCGTTTAGGGCGGACTGTTTCTAACAAAAAACCTTGCCTGTCAGCAGGAGCCGCCATTCTTTTGCCAAACTTAACCTGAAAAACACCCTTCAGGTTGAGCAGTTCAAGGCATTTTCAAATGAAGTTTCTTTTGAGCGTGGCCGCAGTTTCCTGCGCCATTTTGGCAGCATGCAGCAGTGGATCAGGCGAGTATGACAGATACCCCCGGGACGTGAATGTCCCGGTCCCGGAAAACGCCGCAAATACCAAGTTGCGCTATCTCTCGGCTGATCTCGCGCCGTACAATCAGAGTGGTACAGTCACAAGCATCATCGTGACCCTCGGGCCTGGCGGACAGTCAAAACCGCCCAAGGACACGCCTCTGGTGCTGGCAGATCCGGCATTGGCTGCACGTGTTGCGGCATCCTTGTGGGACGGAAGCGACTCTAGGGCCGCGATGAGCCTTGCGCAGCAGGTCGCGCGTTCGACGTATTGCCGTTCTGGTCCAATTACCCCGAACAACGGTGTTCGCCGGATCTCGAACCCGCAGGACATCAGCGCCGTTCTCGCAGAAAGTCAGAAGCAGGGGCGTGATGTCGTTCCCGCGGGTATCAAAGGTATATCTGTGCCTGCCGCGCAATTTCGGTCGGATGGCACGAATAGGTGGGTTGTTTGGCTGAAATGCGACGCGCCCTTTCCGTACTAAGCGCGCGCCGCACAAAGAGTAAGCGGAGGCGGGTGTTGGTCCGCCTCCAATCCGATTAGCCCTGTTCGGCGCGTACGCCGTTGGCAATCTCAATCATTTGGTCAGCCGTCAGGTATCCGCGCAGCATCTCGGTTCCCAGAACAAACGAAGGTGTGCCGGAAATCTGCATACGCCGCGCCAACTCGCGCGTTTGGTTGATCTCATTCGTTACCTGATCACTGTTCATCGCTTCGAGGATTGCTTCGCTGTCCAGACCCAACCCGTCCGAGATACGGCGCAGGGTCACTTCGGACGGCTGGCCGCCGAATTCCAGAAGTGCGTCGTGAACCTGTTTGTAAGCGTCGTCGCCAGCCACATGTTTGGTTGCAACGGCAAAGCGTGATGACAGGACCGATGCATCGCCCAATATCGGAAACTCTTTGATAACCAATCGGATATTGCCATCTTCTGACAAAAGCTCGGCCACTTCGGGGACGGCCCGGCGGCAATAGCCACAGCGATAGTCCATGAACTCGACCAAGGTGATATCGCCGTCCGGGTTGCCGCCAACCCAGCTATATCCATCATTGAACAACTCGTCGGCGTTGGCGCTCACCAACTCCTTGTCGGCCTGTGCTTCGGCCACGGCGTTGCGCTGTTCAAGGATATTGATGGCCTCGATGATCACTTCCGGGTTTTCCAGAAGATACTCGCGAACCTGTTCTCCGAATTTTTGTTTTTCAGCATCGGTCATGGCGTTCAGGTCCAATGCCTGAGCGGGGCCTGTGATCAACGAAAGCCCCAGCAGGGCTGGCGCAGCGTGTCTGAGGATCATTTTCGCTTCCTTTTTGTTTTCTTAGCTTGTTCTGAGGCAATCAGCACATCCTGTGCACGTTGCCAACCAGGTGAACCTTCGGGCAATTGCCCGACAGCCCGTCTTGCGTGAATACCTGCATCTGCCAGCCGACCTTGCAAGGCATATCTTTCGGCGGTCACGGCCGAGGCCATGCCTTTGTTGCCGACTTTGGCGTATGCAACGCCCAAATCCTGCATCAATCGGGCATTTCGGTAGTCTCTATTTCTTGCTTTTTCAAGGGCTTGTAAGGCGTTATTGGTCTGACCTTGCGCCAGGAGCGCCCGACCGTATCCGGCAAGGATCAGCGCATTGTTGGGAGCCAAATCCACTGCCTTGCCATATGCGGTAACGGCGTCCTGCACCTTGCGGTTTTCCAACAATATTTGCCCTTTGAGTTCGTAATAAAATGGATCATCGGGCCGAATATCCAGTGCTTGGTTGATTGCGGCTCTGGCGTTCGCCAGATCGCGGTTTTGGTGATAGGCCGCCGCTTCGCGCATGAGGCGAATGTCCCGCGCGCTTTCTTCCTTGGCTCGGCGCATGGTCCAGGTCGGGGACCGTATAAAGGCCGACAGTTTACCCTTTGTGCGCGCGAACCAGTAATCAGCACTTTGGTTGGGTTGCGCTTTATCTCCGAATTCTTCCATGAAAGCTTCGGCAGCCCGCAGGCGCTCGCGGCTGGTGGGGTGCGAGCGCATGTAGGGGTCTTGATTGATTGTGCTTAACAGTTCCTGTCCCGCAAATTTCTGGTGCAGCGCAACCATCCCGCTGGGCGAGATACCCGCCCATCTGAGATAGCTTGCAGCGCTGCGATCAGCCGAAGATTCTTCGGCACGGGTATGTGCCAGAAAACTGCGCAGAGCCGAGCCGGAGGTGCCCGCCGCGATGCCTGCAGCGGCCTCGCCGCCGCCCGCAGCGGCCACCACAAGGGCAAGTGCGGTTCCCAACTGGGCGTTCCTTTGCGCGGCTTTCAGGTTCTCTACCCGCCGTGCAAGATGGCCGTTGGCGATATGCGCGGCTTCGTGTGCAATCACCGCCTGCAGCATTTCCGGGCTTTCGACGGTCAAGATCAGCCCATAATTCAGGTAGATCGCGTTATAGTCGATGACGAAGGCGTTGAACGTGCTGTCATTCACCACCAAAATTTGCACACGATTGGTGTTCAGCCCCGCTGCGCGCAGGACCGGAAACGCCAGTTCACGCAGCCCGTATTCGATATCGGGGTCACGAATCAGGCTTTGCGCTGCGGTTTGAATGGCGCTTGAAAACCATGTCACTGCGATCAGCAACAGGGCCGGGATTGACGCCAGCCTGGATACGCGTTCAAAAGCCATGGCTGCAACATGGGAGATGGGCATGAGAAACTCAACCCGGTCCGGGGTCGATCCCTTTATCGTGATGGACGTTATGGAGGCCGCGCGCCGCGCTGAAGAGGCCGGACGCACCATCATTCACATGGAGGTTGGCCAACCGGGAACCGGTGCGCCGCAAGGGGCGACTGATGCTCTGGCAAAGGCCATGAAAGAAGGGCCACTGGGGTACACGGTTGCTCTGGGCCTTCCGGCTTTGCGGCAGCGGATCGCGCGGATGTATGGTGAGTGGTATAATGTCGACCTCAACCCCGAGCGTGTCGTGGTCACTCCGGGCTCATCAGGCGGTTTCCTTTTGGCCTTCACGGCGCTGTTTGACAGCGGGGATCGTGTCGGTATAGGCGCGCCGGGTTATCCGTCCTACCGACAGATTTTGAAGGCTCTGGGGCTGGTGCCGGTCGATCTGCCAACCGCGCCGGAAAACCGACTCCAGCCTGTGCCGTCAGATTTCTCGGGGCTTGATCTTCAGGGGCTTATGGTCGCGTCGCCAGCCAATCCAACTGGGACAATGCTGGATCATACCGCGATGCAGGCGTTGATCGGGGCCGCGCACGAGCAGGGCGCCTCGTTCATCAGTGATGAGATTTATCATGGGTTGGAATATGAGGCCAAAGCCGTCACAGCGTTGGAGGTGACGGATGAATGCTATGTGATCAATTCGTTCTCGAAATATTTCTCGATGACGGGCTGGCGTGTGGGCTGGATGGTTGTGCCCGAAGATCAGGTACGCGTTGTCGAGAGGATCGCCCAGAACATGTTCATCTGCGCGCCGCACGCCAGTCAGGTTGCGGCTTTAGCCGCGATGGAGTGCGAAGAAGAATTGCAGGCAAACCTTGATGTTTACCGGGCCAACCGCGCCCTGATGCTGGAGGGGTTGCCGAAGGCAGGGTTCACGAACATCGCACCGCCTGACGGGGCATTTTATGTCTATGCCGATGTGTCCGACCTAACGGATGACAGCCGTAGCTTTGCGGCGAAAATCCTTGAAAAAGCGGGTGTGGCGGTCACTCCGGGTCTCGATTTCGATCCTGTGCGTGGCCATACGACATTGCGGTTTTCCTACGCCAGATCGACGGCAGACATAGAAGAAGGCCTGTTGCGTTTGCAAAGACTCATGGCTGAACGCTCTGTATCGGCGGGCTGAGCACGGGGCGTTCACAAGCGGGCGCTCTTCGGCTAAGCTGGGCGTCAAACGATCTCGGGAAAACTTGAGGCCATGAGCAGGATTCTATTCGCCATTGCGCTGATCTGGGCGCTGCACGGGGCTGCCGTTGCGCATGATTTCAGCGCGCTTGCACGCGTGTTGCCCGATGACAGCCGTGTCGCTGATAACGGGCGAGCCGGAGTTCAGGTGCAACTTGGTCTAAGCCAGGGCGTTCCATACCGGGTTTTCACCCTGCGCGATCCCTATCGAATGGTTCTGGATTTCCAGGAGGTCGACTGGACCGGTCTGGACCGCGACAGCTTTTTGCAGACGGATCGCGTCAGTGGGGTGCAGTATGGGGCCTATGTGCCTGGATGGTCGCGCATGGTTCTGGAGCTTGGCGCGCCTTTGGCGGTTGAGACTTCGGATATGCGCGTCGATCCGGTAACGGGTAAGGCGAAGTTGATTTTGGACCTGAAAGGGACTGATTTTGATACGTTTTCCGCCAGTGCAGGTGCGCCGCGTCAGCCCGGTTGGGACCTGCCGGAAGCATCGGTTACCCCTCCGGCGCGGGATGAGGACGGAACGCGCCTGCTGCGGGTGATGCTGGATCCGGGGCACGGCGGGATCGACCCCGGTGCCGAGGTTGATGGTCTGAACGAAAAAACCCTCATGCTGACCTTTGCGCGCGAGCTGCGTGAAATGCTGTTGCGTGCTGGGGGATATGACGTGGTCATGACACGCGTCGACGATCAGTTCGTGTCGTTGGAGCGCCGCATCACACTGGCGCACAGGGCCGGTGCTGACGTCTTTATCTCGTTGCACGCAGACATTCTGTCCGAAGGGCGGGCGCATGGAGCTGCTGTTTATACCCTGTCCGAGGACGCGTCGGATGTGGCAAGCCTAAGACTGGCGGAGCGTCATGATCGCGGCGATCTGATATCGGGAATTGATCTGAGCGGTTCGGACGATCAGGTGGCGGATGTTTTGTTGGACATGGCCCGCAGGGAAACCAAGCCGCGCACCGACGCGCTTGCGCAAGCTTTGGCTGAAGGGATGACACAGCAGGGTGGGCCGATGAACAATCGCCCGATCCGAACGGCCTCGTTTTCGGTGCTTAAGGCGGCTGACATCCCATCTGTTCTGATTGAGTTGGGGTTTCTGTCCAGCCCCAGAGACCTAGAGAACATACGAAACCCTGAGTGGCGTACCGGTATGGCGCGCGGCATTCGCGACGGGCTGGTGCGCTGGCGTCAGGATGATCTGGTCAGACGGTCGCTTATTGGGCAGTGACCCTGCGGCGCAAAACGGCTAATATTGGCCATCGTGTTTTGACCCCGGGCAGGCGCATCACTATATAGGCGGCACCGCGAGCAAAAGGCAGTAACGTGATCCGTTTCATTCTATCCATTTTCGGGGCGATATTCAGCCTCGTGACCTTGGGCATTTTCATGGCCGCGCTGGTGATTGGTGCGGTCTTTTGGATGTATGGGCGCGATCTGCCCAGCCATGAATCGCTGGCGCAATACAAGCCGCCGACGATCAGCCGGATTTATTCCGGCGAGGGTCAGTTGATCGACGAATTCGCGCAGGAACGCCGCCTGTTCACACCGTCCGAGGAAATTCCGGATCTGGTGAAACAGGCGTTTATCTCGGCCGAAGACAAGAACTTCTACACCCATCAGGGCTATGACCCGCGCGGCATCATTGCGGCGGGCGTCGAAGCGGTGAAATCCAAGGGTGAGAATGTGCGCGGGGCGTCCACGATCACCCAGCAGGTGATGAAGAACTTTTTGCTGTCCGGCGACCGTCGGGCCGAGCGAAAGATCAAGGAAATCATCCTCGCCACGCGGCTTGAGGATACGCTGGACAAAGAACAGATCCTTGAGCTGTATATGAATGAAATCTTTTTGGGTCAGAACTCATACGGTGTGACCGCAGCGGCTCAGACCTATTTCAACAAAACTTTGCAGGAACTTGCCCCGCATGAGGCGGCAACCCTTGCCGCCATGCCCAAGGCACCGTCCGATTTCCACCCGGTGCGCGAGAAAGAGCGCCTGCTGGCCCGCCGCAACTATGTGCTGCGTGAGATGAACCAGAACGGATATATTGATCAGGCGACCTTTGAGGCAGAAACCAACATGCCTCTGCGCTCGGTCCAGAACGGTGATTTCGAAAGCTTCCGCACGGCCCTGCCGCCGCGTGATTACTTCACCGACGAAATCCGCCGCCAATTGAGTGAGGATTTTGGTGAGGGTGAGTTTTTCACCGGAGGCTTTACCGTCCGCGCCTCGGTCGACGAAGAGATGCAGGTCGAGGCGGCCCGTGCATTGCGCGTAGCTTTGCAAAAATACGACCGTTCCCGCGGTAAGTGGCGTGGCACGGGCGAGGTGATCCCTGAAGACAAACTGACGGATGAGGTGCTGTGGCGCGAGGCGCTGGCCATCACCGAAGTCCCGCGTGACGTGGTCCTGCCAACGCAATGGTATCCTGCAGTCGTGCTGAATGTCGCCGATCAGTCACTGACCGTGGGTATTGAAAATGGCCCGGCAGACGGCACTGTCCCGCGCTCTGACATTCAGTGGATGCAGGGTAATTTTCAGGATAATTTCAAGCGCGGAGATGTCATTCTGGTCATGGCCGGGGAAGAGGGCCAATGGTCCGCCCGTCAGGTGCCCGAAGTACAGGGCGGTTTCGTCGCGATGGATGTTAACTCGGGCCGTGTTCTGGCGATGCAGGGCGGGTTCTCCTATCAGGACTCTGTGTTCAACCGAGCGACGCAGGCGCAACGTCAGCCGGGGTCGAGTTTTAAGCCCTTCGTCTATGCCGCGGCGCTTGACAGTGGGTACAGCCCGGCAACGATCGTCGTGGACGCCCCGATTGAGGTGGACACACCGCAAGGTTTGTGGCGGCCCAAGAACTCATCAAATAAATTCTACGGCCCTACGCCGCTGCGCACCGGGATTGAACAGTCGCGGAACCTGATGACAATTCGTTTGGCGCAAGAAGTCACGATGCCGGTGGTCGCCGGATACGCCGAGCGCTTTGGCGTTTATGACCGGATGGGTGCGTTCCTCGCCAACTCTTTGGGGTCCGAGGAAACGACGCTTTACAAGATGGTCGCAGCCTATGCGATGTTCGCAAACGGGGGCGAGCGGGTTGAACCGACGCTGGTTGACCGGATTCAGGACCGGTTCGGCAAGACGATCTACCGCCACGATGACCGGCAATGTCTGGATTGTAACTCTAGCTGGCTGGAACCGGACGAGTCGCCCACCATCGAAACCAACCGCAGTCAGGTCATGGATGCGATAACCGCTTATCAGTTGACCTCGATGATGAAAGGCGTTGTCGATCGCGGAACAGCGTCGAGCCATATCAATCTTCCGGTGCCGACGGCTGGCAAGACCGGCACGACAAATGAATCCAAGGACGCATGGTTCATTGGCTTCACGTCGAACATTGTGGCCGGCTGCTATATCGGCTACGACCGTCCGCGTCCGATGGGTCGGGGGGCGTATGGTGGCACGATGTGCGGCCCTGTGTTCCAGAGCTTTATGGAAAAAGCCGTCGAAAAGTATGGTGGAGGCCCGTTCGAAGTTCCCCCGGGTGGGCATTTCATCAAGATTGACCGCTTCAGCGGCGCGCGCCTGCCTGCGGATGCAACCGGCGAATACGTTGTGGCCGAGTATTTCCGTGACGGCGTAGATGGTTTTATCGACCGCGTTTACGATGGCGGTTTTGCGATGGGATCAGATCTGCCCTTGTTTGAAGAGGTCCACAGCTCAGGCCGTCAGGTAACCACATCCACAGGCAACACAGTCACCGTCGGTCCAAATGCCAGCCAGGGTGAGTTGCAGGGCGGCGGGCTTTATTAACGATGCGCAGTATTCGGGGTCACGCCGTCTTGTGGTGACCCCACGCACTTGCTATCACGCAGGCCTGATTGAGCAAGTTGGGACGTAACCATGCGCGCCGAAACCCAGAATATCGTGGCGGAAATCGAAAAGTCTCTGGAGCTGCTGGCGCAGCGCATGGACTATGAAACCGCGCCGCACCGGTTGGAGGAATTCAACGCGCGGGTTGAGGACCCCAACCTCTGGGACAGCCCGGAAAATGCGCAGAAACTGATGCGCGAACGTCAGATGCTGGTTGACGCGATCGAAACATATGAGTCGATCAAGACCGACTTGAGCGACAATGTCGAACTGATTGAACTGGGCGAGATGGAAGAGGACAACGAAGTTGTCGAGGACGCCGAGTCTGCGATCAAGTCCTTGCAGGCCAGGGCCGCCAAGAAAGAGCTTGAGGCGCTGCTGGACGGCGAGGCGGACAGCAACGATACCTTCCTCGAGATCAACTCGGGCGCGGGTGGCACCGAAAGCTGCGACTGGGCTTCGATGCTGGCGCGGATGTATGTGCGTTGGGCGGAGAAGAAGGGTTATACGGTCGAGCTGCAATCTGAGACCGCCGGAGAAGAAGCGGGGATTAAGTCCGCGGCTTACAAGATTTCCGGCCACAATGCCTATGGCTGGCTGAAATCGGAAAGCGGGGTGCATCGGTTGGTACGGATTTCGCCCTATGACTCGGCGGCCAAGCGTCATACTTCGTTCAGTTCGGTCTGGGTTTACCCGGTGGTGGACGACAATATCGAGATTGAGGTGAACCCGTCGGATATTCGGATTGACACCTATCGGTCCTCGGGCGCAGGTGGCCAGCACGTGAACACCACAGATTCCGCCGTGCGGATTACGCACATTCCGACTGGCATTGTCGTGACCAGTTCCGAGAAGTCGCAACACCAGAACCGCGATATTGCCATGAAGGCGTTGAAATCACGCCTCTATCAGCAAGAGCTGGACCGTCGGAACGCCGATATCAACGCCGCACACGAAGCCAAGGGTGACGCGGGTTGGGGCAATCAGATCCGGTCTTACGTGTTGCAGCCCTATCAGATGGTCAAGGATTTGCGGACGAACCACGAAACCTCGGACACCAAAGGTGTGCTGGACGGCGATCTGGATGAGTTCATGGCGGCGACGCTGGCGCTGAACGTGGCGGGCAAAAGCCGGTCCGAGGCGCAGGGCGATTAAGCTGGGAAGGGGGCGCTGCCCCCGCCGCGACAAGCCGCGACTCCCCCGGGATATTTTGGGCCAGATGAAGGGGATCCCCAGGTTGCGGGTGGCTTGGAAAGATACATCTAAACAGTGGGTTTTATTGACAGGGCACCCCCGCTAGGCTGACCACTACAGAGTGATGAGAATGCCAATGAGCCCCGAATGGACTTAAGACAAATTAGCGCCTCTGCATTGTTGGCAGAGATATCCGGGCGGCGAGTCTCAGCGGCTGCTGTTGTGCGCGCAACCCTGGACAGGATTGCAGAGGTTAACGGAGCCTTGAATGCAATCGTTGCTTTGCGCGACGAAGATGATCTGATGGCTGAGGCGCGGGCCTTGGATGAGGGGCCGATCTTAGGGCCGCTGCATGGGTTGCCCGTCGCTGTTAAAGACCTTGTGAATGTGGCGGGGATCCCGACCTCGCAGGGGTCGCCATTGTTCAAGGATGATGTGCCTGACGATGACGATCTGATCGCGGCGCGGATGCGGGATGCTGGTGCGATATTGATCGGTAAGACCAACACGCCCGAATTTGGGCTTGGGTCGCATACGTATAACCCCGTCTACGGAGCTACACGAAACCCCTATGACTCGGAACGATCCTGCGGTGGATCATCTGGAGGTGCTGCTGTTGCGTTGGCCACCGGGATGGTCGCGTTGGCGGATGGGTCGGACATGATGGGCAGCCTACGCAACCCGGCTGCGTGGAATAACGTCTACGGGTTCCGTCCGTCGTGGGGGCGCGTACCGGCGCAGCCCGTTGGGGATGGATTTTTGCACCAAATATCGACATTGGGGCCGATGGCCCGAAGCCCCGAGGATCTTGGGCTTTTGCTGGACGTGATTTCCGGCCCCGACAAGCGGCAACCTCTGAGCGCGCCGGTTCAGGCCGTATCGCCGGTACCACCGGCGGACCTGAAAGGATTGCGCATCGGCTGGTTGGGGGATTGGGGCGGCGCATTTCCGTATGAGGATGGAATCTTCGATCTTTGTGAGGATGCGCTGAAGGTTTTCTCGCGCTTAGGGGCCACTGTTGAAGCCGTAGATGCGCCATTCGAACCTGAGAGGATGTGGAAAAGCTGGGAGACTCTGAGATCATGGAGTGTGGCCGCGGGTCTTGCACCGCTTACCGAGCACAGGTCGATGCTGAAGGATACAGCCCAGTGGGAGCTGGATCGCGGGATGGCTTTGACTGCGATGCAGGTGCATCGGGCCAGCCTTGCGCGGTCGGACTGGTTTCGTCGCGCCGTTGAGGTGTTTGACAAATTTGATGTCTTGGCCCTGCCATCGGCGCAGGTTTGGCCTTTTGATCTGGATACGCCGTACCCTACAGAAATTGCGGGTAAAAAGATGGATACCTACCATCGGTGGATGCAAGTCGTTGTGCCCGTCAGCCTGATCGGACTTCCAAGTTTGTCAGTTCCGGCCGGGTTTGGCCCCGAGGGGATGCCGATGGGTATGCAGATTTTTGGACCTCGTGGTGCGGACGCGCGTGTTTTGTCCATTGGGGCTGCGTATCACGAAGCTACGAAATGGCCGCAGAAGCGACCCGCCTGACGAACTCGGGTGGAATAAGGGGAGGAGAGACTGAGAATGGAAAAGCCTTTTGGCGTTCCGAAGATGGGGCCCGTAACGACGGACATGCTGCGCGAGGCCATGCGCCGGGCCTGGGTGGATTTTCGTCGCGCGCCGATGTTCGGGTTGATGTTTGCCGGGGTCTACGTGGTGGCGGGTTGGGCCATTGCCTGGGTCACCATTCAGACGCAGACGTCGTACTGGCTTGTGTTGGCCGCGATTGGGTTTCCTCTGCTTGGCCCGTTTGCCGCTGTTGGATTGTATGAGGTGTCGCACAGGCTAGAGCAGAATGAGCCGCTGGGTTTGGGGGCAATCTTTGGGGTGGTTGCCCAACAAGGTCGGCGTCAACTGCCATCTATCTGTGCGATCATCGTGGTGATGTTTCTGTTTTGGTTTTTTCTGGGTCATATGATCTTTGCCCTGTTCATGGGATTGTCCACCATGACCAATGTATCCACCTCGCTTGAGGTGTATCTGACGCCCAATGGACTTACGATGCTGGCAGTGGGATCGGTGGTCGGGGCGGTTTTCGCGACCGTTCTTTACATGATCACGGTGTTGTCGATTCCGATGCTTTTGGATCGGGAATTGGACTTTGTGACCGCCATGATTGCCAGTTACAGCTATGTCAGTGCAAATTTTCCAGTTATGCTGGGGTGGGGCGTGTTCGTGGCTGTTCTAACTTTTGTCGCGATGGTGCCCTGGTTTCTGGGCCTGCTTGTGGTGTTGCCTCTGCTTGGCCATGCAAGTTGGCATCTCTACCGCCTTATTACTCAGGCAGAAACGGGAGAGCCCGACTAAGATCGAAGTTCAGGCCACTATTTCTTCGGCTGTTCGTTCAGCGCGTCGGGCGGCCCTTGCCGCTGAAAGCGCCGCCTTGGGCTTGGGGCCAAGATAGCGCAGCGCAAGCCTGCGCATTGTTGTGTCATTCGCCGTGGTCTTTGACAGGCAAATAGCAACGCCTCGCCATTGATCAGATTGCGCGTCGTTCCCGCGCTTCACGAGGTAAATTCGACTGTTCTGCGATGCACGGCTGGACATGAGGATATAGATCTGGCGGCCAGCACAAGCTGCAATTCCCTGAACCTCGCGCAGGTTGGACGCAACGCTTTCTTCTCCTGTCGGCGGTTCATAGCTGCGGACCAGTGTGCATTGTGGCAGCCTGCGTGCATGCAGGACCCTGTGCCGGGTCGCATGGGGTTCGTCCAGCCCAGTCTCGGAGACAAAATAGAAACCCGCTGGAAGCAGGTTTTCCGTAAGTGTCCCAGGGCCGGAACCCAGAAATTCAGTCAGCGCCGAGGCCGCCGGGTGGACCGGGGGTAAGTCGATCTCGTCTATAGGGCGCAGAAGGATGCGCGCGTCGACATCGAAGAAATTGCAGATCCGGTCCAGAACGTCCGGGCGCGGAAAGCTTTCACCGCCGAGATATCTGTTGAATTGCGTTCGGTTTATTCCAAGTTGGCGGCAGAGCTCGGAGACCGAGGGGTACTGCCTTGCCAATCGCCGTAGATTTGCGCCGAACATCTTGCGCAGTTCCGCCGGGCTGCGAGTGTTATTCGTCATTTGTGTCCCAGGTTCTTATTGTAACTTTTCAGGGTAACAAACAGCGCACGGACCAACGAATGGTATTGTGCGCTTAATCTTACTGAAGACGCTAACGGGCGCATCCCAACGCCACGCTACCCCCTGAGGCTAGCGTGCAAAAGCGTAAACGCAATAGGCTTTAGTTCGTTTTGTTTGATCTTTATGGCGGTTTTCCGCACAGGGCGGAAAAGGGAATCCCTAAATCCTGTTAGACGCGGATTTTGGGAACAGATACCCCGCCCTCGGTTATGTCCAAGGGCGGGGTGGATATTATCAGTCACCGCGCAGCAGGGCTGCGACTCCGGTGCGGGCCACTTCGACCAATCCCAGCGGGCGCATTAGATCGGCAAAGGCGTCGATCTTGTCCGGTGCGCCGGTGATTTCGAAAATGAACGAATTCAAGGTGCTGTCGACCACGTTGGCGCGGAAAATATCGGCTAGACGCAGGGCTTCGACCCTCTTGTCGCCTTCACCGACGACCTTGATGATCGCCAACTCCCGCTCGACCGAGGGGCCTTCGACAGTCAGGTCGTGGACATCGTGCACCGTCACGATCCGACCCAACTGCGCTTTGATCTGTTCGATCACCTGTGGGGTGCCGGTGGTGACGATGGTGATACGGCTGAGGTGGCCGGTATGATCAACCTCGGCCACGGTCAGACTTTCGATGTTGTAGCCGCGACCAGAGAACAGCCCGATCACACGCGCCAGTACACCGGGCTCATTCTCGACCAGAACTGCTATCGTGTGACGTTCCTGAACGTCCGAGAAGGTGGGCCGTAGGTTATAGGCCGAATGGCGGGTGGCGCCTTTTTTGATATGTAGGGCAGACATTTACGTCCCTTTCATCATCCTGCGAAGGTCGGGCACCGGGGCGCCCGACAAAATTCGACGAATTTTGTTAAACCAGAACCGAACCTTTGGAGTCGATCACGCCCTGCGTCTCGGCCTCGCCCAGCAGCATCTCGTTATGGGCCTTACCTGATGGGATCATGGGGAAGCAGTTCTCGTGCTTTTCGACCAGACAGTCAAAGATGACAGGGCCGTCATAGTTGATCATCTCCATGATCGCGTCATCCAGATCTGCGGGGTCGGAACACAGGATGCCCTTGGCTCCGAAGGCCTCGGCCAGTTTGACGAAGTCGGGCAGCGCTTCGGACCATGAATGCGAGTACCGCTCGCCATGCAGCAACTCTTGCCACTGGCGGACCATACCCAGACGTTCGTTGTTCAGGATGAACTGTTTCACAGGCAGGCGGTACTGAACGGCTGTGCCCATCTCCTGCATGTTCATCAGCCACGAAGCCTCACCCGCGACGTTGATCACCAGCGCGTCCGGGTGGGCCATCTGCACACCGATTGAAGCCGGGGTGCCGTAGCCCATGGTGCCCAGACCACCGGATGTCATCCAGCGGTTGGGGTCTTCAAAGCCCAGATACTGTGCCGCCCACATCTGGTGCTGGCCGACTTCGGTCGTGATATAGCGGTCGTGGTTTTTTGTCAGCTCTTCAAGGCGTTGCAGCGCATATTGCGGTTTGATCGTCTTTTCGCTGTTGGTGTAGGCCAGACAGTTGACCTTACGCCAGTCACTGATCTGCGCCTGCCATTTAGAAACTGCCGCAGCATCGGTCTTGCGACCGCGCGCTTTCCAGACCTTCAGGATATCCTCGAGAACATGCGCGACGTCGCCGACAATCGGGATGTCCACACGGATCACCTTGTTGATGGACGAGGGATCAATGTCGATATGCGCCTTTTTTGAATTCGGCGAAAACGCATCTATCCGCCCCGTGATCCGGTCATCAAACCGCGCGCCGATATTGATCATCAGGTCGCAATCATGCATCGCCAGATTGGCCTCATAAAGGCCGTGCATTCCCAACATCCCCAGCCAATTTTCACCCGAAGCCGGATACGCGCCCAAACCCATCAGGGTCGAAGTGATGGGAAAGCCGGTCGAATCCACCAGTTCACGCAGCAACTGGCTGGCCGCGGGGCCCGAGTTGATCACGCCACCGCCAGTATAAAATACCGGCTTCTTGGCGGTCTCCATCGCGGCGACCAGTTCGGTGATCTCTTCCAGATCGCCCTTCATTACCGGTTGGTAATGCGACGTCGAGGGTTTCGGGCTGGTATATTCACCCGATGCGAATTGCACGTCCTTGGGAATGTCGATCAGCACCGGACCGGGGCGGCCCGAGGTGGCGACGTGGAACGCCTCGTGCATGGTCTCGGCCAGCGAATCCGTGTCTTTTACCAACCAGTTATGCTTGGTGCAGGGGCGGGTGATGCCAACGGTGTCAGCCTCTTGGAACGCGTCCGAGCCGATCATGAAGGTCGGCACCTGACCGGTCAAAACAACAATCGGGATCGAATCCAGCAACGCATCGGTCAGGCCGGTCACCGCATTGGTGGCACCGGGACCCGAGGTCACAAGCGCAACGCCGGGCTTGCCGGTTGACCGGGCATAGCCTTCGGCGGCGTGGACGGCCCCTTGTTCGTGACGCACCAGAATGTGGCGAATGTCGTTTTGCAGAAAAATCTCATCATAGATCGGTAGCACGGCGCCGCCGGGGTATCCGAATACCGTGTCCACGCCCTGATCCTTGAGGGCCTGAACCACCATCTTTGCGCCGGTCATCTCACGTGTCATCTGCTTTGCTCCGTTCGCGACATGTGTCTTGCGTTTTGCCAAAAAAAAGCCCCCGAGATTTTCGGAGGCGCATGGGTTGGATTATGGTTTACCGTTACCGGCCCATGCGCGTGTTTCCTACGATTACGACTAGCGCTTTCATCGCCAGAGGCTCCTTTTTTGCGTGCAGGGACATTATGGGCGGTAAAAGGGGGCGTCAACAGGCAATCGTACCAATTTTGTATCTTGAGTGGTTAATTTTGCGACATTTTATTGCGCGTATTGGCGCCTGGCCGGAAGATTCGAGAAGATTTCCTGTCGTCTGCATGTGCATCGCAAAAATAACAGTGTCGGAAAGCGTCATGGCAATGTCCTAAACAAGCATGTTCAGCCGATTGGGTTGGGTACGCTGACTTTGTCTTTGCAGGCAGAGGAGGCGGGAAATGTTGCACGATCTTGTGGATCTGGGACGGTATCCGATCGATTGTCCGGGCTCGCGGGCGTATGATCAATTGATCGGCGATTTGCGGCGTGAACTGGATCAGGACGGATGCGCCGTTCTGCCGGGTTTTGTGCACACCGAAGGGTTGGTGCAATTGCTGCAAGAGGCGCGGGCGACCGCCCCAAAAGCGCATCGCTCGTTCAATCGAACAAACGCCTATTTCACGAAGGATGATCCTGGGTTGGCGGCGGATCATCCTGTCCGGCGGTTCTATGATCGGTCCAATGCCTTTGTGCCGGCTGATAATTTCAAAACATCCGGACCCTTGCGCCGGATCTATGAATTCGAGGGGTTTCTGCCTTTCATCCGCGAGGCCTTGAATGAGGCCGAGGATCGGTTCTTTCGCTATGATGACCCGCTGGCAGACGTCATCATCAATGTAGTTGAGGAAGGGCAGGGCTTTCCATGGCATTTCGATACCAACAACTACACCGTGACATTGGCCATCCAAAACGGAGAGGAGGGCGGCGCGTTCGAGTATGTGCCGAACCTGCGCAGTTCTTCGGACGAGAATTTTGACACAGTGGCTTCGGTGCTGGACGGGAACAGAGCGCGGGTGCGCAAGCTTGAACTGCAACCCGGCGACCTGCAGATTTTCAAAGGGCGCTACTCCCTACACCGCGTTGCGCCTGTCAAAGGGTCGTGCAGCCGGTATGTGGGAATTTTTTCATTTGTCGAGGCCGAAGGTATGTGCGGCGGGGTCGAACGAACTCGGCAATTATATGGCCGTGTTTTGCCGCATCACCTGGAGCGGGAAGGGGTAAGACGGGATAGTCTGCTTGACTGATGCTGGCCGTTCAGAAGGTCCTCCCGCCCATTGTCGCCGCGCCTTTGGCGCGCCTCCGCTGGTTGGCGTGGCAGCGCTGCGCGCTGCGGGATTAAAATCCGGGGCTTGTGCCTTGTAGGACGCCGTGTTCCAACGCATAGCGCGTCAGACCGGCTGTCGATGATATGCCCAGCTTGCGTTTGATGTTCTTGCGGTGCGTCTCGACGGTGCGAACAGAGATATCCAGCGCCTGAGCGACTTCTTTGTTCGACTTGCCTTGCGCAAGCTCCAGCAGGATCGTCTGCTCGCGCCCAGTCAGAGCCTCACGGGTGCTTTCGCCCTTGGGCTGCAACGAGCCACTGGCACCGGTACAAAGGTATTGTTCCCCGCGCATTACGGCGTCGATGGCCTGTTTGATCTCTTCGGTTGGGACATCCTTGAGGACATATCCCTTGGCACCATGACTTAGCGCGGTCGAGATGTATTCCGGGCTGTCATGCATTGACAGGATAAGGATGCGGGTCCGGGGCAGGCGTTCCAGGATGATCTCGGTGGCGCTCAACCCGCCAAGCCCCGGCATATTCAGGTCCATCAGGATGACGTCAGGGGCCAGGTCCGTCGCCTTCTCCACCGCCTCCTGTCCGCTACTGAGCGTTCCAACGACCTGAATCTCGTCATAGCTTTCAAGGATCGACTGAATCCCTTCGGCGACCATCGGGTGGTCATCTACAATAAGGACCCGGATCGTTTGGTCGCTCATGTACCGGCCTTTCGGTTTGGGGTCGCGTCTTCGCGTGGTGGCAACAAATGACTCAGGGGCAGGCTGGCCTCGATCACCGTGCCGCTGCGTGGGCCGCGTGATGACAGAATACGCAAGGAGCCGTCAAGCTGTTCGATACGTTCCTGCATGTTCCGCAATCCGATCCCGGCGCTTGCCTGTCCGGAGTCGCTGCGCAGACCACGACCGTTATCGGTAATGCGCATTGTCGCGCCTTTCTTATGGCCGCGCAAATCAATTGTGACGCGTGTTGCCCCTGAATGGCGCTCAATATTGGTGAGGGCTTCTTGGGCGATGCGATACAGCGCGATCTTGCTGTCCTGATCCAGACGGTTGCGGAAGACAACGGTTGAAAACTCGGTCTCAATCCCGGTGCGTTCGCGGAAATCGTCTGTTAGCGCCTTGAGCGCCGGACCAAGCCCCAGATCGTCCAGTACGCCGGGCCGTAGGTCGCGGCTAATGCGGCGGACCTCGGTGATGGCCGTGCCAAGGTGGTCGATCCCTTTCTCCAACGGATCACGTGCGCCTGCGTCATCACCCCGCGCCAAGCGGCGACGAGCGTTGTCCAAAGCATAGCGCACACCGACCAGTATCTGACTGATTCCGTCATGCAGTTCACGCGCCACGCGACCGCGTTCTTCTTCTTGCGCGTCAAACACACGCTGGGTCAGTTCTTTCAGTTTGGCATCGGCCAGCCTGCGTTCGCGGAAGTTCAACAACATGCCCGAGGCAAAGACGATCAGTACGGCGGCCAGTACGATGCCGCCGATATACATAAAGGTACGCTGAACGCGCGCCTCGACCTCGGCGCGGGCATTGGCGACGGTGGCGACTATATCGTCGATGAAAACCCCGGTTCCCACGGCCCATCGCCAATCTTGCAGGCCGACGACATAGGCGATCATCTGCGCCTCTTCCCCGGTTGAAGGCTTTTGCCACATGAAACTGTGCCAGCCCGCCCCCTGACGGGCGAGGCGGATGAATTCATCAACAACGGGCGTGCCGTCGCTGTCGGTCAGACCTTCCCAGTTGCGGTTGATGAACTGGGTTTGGCGCGGGCTGACCAGATTGTTACCGTCGTAGTCGTAGACGAAAAAGAACCCATCCTTGCCGTAGATCATCGCCGACAGGATTTGGGTCACAAGGTTCTGCGCTACCTTGTCGTCAGTTGATGCGCGGCCATAGATATAAGCGAACCCGTTGCGGGCCTGGGTCACATAGTTGCGCAGTTCTTCCTTCTTGGCCTCGATCAATCTGCGTTCCAGCGCCTGAATCTCGCGCTCGGCCGTTGCGCGGGATTCATACGTCACGAACAGGGCAATCGCTGCGACAGCCACGACCAAGGGAATCGCCGCGACAAGCGACAATTTCTGGCCATAGGTCAGCGAAATCAGATTTCGGAATCCCCTCATGGTCGAATCGATACGCAAGCCAGCGGGAAATTGCAAAATTTTTGAACTTTTGATCGTTATTCCCGGCCATGGGTCAGAAAATTGTGGTGTTTGGCGTCAAATTCACGACCCAAGCCGCCAAAAAACCGCTCCTCCTACGTAGAAGTAGGTATTCACATTCAATTTGGGGTCATTAGGCTGGCGCGCACTGACAACGACTGCCCCCGGCATCGACTGGGGTATTGGATATGTAGGGGAGGAACACTCATATGGATCGTCGTTCATTTCTGAAAACATCTGCTCTGGGCGGCTCGGCTGCTGCGGCCACCACGCTGGCGGCTCCGGCTTACGCGCAGGGCAAGCGCACTCTGACCATGGTGACCTCGTGGGGTCGTGGTCTGGCAGGTGTTTTCGACAGCGCGCAGCGTTGCGCCGACAGCATCACCGCAATGTCTGACGGCAACCTGACCGTTGACATCAAAGCAGCCGGTGAACTGGTTGGCGCGTTCGAGGTCTTCGACGCGGTCTCGTCTGGTCAGGCCGACATGTACCACGCGGCGGACTACTACTTTGTGGGTCAGCACCCGGGCTATGCCTTCTTCACCGCTGTTCCGTTCGGCATGACCGCGCAGGAACTGGTGAACTGGTATTATCACGACGGCGGCATGGAAGCCCATGATGAGCTGGGTCAGATCTTTGGCCTGAAGTCGTTCCTGGCCGGTAACACCGGTGCGCAGGCGGGCGGCTGGTTCTCGAAAGAGATCAACAGCCCCGAAGACTTTAACGGCCTGAAGTTCCGCATGCCAGGTCTGGGCGGTAAAGCTCTGGGTAAACTGGGCGCGTCCGTTCAGAACATCCCGGGTTCCGAAGTGTATCAGGCACTGTCGTCTGGCGCGATCGACGGGACCGAGTGGATCGGACCGTGGGCCGACGAAAAGGCCGGTTTCCAGGAAATCACCAAGACCTACTATACTGCGGGCTTCCACGAGCCGGGTGCAGGTCTGTCGCTGGCGACCAACCGCGACGTGTTCGAGGAACTGACCCCCGCACAGCAGAAGATCATCGAGATCGCTGCCGCCGAAGCGCACCAGTGGAACCTGGCGCAATTCCTGGCCAACAACGGTGCGGCCCTGCAGCGCCTGCAGTCGGGCGGCGTAAAGGTCATGGAATTCCCGGACAGCGTTTGGGATGCCTTCGGCACCGCCAGCCAGGAAGTTCTGGACGAAAACATGGGCGACGAGCTGTTCAAGAAGATCCACGACAGCGCAATGGCTTCGATGGCGGCGTCTTCGGCTTGGTTGAACCTGTCGTCGGGTGCCTACACCGCACAGCGCGACCGCGTTCGCGGCTAATCGCCGGACCTGAACTCAATTGGTTTCCCCGCCGCGTGCGGGGAGACCTTTCCCGTTGCGCATGCAGGGCTCGGACAAGCCAAAAATAAGCTGCGGTGCAACTGACGCGACCTGGGGACAATATGCAGGACGAAAACGGTATCTCGTTCTTCGGCGCCCTGTGGAATGGACTGGTTTGGTTCATTCAGAACATTGCCGAAGCCTTCTATAATTTCGGATATGCCATCACGCATCCGCAACTCTGGCTGAACTGGTCGGACAAAGAAGCCATCATGCGCTTTGTCTATTATGGCGGATCGGTCGAATTCTTCTTTGTGATCTTCACCATCTTTTTGGTTCTGACGGCCATCGGCCTTTATTACCGGAGCTTCATGTGGGGCATGGTGCGCGGTCTTGAGGGGTTCGCCAACACCACTGGGCGTTTCTTTGCATGGGCGGGTCTGCTGATGGTGATCCAGCAAATCGTTATCGTCTTCATGCAGCGCGTGTTCGCGCGGCCGGATATGGCCTTTGGGTTCGGTATCCCGATCCAGATGGATATCAGTTGGTATGCCGAAGAACTGAAGCTGTATAACGCAATGGTCGTGTGCCTGTGCTGTACCTATACCTTCGTGCAGGGCGGTCATGTTCGGGTTGACCTGATCTATGCAGGCATCAGCCATCGGGCCAAGCGTGTGATCGACATGCTGGGTGCGTTGCTCTTCATGATGCCGATGGCGGTGCTGACATGGATGTACGGATGGTACTTCATGTGGCGGCATCTGATCGTGCCGAAGCCTTCGGCCAGCGACACGCTGGATAAACTGGTTCTGAAATCCCGCGCGTTGCGTTGGAATGTGGAAACCATCGGCTTCAGCCCGAATGGGTTCAACGCCTACTTCCTGTTCAAAATCCTTCTGGTGGCCTTCGCAGGCATGGTGTTCCTGCACGCCATTGCATTCCTGTACCGGTCGTATCTGGAATATGTGGAAGGGCCAGACAGCGTTGGAAAATACCTCGACAAGGACAGCCTTGGAGAGGGTGAAGAAGCCTACGAAGGCGCACATTAGGGACGGGGACCCAGACTATGTTATTCGGACTTGATGGCGTCGAGATTGGCCTCATTATCGTGTTCTTCTGCCTTTTCGGAGGCATTCTATCCGGCTTTCCGGTGGCCTTTGCCATCGGTGGGGCGGGGATCATTTCATTCGGGATCATTGCGGCCCTGGACAGTGCCGGGCTGCTGATACATCAAGCGATTGATACCAGCTCACAAGCCTATCGGGACGTGGTGAATTCTGGGATCAAGCCAGATGTGATATCGGTGTTTCGATACCCGGACTTACCGCGCATAGCTGAGCCGGTCTTTGTCTCGGGTTGGGAAACAGCCCTTGACCGCAACGTCTCATTCATCGTGAACCGCATGAATGAACGCGTTCTGGCGGGGCAGTCGATCGAGACTCTGCTGGCCGTGCTGATGTTTGTCCTGATGGGCATCACGCTGGAACGGTCGAAAATTGCAAACGACCTGCTGACGACGATGGCGCGCGTGTTCGGACCGCTGCCGGGCGGTCTGGCTGTGTCGATTGTTGTGGTGGGCGCGTTTCTTGCGGCCTCGACCGGGATCGTGGGGGCCACCGTGGTGACCATGGGCCTGCTGGCGTTGCCGACGATGTTGCGGAACAACTATTCGCCCGAACTGGCGACGGGTGTGATCGCTGCTTCGGGTACGTTGGGGCAGATTATTCCGCCCTCGATCGTGATCGTTCTATTGGGAACTCTGGCGGGAGATTTGTATTCAACCGCTCAGGAAACCCGCGCAGTTGAAGCGGGCTGTACCGACGCGCTGACCTATCTGGGTGAGCCGGCGGTGGTTTCGGTTGGCACATTGTTCCAAGCGGCGCTGCTGCCGGGGATCATGCTGGCCTTGCTCTATGCGCTCTATGCGTTTGGATATGCGTTGCTCAACCCCGACAAGGCTCCGGCTGTTGAACTGTCGGGCGGCAGTGGCGAAGTGATTACCCGCTCAGAAGGTCTGACTTGGCTGTTGGGTGCGCCGGTTGCCTTGATCGTGGGCGCAGTAATGCTGAGTAGTGCCGGTGTCATCGGCAGCCAGAACATCAGCGTTTCGGCGTTCTCTGACATTGGCGAGGGCGCATCGCTGCGCACTAACGTATCTGCGGAATGTAAGGCCTCGATGATCGACCTGCATGGTCAATCCGCCTGGGATCAGGCCGTGGCTGAGCAAGAGGCCATCGACGCCGCAGGTGGAACCAGCGAAGCCACACGACTGACCGAAGAGGAACTGGCCGCTGCTCAGGAAGCCAAAATCGCAGCGGCTGCACCGATCGGAACAGGCGTCGCCGTGATGGTTGTTCTGCTGGGTCTGACGCTGGTCATGGGACGGGGAATTGCACCGTCGCAGTCTACACAGCCCCTGATTGTTGGAGCCATTGGCCTGTTGCTGATGCTATTGGTGGATGTGCTTCTGATCGCGCCGACAACATCGTCCGGGGCAACCTTCCTGCTGTTGGCAGTGCCGTTTGCGCTGGCCATGTATGGCTGTAAGGAAGCTGCGGCGCGGTGCGCGACCAATGATCTGATCCGAGTGGTGTTCCCACCGCTGGTTCTGATCATCGCGGTTCTCGGCTCGATCCTGGGTGGCGTGACCAATCCGACTCCGGCGGCTGCGTTGGGGGCCGGTGGTGCGATCATGCTGGCGGCCTACCGCAAGCTGCAGGATCAGGGACGGTCCGGTAAGGTGATCATCTGGTCGACATTTGCCGTGATCATTGCCCTGCTGATGGGGGTCAACTTTGACCTGCGCATCAATCAGGGCGGTGTGACGGTGGAAACCTGGATTGCCTTCCTCATCGCGTATGGCGCTTACCTGTTCGCCCTGTTCGGCCTGATCTATGGGTGCTGGGTTCTGTTTACCAGCGGCGTTCTGACGCCGGTGGTACGGGAAACCGCCAAGGTGACCTCGATGGTGTTCACCATCCTGATCGGGTCGCAATTGTTGAACCTTGTGGTGATCTCGTTTGGGGGGGAACACTACATTCAGCAATTCCTCAGGAGCTTTGACAACGAGTTCACGGTTTTCCTGATCGTGATGCTGGTCCTGTTCATCCTTGGGTTCGTGCTGGATTTCCTTGAGATCATATACATCGTGATCCCCATCGTTGGCCCGGTGATCTATGGCGGGTCGTTTGATCCGAAATGGGTCACGATCATGGTCGCGGTGAACCTGCAGACCTCGTTCCTGACGCCACCTTTCGGATTTGCCTTGTTCTATCTGAGGGGCGTTGCTCCGAAGGAGGTCACGACGGGGCATATCTATCGCGGGATCATTCCTTTCGTGCTGATCCAGGTGGTCGGAATCGCGATCCTGTGGTTCTTCCCGTCGATTGTGACAATCGTTCCGGATCTGATCCCGAACTGATCTTTGAGTGTCATTCAGTGAAAACGCAAAGGGGGCCTGCTGGCCCCCTTTGCTTTGGTGTTTTGGGAAGGGGCCAGCCCCTTCTTGGCCTGCGGCCAATTCAACCCCGGGATATTTTTGGCCAGATGAAGGGACGGATCAGGTGAATTGAATGAGGTCCCAGCGGTTTCCGAATGGGTCGCGCCAGACAGCGACTTGTCCGTAAGGTTCGTGCCGGGGAGATTCTTCGAAGTGAACGCCTGCGGTGGTCATTTTCGCGTGGTCGCGATCAAAGTCATCGGTTTCCAGAAAGAAGCCGACACGTCCGCCGGTCTGGTTGCCGATTGCTTCGGATTGGTCGGGTCCGTCCGCGCGGGCGAGCAGCAGTGATCCCTGCTTTGATCCTGGAGGTGCGATGCGAACCCATCGCTTTCCTGCGCCCAAGTCAATATCCTGCAGTACGATGAAACTCAGCGTTTTCGTATAAAATGTGATGGCTGTGTCATAATCCGGGACCACCAGCGTCACCGCGTGAAGACTTTGGCGCATTTTGCCTTAGCCCTTGGTCGGGTGGCGGTCGGGCAATTGGATATTGGCTACCTGTTCGGCAATGGGGGCAGTGGACAGTGGATGATGACTGGAGTCAGGCAATTCCGACGGATTGCCGACGTTGACCCATTCGCCCCGAATGTACGCTTCGAGCCCGGAGAAGCGGGCCTTGTATCCCATTTTGGGGCTTCCGGGTACCCAATACCCCAAGTAGACGTATGGCAGGCCAGCTTCACGGGCGATGTCGATGTGATCGAGGATCATGTACGTCCCCAAAGAGCTTTGCGGCTGAGTCGGGTCGTAAAAAGAATAGACCATGCTAAGCCCGTCATCCAAGACATCCGTCAGGCTTACGGCGATCAGGTCACCGGTGGTCGGGTCCGCGTATTCCACGACCCGGCTGCGGATCGGAGTTTCTTCGATCATCGCGGCAAATTCAAAGACATCCATATCGGCCATGCCGCCATCCGCGTGGCGAGTGTCCAGATATCGGCGGAACAGTTCGTATTGTTCATCTGTTGCCCAAGGCGAGTTCGCCTTGCGCTGGAGGTAGGCGTTGCGCTTGATGGCGCGTTTCTGGCTTTTACTGGTGCGAAACTCGGACACGTTTATCCGGGCGGATAGGCAGGCTGCGCAATCGGCGCAAGACGGGCGGTACAGCACGTTCTGCGACCGGCGGAATCCTTGTTGAGACAGCGAGTTGTTGAGCTGATCCGCGCCTTCGCCCTGTAGGGCGGTGAACAACTTACGCTCCATCCTGCCCTCAAGATAAGGGCAGGGTTGTGGGGCCGTCACATAAAATTGTGGCGCTATTGGCAGCGTGTGTCGCATGAATGTTCCAGGTTTCCTGAAACGGATGATAACAACCGATCCCGGTACCGCCAAGTGATTCAAGCAGTTGGATATTTATTACGCGCGCTGGTTGATCATGACCGTTCCAAGGAACGCATCTGTCAGCCCCTGGCACCGCGCGCTTGTCAGCATCATGATGACTGAGATGATCTGTAGGACTGGGAAAGCCATACTGACGAAATAGCCCGCGGTGTGCGCCAAGGCTTTGCCGGTATCCATGCGGGCACCAAAGGAATCGCGCAATTCTATGCCCATGAAACGCATACCCAAAGTGGCAGAGCCATTTGCGATGGTGACAACGCGATAGATAAAGCTTACGACCGCATAGATCAGGGCAAGAATAAACAAGCCCATGCCAAAGGTCAGAAAGATCGCAACTGTGCAGAGCAGCGAGACAAAGGCGATGTCAAACAGCCACGCGACAAAGCGTTTGATCGCCACGGACTGATAAAACTCCGGTTGGCGGTCAGGGTCAGGCAAATGGGTCATGTAGGGAATTTCCGAGTTGTTGTGTGGTTTACCCTGTCCCGATCAGGCGGGGCAGGGCAAGTCTGGATCAGGCGTTTTCGCCTGGATCGCCGTTCTCGCGGGCGCGTTCGTCCATGAACTGATCGAACTCGGCCTTGTCCTTGGCTTCGCGCAGACGACGTAGGAACGCTTCGAAATCCTGTTGTTCGCGCTCCAGACGGGCAAGGGTGTCGGCTTTGTATGCATCAAAGGCGCTGTTGCCCGAGGGTTTCATGGCGCTCATGTGGCTGTGCCAGGTTTTGCGGCGGCTGCAGGACTTGCTGAACATGCGTTTGCTCCAGATCATATAGGCCAGAATAGCCAGGCCTACGGGCCAGAAGAAGATGAATCCAAGGACCATTACAGCGATCCAGGCCCCTTTTCCCTTATCATCAAGCCAGGCTTCGGCGCGGTAGAGCCATCCCGGATTTTCAGGGACGGCGTGGTCGGACAGTGCGGTCATTTGGGGTCTCCGGGTTAATGTAAATTGCGTTCACATCATCTAGATGGGGGGTATGCGGCAGGTTGCAAGGGGTGAATGTGAAAAAGATTTACATCTTGGGCGGGCGGTGCATGGCAAAGCGCCGAGAAAGGGTTAGTTTCCGCTTGCGCAAGGCATTGAAATTACGCCATCTCCTAATTGGGGCTTGAATCCCTTGTATAGTCTTTCCGCCGGAGGGTTAATGTCAGGACCACTCGCCATCCAACGAATGCCTCGACCTTTCGATCCGTCGTTGGGGGCAGAGGCGCGTGCGCTTGTCACTGATCTCGTACCTGAAGCCGGTGAACTTATTGCTGGGGCCGCCGGATCGAGCCCTTATTTGAATGGGCTTGTCGCGCAGGAAAAGGACTGGCTTGCGCAGGCTTTAACCCAGCCAGATCAGGCACTGGCAGATGTGATGCAGGGCGTACGTAATCTGCCAGCGGATCAGTTGAAGCCCGGATTGCGACAGGCCAAACGGCGGGTGGCGCTTTTGACCGCTCTGGCTGATCTGGCCGGTGCCTGGCCATTGGAGAAAGTTACGGCGGCCCTGACGGATTTTGGCGCGCTTGCGGCCGACGTTGCGGCCAAAGCTGAGGTCGCCGCGCTGATCCGGCGGGGCAAACTGCCGGGCATGACTGAGGGTGATGTCGAAACTGCGGCCGGGATGATCATTCTGGCCATGGGAAAGATGGGTGCGCACGAGCTGAACTATAGCTCTGATATCGACCTGATCGTTCTGTTTGATGAAACCCGGTTTGATCCGGACGATTTCTATGATGCGCGACACGGAATGGTCCGGGCCACGCGGAATTTCTGCGCGACGCTCAGCGACAAGACGGCAGATGGCTATGTGTTCCGCACCGATCTGCGTCTGCGTCCCGATCCGGGGGTGACGCCGGTGTGCATCGCGGCTGAGGCAGCCGAACGGTATTACGAAAGCCTTGGCCGCACATGGGAGCGCGCCGCCTATATCAAAGCGCGGCCCTGCGCAGGTGATATCGAAGCAGGACAGCGCTTTTTGGACACGATGCGTCCGTTTGTCTGGCGGCGGCATCTGGATTTTGCCGCCATTCAGGATGCCCATGACATGCGGCTGCGTATCCGCGAGAACAAAGGCACCGGCGGCGCGTTGACCATACCGGGCCATGATATGAAGCTGGGGCAAGGTGGCATCCGTGAGATCGAATTCTTTACACAGACCCGCCAGTTGATCGCCGGAGGGCGCGACCCAGATCTGCGGGTTCGTGGTACAGTGCTCGGGCTGGCAGCATTGGCTGACAAGGGCTGGGTTCCACAGGATGTCGCGGAAAAGCTGACCGACCATTATCGCGCTCATCGGGATGTCGAACATCGGATTCAGATGGTCCACGATGCCCAGACCCACAAGGTACCTCAGTCGCCTGATGGGATCGAACGTGTCGCCTGCCTTATGGGGATCGACAGCGCCGAACTGACCGGGGACCTGACCCGCCGCCTGACCGAAGTCCACGAGCTGACCGAAGGGTTCTTTGCGCCTGGCTCGTCTACGCCGAAACCTGCCGGAGAGGCCGGGTTTGATCAAAGCGTTCTGGCACGCTGGCCCACCTATCCCGCGTTGCGATCGCAACGGGGCGCGCATATTTTTGAAAGGCTCAAGCCCGAGCTGCTGTCGCGCCTTTCGAAAACCGCGAAACCGGACGAGGCGCTGTTGGCACTGGATGGGTTCCTTTCGGGCTTACCGGCGGGCGTACAGCTATTTTCGTTGTTCGAAGCCAACCCTCACCTGATTGACCTGCTGATCGACATTGTCGGAACCTCTCATGCGTTGGCGGCGCACCTGTCGCGTAATTCTTCGGTGTTTGATGCGGTGATTGGGGGCAGTTTCTTTGACGACTGGCCGGGGCGATCTGCTCTGCAAGCCGATTTGCAGCAGGCATTGGCGCAGGAAGGGGATTATGAAAGCCAGTTGGACCTCGCGCGGCGCTGGTGCAAAGAGTGGCACTTCCGGGTCGGTGTGCATCACCTGCGTGGATTGATCGACGGGGCGCAGGCCGGACAGCAATATGCGGAACTGGCAGGGGCCGTAATCGCCGCGATCCTGCCATGCGTGGAAGAACAATTCGCCCTGAAACACGGACCCGCGCCGGGACGTGGGGCTGCCGTTTTGGGCATGGGGTCGCTTGGCGCTGGCAGGATAAACTCGCAATCCGATCTGGATATCATCCTGATCTACGATCCACTGGATCAGGACATGTCTGACGGCCCGCGGCCCTTGGCAACCCGGACTTACTATGCCCGGTTCACGCAGGCGCTGATTACGGCGCTGTCTGCGCCTATGTCTCAGGGCAGGTTGTATGAGGTGGACATGCGCCTGCGCCCTTCTGGCAATCAGGGCCCCGTGGCGACAAGTTGGGCGAGTTTCACCAATTATCAGCGAAACGAAGCGTGGGTTTGGGAACATCTCGCCCTGACCCGCGCCAGAGTCGTGGCGGGCGATCCGGGGCTGTCCAAGGATATTGAGGCGTTTCGCGCAGAACTCCTGTCCCGCCCCCGAGACCAAGTGCAGATATTGAACGATGTGGCAGAAATGCGGGCCCGTTTGGCGGCGGCGAAATCCCCGTCCGGTATTTGGGACGCCAAGAATGGCGCAGGGCGTATGATGGATATTGAGTTGATGGCCGAAACCGGAGCCTTGCTGTCCGGTGAGACCAAGCACGATGTTCACGCTGGGTTGGACGGCGCGGTCGCTGCCGGGCTTTTGGACGTCGCGCAGGCGCAAACGCTTAAAGAATGCTACGATCTATGTTGGTTTGTGCAATGTGCGGCTCGGCTGCTGTCCGGTAAGGTGATCGAAGCGGACAAAATAGGCCAGGGCGGATCAGATTTCCTGTGCCGGGCCACTGGGTTCGAACAGGTTGAACAGCTTCAGGCCGCGCTGCAGCAGAGGTATTCAAGCGCTGCCGAAATTATCGCCAGCGTGATCAAGGAGGACGGCAATGGCGCGCAGTGACGATCCGAACGACCACAAAGGTCTTATCCGCGAAGCCTATCGCATTGATGGCATCACTTTGCCGGAATGCCGCTCTATCTTTCTGGACTGGGCGCTCAGCCTGCCTGCGGAACGGGATCAGGCTCAGGCGCTGGTAGACCTACACGCCGCCTATTCAGCACAGGCTACGGATCATCCTATGACGCAGGTTCTGGCCGAAGGTCTGCAAGCCGCTAAAACCCCCAAAAGACGCGGTGGATGGCGTTCGCGTTCGCGCTAGGGCTTTTCCCAGCGGGCAATCGGCACTAAGAGGGCGCCATGACCCAAGCCGCCGATCGCCCCCGTATTCGCCTGAAACCCAAAGCCAACGCACGCGGGCTGCGCCATGGCTTTCCCTGGGTCTATGCAAATGACATCGTGACCGACCGCCGGACGCGTAAGATCGAGGCCGGTGCCCTTGCGGTTCTCGAAGACGAAAAGCGCTCGCCCATTGCGCTGGTCGCGGTGAACCCGAACTCTAAAATCATGTGCCGCGTTCTGGATCGCGATCTGGAAGCCACATTGGATTCCGATTGGTTTGAGACCCGTCTGAGCCGCGCGCTTCAGATGCGTGAACGGCTGTTTGACGCGCCATATTATCGCCTGATCCATGCCGAAGCGGACGGTTTCCCCGGTGTGATCATCGACCGTTTCGGTGACGCCTGCGTTATTCAGCCAAACGCGGCTTGGGCAGAAAAACACCTTGAGGTTCTGACCGACGCTCTGGTTTCTGTGACGGGCGTTTCGGTCGTGTTGAAAAACGCTTCGGGCCGGACACGCGGCCTTGAGGGGTTGGATGATGCTAACCTCACGTTGCGCGGCAAGGCCCCCGATGACCCGCTGCCGGTTCCAATGAATGGCGCGACCTACATGGCCGATCTAACCGGCGGGCAAAAGACCGGTCTTTTCTACGATCAGCGCCCCAACCATGCGTTTGCCGCGCGTTTGGCGCAACCAGGCGCGCAAGTGTTGGATGTTTTTAGCCACGTTGGTGGGTTTGGTCTTGCGATGCTGGCCGGGGGTGCGGCGCACGCGCTGTCCGTCGATGGCTCAGCCGCCGCTTTGGAGCTGGCCACCAAGGGTGCGCAAGCCTCGGGTTTTGACGGCAGGTTCGACACTCGGCAAGGCGACGCCTTCGATGTTCTGACACAACTGGGGCAGGAGGGGGCTCAATTCGACGTCGTTATCTGTGACCCGCCGGCCTTTGCCCCGTCGAAACAGGCACTGGACGCGGGGCTGCGCGCGTATGAGCGTGTGGCGCGACTGGCCACGCCACTGGTAAAGGCGGGCGGTTATCTTGGCCTCTGCTCATGTTCGCACGCGGCTGACCTTGGTCGGTTCCGCGATGCTTCTTCGCGCGGGATTGGTCGGGCAGGGCGGCAGGCGCAGCTTATCTATACCGGGTTTGCCGGACCCGATCACCCGCAATTGCCACAATTGGCCGAAAGCGGTTACCTCAAAGCTGTGTTCTATCGTCTGTGAAGGCCGTTCTTGATACCTGCGTCATCTATCCGACGGTGATGCGTGAGATGCTGCTGGGTGCAGCCAAACTTGGTCATTTCACACCGATCTGGTCTGCGCGCATTCTAGAAGAATGGGCGCGCGCGGCCCGTAAACTTGGCCCTGAAGGTGAGGCGCAAGCCCGCGCTGAAATCGCTTTGACCCAGGCAAACTGGCCAAATGCCATACACGCGGAGAACCCAGGTTTAACGCAGCGGCTATGGCTACCCGACCCGGCAGATATTCACGTTCTGGCAACGGCTGTTTCCATGTCCGCGGATGTCATCGTTACCGTGAATGCAAAGGACTTTCCAAGGAATATCCTTTCGGAAGAGGGGCTTGAGCGTCGCGATCCCGACGCGCTACTGCATCGGTTCTGGTCAGCAAACCCGGTCGACATGGCCGAGCTCGCCGACAGTGTTCTGGCCGAAGCCAACCGTCTGTCGGGCGACCAATGGAACCTCCGGGCGCTGATGAAAAAAGCCCGGCTTCCGCGTTTGGGCAAAGCACTCACACGTTAGCTCAGGATCCATCTGCATCTGGCCGTAAATACCCAGAGAAGCCGCGCTAGGGTCGAGCGACGATGGCATTGGGGCGGCCCCCCGATGTCGCAGCTTATCCGCCCGCGCCCCAACGCTGTTCAAGTGCCTCAAGCGCCGCAATACGCTCATCGGTTTTGGGATGGCTCATCAGCCAAGCGGGGGTCACACCTGCGCGTTGTTGCGTCAGATCTTCGAGTTTGTGAAACAGGGACTTTTGCGGCCCGATTCCGATCCCGGCCTTGGTCAGCAATGCGGCGGCGTATTCATCGGCCTCATACTCGTCCCCACGCGACAGACGCGAAGCCAGAAGATGGGTGAGCATGTTTGCGATCCATGCTCCTATGAATGGGATGAAACGGTTCAGCAACATCATCAGCGCCGCCCGGAGCGCATTCTGCCCCGAGAAATCAATCATGCGACGCCGGGCATGGCCTAGCGCAACATGGCCAAGTTCATGCGCAATCACGCTGGCCATTTCTTCGGCCGAAACCTCACCATTGCTGAATTTACGGTAGAACCCGCGCGTTATGAAAATCCGACCATCCGGTGCGGCAAGCCCGTTCACCGGGTCGATCTCGTAGATATAGACCGGCACGCGGTCGATCCCCAGCGCCGCCGCAAGCCGATCCGTCATGCGTTTGAGTGCGGGATCGGCCAGTTCGGTTGACTTGGCGTCCAGTTCCCGGTGGGTGCGCCAGACAGAAATTCGATACATGACAACGGCATAGGCGATTGCCAAAAGTATTGGGGTTAGGCGAAACATTGTTCAGATATGGCCCTGCGCTGCGGGATAAGCAAGCCGCGAAACTTGTCAGAACGAGAAGTGCATTTAGTCCTAATTCTGCCAACTTGTCTGCTTAACACGCAAGGAGGCAAGATTCTTTAAGGTATGCAGAAAAGATGAAGAACTTTATTTTCCGGCTATATACATTCGGTTTGAAAGCGCAGGGAAAGTATGGGCTGTTGGTATCAGCTCTTTTGGTATGGGCGTTGATTGCCCGGTTTCCCGAGGCACATGGCCTTGTTCACATGATCGTGCTTTCCGGACTTGGTCTTGTGGTCGGAGCGCTTATGGGAATTGGGCGCTTAACTCCGTCGTGGCTTGAGGATCCCAATAGCCTTTTGAAAGGCGGTGGCATCTTTGTCGCCTCAACGCTTGTCATGTTGCTGTACATTTTGGTTGGCATGATGGCCGTCATACCATGGGAGATAGAAGAGCCGTTGTCTCGGTCGCTTGCTATGTTGGCGTGTCTGCCAACCCTGCTTTTTGCTAATATCTTCGGCTGGGCTGCGCTTATTTATGGCATCGTTGGCCGTCCAAGCAGTCCGCCTCCGCAAATTGAAACCGGTTGGAAAATGCCCGAAAAATCAGACGAAGAGGTCGACTTGCGAAGCCTCAGGCATTCGCGCATGACCCGCTGATCCTTTGGGTCAGCGCGTCAGTTCCTTCATTCCCTGTTCCAGCCCGGCCAGTGTCATCGGCACCATGCGGTCTTCGAATATCTCGCGGACCATATTGATCGAGTGGGTGTACTGCCAATACTTCTCGGGCACCGGATTGATCCAAAGATGCGATGCCCACTGTTCGCGGGCTCGTTGTAGCCAGACCTGACCGGGCTCTTGATTCCAGTGCTCGCTTGCGCCGCCGGGATAGGCGATCTCATACGGGCTCATGGATGCATCCCCTACAAAGATGCACTTGTAGTCGGGGCCATAGGTCCGCAGCACCTCGTGAGTCGGGGTTTGTTGATCCCAACGACGTACATTGTCCCGCCAGACGCCTTCATACAGGCAATTGTGGAAGTAGTAGTATTCCAGATGTTTAAACTCGGTCCGCGCAGCCGAGAACAGTTCTTCGACCACCTTGATATGCGGGTCCATTGATCCGCCCACGTCCAGAAACAGCAGGACCTTTACGGCATTGTGACGCTCGGGCCGGGTTTTGACGTCCAGATAGCCGTGCTCGGCCGTGGCGCGGATTGTGCCGTCCAAGTCCAGCTCATCCGCCGCACCTTCGCGGACCCAACGGCGCAGGCGCTTCAGGGCCACCTTGATATTACGCGTTCCCAGTTCGACCGTGTCATCCAGGTTCTTGAATTCACGCTTGTCCCAGACCTTGACCGCGCGTTGGTGGCGGCTTTCCTTCTGGCCGATACGAACGCCTTCAGGGTTATAGCCATAGGCCCCGAACGGTGATGTTCCGGCGGTGCCGATCCACTTGTTACCGCCCTGATGGCGGCCTTCCTGATCCTTGAGCCGCTCGCGCAGCTTTTCCATCAGCTTGTCAAACCCGCCAAGTGCCTCGATCTCGGCCTTTTCTTCGTCTGACAGGTGCTTTTCGGCCATCTTCGCCAACCACTCGGCCGGGATGTCGACGGCTTCCAAAACCTGATCAAAGCTGATTTCTTCCAGCCCTTTGAAACTGGCGGCAAATGCCTGGTCGAATTTGTCGATGTTGCGTTCGTCTTTCACCATCGACACGCGGGCAAGATAATAGAACGCCTCGACGTCATAGGTCGCGAGGCCCTTTTTCATACCCTCCAGAAAGGTGAGGTACTCGCGGAGCGAAACGGGAATACCGGCTTTGCGGAGATTTTCGAAGAAGGGCAGGAACATGGCTCAGACCACCAAACGAACAAGGATGAGGGAAAGTACAAGGCCGACCAAGGCAAAGGCAATGCCGTAACCTGCTGCGTATTGGGCAATATCCGCCGTGCTGCCGTTGCGCTTGCGCGCGGTCAATGCCCCAAGGATAGCCCCAAGGATTGCCATGCCCAGAACCACTACCATGCGTTACCCGCCTTTGTTGTTTGCAGGGGCTTCGGCAACGTCTTGCACCAGCGACCTGACCACGATTTCTGAGCCGAAGCCGTAGCGCGCCCACCCCAGACTGTCCAGCCTGACGGAACGTGCCTGCGTAAGCCGCCCGCTCTGACTGAGCGCTTCTGACTTCAGCAGCAACAAAGTGGCCAGTTGCGATGCATTCTCGGCGCGTGTCATCACGTCGATTGCCTTGTCCAACTCGGGCAGAACCTCGGATCCCTTCCCCTGCGCCAGCGCGTAAGAGGCGGTTTGGGTTGTGACATAGGCGCGATGCACCTCGGTGCCCGGGCTTGCCCGGAGAAACTGCAGGGCAACGTCATAGTGCAGCAAAGCCTGCTGCGGATCGTCGAATTGCACCATGCGTCCCATCAGGTAATAGGGAAAGGCGCGGCGGTGGTCCGTCCATCCCTGTTCCTGACCTATCAGGGCAGCTTTTTGCGCGGCGCGAAAGCGTTTGCGCGATCCGGGCCCCGGACCGACGGATTTTTGAATGGCGTTGACCCACTCGCGCGGGGTTTCAGTGATGGGTTGCGGTTGGATCGAGTCCCCGCGCGGGTTCAGCCGCGACAGGATGCCGGGGATGGCGGCCTCGACCTGTTCGCGCGTCATGCCACTTTGCAGTTCGGGAGCATAAGTTGCGCGCAGGATCAGCATGTCGAACCCGGTCAGTACGGTGTGGATGTTGTCGTCGTTAAAGACGGAATCCGGCAGGTGATACAGGTCGTTTAGCGGCCCCAGCGCCTGCGCGATCTCTTCATGCAGGCAGTCCCGTTTTTCTTGCGGGCTGACGTCGTATGGTATGAAAATTCCTATCCGTTCCCGGTTGCGCAAGGCGGTCCAACTGCTTTTCCGTTTGCGGCGATCGCGGCTGTATTCTTCAAAGCTGGAAGAGTTGGGGACAACGAAGCAGGCCGCGTTCGGCAGAATATCGTGGATCTGGTCCTGGCTGACAGCCTCGACCGTGATGTTGGCCTGACCCTCTGAAATCTGGCGGATGTCGATTTTGGCTTCGCGTTGCAGACGGGACAGAAGCCGGGTCAGATCACGCTGCATGGACGGGGTTGGTGTGCCCGTCAAACGCAGGGTTACCGGTCCTTCGAACCGCGTCAACACGGGCAGCGGGGTGCCGCTTTCCAACGCGAAATGCAGGTTGATGAAGTCCGACGCGATATTGGTGTTCGACCGCGATGGGGGAGTGGGGTAAGACGCCGTGAAGGCCTTGACAGGCGGCAGGATTTCTTCAACCGCGTTCACACGTGTCGGCGGTTGGGGCGGGGGAACCGCAGTACACCCGGACAGGGCCAGCCCAAAAAGGATTACCGCCCATCGCATCATGGGCGTTGATACCGGATAAAGGGCGTTTCCTTGCCGATACGGTCATACAGCTTGCGCGCCGTATGGTTGAACTCCTGTGTCAGCCAGTAAACGGTCGGAGCGCCCTGCCTGTCGGCCGCGTCATAAACGGCCTGAATCAGCGCCCGCCCAACACCCGTGCCGCGCGCCTCTGGCCGGGCAAAAAGGTCCTGCAGATAGCATACGCTTTCCACTTTCCACGCGTGGCGGTGAAAAAGGTAGTGGGTTAGGCCCAACAGGTGGCCGTCTTTTTCGGCGACGAAACAGGAAAAATCGTGCGGATCATCCGCCAACAGACGCGCAAAGGTGCTGTCGTAAATCTCGGCTGAAACAGTTGTTTCATAGAAAGCCAGATAGTCGTGCCACATCTCTTGCCATGCCGGGCGATCTTCGGGCCGCAATGCGCGAATTGTAAGAGTATCAGGCAAGCAACATGTCCTATTCGTAACGTGAGCAAACGCCCGGACCGACCCGGACGCCTATGCGCTGATGCTGACACCCGACCTTCTATAAGGCAAGCGCCGATCAGCGGAACTGTATATGACTCAGCGTTTGCTGCGGGCCATGAACGCCAGACGTTCGAACAAATGCACGTCCTGCTCATTTTTCAGCAGCGCGCCGTGCAGCTTGGGCAGAGCGTTGGCACCGTCACGTTTGAGGTCCTCGGCCGTCAGATCCTCGGCCAGAAGCAGCTTGAGCCAGTCCAGCACCTCGGAGGTCGACGGCTTTTTCTTCAGCCCCTGCGTTTCACGGATTTCGTAGAACTGTGTCAGGGCGGTGGTCAGCAGCCCGTCTTTGATACCGGGATGGTGAACTTCGACGATACGGCGCATCGTGGTTTCATCGGGGAACCGGATGTAGTGGAAGAAACAGCGGCGCAGGAACGCGTCGGGCAGTTCCTTTTCGTTGTTCGAGGTGATGATCACGATGGGGCGGTTCTTGGCCCGGATCGTTTCGCCAGTCTCGTAGACGTGGAACTCCATCTTGTCGAGTTCCTGCAGCAGGTCGTTGGGAAATTCGATATCGGCCTTGTCGATTTCATCAATCAGCAGCACGACCTTTTCGTCGGCTTCAAATGCCTGCCACAGTTTGCCCTTGCGGATATAGTTGGACACTTCGTGAACCCGCTCGTCACCCAACTGGCTGTCGCGCAGACGGCTAACCGCGTCGTATTCGTACAGACCCTGCTGCGCGCGCGTGGTCGATTTAACGTTCCACTCGATCATCTTCAGGCCCAACGCCCCGGCGACTTGTTTGGCCAATTCAGTCTTGCCTGTGCCCGGCTCGCCCTTGACCAGCAGCGGACGTTCCAGCGTTACAGCGGCATTCACCGCTATCGTTAGGTCGTCAGTGGCAACATATTCTGCTGTTCCTTGGAATCGTGCGGTCATCGGCCCCTCATCAAGTGTCGCGCGGTAATTGCAACATGGGGTTATCGCGGCACAGGAATTTTGACAAGGCAGGTCGCAGCGTCGCGTGCCGCCAAATTTCTAAGCAACTTAAATGCTTGGCACGATTCGGTGCCTTTCAGGTCGCAGAATATTTTTAACTTACGCCACGAAATCGCCCGGTGAGTTTCATAGAAAAACAACGTTTTGTTGTTTTATGTCTCATATTTAGACGACACAGGATCACACGGTGCCGGCGACACGTTTGCATAGTGACAATCCTTGCGCCGTCAGATAAACGCTCCGCAGAAGGGAATGCCTCATGTCTGGTGAAGAGAGAGCACTCGGCGTTGCAGGCCACACCGAGGGAGCAAAAATGAAGCAGGAAGTATTTCTGCCCGAAGATTATCGTCCAGCCGAAGACGAACCATTTATGAACGACAAGCAACTGGAGTACTTTCGCCGTAAGTTGCAGGACTGGAAAAGCGAACTTTTGGCAGGCAGCCGTGATACCATTGAGGGGCTGCAAGACAACACCCGAAACATCCCTGATGTTGCCGACCGCGCAAGCGAGGAAACCGACCGCGCGCTGGAGCTGCGTACCCGTGACCGTCAGCGCAAGCTGGTTGCCAAGATCGACTCGGCCCTGCGCCGGATTGACGAAGGCGAGTATGGCTATTGTGAAATGACCGGTGATCCGATCTCGTTGAAGCGTCTGGATGCGCGTCCGATTGCAACAATGACGCTGGAAGCGCAGGAGCGTCATGAGCGCCGCGAGAAAGTCCACCGCGACGATTGATCGCTGAAGAATTCAAAAATCTCAGACGCCGGGGCCTGTCGCTCCGGCGTTTTTGCGTTAAGCGTTGAACATGAATATTGACGGTCTCAGTTTTGTTGTGATCGGCGGCGGAATAGGCGGCCTGGCCAGTGCATTGGCGCTGCGGCAGCGCGGGGCAGATGTCACGGTGCTTGAGCAGGCACCAGCGCTGACAGAGGTCGGCGCGGGACTTCAGATCAGCGCCAATGGCGTGGCCGTTCTGCGTGCCCTGGGTGTTGCAGGCAAATCGCTGGACATCGGGCAGTTGTCGCAAGGCACAACCCTTAGGGACTATCGAAAAGGCCGCGTGATCAGTCACCTTCCGGGCCCGGCATCCGGTCCAACTTACTATTTTCATCGCGCCGATCTTCTGGACATTCTACACAGCGAAGCCGTGCATGCTGGCGTGCGGATAAGATTGGGCGCTCGGGTTTCGAGCGCCACAAAGCACCCGGCCGAGGCCGAGGTCGTACTGAACGATGGCGAGCAACTGCGATGCGAGTGCGCTATAGCAAGTGATGGAGGGCGCAGTATTCTCCGCCCGATCCTGAACGGGGCCGAAATACCGCAATTCACCGGTCAGGTCGCTTGGCGCGCAACGATCCCGTGGTCCCCTCGAGGCGACGTTCCGCGCGCGTCTTTGACGATGGGGCCGGGGCGTCACGTGGTGACCTATCCATTGCGGGATCAGTCCCTGATGAACATCGTTGCAGTCGAAGAGCGGTCAGACTGGCAGCAGGAAGGGTGGCGGCTGCAAGGCGACCCAGAAGACTTGCGTGCGCGTTTTTCGGATTTTGGGGGCGGCGTGCGCGATATTTTTGCGAAGGTTACAGAAGCCCATCAGTGGGCCTTGTTTCTGCGCCCTGTTGCCGAAAATTGGCAAAACGGACGTCTGGCTCTTTTGGGCGACGCTGCGCATCCAACGCTGCCTTTCATGGCACAAGGAGCGTGTCTGGCGTTAGAGGATGCCTGGATATTAGCCCGGTCATTCGATGAACAATCCGGCGTGTCGCAGGCGCTGCAGGCCTATGAGACTCAACGCCGGCCCAGAGCGCGCAAGGTTGTCGCGGCAGCCGGTTCCAACGCTCGAAACTTTCATTTGCGAGGACCGATGCGGTTGGCCGCGCAATTGGCGTTGAAGGTTGCGGGTCCAAATCTGGCCCGCAAATATGAATGGATTTACAGCTACGACGCGACCAGCTAACCCTTCAGAGGTCGAGTTCTACCCACACCGGAACGTGGTCAGATGGTTTCTCGTGCCCACGAATGTCCGAGTCGATTCGGCAATCCCGCATCAGATCGGCTGCTTGGGGTGTCACTAGAAAATGGTCGATGCGTATTCCGTCATTCCGGTTCCACGCGCCTGCCTGATAATCCCAAAATGAATAATGTCCTGGGCCTTGAGTTCGCGCACGGAACGCCTCGGTAAATCCAAGATTCAGGATCTTTCGAAATGCCTCACGGCTTTCGGGGCGAAACAGGGCATCCTCATGCCAGGCTTCGGGACGTGCTGCGTCCTCAGCTTGCGGAATAATATTGTAATCACCTGCCATCAACGCGGGTTCCTCACTGGCAATCAGTTCTTGCGCCCGGTGGTAAAGGCGTTCCATCCAAGCCAGTTTATAATCGTATTTTGGCCCGGGGGCAGGGTTTCCATTCGGCAGGTACAGCCCACAGATACGTAACGCTTTCTTCCCAACAACCGTGGCCTCGATCCAACGGGCCTGCTCATCAGTTTCATCACCGGGCAATCCGCGGGTCACATCTTCCAGAGGGAATTTGGATAGGACCGCAACGCCATTAAAGCTTTTCTGGCCGTGGGTTTCGACGTTGTAACCGCGCTCCTCGAACATTTCGCGCGGGAAGTTTTCGTCAACAGACTTGATTTCTTGCAGCAGCACAACGTCTGGCTGAGCGTCGTCCAACCAGCGTGGAAGAGCTTCGGCCCGCGCCTTTATGCCGTTGATGTTGAACGTGGCGATTTTCATACGCGATCCTCCGAAGCCATTGGCAACCTATTGCGCAGAATGAACCCGTCGGCAAGTCGGAGGGCGAGGGATGCGAGGCTCTGCCTCGCGCTCCGGGACATTTTTAGCCAGATGAAGATTCGGATCGTTAACCAATTTCTGCGATTAATGCCGTGCGGAACAGGCGGGGACGCCGATGGCCGCGCCAGGTGAAGCTCTCCGGCGGTAAGGTCGGAGAGCGGACCCCTTGTTCATCTGGCTAAAATATCCTGGGGGTGTGGGGGCAAAGCCCCCACCGGCGATTACATCGAAAAAGACGTACCACAGCCACACGATGAAGTGGCGTTGGGATTGTCGATTACAAACCGCGCGCCGATCAGTTCTTGGGTGAAATCTATGACGGCGTTTTCCAGAAACGGCAGAGAAACAGCATCAACGATGACCTTTTGGCCTTTGCCTTCAAGGATGAGGTCGTCATCCTTCGGCTCATCGAGTGCGATCTCGTATTGGAACCCAGAGCAGCCGCCGCCTTCCACGGCGACGCGCAAAGCTTGTCCTTGATCGGCGGCGCCGATTTCGGCCAGACGCTCAAAGGCGCGTTCAGTGACTGTTGGGGGCAGATTCATGCCGCACTCCAAAGGTTTATTTCTCGCTTACTCTACCATATAGAAAACGCAATGGCAGGCGACAAGGACAAGACCTTTGGAAAGAGCAGGTTTTGCATCTGACCCAGCGCGCGCTCGCGGGCGTCTGGTGCCAGAGGAAGAGAGCAGTTTTCGGTCATGCTTTCAACGGGATCGGGACAGGATCATTCATGCCAGTGCGTTTCGGCGGCTTAAACACAAAACGCAGGTTTTCGTTGAGCATGAAGGGGATAGCTATCGCACGCGATTGACGCATTCCATTGAAGTCGCGCAGGTGGCACGGACCATTGCCGGGGCTTTGGCTTTGAACCCCGAACTGACCGAGGCAGTGGCTTTGGCCCATGATCTGGGTCACACTCCGTTTGGGCACACGGGTGAGGACGCATTGCACGCGATCATGCAGCCCTACGGCGGGTTTGACCACAATGCACAGGCCATTCGTATCGTCACCAAACTGGAACGGCATTATGCCGAGTTCGACGGTTGTAACCTGACATGGGAGACGTTGGAGGGGATCGCAAAGCATAACGGCCCTGTACTTGGCGCGCTGCCCTGGGCTTTGGCCGAATGCAATGAAGCGTTCGATCTGGAACTGCACACCCACGCCAGCGCCGAGGCTCAGGTAGCCGCCCTTTCGGACGACATCGCCTATAACAACCATGACCTGTTGGATGGCCTGCGCGCGGACTTGTTCCTTGATGAAGACATACAACGCCTGCCAATCGTGGGTGAGTGTTATGCCGAGGTCGATCGCAAATACCCAACGCTTGATCCCTACCGGCGCAGGCATGAGGCTTTGCGGCGTGTGTTTGGCGTAATGGTGTCGGACGTCATCGACACCTCTGCGATGCTGATCGCCGAATCCGGGGCGCAGTCCGTGGAAGAAATTCGCGATCTGGGCCGCCCGGTTGTCCGGTTCTCGGACGGGCTATGGGCGCAGTTGAGAGAAATCCGGGCGTTTTTGTTCACCCGAATGTATCGCGCGCCCTCGGTGATGGAGGTGCGGGCCGAAGTCAGCCGGATTGTAGAAGAGCTGTTCCCGATCTACATGAACGACCCCAAGCAGATGCCCACACGATGGCATGCAGATATCGAGGCTGCGGTTGATGAGACTGCTCTGGCGCGGATCGTGTCAGACTATATCTCAGGCATGACGGACCGGTTTGCGATTCAGGATCATGCACGGCTGACGGGTAAACCTTTGACTGCGGGTCACTCAACCCCGATGTAAGCCAATGCCCAGACCTGTTGGCTAGTTTGTTCCTCGGCAACGTCTTCGTTCTCTGTTGGAGGGAACACGATCATGGTGGGGCCGTATCCGCCAATGCCCATAGGTGCGCCATCGGCGTGGGTAGCCAATATGGGTTGGTAAGTCGAAATGCTGTCCCACGGGATTTCCGCCTGATAACCGTCCATCGCCATGGGGCGTGCGGTTTTGCCCTCGGCCCCAGCCATTGCCATGACGTCCGACAACAGAGGGCCACTGAAGGTATAGTCGCGCTGATGTTCGGGTGGACCGTAAGGGATGGTGATCTCGATCTGAGGCATGCTGTCCAACAAGGCGGCATCAAAGCCTGCCGCCCCATCATGGGTCACTTCAAGAAACCCAAGAAGGCCGCCGTCGTTTTCGCCCCGGGCGGGCAGGTTTGTTTCACTTGCTGCGCCGCCCAGTGTCACCAGCACATGACCTTGCGGGGCAGGCATCTCGGCCAGGGCGGGCAGGGCGGTGGACAGAAGTAGGGTCAGGGGCAAAGCAAGGCGCATGAATGGACTCCGTTTGGGCGTTTCGGGCCGACTGTAGCGAGGATTGCACCTAAACCAAGTTCAAACTTTAGGCATCCATTGACCTTGCCGTGTTGCGTGATAAACCGCCGGGCAAGCAAAAGGACATCCGAAATGAACCTGTTTTCCGAGATCCGCGGCCTTGTGTTGGACGCGCTGGCGCAGATGCAGTCCGAAGGTGCTCTGCCCAAGGGGTTGAGCTTTGACAACGTGGCGGTCGAACCTCCGCGTGATGCGGCGCATGGCGATATGGCCACGAACGCGGCGATGGTGCTGGCGAAACCGGCCAAGATGAAGCCGCGCGACATTGCCGAGGTGTTGGCCGGGAAACTGGCAGCCGACGATCGGATCACCAGTGCCGAGGTGGCCGGGCCGGGTTTCCTGAACTTGCGGCTTGCCTCTTCGGTTTGGCAGGGCGTGCTGGCTTCTGTACTCGAAAAGGGCATTGACTATGGCCGCTCGACCATGGGGGCCGGGCAGAAGGTGAACGTGGAATATGTCTCGGCCAACCCGACCGGCCCGCTGCACGTGGGTCATACGCGGGGTGCGGTGTTCGGCGATGCCTTGGCGAGTTTGCTGGCCTATTCCGGCCACGACGTGACACGTGAATATTACATCAACGACGGTGGCGCACAGGTGGATGTGCTGGCGCGTTCGGCCTATGAACGCTATCGCGAGGCCAATGGCCTGAGCCCCGAGATTGCCGAGGGGCTGTATCCTGGCGACTATCTGATCCCGATCGGTGAGGCGCTGAAAGAGAAATACGGCGACAGCCTGGTCGACAAGCCCGAAAGCGAATGGCTGGAAGAACTACGCAACTTTGCCACAGATGCGATGATGGACCTGATCCGCGCAGATCTGAAGGCGCTGGGCGTTGAGATGGATGTGTTCTTTTCGGAAAAGTCGCTCTATGGCACGGGCCGGATTGAATCTGCACTGCAGTCCTTGACGGACAAGGGCCTGATCTATGAAGGCGTGCTGGAGCCGCCCAAGGGCAAAAAGCCCGAGGATTGGGAACCGCGCGAGCAGACCCTGTTCAAATCGACTGAACATGGGGACGACGTCGACCGGCCGGTCAAGAAATCGGACGGCAGTTGGACCTATTTCGCGCCCGATATCGCCTATCACTACGACAAAGTGAGCCGTGGGTTTGACGCGCTGATCGACGTGTTTGGGGCGGATCACGGCGGCTATGTCAAACGGATGAAAGCGGCCGTTTCGGCCTTGTCCGATGGCAAGGTGCCGCTGGATATCAAGCTTACGCAGTTAGTGAAGCTGTGGAAGAATGGCGAGCCGTTCAAGATGTCCAAACGGGCAGGGAACTTTGTCACCCTGCGCGATGTGGTCGATCAGGTTGGGCCGGACGTGACCCGGTTCGTCATGCTGACCCGTAAGAACGACGCGCCTTTGGATTTCGATTTCGACAAGGTGCTGGAACAGAGCCGTGAGAACCCGGTGTTCTACGTGCAATATGCCCATGCCCGCGTCATGAGCGTTCTGCGTCGCGCGGCTGAGGCCGAGATTGACGCCGATGATACCGCCCTTGCAGGTGCGGACCTGAGCAAGATTGATCATGCTTCGGAATTGACTGTTGCCAAGAAGCTGGCCGAATGGCCACGTCTGGTCGAAATTGCCGCGCGAACCAATGAACCGCACCGCGTTGCCTTCTATCTGTATGAATTAGCTGGGGATTTTCACGCTTTGTGGAACAAGGGTAACGACGAAACCCAGCTCCGGTTCATTCAGGATGGCGATGTTGACACAAGTCAGTCAAAAATCGCACTCGCCCGGTCCGTTTCTGTTGTGATTTCAGCGGGCTTGGGTATTCTTGGCGTTACTCCGGCGCAGGAGATGCGGTAACAAATATCGCCCGAACCGCCGGTACGAGGTAGGCAAGAAATGACCCGCGCGCCTTATTTTTTGGCGCGAAACGGGCAGTGAGGCGGACATGGCGAATTACGATTACTCGGGGCAAATGCGCCCCGAGCAGATGCATTACACGAATCAACCGCATCCTCAGGATGGGTCCGAATATTTCGATGACATGCTGGAATATGAAGCGGCACCGCACACAGCGGGGTTGGGGCGTATCGTAAATACGCTGGGCGCAGTCGCGTCGCTGGCTTTGGTCGCGGGTATCGGCATCTGGGGTTACAAGCTTGTAATGCGGGACGTGAGTGGTGTGCCCGTTGTGCGCGCTCTGGAAGGGCCGATGAGGATTCAGCCTGAGAACCCCGGCGGAACTCCGGCGGATCATCAGGGATTGGCCGTCAATGCTGTTGCTGCGGTTGGAACGGCTGCGCCGCCTGCGGATCGACTGATCCTTGCTCCGCGCCCGGTTTCGCTTGCTGATGAAGACACACCGGTCGAAGCGTTGAAGCCGACCAAAGCCGTGCATCTGGTTGAGGAAGAGATTTCTGACCAGGAAGCTGCCCAAATGCGTCAAAGCGCGGTGGACGCGCTGGTTGCAGAACTTGCGGATGAAAATACCGCAACTGACACCCCGGTAGAGCAGGGCGTGCAACTGGCATCGCTGGTTACCCCGGAAGAAGAGCCCGCGATTGACCCCGCCGATCTGGCGGCTCAGCTACCTGACCCGGAATTGGCGGCCTTGCCCGGCGTCCGGCGTTCGCTGCGCCCGATTACGCGCCCGGCGCGGACGATACCGGCGGCGATTACACCGAACGGTACAACCGAGAACGCAATCAACGCAGCCGTCAAAGCGGCGGTTGGTCTGGATGTGGACCCTGACGCGCTGTCAAAGGGAACACGTCTTGCCCAACTTGGCGCATATGAAAGTTCTGATGTGGCCCGCACCGAATGGGATCGTCTGAATGGCCGATTTGGCGAGTATATGGACGGAAAACAGCGCGTTATCCAAAAAACCTCAAGCGGTGGGCGCACCTTTTACCGGCTTCGTGTATTGGGGTTCGATGACCTGAACGACTCGCGTCAATTCTGCGCGGCACTTCAGGCGGAAGGCGCTGACTGCATCCCGGTTGCCGCCCGTTGACGTTAGGCGCTGCAATCACTGACGCCGAGGGCCTTCGCCTGTCGGATGACGAAAAAAGCCTGTTCCGCGATATGAACCCGTTTGGGTTCATTTTGTTTGCCCGCAATATCGACACGGCTGATCAGGTACGCGCCCTCTGTGACGACTTCCGAGAGGCGGTGGGCCGTAATTGTCCTATTACCATTGATCAGGAAGGTGGCCGCGTGCAGCGCCTGCGGAGCCCAATCGCCCGCGAATGGATGCCGCCACTGGATCACACCACACGTTCTGGCGAAAAGGCCGAGCGTGCAATGTATCTGCGGTATCGGCTGATCGCGCAGGAATTGTTCGAACTGGGAATCGACAGCAACTGTGCCCCTATGGTCGATCTGGCACGCGAGGATACTCATCCTTTCCTGCAAAACCGCTGCTATGGTTCCGATCCGGATCAGGTTTCTAGAATTGGGCGCGCCGTCGCCAAAGGGCATTTTGATGGTGGTGTGCTTCCCGTGATCAAGCATATGCCCGGCCATGGTCTTTCAACCATGGACAGCCATCATGATCTGCCCCACGTGGATTTGCCTTTGGATGAGTTGGACCGCGACGACTTTGCCCCGTTCCGCGCTTTGAACGACCTGCCGATGGGTATGACCGCTCATTTGGTATATGATCAGATTGATCCCCAGCCAGCGACGATTTCATCCGTGATGATCCAACTGATCCGCGACCGAATTGGCTTTGACGGGCTGATCATGACCGACGACATCTCGATGAAAGCTCTGAGCGGCGCGCCAGAGGATATCGCGCGTCAGGCACTCTACGCAGGGTGCGACGTCGTTCTGCATTGCAACGGATCGTTCGACGCCCGGGCACGCGTGTTGAAAGCCGCCGGTGACATGACCGACCGGGCACAATCACGCGCGGAAAAGGCGCTGTCGATGCGGCAGAAGCCAGCGGAACTTGACATCCCTGCGGCTGAGGCTGAACTATCTGCCCTAATGGGCGGGCAGGTGTATGAACGATAACCTTTTCAGCGAAGACCCGGTCTCGGTCGCGGATCGCCTTGCGGCCGAAGCCCTGATCGTTGATGTCGACGGGTTTGAAGGCCCGTTGGATGTCTTGCTGACCCTGTCGCGGACGCAAAAGGTAGACCTGCGTAAGATCTCGGTTCTGGCTCTCGCGCAGCAGTATTTGGCCTTTGTCGAAAAGGCGCGCGCCCTTCGGATCGAGCTGGCGGCGGACTATCTGGTCATGGCCGCGTGGCTGGCCTTTCTGAAGTCCCGCCTTTTACTGCCACCCGACCCGGATGACGAAGGACCGTCGGGCGAGGAACTGGCCGCCCATCTGGCTTTCCAACTGGAACGCCTGCAAGCGATGCGCGACGCCGCCGCCCGCCTTATGGCGCGGGACCAACTGGGGCGCGATTTTTTCAAACGTGGGCAGGGCGAGGATATCACGCGCATCCGCACCGTGACCTACTCGGCCACGCTGTTGGATCTGATGCAGGGTTATGCCCGCATTCGCACCCGGGATGAGTTCCGCCCCTTTGTCATGGACCGCGATGCCGTCTTTACGATGGAGCAGGCGCTGGAACGGATGCGCCCGTTGATCGGTTTTGCCGGGACATGGACGGATATGGAAACCTACCTGCCCGATGGCTGGGATGCCGATCCAGTGCGCCGACGCTCGGCCACGGCTGCGACTTTTGCGGCCTCGCTGGAGCTAGTGAAAGAAGGACATATGGAGATCAAGCAGAGCGAGACCTTTGCTCCGATCCACCTGCGTAAAAGGACCGAAACACGTGACTGACGCCCCCGAAGACGAAGGCACCGGCACCCTGTTCGAGGCCCCTCCGCTGGCCGAACAGGAACGTATGGTCGAAGCCGTGCTATTCGCCAGCGCCGAACCCGTGACGATTGCCGATCTCGAGGCTCGGATGCCCCATGGCAGCGATGCAGCGCAAGCTGTTGAACTGCTGCATAAGCGATACGAGGGGCGCGGTGTCCGCGTGGTCCGTGTGGGCGAGGCTTGGGCGATTCGCACCGCGCCCGATTTGGGTTTCCTGATGCAAAAGGAAACGGTCGAGACGCGGAAACTCAGCCGTGCCGCGATCGAGACACTGGCGATTGTCGCGTATCATCAACCCTGTACACGGGCCGAGATTGAGGAAATCCGCGGTGTTTCCGTTTCGCGTGGCACCATTGATCAGTTGCTTGAGATGGAGTGGATCAGGCTGGGCCGTCGCCGCATGACTCCCGGTCGTCCGGTGACCTTTGTTGTGACCCCGCAATTCTTGGACCACTTTGGTTTGGAGAATGCGCGCGATCTGCCAGGTCTCAAGGAATTGCGCGCTGCGGGCCTTCTGGAAAACCGACCGCCGCCGGGTGCAATGCCTTTGGGGGAAGGACAGGATGGCGAAGATGACGAAGATCAGACCGAACTGTTCGAGGAAGAGTGATCGAGCGCCCCTTTTTTCGCAGCGTCAAACGCTTATGTTCGGGCCTATAAGACGGAGTTAAGCAATGAATGCCAATCGACTGATCGACATGATTGTGCGTCAGGTTATGCGCCGCCTCGTCAGTAAGGGTGTGAACAAAGGCTTTGACATGGCAGGTCGTGTGGGGCGCCAATCCGGAAAACAGCCAAACGCCAAAGCTGACCGTCACATGCAGCAGAACGCCAATCGGCAGAAACAGAATATGAAGCAGGCGCAGCGGATGACCCGTCAGATGCGCCGTTTCATGAAGTTCTAGCTGACTGCTTTGAAATGTTTGGACAGTTTCAGGCCCTGTCCCTGATAGTTTGAGGCGATACCCGCGCCATAAAGCTGAGTAGGCATTTCGGCCATTTTCTCATACACCAGCCGTCCGACGACCTGCCCGTGTTCCAACACGAAGGGGGCTTCGTGGCAGCGCACCTCCAAAACACCGCGTGAACCAGCACCACCTGCGGCGGCATGGCCGAAACCGGGGTCGAAGAAACCAGCATAATGTACGCGGAATTCACCAACCATGGCCAGGTAAGGGGCCATTTCCGCAGCGTACATGGGCGGGATATGCACCGCCTCGCGGCTGACCAGAATGTAGAACGCACCGGGATCAAGGATGATGCGGCCATCGGTGGTGCGCACTTCCTCCCAGTATTCCTGCGGATCGTATTCTCCGATCCGGTCAAGGTCGATCACACCAGTATGCGGTTTGGCGCGATAGCCGACCAGATCGGTGTCCGGCAGTTGCAGATCGACTGAAAAGCCCAACCCGTCCTGAATGACTGCAGGCCCATCGACAAGGGGCGAGTCATTGTGCAGTGCAGTCAGTTCCGCGTCGCTCAGCACCGCTTGACCCTCTCGGAAGCGAATCTGGTTCAACCGCATACCCGGCCGCACAAGAACCGAGAACGAGCGGGGGCAGATTTCGGCATACAAGGGGCCAGAATATCCTGCGGGCACCCGGTCAAACTCGGTCCCGCCATCGGTGATGGTGCGGGTCAACAAGTCCAGTCGCCCGGTCGAGCTTTTGGCATTGGCGACTGCGGTTATGCTGTCGGGCAGGGCAAGTGATTCCATCAACGGAACAAGATAAACGCAGCCCTTTTCCAGAACCGCGCCATCGCTGATATCAATCCGGTGCATCTCGAACTCGGCCAGACGGTCGGCGACCGAGCGTCCTTCGCCCGCCAGAAAGGATGCGCGTACGCGGTAAGCCACTGTTCCCAGACGCAAGTCCAGGCTGGCCGGCTGCACCTGCGGGTCGATGATCGCGGGCTTGGCGGTAATCTCACCGCGCGCAATCATGCCTTCGATCTGCTGGTTTGGACATACGCCTGTCATTCCGATCCCCCCTGTTGCCAGAGCGGGATCTGGCCTGTCTGCCATAAACGTCGGTGTGATTTGGTCGGGCTAGCAGGACTCGAACCTGCGACCTTCCGTCCCCCAGACGGACGCGCTACCAGGCTGCGCCATAGCCCGACGTTGGGGTGTTCATAAAGACTTTCCCGGCAGGGGCAAGAGGAAATCATCGCCTTTTTTCTTATCCCGCCGATCGGTTTTCAATTCGATCCAGCACGGCCCGCAGCTCTTTGGCGACAGGTGCGATTTGGCGCAACAGACTGTCGTCGAAATCCGTTCTGTTCCACGCCTGAGTCGCAATGCCCCCCATCAGCGGTGCTTCATCCAGATATTCTGGTTCGGAGTGCTGAGGGGCGTCATTTTGTGGTGTTTCGACGACCGGAGCCGGTTCCGGTTGCGCAGGTTCAGGTGGCTTGGCCGCCTCGAGATCCAGCGTAATCTGCTCTTGGGCAGGGGCTGGCTTGGTTGCAAAGGGAACAACAACGTTATTGTCAGCGATCGGATCGGGTTGTGCCGTTTCGTCCAGACTCTGCGACAGCGAAGCGACATGCGCTATACCTTGTTCCCGAAGGATGCGCTGAACGCCTTTGATGGTAATGCCATCCTCATGCAGCAGTTTCTTGATGCCACCAAGCAGCCGCATGTCATTCGGACGATAGTACCGACGCCCACCTGCGCGCTTTACCGGTTTTACCTGGCTGAAACGACTTTCCCAGAATCGCAACACATGAGCTTGCACGCCCAGCCAATCCGCAACTTCACTGATTGTGCGAAAGGCGTCTGGGGACTTGCTCATGACCCTGCTGTCCTGATCTTATTTACGGTTTCCTGCGGCGACGCGATCCTTCATCAGGTGCGACGGGCGGAAGGTCAGCACGCGGCGCGGCTGAATTGGAACTTCTTCACCGGTTTTGGGGTTGCGGCCGATACGGGCAGTTTTGTCGCGCACACTGAACGTGCCGAACGACGAAATCTTGACCTGCTCACCACGTACAAGCGCGTCGGACATATGGTTTAGAACGCTTTCAACCAGTTGCGCACTTTCGTTGCGTGAAAGGCCAACTTCTCGAAAGACGGCCTCGCTCAGATCCATTCGGGTCAGTGTTTTGTCGCCCATGCCTATTCCCCTATTGATGGTAAAGCATAGGGTCAGGGCAAATTCACTGTCAATATCAATGAATTGCAGTCGTGTGTGTAAGCCGTTTTGTGCCTGTTACCACCGCAGGATGACTGAACCCCATGCCAATCCACCGCCGATTGCCTCGGTCACAAGCAGATCGCCCGGTTTGAACTGACCGCGTTGCTTTGCCACTGACATCGCAAGCGGAATCGAAGCGGCCGAAGTATTGCCGTGGTCCTGAAGCGTGACAACGACATGATCCATCGGAACGCCCAGCTTCTTGGCGGTGCCCTGAATGATGCGGATATTCGCCTGATGAGGGACGATCCAGTCCACATCCTCATGACCTAAACCGGCTTTTTCCAAGCAATTTTCTGCAGTTGACGTCAAACGCTCAACAGCTTGGCGGAACAGTTGGTTACCCTTCATCCGCAGAAAGCCGGTGGTTTGCGTGGAAACACCGCCATCGACATAAAGCAGGTCCTTGTAGCGCCCGTCCGAGTTCAGATCGGTGGCCAGGATGCCTCGGTCGTCCGAGGTTCCGTTGCCTTCCTGACGCTCTAGGATCAGCGCGCCGGCACCGTCGCCAAACAACACGCAGGTCGACCGGTCAGTCCAGTCCATGATGCGCGAAAATGTCTCGGCCCCGATGACCAGCACGCGTTTGGCCTGTTCCGACAGAATCAGGGCATTGGCGTTGGTCAGGGCATAGACAAACCCGGCGCACACGGCCTGAACGTCAAAGGCGAACCCCTTGGTCATGCCCAGCCGGGACTGCACCATGGTGGCCGCAGAAGGAAAGGTCAGATCCGACGTGGAAGTTGCCAGAACGATGGCATCAATGTCGTCAGCCGTCAGGCCAGCATCTGCCAGTGCGGCTTCGGCGGCCTTGGTTGCCATATCCGACGTTGTTTCATCGTCTGCGGCAAAGTGGCGCCGTTCGATACCCGAGCGGGTTCTGATCCACTCATCCGTCGTATCGAGCGTCTTTTCAAACTCGGAATTCGGAACAATGCGCTCTGGCAAATAGTGTCCGACACCAACTACAACTGAACGGCCTGCCATCCTGAGGTACTGCCTTTTTTGTTATTCGCCCGCTTTCGGCGGTGCGTGCGCGGCATCTTGTGCAAGCTCGGCTGTGGATGCAACCCGTGCCGCCAATTTTTCAGCAAAGCCCGATTGGGCTAAGGTGAAGGCCAGTTTTACCGCCGCTGATACCCCTGTCGCGTCAGCGCCGCCATGTGACTTGACCACTGTCCCGTTCAGACCCAGAAAAACTCCGCCATTCACACGGCGCGGGTCGATACGCTTTTTGAGGCGATTCAGCGAGGTGATCGCAAGCACAGAGGCCAGGCGGGACAAAGGAGAGTACTTGAACGCCTCGCGCAACAAGTCACCGATCAGGCTGGCGGTGCCTTCTCCGGTTTTGATAGCGACGTTGCCGGTAAACCCATCGGTTACAACGACATCCGCCTTATCTCCGGGAATGTCACTGCCTTCGACAAAGCCCACAAAGTCAAAGCTGGCCTGATCCGCGAAGTCCGCGATCATCGAATGCGCTTCTTTCAATTCGGCGCGGCCTTTGTGCTCTTCCGTTCCGACGTTGAGCAATCCGATGCGGGGTCTTTCCAGCGCCATGCCGTTGCGGGCATAGGACGCGCCCATCAGCGCGTATTGCAGCAGGTCCTTGGCGTCGGCGCGAACATCTGCGCCGACATCCAGCATCACGTTAAAGCCCTGCGGGTTGCGAGAAGGCCACAGAATCGCAATTGCCGGACGGTTCACGCCCGGCAGTTTGCGAAGCCGCATCATGGATAGGGCCATAAGCGCGCCGGTATTGCCGCAGGACACGGCGCCATGCGCCTCGCCCTGACGGACTGATTCCAGCGTCGACCACATCGAGGTCTGCTTGCCGTTGCGAACAACCTGACTAGGCTTGTCTTCCATCGTGACCACATCGGGGCAATCACGAAAAACGACGCGCCCATTCAGGACACGTCGTTTGGCGACAAGTTTGCGCAGCAGGGCTTCGGGCCCGTGCAGAACGAAGGCAATGTCGGGGTTCTTATTCGCTGATTGCGCGATGCCTGCCACAACCGTGGCAGGCCCCGAATCTCCGCCCATTGCGTCAACCGAAATGGTAATCCGTCCGGCGTGCTTGGGCTTATCTGTCATGCCTTGGCCTGCACTAAGAAAGGCTTAGGCCGCGTCTTCGTCCAGGTCGATTTCGTCGGCCTGAGCGACGACTTCACGGTCATCATAGTGGCCGCAGGACGCACAGACGTGGTGCGGGCGCTTCAGCTCACCACAGTTGGGGCATTCGTTCGGGTTTGCAGCAACCAGAGCGTCATGTGCGCGGCGGTTGTTGCGGCGCGACTTGGAAACTTTGTTCTGTTGGACAGCCATGGTCTCAACCTTTGTCTACTAAGGGCCAACAGATTCGCTGTGGGCCGGGTTTCATTCTTCGTTTTTCTCGTGGTTTGACGCGCGTTTAGGGGACGAGCCCCGCAATGTCCAACCCAAATTCCGATGAGCGCGCGAAAATACTGCGATTCTCGACATGTTCAAGCGATTTTTCTGAGGGCGTGCTATGACAGGAAATCTGCGCGGTGTCACTCGTCTTTTTTCATCGCATCGCGCAAACTGGCAAGCCCGGCAAAGGGTTTGACGTCTTCATCTGTCATCGCCTGTTTGCCCGGTTCAGTATAGTCGGCCTGTTCCAGTTCTGCACCGTCCTTGCGCGGGTATTGCGGCAGCGCCAGCGACAGCGCCTCGATCATGACCTGCGCCGGGTCAATCTCGGCCCCCAAAGGTTCCGAGTCGTCGCCTTCGGGAATCTCGAACTCTTCTTCGTCAGGGTCTGACCATTCTGCCAGGAACATGCGGGATACCGCCGTGTCGATCCTGGTCGTGACCGGTTCCAATGTCACGACGCAAGGCTGAATGACCGTTGCCCCCAATTTCCCAGTCAAAGCCCAGTCCCGTTTGCCGTGCGCGCGCAGTTCGCCAACGAAGCTGAGTTTGCGCAATCCGAGCAGGCCAAGATCCTCTTTGATCACGTCCAGCCATCTGGCATCTGGGCGCAGATCAAAGGTGGTTGGCGTGTTCTGGGGCAGGTCTGCGACCCGCAGAGAAGTCTGGTTGCTCATTCGTGACCCTTTCCTGTGTTGAACCGGGGCTGCGGTTTGATGTAATCGGATAGGGTCCGCAAGGGGCCAAGGCAAGAGGGTGTGAATGTTGAAGGTTGTGAACAGGTTGAAACCGGCGTCCAAAGCGCTTGTATTTGGGGCGTGTCTGGTTGTCGCCGGTGCGTGTACGCCTGTTTTCGAGAATCACGGGTATGTCCCCACACCAGAAGAGCTGGCAGAGATCAAAGTCGGCGTCGACACCCGCGACAGCGTGATCGAAGCCGTCGGCGCGCCAACGTCGTCCGGCGTGGTGCGGGACTCCGGTTATTACTATGTGCGCTCCAAAGTCCGACATTACGGCCCTAAACGCCCCGAAGTCGTCGAACGTCAACTGGTCGCGATCAGCTTTGATCAACGTGGGGTCGTGCGCAATATCGAACGCTTCGGGCTTGAGGACGGAGTTGTCGTTCAGTTGGATCGCCGCGTGACCGATTCCAGTATCGAGGGCCGGGGCTTCCTGCGTCAACTGCTTGGCAACATTGGCAACTTCAACCCTGCGAACATTCCCGGCGCGACCAATTAATTTGTAGCCAGTTCTTGTCGCAGTCACACGACGGTCACACATAGTGTGATAGTCACGCAGCAGGAAGAAACGGGTCTGCAACCGCGGAGGTGCGACCATGGCACTATTGCTCGGCAAGGGCCGCTATCGCGCGCGTCTGGCGCGAACGCCGCAGGATATTGCGGCGGCGCAGGGACTGCGGACGCTGGCCTTTGGAACGGAACAGGTGGATCAGGACGGTTTCGATCCCCTCTGCGCACATATTCTGGTCGAAGATACGCGCGCCGGCGGGCAATTGGTTTGCTGCTTTCGGATGCTAACGATGGATCAGGGGTCCGAGGTCGGGCGCAGCTATTCCGCTCAGTTCTACGACCTCTCGGCGCTTGAAGGGTTCACCGGCCGTATGGTCGAGATGGGGCGATTCTGCGTTCATCCTGACTGGACTGACCCTGACATCCTGCGCGTCGCATGGGGGGCAATGACCGCCTATGTGGACGAGAATAATGTGGAAATGCTGTTCGGCTGCTCATCATTTGCCGGGACAGAAACGTCCGAGTATCTGGACGCGTTTGCCATGTTGAAACATCGCCATCTGGCCCCAAAGCGCTGGTTGCCGCGCGTGAAGGCGCCCGATGTATTCCGCTTTGCCGCACGGCTGCGACGCAGGCCCGATGCCAAGAAGGCAATGCTTCGGATGCCGCCGTTGCTGCGCACTTATCTAATGATGGGAGGGTGGGTCAGCGATCACGCGGTTGTCGATCGCCACATGAACACGCTCCATGTCTTTACGGGACTTGAAATCGGCGCGATTCCCCCGGCCCGAAAGCGTCTGTTGCGCACGGTTGTCGGGTAATCGACGTTGACGCCTTGGCCCTGCCGGTTTAGCTGGCGGGCATGGCGAGAATTCCTTTGTTGCAGATGGCCGGTATTTCCCTGACCTTTGGGGGCGACCCGGTGTTTTCGGGGTTGGATCTGGTGGTTCAGCCGGGCGACCGCGTTGCGCTGGTCGGGCGGAACGGGTCCGGTAAGTCTACACTGATGAAAGTGATGGCCGGGCTGGTTGAGGCTGATCAAGGCGACATCGTTATCCCCCCTGGAAAATCTGTGGGTTATATGGAGCAGGACCCGGGGATGGATGGGTTTGCCACGCTTGGCGATTATGCCTCCAGCGGGTTGGAGCCCGGAGAGCTATATAAGGTCGAACGCGCGGGTGAAGGTTTGAAATTTGATCCGTCGCGCGCTGTTGAGACAGCCTCGGGCGGCGAACGCCGCCGTGCGGCGCTGGCCAAGCTAATGGCCGAAGCGCCCGACCTGATGCTGCTGGATGAGCCGACCAACCATTTAGATATTGAAGCGATTGCGTGGCTGGAACGCGAGTTGGGGTCGACCCGCGCGGCTTATGTCCTGATCTCGCACGACCGTGCATTTCTGCGTGCGTTGACCAGCGCGACCCTCTGGATCGACCGTGGGGTTGTTCGGCGGCAAGAACAGGGCTTTGAAGCATTCGAGGCGTGGCGCGACAAAGTCTGGGAAGAAGAAGATCAGCAGCGTCACAAACTGAACCGTCTGATCAAATCCGAGGCGAAATGGGCTGTCGAAGGCATCAGTGCGCGGCGTAAACGCAATCAGGGCCGGGTACGCGCGTTGCAGGCGCTGCGGGCAGAAAAAGCAGCACAGATCAAGCGTCAGGGTTCGGCCGCGATGACGCTGGAAGCCGGGCCCAAGTCTGGCAGAAAAGTGATTGAGGCCAAAGGGCTGGCCAAATCTTTTGGGGCGCAGCAGATCGTTCGGAATTTTGATCTGTTGGTGCAACGCGGGGACAGGGTGGCCTTTGTCGGCCCCAACGGTGTGGGAAAGACGACCCTGCTGAAAATGCTGCTGGGTCAGGAGCAACCGGACGAAGGCTCTGTGTCGCTTGGAACCAACCTTGAGATTGCCGTCTTCGATCAGACCCGCGCGCAGTTGGACCCGGAAATGACCCTGTGGGACAGCCTGACCGGCGACCCCGAGATGCGCGTTTCCGGTAAGGCCGATCAGGTGATGGTGGGCGGTCAGCCCAAGCATGTTGTCGGCTATCTCAAGGAATTCCTATTCGACGAACGGCAGGCAAGGGCCGCCGTCAAGTCCTTGTCAGGTGGAGAAAAAGCGCGGCTTTTGTTGGCCAAGCTGATGGCTAAGTCCTCGAACCTGCTGGTGCTGGACGAACCGACCAACGATCTGGATGTGGAAACGCTGGATTTGCTGCAGGAACTGCTGGACGATTACGACGGGACCGTTCTGCTGGTCAGTCACGACCGCGATTTTCTGGACCGTGTCGCCACGACCACCATCGCGATGGAGGGCAATGGCCGCGCCACAGTCTATGCGGGCGGGTGGTCCGACTATATTGCGCAGCGCGGTGACGTTTTCGAAAAGAAGACTGAGAAAACAAAGCCTTCAAAACCTAAGGTAAAGCAGGAAAGTCAGCCCAAATCGGGCCTGTCGTTTTCCGAAAAACACCGTCTGGAAAAGCTGCCTGCTGAATTGGAACGGCTTGAGGCCGAGATCGGTAAGCTCGAAGAGCTCATGTCCGATCCCGACCTGTTCACTCGCGAGCCGGTCAAATTTCAGAAAGCAACCGAGGCGCTGGTTGAACGGCAAGAAAAGCTGGCAGCAGCCGAAGAAGAATGGCTGATGCTGGAAGAAAAGGCTGAAGGAGCCTGACGGTCACCTCATTCGAAGGGCGCCGTCGATACGGATGACCTCTCCGTTCAAATAGCCCATTTCGACGATGAACCCGGCCAACCGCCCGAATTCACGCGGATCGCCAAGGCGCGCAGGGCTTGGGACATCCGCCGCCAGTTGCTGTTGTACCTCTTCCGGCAGGCCAGCGAGCATCGGCGTCATGAATATTCCGGGTGCAATGGCCATCACGCGGATACCGGATGAGGCCAAGTCACGGGCCATCGGCAATGTCATACCCACGATCCCACCTTTGGATGCGGCATAGGCGGTTTGGCCTTTCTGACCATCAAACGCTGCAATCGACGCCGTGTTGATGATCACACCCCGTGCGCCGTCCGACTCGGGCGCGTTCTTTGCCATCTGTTCGGCTGCCAGGCGCGAAACATTGAACGTTCCCACCAGATTGATGTCGATCGTGCGTTGGAATGGGTCCAGTGGATGAGGGCCTTCTTTCCCAACCGTCTTGATGCCCACGGCGATGCCAGCACAGTTCACCACAGCGGTGATCCGACCCATCCTGTCTACAGCATAATCAATAGCAGCGGTGACCGATGCCTCATCTGTCACATCCGTCTCGACAAAGTGCCCACCGATCTCAGTCGCAACCTCATTTCCGCGTTGGCCGTCGCGATCCAGAATAGTGACCTGTGCTCCGTTTTCGGCAAAGTACCGAGCGGTTGCCTCGCCAAGCCCGGATGCGCCGCCTGTGATTATGGCGGCGGTTGAGGGTAGTTGCATTTCCGTAACCTCTCCTTAGTTTCGACATATTGTGACCACATTTGATTGGTGGCGCGGGTACATATTGTATATCCATGCGCAATAACCGTCACAACTGGTGTTCTGGTTGGGTGTAATGAGTGGTGGCGAGCCTCATGTTAACGCATTTTCAGTATGCGTTTAACCGCGCTTCATCTGCGGCTTCCACTTTGTAATCGAAAAGCCTGGAGTACTTGGGTTTTTAGGGCGCAAGGAGATTAATGATGCGGATAAGACTGAAATCAAGCGTTTCAGCCTTGGTGGTATCCCCGTTCGTCGGGGTGTTGATGGCAACAACTGCGCAGGCTTCGACAGAAGTTTGCAATGCAAGAACGGCGCGGATCGCGGCCAATGCGGGTGACTATCAGGCCCTGTGTGATTGTACGCAAGTGACGCCAAGCTTTATTGAGCGTCTACAGCGACGGTCTGATTTTGAAACGACATTGGCGGTTACCGGCGAGCAGTGCCCCGCTTTGGCCACATTGTTGACAGATTTCACAACGGCGTCGATTGGGGCATTTTCAAATTCAGGCGAAAACCCGAACGACGATCAAGTGAGCCAAGCGGGATCTGGGCCGGGTGGAAATAATGGCGGCGACGGCGGAAACAACGGCGGCGGTAACGATGACCCCGGTAACGGCGGCGGCAACGATGACCCCGGTAACGGCGGTGGCAACGATGACCCCGGTAACGGCGGTGGCAACGATGACCCCGGTAACGGCGGCGGCAACGATGACCCCGGAAACGGCGGCGGCAACGACGACCCTGGAAACGGTGGTGGTAACGACGACCCTGGAAACGGCGGCGGCAACGGTGGAAACAACGGCGGCGGCAACGGTGGAAACAACGGCGGCGGCAACGGTGGAAACAACGGTGGCGGCAACGGCGGAAACAACGGCGGCCCCGGAAACGGGAACGGCAATAACGGAAACCCGGGCAATGGCGGCGGCAATAATGGCGGGTCAGGTCCGGGCACCGGGAATGGCGGCGGCAACAATGGTCAGGGCGGAGGCTCAGGCAATGGTGGCGGCGGTCACGGAAACGGCGGTAGCAATGGCGACGGTAAAGGCAAAGGCGGTGGCAAAGGTGGCCATGGCGGCGGAAAAGGCGGTCACGGCGACGGTAAAGGCGGCAAGGGCGGCCATGGAGGACACGGCGGCGGCAAAGGCGGCAAGCGCTAACCTGGCTTCACCAACTACAACGTAGCTTTACGAAAATTACGGCCACCCAGTGGGTGGCCGTTTTCTTGTGTTGCCTATCAGTTAAATCGAACGTTCAGCCCAGTTGAACCAGCGCGTGCCGTTTTTTCCCTGCGCTCAGCTTGATCGGCGATGACAGCGCGCCTGCGTCGATCATCAACCCCGCATCTGTCAGCGGTGCATCGTCCAGTTTGGCTCCGTTTTCCGCGATCAGGCGCTTGGCTTCCTTGCCGGATTTGGCGAGGCCGGACTTGACGATCAACTGCACGATCGAGGCAGGCAATTCATCCGCACCTATGGTCAGGGTCGGAAGATCGTCGCCCACGCCGCCTTTCTCGAACACTTCGCGCGCTGTGGCTTCCGCGGTCGCGGCGGCCTCGGCCCCGTGCAGCAGGGTGGTGACCTCGTTGGCGAGGCGGATTTTAGCCTCGTTGATCTCGGACCCTTGCAGCGCGGCCAGACGGTCACACTCGTCCACGGGCAGCTCGGTGAAGATCTTCAGAAAGCGGCCTACGTCGGCGTCGGTGGTGTTGCGCCAGAACTGCCAGAACTCATAGGCGCTTAGCATGTCGCCGTTCAGCCAGATCGCTCCGCCCTGTGATTTGCCCATCTTGCGGCCATCACTGGTGGTCAGCAGGGGTGTGGTCAGGCCATAGATTTCCTGATCCAGAACCCGGCGCGTTAGGTCGATGCCGTTGACTATATTGCCCCACTGGTCGCTGCCACCCATCTGCAGAACACAGCCATAGCGACGGTTCAGCTCAAGGAAGTCATAGGCCTGCAGGATCATGTAGTTGAATTCGAGGAACGACAGCGATTGTTCGCGGTCCAGACGGGATTTTACGGATTCAAAGGACAGCATCCGGTTGACCGAGAAATGCCGCCCGATATCGCGCAGGAAATCGAGGTAGTTCAGGCTGTCCAGCCATTCCGCATTGTTCAGCATCAGCGCGCCGGTGTCGCTGTCGTCATAGGACAGGTACTTGGCGAAAACCTTCTGCATCCCTGCGATGTTGGCGTCGATCTGTTTGGGGCCCAGCAGTGGGCGTTCGTCCGACCGGAACGAGGGGTCACCCACTTTAGTCGTACCGCCGCCCATCAGGGTGATCGGCTTGTGCCCGGTCTTTTGCAGCCAGCGCAGAACCATGATGTTCATCAGGTGACCGACATGCAGCGACTGCGCGGTGGCGTCATAACCGATATAGGCTGTTTGCACCCCACTGATCAGCGCGTCGTCAAGGCCTTGATAATCGGTGCAGTCGGCAAGAAAGCCGCGCTCGATCATCGTGGCGATGAAATCCGATTTGGGGTGGTAGGTCATATCCGTGCCCTTTGGGTTTGTGTTGCGGGGCAGTGTATAGGCGGTGGGGGTGGCAAGGAAAAGGCACCTTTTGCAGGAAAAGCGCGCGGTGCGCCTGATGTGGCTTGCGTTGTGTTTACGTTACCGTGCAGGTTGTGGCCAACGCGCTGATCCAACGGGCGCGAAGGACGCAAGAGGTAAGGCATGGGCAGGTAAGGCATGGGCCGGGTAATTGGCAAAATGGATACGGTCAAAGCACTGGGCGCAATGTCGGGCACGTCTTTGGATGGCGTGGACGCAGCCGTGGTCGAAACCGACGGGGTGCGTATCATGGGGTTCGGTCCCAGTGGCTATCGCGCATATTCCGACGAAGAACGTGCCACACTCAGGTCTGCCTTGGGCCATTGGCATGGTCCCGAAGTCGATGCCGCCGCTGAACTGGTGACCATCGCCCATGCCGAAGCACTTTCTGAATTCGATGAGATCGACCTGATCGGCTTTCATGGCCAAACGCTTGCACATGAACCGGGTGGGCGGGGAACCTTGCAGGTGGGCGACGGCGACGGTTTGACTCAGGCGTTGGGCGTTCCCGTCGTGTGGGATTTCCGCAGCGACGATGTCGCAATGGGAGGTGAAGGCGCGCCGCTTGCGCCGTTCTTTCACTTTGCCTGTGCCAAATGGATTGGGGCCAAGGAACCTCTGTGTTTTCTGAACCTCGGCGGGGTAGGGAACCTGACTTACGTGGACCCCGGTTTTGACGGCCCCGAAGCCCCTGGCGCGCTGCTGGCCTTTGATACCGGCCCGGCCAATGCGCCGGTCGATGACCTGATGCAAACACGGCTTGGTTTGCCGATGGACCGGGATGGCGCAGTTGCGCGCGGCGGAACGGTCGAGATGGGTGCGCTTGAATTGTTTCTGGCCGAGCCGTTCTTTAACAAGGTGCCGCCCAAATCGCTGGACCGGAACGATTTCGCGGAAATGATCGGGTTGGTGCAGGAACTGTCCGACTCCGATGCCGTGGCAACCTTGACGGGCATGTGTGCCGCAGGCGTGATGCAGGGGATGGAGCATTGCCCCAAGCCCCCCGCGCGCGCGCTGGTCACGGGCGGAGGCCGCCGCAATCCGGTCTTGATGGAAATGCTGCGCGCGGGCCTCGACTGCGCGGTCGAACCGGTCGAAGCCGTGGGTCTAGACGGAGACATGCTGGAAGCGCAGGCCTTCGCCTATCTCGCCGTCCGCGTGGCCAAGGGGTTGCCGACCTCGTGCCCGGGAACGACCGGGGTCAGGGCCTTGGTTGGCGGTGGTATGATCAGCGCTCCAGCGCGTGCACGTAGTCTGCCGTAAACTCAGCATACCCGTCCGAGGTGGATTGCAGGTGGACTTTAGTCCAGCGGTGCAGGGACGGTAATTTGTGGAAAGGTACATTCGGAAACGCATGATGTTCCGCATGAAAGGGCATGTTCCACGCCAAAAACCGGATCATGCGGTTGGTGAAGGTGGTACGTGAATTCTCAAGCATATTGGCGACCGGCGGGCAGAGACCGTGTTCTGCCAATAGGTACAAGCGCAGAAATGGTTGGCCGATTAGAACCGGAAGCAGCCACAGCCAGAACAGGATCGGTGTGAAAAACATGCTGATACCCGCAAGCGCATAGAGGCCAAGCAGCAATACTGCCTCAATCCGCATTGTGCGATGTTGTCGCTGGGGCAGGTAAGGCGCGTCGATCTTTCCGATCGCATTGTGAAAGAGAACGCGCGCCATGCCTTTCCAGTACGGCCAGCCACTGAGGTAGATCATAAGGTCAGGCCAGCGCTCCGGTCTGGGTTTGCCGCCCAGTTCCGGGTCTTTGTCCGGGTCATTGGTCCATTTGTGGTGGGCCAGATGAAAGTACCGAAACCACGTGAAGGGCAGGGCAATAGGCAACGAAACAAGGTGACCAACCGCGTCGTTCAGCCAGCCGGTGCGAAAGGGCGTTTTATGCGTGCACTCGTGGCTGAGTGTAAACAGAAACACCAGAAGCAGACCCTGAGGCAGCAGCAGAAGTGGCCAGAGCGGGACCCGTAAGGCAATGCCTAAACTCGTTACCAAAAGCAGCAGGACATATAGGGAAAGGTGCAGCAATCCTGCGATGTTCGAACGCTCTTGCAGGCGGTCTTTTTCCTCTGGCGGTATCGAGGCTATGAGGGCGCGGTGGTCCATTCTTCAACCTCGGGGAATGTCAAAGCCGGGATCAGCCAGTTCAAAGCCGTCAAACTCAAACCCCGGTGACACGGTGCAACTGACCAAGGTGTAAGCTCCAGTGGACCGGGCGGCTTGCCAATGGCCTTTTGGCACAAGCAGTTGGGGCGCGCCTTTGGAAAGGTCTGGGGTCAGCACGTGATCCACGGCAGGCCCGGTATCTGTATCGCTGATGGACAGGATAAGCGGCGCACCAGCGTGGAATAGCCAAATCTCGGTCGCGTCGACGCGGTGCCAGTGGCTGCGCTCACCCTCTGCCAATAGGAAATAGATGCAGGTGCCCGTGGCGCGGCCTTCGTTTTCCGCGCGCCAGGTTTCGCGAAACCAGCCGCCTTCGGGGTGTTGTTTCAGTTTCAGCTGGTCGATGATGTCTTGTGCAGTCATTGGTGCCTCGTGGTTGCGAATGATTATGCACGGGTTTGCGTGATCCGCTATGGTATTCGGCCGGATCAGGAATATGTTTGCCGCATGACCCTGATGATCCCATTCGACAACACCTATGCCCGGCTTCCCAACAGCTTTTATGCTCGGCAGGCTCCGATTCCCGTGCGTGCACCGCAACTGATCGCGTTCAACGAAGACCTTGCGCGTGTTTTGCGCGTCACTCCGGGCGATGTGCAGGAAATGGCCGAGGCCTTTGCCGGGAATACGCTGCCCGAAGGGTCCGAGCCGATTGCGCAGCTTTATTCCGGGCACCAGTTCGGCAACTACAACCCGCAACTTGGCGATGGTCGCGCCGTTCTGTTGGGTGAAACCGTTGGGAACGACGGGGTGCGCCGGGACATTCAGCTCAAAGGCTCGGGTCCAACACCGTTTTCCCGACAGGGCGACGGACGGGCCTGGCTGGGTCCGGTCCTGCGGGAATACGTTGTGTCCGAGGCGATGCACGCGCTGGGCATTCCAACGACACGGGCGCTGGCTGCGGTTGAAACCGGAGAGGTCGTCCTGCGCGAAGGGCCTATGCCCGGCGCTGTGCTGACGCGAGTTGCGCAAAGTCATCTGCGCGTGGGGACGTTTCAGGTCTTTGCGTCGCGTGGCCAGTTTGACAGCCTGCGCCAACTGACGGACTACGCTATTCAACGGCACTACCCTCAGGCCAAAGGGCCAATGGGTCTGTTGCGCGCCGTGGTCCAGAAACAATCCGAACTGATCGCCGCATGGATGAGCGTGGGCTTCATTCACGGCGTTATGAACACCGACAATAGCTCGATCGCGGGCGAGACCATAGATTATGGACCCTGCGCCTTTATGGACACCTATCATCCGAATACGGTCTACAGCTCGATCGACCGTATGGGCCGCTACGCCTATTCCAACCAGCCTGAGATTGCCGTTTGGAATGCCGCGCAGCTTGCGACCGCCCTGATCCAACAGGTCGAGGACAAGCAGGCGGCGGTGGAAGAAGCGACCGAGATTGTTCATGCCATGCCGGATTTGTTGCAAGAGAACTGGCAAGCACGCTTTCGGTCCAAATTGGGACTGTCGACCTCGGAAGAGGGGGATGAGGGGTTGATTACTGATCTATTGGTGCGCATGGCGCAAAATCAGGCCGACTTCACCAATACGTTCCGCGCGCTGGGCAGCGATACAGCCCGCGATCAATTCATGGACCCGGCTGCGTTTGACGCATGGGCTGAGGGTTGGAAGGCTCGGTTACAGCGGGAAGACGATCCATTCCCGGTCATGGTCGCGGCGAACCCCGCCTTTATCCCGCGCAACCATCGGGTTGAACAAATGATTGAGGCGGCTGTGCAGGGTGACTATGGCCCGTTCCATCGCTTGAACCGGGTTCTGGCGCAGCCGTTTAAGGAACAACCCGATGAGGCCGACCTCAAACGTCCTCCGGAACAGAGCGAAGTGGTGCATGCGACATTCTGCGGGACATAAGCGTTCGTGATTATTTGCGCACGATTTCCAAGACTGCTGCGCCGACAATCAGAACGGCACCCAACAGTTCGCGCAGACCAAAGGGTTCGCCCGAAAACGCAGCGGCCGAGGCGATACCGACGACAACCTCGCTCATCAACAGGATGCCAACCCGCGCGGGGGACAGCTTGGTCGCGGGCCAGATCGTCATATAGACCATGGGCAGCGTGTATAGGGCGGACAGAAGGGCAAGTTGAAGTATCCAAAGATAGTCGCCTTGGGCGAGGGCGGGCAGAACAGGGCCGCGAATAAGGGCGAGGCTGAGAAAAGACAGGATCAGTGCGCCCAACACAAAGGCAAACACCTGCCCGGAAACGGAAATATTGCTGGCCCGATACAGCCCAAGGGTCCCTAGCGCCCAACAGATGCCCGACGCCAGCGCCAGCCAGTCGCCTGCGTTTTGAGGCCATGGCACAAAGCCTTCGCCGCCCAACACGACGAACAACCCTGCGATCCCGCAGACCAGCCCGGCAAAGCGACCCCAGCTTAGGCGCTCGCCCAGGAAAGCCATCCCAAGTATCGTCCCCCAGATTGGCGTCAGATAGAACAGAAGGATCGAGCGGACGACGTCCGTGTAGACAAGGCTCAGGGAATACAGGCTGAACGCTGCCCCGGTGAACATCCCGCTAAGGGCGAGATTTCGCCATTGTAAGGCCAGCGCCAGACGCTCGCGCCAAACCATAGGGATCAGAACAAGCAGGGCCGAGCCATACATCGCGATACCCGGCCACGGGCCTGTCAAGCCAAGGTCATAGAAGAACCGGACCGGAATCCAATACAGCCCCCACATCATTCCGCCAATGACAAGGATGACGCTGGCGCGAGTGGTATTGTCCGTGTGAACTGAGTTGGAAGTCATGAACGTCCTCGGAAGTCGGCAAGCAGCACTGGCCTGTTGTCGGGATAGAGGGAACGTTGGCTGGGGATCAAGTGGAACATGTACGTCGGTCCATGTCCGGCCGTGAAGCGCGGAAATCTTGGGCTGTTGAACGAGGCCGCCTTCAAAATCCTGTATCAGCGCATCATTCGGGCGTCGGGGGGTTGCACCTGACAGTCATCGTGGCACTCTTGGTTCAAATGTTTGATCAGGTCCAAATGCAAACTCATTCAACCCTGCGCATTGCGAGTTACAATATCCAGAAATGCGTCGGGCTTGACTTTCGTCGCCAGCCTCAGCGCATCCTGCAGGTGATCGAAAGCATGGAAGCCGATATCGTGGTTTTGCAAGAGGCTGACAAACGCCTGCCTCCACGACCGGCGGCTCTGCCTCATTTCATGTTGGATGAAGCGGGTTGGAAGATCGTAGATCTGGGCGGTGCGGGCAGTTTGGGCTGGCACGGCAACGCTGTCATCTGGCGTGGCGATACAATTCAGGAACGGGAGAAAGGTCACCACGACCTGCCGGGGCTAGAGCCTAGGGGCGCGGTACGGGTCGAGTTTGATACGCAGATCGGCCCACTGCGGGTTATGGGAATGCATCTTGGCCTGTTGCCCGCGTCCAGACGTCAACAGATCACGCATCTGCGGCGGTTCGATAATGATCTCGATCAGATGCCGACGGTCTGGGCAGGCGATTTCAACGAATGGTCGCGGCAGCCGGTGTTGGATCATCTGGCGCCGGACATGCGGTTTCTGCCGCCCGTTCCCAGCTTTCCCGCCGCGCAGCCGCTGGGCGCGTTGGATAGGATTGCGCTGGGCGACGGGTTAGAGGCCATCCTGCATGGTGTCCATGACGCTCGGCCAGCGCATATTGCTTCGGATCATTTGCCAATATGGGCTGATCTTCGGCGCGCCGCATAGAATGCAAATCCCCTGTGGCGCCAGCCGCGCAGACGTATTAAGACAGAGAACCGAATAAGCCCCGAGGGTCACTCATGTCCGATACGATCATCGCCCGTTGTGAGGCCAAGGGCCTGCGCATGACAGGTCAGCGCCGCACCATAGCGCATGTGTTGCAGCAAAGCGAAGATCACCCGGATGTCGAACAGCTGTATGCACGCGCGTCAGAGGTGGATTCGGGGATCTCGATAGCCACCGTTTACCGCACCGTGAAACTGTTCGAGGAGGCGGGAATTCTGGAACGTCTGGAGTTTGGCGACGGCCGCGCGCGCTATGAGGACGCCGAGCGGGATCATCATGACCACCTCATCGACATGCAGTCGGGCAAAGTCATCGAATTCGTAGACCCCGACATCGAAGCGCTGCAAGAGAAGATCGCGGCAAAGCTGGGATACAAGCTGAAAGGGCACCGGCTGGAACTGTACGGTGTTCCGCTGGAACAGGACTGACCCATCACGAAACGCGATCGGCAGTCGCACGCGATTTCATGAAACACGTCGCAATATCGCTTGCGACGTCTAGGATGTTACGGTTTTCCTGATCTGAGGGCTTGGCATTTACCTGCCCCTTTCTTTGGAAACGCGCATGAACAACGTACACGGCATTTTGCTGATCATAGGGTCGATGGCGGCCTTTGCGCTTGAGGATATGTTCATCAAGCACCTGTCGACCAGTGTTCCTACCGGTCAGATCATGATTGTTCTGGGGGTAAGCTGCGGGTTTTTGTTCACAGGTATGTCGCTGGCGACCCGAAAGCGCATATTTGACCCGCTGGCGTGGCAACCGTTGCCGATGGCACGGGCAGGGGCCGAGGCATTCGGGGCGGTGACGTTTGTAACGGCTTTGTCGCTGGTGGAGCTGTCAACCGTTGCTGCGGTCTTTCAGGCCATGCCTTTGGCGGTAACCATGGGGGCCGCGCTGTTTCTGGGGGAACATGTCGGTTGGCGGCGGTGGAGTGCGATCGGAATCGGTTTTGTCGGCGTCCTGATGATTATTCGCCCAGGTTTGGCAGGGTTTCAGCCCGAATCGCTTTTCGTTGTGGCAACCGTAGTCGCAATCGCTGCGCGCGACTTAATTACGCGCAAGCTTGATGCGCGTGTGGCGTCGTCCGTTGTGGCGTTGCAGGCTTATGTGGCGATCGCGGTGGCGGGCGCGGCGCTTATGGTCTTGTCGGGGCAACCTGTCACTCCGCTGCAGTCCGGACAGATTGGACCCTATCTGGGCGCGATCGGCTTTGGTGTTTTGGCGTATTACGCCATTGTGACGGCAATGCGGATCGGAGAGGCCTCGGCGTTGACACCGTTCCGCTATACGCGCCTTGTCTTTTCGATTGCGGCGGGGATGCTGATGTTCGGCGAACGTCCTGACGTTATGACACTTGCCGGGGCCTCACTGATCATCCTGTCCGGCATGTATACTTTTATCCGTGAGCGTCGTTTGGCCCGAGAATTGGCCGTTGCCGCCTGACGGATCGTCGCACGTTAGCCCAAACAATTGGCTGTTAGCCCTAAACCTGTGGAAATAGTGGTGTTAGCGATAACAGTGCCGGTTTACTTTTGACTCCGTGATGCTATGAGGCGTGCAACTGAATGCAGCCACAGGGATCGGCCTCATGAGCACAATCATCGACATCCACGCCCGGGAAATTCTTGACAGTCGGGGCAACCCGACGGTTGAGGTGGACGTG